>NZ_CP077222.1:0-113265 GCF_019046985.1 Aeromonas sp. FDAARGOS 1417 | reverse complement strand
GTTCATCAAATCACCTCCATGGCCGAAGCTCGGCCGGAACAGTTTTTAAATTTCGAGCACGAACACCAAGCTCGGCTCAAAAATTTCGCGAGATGTAACTTCGTTGAAAGTTACATGTTTTTGTATCATGACGAGCGAGGAGGCTCTGTTTTTAGCCTTGAAAAACAGATAGTTACCTAAATTCATGTAACAATATAAAATTGTTACATGAATTAGTTTCAGGGTGTTGATGAAGGGAGGGGGTGGTGTGATATGATATCCGTCAGTAAGTGCTTACTGTCTGCAATGACTGCGGGGGAGGTTTGCAATATTGCGAGTCAGCCTCACACATATCACCTTGGTAGAGAGAGCGCACATTGAGCTTTCTTCCCCCGCAGTGTCCAGAATGCTGGCATTTTACGACGGCTGCCACTGCTGATTTTCTTGCCATTACTGCCGTGATTTTATGGAACAAAAAAGGCCGCATTTTGCGGCCTTTTCTTTATCACTTTTCCATGTCTTTTTTCATTTTTTCTAGGCTGTTTTGTATCGCTTTATGTGCGTCATTTTGCCGTTTTTCTTCAATCTTTATCTGCTTTCCAAATGCGTTTTCAAGTCCAATAAAGTGAGTTGCAATCACTGTTGTTTTTCCTGAATTTTCTGTGACTGTGAAGTCGATAATGTCCCGCTTGGAAGCTGAGGAATTAACGCCTTGAAGCGTTAGGCTCATGATTCGTTCCAGATCGGTGATCGGCTTGGAAAAGGAGAGTTTGAACTGCCCCTCATCCTCGAGATTGAAGCCTGCTTTGGTCAGTCGCCCTACCAGCTCTGACTTGACTCGGTCGGACGGGGCATTGATATGGATCTCCGGCCTGGACACAACCTGAGCCTGCTCTTGACCGCCCTGTTGGTTGTTAGCTGCACATCCTGTCACGCCGAGCGCTACCGCCACGGCCAAGAACAATACTCGGACTTTCATTTTCGTTTGGGACTCCACTTATGAGATGGAGCAGAATCTACAACAAGAAAAGAGGGCGATCTATATCGCCCTCCTCTCTTACCTCAAATTACCAAAATCTCAAGAACCCCAAGCACTTCGCCTTGCTTCGCACCCTTCTGGCCACCTCGTAGCCTTCCCTTGACCCCTCGCTGTTCGTGTTGCCTTCGATGGTGTAGAGCTTGTCGCCCTCAACCTTCTCAATGATGCCGGTGTGCCCCAGGCCCTTTCCGTAATCCATGATGAAGACGTCCCCGGGTTGAGGGTCGGCAACTCGGCACGATACCGGCGCATCTCGCCACATCTTCAACACGCCGCCAGTCTTTGGGATCTTCCCGATCAGTCCGGACTGCTTGAATACCCAGTAGACAAACGCCGCGCACCAGGCCGCTGGGAACCCGATGCCTACGGCTGCTAGATACCCCTGAACGTGAGGACCCCAGTTTGAACCTTTGGGGATTTCTTGCTTTCCAACTTCCTTGGATGCTACCTGCAAAACAACGTTCTTAACTTCGTTCATTTGAACCTCCATTGGTTTTAATGAAGGCAGCTACCTACGAATCAATGAAACCAACTCTGAAAGTTGTTTCCTGTCTGCGATGTTATACAACTTCAAACCAAGCTTTAAAGCAATGAAGCAAGGAAACTTTTTATCAAGTTCCATTGCTTCCATTGTTATCCCGAAGGATGCTTTGAACGAACCTGAGCCATCCAGGCCGATCACCGATGCGGCCACAGACTGGGCCAGGCTCTTCTCGTGGCCAGAGGCTTTGGCAAACCCTGGGACGCTCCTGATTAGCGTTTTGGTGAGGTCCGTATTGCGCGGATCGACATGCACGATGGCTCCAGTCTGTTCAAAGCCGGGCCAGAACGAGAATTTGCCGCCCTGGAAGTGCTCCATGGCCAAGTTACCAATGTCACCTTTATGGGTTCGCATCGACATCCCTTTGGCGCTAAGAGCACCCAGAACCTTCACCAGAACCGGCTCCAGCCCGGGAGGCACAGATTCCCCTACAACAGCGAACCAACTCATAGCTTCGACAGATCCGCCTCACCAGACAGCAGTTTTGCCAGCACCTCCGGCGGGAGAGAAGAAACCAGCTGCTTCGCCTTGTCTTCGTTCTGACGCTGACGCTCCTCCTCAATTTTCCGCTTGCGGACCATCGACTCAACGGCTGTCTTGACCACATCGGTATTGGAGAGGGTGATGTCTATGAGGTATCCCAAAAGCTCCGCCTGTGTGGTGTCGAACTTACGGCAGGCGTCGCGCAACTTCCGGTGCTGAGCCGGGCTGACCTCAAGCGTGACTCGTTTGATCTCTGTACTCACTTACCCTCCTACTCGTTGAAAGCCGTAATCGGCGATATTCCAGTCCTGATCCATCGGGAGCAGGTTCTCTTTAAAGCCCTCGGTGCCGGTGATGATGGCCCTTCTCTGCAGGGCATGTTCTTGAAGGTGCTGGTTATGCTCGTCCATAAAATCGAGCACGAAACAGATGTTGGGGCCGGTCTTTTTGGCTCGGAGTCCTCGCCCTATGCGCTGCCGGTTTGCCACCTCTGCCTTCCCTCCGCCGGCCAGCACAATGCACCCAACAGATGGCACATCGACGCCAACATCGAGAATGTTCGTCCCAATGAGGACCTGAATCTCGCCAGTTCCGAGCTTGGACAGAGCTCTCTTGCGGCCCTCCGCATCGTCGTCGCCGTTGATGAACTCCGCTCTCATACCGACCTTACCCAGCAGCTCATTGATCCGGTCGCCGTGGTTTCTTCTCTGAACAAGAACCATCGAGGTCAGGCCGTATCTGCTCATCCGGATGCACTCCGCGACGATGCGCTTGTTTCGCCAGTCGTGATTGACGATCCCGACGTCATAGGCTCTTTGATAGGCAGTGCTGCGGAATAGCTTCGGAGGCTTCTGTGTGCGGCTGATCTGGAAGATTGGAGTGGCCAGGATCCCCAGATCGATAAGCTGCTTCTCGCTCACTCGGATACCGACACCGCCTGATACCGCCATCAGTCTCATGTTTGACTCAGCATCGTCCCTCATAAACGGGGTGGCGGTCAGGGCGAGCCGGTAGTTGGCGTTCGTGCAGGACTGCATCAGATCGAAGTAGCTGTTGCCGCCGGCCTCGTGAGCCTCCTCTGCAATCACGAACTCAAAGCTCTTCAAGAGCTCCAGAGTCTCAGCCCTGTTCTTGGCCTGCGTTTCGAGCTTGCGCTCGATATGAACGGCCAGATCAGCGTCAGACATGCGCTTCTTGGCCAGATCTCGCTTGAGCTGTGCTATGGCCTTGGTTCGCTCGTCATTGGGCGCTTTCTTGCGAGCAAGTCTGGCCGTGAGATTCTGGATCTCCTTCTTCTCTCGCTCGGCCTGCGCGACCAGGTGCCTCTCTATGAGCTCGTCAGCGGTGTAGTTGGCCAGCCTGCTTGCGAGCGTCTGCACCATGCCGCAGACGAGCGGGCGATCTGCTTGCCAGATCGAATCCCCAACTATCCCGACCTCTTGATCTCCAAATGACTCGCGGCAGGCGTCGGCGAACTGGTACATCAGAGCTGATCGAGTGGTCAGGAACAGGGTCTTTCTCTTGATGCGAGCATAAGCGAGCCTCGCAACACGCGACTTTCCGGCGCCGGTCGCCAGCTGGGCGGTCATCATCCCGAACTTTTCCAGTTTCCGGACGGTCTCCATCTGGTATGCGTACCGTGGATCAAAGCCAAATGCGTCAACGACCGGAGTCTCCGGCCCCAGCGGCTCAGGCAAAGGACGAGTCACATGCTGAACGAGGTAGCCGGCCTCTCTCAGCTTCCGTCTGACGACATAGCAAAAGCCCGCTGGGAAGCTGTTTGTCTTGAATGAGAAGAACGTAGAGCGGCCATCCCACCCTGGGCGCTTCGTCATGTGCTCAAACCCCTCCACCGAGTAACTCAGGATGTCCGAGACGAGCAGCCTCAGCTCCTTCGGAGGGTCGATCAGTTTCGCGTTAACCGCATTGGACACCATTTTTACGATCATCGGATTGCCTAGCTCTTATACTTTGCTTAACCTATCAGTAAGTGTTTACTGACCGAAAAGGTCGGATAAATGTTCATTAAACACGCACTGAGATTATCACAATGAGCAAGGAAAAACTGAAGTTTACCTTCGAAGACCCGCGGCATCTCGTTAAGAACAAATGGAACCCTAACAAGATGTCACCGGAGGAAGAAGCCAAGCTCCGCAACAGTCTGCAGAAGCATGGCCATGTCCGTCCAATTCTGGTTCGCACCCTGGAGGACGGCACTCTGGAGATTGTGGGCGGCGAGCACCGCGTTGAGGTCTCCATCGACCTTGGCATGACCGAGGTGCCGGTTATCAACCTTGGCCAGATCAGCGATGAAGACGCCAAGCGAGCGCTGATGATCGACAACTCCCGCTATGGCCATGACGATGCTGGCCTGCTGAGCGAGCTGCTGACCGGTCTGGGTTCGGCCGACGAGCTGGCCGAGTGGATGAACATGGGCGTTGATGAGCTTGGCGCACTGCTTGGCGCATCGGAATCCCCCGAAGAAGCCGATCTGCTCGGCGCCCTGGATGATCTGGACGCCATGGACGAAGAGCCTCTGGCCGCGCCGGTTCGTGAGATCCAGACCCATCAGGCGATGAAGTACAAGGTGCCTGTCGAGGACTCCGAGTTCGTGAAAGACACGATCGAGCGGATCATCAAAGAGCAAGCCATCACCGACTCTGACTCCGCCATTCGAGCGGGAGAAGCGTTGCTCTGGCTATGCCGGAACTACGAAGAGAGCTTTGGCGGTAAAGAGCCGGCCCGCACCGAGATGCTGACCGACGCCGAGCTGGATCTGCTGGCCGATTTCGGCATGGAGGATCTCAATGGCTGATAAGAAGACCAAGGAGCTCGAGGAGTGGGACATCTCCAGGCTCATCCCCTATGAGAAGAACGCCAAGAAGCACCCGAAGGAGCAGATTGCCAAAATCGCTCGCTCTATCGAGAAGCACGGCCTGATCAACCCGCCGAACGTTGAGCCGGATGGCACTTTGATCACCGGTCACGGCCGGACGCTTGCCCTGATCGAGCTGGGTTGGAAGAAGCTGCCTGTTTTCGTGCGCTACGACCTGACAAAGGCTGAGGCTGCTGCTGCTCGTCTGGCCGACAACAAGGTCAGCGAGGGGGATTTCGATACCAACATCCTGCAGGAAGAGCTGCGTTGGCTGGCTGAAGAGTCGATCGACCTCTGCGACCTGGGCTTTGACGACCGCGAGCTCAATTTCCTGATGGAAGACCTTGGCGAGATGAGCACTGACCTGCTTGTCGAATACCCGGGTATTTCCGAAGAGATGCCGGATGTTTCCGGCGAGGAAGAGCACGTTGAGGAGCTCACAGAGTCTCGCGTTCCGCTGGCCAAGGTATTTGGAGTGAAGGACGTCTCTGCGTCACAAGCTCGGATCTTGACCCGATTCCTGGCTCTGGTCTCTCACGGAGAGTCTGGCGTAAGTGGCCTCGTCCGTCATGCAGAGGAGACCCTGTTCAATGCCTAGATGCCTCCATCGAGAGCGAGGCCTTGATTTCCAGCATGTTGTCGCCCTGGGCGCCTCTCCTGACTATTTCCAGCTTGGGGATATGCGGGTGATGAACGTGTCCAGGGTGGACAACAAGACAGGCCGGCAGCCAGCTGTCGGCGATGTCTTTATCGATGGCCAGCTGATAACCCAAGAGGCGTTTGCAGAGCGCTTCGAGGTCATAGATCCGCTCTCTCACATCGAGGGGGTCGAAGACCTTATCGAGAATGTTGAGTTCGCCAAGGCGGGCTCGGCCACTATCTGCATCCTGAACCTTAAAGATGGAATCCATATCGTCGGACACATTAACCCACCGGTCGGTGACTTTTTGACAAGCGAGGAAGGGGAGCAGCTGGCCTATGCCGATGCTGTGAAGAACCTCGCCGGTTTGGAAAGCCACCGTATCGCGAGGCGGTTCGCCGCCCAGGAGTTCGACAGTGACCCAGAAGATCTACAACCACACCGTTGATGTTCGCTTCCAGACGAGCGTAAAGCGGTCAAAGCGAGTTCTTGAGGTAGCTGAGGCCTTCGGCCTTGGCGTTTCAGAGCAAGAGTTCGTGGTCTACGACAACCTCAAGTTCCAGACCAGACAAGGCGACTGCATCTACATCACCGGTCAGTCCGGTTCCGGCAAGTCGATCATGCTGCGCGAGCTCGCCCGCCAGTATCGCGATGACTACGGGCTCAAGGTGGCAACCCTGAATGATGTCGAGTTGGAGGATGTCCCTCTGATCGACCAGATCGGCAAGTCTACCGAGGAGGCCTGCAAGATCCTGTCAAAAGCAGGGCTCAACGACGCCTATCTGTTCATTCGCCGCCCGTCAGAGCTCTCTGATGGCCAGCGATACCGTCTGATCATCGCCAAGCTGCTCGATGCCGGCGTTGATGTCATCGCAGCAGATGAGTTCGGGGCGATCCTCGACCGGACTACCGCTCGGGTGGTGGCCTATTCGGTTCGTGCGATGTGCGAGAAGGCCGGTATCACTCTCATCGTTGCGACCACTCACAAGGATCTCATGTGGGATCTCCGGCCGACCATGACCATCGACAAGCGGTTCGCCGACGAAATCTCAATCCGGGTTGCTGACCGAGAAACCATGGCGAGGTACTGACTGTGAAACTCCCCTATTACCCAATCGAGATGTTCCGCTCGGGATTCTATTTCTTCACCGGTCCGTATCAGCGCGTCCTGGACTTTCTGGCCCCAAGGCTGAAAGAGAGGGACTGGGAGATCACAAGAGACGACCTGGAGGACTGCGGTGGCTACTGCATGAGTTTCACGACTGCCAACGGCGTTGCGAACCTGATCTGGGTGCCAGACGTCGAGGATGAGTTCGTTCTGTTCCATGAGGCTCTGCATTGCTCATTCAACATCCTGAGACGAGTAGGCATTCCTGCCGACGCTGACAGTCAGGAGGCGATCGCCTATCTGCAGGAAGAGGTCGTGAAGGGGTGCCGAAAGGTGGCCAAGACCTTCAAGTACAAAGACCCGGTCAAGGCAGAACGAGGCGATGGACAGAGCGTTGTTGCGAGCGCTCACCGTATCAGTAAAGGAGGTTTGTGATGATCCCATTGGTATCCAGTGTTCTTGAGACGGTGAGCAACGTGGTCTCTGGGACTGTCGGCAAGTTCATCGAGGACAAAGACAAGGCGAAGGAGCTGGAGACTGCTCTGACTGCTCAGCTAACCACATCGGTCGTAGAGCTGCTTGGCCGTGAGGTTGATGCTCAGAAGTCTGTGATTGTGGCGGAAGCCCAAGGCGAGTCATGGCTGCAGCGAAACTGGCGCCCGATCATCATGATGGCCCTTTCAACAATGGTCTGCATCTACTGGATGGGATGGACCCATCAGGACATGGATCAGGAGGTCGTGCTCAAGATCCTGGACATCGTCCAAATCGGTCTAGGCGGCTACATCGGTGGCCGAACCGCAGAGAAACTGGCCGACAAAGGGGTCGAGATTTTCCGTGCCCGGGCTGCAGCTATTTCTGCCGGCTCCTATCAAGAGGGCGGCAAGCGATGAGTGAGACCATTATCACCCGCCACCCTGAGTGTGAGAGCAGGCTTTTCAGCCTGCTTGAGCACATGGTTGTCGAGGTTGGCTCGAAGGAGGATTGGGACAAGCTCCATCACCTGCACTACAAGGCCGAGAACTTGCCTCCCGCGCCTCGATTCTGGCGATGCCGTCTGACCACGACCAACGACATTGTCGCCGTTGTGGTCACCTCTTCCGTCGCCCTGTTGCTTGGCCCGCGCCACGACATGCTGCCGAAGCTCAAGCCTGGCGCCGATACAACTTTGACCAATAAACATCGTCCTGCCTGGCTGAATGCAAACATGCGTCGGATCGGGCGCATCGTGACATCGACCATGTACCGCGGGACCGGTGTTTCCTACCGGATGATGAACCTTGTCTGCCGAATGGAGGGTAAGCGTTATGTCGAGATCGTGAGCTCGATGGCCAAATACAACCCGTTCGACACAAAGGCCGGGTTCGTCAGGGCGCCTTTGCGTAGGGCCGCGGCCTACGAGGTCGGTCTGAAGTTTATGGCCGAAACATTCGAATGCCATCCGGCCGATCGCGAGGCGGTGTACCAGGAGCTCATTTCACAGCCGAAGCCCGTTTACCAAGCGTTGCGGAAGCAGATGATCGACTTCTACTACCGGCACAGCTCTCGCGAAAAGACCGGCCAGAACCTCGGCAAGACGGCTGACGACCTGATGACAATGAGCGATCACGACCTTGTTCGGGAGCTGCAGCAGCTCATCTTCGGGTACACCGTTTATGCCCTCTATGAGAACCCTGATTGGGGCCGGCCGATGCCCGCCTCGCTTCCTCTCCTGGCATTTGACCGACAACCTGTAAATCAACCACTGGAGCTCTCATGATCCTCACCATGCGAATGTTCCTCCTGATCGAGGTAATCAAAAAACGAAACCCTGACGGATCGCTTGTTGATCTTGACCAGCTCATCGAGCGAGCCGGTTATGAGGTGACGAAGCAGGCCATCCAGCACACCCTCCGGTTCATGATCGAGAAGGGGGTCATCGAAAAGGCTGGCAGAGAGTGCCGGCGTGGAAGAAGCCGGGTTGTGTATCGGATAACCAAACTCGGCTATCAGATGACAACAGTCACCGGAGAGGGAGGGGCGAAGCTCGCGGAAAGCTGCGCAGAATTGATTTAGAGCGATTCAGACGCGCTGGGGCATCTGACACTAGCAGAAAGACTCTGGATTCGCTGTAAATCGATTCTATTGCGTCTGGAAATGTGTCGATGCGATACGTTCAAGATAGAAATCAGGGCCAGCGAAAGCTGGTCTTGTTTTTCCATTCCTCGCTAACGCCAAATCAGTAAATATTGACTTTCCGAGCGTTTTGATGTATTCGCGCGCGCGCGCGCGTCTATGTTTTTATTTTTTTAAGAAAAAAGTTCTTATAAATAGTAGAAGCAACAAAAAGTGATGATAGTTCAGTATAGCTTATCCGGAATTTTGAAAACCAAAAACTGCAAGTTAGTATAGCTTATCTCCCAAGTCTCGGAACCTACGCGCTCGCTTCGCTCGCGCAAGGCCTGCGCCTTCGGCTTGGCCCGCGGAGAAGAGATCACCCCGGGGTTTGCTTTTCACTCACCTGCGGAACCTCTTCTGCCTCCCCTGCCTGTTATGTCCTTCAAAAACTCAAAAGTGATTAGACCTCGGTAATGCTTGCCTGCTTGATCGGTAAGTGTTTACTTATTATGGAGGTTCGATCTAAACTGGCGCCGGAGATCTTAGGACTCCCTGTTCAGCTCGGGGCGAGCCCCTCTTTTGAGGACTCCTCGCTCGCCCCAATTTTTCCTATTCAGGATGGAGCAAATGGCCGATCCCAAGCGCAGGCTCACTCCCGGGGAGTGGGCGAAAGCAGAATCACTCTACGAGTCCGGCGAGTTTAACCTTGAGCAGATCGCCGAGGAGTTTGGCGTTCACCCGATCACCGTTCAGCGCCACATGAAGGCCAACGGCATCGAGAAGGGCTCCAAAGCAGCCGAGATCAAAGAAAAAGTCACCGAGAAGATGAAGGACGCGGCTGAAGAAGACGCATCCATCATCGCCCAGCGCATTCGCGAGACCAAAGAAGAGCACTACCGGCTTAACCAGGCGATCGATAAGCGGATCGTCCGAGAGATGGTCGGTGTCGAGTCAGAAGGTCGCTCTATCGCAACGTCCCTCGGCGTCTTCAAGGCGCTGAAAACTGCTGCCGAGACTCTGAAGCTGACCCGAGAGAACCGGTACACGGTGCTTGGCATTATCGACAACGACACCCTGGACGACGAACTGCCGACCCTCGAGGTTAGAGACATGCTTGAGGAAGAGATCGAGTCGATCCGCGAGCAGCAGCGCCTCCAGGCTGAAGAGATGGGCCTCACAACGGACGAAGGTTACGATGACGACGCCCTGGAGGGTGCCGAGTAGTGAGCTTCTCGATGGCCTTCCATCCGGCTCAGGGCAAGGTGGCCCGTTCGAGGGCTCGCTTTCGCGTGGTTGTAGCCGGTCGCCGGTTTGGAAAGACGCACCTTTGCCGCGGCCTCATGATCCGGGAGGCCGCTCGCAAGCCCAAGCAGCGTATTTGGTATATCGCGCCGTCCTTCCGCATGGCGAAACAGATCATGTGGCGGGATCTTGTGGCGGTCATTCCAAAGTCCTGGCTGGCCAGAAAGCCCAACGAGACGGAGCTTACGCTGTTCCTGCGGAACGGCACCGAGATCAGCTGTAAGGGCGCGGACAACCCAGACTCGCTGCGCGGCGTTGGTCTGGATTTCGTTGTTCTGGACGAGTACCAGGATATGCGGCCGGAGGTGTGGGAGGAGTGTATCCGCCCAACATTGGCAAGCACCAACGGGCGAGCCGTTTTTATCGGTACGCCAAAATCCTTCAACCTCCTCTATGACGCCTATATCAAGGGGCAGGATGAAACCTTGCCGATGTGGGAGAGCTGGCAGTTCCCAACTATCACCTCCCCCTTCATCCCTGCATACGAGATCGACCAGGCTCGAAAAGACATGGACCCTCGAACCTTCCGGCAGGAGTTCGAGGCTTCTTTCGAGAGTGTGTCCGGTCGCGTTTACTATCCGTTCGACCGGCGAACCCACGTTCGGAACGACGTCAAGTTCGACCCGAAACTGCCAATTTGGGTCGGTATGGACTTCAACATTGACCCGATGTCTATGGTTGTCATGCAGCCACAGACCAATGGGCAGATCTGGATCGTGGATGAGATCGTGCAGTTCTCTTCCAACGTTGACGAGGCCGCAAGTGAGCTGGCCCGCCGATATTGGAGGCACATGGATCAGATCACTATCTACCCCGACCCTGCCGGCAAGGCCAGACAGCATGCCCGAGGAGAGTCCTCTCTGGATATCCTTCGCGATCACGGGTTCAAGAGGATCAAGTTCCGGCGCAAGCACCCGGCTATCGATGACCGAGTGAACGCCGTCAACAGGAAGCTGCTGAGTGCGGAAGGCCATATCGGTATGTTTGTCGCCCCGCATTGTCACCAAACGATTATCTCCTTTGAGCAGACCATGTATCAGGAGGGATCGCGTGAGATCAACAAGGCCATGTCCGTCGAGCACGTTACCGACGCGCTTGGTTACTGCATCGAGATGGAGTTCCCTGTACGGAAAATCTTCATTGCTGGGGTTTCATTGTGATTGCATGGTCAGTAAATACTTACTAAAATGGCGCCGTAATGTAGGAGAAGGTACAGTTGGACAAGAAAATTCTCTTCGAAATGCTTCAACGCCGGCACCCTGAATACTCAGGGATGCTTGAGCATTGGGATTTTTTGAAGGCTACCTATGAGGGTGGCAGGGATTGGTTTGCCAAAAACATCTTCCCCTACATGAAAGAAGGCCAGGGCGAGTTCCAAGATCGCGTGAAGCGGGCTTACCGTTTCAACCACTCTCGAGAAGTGGTCGATCTTGTGAACAAGTACACCTTCAAGGGTGAAATCCGCAGACGAGAGCAGGATGCGCCTGAGTGCATCCGTAAGTTCTGGGGTGCCTCCACTCGAAAACGCGCCAGTATCGACACCTACATGCGATACATCTCCAAGCTGGCCAGCGTGTACGGCCGGATTTGGGTTGTGGTCGATAGTGTGGTTGAGAGACAGGGTGAGTCACTGGCCGAGACCAAGTCTCAGGTTTATTCATACGAAGTGCCTCCCCAGGATGTACTGGATCTCGCAGTTGATGAAGACGGCGATCTTCGCTGGATTCTGATCCGCGAGCGTGTGCGTGACGATTCTGACCCGTTCGTCAGTTCTGGCGATGTCAGCTATCGGTATCGACTGTGGACAAGAGAGGAATGGTTCCTTTTCTCCGTTCATTTCATCGACAAGGGGAAAGGGTTCGAGCTCGGTAACGTCGAGTTCACTATCCAGACTGACGTTCACGGGCTTGGCGTAGTGCCGGTTATCTGGGTTGACCATATGATCAGCGAGGGCATTTACACCGCCCCTAGCCTGATCGGTGATATTGCCTACCTAGACCGAGCCTGCGCCAACTACTTGAGCAACCTGGACGCGATTATCCAGGATCAGACCTTCTCCCAGCTGGCTATTCCCGCGCAGAGCCTTCTGCCCGGGGACGATGGCCACAACAAGGTTCTGGAAGCCGGCACCAAGCGCATCTTCACCTTTGATGGAGCGGAAGGCGGCAAGCCTTTCTTCCTGTCCCCTGATCCAAAGCAGGCGGAGCTGATCATTACCAGCATCAAGCAGATCATCAACGAGATCTACCACTCGGTAGGTGTCGCTGGTGAGCGCACGAAGCAGGACAACAGCTCTGGGATCGATAACAGCTCAGGCGTGGCCAAGGCCTACGATTTTGAGCGCGTTAACTCCCTGCTTGTGAACAAAGCCGCCTCGCTTGAGCTCGCAGAATTGCAGATGCTCAAGCTGGTCTGTAAATGGTCTGGCGACCAGCACGAAGTTGCCATGTCAGGGCCGGAGCGACTTGTTCATTACCCGCGCAATTTCGACACCAGAACTCTCTATGACGAACTGGATATTTCAGGTCGCATCGAGATGCTAACCGCCCCCATCGAGTTGAAGCGCTACCAGCTTAAGCAGGTGGTCTCCAAGCTGTATCCGTACATCTCTGATAAGGATCGCAAGGAGATTGAGTCCGCTATCGACGAGATGGACGACGCGGTTGCTTCAATGCTGTCTGGATTTGACGCAACCAACAAACCAACCAAGGAAGATAGCAACCAAGGAAACGAGGAAGTTATCAACCAAGGTTCAAAGCAGTAAAGACCGGCCGAGAGACAGGCCAAAGATAGCCAAGAGAGAGGCTTACCATGAAATTTCGTAACCAATTCCTGAAGTACATGACTCCAGCCGGCGAAGACGGTGCTGCATCCGGTGGCTCTACCGGTGCGGACGGCGCAGATGCCAACGTTGACCACAACAAGGGCAACGACGGCAACGGCAAGCCCTCTGATCGCGAGGCGCAGTTGCTCAAGGAGTCCATGAGCCGCAAGGAAAAGATCGGTCAGTTGGAGGCTCGACTGGCGGAGTTTGAGGGTATCGACCCCAAGGTTTTCCGCGAGATGCAGGAGCGCCTGCAAAAGCTGGATCAGCAGGAGCGTGAGCAAGCTAACGCTCGACTGATCGAGCAGGGTCGTTTCGATGAAGCCCTCAAGGCTATGCGCGATGAGCACGAAGGTGTCTTGGCGCAGATTCGCACCCAATCCGGTGCGGAGCTGCAGTCCGTGGCAAAGGAGCGCGATGAGCTCCGCAACCAAGTCACATCGTTCCAAAAGCAGATCGAAGACCTGACCATCGGTGCGGCCTTTAGCAACTCCTCTTTCATCCGTGAGGAGCTTGTCCAGGCCATGAATCCCGAGCGTAGCCGCCGCCTGTATGGCGACCACTTCGACATCGTGGATGGCAAGGTTGTTGGTTACGACAAGCCGCGTGGCCAAGAGGGTCGAGCCCCTCTGGTCGATAAGGACGGCCAACCCGTCTCGTTCGATGAGGCGTTCAAGCGTGTTTTGTCCGCTCAGAGCGACTATGAAAGCCTGATCCGCTCCAACGTTAAGTCTGGAGCCGGTTCCGGTACTCGCACCGACAAGGCTGCTGATCCCACCAAGGCTATCGGCCAGGGTGTCAGCCGCATTGAGGCTGCTCTGAATAAGCAAAGCGCCAAGTAACGCTTTTTATCGGCGAGGCATGATCAGTAAATGTTTACTGTTGTTCACTCGTAAGGAGAAATGAAACATGCCATTGCTGCGTGAAGAGGCCGCGAAGCTGTCCCAAGAAGACATGCTGCGCGGTGTGATTGAAGAGTTCATCAACAAGGATGACCTGTTCGGCATTCTGCCGTTCGCCCCTACCACCGGTAAGGCGCTTGTCTACCATCGCGAGAAAACTCTGGCGAACGGTGACTGGCTTGATCCGAACGATGAAGTGAAGGAAAGCGCGTCTACCTTCGACGAAGTGACCACCCAGCTCCGCATTCTGATCGGCGACGTCGATGTGGATAAATTCCTGGATGGCACCATGTCGAACGTGAACAGCCAGAAGGCTATTCAGATCGCTTCCAAGCTGAAGGGTATGCGGACTCAGTTCCAGGACGCCCTGATCAACGGCACTCAGGCCAAGAAGCAGTTCGATGGTCTGAACACTCTGGTGAACGCCAAGCAGATCATCGATGCGAAAGGCTACGACATGGGCTTCTCCATGTTCGACGAGCTGACCGATGCCGTGAAGCTGGGCGCCGACTGCCTGATGATGCGCTCCGAGCACGTTCGTGCTTACAAGGCCATGCTGCGCCTGATGGGTGGCAACAACGGCGGCATGATCCAGTTGCCGAACTTTGATCGCCCGATCCTGGCCCACGACGGTGTGCCGATTCTGGTGAACGACTTCATCCAGAAGAAGGACGGCAAAGCCGACATCTTCGCCTTCCATCTGGATGAGAACAGCGGCCTGCACGGCCTGTTCGCGTCCAACCATCCGGCTGGTTTCGCCATCGAAGATCTGGGCACCGTCCAGAACAAAGATGCGACTCGCACCCGTATCAAGATGTACGTGGGCATGGCGCTGAAGGCTACTCACGCACTGGCCAAACTGTCCAACGTCAAGCTGCCTGGCGCTGCTCCGACAGTTGGCGGTTGATAGCGATAAACAGGGGGCTTCGGCCCCCTGAGCCATGCAGGAGATTCACCATGAAGACCCATTTCAAAGTCAAGCTGACCGGACCCTACGCTGGGTTCTCCGGCCTGTTGTTCGGGCGGTTTGCATTCGAAAACGGCGTTTCTGTTGCCAAGCTCCACTTCCTTGAGGCTCAGCTTCTCGCTTCGGAGGCTCGTGGTCTGTCGATGCTCGATGAAAGCGGCAAAGAAGAGGGCCATGTCTACCCGGGCGCCATGCCTCTTGCGGAGTTGGAACCTGGAGAGATGGTCGTGACGTTGCGCGACGAGACCGAGAACGCGGAGCAGATCGAAGTGACTGTTGTGACAGCCATCGGGGAAGAGCAGCGGGAGGTCATCGATCTTTCCGACATTCCTGATCGTGCTGGTCTCGAGGCCATCGCAGACAAAGAGGGTATGTCCGGCCTTCGCGTGATTGCAGATCGCCTTGGTGTCCGCGCCAAGAGCATTCCTGTGCTGATCGACAAAATCCTTGAGAAGCGAGGCTGAGCACATGTTCAAGACGATTCAGGCAAATACCGAGCTGAAGCTGGCTATTCCGTTCGAGATCGACGGCGAGCCTGTTGCTGACGTTCATTCTGTCGAGTGGAGCGTCTTCAACGAGTTCGGTCAAGTGTCGGAGACCGGCGTGGCTACTCCGGAGGCTGGGGCCAACTCGGTCTCTGTGGTGATCCCTGCAGAGGTGAATACTGCCCACCCCGGGCGGCCTTACACCACGTATGAGCTGGCCTACTTCTTCGTTACCAAGTCAGGTCGTCTCGAATCAAGCCTTGTTTTTCAGGTCGAGAGCGCTGATGCGTTTGCCGAGCCGAACAACACCCTTGTCTCTCCGCTTCGCGCCCTGTCGATTCTGCGCGAGATCCCCAATCTCGCCAGCTTTGCGGCAGCAACAAGAGAGGATCAGAAGGTGGCCCTGCTTTGTGCTCACAACGCCATGACCTCCTTGCCTCTGAATCCGAAGGCGTTCCCGTTTGTAAGAGAGAAAGAGCCGTTTACATCGATCTCCCAGCTGACAAAGGAAATGTGGGAACAGCTCGACCGGCGAGTCGTTTCGGACTTCCAGGCTGCACAGGTCATCGAAGCGAACAATCTCTTGGGTACCACCGAGTTCAAGACCTTGCGAGAGGCTGGGGTGCTCTCTTACACGGTTGGGGAGGTTAAGCAGTTCCTCAGCTCCAATCGCCCTCTCGAGCTCGGTTTGTGTCGGGAAGCGATGCGCCGTATCGGGCGGTATTTGGATACTGCGAGGAGACTGGGTCGTGCTTGATCAGAAGGCGGCTGCCCAGCTTGTCATTCAGCCTGTTGTGTCGGCTTGTCACGAGATCGTTGGCATGGTCTCAAGCGAGATGAGCAGCGGTTCTTCTCTCACCAAGGCCGCGGTTTCCAGGCTGCAGGTTCGCATCGTGCCGGTCGCTTCAAGAGCGGCTAGAGAGTTTGCGGGGTTGCTTGATGACCAGCTGCAGAGCGCGATCAAGTCTGAGAGTCAGCGAGCAGAGCAAGAGCTTTCTGTGGCGCAGTCAGAATCGATGCTAGAGCGCTCCCCGTCTGTCTCTGCGATGCAAGAGCGAGTCGAAGCTGAGTTGAGAGCTTATGGCGCCGAGGGTGTCAGGATCCTGAACGCTATGGGCTCTCAGGCGATGGTAAACGCATCAGCTGGGCTCCGCGCTCAGGCTGCAATGTCTCTGGCAAGAGCCAGCGTAAACGGCCGGTTCTCGCGCTGGGCGGGCGGAAAGATGGGGAATGGCCACTCTATCGCGCATCGTCTTTACCTCTGCACCGCAGAGTTGCTGATGATGGCCGGCGTGTCCGCTTATCTGGCCAAGGCCTCCAGTCTTGGCGTGATCCGTTTTCGGATCGATAACCCGGGCAAGCCTGGTGACGGGGTGTCCTTCTCACCCTCTTCCGTCCCATATCGGTATTTGCACCCGCAAAGCGGGGCGAAAGTGATTGCGGCGAGGTGAGTATGTTCATCCCAGTCAGAAAAGACGGCCTTCTGTTCAAGAGAGCCGGGCAGAACGCATATAACGAGCCTGTTTATCGTGCCAAAGGTCTGAAGTTCGGGTGGGGGCCTATCTATATGCGCCAAGCCCTCGAGCGGACGGAAGTCCGAGCTGACAAGTCTGCGTCAAAGAGCAGAGCGGAAACCGACACTATCGATTACCGGATGGTCATCGAAAAGACGGTAACTCCCGAGCGAGGCGACCTGATCACCCTGAGCACTGGCGAGCGAATGAAGGTCATCCTGGTCCACCGGAGAGTGGACATCATGGGCAGACTCCATCACTGGGAGGTGGACTGCGTTGCAGAGTAACAGCCGCTCGCTTCTGCAGGTCCGCAGGGACATAGCCAGGGTAAAGGTAAACCTGAAGAACACGGCGGAGCGGTCGAGCCATGCTGCGCTTCGTGTCCTTCGTTCTGAATCCCGCAAGATCGCGCATTTGGCGGCAATGTATGCGCCGTTCAAGACCGGCCTTTTGGACGGGTCTACAGGGGCAACGCCGTCATTCGAGATCATTGAACGGGCCGGCGCCCGCGGCCGGAAGGAGATAGCTGTCGAACTCAACCTGCGGAAATGGAAGCTGGTAGGCACCCGTCGGGTGTCACTGGCGAGGTATGCGGAGGTTATTCACTCCGGCATCACCAGGAACGGAAGCCAATGGAAGCTCGGAAAGAAGTCGATCGAGAAGGCGGTAAGGCTGGGCCTGTCGCCAAATCCGACAACAAGTGGCAAGTACGTGGGCCGCTTGTTCCTGTCTCGCGCTGCAAACCAGAGGCGAGGGGCTATCGAGTTTCACCTGAAGAGGGCAATTAGAGAGGCGCTTACCTGATGGATGTACTCACCGCACTTGCTGGTTACTTGGAGCAAAAGGGCGTGGGCAAAGTTGGGGATTCCATCTTTGTCAGCGAGATGCCAAGCGGAAAAAAGGGCGTTCTGCTCTTCACCACTGGCGAGGGGTTGATGCGCCACACCGACATCAGCCGCTACTTCCGAGGAACGGTGTTTGTCGCCGCTCGGAGCTCCAGTTATCTCGATGCTGGCGAGTTGGCCAGAAAGGTCTTCGACGTCATGGATTTTGAAGGGCTGGAGCTTGAAGGCATGAGAGTGCTCGTCTGCCAGCCGGAGGCGCTTCCTATGCCGTTCGGCAGGGACGAGAGTGGTTTTACCGAGTGGCTGTCGAGCTACGAATTGGCATTAACCATAGATTGAGGAGGATTCAATGCCAGATACCAAAAACATTCGCCTTGGCACTTGCAAGGTGTTTTACGACAACGTGGATCTCGGCCTGACCATCGGCGGCGTGGAGATGGAGGTAACTACCTCTACCCACGAGACCAAGGTTGACCAGTTCGGCGACTCCGTCGTTGAGGAGATCATCACCGGTCGCAACGTCAAAGTCACCGTCCCTATGGCGGAGACCAACCTGGACAACATGGTTCGCATCATGCCTGGCGCCAAGCTTGTAACTGACAAGACTGTGCCGACCAAGAAGCGAGTCGATGTAACCGTCCCTTCCGGCATGAGCCTGTATTCAGCCGCAAAAGAGCTGCGCCTGCACCCTGTCGCATTGCCTGACACCGATAAGTCAGAGGATGTGATCATCAAGCGAGCCGGCACCTCTGGCGCCTTGAAGTTCGCCTACAAAAACGACCAAGAGCGCATCTACAACGTTGAGTTCAAGGGATATCCGGATCCCGAAACTCGCTTGCTGGTGAGCTTTGGCGACCCGGATGCGAGCGCGAAATAGTTCGCTGATAATGATCAGTAAACATTGACTGATGTGTGGTAGTATGGCCCTGTTTTGTTACAGGGCCTTTTTATAGGAGATGCCATGAAGCTACTGAACCTGGACGACCTGATCCCGACCGAGCGCTTTGTGCGAATCAAAGGGGTTGATTACTCCATTGCCGAACAGTCCCTCGGCAACCTGATCGATGCGATCAAGCGTGAAAAGAGCGTTGACCGCCAAGATCAGGCTGCCTTCTTCGAGCACATGCTGGACTCTGCCGCAGCGCTGATCCCGGACGCTCCTCGAGAGATTGTTCGCACCCTCAGCCCCCGCCAGCTGACGGCCGTTGTTGAGTTCGCGTCCGCGCGTGACGAGATGCTGCCGGATGCCGATGAGGCTGCTCAGGCCTCCGAAGAGGGAAAGTAACTACCCGCGAACTGGAGGGGGTCGATTTCCCCTTTTTGTTCTCTCGTTTTTGTCATTTTTACTCGCTAACCCCCGACTACGTGCTGGCCATGCCGGCACGGATGTTCTTCACGATGGAGCGCCAGATCGTTCGAATCATGGCGGAGGGGGACTTGAGAGCCCTGGCAGTCGGCGCCTCGTCAGTGAGCGGGGAGACGGCTCAGAGAGTTCATCAGGTGCTTATCGCTGAACAAGGAGAAGTGTACGTCCTAGCTCGTTCCTCGCTGGTAGCGGCAGAGGAAGGGGCTATCGACAAGCTCAAGGCTTTGTTTTAGCGGAGGACTGATGTCTGTAGCCGGAGATGTAAGGGTCGGCCTCGTTCTTGAAGGGGCCGATGAGTTTAAGGTCCAGGTTGTTCGCGCTGCGGACTCCCTGGACCGCATTGCCAACAAGATGGATGACTATGCTCGCTCGACCGAGAAGGCCAGACGAGCAAACTCGGTTGTCTCGACCAGTATTCGGGAGATGGCTCTCAACATGGAGCTGGCCCGACTCACCATTGCCAACCTGTCTGCAGGGTTGACCGCCCTCCCCCGAGCCCTGCTTGAACAGGCCTCCTTTTTCGATAAGACGACTCTGCTTCTGGCTGGCCTCAATGTAGAGACCGCCACTTTTGCCGAGGCGCAGAAACAAGCTGCGGTCGAGGTTAAGAACCTGATGAGTGCGGCTGCGTCATCTCCATACAAGATGAACGCCTTGGTTGACGCCTATACCAAGCTCAAGGCTGCAGACCTGGCCAGCCCAGACGGCTTCCTTGCGGGCCTGATGAACACCGCAGGTAAGTTCGGTAAGAGTTCAGAAGAGCTGAAGCGGGCGTCTGTCGCTATCCAACAGATGGCCGGTAAGGGCGTCATCTCGATGGAAGAGCTGCGCCAGCAATTCGGTGAGGCGGTGCCGGATGCGATGGGCATGATGGCTCGCGCTGCCAGCGTGTCTATGGGTGATCTGGTAAAGCAGGTATCCACGGGCACCGTAGAGGCCAAGCAGGCGCTTGAGCTGCTTTCCCGAGAGATGTACCTGTCATCTGCTGGCGCTGCAGTCGAGATGACAAAAACATGGGACGGTGCTCTTAACCGAATTTCCACCTCTCTGACAGAGCTGGCCGTGATCACCGGAGATACCGGCTTCTATGACAACGCCGTTGGTTTGGCCAACGCATTCAACTCGTTCCTCAAATCCGACGAGGTGGTTGCTGACGCAAACCGGCTGGGACTGGTGCTTACCGACCTGTCGAACATGATGGCCGCTGTCGCCACGTTCATTTATGACCACGCGAAAGAGCTGACGATGATCATCGGCGCCATGTTTGGCGCGTCCTGGGCAAACAAGATCATCTCCGGGGTCGGGGCTCTTACCGAGGCCTACAAGGCTGAGTCAGCGAAGTGGCCTGAGTCCACAAGAGTGGTGCAAAACCAAATGCTGGAGCTCCAGCGTGACTTCCAGCGCCGCGGCCTTGCCCTGGAAGCCGACTACCTTGCATCACGTTCAGCAGCTCAAGACCGAGCAATCCTGAACGCCATGGACGCGAATAAGCGTCAGTACGATCTCGATCGTGCCGCCCTGCAGGAGCGACTCCAGACATTGCAAGCCGGCCAGTCTCGACTGTCCGCAATGACCAACTCCGTGGCCAATATGTTCGGGGGCTGGACGAACGTAATCGTTGCGGCTATCGGTGTGGCCCTCTACGCCCTTGATGAGTTCTACCTGAAGCAGCGCCGCATCGCTGATCAGGTTATCGAAACCGGCGGCCTCGTCGCCTCATTTGAAGATCTGCAGTACGCCAGCAAGCAAATGGCCGAGGACAAGACTCGGCTCCAGGAGCGCAAACAAGGGCTCGAGGAGTCGAAACAGGCCGTGTCCGCGCTGACCGAGGCTTACAAGCTGACAAACGAGCAGGTGCGGATCCTGAACAGCGGCACAAGCGCTGAAAAAATGGGGCTGGCTCAAAAGCTGGGGCTGAACTCCGTACAGTCCGGCAAGCTCTTCAGCGCCTTTGACGATGTGAAGCGAGCTGACTCAGAGATCAAGGCGATGGAGAGCCGGATCAAGAGAGCAAACGAGGCCATCTCTTCCGCCAAGGAGCATGTCAGCGAGACCTTCCGCAACCAGGGATCTGGTGTTGTCGCGAACATCATGGCCGCCCCGCTCCGCCAGGTATCCATGGAGTATGAGAAGGCGGCGAAGAAGGCGGAAGCAGCGGCAAAGCAGGAGTCGGCGAAGTACAAGGACGATGCCAAAGCGGCAAATGATGCCTATCAGAAGGTGCTCACTGAGAAGCTTGCCCCGGCTCGTCAGAAGGCAATCGCCTCGATGAACAGCATCTTCGAGGGCGAATCGAAGGCCATCGCCGCTCAGATGGAAAAGCTCAAGTCAGAGAAGCCGGCCGACGGCAAGAACGAGAGTCTTGTCCTTGAGAGAGATAAGCAGCTTGCCATTCTGGAAGGCCGCCTTGAGCGCGTGAACAAGGACTGGGACACCTTCAAAGAGGCCATTTCGGTCTCCCATGAGGGGCTGGATAGGCTTGCAAGCCAGATGGCCAAGACCGGCAAGATCGATCCGTCAGTCTCTTACATGCAGTCATCCAAGATCTTCACTGCTGGCAAGCAGGAAGAGATCAAGATGCAGAAGGTCGCCCTCGGATTGCTGGACGAGCAGGCTGTAAAAGGCAAGGAGTTGGCCAAGCTGGAGGCTGCAATCGCGGCCGGCAAATACAAGTCTCTGAAGAGCGCGACCATCGAGCAGATGAAGATCGACGCCATGGCAAGGGACATGGCCAACGCCGAGTTTCAGGAGATCAAGGAAAGGGCTCGCTTGCGCCGGACGACCGTCGATCGCCTGGATGACCTGTCCATCTCGATCTCGAAGAAGATGGGCTCTGCAAAAGGGCGTAGCGACAACCCCCTCCTGGAATGGCAGCGAGCAGCTGAGCAGACCAACGAGGCGATCAAGGAGATCGAGGCGAACCTCAAAAAGGCCTCCGGCGTTCTGCCGGATGACGCGGCAAAGATCGCCGAGATCATGCAAAAGCAGCGCATGGCTGATCAGTACAACATCGCTGCCAAGATGAACGAGTCAATCCGCGAGACCAACGAGGCAATGATGCCGAACATGGCTAGAACAAGAGCGGAGTTCGATCGGCAGATTGCCCAGCTGGATGAATTGCTCGACCTGGAGGTGGAGAGACTGAACGCCGCCAAGGCCCGGGGCTCCGCCAGCAAGGAGGAGGCCGACCTGATCCAGAAGAATATCGACCTCATCAAGAAGCAGCGTGAGCTGACCGAGCAGCAGAAATCGCAACAGACAACCATCTATGGCGTATGGAAGCGAAGCCTCGAGGACATGAAGGACGGTATCAACGAGAAGCTCGGGGCGACATTCGAGGGCGTGTTTGACGCATTCGCTGCCGGCATTGTGGAGGGCAAAGACAGCTTCAAGGACATGATGGATTCGCTTACCAAAGACTTGGAAAAGTTCTTGGTCAAGATGGCGATGATGCAGATGTTCGAGTCCACCCTGGGCGGCTTTTTCGGCGGCGGTAAGGGTGGAAAAGGCGGCGGTGGCGGCGTGTTTAGCTTTGCCAATGGCGGGATCATGTCCGAGTTCGGCAGCCTCCCATTGCGTAAGTATGCGAAAGGCGGTGTAGCAACAAGCCCACAACTGGCTCTGTTTGGCGAAGGCTCTATGAACGAGGCTTACGTGCCCCTGCCGGACGGCAGAACAATCCCTGTGACGATGACAGGGCCGCAGGCTGGTGCCTCCCCAACCGTCCATTTCAACCTGATCAACCAAAGCGGCATGCCTGTAGAGGCCGAGAGCAGAGGGCAGAAGTTCGACGGCGAGAAGTACATCATCGATGTCGTGCTGAACGCCATGTCCCGCCCGGGCAGGCTCAGAACAGCAATGCAAGGAGTTAAGTGATGCCTGTTTCATCAATCTTCCCGCCAGAGGGGGTCCGAGAGGACTCCCGCTTCTTCAAGAAGAGCCTCAAGGACAATACCGTCGAGAACAAGACGGAGGGCGGGTACGCCTACACTCGCCCGCGAAGCGCCAGACCTCCAAGAAGGGTGTTCAAAACGGGCTTCTCCAACCTCGACCCTGCTCAGGAAAACGCCTTGATGCGCTTCTTCTCCGAAGTCGGCCGGCACACGATTTTTACCTATCGGGTCCCGACCTCGGGCGAAATGGTTTCGGTCAGGCTGACCGGCTCACTCCCCTCATCGAATTACGTCGGCGTTGGCGGGACACATCGTTACGACATTACTGACGTGGAAATGACAGAGGTGTAAAATCAGTCAATATTTACTTATGGGGGCGCAATGAACAACCTGAGTATCGCAAGTGTCCTTGAGAAGAACCGGATCAGCTCTGAAAACGCCATGACGATGGCCCTCGACATCGAGCTGATCGATCCGGTGTCTGGAAACTACGTGATGACGCTTCGAATCGCCAACTACGACACCGATTTGACCATCGACGGGAACCTTTACACCAAGATCGGGTTCGACCTGTCCCTGCAGGACGACACGAATGAGCTCCAGAACGTCACCCTGACCATCCAGGATCAGGTCGGTCTTATCCGTCCCTATCTCCAGACTTACAGAGGGGCCGTGGGCAGTCGAGTCACCATGATGATCGTCACTGTTGACCCCACAGATAAAACAACCCTGATCGACTTCTCTGAGATGTTCGAGATCGTCAGCAGTTCGTCCCCTGACTACGCCGTCAGCATCGAGCTGGGTGCAGAGAACCCCCTGATGAGGATGTTCCCTGGAAGAACGCAGATGCGCGACAGATGCAGCTTCCGGTACAAGTCAGCCTGCTGCGGATATTCAGGAGACCTGCCGTCTTGCGACCTGACTCTCACTGGTGATAACGGGTGTCGAGCTCATCAGAACGAAAGTCGATTTGGCGGCGCCCCGTCTATCACGGTCGCGGTGCTGTCGTGATCTATTGTGGAGACCTGATCGGGGTTCCTTTCAGGTATGGCGGCCGAGACCCCAAAGAGGCTCTCGACTGCTATGGATTGCTGATGGAGCTCTATCGCCGCGCTTACCGGATAGAGCTCCCCGATTACACCTCCCCGACAAGCGCGGCCGAGATCTCCGCGCTTATGCGGGGCCAACTTCATCTTTGGCAACCGGTAGACGATGTCGAGCCGGGGGTCGTTTTGTTTATGCGCCTTGGGCGCTTTACTCACGTCGCCATGTACCTCGGCGACGATGAGTTTATTCATACCAGCGAAATTACGGGTGGGGTCTGCAGAGAGCGCCTTTCGAATTGGATCAATCGCATCGAGGGGCTGTATCGCTATGCCGCACAATACTCCACAGACCATTCGGTTTGTGATCATCAGGAACCCGCTCGTCCCTGATGTAAAACACATTGAAGAGCGAGTGCTGAGCCCCGGCAAGCCGCTTTCCGAATACATCGGAGAGCTGTCCGGGGTTTACGCATTTTCCGTGAACGGGCGAGTCGTTCCCCAGAGCGACCTATGCCTCGAAGTCCCCCAAGCCGGTGATGTCATTGCTATCGCCCCCGTTCCGATGGGTGGTGGCGGTGGCGGCGGAAAGAGCATCGTGCGGCTGGTCGCCGTTGTTGCGCTTACCTATTTCACCATGGGGACAGGCGCGTATACGCTCGGCGGGCTGACGGGTCTTACCGCCGGTTCGGCTGGTATGGTGGCAGCAAGTGCAGCCGTAATGATCGGCGGCACCATGATGATCAATGCCCTGCTGCCTTACTCAAAGATGAATGCGCGTGGTTCACGAGACAGCGGCAGCGACTCTCGGACATACGGCGTTGATGGCGCAAAAAACACATCGGAAGAAGGCTTGCCGATCCCTGTTGTCTACGGCCGCCATCGCCAGGCCGGCAACATCATCGGTAACTACACCACCCTGTCAGGCCAGACCCAGTATCTTCACCTGCTGATCAACGCGGGCGAAGGTGTTACCGCTGGCGTCGCGCCTGGCAGTATCCAGCTGAACGATCAGCCGATCGACTCCCTCACCGATGTGGAGTACCGCTTCTTCCACGGCAACGATGGCCAGGAGACGACCGGTGTGTTTGATCGGCAAATCACCCCCAATCAGGTGACGATCAACCGCGAGATGAAGAAGTCCAATGTTTGGACTGAGTTCACTACGAGCGTCAACAAAGAGGTTGAAGGTGTCCGCCTGGACTTTCTCGCCAGCCTCTACCGGATGGACGACAACGGTAATGAGCAGCCTCATAGCGTTGACGTCATTGCCGAGATCAAGCCTTTCGGGGCGCCGGATACCGAGTTTCGCCCTCTAACTACCGGCGTTTCTCGCGCTCACTCAGCGCGTGGTTGGCAAATCGACATGGCTGGCGCTCGACTCATCAACGGTGAGATCAAGGAGGTCAAGAAGGGCTCCCAGTTCATCGATAAGACCCGGCCCAACATCTTCGACAAGGCCTCCGGTCTCTACCGCAACTACTACGTCAAATCGGGTACCAAATTCGTGCTGGTAGGTGAAGCGGTAACGCCCAACGGCGCCAAGAACACCACCTACTACGGCCGGCCATATGGTCACAGTCGCCCAGAGAACACCGTTGCCCCTAGAGAGCTGCCAAGCGCCTCTGGGCTGACAGAGTACGATTACGGCGAGCTGGTGAGTAACGGCAAGGTCGTCGGCACCTATCACAAGTTCCATGCCGCCAACATCATGGTCAGCGGATACAACGCCGACTCAGTGACTACCTACACCCAAAACGACGCCACGCTGCGCCTTACCGGTCGCGACGCGAGCGCCACTATGCGCTTCTCTTTCGAGTCTCCAAGACTGCCGGAAGGGCGTTATGTTGTGCGAGCGAGAAGAACCACTGATGACTCGACAGACGAGAAGATCGGCGACACCGTCGTGCTCAACGAGGTGTCCGAGATCGTCTATTCGGACATCGCCTATAACCACACCGCGCTGCTGTATGTGAAGGTCAAGATCAGCGATCAGATCAGCTCTATCCCGAAAGTCACCTTCGAGAACCTTGGCCGTGTGATTCGTGTGTGGGATGAGGCCCAGCGTAAGTGGGTGGCCAGTGCCGATTCGGGCTACTTCAAATTCCCGATCAGCAGCAAAGAGGCCGCTGATTTCCCGCCTCTCACCGCAGAGCAGCACAAGGAAACATTGAAGCGACTGGGCACCATCACACCCAACGTCCGCGCTCTCTCAATGCCCGCTCACATGCTGCCAAAGGCCTCTGCCGGCAAGTACGTTGGCGGCGTCTACGACCATGACAACCCGGCTTGGATCGCCTGGGACATGTTCACTGACACCCGATTCGGCGGCGGCATCGACCCCAGTCGCCTCGACTTCTGGGCGTTTAAGAAGTGGGCCGACTACTGCCGAGCCAAGGGGCTTCACTTCCGAGCGGTCATCGATGGTAAGGAAACCCTATGGGATGCGTTGGCGTCGGTATTCCGAGTTGGCCGCGCTGTGCCTGTTCGTACCGGCACCAGGTACACCGTATCTATCGAGATGCCAAAGGAAAAGGTTATGTCCTTTGGCGTGGACAATATCGTTGAGGGATCCTTCTCCATCAACTGGATGGGGGTGAATGACCGGGCCAACGAGATTGAGCTCACCTATTACGATGAGGAGTACGACTACAAGCAGCGCGTCATCAAGGTATACGACAAGCAGGCTGCCGCGAGAGGCGCCAAGCCGGTCTCGACATCGACCAAGCTGGTTGGCGTAGTCACCAACGAGCAGGCGGTTCGTGAGGCCAACTTCATGCTGAACACGAACAAGCTGGTCGAGACAGTGACTTTTACCGCACCGGTAGAGGCGCTCGCATGCACGATCGGCAGCGTCATCGAGGTCCAGCACAACATGATGACCTGGGGCGAAGCCGGCAAGCTGGCTGGCGTCAGCAAGGTCGCGGCTGGCGTATACGACCTCGTGCTTGACCATGAGATCAGTTTCGAGAAGGGCAAGGCGTGGAAGATCAACCTTCAGACCAGCGTTGTCGATCGAGGCACGTTCAAGGTCGAATCCGTTCTCGGCGGCTATGTGATCCTGACCGGCTTTGACCCTGACAAGGTGGGGCGCGTCTCAAGGGCTAAGGTTGCCAACGTCGAGACTCCCGTTTTCGATACCTTTGTCGATTCGAACGGCAAGAAAGGTATCGTGGTTCGCGACTTCGACGCATTTGCCACTGGCGCATCGGTAAGACTTTTCGATACCGATGTCATCGTCTCCGCCGCTGTCACGCCGCCTGTTTACGGATCTCCTGTAGACCGAGTTCGTGTCTCCGGCCTGACCGTTGAGCCTCAGAAGTTCGATCACTTCATGGTTGGCTTCCCTGAGTTCCAGGCTCGGCTTTTCACCGTTCGCAGCATTGGCCTGACCGGTGATGACATGACTCGCCAAATCACCGCGCTGGAATATGACGAGCGTGTGTTTGATGACAGCGACACGGACTTCATCGTCACCGATAACGCCTACGAGCGGGCGCTGACGGCTGTTGAGAACGTGGAGGTCACCGAGAGCGCGGTGTTCGATGGTGCCGGCATGAGTGTCCGGGCAACCATCACCTGGACTCATCCATCGACTAACTACAAAAACGCAGAGGTGTCTGTCACCGTCAACAACGGCCAGATCCAGCGACTTGGCCGTCAGACCACTCACGCATCCGTCTTGGTCAAGCCGGGCGACCGCATCGATGTAACCATCATCCCCTATGCGATCAGCGGTAAGGCTGGCGCGGTGCTCAAGACGGGTGTCGTCCTCACCGGTATCCCGCAAAACTCCAACGATATGCCTGTCACCGGAGGCGCGGTCGCCGCAACAAACGGCGGGCTGGTCTTGTCTGGCCTCCAGTTTGACCCCTACAGGGTCAAGCAGGTTGAGATCTGGGCAATTCGTCAGGGCACGGTAATCGGCGCAGGCTATGGCCAGGGCATTGTCGGCGACAAGACAAAGATCGAGGACTTGAAGGACCCTACTGTCGTGACGGCGGAGGGTATCGAGCTATTCGGCAAGCAGATCGGGTATGCCGATCAGTTCGGCCGGTTCAGCCACATCATCACTGACCGCAACGATGAGAAGATTCGGTTCTTCTATTGGGCCAGAACGATCGACATGGTTGATGCCAAAGGCCCAATGGGGTTCGTCGGCAGCGGCAGGGCTATTCGCTCCGCCGCCTTCAACGATGTGTCTGTCTACACCTACGCGGTCAAGGAGCCGGCTCGGCCGACTGGCGGCAGTTATGACTCCCCTCGCCCTGTGGAGTCGATCTGGAAGCAAACACCGGATCGAACCGGAGTCACCAACAAAGACGCCGCGCTGTTCATCTCTTCTCGCCGCTTCTGCAGCGTAGACGAGCTCAGCGACCCATCATGGTCTATGCCGGCCGCCATCTACGACCCGAAAGAGGCGGAGGCGGTTGAGCCGTCCATCAAGCCGACCGGCGTGAATGTCACCGCTGCTTTTGGCGCAATCCGCGTCTCTTGGGACAAGCCGGTCTATGAGGGGCATGGCAAGACTCAGGTCTTCGTCCAGCGCGTCCTTGTGAACGCCTCCGGCACCCCGTTGTCTGCTGCCAAGCTCGACATGAAGACGATGCTCGCCGCCGAGGAAACCTCCACGATGGTCAGCATCGCGGCGGCCGCCGGCTACGGGTACTACGTCTGGGTTCGCCACATCAACAAGGCTGGTATTGAGGGCCCAGTCCATACGGACGGCGGCGCTTTCGTTCTTGTGCGCCTGACCCCGGAGGAGATGAGCAATCTGCTGGACAAGCAGATCAAGTTCGACTTCCTCGATACCGATGTCGCCGACACCCTGAAAAAGGCCGGTGAGGACGCCAAGAAGGCGTTCGACTCTCTTACCACCATCGACAAGAAGGCATCGGAGTCTCTGGCGCTTTCTCAAACCACGGCAGAGGTTGGCCTGCGCCTGTTGATGCAGCAAGAGACCAACGAGACTGAGCGCCGGATCGAGTGGTACGGCCCAGACGGTGTAAGGGGGATGGTCGATAAGCTGCGAGAGAACGTGCTCGGCAAGGGCGGCGCAATCGAAAAGGTTGAGCAGATGATCGGCGTTGTCCAAGGCGGCGCTGCTTCAGGCTTGAAAGAGCTGAGCGAGTCGGTCGCTTCTCTCGACTCCAGCATGGCCAACAAGATCAGTGAGATCTACGCCAAGTTCCGCGATGTCGATGTCTCCTCCATGGCGAACATCAACGAGGTGAAGACCTCTATCGCTGACGCGAAAAAGGCGATTTCTGACCTGACTACGACCGTAGCCGCGAACAAGAAGACCGCCTCTGATCAGCTGACCTCAGAGATTAACGCACGCAAACAGGCCATCACCGACGAGTCTGGCGCCCGGGCTGCCGACATCAACGGGGTGAAAGCCTCTCTGGATACGGTTGGTCAAAAGATTGCTGCAGAGACCCTGGAGCGCTCGAACGCCATCACGACCCTCAACAAGTCGATGGCCACCCTGGAGACAAAGCTTAGCGCCACAATCTCCACCTTGGACAAGGCTGTATCGACCGAGATCGCCGAGAGAAAGGCGTCGGTTGCCGACGTCAACAAGGCTCTGTCAGAAACGGAAAGCCGTCTGTCCGGCGCGGTGTCTGGCGTGGATGGAAAGGTCGAAACCGAGATCACAGAGCGAAAATCGGCTGTTACCGCCCTAAACACCTCCATTACGGAGATGAACAGCAG
Source organism: Aeromonas sp. FDAARGOS 1417 (assembly GCF_019046985.1). Lineage (NCBI taxonomy): Bacteria > Pseudomonadati > Pseudomonadota > Gammaproteobacteria > Aeromonadales > Aeromonadaceae > Aeromonas > Aeromonas sp. FDAARGOS 1417. The sequence goes on along the minus strand of NZ_CP077222.1, from coordinate 83,647 downwards.
ACTGACCGGATCGCTCAACACGCTGACCGGCAAGATCAACACAGAGATCTCGGAGAGGAAGGCCGCGACCACTGCTATCGACAAGGCTGTTGCAGAACAGTCCAGCGCTCTGCAGGCGAATATCGACGGCGTTGATGCAAAGGTTGCGACCGAAGTTGCCGACCGGAAAACCGCTGTCTCGACTGTGGCCAGCTCTGTCACGGCTCTGGATACCAAGCTGTCAGGATCCATCTCCAGCGTGGATAAGAAGGTCGCTACCGAGATTGCCGACCGGAAGGCCGCTGTTACTGGTGTCAACGAGTCCATCGCGGCGCTCGATACCAAGCTGTCCGGCTCAATCACTGGGGTGGATAAGAAAGTCACGACGGAGATCGCTGACCGGAAGACTGCAATCACCAGCGTCAACGAGTCAATTGCAGCGATTGACACCAAACTGTCAGGCGCCGTTGATGGCGTAAGCGGGAAGCTCAATGCAGAGATTGCGGAGAGGAAAGCGGCTGATGTCACTCTGACCAACTCAGTTACCGCTGTTGAAACTCGCCTTAGCGGCAGCATCGACTCGGTGGACAAGAAGGTCGCGACAGAGATTTCCGACCGTAAATCTGCCATCACCTCTGTCAATTCCGCATTGACCAGCCTTGAGTCGAGCCTGAAGTCGCTGATCTCCACAGAGGCTGGGAAGATCGCCACCGAAATCAGCGATCGCAAGGCTGCAATCGCCACCGAACAGAAGGCAAGGGCTGACCTGCAGACCTCCCTCACATCCTCAATCAACGGCGTTTCTGCCAGCGTATCGACCCTCAGCTCGACTGTTGCGGGCATCGACGGCAAGTACAACTCCCAGTGGGGTGTAAAGACCAAGGTTGGCGATTTGCAGGGCGGCATTGGCTTCTTCAATGACGGGAAAGAGACCAGCTTCCTCATCGAGGCTGACGCCCTGGCACTCATCTCTCGCAATGCAGCCGGCACAGTGCTTCGCACCTCACCATTTAAGGTGGTAAACGGGAAGGCGTTCTTATCCGACGCCTACATCGACAACGCCGTGATCGAAAATATCGTGGCAAAGAAGATCACCGCGGATTACATCAACGCCCTGAGCGTTGTGGCCAGCTCAATCGTGGCAGGAGCATCGCTCAGCGCTCCGGTGATCAGTGGTGGTCGCATCTCGATTGGCTCACGGTTCAGCGTTGATGAAGGCGGGAACATGGTCGCAAACAACGCGAACATCAACGGCATCTTCAACGCATCGACATTCCGTGGCGGCAATATCGAAGGTGCGGTTATTCGGGGCGGCGCTATCCGAGGCACAAACATCCAAGCTTCTCGGTTCGTGGTTGATGCCGGCCTCCAGGTGCTCTCGTGGGCCAACCAGGAGACATACGGAACAATGGACCTGCCAACCATCGTTGGGGTTCACGGTCAGAATGCTCCGTTCGTTTGTAACCTTGATGGAGTGACTGCTGACGTTTCCTCAGAGAGGGTATTACGTTATGACGATTTCAAAGTCGGAGGGGTGTACCGAGCAAAATTGACCTTCCCGATTGTAAGTTATAACCACTCCGATAGGTCTAAAACCTACCGTTACTCAAGGAAGCTTATCTCTCCAAAAGTAACCGTTCAGGTGTATGCGGCGGATGACAGAATTGCGATTGATGCAGACATGTCTCTTACATTCCAAATCTATTCAGGCGACAAAGTTATCTGGTCGTGGGATGCCCCGGCCGTATCTCAAGACGGTTCCGGCGGTGTTAGACCTGGTGGTGGCATTTCCTGGCCTATGCCTAATGGAGTGTGTCGCTGCTGGTACTCGTTTCACGTACCACCCGGGTCGGACAGGTATCAATGGCGGCCTGGATCATATGGAGCCTACTCGTTTGTTTTGGAATTCAGTGATCTTGCTTATGAATCAGACGGCTCTCTTGATGTGGGGATTACCGTCAGAGGGCTACACCCAAATTTCAATAACACGGAGAACACCCTGAAATTCAGAATCGAAGACACGGCGAATAATGCAACTCAACCAACAGGCCCAGGGCCGAACTAAGGACTACATATGGTGAAAATCTTAGAGGTGCCCATAGAGGGCGCCTTACTAAATGGTGATATAGCGGTGATAGGTACAGACAGATTTGTTGGCTCAACAGATATGGCCTACTCGCTCGCAGTTGCGGCAAGAAAAGCGGGGAAGCGGGTTGCTTTGCTAACAACCGTAGACATTGGGTACTTGGGGCACTGGGAGGATGATCCAGATCCAGATGTGCGGATACATGACAATTTGCCAGTCATTTTTGATGGAATGGTGGTTATTGTGGTGTCGAATGGGTCGATAACGAGAGAGGTGCTGGATATCCCAGGGGCGGCTTCAGTTATAGGAGTTTCTTCGGCGAGCACTCGACAAACAATGGATTCATTCCGTCTTGAGCAGAGCGACAGGATGTTGCTCGACGAGCTGGAGAAGCTGCTGCCGCCGGACTCGCAGGTAAGAAAGCTACGGGATGAACTACGCAGGAGGATCTACAAATGAAGCCAGTGGTTTTCTACTTTTCGGACGGTAACGACCAGGACTACCTCATCGCCTCCATTCGTTCGCTTCTTGAGAACGGAGAGGCCGGAGAACCTGTCGTTTTCGGCTATGAGCCTCTCGATCTGCCAGTACCTCATCGCATGATCACCTTGCCTCCCCTGGAGCTCTGTGAGTTTCAGCTTGGCAAGTACCGTCGGGATGTGTGCATCTCTATGTGCATGAGGGTCGCCGCGATTGACTGGCTGGCTCAAGAAGGGGTTGAGAAGGCTATTTACCTGGATACCGACACCGTGGTTTTGCGACCCCTCACCGAGATCGTCAGGTTTTTGGACGGCGGAGGAGTTTTCGGCGGTGTTCTCGACGTCGATGAGGAAGACACCGGCCAAAGCTCTGGCTGGGCTGGCCGTGCAGCACCGGTCGTTGACGTTAACCCCTATGTGAACAGCGGAGTGCTCGCGCTCAACGTTCTGGCCCTGTGCAAGAGCGGCCCGCTGACTCCCAAGCTGCAAACGTTCTTCGAGCGTCATCGGCGGGCTGTTTACCCAGACCAAGACTTTCTCAACTTCATCGCACACGACTTGGGGGTCATGAGTGTTCTTCCCAAGAAGTTCAATGCGATGATGAGTAGGCTGGCGACTATGACTGACACTGTGACCTATGCGAGGAGGATCGATTTTATTCTCAACGAGGCGGTTGTTGCTCATTACGCATGGTTGAAACCAGCAATGCGGCAAACTAAGTCGGCTCTTTTCTACCGGCTTATTCTGCCCTATCTGCCAGAGGGTGACCTGAAAAACAGCGTCCTGAAGAACCTAGATTTTCTCCACCCCCTAGCAAAATAGCGGCATAGATGATCAGTAAACGCTTACTGATCATCTATGGTTTAAATATAATGCCTCCAATGTTGAATTGGAGGCTTTATGACCACACCGACCATTACTGAGCTATATGCCCAGATCGGCGACATGATGGCGAATTGGCAGCGGTTCCTTGACCAGCAAATGAACTGGCAAGCTGGGCCTTCAGCTGCGAATGACCTTGCCCCGCCGGATAACAACCCTGAGAAAAAAGGCTATCGAGTCATGACCGATGCTGCTGGCAACAAGCGGCAAATCATGACTCCGGCGCAGATGGAGAAAATCGTTTCTGACGCCGTGCAGCAGATTACCGATCTGAAGCCTGCAGAGCTCGCGCCTCAAATGGCTGACGTTCGTCGCCAGCTGAATGAGGTTTCAGCCAAGATGACTTCTACCCGAGCCGAGCTGGTCGGGTTCAGAGACGCCGCCGCCTCGTCTCAGTCAGCTGCCGCCTCCTCTGCCTCGGCTGCAGATACCTCCAAAAAGAACGCCGCTACTAGCGAAGCCAACGCGCTGGCCAGCAAGAACGCTGCCGCCAGTAGCGCCTCTGACGCTCAAAAATGGGCATCCAACCCGGAGAACTCCGCCGTAACACCTGGAAAGTTCTCCTCGATGCACCATGCGATCAAGGCAGAGCAGTCAGCGTCCGTCTCATCGGCAAAATCCCAAGCCGCGACCGAATCCGCAGCGCTTGCATCAGCCAAAGCAGCTGACGCGAGTGCCGCCTCCGGCGTGGCCGCTGCGAAAGCCGGCGAGGCTTCAGCTTCCGCAAACATCTCTCAGACAAAGGCTGAAGAGGCTGCATCCAGCGCGAGCGTGGCTGTTGAGATGTCAAAGTCGGCAAAAGCCAGCTCTGACGCTGCATCTGCAAGTGCAGCCTCCGCCAAGACCAGCGAGACTACTGCAACCACGAGAGCGAATGCGGCATCCCAAAGCGCCACTACCGCCCAGAAGTGGGCCGCTAACCCAGTAGACACCGCTGTCTCTCCTGGGCAATTCTCCGCGTTGCACCACGCGACAAAGGCCGATGCCTCCGCTTCTGCGGCAGCTGCAAGCGCGGCGACCGCTACACAGAAAGCCGACGAGGCAGGCAACAGCGCCACCGTCGCTTCTGACAAGGCCACCCTGGCCACAACGAAAGCTACCGAGGCCGCTGCAAGCGCCAAGTCTGCACTGGACAACAAGAATGCAGCAGGGACCTCTGCTTCATCAGCGAGCGCCTCCGCCACAACGGCTACCCAAAAGGCTGGTGAGGCTGGCCAATCGGCGTCTGCCGCCGCCAAGTCGGCTTCTGATTCGGCTGCCTCCGCTGCTGCCTCAAAGACACAGGCCGATGCCGCTGCAGCTTCAGCAAAAATCGCCCAAGATGCGGCTGCGGTTGCAACCGGTGGGCTTGTTGAAGCTGGCGAAGTCAGCATGGCGTCCGGCGACTACCCTCCCCCGCTCAAGAGCAAATCCGGCTCCAACATCGCTTGCTTCTGGAAGGTAACGACCGCTGGCGTTTCTAAAGTCGGCGGTATCGACTATGAGGTTGGCGACACGCTCGTTTATTCCAGCTCGACGGATAGCTACTACAAGATCGACAACACCGACGCTGTCGTCAGCGTGAACAACAAGAAAGGCGCAGTTGTGCTCACTGCTGCTGATGTTGGGGCGCTTGCCGCGACTGCTGCCGCTGTTGCAGCTGCAAAGCTCTCCACCGGTCGGTCTATCTCGATCTCAGGCCACGGGTCCGGCTCCGTCACATTCGACGGCTCCGCCAACGTGGCCATCCCGTTGGTTGTGAAGGACGACAGCCACAAGCACACCTTCTCCAATCTCAAGGATCTGCCTTCGACCCTGGCCGGCTACGGCATCATTGATGCAGCCCCGCTGACCCACACTCACGCCGACTTGTTCTCAAGCTCCGGCGGCTCCATTACCGGTCAGACGCTCATTAACATCGCGAACGGGCCAACCATCGGCGGCGCAACGTTCGGCAACGGTTGGCTTCGGATCGGCAGCGCCAATGGAGGGATCGCTTTTGATCCGAACGAGATTGCTGCTGTAGGAAACGACCTTTCGTTCGGGACACTCTCCAACCACATCGTCAGCTTGGTGGTGAACAAAAATCGCATTGGCGAGATGAGAGCAGATGGCCTCTATTCCATGGGCTCCAAAGTGCTGACCGCTGCGGCCGGCGTCGCCGTGTCTGCCTCCAAGCTCGAATCTGCCCGCACTCTGTCCCTATCCGGTGACGCAACAGGCTCGATGTCTTTTGACGGCTCAACCAACACATCGATGGCGGTGACATTGTCTAACAGCGGCGTCGCTGCAGGCACCTACACCAAAGTCACTGTGGACGCCAAAGGCCGTGTGACCGCCGCATCCGGCCAGACAGCTGCGGACATCCCTAACCTGGATTGGGCGAAGATCACCTCTGGCAAGCCAACCAATCTGGCCGGCTATGGGGTTTCCAGTGCAACGCTTCGCGCCATCGAGAGCTTGGCCATGGCGGCCGACAGCGTCCCCTATTTCACTGCAGCGAATGCGGCTGCTTCGATGAAAGTGACGGCAGCTGCTAGAGCCCTCCTTGATGACGCGGACGTAGCTGCAATGCGGGCGACCCTTGGTGTCCCAGATACGAGCGCCGTTTCTGCATCGCAGGATGGCCTCATGTCCGCCGCTGACAAAGTGAAGCTCGACTCCATCTCGGCGGGCGCCAACAAGTACGAGCACCCAACCGGCGACGGCAATCTCCATGTCCCGGCGACCGGCACCTCAAACGCAGGTAAGGTTCTGAAAGCTGGCGCAACTGCAGGGGCGATCATGTGGGCGTCTTTGGCCGCTGCCGACGTTGGGCTGGATAACCTGAACAACTGGGAGGCGTCAGCCTCGATTACGGACCCTTCCGATCAGAAGTACGCCACAGCCGGAGCTGTAAAGCGGGCCGCCGACATTGCCAATGCGGCGCTGGCCAGGTCTGGCGGTAATCTCACTGGCAACGTCACCTTCACCAACGACTCGGTGATCCAGTGGAGCCGCAACACAGACTTCGCGGCCATTGGTTTCAAAAATGACGCTGATTCCGACACCGACTCGTTCATGTGGTTTAAGACCGGTGATAACGGCAATGAGTATTTCAAGTGGCAGGTTGTCAGTGGCTCAACAGTCACCGACGTCATGACCTTGAAGGCCGACAACCTCCGGGTGAAGGGGTTCCAGGTTTTCCACCAAGGATTTAAACCGACCAAGGCAGATCTGGGCCTAGAGTTGCTGAACAACTGGGCCGCGACATCCTCTATCACTGATGGTAGCGAGACCAAGTATGCTTCCGCCGCAGCAGTGAAACAGGCCGCGACCCTGCTGAAAGGCACAAGGAAAGAGTTTACTGTTGGTGGCGACCCCAATACCTACTACATGGTTGTCGTTGCGCCGATGACCTCGGACTTCGGTGACATGCGGGTGATGCTCAGCCGAGCTTATAACTGGCCCGCCCCAAACACCTGGAACACTGCGACCCATAAAGGCGGCTTGACGCTCTCGATCCGGTGGAGCGGCGACGGCGCTTGGGGCGGCAACTCCAAGAACTGGGTCGTGGATCACTTCTCCGAGACCTACTCAACCATGGTCGCCCGGGTCTCCCTCCTCAAGAACGGAATGGCCTTCTGGCTCAGAGGCGGTGGAGCGAAGTATTGCCTCCAGAGTGACTATGGCGTCGATACAACCTTTTCCGTGATTGAGGGCGACTACACAGACGCGGATAAAGCTGTCTACTCCCCGATGACGACTATCGACCGAGGCGAGCTCAATAGACGCTACAGCCTTCGTGATGGCCAAGTTTTCGACCTAGATGCTCGCGTCTACAGTCCATCAAACAAGCCAACGGCCTACGAAATCGGCGCTCTGGCTCTGGACGACCCCTACAAGAGTGCCGCTGATGTCGCCACTACTGGGAACCTTGCTGCCACATATGCCAACGGCTCAGCAGGGGTTGGCGCAACACTAACAGCTACCGCAAACGGGGCGCTGTCTATCGATGGCGTTGCCTGCCAGGCCGGTTATCGGGTCTTGGTGAAGAACCAAACCAGCTCTGCTCAGAATGGCATTTATGCGGTAACGAATCCTGGGTCAGCCACAACGCCATGGGTATTGACCCGTGTCGCCGATGCGGACACCACCGCCAGATTGGCCGGCGCCGTGGTGACGGTAGATCAGGGGGCCGCCAACGGCTCGCTGCTCTTTACCAATGACTGGAAGAAAACCAGCACTGTCGGGACGAATGGCATGAACTGGCGGGTCGTGGTGGATAGCGGGAACATCTCGTCCTATCACCACGGATCGGGTGTACCGGCCGGCACATATCGGTCTGTCACTGTTAACAGCCAAGGGCATGTGACCGGCGGTTCCAACCCTACGACTCTTGCAGGCTATGGCATCACCGATGCGGCGCCAAGCGGTCACGTCGGATCAGGAGGTGACGCTCATGCGAACGCTACCGGAACCGCCGATGGCTTTATGAGTGCCGCTGACAAGAAGAAGCTGGACGGTATCGCGGCTGGGGCAAACAGCTATTCGCACCCGGGTGGCGATGGGAATTTGCATGTGCCCGCCACAGGCACCGGCAATAACGGCAAGTTCCTGATGGCCGGGGCCACTGCCGGTTCTCTCCAGTGGAAGGACATCGGCCCTGCTGACGTCGGCGCGTTGCCGGTCGGCGGCGGCACCATCACTGGAGCATTGACGGTCAATGGGGAGCTTCGCTCGTTGTCTGCCAACTCCATGAGAATCGTGCAGGGCAACTACGGGACGTTCTGGCGAAATGACGGGTCCAACTTGTACCTGATGTTTACCAACGCCAGCGATCAATACGGCAGCTACAACGGCCTTCGTCCGATGTACGCGAACCTCGCCACTGGCAACGTGAACTTCGGGCACAACGTCGATATTAACGGTCAGGCGTACATCAACACCGGCAGCACCTCCTGGATCGATATGCGGTCGTCCAACGCGATTCAAGGGCGCTCAGCCGTCTCTAACGCTGCCGCTTCCGCAATTGTCCGTCAGGAGCATGCTGACCGTCACTTTATCCTTGGCGGCCTCGGTAATTCGCAGTTCGGCATCTACATGATCAACAAGAGCCGGACCGCGAACGGCACAGATGCAGCGGCTTACCTCAGCGCTGACGGCACCTGGTACTGCAACGGCAACGCCTCGGTGAACGATGTCCAGATCCGTTCTGACATCCGGCTCAAGTCCGACTTCAAGGAGATCGCCGACCCTTGGGACTTCTGGAAGCTGCTGCGCATCTCCGAATACACCAAGGCGGGCGCCCGCGAGCTTGGTTTTGTGGCACAGGACTTTGTCGAGAGGTTCTCGGCGGTAGTAACCGAGTCGCCAGATGACAAGCTCCTGAGTCTTCGCCCGATGGGTGTGCTGGCGCTGGCCGGCAAGGTGATTCAGGAAATGCAGAAGCGCATCGAGCAACTGGAGGCCGCAAATGCCGGTACCAAATAAGCCGTTCTGGCTCTCTCAGGCAAACACGGAGTTTGGAGGCAATGGATGGGCCTCCAACATCTTGTCCAAGGCCGGCTTAGCTCTCCCCCGCATGGCGGGGGATCTCGCTGGCATGAGTGCTTTCGCCATCTTGAATGACCCTGGCTCGCCCTACGGAAACCCAGGGGACGGGGTGCTCCAATTCTGGAGGTCTGGGAATGACATCTGGAGCGGAGGGACGAACATCTCCGACGTTCAACTAACCAAAGGCGTGTGCCAGATCAGGATCCGACACACGGGAGGGGACGGCTCGGTCTATTTCTCAGGCGCCAGCAACAACGTCGCCTTTACCCCGGACGGGACCAGGAGAGGTGTGGCCTGCAGCTCCCCTGGCTTCCCAGGATACGAAACCATCACGGCAGCCATTGACTTCATTCTGAACGGAGCGGTCGTGAAGACCGTAAACGTCAGCTGTGAAGGCTCTACATTCCGATAGGAGAAACTATGAGTAATGCAGTAACCAGATACTTTTTCCGTGTGGCCATCTCTATCGACCAGCTGGGTAACACCCTGCTCGGCGGTCGTCCTGACGAGACTATCTCCGGCAATGTTGGGTACAACGCTCTGCAGGGTAAGCGGTGGGCGCTGAGGCTGGAGAAGATCATCAACTTCATCATGATGAGCCCGACCCACTGCAGGGACAGCATTGAGTATGACGAGCGGAAAAAGCCACTCCGTAACTCCTGGTAAAAGGGGCCTTCGGGCCCCTTATTGTTCAGTGGATACTGAAAAAGAGGGCGGTTATAATCCTGAAAATTTCACCTTATAGGATAAGGATATGCCCAACTGGCTTAACGACGTCAACAAGGTGGTGACCGGATTGCTGACAACCTCAATTGTCGCTCTGGCCAGCTTTGTCTTTGATGCAAACACCCGTATCGCAGTCCTCGAGTCACACGCCGCTTCTCAGAACGCTGTTGCAAACGAGAACCGCGAAAACTTCCGCAAGCTGAACGAGTCCATTGCTCGTCTCAACACCGTTTTGACGGTGCTCAATGACCGCCTGGCCAGAGATGGCAAATCGGTCGCAATGCCAAGCTCGGTGGTTTCCGAGTAAGGCTCCGGCCCTGAGCGATCAGGTGTACCGGTCAGGGCCTTTCCTTCCGAAGCAAAATTCAAATTCCGCGGTGTTCCTATAATCACTTTTGATCGCTTCTTCTAATATAAGTAAACTCAAAAACAAGTAATTATTTATTGAAAAGCGAGCCTAAAGTTATGATGCTGGATGATTTCGTCGGTTCCTCGCTGTCCGATCTTGAATGTGAGCTCATCGCCCTGGAGAGGATCAGCCTCTCGCTCTTAAAAGAGGAGTGCGAGCTCTACAAGACGGCATGGTTTGACTACCGAGGTATGCACCCTACCAAGCGCACATATCTGTTCGCGCATTACTACGAAGAGGCCTTTCGTCACATGATTCGGCTTCATGTCGATTATGAGCAGGTAGAGGGTCCCTCCCCGAGATCTTATCTGCCAAGAAAAGACCCTCTCGGCAAGCCAAGCAGTGTCATTGCCAAAGAAGCGAAGACCGGCAAGTCATCCCCATTCAGAAACACGACCTGTATCTGGAAGGCGCGTCAGAAGGCTGACCTGCTCGGTATTCCCTACGATGTGTTCTGCATGTCAGGGATGAAAGCAGCGATAGGGCGAATCTGGCAGCGTATACCAACGCCAGGGCAGCTCTATAGTGTCAACATACTTGAGCAGATCATCGATCGCTGGGAAGCGCTTCTGAGCGAGCGTATTTATGCTGCCGAGTCTGACTTCTACACCCTCCCGAAGTGGCAAGGCCATCCTTCTCAGCTGGAGCACTCGGCATGGCTCTGCCGATTGATTGCGTCAAGAGCCCGGCCGGAGTTCTCGCTGATGGAGTACGGCTTCAAGCGCCACATGATCCACCCGCAAGATATGCGAGTGCATTTCTCTCCGGAGGTGATTTCTGCTGCTCGCTCAATAAGTAAAAGCTTACTGTAGATGGCTTTTGAGCGTCTGTGTATGATTGCTCGGTCAACTGTCTTGGAGGCATTATGAAGAAGCATTTCACCGTCAAATTCACTGATGCTTATGGCATCCCTCACCCTGCAGCTGTGTTTGAGCTCAGCTATGCGCAAAAGACCGTCAACCGCGTTGAGCTGTTCGGTGCTGAACAGCCTCAAGAGATGTCCGTCTCCGTCATCTACCAGTTCAAATACTGGCACGATCGCGAAGCGTTGGAAGCCGGCAAGCCTCCTCTTCTGCTGTCCAACAACGAAGGCGCAACTATGTTCTCTCGGGTCAAACATGGTGAGGCAGAAGTGACCGACCTTGAGAGCTTCTGCATTGAGCACCTCTTCAGCGAGGTTATGCCGGCCATCGATCCCGGCTTTGAGGCTGTCAAAAAAGCCTGATCTTAGTCTGGGGCTGGTAGTAGTGTCGGCCCCATTATTAAGTAAGTGTTTACTGTAGAAAGTCCGTTAGATAGCAAGTAAGATGCTTACATTAGCGAATTGCTGAACAACATGGAGTAGCAAATGCACGAACAACACAACCAATCCCATCGTCGTTTCTCTTCCGACGCCGGTCGCCCGTCTCTTCGCCCTCGCCCGCGCCCCGAGACCCAAAACAAGAAGCCTGCCCGCCGTCAGTTGGACGCTCACGAGCATGTGCTGCTTAACAGCAAACGTAATGCGTCCTCTGTGGCTGTGACCCTGATGTCAGGAAAAGAGGTAGAGGGGGTCGTCATCGACTTCGACCGCTACTCCTTCTCGATCAAGCAGAGCGATGGCGTAGACCTGCACCTCTTCAAGCATGCCGTCGCGATGTTTAGCCCTGTCGCAAACCGCGCTTGAGGTGAGCCATGACAGTCGTTGCTGAAATGGAAGTTGAGACTCCGGAAATCAAGTTCGTTGATTTTGACGAGTCGTTTCAGGAAAGACTGGTCGCCTTGCAGGTAAGGGATGAGACCTTCGCCAGAAGAACCGAGGGTCTTATCAAGCCTGAATACTTTGAGAGCCGCGCAGATGCGGCTCTCGTCAGTTTGGCGATCAGCTATTACGACCGCTACAAGAGGCCGCCAAAAGATGTGGCCAACGTAGTTGCCCTGCTGAAAGACGCCATTCGCAGAGGCGTTATTCGCTCGGACATGGTCGAGGAGATTAAAGACAAGATCCGGGTCATCTTCGATGCCGGCATGGATATCGTTTCCTGCCGTGATTTCGCTGTTGATCAGGTCGGCGAGTTTGCCCGTCACCAGGCCATTACTTCCGCGATGCTTGTCGCTTTTGACCAGCTGGAGAAGCACAACACCGTCAAGGTACAGGAGATCTTGGAGAAGGCCTTCAAGGTGGGCCCGCGCCCGAACTCCACCCCATACAGCTATTGGAAAGAGGCTGAAACCCGAACAGAGGTTCGCCGCGCAATGAAGATGGGAGAGATCAAGCCGCGAGGCATCAGCACCGGTATCCCTGGCATCGACAAGCTGCTCTTTCACAAAGGCTTCGGCATCAAAGAGCTCACGGTCTTCATGGCCGGCGCCAAGAAGGGTAAGTCGTTCACGATCTGGGACTTTGCAAAGCTGATTTCGCTGCAGGGTTACAACGTGCTTGGCATCACCCTCGAGGTAAGCACAGAGGTGCTTTCCACTCGTCTTGACGCATCGGTATCAGACACCCCGATTGACGAGATTGAGGGGTCCATCTTTGCCGTGATGGAGGCTATTCGCGCCACTCGAGACCGCAAGTTACCAGGCGAACTCATTCTTCACGAATACCCGTCCGGCTCATTCAGGCCGATGGACTTGCAGGACCTGATCGACAGGTACAAAGCCGACGGCATCAAGTTCGACGCCATCGTCATCGACTACCTGGACATCATGGCTCCTAACCGCTGGGTGCAAAGCGAGACGGAGAACAGTCGGACCATATGGGTTGATTGTCGAGGCATCGCGCAGACGGAGGAGGTCGCCATGATTTCCGCTACCCAGACCAACCGTGAAGGTCATAAGTCGGTGACGGCCAAGGCCGAGCATGCCGCAGAGGACTTCAACAAGATTCGGACCGCTGACTTGGTTATCTCTATCAACGCGACAGAGGAGGAGATGGCCAAGGGCGAGGCTCGAATGTTCTTTGCCGCGTCTCGTAACCAGAAGGGTGAGTTTGCGATCCGGATTAAGCGCGATCTGTCACGGGGTCACGCAATCAAAGAAGTTATTGGCTTCGAGTAAGGAGGTGGGTATGCCCACAAATAAAGACCGCGCAGCCTGGGCTGAGACCGCTCTAGAGGCTTTCATGAGTCAGGTTTATATCGGCCCGGAGAAGAGCCTTGCTCGTCTCCACCCGGGCGATCATCGAGACATGATTGGGGATTTGATTACCGACCTGCTCCATTACGCGACCGAGCAAGGCTTCGACCCGCAAGAAATCCTGGCCGGAGCCCAATCTCTCTACGAGCAGGAGCGCTTGGAAGATGAATAACCAGCACAAGATGATCCGTGGGTACCGCGATTTGACCCAGTTCGAGGTTGACCTGATGAACGAGATCAAGGCGATGGAGGTTCAGGTCATCCGGCTTCATCGCAAGGTCTTGGCCCACATAGAGACTCAAGACCATCTCGAAGCCGCAGCAGCAGCAGCGAGAAAGAATGCCCTTGGAGGCGCGTTCCATATCGCTCCTGAGCCCTCTGGTGACGTTATTGCGCGTCATCGGGTAGCAGAGCCTCGTCGATGGGCTGCAATCGCGAAAACCGACCTGGAGACAGCCTTTATGGCTATGACCAGAGCGGTAGCGCAGCCGGTCCATCCCGAGCTTTTAGAGGGTTAGCTAGTGATGCTGGGTGACACTTTCAAGATCGTCAGCCAGCTGCTCTTAGTCCTGGCGGGGTTCGCCCTGCTAGGTCTATGGAAGATGATCGAGCTGATCATCTGGCTGATAGACATTGTTCGACGGGGTACTCCCCTAGTTTGCTGAACTGACACGCCATGAGACACAAGCCAGATACCGACCTGTCTGAAATTCTGGAGCATATCGACCCAGAGCTGTTCCTTGATTACGAAGGTGTCCGCTTCAAGAGGACGTTTGGTTCGTCTGGGCAGCAGTTGAACATCAAGACCTGCCCAAGATGCGGGGGAAATGGATGGAAAGTCTATCTCAACGCCTCGAGCGGTCTTGGCAACTGCTTCCACGGTGATTGCGCCGGAGAGCCGGGGTTCAACCTGTTCTCTTTCTCTCGCCATCTCTGGGGCACTGATTCGTCAGAGACTATCCGCAGGCTCAAGGATTATGCCCGTGATCAGGGGTGGGTAGCTAAGCGCTCGACCTCTGCCGAGGTTGAAGAGGTGACCGACTTTGACATGCCGGAGAGCATCGAGCTCCCGCACGGCGGCCGCAATCTTCGATACCTTGAGCAGCGCGGTATAGACCGCGATCTCGCCCGATACTTTCACCTCCGATTCTGTCACAAAGGGCAGTACATCTACATCGACGGCGAAGGCCGCAGGATGTGGCAGAACTACGATAACAGGGTCTTGATACCCATTTACGACCTTGATGGTGTGCTTGTGACCTTCCAGGGTCGCCACATCAGTAACGACGCCCCTCGCAAGTACCTCTTCCCGCCCGGACTCCCGGGTTCTGGCCGCTTTCTTTATAACGGCCACAACGTCATTGGCTGCGAAGAGATTGTCATTTGCGAAGGTGCTTTTGACGTCATGGCCACCAAGATCGCGATGGATTCAAAAGTCCATCTCCGCTCCGTCGGTCAGATTGGCACCTTCGGCAAGCACCTCAGCCATGGCGATCATAACGGGCAAGATCAGCTCGGCGCGTTGATCCGGTTAAAGCAGCATGGCTTGAAGTCAGTCGTCTTTATGTGGGACGGCGAGGTGGATGCAATCAAGGCCGCCATCGAGTCGGCCAAGCTTGTTCGCTCAGTCGGGTTGTCCGCCAAGGTTGCTCTCTTGCCCGAGGGTAAAGATCCGAACGAGGTGCCGCCCTCTGTCGTTGTTGATGCCTATGAAAGGGCAATGTCCTGCTCGGACGTGCGACTGCTCCGCGAGTTAATGCGCAGAGCTCGGCTAAGAGAGTCAAAGCCCGAGTGAGAGTATTTATCATGCTGATGTTGAATTTAGAGCTGAACGGAGAACGCTGTGAACCGCCTGCTGAAGGTCTATTACCTACCGAACTATGACGAAACCAGTCACAACATCGCCCTAGTGGTGGGGGCCGACTGCGATGGCCATCAGCGCTGGCTCTGTATGTCAGCGAATGAGTCAACCTCGATCTCTGGTCGGGAGCCCAACTATCTGTTCGCCAAAGAGGTTGTTGGCAGCCAAGAGGAGGCCGAAGCATGGCTTGAGCACTGGCGAAACCGGATTGCCGATATTTCTCGCCTCTACGTCCTGCAGTGTGAAACCACCTTCTCAGTGGTGAAGGATGCGCAGGATTGGTTGGCATCAAGGACCAAGTTCTTCGGCTCTGTCGGCCTGTCCAAGCATATCGCCATGTTTTGCGTTTCCGCCTGTGCTGGCGATGCCCCTATTTCTGAGCTTGCAGAGGAGGTTGTCGCTCGATCCTTCTTTCAAGAGGGGCGGCTCGAGCGCCCCTTAGCTAGGGTTGCCCCCGCCGTGCCGGTGACTCAAGAGGTTAATGACAGTCTTGCCGAGATGCTGGCCATGATCGAGCGGGAGGAGGATGAGGAAGAGCTTGAGCGAATTGTGGATGAAGAGTGTCGCCGCCTGGCTAATCCAGGATGGGGAATGTTTGAGTAAGGGGGTGTGTTGTGAAGAAAACGGTCCATGTGGTCGGCTCCATTCTGCGTGATGCCGACAACGAGCGGAAAAGAAACTATGTGAACCTGATTTTGACGCTAAAGGCCGATGGTGAGCCGGTTCGTCATTATCACCTGATCAACTACGCGGCCAATGCCAATAGCGTCAAGCACCTGTTGAAAATCAGCAGTTCGGAAAGCCGCGAAGAGATGGAGAAGCTCTACTCCGAAAAGAACGAGTCCAAGCTGGCCAGAAACCGGATCACCTATCAGACCATCGACAAGGAGTTCGACCTGGATAGCGACAAGGAATTTGTGGACACCCTGTCCGGAGCCGAAATGAAGGTCTCGATCGCCAAAGCCAAGTCATTCGCAGGAGGACTTCGCTCTCGTGTGGATGAGGTACTGGCCGAACGAGAGGCTCGCAAGTTTGACGAGCGAGAAGAGGACGAGCTCTTTGGCCACCGAGAGGCCGGAGCTGATGAGGAGTCGGCTCGCATATCTGACGACGAACTTCTCGCCAAAGAGGCCTCAACCACATTCGGGAAGGCCACGTCAGAGACGAACAAAAACTGGGGCATGTTTTAAAGCCCGCCACGTCAGTAAATACTAACTGAGGCAATCATGAAACCTGTAACTGTTGAGGTGCTGCCTGTCGATGCCAGTCGTTCCGGCCGTAACACCGTTTATCACCACTGCGATCAGATTGAGCGCAGAACGTCCTATGCCGTCTGCCTCTTCACCATTGACGCGCATGAGAAAGGGAAGCTTCGTCCCGATTCGGAGTGCTATCAGCATATCCAGCGTGGCGAGTGCAGAGCCGTAGGCTTCCGTCAGCAAGAGATCGAAGCGGGCCGAGCTCTCTTCTACCAAGAGCGTCAGATCTCCGTCGTCAAGGTCGAGGACACGCCCCGGGTTGAGATCACAGGCCCGACAAAGCCGGAGTCCGAGAGCTACATGCGCGGCTGGAACGCCGCAGGTCGTCTTCTCTCCGGAGGCACCGGCAAACCCTCTCTCCGCTCTGCGCCTAAACCAGCTCCCAAACCTGCCCCGGTGAGCGCGTCAGAGCGCCTGTTTGGCGTGAAGGAAAGCACCCTGGCGGAAGCCGTCTCTGACGCCGCAGTCGAGGCTGTGATCGGCAAGAAAGAGCCGACTCCTCTCGTTCAGTACGTGGCGAAGCTTATCCGCGGCAGAGATCGCGATCTCTGGCGGCAGGAGATGGGCAAGATCATCAGCAAATTTCGTCTCGACAAAGACGCTCAGACCCGTCTTGTGACCGCCGCAAAGACCCTCGCAGCAACAGCGCATCCCCTAGACAAAGCATCAATTCCCAACATGGAGCCAGCATGAAACACATCTATGAGTCATTCGAGCGTATCGCGGCCGTCAGCGGCAATGCCAAAAACGACCTGCTGACGGAGGAGCTTAAAAACGCCGACGTTCTTTGGGCGATGAAGCGAGCCCTTGATCCGATGCTGACATACGGCATCGGCAAGAAAACAATCAAGGCCGCCATCAAAAAGCTGTCTGGCTTTGGTGACAAGCACATGTCCGTCCAAGAGGCTGAGCTGATCCTCGCCCAGCTGCAGGACAGAACCTTGAAGGGCGGTGCCGCCAAGGCCGAGTTGGCCAGACTCTACTCAACCTATTCAGAGGAGTCATGGCATGTTCTTACCAGGATCATCACAAAAGATGTCCGAGCCGGCATGTCAGGGAAATCGGTAAACCGAGCCCTTGGCAGAGAAGAGATCATCATTTTTGAGGTCAATCTTGCCCACCCCTATGCTGCCAAGCGGGTCAAGAAGTGGCCGGTCAAGATCGAGATCAAACACGATGGCGTTCGGACAATTTGTATCGCTGATCTCTCGGCCAAGACAGCCGTGTTCCTTTCCCGAACCGGCAAGGAGTTCCACGCATTTCGATCCCTGTCGTCGGATGTAATCACCTTCCTGACAGCCGGCCTGAATGTCTCCAGCGGCCTTGTTGTGCTTGATGGGGAGGTCATCACCGGAGACTTCCTGAAAACTGTCAGTGAGGTCAGACGCAAGACTTTCGACGCCAAAGATGCCGAGTACCACGTATTCGAATTTATGACCGAGCGCGAGTTCGTGAAAGGGTGCTCGCTACCTGAAGAGCGCCGTCGAGGTCGGCTTGAGCTGCTGTTCCGTCGTGCTGCCGAAACGCTGGGTGAAGCTGAGATGGACAACCTGGCTGTTAAGCTGATCGAGCAGGAGATCGCCAGCAATGACGAAGAGGTTCGCGCCAAATTCAGAGAGAAATTCTCGATGGGGTTTGAAGGGATCATTGTTAAGCAAACCCACACCTTCTACGAGCGGAGCCGGAACAATGGATACCTCAAACTCAAGGACGAGGTTGAGACTGCGGGCGAGGTCGATCTTAAGGTCATCGGGGTCTACGAAGGTGAGGGCAAATACGAGGGAATGGCCGGCGGCATTATTGTCGATTTTAACGGTGTGGAGGTCCGCATCGGTGGTGGTTTTACCGATAAGCAGAGGGCTGAAATCTGGGCTGACTATACTGGCCGAGTCGTCACCTATACCAGTGTGTCATGGGAGGAAGAACTGGATGAAATGATCACTGTGACCCACACGGTAAAACCCTCCGGGCAAAGCATAATTGGGCGCCTTGTTGAGGTTAAATATCATGAAATAACCAACTACGGCTCCATGCGCCACGGCCGATTCCACAGGTTCAGAGACATCTTGGAAAAAGGAAAATTGGTTTGATAGTTTCCAAGGAAAAAAGATTGCTTCCTTGGTAGTTGCGTAGCGATAAAGGAAGGCACTATTTTCGGTGCCTTCCTTTTTTCATTCATTTGGTTCATTCTATGCGTGTTCATCGCTGGAATTTGCCTAATGATTACGCTTGAAAATCTCTGCGGGAAGCGGAACTTCCCAGAGGAGCTGCATCAGTTCGCCATATGGGATATGGACGCTGACAACGTTGCTCCAATCCATCTCAGTGGGTTCTTTTACAGAGCCAAGTTTTTGGTTTCTCGCGAAGCCGCCAAGGCCGCCGCTGAGGCCATCGCCCGTGACATCTCCAACGCCAATCATCAAGGATTCGTCCACAACGACCGGTTCGAAAACTACCGGATCGCCTCTACGCCAATGCTGTTGGGCGATCTCAGACAGGGGCTTCAAAAGCTGGAGCTCGCTGACCGCCGCTGTGTCTTCTTTTCCCTCATCATGGGGTGGAGCCTTGAGCGCGTGTCCGAGCTTACCTGGCCAGAGGTGAAATCTATCTCCAGTATCATCAGCGATGCCGCGTGGGACGTTCTTGAGAGCCTGCCGCGTCATCTCCGATCAGATCTTGTCTTTTGGCGCGACACCGGTAACGGCGTTGCTCAACTGGCCGACATTCGTTTTAGGGTCGAAATGGCCTTTGGGTGCGACTACGACAAGCTGAGAAGCAAGTTCGCCAGCATGGTCTTTATAGACCCAGAGCTGGCGGCCCAAGAGGTTAGACAGCACTTTGGAGTTCAAGAGATATGAGAAAAGGGAAGATAGTGACGCTGGCCACGCAGAAGGGCGGAACCGGCAAATCTACGATAGCGCTAAACATCGGCCACGCGCTCCATTGCAAGGGCGTTCGCGTCGCCATCGTTGATTCTGACGAGCAAGCCTCCGCGGTCAGTTTCTACGGCCAGAGAAGAATTACTGCCAACGAGTCAGAGCTGGTTGACTTCGATATGGGGTTCCCGGAGGTAGCGAAAATCTCCTCTAACGCTCCGTACCGGAAGCAGCTCGAGCGTATTACCGAGTTTTACGATGTGGTCATCGTGGATACCAAGGGTGAGTTTGACCAGTTCCAGCACGACCTTCTTCGGATGTCAGACTACGTTATTTCGCCTGTTCAGGCTTCCGAGTTTGACCTGGAGCCGACCAAGCTGGTTCGCGATGCGGTGTCTCACGAGAACACCCAGAGAGAGGCTGACGAGCAGCTGGGGCTTTCCTACGTGTTGAGTAAGGTAAACCCCTCTGCCAACTCCACGAAGCATGTGGCTCGACTCATTGGGGACATGGGGTGTCACCTTATGTCGCGTAGCATTCGAACTGCGGACGTCATATCTGCCGTCTCCGCGCTGGGGTTCACCATCCTGGATGCTGCCAAGAATACCTCGATGATTAATCAGGTGATAAACAAGCGACGCCATCCCAGTGAGAGAGCGTCCTTCGACAAAGACCAAGTTTTAGATATTGCTGAAAGCGTGAACCAGATCGCTGATGAACTGATGGAGAGATTGAAATGAACAACGAAGGCCGCACCCTTGATGACCTTTTGAAGAACGATGAGGTTGAGGTCGAACTCAACGCACCGCAGGTCAGCTCTGAAAAAATGGTGTCCTTAAATGCTCAAATCCCAGAGTCGATAATGCGCGATCTGCGAATGATCTCTGCCTACACCGACACCAACATCAAGGATTTGATCGCGAAGGAAATTGGCAGATTCACAAAGCGAGCTAAAAAGAAAATGCTTGAGCAGATGGCAAATAATTAGAGATTTAGCTCTAGTTTCGACTGATAAAAATTACCTCAACAATCAAATGAGTCTTTAACTGATCCGATCTTGATTCAGTCAATCTTTACTGTATTCTCTTAATAGATTGTTGATTTTATTTTGCCACTGATGGTTTTCGCTGGAGTCTAAAAATGCACGATGTTCAAGCACAAGGGGGCCGAATCCCTGCTGATATTCCTTCCGTTCGAGAGTTGATTGAATTAGGTGTGGACCGCAATAATCCTGGCAAGAGTCAGTCAGAGCTGGCTCGGGAAATCGGATTTGCTGCCAATCAAACCTCAATGTTGTCCATGATCAAAAAAGGCACCTCAAGATTAAAACTTGGCCGTGTCGCCAGAACTGCAAAAGCACTAAAACTTGACCCGGTGATCCTGCTGGCTTCTGTTTTGAAGGAGCGCACCGAAGATGAGCCGGAGGCTTGGGAACTGATTCACAAAGTCATCAACGGGACTCACGATGAATCTGAGGAAAAGATCCTGCAGGTTTTTCGAGCGGTGGAGCAAGAGCGAGGCGAGCGTGTTGTTATGACGCCGGAGAAGGAAGCTCGGTTGATGGAGTTCGTCCGCACCCAACTTTTCGTAGATTAATCGCGGAATGTCGCTTTTAGCCCCTCACAGTGTTCGCTATCATTCAGTGAAAGCTGAACACTTTGAGGGGTTAAACATTAATGACTGCTTACACTGGACTGTTGACGCCTGTCTCGGTCATCCGAAATTCGATCTCCGCTATCACGCAAATTCTCGCTGGCCGCAATATCGCGGTTTATCAGCGTGGGCTTGTAGCCTGTGTTTCCTATAGCGAAGCAACCGGCGAGCCCGTATCTGTCACCCTCCCCTATCTTCCTGATGACGCCAGTGACGATCTGATCTTGGCGGTACAGGGCTTCCTCGATCACGAGGTTGGCCATCTTCTGTTTACCGACAACAAGGCTGTGCTTGAGATTGGCCATGACGCCGACTGGCTTCACATGCAGAACGTCCTGGAGGACCCGTTCGTTGAGAAGAATATGCAGAAGGCCTTCCCAGGGTCGAAAGCCACTATCACTCGGCTCCATACCTTCTTTATCGACCGTATTGTCAACGCAAACTACCAAAAGCTGCTCGACAGAGGATCCGTAAACCCTCTCGAATACTTTGGCGTTCTGCTGCCGTGTATCTCCCGTGCCTGGCACCAGTTCGTCACCTTCGACGAGTACATGAAGGACAAGTGGCACCATGTAGAGCCAATCATCAAGAAGCTGCCGGCCGACATATCTGAGAGGGTTTGCGCTGCCAATAGCACCAGCGACAACATCGCCCTCGCTCGCTTCCTCATCGATGCCATCATGCGGGTGCCGGATGATGACGAGCATGATGACACCGGTATGGCCGACAGTGAGTCGTCCGAGCCGGGCTCCGAGCCATCTGGCAAGTCCAGCCCAGGAAGGGGTAAATCGCCCAAGCGCGATGTTCTGATCGACGAGGAGGGTGATTACGAAGAGCCGGAACATGAGCCCTCAACTGACGACATGGACGAGACAGCAGAAGAGGCGCCAGGCGACGAAGATAGCTCTCCTTCATCTGAACCTGCCCCTGCCGGTTTCTCAGAAGACGACGCGGGCGAAACTGATGATTCTGGCGATGATGAAACCGAGGCTGACTTGGAAGAAGACGCCACTGTAGAGACCGACGAGGACGACTCGGAAGAAGAGGCCACTTTTGGCTCTGACGAGTTCGACGACGAGGTTGATGAAACTGCAGAAGGCGACGGCCCGGACGAAGATCTCGATTCGGATGCCAAGATGTCCTCAGCTGGCCGAGAATCTGACGATGTGGATGAGGTTTCTCTCTCCGGTAAGGGCGGCCCTAAAAAGGCAAAGGGCGAAGAGCCCGAAGCGGAGCCTGAGTCGGAAGAGGACAAGGAGCCGGTCTGGACTCCGGGCGAGGGCGAGTCTCTCATGGACTACTCGGTAGGCGACATGGAGACGGCGCTCGAGGGGTCAATAGCGTCCATGGCCTCGGATGCCGCCAAGAAGTCTTCCTATGTCATCTACTCAACGGACAACGACACGATTGAGCCGTTCAAGGTTCACTCGATGGCAGCCCTTGCGGCTAAAGCACTGCCTAAGATTGAGGCGTTGACCAAGCATCAGGTCGGCGTCATGCAGAACAGCCTACAGCGAGCGCTGGTGTCGAAGAACAAGTCGCACTGGCGAACGGCTCAAGAGAGCGGGCGGATAAACACAGCGGCGCTCTCGCGCTTGTTTGTGGGGGATACCAGGGTGTTCCGTCGCAAAGTAGAGCACCGAAGTAAAAGCTTCGATGTCTCCCTGCTGATCGACTGCTCCGGCTCGATGGCTCACGGCTCCGGTACTTTGACGCGCTTCCAGACGGCAATGGTGGCCGCCTACGCAATGGCTGACACCCTTCACCGGATCGGCGTGAACTTCGAGATCTTGGGGTTCACTACAAAATCTCACACCTCCGAATGGAGCGAATCCTGTCACAGGGAGATGCACAAGCATGGGGTCAAATTCGGCCGGATAGATTGGCTCTACATGCCGATCTTCAAATCGTTCGAAGAGCGGTGGGGCCCGAAAGCGATGGAGCGAATAGGTGCTGCGTTCTCGACCGACAACTTCCTGCGAGAAAACGTTGATGGCGAGTGCGTCCAGATTGCCGCTCAAAGGCTTATAGCTCAGCGGTCAGAGGGGAAGATGTTGATAGTCCTCTCGGACGGTGTCCCGGCTTGTCACACCTACGATCACTCCTCTTTGTCTCGCCACTTGTCCAAATCGGTCAAGTCAGCCGAGAAGGCCGGCATCAAGGTGATAGGGGTGGGGATCGATACCGACTCGGTGTCGAGATTCTACGACGACCATATCGTCCTGCGGGATGTGACGAAGCTGCCGACAGAACTTGTTGAGCAGGTGCAGAGAGTGCTGCTCCGGTAATCATCGCAATCAGGGCGATTCGGTCGCCTCCGTTGGTCAGTAAATATTGACTGTTTATCGCCCTGAGATTCGCGTTTAGAATGACAGCGTTGTTTAAGCTAACACTTACTGAACAGAGGGAAACATGACTGATCTCACCGCTATTGCCAATCCAGATGAAAAAATCTCCTGCGCTATCTGTCACGCAAAGGTTCACGCGATCCAGCTCCATCTTCGCGACCACCACCCCGACGTGACCGTTGAGCAATACAAGGCGAACTACCCAGATGCGCCTCTGTTGAGCGAGGCAGCTATCGCTCGCATCAACGCCCGCAACAAGACAAAAGAGGAGCTGACGGCTTCAGCGGAGCTCAGCGCGGCCAGCATGAAGATGGTCGAGACGAAGAACCTGCCTCTCTACGATGTGTTCGAGCTTGGCAAGAAGTGTAAAGGGGCAATGAGAGCGGACGGATCTCCGATCATGGTCGAGGTCGCCGGCTCAACAGAGTGGGATATGCAGATCCCGGATGTGGATGACCGCTATGTCTTCGATGTGGACGTTTTGAAGACGTTGCTGATGGGCATGGTAATGAAGATCCCGACTTATCTCTGGGGCCACGCCGGCACCGGTAAATCGACCATATTCGAGCAGATGTACGCCAGGCTTCATCGACCGATTATTCGGATCCAGCACACCGGCTCAACCGAAGAGGCTCATATTCTCGGCCAGATGGCTGCAGACCCAGAGCGAGGCACCTTCTTCTCGCCCGGGCCCTTGCCGCTTGCGATGAAGTACGGCTGGGGATACCTCGCCGATGAGTACGACTTCTCTTTCCCCCAGGTGCTTGCCGTTTATCAGGCCGTGCTTGAGGGTAAGCCGCTAATCATCAAGGACGCGCCGGCCGACTCTGAGTGGCGGGTTGTTCACCCTCATCCGAACTTCCACTTCATGGCGACTGGGAACACTAACGGATCTGGCGATGACAGCGGCCTGTACCTGGGCACCAACATCCAGAACGCGGCGAACTTCGAGCGCTTTGGCATTGTTCTCCAGATGAAGTACATGCCGGCCAAGCAGGAGGCGGCCGTCGTCTCGTCTCAGGGCAATATTGCGATGCCGGATGCGGAGCGACTCGTCCGCTTTGCCAACCTTGTTCGCGAGGCCTTCGATGCCAAGAAGATTGGCGCCACTCTCGGCCCTCGCGTGTTGATTAATGCCGCCCGAATCGGTGTGGCCAGAGCATCCTTCATGACCGGCCTGCAGCTGTCATTCTTGAACCGACTGACACCTGTTGATAAGGAGACCTGCGCCCAAATCGCAGCGCGGGTTGTCGAAGGATGATCCCCTCCCCTCAGCCCTGGCATCACTGCCAGGGCCAAATTGTCTGCTTCTCTGCCAGCGCCAAGAGCTGCAAGGAGTGCCCTCAAAACAAGGAGTGTGCGTTGGAGGTGCGTTCTCGCCTCCACTCACTTCAAGAGCGGATTGATGTCTCCAAGCTTTTGCATGGCGTCCAGGCGTTCCTTGATCGCAAGGGCGTGTCACGCGGCGACATCAAGGTCGAGCTTGTCTCCGGGGCCAAGCCGCTGATTGGCAAAAGCAGAGAGAGATTTGAGAGTCGCCGCGACTTGTCGTCCCTCTCCGTTCACGCAAGGCGTATTGCAACTGCCATTGAGAAGTCTGGCATCGATATGGTTGCCGACTCCAAGCAAGGCGTGAACTCGTTCAAGACGATGAAGATGCGACCCGGCTACCTCGCTGAAATCCAAGAACTGCTGAACAAGAGACGCCCGTTCTCCAGGCTCGAGTTGAAACTCGCCATTGGGCGAGCGGTGACGCTCTCTCCGTCCAGCATGAACAACACATCCTCCTTCGTTATCTCCGCACTGGAGGCGTTGGAGGTGATTACCCAAGTCGGAGATGGCTTATATGCACCTAACTAACGCTCGCTCCCACTTCTCGATGGGTCGAGCCGTGTCCTCGGTTGACGCGATCGTCAAGAAGGCTTTGGAGATGGGTTATCAAAGCGTCATCCTCACCGATGACGCGACAATATCCGGGATGACTGACCTGTTTAAGGCCATGCCCGAAGACTGCGGCGCCAAGGCGATTATAGGGACCTCCATCAAGGTGTTTGATGACCCTACTTATCGCCCGCCATCGAAGAAGAGCGGCCTTGAGATAAAGCCGAATCACTTCTGGGAGGCAAAGCTTCTGGTCAAGAACGAGGAGGGCCTGAAGGCCCTGTTTTCTCTTCTGACCAAGGCCAGGTCTGAGGAGTATTTCTACTATGAGCCTCGCATCGGGGTTCTCGATCTGGTCAAAGCCTTGAGAAGTGACGGGCTGATCCTGACGACCGGTGATTTCTTTTCACTGTTTGCCCACTGCAAAGCAGACAAGATCTACTCTGCTCTGGTCAAACATGTCCCAGCGCATCAGCGCGTCATAGAGCTCGTCCCGCTCAAGAGCGCATACTTTGATCGCGTCAATTCGATAGCGTCTCAGAAAGCGATTGAGAGCGATTCCCGCGTGATGCTTTCAAGGCCGATTCTGTACGTCGATAAGGGGCAGGATGACGCCCGCGATGTAATGAGTTACATCATTGGCCAGGGTAGCGCCGTCCACCCACTGCGGAACATCCCGTACAACCGCGACTTGCACATGCTGTCCCCGTCGGAGATGGAGACGGAGATATTGGAGTGGAGAAAGCGGACAGGCATTACTGTTCCCGACGACACTCAGGCCATCGTCGATGACTGCCAATATCGCTGGCAGAAGCAAGGCATGTGTCTCCCGCAGATGGCGGAGGATGAGTTTGCAGAGCTTACCAAGCTGTGCCTGGAGGGCTTCAAAAATCGCCTGACCAAGAAGGTGTTTGGCTACCAGCCTTCGCCCGAGAAGTTGCCCGAGTACCGCGCCCGCCTCAAGTATGAGCTTGGCGTGTTGCGCGACATGAAGTTCGACCGGTACTTCCTGTTGATCAGGGACATCATCATGTGGTCGAAGAGCAACGGCATTATGGTTGGCCCTGCCCGGGGTTCCGTGGGCGGCTCACTGGTGGCGTTTTTGATTGGCGTTACCGATGTTGACCCTATCCGCTTTGGCCTGATCTTCGAGCGCTTCCTTAACCCCGATCGTCTGGACTATCCCGACGTCGATACCGACTTTATGAGTAGCCGGCGCCATGAGGTGCTTGAGTACATCACGAATCGGTTCGGGCAGGATCATGTTGCTGGGATTAGTAACTACTCCACCCTGGCGGCCGCTTCTGCTATTCGGGATGTTGCCCGTATCCATGACCTCCCGCAGCAGGACTACAGCTGCACCAAGGTGATTGATCAGGGCATGAGTCTGTCTGAGGCCAAGGAGCTGCCGGAGATCAGCCGGTACGCCTCCGCTCACCCGAGAGAGTTTGCCATTTCTGAGACGCTCGAGGGGGCCATGCGCAGCCTAAGCCGTCACGCCGCGGGCGTTGTGGTGGCCGGTGAACCTCTCACCCGCCGTAGCGCGGTAGAGGTGCGTAATGGCGAGCAGACGGTCAACTGGGACAAGCAGGTCGTTGAGGACTTTGGGTTGATAAAGCTCGATATTCTGGGCCTGTCCACCCTGGACACACTCAACCTGGCCAGACAGAAAATCCAAGACCGCCACAAGGTTCAGCTCGATTTCACATCCATCCCTCTCGATGACGAGAAGGTGCTTAAGGCCTTCGCGGCAGGGGATACGGCCGGTGTATTCCAGTTCGTCTCCCACGGTATGCGGCAGCTGCTTAAAGACCTGTCCGAGGGTGGCAGGGACCTCTCGTTCGAGGACATCTATGCGGCAACGGCTTTGTTCCGCCCGGGCCCTCTCCAGTCGGGCATGACGGAAGAGTACGTCCGCATCAAGCAAGGCATGGTGAAGCCTCACTATCCACATCCTCGCGCAGAAGACGCGCTCCGTAAAACCCGTGGCGTCATGGTTTTTCAGGAGCAGACCATGCAGCTATCGCGTGACCTAGCCGGCTTCTCGATGGCCGAGTCAGACAAGATCCGTAAGGCGATTGGTAAGAAGGATGCGGCTTTGATGGAATCCATTGGGGGTAAATTCATCGAGCAGGCTCAGGCCGGATGGGTGACTGTCGAGCTCGAAGATGGCACTTGCAAAGAAGTGCATGCTGCCGCCCGATTCACAGTCAAAGGGGACGCATCATTGAAGCTCACTGTTGACGAAGCAATCGAGAATGGGTTGGAGCTAGTTCTATGAAGTGGGTTTCAATTGATGGGTTCAGCAAGTACGAGGTCAGTGAGGATGGCCAGATTCGCAGTGTCGATAGAGTCATCCCAGCGTATGTCGATTCTTTAGGGAGGAATGTGCCTGAGAAAAAACTCTCTGGCGTTCTTCGTAAACCTCGCAGGCATGAGTTCGGCTATTTGATGGTCGATTTGATGTCTGATGAAGGAAAGATCTGCGGCATGACAGTTCACCGCGCTCTCGCTATTGGGTTCAAAGGTCCGGCTCCATTTGAAGGAGCTGTAGCTAGACATATGGATGGCAACTGCGAGAACAACGTCTCCTCTAACATCGAATGGGGCAGTCAAAAGGACAACATTCATGACGCAATGAAACATGGGACTGTCCAAAAGGGAGAGGCTAGGTACAACGCAAAGTTGACCGAGGCTGACGTTATTGCGATCCGCGAGCGCATTTTGTCTGGCGATAAGTTCGCCATCGTCGCTGTCGATTTCGACATATCGGAGAGCATCTGTTATCGAATCGCAACCGGCGAAAAATGGGCTTCTGTTGGCGGGCCTTTATATAGACCAGCAAGACAAAAACGGCTTAGTCCAGAGGATATTGAGGTGGTTAGAAGCAGGCTGCTCGCGGGTGAGAAAGTGAAGCCCCTATCGAGAGAATTTAAAGTTTCAAACACACAGATTAAAGCGATACGGGACGGTAGAGAATGAAGATTCTCCGCAGAGAGCCCGGGCTGAGTGAAGAGCTGGCAAAAGAGGTATGGCATACAATCGAGGTCAACGGCGGTTATCAGTTTAACGCTAGTCATAGTGTCAGCTATACGCTGATCTCCTATCTGTGCATGTGGGTCAAGGTCCACTACCCCGCGGAGTTTTTTGCCGCCGCACTGTCGATTGCGAAAGAGGACGAGCTGCCCTCAATCGTCAAAGATGCCGAGAAGTCGGGGATCTATGTGGTCCCGCCCTGCATCAACACATCCACCGACGCCTTCGAGATAGGGTACGACATGCTGCGGGAGCAGCACATTCTCTATGCCCCGCTCCAAGCGGTTAAACAGGTGTCGGACAATGGCGTGAAGGCGATCCTCAAGGCGAGAGAGGCCCAGGGCGGCCGCTTCAAATCGAAGGCTCACTTTATCGAGTCGGTGGAGCGTCGATTGGTCAACAAGCGGGTTCAGGAGAACCTGGAGCTGGTAGGCGCCTTTTACGCGATAGAGCCTGGCAGTCTGGATCCGAGACACCCAGATCGTCTCCGTGATCAAAAGTCCCTACTGCCAAACCTCATGCTGAGAAGTGTGAAGGCGAACCGTCCCATCCTGATCGATGCGTTTGTGGAGAGTCAGCTTGAGGTTTTATTCGATGACATGCGGAAGATGGGGTTGGACGATGAGGGGCTGACTGTAGGGCCGCAGCCAGTCATTCCGACACACGGCAAGAAGCCTAAATTCATGTTCGTGACGGACTCGCCGGCTTACTCCGAGTGTGAGTCGAAGCGGTTTGCCGAAGGGAAGAGCTTCAACTACACGCTGAGCGCCCTCAAAGAGGCAGAGCTGAAAAAGTCAGACGGTTATTACACCGCCCTGGTGAAGACCAAGAAGGCTGATAAGCAGCTGACGACTGCCGAGATAAACACTTGGTCTCACTTCCTTGATGCGGAGATCGAGCTCCTTAAGCCTCCCGTGATCATCGCTGCAGGGGGCGCAGTGGCTAGACACCTGTGCCCAGACGTCAAAGGCGGCTGGGAAGCGATTGCGGGCACTTCCGTTTACGACGTCAAGCGGGACTGCACCATCATCTTCGCGCCAAACCCCCAGATGGTTTACGCCAAGCCTGACGTCCAGACGGTGCTGGACAACATCATGTGTGATGTCGCCGAAATGATGCGATAAGCCCGTGGGGGCAATGTAGAGCCCCCACGCTCATTGTTTGAAAATAAGCGTGAACTGAACAGAGCGAGGTCTGTATGAAGCCCTATAAATTGACCAATGCCGAAGAGAAAGCGGCTGCATTCCCAAACACGTTCAAGCTCCCAGATGCGGAGGCTCGAGCCTCTCTTGGACCTGGTATCTACGCCAAGCTTGGCTTCGAGCCCTGTATTGAAAATTGCCCTACCGAGCGGATGTGGGTGCTTGTTCTGAGCAGGCTCGAAGGTCAGCCATATCTATACGAGGGGATACTGAAGAACGATCCGGAGTTTTTCCCGCCGGAAATGCTGTCGTGCTATGACGTTGTTCATTTTTCGCCAGAGCACATTCTCGACATTCTGAGGCCGTAGGATGAAGAACAATCCCCCTATATGCCCATACTGCGGCGAGAGATCGGTTTTTACATCGAGCAGAGAGGTCTACAGTGGCCGAGACTTTGGCCCCATCTACCTCTGCAAGTGCATCCCTGGATGGGCCTATGTCGGTTGCCACCCGGGGACTGTTAAACCTCTTGGCCGGCTCGCGGACAAAGAGCTGCGGTTCTGGAAGAAGCAGGCTCACGCCGCCTTCGATCCCCTGTGGAAGGGGAAGCACATGAAGCGCGGGCAGGCTTATGGCTGGTTAGCTGAGCAGCTCGGGATCGACAAGAGCGAGTGCCACATTGGCATGTTCGATGTCAAAACCTGCGAGCGGGTGAAGTTTATTTGCCTTGCCAAGCAAAATGAAATTGCTTTGCGTGGTCAGCAAATGTTTACTGTTTAGGTGTTACAATGGCAAAAAATATTGAACAGGCTGTGGAACTGGCCCAGCAGGTTTCCTCTCCTTCTTTTCTGATGCCGGTCGTTGGCGCTTTGTGCGCTCACATGACCTATTCGTCCAATTGTGAGAACGACCGGTACGACGTTGGCAATGTGCCATGCGACATGGCCATTCATCAGCTTCTTAGCGACCTGCGCAAGGCCTGCAGCGAGCTGGGTGTGAACTTCGAGGAGATGGTCAAGATTGCGGCCAGCGACAGCCCGTCATTCCATTTATTCCCCTCATTGCTGCATTAAGGAGTTGATCATGACCGCACTGCCTCTCGATGAAACAGATCTCCCTATCGAGGAGACGAAGAAGGTGGAGGCTTCACGCGAGCGCTTCTCTGCCGAGACATTGCGGCGTGACCTGGCGATTAATGACGCCGATCTGGACTCGGCTATGACTGAACAAGCCGGGCTGTACGGGTTCTATTCCATGCAGTACGCAAAGGCTCAGTTTGAGGCAGATCAGGCAAAAATTCGTGCGGAAGTGGCCAAGGCCAGAGCCTATAAGGACGTCAGGTCACGACTGATTAGCAAGGGGGCCAAGTTCTCTGAGGCTCTGCTTGAGGCGGAGGTGACTCTCCACCCCGAATACCAGGACGCCTTGGAGCTGTCGGCCAAATACCGGATGCGAGCTGAAATGCTCCGTCAGTCCCTTGAGGCTTTGAAGCAGAGAAGGGACATGTTGGTTCAGAAGGGCAAGTCGCGGCTTGAGGAGCTTCGTGGCGAAGTTTATCTGCGCGGCGAACTCTCTCTGGCTGACAAAAAAGCGCATGCCAAGCGCAAGATCGCAGAAGCCCAGGGCGCCATGGGCGATGAATAGGCAATGCGTTTTTGTGTGTTGTTGTCTCAGTAAATACTTACTATAATGCGCTAGAAGTTAAGAAAAACAGCTGCCAACAGTGTTGTTGTCAGCATATCGCTGAACCCCTTACCGCTGCGGCTCAGAGGGGTAGGCACCATAAACACAAGGAAAAAAGTTATGAGTACAGCAGTCTCCACCGGTCTCTCCACCTCCCTGCGTGACCGCATTCTGGCCAAGAAGAAGGACATCAAGGCCAAATCAGGTCTTCGCGCCGATGTTTTGAAGATCCCTGTTGGTAAGCACAAGTTTCGCATCCTGCCGGCTCACCCTGAGTTGGGCGCGGAAGCCGACTTCTGGGCCGACTTCGGTCAGCACTACATCAAGGACTTGGAGGACAAGACCAAGGCTGTATATGTGTGTACCGACAAGACTTTTGGCCGTCCCTGTGGCGTTTGCCAGGCTCTCGAGGCTGCCGGCCGCGGTGTTACTGACGATCAGGAGCTCAAGGCGATTACCGATAGCCAGTGCAAACGCGCTGAAATTCTGGTGAACGTTCTGCATCTGAACTCCAGCGACAAAGCCGGTATCCCGCAGATCTTGCAGATGACCCCGACCACCTTTGCGAAGGTTCTGGATCTGGTTGACGAGTACGGCGACATCACCAGCCTGACAGAGGGTACAGACCTGATCATTACTCGCGAAGGGGTTGGTCTGAATACCGAGTATTCCGTCCAGCCGGCTCGTACCTCTGCGAAGGTCGATCCGTCCGTTCTGAACGGCATGGTCAATCTGCAGGAGTTTATCAAGCAGGAGTCTGAGGAGGGTGCTCGCAAGGCTATCTCTCAGGTGAATGCCATCGTTGGCATCATCGAGCCTGCTGATTTCGCTCCACGCGCCATCGAGCGCAAGCCTGCTGCTAAGGCGCTGGCTGCCGCAACCATCGACATGGACGTTGCTCCGGCGAAGTCTGCTGTGACCCTGGACGAGGATGATGTGCCGTTCACCACGTCCACCCCCAAGAGCGCCGCGCTGTCGGATACCGAGCTCGATGAACTGATGTCCATCGATGAGGAGCTGGCCGCGACCGGTACTGACGGGGCTGCTGCGCCGAGCAAGACCTCCTCCTCTGCGAGTGTCGATGATCTCGATGCTCTGCTGGGTGAACTGGACAGCATCTAATTCGCGCTGAACAAAGGGCGGGCAAGTGCTCGCCCTTTTCTATTGGGGAACAACTATGCCATCCATCATCTTGATCGACGCCAACTCCGTCGGTTATGCAGGTCAACACGCCGCCGACCTTAAAACTGGCGATCAGCCTACCCAGGCGATTTACAACTCCCTCGTTGCGCTGCGGAATCAAAGGGCTCTCGACCCGACAGCTCGCATCTTCTACCTGTGGGACAGCCGAGCTCAATTCCGCTTCGACATTTTGCCTTCGTACAAGGGCAAGCGCAGCGACACCCCCGAGAAGGTGAAGGCCAAGGAGGAGTACCACTCCCAGCAGCCGTTCATCGAGAAGATGGTCGGGCTGCTCGGTATCGACCAAATCCGGATAGACGGTTTTGAGGCTGACGATGTGGCCTATCAGATGACCAAGCGCTTTGTGGCCAAGGGGTACAAGGTGAAGTTGGTCAGCTCAGACAAAGACTGGCTGCAAATGCTGTTGTCGCCGGACGTCTCCTGGTACGACCCTCGCCTCGACCGTTCGTGCAACCTGAACTTCTTCGATGACTTCACCGGCTACGACCGGATCGACCACTTTGTTGCGGCCAAGTGCATAGAGGGTGACACCTCGGACAACATCGATGGGGTGCCCGGGCTTGGCGAGAAGGCTTGCAAGCTGATCTTCTCTCGCTGGGACAGTATCTCGGAGATGGTGAAGGAGTATCGCGCCACTGGTGGGTTCACAAAGGAGCTGCTTGGCCCTGATTTCAGCCGCCATATCAAGAAGCTCAATGCCTTCTGTGCGAACGAGGGCGGCGCGATGGAGATTTACATCCGAAACCAGCGCCTCATCAATCTGGCCCGTGCGCCGGAGATCCCCAACATCCAATTTATCCAGGGTAAGCCAGACGAGCTTGGCTTCTTCGACGCTTGCGGTGAGCTCGCCTTCCTGTCGATCACCGGCAAGCCTGCCCCTTGGATTAACGCATTTTTCACGAGGTAACAATGAGCTCTGCAGGCAGATCAAAACGTCGCGAGAACGACTTTTACCCGAGTCCGGAATGGACTGTAAAGGTGCTGCTGAAACGCCTAAAGCTGAGGCCAGATGATGTGTTTCTGGAGCCGGCCAGAGGTGATTCAGCAATATACGATCTGGTTGCGCTGGAATCGAAAAAGTGGGCCGAGTTGTCGATGGGGGTGGACTATCTAAACAATGACCTCGACCTCTCCGCTGACGTCATCATCACCAACCCTCCCTACCTGTTGCTGGAGGAGTTCATCAAGACCGCTATAGACCGAGACCTCAAGCCTCGGGGCACGGTTGCGATGCTGTTGCGGTTGAATGCCCTTGGCGCCCACATCCGTTATGAGTTTTGGAGTCTGTACCCTCCGACCCACACGCTGACGCTAACCCCGAGACCGACATTCACCGGCGGAGGCACCGACTCCTCTGAATATGCCTGGTTTATCTGGGACTACGGCGGCAGATACCTCGACCGACCGATTGCCGTCGCATCGAGAACAGAAGTTGATCCAACCTACAAACCAAGGAAAGTTGTAAAAAAGGTTCCAACCTTCAAAGCAACCTCCGAAGTTGTCGTTTAAAAAAGGAACCAAGGTAATGAGCAAAACAGCAAGCATTGCATCTGCCATCGAAGAAATCTTCGGAGGTGAGCCTGATACAGTTGGTGTTCGTCATTGGCTTGATACCGGCTACGCTCCGCTCAATATGGCCCTGACCGGTCGCCCGCTGGAGGGGCTGCCATCTGGCCGTATCGTCCAGATGTACGGAGACAGCTCGTCCGGCAAGACAGTCATTTCCGTTGACCTGATGATTGCGGCACAGAAGGCGGGCGGTCTCGCGCTCTTTATGGACCACGAGCGCACCTTCATGAAAGACCTTGCCGAGGCGAGAGGATTGAACATGGAGCGTGGTTACTTCTCGCTCCAGTACCCGCGGACCTTCGAAGAGAGCATCACAAAGGCGGTTAAGTGGGCTCGATACATTCGCGACAACGAGTTGGTGCCCGAGTCAGCCCCGTTGATTGTCGTGTTCGACTCCCTGAACTCCATGGTGCCTCAGAGCAAGATGGAGAAGGAGCTGGACGAGCTCAAGATGAATGACAAGTTGGCTCTTGCGGCTTCGTGCAGCTCGGTGTTCCCCGCGCTTACGGTGCTGGCCGAAGAGACCGACTGCCTGATGTTGTTCCTCGACCAGATCCGGCAAGACCCCGGCGTCATGTTTGGCGATAACACCAAGACATCCGGCGGCAAAGCGCCTGGCTTCTACTCAACCATTCGCATCGCTCTCAGCCGCAAGGTGATCAAGAAAGACGGCGCAGAGCTCGGTCAGTCTATCGTGGCCAAGATCGTCAAGAACAAGGTCGGCCGGCCGTTCCTGACCGCAGAATGGGACTTCCTGTTCGATGAGGATGGCTCCGGCTTCCTCGACCGCATCGGCGGCATGGTCGATTACCTGGTCAACCGGGGCATCATTGCCAAGACCGGTGCGTACCTAGAGTTCAAGGGCAAGAAAGTGCATCGCGGACCGCTGGTTGAGGCTCTGCGCAAAGCCGACGCCTACACCGAGTTGCTGCAAATGCTAATCGACTTCGAGAAGGCAAACGCAGAGGTCGAATAGCGAAAATCGAGGAATTGCAGGGGCGTGTATAGACGCGCCTCTGCAGTCACTTTAATATGTAAGTGTTTACTGAAAACAATCAATCAACTGAGGATATAGTAATGTTTGGACTGAAAAGACTGCTGGGCGGGAAAGCTAACGAACTGAAAGTGGTCTCCAAGAAGATCGAGAACCGCAACCTGATGGAAGCGATTGTAGGCGGCCAGCTGCTCATTGCCTACTCCGAAGACCGCAATCTGGACGATGGCGAGCGGGCCAAGATCGAAGGCCTCCTGCGCACCAACCCGAATCTGAGCTCCTTCGGTAACGAGCTGACCGATTACTTCAACCAGACCAACAACGCTCTCAAGGCCGGCTATATCACCGCCCGCCTGCGCATTCTGCGCGAGATCGAAGAGATCAAGAACAACCCCAATGAGGCCCAAGACGTCATGGGCAACCTGCTGGAGGTGGCGTTGGCCGACGGCAACATCAGCGAAGCGGAAGAGAAAGAGCTGAAGGCTATCGCAAGCAAGCTCAACCAGAACTTGGATGACTTCCTGCAGTGAGAGCCTGGTTCTACAAGAACGGAGCCTACGCCTTCATGGGTCTGAGCGTGTTTGTGGATTTCGCCAATCAGCTGATGTCCACCCTTGCCGATGGCCTGTTGATCGCTGCAGCAGCCTGTTTGATGCGGGCCTCGGCCCTAAAGAAAACCGAGTCTTAACGAGTGGCCCTTCGGGGCCACAACTGAAAAACGGCCTCCCCTCGATGTTTGCGCGTGAGGGTGATTGGGCAATCACGAGGCCGTTTTTCAGTTGTTAAACCATGGAGATAGAAATGCGTAAGTTGCTATGGGCATTGCTGCCAGTGAGTCTGATGCTGGCCGGATGCGGTGATGATCCGGAGGAGAAAGCCCAAGAGATCGCTCAGTCCAAAATGGAGCTGATGCAGAAGGAGCTGGAGCTCAAGCAGAAGGAGCTGGAGCTCAAAGAGAGATCACTATCGGAGGTTAGCGCCCCTGCCGCTCCGGCCTCGCCTGTTGTCGTGAACTCTGGCTCTGATAGCGGCCTGTCCGATGTGATCCTGGGTGCTGCCGTGGGTGGTCTTGTTGCCAACGCAATGAACACCTCATCTCACAGCGCAAGCCATGCCCCTGTCATTGTCCACAAGACGGTCGTGAAGAAGACGGTCTACAAAAAGCCCAAGCCCTACAAGCCCTACAAGCCCTACAAGGCATACAAACCTTATAAGCCGAAGCCGTACAAGCTCCCCCAGAGCTCCACGTTCAGCAAGCCAAAGCGCTACTGATCGTACCGCATGGGGCTCTCAAAGAGCCCCATCCAGTGCGACCAGCACGACTACAGCAACAAACTCTGGAGGTAATCATGAACAAGAACGACCTGATCCGCGCCGTCGCAGAGGACACCGGTTTGACCGTGGCCGCATCTGAGAAGTTTCTGAATGCCTTGGTTTCACGCATTCAGATCGCCGCGAAGAACGGCGAAGAGGTCGCTATTCACGGGTTTGGCAAGTTTGCCCCCGTCACTCGCGCCGCTCGTACCGGTCGCAACCCGCAAACCGGTCAAGAGATTCAGATCCCCGCTCGAACCGATCTGACCTTCAAGTCCGGCAAGCAGCTGAAGGATTTGCTGAATGGCCAAGCTGTTTAATCTGCGCGATCTGCTTCGGACGATCTTTTCCCGCCGCAAACGGGCAACGTTCGTCCGAGTTGAGCGTCCTGCCAAGCAGCCCCGCCGCCACAGCTCAATAGCTGCAGAGGCTGCTGTTATGGCTCATCAGCGAAAGGCGAGTGGAGGTGTCCGCGGACACTCTCCCTCCTACGTGATCTTCGACGAGGCCGACAAGTCAGCCCCGGCTCGTTGTGAGGATGAACGAGACGATCGCCATTCTCATCGCCAGACGGAGAGTCAGGCGGCGATCTTCGCTGGCAGCTGTCACGACCATGGAAGTCGAGACGTTGGCTACAGCAGTGGCGATAGCTATAGCAGCGGGGATAGCTGCGGCAGTAGCAGCACGAGCTGCGACTGAACAGAGGCCGGTTTCCGGCCTCTTTCAATTCTGGGTCCTGATGGGGGATTTATGACTTCCGCAATCACATTGTCGATGGAAGACAGAAAGGCGCTTGTCCTGCAGAGGGCTATCGCCCAGTACGAGGCGCTGAGGGAGAAATGGCTAAGCGAGAGAACGCCTGACCAGCTTGCCCTCATCGAAGAGAACCTGCGAAAGCCTCGGCCCCTGCATCACGCATTGTCCATCGAGAAGGAGAGAAGTGGAGTTGTCACGCGCAGTTTGTACCCGTATCCGGGGTTGAAGGTCTTGAAGTGGTAATTGTCAGTTTGAACAAGCAAGGAGTCTCTATGCACGATTATTTCAGCCCGAGCGGCTCTCCGATTGTTGGCACCAAAGAGCTGCTAACCGGCACCGCTTATTTGCTCTCTATATCTGACGAAGGCGTTCCCGAATACGAGGGCTCTACCGATGTTAACTGGAGCGAGCAGAAGACGGCCCGCAACGACAAAGGTGAGTTGATTTTCGTGGCTGAGGATGGTTCTGAGTGGGCGTTTTGCGATCTAGTCAGGGGGCGTCAATGAGCGAGACGGTTGAGGCTTTGGCCGGGCTGCAGGCTCGATTGGCAGATGCCGAGCTGGCGCTGAGAAAGATGGTGTCGGCTCACGATTCGATTTTCTCCCAGTGCTGCTCCAACCCCATCTACAACGCCTGGGGCCGACAGGTTGATGTTTCCGAGTTCAATGAGGCCTATCTGATGGCCAGCCATTTCTTGAAAGGAGAGGACGCCCATGACCTTTGACCCATCTGTAAAGATCCCCACCGACGAGCGCATCACCGCGACTGTTTCGCCGGCCACGCTGAAAACGCATCCGGACGGTCGGATCACCTTTAAAAACAAGGCGAGACTCCGCCTGTGCCTGGACAGGTTCCTTCTGCAATCGGCCGGATACCCAGAGGACACTCGCCTCTCGCTGTTGGGAGCCGTCAGGACTGGCGAATCCATCTTTGTTCGGTTCAAGCTTGGCAAGGAAGGCAAGGCGCTTTCAAACATCAAGGTTCGGTCCGGCAAGTCAGAGCTTGCCATCCACGGGTCAGTCATTGGCGACAAGCTGCCGGCCGTTCGCCGAGCCAAGTGCAGTTTCTGGATCAACAAGGACGAGGATTCGATCACGATCTCAATCCCTACTGGTGTCAAGGCGCGTTGATTGAGTGATCAGTGTGTGTTTACTATTCTTGTTCTGTAGCAGCAACTAAATGGAGCTGATTATGAGCACTCTTTTCCAGGCTATGAGTACCGACAACTTGAGGAAATTAAGAGCAAGGCTTCAGCAGGCTATCAGCCTCTCCCGTTCCTGCTCAATAGACCTTCTGGAGCGGTTCGAAGCAGTAGAAAAGGCGCTGGCCGCAAGGAAGTGATTTTTTTTGATGTTGTTATTGAGTAAATATTGACTGAATGCCGAGGTTTTGATGAACGCACAGATTTCGACTTTTACCGTGATAGGCGTTTACGAGAGCAACGGGCAGCTGTTTGCTACTCACTCACACGGGGCAAGCGGCGAGCATGCGATGCAGTTGGTCGCCAGAAAACTGGACGATGAGGGCATTGTTGCTGACTTCGTGGTTGCCATCAAAGGGGCGCACTTCGAAGGGCAAAGCTTGTTCTTTCCAGGTGAGGGCTTGGTAAGTGGCGATGCTCTTCTTGAGCTGCAGGAGGCAGGTGATGAGTGACCCGATTTTAGAAAGTGGACACTGGTTCACTGATGGCACCAGACTGTTCATCGTTCCGCCCGGGGTTGAGGAGATAATCGGGCCTGATGCGCCAGTCGTTGAGGAGCTGAACAGCATTTACCGCAACGGCCAGTTCGAACAGATCAGCCCGGAACAGGTTGCCGCTCAGTGCGGTTTGGAAATCATCCCCTCAATGCTGCGCCGTAAGTTTGGCCAGCGCTACTTCTCAGCTTAAGGTGAGCTTATGGCGTACACACTGATAGATAAAATGGCCATTGGGATGGCTATGGGTTGCATCTTTTGCGGCCTGGAGGACTTCAACGATGCCTTTGATGCCTATCTCAAACTCAAAGACTCGGATGGTGAGTTCTTTGACGAGCTGACCCTGTGGGAGCCGGTCGATGGTAAGAGCTTTGAGCAGGTCATCGACATCGTTGAGGACATGGCCTTCTCAAACAATCAAACACTCCGCCAGCTGGCCGACGCAATCAAAGCCGGCCTGATCGCCAAAGCGATCGACTGCACCCTGGATTCGGATTTCAACAATCTGGACATGGTAGCCATTGCAGAGGAGGGGTATCGGACTGAGTCTTGACCTCTACACAGGTCAAAACCCGCGCTGTTGCTCACTTTTTTGAGGTTTTGATGTTCAGCGCCCGCTGACTGTATGCAAAAATCAGTTATCGCTTAACAGAGAGCTGACCATGAAACATGACGAGGTTATTACCCGGGCTATCGCTCAGGCCACCAGTAACGGAGAGCCGAACAAGGGCATCGGTGCAGTTGGCGCCACGAATCGCATGGCGAAGAACTACTGGGACCGCAGACTCGGCCTGAAAGAGGTCTGCGCCTTGCTGAATGTCACAGTGAGCGCTCTCAAGGTTGGCATTGCTACCGGCACCTTGCCAGATGGTCGCCCCTGTCCGAAGGTGGTCGCTGTGACCGGCAGTCGAGCGATATTCTTCGATGGGATTGAGGTTAAAGCCGCGATGCACGGGATGCGGGTCGAAGATCTGGTAGAGGACATGAAGCTGGACGGGCTTCTATGAAGAAAGAAGTGACTCTGGTCGTTGATGTC
Organism: Aeromonas sp. FDAARGOS 1417; assembly: GCF_019046985.1. Taxonomy (NCBI): domain Bacteria; kingdom Pseudomonadati; phylum Pseudomonadota; class Gammaproteobacteria; order Aeromonadales; family Aeromonadaceae; genus Aeromonas; species Aeromonas sp. FDAARGOS 1417. The sequence continues at coordinate 44,149 of NZ_CP077222.1, read as the reverse complement.
GGCCTGAAGGAAGCGAGCAGAGCGCTTGAGCGCTTCTCTGACGCTGCCGAGCGAATAGAGCAAGCTGAGGGCCTGCCGGCACAAAAGGCTCGCACATTGACGCTTGGAGAGTTGATTGTCATCGCCCTTAACGGGCGTAAAGAGTAGTTCTTTTTTTTACCTCGACACCAAAGTAAACACTTACTGATGGAGCGAATATGGCAAGTAAAATCGAAAAAATGGCTCACCGTTATGCCGATGAAGTGATCGACGGAAACCCCGCGTTGTTCGACTGCATTGAGATCCAGGGGGTCGCTAATGTGGATGGCGAAGGCCCGAGCGGTATCTGCGAAGTGGATAATGACAACCCTGACTTCTTCAGTGTTTACCTGCATCTGGTAGAGGGTCGCGTTGCATGTGTCGGCGACTTCTCCGAGCTCGTTGATGCAGAGGCTTATGCCGACGAGCTCAGTGCCAAGTACGGTTGGGACATCCAGAACTTCGCAGCCAAGAAATAGAGGTTGGCATGAGCACTCACGACATTCGAATCGACTACGAAGGGGAAACCGGCGAGGATTGCACAAAGGTGCTGGTTTCTGCGGTGTCTCATGCAGATGCGCTGGCCATGCTTGGCCAGCGCTGGGATGAAAACAGTTTGGTATCGGCGCTCTACGACTTCATCTGCGATGAGGTTGGCCAGGCTGACATCTACATCTGCGAAACCAGCGAGCCTATGGAGGCAGCATGATGAAACTTAGCACCGGCCAAGACTCGACTCTTGGCAACTATCGCAAGATGACCGCTGCGATTTTCGGAGAGGACTCCAAGGCGGTTGAGTTCCTGGACAAAAAGATTGCCGAGTCTCCGAACGGCGAGAATGAAGAGGTGATTGTGGAAGAGAGCCAGGCTGTCCTTATGCTCTCGACCATTCACAATCGTGGTGTTAAAGGGGTTTGAGCATGTTGAAGGATTACACCAGCTCGAAAGCGACGATCGATTTGAACAATAACTCGAAGCCGCTGCCGTACATCCTGATTAACTCCGCGAGCAGCCACTCGGCTACGTTTACCGAAGCCATGGGGCATGCCCCGGTCACTGTCCAGCAGGCCATCTCAACCGTCATGGTTATGAATGCGTCCATCGGCAAGATGACAGAGGCTCGTGACAACCTGCTCTTGCTCATCGAAGAGGCGGTCAAAGAGGAGAAGGGTGATGGCCATAGTCTTTGATCCGATGGCCCAAGCCGGAATCAACCGCGCAGCTGCTCAGATGCGAGACAAGGCTAGGGAGCGCTTCATGGAGGAACTGAACGAGCTGATCGTCGCCCACATGCGCCGCTACGGAGCCGATGATGAAGTGACATGGTTCGGCATGACCGAGCGCCCTGTCTTCCGCTACGAAGAGCCTACGATTTGACACTACCGCTCAACTGCCTCACTCGCTGACTGACCCCACTGAAAAGTCTCCTGTAATCTGTCTCAAACAGAACAGGAGACTTCAATGCAAACCTTCCTCACCATCAAGACAAACGCGCTCAGACGCTACCCCGACAATCACTTCACGCTGACATGCGCGAGCAACGGGAACGCGCTCTGTGACGCTTGTGCTGCGTCTAGCGAGTGCCCCACACGCAATGAGCGCAAGCGTTGTGATCAGTTTGTGCCGGTTCTCCGGTTCGCTGTGAATGCAAATCTTGACCTCCCCATCTACAACACCATCCGGATTGGCAAGGCCTGGAGCGATCGTCTCCCTGTCGGCACCAGGGTTGGTGTCTGGGACGATGTGAAGAGGGAGCTCTCTTTCTCGATAGTGAGGGAGAACTACTGGGGGCAGGATAAGCAGTTGATGCTTGCGGCTCACGCTGGCCGCAATCATATCGGCATGACTCTTAAAGACCCAGCTGCTGAACTTGCCGGCGTCTTGGCTAACTGTTACGGCAAGGGCTTTTACGCCAAGTCTTTCGGACTGTCCGTTCTATACCTGAGCCCCGCCGTATAGAGCTAAATGAGCGTCAGTAATTCTGACGCTCTTCTTCCTTTCGACGCCCCTCTTCCCTCTCGCACATGTCGCAGATCTCTTCATCCAGCCATATCGTGTCTACTTCACCGCCTTCCTCGAAAACCTTCTCCTCCTCTCTGGTGAGGTTTTGAATGTCGATTCGAACAGTGCAGTAGCATTTTCGGCACTGATGATGGTGTATTGGCATTACCCCTCCTCCGTTTGCTGATTACTTATTTGCCTCTATTGCTTCGGCGGCAAGCATCTCTACCGTCTCCAATGGGGTAGGTAGAATGGGCTCGCCGGCTCTTTGCAAGGAGAAATTGATCGAGTTGCGCATGACTACGAGATGTTCCTGAATGTTCGCGAAGCACCTCTGGATGTTCTGCGAGAACCGAGCATCACCGACGGACAAATTGAGAAATTTTTGAGCTAATAGCCAAGCTTCCGCCCACACATCAATGCTCACTTCATCCGTGATCAAAGCAAGAGGCATATGCGTTGGGATCTCCCCGCTCGTCTTTGGCGAGAAGGCCATAGGGAGCATGTCGTAGGCCGGAGCAAGACGATAGGGCCGACCTTTTCCATCTTCCGCAATGAATGAAAGGTTGCCGTTGTGCATGTCGGTATTTCCAATCAGCCTACCAAAAGCCCAGAGTAGGGAAGCTCCCTTAACTGCATCGGCAGTCACGCAGCCTTCCTCAAAAAGCCTCTTCGTAAGAGAAGGCCATCTCACCTGCGGTCTTGCTCCAACAAACTCCGCGTCCAAGGATCTAAGCGAGAACATGCCGATACGCCCTCTTTTCCCGACACGATCGAAGCGTGGGATCTCTAAGAACCTTTGCCCTTGAAAGTCATGGACGTAAGTGGGCACCCCGAGTACGCCAAGCGCAATGTGCTCGGTCAACAGCAAGTCAGCCCATCTCTCGCTAATCTCATTGCCTGCCGCGATTGTGAACTTGACTATCACATGGCCATTGTCGGTGTAGGTGCAGAACTTTGGCTGCTCACCGCCCGCCGAAGAGCCTGGGATTTCCCCTTGCGCGGCAGCTCTAGCCAACAATGGGAAATCGACGGCTCGGTCAACTGGTGTCGGATCCGGCATTTCGAGGAAGCTGCGCATAGATCCCTCGCCAATTAGCAAGTTGCCAACCGGATCGTTTCCGTGAGCCAGGAAGGCGCCGATGATTTCCGCGTCTGACCACTCCTCTGGGTTGTGCGACAGGTGAAGTTCTTCTGCAAAAGCCGATGCGTATGCTCTCCCCAGATACCCTTGAGGTCTCATATCGAACAACCACCATGGCAGGCTCTCGAAGTATCTCTCCTCACCTCTCGAGCCTTTCCAGACGAAGCCCTCCGGCAGGACAGGGATCAGTGTCCCCAACAGTGTCACTTGCCCAGCCGCATCTGCTCGGTAGACTGGCACTTCGGGTATGCCAATTTGGGTGTCTCGAAGCGCGTACTGAATAGATCTTCCACTTCCGACTGTGACAAGACGTTCTCCGATAGACTGGAGGTCTCTATAAAGGGTTGATTGGCTAACCTCTGTAATATCAATCAGTTCCCTCGGCCTTGCTACATTGTTCGAGAGGTATCGCAACAGTATTTCGCGCCGATTTTGCATATGCCTCGCCTGCTTCATGAATAGAATCCAACTAGCAAGATACCATATCCCATCACAGTTCATCCCTCATAATCGCTTTATATCAGCGTAGGCCGACCCTCAACGTGTAGGTTTAACTGTTCATTGTTCAGTAAATGCTTACTATAATGCACTTGTAATTGAGCTGAACTATGGAGCAGTTATGACGACCAACAACGTGATTCAAGATCAAGGCACTTGCGAGTGCATTCTTGAGCCTAGCGGTAAAGGCGGCCTCGAGGGCTATGTCAGCGGCGAGAAGTATCGCTACATGCACATGTCCCACGACAAGCACGGCAAGCCCTACTATCGGGTGTTCCCGTCCGATCTCTGGCCCGACTATTACGAGACCTGCGACGAGTCTCTCTTCCGCGCTCATTTCACCATCACAGAGAAGGAGATGGCGAAGTGAGCATCGAAGGTATCATTTCTGACACCCACAACCACAACTGGTCCGTTTTTTCTCACCAGTTGCCAAATGGCGTGAATAGCCGGCTGCAGCACATCCTTGACGAGACATGGCGAGCGGCTGAGATGGTCAAGGAAAAGGGCGGTGACACGCTCATTCATACCGGTGACATTTTCCATGTTCGCGGCAGTGTGGCGCCATCCGTTCTTAACCCGACAGTTGAGCTCTACAGCCGGATCTACAACGACCTCGGTCTGAATGTGTACCTTCTGGCCGGCAACCACGACCTAGAGGGTAACAACTCGTCCACACTCGGCAACGCGGGTGAGGCTCTGACCGGTGCCGGCGTTTGGGTTATCTCCAACGTCTTTGCCGACGAGAAGAACAAGCGCCTCTTCATCCCCTACTTCGACAGCTGCGACAAGGTGCGCGAGCACATCGAAAAGTTCATCCGTGACAAGGGCAGCGATGCCGGAGAGATCGCTCAGTGGTGTCTCTACATGCACGCTCCCCTCAATGGCGTCCTGTCTGGCATCCCAGATCACGGCTTCTCGCCTGACGAGTTGCAGGCCTACGGCTTCAAGCGAGTGTTCTGCGGCCACTACCACAACCACAAGGACTTCGGCGTTGTCGTGTCAGTCGGCGCCCTGACTCACCAGACATTCAGTGATGTCGGTAGTAAGGCTGGCTTTGTACTGCACGAGCTCGAAACCGGCCTGCTTACCCACTACACCTCCAACGCCCCGCGATTTGTGGATTTCGACCCGGAGTGGGACGAGATGGAGACCTTCGAGCAGGTCAATGGCCATTTCGTTCGTGTTCGTCTGGAGTCGGCCACCAATGAGGAGGTCGAGGAGGTCCGCAAATTCCTGAACGAACAGGGCGCTGCGTCTGTCCAGGTGATCCATGTTCCGAAGGTGGAGGTCTCCCGCGAGGGCGGAAGCAGCATCGAAGCCGGCGCCTCTATTCGCGTCAGCCTGCATGACTGGTGCCGTGCGCGTGGGTTCGACGAAGTGGTTGGTATCGAGTCACAGAAAATCATGGATGAAGTGGAGGCGAAGGTATGAGGCTGAGCGATCTTCCCGAGTCCTGCTATCGGCTCGGACGAGAGTACAAGGCGCTGATCAATGGGGGTTCGCACTTTGTCATCGGCACTGTGTTCCGCCTGCATGAGCGTGAGGATTATGCGGCCGTGGTACGAGCGGTCGTGAAGAGCTCGACGGTCCCAAATCACTACGTCCTGCAGGGGCTCGGCGACACGCCAGAGCTCCGAGAGCTGGTTGAGCAGCACCATGCCTTTACAGCACACGAAGTCCGATTTTCTGAGGGAGCGAAGGTATGAAGATCACCGAGCTACCGCCTGGCGTCATCAAAGCCGGCTCTCTCTACCAGCTTCTCGTCAGCCGACCGGCTTCCAAGGATGAGATCGTGCGAATCCCTGGGGTTTACGACCTGTTCGGTGTTGTCGTTACTCCCGCTCTCGACGGAGCCTCAGCCGCCCTCATTCGCGGCATCGGTAAGTCCACTGCCCTTATCAGAGCTATCGGTTCGGCTGATTTGCCCGGCTGCATAGCGGAGCCTATCAAATGAAGATTAACCGCTTAGAAATCGACGCCTTCATGGCCATTGGCCAAATCACCGTTGACTTGGACAGCAAGGGGCTTGTCCTGATTCAGGGCGAGAACGACGACGACACCTCTCAAAACAGCAACGGCGCGGGTAAATCCACTGTAGCGGAGGCGCTGTGCTGGGCTCTCTACAACGAGACCGCCCGCGGCGATTCTGGAGACGAGATCGTCAACCGCAAGCTCAAGAAAGGCACCCGGGTGATGGTTCAGCTGGTAGACGGGCCTCGCACGTACAACGTCATCCGTCATCGCAAGCATCCCGTCCACAAGAACCGAGTGCTGCTGATCGATGTTACCGACCCTGCAGATCCGATCGACCTGACCCAGGGCACCGACAAGGCCACTCAAGAGGTGATCACCAAACTTGTCGGCTGCACAAGCGACGTGTTCCGCGCTGCCATCTACTCCGGGCAGGAGGCTCATATTGATCTGCCTAGCCTCACCGACAAGAACCTGAAGATGATCGTGGAGGAGGCGGCCGGCATCGACAAGATGCAGGAGGCTCACGTTATCGCCAAGAACCGGATGGTGGAGAAGAAATCCGCCGTCACCTCCTTGGAGAACTCTGTAAATACCCACCAGGCGGCTCTGGACGCCTGTCTGAGCGGCATAAAAGAGCTCATTGAAGGGCGAGACAATTATGAGGTCAGTCGCTCTTCCAAGGCCTCTGCAGAGCGAGCGGCAATGGCTGAATCGGTCGCCAAGGCCAAGGTTATTCAGGCAGAGATAAGCAGTCTGGATGAGGCCGGTATTGTCTCTGAACGCGCCGCTGTCTCAGCCAGGATCGCCGCGGTAGATGGAGAGCGTGTCGAACTCGGCCGGCTTATCTCGGCTCATGGCGAGGCAAAGCTTCGGGTTTCGACAGTCCAAAAACGCCTGAATGATGAAAAGGCACAGGCCACCCGCTGCAAAGAGATCATGGCCAACGTAGAAGCCGAGATCGGGACCAAGTGCGAGAGCTGCGGGCATGTTCTGGAAGCGTCCGATGTAGCCGGCAGGATGGATAGCGTAAAGAGCAAGGCCGTAAGCCATGTTCATAGCGCGAAGAACGCCGCGGCCGAGCTTGCCGAAGCCGAGGCTGCCTTTACTGCGGCCACCTCCGAGCTTGAAGCCTTCAAGTCATCCATGACCGACCTGACTGCGGAGACCGAGCGCCTGGCTGAGCTTGATGCTCTTCAGGTCAAACTGAACAACCTCAAGATGTCCATGCAGTCGCTTGTCGATTCTGCAAAGGGCAATCGGGCCAGAGCGGCAAGCATCGAGTCCGAGGTCAACCCGTACATCAGCAGCATCGAGAAGGCGGAGCTGAAGGCCCAGGAGATCGAGGAGTCGATCGTTGCGCTGAAAGCCTCTCTGGAGAAGGCCCGTGAAGAGCTTTCTGTCGCCGAGAAGGTCGTAGAGGTGTTCAGCCCTGCCGGTATCCGCGCTCACATCCTCGATACGGTCACGCCGTTCCTCAACGATCGCACCTCTCGCTACCTGGGCATCCTGTCCGACGGCAACATCCGGGCGACCTGGAACACCATCAGCACTACAGCAAAAGGTGAGCTGCGCGAGAAGTTCGAGATCAGTGTCACCAGCGCAACGGGCGGCTCCAACTATCGCTCTCTGTCAGGCGGTGAGAAGCGAAAGGTGCGTCTTGCAACCGCGCTGGCCCTGCAGGACTTGGTGAGCTCCCGGGCTGCCAAGCCAATTCGGCTGTGGATTGGTGACGAGATTGACGACGCGGTCGATGACGCCGGCCTTGAGCGGTTGATGACCGTTCTCGAGGAGAAGGCGAAGGAGAAAGGGACTGTGCTGATCATCAGTCACAACCCCATTCGTGATTGGGTTCGTCAGCACGTAATCGTCCGCAAGCGCGGCGGGCTTTCCGAGATGGAAGGCGTTCTTTGTGTCGAGCGAGACACAGTAGGCGAGTAATAAACCGGCCCCTTCGGGGGCTTTCTATGGAGACATCTATGGCTGTAACAACAACGAGGGGCGGGGGCGGAAGAAAAACCCCTGCAGCTAGTTCAGTAAAGATCGGACATGACGTTCTGCAAATCCTCGCCGAGCGCATCAGCTCCCACGATGCTTTTGCGAGTTTCCAGAGGGAGGTCTGCACCATATCCGCCAGCGGCATGTATGTCGTGAAGGGGCGATTCAAGGGTGGCGAGTTCCGAAATATGGCCTTCATTGGCGGCGAACAGTTCCATGTCTACAGCGTCTACGCCGGAAAGTCCGATCTCATTTTCGTGATGAAGCCGAAATCACCCAGCGGCGAGTTCCAGTTCCTCGAGCTCCCAGGCAAGTCAGTAGCCAAGATGGCGAACCTGGATAATGCCTTCAAGAAGGCTTTTGGTAGTTCTGTTGCAGAGTTTCTGGAGCGGAGCGGTGGTGAGCTGGCTGAAGAGGAGGCCCGCATCGAGGAAGAGCGGGTTGCTGACAGCTATGGCAGTCGCTGGGGCGCATTCGCCTGATTAATGAAAGAGGTAACAATGTCTAATCTGTTGAAAATCGCGGCGATAGACCCTTCTCTCCGCAACTTTGGCCTTGCCCGCGGCACCATCGATATGTCTGATGAAACCCTGCCGGTAGTGGTCGAGCATATCACCCTGGTAAGTACCGAGACCGACAAGTCAGCTCGCAAGGTTGTGCGTCGCAACAGCGAGGATCTGGCCCGGGCCCGCAAGTTGTTCCGTGGCGCACGAGAGTACATCAAGGACGCATCGATCGTGTTTGTAGAGGTGCCGGTCGGTTCTCAAAGCGCCCGCGCAATGGCCTCTTACGGTGTCTGCATCGGCTTGTTGGCCGCGCTCTCCGACAAGCCTCTAATCGAGGTCACTCCGACAGAGGTCAAGCTGGCGGCCGTTGGCTCCAAGACAGCCTCCAAGCAGGAGATGATCAGCTGGGCTTCCGATCTATATCCACACCTCAACTGGATAAAGAGCAGAGGCAAGTCGGAGCTGGCCGACAAGAACGAGCACATCGCCGATGCGATCGGCGCCATACACGCCGGCATCCTGACTGATGAATTTGCCCGTCTGGTTGCCGCCGTTCGTCTTCGCCAGTCAGCTGCTTAGGAGGATTCATGATTTGTCCCGTTTGCAGTGAGCGTCTTGAAGGTGATGGCTACACAACCCCGCTCCACTGCCCCAATACAGACCCGGAAGGCCTGGAGCCTGATGCCAACCCGCTCTATTGCAAAGAAGAGTTCCTGCAGGAGGAGTAAAAACATGCGAACCCTTAAAAAGTTACTTGTGGCCTCTCTTCTGCTCGTCTCTTCTTTGGCGCATGGAGCTGTTGTTATCGCTCGTCCGGTCATCATTTCACGGCCGCCGGTCATCTCTCGATCTGCTGTGGTTAGTGCGCCAAAACCTGCTGCTGTAGCGAAGCCTGTTACCCTGCCGGCCAGCTCAAAGCAAAAATCGATCAGCGTCCCCGTCCTGACCCCGCCTGTTGTTATCCCCCGCTCCCCGCCGAGTCTTGATGACTGCGAGAAAAAGGCTGTTTGGTGTTGATCAAGTGAGGGCTCCTGAGAGGGCCCTCACTTTTCCGTATGAGGCTTTATAAATAATGACTCGTTGATAGATTCGACACATTGCGCAATAATTTAACAAATGGCACGTCATATATGATTCATTGACCTCCCCTTGCGAGCCATATACCTATCATCCATTAAGAATTCGCCCTAAATGAAAGCTGCTGTTAAAGCAAAAGGCCGCCATATCAGGCAAACTCCGCCTCCTCATTTCGACTTCGACCGCGAGACTATGAAGTCCCGAGTTGAGAGCGCGAAGACCAATTTTGTCTGTGTACCCGGATCAGTGAAAAGCGCTGATGACTTTGTCATGTGGTTGAATGCGCAATAAGCGCAATTCAACAGCTGGAGACCACCACACGCCCTTTACTCCAGCTCAGCAGTCGAGATTGGTGACGCCGTAACATCAGATCTCCCTGGTGGGTTAATCCAGGGAGACCTTTCCCAGCTTGCAGAGCGTCTTATCGACTCGTCATGTCTGTGCTTCGATATTCAGCTTCCCTGCACTCAATTTGCGCTTCCCGAACTTTTCGCTTGTCATCGCATACGTAGCGCTCCCCGAGCTCTCAAAACGCATTTAAACGCGCTATAGAGAACCCCCTATCTAGTGAAAAAATGATGCCTTCGGGATTCAACTTTCACTGAATATTGGCTAACCTTTTACGCCTTAAGTAAACACTTACTGAAAGGTGATTCATGGGAGTCAAAATCAACCTAGAGCGTGACGCTCTATTCTCCGATCAAGCTCTTGCTCTTGCCCGTTATTACATTCGTAACGGCGAGACCTCTCCTCAGCAGGCTTTCGCTCGTGCCGCCGAGTGTTACAGCAAGGGTGATGAGGCTTTTGCGCAGCGCATTTATGACTATGTGAGCCGGCAGTGGTTCATGTTCGCCTCCCCTGTGCTCAGCAACTCCTTTGTGCCTGGCCAGAAGCCGGACTCTTTGCCGATCAGCTGCTTCTTGACCTATGTCCCCGACACTCGCGCTGGTCTGGTCGAGCATCAGAGCGAGCTTGCGTGGCTCACTCTCATGGGCGGTGGTGTTGGTGGCCACTGGAGCGACGTTCGTGCTGTATCCAAGAAAGCGCCAGGCCCCCTCCCCTTTGTTGGCGTAGCAGATCGGGCGATGTTGGCTTACAAGCAGGGTGAAACGCGCAAGGGCGCCTATGCTGCCTATCTGGACATCTCTCATCCAGATGTGGCCGAGTTCATCAACGTTCGTGTTCCGACCGGCGGGGACATCAACCGGAAGTTCCTGAATATTCACAATGCGCTGAATATCACCGATGACTTTATGAAGGCAGTCATGGCCGGCGCCAGCTGGGATCTGGTCTGCCCTAAGACGAAAGAGGTTCGGGATACCGTTCCTGCCCGTCATTTGTGGGAGCGCATTCTGGAGATCCGCGGCCGGACCGGCGAGCCGTACTTGAACTTCATCGACACCGCCAACCGCTTCCTGCATCCCCAGCTTGCCGCCAAGGGTCTCAAGATCCGCGGCTCCAACCTCTGCAACGAGATCCATCTGCCGACCGATGAGAAGCGAACCGCAGTGTGTTGTCTTTCCTCTCTGAACCTCGAGAAATGGGACGAGTTCAAGGACGACCCGTTGTTTATCGAAGACCTGGTGCGCCTGCTGGATAACGTTCTGGATGTCTTCATCGAGCATGCGCCGGACGAGCTGTCTCGCGCTCGCTATAGCGCAGAGCGCAGCCGTGATATTGGTTTGGGCGCGATGGGCTTCCACGGCTTGCTGATGCAGAAGGGCATCCCGTTCGAATCAAGCCTTGCTGTCTCTCTGAACCGCCGAGTGTTCGCACACATCTGGACTAAAGCCAAAGAGGCGACTCGCAAGCTGGCAGTAGAGCGCGGCCCCGCCCCGGATCTGACTTCCGAGCGGAACGCTCATGTGCTGGCCATCGCCCCCAATGCGAACAGCTCTATCATCTGCGGCTGCACCCCTTCTATCGAGCCGATCAACAGCAACGCCTTTATGCACCGCACCCGTGCCGGCGCCCACATGATTCGAAACCCCTATCTGGAGCCGGTGCTGGAGAAGCTTGGCCGCAACACAGATGAGGTGTGGAGCAGCATCGTGGCCAACAACGGCTCTGTTGCACATCTGGACTTCCTGGACGATTACACCCGGGACACCTTCAAAACCGCCTTCGAGATTGACCAGCACTGGGTCGTCCAGCATGCCGCCGATCGCCAGATCTACATCTGTCAGGGCCAGAGCGTGAACCTTTTCTTCCCAGCAAAAGCTGACCGCGCCTATGTGAACTCGGTTCACCTCCGCGCCTGGACTTCCGGCCTGAAGGGTCTTTATTACCTGCGCACTAAATCAGCGGGCAATGCCGACAAGGTTGGCGTCCGTATTTCCCGAGTAGAACTGAACACCGAAGAATGCCTGGCTTGCCACGCATAAGGAGCCTATAGATGTCTGTAATTACCCCGAGCCGCACCTACAAGCCGTTTCAGTATCCCTGGGCAATGCAGGCTGCCAACCGTCACGAGCTGATCCACTGGCACGAGGATGAGCTCGACCTGCAGGCTGACGTTAACCAGTGGCAGGACGGCACTCTGCTGCCCCATCACAAGAACCACATCACCCAGATCTTGCGTCTGTTCACCCAGACAGACGCCAACGTTGCGGGCAACTACTGCGACTACTTCATTCCGATTTTCAAGAACAATGAGATCCGGTGCATGCTGCTGGCCTTTGCCGCTCGCGAAGGCATCCATCAGCGGGCGTATGCCTTGCTGAACGACACCCTGGGGCTGCCGGAGAGTGAGTTCACCGCGTTCCTCGAGTACGAGGAGATGGCCGCCAAATCAACGTTTATGACCGACAACCGAGCTGACACTCCTCACGACATTGCTCTGGCTCTGGCCAAGTCGGTCGTGAATGAGGGGGTTGCTTTGTTCTCCGCATTCATCATGCTGCTGACCTACTGCCGGTTCGGCATGATGATGGGCATGACTACGGTCGTTGAGTGGTCAATTCGCGATGAAACCGAACATGTGGATGGGATTTCGAACCTGTTCCGCGAGTACATTCGGGAAAACCCGGAGGTCTTGACCGATGAGTTCAAGTTCTTGGTTTACCAGATGTTCCGTGATGCGGTTGAGCTTGAGGATAAGTTCATCGACCTGGCCTTCTCTCAAGGCGACGCCCCGGGGCTGACTGCTGCTGAGACAAAGGAGTACGTTCGCTATATCGCCAACCGCCGCCTGCTCGGGATCGGGTTCAAGGAGAACTGGATGGAAGTGCAGGACAACCCGTTGCCATGGGTGGCTGAGGTTCTGGGGGACCAGATGTCCAACTTCTTCGAGAAGCGAGTGACGGACTACAGCGTTGTGCCGTTCTCTGGCGATTGGGGCTGGGATACTTTGGCGCCGGTTGAATAACAGAAGAGGGGGCTAAGGCCCCCTCTCTTTATGCTATTCCTCCTTGTCGCCCAAGCTCAATGCCATGAATACTGTTTTGGAGCCTGGTGATTCCTGTACTGCCTCGAAATTGCACTTCCTATAGAAGTCGACAGCACTGGGGACGGCGTCAACGACAAGGGCGACGGCGCCGGCCGTGATTCTGGCCTCAGAGGCCTTCTTGAATGCGATAGCTACCAATGCTCTGCCGATACCGGTTCTTTCACATTCCTCGGTCACGGCGAGCCTGCCAATTCTGAACACCGGCACATCTTTGTACGGCGTTTTATATTTAAGGACTTCTTTGAGGACTGACCCTTGGCACAAAGTGAAGAACCCCAACACACCGTCTTTGTCTACCAGACAGTAAGTGGAGCTAATCCCCAACGCCTGCTCTTGGAGCGCAAACTCGGCAAAAAACCGATTCATGCGCTCCGAAGAGGAGTTGAATTCCATGCTCAAATGTTCAGCGGTCAGCCTTTCGATCTTCGGGTTTTCTGTTTCTTCGGTAGCCATTTAGGATTCCACCATTGATGTTCTCAATAGCGGCTCGCATCTTGGCGTCCAGTTTCGGTGGTTCTGAAATCAGAGTTTCAAACCGTTGGTACGCCTCTTGGCCGAGCGTGGTCACTTTGTGACGATTTATCACATCGTCAGCGACCATTTTGGCTGCGTTCTTTACGAAAGCCGCCATGCTTATGCCTTCGATACAAGCTGCTGTTTCAAACAATTCTTTTAGGGACGGGTCAAGACGCATTTCAAAGCGCGTCGCTGTGTTTTGTACTGTTTTCATGATTTCCATTATTAAGCTCCCCTTGGAGCTGCGCGGCTGATAAAACTAAAGTTGCCTGCGCAAGGATAGTTCGAACCATGTTCGAGCTATGAACGGCCTCTGCAGTTACATGAAGATAGCTAGCATGTAAGAGCTCGAGGGCAAGGGTTTAGGCACTCTCCTTCTGTTATGTGATCGGTATTCGCGACGACTTTATTTCATTGTGTTTTCTCGCAGACATAGGATTTCCCTTGTGCTTTCGGGGTTGGTTTTACCTTGCCGGATCATTGTCCGAGCATATTTTTTATAACGGCCAAATGTCCGTACATTCATAATGTCCCTCACGCCTCTGTTCTGTCAAATGAAATCTTACTAACACTCCGGTTGTCGATTGTTCAGTAAATGCTTACTATAAACCCCTCATCACAAGGAGCCCTTTCATGCTGCAATATCTTGAGCTGGGATCTCAGATTTTGGGGTCTGGCCAGCTACGTGACAACCGGACTGACATTCGCTCCATCGCCATGTTTGGCTCTCGGATGCGCTTCGATCTCTCCGATAACAAGCTCGCTCTGATCACTACCAAAAAGCTGCACCTGAAGAGCGTTATCCATGAGCTTATCTGGATGCTCTCCGGCGACACCAACATTCGCTACCTGAATGATAACGGCGTGACGATATGGGACGAGTGGGCCGACGAGAAAGGCGAACTCGGGCCTGTCTATGGAGCTCAATGGAGAGCCTGGCGCGTTATTGAAGAGACCCCAAACGGTCTCGCCGTCCGAGTCATCGACCAGATCGCAAACCTGATCGATACCTTGCGAAACAACCCTCACGATCGCCGCATGATCGTCACCGCCTGGAACGTTGGTCGCCTGCACGAAATGCGTCTGGCTCCGTGTCACATGATGTTTCAGTGCTTCTCCGATTTAGATCAGGAGACTGGCGAACGACTGCTCTCTATGCAGGTTTACCAACGGTCGGTTGACTACTTCTTGGGCCTCCCTTTCAACCTTATTTTCTACAGTATCCTGGCTCATATGCTTGCCGAACAAACCGGTCATAAGGCTCACGAGCTAATCCATATCGGCGGGGATGTTCACATCTATGAGAACCACATTGATCAGGTCAAGCTCCAGTTATCAAGAGACCCCAAAGATGCCGAAGCAAGGCTAGTTCTAACGCCAAGATCCAGTATCGATGAGTACACATTTGCTGACGTAAATGTCACCGGATACGACGCTCACCCGCACATCAAAGGAGCCGTCGCGGTATGACCGTTCGCCTGATCGCAGCGATGTCGTCGGAAGGGATTATTGGTATCGGCAATGACCTTCCTTGGTCCCTCAAGGACGACCTCAAGCACTTCAAAGCCCTGACAATGGGGAGAGCTGTCGTTATGGGCTCAAAGACCTTTGACAGCATCGGGCACCCTCTCCCCGGGCGACACAACATCGTCATTACCCGCACCCCACGGGCCAATGGCGAAAACCTCACCTTTGTGAAAGAACCCCCGCGCCTTGCGGATGCCGACATCATCGGCGGGGCGCAAATCTATCAACATTACCTGCAAAGTGGCTTGGTAGATGAATTGGTGATTACCTTCGTTGATGCTTGTGTAGCTTCGAAGGGAGGTGGGAAGGTTCATTTTTTCCCAGTTAACTTTTTTTCTTGTTTCGTTCCTTGCTTCATTGAAAGCAAGTTTGAAAGGAACCAAGGAAATGAGCATTCATTCAAGATAGTTAGATACATTCGGAGATAAGTATGAATAAGCTTACCAACTTTCAAATGACCACTCACTTCAACTCTGTTCTCGGCCAGGGCGTGGCTCAGACTCCGATCGTCCCGTCTCTGGGCCAGTGCCGTCTTCGCTTGGCGATGATCAAAGAGGAGTCACAGACCGAGCTATCAAAGGCTTTTGACTCCCGAGATCTCCTGCAGATCGCCGACGCCATCGGCGACAGTCTTGTTACCGTCTACGGCGCGGCCAACGACTGCGGCCTGGATGCTGACGCAATCATGGAGCAGGTCTACCTGTCCAATATGAGCAAGCTCTGTGATACCGAGCAGGATGCTGTCTTCGCGGTTGAGCAGTACCGACTGGGCAATGGCTTCCACGGCAAAACCACCCCAATCAACGCCATGTACCGTGAATCTTCCATCCCGGGCAAGTACGTTGTGTTCGACGGCGAGACAGGCAAAACCTTGAAGGGGCCGTCCTTCTTCGAGCCGAATCTGGAGCACGTTGTTTTCCCTGAAGGTCGCCCGGCCGACCCGTTTGCCCAGCTGCGCACTGTCGCCGAAAGCATTGGTGTTCGTGGCGAGGCCTTGTGGCAGTTCCAGTCTGTTCTCGACCAGATTTCTGTCGCCATGTCCGCCTCTGATCAAGCCGTGCCGATGCAGGCGAAAGAGGCAGAGGTCGTTGAAGAAGTTGAGGCTGTGGAATGATGCGAGTCGGGATCTGCGGCGCTCACCGTGTTGGCAAAAGCACACTTGCCAGGCTGTTGGCTGATCGAATGGCTCTGACCATGATCGATGCCGGCGTCTCGAAGGTTTTTGCCGAGATGGGCCTTTCTCCAAGCTCCACGCTCGACGCAAGCTCGAGGCTCTCCGTTCAAGAACGGATCCTGAAAAAGTTCGAGCAGGTGATGTCTGGCGGTGAGAGGGTGATTATCGACCGGACTCCTATCGACATGGTCGCTTATCTACTGGCTGACATGAATCAACAGCACTACCAGGAGGCCGGCGTCAGTGAGCGAGTTATGGATTACATCAAGGAGTGTTTTGAGACTGCTCGCAAGACCCTTGATTTTGTCATCTACGTCCCGCCTGGCATCCCGCTTGAGCAGGCTGAGGGGAAGGGGCTCATCGACCAAGGGTACATTCAAGCGACCCACTGGCTGATGAAGAGTGCTCTGGCCGACAGTGGCGTCAGGTACGGAACTATGCCGACCGGCATGATCGATCTTGAAACGCGGTGTCAGTGGGCCGAGTCCGCTATCTGTTTCCATCTCTAATTTCGCGCCTAGTGATCAGCGGGTATTTACTGAATGCCCGCTGTGTCTTCTCTAAAATAGAGTTGTAAAAAGCAACACTCGGAGAATCGCTATGTCTTTAGCCCGTCAGCTGAACCAGTCATTACCGTCATCATCTTCGGTAGGTGCGTCCGTTCGAGAGCACTTTATCGGGGAGGTTTCCAAGGTACTTTCGCAACTTAGCCAGGAGCGGAGTCTCGTTCTGGAGAACATGCTCGCCTCCGAGATCTACTGCGCCCAGTTCACAAAAGGGCAGGTGGAGTCGCTGGCAAAAAGCTCGGCATTTCTAATGAGCTCCAGTATCAAGGTCTGGCTCACCGATTCAGATCTCCCCTGCAGTGTGTTTGGGCGTTACTGCGCCATTTTGCGCCTTCGCGCCCCTCTGCCTTTCCCTATCTCGTTTGAGAGCCTGGAGCTGTCCGCCTCGAGCCATTACGGCTCAGCAATCCAGAGCCTTATCAGGGACAGGAGCAATCTCATGCTGCCGGCCGACTTCTCGGCAGAGATCAAGGCGCTAACCAATTGCGACATGCGCGGCTTGAGCACATTTGCCGAATGCCTGGCTCGCTTGGCCAAGTGCGGCCCTGTCTCTAACCAGGTGGCTTTCGATCTGTCCAAAGCCGCAGATCGATTTGTCTCAAATCCGACACAGGTGGACGTCTGATGGAGATTAATCTGCAGGACGAGATAGACCGGAAGGCTCTTGAGACGCTTGAGCTTGTCCTCGACCTTATCTCAGAGGGTGGACTTACCCGGGCGCAGGCTGATGCGCTTCTACACGCGGTTCAGACAGGATTTGGAGGGGTGACGAGCTCCTCCGCAGACATCAACTCCCTGCTTACCGAGGCGAGTCTCTTCGTGGCCGGCTCTCCGGATTGGCAGTGTGTTTACGCCCGCCATTACCGCTGCAGAGATGGCCATCTCTATCGCATGACCATATCCGACTGCACTCTCAAATTCAGCAGAACCGATGCTCCGTCCAGCATGGACTTCGTCCTTGAGTTTGGCTCTCAGCAAGACGCTTTCCGCATGGCCAACCTCAAGCATGAGCAGCTCCGTGAGGCTGGTTTCCGCATCGGCAGGAGAAAGAAATGAAGCCCATTGTTATTACCGGCGTCGATATTGAATCCACTGGTTTCCGGCCGGAAGACGGCCACCGGATCACCGAGGTCGGCGCCATCGTCTACAAAGTTGACCCCGAGACCATGTCTTTTGAGAAGGTGCTTACCTACAGCAAGCTGGTCAATCCGCATCGAACAATCCCGGAAGAGGTTCAGCGCATCACCGGCATCACCCCCGAGCTGGTCCGGAAGGCGCCTGGCTGGGAAGAGGTGGCCATCGATGTCGGCAAGATCTTCAAAGCGACCGACATCATGATCGCCCACAACGCCGACTTCGATGCCCCCTTTATCGCCTATGAGCTGCTCCGAGTTGGCCAGCCGGTTAACCAGGACATGGAGGTCTTCTGCACCATGCAGTCGGGCCGCTTCGCTACGCCTCTGGGCAAGCCTCCTCGCTTGTCCGAGCTGTGTTGGGCGCTAGGGGTGCCGTTCAACTCGGAAGACGCTCACCGAGCCATCTATGACGTCGATCGGATGATGGAGGCGCTTATGGTCGGCATTCAGGCTGGCTATTTCGACCTCAGCGTCTCTGTAGAAAAGGTCGCCCGCGCCAAAGGGCTTCTCGCCGCTTAAGAGATCAAATTGTCACATCCCGCGGCTCAATGCCGCGGTTCTATCCCATCTGCAAGGAGAACCTCCATGTACTTTGTCTTCTGCGACCTGGACGGTTGCATTACCGATAACAGGGCCCGTGCCGACAAGCTTCCTCCTGTTGGCAGCGAGACGGTCGAGGACTGGGAGCCTTTCAACCAGGCATGCGGGCAGGATTTGCCGGTCCCATTCATGATCGATCTGATCAATGTGCTCAGTTCTATCCCCGCCGTGCGAATGTTCTATCTCACCGCCCGGCCGGAGACTGTCCGTGCTCAAACCGTCAACTGGCTCAACCGCTACGATGCTCCGCTTTTGGTACCGCTTCTGATGCGTGATGTTTCTGACCTCCGCCAGAACCATCTCTACAAGGCCGAGGCCATCATGCGCCAGCTGTCCGTCGCTCATGACAACCCGCTGGAGGCTGAGTTCACCGTGATCGATGACGACCCGGCTATCTGTGCCTACATCAAGGGGGTGTTTCGCAATGCCCGGATCCTCAAGCCCCAGACTTTCTGCGCAGCTGTTCTGCGGCGAGCAGATGTAACTGGAGAGCTTACTCCCCCATCCTTGTTAAACTTTGCGGATTTACTGACAGGTAAAGATGCCGAGGATCAGACGGGAGAGTTTGCAGCTTAACGCTACAGGGCGTCATAATGACGCCCTTCGACAATTAAGGTTTAAAATATTATGATTGTCTTGCTATTTTTAAATCAAATTTTTGATTATGTAATCAGCCAGTAAATCATGTTGTAGGGACATGCTTTTCATTAGATCTTTTTGCGGCTTGGACCAAGCGCCTCTGGCTAATACCCCTCTAGTCGGCGACACCGTGTCGAGATAACGAAGTGGAACCCCTTGCAGGATACTATCTGGAGCCATAACATTAAGATCCTCAATCTTAGCGATTGGAGTATCAGGGGTAAATGCTGGTATAGGAGGATACGTAGTGATCGCTGACAATTTTGAGCGAAGTTCGTTTTTTACCGCATCAATTATTTTATCCCTATGAGCTGCGTCCGCAGCTATCTCTCCTGGAATCGCCTGGCCATTCTGTCTTCTTGTGTCAAATCCATTAAAAATCCAGCCTCCAAACTTTGGAGCACCTTTATGGTTGATTAACGGGTTGCTGAGGGAAGAGTTCCTTTTAACCCCCTGCTCCCAGTCATCTCTGAATTTCGGCAATGTCTCGCCAATAAGTCCGATGCAATAAGATGAAAACACATCAGCCGTGCATGGAACCAAGTAGTAGTCAGAACAGTACAGTGCCGACCTAACTATTGTATTAAACGATGGAGGAACATCAATAAGAACGTAATCATATACACAATCGTTTGTTTCTTGAGCTTTAATAGCAATCAGGCTAGGAATTAAAAATCTAGTTATTGCATTACCAGCAATTAAGTCTGTACCTACACTTATTATATCTGATAGGTTATTTAACCAGAAATCACCAGGAACTATATCTAATCTTCCCGCACCATTCTCCATCTTGTGTAATGGTTGAAATGTATGCACAACAGGAGTTATATCCTGTTGGATAAATGGTTGGCAGAATGCTCTTATTGTTTGACCGTAAGGGTTGGCTTTATCTTTATTCAATAGGCTTGAAAATTTCTTTTCTCCAAGCAAGGCTATTGATAGGTTGCACTGTGGATCAAAATCTATCAATAAAACCGACTTCCCTTTCGCCGATAAAGATACGCTTAAATTCCAAGTCAAGGTCGTTTTACCAACCCCTCCTTTGTTATTAAATAATGATATGGTTTTCATTTCATCCTTTCTTGTAAGTTACATGAGGGGTTTTAAGCTTATATCATATACGAGGTATTTCCTAGAACTGTAGAGCCGCTAACGACGGTAACAGATTAGCCACATTACGAATCTGTTAGTCTGATTCATTATTACCGCTGCCTTGTTCATGAAGGGCGAACGCGATTAACTCCGATTCAGTTCAGCGAAAATGCACTCAGTCGAAAGAGACTGCTTAACGCTAACACTGAACAAGGAGTAAACCATGAACGCACTTGATAAGGCTCTCGCCTCCCTCGAACTTGATGATGTTGTTGCACCGGCCGAAGCCCAGAGCTCTGCTGATGCAGATCTGGATGCGCTGGAGGCTATTCTCAGCGCTGATGTGAGCGATTCTGACGTCGCCACAGCTGTTGCTGAATCTTCCCCTGACGAAGTTATTCAGGCTGTCACCGAAACGCTCTCAGAAGCCCCTGCAGCTGATGCTGTGCCCGACACACTGGTCTCTGACTTGGATGACCTGGAGGCTTTGCTTGGCGCTGATGTTGTTGCTGTTCCAGCGTCCACGATCGAAGAGGTCGCTCAAGAGCTGGCCATGGTTGAGACACGCGAAGAGCTTTATGCCGAAACCGATGCTGACGCTGCCGGCGCAGCTGACCTTGTTGTCGAGACTGAGGCTGCTCCGGCCGAAAAGGAGAAGCCGGCCAAGATAAAAGCCCGCGCTCATGGCGCATCCAAGCCCTCCGCTGCGCTCATTGCTCGACTCGGTAGCGTGGAGGCGGTAGAGGCTCACCTGCACATCGATGCCAGCGACGGAACACTGTCTCGCGCCGACCTGTCCACGCTGATCAAGTCTCGAATGGAAGACCTCGATGGCCTGCCGAAGAAGGTAGGCGAGAAGGCTGTAAACCTCATTGCTCACATTGCCGGCGGCGCCGGGTTGTCCTGCTATACCCGCATCGCCCTGGAGATGCTTCTGGAGTCCGGCGAGCTCACCAGCAAGGCGCTGTACGAGCGTTATAAGGCTCGCCCATACAGCGAGGGCACCAGCCGTTCTCAGTGTGGCCAGCTGATGCAGCTCTTGCCCGCGATGGGTATAGCAGAGCGCCCTGTCCCTGGCTCCCTTGTTCTTATCAAGGACAGCCCGATCGCCGAGTCACTGCGCTCCCTGATTGGAAAGGCTGCATAACCTGACGAATAGCCCTGCATGGTCGGGGCTATGTAGACAATTTGATATGAGGGATGGCGCTTGAAATATCTCATTCGCGCAGGCTACAGGCTCTACCAGGGACACCTCTACATTGATGGACGGCTTTGTCTGTGCATATGGGCCGTGGCCAGAGATATTGATTGCGCCCTCTATGCGATGTCCCAACGGTACAGAGCTCCGTATTCCAGTGTTCGTGTAACGGACGTCGTTCTGGCGGAAGAGCAGGATATTTCACACCACCCCTTCCCAGAGGGGATAGTAGATCCGGATTGCGCAGTGCTGCTGATCAAGTAAAGGCAGCCTGTTTTGATGGCCGAAGTATGCCATCTTGCTTAAGTACAACGAGCGTCGTTGTTACCTCCAACCTCGAGATCGAGGTGTTCAGTACGGCCCATCATTGATGGGCCTTTTTTCGTTTATCAGGATGCGGGGGTGACCTGGCTGACGGAGATTATGCCGCGGTCCCAGATGATTTGATGGAGAGAGGAAGGGATGATGCTGGTGATCAGTCGTGGCGTGAACAGGCCCCAACAGATTCCGCCCGGGTTCCGCACAGATCGATATGTCACACCAATCTCGTTACCCGCCCTAAGCTGAGCGCCGAACTCCTGCGCCGGCTGGTAATCCGTTGGGTGATAATACGGATGGCTGTCTGGCAGGCCCGTAATATCAGTAAAAACGGCGCCGGCTATTTCGGTGGCCAAGCAGCGGTACTCGAAACGCTCGAACTTGAGTTCTGGCACGTTTCTCCAATAGCGCTCGCAGTGATATTTGATTTCCGAGATCGCAGTGTCTTTGCTGTCGCCTATGTAGTAGACGCCATATTCACCGTTTGAGAACCGACTCCCTTCGGGATTTACATGAGTGAAGGCCGCCATTGCGTAATTGGCCCCGGGGATCCCCAGAACCCATTCGCTACGCGGCAAAAGCGCAAGGTTGCCCACCTCATTTGCCAAACGTGGGTTTGTTATCTCTTGAATTTCAAAGAGAATATCAAATTCTTCCGGACTGGCCACATCATCGAAGATGTCGATCGTGGGATACTTGGTATGAATGAGGCGGTAGCCCTTGATTGGAACTACCGCCGTTCTCGGGATCCCGTCTTGAATCATCCAGCCATGCCCCCGCGCAAGACATCAACGCGCTTGGCCACTTCATGCAGACTACCAAAGTCTCCGCTCTCGATGATGGAGAGGGGAGTTGCTCCATTGAAGAAGGCGTTGTTGTTCTTCATGGACATGAAGCCGTAAGTGTTCTCCGGGTTGCTAAACACGATTCGCAATGCGGAGTGCATGTTGAGCAGGTAGCTTATCCTGGTCAGCTGGTCTCGGCTCAGAGAGGCGCTTTTTGTTCCTTCGTCCCGATACCGGTAGAAGGTGGCCTTGGAGAGCTGCAGAATGTTCTGTTGCTGTTCGGGGGTGCATCCCCATTTGTCCAGGATCTTCATGGCAGCTCTGACTGCGATGAGATCGCGGTTCCCGCCGGCACTTGCTGCGGGGCTCAGATGCTTGTTCATATGATTTCCTTGGTATTACTGGCTTTTCACAGTCTCAGCGTAAACCAATTGATCATTTTTGTCTAACAAGAGACTTGTTCACTATTGCGGGAATGAGCTTCAATCGCTCTACAATCGCTCCGCCGTCATTCTTTGCGTTCAGCTATTGCTTACTGAACAAGATCGTTTATATTCACGCTCGAAGCGATACCCATCGCGACTAAAACTAACGTTACAGTTCAGAGTTGAACACATGGATATGTCATTCCCACAGCGCCAGAAGCAAGCAGCGCCTCAACCAAAGACCCGGGCCGACTGGCTCATTCACTTCCGTCGCGCCAAGTGGGGGAGCCCGCAGAATTCGGAAAAAATCGTACGCTAAGGTTTTCCGGGCATCCGTAAGGGCCGAAACTTCCCGTCTTCCAGTCTGCGGCTCTGCCGCCAGACGTAATCGCCGGTTAGGTTGATGTGCTCCCAGCCCAGCGGCGACAGGAATTGCAGCAGCTCGCCGTCCACCGGCTTGCCGGCCTCGACCAACCCCTGGGTGGCGCGTTCCAGGTACACCGTGTTCCACAGCACGATAGCCGCCGTCACCAGGTTGAGGCCGCTGGCCCGGTAGCGCTGCTGCTCGAAGCTCCGATCCCTGATTTCCCCAAGGCGGTTGAAGAACACCGCCCTGGCCAGCGAGTTGCGCGCCTCACCTTTGTTCAGGCCGGCATGCACGCGGCGGCGCAGTTCAACACTTTGCAGCCAGTCCAGGATGAACAGCGTGCGCTCGATCCGGCCCAGCTCGCGCAGGGCCACGGCCAGTCCGTTCTGGCGCGGGTAGCTGCCGAGCTTGCGCAGCATCAGCGAGGCGGTGACGGTGCCCTGCTTGATCGAGCTGGCCAGGCGCAGGATGTCGTCCCAGTGGGCACGCACGTGCTTGATGTTCAGGGTGCCGCCGATCAGCGGGCGCAACGTCGGGTAGGCTTGCACGCCCTGCGGCACGTACAGCTTGGTTTCGCCGAGGTCGCGGATGCGCGGCGCGAAGCGGAAGCCTAGCAGGTGCATCAGGGCAAAGACGTGATCGGTGAAGCCGGCCGTGTCGGTGTAGTGCTCCTCGATCCGCAGGTCGGACTCGTGGTACAGCAGGCCGTCGAGCACATAGGTGGAATCGCGGACGCCGACATTCACCACGCGGGTGCTGAACGGCGCGTACTGGTCGGAGATATGGGTATAGAACAGCCGTCCCGGCTCGCTACCGTACTTCGGGTTGACGTGCCCGGTGCTCTCGCCCCGGCCACCCGCGCGGAAGCGCTGGCCATCGGAGGATGAGGTCGTGCCGTCGCCCCAGTGGGCGGCAAAGGCGTGGCGATACTGGTGGTTGACCAGCTCGGCCAAGGCCGCCGAATAGGTTTCGTCGCGGATGTGCCAGGCTTGCAGCCAGGACAGCTTGGCGTAGGTCAGGCCGGGGCTCGACTCGGCCATCTTGGTCAGCCCGAGGTTGATCGCATCACCGAGGATTGCGGACAGCAGCAACGTCCTGTCTTTGGCCTCGGCCCCGTCCTTCAAGTGGGTGAAGTGGCGGCTGAAGCCCGTCCAGTCGTCCACGTCCATCAGCAGTTCGGTGATCTTGATGCGCGGCAGTAACTGGCTGGTTTGGTCGATCAGCGCCTGCGCCCGATCCGGCACCGCCGCATCCAGCGGGGTGATTTTCAGCCCTGACTCGGTGAGGATGGCATCGGGCAGCTCGTTGTCCTTGGCCAGGCGGGTGACGGTGGCCAACTGCTCGTCCAGCAGCTGCAAACGCTCTTCCAGGTACTGGTCGCTGTTCGGGTTGATCGCCAGGGGCAGGGCCTGCTCGCGCTTGAGTGCGGCGAACTTCTCGGCCGGCAGCAGGTAGTCGTCGAAGTCGCGGAACTGCCGCGAGCCCTTGACCCAGATGTCGCCGGAGCGCAGGGCGTTCTTCAGCTCGGACAGGGCGCAGATTTCGTAGAATTTCCGGTCGAGGCCTTCCGGGGTGATCACCAGCGGCTTCCAGCGCGGCTTGATGAAGGCCGTGGGTGCATCGGCCGGCACCTTGCGCAGGTTGTCGGCGTTCATCTCACGCAGGGTCTGCACGGCTGCCAGCACGCCTTGCGCGGCCGGCCCGTGCTGTTCCCCAACTTTTCGCTCGGCGAAGAGTATGAACATGCGCCGCCGGCGACGAATCGCCAAATCTCACCGTATCTCCCGAGCGGACGATTTCGCACCGGTCTGCCCGTCGAAGGGCTTGCGATCGAACGGGGCGACCTTTTCTATGCATGTCCGCGAGCCAGCGTCTTTTATGGCACGGCGCTCGACGCCGACCTTCGGACGCGCGGCGTAAGCACGCTTGTCATGGCCGGGATAAGCACCACCGGCGTTGTTCTTTCAAGCGTCGCCTGGGCTAGTGATGCGGACTACGACGTGCGTTTGGTCCAGGACTGCTGCTACGACCCGGATCGGGATGCCCACGAAGCTCTGTTGCGTTCCGGGTTCGGCGGACGTGTACAGGTCGTGTAATTTTCGGGCCTCGCATGATCGCGGCCATAGCCGCAGGTGGATTGGTGCGAGGCAGGGCCAGTCCAAGTCAGGGTGCGGTCATCGCGGCGCCTGCAACTCTCAAAAACCCATCGCCGTAGCGGAGGTCTTGTAATCGCATGTCATTACGCACGCCCGATTTATTGTTCACAGCGATAGCACCTGCCATTTGGGGCAGCACCTACATTGTCACCACCCAATACCTGCCGAACTTCTCACCGATGACGGTCGCGATGCTGCGGGCGTTGCCGGCGGGTTTATTGCTCGTGATGATCGTCCGACAGATTCCAACGGGAATCTGGTGGATGCGCATCTTCATCCTCGGCGCACTTAATATTTCGCTATTCTGGAGCTTGTTGTTTATTTCGGTCTACCGCCTGCCGGGCGGGGTCGCGGCGACGGTAGGCGCTGTGCAGCCGCTGATGGTCGTGTTCATCTCTGCCGCTCTGCTAGGTAGCCCGATACGATTGATGGCGGTCCTGGGGGCTATTTGCGGAACTGCGGGCGTGGCGCTGTTGGTGTTGACACCAAACGCAGCGCTAGATCCTGTCGGCGTCGCAGCGGGCCTGGCGGGGGCGGTTTCCATGGCGTTCGGAACCGTGCTGACCCGCAAGTGGCAACCTCCCGTGCCTCTGCTCACCTTTACCGCCTGGCAACTGGCGGCCGGAGGACTTCTGCTCGTTCCAGTAGCTTTAGTGTTTGATCCGCCAATCCCGATGCCTACAGGAACCAATGTTCTCGGCCTGGCGTGGCTCGGCCTGATCGGAGCGGGTTTAACCTACTTCCTTTGGTTCCGGGGGATCTCGCGACTCGAACCTACAGTTGTTTCCTTACTGGGCTTTCTCAGCCCGGGGACCGCCGTGTTGCTAGGATGGTTGTTCTTGGATCAGACGCTGAGTGCGCTTCAAATCATCGGCGTCCTGCTCGTGATCGGGAGTATCTGGCTGGGCCAACGTTCCAACCGCACTCCTAGGGCGCGTATAGCTTGCCGGAAGTCGCCTTGACCCGCATGGCATAGGCCTATCGTTTCCACGATCAGCGATCGGCTCGTTGCCCTGCGCCGCTCCAAAGCCCGCGACGCAGCGCCGGCAGGCAGAGCAAGTAGAGGGCAGCGCCTGCAATCCATGCCCACCCGTTCCACGTTGTTATAGAAGCCGCATAGATCGCCGTGAAGAGGAGGGGTCCGACGATCGAGGTCAGGCTGGTGAGCGCCGCCAGTGAGCCTTGCAGCTGCCCCTGACGTTCCTCATCCACCTGCCTGGACAACATTGCTTGCAGCGCCGGCATTCCGATGCCACCCGAAGCAAGCAGGACCATGATCGGGAACGCCATCCATCCCCGTGTCGCGAAGGCAAGCAGGATGTAGCCTGTGCCGTCGGCAATCATTCCGAGCATGAGTGCCCGCCTTTCGCCGAGCCGGGCGGCTACAGGGCCGGTGATCATTGCCTGGGCGAGTGAATGCAGAATGCCAAATGCGGCAAGCGAAATGCCGATCGTGGTCGCGTCCCAGTGAAAGCGATCCTCGCCGAAAATGACCCAAAGCGCGGCCGGCACCTGTCCGACAAGTTGCATGATGAAGAAGACCGCCATCAGGGCGGCGACGACGGTCATGCCCCGGGCCCACCGGAACGAAGCGAGCGGGTTGAGAGCCTCCCGGCGTAACGGCCGGCGTTCGCCTTTGTGCGACTCCGGCAAAAGGAAACAGCCCGTCAGGAAATTGAGGCCGTTCAAGGCTGCCGCGGCGAAGAACGGAGCGTGGGGGGAGAAACCGCCCATCAGCCCACCGAGCACAGGTCCCGCGACCATCCCGAACCCGAAACAGGCGCTCATGAAGCCGAAGTGCCGCGCGCGCTCATCGCCATCAGTGATATCGGCAATATAAGCGCCGGCTACCGCCCCAGTCGCCCCGGTGATGCCGGCCACGATCCGCCCGATATAGAGAACCCAAAGGAAAGGCGCCGTCGCCATGATGGCGTAGTCGACAGCAGCGCCGGCCAGCGAGACGAGCAAGACCGGCCGCCGCCCGAAACGATCCGACAGCGCGCCCAGCACAGGTGCGCAGGCAAATTGCATCAACGCATACAGCGCCAGCAGAATGCCATAGTGGGCGGTGACGTCGTTCGAGTGAACCAGATCGCGCAGGAGGCCCGGCAGCACCGGCATAATCAGGCCGATGCCGACAGCGTCGAGCGCGACAGTGCTCAGAATTACGATCAGGGGTCTGTTGGGTTTCACGTCTGGCCTCCGGACCAGCCTCCGCTGGTCCGATTGAACGCGCGGATTCTTTATCACTGATAAGTTGGTGGACATATTATGTTTATCAGTGATAAAGTGTCAAGCATGACAAAGTTGCAGCCGAATACAGTGATCCGTGCCGCCCTGGACCTGTTGAACGAGGTCGGCGTAGACGGTCTGACGACACGCAAACTGGCGGAACGGTTGGGGGTTCAGCAGCCGGCGCTTTACTGGCACTTCAGGAACAAGCGGGCGCTGCTCGACGCACTGGCCGAAGCCATGCTGGCGGAGAATCATACGCATTCGGTGCCGAGAGCCGACGACGACTGGCGCTCATTTCTGATCGGGAATGCCCGCAGCTTCAGGCAGGCGCTGCTCGCCTACCGCGATGGCGCGCGCATCCATGCCGGCACGCGACCGGGCGCACCGCAGATGGAAACGGCCGACGCGCAGCTTCGCTTCCTCTGCGAGGCGGGTTTTTCGGCCGGGGACGCCGTCAATGCGCTGATGACAATCAGCTACTTCACTGTTGGGGCCGTGCTTGAGGAGCAGGCCGGCGACAGCGATGCCGGCGAGCGCGGCGGCACCGTTGAACAGGCTCCGCTCTCGCCGCTGTTGCGGGCCGCGATAGACGCCTTCGACGAAGCCGGTCCGGACGCAGCGTTCGAGCAGGGACTCGCGGTGATTGTCGATGGATTGGCGAAAAGGAGGCTCGTTGTCAGGAACGTTGAAGGACCGAGAAAGGGTGACGATTGATCAGGACCGCTGCCGGAGCGCAACCCACTCACTACAGCAGAGCCATGTAGACAACATCCCCTCCCCCTTTCCACCGCGTCAGACGCCCGTAGCAGCCCGCTACGGGCTTTTTCATGCCCTGCCCTAGCGTCCAAGCCTCACGGCCGCGCTCGGCCTCTCTGGCGGCCTTCTGGCGCTCCTGCTGCGGCGTCCGCTCGTGGGCCGTGGCGCGGGTCCGCGCGCCGGCCTCGTGCGCCTGGCGCTCGCGGGCGAGGTCCAGGGCGGCCGTCTTCACGTTCTGCCTTGCGCAGATGAGATAGGGGAGCCCGCAGAATTCGGAAAACCTTAGCGTACGATTTTTTCCGAATTCTGCGGGCTCCCCAAGTGCGACGAAACCCTTCGACACATGGCAGAGCGGTTATGGGAGTCTCTCTCTTCCTCGCCGAACCGACTGGACATGTGGCTCGCTTATGGCGATCGCCAAGACGAGATAGAGCAGAACCGCTTCGTCCGCCGCTACAGCTAAATACGACAATCTGATCTCTCCCAGGCTCTACAGGGGTATGCACAGACTTGTCCACGCTTTTTGTGGATAAAATCTGACCACACATACTCCTATGGCTTCGTGCATCCTGCGAAAGGTGGACAAACTGATCTCTACCTTGCCCAAAGGTGGACAAACTGATCTCTGTTTCAGAGATCGGGATCAAGGTTTGGCCCCTTTCATGCGGGAGAGCCGCGCTTTTGTCTCGCCGTAGAGATCAGTTTGTCCACCTTTGACGTGACGAGATGCGGAAAACAAAACGGGCGCCGAAGCGCCCGCTGGATTTCTCCGATATTCTGGCGCCGGCTTGGCCCGCGCCTTATCGCAATGCTCAACCCCTCACTATCACAGAGATCAATTTGTCCACCTAGAGGGGGTTCGACTCTTTAGGATGTGCAGGGTCTTCTCCTGATTCGGAGGCCTTTTCTATCGCCTTTTTCCTTTCGGTATCGGTGAACTTGAACTCCAGGTGAGTGATGCTTCTGCCGGTCTTTTTCTCAGTGACGGAGACCCGGAGCGGGCTCTTGGTGTTGATCTCTTGAATGGCCACATCTAGGAAGCGCTTACGGAAGTCAGGCATTCGGTTGTAGCTTGCCGGCAGCTGATACCGCTCTCGGATCCACTCCACAGCCAGGGTAATCGTGCCTTCGCTTCTGTTACCCCTGAACTGGCAAAGCGTCTCGTACAGGCGCATAACCAAAGGGTTGGTGATCGAGTTGACCTCGATGATGTCGTAAACCGTAAAGTTCCGGCGCAAGCCGGCCATCAAAGGCATCAGCTCTTGGTTGATGCTGATCTCGTAAACCCCGATGCTCGGGCGAACGCTGCGCTTAACCAGCCACGGGTATGCGTCATAGCCCTTGTCGTCGCCGTCATCGAACTCAGGCCTGTAGATCGTCACCTCTTTGCCTCTGAACCGGCTCAGTGCTGCACGAATGTCCTGGCTGGCCGCGCTCGACGGGAGATCGTAAATCTCCGCATACTCGGCAACAGTGATAGAGAACTTGCCGTCATGAGTGATAGGCTCACCCTCTGGCACGTTCGGCATCTTTGACATGCAGAGGTAGAGGATCCGCTTCTGATCTCGGGTGAGAGAGTAGGCGGCCTCAGTCAGCTGGTTTGATTGTACGACCTTCCGGCCGCGTCTCTTGGTAATGGCTGTTTGCATGATGGTAGACAGATTTTACGGTTGACCACCATTATGCCCATATATCCGATCCAAGCAACTCCTTGGCCTGTTGATAAACCTGTGCCAATGCTGTGTATAGTTTGTTTATATCCTGTGTTTTCAATTTCTTGCCAGAGATCGATTTGTCTACCATTCGAGATCAGTTTGTCTACCATGCGAGATCGATTTGTCCACTTCGCTCCTCTGGAGGCCGCGCCACGACTGGGCTGGCGGAGCCTAAAAAGATCTTTAAAAAGATCTCTAAAAAGATCTAAAGATAATTAAGAGCCACGATCATCACAGTAAGGATCCGCTCTCGGGAATTGATTTCAGGTTCCGAGGCATGGCCCTATAATCACTTTTTGTCGCTTCTTCTATTAAATAGAACCAGTAAATAAAATATATATATTTAAAAAGAAGAGCAGCGTCCTAAAGTGATGATGCGAAACCCCTCGGAACCTGCATACGCCCACTCCAGTTATCATCGTGGACAATCTGATCTGACTGCGCAGTGCGGTTTTTTATGTTAAATGCCTCTCAGGGCAGTATGTTAATCAACCGCTTACGCAATGCTATGCTCTCAGCACAGTTTCACTGTCGAGTGTTTTAGCGTTTGTATGCGCCCCAGACTTCGCTAGAGCTCGCCGAACAGTGTTCCCCTTTCAACGATATGTGTCTCTCGCAGGAGCTCAAATTAACGTTCCTGCTCGACGAAAGTGCCTCGTTGATAAGGGCAATTATGAGTGCCTCGGTAATATCGCTGAACAAGTTGCCGAGTTCCATTAAGCTCGCTATCCTGAGCGAGATTAATAAGCAGTTACTAAACGCTGGGAATAAACGTGGCTAAACAAGCAGCAAAAGACATCGATCCTGATGTAGCTATGGTTTTGAAGACCATGGGGAACTATCTCGCCGCCAAGCGCAAGAACCTGGGCTTTCGCCAGGTTGACGTTGCGGAGAGCATGAACATGACCGAAACAACCGTCGTTCGCGTTGAGAAGGGCGGCGGACAAATCCGGCTCGTTACCTTCCTGACCTACCTGAAGGAGCTGGGTGAGCTTTCGGTCTTTGCTGATGTGTTTACCAAGATGGATGCCGGCACCCGCCAGCGCGTTCGTCCCGTCTCCAGCGAACCAACCGATCCGACAACCCCTCTCAGCGCATCAGAGTTCTTGGCTCGCGTTCAGAGGAATCCGAATCTCGAAGCTATGGTCACGCCCAGAGCAGCTGTCAGTCTCGCTCGTGCTGGCTATGCGGTGCGTCATGGGCAGCATGAGTCGGTCGATGTGATCTATGCAACATCGATGGATGTGGCTCGTAACAGCGAGCATGTTTACCAGGGTAGTGACGGGGAGCGCATCGGCGGTGTAGCCAAGCTTCGCCTTGTCCTGGCAGAGAGCCAATTGTCTGCCAAGCAGCTGACCGTTGTTCGACTGGAGCATGCCAGCCTGCAGGGCCGGCTCAATGCTCGGTTCCAGGCCGCCAAGACCCCTGTCTTTATCGAGGAGATCTTGACCATTCCGGAGGGCCAGCACGTACTGACCTTCCTGAAGGACGGTCGAGAGGTCTCTTCTCAGTTCCTATACGACGCCGTCCTCAATGAGTTGAGCGAGGGCGCGTAATGCTTAACGTGCTGCCCATGCCTTCTCGTCCACTCTGTTACCGGCTGGACGAGAAGAAGTTTCCCCGACCCATATCTCTGACCAGCGCTCTGGCGCTCTCAGTCGATGCAGGCGAGTCTTTGGCGACTTTGGTCAAGGCCACCTACGTCCTCGACCACCGAGCTCGCAGAATGCTGGTCAGCACGGTATTCCTTGGGGTCGATCATGCCGAAGAGGGCGAACCGGTGCTCTTTGAGACGATGATCCTGGGTGGCTCTCTGGATATGAGCACATGGCGGTATCACACCTATGAGCAATCAGTGGCCGGGCACGAAGAGGTGGTCAATTTGATCTCTCAACATTGCCTGCAGCTGCTTCTTCCCCATAAGGAGATGTAATGAAGATCTTGGTCAAAGGCAAAAGCGTGACCCAGCAGATTGAGAAGATGACGTCCGAGGATGAGGTCCAGAGCTTCTTCGAACAGCATCGAGACAAGCACCCGCTGGGCGAGGAGTCTCTCGAACAGTTTGAGGAGAGGAACCGCCGATTCCTTTCCGCTCTCTTGAGTGTGTACTTCGGCGAAGACGATGACCCGGTTGAAGATGAATCCGTGGTTGTTCCAAAGATTTTTCAATATAGCTAGGAGGCCTTGTCGCTGCGGCGACCAAAGTGATGACTTCTCAAATACGCAGTAAAAAATACGACACGGACGGGGGTGCGGTGAAGAGCTGCACCGAGGGTTGAACGTGAGAGTTAAGGGAACGGCCAGTCCTCAAAACAGAGCCGTCCCCAGAACTCTCACTAACTCGTTCGAGACCTTATCGGACGGGTTCTAATGATTCAACTCCCCATAGCGAGGATGTTGCGCAAGTCGATAGGTAATTAGCGCTGAGTCAACTTTTCTTGCTAAAGACCGAACACGAAACGCTCATCCTTTACTATGGAGACGATAGAACAGTGTTAAGCAAAACGGGAGCAAACAGTCCCCTTCTCACTGGAAGGGCTCCTTGAATCGAACTGCCAGAACGCACGAAAAGAAATGCGCGGCATTGAAAAGCAGTACGCGGTAGACGCAGATTCAGCAATGAACGGCAGGAGAACAACGCCCTCCGGTAACGAGCAAATTGCTCCTCTTTCGGAATGAGCTCAATAACAAAACCCCCTGCCGCCTATAGGGTTCAGGCAACCATCAAGGTAATGAGTCTCCGGTCAGGCTGGCCTACGCAAACCTCCCATTGTGTAGGTAACAGAGATAGGAAGGTGCTACGTGTTAATGGAGAGCGTGAGTGAAGACCTCTCTTTGCCCGAGCGGGGGATAATCGGGTGTTAGTGTGCAAATGTAAGGTGTGTTCTAAACGCGAGACAATGTAATCGCCCGCTCCGTTTGTTCTTATATCGAATGTCGGGCGCGGTTGACCGGATGAAGGGTCTTCCTAACCCCGGCTGTGTAAGCAGGCGGAATTGATGATTAGCGTGTGTTTTACCCCGGAGACAGGGGCTTTGAATGTGTTAGTCCACTCCAAGACTGGTGTCCCAGTTTACATCATGACAGGGTGGGCAGATGACAAAGAGCCTGTGGTATCTCAAGTGAGCTCTCGTAGTGAATCTGACCAGATTTGGATGCCGACTGACATCCGGTTTGGTTGGTACCACATACTGGCTATGACGAGATCGGCTTTGTTCCAGGATGAGCAGTTTGGCCTTGAATGTGGCGTTCTGAAAATGGACACCATCAAGCTGCTTTCAGCCATGAACGAGCCAGTCTATATCACCTTCTCGCTGAGTGAGGTGAAGGCTCTTGAGAGCATTACGATGCTGGCTTATGGCCTGCATTCCGGGGTCGCAAGTAGTTCGATGCACAACGTTCCTCAGTTCGAGGCGTTGCCAGCTGACTATCACTGATTGAGCCGTTGGCTTGTGTAACAAAGGGGCTTTGCGGCCCCTTACTTCACGCCACGGCTCTTTTGCTGTCCGATCACACGTACCATGGTCACCCGCGGCACATCTGCATGGGCTTACTGGGTGGGCCTATAAGGCTAGGATGCTTGCTACCCTGCACAAGGGGTTAGGCTCTCTGGGCGAGAGTTTGGCAAGGAGACGCCGGCCGTCTCCATATCCTCCCAGTCTCTTCCATGGCGCCCCGTGGTGCGCCGCGCATCCATTTAGCAGGATTCACCCTTTGGGTACGTAGGGTGTTAGCGAGTTTCACCTCTGTTTTGTGCTTAATCTAGCGTTGTCTGCTACGACAGACGCGGATTTAAGCAATAACGAGGTTATAATAATGGAAAAACGCATCGCTATCGTCGGTAATCAGGAAGTAGAAGTAACCGTGTACCCCTCAGCGCTCTCACCCCGTGAGCGCAAGATGATGGGTCTCGGCCGCGCCGCCAAGCCCTATCGCACACAGAAAGAAAGAAGCGAGCGCCTGGCCAGAAAGGGGCTCACTCAATCTATGAAGCTGGACGCCTACGAGCTTGCCGTTCGCTTCGGTGTAGAGCAGCAGTCCATCACAGAGAGCGAGTTCCTGCATCAGAACGCTCGCACCCCAGAAAAGCGCGTTGCCCCCTTCAAACATGACACCGACCCGATGTGGTTCATCAAGTAAAACCTCTGACAGGAGACCAGCATGGAACTGGAGATTTACAAGACCCTGGTGTTGAGCACCGGCCACCTCACCCCTGAAACACTCCATCACCTGGAGTTCCTGACCGAAGGGGACGAGCGGAACAACTTTATCGCCCGAGATTATGGATACCTGGTCATCTGCCGGAGCTGCTGGTTTGAGGAGGGAGATGAGGGCTCTCGGGAGGACTTTCTCCAGCTGCCGGCAGATCTCCAGCATGTGCTGACCGAAGCTAACGCCCTTGGCATCAAGGCCGTCGAATTTGACCAAGACGGGGAGCTGTACGACCGCTTCCCTATCTACGAACACGAGTGAGTGTGCCATGAGACTATAGGCAGGCTGTTCGCGCTTCGGGTTGATCACCTGGGGTCTCTGCCTGCGGAATAACCAACAACAGTTCCTATCACCATCTGGCCAGCGTAGGCAGTTTTATCGCTGGCCCTTTTTGACATGCCAGCACCCCATGGTTCCCCGCGGGCGAGTGCCAGGCCGGAGGGTCTTCCTGCGTCAGGCTAGGGGTATTTTCATTACCGGCTGTGGTGTGTGTGTGAGCTGCATACAGTTTTCAGGATCTCCAAGGAAGTCCCTGCAGAATTTTGACGCTCTTAAACGCGATTTAAGCGTTTGACCTGTCGAGTCGCTACGATGACTCATCTTATATGCTGGAAAGCGCAATTTAAGCGACTGAGAGCGCTTCCCTCGCGATTCCCATGACGAGCTCTGCTTGAAGTTAGACTTTTCGCTCGGGAAGCATGGTTTTGCTCTTGCTATACCGTGCCTCAGTTGTACGTCCAGCAAGACATCGATAAAGTAGCGTCATCAGCGTCACTGATAGGGACACTGACATTAGCGATTTGATAGCGGGCTCGTGTGTTGAGCCCGTTTTTTTTGCCTGTTGCCCGGCCTCGGTTCCCCGCGGTACCAAACTACCGGCCGTCACTCTCCCCTCTTCTTTCCGTTCGCTCGCTCTTCAGCCCCAGCTGGCCAGCCTCCATGCCGTCCCATGGCTCCCCATGGTGTGACAAATTGATCTCTCCGTGTTCAGCCGTGGCAAACCGCGGGGCTCTCGCATATGGGGCTTACCGGTGTCGCCATGGGCTTACTGGTCGGCGCCTTTAGGACTAGGCGGCTTTCTCGATGGTACGGATGGTGGGTGGGAGCAGTTGGGGAGCTGTCGGGGTGCTGAGGGCGACGACGGGGAGCGGTGCGGACTCGCACGACACGCGATTATCACGAAAAGAACGGGCCTACAAGATGCGCAAAGCGCGGGAACGCACTCATAAGCGAAAAAATCATGAATTTGTGCTTAAGCTCGCAAATTTTCACGTTTTTCGTTTTTAAGCTATAAAAAAGAGAAGTTTTCTATTGTCATATGATCAGTAAACACTTATTATCTACTCATCGAAACGCAATACAGCGTAACGATGAAAACTAAAAACTAACTCTAAATTATCGCTAATAAGGAATCCTATCATGACCAAAGAAATCACCACCGCCGCCGCCACTGTAGCCGCCGCCACCGAACAAAAAGCACCGACCACCAACGCCGAGATCCGTCAGTATATGACTGGCTCCGCAATGGATTTCCTCGCCATCAAAGAGGAATCCTTGAAAAACGCCCTTGTGAATAATCCAGATCTGGATCTGGAAAAGGCAAGCCGCCGCGCCAAGCTGGGCGCTGTAGGAATGGCCGCCGAAACCCATGCCCGTTGCAACGGCTTGATCTCCGGTATGACTGACAAAGAAATGAAAATCCTTAAGCAGCTGGGCGTTGATGCGTCCCGACTGGCACGGGATCCCAAAGCTGGCGGGTTCAGCCGTGAGCACAAATTGCAGATTGCAACCTTGGTGGCTTGCATCGCACAGAACAAGCGTCCCGACTCGATCGATCTCACAAAAGCAAATGACGCACTGAAAACACTGGATCCGACAGCCGCCACCAAGCGGACAGGGCATAACACCATCGCCCACCTGATCGACACCATGAAAGTGAAAGAGCGTTTCACCGCCGGTTACTGGGCTGCCGAGTGCAACGGCCCGACACAAGCAAGCTATATCATCGGCCTGCTGGTTAAGCTGGGAATGGCCACCGAGCGCGGGAGTAAAGAAGCGCGGGAATGTCTGATTAAAGCAGATCACCCCGTCGTCATGGCCTTGAAAGCCATCGCCTAACTACTCACAAGGGGCGCCCAGTGCGCCCCCATATAAACGCTTTGGGAGCCTTTACCATGTTTGAATCAATCACCATTTCATTGATGAAAAATGATGGCGCTTTTGCCCTGTCTATCCGCTGCCACCTGACAGGCCGCCAGTTGAACCTCGCCACCTATAACGAAAGCGCCATGCGCCCAGTAGTAGAGCAAGCGCACACCATGCAAAAACAAGGTGCCCTGTTTGATGCAATACAGGGGGCGATCATCGCAGCAATCACACAACAAGCCGCCGCGTAAATCACGATCACAAAGGGGGCGATCATCGCCCCCTGCTTATGACTCAAAGACGACCGACACCAAGATCGAAAGTCCTAGAAAAAATCGAGTTGCTCCAATCCCCACCCTACAAAATCAGCCCTACCGTCCGGCACCCTTATACTAGCCCGCGCCGCGCACCTGATAACGACCCTTATATTAAGACGCCAGACGGGTGAACGGGTCGAGGGGTCTGAGGGTGACCGGGTTAGTAGTCTGGGTCGCCGTAGGGATTAACATCCGGTGCCCGCCCAGACTCGTCGAAGTCGCCTTCGCCGTATTCGTCAAAGACGAAGCTGTCCAGCTCCTCCTCTTCCGCCAGACGGTTCAGCTCGAACTCGTCATCCTCGTCGTCGTAGTCGTCATCATCGTCATCAAAGCCGCCGCCAACGCCGCCCGCGCCACTGCCCTCATCGAAGAGGCGAGGGTTGTTGGTCTCGAACATGAACCGATCGAACTCCTCCGCCTCTTGAGAACTCTGGTTATGGTTGTCGTGCTCACTCATGATGCCCTCTCCTGTTCAGGCCAGTGCCGATTGCACAGAAGGGTATTGAACACGACTAGAGAGGGAATTGTGAAGTCTTACACGATAACCTGCTGCCATCATGCTTCGACAGAAGCCTTTTTTCGCTCCTTCTGCCGAAAGCTCTTGATGTATTCGGCCGTCACTACGCAATCAGCCTCCAGGTCCATCACGCTGTTCATGATGTCTGCCATCGCAGCGTCAGAAGGCACGTAACCGTCTGGCAGGTGCCCGCCCCGCTCTTTGTAGCTGTTTGCCAGCCTTGCCAGGAACGCCCTGATAAAGTCTGCCTTGGATGTCTTCGCCGAGCTTGTTCCTGCCGCTGTCATCGGGTCAGATGCCGCCGTGTAGCCCTCCTTGGAGTCGCGACTGATCTCCTTCATGAACTCCACGAGTGATGGCCAGTATTTCAGGTCAAAGCTCGCGAGGCGCTGAAACTCTTTCTCTATGTAGCCTTTGAAGTAGCCGTTTCGGGTGTGATGCGCAGCCTGAACGATGACGTCCGTAACGCAGTAGTGAGTGTCGCTTCTGAAGCCTGACTTGTTGTGAAGCTTCTCCCTCTCTTC
This sequence comes from Aeromonas sp. FDAARGOS 1417, assembly GCF_019046985.1. NCBI lineage: Bacteria > Pseudomonadati > Pseudomonadota > Gammaproteobacteria > Aeromonadales > Aeromonadaceae > Aeromonas > Aeromonas sp. FDAARGOS 1417. Next base: position 6,565 of record NZ_CP077222.1, on the reverse strand, counting down.
CATCAGCGCAGCAATTTCTGCGGCTTTATCGGCAATAGCCTGATTGATGCGAATCAGCCTTGCCCTGTCTTCCCTGGCCACCTTCAGGCTTTCGCAGCTCCAGAACGCCTCGCTAGAGAGAAGTGCGCTCAGAACCGTGCGTACCGCCTCTGCAGTTGGCAGGGTTTCGCACAGGTGTTTATACACAGCGCTCATGTGGACGTGGTACTTGAGCAGTCTATTGGCCACCGCATTCTCGCTCTTCAGAATGTGGTGTTCTTCGTTGTAGGCGATCTCGCTTCTTAGGAAGTCTTCGCAAAATTTGACCGGGTCTTCACTGCCTTTGAACATGGTTCACCTCTTTATCCCTTATCGGTGCTCCTATGGTACTGACGCCGAAAATCCGGTCGGTATCTATCCGCTGATTTTATTTGTGCCGGATAGATACCGGTGAAAACCGGCGTCAGCCCTCGATTTTTTTCAGTCAATGCTTACTAAATTCGTTGCGATGCCTGTTGAGCAAAAATAGAATCTCGCTGTCGAAAATAGTGCAGAGCGAGCATGCCCCGATATTGCTACTCTGTCGAATTACGAGTCGCAAGGAACCCTATGAACGAGCCAAAACACCCACTGAATTCTCTTCGTGAAGCACTCGATCTGGTCATCGAGGCCCACAACCAGGACACGGCTGATTTCAACCGCCTTGTTGCGGATAACGAGGCGTTAGAGGCAGAGCTGGCAAGGCTTAGAGCTAAGTTGGCCGAGAAAGAGAGCCTTCTTCTGCACGTTCACAACGACCGAAAAGCGCTTCTGGAAAAGCACAACGAGTCGGTCAAAATCGCGAATGCGGAAATCGTTCGGCTGACTGAAATTTCTGATCGCGTTGCCCGGGGGTACGACGAGCTGGCATCCCGCCATCGCAAGCTGGAGACCGAGCACGGCTCCCTTCTTGTCGAGGTGAAGCAGCTGCGAGAGCTCGACCCCAAAGGCATGAAGAAGCGACTGGACGGCGTCAGAGAGCGAAACGAAGAGCTCAAGAAGGAGAACACAAGGCTGACCGAGAACAACAGGCTCCTGAACCACCGGAATGAGGAGCTGCGCAAGAAGATGGCCAGCGCCAACAATCCTATCTGGTCGCTTGGTTCCGAGAAGATCGTCCCCTATCACGATCAGGTGGTGGTTGCATCAGAGGGCGGCAACCGGATGGCTCTGGTCAGCCCGATGTGGTGGGAACACGAGCGCGGCATGAGACTTCTGTGCGCCTACGATCCGGAGCGTGACACCATACTGCTGTGCGACCCGCGGGACGAGAACTCCAACATGTTCACCCCGAGCAAGGCGGCCGAGAACGCTCTGCTAAACCTGATGCGCAAGTCAAAAGAGGAGCAGCTCAAGGCGCTCGAAAAGCGCAAAGCAGCCTGATATTGAGATAAAGGTCGGCTCTCGCCGGCCTTTTGTTTCAATTTTCCCCAAATTTGAGACTAAAACAGTCTCTCACCCCATCCAAGAGCACCTCCCTCACAGCCTCCTTGAAAAGGCAAAAAAAGAGCGCCCCAGGATGAGCGCTCGCCATGTCGTAGATAGTGCCAGTCGTCGTTGCCGTAAAACGAACCAGGGTGCCTCTGTGACCCTAAAAATGACCCGGATAACCGGGTCTCAGCTTTACGGGTAGTCACAGAAGCGACTGAGGCTAGGATATTTCAGTGAATGCTGACAGTCAATGCAGGTAGGCGGTAAATTTATTGTGCTTAGGCGGTTGTCAGGCAAAAAAAAGCCCGCCGTGGGGATGACAGAGGCGGGCATCGCTGGAATCCCTATCGGTGGAAAATGATAGGATGCTTTTTTTAAGCTGAGGCGATGATATGTAAGTAATTACTGAAAATCAACTGTTGGCAGTATTAAAGAATGCCCTTTGTCGCATCGGCCATCATGACCGGATCGCTCTCGATGTAAATCTGTGTGGTGGCCAGGGAGGAATGCCCCATCAAGCGTTGTATCGTCCGCAGATCGACCCTGTTACGCACCAAGGTGGTCGCAAAGAAGCGCCTTCCCGAGTAGGTACAGGCTTTGCTGATGTTCGCTCTCACCTGCAGCAGCTCGTTGGCCAGATTGCCGAGGCTATTTGAGCTGAACGGCCCTCCCCTTTGGGACAAGATCAGCGGCGCCTCCGGCCGGAAGTGGCGGGGGTTCTGCTTCCTGAAATGGATGTAGTTCATCATGTGCTCGGTGACGAGGTCGTTGTTGAGCGGCAGCATCCGAACCTTCCCCCGCTTCGTGTAGGCCTTCAGCAGGGTAATCTCCGGCAGCAGACAGTCAGCCTTGAAGTCGTAGACGTCCCCCAGGGTGAGGCTTGATGCCTCTTTCGGGCGCAGGCCAAGACCGAACAGGATGGAGAGAAGCGCTTTGTTCCTCAGCGTGTGCGGATAACCCTCGCACCGCTGCAGCGCGACATTGAACTGCTTGCGAGTGGGCACCGGCGCCCTGCCCTGTTTACCAGGGGTGCCCGGCTTGCGGCCTACCGACATAATGACTCCAGCAATAAAGAAAGCTTCCTTGGAAGCAAGTTTAGTATTTTCACAGAAAGCGATTAGAGCGATTCCCTTAGCTGAGACATATCTTCACAGCAGTCAAAGCTTTCGGCGAGCTCTGTAGTCGATTCAGAGCGCTGATTTTCGCATCCCCATAGCGAGTATCAGCTTCGCTTTGTTGAGATGAAAATACGACATATGGAGAGCCAAGGTCGAGAAGTTTCCGCCTCATCGGTGAGGCAATAAAAAAGGGGCCATGGCCCCCTCACTCATTCCTTCAGCGGTTTCCTGTCCCAATCCAGGCCCTTTTCGAAGCTGTCGATTGCATCTTTGCTAAGAGTCGCCTCGCCTTTCCTGATCCGGGCTGCAGCTGTGCCACAGATCTCTCGTTGAGTCTGGTCTAGCCGGTCATGCGCTTTGGCTTCGTTGATACAGGTGGTGAATAGCCAGTCCCCTTGCGCTATAAGCTCTTCCTTGCTTGGCCTCATTGCGTTGCCGATGATAAGCAGTGCGATGATCCCAATTGCGATGTAACCCAGTATTTTCATCATTCCCCCGAAACGGTCACAGACAAAGCAATTCTCACAGTTTTGGCGCCTTTACGCATAGCTCTGGCTCTCGGACATAGGTCACATATTTGCCACTCGGCGTCGTCTTCGATAGCACCCTGCAGTACGTGTACCCCTGATCAGCGAGCTGGCTTTTGAGTTTTTGGTACCCAATAAAGCCTGACACCGCCCCGACAGCCAGGAAGCTGAGCATCAGTATGTTGGCTGCTTTCAATCTTCGGCCGGTCAGTACATCGCTCATCAGCAGGCCTTTCAGCAGACAGACAGGTGAGGTGACGAGCAGCACCAGTAAAACGCCAACAAGGCCTACTGGTGCCCATAGCGTGTGAAGTCCAATCTTCACCACCCCCTCGCCTGCTTGCAGAGCGAAGTACGGCTTGAGTGCGGCTGAGGAGATGAACCACCACGCCCATAGCGCAAACAGGGTTAGAACAACGATCGCGACCGACCGCTTGAGCCTATTCTGTTGTTGCACTGTTGAGCGCCCCCACCACCTTCTCGGATACTTCCCATTCCGAGAACGCTAGGTCGATGATCACATAGGTGGCTATCACAAGAATTGTGCCGACCAGAATTGGTGCCCCGGCCGCAACAGCCAGGAGGAAAACGGCCTCCCCTGCTCCGAATTGAACAAGAGCCTTGAACATGTCGGCGCCGACATTGCCGAACCAATCGACCAGATGGAATTGATCGTTGAAGATCAGGTCATTGGTGTTGATGGCGGCGGAGATGACAAAGGTGACGGCCATGCCGCCCTTGAACCCGGACGCTCGGCTCTGGGGTGAAAGGCCAAGCTGGGTGATTTTCGGGTTGTTGATACGGTACTTGTGCCCGTTAACCTTCAGTCTGACCTCGTTGACCAGGACATGGCGAAGAACCCTGCTGCTGTTGTTCTTGGTGGTAATGGCTATGTACTCTTTGCCGTTGCTCTTGAACACCTCTGCTCTTACCCCCAGGTCGCCGAACTGCTTCACCAGCTCATACGACTTGTAGATAGTCATGCCATAGTCGCCAAGGTCCTTGGTGCTGCTTGCCGCATTGAGCACGTCGGTCCCTTTCTCCTGCCACATGTCCTTCAGAGTAGCCATGGCGTCATCGAGGGTGAGAATGATGGCCTTCTTGTGATTGGCCTCAAGCACATCCCTGAGCTTTGCCGTCAGATCTTCGCCAGTGATCGGGTTGTACGGTGGCCAGAATGCGCCTCGTGTGCCCTCGGCAATGGTCTCGGCCTGCTCTGGCGTGAGTGATGCTGGCGCGGCGCGGGCTGCCGGCGCCTGGTCGCCAATGATTACAGATCCGCCGCCGATGATGACCCCGCCGCAGTCGATTCCGCTACCGGTCAGCGCTGCTGGTTTGCCATTGAAGAAAACAGTGCTTGAACCGGTTGAGATGGTTCTCGGGTGCGGCGGGCTGCCAGGCTTAGCGTGTGGTTCCAGGGAGTCGCCAACGCGGGCGGCTGGCTTGTTATCGATGATGATGTCCGACGAACCGGTGATGATAGGGGTTGGCGGGAAACCGTCGTGGTCTGTGCCGATGTCGCCAATGGTGGCTGCTTTCTTACTCATTGAGGCTCTTCCGTTCAGCTTTAAGATGCGCCAACAGAAGCAAAGAGGCTCCCGTCGGCACGACATAATGGGAGCCTCTAGTGTCTCACACCGAGGATTCGTTCGCTAACTGAGCAGTTTGAGGAGTTTTCCCACGTTTTGCCTTCTCCAGGCAGATCCAGTCACCTGCACATGAAGACAAGACCTCCGGTTTGCGACAGGTTTTGCCTTCATCAAAGAAGTCCATTTCCTGGCCGGTCTTGCCGCAAGTGGGACAAACTGATCTCTGCTTAGTCATCAACTTGAACCTTGGTCACGAGTTTATGCTTGATCGGCCAAGCCTCCCCTTTCTCTGCTGCCTCGAGAACCTCTTTTTGAGTCAGCGTCCGGATCATGCCGCTCGCCTCGTAAATGCGGTCCTCATCCGAGAGTTCGCTGTCAGGAGCATCTTTATACATCTCCTCTGCCAGCACCTCTTTGGCCTCATCAAAAGAGGTGGCGTGGACAATCTGATCCCAATCGGGGTTGTAGAAGACGACGTTCGGGCAATTATCAACGGCATAAACAGTTTTCGACATGGCTTCTCCAAAGGGCCTGAGCCCCGCTATTTGACGGTGTAGGGTTTGATCTGCGGGGAATCGACCCCAACAGCGTCCGCATTCACGAAGATCGGGTGGATGAACACCGGCTTGACCTGTGCTCGCCCCTCCCCGTATCGCTGCATTCGGATATGGCCTCGCCTGAAATGAGGACGAGTAGTGCGATGATACCCTTCTTGTGATGGGCTTGAGAACGAAGTCGGACGGATTGCGTCAATTACGATGCGGTCGTATACCTCAAGCATCTTCCTGGCCTGCTTTGCGGCCTTCTTTGGGCCCAGAGACGCGAGCTTCGACGCCATATCGGTTCGATCGTTCTTCACTTCACGCCTGAAGTCCGCGATGTTGAGGTAGAGCAGCACTTTGGACAACCACCGTAGATAACCGGCGTATCTCTCGAGATCGTCCGCGCTTGGGGCGCTCCTGAACCCCGGGGCCACAATGGCGTTGTACTCCAGGAGATCCTTGTTCGAGTAGAACCTGGCATGGCGCTCAATTAGCTCCTGCACCGACATCGCGTCATCCTGCATGTAGATCGACATGTGGAAGACCCCGTCGTCCAGCAGAGAGGTTTTCGCCCTGCCAACGAACATCAGATCCATGATCCTGGCCGGCTGATTCATCTCCATGCCAAGCACTCTGGCCGCCTCTCTGTAACCCGACATCTGAGTTACTTCCCTCTCCACGATGTAGACACCCTGCAGCTGGTGATCACCCGTCTCGTTATTGCGAACACTGAGCGGCATATCGACGTTCCGGTCTCCAAACTCGATATAGCATGAGGGCATTGGCGAGCGCATGAACTGGCACGGAACGTCCCCGCTCACGTCCGTGCTAAGCAGTGACTCCACGACGTTGTTGGAGATCTCAAACATGCCGCCACCGCTGAAGGAGTGAAATATGGGGTGAATGATCGCGCTGAGTGCCCCGTCATTCACGGTCGAGCGATCTACGCTTTGAGCATCCAGAAAGCGCTGGACGTCTGGGCTGTCGTGGGTCTCTATGAAGTAGAGAACCTCGTTCATGTTGCACCCCACCTGAGCCATGCCAAAGATGTCGGCAACCAAGTCTGGGCCCAAGAGTAGAGCTGCATTCACCTCCACCCTGCCCAGCTGCATCGTCCGAACCGGATGCGGCAGCGCCATCAGCTTCGGGTCTGTTGAGTCGCAAATGCTCACGTAATCCGGCAGTCGAGCATTCGGGTCCTTAAGGGTTCGGTACAGCGCTTGTGCGTCCTTCGTCAGCTGGATCAGCTTTTGCCCGTACCCGGGTGTCTTCCTCCCCGCCTCCACCTTGATAGCGGTCAGCGCCATCGCTGTCATGGTCAATTGTTCTTTTTCTGACCC
>NZ_CP077221.1:3805000-4679959 GCF_019046985.1 Aeromonas sp. FDAARGOS 1417 | reverse complement strand
TGCCGCATCCACTGCCGGTACGTTCAGCAACTGCTCCGCCACATCGAGCGGCAAGGTGATGGACTGGCAACCGGCCAGCAGGCAGTCAAGGGCCTGACGGGGAGTGCGAAATGACGCCGCCAGCACTTTGCTGTTCGGGGCGTGCAACTCAAGCAGCTGTTGCAGCTCCTGCACGGTGGCGATGCCATCGCCCCCCTGAGCATCCAGCCGGTTAACGTAGGGCGCGACATATTCCGCCCCCGCCACCGCCGCCAACCAGCCCTGCAGCGGGGTATAGACAGCGGTGCCCAGCGTCGGCACACCGTTGGCTGTCAGGCTCTTGATGGCCGCCAGCCCCTCTGCACATACCGGGATTTTGATCACCAGATCCGGGTCCAGTTCACGCAGGGCAAATGCCTCGCGCACCATTTCGGTTTCGGTTTTGGCCATCACCTGGGCAAACAGGCGCGCCTTGGGGCCCAGCACGTCGCGCAGGGCGGGCAGCAGCTCACAGAGCGGCAATCCCCCGGCGGCGGTAATGGAAGGATTGGTGGTGACACCGGCCAACGGCAGGATCCGTGACCAGCGACGCACTGCCGCCACATCGGCGGTATCGAGATACAGCTCCATCTCTAACTCCTTAACGGGATGTTCAATATGTCGCCATTCTAGCGATAAAACATCTGCAAATAGCTTGATCAAAATCAAATCAACTTTCGAATGAAAGCAAATAGAATGCAAATACAAAAGGAGGCGGTATGATTTTCGACCTGCAACGATATTCAACTCACGACGGCCCCGGCATTCGCACCTTGGTGTTTCTCAAGGGGTGCTCGCTGGCCTGTCGCTGGTGTCAAAACCCGGAAAGCCGCTCTCCCAAGCCGGACATACTACTCGACCGGCGCCAGTGCATCGAGGGATGCCAGCTCTGCAGCCAGGCTTGTCCGGCAATCTTGCGTGACAGCGAGGGCATCCAGCTCAGCCGTTCTGCCCTCAAGGCCGATGATATGGAACGGCTGCGCGGCCTCTGCCCCAGCGAAGCGCTACAGGTGTGCGGTCGGGATGACACCCTGGACACCCTGATGGACACCATACTGCGGGATCGCCCCTTCTTCGAGCGCAGCGGCGGTGGCGTCACCCTCTCCGGTGGCGAGCCGTTTATGCAGCCCGAATTTGCTGCCAATCTGCTGGCCCGCTGCAAGGCCGAAGGGCTGCACACCGCGGTCGAGAGCTGCCTCCATGTGCCCTGGCACCAGATTGAGCCAAGCCTCCCCTCACTGGATCTGCTGCTGGCGGATCTCAAACACGTGGATAAAGAACGTTTCTTCCACTGGACCCGCGGCAAGGTGGAGCTGCCCATCGCGAACCTCAAACGCCTCGCCGAGCACGGCGTGCCGATGCAGATCCGGGTGCCGCTCATTCCCGGCTTCAATGCCGACCGCGCATCGATCAGCGCCATCACCGACACCGCCGCCAGCCTCGGCACCGTGCAGGAGATCCACTTCCTCCCCTACCACACCTTAGGCGTGGGCAAATATGCCCTGCTGGATCTGCCCTATCAGGCGCCAGAGACACCGCTCGATGACCCCGATTTACTCCACTTTGCCCATGCATACGCCCAACGTCAGGGGCTGACCCCTGTGACCAGAGGATAAGATCATGACCCAGCTCGACCTCACTACCCTGCCCCCGCGGATCCGTGCCCACAAGGAGAGCCTGATCCACATCGTCCAACCGCCGGTCTGCACCGAGCGCGCCCGTCACTACACCGAGGCCTATCAGGCCCATCTGGCCCGGCCGCTGCCGGTGCGCCGCGCCCTGGCGCTGGCCCATCACCTCAAGGAGCGCACCATCTGGATCAAGCACGACGAACTGATCGTCGGCAATCAGGCCAGTCAGGTACGGGCGGCGCCGCTGTTTCCCGAATACACGGTGAGCTGGATTGAGAAGGAGATCGATGAGCTGGCTGACCGCCCCGGCGCCGGCTTTGCGGTCAGCGAAACCGACAAGGAGATCATCCACACCCTCACCCCCTTCTGGCGCGGTCAGACGGTGCAGGATCGCTGCTACGGCCTCTTTACCGATGAACAGAAGGGACTGCTTGAGAGCGGCATCATCAAGGCCGAGGGCAACATGACTTCGGGGGATGCCCACCTCGCGGTCAATTACGAGCAGCTGCTTGCCCTCGGTCTCGATGGCCTCAAGGCCAAGGTAGCCGAGCGGCGTGGTCGGCTCGATCTGGCTGACTGGACCGATCTGCAACGCGAGCAGTTTTTGCAGGCCGTCGCCATCACCTTCGATGCTGTCAGCCTGCACATCGAACGCTACGCCGCGCTGGCCCGCGACATGGCAGCACAGGAATCGCGCCCCGAGCGCCGGAGTGAACTTGAGACCATCGCGCTCAACTGCGCCCACATCGCCCACCAGCCCCCCGAAACCTTCTGGCAGGCGCTGCAGCTCTGCTACTTTATCCAGCTCATTCTGCAGATCGAATCCAACGGCCACTCGGTGTCGTTTGGCCGGATGGATCAGTATCTCTACCCTTGGTATCGCCGCGAAGTGGAGCTGTCAGAATCCCTGTCACGCCCCCGCGCCATCGAACTGTTGCAAGGGTGCTGGCTGAAACTGCTGGAGGTGAACAAGATCCGCTCCGGCACCCACTCCAAAGCCTCCGCCGGCAGCCCGCTCTATCAGAACGTCACCATCGGCGGCCAGAACTGGCGGGATGGCACTGCCCATGACGCGGTCAATGGCCTCTCCTACGCGATTCTGGAGTCCTGCGGCCAGCTGAGATCCACCCAGCCCAACCTCTCGGTGCGCTACCATGCCGGGATGAGCGAGGATTTCCTCGACGCCTGCATTCAGGTGATCCGCTGCGGCTTTGGCATGCCCGCCTTCAACAACGACGAGGTGGTGATCCCCGAGTTCATCAAGCTCGGGGTGAGCATCGAGGATGCCCACCACTACGCCGCCATCGGTTGCATCGAGACCGCCGTGCCCGGCAAGTGGGGCTATCGCTGCACCGGCATGAGCTTTATCAACTTCGCCCGCATCCTGCTGGCCTCCCTTGATGGCGGCCGCGATGCCACCACCGGCAAGGTATTCCTGCCCCAGCCCCAGTCGCTACGAGACGGGAGCTTTGGCAACTTTGACGAGGTGATGGCCCGCTGGGATGAGCAGGTGCGCTACTTCACCCGCAAATCCATCGAGATCGACTGCGTGGTCGACAGCGTGCTGGAGGCTCAAGCCCATGACATCCTCTGCAGCGCCCTGGTGGATGACTGCATCGAGCGTGGCAAGACCATCAAGGAGGGAGGCGCCGTCTATGACTGGGTCTCCGGTCTGCAGGTGGGAATTGCCAACCTCGGCAACAGTCTGGCAGCCCTGAAGAAACTGGTGTTCGAGCAGGGGATTGTGGATCAGCAAGAGCTGGCCGAAGCACTGGAACAAGACTTTGCCGGGCTGGCGGGGGAGCAGCTGCGCCAGCGCCTCACCAACGCCGCCCCCAAATATGGCAACGATCTGGACGAGGTTGACCTGCTGCTGGTGCAGGCTTACCAGAGCTACATCGACGAGATCAAGGGGCTGCACAACACCCGCTTCGGCCGTGGCCCCATCGGCGGTACCTACTATGCGGGCACCTCCTCCATCTCGGCCAATGTGCCCTTCGGTGCCGCCACCATGGCTACCCCGGATGGCCGCCACGCCCGCACGCCGCTGGCGGAAGGGGCCAGCCCCTCGTCGGGTTCGGATCGTCTCGGCCCCACGGCGGTATTCAACTCCATCGGCAAGCTGCCCACGGCGGCCATTCTCGGCGGGGTGCTGCTAAACCAGAAGCTGAGTCCGGCGAGCCTTGAGAACGAGCGGGACAAGGCCAAGCTGATGAGCCTGCTGCGCACCTTCTTCGAAGTGCACAAGGGGTGGCACGTGCAGTACAACATTGTCTCGCGCGAGACCCTGCTGGCAGCAAAGGCCCATCCCGATCAGTACCGGGATCTGGTGGTACGGGTGGCGGGCTATTCGGCCTTCTTCACCGCCTTATCCCCGGATGCGCAAGATGATATCATCGCCCGCACCGAGCACAGTCTCTGACGGGGCGCACCCATGGCGCCTGTGACGTCATATGATTGGCAAGCCACCCCACGGGTGGCTTGCCGCTATCCACCACCTTGCATGTGAGCGCACCATGAATCCACGCCACCAACTGATCCTCACTCTGGTCCATCAGGCTCGCAAGATGAGCGTGAGTGAACTCTCCCGACATACCGGCGTGTCTGAGGTGACGGTGCGCAACGACCTCACCGCGCTGGAGAAACAGGGACTGCTCAGACGGGTACACGGCTCGGCCATGGCGCTGGAGACCGATGACCCGGATGCCCGGATGAACATCAATTACCTGCTCAAGGAGCGCCTCGCCGAGCGGGCCGCCCAGCTGGTGGAAGATGGCGAGACGGTCTTTATCGAAGGGGGCAGCGCCAACGCCATGCTGGCGCGCCATCTGGCCCTGCACAAACGGGTCACCATCATCACCATCAGCAGCTATATCGCCCATCTGCTCAAAGACACCCCGGCTCAGGTGGTGCTGCTCGGCGGGCTGTTCCAGCATCAGAGCGAGAGCGTGGTGGGGCCGCTCACTCGCCTCTGCATCGAGCAGGTGCACTTCTCCAAGGCTTTTATCGGGGTCGACGGTTTTCATCCCGAGATGGGTTTCACCGGCCGCGACATGATGCGGGCCGATGTGGTCAACAGCGTGCTTGCCAAGGGGATGACCAATGTGGTGATCACCGACAGCAGCAAGTTTGGCGCCATCCACCCGAGCCAGCTTGGCGCGCCGGGCCAGATCAACGTGCTGGTTACCGACGATGCCCTGCCCGCCCCTATGCGGGCAGCCATCGCGGCCAAGGGGATCATCCTGCACTGCGTCGCGGCCTAGGCCACCCGCTAATTCACGCTATTTCATTGACCTGACAGGATAAAATTTTCATGATGAGCCAGTCCCCATCGGGACTGACATCACCAGTGCGTGATCTGCAGGAAGCAGACTTCAGGAGAGCAAGGACATGCCATCGACCATCACCGCCGGGGAGCGCCGACTCTCCCCTATCATTCGCGCCACCGCCATCACCCTGGCCCTGTGCTGGAGCCCGTTTGGCTGGAGTGCCACGCTGCCCGCTGACTTGAAGTGGGAGAGCAACAACCAGGATCCTCTCTATGCAGATCCGGCCGCCAAGCGCGGCGGCACCTTTCGCACCTTTATGACCAGCTTCCCCCTGACCCTGCGCAAATATGGCCCCGACTCCAACGGGGGCTTTGCCGGTTACGTGCGGGAAACCAACCTGCCACTGCTGAGCACTCATCCCGTCACCGGCAACCCCATGCCGATGCTGGCAAACGAGTGGGCTTTCGGCGCCGACAACAAGACCCTCTATTTTCGCATCAATCCCAAGGCGCGCTGGTCAGACGGCCAGCCGGTCACCGCCGATGACTGGCTATTTACCCTCAAGATGATGCGCAGCAAGGAGATCAACGACCCCTGGTACAACAACTACTACAGCACCCAGATAGCGGACATCACCAAGTTTGATGATCACACCCTGGCCATCACCAGCGGCACCGAAAAGAGCCGCCAGGATCTGCTCGAGTCACTGCCCATCAGCCCGGAGCCGAGCCACGCCATCAAGCTCACCGCCAACTGGGTCAAGGAGTACAACTGGAAGGTGTTGCCAGTCACCGGCCCCTATCAGATCGATCAGGTGAAAAAGGGCAAATCGGTCACCTTCAAACGGGTTGAACACTGGTGGGGGGATGACGAGCGCTACTTCCAGCATCGCTTCAATCCTGCGCGGATCGAGATCAAGGTGCTCAGGGATCTGAACATCGCCTGGCAGCACTTCCTGCGCGGCGATCTCGACACCTTCCCGCTGGTGATGCCCAACTGGTGGCACGACAAGACCAAAACCGCCGAGTTCGAGAAGGGGTATATCGCGCGCACCTGGTTCTACAACCAGACTCCGCAATCGCCGATGGGGCTCTATCTCAACACCGCCGATCCACAGCTGAATAATCTCGATGTGCGGCTCGGGGTCCAGCATGCCCTCAACCTCGACAAGATGCTCACCACCCTGCTGCGGGGGGATTACCAGCGACTCAACAGTTATGGCTCAGGTCAGGGTGAGTTTACCAACAGCGAGATCAAGGCCCGTCCGTTCGATCCCAAACTGGCACGGGAATACTTTGCCAAAGCCGGTTTCAATAAGGTTGGGCCACAGGGGATTTTGCAAAACGACAAGGGGCAGTCACTGACCCTCGCCATCACCTACACCACCGCAGAGCACGCCCAGCGGCTCACGCTGTTGCGGGAAGAGGCCAAGAAGGCGGGGCTTAATCTGGAGCTCAACCTGATGGATGCATCGGCCGGTTTCAAATCGATGCTGGAGAAAAAGCACCAGAGCGCCTGGATGGCCTGGGCGGGTAGCCGCTATCCCGCCTATTGGGAGTTCTTCCACAAGGTCAACGCCAACAAATCCCAGACCAACAACATCATGAACATCGATGATGACGCCATCACGGCCTTGGTGGAGCAGTATGACAAGGAGTTCGACTTTGCCAAAAAGGCGGCCCTGTCACGGCAGATCCAGCAGCGGCTCTATGAGCTGGCGAGCTTCGTCCCCGCCTATCAGGTGCCCTACACCCGGGAAGGAGCCTGGCGCTGGATAAAACTGCCAAAAGTACCTGCCACCCCCAAGAGCGAGCAGCTCTACTGGCCCCTCGGTGGCGACAACAGCGGTTACAGCTATGGCGGTCTGCTGTGGATCGATGAAGAGCTAAAATCCGAGACCAGGGCAGCCATCAAGAGCGGCAAGACCTTCCCGGCCGCGCCCATCATCGACACCACTTATCGCCAGCCCTGATTGCATCAGCCCATCGGCAAAAGTCCTTAAAACAAAAGACCCCGCCAGATAGCGGGGTCTTTGTTGGCAACCTGTGTTGCGAATAGCTCGGTGATCAGCCGCGTTTGGCCTGCTTCTCGGCAATGGCGTCAGCCACGTCAGCCGGCTCCAGCACGATCCCTTCCTGATCCGGGGTCGGGAACACGGCAACACACAGCTCGTCCTGCTCCATACCGTCAACCCAGCGCTCCAGCCATACCTTGAGGGTGATGGACTGCGGCTTGCAATCGGCCCACTCGCCTTCGGCCCACGCCTTGGCGTACTCCGGGTGCGGCCATACCGGGATGCAATCTTCATCGTCGGTAGTCAGCATCATGACGCCATGCTCGTCAGTCAGGACGAACAGCTCTTCATGCTCGACCAGCTTGCTGATGAAGTGATCGTAACGGTAATCAGCGTTCAGTTGCAGCGCGGCATTGCGCTCGGTGTCGCTCAGTTCATAGCTCATTGGCCAAGTCTCTCTCTCGATAAAGGGCGCCATGTTCACATCTTGTCGTCAGCTTGTCCAGCTTGCAGCCCCTTGGCACCGGATGGGGAGGACAATGACGCCAATAAGGATAGAGCAGCCTCCTCGATAGCGAGACCGCCAGCCATCATATTGCCCCTTTTACAGCGCAGGAGTGATCAGCTCCACATCAGGTTGCTCGCTCAGCTTTTGCCGCAGCCAGTAGGCGGACTCCACCTCGACAAAGCAGAGCAGATCCTGGCCATTGGCCGCCATCGCCATCAGCTGCTCAAAACGCAGCTGTTGTTGCTGCTCCCAGGCGGCAGCGAGTTTGGCACCGTGGGCCTCATCCACCACTTCGCGGCGCAACTCGAACAGGTTATCGGTGATCGGGCTGTTGATCTTGGCGGCGCAGTGCCAGTACATCAGCAGGTTATCCATCATCTCGCTGTCGTAGTTGGCCAGCGCATCCAGCTCGGGTGTATCACCGCTGTCGCTGGCGGCAAAATCACACCAGCCCGCATCGAGTGACGCCAGCTCATGAGCCCCATTGGCATGCTTGCGTAACAGCGCAATGTCGGCCCCCTTGCGTGCAGGCAACCATACCTCGCCCTGATGGGCATCCAGCAGTGACGTCAACGAAGCAGCGGGGTAAACCGGAAAGCGGGTACAAAGTGAATGCAGCAGGGATACCAGAGTGATCTTGACCATGAGCGATACCTTGAACAGGGCGAACAGCCACCAATAGACCGTCCGATATAAAGAAGTGCCCTATCCTACCACGTTTGGTCCGGCTCGGCCCTTGGCGAAGCTGTCAGCCAACCATCTGATTACGCCGAAAAAAACAGCATTTGAAACGCAGCATCCAGCCAAAGATCAATAATTTGAGCCAGCGCCCACTAAAGTGGATCCGGGGATGCTAGTTTGCATACATCTTTAGCGTAAGGAGTAAATCCATGATTGGGATCGACCAGGTTTCTAACGAATTCGTGAACGATTTGAAAATACTGGCATGCTTTGATCCGGCCAACATGAGCCTGGGGATTAAATTACGCAGCGATATGTCTGAAGAGTTGTGCCAGGCGGCAGCCCGTCTGCATCAACAGGGGCTCATCAGCGCAGAAGATGGCGGCTATCTCACCCCGTTTGGCATGACCATGGTTGAACACCTGCAACATCTGCTGGTCGCACTCAAACCGCTTTGACCGGCTGTGGTGCCCAGAGCGAAAAGTTGAGTAGCTCCCAGCGCTCCCCTTGGTGAAGATGACAGGCAAACAGCAAAGGACCTTCGGGTCCTTTTACTTTGCCATCCACCAGCCACTCCCCCTCCCTTTCAGGTACCAGTCGCGCATTTACCTCATCGGGTTGCAGCGCAGCACCTATTCGGACCTGGACAAACTGCTGGCAGATCACCTGCGCTTCCATCGCGGATTGAACCGGTACCGGCGCATCGGACGTCGGAGTCAAGGTGGCAGCAAGCAGGAGCGATAGCAGCATGATTCAGCACATGGGAGTCAGTAGCAGAAGCCAGATAAACAAAAAGCCGTGGCACCAGAGGTACCACGGCTTTCTTAAATTCTGTAAGAATTACAGAGCGGTTACGTTCTCAGCCTGCGGGCCTTTCTGACCTTGGGTCACAGAGAACTGTACGCGCTGACCTTCAGCCAGGGTACGGAAACCGTTACCTTGAATGGCGCTGAAGTGAACGAAAACGTCCGGGCCGTTTTCTTGCTGGATGAAGCCAAAACCTTTGGTTTCGTTGAAAAACTTAACGGTACCGGTGATCATGTTAGACATATCTTTTAAACCTGTATTCAAAATAATTACTTATGCTTTTCAGCGGGTAAAGCTCAAAAAACGGGATTAACTTATGAACAACAGGACAAGATGTGAAACATCGTATTCATTGACATAACTATCGCCCTTTCAAGCTGGTTTGGATTATACGTGGCTTTGTAGATTACGCAAACAAATTTGTGCCCTGCCAATGACAGGGCACAAACCGTTATAAGGTGGCTGCTTCCAACGCTTCGACCAGCGCTCTGAGAAAACGAGCCGCCTCCCCGCCAGTACAGGCTCTGTGGTCAAATGTCATCGACAGCGGCAGTGCCCTGACGGGACGCGCTTCACCATGGATGAACACCACTTTTTCGAACAGTTTGCCAGCCCCTATGATGGCCACCTGCGGCGGCGTGACGATGGGGCTGGCATAGCGACCTGCGATGGCACCGAAGTTGGTGAGCGTAATGGTCGCCCCCTGCAACATCTCGCGCGGCACGGCGCGCGCCTTCACATCGGCGATCATCCGATCCAGCCCCAGCCGGATATCCGCCCCCTCCCGCTCGGCCACGTTCTCCATCACCGGCACATAGAGGCCATGCTTTGAATCCACCGCGATGGCTACATTAACCTCTTTGAACAGCCGCCGTGAGAGGGTGTCGCCATCAAACCAGGCGTTCATCGAGGGCTCGGCGCGGCACGCCACGCCAATGGCCTTGATCAGGCGCACCGTCACATCCTCATCAGGGCGCCAGTGACGCAAATCCACCTCATCGGTGATGCTGACCGGCACCACAGTTTGATGAGAGAGCTCCATCGCCTTGGCCATGGCACGCCGTGACCCTTTGAGGAATTCGTTGCCACTGCTCTTCTGAGCCTCGAATGCCTGCTGCACATCCAGCTCGGTCACCATGCCGCCGTTGCCACTTCCTTTGATCCGGTCGATATCCAGACCCAGTTTTTGTGCCAGTAACCGCACCGCTGGCATGGCTTGCACCAGCGATCCCCCCGGGGCAATGGCCCCCACCACGAAGTGATCCTCAATATGTTGCTGATGGGCACTCACCTTGCCCACCACAGTGCCATCATCCTCACCCCCCTCGAACTCCACCAGTGGTGCACCGATATGGAGGATATCCCCTTCGGCGCCGCAGAGACGGGCGATCACCCCGGCCACCGGAGAGGGCACATCCACCAGCGCCTTGGCCGTTTCCACCGACAAGAGCACCTGATCGACCGCAACGGTATCACCGGCGCTCACCTTCCATTCGACGATCTCGGCTTCGGCCAACCCTTCACCCAGATCCGGTAATTTGAAAAATTTCATAGCCACTGGTTCTCCATCAGCTGGTGAGCGGCATCGGCGATATCCTGCTCGGTGATGAGGTAATACGCTTCGTTGCGATAGTAGGGAACAGCTGCATCCACCCCGGTCAACCGTTTGGGTGGCGCCTTGAGGCTGGGAAGTGCCTGCTCGGTCACCCGCGCCACAATTTCGGCTCCTACCCCGAAGCTGCCACACGCCTCATGCACCACCAGCAAGCGGCCGGTCTTGCGTACCGAGGTGAGGATGGTCTCCATATCCAGCGGCTTGATGGTGGCCAGATCCAGCACCTCGCACTGGATATCCTGCTCGGCCAGCAGGTTCGCCGCCCGCATCACCTCCTGAATGCAGGCCCCCCAGGCCACTATCGTGATATCCCGGCCCGGGCGCAGGGTGAAGCAGACATCCAGCGGCAGGCCGACACCGTCATCCACCACCTCGGATTTCATCGAGCGATAGATGCGATCCGGTTCGAAAAACATCACGGGATCCGGATCGCGGATGGCCGAGAGCAGCAGGCCATAGGCGCGTCTCGGGCTGGAGGGGATCACCACCCGTAGCCCAGGGATATGGGCAAACAGCGCCTCGACACTCTCGCTGTGATGTTCAGGCGAGTGAATGCCCGCGCCATACGGGGAGCGATAGACGAGGGGACAGGAGAGGCGGCCACGGGTGCGGTTTCGCATCCGCGCCGCCTGACAGATGATCTGCTCCATCCCGGGGAAGATAAAGCCCTGAAACTGGAACTCTGCCACCGGCTTGAGCCCCTGGGTGGCCATACCGACCGCCACCCCGGCGATCAATCCCTCGGCCAGCGGCGTGTCGATCACCCGCTTGAAACCGAACTTGTCGCGCAAGCCCACGGTGGCGCGAAACACCCCGCCGTTGACCCCCACATCCTCACCCAGTACCACCACATCCGGGTCGTGTTCCATCTCGTAGTGAAGAGCCATGTTGACCGCTTCCAGCAAACTGATCTCACTCATGGCCAACCTCCTGCTTCATCCCCTTGGCAATTACTCGCTCGCGCTGGGGCAAGAGTTCGGCGGGCAGGCTGGCGTAGTGATAATCGAGCATCGCCTCCGGTGGCTGAGGCGCCATCGCCTCATAACGGGAAACCGCCTGTTCTACCTCTCGGGTAGCCTCCGCCAGCAGGCTCTGCTCCTGCTCTTCATCCCACCAGCCCTGGCTGTGCATAAACTGGCGCAGCCGCTTGACCGGCTCTTTCGCCCAGGCGGCCTCGACCTCGGCCCCATCGCGATAGCGAGTGGCATCGTCGGCCGTGGTGTGATCGCCGAGGCGATAACTGACCGCCTCGATCAGGGTCGGCCCCTTGCCGCTGCGAGCCCGTTCGACGGCACTGCGGGCGACATCGTAGACCGCCACCACATCGTTGCCATCCACCTGCAGGCTGCGCACCCCTGCACCAATCCCCTTTTGGGCCAGCGTAGGAGCGCTCGATTGCAGCTTGCGCGGCACCGAGATGGCCCACTGGTTGTTGTTGACGATGATGACCATCGGCAGGTGCCAGACACCGGCGCAGTTGAGCCCCTCCAGAAAATCCCCCTTGGAGGTGCCGCCATCGCCGATGGTGACTACAGCGACGCGCGGTTGATTACGCAGTTTGAAGGCAGAGGCAATGCCACAGGCGTGAGTGATCTGGGTGGCGATGGGAACGCAGATGGGGAGATCTTCAGAGGGAGTCCCATCGGGTTTGAGAAAATAACTGCCCCGCTCGTCACCGCCCCAATATTGCAGGTTCTTCTCCATCGGCACGCCCCGCACATAGAGGGTGGGCATGTCCCGATAGTAGGGGACGTAGACATCCTGCGGCTGCATGGCGAGACCAATGCCAATCCCCACGGCTTCTGCGCCGAGATGGGAGGGAAAAGTACCGAGCTTGCCGGTTCGTTGCAGCGCAATCGCTTTTTTGTCATAGCTGCGCACCATCACCATATTGCGGTAGAAGGTGTGCAGTATCGCCTTGTCCAGCCAGGTCGGTAAGGTGGCGACCGGGCACCCTTCCGCATCGAGGTAACGAAGGAAAGGGATGTCGACATGGGTCATAACTGGCTCCTTGCCGTTGTGAGCGTCACCGATGCTGGTGACATCTAGATGTAAATACCTTGTTAAATAAAAAGCAAAGGGATTTACTCAGGTAAGACCAGTAGAAACTTCTTTAAAGTAGCGAAGGAGCTGAATTTTCGGCGATGAGTGGCAAGGTATGCCGTAAATGGTGCAACTTTGCAGCGCTGAATGCAGGATGCAAAATGTGAAAAAGGGGAGCCTTGCTCCCCCATTGAGTTACTTCAGTTAGCTGTTACTTCTTGTCAGGGGTTACTCCAACCAGCAGTTACGCCAGCCAGTGTTGCAGCTGGCTGGCCATGCCAGCTGGCAGCAAGTGAGCGCGGCTTAGCAAGTGGCTGCGCCAGGGCTCGGCCAGCAAGGTGGGGCAAATTCGCATCTCCCGTCCCCGGTCAGTCACGCGCACCAATCGATCGATGAGGGTCTCCAGCGGCGGATGCGCCGGCCAGTGAGGATAGAGGTCAGCAGTTGTGATATCGGCCAGATCGCACACCCGCTCCTCTTCCTCATCTCCCTTTCCATCAGCCATTGGCCAAGGGTGAAGCACCTGCAGCCAACCCGGCCGTGCGGCCTCCAGCAACTGGCCCAGCGTCGGCTGCGCAAAGTGGGGATCCCCTGCGACTTTGAGCATATGGCGCGCCCCTGCCAGCACCACCACGCCGCGGGCGGGAAGTGCAAGAAGATAGTCGGCCAGCGCCTGATCCCGCCCCCTGTTGTGTTGCTGCCACCGCTCCGGGCTCATCTCCTGCCACTCGAATAAGGGCTCGCAGAGATGCACCCGCAGCCGCACATGTTCGGGGCGCGCCAGATTGCTCTGGCGCAGGGCGGCAAAGAAGGTCGGAAACTCGGGGGCCATCCAGGCGGGAAAGGCACAGGAGTCGAGCCAGACCGGATAGAGCCGTGCCAGCGTCAGCGGCTCACCCTGCCAGCTCTCCTCCCCCGCCAACCAGGCATCGAGCAAGCCTTGATGGCGGCGGTTGCCGCACTCCAGCACCAGATCGGTCATGATTCCCCAGAGCACCGGATCACACAGCCAGGCGTGCTGGCGCCGGATAAAATCCGGGTGCCAATGCGGCTCCCCCAACCCCACCAGCTTGCCCGCCAGCAAGGCTTCCCGGATCGCGGCAACCGGAGTCATGCGTCCTCCTTCTGCCGGATGTGCGGTTGTTGCCCGACCCCATCGACCCGCTCACAAATAAGGGCGCCGATCTTTGCCAGCCAGTCGGGATGCACCATCTCCTGATGCAGACAGGGGAAGCGCTCATAGCGGATGTCCCCTTTTGTCAGTGACCCCCAGCCGCGCCCATCCAGCCAGGGCTGGCGGGAAGCTGATGCCTCGATAAAGGTCACCTCCCCGTGGTAGCAATAGTCGACCGGCTCACGGATGAGCCGGTTGTTGTGGCCCACCAGCTCAATCATGGCGCTCACCACCTGCTCGTCGAGCATGGCCAGCGCACTCCCCTCCGCCCCCAGTCGGGCCACCACCTCGTCGCGAGTGAGGGAGTCGAGCGCATCGTCCACAACCGCAATCCCCCCCATCCGCAGCAGCGCATCGAGCATCCGCTGCTCGTCGGGCAGCGGCTGGGTCTGCCACTGCTGGCAGGGGTAGGCGTCGAGCAGCAGCACCATGGCCACCTCCTGTCCCTGCTCCTGCAACATGGCGGCCATCCGGTGCACCAGCATGCCCCCGAGCGACCAGCCGATCAGCCAGTAGGGCCCCTCGCTCTGTTGACGACGCAGCTCGGTCACATAGTCGAGAGCCAGCTCGTCGAAACTGGCGGGCAGCGGGACATCCGGCTGGCAGAGCGCCCGCGCCTGCAGGGCATAGACCGCCATGTCGGCCGGCAGATGGGGCACCAGCGGCGCATAACACCAGCCGAGCCCGCCGGCGGGGTGGACGCAAAAGAGAGTGGGGCCCGATGTACCCGCCTGCGCACCGGGCGCCCGCAGGGGCAACAGCATGGGCATAGCCTCCCGCTCGCCGCCAAGACGGTGCGCCAGCTGGGCGGGGCTGGGTGCTTCGAACAGACTGGCCAAAGTGAGAGTCTGTCCGAGCGACGCTTCAATGCGCACCACCAACTGCGCCGCCAGCAAGGAGTGGCCGCCGAGGGCAAAGAAGTTATCGTCGGCGCCGACCCGCGCCAGCCCCAGTACTTCGGCGAAGAGGCGACAGAGCCGCTCCTCCAGCAGGTTTTTTGGCAGTGACTGACCGACCGCCGACGCCATGTCGGGCAGCGGCAGTCCCTTGCGATCCAGCTTTCCATTGGGGGTGAGCGGCAGCTCAGCCAGGTTTACCAAGAGCCCCGGCACCATGTAATCGGGCAAGGCAGCGCCAAGGGCGGGTGCCAGCTCGGCCAGCGTCAGCTCCCTGCTATCTGCGGCCACCACATAGGCCACCAGACGGCGATCGCCGGGGGCAAATTCGGGGGCCAGCACCACCGCCTGCGCCACCCGGGGATGGCACAGCAGCACCTGCTCGATCTCCTCCAGTTCGATGCGTTGACCACGGATCTTCACCTGAAAATCGAGGCGTCCCAGATACTCGATGGCGCCATCCTCACGCCAGGCAGCGAGATCGCCGCTGCGATAGAGCCGCCCCGCCCCGAAGGGGTTGGCAATAAAGCGCTCGGCGGTGAGCTCGGGCTGGCCAAAGTAGCCCTCCGCCACCTGTACGCCGCCGATCCAGAGCTCCCCCGCCACACCGGGGGGCACCGGTTGCAACCAGGGGTCGAGAATGTGGATGCTGGTATTCCAGACCGGATAGCCGATGGGCACGCTGGTCACCGCCTCGTCTGCCCGGCAGGGATACCAGGTGACATCCACCGCCGCCTCGGTCGGGCCATAGAGGTTGTGCAGAGGGGCGGAGAATGTCCCATACCAGCGTTGCACCAGATCCGCGGGCAGCGCCTCACCGGAGCAGAAGACCTGCCGCAGTGCCTGGCAACGCGCAGGCTCGGCTTGTGCGACGAAGATCTGCAGCATGGAGGGAACAAAGTGCAAGGTGGTGATCCCGGCCTGCTCAATCAGCTCGGCAAGGTAAGCGGGATCCTTGTGGCCGCCCGGTTTGGCGAGCACCAGTCGCGCACCGGTCATAAAGGGCCAGAAGAACTCCCAGATGGAGACATCGAAACCGGCCGGGGTCTTTTGCAACACCCGATCCGCCGGGCCGATGGGATACATGTGCTGCATCCAGAGCAGCCGATTGACGATGGCGCCATGGCTCACCACCACCCCTTTGGGCCGACCGGTCGAGCCGGAGGTGTAGATGATGTAGGCCGCATCTTCCGGTTTGGGGGCTGGCAGATCACAAGGTGCTGTCGTTGCCAACTCTCCCGCCGCCAGCTGCTTTGCCACACCGGGGGCATCGAGGCAGACAAGTGGCACCGCCACGTCGAGCGGCATCTGAAGCGTACGGCTGGTCAACACCAGCGCAGGATCGCTGCTGGCGAGAATGTAGCCGATCCGCTCCGCCGGATAGTCCGGATCCACGGGCACGTAGACCGCTCCCACCGCCATGATGGCCTGCTGGGCGAGAATAAGCTCGGGAGCGCGCGGGATCACCACCGCCACTCGACAACCGGGGCCCACGCCCCTCCCTGCCAGATAGCAGGCTAGCTGACGGGTACGCTGGCGCAACTCGGCCACACTCCAGCGCTCGGCGCCACACTCCAGCGCGATGGCGCTCTGATCCGCCGCCGCCAGCCCCTCGGCCAGTAGTGCGCTCAGGGTAGTGGTCGGCAACGGATGGTCGGTTTGGTTCCAGCGCGCCAGCTCAGCCTGCTCGCAGGGCAGCAGCAGCGGCAAGCGCACAGCCTCGACTTCGTCACCCGCCTCACTCCAGGCCGCCAGATAAGCTACCAGCCGGGCCAGATGACGTTCACTCTCCTGTTGGCTGAAGCGCCCCTGATGTGCTTCGAGGGTCAGAGTCATCGCGCCAGCCTCCTCGGCAAAGTAAAAGGCGCACTCCTCCACCGGCCCCGCTGCCAGCACCTGCACCTCGCCACGAACCTGGTTGTGTCCTTCACCAAAGCTGAGGGTGCGGGCAAAGGGCATCAAATTGACCTGAGGGCCAAACAGCGGCTGGCCCGGCTGACGCTGTTGCAACCACTCCTGACGGCAGCCCTGATGACGGCGCAGGGCGGCAAATTGCCGCTCGACCTGTGCCAGCAACTCCCCTACCCGGCTGGTGCCGCTCAGCTCGATGCGCAGGGGCACCACATTGACCTTCATGCAGGGGGTATCGGCCGCCGCTGAGCCTAGCCGCCCCATCAGCGGAATACCCAGCACCACCTCGCCAGCGCCGCTCATCCGCTGCACATAGCTGGCCACCGCCGCCAGCAGCAGGCTGTAGGGGTGACAGGCCGAACGACTCGCCCGTGCCACCAATGCCTGCCACTGGCGACCAGCCAGCCGCTGCTCAAGACGATATGTGGGGCCCGGCCCTTGCGCCGGACGGCGGGAGAGCGACGCCGGATTCTCCACCCCGGCCAGCTGCTGCACGAAGAAATCGCGATCCCGCGCGGCGCGCGGTGAATCCTGATAGGCCACCTCCTCGGCCAGCAACTCCTGCTGGGTCGCATAGTGGCAGGGTGCTGGCTGCTCGCCGACGCAGAGCGCCTCATACCAGCTCACCACCCGCTGGCAGAGCAAACTCAGGCCAAAGCCATCGATGGCGATATGGTGCACGGCAATAAACCAGGCCCACCGCCCCTCACCAAGGCGATAGAGGGTGGTGGCAAACAGCGGCCCCCCGGCCAGATTGAAGGGGACGGCCAGCTGCGCACGCATCTCGACCTGCGCGGCCGCAAGCGGGTCAGCTTCGCTGCGCAGATCCCGCTCGCTCAGCTGCCAGCAGGCGGGGTTGGCCACCATCTGCGGGCCATCGGCAGTGGCAACAAAAGCGCAGTGCAGACCGGGGATCTCGTCGATGGTCTGGCGCACCGCACGGGTGAAGTGATGGGGAGCCAGCGCCCCCTCCAGCAGCCAGTACTCGCCGGTATTGCAGGCGGGGCTCTGCGGGTATTTTTGCTGGGCAAACCAGATGCCCGCCTGAGCGATGGTAAGTGGCCAGCGCGGGTGCTCACCACGCTGGTGGGTGGCGCGCATCGCCATTGTCTGTTCCATGGGAATGTCCTTGCGCAAACATCGAGCGGGCAGCGGCTTGCTCCTGCCCGCATGGCTGAAAAGCGAGGAGGCCTGGCCTCCTCCATAAAGAGAGTGTCACGCCTGCCAGATCGGCAGCGCGCGGGCTAAACCCCCAGGGTGGCACCGCCATCGACCACCAGATCCTGCAGGGTGATATGGCTGGCCGCATCGGAGGCGAGAAACAGCACGCAGGCAGCCACCTCGTCGGGGGTCCCAAGTTTGCCAAGGGGGATCCCCAGCTTGAACTGCCCGGGCAGACCCGCGATGGTGCGCTGCTCTCCCTCCCGCTGCTCAGCCTCCCCCTCCTGCCACATGCCGTACAGCATCGGGGTTCGGGTCGAGCCCGGCGACACCAGATTGCAGCGCACGCCGTAGGGAGCAAGCTCCAACCCCGCCGTTTGGGTGAGGCTGGTCAGCGCCGCCTTGGAGGCGCCATAGATGCCCATACCCACTCGTGGCACCCGACCGGCATTGGAGGAGACATTGACGATGGCGCCCCTGCGCCGTCCCTGAAACCAGGGGGTCAGGGCCCGCATCAGGTAGAAAGGGGCGAAAGTGTTGATGGCGAAGGTGCGCTGCAAGAGGGCGTCATCCACCTCATCGAGCCTGCCGGTCGCCAGTATGCCGGCGACATTGACCAGCACATCGGGCCCCAGTCCATCGTCCAGCAGCTGTTCGCAGCAGCGGGTCACGGCCTCGCTGTCGCTGACATCGATCACCACCCCCTTCACGTTGCCGGGCAGTGCCTCGGCCAGTTGCAGATCGAACGCCACCACGCTGGCCCCAGCCTCGGCAAAGGTGCGCGCCACCGCATGGCCAATTCCCTGCGCCGCACCGGTCACCCAGACGGTTCTGCCTTGCCACTCACTCATGGGGTGCACTCCGGTTCGCTGACGTGCTCTTCGTTGACCTGATAAGCCGTGTCCTGACTGACACGGGAGAGGAGCGCCCACCAATGGGCCAGGGTCGGCGTGCGGGCCAGCTCGGCCAGCTCCACCACCAGCCCCTGCTGACGCCACTCTTCCACCAGCCCCATCACCGCCAGCGAGTCGAGGCCGTAGTCGAGCAGATTGTCATCCTCGGTGGGCTGCTCCTGCTGCATCTCGGCGGGCAGCCGCGCCAACACCTGAGCACGCAGCGACTCGCGAGTCAGGGGGCGTTTGCTGGCCGCCATCACCTCGGCCACGGTAATCACCCGACCGGCATTGCGGCTGACGTAGGAGAGCGCCAGCAGGTGATCCTCGCGGGAGAAGTCGGCGATGGCATCTGCCACCAGGAAGGGGCGAATATCGCGCATAAAGGCATCGACCGCCGTCTGCATCACCCCGATATGGCCGTAGATGCCGCAGATCACCAGCTGATCCCGTCCCCATTCGGCCATCAGCTCGGCCAGCGGTGAGCGGCAAAAAGCGCTGTAACGCCACTTGGTCAGCACCGTATCCTGCGGCTCGGGAGCCAGCGCCGAAACGATGGGTTGACGCTCCGGCGCTCGGGTCAATCCGGGCCCCCACATGTCGTTGAGCAGCGCCCGATCTGCCTGGCTCTGCTCGGCGGGCTGGGCGGTATAGACCACCGGCATGCCAAGAGCTCGCGCCTGACGGATCAGGGCCGCGATATGGTCGATGACCTGATTGATCAGCGGATTGTCTGGCCCGTAGAAATCGACGAAATAGTGCTGCATATCGTGGACCAGCAAGGCGGCGCGGCCCGGTTCGAAGGGCCAGTTCACCCGCCCGGTGGGCAGCTCCTCGGCGGTAGGCAGCGGATAGGCGGCGAGGGATTGAATGGTCATGCACACTCCTTGGCGAGCTGCTCGCGCAGCGTCTGTTTGTCTATCTTGCCGACCGGGGTGTGGGGCAGTTGCTCCACCAGCACCAAGCGATCGGGCAGTTTGTAATCGGCCACCCCCTGCTCGCGCAGGAAACGGCGCAAGCGGGGCAAATTGAGGGGCTCGCGGCACATCAAAAAGGCGCAGCTGCGCTCCCCGAGCATGGGGTCAGGCATGGCGACCAGCGCCGCCTGCCGCACCTCCGGGTGGGTCAGCAACAGCTCTTCAATCTCGAGGGCGTCGATCTTCTCCCCACCCCGGTTGATCTGATCCTTGTTGCGCCCCACCACCATCAGATGGCCACCGGGCAAGCGGCAGACCAGATCGCCGGTGCAGTAGAAACCGTCCCGACCAAAAGCCCGCTGATTGTGGGCATCAGCCTTGAAGTAGCCGCGAAAGGTGTAGGGGCCACGCGTCCAGAGCTCGCCGCACTCACCATCTGGCAAGGGGCGCCCGTCGCTATCACGAACCTCCACCTCGTCACCCGGGCTCATCGGGCGGCCCTGGGTATTGACGATGTGCCACTGGTCATCCTCGATGCGGGTGTAGTTGACCAGTCCCTCGGCCATGCCGAACACCTGCTGCAAGCGGCAGCCAAGGCGGCTCGCCACCGCCTCGGCATGAGCCGGGCTGAGGCGCGCGCCGCCCACCTGCACACACTCCAGAGAGGTCTGCGGATAGTGGCTGGCCGCCTCCAGCCAGAGCGCCAGAGCCGGTGGCACCAGCGCCGCCCAGTTGACCCGATGGCGCTGCACCAGCGGCAGACAGGTTGCTGCAGAGGGATCCTTTGCCAGCACCACGCAGCCACCGGCATAAAACACTCCGAGTGCCCCGGGGGAGCTCAGGGGAAAGTTGTGGGGCGCTGGCAGAGCGCATAGATAGATCACCCGCTCATCCCAACCGCACACCGCTACGCTCTGGCGCACGCTGTAGCCATAATCATCGTGGGTACGGGGGATCAGTTTGGGAGTGCCGGTGCTGCCGCCGGAGAGCTGGAAAAAGGCGACCTGATCGGCTGGGGTAGGAGTTGGCGCGATGGCCGTCAGCGGCGAACCATCAGCACGGGCTATGGGGTCAGGCTGACACCATGCAAATCCTGACTGAAGATCGGAGCCTTCTGCCTGCTCGAACAGCAGTGTCTGGCAAGAAGGCGATACCAGCTCATCAAGGGCCGCGAGGCTCCCCGCTTCACCGGCAAAGCCGGGATGGGAGGGGCTGAGTACCAGCGAGGCGGGCTCAATCTGGCGGGCAAAGGCCACCAGCTCGCGCCGCTGATGGCTGTAGAGGGCATGCACCGCCACTACGCCGCAGCGGATCAGGGCAAACCAGCAGATATAGAACTCTGCGCAGTTGGGCAACTGCACCAGCGCGGTATCGCCGTGGCCCAGCCCGCGCGCGGCCAGCCGCGCCGCCAGCGCATCGACCTCACGCTTTAACTGGCCATAACTGAGGGTTCGCTCGCCGCAGATCAGGGCCGTGCGCTCGGGATAACATTCGGCAGATTCATCGAGCAGGGCGGTGAGCGGTTGTCCGCGCCACCACCCTTGTGCCCGGTAGTGGGCTGCCAGCTCGGCGGGCCAGGGGGTAAAGGGCACCAACGGCTTCATGCGGTTACCTCCGGCTCCCGGCTTTCGAGGCCAAACGCCCGCAGCATGGTGCCGAGCTTGGCGGCGGTCTCCTGCCACTCCGCTTCCGGCGAGGAGCCCACCACCACCCCGGCGCCGGCATAGAGCCGCAGCTGCTTGCCAGCCAGTACGCCACAGCGAATGGTGACTACCCACTCGCCATTGCCGTCCGCATCCATCCAGCCGACGGCGCCACAGTAGAAGCGGCGATCGTACCCCTCGAGCCGGGCGATGGCCTGACGTGCTGCCGAGAGCGGTGTGCCGCATACCGCTGGTGTCGGGTGCAGCGCCAGCGCCAGTGCCAGCACGGGAGATGGCTCATGGAGCCGTCCGGCGATGCGGGTCGAGAGGTGCCACATGGTAGGAGTGGCGATCACCTGCGGCTCCAGAGGGACGTCCAGCTCACGGCAGAAAGGCGCGAGGGCGGCGGCGACCGCATCGGCCACCAGCGCATGTTCATAGCGATCCTTCTGCGCCCCCAGCAGGTCGGCACTGGCTGCCTGTTGATCGGAAAAAGCGTGGCGCGGACGGGAGCCCGCCAGCGGATTGCTCACCACCGCCATCTCGCTGCGCGATACCAGCAGCTCGGGGCTAGCGCCAAGCAGGGTCTCCCCCTTCGGCAGCGGGATCTGGAACACATAGGCGCCCGGATTCTGGGCCAGCAGAGAGCCATAGGCATGTGCGGGGGAGGTCTGCTCTGCACTCTGCACATCAATGGCGCGCGACAACACCACTTTCTCGAGTTGCCCCTCGCTGAACTGCTGCAATGCCGCCCGTACCGCCCCCTGATAGTGGGCAGAGCCGGTCACTTCGCTCACCTCGCCATGGAGCTGGCAACAGCGGGCGGGCAACATCGCATCCCTTGCGACCCACTGCGATTGCGCCGGGATCACCAGATGCCAGGGGGATTGGGTATCAAACGGAATGGCGCCGATGGCGATGGGATTGACCATCCCCTGCTGGCGCAACTGACGCAGATGGGCAAGCAGCTTCTCCGGCTGGATGCCGGTAAAACTGTCGTGGATACCGGAGGCGACAAGTACCCTGTCACCGCTGGCAAAACAGCACACTTTATCCAACCCGACCGCTGTGGCGGGCCACTCTCCTTCCAGTGCATGGTCACACATGACGGTGCTACTCCTTGGAATGAATCACTGCCTGACACGACTAAAAGTGAGTCATTTGACTCACCAGATATCAGGGTGAACGGCATCCTAACAAGGAGCGAAATAACGATCAATACAAATGAGAATCAATCTCACTAACTTCTTTTTAGTCAAAAGAAGGTGACGAACGAAACTGAACTTCGCCGATAAAAAAGAGTTGCGATCGGAGCAAATTCAATTTGATAATGATAACGCTTATCATTTGTATATTATGGAAGATGTAAATAATGAAATCCTCAACCTCCCGTTTTATTGCTCCCAGCCTGCTGGCCACCACCATCGTCACTCTGCTGACCCAGCAAGCGATCGCCGCCAGCAACACCCCTCAAGCCGATGAGGTGATCACCGTCACCACCACGGCGCACAATACCCGCTCGGCACCGGCCTCTATCTCTGTCATCACGGCCGAACAGATCGCCGCCGCGCCCGTCAATGATCTTGCCGACCTGCTGCGCCACGAAGTGGGCATTCAGGCTGAAGCTGACACCAATGGCCGCAGCGATATCGGTATTCGCGGCATGTCCGGCAAATACACCCTGGTACTGGTAGATGGCAAACGCCTCTCCTCCTCCAATGCCCTGTGGCGCGGCGGCAACTTCGACAACACTCCCGTGCCCCTTGGCATGATCCAGCGGGTCGAGGTGATCCGTGGCCCCATGTCGGCACTTTACGGCTCCGATGCCATCGGTGGTGTCATCAACATCATCACCAAGCAGCCGGGCAAAACCTGGCAAGGGGCGGCCGATGCCGACTTCAAGGCCATCGAGGGCAAGGATGGCGGCGATCAGCACAGAACCAACCTGGGCTTTACCGGCCCGCTGACCGACAACCTGCTGATCCGGATGAACGGCGAGGTGTATGACCGTCAAGCCTGGACTCCCACCGAAGCCGCTGACGGCATCCCCCTTATCGAAGCCAAGCAGACCCGCAACTTCGCCTCCACCCTCAGCTGGCTGGTGGATGAGCAGCAACGCTTCGAGCTGGATTACCTCTACAACCAGGATGAGCGGCCTCTCGATATCTTCCGCAAAACCGGCAACAAGGTGCACAGCCGCCAGCAGCAAAACGATCGCAACCTGTTTGGTCTGACCCACAAGGGGAACTGGAGCTGGGGTGACACCACCGTCATGGCCAACTACGAGACCTCCCAGATCGATGACTTCAACACCAGCTACTCGGCCCCGCAGCAGCGCAAACTGGAAGAGAACACCTTGACCCTCAAGGGCTACACCAACCTGGCGCTGGCCAACCACTACCTGACCCTGGGTGGTGAATATCTGGATCGGGAGCTGGTGGATGCGGTGAGTTACAAGGATATCGGCGGCAAAGAGAGTCACTCTCAGGAGGCGCTGTTTGCTCAGGACGAAATTGGCCTGACCGACAGCCTGACCTTCACGCTGGGCGGCCGTTACGATCACCACGAGATCTACGGCAGCCACTTCACCCCGCGCGGCTATCTGGTCTATGAGATGAACGATGTGGTGACAGTGAAAGGCGGTGTCAGCCAGGCCTTCAAGGCACCGGCGCCGCACCAGTACTCCAGCGGTTACAGCATCGAGAGCTGCGGCGGCAACTGCCGCATCTATGGCAGCGACAAGGTCAAGCCGGAAACCAGCACCAACTACGAGCTGGGTGTCATCGCAGGAGAAGGGATCTGGGAGACCAGCGCCACCCTCTTCTACTCCGACATCGACGACATGCTCACCTTCAAGCAGTTGCCGAACTCCACTGACCGCACTTGGTACAACCTGGAGAAAGCCACCACCAAGGGGTTGGAGCTGACCGGCAAGCTCGATCTGACCGACAATATCAACCTTGGCGCCAACTACACCTACCTCAAGGCGGAAGGCGATCAGGGCCAGGCTCTGCCCGAGCGGCCTGAGCACAAGGCCAACGCCAAGATCACCTGGCAGGCCACCGAACGGGTCAATGCCTTTGTCGGCACCACCTACACCGGCACCCAGTTTGCCGAGCAGACCGTCAACAAGGTTGTCGTACTGCACAAGCTGCCCAGCTATCAGACCTTCGATCTCGGCACCGGCTTCAAGGTCACCGAGAACTTTGACCTGCGACTGGGGATCAACAACCTGACCGACGTGCGCCTGCAAGAGAAAGACACCGTCTTCCAGAACGTCGAACCGGGTCGCAGCTACTACGTCAGCGGCTCAGCCCGCTTCTAAGGTAGCCAAGACCGATATAACAGAGCGCGGGCCCATGCCCGCGCTCTGTTAACCAAGAGAATAAGGGGAAGATCCCCACTGGACAGCAAAGAGCATGCAGATTTCCATTTTCATCAGGATCGCTCATGTTCACCTCACTTCTGAATGCTTCACCCCTTGCCACCCTGCCCACCCCTGACGAGATGTTAAAGGCCAGACCCTGTCCGGCACGGCTCGCTCGCCAGATCGCACGCAGCCGACAGCAAGCCCGCCATATTCTGCAGGGAGAGGATGATCGCCTGCTGCTGGTGATCGGTCCCTGCTCCATTCACGATCCGGCAGCCGCCCGCGACTATGGTGGCCGGCTCGCTGAACTGCAGGGCCAATACGGGGAGCAACTGCAACTGGTGATGCGCACCTATTTCGAAAAACCGCGCACGACGCTCGGCTGGAAAGGATTTATCTTCGATCCCGACCTCGATGGCAGCGATCAACTGGAAAAGGGCCTATCCCAGGCCCGGGAGTTACTTCTGGCCCTTGGACAGGAAGGGCTCGCCTGTGCCACCGAATTTCTCGATCTCACCAGCATGCTCTATCTGGGGGATCTCATCAGCTGGGGCGCTATCGGTGCCCGCACCACCGAATCCCAGCTCCACCGCCAGCTAGCCTCCGCTCTCCCCTGCCCCATCGGTTTTAAAAACGGCACCGACGGCAATATCCGGATCGCGGTAGAGGCGATCCTCGCCAGCCGGGCAGCCCACCTCTATACCCAGCCTTCCGGTGATGGCCAGCTGGCACTGGTGCGCAGCCATGGCAACCCCGACTGCCACCTGATCCTGCGCGGTGGCCGCCTGCCCAACTATCAGAGCTGTCATGTGGCAGAGGCTGGCGAGCTGCTGCGCCAGCATCATCTGTCACCCCGGCTGATGATCGATTGCAGCCACGGCAACAGCCAGAAGCAGCATGCCCGCCAACTACTGGTTGCCCGTGACATTGCCGACCAGCTGGGTGCTGGTAGCCATGCCATCGCCGCCATCATGGTGGAAAGTTTTATCTGCGAAGGGCGTCAGGAGATTGGCAGCAAACCGCTGCGCTACGGCCAGTCGATCACCGATAGTTGTATCGGCTGGGAACAGACAAGGCGGCTGCTCGATATGGTGGCAGAAGGGGTGGAGGCACGCCGCCAGCAGCGGATCGCCCTGGCAGGATAAATAGCGGATTAGAGAGATAACGCAGAAAAGAGTGTGGCCCCGATGGGGCCACCTTGTTGTTCACTGTCTGACGCACGTCAGGCGACTGACTCACGCTCCACCAGCTGGGCTTCAAACTTGAGCGCCAGGCCGTCCACCGGCTTGTGATCGAGCAGACGCAGCGCCAGCTCGGCTGCGCGGCTGCCCATCTCCTCGATGGGGTAGCGCACCGTGGTGAGCTTGGGATAGATGTAGCGGGCGTAGGGGATATCGTCGAACCCCACCACCGATACCTGCTGCGGGATCTTGTAACCCCGCTCCAGCAGGCAAGAGATCGCCCCCGCCACCATACCGTCGTTGAAACCGAGCACGGCAGTGAACTCGACACCACGGGCCAGCAGTTCACTCATCGCCACATAGCCGCCATTTTCGTCGGCATAGGCGCGGCTGACGAGTGCAGGATCAAAGGCGATCCCGGCTCTGGCCAGGGTCTGGGTGTAACCGGCCATCCGCTGCTGACCATCGACAAACTCTTCATCATCGGAGGTGATAAAGGCGATGTTGCGATGACCGGCATCCAGCAAGTGCTGGCACGCGGTAGTGATCCCCGCCTGGTTATCGAGCCAGACGCAGCGATCTTCAGCGCCCGGCACCTGACGGTTGATGAACACGATGGGGGTAGAGCCTGCCGCCAGCTCGCTCAGCTCCTCGTCCGGAAGCGCCTTGCTGTGGAGGATCAGCGCATCGCACTGGCGCTGCAGCAGCGCCTGAATGGCGTGACGCTCGCGCGCGATATCGTGGTTGCCAGACATGACGATGGTGAACTTGTTGGCCTGATCGACCATGGTTTCGATGCCACGCATCATCTGGGCAAAGAAGGGGCCGCCGCAGAGGTCGCCAACCAGCACGCCAATGCAGTTGGAACGCTTGCTGACCAGTGCCTGGGCAAAACTGTTGGGTCGAAAATTCAGTTCCTTCATGGCCGCCAGTACGGCCTCACGCTTTTCCGGTGCTACCTGTGCCGTGTTGTTGATAACCCGCGACACGGTGGAGATAGACACATTTGCCAGCTGAGAAACGTCTTTAATCGTTGCCACTATCCATTCCTTTATTGTGGGGGAACCTGTCGGTGCCGACGCCCGAGTATACCCTGCGGCCTGATGCAATTCCCGGAGCCAGGTCACCAGGCATGTTTCCTTTGGTAACAAAACCTTACCCGATGATACCCGGCAGCAGGGAAATTTGAAAACAGGGGCCGGCTGGCGGCCCCCGACTCAATAGGCGTGATTGAGCTCCCGCTCCGACATGAAGCGCAGCGGCTGCTGCAGCTTGTGCTGATAGATGAGATCGAACGACAACACGTTTTGCACGTAGTTGCGGGTCTCCTTGTAGGGGATGCTCTCGACCCACACGTCCATCGGCTTGTTGTCACTCTGCTCTCGCCAGCGTTTTACCCGTCCCGGCCCGGCGTTGTAGGCGGCCGCCGCCAGGATCCGGTTGCCGTCATAGACATCCAGCAAGCGCTTGAGATAGGCGCTCCCCAGACGAATATTCATCGTCGGATCAAACAGTTGCTGCTCGTTGCGATAGGGCACCCCCAGCTTGCCGGCAGTCTCTTTGGCAGTAGCAGGCATCAGCTGCATCAGACCGCGCGCCCCCACCGGCGACTGGGCCAGCGGATAGAGGGCACTCTCCTGACGGGAGATGGCATAGAGCAAACTGGTGTTCATGGTGCGCTCTTGCGCCATCTGGGAGAAGGTGCGTTTGAGCGGCAGCGGGAAGCGCAGGTCGAGGGCATCCCACGCTTCGGCGCGAATGCTGGCGAGAATGGCCAGCTCGTGCCAGCCCTGATTGAGGGCGATATGACCAAACTCGATGCGCTGGGCCACCGGATTGCGATCCATGTTGTGGATCCACTCCGAGCGGGCCGCCGCAATCTCGTTCATCGACAGCAGCTCACGCACCCGCAACAGGAAGGGCCAGCGCTGACTGGCCGTGCGCCAGTCCGGTACATGCTTGACGCT
Source organism: Aeromonas sp. FDAARGOS 1417 (assembly GCF_019046985.1). Classification (NCBI taxonomy): domain Bacteria; kingdom Pseudomonadati; phylum Pseudomonadota; class Gammaproteobacteria; order Aeromonadales; family Aeromonadaceae; genus Aeromonas; species Aeromonas sp. FDAARGOS 1417. The sequence goes on along the minus strand of NZ_CP077221.1, from coordinate 4,652,260 downwards.
CTGGTTCTTGATGCGATAAGGCACACCGGTGCGCTGGGCCGCCATAAACCCGTAGAAACCGCGCAGGTTGGCAGTCTCCAGATAGAGATCCCGCGCCGGTTTTTGCTGCCCCTGCACCTCAAGGGAGCGCGCCATCCAGTAGCGCCAGCGATCCTCTTTCTGACGGGCCATCGGCATCATCTTCACCCAGCCGGAGAGGCTACGCCAATCCTGCTCCCAGATGGCCAGTCGCGCCCGCAGCTCGGTAATGTCGGGATCCGCCAGCTTTTTCACCGTGCTGTCGACCCAGCTACGCTGGGCAATAGAGCGATCCAGCAGCAGGCGGCGGGCAATGGCACGCTCTACCGGTTTCACCTCGGCCTGGGTCAGGCCGAAACGGCTGCGAAACAGCGCAAGCTGGCGCAGCACCGACTCCGGCTCCTGATTGGCATAGCGGGTCAAGCCGAGGGAAAGCAGCTTGCGGGAATAGGGATTGCTGCTGAAATAGGCCGGGTTCATCGCCTTGGCTGGCTGCTCGAACAGGGTCACCATCTGATCGCCATAGCTCTGCAAGCCGCTACCTAGGGTCGCGCCAAGGTGGCGGATCAGATTGGGGTTTTCCGCCTCGAACGCCAGCGTCATCCGCTGCCAGATCTTCTCCTGAGTTCGCTGACCGGATGCCTGCCACAGCTGGAACAGCGGTGAGCAGGCATCGGGGCGCGATTGACCGCTCATCCAGATCTTGCCCGCCCCCTGCAACGCCTCTTTCGGCTTACCGGTGTAATAGAGCGCCTGATAGTGCATGCAGAGCAGATCGGTGGAGCTCGGCTTGGCCGGATAGAAGCGCAGGAACTGCGACCACTGCTGGCTCTGGGCCAGATAGGTCAGATAGCTGCGCTCCAGCCGGTTGGACTGGGGGGTATCCCCATGCTGGCGGATAAAGCGGGTCACATCGTTGTAATCGGCCGCCCCCGGACGAAAGGCGAGCTGATAGTAATCGAGGTAAGGGAGCAGGGGGTAATGGGTCAAACGGGCACGAATTTGCTGGAAACGGACCTGATCATTGGCCCGTACGGCGTCATACGCCTGACGGTAGAGCGTCTGGTCGGCAGTCTGCGCCATCAGGGTCGGCACGAACAGCGCCGACAAAACAATTCCCCATACAGCTTTCACTGAACATCTCCATTGAGGGCAATACACCGCCCGGTGGCGGTGGGTCTACTGCCTCTCATTCTACCCGTTGCCGGGCAGCGCTACAGCGGGGAGCAGGGACTATTTTTCTGACTCGCTCAGCTGCATTTCACGCAGTTGTTCCGGTCTGGTCAGCCGCTGTACATATTTCTCCAGATAGGGCACCGGCAGCGGCTTGGAGGCGAGATAGCCCTGATAGAAACTACACCCCTGCGCCTTGAGAAACTCCAGTTGCTGACGGGACTCCACTCCTTCCGCCGTGACGTTGAACCCCATATGTCGCGCCATGGCGATCACCGCCTCGACGATGGCCATGTTGTCGCCATCTTTCGGGATGTCCTGAATGAATGAACGGTCGATCTTGAGCTCATCGGCAGGCAACCGCTTGAGGTAGCTCAGGGAGGAGTAACCGGCGCCAAAATCGTCGATGGCAAAGCTGATGCCGAGCACCTTGAGCTCGGTCATCTTGCTGATGGTGTCCTCGGCATGGCCCAGCACCACGGACTCGGTGATCTCCAGATTGAGGCAGGCCGGATCCATGCCGGTTTGCGCCAACACATCGTGGATCCGCTCGACAAAATCGGTGGCATGGAACTGCTTGGCGCTGACGTTGACCGAGATCTGCGGAATGTGGATGCCGTTCTCCTCCCACAGCACATACTGGGCGCATGCCTCGTGCAGCACCCAGTTGCCGATATCGACAATCAGGTCCGTCTCCTCGGCGATGGGAATAAACTCGGCCGGTGAGACCAGCGAGCGACCGGCCGGCTGCCAGCGAATGAGCGCCTCGACACCAATGATATCGCCGCCATCGACCATATGCTGGGGCTGATAGTAGAGGGTCAGCTCTTGCTGGCTGAGGGCGTTGCGCAATTCGTTGTGAATGAGCAGACGGCGATCCGCCTGCTGCTGCATCGAGGCATCGAAGAAGCGACGGGTCTTGCGGCCAGCGGACTTGGCCTGATACATGGCGGTATCCGCCTGCTTGAGCAGATCATCGACCCCCTGCTCCCGATCCGGAAACAGGGTAATGCCGACGCTGGCTCCGATGTGCAGCACCTGCCCCACATAGGTATAAGGAGCGGCAATCTCGGTGATGAGCCGCTCGGCAATGATATCGGCCTGCATCTCCGCCTGGGGCGGGCTGGCCGAGAGCGATGGCAGCAACAGAACAAACTCGTCACCACCGAGGCGGGCCAGACAATCCCCCTGTCGCACCAACCGTTTGAGACGGGCGGCGACCTCCTTGAGCAGCCAGTCACCGGTGGCGTGGCCGAGGGAGTCGTTGATGGTCTTGAAGTGGTCGAGATCGATAAAGAGCAGCGCGCCAATCAAGCCATCGCGGGTCGCCTCGTTGAAGGTCTGCACCAGAGTCTCGTGGAGCTGACGGCGATTGGGCAATCCGGTCAGCTCGTCGTAATAGGCGAGATCCTGAATGCGTCGCTCGGCCGCCTTGCGCTCGGAGATATCCTCGAAGCAGATGACAAAGTGGCTGATCACCCCCTTCTCGTCCTGCACCGGCGTCACTATCTCCCACTGGGGATAGGTGTGACCATCGACATGGCGACGCTGGGTCTCCCCCTGCCAGCGGCTGAGGGTATTGAGCTCGTAACCGAGCCCCCCCAGATTGGGCCAGAGATCCTCTTCCAGATGCAGGCCCAGCACCGATTGGCTGTCAAAGCCGGTGATCTGGCTGAAGGCGTTGTTGACCCGCAGGATCTTGAACCCAGGATCCGTGATGATGATCCCTTCGTGGGTCTCGAATGCGACGGCAGAGAGGCGCATTTGTGCATCGGATTGCAGGCGCTCCAGCTCGGCCACCATCCGTACCGAGAAGGTATTGAGCACCGAGGTGAGGTTGCTGGTATCTGCCGGAGCCGAATAGAGCAGCGCCAGATGGCCCAGAAGTTGGCCTCTGGCATCAAACAGCGGCTGACCATAATAAGTCTGCCCGGCCGCCAGCCAGGGTTGATACTCCTGCGACTCGTCGATCACCTCGAAACAGATGGCCCCCTGCTTATAGAGCTCCTGACAGGGGGAGCCCGCCAGCGGATAGTCCTTCTGCGCCAGCCCGTCGGCGGCCAGCACTTTGACCCGGTCGGCACCGCACAACTCACCCACCCAGACCGCATCCACCTTGAGGATATGTGCCAGCTGGCTGACCAGGGTATTGAAGAAATCGAGTCCGGTGCGGGCAGAGAGCGCCTGCGCCAACTGGGTGAGCAGGGTGGTTTGCAGCAATGGCAAAGAGAGATTGAGGTAGGAGACAGCACTGTTGGCGGTATCAAGAGGGGCCAGCCAGCCACAGCAGATCTGCTGGGTGGGCACAAACTGGCCACTCCAGAGCACATGGTTGAGCTGCCCCTGATCATCTTTCAGATGACCGATGAACTGTTCAGGCAGATGTGATTCATGAAGCCGGACGAGAAAGTCGGCAAAGCCTGCCTCATCTTCCGGTAACAGGCGAGCGGCCCAGGGATGATTGCCCTCCCCTTGCCACTGCTGGTAGGCCCCCTGATCAGAGAGACTCCACTGATCATGTTGCCGATCGAAAAACCACATGACTTGCGTGGCCTGCTGCTTCATTTACCACTCCAACACAACAACCAACCACGTTTGATGTCCAATCAGGCATAGCAACGCCCCCTGCATCCGCTCATCAGATCAGAGGTTGCGAGGGAAGAGTACAAACATGCGATATCAAGCAGTGGAAACCGGACATGAGGTCGACACGAAGTGCTGCCAAGAAGGGACAGAAACGATCCTATTCCCGTCATACTGCCTGCCAGTTTCATGGAGCTCAAGCTGTTTTTGGCACGAAACCGGAAAAGATCACAATTTATAAGTTGCTGAATAGCCAAGGGAAGGTTATGTGACATGGATCACATTTCAATCTTTACCAATGAGTAATCTGAAGGTGAAGACACAAGCAAGACGACCCGAAGGGGGCCAATATGAAAATCGAAATTACCAGCAAAATCATCGACATCACCCCGGCTATCCGCGAGCGCATCGAATCCCGTTTTGAAAAGCTCGAACGTCTTCAGGTGCCTCTCATCACACCCCATGTGATTGTTTCCAAAGAGCGTCTGATGTTCACTGTCGAAGCCAGTGCTGGCATCCCCAACGGCAAACTGTTTGCCCAGGCAGAGCATGAGGATCTCTACGCCGCTATCAACGAACTGGGGCAAAAACTGGAGCGCCAACTCAACCGTCACACCGAAAAGCCGATCGCCCGTCGTGCCAATGCAGCGCTCAAAGAGCAGCCGCAACCGGATGAAGCTGACGCTTGATAGCATGCCGCAAGGCTAAAAATTCTAAAGAGCATAAAGGCGGGGTTACCCGCCTTTTTGTTGCCTGTGATTTGCCGACAAGCATCGCGTTACGTCAGTGAACAGGCACCATCAACTGAGCCAGTGCAACCGGGTATCCACCCCCTCTTGCAAACGATCGAGGATCGGCAGCAATACCAGCGGATCCTCCTGGCGTGGCATATCGGCCAGCTTTCCTTGCAACCGCTCCCGCGCCAGCGGTGACAGGTTGTCGTAGACAGCCTCATCCATCAGCGGCTGTTTGACCGCCAGCGGCGGTGTTTGCAGCGCCAGCCAGAGCCGCACATCCACCATGCTTCCCCCTTGCTGCAACCGCTCATTGATGGCACTGCAATCACTCCCCGCCCCTTCAGCCACCAGCACCTCTGCCGGTCTCAGCGCAAAGTGCAGACGCCAGTCACGGCTCTGGGGAGTAGCCGCCGGTTTGGCATCAAACCAGGGCTGCTCCTCCACCGCGTCGGTCAGCAGGGCCAGATGCAACCGGAAATCAGCGCGATCGCCATGCTGCAGGTCACGGTTGAGGCGCTGCCCCAACTGGCCCTCATCGACGAGCAGGTGATTACGGATTGAACTGGGCAGCATGAGATAACTCTCGAAAATGGCGATTTCACTGGTTATCGGCCACAAATCCAATTCTTTTAATGGAAAAATCCTGCTTGGGGGTTCACAAAACCGGAAGATCTGTTAGTATGCGCCTCGCACTTGTGGAGGGGTTCCCGAGCGGCCAAAGGGATCAGACTGTAAATCTGACGGCTCTGCCTTCGAAGGTTCGAATCCTTCTCCCTCCACCATTTCAAGTGCGACAAGTTGAAAGCAATACCCCGTGGAGGGGTTCCCGAGCGGCCAAAGGGATCAGACTGTAAATCTGACGGCTCTGCCTTCGAAGGTTCGAATCCTTCTCCCTCCACCATCATTCAGAAAACCCGGCCTAGCGCCGGGTTTTCGCATTTCTGGTCTGCCCAATCCGTTATTTCTCTGCCCTCCAGCCCCTTATCGCTGTTTGCCTGCAGCCGATCGCGCAATAAAAAAACGGCAGGCCTGCGCCTCCCGTTTACGTTCATATCAGCCCTGTTACGGGATGAAGCGTTACAGAGTAAAGCGATAGAAGATATCGACCGCCTGAGCCACCCCGCTCATCGCCTGCAGATAGAGCCGTGGCAATACCTCGTAGCGCAGCTTGAATTCGGCGATTGGGCTGAAAACCCCGACCCCGTACTGGAACTGCAAGCCAGGCAGCAGATAGGCCGACAGCGTCACCTGGGTGTTGTCACCACTGCCCGCCGTATCGAGGGAGACATCGCTCATCCCCAGCGACTCGCCGATACTCGACACCACGCCATTGGCCTGATTGACCGCTCCGGCCACCAGCAGACCGTTGAAACCGCCATCCTCACCGCCAGTCTGCAACCCTTTGCCACGCAGCAGATAGGAGAGCTGTTCCGACTGCGCCATCTGCGGCTCGGAGTAGACAGTGATTTCAGGCTTGCTGGCAGGGCCAGTCACCCGCACCCCGACCGTCACCTGACCCTCGATGGTATCGGGATCCCGGTTGGCCTCGATGTTGAGGAAGGGCCGATCCAGCGGACCGGAGAAGAGGATACGCCCCTCCTTGATGATGAGGTTCTGACCATAGGCCTTGAAGCGGCCGTTGGTCAGCACCAGCTGGCCGTTGCCTGCCAGTGGTTTCTCGGGATCCTGACGGATATTGAGGCCACCGGAGACATCGGTCTTCAGCCCCATGGCATCAAGCTTCACATCATTGCCAAGGCGGATCGCCACCTTCATCGCCAGCGGCAGGCTGGCCTGCTTGGGAGCAGGGGGCAGATCGTCATAGACCACAGTCACATCATCTGAGACCGCCACCGCCGAATCCGGCAGACTCTTGACCAGAATGCGCGCCCAGGGAATATCCACCTGACCGGTAATGCGGGTCTCCTCCCCCAGCGACACCGCGATATCGGGCGAGACTCTGACCCGGCCCATGCCCGGATATTGCGCCTCCAGATCCTTGCCCTGAATGGTGAGGCTGCCGCTGACCGGCATCTTGGCCCAGCTGAGCCAGCCGCCCAACGCCAGCGGTCCCTTGCCCACCAGCATGGAGCCATCGAGCTCGGCGCGGTTGCCCTCGATCTTGAGGCGGGTCACCAGCTTGGTCAGGGTCACCATGTCAGAGTGGGTCTGCACTTCACCGTCACGCAGGTTGAGCTGGCCAAACAGCAGGGGCGCCGCCAGGGTACCGTCGAAACGGGCATCGGCGGAGATGATCCCTTGCAGGGAGCGCACCTCAGGGATGAGCGGCGCAAAGGTATTGAGCTTGAGATCGTCAAACTTGAGCTGACCACCGAGCAGACCGCGACCGGCGGGCTCCTTGATCAGCAGGTCGGTATCGATATTGCCGATCTGCTTGGAGGCAAAATCGAGGCGAATGGCCGCCTGCTGCCGCTCGAAATCAAGGGCCAGAGCCAGCTGCTGATAGTCGGTCTTGAGGCCATCGGCCACAAAAGTGCCCGGCGTGGTACGCACCACCGCATGCAAGGTAGGCTGATTGCCACGCCAGCTGGCACGCCCATCGGCCGAGAGCATCGCCTGCCAGCGGAAGTTGTCCGGCAACCAGGGGCGTAGCCGCTTGAGATCAAACTCGCTCAGGGCAAACTCCAGGGTACCCTGGGCAGCGGAGACCTGACTCCCCTTGACGCAGAGGCTGGCCCCCTGGGAACCGAGGCAGAGATCCCCCATCGCCAGCCGCTGACGCGGCAGATCGAGATCCAGTGCCCAGGGGGAGTTCAAGTCCCAACGGCGAAGCGGGGTTTTCAGCTGCAACTCGGAAAGCGCCCCGCGCCAGTGATCCCCCCGCACGCCGCCACCCAGTTTGAGGTTAGCGGCAACAGGGTCACCCTTCATGGTCAGGGTCAACAGGTGCTGATTGAGGTCGCCGCTGAGGTTCAGGGCCAGCTGGCTGAGCTTGGTTTCGCCCTGTTTCAGCTGCGCCACCAACAGCGAGAGCTCACCGGCCGGTTTGGCGCCGATCACCGCATTGCCCTTGAGGCTAATGCCCTTCAGGTCGGTGCCGGCATAGTAGAGCCGGTCGGAGGCCAGATCCGCATCGATTTTTGGCGTCTGCTGATTGCCACTGACCTTCACCTGCCCCTTGATATCCCCTTTCAGGCCGGGATAGATGCCCCCCAGCTGGGGAGCCTGCAGGTTGGCATCGAGCTTCCACTGGGCGCTGCTGATACTGCCCTTGGCCTGCAACTGGTTCGGGCCACTTTGCAGCGAGAGCGCCGGGATCTGCCACTCCATCTTGTCGTTGCCGCTGAGCTCCCCCTTGAGGGCCAGCGGGTACTGGTTGAGCTTGCCATCCACCTTGAGCTTGGGCAGTTTCAGCTCCCAGTGGCCCGCTTCGTTCATCACGAAACGGCTCTCCAGCTCACCGGCCAGCGTCCCTTTCAGCTCGGGCAGCAGCTCGGCCGGATTGATCCCCTTGAACAGTGTGGTCCCCTGCCACTCGATCCCCTTGTTCCAGGCGAGCTTGCCATCAAGCTTCAGCTCCCCCTTGAGGGCATTGAGCTGCAAAGCGATCTTGCTGAGCCGCTCCAGATCCCCCTTGCCGTCCAGCGCAAGCTTGAAGGGGGGGACATCGGTTCCCTTGCCGGAGGTATTGAGGGCAAACTGATAGCCGGAGAGCTTGCCCTTGGCAGTCAGGCTCCCCTTGTCCAGCCGATAGCTCGGCTCATCTTTGGCAGGCTTGTGCAACGGCCAGCCGAGGCTCTTCCAGTCGAGGGCCACATCAAAAGGGAGATCCGGGTCGAGGGCGGCCAGCGAGCCCTTGAGATTGGCGGCGACCGGCCCCTTGGCCGACAACACCAGCCCCAGCTTGCCGACCGAACCGCTCAGCGCCAGCGTGGCCTGCTCACCCTGCAGCTCGCCATCCAGCAGCCCCTTGCGGGCCTTGGCATCCAGCGTCACCGCCAGCGGGTAGTCGTCACTGAGCTGGATGTGTCCCTTGAGCGCCAGATCGGCCATGGCGTGGCGCAGCGAGAGCTCACGCACCTCGATGCGATCGTCGGCAGCAGTGGCAGAGAGCAGCAGCTTGTCGAGCCCTTCAATCAGCTCGCCCTGCTTATATTGCACCCGGGTCGCACTGATCCCTTCCAGCTGGATGGGGAAAGGAAGATGAATGGCGGGCAGGAGAATGGGGGCTGCCTTTGCCGTCTTCGCAGCTGGCGTCCCTTTGCCCTGTTTGACGGTCTTGGCGCTGGCCTTATCGTTGCGCGCCACCGCAGCACCGGCTTGCTTCTCGTTAGCGGCTGGCTGCTTGGCAGATTTGGCTGCGCTGGCGGGTGCCGCGTCATCCAGCATCACCGTCAGGTTATCGAGCACCGGGCCACGTACAATCAGCCCCTTGCGATTGAGGGTGGCGCCGATATCCAGGGACCCCAGGGTCACAGCCACGCCGGGCACCGCCAGATCGAGATCCGCGACCTTGAGGCTATCGACCTGGATCTTGAGTGGCAGCGGGCGCCAGACAAAGGGTTCGGCAGGCTCTTCCGGCGCAGGTTCGGAGTCGGCTACCTTGACCACCGGATGGGTCACCGCCAGGGATTTTATCCAGAGCTTGCCCTGCAGCAACTTGCCGAGATCCCAGTCGAGCACGGCGCGATCAACCGTGACATCCACCAGCTCATCCTGCCAGCCGGCCCCTTCCAGAGTCCAGCCATAGCCAAGCTGACCGGCCACCAGCTCCCCCTTGAGGGAAGGAAGCGCCCCTTTGGCCTGTTGCCACAACCACTTGTTGCCCTGATGGGTGAATCCCAACAGGCTGACGCCGATGAGCAGCAGGAACACCAGCCCCATCAGCCAGAGAAAGATGCGTTTTAGCCAGATCACAATGCAGACCCCCGCGCAAGATACAGCCGCAGCGGCCAAAGAAAAAAGCGTTTAGACAACATCATAATTCAGGCCCCAATGCGAAATGCAGCCGCAAGGGCTTGTCCTCCTCCGATACCCCGACCGCCAGATCCAGCCTGACCTGACCGATGGGGGTGACCCAGCGCACACCGACGCCGGTACCTATTTTCCAGGGCTCGCTGTAATCGGTGGTGGAGGTACCGCCATCCACAAACATGGCCCCCAGCCACTTCTCGCTGAAGCGGTAGTTGTATTCCAGACTGGCCACGCTGGTGTAGCGGCCACCGGTCAGCTTGCCATCCGGCCCGGTGGGGGAGATGCTCTCGTAACCAAAGCCGCGCACCGTCTGATCGCCACCGGTAAAGAAGCGCAAAGACGGCGGCACCAACGAGAAGCTGTCACCTATGATGGCCCCCTGCTCGGCCCGCATCAGGAATCTGTGGTTATCGCCAAGAGTTCGCAGCCACTTGCTGCGTCCCCACACCCGCATAAAGCTGATGTCGGAGCCCCATCTGGGATCGGAGAACTCCAGCGTCAGCTGCTGGCGATCCCCCCAATCGGGCACCAGAGTGCCGCGCACCCGCAGCCGGGACCAGGAGACCCCTGGGATCAGCAGCAAGCTGTTCCCCTCGTCAGCGCCCTGGGTATAGATCTCGTTCTCCAGCCGGATAAAGACGTCCCGATCCCAGCTCTCCGGCCTCCGCGTCCAGCGGTGTACACCGATAGTGGTGAGATCGGAGCGGGTATCGTTGTTATCTTTGTACTGGTAGCCGGTCTGGATGGAGTAGTAGTCCCGCAGCGGGTTACCCACCGGGATCTGGTAGTCGAAGCTGAGCTCTGCCTCCGGCGCCGACACCTTGGCGGTGGCAAACAGACGGTGGCCATAGCGGTTGACCCAGGGTTTCTCCCAGGTGGCACTCATCCGCGGCCCCACGTCGGTGGCGTAACCGATACCTGTCTCGATTTCGTGATCGACCCGGTTATCCAGCGTCACCGCGATGGGTACCCGATAGTTGCTCGCCTCGCTCAATACCGGCTTGATATCGACCTGACGGAACAGCTTGGTGGAGGAGACATCCTGCGACATCTCGGCCAGACGGATGGCGAGATAGGGATCGCCACTCTTGATGTTGATAAGCGGGCGAATAAGGTGAAGCGCTTCGGGAGTGGCATCGTAGCGGATCTCGCCAAAACGGTAGCGATGGCCCGATTCGAACAGAATAAAGATCTCCGCCGTCCCCTTGTCCGGGAACACCTTGACCTGACTCTTGCTCAGCTTGGCATCAAAGTAACCGCGGGCCAGCCCGAGGCTGCCCAGATCCGCCTTGATGGATTCATATTTGGCGTGATTGAGGGGCTCGCCTTCTTTGAGGGGCAACTTGTCCAGCAGGGCGCTGTAAAGCTCGTCGCTGCTCGCATCCCCCTCCAGCAGAATATCGAGGCGGGAGACGATGACCGGCACCCCTTTGTCTACCTCAATCACCACTTTGGACGGAGTCTTCTTGTCGCGACTCAGGGTGATCTTCGGCTGGTAATAGCCATAAACCTGCAGCGCCTTTTGCACGCTCTCGGTGATTTTGGCGCGGGCCGGGCGGTATTGCCGCTCCTGATAGACCGGCAGGGCATTGAGATAGGCTTCAACGTTATCCTTGTTCTCCCCTTTCAACCCCTTGACCTGATAGGTGAGCTTGGCGGCAAACGCGGGCGAAGCCAGCAGCGACAGCAACAGGCCCACCCCCAGCACCCGCAGGCCGCGGCGAAACGCAGGGCCGGACAGTGAACGCCCTGCCAGCAGGGATGAAATGCATCCTGTCAAAGGTCAATATTCCTGAATCTGTGGTGAAGGAAACCAGCGCCCTTTCGGGCCAACCCCGAATGCGGCGCAGCACGCCATGCCGTGCATGGCCGTGACACAATAATGCGCGCCAGAAAAATGGCGAACCTTATCCTAACATAGGCATCGGCCAGCGACAGCGCGGTGCCATTGGCAAATTCGCCATATCTTTTAAGAGGTTGACCACAAATCACACATTTTGCTGACAATGACGCCGCCCGCTTTCCCGATGGAAGCGAATTGACCTGCCCTGAATAAGGCTCACCCCACCATCAGGCACCATTTGTCACCTCTCCCCCTCTCTTTACCACCAGAAACCCACCACGACAGAGTTTGTCGGCATAGCCCCACCCTCACCGTTTAACAGGCCCGGCACACCCTAAAGCCCGCCGTAGCGGGTGATTAAGAATTGCTCGTTCAGCGCAATCGAATTATCCCGCTGCCTTTGCGAACGTCCCTCCCTCACACTTGAACCATCAACTGAAGGAGACACATCATGCATGCACGTAGCGAACAGATGGCTGACTATATTGCCGATCGTCTCGAGTTCATCACCTTTCTCGCCTGTTGCAGCGCCCTGCTGGCCCTGCTGACCGGCATGAGTGGCCAGCAGGCGCTGGCCTTTACCGCCCTGAACCTGCCGTTTGGCCTCGGCATTCTGCTGGCGATGGCGCTGCTGGCCCCCCTGCCCGTTCACTGGCGGCTGCCGGGCATCACCTTGCTGCTGGCAGGTTGCGCCCTGATGACCCTGCAACTGGGGGGTGAGTGGCTCAATCCGCTGGCCATCTGGAGCCTCTACGCCCTGCTCGGGCTGGAGATCATCTGGCAAGCGCGTCCCCGCGCCATGCAGGCCACCCGCGCTCGCCAATAATACGACCGATAAAGGGCGGGCAGTGATGGCTGACGCCGGTGGCAAATTGGGGTACTCTTGCGCCCCGATTTGCCACCACCCTTGGCGTTAACAACCTTCGCCATCACTCCCAGGAGCGCCCCGATGAAAAAAGCCTGTGCCCAGCACATTCTGGTCAAGACCGAAAAACAGTGTCTGGAGATCAAGGAGAAGATCGAGAAGGGAGCCGACTTCGGCCAGATGGCCAAGCGCTTCTCTACCTGCGCTTCTGCAAAACGCAGCGGCGATCTGGGGGAGTTCAATAAAGGGGATATGGTCAAGCCCTTCGACGATGCCGTCTTCAAGGGCGAACTGCTCAAGGTGCTGGGGCCGGTGCGCACCAAGTTCGGCTTTCACCTGATCAAAGTGCTCTATCGCAACTAAGTCATCGCAACTGACCATCTTCTCGGTGAAGCTCCCGTCAGGCGGGCTTCACCGACCTCTGCATCTTCCTCGCAAAACTGGCCAAAACCACGCCAAACTCTCATCAATTTACTAACGTTATCAGGCAATTAAGTTTATCCTTCTCGGCATTGTCCACATTCGACGATGGATCCCGTGCTATGCCCCGCTCTTGCTTGTGGCCCCTGCTGGCCTGGTTACTCCCGCTCGCTGGCGCCCTCGGCAGCCGCTTTCATCTCTGGCCCTGGTGGATAGGTTTTGCGATCTGTCTCATCGGAGCCCTTGTCTCCCTGATCTTGCTGGTGCGCCTGCCCTGGAGCCGTAACCGCTATGCCAGCGGCCTTGGCGCCTTACCGCTACTGCTGCCCCTGACATTTGTGGCACAGGCGCTGCGCATGCCGCTGATCAACGATGTGAGCACAGATCCCTACAATCCCCCCCAGCTACGCTGGGCGGCAGAGCTCAGAACGGCGCAGGATCTGCCAATAAATAGCGCTCCGCTGAAAGCAGTTGAGGCAAAACCCGGTCCTCTCTTTACCAGGGCCTCTCCTGCCGAAGTGGTGATTGAAGCCAACGAACTGATGCAGGAGCTGGGCTGGCAGGTGCGACCCAGCCCCGATGGCCTGGATGCCGTGGTCACCACCGGCTGGTTCGGCTTTCAAGATGATGTAGCGCTGCGGGTCTTTGCCGGCCCCAAAGAGACCCGCATTGATATGCGATCAGCCTCCCGTCAGGGGCAAAGCGACTTGGGCACCAACCGGGCGCGGATCGAGGATTTCCTGATCCGCCTGAACGAGCGCCTCGGCCAAGCCTACAAACCCAATTTGAAACCATAAGTGTGAAACAACAAGAAGGTAACTGATGCGCGTTGAGGTCAAACCCGACCGGGAATATGCCTGGTTTATCCGCCCCTTTTTCTGGCTGCAAAAGCGCAACTATGGTCAGGTACTTATTCCGGGCAAGTGCTGGGGCCGCTCGCCGCGTCTCTTTGCCGCCGTCGCCACCCTCTACGGTGTCATCAACCGCAAGCGCTCCCCCATCGATCCCGTGCTGCGCTCGCTGGTGACGGTGCGGGTCTCCCAGCTCAACTGGTGTCGTTTTTGCGTCGACATCAACGCCATGACCCTGGTAAAGAGAGCTGGTTCAAGCGAGAAGGTGGAGGCGCTGGCCAACTGGCGCGAAAGCCCCTTGTTTGACGAGCGGGAAAAAGCAGTGCTCGACTATACCGAAGCGATGACTGGCCTCGATGGGGTGAGCGATGAACAGGCGGCCCGCCTCAAGCCCTGGTTCGACGACGATGCCATGGTGGAGCTGACCGGCCTTATCGCATTCCAGAACATGTCGGCCAAGTTCAACGCCGCCCTCGATATCGCGCCGCAGGGCTTCTGTCAGCTGCCGGTGCAGCCGGAACGCCCCGCCCAGCCAGACAGCAAGGACGCCTGATGAACCGGACCCGCCTGCTGCTTGCACTGGTGATGGGGAGCCTTATCGGCGCCTTTTTTGCCCTCGATCTCGGTCGTTACCTCACTCTGGACGCCTTGCAGGCCCAGCAGGCGGCAGTGGCGCAATGGGTCGACAGCCACTTTGTCTCGGCCAGCCTGCTGTTCGTGCTTATCTATGTACTGAGCACCGCCCTCTCCCTGCCCGGTGCCAGCCTGCTCACCCTGGGTGGCAGCGCTGTGTTCGGCGTCGCCTGGGGGCTGCTGCTGGTCTCCTTCGCCAGCACCATAGGCGCAACCCTGGCTTTTCTCAGCGCCCGCTTTCTGCTGCGCGACTGGGTCACCGCCCGCTTTGGCGACAAGCTGGCCACCTTTCAGTCCGGCATGGCAAAGGAGGGGGCCTTCTATCTGCTCAGCCTGCGCCTCATCCCCATCTTCCCCTTCTTTTTGGTCAATCTGCTGATGGGGCTCACCCCCATCAGAGTCAGCACCTACTACTGGGTGAGCCAGCTTGGCATGCTGCCCGGCACCTTCGTCTATGTGCTGGCGGGTAGCGAGCTTGGCCAGTTAACCAGCACCGGCAATATCCTCTCCCCCGGCCTGATGGTCGCGTTGACCCTGCTCGGCCTGATGCCCTGGCTGGTCAAGAAATTGACCACACACCTCGCCCAGCGGCGCCTGCTCGCCCCTTACCGCAAACCCGCTCGCTATGACTACAACCTGCTGGTGATCGGTGCGGGTGCAGGTGGGCTGGTTACCAGCTATATCGCGGCAGCGGTGAAGGCCAAGGTGGCGCTCATCGAGAAACACAAGATGGGGGGCGATTGCCTCAACAGCGGCTGCGTCCCCTCCAAGGCATTGATCCGAAGCGCCCGCTTTGCCGCAGAGCAGCGTAAAGCCGACCAGCTGGGCTTTAGCCCAAGCCAGTCCCGCGCCGATTTTGCCGCCGTGATGGAGCGGGTGGCTGAGGTTATCAAGGAGGTCGAGCCCCACGACTCCATCGAACGCTATCAGGGGCTTGGAGTGGAGTGCATCGAAGGAGAGGCGCGGCTGGTCTCCCCCTGGGAGGTAGAAGTGAACGGCCAGCGCCTTGCCAGCCGCCATATCGTTATCGCCACCGGCGCCCGGCCGCTGGTGCCCAAGCTGCCGGGGCTGGATCAGGTGCCTTACCTCACCTCGGATAGCCTCTGGCAACTGCGCACCCCGCCGCGCCGCCTGCTGGTGCTGGGCGGTGGCCCCATCGGCTGCGAGCTGGCCCAGAGCTTCGCCCTGCTCGGCATTCCCGTGACCTTGGTGGAACTCTCGGAGCAACTGCTGCCCCGCGAAGAGAGAGAGGTAGCCGACGCCCTGGCCGGGCAGATGAGCCGAGATGGCGTGCAGCTACTCACCGGCTGGCGCGCAGAACGAGCCGACTATCTGCCCGCAGCCGAGGGGGATCTCCCCATCCGGCTGCAACTGCGCCGAGGCGATGAGACACAGGTGGTGGAAGGGGATCAACTGCTGCTGGCACTGGGTCGGGTCGCCAACGTCAGCGGCTTCGGGCTCGAAGCATTAGGGGTCGAGCTGGCCCCCCGCGGCACCATAGCGGTCGATGGTTTTCTTGCCACCAACTTCCCCAGCATACTGGCGGTGGGAGACGTAGCGGGCCCTTACCAGTTCACCCACTTTGCCGCCCATCAGGCCTGGTATGCGGCAGTAAATGCCCTGTTTGGCCAGTTCAAGCGCTTTCGGGCCGACTATCGGGTCATTCCGGCGGCCACCTACACCACGCCGGAGATTGCCCGGGTTGGCCTCAATCGCAAGGAAGCCGAGGCGCAGGGGATTCCCTTCGAGGCGACCCGCTTCGAGCTGGCCGAGCTGGATCGTGCCATTGCCGATGGGGAACGCCACGGCTTTGTCGAGGTGCTGACCGTGCCGGGCAAGGATACTATCCTTGGCGCCACCATAGTGGGCACTCACGCCGGTGAACGGATCGCCGAATTTGTGCTCGCCATGCGTCACCGCCTCGGCCTTGGCAAGATCCTCGGCACCATTCACGCCTATCCCACCCTGATGGAGGGAAACAAATATGTGGCGGGTGAATGGAAACGGGCCCACCAGCCCACCCGGGTGCTGGCGTTGCTGGCCCGTTATCACCGCTGGCGCCGTGGCGCCTGACAATCAGGGAAACGTTTATGCTCAAGCCATTCTCACAACTCAACTCACAGCTCAAACAGCGGCTAAACGCCCTGCTGTGCGCCCTGCCACTGCTGGCCAGCGGCCCGCTGTTAGCCAGCCCTGATGACAACTGGCAACAGACCCTTGAGGAGGCGAAGGGGCAGACCGTCTACTTCAACGCCTGGGGCGGCAGCCCGGAGATCAACGCCTATCTGGTGTGGGCCGGGCAGGAGCTGGCGCGCGACTATCAGGTCAAGCTGGTGCAGGTGAAGGTGGATGACATCGCCCAGAGCGTCAGCCAGCTGCTGGCCAACAAGCATACGGGCAAGCAAGTTGGCGGGCCCATCGACCTGCTCTGGGTCAACGGCGAGAACTTCAAGGCGCTCAAGGAGCAGGGGCTGCTCGGTGCTCCCTTTACCGCCGAGCTACCCAACATGGCACTGGTCGACAGCACCCTGCCGGTGAGTGAGGACTTCACCCTGCCGGTGGAAGGACTGGAAGCCCCCTGGGGCATCGGCCAGCTCAATCTGATGGTCGATACCGAAGAGGTCGCCAGAGCGCCCACCTCGGCTGCAGCCCTGCTGGCGTGGGCCAAGGCCCATCCCGGCCGCTTCACCTATCCCAAGCCGCCCCAGTTCCATGGCTCCAGTTTTCTCAAGCAGATCCTGCTGGAGTTGACGCCAAACCCCGCCCCCCTCTATCGGGAGGCGACCGAGAGCGATTTTGCCCAGCTCACCGCCCCGCTCTGGGCCTGGCTCGATGAGCTGCATCCGGCACTCTGGCGCAAGGGCAAACTGTTCCCCACCAGCGCCGCCGAAACCCGCCAGCTGCTCGATGATGGCGAGCTGGCCATGGCCATCAGCTTCAACCCGCAGGAGGCGCAGAGCGCCGCCCAGATTGGCGCCCTGCCCCCCAGCGTAGAGGCGGTCGCCATGAGCAAAGGCGCGCTCACCAACAGCCATTTTCTCGCCATCCCCTTCAACGCCAGTGCCCGTGCGGGTGCCAAGGTGGTGGCCAACTTCCTGCTGAGCCCGGCGGCGCAGGCGCGCAAGGCCAATCCGGCCTTCTGGGGTGATCCCAGCGTGCTGCGGGCCGATGCCCTGCCTGACTCCGCCAAAGAGCAACCGGCACTGCGCTTCAAAGCGGTGGCCGAGCCTCACCCCAGCTGGCAACTGAGACTCGAAGCCGCCTGGGCCGAGCGTTACGGTCACTGATGAGTGCCGCTGGTCACCCGCTTTCCCGCTCCCGACCGTGGCGCCGGTTGACACGCCCCCCCAGTATGAGTACGGGGATGGCGGTCATTTATCTGGCGCTCTTCGTCATCCCTCTGCTGGCAGGGCTATGGCAACTGCTGGCGGAGGGGATGACCGCCTCTCATTTCGCCTTGCTGCTCGCCCAACCCGGTCTTTGGCACTCCGCTGCGCTGAGTCTGTGGATTGGCGCCGCCTCGACCCTCGGTAGTCTGCTGTTGACCGCCCTGCTGCTGGCCCACAGCAACAGCCGGGCTTTCGGGCTGCTCCGTCGTCTGCTCTCGCCCATGCTGGCCATGCCCCACGTCGCCTTTGCCATCGGTTTTGCCTTTCTGCTCGCCCCCTCCGGCTGGCTGCTGCGGCTCGTCTCGCCAGCTCTGACCGGGTTTGAACTGCCTCCCGATTGGCAGACCATTCGCGACCCTTGGGGGCTCGGGCTGATTGCACTGCTCGTTCTCAAAGAGACCCCCTTTTTGCTGCTGATGGCGATGGCCGCACAGCAACCTATCCAGCTGGCACGCCAGCAGTGGCTGGGGGCGAGCCTTGGCTTTAGCGCCCCACAGATCTGGTGGCGCCTGCTGCTGCCCGCCCTCTGGCCCGCCCTGCGCCTGCCCATCTATGCGGTGGCGGCCTACGGAGTGGCGGTGGTGGATCTCGCCCAGTTGCTCGGGCCCGGCGCCCCCGCCCCGCTAGCGGTACGGTTGTGGCTCTGGTATCAGGATCCGGACCTGCTCTGGCGCGGCGCCACCGCCAGCGGCGCCCTGCTGCTGCTCGCCATAACGGCACTGCTCATCGCCCTGTTCAGATTACTGGAGTGGCTTCATAAAGAGATGGGCAAAGGCTGCTGGCTCGATGGCAAACGGGCGGCGCCCCACTTCTTTGCCAACCGGCTCGCAGCGGGCTTTGCCTTCACCCTGATCACCCTCAATCTGGCGGTGCTGGCGGCGCTGCTGCTCTGGTCACTGGCGCGCCGCTGGCCCTTTCCCGCCCTCCGGCCCAGCCAGTGGAGCAGTCACTACTGGCTGGATCTGCTGCCAACCCTGCTGCCGCTGCTGACAACCAGCACACTGCTGGCGCTGGTGAGCGGCTTGCTGGCACTGATGATGGCGGTGTGTAGTCTGGAGGCACAAGCCGGCCGCAGCCCCTGGCCGCTCTGGCTTATCTGCCTGCCGCTGTTGCTGCCGCAAGCGAGCCTGCTGTTTGGTATCCGGCTCGGGCTGGACTGGCTTGCACATGACTCGATAAGCAGCGGTATTGGCTGGGGCTGGGTGCTCTGGAGCCAGCTGCTGTTTGTCTTTCCCTATGTCTATTTGTGCCTGCACGGCCCCTATCGCCAGTTCGATCCACGGATCACCCAAAGCGCTCTGCTGCTGGGGGCCACGCCGTGGCGAGCCTGGTGGCAGGTGAAAGCGCCACTGCTGGCGCGCCCGCTGCTGTTTGCCTTCGGCGTCGGGGCAGCCGTGAGTTTGGCCCAGTATCTGCCGACCCTGCTCTTTGGCGCGGGCAGAGTGGTCACCATCACAACCGAAGCGGTGGCCATCGGCAGCGGCCTCAACCGGCGGCTGGCGGGGCTCTACGGCCTGCTGCAACTGCTGCTGCCGCTCGTTATCTATCTGCTGGCGCTCTGGCTGCCGGCACGGATCAATCCGGCGCTCAAGGGGGGCGGCTCACGATGAACTCTGATGATGGAAACAGCCATATGCTGAGCACCACACCTCTTCGACTTTACCTTGATGAAAATCCGCTGCTCTCGCTCCCTGCCCTGCAGGTGGCCCCCGGCGAGGTATTGACCCTGATGGGGCCGAGCGGTTGCGGTAAAAGCTCCCTGCTGGCAGGGCTGGCGGGGGTACTGCCCAGCGCGCTGACAGGAAATGGCCCGATCCGGCTGGAGGGAGAGATAAGGCTCGGCGAGCGGCCACTCAACGCCTTGCCCGCGCAAGCGAGGCGCATCGGCATGCTGTTTCAGGATGACCTTCTGTTCGACCATTTGACGGTGGCGGAGAACCTGATGTTCGGCATGCCTGCGATCATCAAGGGAAAACGTGCGCGGCGGGAAAAGGCGTTGGCCGCATTGGCGCAGGTCGCACTGGCAGATCAGGCTGACAAGCTGCCACAGCTGCTGTCAGGGGGTCAGCGTGCGCGGGTCAGTCTGCTGCGAGCGCTGTTGGCCGAACCCGACGCCCTGCTACTGGACGAGCCCTTCTCCCGCCTCGACAAGCCGCTGCGGGCCGCCTTTCGCGAACTGGTGTTCGCGCAGATCAAGGCGCTGGCCATCCCCGCTATTCTGGTGACCCACGACGAAGAAGATGCGCCGGGCACCATACTCAACCTCACCGAATGCCACTGTTAACCGAGGAGTGTTCACCTTGTTTGATCGCCATCTGATCCCCGTGATCCGCAGCCCTCTCACCCAGCTTGCCAAACCGCTCTGCCGTGCCGGGATCAGTGCCAATCAGGTGAGCCTCAGCGGCTTTGCCATCGGCATGCTGGCGCTGCCGCTGCTGGCCTTTGGCTGCTATCAATGGGCGCTCGGGGCGATCCTGCTCAACCGCTTGCTGGACGGGCTCGATGGCGCCGTGGCGCGGGAAACCGGCATCACCGATTGCGGCGGCTTTCTCGACATCACGCTCGACTTTATTTTCTACGCCGCCGTGGTGCTGGGCTTTGCCCTCGCCGCCCCCGCCAATGCGCTACCCGCCGCCACCCTGCTGTTTGCCTTTATGGGCACAGGGTCGAGCTTTCTGGCGTTTGCCATCATGGCGGGCAAGCGGGGGATCGACAATCCGGTCTACCACCACAAATCCCTCTACTATCTGGGCGGCCTCACCGAGGGGAGCGAAACCATCGCCCTCTTTGTGCTGATGTGCCTGTGGCCCACCGCCTTCGCCCCGTTCGCCTACGGCTTTGCAATGCTCTGCGCCATCACCACCCTGACCCGGCTCTGGAGCGGTTACCACACCCTGCGTCACCCCCAGCGCGAAACAGCACAGCCCTCACAGAAGGGCTAATCCATCGCACGATGAATTGGCGGCAAACAAGGCACACGGAACACTTGCACGGGGATGACAATGTTTTACCATGACGGCACTTTTATCAGTCTCTTTGAGAACCCTATGCGTCGCCTTGCCTCTCTTCTCACTCTGTCGTTATTCCCCCTGCTCGGTGGCTGCAGCAGCTCCCCAGCGCCAAAGCCCGTGGTCGTCCCCCAGCCCAAGAGCGCCTTTATCAATCAGGCGCCATCGAGCAAACCCGTTTATACACAAGGGGTTAGCAAGGGGGACTTCGCCAATCGCCCAAACGTGGACAGATTCGTCCAGAAGATGGTCGAGAAGCACGGTTTTGACAACGCCCAGCTGCATCAGGTGCTGGCACAGGCAGAGCGTTACGACTGGATCATCCGCCTGATGGATGCCCAGGCGCCGACCACCGCCAAGCCCACCGGCCCGACCGGTGCCTGGAACCGCTATCGCGCCAAGTTCATCACCCCCGACAACGTACAGAACGGCGTCAACTTCTGGCGTGAATACGCAAGCGAGCTGAACCGGGCGGAGCAGGTCTACGGGGTGCCGCCTGAGATCATCGTCGGCATTATCGGGGTCGAGACCCGCTGGGGCCGAGTGATGGGCAAGACCCGCATTCTGGATGCGCTGGCCACCCTGGCGTTTGATTATCCGCGTCGTGCCGAGTTCTTCACCAGCGAGCTGGAAGCCTTCCTGGTGATGACCCGCGACGAGGGGATGGATCCCACCGAACCCAAGGGCTCCTATGCAGGCGCCATGGGCTACGGCCAGTTTATGCCCTCCAGCTTCCAGCGCTATGCGGTGGACTTTGACGGCAACGGCCACACCAACCTGTGGGATCCGGTGGATGCCATCGGCAGCGTCGCCAACTACTTCAAGGCCCACGGCTGGGAGAAAGGCCAACCGGTTGCGGTGCGCGGTCAGGGCCAACTGCCCGGCTATGAGCATGGCTTTCAGACCCGCTACCCGGTCGCCACCCTGCGCCGTGCTGGGCTGACGCCAACCAGTAGCCTGGGCAACCACAGCGAGTCGAGCCTGCTGCGCCTCGATGTCGGCACCGGCTACCAATACTGGTACGGCCTGCCCAACTTCTACACCATCACCCGCTACAACCACAGCACCCACTACGCCATGGCGGTGTGGCAGCTGGGTCTGGCGGTGAAAGAGGCCAAAGGCGGTTACTGAGTAAAGCACTGATTTGCCAACAAAAACGGGCCTACTGGCCCGTTTTTGTTATTCGTTTTCCAGCAACCAGCGTTTGAGCAGTGCCGCTAACTGAGCCTGCTCCGCCTCGGTCAGTGGCGCCAGCAGGCGACGCTCGTTGGCCACGTGCAGCTCAACCGCCCGGTCGATAAGCGCTTTGCCCGATTCGGTGAGGCAGACCAGCAGACTGCGCCGATCGCTGGGCGCCGCTTGCCGCTCTATCAGTCCCCGCTCGGCCAGCTTGTCGAGCCGGGCCGTCATGGCACCCGAACTCAACATGGCCGATTGGTAGAGCACTGTCGGCGTCAGTGGCTCACCCGACCGACGCAGGGTCGCCAAAATGTCGAAGTCCGTGCCAAGCAAGCCGCACTCCTTGAGCTCTTCACTCACCTCACGACCGGCAATTGCCGCCATCCGGGCTACCCGACCCAGCACCCCCATAGGAGAACAGTCGAGATCCGGTCGCTGCCGGGCCCACTGAGCCAGCAGCAGGTCTACATGATCTGATTCCATCGCCAACTACTTATCTTTATATCGAGATACTTGATGATAAATCAATTTGGCGCTAATTTATCTTTATTTAAAGATACTTTATGATGAGATAAATAATGCCAATGCTGATCGCCTTGCTGGCTCCACTGCTGTGGGGCAGCACCTATGCTGTCGTCAGCCTCTACCTGACTGACTACTCACCCTACTGGGTTGCCGTATGGCGGGCACTGCCTGCTGGGCTGCTCTTGTTACTGTTGCATCCGCGCATGCCGCCTCTGCCCTGGGGCAAGCAGTTCCTGTTGGCGTTTTGCAACATTACCGCCTTCTTCGCTTTGCTGTTTGTGGCGGCCTTCCGGCTGCCGGGGGCAGTAGCAGGTACACTTGGTGCCACCCTGCCGCTGGTGCTGATGCTACTGGCCTGGTTGCAAGATGGCACACGACCGAGCCTGAAATGGCTACTGCAGGGATTGATGGGGTTGGCTGGGGTATTACTGTTGCTCAACCCCTCTGCCAATCTGGATCCTGTCGGAGTTGCATGCGCCATGCTGGCCACAGTGCTGATCGGCCAATCCAGCCGCTGGATGCGCCACTGGCCGGTAAACGATCTGCTGGCGCTGACCGCCTGGCAATTGCTGCTTGGGGGCTTGATGCTGATCCCGCTCGCCTGGTGGCTAGCTGGCCCAATGCCGTTACCGGATCCGGCTAGTGCGCCGGGATTGCTCTGGTTGATCCTGCTCAATACCGCGCTGGGCTACTGGGCCTGGTTGTGGGGATTAAAGCACCACGGCCCAGAGGTGATGGGCATGCTGGCCCTCACCAATCCCATGATGGCTGTGTCGCTTGGGGTATTGATGGTGGGTGAAACCCTGGATGTCAGCCAGTGGATCGGCATCGGGGTGATCCTGCTCTCACTGTTCCTGATGAAGCTGCCAGCACGCCCCTTCTTCAAACGTTGGCAAGCTCGCCGAGCGAGTACAGGGATCTGTAACGAGGCGTAAACACCAGACCACCTCAACCCACGCATAAACAAGAGGAGCCATTTCGGCTCCTCTTTTTAGTCAGCGGTCAGTGACTTGAAGATGGCTTATACACCAGCCTTGGCCAGTGCCGCGGAGACGATCTGCTGGGCCTCCTGCTGGATGAGGTCGAGGTGCGCGTCGCCCTTGAAGCTCTCCATGTAGATCTTGTAGATGGACTCGGTGCCGGAGGGACGCGCCGCGAACCAGCCGTTTTCGGTCACCACCTTGAGGCCGCCGATGGCGGCATCGTTGCCCGGCGCCTTGGTCAGCTTGGCGATGATGGGCTCACCCGCCAGAGTGGAGGCTTCCACCAGCGCCGGATCCAGTTTGGAGAGCACCGCTTTCTGGACACTGTTGGCCGGTGCGTCGATACGGCGATAGCTGGAGCGGCCAAACTTGGCTTCCAGTGCGTCGTAGTGGGCCTGCGGATCCTTGCCGGTCACCGCCAGAATTTCCGCCGCTAGCAGCGCCAGAATGAAGCCATCCTTGTCGGTGGTCCAGACTGTGCCATCTTTGCGCAGGAAGGAGGCGCCCGCGCTCTCCTCGCCGCCAAAGCCGAACTCGCCGCTGTAGAGGCCATCCACGAACCATTTAAAGCCGACCGGCACCTCTTTGAGGGTGCGGCCAATCTCGCCGGCCACCCGGTCAATCATGGAAGAGGAGACCAGCGTCTTGCCGACAGCCGCATCGGCAGACCAGCCGGTGCGATGGGTAAACAGATACTGGATTGCCACCGCCAGATAGTGGTTCGGGTTCATCAGGCCAGACTTGGTAACGATACCGTGACGATCGTAGTCAGGGTCGTTGCCAAGGGCGATGTCGAACTTGTCTTTGAGGGCAATCAGGCTCGCCATGGCGAACGGGCTGGAGCAATCCATCCGGATCTTGCCGTCTTTATCCAGGGTCATGAAGGAGAAGGTCGGGTCGACCTTGTAGTTCACCACCTCGATGTTCAGGCCATAGGTCTTGGCGATGACGTCCCAGTAGGCAACGCCGGAGCCACCCAGCGGATCGACACCGATCTTGATGCCCGCGTTCTTGATGGCATCCATATCCAGCACGTTCTTCAGATCATCCACATAAGGGGTGACATAGTCGTGCTCGACCACGAACGGGCTCTTGAGCGCATCGGCGAACGGCATCCGCTTCACACCGGCCAGACCCGCTTCCAGAATGGCGTTGGCACGGTCCTCCACCCACTTGGTGATCTCCCCTTCGGCGGGGCCACCGTGGGGCGGGTTGTACTTGAAGCCACCATCTTCCGGCGGGTTGTGGGACGGAGTGATCACCACGCCGTCGGCGCGCGCGGCAGGCTTGCCCGCGTTATGGCGCAGGATGGCGTGAGAGATGACCGGGGTCGGAGTAAAGCCGAGGCCAGCCTGAATGCGGGTTTCAACGCCGTTGGCGGCCAGCACTTCGACAGCGCTGGCAAAGGCGGATTCGGACAGGGCGTGGGTATCCATACCGACAAATAGCGGGCCAGTGATACCGGCCTGCTGGCGATACTCCACCAGTGCCTGGGTCACCGCCAGAATATGGGATTCGGTAAAGGCATTGTGCAGGGCACTGCCACGGTGGCCGGAGGTACCAAAGGCCACCCGCTGCTCGGGGCGGCTCATGTCCGGCTTGTTGAGGTAGTAGGCGCTGACCAGACGGGGGATGTTGGTCAGGTCGCTTAAACGGGCCGGTTGACCGGCGTGGGAATGCTGAGCCATGGCGTTTTCCTTGCGTAATGGCGGCCTTGCGGGCAAGGCCTGAGTCTTGAAGAATCGTTAAATGGCGCCACACACTTGCACGATCACCTCTTCGCCATAGCCCATGCTGGCCATCAGCTGGGCAACCATGTTCTGCTTGCGGCTGGTGTTGGTGTTGGTGATCACCCAGAACGGGGTCTCCGGTACCGGCTTGGGCTTGGTGGTGCTGCCACTGGCGCGCAGAGCCTCGGGATCCTGCGAGAAATAGACGCGCTTGCGCCCCTTGATTTCGGTGGCCTGGGTAAAGCCTTCCGGGTTATCCCGGTAGAGGGTACTCAGCACCAGCATGAAGCGGTTGATGGACTTCTCTTCTTTTTGCAGCTCACCAGAATCGAGCAAGGCTTGCAGCCCTTGTTGGGTGGCTACCGTACTGGGCTGCGCGACAGCAACGGGCTCGACAACCGGCACACGTTGGTGAGCAGGCTGTTCCAGCAGACGGCGCAGGATATCGGAGGCACTCTCACCAATGTGCCGGGTCTGGCTGGCGATATAGAAGTAGAGATCGTCATCAAGCTCGATGGTTTTCATAGGGATGCGCTGGACTCGTCGAAATTCGGATGCGGCGATTATACATAGGCAAACCCGACAGCCCAAGCAAGGGGCTGGCAGATGTACATGAATCTCATCGAGAATACGGCATAATAGCGGGCCAAGTGTGTGATCAGCCGCACTGATAGCCGATCCGGACGGGATTTTTTAGAAAAAAAACCACATTTATTCCCCATCCGTTGGACGAAATCCTTTTCTTTCCAGTGCGTTAAATAAAACAGCGATACGCACCCACGACCGACAAGGTGTCATTTTGCAACAAAACAGCATATTGAACTTCAAGGAGCTGGGTCAGGGCCCGGCGGTCATTCTGATCCACGGCCTGTTTGGCAGCCTCGACAACCTCGGCCTGCTGGCCCGTGCTCTCTGTGAACAGTACCGGGTCATCAGCGTCGATCTGCGCAACCACGGTGCCTCCTTTCATAGCAGCGAGATGAGCTATCCGGCCCAGGCAGCCGATATCCTGACCCTGATGGATCGGCTGAATATTGCCGAAGCGACCCTGATTGGCCACTCGATGGGCGGCAAGGTGGCGATGCAGGTCGCCAAGCTGGCGCCTGAGCGGGTGACCAAGCTGGTAGTGGCCGACATGGCGCCAGTCGCCTATCCCCATTCCCGCCACCAGAATGTGTTCGCCGGACTCAACGCCACCCTGCATACGCCGCCGCAAAGCCGTAGTGAAGCGGAAGCCATGCTGGCGCAGCATATCGAGCTCGCCGGGGTGCGCCAGTTCCTGCTCAAATCGTTCGCCAGAGGCGAGCATGGCTGGGGTTGGCGCTTCAATGCGCCCGCCCTTGAGCAAAACTACGCCAACATCATGGGCTGGCCAGACGATGAACGCCGCTTCGAGGGGCCGGTGCTCTTTATCAAGGGGGGGGATTCTGACTATATGCAGCCCCAATACAGCGAGACGGCACTGGCCCAATTCCCGGCAGCAAAGGTGCGTGTCATCGCGGGTACCGGCCACTGGCTGCATGCGGAAAAACCGGCTCTGTTCAACAAATTGGTTGTGGATTTCCTGTCGACAGGCGGTTAACAGTTTCAAATCCTTTGTGATATAGTGCGCCGGTCATAAGGAGTGTGCGCAATCCATGCTAAGTGAACATATCGACCTGATCGAAAGTTTGGGCCTCAAGTTATTCTTTGTGGCCATTTTCATATTGATTGGCCTGGCCATTCAGGACGTGCTCAAGCGCGGCAACGTGCCCCGTTTCGGTCGTTTTATCGTCTGGTTGGTACTGTTTCTGGGTTGTGCGGGTTTTGTCGCCAAGGGGCTGATCGAACTGGGCTGGGAAGGCTCAGGACTCGGCTAACTTATTTTCATCTGTGATGTATGGCCAAACAGCAAACTGATCGAACAACACTGGATCTGTTCGCAAATGAGAAGCGCCCCGGCAGGCCAAAGACCAATCCACTCCCCCGCGAGACCCAGCTCAAGATCAACAAGCGTAACCAGCTTAAGCGCGATCGGGAAAATGGGCTGAAGCGGGTAGAGTTAAAGGTGGAGGCCGAGTTGCTGGAGCGCCTGAACCAACTTGCGTTACAACAGAACATCAGCCGAGCCGAGCTGATCCAATCTATCCTGAAACAACAGATTGAGTCCGCCTTTGCGGTGGACATTGCAGTCTGAGCGTTGAGCATTAACACCAAATACGGGTAACTAAACACTATGGCAAGTGTAGGTCTGTTTTTTGGCAGCGATACCGGTAACACCGAAGCTGTCGCCAAGATGATCCAGAAAGAGCTGGGCAAAAACCTGATTGAAGTCCGTGACATCGCCAAGAGCAGCAAGGCCGACATCGAGAGCTTTGATCTGCTGATGTTCGGCATCCCGACTTGGTACTACGGCGAAGCCCAGGCCGACTGGGACGACTTCTTCCCCGATCTGGGCGAAATCGACTTCACCAACAAGCTGGTCGCCATCTTCGGTTGCGGTGATCAGGAAGACTATTCCGAGTACTTCCTCGACGCCATGGGCACCCTGCGTGACATCGTCGAAACCAAAGGCGCCATCATCATCGGTCACTGGCCGACTGCCGGCTACGAGTTCGAAGCCTCCAAGGCACTGGTCGATGACAAGCACTTTGTCGGTCTGGGTATCGATGAAGATCGCCAGCCGGAGCTGACCGCCGAGCGCGTCAAGGGCTGGTGCAAGCAGCTGCACGAAGAGATGTGCCTGGGCGAGCTGGAGTAATCCGCCTCCCCTCTTCTCTCTGACAACAAGGGCCCCGACGGGGCCCTTGTTGTATCTGCTTGTTGCGATGCCTGCCTTTATTCTCCCCTGTTATTCACCTCTGTGCTCCGGTTTGGCCCGCACATAGAGGGTGCGCTTGACCTGCGCCACCAGCTCGCCGCTCTTGTCCTGCACCGAGACCTCGAATTCTGGGAAGTGTTTGTTGCCACCTTCAGTCGCCGCCATGATTTCGGCCAGCTTGCCCTCGGTCAGGTTAAACTCGGCCACCAGCTTGCCCTTGCCCGGCTTGATGTAGTTGATGCTGCCCGCCTTGTCCCAGACGTAGTAGCGATTCTTGAAGTAGCCCATCAGCATCAGTGGATAGATGGGGTCTGTCATGGCAAACATGCTGCCGCCAAACTGGGTGCGGTTGGCATTCTTGTTCCACCAGCGGGATTTCAGGGTAACCCGGCAGTAGCGAAAGTCATCGCTCAGGGTCTCTATCTTGATACCGGCGCCCCAGAAAGGGGGCCAGGCGTTGAGTGCGCGGCGCACCCAGGCCGCATTGTCAAAAAGCCAATCCATGGATCTCATCCGACCAGAATATGAAAGTTACATCTTATCAACATCTGCCATGCCAGCAAGTCGGACGACACGATTGATTATTTCAATCCAACCGGCCATTTATGGCTAAACCCCTTGAATTGCTGGGTTTATTTTTAGGGAGGCTACGACCTATAATGACAGGCCAAGCGAGTTCAAGGTTGCCATTCCTGCGGCAGTCCATCAGAATAACCCCACCTTCGAGAATGCGAATAAGTAGAATATGGCAGACAACAACCAAGCGTTAAAAAAGGCCGGGCTCAAGATCACCTTGCCCCGGGTCAAAATCCTGGAAATCCTGCAACAGCCGGACTGCCAGCACACCAGCGCCGAAGATCTCTATAAACGACTGATCGACCTGGGTGAAGAGATTGGTCTCGCTACCGTCTATCGCGTTCTCAACCAGTTTGATGATGCCGGTATCGTTACCCGTCACCACTTCGAAGGTGGCAAGTCGGTATTCGAGCTGGCCACTCAGGAGCACCACGACCACCTGGTTTGCCTCGACTGCGGCAAGGTGATCGAGTTCTCCGACGAAGTGATCGAACAGCGTCAGCGCGAGATCGCCAAGAAATTCAATATCCGTCTCACCAACCACAGCCTCTACCTCTACGGTCACTGTGCTACCGGTGAATGCAAGCACGACGAATAAGTCGGCCGCGACTTGCAGATAACGGACAATAAAAAAGCCAGCTGATGCTGGCTTTTTTATTGTCCGGCGCAGGCCGCTGGCAGCACACAGGGCAGGGTTTCCCCTGCCCTACTGAGTTAGCCTTCTACCTTGCCCCAGGAGTCACGCAGGGCAACGGTGCGGTTAAACACCAGATGCTCCGGGCTGGAGAGCTTGTTGTCGGCGCAGAAGTAACCTTCACGCTCGAACTGATAAGCCTGCTCCGGCTTGGCGTTCTTCAGGGAAGCCTCGACACGGGCACCCTCGATGATCACCAGGGATTCCGGGTTCAGCGCAGCTTCGAAGTCATCCTCGGCGCCCGGGTTCGGTACCTTGAACAGACGATCGTAGAGACGCACTTCCGCTGGCAGGGAGTGAGTGGCACTGACCCAGTGGATCACCCCTTTCACCTTGCGGCCATCGGCCGGATCCTTGCCCAGGGTCTCGGGGTCGTAGGAGCAGTAGATGCAGGTGACTTTGCCATCGGCATCTTTCTCGATGCGCTCGGCCTTGATCACATAGGCATTGCGCAGACGCACTTCCTTGCCCAGCACCAGACGCTTGAACTGCTTGTTCGCCTCTTCTTTGAAGTCCGCTTCGTCGATGAAGATCTCGCGGGTGAAGTTCAGCTCGCGGGTCCCCATCTCGGCATTGCTCGGGTGGGCCGGGGCAGTCAGCACTTCGTCGGCAGCCAGATTCTCGATGACCACTTTCACCGGATGCAGCACGGCCATGGCGCGCGGCGCATTCTCGTTGAGGTCTTCACGGATGCAGGCTTCCAGCATGCTCATCTCGACGATGTTGTCCTGCTTGGTGACGCCGATGCGCTTGCAGAACTCGCGGATGGAGGCCGGGGTGTAACCACGACGACGCAGACCGGAGACGGTCAGCATGCGCGGGTCATCCCAACCATCGACATGCTTCTCGGTCACCAGCAGGTTCAGCTTGCGCTTGGACATGACGGTGTATTCGAGGTTCAGACGAGAGAATTCGTACTGACGGGGGTGGCAGTCGATGGTGATGTTATCCAGCACCCAGTCGTACAGACGACGGTTGTCCTGGAACTCCAGGGTACAGATAGAGTGGGTGATCCCTTCCAGCGCGTCCGAGATGCAGTGGGTGAAGTCATACATCGGGTAGATGCACCACTTGTCACCGGTCTGGTGGTGGTGGGCAAACTTGATGCGGTAGATAACCGGATCACGCATCACCATGAAGGGAGATGCCATGTCGATCTTGGCGCGCAGGCAGGCGGTGCCTTCGGCGAACTCGCCATTCTTCATCTTGGCAAACAGCGCCAGGTTCTCTTCCACACTGCGATCGCGGAACGGGCTGTTCTTGCCAGCTTCAGTCAGGGTGCCACGGTACTCGCGCATCTGCTCGGGCGTCAGCTCGTCCACATAGGCCAGACCCTTTTCAATCAGCTCGATGGCGTAGCCGTGCAGCTTGTCGAAATAGTCGGAGGAGTAGCAGATCTCGCCGTTCCACTGGAAGCCGAGCCACTGTACGTCCTGCTTGATGGACTCTACGTACTCGATATCTTCCTTCACCGGGTTGGTGTCATCGAAACGCAGGTTGCACTGGCCCTGATAGTCGCGGGCGATGCCGAAGTTCAGGCAGATGGACTTGGCGTGGCCGATATGGAGATAACCGTTCGGCTCGGGCGGAAAACGGGTATGCACGCTGCTGTGCTTACCGCTGGCCAGATCTTCATCAATGATCTGACGAATAAAGTTAGTTGGGCTGTTCGCCTGACTCATGGCTCACCTCAAAAAAGCGTCACTGGCGGAAGTTGTGCCGGCTGGCACCCTCATCCCCCCGCCGTCAAGCCGGGTATGATCCCTTATTACGGGCGCTGTCTCAACCTGAATTTGGCACTTCCGGGCCATTTCCCGGCCATTGCACCGCTAAAAACGGCGTGGCTTGGCACATTGCACACCAAATGCATAAAAAAGCCCCGCACGAGGCGGGGCTGAAAGTGATGAAAAACACAAAACAGACAATTACACACAACAAAGGCTCACACGCACAGTCAACCTTTCCCAAAGCAGATGCGCATCGTCCTTGGGAAAGGTGGGTCTTGCGACCCACCTCATGTTAACGGTTGACTGCTATCAGTTCAGTTCGGTGACGCGGCTGGTGCGCTTGCCATCGAAGCTGGTGGTACGCAGGTAGACCTTGCCATTCACGCTCGGCTTGGCCGCGGCGTCATAGGCACTCCAGTTGGTACCGTCCAAGCTGTACTGGATGGGCAGACCCGGCAGATCCACGTTCGCTTCCAGCACACCGTTCACCACTTTGGCACCCGGTACGGAGAGGCGGTATTCAACACCGGCCTGATCCAGTTTCGGCAGCACGCGCTGACCCAGTACGTTGGCAAACTGGTTCCACTCTTTGTTGAGGGTGGCCTTGTTGACGAACTTGGTCTCGCCGGAGAACTCGCGACCCTTCACATAGTTCAGCTCGAAGCCACCTTTGTGCCAGGCACGCTCGGCCACGGAGAAGATACGCGGGTAGACCATGTACTCATACTGAGCATCGGTACGCACGGTTTCACTCCACTGCTGACCGGAGATCCCCTTGAACTTGACCGGATCTTGGTCACCCTTGGCCACGAAGGCATTGCCGTCGCGGTCAACCGAAGTCTCGGCGTTCTGCGGCAGGTTTTCCGGGGCGAAGGCGAACACCTTGCGTGTGTCGTTGAAACGGGTTGCCCAGTAGTAGCCACGTTCGGCCGGGTGTACTTCGTTCGGGAAGTCGAAGTAGAGGTAATCCGGGTTGGACAGCACTACTTGGTAACCCTTGTGCGCCCACTTCATCGCTTCGTTGAAGCCACCCCAGTAGAGGGTTTCCCAGAAGTTGACACGGGTGTTGTCGGTGGCGAAGTCCTTGGCACCGCTGGCGTACTTCAGACCATCTTCCCACGCCTGCAGGGTAGAGAAGCCGCGATCTTTGACCATCTGGCCCACTTCCTTGGCGAAGTAAACCGGCAGCTCGCCCACTTCCTTGATCTTGCCTTCGTCGATCATCTTCTGGCACATCGGGGACTTGCCAAACGGCTTGTCCTGCTTGCTGGAGTCGACGTTGCCTTTCCAGGCGACCAGCTCTTCTTTCTTGGTGACGGCCGGATCCTGATAGCCACCGCCCTGCATGATGTTCTTCGCCTCATCACCACCGTAGTGCCATGCGGTCAGCGGCTGACCGGCGGCCTGGTGCATCTGGGCTACTTCATCCATTACCTTGGCCACGAAGGTGGCAGCACCCGGCTGGCAAGGGTTGATGAAGGACATCTTGTCGTAGAACTGGACCGAGGTGACGTTGGAGGTGTCAGCCGGATCAGTCAGACGGAACTGGTTGGCTTCCGCTTCTTTGCCTTCCGCCATCAGACGCTTGTAGCGCGCTTCCATGGAGACCACGGCAGCACGAGCGTGGGCCGGCATGTTGATCTCGGGGATCACGGTCACCCCGCGGGCCTTGGCATAACGCACCAGATCCACGTAGTCAGACTTGCTGTAGAAACCGGAACCCTGGTTGTCGCTGGTCGGGCCGGAACCCAGTTGCGGCATCAGGCACTTGGTTTCGGACTCGTCGTGGCAACGCTGGCTACCGACCTGGGTCAGCTCCGGCAGACCCGGGATCTCCAGACGCCAGCCTTCATCGTTGGTCAGGCCAAGGTGCAGCACGTTGAGCTTCATGGCAGACATCTGGTCAACCAGCTTCTTCATGGTATCCAGACTGCGGAAGTGGCGGGCCACGTCGGTCTGCATGCCACGGTATTCAAAGCGCGGCGCATCCTCGACGGTCATCGGGCTCACCAGCTTGTCATCAACACCCAGCAGGGAGATCAGGGATTGTGCACCCCAGAATGCCCCGTCGATGTCGCGCCCCTGGATCACGGTGCCCTTCTGACCGATGGTCATGTCATAGCCTTCAGCCTGCTTGAGCTTGCTGCCGAGCTTGATGGTCACCGGGTAGCCGGTGTCGGAGAGGGTAACACCCAGCTTGGTCAGTTGAGCCTTCAGGGCCTCGGCGCGATCGCTCGGCAGATCCAGGGCATTGAGTTTGATGGTAGAGAAGTCAACCTGCGGGCCAGCTTTGACTACCTGCTTCATCGGGGTCGGCAGGATCTGGTTGTCAATCTTGCCAGCTGGCAGCAGGGTGCTGGTCTGGTTGGCCGCGAAACGGGTCTCGCTGTTCATCAGGATGTTCTTGTCATCCTTGGTGCGCTTCCAGCCATCAGCCGGCATCGGCTTCTCGTAGGTGCTGGCATCATTGATGTTGCTCATGCTGGCCAGTACTTTCGGCTCGGCACCTTCGCTGGCAACATACCAGTTCGGCATGATGTCAGATTCGAACAGTACCCAGTATTCCACCACCAGCGGCACTTCGACCGTGGCATCCTTGGCAAAGCCCTGGAACTTCTCGGTTGGCGTCAAACGATAGAGATCGCCGGTCAGGTGAGTGATGGTGAACTGGTCGTTATCCACACGCTGGATACGACGGATGGAGGAGACGTAGATGCTCCAGTCTTTGGAGGTCACGTCCGCACCGGTATTGGTCAGGTGCAGCTTGGCAACGCCACAGCTCGCCCACTCGGAACCGAGTGCCTGGCAATCGAGGCCGGCACCGGCACCGTCGTTGGTGACCACTTCATACTTGACCACCAGGTTGTTGGCGAGGGAGTCGACCACGGCCTGCTTGGCGGCATCGGCTGCCTGGACCTGGCTGACAAAAACGGTAGACATGGCAATGGCTAACAGAGAATGTTTCAAGTTCATAACTGCTGCTCTCATTTGAAGTAAAGGTTGGATTTTCTTGGCTTTTTTATATGGGGCCCCTGAGCGGGGCCCTTAGTTATGTCAACAATGGACTTAGACTTGAGGTGAGCGAGTCGCTCGATTAACGCAGGGCTTTCATCTCACCGGCGATGATTTCGGCCAATGGGCCCAGAATCACCTGCAGGTTCTGCTCACCGAGTTTGACCACACCGGCCGCACCCAGGGCTTTCAGCTTGCGCTCATCGACGATGCTGCGGTCTTTCAGAGTCAGACGCAGACGGGTGATGCAGGCATCGATGGAGACCAAGTTCTCTTGACCACCCAGCACTTCCAGGTATTGCTTGGCCAGCTCGGTACGGTTGGTAGATTGAGCGGCAGCCGGAGCAGTATCTTCGTCATCTTCACGACCCGGGGTTTTCAGGTTCAGCTTGGCAATCACTACGCGGAACACGGTGTAGTAGAGGCCGAAGAAGACCAGACCCTGAGGGATCAGCATGTACCAGTTGGTCGCCAGCGGGTTACGGCTGGAGAGCACCATATCCACCAGACCGGCACTGAAACCGAAACCGGCCATCCACTGCATGGAGGCAGCGATGAACACGGAGATACCGGTCAGTACGGCGTGGATGACATACAGTACCGGCGCCACGAACATGAAGGAGAACTCGAGCGGCTCGGTTACACCGGTGAAGAAGGAGGCAAAGGCAGCTGCGATCATGATGGAGGCAACTTTCTCTTTGTTCTCTTTCTTGGCGGAGTGGTAGATGGCCAGCGCAGCACCCGGCAGACCGAACATCATGATGGGGAAGAAGCCAGCCTGGTACATACCAACCACGCCTTTCACCTGCTCCAGGCTCTTGCCAGCGGCCAGAGCGGCATCGATGGTAGCCTGACCACCCAGGAAGTTCGGGATGTCGTTGATACCGGCCACGTTGAACCAGAACACGGAGTTCAGGGCGTGGTGCAGACCGATCGGGATCAGCAAACGGTTGAAGAAGGCGTAGATACCGGCGCCGGTAGAGCCCAGGCTCACGATGGACTCACCGAAGGAGACCAGACCACCGTAGATTGCCGGCCATACGGCCATCAGGATGAAGGATACGACGATCATCACCACGGAGGTTACGATCGGTACCAGACGGCGACCGGAGAAGAAGGAGAGTGCCTTGTGCAGCTCGACGCTGCTGAAGCGGTTGTACAGCTCAGCGGCGATAACACCACACAGGATACCCACGAACTGGTTGCTGATCTTGGCAAACGCGGCAGGAACCTGCTCCACCGGGATGCTCTTGATCTGGGCCACAGCGCCCGGGCTCAGCAGGGTGGTAACGACCAGGAAGCCGACCAGACCTGCCAGCGCAGCAGAACCGTCTTTATCCTTGGACATACCGTAAGCGACACCGACTGCGAACAGTACGGACATGTTATCGATAATGGCTGCGCCCGCTTTAATCAGGAAGGCAGCCAGCGCACTGTCACCACCCCAACCATTCGGGTCAATCCAGTAGCCAACCCCCATCAGGATCGCGGCGGCAGGCAATACCGCTACCGGCACCATCAGGGCACGGCCGATCTTTTGCAAATAACCGAGAATGTTCACGGTTCCTCTCCTTAGTTAATGTTTTTCTAGAAATTAAGTGCTTATCACGTTTGACGCATAAGCCATCAAGGCTTGATTGGCAGTCTAGGGCTTTTATTTCGCTGCGCAAATTAATAAACCGATAATCGTGATCGTTATCACCCAAACAAGATAAAGGTGGTGGATAGATGTGGCTTAGTTCGCAATCTTTATTTACGCTATAAAACAACTTGAATCCGTCTTAGCCAATTGCCACCGCCAAACCGGTCGCAACCCGACACAGAGGTATCCCATATGCGCCTGATCCCGTTGAAATCTGCCAGCCAAGTAGGCCTGTGGTCTGC
This sequence comes from Aeromonas sp. FDAARGOS 1417, assembly GCF_019046985.1. Lineage (NCBI taxonomy): Bacteria > Pseudomonadati > Pseudomonadota > Gammaproteobacteria > Aeromonadales > Aeromonadaceae > Aeromonas > Aeromonas sp. FDAARGOS 1417. The sequence goes on along the minus strand of NZ_CP077221.1, from coordinate 4,616,695 downwards.
TCGTTACATCGTTGACCGCATCAACGCGTTCAAGCCGACCAGCGATCGCCCTTTCGTACTGGGCCTGCCCACCGGTGGCACCCCGCTCAACACCTACAAGCGCCTGATCGAGTTGCACAAAGCCGGTGAAGTGAGCTTCCAGAACGTGGTCACCTTCAACATGGACGAGTACGTCGGCTTGCCGGAAGATCACCCGGAGAGCTACCACAGCTTCATGCACAACAACTTCTTCAGCCACATCGACATTCGTCCCGAGAACATCAACATCCTCAACGGCAATGCCGAGGATCTGGTGGCCGAGTGCAAGCGCTACGAAGACAAAATCAAGTCCTACGGCAAGATCCACCTGTTCATGGGTGGCGTGGGTAACGACGGCCACATCGCATTCAACGAGCCGGCTTCTTCCCTCTCCTCCCGCACCCGGGTCAAGACCCTGACCGAAGACACCCGTATCGCCAACTCCCGCTTCTTCGGTGGCGACATGGAGCAGGTGCCCAAACTGGCCCTGACCGTGGGTGTCGGCACCCTGATGGATGCGGAAGAGATCATGATCCTGGTCACCGGTCACGGCAAGGCACTGGCCCTGCAGGCCGCCGTGGAAGGCAGCGTCAACCACATGTGGACCATCTCCACCCTGCAACTGCATCCGAAGGGAATGATGGTGTGCGACGAGCCCTCTACCATGGAGCTCAAGGTCAAGACCGTTCGCTACTTCCAGCAACTGGAAGCCGCCAACATCGGCCGTCTGTAAGGAGTCGCCATGTACGCATTGACCAACAGCACCCTCTACACCGGCAGCTGCGTGCTGACCGGCTACGGGGTGCTTATCGAGGGCGACAAGATTGTCGCCATCTCTCACCTGGCCGAACTGCCTGCGGGCATCGAGCAGATTGACCTCAAAGGCGCCAACCTGACCGCCGGTTTTATCGATGTGCAGCTCAACGGCTGTGGCGGGGTGATGTTCAACACAGACATCACGGTCGAGACCCTGGCAACCATGCAGGCGGCCAACCTCAAATCCGGTACCACCAGCTTCCTGCCGACCCTGATCACCAGTCCGGATGCGGATATGAAGCAGGCCGTTGCGGTGACCCGTGACTACATGGCTGCCAACCCCAACGAGGTGCTGGGCGTCCATCTGGAAGGGCCTTACACCAACCTCAAGCGCAAGGGGATCCACCCTGCCGCTCAAATTCGCCAGCCAGCGGACGAGATGATCGACTTCTTCTGCGCCAACGCAGATGCCATCACCAAAATCACCCTGGCACCGGAGCGCAACGAGCCGGCCCATATCCGCCGTCTGGTGGAAGCTGGGATCCTGGTCTCGGCCGGTCACACTGCCGCCAGTTACGATCAGGCCATGGCCGGGTTCGATAACGGTATTCGCTTTGCGACCCACCTCTACAACGCCATGACCCCGACCCTCAACGGTCGCGAGCCGGGCGTCGTGGGCGCCATCTATGATCGCAAGGATGTCTACGCGGGCATCATCGTCGATGGGCACCATGTGCACTGGGCCAACGTGCGTCTGGCTCACAAGGCACTGGGGGAGCGACTGGTGCTGGTCACCGATGCCACCGCGGCAGCCGGTGCACCGGAAGGCTTTGAGAAATTTGATTTTTGTGGCACCACCGTCTTTTTACGCGATGGTCAGTGTGTCGACGAGAATGGTACACTCGGCGGTTCCTCCCTCACCATGATTGAGGGGGTGGAAAATCTGGTCAAGCAGGTCGGATTACCGCTCGATGAAGCACTGAGAATGGCCAGCCTCTACCCCGCTCGCGCCATTGGATGGGACTCACGTCTCGGTAGTATCCAGGTCGGTAAAGTTGCCAACCTCACTGTCTTCGATCAGGACTTCACGGTCCGTGGGACCGTGGTTAACGGACACTACACACAACAGTGACATCATGACTGGCGGACAAATAGCAAACGTAGATCTTATCAAGCAGGTCAACAGTGCAGCCGTGTATCGGCTCATCGACCTGCAAGGCCCCATCTCCCGGGTCAAGATTGCCGAGTTGAGTCAGCTGGCCCCGGCCAGCGTGACCAAAATAACCCGGCAACTGATCGAGCATGGCCTGATCAAGGAGACCTCTCCGCAAGCCTCAACCGGCGGGCGGCGTGCCATCTCCCTGACCACCATCAAACATCGCTTTCAGTTTGTCTCTGCCAAGCTGGGCCGCGGCTACCTGCAACTGAGTCTCTATGACCTCGATGGCAAGGAGCTCGACCAGCACGTCATTCAGGTGACCGAGATCGACCAGCAACCCGTGGTCGACATGCTGCTGCGAGAGATTGGCGCCTTTATAGATGCCAACCGCGAACGTTGTCGCAACCTCATCAGCATCGCGCTGACCATGCCGGGTCTGGTCAACCCTGAATCCGGTATGGTCATCTACACCCCCAAGTACCAGATCCGCAATCTGGGGTTGGCGAAGCTGCTTGAGAACCACTTCAACCTCCCCTGCTACGTGGGCAACGACACCCGCTCTCTGGCACTGGCCGAACACTTCTTCGGCGAGTCCCGCGACTGCATGGACTCCATTCTGGTGAGTGTCCATCAGGGGACGGGCTCGGGGATCATCACCAAGGGTCAGGTGTTCCTCGGTCAGAACCGCAACGTCGGCGAGATCGGCCATATTCAGGTCGAGCCGCTCGGCAAGCGCTGCCACTGTGGCAACTTCGGCTGCCTCGAAACCATCGCCTCCAACGAAGCGATCATCGACAAGGTGAAGGAGCTCATCAGCCGCGGTCACCAGAGCGCGCTGCAAGAGAAGCACATCACCATTCAGGAGGTGTGCAAGGCGGCGCTGGCGGGCGATGAACTGGCCCGCAGCGTGATCGAGAACGTGGGTGAGCATCTGGGACGGGCAGTGGCCATCACGGTCAACCTGTTCAACCCGCAGAAGGTGCTGATCGCCGGTGAAATCACCGCCGCCGAAGAGATCCTCTTCCCGGCCATCCGTCGCTGTGTCGAGCATCAATCCCTGCCGAGCTTCCACCGTGGCCTGCCCATCGTGAAAGCCCGCTTCCAGAACCAGCCGACCTATGGCGGCTTTGCACTGGTCAAGCGCGCTCTGCTGGAGGGAGATCTGCTGCAGATCATCATGGAGCAGAAGTAAGGCTCTGATCTTGCGAGATAACAAAACGGCAGCCAGTGGCTGCCGTTTTCTATTGTGTGATTGCTGGCGGTTTAGCCCGCCCGACACGGCTTGAACAGATCCAGCTTGTTGTCGTAGACACTGGTCTGCACATCCATGATCCCCAGCATGGAGTGAAACAGGTTGTCGTGGGAGAAACGCTGGCTGCTCGCCTCCGCCGCCAGGCAACCCATATCAAGCTGGCGATCGGCCTGTAACTGAGGCGAGAACCAGGTCAGCAGCGGCACCCGGGTCTGATCATCCGGCGCAAACTTGTAGGGCGTGCCGTGCAGATAGAGCCCCATGGCCCCGAGGGATTCGCCGTGATCGGAGAGATAGACCAGTCCCACATCATACTGGCTCTCCAGCGACTTGAGCTTGTCTATCAGCAGTCCCACCACCTTGTCGGTGTAGCGGATGGTGTTGTCATAGGTGTTGACCAGCTCTTCGTTGCTGCAGTTTTCAATGTCGCTACGCGGGCAGTCCGGCATAAAGGCGCGCTCGCTGGCAGGGTAACGACGGAAATAGGTCGGGCCATGGCTGCCCATCAGATGAAAGGCCACCAGCTTGTTGCCCTTCATGCCGGCAATCTGCTGATCCAGCCCCTCCAGCAACACCTCGTCATAACAAGACTCCCCCTGACAGAGCGCAGGATAGGATTTGGGAAGGATCTCGATGGTCGGCACATTGCGGCACACCCCTTTGCAACCGCCATCGTTCTCTTTCCACAATACCGAGACTCCGGCATGTTGCAGCACATCGAGCAGGCCGTCACGGGAGCTGGCGAGCTGGTCATCGTAGCCACGGCGCGTGAGGTTGGAGAACATGCAGGGCACCGAAACCGCTGTGGCAGTACCGCAGGAGCGCACATCTTTGAACGACACCACCCCCTGCTCTTTGGCCGTGAAGCTGTTGGTCGCCTTGCCATACCCGTTAAGGGAGTAGTTCTGGCTGCGCGCCGTCTCCCCCACCACCAGGAACATCAAAGTCGGCTTGCTTCCCCGGGCCACCACCCTGGCATCTGTCCCCAACTGCTGGTAAGGGATCGGCGTGGCAAACAGCACATCCCGCCCATATTTGTAGAGGCCGTGCACATAGTTGGCAGGCACAATCTCTTTGGCCAGCGACTTGTTGTTGCGCCCGACCGAGGCGTAATCCTGATAATAAAGTGACGCGACGCCCCCGATAAACAGCAGAGAGATAGCCAGTGCACCAGCCCGCAACGCCCCCCCCTGATACCAGCGAGCAGGATAGCGAATCCGCAGTGACCAGAGCACCAGAACAGGCAGCAGCCCGGTCAGCAGAAACCAGAGCGCAACCGAGCCATTCAAATAGGCCCCCGCCTCACCACTGTTGGTCTCCACTATGTTCTGGATCATGCCGGCATCAAAGATGACGCCGTATTTGAGCATGGCGTAGCTGACGATGGAGCCAGTCAGAATGAGCACGGTAAAAAAGGGCTTGAGCACAAACCGGAACGTGAAGGGAATAAACACGGCATTGAGCGCCGCGATCAGCACCAGCGGGATCGAGATGACAAATCCGGCTTTGACATGGGTCAGGGTGCTGAGCACCGTATAGAAATGCAAAAAGATTGGCCAGTTCAGTACCAGGGCGAAAAAGAGCACCAGCAACAGATTGGTCTGCAGTACACCGAGGGTTACACGCATAAACAACTCCTACATATCGGCCTGCAGCGCAGCGGGCCGGCCAAGCCAACAAAAACGACGGGGCCAGCGTAGGAAGTAAAACTTAAGCGCGAATTAAGAGGAGAAGCACGGCGCTCGTGCGCCCCATCACAGCACGGGGCGCTCCACGGCCCCGAAATGGATTTTTAGTTGTCTATCCATCGGATTTTGCTAGCTTGTTGAGTAGGCATTCATGAAATGCAGGTTAACCGATGGCACTGATCCAAGCCTCGATAGAGCAGTTGAGAGTAGGCCACTATATCCATCTCCCCACGGGATGGACTAACCACCCATTTATGTTCAATACCTTCAAGATCAAGGATCAGCAGCAACTCGACATTCTCCGTCATCTTGATCTCACCCTGCTGTTGGTCGACCCCGACAAGAGCGATCTGCCCATAGAGCCGCTGCTGCGCGGCGATATCCCGGATGCCGGGCCTGATCTTGACGAGCTGGAAGAGCTGATTGCCTCGGGCCCGCCCCCCTTTGACGAAAAGGCCTTTCGCCGCTCCATGCGCGCAGCCGACAAAGCCTTTGGCCAATCCATGAGCGAGCTGCGCGATGCACTCGGGGCGCTGAACCTCAAACCGGATGAGGGACTGGCCAATACCGCCCAGATCGTCCGCAATGCCGCCTTCACCCTCAGTCAGCATGAAGGGCCTCTCGGGCTCCACCTTATTCGCAGCCCCCACACCGATATCCTGCTGCAACACAGCCTCAACGTCGCCTTTATCGCCATGCTGATGGCACGCGAACTCGGCATGAACCCCATCGAGATTGAGGAGACGGGACTTGCGGGACTTATCCACGACATCGGCGAACTGAAAATCCCGAGCCAGATCACCCAAAAACGGGGGGATCTCAACAAGGCCGAGCAGAACTTCCTCAATATGCATCCCCAGTACGGGCTGGAGATGCTGACCCAGCTCAACGCCTTTGAACCGAAAATCCGTCAGGTCGCCCATCTGCACCACGAGCGGCTCGATGGCAGCGGGTATCCGCTCGGGATCAAGGGCGGGGAGATCCCGCCGCTGGCGCGGTTGATCGGGCTGGTCGACTTCTATGACGAGCTGCTCCATCCCCGCAACAGCGGCAACCCGGCCGCGCCGAGTCAGGCCATCAGCCAGCTCTACAAGTTATCCCAGAAGAAGTTCGACCAGAATCTGGTCAAGTTGCTGGTCAAGGTGCTGGGGGTCTATCCGCCGGGTTCACTGGTGAAACTCTCCGACGAGAGCATTGCGCTGGTGCTCTCCACCGAGCCCACCATGCCCCTCAAACCGAAGATCCTGCCCTATATCAAGGCCCAGCGGCCGGAAGCCGTCGCCATGATCGATCTGCGGGAAGATGAACGCACCATCACTGCTTTTATCAAACAGGAAGAGCTCGATGAGGGACAACGGCAGTTCTTCAACCTGACCCGCCGCTTCTGCTACTACTTTGCATTCTGAGTTATCCCCAGAAGCTGGGGATAACTCATTGGACAAACCGGAATAATTGCTCAAACCCCCATCAGAAGGTTGCCAACTGACCATGTATAAAAAACGCCCAGCCAAGGGGCCGGGCGGAGCATGCCACCTCCGTGTGGCGTATCCAGCGGATACATTCATGCTCCATCCATCAATATCAACCCGCTGCCGCTTACACAAATATCAATTTAACATGCTGATTTGATATGGTTTTATCCACTTGTTCTGGCAAACTGGCGGCCCGTTGCGCCCCGTTGGGCCAACAGAACAAGATCCTGATCACACTTATTCACGGGCTGGCTATTTTTTCAGCTGGCTTATGAGGAGCGTTTTTTATGCAGTTGGTCCTCTCCTTGCTGCAACAGATGAGCGTCAGCTTGGTGATCGCCTATCTCTTCTCGAAAAGCCCGCTGCTGCGCCCGCTTGCCAACTATTCAGTGAGATTACCTCACAAGATACTGATATACATCATCTTTTCCAGCTTTTGTATCCTCGGTACCTATGTAGGCCTCGATATCGACGATGCCATCGCCAACACCCGGGCGGTCGGCGCCGTCTTGGGGGGATTATTGGGGGGGCCGCTGGTGGGCTTTCTGGTGGGGCTGACCGGCGGCCTGCACCGCTATACGCTGGGGGGATTTACCGATCTCGCCTGCGCCATCTCCACCACCTGCGAGGGGTTGCTCGGAGGCATAGTGCACTGGCGACTGATGCGCTCGGGACGAACGGATGCCCTGTTTGAACCGCGTATCGCCTTCTTTACCACCCTCTACGCAGAGATCATGCAGATGGTCATCATCCTGCTGGTGGCGACCCCGTTCGACAAATCCCTGCTGCTGGTACGCACCATCGCCACCCCGATGATTCTGGCCAACTCCTGCGGCGCGGCGCTCTTTATCAGCATGATCCGCGACCAGCAGCGGATGTATGAGAAGTTCTCCCGGGTCTTCTCCGCCAAGGCGCTCAATATCGCCAACCGCACAGTGGGGATCATGAGTCAGGGCTTTACCCCGGAGGCGAGCAACAAGATTGCCCGCATCATTCAGGAGGAGACCGGCGTGGGGGCTGTCGCCATCACGGACACCGAGCAGATCCTCGCCTTTATCGGCACCGGGGAAGACCACCATCTGCCGGGCACCCCCATTGCATCTGCCATCACCATGCAGGCCATCGCCCAAAACAAGGTGCTGTTTGCCGATGGCAACAGCCAACCCTATCGCTGCAGCCTCTCCCCCGCATGCCAGCTGGGTTCGGTGCTGGTGATCCCGCTGCAGGGGGACAAAGGAGTGATCGGCACCATCAAGCTCTACGAACCGAAGAAGCGGCTGTTTCTCAAGATCAACCACACCTTGGGGGAAGGGATTGCCAACCTGCTGTCACAGCAGTTGCTGGCCGGTCGGCTGGAGCAACATCAGCGGCTGCTGGTGCAGTCCGAGTTGAAACTTATCCAGGCCCAGATCAACCCCCACTTTCTGTTCAACACCCTCAACACCATCAGTGCCATCACCCGGCGCGATCCGGACAAGGCGCGGGATCTGCTGCTGCACCTGTCGCTGTTCTTTCGCAAGAACCTCAAGCGACAGAGCGGCCTTGCGACCCTGCAGGAGGAGCAGGAGCACTGCCAATCCTATCTGGAGATCGAGCTGGCCCGCTTTGGCGATCGGCTGACGGTGATAAACGAGATCCCGCCCCATCTGGCCACACTGCGACTGCCCAGCTTCACCCTGCAACCGCTGATCGAGAATGCCATCAAGCACGGCGTCTCGACCCTGCTGGAGCAAGGGCGCATTCGCCTCTATACCGATGAGCATCCCACCAGCGTCACCATCCATGTGGAAGATAATGCAGGCACTTGGCAAGCACACCCCGCTGGCGACGGTCTGGGCATGACCATTGTCGATCGGCGACTGAAAAGCGCCTTTGGCGAGCGCTATGGCGTGACTATTGCCTGCGAGCCTGAGCAGTGGACCCGGGTCTCGATCACCATCCCCAAGGAGCAACCATGATCCGCACCCTGATTGTCGATGACGAACACTACGCCCGCGAAGAGCTGAGGCAGCAGCTGGCCTGCGATCCTGCCATCGAGATCGTGGGGGAAGCGACCAACGCCATCGAGGCGCTGCCGCTTATTCAGCGCCTCAAGCCCGACGTGGTGTTCCTCGATATCCAGATGCCCAAGCTGAGCGGCATGGAGCTGGTCGCCATGCTCGACCCCCTGCCCCGCATCGTCTTTGTCACCGCCTTTGACGAATATGCCATTCAGGCCTTTGAAGAGAACGCCTTCGACTACCTGCTCAAACCGGTGGAGCCCGCCCGGCTCGCCAAGACCCTCGCTCGCCTAAAGCAGGATATCTCCCCGCAGCCCATCGAGCGACTGGCCCCGACTATCGAACATATTCCGGGCTATCTGCACAATCGGGTCAGGTTGCTGCCCATCGCGCAGGTGGAATATGCCTTCTCCGATCTGGGCGGGGTCCATGTGGCCTGCCAGGGCGAGCTGTTCCACACCCAGCTCACCCTCAAATCCCTGGAGGAGAAGAGCCCGCTGCTGCGCTGCCACCGCCAGTATCTGGTCTCCCCCAACGCCATCTTCGAGATCCGGCTGCTGGATAACCAGCTGGCAGAGATTGTCACCCCGAGCGGCGCCCGGGTGCCGGTCAGTCGTCGCTATCTCAAGGAGCTCAAAGATCAGCTGGGGCTGGACTGAGCCGCGGAGTGTGCGCCTGATCACAGCCGCCGACCGCTCGGCGCGTCAAAGCGCCGCTCGGGGAGTTTCACCTGCCAGTCAGGCGCAACCGTTTTAGACTCGCTCTACACACTAAAAAATAACAATGCAGGAGCGTAGCAATGATCTGGTTCTTCCTCTGTGTCGGCTTACTTGTGGCCGGCTACTTCATATACGGCAAATTCATCGAACGGATATTCAGCCCGAAACCCGAGCTGAAAACCCCCGCCATCACCATGGCTGACGGGGTGGACTATGTCCCGATGTCGGACAAGAAAGTCTACCTGGTTCAACTGCTCAACATCGCCGGCGTCGGCCCCATCTTCGGCCCCATTCTGGGTGCCCTCTATGGCCCGGTCGCCATGCTGTGGATCGTCTTTGGCTGCATCTTCGCCGGTGCGGTACATGACTACTTCTCCGGCATGCTGTCGGTACGCGCCAAGGGGGCCTCGGTGCCAACCGTGGTCGGTGAGCATCTGGGCACCGCCGCCAAGCACTTCATGAACCTGTTTGCTGTGGTGCTGCTGATGCTGGTGGGCGTGGTATTTGTGCTGAGCCCGGCGGGCCTCTTGGCCAACCTCACCTCCACCGATCTGGTCTACTGGATTGTGGCAATCTTTGCCTACTACATCCTCGCGACCATAGTCCCCATCGACAAGATCATCGGCCGCTTCTACCCCATCTTCGGCGCCCTGCTGGTCTTCATGTCGGTCGGCCTCATCGTTGGCCTGATCGCCTCCGGCAAAGGCTTCTACAACACCGGGATGGACTTCTCCAACCTGCACCCGACCGAGCTACCACTGTGGCCGCTTCTCTTCATCACCATCGCCTGTGGCGCGGTATCCGGCTTCCACGCCACCCAGTCACCGCTGATGGCGCGCTGCATGCAGAACGAAAAATCCGGCCGCTTCATCTTCTACGGTGCAATGATCGGTGAAGGGATCATCGCCCTTATCTGGTGCACCCTGGGTCTCTCCTTCTACGACAGCACCGAAGCGCTCAACGCTACCATGGCCAACGGCGGCCCGGCAGCCGTGGTACACGAAGTCTCCACCAGCCTGCTCGGCACAGTCGGCGGCATTCTGGCCATCCTCGGCGTGGTGATCCTGCCCATCACCTCCGGTGACACCGCGTTTCGCAGTGCTCGCCTGATCGTGGCGGACTTCCTGAAGATGACCCAGAAGCCGCTGGCCAAGCGTCTGTTGATCGCCATCCCCATGTTTATCCTTGGCTTCATCATCTCCAAAGCTGAATTCGGGGTGATCTGGCGCTACTTCGGCTGGGCCAACCAGACCACCGCCGTCATCATGCTGTGGGCTGCGGCTGCCTACCTCATTAAAGAGGGCAAGCTGCACTGGATCTGCACCATTCCCGCCATGTTCATGACTGCTGTGGTGATCACCTATCTGGCCAACGCCCCCATCGGGTTCGGGCTGGAGATGGGGACCTCCACCATCATCGGCCTGACTGCAACGGCGGCCATTACCGTGGCCTTCCTGATGAAGTTCCGCCAGCCGCTGGTCAGCAGTACCAGCGAAGGGTAAAAACAGCAAAAAATGCAGCGAAAGCAGCACAAAAAAGGCGCCTGATGGCGCCTTTTTTAATGACAAAAAGACTAATAATGCAACTGTTGAACGGCTTCAGCTTCAATACAGCGAATAGCTTTAAGATTCCGGGCGAACTGACGATAAATGTGTGATTCTTAATTGCTTTAGTGCTTGTTGGAACCAATGATTAAGCTGTGCGTCATGCCAGTGGAGGTTATAAATGGCCCTTGATTATTTTGCACTTGGTCTGCTCGTCTTTGTCGGGCTGGTCATTTTTTATGGAGTCATCGTTATCCACGATATTCCTTACGAGATTGCCAAACATCGGAATCACCCTCATCAGGATGCCATTCACGTGGCAGGTTGGGTCAGCCTGTTTACCTTGCATGTGCTGTGGCCCTTCCTCTGGATCTGGGCAACCATCTATCGCCCCGATCGGGGCTGGGGCTTTAGCCAGCGGCTGCAAAAAGATGAAGAGGAGCTGGCGGCCCTCAAGCAGGAGTTGGCGGATCTGAAGAGCCGTATCAACACTATCGAACAGAGTGAGCAACAGGGATAAACCATGGACCTGCTACTGATCCTGACCTACACGGCGCTGTGTGTCGCCATCTTCAAAATCTTCCGCATCCCGCTCAACAAGTGGACCGTCCCCACCGCAGCACTGGGTGGCGTGCTGCTCATCGGCACCCTCATCATGCTGATGAACTACAACCATCCCTACTCCGAGATGGCGCGCAACTACTACGTCTCCACCCCCATAGTGCCGCTGGTCAAGGGCCGGGTCGTTGAGGTGCCGGTACAAGCCAACCAGCCGGTGAAAAAAGGCGACGTGCTGTTTCGCCTTGATGATGAGCCGTTCCGTCTGAAAGTGGATAGCCTCACCGCACGGGTCGAATCCAACCGCGAGCACCTCAAGTCCATCGAGGCAAGACTGCGCTCAGCCAGACTGGATCGAGATCGCGCCAGCGACCTGATGCGCCGTGGCGTGGGCAAGCAGCGCGACCTCGACGTCACCCAGGCCAACGTGGATGACATCGTGGCCCAGATTGACCAGCAGAAAGCCACCCTGAACGATCTGCAAGCCCAGCTTATGGAAGCCAAGTACCAGCAGTCCCAAACCGTGGTCTATGCCCCGAGCGATGGTCATGTAGTGCAGTTGGCCCTGCGCCCCGGCATGATCGCCACCCCCTTCATGTATCGTCCGGTGATGACCTTCATCCACAAGGATGACACCGCCTACGTCGGCTGGTTCTGGCAGAACAGCATGCAGCGACTGGCGGTGGGCGATGAGGCCGAAGTGGTGATCGATGGCGTACCCGGCAAGATCTTCAAAGGCAAGGTAACCGCCGTGGTTCCGGCCATTGCCGCCGGTAACGTGCAGGCCAACGCCGGTCTGCTGGATCAAACCACTGCGGTGCGCCCGGGTCGTCTGCCGGTGGTTATCTCCATCACCGACCCCGAGTGGGCCAAGTATCAGGTAATAGCAGGCTCCAGCGGGCAGGCTGCCATCTATACCCACTACTTCCACCATGTATCTGTGATGCGCAAAGTACTGCTGCGCATGGCAAGCTGGATGAACTACATCTTCCCGTTCCATTGATCAGCACCCAAGCACCCTGCGGGCCGGCATCATGCCGGCCCGCTGTTTTTGTGACGGCAAGCACCCTATAATGGCGCCATCCTGCACCACCCCACATCGACACACCCAAGCCTGTATGTTCGTTCTCAGACCCTATCAGACCGATGCCGTCAACGCCGTGATCAGCCACTTTCGCAAACACCCGGATCCCGCCGTGGTAGTGCTGCCCACCGGTGCCGGCAAGAGTCTGGTGATCGCCGAACTGGCCCGCAAGGCACGCGGTCGGGTGCTGGTGCTGGCCCACGTCAAGGAGCTGGTGGAGCAGAACCACGCCAAGTACGAGGCGTGGGGGCTCAAGGCCGACATATTTGCTGCCGGCCTGGATCGCAAGGAGGCAAACGCCCAGGTGGTGTTCGGCTCGGTGCAGTCGGTCGCCCGCAATCTGGCGGCCTTCGACGGGGCCTTTTCGCTGCTCATCATCGATGAGTGCCATCGGGTCTCGCTCGATGACGATAGCCAGTACCATCAGGTGATCGACCACCTCAAGGCCGCCAATCCCGCCCTCAAGATCCTCGGCCTCACCGCCACCCCCTATCGGCTCGGGCTGGGCTGGATCTACCGGCGCCACTACCACGGCATGGTCAAGAGCCACGGCGAGCGGCTGTTTGGCGACTGCGTGTTCGAGCTGCCCTTGCGTTTTATGGTGAAAAACGGCTACCTGACGCCACCGCGCATGGTGGATGCTCCCATCGTCCACTACGACTTCAGCAAGCTGGTGGCTCGGGAGAACGGCCTCTTTAGCGAGGCGGATCTCAACGGTGAGCTCAAGCGCCAGCAGCGGGTCACCCCCCATATCCTGAGTCAGGTGCTGGAGTATGCTGCCGACCGGCAGGGGGTAATGATCTTCGCCGCCACTGTCGAACATGCCCGCGAAATTCACGGCCTGCTGGGCGCCAGAGGGGAGCAGGCGGCCCTTATCACTGGCGAGACCCCGGGGCCGGAGCGCGATGCCCTCATCAACGCCTTCAAGGCGCGCGAACTCAAGTTTCTGGTCAACGTGGCGGTGCTCACCACCGGCTTCGATGCCCCCCATGTCGATCTTATCGTGATGCTCAGGCCCACCGAGTCGGTCTCACTCTATCAGCAGATTGTGGGGCGGGGCCTGCGCCTCTCGCCGGGCAAGACAGATTGTCTGGTACTCGACTATGCGGGCAACAACTTCAATCTGTTCGCCCCCGAAGTGGGGGAGCCCCGCCCCCACGCCGGTACCGAGCCGGTGCAGGTACCCTGCCCCGCCTGCGGTTTTGCCAACACCTTCTGGGGCAAGACCGACGAGGATGGCAAGGTGATCGAGCACTACGGCCGCCGCTGTCAGGGGCTGTTTGAAGATGACGAGGGCAACCGCGAGGAGTGTGATTTCCGCTTTCGCGCCAAGATCTGCCCCGGCTGCGGTGCGGAGAACGACATCGCCGCCCGCCGCTGCCAGAGCTGCGATCAGCTGCTGGTAGACCCTGACGACAAGCTCAAAGAGGCGCTCAACCTCAAGGATTGCATGGTGATCCGCTGCGCCGGGCTCACCTTCACCGCAGGGCGCGGCAAACAGGGGGAGCGGCTGGAGGTGACCTACCACGATGAGGATGGATTGACCCTCAGTGAATACTTCGGATTTCACTCCCCGGGCGCACGGCGCTTGTTTCAACAGCACTTTGTGCGTCATCATTGGCCCGCACCGGGGCTGGAGCCCGAATTTGCCACCTTGGCGAGCGTGCTGGCCGCGCAAAGCCGGTTCCGTCATCCCGATTTTGTCATCGCCCGCAAATCGGGTCGCTTCTGGCAGATAAAAGAGAAAATTTTTGATTATGAGGGTCGCTATCGTACCGCCAACTCGATGGCATGATGGCGACCAGCATACATGGCATGAATTGCATTACCCCCGTCGATCCCGCATCGGCGGGTTGAATTATCAGGGTCGGCACCACTGCCGGGCCCTTCGTCACGTTAGAGGATGTTATGCAGCGGCTGTTGATTGGTTTTTGTGCTCTCTTTTCTTCTCTGGCGGCTCATGCCGCCCCGCTGACACCCCCTCAGGGTGGCCAGTACGCCATCATGGTGCAGGGCAATAACGGCGTCGAGTTCGCCCGCCACGCCGATCAGATGATCGCCCCCGCTTCCACCATGAAGGTGCTCACCGCGCTGGCGGCCCGCCTCGAGCTGGGTGCCGATTTCCGCTTCGCCACCGACATTCAGGCCCAACCCGGTGCCAAACAGGGTGACACCATCAACGGCGATATCTGGATTAACTTCGTCGGCGACCCCACCCTCTCCCGCATGGATCTGCTGGCCCTGTTCAAGCAGCTCGGCGTCACCAGCATCAAGGGCAATGTCTACGTCAACACCGGCGCCTACAACGGCTACGAGCGCGGCAACGGCTGGTCATGGGGAGATCAGACCCTCTGCTTCGCAGCGCCCGTCTCCTCGGTCATCATCGACAAGAACTGCGCCTACGGCACCATCACTGCCACCCAGATTGGCAAACCGGCGGTGGGCAATGTAGCTACCGGAGTCCCCATCGGCATCGGTGCCGACAACGTGGAAGTGATGAGCTATGGCGACATGGCGCGCCAGTTCTGCGCACTGGAAGTGGACATGGCCAAGGGCAACTTCTACGAGCTCAAGGGCTGTATCACCCCGAACAAGGAGCCGCAGGGGCTGCGTTTCGCCATTCACGACGTGGAAGCCTGGGGCTGGGACAACATCCGCTGGGCGATGAACCGGGCCGGCATCAAGCATGATGGCCTGCTGCGGGTCACCCACAAGGCCCCTGAAGGAGCAGAGACCCTCGGCACCCACTACTCGGTCTCCCTGCCGGTGATGCTCGCCAAGATGCTGAAGAAATCGGACAACCTCTATGCCGATACCTTCCTCAAAACCGTGGGTCGTCACTACTACAACAAGCCAGGCAGCTATCGCAGCGGCACCATGGCAGTGCGCGCCATCCTGACCAAGAACGGCATCGATCTGGGCAATGCCACCCTGGCTGACGGCTCCGGTCTTTCCGCTCACAATCTCATCAGCGCCCGTCAGATGATGTCGGTGCTGAACTTCATCCAGAAAAATGATGCCGAGCTTGGCCTGATCAAGCTGCTGCCAAGCTCTCAGGTGGATGGCACCCTTGCGTGGCGCCGCAGCGTCACCGCCCCCATGATGAAGAACAAGGTACATGCCAAGACCGGTACCATCACCGGCACCTCCAATCTGGTGGGCTTTATCGACACGGCAGGCGGCCAGCGCAAGGCGTTCGTGATGTTCCAGCGTGGCCTGTCCCAAGATCCGGCCACCCATGAGCGCTACCGTGCCAGCAAGGCGCCGTGGCCCTGGACTGTATTCGAGAAGGGGGTGCTGGAGAGCATCTATCAGCAGCAGCCGATCCAGATCGCCGATGAGAGCTGAGCCAATAGGCCCACTCGAATCAGGGTATCGATAATTTCGGCTTCAAGTCGCCACGAGGCAGGGCTATGCTGTTGCCTGCCTCATATCAACGGCCATACATAAACGGCTTAAAAAACGGAGAGAAAATATGTTTGCAGTGATTTTTGGTCGCCCGGGTTGCCCCTACTGTGTCCGTGCCGTACAGATCGCCGAGCAGCTGACCGAACAGCGCGATGACTTCAAATTCCGCTACGTGGATATCCATGCAGAAGGCATCACCAAAGAAGATCTGGCCAAGAGCGCCGGCAAGCCGGTCAACACCGTGCCGCAGATCTTCCTGGACGAGCAGCACATCGGTGGCTGCACCGATTTCGAAGCCTACGCCAAAGCGAATCTGGGTCTCTACCAGTAATTCTCGCGGGTCATCCCGAGCGGGTTGACCGCCAGAGCATATAAAAAATCCGGCGCCATCAGGCGCCGGATTTTTTATGGGCAACACGCACACATCATCCCCGATCAGGGAGTCACAGACTGGGCGGCAAAGCGCGCAATGATGGGGTTGTGATCCGAACTGTCGGTCGCCGGTGAACTCACCTCAACCAGGTCCAGATTGCGGTAGTAGAGGTGATCCAGCGGGCGACCGAAGGCGGTGCGGCGCAAGTCAGGCACCGGCACGGCCTCTTGCAGACCCAGCTCGTCCACCAATTTGCTTAACCAGAACTGACGCTTGTCGCTCCAGGTGTTGAAATCACCGGCCAGGATCACCGGCCCCTGATGGCGGCGCACCAAGGCAGTCAAATCGTTGAGCTGCTCGCGGAAGGTGGCCATCCCCAGCTCGAAATTGACCGCATGGATATTGATGACCATCACGCCATCAGGATCGCCCTGCAGCGGATAGAGGCTCACCAGCCCGGATTTGGGGATGCGCAGCAAGGGCTCGGGGGAGCGCACGCCACAGACGAACGCCTGCGGGGTCTTGGCCACCGTCATCACCCCGAACGACACGCCGCCCTGGGTGAAGGCTTGCAGCTGTTGCCACTGGAAATCACCGGCGCGCAGCCAGTCGAGCATATCGGGACGGGTGGCCGACTCTTGCAGCAGCACCAGATCCTGCCCCTTGGCATAACTGTCCATCCCTTCACGCCAGTTCTTGCGCTGGCCCTTGTAGAGATTCCACACCGTCACCCCGAACTCACGGGGCAGCGCCGTAGTCGCCAACGCGACCAGCGGCGGACGCTGGCAGTCGAGTCCCGGCACAATCCCTTGAGCTGTGACCAGATGGTTCTGATCCGGCACCTCAAAACAGCCCACCAACCCCAGGGTCAGCAGGGAGGTGCCAAGAATGCGATAACTATTTTTCATTGGCTAACAACCGCCCGCCTTTGCTTTTTGTTGCGACCATCACAAACGTCATCCACGCCGACTAAGCTGATAGTCCCTGTTCCACCCAACCAGAAGGACCTTGTCTCATGGCGAAAGAACTTCGGTACAACGTGACGTTTTATGATCAACAAGGAAATTGTCATCAAGTGGAGCTGGCCACCGTCTACCAGATAAGACGGGACCCTCAATGCGATCTCTGCCTGTTTGACACCCTGCAATATGTGGGCTCGGAAGAGATGCTGGAACGCATGATACGGCAAAAAACCGGGCTTGAGCAGGAAATATCCATCATCAATGCCCGGCTGATTTAATCAGGCACTCACCGGAACCGGGCGGGATTTGCCCTGTTCGTCGATGGCGACATAGGTGAAGATCCCCTCGGTCACACAGTAACGCTGGGCATCGTTTTCCCGCAGTACCGGCTTGACCCACACCTCCAGCTTGAGCTTCATGGAGCTGCGGCCGATCTTCATGCAGCGGCCGTAGCAGCAGACCACATCGCCCACCTTGACCGGACTGTGAAAGGTCATGCCTTCGACGGATACGGTACAAATACGTCCTTTTGCCAGCTCCTTGGCCATAATGCCCCCACCTATATCCATCTGGGACATGATCCAGCCACCAAAGATGTCGCCATTGGGGTTGGTATCGGCTGGCATTGCCAGGGTTCTCAGCAACAACTCCCCATCGGGGTGACGTTTTGTATCTACCATCATTACCGCCTCTTTCTCATGGATGGCGGCATGATAGGGGGCGATCACCCCCTTGGCAAACCTCAATTGCCCGAGGCGGCGAGCTCGGCAAACCAGTGGGCCGGATCGGGCCAGCGATAGTTGAATCCCATCTGCTGGCAAATCAGCTGACCGTCGATGGGCTGAAATTCACCGGCAGGCTCGATAAAGACCGGCGCAGGCAGCCCCTGCTGACGCGCCGCAAAGGGGTAGAACTGCTCGCGGCGCGGATGCACAGGCGCGCTCAGGTTGAAAACATCTCCGTCCTTGCCCCGCTCCAGCAGCAGCATGCAAGCCGCCACCACATCTTCCAGATGGACCAGATTGACCGACTGGGCGCCGCCATCCAGCGTCTTGCCCGCCAGGAAACGACCGGGATGGCGATCCGGGCCATAAAGGCCGGAGGGGCGCACTATCATCACCGTCTCGAAAGCGGCCGCCAGCACCGCCTGCTCCGCCGCAAGCATCCGCTCGCCACGGGCATGGCGCGGTTGGGGCTGTTCACCCTCCTGCTGCCCCGCGCCCCACACCGAGGTAGCGCTGACAAACAATACCCGCCGGGTGCCATTCGCTTTGGCCAACGCGCAGGCCTTTGCCACCGCGTGCGGGTAGTCATCGGTCTTGCTGGGCGGTACGCAGATAACCAACGATTCGCAGGGGATGGGCCACGGCGCTTGTTGATCAGCAACGGGCATCTCGGCAGAGCCCATGTTGGCAGAGATGGTCAGCGGATGGGCAGCGATCCCCTCCCCCTGCAGACGGGCCGCCTTCTCGGCGCTGCTGACCGTCACCGCCACCGGCTTGCCTGCCGCCAGCAAGGCCCGCGCCAGCGGCAGCCCCAGCCACCCCGCCCCCAGAATGCCGATCGTCCCGGCGAAATGTTGCTCTGTCATCGTCCCTTCTCCTGCTTGACGCTATTTGCCCCGCAGCTTACCTGCCTTGGTAGGAAAAGGAAGCCTTGGCTACATATGCCTAAAGCCATTTTCTTCTAAAAAATACACTCCATGACATATAATGAATCACTCATTATGTAACTCATCGCGCTGGCTGAATATTATTAAGAAGTTGATAAAAATAGTTAAAAATCTGACTAGGTGGGATCCCGAATCTAAACTCTATCGTTCTAGTTCTCTGCATTAATGCTCGGCTTTCTTCCGAAGCAAGATCAAACTCTACTACTGCAGCCAGATGCTTAATAGTATCGTCTGCTAAGTAATTTGAACCTTTTGATATTTGAAGGAAATCCAATAATTCTTGGGTGCTTGCTCGCTTACTAACTACTTCATCCAACAACCTTGGATTAACCGCCTTCAAAAAACAAACTGTCGCCATTATATTTTGATAGAAATCACTCATGGAATCATCACTAGAATTATCTATGATTGCGAAATAAGTTAAAATTCTCTCTATATCGCGTAATGATGGCTTTAAATGCCTAACAATGGACTGTAGTATTTGTATCACTTCCACATTATTGACACCATCCCCTTCACTCATCGAGTTAAAAACTTTTTTTAGATATTTGACACCATCATCTTGATTACTTTTACTGGATACACGAGGGAGAGATAGCCAAACATTAATAAACTTCTGTAAATATGTAACGGAGTCAATTCCATTACCATATCGGCACTTGACAGACTCCTCCAATTGCTTTCTATTCATAACAAGCAAGAATGTGATACCTGATACTGAAAATAAGTGTTTAATATTTTCTAGTAGATCTAATGCAAAATCAGGTCTGCAACGATCGAGCTCATCAACAACAAAAACTATGCGTTTTCCAGGTGTATGATTGATCGCTATATCTGATAAAAACTCTCTGAAATTGCTCAATGCTAATTTATCTGCTTTAGAACTCTCAAACTTGGAAGCAATAACTGAATCTACTTGTTCAGAGACCAATGTAGAAATATCATTTTCAGCCTGATCGAGCATCGAACCATCAATTAGACCAGCAGTACCTAGCCTAATGCCAGTTTTAATCATGCCTCTACTAAAAGTTTTAAAAACCTGAGCTGCTTTTTGCTTGAACTCTACTTTCTTACTTTCAGCCTTGTCCTCTAGCAACTCATATATTTCCGAAGCGAGAGCCAAGAAAGGTTCTTTTTGATAATCATTTTCAAATGCATCAAAATATATTGTTTCAAGAGGTGGTTTTTGCTTATATTTATTTTCACCAGACCACATTCTTATAAATGTGCTTTTGCCTTCACCCCACTGAGCATCCAAGGCAAGTACCAAATTCTCATCAGAATTCATTATCAAATTATATAGCCGATCACCAAACTCTTTCCTATTAAACAAATCTTTTTCTGCTGAAAATCCTTCATCATCATTAATTTTTAATTCTGGAACTGTTAATTTCATAACTTCACCCAAATAAAATCTTATTTATAGAATAGATAAATTAAAAGTTTTTATGAGTGTATGATGCCCACTTGGGGCTTACATATCAATAGTTTTGTTATTTGAATCAATGTCTTGATTATTCTGTAACGGTACTTTTCATCGAACAAAATGCGTTTTCCCTGTGAGCAATTAGTGCATTTCCAATACATAAAAGCGGGCCAATGGCCCGCTTGGTTATATTTCACTCACCCATTCTCACACCGGCGGATGGAAATGGCTGGCCTCACGGGTGGCCATCTCCTCGTAGGTGGCCCACTTCTGCCACGCCACTTTTTGCGCTACCTGCATCAGCCGTTCGGCCTCCTCCGGATGGCTCTGGGCCAGCACCCGATAACGGGTCTCCTCCTGGCGGTATTCGGCAAGGGGGATGGAGGGACGCAGGCTGTCGAGACTGAAGGGGTTCTGCCCCGCTTGTCGCAGTACCGGGTTGTAGCGCATCAGCGGCCAGTGACCGGAGGCCACGGCGCGTTTTTGCTGGGTCAGGCCAAACTCCATGTCGATGCCGTGGGCGATGCAGTGGCTGTAGGCGATGATCAGCGACGGGCCCGGATAGGCTTCCGCCTCGCGCAAGGCTTGCAGCGCCTGCTGCGGATTGGCACCAAAGGCGATGCGGGCAACATAGACGTTGCCGTAGGAGATGGCCTGCAACGCCACATCCTTCTTGGCCAGTGTCTTGCCCCCCGCAGCGAACTTGGCGACGGCGCCGAGCGGGGTCGATTTCGACATCTGACCGCCAGTGTTGGAGTAGACCTCGGTATCCATCACCAGCACGTTCACATCGCGGCCGGAGGCGAGCACATGGTCTAGCCCCGCCGAGCCGATGTCATAGGCCCAGCCATCGCCGCCGATGATCCAGACCGAGCGGCGCACCAGCTGATCAATCAAGGAGAGCAGCTCGCGGGCCTTGCCGGATTTCACCTCTTCCAGCCGCTCCCGCACTTGCGCGACCCGGGTGCGCTGGGCACGGATCTCCGACTCCAGCCGCTGCGGGGCGCTAATCAGGGTATCGACCAGCTCGGCGCCCAGCTCCCCCTTCATCGCTTCGAGGGCCGCCACCGCCTGACCGTGATGCTGATCGGCGGTGAGACGAAAACCAAAGCCAAACTCGGCGTTGTCCTCGAACAGGGAGTTGGACCAGGCTGGCCCCTTCCCTTCGCTATTCTTGGCCCACGGCGTGGTCGGCAGGTTGCCGCCATAGATGGAGGAGCAACCGGTGGCGTTGGCTACCAGCATGCGATCGCCAAACAGCTGGGTCAGCAGCTTGAGATACGGTGTCTCGCCACAACCGGCGCAGGCGCCGGAGAACTCGAACAGGGGTTCGAGGAACTGGGCACCGCGCACCGTGGAGAAATCCACCCGCTCGCGGGCAGGCCAGGGCAGGCTCTCGAACCAGCGCAACGCCTGCTTCTGGCCAGCCAGATGGGGCGCCTTATCCATCATGGTGATGGCGCGCTCGCCCTCGTGTTCCTCATCTGCTCCTGCCCGCACCGGACAGGCCTGCACGCATTGGCCGCAGCCGGTGCAATCCTCCGGATAGAGTTGCAGGGTGTAGCGGCTGTCGGGGAAGCCCTTGGCAGTGACGGGCACCGACTGGGCCGCCTCGGGGGCGGTCGCCAGCCAGTCCTGATGGTAGAACTTGGCCCGCAGCGCCGCGTGGGGGCAGACAAAGACGCAGTTGCCGCACTGGATGCAGATATCCGAATGCCAGATCGGGATCTCGCGGGCGATATCCCGCTTCTCGAAGCGACTGGTGGCAGTGGGGTAAGTGCCATCCACCGGCAGCATGGAGACCGGAATAAGATCGCCGCGCCCCGCCAGCATCTCGCCAGTGACGCGCTGGACAAACTCGCTGCCACCCGGTGCCAGTGGCAACGGATAGTCGCTGATCTGCTCCTCACCGGCCGGGATCGCCACCTGATGGAGGTGGGCCAGGGTGTCGTCCACCGCCGCGAAGTTGCGCGCCACCACCTCGGGTCCCTTGCGGGCATAACTCTTCTCGATGCTCTCCTTGATAAGCGCAATGGCCTCGTCCCGTGGCAACACCCCGGCCAGGGCGAAGAAGCAGGTCTGCATGATGGTGTTGATGCGATTGCCCATGCCGTTTTGCTCGGCCACCCGATCGCCATCGATGCAGTAGAGCTGGATATTGAGGGCACGGATACGGGCGCGCAGCCGCTCGGGCAGCTGGCCCCACACCTTGTCAGCCTCATAGGGGGCGTTGAGCAGCAGGGTCGCCCCTTCGGCGGCGTGCTCCAGCAGGTCTACCGACTCGACAAAGCCCCACTGGTGGCAGCCGATAAAGCTCGCCTGCTCGATAAGCCAGGGGGCGTCGATGGGCTCTGGGCCAAAGCGCAAGTGGGAGACGGTGCGCGAGCCCGACTTCTTGGAGTCGTAGACGAAGTAACCCTGGGCGTGGAACCCCTCCAGCTCGCCGATGATCTTGATGCTGTTCTTGTTGGCGCCGACTGTGCCGTCGGCGCCGAGGCCGAAGAAGAGCGCCCGTACCCGACTGGCGGGCTCCAGATCGCCGATGGGGTGCCAGGCCAGACTGAGGCCCGACACATCATCGACAATCCCCACGGTAAAGCGGGGGCGCGGCGCATCGGATGCCAGCTCCTCGAACACCGCCGCGCACATGGCGGGGGTGAACTCCTTGGAAGAGAGGCCGTAGCGACCGCCACTGAGCCAGGGCAACCGCTTGATAAGACCGCGCTGCAAGCCGTCGATCAGCGCGCTCTGCACATCCAGCAGCAGCGGCTCGCCGCCCGCCCCCGGCTCCTTGGTGCGGTCCAGCACCGCCATGCGACGCACACTCTGCGGTAGCGCATCCAGCAGCGCCTGCACCGGGAAGGGGCGATAGAGGCGAATGACCAGCACCCCGGTCTTGCGATCCTGCCGGTTGAGCCAATCCACGGTGGTGCGGGCAGTGGCCGCCCCCGAGCCCATCAGCACGATGACGTCGGTGGCATCGGGCGCACCGTGATACTCCACCAGCCGATAGTGACGACCGGTCAGCTCGCCCAGGTTATCCATGCACTGCTGCACCCGCGCCGGCACCGCTTCGTAGAAGGGGTTGACGCTCTCGCGGGACTGGAAATAGGTATCCGGGTTCTGGGCCGTGCCGCGCATCACCGGATGATCCGGGTTGAGCGCCCGCGCACGGTGAGCCCGCACCCAGTCGTTGTCGATAAGGGCGCGAATTTCATCCCGATGCAGGGCGGTGATCTTGTTCACCTCGTGGGAGGTGCGAAAACCGTCGAAAAAGTGGATAAAGGGCACCCGGCACTGCAGGGTGACGCTGTGGGCGACCAAGGCCAGGTCCTGCGCCTCCTGCACCGAGCCGGAGGCGAGCATGGCAAAGCCGGTGCTGCGCGCCGCCATCACATCCTGATGGTCGCCAAAGATCGACAGCCCCTGCGCCGCCAGCGAGCGGGCCGCCACATGGAACACCGCCGAAGTCAGTTCACCGGCAATCTTGTACATGTTGGGCAGCATCAGCATCAGCCCCTGACTGGCGGTGAAGGTGGTGGCGAGCGCCCCTGCCTGCAGGGCGCCGTGTACCGTGCCGGCTGCTCCTCCTTCGCTCTGCATCTCTACCACGGTGGGGATGTTGCCCCACAGGTTGGTCTGCCCTTCTGCCGCCCAGGCATCGGCCAGCTCGGCCATGGTCGAGCTCGGGGTAATCGGGTAGATGGCACACACTTCACTCAGCTGGTAGGCCACCCGGGCCGCGGCTTCGTTGCCGTCAACCATGATCAGTTCATGTTTCATTGGGACTCCTCCGGTTGGCGCAGCTCGATGGCGTGACAAGGGCACTGGTCATGACAGGCACCGCAGCCGGTGCAGCGCTCGGCATCCACCTGATACCCCTTGCCCGGCCCCAGCTTGGCGATGGCCTGCTCGGGGCAGCTGCCATAGCAGCCGTCACACTCGAAGCAGTTGCCGCAGGAGTAGCAGCGCGCCGCCTCGTAACGGGCGGCCACCTCATCCAGCCCGCCGATGATCTCGCCAAAGTCATCCCGCGCCCACGCCGGTTTGACCGGCTGACTGCTGGCGGGCGCGTGGGTCTGGAACCAGAGTTGCAACTGCTCCGGCCCCACCAGCGGGTAAGAGACCATCTTCTGATAGTGGCGACCGCGCAGCCAGGCATCCATATGGCGTGCCGCCTTCTTGCCATGGCCGGTGGCGATGGTGACGGTGCGCTCGGAGGGCACCATGTCGCCGCCCGCAAACAGACCTGGCACATCCGTCATCAGGTTACCCGCCACCTGCACCACTCCCTCCTTGTTGACCCGCACGCCGGGAATGCTCTCCAGCACGCTCAAATCAACCTCCTGACCGAGCGCCAGAATAAGGGAGTCCGCTTCGAGAGTTTCAAACTTGCCGGTGGGCACCGGCTTGCCCTCGGCATCCAGCGCCATCACCTCCACTTCGATATTGGTGCTATCGAGCTGGCGGATGCTGCGCAGCCAGTTGATCTTGATCCCCTCCTCCTCGGCCTCGTCGGCTTCAAAGGCGTGGGCAGGCATATGATCCCGGTCGCGGCGGTAGATGATCATCGCCTCCTCGACCCCGAGGCGGCGGGCGGTGCGGGCCGCGTCCATGGCGGTGTTGCCACCGCCGTAGATGGCTACCCGTCGTCCCAGTTTGGGTGGCGGCAAGCCCTGCTCTTCGGCCAGACTGGCCTGTTCGAGGAAACTCACCGCATCGAGGATCTTGCCCGCTTCCCGGGCCGGAATATCGACCCGCTTGGCCAGATGGGCGCCGATGGCCATAAAGACGGCATCAAAGCCCCCCTCGTCGCGCTCGCGCAGCACATCCTCCACCTTGTGGTTGAGAGTCAGGGTCACCCCAGCCGCCACGATGCGAGCCACCTCCCGATCCAGCACGTCGCGGGGCAGACGGTAAGCGGGAATACCGAAGCGCAGCATGCCGCCAGCAAGCGGCCCGGCCTCGCGGATCTCCACCTGATGACCGAGCCGGTTGAGATGCCAGGCGCAGGAGAGGCCGGAGGGACCAGCGCCTATGACCAGCACCTTCTTGCCGCTGGCAGGGGCAGGTGGCGCAGGCTGCCAACCACGGGCCAGCGCCTCGTCGCCGAGGAAGCGCTCGATGGCGTGGATGGAGACGGATTCATCCACCTGACCGCGGTTGCAGGCACTCTCGCAGGGGTGGTAGCAGACCCGGCCATGAATGGCGGGCAAGGGGTTCTCTTCGATCAGGGTCTGCCAGGCCGCCTCAAAACGACCGGCCTGCGCCAAAGAGAGCCAGGCCTGGATATTTTCTCCGGCCGGGCAGGCGTGATTGCAGGGTGGCAGGGCCGGCCGCCAGACGGGTAGCCGGGTACGCACCGGGCCTGTTCCCGTTTTCAGGGAGAGATCCGGCAATGGGGTCATGTCCAGTTGTTTGCTCATACATTGCTTTCTTCTTTTTGTGTGACAGGCCCCACCCGATGGCGCTTGATACCGTGTAGCCGAAGCGGACGGTGGCCGGATGGGGAAGAAGCGAAAGCGTTAGAAACTGGGAACTGGGTCGATAATGGCCGCTTTTTTGTACTGATTAGCGAATCAGGATCAAAAAATGTTGCACTTTATGGTTCATAGAGACCAGAACGTGACTCAAGTAACATCTTCTCCAGCTGACCGCTGGCTTTCAGTTTGGCGAGCCCCCGATTGAAGGTTTTGATCAGCTCGTCAGCGTTGGCACGCTTGCGGCTGATCAACAAGTGACCTTCAACTTTCATCACGGGTTTTGAATGGGTTGCAAAGAGATCGACCGTGCTGGCCGGGTAGAACTGACGCAGGGAGTAGTAGCCGACATCGATGTTCTCCAGGGTCAGGTCCGCGCGGCCGGAGAGCAGCAGATCAAAGCTCTGGCGCAGCCGGGTGACGAACTGCACCTGCAGCGGCACCTGCGCGATGGCTGCAAAAAAATCTGCATTGTAGGTATAGCCACTGACCGCAGCCAGCTTGCGATCCGCCAGATCCTGATAGCTGCGCCATTCCAGCGGATCGGACTTGAGATAGAACCAGACGTAGGTCTCGCTCAGGATGGGATCGCTGTAGAGATGGGTTTTGCGCCGCTCGCTCGACTCATACCAGTGGACTGTGCCATCCACCACCCCCTCCTCCGACAAGCGAAAGGCCCGCTTCCAGGGCAAAAACTGAAACTTGACGCTCACCCCTTCACTCTTGAATGCCTCGCTCACCACATGGGGGATAAGCCCCTGATATTTCAGCGTCTCGGAGCAGTAAGGGGGATACTCTCCCGTGGTCAAGGTCAGCTCCTGCGCCCAGAGCCCGTGGCAAAAAAGGCTCCCCGCCAGCAACCAGCTTATTTTCATCCCGATGCCCTCTTGTTCTCTTTTCCCAACTATAGACCGCCCCCTTGAAAGGATTGCCGGATCGGCGGGGAACCGTTATGTTCCCCTTTTTCCAGGCGATCACGCCGCGTCACAAGGATATGAAGATGCCCAGGCTAGACAGCATTCACCTCTACCCCATCAAATCGACTGCAGGTATGCCGCTGGCTCTCGCCCGGGTGACCGAAGAGGGACTGGCAGGGGATCGCCGCTACATGGTGGTCAAACCGGACGGCACCTTTATCACCGCCCGAACCCATCCCCAACTGCAACAGGTTGTGGCCACCCCCATCGAAGGGGGCTTGCAACTGCGCTATCCGGGCTTTGAACCGCTCACCCTGCAAGAGGTCGACTTCAGCCGCACCCCGCAAGCTACCGGAGTCTGGAGCGACCGTTTCACCGCCCTGCACACTGACCCCAAAGCCGATGGCTGGCTAAGCCGGGTGGCAGGGGAGACGGTGCAACTGCTCTGGCTGGGTGAAACCTCTGATCGCTTTCGTGAAAAGACCGGCACCCGGGTCAGCTTTGCCGACGGTTATCCGCTGCTGCTGATAAGCCAGGCTTCCCTTGAGGATCTCAATCTGCGCTCCGATGCGCTGCACCAGATGAGCCAATTCCGCACCAATCTGGTGGCAAGCAATACCCAGCCCTTCGAGGAGGACAGCTGGGTGCGCATCCGCATCGGCGAGGTGGAATTCAAGGTGGTCAAGCCCTGCAGCCGCTGCATCATGACCACGGTGGAAGCAGGCACCGATCGCTTCAACGCCCTGAAAGAGCCGCTGGCCACCCTCACCCGCTACCGCCGTGGCGAGGATGGCGAGGTCTACTTCGGCCAGAATCTAGTGGCCCTGAACGAGGGCTGGATTGAGGCAGGCAGCGAGATCGAGGTGCTGGAGCGCACCCGTCCGGTCGTCTATCCCGCCGCCGCGCCGAAGAAGCGGGAGCTGGTCTGCGTGGCCCGCGAACCGCTGGCGCGGGATCTGGAGACCTTCTGGTTCGAAGCCGCCGATGGCGAGCCTCTGCCCGACTACCTGCCGGGCCAGCATCTGCCCATCAGTCTCGATATCAAAAACGAGCGGATCCAGCGGCGCTATACCCTGAGCTCTACGCCGGATCACCCGGAGCGTTACGGCATCAGCGTCAAAAAGGTGGAGGGTGGCCGCATCTCCCACTGGCTGCACCAGCAGTTGCAGGTGGGTGATCGGCTGCTGGCCGCCAACCCTGCTGGTGAGTTTCACTTAGGGTCCGAGCACAACCTCCTGTTGCTCTCCGCAGGCTCCGGCGTCACCCCCATGCTGGCGATAGCCCGCACCCTGGCGCTACGCGGGGAGCTGGAAGAGGTTCACTTTATGCACCTGTGCCGCAGCGAAGCGGACATTCCCGCCGCTAGCGAACTGCACGCCATGGCGCAGCAGGGGATGACCCTCACCATTATCCTGAGCCAGCCGGACAATCACTGGCAGGGGCTGCAAGGGCGACTCAATGATGAGCATCTGCAACTGGTCAAAGGATTGGCCGGGAAAGAGGTCTTTATCTGCGGCCCCCACGGCTTTATGGCCGATGCGGCGGCGAAAGTGGCAGCCCTCGGCGTTCCAGCCGCACGGATCAAACAGGAGAGTTTTGGCGGCGCGATTCTCTCGGTGGCTCGCCCCCATCAGGCGGTGCAACTGCGTATCGGCGTCCAAGCCTTTGCCGGCAACAATCAGGGCACTGTGCTGGATCAGGCCAACAAGCAAGGTGTAGAGCTGCCCTGGAGCTGCCGCGCCGGCATCTGCGGCAGTTGCAAACAGACGCTGATCTCGGGCGAGGTGGATCACCCCGACGCCCCCGCCATCACCGCCGCCGAGCGGGCAGAGGGCAAGATCCTTGCCTGCTGCGCCGTGCCGCTTACCGACCTTGAAATCCTATGATCGGGTGATCGGGCCACATTAATTCACGCCAACCCAGATGACCGGGGAATTGACCCCGGTCATCTTTATCCACACTTGTTCACCTGACCCGCCCTTAATTTGTCCCCACGGCCTTCATCAGTGAGTTTCCCTTCCTATACTCTCAGAGCAAAAAGCCTTGCCAGCCATTGACTTGGCGATGCTCCATACGACACTCAGCCATAGGGAAAGGACGCCCATACCATGGAACAGAACAAGCCCGCCTTTCAGCTCAACCTGCTGCTATCCGTCATCACCCTGATCCTGCTGTCACTGGTGTTTTTCGCCTACAGCTGGGCGGGTAAACAACTGGAAGAGAGTTATCGACAACAATATGTCTCCTACCTGCTGGCCGACGAACTGCGCCAATCCTCCGATGATCTGACCCGACTCGGGCGCACCTATGTCATCACCAAGGATCCAGCCTACGAGCAGCAGTACATGCGGATCCTGGCCATTCGCAACGGCGAACAGCCGAGGCCGGATGGCTACAACCGTATCTACTGGGACTTTGTCGCCGCCAACGGCCAGAATCCCCGCCCCGACAGCAATGTTCGCCGTGGCCTGATCGACCTGATGAAGGATGCCGGTTTCACCGACGGTGAGCTCGCCAAACTGAACGAGGCCAAAAACAACTCGGATGCCCTGGTCAACACCGAGGTCGCCGCCTTCAAACTGGTGCAGCAGACCGATGGCGACCCGGTTGCCAACCAGCAAAAAGCCATCGCCATGATGCATGACAAGGCCTATCACCAGAACAAGGGGCGCATCATGTCCCCCATCGATGACTTCTACGTGATGATGGAGCAGCGCAACCATGAGGCAGTCGAGAGCGCCATCGCCAATACCGACATGCTGCGCTATCTCTTTATCGCCCTCGGTCTGGTGTTGATGTTCTTCCTCTGGCGCACCTATCGCTCCCTGCTCGATCTGGTGGGCACCTCGGTCGAGCAGCTCAAGACCGACCTCCATATGATGGCGGAAGGGGACTTCTCGCGCCCCATCAAGGTGCCGCCAGGATCGAAAGAGAGCCTGATCGGTCTTCTCGGCGGTATGCAGACCACCCTCAAGGGGATCATCGCCAAGGTCTCTCACTCCACCGAGGAGCTGTCCCACTCTGCTGACAGCATCGCCCAGATCGCCGAGCAGACTGCCCAGTTTGCCACCGATCAGCAAACCAGCACCCAGACCATGGCCGCCGCCATCGAGGAGCTGGTAGTGAGCATCAGCCACCTCTCCGACAACGCCACCCATGCCGACGAGCTGAGCAAGGTCTCCGCCAATACCCTGGAGGAGGGTTCGGGGGTCATTAAAGAGACTCTCGGCAGCATCGAGAATATCTCCACCACTGTGGGGGATGCGGCCAGCACCATCTCCGAGCTCAACGGCCATACCCAGCAGATTTCGGAGATCATCGGGGTGATCCGCGGCATCGCCGATCAGACCAACCTGCTGGCTCTCAACGCGGCCATCGAGGCAGCGCGGGCCGGTGAACAGGGTCGCGGCTTTGCGGTGGTGGCCGACGAGGTGCGCAATCTGGCCAGTCGCTCGGCAGCCTCAACCCAGCAGATCACCGGGATGATCAGCAAGATCCAGAGCGGGGCGGATGCCTCCATTCGCAGCATGGAGAACACGGTCAACAACGTCTCCCGTGGGGTCACGCTGGCCAACCAGACCGGCGAGGCGATCGCCAGCATCCAGAGCCACGCCTCCAACCTCACCGGCCTGATGGGGGAGATCAGCCACACCCTGCGCGAGCAGTCCACCGCAGCCAACGAGGTGGTCTCTACCGTCGGCAACATCACCTCCCTCTCCGAGCAATCGGGGGATGCCGCCCGCCACGTGTCCCAAGAGGCGGCCAAGCTCAAGCAGCTGTCACGGGTACTGCGCCAGGAGATGGGACACTTCAAGCTTTAAAGAACGCTGAAAAGCAAAACGGCTGCCCGAAGGCAGCCGTTTTTTATTCGGGGTGATCCCACGTCATTCAGTATCTATCAACCACGCAGGGCGGCGATACGCTGCTCGATGGGCGGGTGGCTCATGAACAGCTCGCTCATGGAGCGCTTGCCGTTGATGCCAAAGGCCATCATGGAGCCTTCCAGCTGCGGCTCGGCACCGCGGGAGAGGCGCTCAAGGGCGGCAATCATCTTGTCGCGACCGGCCAGCTTGGCGGCACCGGCATCGGCACGGAACTCACGCTGACGGCTGAACCACATGACGATGATAGAGGCCAGAATACCGAACAGCATCTCCAGCACGAACACGGTGATCATGTAAGCAAAACCGCCGGTGCTGCTGCTCTCTTCCTCGTTGTTGGAGCTGAAGAAGTTGCTGATCACGCCAGCCACGATACGGGCGAAGAACATCACGAAGGTGTTCACTACACCCTGGATCAGGGTCAGGGTCACCATGTCGCCATTGGCCACGTGGCTAACCTCGTGGGCCAGTACAGCTTCCGCCTCGTCACGGCTCATGCTGTAGAGCAGGCCGGAGGAGACCGCCACCAGCGAATCATCGCGGCGGGCGCCGGTCGCAAAGGCGTTCATCTCGGGAGAGTCGTAGATCCCCACTTCCGGCATCTTGATACCCGCTTCGCGGGCCTGACGGGCCACAGTACTCACCAGCCAGTGCTCGGTCTCGTTACGGGGTTGCTCGATGACCTGGACGCCATAGCTGCGCTTGGCCATCCACTTGGACATCAGCAAGGAGATAAAGGAACCCCCAAAACCGAACACGGCACAGAACACCAACAGCCCGGAAATGCTGGACTTGTTGATCCCCAGAACCGAGAACAGGATATTGAGTACCACCCCCAGCACCAGCATGACGGCCAGGTTGGTCACCAGGAATAGCATAATTCGCTTCATATAGACTCCTTGTGAAGATAAGGGACATGACCGGGGATCACTCGGGATCCCCACCTGATCATGTTAATGTCGACATTCTAGGGAGATTCGATGAATGTTCGCTGAATATGCCGTCAAAGTAGCGGCGAGATATCGAGACGCCCCTGCAAATCGGCTTCAAGCGGATTGTTTATAAACGGAATTTCGCCGAGGAAGGGGGCTGGCAGCAAGCCCCTCAGGGTGTCCAGATTTTCCTGATAATGGCTCATGGAACCATGGAGCCGATTAATTACCCACCCCGCTACCGGCAACTGATCATTGCGAATGGCGGCAAAGGTGAGCAGCGCATGGTTGAGGCAACCCAGCTTGGCCCCCACCACCATGATCACCGCCATGTTCTCCTGCTTGACCCAGTCCGACAGCAGATGCTTGCGATCGAGCGGCAGATACCAGCCCCCCGCCCCTTCCACTACCGCCAGTTCGGCCCCGGCCTGTTCAATCTTGCGTAGCCCCTCGCTCAACCCCTGCATGGTGATAGGCTGGCGCGCCTCGCTGGCGGCGATGTGGGGCGCAATCGGCGGCTCATAGGCGAACGGATTGACCACCTCATAGGGCAGCGGCAGACTCGCCGCCTCCTGCAACAGAACGGCATCCAGGTTGCGCAGCCCGTCCGGGGTGCGGGCACATCCGGCCGAGACCGGCTTGTAACCCGCGCACTTGATTCCCTGTGCGCTGAATTCGCGCAGCAGGGTGCGCGCCACCAGCGTCTTGCCCACATCGGTATCGGTGCCGGTGATAAAGAATGATTTCATACGGTTCTCTCCTTGGCAGGGAGTGGCACACTGCCCTGCACACACTGCGATTCCCGGCGCTCAGCGAGGCTTGCTGAGGCGGCCGAGGCACACCCGATAACTGGCGACCAGCCTGCCATCGGGCTGGCGAAACGCCTCATACGCCTGAGCCAGCTGCTGCAATCTGGCGCGACCACTCAGACCGGCCGGGGCGGCACTCCCCTGATTGTCATTGACCTGATTGGCCCCAATCCCCTTGAGATCGCGCAACAACTGCGGCAATTCAAGATAGGCGAGATCCCAAGTGATACAACGCAGCTCGGGAGCAGATACCCCGGCGCTCGCCAGCGCCTGCTCCAATTGTGGCAGGCTGAGGAAGCGATTGACATGGGCGCGACAATCAAGCTGCTGCCAGGCGGCTCGCAACTGCCAGAGCGACTCATCGAGCAGGGTCGAGAAAAAGATCTGGCCGCCCGGTTTGACCACCCGCAGCAGCTCGCCGAAAGCCTGGGCCGGACGCTCGCACCACTGCAGCGCCAGACTGGAGAAAATCCAGTCGAACGCGTTATCGGCGAAAGGAAGCTGCTCCGCATCGCCGCAGAGCAGGCGAGCACCGCTGCCACGCAAGGCGGCCTGCGCCAGCATGCCGGGGGCGAGATCCAGCCCCACCAGCTGGTGACAACGGTTCGCCAGTTGGGGCAAGAAAAAGCCGGTGCCGCAGCCCAGATCCAGCCCACTCACCGTCAGATCAGTGCCAACCAGCCTGTCTGGCATCCATTCCAGCAGCGCCTGCCCCACCTCCTGCTGAAAACGGGCGTGGGCATCGTAATGACGAGCGGCGGCGCCGAAACGGCGAGCAAGCTGCGCCTTGTCGACCGTTTGAAAACGCTCAGCCATAGTGAGCCTCCCCAAGCGTTGTAACTGCAGGGCAGACCCCCAAGGCATCGAGCAAGCGATCCACATCCTGCTCGCGGTGAGCCGCGCTCAGGGTAATGCGCAGCCGGGCCGTACCGACTGGCACCGTGGGCGGGCGGATGGCGCTCACCCAGACGCCGCGCTCCCGCAGCCGTTCAGCCAGTTGCAGGGCAACACTGCTCTCCCCCACCAGCAGCGGCTGGATCGGGGTGTCGCTCGCCCCCAGTTGCCAACCCAACGCCTGTGCCCCTTGCCGGAAGCGAGCGATCAGCTGGCCAAGATGGGCGCGGGACTCATCAGCCGCGCGCACCAGTTCGATGCTCTTGCTGACCGCGCAAGCCTGCGCGGCGGGCATATGGGTGCTGTAGACATAGTGGCGAGCGAAGTTGACCAGATACTCCACCAGTTCGCGACTGCCGCCGACAAAGGCACCGGCAACCCCGAGCGCCTTGCCAAAAGTGCCCATCTGGATGTGTACGCTGGCAGGAGCAACCCCCTGCGCCGCCAGGGTGCCGCGCCCCTCGGATCCCAGCACACCAAGACCATGGGCATCGTCGATCATCAGCCAGTTGCCGCTCCGGGCGGCGAGGGTTGCGAGCTCACCCCAGGTGGCCTGATCCCCGTCCATGCTGAACACCCCTTCCGAGACAATCAGTCCGCGATTTGGCTCAAGCTGCCGTTCAAGGGCCGCCATATCGTTGTGGGCAAAGCGCTTCATCTTGCAGGGGAGCTGGCTGCCCATCTCCTGCAGGGAGGCGTGGTTGAGTTTGTCCTGCCACAGCAGATGTTCCTTGCCGAGCAGGGCTTTGAGCACCGCCTGATTGGCGGAAAAACCGCAGTTGAACAGCAGCACCGCCTCCACTCCGAGCCACTCGGCCAGGGTCTCCTCAAGCTGTTGGTGGGCATGACTGTAACCGGTCACCAGTGGCGAGGCACCGGCGCCCGCACCATAGCGCTCAATCCCCGCGTTGAAGGCGGCCTTGATGGCGCCGTGATCTGCCAGTCCCAGATAGTCGTTGGCGGAAAAGTTGAGGTAGTCGCGCCCCGCAACCTTGAGCCGCCCGCCACTCGCCCCGTCGGTCGCGATGCGGTTGCGCAGCAGACCCACCTGCTCGCGCCCGGCCAGCGCCGCGCTCAACCCAAAGGGGCCCGTTACTGCAGGGCCCTTCATGACCTAGCGGCCCCAGCACGGGGGCGGGTGGCGTCATAAAACATTTCGGCAGGTTCGCTCTGGCGGCTCACCTCGGCCAGCAGCTCCTCTTCTTGAACCTGATCCGGCTTCTGGGCCCGCTGGGCGGGGCGAATGCCGAGCCGCTTGAACAGCTGCATATCGCTGTTTTCGTCCGGGTTGGGGGTGGTCAGCAACTTGCAGCCATAGAAAATGGAGTTGGCCCCCGCCATAAAGCACATCGCCTGCATCTGCTCGTTCATCTTCTCCCGCCCGGCTGAGAGGCGCACATGGGAGGCGGGCATCATGATCCGCGCCACGGCGATGGTGCGGATAAATTCGAATGGATCGAGGTTCTCCTCGTTCTCCAGCGGCGTTCCCTTCACCTTGACCAGCATGTTGATGGGCACACTCTCCGGGTGCCGCGGCAGGTTGGCGAGCGCCATCAAGAGTCCCGCACGGTCTTTGGCCTGCTCACCCATGCCGACGATGCCGCCAGAGCAGACCTTCATGCCCGCACTGCGCACATGCTCCAGGGTATCGAGCCTGTCCTGATAGGTGCGGGTGGAGATGATCTCGCCGTAAAACTCCGGCGAGGTGTCGAGGTTGTGGTTGTAGTAATCGAGCCCCGCAGCGCCAAGACGTACCGCCTGATCGGCGGTGAGCATCCCCAGCGTCATGCAGGTCTCCATACCGAGCCCGCGCACCTCCTCAATCATCCGGATGATGTAGGGCATGTCCTTCTCTTTGGGATTGCGCCAGGCGGCCCCCATGCAAAAGCGTGACGAGCCGTTGGCCTTCGCTTCGCGGGCCCGCTCCAGCACCTTTTCCACCTCCATCAGCCGCTCGGCCTCAAGCCCGGTGTGGTAACGGGCGCTCTGGGGGCAGTATTTGCAATCTTCCGGACAGGCGCCGGTCTTGATGGAGAGCAAAGTGCTCACCTGCACTTCGTTCGGGTCAAAGTGGGCGCGGTGGACGGTCTGGGCCTGAAACAGCAGATCGTTGAATGGCAGGGCAAACAGGGCCTGAACCTCGGCGAGGGTCCAGTCATGACGAAGGGCGTGACCGCCCACGGTGAGAGCATTCATACATGGCTTCCGGTTGTTATTAGTGGGATCCTGCGCCCGCCATCTTGGGATGGACGGCCACAAAACCCGCCGCCGGGCCTGCGCGCTCAGGGTGAGGCGCAGTGCCAAGTGGCTGAAATTGTTGGCTAGTGTAGAGAGCACGCGTAGACTGTCAACACCGACCAGATCAAATCAATTGACAACAGAATATAAAATGACCAACCAAGAGTTCGACCTGCACCACATCTGGCACCCCTATACCTCCCTCACTCACCCCCTGCCCTGCTATGAAGTAGCCAGCGCCAAAGGGGTGAAGATCACTCTCAGCGACGGCCGTGAACTGGTGGATGGCATGAGCTCCTGGTGGGCTTGCGTGCACGGCTATCAGGTGCCGGAGCTGGACGCCGCCGCCACCGCCCAGCTCGGCAAGATGTCCCACGTGATGTTTGGCGGCCTCACCCACGCTCCGGCGGTTGAGCTCTGCCGCAAGCTGGTGGAGATCACTCCGAAGGGGCTTGATCGGGTATTTCTGGCGGATTCCGGCTCGGTGGCAGTGGAAGTGGCACTCAAGATGGCCCAGCAGTACTGGCACGCCAAGGGGACGCCCAGAGCCAAGTTTGTCGCCCTGCGTAGCGGCTATCACGGCGACACGTTTGGCGCCATGAGCGTCTGCGATCCCGATGGCGGCATGCATGAGCTCTACAAGGGATTCCTGCCGGAACACTATTTTGTCGATGCGCCCAGCTGTCGCTTCCACGCCGAGTGGGATGAGCAGTGCGTGGTGGAGCTGGCGACACTCATGGCGGATCATCACGAGGAGATCGCCGCCATCGTGCTTGAGCCCATAGTACAGGGCGCTGGCGGCATGCGCTTCTATCACCCCCGCTACCTGCAGTGGGTGCGCGCCCTGTGCGACGAGTTCGGCGTGCTGCTGATTGCTGACGAGATTGCCACCGGCTTTGGCCGCACCGGCCAGCTGTTTGCATGCGACTGGGCGGGGATCAGCCCCGACATCATGTGTCTGGGCAAGGCGCTTACCGGCGGCTACCTCACCCTCTCGGCGACCCTGACCACCGAGCATGTCGCCCGCACCATCTGTGACGGCAAGGCGGGCGTTTTTATGCACGGCCCCACCTTTATGGGCAACCCGCTCGCCTGCGCGGTGGCCAACGCCTCCATCGATCTGCTGCTGGCCTCACCGTGGCAGGAGCGGGTGCGCGCCATCGAGCATCAGCTGCGTACCGAGCTGGTGGAGCTGACCCTGCACCCGGCGGTCGCGGATGTGCGGGTGCTCGGCGCCATCGGGGTGGTGGAGATGAAAGAGCGGGTGGATGTGGCGCGCATCCAGCGCAAATTTGTCGAACTGGGCGCCTGGATCCGCCCCTTTGGCAAGCTGGTCTACCTGATGCCTCCGTTCGTCATCACCCCTGAAGAGCTGCGGGTATTGACCGGCGCCATCCGTCAGGCCATCGCCGAAGGCGAGTTTTAATGCATGCAGCGGGCGGCCATCGCTGCCGCCCGTTTGACTACCGGCATTTGATATATAAAGAGGGCAACTTTATCCACTTCAGTGCAGTTTCACTTGCCGTAATGTGAGCAAAACACCAGACCTGAGGCCCCAAGAGGGGTAAACTGCTGCGGTTTTACCATCAAGAAAGACTGCTCATGCGCCTCTCCATTGCTGCCAAAATCAACTTTTTCCTGCTCTTCATCTTCTCCATGGTACTGGTCTTCTCCGCAGCCTATCAGGCGGTGCGCGAGCGCGATCTCATCCTGACCCTCATCAAGGAGCAGAGCCGCGAGCAGACCGAAGCCTATTTCGACGGCCTCAACATGCTGATGCTGACCGGCAAGATGGATGCCCGCGATACCCTGCGCGGCAAGTTTCTCGACCACGCCCATGTGGAGGATGCCCGCATCGTTCGTGGCGATGCGGTGAGCAAACAGTTCGGGCCGGGACGGGAGACAGAGCAGGTAAAAGATGAGTTTGATGAGCTGGCTCTGGCGAGCAAAGGGAGCCTGGAGGTGGTGCACAACGGCATGCACAGCCGTCTGGTGGTCACCCGACCGCTGCTGGCCAAGAAGGATTTTCGCGGCACCGACTGCACCAGCTGTCATCTGGTGCCGGAGAACACTGTGTTAGGGGCGGTGCGCTTTGACTACTCCCTCGATTCGCTGTTTACCCGGGTCGAGCAGAATATTCTCACCTCGGCGCTCATTCTCACCGGCATCTTCGGGATGGGACTGCTGCTGACCCTCTGGGTCATCCGCACCTGGATCGTGCGCCCTCTCAACCAGTTGACCCGCTCCATGGAAGAGGCCACCGACTTGCACGACTTCGGCCACCGGCTGGAGGGGGATGACGGCGACGAGATTGGCCGGGTGGCGGTGGCCTACAACCAGATGCTCGACAGCGTGGAGCGCCAGCTCGGCAAGCGCACCAAGGCCAGCAGGCAGGAGCCGGATCAGCCCCGCTAAGACGAACGCTTAACCGACGTAGTAGAAGAGCAAGCTGGCGATCAGCACCAATAGCAGGATGGCCAGATTGACATGCCGGGAGTCATCCTGACGGCGGCTGCGCTTGCGCTCCAGCAGCAACACCGCCAGCGTCAGGGCGCAGCAGCTCCAGAGCCCGTAGACCAGCCAGGGGGTAAGGGCCGGGTCCCAATAATCGCGCACCTCGATCCCGCCATAGACCAGAAAACCGTAGGCAATTTCGGGCCGGGCATAGTGGTAAAGGGAGAGCAGCACGATAAAGCCGCCCCAGCAGAGCATCACCAGCCCCTGCAACACCCGTGTCAGCCAATCTGGCCCATGCCGCCGATCTTTCACCCACCTCTCCTGCGCCCGTGACACTCTTGTTGAGTGAACCATGCCGAAAACCCCACCAGAGTCCGACATTTTTGCTTGTTTATCAAACCCGCGCGGGTAAGATTGACGGCTTAGTCTGCCATGGTGGGCCATCTGTGCCCGGGCCAGACTCCCTAGTGTTGCAAATAGCGCTGCAAGAACAAGCTGGAGACAATATTTCGATGACGCACGCATCCGTAGTAGATGTGCTGGCCGGTAAGTATCCGGTCGGCACCACCCATACTGTCAAAGGGTGGATCCGGACTCGCCGTGATTCCAAGGCGGGGATCTCATTTTTGGCCATTTCCGATGGCTCCTGTTTCCATCCGGTACAGGCAGTTGTCCCCAATACCCTGGCCAATTACGAGAATGAAGTGCTGCGTCTGACCACTGCCTGCTCCGTGGAAGTGACCGGCGTGGTTGCCGCCTCTCAGGGCAGCGGCCAGGCTTTCGAACTGCAGGCGACCAAGGTGAAGGTAGTCGGCTGGGTCGAAGATCCGGACACCTACCCGATGGCCGCCAAGCGCCACAGCATCGAATACCTGCGTGAACAGGCCCACCTGCGCCCGCGCACCAACATCGTTGGCGCCGTGACCCGCGTTCGTCACTGCCTGGCGCAAGCCATCCACCGCTTCTTCCACGAAGAGGGTTTCCTCTGGGTTGCGACCCCGCTCATCACCGCCTCTGACACCGAAGGTGCCGGCGAGATGTTCCGCGTCTCCACTCTGGACATGGAAAACCTGCCGCGCACCGACGCCGGCAAGGTGGACTACAACGAAGATTTCTTCGGCAAAGAGGCTTTCCTGACCGTATCCGGCCAGCTGAACGCCGAAACCTATGCCTGCGCACTCTCCAAGGTCTACACCTTCGGCCCGACCTTCCGCGCTGAAAACTCCAACACCAGCCGCCACCTGGCCGAGTTCTGGATGGTTGAGCCGGAAGTGGCCTTCAACGATCTGGAAGATAACGCCGCACTGGCCGAAGCCATGCTGAAGTATGTCTTCAACGCCGTACTGACCGAGCGTCGCGACGATCTGGAGTTCTTCGCCCAGCACGTGGACAAGGATGCCATCGGCCGTCTGGAGCGTTTCGTCTCCTCCGACTTCGCCCAGATCGACTACACCGACGCCATCGAAGTGCTGAAAAACTGCGGCAAGAAGTTCGAGTTCCCGGTCTCCTGGGGTATCGATCTCTCCTCCGAGCACGAGCGCTATCTGGCCGAGGAGCACTTCAAGTCTCCGGTGGTGGTGAAGAACTACCCGAAAGATATCAAGGCCTTCTACATGCGCCTCAACGACGACGGCAAGACCGTTGCCGCGATGGACGTACTGGCACCGGGCATCGGCGAGATCATCGGTGGTTCCCAGCGTGAAGAGCGTCTGGACGTGCTGGATGCCCGCCTGGCCGAGATGGGCCTGAACAAGGAAGATTACTGGTGGTATCGCGACCTGCGTCGCTTCGGTACCGTGCCGCACTCCGGCTTCGGTCTGGGCTTCGAGCGTCTGGTTGTATACGTGACCGGCATGGGCAACGTCCGCGACGTGATCCCGTTCCCGCGTACTCCGCGTACCGCCGAGTTCTGATCAGCGGCATCTTGCCACTGCATTGCAAAAGCCGACCTGTGGGTCGGCTTTTTTATTGTCACCGTTATGGGTGATACTCAGGATCAACCGGCACAAGGAACTCGTCGCCTATGGGATATCGCCTGCTGCTCTCGCTATTGCTGTCCTGCATGCCTGTTCAACTGTGGGCCGAGCCCGTTCGTCTGACCACCCTGGAGTGGCCCCCCTACACCAGCCAGAGCCTGCCCGATGGCGGCCTCACCGGTCATATCGTCAAACGCGCCTTTGCCGAAGCGGGACTGGAGGTGACGTTCGACTTCTATCCCTGGCAGCGGGCGGTACGGCTGGCGGCCGACCCGACCCAGCCTTATAGCGGCTATTTTCCCGAGTACCTCTCCGATACCCTGCCCACCCTGTGGCGCAGCTCCCCCAGCGTGGGCGACAGCGTGCTGGGCATGGCGCAGCGCTCAGGCCCCCCCATCCCCTGGCAGCAGCTCACGGATCTCGCCCCCTACCGGATCGGCGTAGTGGAGGGATACGTCAACACCCGTGAATTCGATGCCCTGATGGCCAGCAAGCGCCTCAACACTGCCGC
The DNA here is from genome assembly GCF_019046985.1 of Aeromonas sp. FDAARGOS 1417. Taxonomy (NCBI): domain Bacteria; kingdom Pseudomonadati; phylum Pseudomonadota; class Gammaproteobacteria; order Aeromonadales; family Aeromonadaceae; genus Aeromonas; species Aeromonas sp. FDAARGOS 1417. The sequence goes on along the minus strand of NZ_CP077221.1, from coordinate 4,576,509 downwards.
CGTCGATTCCGACCTGCTCAACCTGCGCAAATTGCAGCGCGACCGGCTCGATCTGGCGGTGATCGATCGGGATGTCTTTCACTGGCTCATCAACCATGATCGCAAGCTGAGCAGCTCCGGATTGCAATTTCACCCGAAGATCCTCGAACACAAGAGCCTGCACATCATGTTTCACCCCGATCAGCAGGCGTTGCAACAACGGGTGGCACAGGCCATTGCCAGACTCGATATTGCCAAGCTGAGCGAAGATTATCAGCGCCGCTATCTGCAGCAAGCACCTGCGGCCAAGTGAGCCAACCCGCCGAAGTCAGCCCTTGCTGGCATAAATAGCCTGAGCGCTGGTTTTTTCACCCTCTTCTGCCGCAATCGAGCCCTTTTTATGCCCCTCCCCTGCCGCCCTGCTGCCGCTCTGTGCCGCCACCATGACCACCCGCTGGCTTGGCCCCGAGTGATACCACTTGGTGACAAAAATAATGTTTTTGTTAGTACGTAGTTTTTAAGTGGTTTAATCAAAAATTCATCGAGTTATTGAAGTAACTCAATTTTTTCACTTTTTCAGGGGAGCAGAATAGCAACTAACCCTTTTGGGCTAAATAAAACAGACAATGACAATTCATGGTTCAGGCTACCCGCGGCAATATGGGTTGAATCACACGAGGTAACGGAATGATCTTGATGGAATTTTTAGTGGTACTCGGCTGCTTGCTGCTGGGTACCCGCTTTGGGGGCATGGGACTCGGTCTCATCAGTGGTATCGGTCTCTTCCTGCTGACCTTCGTCTTCGGCCTGGTGCCGGGCGAACCGCCTGTTCAGGTAATGCTGACCATTCTGGCGGTGATCGGCTGTGCCGCTACCCTGCAGACTGCCGGTGGCCTCAACCTGATGATGCAAGTGGCCGAGCGTCTGCTGCGCCGTCACCCGCAATACATCACTATCCTGGCGCCGCTCACGACCTGGACCCTCACCTTCCTGTGCGGTACCGGCCACGTGGTCTACACCATGTTCCCCATCATCGCTGACATTGCGCTGCAGAAGAACATCCGTCCCGAGCGTCCGATGGCCGTGGCCTCCGTTGCCTCCCAGATGGCCATCTGCGCCTCCCCGGTCTCCGTTGCCGTGGTCTCCATGGTCTCCATTCTGGCGGCCGGTCACGGTATCGGTCAGGCTTACGGCCTGCTCGACATCCTGATGATCGCCATCCCCTCCTCCCTGACCGGTGTCATCGTGGCGGCCCTGTGGAGCCTGCGTCGCGGCAAGGATCTGGACAAGGATGAAGAGTTCCAGGCCAAGATCAAAGACCCGGAGCAGCGTGCCTTCATCTACGGCGGTGGTGAAACTCTGCTCAACACCAAGTTCCCGAAAGAGGCATACTGGTCTACCTGGATCTTCTTCGCCGCCATCGCTGCCGTGGTATTGCTCGGTGCCAACGAAGGTCTGCGTCCGGTGTTCACCATCAAGGACAAAACTGGCCCGCTCTCCATGAACCTGGTGATCCAGATGATGATGCTGATCGCCGGTGCCATCATCCTGATGCGCTGCAAGGTCAAACCGGGCGAGATCGCCAACGGTGCCGTCTTCAAGGCAGGCATGGTCGCCATCTTCTCCGTATTCGGGGTGGCATGGATGAGTGAGACCTTCTTCCAGGCTCACATGCCGCTGCTCAAAGAGACTCTAGCCCATGTGGTACAGGCCCAACCCTGGACCTACGCCCTGGTGCTGTTCCTCATCTCCAAGCTGGTAAACAGCCAGGCCGCCGCCCTGACCGCCATCGCCCCCATGGGTCTGGCGCTGGGCGTGGAGCCGAAGCTGCTGATCGCCTTCCTGCCGGCGAGCTACGGCTACTTCGTGCTGCCGACCTACCCGAGCGATCTGGCCTGTATCGGTTTCGACCGCTCCGGCACCACCCGCATCGGCAAGTTCATCATCAACCACAGCTTCATCATTCCGGGGCTGATCGGGGTGGTGACCTCCTGCTCGCTGGGCTTTATCCTCACCAGCATCCTGCTCTAATCGCAGCGGCGTTTACCACGCTATTGCAATACAGGCCCCCGCTTCGGGGGCCTGCTTTTTTCCCCGCTCCGTTACCTCAACCACTTCCCCGCCGCCATTTCCGGACACTATGCCTTTACCTCTGCCCCCGCCGCTGGGTAGCATGCCCCTTCGTTCACCACTGGAATCTCATCCATGTCTCGCGTCATCCTGCTCTGGAGCGGTGGCAAAGATGCCATGCTGGCCCTCTGTCATGCCCGCCAAGCGGGCCATCAGGTGGTGGCACTGGCCACCTTTGCGCCGCCAGAGCCCCGATTTCTGGCTCACCCCTTGCCGCTGGTGCGCCGTCAGGCGGAAGCCCTCGGGCTGCCCCATTTGCTGGTCACCATAGAAGCGCCGTTCGATCTCGGTTATGAGCGGGCACTGGCGCGGCTCAAGGAGGAGTGGCAACTCGATGGCGTGGTGACCGGCGATATCGACAGCGTGGGCGGTGCGTCTAACTGGATCCGCGAACGCTGCCAGCCGCTGGGTCTCACCGTCCATACCCCGCTCTGGCAGCAATCTCGCCAAGCCTTGCTGGCGGATATGCTGGCACGCGGCATCATCGCCCACCTCTCCTGCGTCGATACCCGGGTACTGGCCCCCGAGTGGACTGGGCGCCCCCTTGATGCCGCCACCCTCTGCGAGCTACAACAACTGGCCGAGCGCGAGGGCTTCGATGCCTGCGGCGAGCAAGGGGAGTACCACACCATGGTGACCGACGGCCCGGGCTTTGCCGCCCCGCTGCGCCTCGATGGCTGGCAGGTGGCGCGCCAGGATCATCTGGCCTATCTGGCCGAGCCACAGGGGTAACGGCCTCAGGCGATCTGGCACGCTCGTTCAGGGACACGCGAAAAATCGAGAAAAAAAACGGGAGGCTACAGCCTCCCGTTTGGATTTGAGCGGACCAGTTTTGAGCGGGCCATGACGACCCGAACAAGGGATAAACCGGCTTATTTCACCAGCTTGCCCAGCACCCGCTGCAGCAGGCGGATGCGCGGCTCGATGCTCTCCAGCAGCAGGAACTCCGCCTCCGAGTGGAAACCGCCCCCCATGGGGCCGAAGCCATCCAGCGACGGCACCCCTGCGGCGGCGGTGAAGTTGGCATCCGAGCCGCCACCGGCCTCCAGCCAGTTGAAGGGGATCCCCTCCTCTTTGGCTGCCACCTCTACCAGCGCCATAAGCACCTCTGTGTCACCGCTCGGGCGCATCGCCGGCTTGAAGGTCTGGCGATCCACCTCGACCCGACAACCGGCGAGGAAGGGGTTGTTGGCCATAAAGGTGAGCCGGTCGTGCACCGCTGCGGCCTCTTCGTTGCTCCAGAAGCGCAAATCCACGATCGCCTCGGCAAAGTCCGGCACCACGTTGACACCGGTGCCGCCCTGTACCACGCCAACGTTCATGGTGGTGCCCGTGGTCATGTTGACCTGCTCGTTGATGGCCAGCACCCAATGAGCGAGTTCTGTAATGGCAGAGACCCCTTCGGTCAGGGCCGAACCGGCGTGGGACGCCTTGCCGTGGAAGGTGATGCGGTACTTGGCATTGCCCTTGCGGGCGCTGATGAGATCTCCGCTCGGGCGAGCAGCCTCGGCCACCAGCACGCAGCCGCTCTGTTTGGCCTTCTCCACCAGCCAATCTTTCGACCAGGGGGAGCCAATCTCTTCGTCGCAGTTGTAGCAGACCAGCACCTTGAGCTTGGCAAGCAATGCCGGATCCATCTCTTTGAGGGCATACCAGATAGAGAGCAGGCCACTCTTCATGTCCGAGACGCCGGGACCAAAGGCTTGATTGCCTTCGATTTTCAGCGGGCGCTTGGCCGCCGTCCCCTCGGGGAAGACGGTATCCATGTGGCCGCACAGCATCACGTCGTAGTGATCGGCACCCGGCGCATTGGTGATCTCGAGGCAGGGGCCGCACTCGGCAGCGAACTGGTGGCGGGTCACCTGCCAGCCGATGGCCTCATATTTCTCGGTCATGATGTCGGCCACTTTCGCTACCCCGGCCGGGGTGCGAGTACCGCAATCGAGGTTGATGAGCGGAGCCAGATCGGCCAGATAGCTATCAAGGGAAAACGGGCTCTTTACAACTGTCATTATCTTCTCCATGCAACAATCAGCGTTGATGGCCGATCGTCTATTGCAACAATGCGACACAGTGAGAAAAAGGCGGGCAGCCATGCCACCCGCCCGACCGGTAAATTCCAAACACCACTTACATAACCCACATCACTACATGAACAGCAGATAGTTGAGGGTCAACGCCGTCAGCAGCGCCCCCGCCATCGGCACGCTGGTGCGCTTGACCACGGTAAAGGGCGATACCTTGGCAATCCCCGCACAGGCGATCAGTACCGCAGCGATGGGGGAGACGGTGCGGCCGATACTGGAAGCGAGCTGCATCGGCAGCAGCATGGTCACCGCAGGTACGCCGAACTTGGCCGCCACCGCCGGTGCCAGGGTCGAGAAGCTGAGGAACGCCGCGTTGCCGGAGCCCATGATGACCGCCGCCACCATGATCAGCGCCACCATCACCAGGGTCATCAGACCGCTGCCGATACCGGCATTGCTGGCAGAGTGCAGCAAGGTATCGATGGCGCCGATGGCCTTGAGGGATTCGGCAAACAGCTCGGCACAGACGATGAGCGCCACCACGGGGCCAAACACCTTGCCCATACCATCGAGGAAGCTCGACAGCCCGGCAAATGCGGTACGCACCGAGCGGCTACGCAGCAGCTCGCACAGCATGCCGATAAAGACCGACAGCAGCATGGCCACCTCCACGCTCATCTTGATGTCGCTCACCAGCAGCTTGGAGAAGGTCATCATCAGCACGAAGGGGATGATCGGCAGCAGGGCATACCAGGTAGGCGCCTGCACGCTCTCGGTGCCCTGCTCGTCCAGCTCGGCGTGATCGCCGCGATGGAGCGCAGGATCCCAGCCATCCTTGCGATCGCAGTGACGCTGCCAGAAGAAGTGCAGCACCATGGTCACCAGCAGCATGGGGGCCACCAGCCAGATCTGGTAGTCGACGAAATAGCTGGTCGGATCCATACCGGATTGACCGGCAGAGAAGATGGCGTTGGTCTGGGTTGGGCCAATTTCAAACGCCTGTGAGGTGGCGATGACGCCACAGGCGGAGGCCGGGCTGATGCCGAGGTTGCGCATCACCGGATACATGGTGACCATCAACAGCAGGCCAAGGCCGGTGGCGGAGGTAACGAACAGGGAGACAAAGACCGCCACCAGATAACAGATGGAGAGCATCAGGTAGCTGGACTGGATGCCTGCCACCGGTTTGACCGCCACCCGCACCAGCGCCTGGGAGGCCCCGATATGGGACATGTAGGTGGCAAAACCCGCCACCGCCATGATGGTGAGGCCAAGTCCCGCCGCGCGGTAGGAGAAGATCCCCTTGAACACTTCGAACAGGTCGAACAGGGCGAAACCGGTGCTCTTGTCAGCGGGGAGAATGGGGTGCAGCCCCAGCCAGTAGGCCACCGCAAAAATGGCCATGCCCGCCAGCGCCAGCACCGCCTGCGGGTTGTAATCCTTGATGATGCCGTAGACCACGGCGACCAGAACGAGCAAGACGAATAAAAGTTCCAATATTCACTCCTGATAAATTTATCGAAGAGCGAAATCTAGTGATCTGACCACTGTTTGCCTTTGATCCCTATCAATAAAGGTGCCGTCACCGTGATTCATTAGCATAATATGTCGGCCATGTAACAATTTTTCGTTATTTCAACTGCCGAAAAACCTTTATCACCCTATATCCGGGAATTGTGTGACGCGACTCCCCTCTTTTTTGCGTTGGATCAACATATGACGGCGCCGAACTGGCGAAGATGCGCTTCGACATATAGCGACCATTTCGCGCCGGAGAGAGTTATGACAAGCCAAGCCACCGCAGGTGCTTCGACCTGCGACTACAAGCTGTGGGACATCCTCGTCGAGTCTGCAAAGGAACGCACTACCATTCGTTACTCCAAACTGGCCAAGCAGGCCGGGCTGGAGCAGTGCCAGGATGAACTGCGCACCCTGCTGCAACGCATCCGCATGTACTGCACCGAAAACAACCTGCCGATCCTCTCCGCCATCGTGGTGGACGACGTGGGCAAATACACTGGCCTCTCTTCCAGCCTGCCTGATGCACCCTGGGAACGGGCCCGGGTCTTTGACCATGAGTGGACCACCCTGCACTGATTGAGGTGCTTGATGATGCCGACCAAAACGCGCCCGCTGGCGCGTTTTGGCTATCTGGCGTTTGCCCCCTTCTCTTTTTCTCCTGCAATAGTCGATCTTCTCCCGCAATACCCAACCCCATCGGGCACGCCAGCCCCACTGCTTCTGACCTTGTGCTCAAAATCGCCGTTCAGGTGTGACCAGTTCCGGTAAAACCCGCGAGCCAGACCATCGGCGTTGCCATGGGATTGCCACAATGCCAGAATCGGGCCCTTGCACTCTGTTGATTCGGATTTTCGGGCACGGCCACGGCCAGCGCCCACAAGAGAAGGACTCCCCATGGCCATCACCCTCTATGGCATCAAGAACTGCAGATATTATTGTTGAAAGTACCGAGCTGGTGATACAAAAAAGCCCAAGCTAGGCTCGGGCTAAAGACTCAAAAGCTACTGTTTCTCATCGTCTTTCTGACCATCTCCAATAATCATCTCGGGTTTCGAACGATGAATCCTATCAATCAGGAAGTGCATTCCTAAAACCGTCGTGAACAATATATTCCAAAGAGTTAAGAGATAGAGTGTCGCTAGAACCATTTTCCAAAAAGGATACTCTATGCAGAAGCTATGTATTGTTCCTGACGCTAACTGTACCAAGCCACCAGCGAAGTACATTGCAATGCTCATGAATGCAAGATAACCAAATAGGTAACTCAGGAAACTGCGTCTGCTCAGAGCTAAACCACGCAATTTGGGTCTATCAGACCCTTCCATGAGATCATCCATGCCCTCACGGTTAAAGGTTGCCACAGCAGCCATTGAAGCAATGTAAAAACCAGATAATATCTGCAAAATCCCATTTGATAGAGAAATGATGCTGTCTTTTCCGATAAATGAAATCGGTTGTGGCAGAAAAACGTAAATCACCAGAATGCTCATCGCGGCAAAAATCAGCGGTAAGCCAAAATCGAACCACCTTTTCTCGGTGCTCGATATCAACACATAGTGCAGCGGCTTTAAGAGCTTATCCACGACAAACATAAATCACCTTTTCTTAAGTATTTTCAACATCTTATGATTAAGATCTGGATGAATTGAGTCTTGGCAATGCAGAATTTGTTCTGACAGAACAACATGCTCTGTCCTCACAAAGCTAGATGCAAGGTAATCATCTCGTCTCGCATCCAATTGAATTCCTTTTCTCCGTTTATCACCATCCTCGTACATCAAACGTAGCCCTGTGTACTCGGTATTTTGAAAATGACCTACTGTTTTTCTCACTAATGCCATTGCTTTTTCTGCACGAGTTTTTGGCGTTTTGATCATCAGCCGAGTTTCTTCGACCCTCAAGTCTCCATCATCATCCAAAACAGCATTCTTTGACTTTTGCACTACAGTGAACCCCAACAGCCAGCCATCTTTTAAGCAATCAGAAATACTTTGGCCTGCTAATGGCTGCAATGAAATGCTAGGTCGACATTTAACCGTAGAGCGTTTACTACCGTTAACTCGTTCAAACTCAAGTGATACAGCATCCGCCATGAAAGATGTCATACAGGCACCGATCAGCGTCTTCGTGACTCCGGGGACCTCCTCAAAAACAGCGGCGTAAATGTCTGAAAATGAAGCATTTATTGGATCAAGAGCAATTACGAGATGTGCCGTTGCTGCCACTCCCTCACCATCACCTTTTTTCACTACTCGTGATTCACCAGTAGCAAGTTTTGCAAACGCAGGGTCGGAAACACCGCTATCAGACAACTGGAAAAGCAGCGTAAGAGCATTCGGATCAGATACATCATAACTAATGATGCGTAAGACTGATTTTTCATTGTTAAACGGGTATACAGCTTTACCGCTATCAATCAGCTTGATGAAAAATGGCAAGCATTTTCTCAGGGGCATATCTGGAGCATCTTTGGGAATCCGCCCCATTTCTAGCTCACAATCAATCACATAGCGACTATAGTCATCAAGCAGCATTCTGTATCCGTTCCAAAAAGTTAATGGTTGGGCAAGTGTATATCCATGTAAAAGCTATGGAAAGCAAACTATAAGGGCTACATGGAGCCCTTAACGATACGATGCACACTTGAACCGCTAATCCCTAAACGTCTAGCTATCGCAGCTTTTGGTTGTCCTTGTGAAACCAAATACAGCACTTCATCACGCTTCTCCATAGCTGTCGGCTTCCGGCCCTTGTAGACCCCTTTTGCCTTCGCCAAGGCGATCCCTTCCGCCTGACGCTCCAGCATTATTTCCCGCTCGAACGTGGCGATGGCTCCGATCATGGTCAGCATCAACTTGCCCGTTGGTGTCGCCGTGTCGATGCCCAGATTTTGGATCTGCAATGTTACCCCTTTGGCGTGTAGCTGGTCTGTGACCTCCAGCAAGTGACGGGTGTTTCGAGCGAGTCGATCCAGTTTTGTCACTTTTAGCACGTCTCCAGAGCGGACGAATTCGAGCATTGCCTGTAGTTGCGGCCTATCCGTCTTGCTACCGCTGACCTTCTCGTTAAAGACTTTTTCGCACCCCGCCAGAGCTGTCAGTTGCTGCTCCAGCGATTGCCCCGTGGTCGAGACACGGGCATACCCGATGATTGCCATGATGGCCTCCCAATAGGCTCAAGACCCTGCAAGAAAAACGTGTCAAAACTCGAAAACCAACCCGTGTGACAGGGGTTGCCGGGGGGCTTCCGGTCTGTCACACGGGCATGGTCTATTGAGCGTCCGGCTCCTTCGGCGGAGGCGGCGGTGTCTGCATCGAGTTGACGGCTTCCTTAATGAGGACGCCCAAGGCTGCCAGCAGTGCCGCCTCCAACGCTTTCAGTAACGGGTTTCCTTGCTGCTCATTCATACGCCTGCTCCTTGCTGGATGGCTCCCGACAAGGGGCCAGATGTGATGTATTCCATGGGATTCTCCTATGGTGTTGGTCTCATCTGGCTTATACCGGCGTTTGGTCTGAATGTTGCCTGCTCGTTTTCCTTGTGCTGGTGGGGTTTGGGATTGTTTTTGCCGGGCAATCAACCGGGCAAGATCGTTGCAATCTTCTCGAAATCTCTCCTTTGGGTGGCTGGTAAGCTCCCCCCTCGGTGCAGTAAATAGATAAGAGTCAGAGTAACTAAACGGGTATATATATCGGGCTGGAACAGCTGGAACACCAGACACATACCGCCGAAAAGCCCATGAACACGCTGTCGGATGTGTCGATGAGACTCAAATCGACCAGACACATCACCCCGAAATGTGTCGATTGGCAGTCACTCGCGGCGGGGTCAGACGGTGATATGCCAGATTACCGCTATGCCTCTGACTCAACCGCCAGTCAAGCCGCTCTGCAATCGCTTTAAGGTCTCGTCCCGGCTGAGCTGGATATCGTAGATACCCGGCTGGATCGCAGGTATAAGCACTCTGGGCAGAATCTCGCGTTATATCAAGATGTCGGCCATCGCCCGGCTCTGCCATAGCCATCAACAGCCCTTGCAGGTACTCCTCCACGCTTAGGATGCGTCCCTGAGCACGACAGATGGTGGCCCACAGCTCTTGTTCCTCGTGCCGTATCCTGAGCGGTCTGAGGCCCGTCTGCTGCTCGATGTAGGCATCACGCTGGTGGTCTGCTTGGCGGTTCGCTGGCTCCAGATGATAGGCTTCATCAAACTCCAGCAAGTACACCTCCTGCCGGATCGGTTTGTCAAAATACTTTCCGTCTGGGTCGAACCACTGCAAATCGACTCGGAAATCTATTCGGTAAGGGCCGCAAGAGAATTGCGGGATCACTTCGATTCGCAAACCCGGCTGCTGTTCTTCAAAATAAGCACGCAGCGACACTAGGTACTCTGTGTAAAATGCTGCCTCATAGCGGCTCTGACCTTCCTCTCGTGGTAATGATTGTCCGGTCAACCGCTCGATTTCCGCTATCAACACTGCGTTCAGGTGAAAGCTGGGGCCATAGGTCAACACAGCCAAGGCTTGTAAGGGAGTCCACGTCCCCAATCCATTACCGGGTTCGGGAATCTCCGGCAGGTCAAGCCCCTGCACCTGCCGGAGGTTGGCGATTGCCCGCCTGACGTACTGACTGTAACGCCCATTGAAGCCAGGTATCTGTGACAGCAATGCTCTTGGGTCGATGATCCCCTGTGAATGGTGCCCAACAAAGATACCTACCACGCCAAACTCCCCTTGCAATGCCTTCACTTTGACTCTTGTAAACTCAAATCCTCGAACTCATCATCCAGACCGCTTGACACATCTTTCCGGTGGAGAGCGTATTCCTCAATCTCCCCCTTCACCCACGCAGCATCAATGTAGGGAGCTTCCGAGGTTGTCCTTAACAACTCCTCCCCGCAGAGATCTCTAACGCTACTGCCTGCCAGCTTGGGTTTGAAAGCTTGCTCTAGCATGAATTGATCATCTAACCCCTTGAATACTGCGGCTAGATCATAACCATCGTAGCTAAATTTGATCTCTTTCAGCACTGCTTTTAATTGGCTATTAAATAGTTGACGTTGCTCCGTGCTGATCAGTTCCTCTGGTTTCAGTAGATTGAGAATTGTTTTTTCTGACAACTCAAGACTCATGAGCTCGTTTTCAAGTTCGCGTATTTTTTCTTCTAAGACTTTGCAGCTAGCTTTGCTCTTTACAAATGCGTTTCGAAAAGTAGCATCATCGTCAAAATCTAATATGGATTGAGCAGCTTTATCTTTCTTTCTACTCTCAACATCTAATTGAGTCCTCAATGTTGCTAACTGTTCTTGAAGAGATAAAAACTTCTCATTCTCCCCCACCCGTCTTTGCATTACTTCTGATAGGATACTAACTGCTTGTAATAACTGAGGCTCAACTTTGTCATAGAGCATGTTTGGCAGATTACACCCTGTAATATTCTGCTTAGGACAAACAAGATAGTTACGAGGGCTCCCTGCTCGCCCTTTATTTTGGTAGCGTAACGATTCTCCACACTGGCAACGCAGTATACCGCTAAAGAGGTTGTTATAAGTGCCTTTCCGATAAGAACCACTATGATTATTTCTCTGGTTGATAAGATGCTTCACTTCATTGAATAACATAGGTTCGACTATCGCCGGATAATATCCCCAAATAGGGTCTCCCTCCGGAATCCGCTTACCATCCTTTATTTGATGTGGATGAAACACTCCGATCACAGATTCACTCTTGATAACCGCCTGAATGCCTGCGGGACGCCAGTCAGCTTTTTTTCCAAAAGTCTTATAGCCCTTCTCCAGAAAGATCTTGGCTATTTGCTCGTAGCCACAGCCGGACTTTGCCAGCTCAAACATCTCGTTCACGACTTTGACTCGTTCAGGGATAGCAATAATCTTGCCCTCCTCTAATTTCAGCCATGAAGGTAAGCGAGAGTTTTTCATCACTTGGTTATTCTCTCTAGCGTGCTTGCGACCATTCTCCCAAGCCTCACTACTCCTTTTACTTTTTGTTTTAGACTCGTCATTGGCTCGTGCCATACTAACGATTGAAACAAGTAGCGATGTTATGTCCACAGCCCCACTTTTATAAACTCGCCCATCAATAAGGGTTACAATCACAATTCCCAAACCAATCATCTCTAGGAATTGGCGTAACGCGTCCTCAATTGCTTGCCTACTTAGGCGATCAACCGATTCGACCAACAGGTAAGATCCTTCCTTAATCTTCCCATCCTTCACTGCATCAATGAAACGCCCCAGAGCTCCATTAGTTCGATTGCTCCCCCTGTAGGCACTCACCCCAAAATCCTCAAGTGCTTTATCACTAAGTTGTAGTTGATGCTTTTGGCAGTATTCCGTAGCAAGCTCCAACTGACGTCGGTAGCTGTCCCCTTGTGCCTGTTTTGGGGTACTGAATCGAATGTAGGAATAGGCTTTTGGGGAACGGCTCATGGCAACACCTTTACATTGGCCCACATTCAAGAACTGACGAACAAGGCAGAAAGACAAGATGAGATAAGCCTATCAGGATCTCGGCACTTCTAACAATATCAATGTGAATTTTTTTTACCGAATCACTCTCGTGTCCGCCAATGCACACCATCCACCGTGGTGGCTAACCCAAGGCAGCCTCGTTTTCATACGTGCAGATCGTCTGTATGCTACAGCCCATCAAACGGAACACGGTGAACCCCATGGAAAACAAGACCGAATGCAAAGTCGTTCTCTACGGCATTTCCCCCAAAAACTGTGACACCATCAAGAAAGCCCGCAAGTGGCTGGATGAGGCCGGTATCGACTACCGCTTTCACGACCACCGCGCCGATGGTCTGAACCCGGACGATCTGGACAGCTGGCTGGCAAAACTCGGCTGGGAAGCACTGCTCAACAGTCGCGGTACCACCTTCCGCGCCCTGCCGGATGAGGCCAAACAGGGGCTCGACACCGCCAAGGCGCGCGCCCTGCTGCTGGAACATCCGGCCATGATCAAGCGCCCGCTGCTGGACCGTGACGGCGAACTGACCCTGGGTTTCAAGGCTGATCACTACCAATCCCTCTTCTCCCGTTAAGGACAACTAAGGACAACTGATGTCGGATGTCATCGCACTGGCCAAGGATCTGATCCGCCGCCCCTCCGTTACCCCCCTCGATGAAGGGTGCCAGACCCTGATGGCGGAGCGCCTCGCCAGGATCGGATTCGTTATCGAGCCCATGGTGTTTGAGGACACCACCAACCTCTGGGCCCGTCGTGGCAGCGAGGGGCCGCTGTTCTGCTTCGCCGGTCACACCGACGTGGTGCCCGCCGGGCCGCTGGACAAATGGCACACCCCGCCGTTCGAGCCGACCATCAAGGATGGCTTGCTCTATGGCCGCGGTGCCGCCGATATGAAGGGCTCGCTGGCTTCCATGGTGGTGGCGGTCGAGCGCTTCGTGGCCGAGCATCCGGATCACACCGGGTCCATCGCCTTTCTCATCACCTCCGATGAAGAGGGGCCCTTTATCAATGGCACCACCCGGGTGATCGACACCCTGGAGGCCCGCAACGAGAAGATCCGCTGGTGCATCGTCGGCGAGCCCTCCTCCACCGCCGTGGTCGGTGATGTGGTGAAGAACGGCCGCCGCGGCTCCATCACCGGCGATCTGCTGGTGCGCGGGGTGCAGGGCCATGTGGCCTATCCCCATCTGGCGGACAACCCCATCCACAAAGCCGCGCCAGCGCTGGCGGAACTCGCTGCCACCGTGTGGGATGAGGGCAATGCCTACTTCCCCCCCACCAGCTTCCAGATAGCCAACATTCATGCCGGCACCGGTGCCTCCAACGTCATTCCCGGTGAACTGCACGTCCAGTTCAACTTCCGCTTCAGCACCGAACTGACCGACCTGGATATCCGCGAGCGGGTCGAGGCGCTGCTGGATAAACACGGCCTCGATTATCAGCTGAGCTGGACCCTCTCCGGCCAGCCGTTCCTCACCGACACCGGCGCGTTGCTCGATGCGGCCGTGGCGGCTATCGAGGCGGTGAACGGTCAGCGACCGGCCCTGCTCACCACCGGCGGCACCTCCGACGGGCGCTTTATCGCCCCCACCGGCGCCGAGGTGATTGAGCTTGGCCCCGTCAACGCCACTATTCACAAGGTGAACGAGTGCGTGAAGGCGGACGATCTGGATCTGCTGGCGGACATGTACCAAGGGGTGCTCGAGAGATTGCTGGCATGACGCAGGAACAACTGCTGGGGCTCGACGAGAGTCACCTTATTGTGGTGGGGCGCGGCCCCCATCGTCTGACCGCCGCCACCGCGGCGGCCTTCAATGACATGCAGGTGGCGGCCGCCTATGAGGGGTTCAACCTGCAGGCGGCCTCCAGCTGGCGCAGCTTCGAGCGCCAGCTCGCCATCTGGAATGGCAAGTGGTGCGGCGAACGGCCACTGCTCGATGCCAACAGCCAACCCATCGATGCCCTGCAACTAAGCGAGGTGGAGCGGCTGCACGCCATCCTGCGCTGGAGTGCCCTGCCCGGCACCAGCCGTCACCACTGGGGGACCGATCTCGATATCTACGACCCGGACTGCCTGCCCGCCGATGCCAAACTGGCACTGGAGCCCTGGGAGTATGAAGCCGAGGGCTGGTTTGCAGATCTCAGCGAGTGGCTCAGCGACCATATGAGCGACTTCGGCTTCTTCCTCCCTTATGCCAAGCCGGTCGGGGCAGAGAGCGGGGTCGCCTACGAGCCCTGGCATATCAGCTTTTCGCTGGAGTCCGATGAGCAGCGGCTCGATCCCGCGGCACTGGCACTTTGTCTGCAACAGGCGGATATTGAAGGCAAGTCGACCATATTGGCCAACCTTGATGAAATTTTGGCCCGTTATGTCACCACCTGTCCTGACGAAAGGAAAATCCCATGAATCTCTGGCTGTGGATAGGGTTGCCGCTGCTGTTCCTGCTCGGGCTGTTTCTCAATGCCATCAAAGACATGAAACGGCTGGAGAAGCAGTTGCCCAACTACAAGGACAAGATCCGCGAAGTGAAGGATGACGAGGACGACTGAATCCCGCCCCCATCCCGTGGGGAGCGCCCTTGTGCTCCCCTCTCCCTCTGCTGTGCCGTTTCGCTTTTCCCCGCCCTCTCCTCCCTGCGCATCCTGAAATCGACGCTCCTTTGACTCCACTTTCGTTAACCCCGTCACTGTCAGAATATGGCGCGGCCATGCTGAAAAAGGGATGAAAAATGTAAGAAAGTGCAAATTGATGCACAAATAAGCCACACAAAGGGGGCCTAACTGCATATAATGTGCCTACTTTGCACATTACCAGGAAGGAGTTCGCCCTTGGATGCCGCTACCATCAACAGTTTCTTTTTTGTCGCTGCCCTGTTGGTGGGAGCCAGCGTACTGTTGAGCGCCCTCTCTTCCCGCCTCGGTATTCCCATTCTGGTTATCTTCCTCGCCGTCGGCATGCTGGCCGGTGAGGATGGCCCAGGTGGCATCCACTTCGCTGACTACTCCATCGCCTATCTGGTGGGCAACCTGGCGCTTGCCATCATTCTGCTCGACGGCGGCATGCGCACCCGGGTCTCCTCGTTTCGGGTGGCACTCTGGCCTGCCTTGTCGCTGGCGACGGTCGGGGTGGCCATCACCACCGGCCTGACGGGTCTCGCCGCTGCCTGGTTGTTTGATCTCAACCTGATGCAGGGGATGCTGATCGGCGCCATCGTCGGCTCCACCGATGCGGCGGCGGTCTTCTCCCTGCTTGGCGGACGCAGTCTCAACGAGCGGGTGAGCGCCACTCTGGAGATAGAGTCAGGCAGCAACGACCCCATGGCAGTGTTTCTCACCGTCACCCTGATCGAGGTGCTCGCCACCGCCCAGCAAGGGCTGGATGGGGGCTTCCTGCTGCTGCAACTGGTCAAGCAGTTTGGCCTTGGCGCCGGGATTGGCCTTGGCGGCGGCTGGCTGCTGTGGCGCCTTATCAACACCGCCCGCCTGGCGCCGGGACTCTATCCGCTGCTCACCGTCAGCGGCGGTCTGCTGATCTTCGCCCTCACCACGGCGGTCGGTGGCAGCGGCATCCTCGCCATCTACCTCACTGGTTTGTTGCTCGGTAACCTCGCCCTGCGCAGCCGCAGCACCACATTGTCGGTGCTGGACGGTCTGACCTGGCTCAGCCAAATCGGCATGTTTCTGGTGCTGGGTCTGCTCGCCTCCCCCCACAAGCTGCTGCCCATCGCCCTGCCCGCGCTGGCGCTGGCGATGTGGATGATCCTGTTTGCCCGCCCGGTGTCGGTCTGGATCGGGCTGCTGCCGTTCAAGAACTTCGCCCCCCGCGAGCGCTGGTTTATCTCCTGGGTCGGCCTGCGCGGCGCAGTGCCCATCATTCTGGCGGTGTTCCCCATGATGGCGGGGCTGCCCAACGCCCAGCTCTACTTCAATGTCGCCTTCTTCGTGGTGCTGGTCTCGCTGATTTTGCAGGGCAGCTCGCTGCCGCTGGCCTCAAAACTGGCGCGGGTGGAGGTACCGGCACCGCCGTCCCCCATCAACCGCTCCGGGCTCGAGATCGATCTCGACAGCCAGTGGGAGACCTTCGTCTACCAGCTGGGGGAGGAGAAGTGGTGCATCGGCTCGCCACTGCGGGATCTGCAGATGCCCACCGGCACCCGGATCTGCGCCCTTTTTCGCGGCCGCGAGCTGCTCCACCCCTCGGGCAGTACCTGTCTGCAGGCCGATGACATCCTCTGCGTGATCGGTCACGAACGTGACCTCCCCGCCCTCGGTAAGCTGTTCAGTCAGGCGCCGGAGCAAGATCTCGGCCCCCGCTTCTTCGGTGACTTCCTGCTGGAAGCAGCCGCGCGGCTGGTGGATCTCGCCCCTCTCTACGGGCTGGATGTGAGCGAGGTGGCGGATCAGACACTGGGCGATTTTATTGCCAGCCAGTTGGGCGATAATCTGGTAGTCGGTGACAACATCGAATGGCAGGGCCTGATCTGGACCGTGGCCGAAATGGACGAGAGCGTGCCGAGCAAGATCGGGGTGCGCTTTCAGGAAGAGGATCCGGTCTGACCGACCGTCCCGTATCAAGTCCCCAGCAAGAAGGGAGAGTGTTATGCCATATCAAAGTTTGCTGTCCGGCCCCCTGCCCCCCGCTGCCAATCTGGGGGTCATTGAAGGCTTTTTTGGCAAGGGATGGAGCTGGCAGGCCCGCGCCCGCTACGCCCAGTGGCTGCCACGCCACGGCTACGGCTTCTATATCTATGCACCGAAAGAGGATGGCTATCTGCGCAAGCACTGGGCCCTCCCCTGGCCCGAGCAGCAGCTGGCCGATCTCGCCGAGCTGGCGCGCCAGTGCCGCGCCAACGGGCTCGCCTTCGGGGTGGGCTTGAGCCCCATGGGGGCGCATCACGACTACGATCGCAAACGCTCGGCGCTGCTTGAGAAAGTGCGCCTCATCGACGAGATGCTGCAGCCCGATATTCTGGCGGTGCTGTTTGACGACATGAAAGGGGATACCCCGGATCTGGCCCGTCACCAGCTCACCATCGCCCACGACATCGCGGCCCACAGCAAGGCAAGCCGCCTTATCTTCTGCCCCAGCTACTACTCGACCGATCCGGTACTGGAGAAGGTGTTCGGCGCCATGCCACCGCGCTATCTGGAGGAGCTTGGCGAGCAGCTCGATCGCCGTTTCGAGATCTTCTGGACCGGCCCCAAGGTCTGCTCCAGCGAATATCCAGCCAGTCACCTCAAGCAGGTGACCGAACTGCTCGGCCGCAAGCCCTTCCTGTGGGACAACTACCCGGTTAACGATGGCAGCAAGGCGAGCAGCTACCTGCACCTGCGCGCCTTCGAGAACCGCCCCGCCGAGCTGGCAGAGCTGGTCTCTGGCCATGCGGTCAACCCGATGAAACAGGCGGCGCTGTCGGCCCTGCCCCTCGCTACCCTGCCGATGAGCTACCGACTCGGCAAGCAGTACGACCCCGACAAGGCGCTGCATGCCGCCCTCAACGCCACCTGCGGCCCGCAGATCTCGGCGATGATCGAGGCCGACCTGCCGCTGTTTCAGGATCTGGGGCTGGCACAGCTCACCCCCGAGCAGATTGCCGCCCTCAAGGCGCGCTATCTGCCGTTTCGTGACCAATCCTGCGTCGACGAAATCGTGCGCTGGCTGGATGGGGAGTATGTGTTCGATCCCGACTGCCTGACCGATTAAACCGCCCCTGCGGGGGCAGAAAGGAGGTTGTATGGATGCACACCTGCTTTACCAGAATCTGGCGGTGATCGCCGCCTTCTTGCTGATCTACAGCCTGATCGCGGGGCGCTTCGAGTCAAAACTGGTCAACGGCCCCCTGCTCTTTCTGCTGACCGGCTGGTTGCTGGGGCCGGGAGGGCTTGAGCTGCTCTCCCTCTCTATCGACAGCGCCGGCATCAAGCTGCTGGCCGAGCTGACGCTGGTCATCGTGCTGTTCAACGATGCCGCCAACACCAACTGGCAGGTATTGCTGGCCAACCGCCAGCTCCCCATCCGGCTGCTGCTGATTGGCCTGCCCCTCACCCTGCTCTGTGGCGCCCTGTTTGGCCACTGGATCTTCCCCGACTTGCCACTGCTGGAGATGGCCATCCTCTCCACTATTCTTGCCCCCACCGATGCGGCGCTCGGCAAGGCGGTGGTCAGCAACCCCGCGGTGCCGGCACCGGTGCGTGAAGGGCTCAATCAGGAGAGCGGCCTCAACGACGGCATCTGCGTACCTGTGCTGCTTTTGCTGCTGGCCCTTATCGCCCCCACCGAGCAGCACGCAGGCACCGCCACTCTGGCTATCACCCTGATGCTAGAGGAGATTGGCATTGGCCTGCTGGTCGCCTTTGTGCTGACCAGCCTCACCATCCGGCTACTGAAAATCTCCTATCTCAACGGCTGGCAACTGCCGCTCTGGCGCCAGCTCACCATGCCGGGGCTGGCCCTGCTCTGCTTTGCGCTGGCACAGACTCTCGGGGGGAGCGGCTTTATCGCCGCCTTTGTCGGCGGCCTCTTTATCGGCCACCGCCTCGGCGAGCACAAGCACGCCTATATGGACAGCTGCGAAGGCTACGGCGACCTGCTCTCCGTGGTGATCTGGATGGTGTTTGGCGCGACCCTGATGCCCATTCTGCCGGAGCTGCTGCACTGGCAATACTGGCTCTATGCCATTGCCAGCCTCACCCTGCTGCGGATGGTTCCGGTTTGGCTGAGCCTCATCGGTACCGGCCTCAAGCCGGAGCTCAAGCTCTTTATCGGCTGGTTCGGCCCGCGGGGCCTTGCCAGTATCGTCTTTGCGGTGATGGTGCTGCAAAACGAGCCTGCCCTGATTGGCCAGCGTCCCATCATCGCCACCGTGCTCTGCACCATCATATTGAGCGTCATCCTGCACGGCCTCACCGCCAACCCCTGGGTCGAGCGTTTCAAGCCTCGCTGAGCCACCCTGCGCCCATTAAAAATGCCACCGACCGGTGGCATTTTTCTTTTGTGGCGAGAGTCACTGACAGCTCTTACCCGAGCGCCAGCCAGACTCCCACCCCCAGCATCAGGGTACCGGCGATGCGGTTCATCAGGGTGACGTTGCCGCTCTTGGCGAGGAAGTGGCGCAGGGTGCGGCCGCCGCTGGCGTAGAGCAACAGGCAGGAGAACTCGATGACCAGGATCAGCGCCACCAGCGCGCTGATCTGCGGCGCCATCGGCTTGTCGGCAGAGATAAAGGGGGGCAGCAGGGAGATCATGAAGGCCCACCCCTTGGGGTTGGCGATGGCGGTGACAAAGCCCTGCAGCGCCAGCCCCATGGCGCTGGTCTGTTGACCGGCCGAGAGATCCGCCGGAATGGCCATCTTCCCCTTGGCCTGCCACATCTGGATACCAAGCCACACCAGATAGGCGCCCCCCACATATTTGAAGGCGGCGAAGATCCCCGGATAGTTGAGCATGATGGCTGCCACCCCGATCACCGAGAGCACCGAGACCAGCCCGACCCCGATCAGCTCCCCCCACATCATGTGCAGGGTACGGCGCACCCCCAGGCTCATCCCCAGGGTCATCGACAGGGTCATGCACATGCCGGGGGTCACCGAAACAAAGAAAAAGGTCGGGATAAACAGAGCCAGAATGGCCGGATCGATCCAGCTGGACACAACACACCTCCATATGACGAGAGCGGGAAATCACGAAAACGGGACAGGATTGACACAACCCAGCCAGTTGTACCACATATTCAGGGGATAAAGCGCTCAATCATGCCTAAATGGCTCCTTTCTCACAAGAAAAAACCTTTTCTTCAGCACATTTCAGCAATAAAAGCCTGTGACAGCTCCTGACGTGCATGTGTAAGATGTCGGCTCCTCCAATTCCGGATTAGAGCCATTTATGTCATTGAATAATCTATCAATACGTGTCCAGGTCTTGATACCTTTGCTGCTGGCCAGCCTGCTGATGATGGTGATGATCGCCATCAGCAAACAGGGTCTGGATGAAGCCATCAATGACATAGATGAGACGACCCAGAGCGTGGTCCAGCACAAGGACGATATTGCCAAACTGATCCACGCCACCTACCGGCTACGCACCAGCGCCATCTATGGCCTCTACGATGCCAAGCTGTTTGCCGCACTGCCCGCAAACCTCAACAGCGCCGAGCAGGAGATCAACGCCATCCTCGGCCGTCTGGTGCTCCCCGGTGCCGAGCAGGATAACCGTCAGGTCGCTGCCGCCCTGCAGGCCTACCTCAGCCATACCCGCAGCAACATGCTGCCGCTGCTGGCGCAAAAACATCAGGGTGGCGGCGATCCGGTCGCCTACGAGGCGGCTCGCCTCCATTTCCGCGAGCTGGGTGAACAGCTGATCAAGCAGATAGACAGCATGTCCGCCCACATCAACCAGCTGATCCAGCAAGAGCTGGCCGAAGAGCAGGCCCACTACGACGCCACCCTGCTGCGTACCCTGCTGCTCACCGCCGGTACCCTGCTGGCGGCGCTGATCTGTGGCTGGGTCCTCTCCGGGCGCATCGTCAGCCCCATCAGTCAGCTACAAGAGGTGATGCACGCCGTGGCGCAAGGACGCTTCAACGTGCGTGCCAAAGCGGAGGGCAACAACGAGCTGACCCGTCTGGCCAAAGATATCAACCTCACTCTGGGGCAACTTGGTAGCACCATCGAGAACCTGACCGGGATCAGCAACAGCGTCGCCTCCGCCGCCACCGAGCTGGCCGCCGTGATGACCCAGTCCGAGGCCAATGCAAAGCAGCAGCACAGCGAGATCGAACTGGTCGCCTCCGCCGTGACCGAACTCTCCAGCACCGCTGACAACGTCAACCACAACGCCGCCGTCGCCGATGAGCTGGCGCGCGATGCCAATGGCCGGGTCGAACAGGGGCTCGCCCTCTTTACCGAAAGCATCGCCGCCAACAGCCGGATGGCGGGCAGTCTGGAAGATGCCGCAGCCATCGTGGCCCAGCTCAAATCCCAGTCCGAGCAGATCGGCAAGGTAATTGAAGTGATCCAGGGGATCTCCGAGCAGACCAACCTGCTGGCGCTCAATGCCGCCATCGAAGCGGCCCGTGCCGGTGAAACGGGTCGTGGTTTTGCGGTGGTGGCCGACGAAGTGA
Organism: Aeromonas sp. FDAARGOS 1417; assembly: GCF_019046985.1. Taxonomy (NCBI): domain Bacteria; kingdom Pseudomonadati; phylum Pseudomonadota; class Gammaproteobacteria; order Aeromonadales; family Aeromonadaceae; genus Aeromonas; species Aeromonas sp. FDAARGOS 1417. Next base: position 4,555,245 of record NZ_CP077221.1, on the reverse strand, counting down.
GAATGCTGGCAGCCCGTACCCAGGACTCCACCAAGGAGATCCAGGCCATCATCGAGCGGCTGCAGAGCCAGTCCCAATCCGCCAACAACGGCGTACAGGAGACTTTGGAGATCCTCAGCCATAACCAGCGCTTGTCCGCTCAGGTGCAGGATCTGCTAAGCGGCATTACCGGTGCAGTGCGCCAGATCAACGACGCCAACGCCCAGGTCGCCACCGCCGCCGAGGAGCAGTCCTGCGTTACCGCCGACATCAACCGCAACATCACCAATATTCACGAGATCGTGAGTCAGAGCTCCGCCGGCATCAGCCAGAGCGCCAGTGCCAGCAACGAGCTCTCGCAACTCGCCGAGCAGCAACGCAAACAGCTGGCTCAATTCCAGCTGTAAGCGCATAAAGTGAACCAGACAAAAAGGCCCACAAGGGCCTTTCTTGTTGATGGAACAATGGCTTTGTCTCTGTTTTAAACGCCATTTTTTGGCCGTTGGTGCCATAAGGGGCTGGGCTGCCCTGTCAAATATCGGTATGGTAGAGGCACGTTACTCCCCCTCACGTGAGCACACCATGAGCCTGAGATTCAAGAAACCCGCTTTTATCGCCCTGGGGCTCATCGCCCTCATTTCCGCCGCCTGGCTCGACTACTACCTGCCGGAGCACACCATCGCCACCATCACCGGGGTCGAGGTGAAGCGCACCGACAAGGATGGCCCCATCAGCCAGAAGAACCCGGCTGACGGCCCCACCACCGACGTCTATTACATCTACACCGAACGCCCCGGCGAGAAGATCCGGGTGTTTCGCAATGAAGATACCGAGTGGGGCTGGCCCTTCTACTTCAAGTTCAACGCCGCAGACGTCCAGGCCAAGGCCAAGTCGATGGAGTTCGAGAAACGCCTGGCTATCATTACCTCCTACGGCTGGCGCGTGAACATGTTCTCCATGTTCCCCAACGTCACCAAGATTGAGAGCACGGAACCTGACGCCTCCACCTGGAGCTTCTTCCGCTGGTTCTGGTTCGGCCTCTGGGCACTGGTGATGGGCAAGGCCGCCATTGCGACCTGGCGCTACTTCGATCGTCTCGAGGACGAGCTATGAGCGAGCCGAGCAAGACCCGCACCAGCTTCTACCGGCGGCTCTACGTGGCCTGGCTGATCAGCCAGGGCACGGACACGGTACCTGCCATCATGGAGGCAACCGGCATGCCGCGCCGCACCGCGCAAGATACCCTGAGCGCGCTGGCCGAACTCGATATCAGCTGCGCCTTCGAGCAGACCGAGGGGGCTCGCCATCTGCAGGGGCACTACCGCATCAGCGACTGGGGCCCCATCAACCCTGCATGGATCAAGGCTCAACTGCCGCTTATCAAAGAGACGTTGAGCTATCCCTGAAATGATGTCGAGTCAGGCCTGCGACTGGGGAACCTATTGCAATCCGGCATGGAGCAAGGCTCAACTGCCGCTTATCAAGGAGACGCTGAGCTATCCCTGAAATGATGTCGAGTCAGGCCTGCGACTGGGGAACCTATTGCAATCCGGCATGGATCAAGGCTCAACTGCCGCTTATCAAGGAGACGCTGAGCTATCCCTGATCAGGGCACTGAGCAACAATAGAAAAGAGGGGCCAGCCGGCAAGGCTGGCCCCTCTTTTTTCAGGCCGATGGCATGACAGGCGCCCTACTCGGGCATGGCCGAATCCTCAAGCTCCCCGTCAGACTCGCCACGGGTGCAGTCGATGATGGAGCGCTTGGGGTTGTTGGGGTCCCGCAGCAGCAGGGGCGCCAACCCCTCGTCATGCTTCTGCTCGTCACCAAACTCGCTGCCGTAGGCGTTGTGGGTCAACCGGCGGGCATTGGCGATGGGAGTATCGACAAAGAGAGCATGCACTTCGAAGCTGGAAGCGGGCACGATAAAGCCGACCACCGGCAAGCCGTGCAGCTCCTCGTGCACCTTGTACCAGGCAAAGCCGTCGCTCACCTTGTAGGGGGTGTAGTTGGCCAGTTGTAGATTGGCGGGCCTGCCCGTCTCATCCACATAGAGATCGGTAAATTCACAGGTCGCCAGCCCCTGCCACATCCGCTCGAATGGCGTCGCACAGCCTGTCAGTTGCAACCCGGCCAGCAGCACCAAGCCTCTCTTCCACATTCCCCGCCCCTTCTTGCAAAAATGAACCGGCGCTCAGTCAAAGGCCCGCAGCCGCGTCACCAGCAGATCGATAAAGCCCGGACGATCCAGCCCCAACAATACCAGCGCATTGGCTGGCTTGCCGGTCAGACCATAACGATCCACCACCGTCATCCCCACGGTATGCTCCCCCCGGGTCTCGATATCGACCCGGCACTCGACCCCGTGGAACAACTCGGGAGCCAGCAACCAGGCAATGGTACAGGGGTCGTGGAGCGGCGCGCCAGCAAATCCCCACTTGGGATCCCGATGGTAGATCATGAAAAAGTCGAGCAGCCCGGCCACGCACTGGGCCACCGGATTGGTGATGGCGCGCACTCGCTCGATATCCTCGTCCATCACCTGCGCCTCATGGGTCACATCGAGGCCACACATGATGATGGGGATGCCCGACTTGAACACCATATCGGCCGCTTCCGGATCGACATAAATATTGAATTCCGCCGCCGGCGTCCAGTTGCCAGCCCCTGCGGCGCCCCCCATCAATACGATGCGGGCAATCTTGGGTTTGAGCTCGGGGTGTGCTGCCAGCAGCAGGGCGATATTGGTCAGCGGGCCGGTCGGCACCAGAGTCACGGGCTCCGGGCTCTCGCGCAGACATTTGGCCATCAGCTCGATCCCCGTCATCCTCTGCGGTGCAAAGGCGGGATCCGGCAACTTGGGGCCATCGAGGCCCGATTCGCCATGGACGTTGTCGGCGATAATCAACTCGCGGGCCAGCGGTTTCGGTGCCCCCGCCGCCACCGGAATATCGTCACGTCCCAGCAGGGTGAGAATGCGCAGGGTATTGTTGAGGGTCTTGTCCGGCGTCTGGTTGCCCGCGCTGGTGGTGACCGCCAGCACGTCAAGTTCAGGGCTGGCCAGCGCCAGAATGAGGGCGATGGCGTCGTCGTGGCCGGGATCACAATCGAGAATAACGGGCAGTGCCATGGGATGAGTCCTTACAACATAACAGGGAGCCATACCTTAACAAGCAAGCCTCGGATGAACTCGGGAGGGGGTCACAAAACGGGGCCTTGTTGCTGACCTGGGCGGTTTGCACGGCACACCGCCCCGCTCAACGCGGCTCATTATCAAAAGGTTGCATGGCGTCATCCCATTCATTTTCCGAGGCTGCGCACCGCCCATTCGCCCAGCCGCGCCGGTTCGGGTATGATCGCCCCCCGTTTTCTGCCCGTGCACCTTATGTCCGTTATTGTCGACACCTTTATCGCCCCACCCTGCAAGGGCACCATCGAGATCCTGTTCGAGGATGAACACCTGCTGCTCATCAACAAGCCGAGCGGCCTGCTGAGTCTGTCGGGCAAGAACCCGCAGAACCTCGACTCGGTTCACTATCGCTTGGTGCAGGATTACCCCGGCTGCACCCTGGTGCATCGCCTCGATTTTGGCACCTCAGGCATCATGGTGGTGGCCAGAAACAAGGCCATCAATGCCCTGCTCTGCCAGCAGTTCAGCCAGCGGGCGGTGAGCAAAGCCTACAGCGCCCTACTGTGCGGTCATCTGATTGACGACGAAGGGGTTATCGACGCCCCCATCGCCAAGGATCCGGCCCTCTTTCCGCTGATGAAGATCTGCGCCGCCAGCGGCAAACCCGCCCGCTCCCGCTATCAGGTGGTTGAGCGGCTAGCGCAGCAGATGCAGGGACAAACCGTGCCTTTAACCCGGGTGCGGCTGGTGCCGGAGACCGGCCGCACCCATCAGCTGCGCATCCACAGCCAGCTGCTGGGCCACCCCATCCTCGGTTGCGATCTGTATGGTGGCCTGCTGCCGCCCGGCTGCGAACAGGCACCGCGGCTGATGCTGCATGCCAGCGAGCTGGATTTTGCTCATCCGGTGAGCGGCGAGCCAATGCAAGTACGCAGTCCAGCGTCGTTTTAGAGGCAATGGCTAGGAACAACAAGTGCGAGGGCGACGGGATCAGTGAAAGGGGTGACGGGAGAGGAAAGGCGGTAAATGGCGGATAAAGATGGCTATGTCCCAATTACGTGTTGCATGGGGCGCCCCAGCGCCTCATGCAAACATGTTTTGATATTTACGCCTTTTCCGTAACGCTCCAGCATCCGGCGCCAACCCAAGTAGTTCTTCAGGTAGTGCGTCGCCACGCCATGGAACCGCTCCATCCACTCTTTCAACCGATGGTGATATCCGTTCACATGCTGGATGTGATACGCACCGACTACCCGTTCGCCTTGACGATTGCGCACCACCTGATGGGTTATACCCTGTTCCTTGCTGAAACAGGCATACACACCCGCCCCATCGCTACACAGCACCGCATCCGGTGACACCAACGGCTTCAACACCGCGATGACCGTCTCGGCATCTATTTTCTCCAACTGGAAATCCGCATGGTGGCCTGCACGGTCTTGTACCACCATCACCGGGATGTAATCTGGCCCGGTTCCACGAGTTCGACCTTTACCACCGCGATGACGTGGTGGACGCGGCAGTCCCCGCTGCCCCTTGAACGATTCAAGGAAGAAGGTCTCATCAACCTCAACGATGCCCTCTTCCCGGGTGGCCTGATGGGTTGCCATCGCGCGCAAGAAGCGGTGACGCCAGAGGAATGCGGTGTTTTTGCTGACCCCACAGCGCCGCGCGGCCTGGCGGACAGTCAGTCCTTCGATGAGAGCTTGCGCGTAGTCTTCCCAGCACTGTGCTTTACGCAATCTGGCCAAGGGCGTCTTGGTCAGAACGGTGCTGGTGCGCAGACACAGTTTGCAACGGTAGCGGCGCAGCCCCCGACTCCATCCCCAAGGCGCCAGCTGGGTAACATTGGCCTGACAATGGGGGCAGCCACTGCATGCCGGTAACTGAGTATTGAGCGAGGTAATGGTGTGGGGTGCAGTGAGCTCCTGCTGAGCAACACGGCGTTGGCGCAGGGTTAACTGGGGAAAAAGGGACAACAGGTGTTGAAAGGCTGGGGTATCCATGATGGTAGACCTCAAGGTGATGGCCTACTTCAAGATTAGCCTTTCAACACGTAATTGGGACAGAGCCATAAAGATAGGGGCCGCGCTTTCGCAACGGCCCCCACCCCCCACTCTTTGTGGTGCTATCAGATCAGCTTGCGGGCAGCGCCCAGTACGATCTTGATGGCATCAGATTCGGTCTTCGCCATGGTCTCGGCGTTCGGGATTTCCTGCTGGGTACGGTTGACGATAACGCCAGCCACCATACCGGCACGCAGGCCCTGGCTGGAGCACATGGTCAGCAGGGTTGCGGACTCCATCTCATAGTTCAGCACGCCCATGGCTTGCCACTCTTTCATGGAACCCTGGAAACGGCTCACTACACGGCCGGATACGGTGTCGTAACGCTCCTGACCCGGGTAGAAGGTGTCAGAGGAGGCAGTCACACCGATGTGCAGCTTGGAGCCCATCTCTTTGGCGGTGTTCACCAGCGCTGTGGTGCAGTCGAAGTCGGCAACAGCCGGGAACTCCATCGGTGCAAAGTGCAGGCTGGCACCGTCGAGGCGCACGGAACCGGTGGTCACGATCACGTCACCCACGTTCAGGTGCGGCTGGATGGCGCCGGTGGTGCCGATACGCAGGAAGGTGCGGATACCCAGCTGGGCCAGCTCTTCTACCGCGATGGAGGTGGACGGGCCACCGATACCGGTAGAGCAGATGATCACGGCCTTGCCGTCCATCTCGCCGCGCCAGGTAGTGAATTCACGATGGCTGGCCAGGTGCACCGGGTTATCCAACAGCTCTGCGATACGCTTCACGCGCTCGGGGTCACCGGGGACGATCGCCAGGGTGGCGCCTTGCAGATCCGCTTTCTTCAAACCCAAGTGAAATACATCAGACATAGTGGACTCCTGGTTGCCCCCTGCCAGCATGGTCAGGGCACAAGTTAAGATGATTCTTTATGATACTTTCAAGCCTTTACCCCCCTCTTCGGGGAGGCGCCAACTATGGTCGAAAGCGCTTTCCAATTCCTTGAAGCGCCTCACACTTCCACGCATTGACAGTGATAAACATTGCGCAAAACGTTTGCTAACTCAATGAAATAATTGACAAACGTTTTTCTGCAAATCGAGTCAGATGCGGGAAAGTCAAGCCTGGTTCAGCGCTTAATTAACGACTCGTGATCGACCCCGTAAAGTTGTAAACAAGATGCTTTTGTATCCCTTTCTAGATGGTAGCCTAGCTCTCAAATACCACTTAATGGCTAACTATAGGAAGTCCATCATGGCTACATTCAAGTTCTATATTCCCGCTATCAACCTGATGGGTGCCGGCTGCCTGCAAGAGGCTGCCGCCGATATCAAGGGTTACGGCTACCGCAAGGCGCTGATCGTCACCGACAAAATCCTCAACCAGATCGGCGTGGTCGCCAAGCTCACCACCCTGCTGGCTGAACATGGCATTGAAAGCGCAGTTTTCGATGAGACCAAACCCAACCCCACCACCAGCAACGTCGAAGCGGGTCTGGCGATGATCAAGGCCAACGGCTGCGACTGCGTTATCTCGCTGGGTGGCGGCTCGCCCCACGACTGCGCCAAGGGCATCGCGCTGGTCGCCGCCAACGGTGGCAGCATCAAGGATTACGAAGGGGTGGATCGCTCCGCCAAGCCGCAGTTGCCGCTTATCGCCATCAACACCACCGCCGGTACCGCCTCCGAGATGACCCGCTTCTGCATCATCACCGACGAAGCGCGCCATGTGAAAATGGCCATCATCGACAAGCATGTTACCCCGCTGATGTCGGTCAACGATCCCGAGCTGATGCTGGCCAAGCCAGCTGGTCTCACCGCCGCCACCGGTATGGATGCCCTGACCCACGCCATCGAGGCCTATGTCTCTACCATCGCCACCCCGGTAACCGATGCCAGCGCCGTGATGGCCATCGAGCTGATTGCCAAGCACCTGCGCACCGCCGTTCACCATGGCGATGACCTGCATGCCCGCGAGCAGATGGCCTACGCCCAGTTCCTGGCCGGCATGGCCTTCAACAACGCAAGCCTGGGCTATGTGCACGCCATGGCCCACCAGCTGGGCGGTTTCTATGACCTGCCCCACGGTGTCTGCAACGCCGTGCTGCTGCCCCACGTTCAGGCGTTCAACGCCCAGGTGAGCGCGGCTCGTCTGAAGGATGTGGCCCGCTACATGGGGGTGGACGTGAGCGCCATGAACGACGAGCAGGGCGCCGCCGCGGCCATTGCCGCCATCAAGCAGCTGGCGCTGGATGTGAAGATCCCGGCCGGTCTGGAGCAGCTCGGCGTCAAGGCCGATGACTTCGATACCCTGGCCAGCAACGCCCTGAAAGATGCCTGCGGCTTCACCAACCCGAAACAGGCAAGCCACGAAGAGATCGTCGCCATCTTCCGCGCGGCGATGTGACCCTGTTAACACCTTGAATAGCGAGGGGCCGATCAGGCCCCTCTTTGCATTATTTCGTCAACACGACATCGTTGATGGAGCTCGCCAACCGGGTCAGTACAGTACGAATATTGCTTTTGGTTGCTTTGAAGGCCAGGGAGCGATCACTGGCACACTGAGCCACGAAACGGGTATCCCCTTCGAACGCCACCGTATAGATCTGGATCCCCTTGCGTTTCATCTCCCGGCATAACAGCAACTGCTTGCGATCCCGCAATGCCGCCTCGGTCATGTGTTCCCCATCGGAAAACAGCACCATGATCTTGCGGTTATCCTGTAACCCATATGGGCGCGGCAAGGCTGCCGCCCCCTGCCGCCAGCGTCCCTGCCACTCTGGTGAAAGCAGCCGCCAACCCCACATCACCCCCTCTGCCGTGTTGGTATTGAATGCGGCATAGAGGGTATCAAGCGCCTGACGATAGTCTGCACGGGTCGCAAGATGAGGCTGGATCGGACTGACCCCGCAATCTGCATCATCGAAAATACCGAGCTTGTCACGGCGGTTCTCCAGATAGCGATCCAGCGGATTTTCTTTTGGCGCAAAGGCCAGCAAGGGCGTCCCATCGCCATAACGGGCAATGGGGGGAGGCTTGGTGCTGTAAAAAAGATGGGGCCGCAGTTCATCCCGCGGGGCCTGCTCCAGTTTGCGGATCCAGCCGGGCGTGACCTCTGCCACCCGATCGATACCATCAACATGTTCTGGCAATCTGGCACAGAATGCCTTGCGTTGACGCCCTGGCACCTCTCGCGACAACAGATTGAGCCAACCACGCTCCTCTGCCAGCGTCCGCAACCCGAAGGGAATTTCGATGCTTTCGGGATGAAACAGCTCGGGATGATCGCCGATATTGACCAGCCCGGTGGCGGGAATGATGCTGACTACCCGATCCTGATTGCGCCGCTCGCGACCAAACAGCACCTCGCCAAACTCGACAAGGCCCTGCTTGATTGCCTTCATGGGTGCACCTGACATGGAATCGGAAATATCCAGCACCAACGCGACTTCGATCCGGCTTCGTGCACTGCTGGCACGCGCAGCCGCCGCAATCGGCATCCCCTCCTCCCCTTCATCTATCGCCGAGAGATCCATCAGAGCGGGAACTTTTCCCTGCAAGATCACCTGCGCCCCCTGCTCTCCCTGGCTCAGGCGGGGAGTAGCCACCTGCAGATTACGCCCGCTCAGATTGGCCTGCATCAGCGCCTGGGCATCTTGCAAGGCTGTGTCGCTATCTGCCGCAGAGTAGATGACTGCATCGGCAGCGGCGCTGAGCAGACTCTGGCCGTTGTAACCGCGCACCAGCTCGATGGCGACCCCGGTCAGCGCCAATACCCCGACCAGCATCAATGCGAATGCCGGAGATAAGCCGCCACGCTGTTCAGACAATAGTGGCATCAGTGAACCTCCTGAATAAAGTGGGTGGTCAATGCACGATCGCCCCACAGGCGGCGAAACATGCCCCCCCCGTCCACATCCGGGCGATAGCAGAGGGTCACCCGCATCAAGGTGCCAACCCGCAGCGGCGGCCAATTGCCCTGCCCGGCACAGCCACTTCCCTGCAACAGCGGCAACAGTTCACCACTGGCGCTGTTGTACTGCTCTATGGTCAACGCCGCTTGCCCACCATGCAGAGCCGCCAGTTGCTGCTGCACAAATCCTTGATAAAACGCCAGCTGGGAAACTGCCGCCGCATCCTGCGTGACCCCTTGCTGGGTCACTATCTGCGTCACGTTATAGGCCACATTGTGCAACCGCTGTTCAAGGCGCAGCAGTTGCAATGCCTCGTTGCCAAAACTGAGCAGGGCCAACAGCGCGGGGATAAACAACATCGCCTCGATGCTGATACTCCCTCTGTTTTGTGCAGGTCGAGTGATGGTTCTGCTCATCCTGCACCACCTGCCGGCAACCGGTCAGTCAGCAACAACAAGGTGCTCTGATAACCCAGCTGGCGATCGGCCACCAGCCAGCTCGGGGTCAGCAGCAAACGGGGGCGAAGTCTGGCAGTCACCTCCAGCACGGGATCGGCAGGCGCACGGATGTCACTGCCCGGATCCAGCCCCCCCTCTTGTTGCCCCAACATGGCTGCAAGTGACACATGATGCCTGACAGTCACCTCCACCCCGGCCAATTCACCGTGCCCTTGCTTCAGTAACCGCTCCCGAATAGCGCCAGCCAAGGGGATCCGCCCAGCGGCCGACTCGGCCTGCAGCTCCCGCAATGCCGCGCGCAGGCCATACTCTAGGGTGCTGTATTGCAGCTGTATCCGCAGCACATCCACCACCAGCAACAACAACGCCAGCAGCAGTGGCAAGATGATCACCAGTTCGATGCTGGCCACGCCACGCTGATGATTCACACAGACTGCCCTCTGAGTTGCGCCTTGAGCAGCCGGATATCGTGTTCCAGCTGGCTGGCACTGAGAAAGCGCGACAGGATGAGGCGAGCCTGAGGTTCATTGCCCTCGGCCAGCAGCAGCAGGGCGTAGTTCATCTCCACCTGGGGTGGCAGGCTCTGATAATGCAGCAGCGGCTCGAAGGCCTGACGGGCTGCGACCCGGTTCCCCTCCATCAGCCAGCCCAATCCCAGATTGCCGCGATAGTCAGGCTCATCCGGAGCAGCGGCTACCGCCGCCTCAAACAGCGCACGCCCTTTGGCAAACGCCCCCTGCCGCAGACTGGCAACCCCCAGCCCATTGCTGAGCCGGGCCCGTGCCAACGGTGTCAGCTCCGGCAAAGCGAGTCCTTGACGATAAGCGGTTGCGGCCTCCTCCGTACGACCATCATCGAGCAGAAACTTGCCCAGATAATTGGCTGCCTCGGGGGCCTGCTGACCAGCGCGGTCTAGCAGCTGTTGCAGGCCATCGCGCGCGGCCTGCTTTTTATCTTGCTGATAACGGGTTCGCGCCAGCATCAGCTGCGCCTCTTCCAGCGAGGCATCACTGCTCAAGAGCGCCAGATAGAGGCGTTCAGCCTTCTCATACTGGGCAGAATCAAAAGCGGCCTTGGCCACCGCCATGCCATTGCTTTGACTCTGCGCCGATGCATCACCATGGCTGCTGCATCCCGCCAGCAGAAGCAGCGAGATAAAAATGAGGTAATAGCTTGATTTCATATCCGATTCCATCACCTGCTCAACGCAGGCTGTTGATCAACAAATTGAGGGTGGGGGCAATGATCAGCACCAGCATGGGCAACATGATGAGCGCCATCTGGATGAGGGTGATCTTGCCCGGCAGGGAGCCAGCCTGCTCCTCCAGTGCCAGTCTCCGCATCTGGCGCGCCTCCTGACTAATGGTGCGCATGGTCTCGGCCAATGGCGACCCGTACTGCTGAGCCATCTGCAAGGTGTTGGCGAGACGATCCAGCTCGGGCAAGCCGGTCCGCCAGGCAAGCCGTGCCAGACAGCTGGCCTGATCGCCGCGCATCTGGATCTCGGCATGAGTACGCAAGAATTGCCTGGCAAGCCCCGGCTCCAACGCCTCCAGATAGTGACCCACTCGCAGCAACGCCCGATCCAGCGCAAGCCCCGCCTCGACACTGATCACCAGCAGGTCGATGGCATCAGGCACCACCTTCTGCTGAGCCGCCTTGACCTTGCGGGCCCGCCACTGCAGCCAGCGCTCCGGCAAACCGGCCCCTACCACATAGGCCATCAGTACCCACATCAGGGTGAATCCATCGGCGGGGGCAACCAGCAGGCGCCATGTCAGCACCATGATGGCCAACCCCAGCCCCCCCAGCAGCTTGGCCCCCCGTAACCGGTCAAAACCCTGGCTGGCAAAGATCCCGGCTTGCGCCAGTAACTGCTGCAAGCGTGCCTGCTCGCGGCCGCCCACCGGATAACAGCGGCCGCACCACGCCAGCCACTCACGCCCCGGCACCTTTGCCGCAGCAAGAGTGGCATAACGGCGACACTGTTGTTGCCACTGTTGTTGTTGCCGGTAACCGTACCAGCCCGTCACTGCGGCAAGCGCAAGCGACAGCAGTGCCAATGCGAATAGTTGGGTAACAGCCATGACCTACCCCTGCAGACGCGTGAGCCGGCGGATAAGCCAGAGCCCCACCGCCACGCTGATTGAGACATACCCCATCACCCACTGGCCGCTGGCCGTGGTCATCAGATAGGTAAAGTGCTCCCGCCCGGTACTGAACAGCACCAGCAGGATGATGACAGGCAGAGCGGCCAATACCTTGGCAGAGTTGCGACTCTCGGCGGTGATGGTCTGGATGCTGGCCGCCAGGGTCTGACGCGCACGCAGGGTTTCGACCAGTTGTGCCAGCACGTCGGAGAGGCGACCACCGGTCTCTTGCTGCAGGCTGAGCACTATGGTCAGAAACTGGAACTCGGCCACCGTGACCCTGCTTGCCGCCTGTCGCATCACCTGCGCCACCGGTTGCCCCACCTGCAACTCGTCGTGCATCTGGGCAAACAGCCGTGACATCAAGCCGCGCTGCTGCCGTGCCACTTGCTGGAAAATATCGGCCAGCGGCGCCCCCACCCGCAGCGCCCGGATCATCCCGTCAATCACCTCGGGCAGGCCAGTGCGAAACTGCTCCAGCGCTCGCTGTTGCAGCTGTTGATAGAGCAGCAGACCAAGCAGCAGTGCCCCGCCAACCGCCAGCAACAACGCCAGCCAAAGCGGCATGCCATTGGCGACCAGCAAGATGCAGGCAAGTGCGGCGCCTGCCGGCCCCTGCCAGCACCAGCGTGTCAGTTGTTCCTGCCCCACCATGGTCACCATCTGCTGATACCACTGGGGCAAGGGACGCGCCACCTCCCGGGACTCCGGTTGCCCGCCATAACGCTGGCTCTGTTGCAACCAGGCTTCACGCCGACTCTGCCACTGCCAGAGCAGCAGACAAGCCACCCCCCAGCCAAGGCAGACGGATAACAGCATACTCATGCGCCCTCCTCCCCATCTTCATCCATGCACGCCTGCAACTCGGCTAGCAAGCCCGCCTGACGAGCCTTTTCTTGTACCCCGGACGAGAGCGGATGGGCCATGAAGCGCCCCTGCAACTTGCCATGCAGCTCGGACTCCAGCACGAAACGAAACAACGGTTGCATCCTGATCTGGCCCCCCTCCAGCGCCGTGATTTCACTGATGGCAGTGATGCGGCGCTGACCATCGCGCATCCGCTCCAGTTGCACCACCAGATCCACCGCGCTGGCGATCTGGGCCTGAATGATCTGCTCGGAGAGGCGCTCCGCCCCCATCTGCAACATGTTGGTCAGGCGCAGCAGCGCATCTTCCGGTGTGTTGGCGTGCAGGGTGCAGAGTGAACCGTCATGTCCTGTGTTCATCGCCTGCAGCATGTCGAACGCCTCGGCGCCGCGCACTTCCCCCAAGATGATCCGGTCCGGCCGCATCCGCAGCGCATTTCGCACCAGCGCCCGCACACTCACCTCCCCCTTGCCTTCGGCACTCTCGTTGCGCGTCTCCAGCGGTACCCAGTGCGGCTGTTCAAGAGAGAGCTCGGCGGCATCCTCAATGGTGATGATCCGCTCGTCGTCGTTGATGTGCTTGCTCAAGGCGTTGAGCAGGGTGGTCTTGCCCGACCCCGTCCCCCCCGAGATCAACACGTTGAAACGACTGCGAGCAGCCAGACCGAGAAAGCGGGCCATGGCGTCCGACAAGGCCCCTTTCTCCACCAGGTGAGCAAACGTCAGGCGGCTACTCGGGAATTTACGAATGGAGATGGAAGTGCCGCACAGGGCGATCGGCGGTGCAATGACGTTGACCCGGCTGCCATCGGCCAGACGGGCATCCACCATGGGGGTGGACTCATCCACCCGCCGTCCCACCGCATTGACGATCCGCTGCGCCACATTGAACACATGTTGACGGTCGCGAAAGCGCACCCCTGATAACACCAGCTTGCCGTGCCGCTCCACATAGACCTTGTCCGGACCATTGACCAGAATGTCCGACACCTCGGGATCGTCGAGCAGGGGTTGCAGCGGCCCGACCCCCACCATCTCGTCCACCAGTTGCCGCCCCAGCAGGAGCAACTCCTGACGGTTGTAAGGGAGCATGCGGCGGCTCGAGAGCTGATCGAGGGCATTGGCGACCCGCTCCAGCAATGCATCACGGGGCAAGGTGGCGGCCACCGAGGGCTCCACCAGCTCGTAAAACGCCTCGCGCGCGGCCTCAGACATGGTCAGCAGCGCCCCTTGTACCGGCGGCTGCCGATTGCTGGCTTGTCCAAACATCAGCGCAATCCTCCCCGGCGGCGTCCCGCTGGTTGAGTGCCAACCAGCTCGGCTGCCAGCCACTTGATTGCTCGGGCCAGTTTGCTTTTTTGTTTGATAAGCGCCATGCCGGCCCGCTCGGCTCGCACAAAGGCGCCGTGGTCATAAGGCAATACGGCGGCATGAGGTTGACCACAGACCCGTTCCAGCTCCGTGGCGGGCACTCGCCCCTCCTTGCCGCGGCAATGGTTGCCTACCAGCAGGTGACGTTGAGCCTGCCCCCCTTTGGGCAAGTTCCCCAACAGTCGCAATGCCCCCAGACTGAAATCGTGCAACCAGATCACCACATCTGCCTCTTGCAGCAAGGCGCGTAACCCATGGCTGCGCAGGTCCGGCACATCGATAATGAGGGTGCTGTAGTGCTCCGCCATCACATTGACCGCGGCCACCAGCTGCTCGGCGCCGAGCACCAGCTCAGCACCCTCGTCATAGAAAAGGAACAACCGTGGCCCGAGTTGATGAGCGGTGTGGGCCAGCAGGGTGCCATCTAACCGATCAGTCGCCTGCCACCACTGCTCGCCGGGCGGGGCATAGTCGCTGCCCAGCAAAATAGGGTGACGGCTGTGATAAAGATTGAGATCCAGCAGGGCCACCTGACGGTGATGCTGCTCTGCCAGCTCCAGTGCCAGATTGGCGCAAACGGTACTGGTGCCCACGCCACCCGCGGCCCCCACGACACAGATCACTCTCCCTTTGCGCAAGGAGGTCACCAGCGGCACCCCCAGCAGACGCAACAGACCTGCACGAAGCGCATCAGGATCCAGCGGCGCCGGGTAGTAATCATCCACCCCCACCGAGACCAACCAGCGAAACAGGGCAACATCTCCCCGCTCCCCCAGCAGCACCAGCCGCATCTGGGGTGGACAACATTCGGCAAGCGCCGCCAGATCAGCCGCCAGCGTCTGCTGATTTTCCACTTCCACCAGCAGGATATCGGGTGCCCCGTGAGCCAGACAGTGCGCTCTGGCCTCCACCAGAGAACCCGTCAGTTGCAGGTGCTCCACATCGCTCAATCCGGCCATCACCCGCTCTACCCCGGCACTCAAGGCGGGCTGGCGCGTCACGGCCACCAGCCGTTTGGCTTGTTCACTCATGACTTACTCCCCGGTCGTCTGCTGTTTCTTGGCCGACTTGGCCTTGCCCTGATAGAGGCGCTGTACCGCGCCGGCATCGAGGGCGCTACCACTGCCGTCATAACGGGCACCACGAGCCCAGTGCTCGCCATGGCTTTGGGCACGATATTGATTGCGCAGCACCAGACAGGCGCTGGCAGGGGCTGACGCCCCGCCTCTGGCATAACGGCAGCTATCCGGCTGTAAGGTGGCATCGAGTAGCACCTGATAATCACCTTGCCCGGTCGGGGTGAAGATGAGCCGGGTATCGAGCGCCAGCCACTGAGCCAGTTGCTGGCGCAGCGCCTCCGGCGTTGGCGCACGGCTTGCTGGCTGCGGCCCGCTGATCTGCAGCGTGACGGTGCCCGCCTCCAGCCGATTGGCCAAGGGGGCCAGTTGCCATTGCAACTGCTGTTGCAACTGCTGCGGGGCAACCCGGAATTGCAACTGATCCTTGAGAGGGGCAGCCGGAGGTGGGGTGGTACAAGCCAGTAACGGCAACGTCATGGCCAGCAACAGCGTCTCTTTCAACATGGTCATCCTCCTCAGTAGCTGTAGCCATAGTTGCCGAACAGGCGGGTTGTCTGCGCCGCCGGCAATTGGGTTGACCCCATGTCGGTGAAGAACAGTCGCTCGAAGCGACTCGGTGCCCGGTAGTGATCCAGCGGCGTCGACAGGGAGAGGGGATCGCTGGTGGGCTGCACCAGACGGGCGGTGGCGATGATCACCAGCTCGCTCTCCTGATTTTTGAAGCTGTTGCTGCCAAAGAAGGGGGCCAGCCCGGGGATCTCTCCCAGGAAGGGCAGCGCTTCGTTATTCTGGTTGCGATGGCTGCGCACCAGACCTGCCAGCGCAAAGCTCTGACCGTCAGCCAGTTCGATGGTGGTGGTGGTACGACGCGTCTCGATGCCCGGTACCACGACCCCGGCAATGGTGACGCTGTTCTCCCGGCTCAGGGTCGATACTTCCGGGGAGACCGTCAGGCTGATGCGGTTGTTGTCGAGCAAGGTCGGCGTCAGCTCCAGCGAGATGCCGAACTTCTTGAACTCAATCTCGGGCCCGTTATCCCCGTTGCCAACCGGAAAGGGGAACTCACCGCCGGACATAAAGGTCGCCGCCTCTCCCGATTTGGCCGTCAGGTTGGGCTCGGCCAGTACATTGACCAGGCTGTTTTCCACCAGCGCATCGATGATGGCGTTGATGTAGACCACATCTTTCTTGCCGCTCCAGCTGCCTCGCGCCAGCGGCTTCGGGAAACGGTTACCCGGCGAGACACCCAACTGCAGATACTCCCCCATCGCGCTCCAGCGCAGCCCCAGCTGTTCACTGGTAGTACGCTGCATCTCGACGATGCGCACCGATATGTTGATTTGATCCGATCCGGCCAGTCGCAGCTGGTTGATGACATTGGCGTACTGACCGCTGCCCCCACCGGCGACAGCGGCACCTTCATCCTGGTTACCCGCCGGAGGCGCAGGGGCCGTCACCGTACTCTGGGCAACGGATTGCGGTTGCAGTCCCTTGGCAAAGCCTTCCACCATGCTGAGGATTTCGTGCGCCTGCAGCGGGCTGGTCACCTCTCCTGCCACTACGATGGCACCGCCCGACTCGCTAAAGGTGAGTCGACTCTGGGGGAAATGCTGACGGGCCAGCTGTTCAAGCGGTGCGAGATCAGCGACGACGGTTACCCGATAGTGACCCAGGGTTCGGCCATCGAGGGCTGTCACCACCAGATCGGTGTTGCCCACCTTGCGGCCATAGATCAGCAACTGCTGATCAGAGGGGCTGTGCACTCTGACCAACTCCGAATTGGCCACAAATGCATCCAGCACAGGTTCATCAAAATTGAGCAGGGTAGATTGCTCGGGAGTGAGCGTCAGGCTCTCGGCGGCTGCGGCCCAGAGCGGCAGCATGGCGAGCAATATGGCAAATGTTCGCAACATCATTTCCTTTCTGTGTTGATTAGGGTTGGCGGGTTCGGTCTTTGCCGTCGCCATAACTGATCTTGACCCCATGACCTGGAATGGCTCTCGGGTTCTGGCCGCGAGCGACCTGTTCAGCCCATATCAGACTCCCCTCTGGCAGCGCCATCGCAGGGTTGCCCGCCGGTGCGGTCTGTGCCGAACGCAGTACCAGAGCCAGCTCTCCCAAGCGATGTGCCAGCAACAAGCGTGCTGCCGCCCGGGGGGGCAACTCGAAGGTCACGGCGACCTGGTCGAAGTTATCCTGTGCCGCAGGATTGCCGTTGAGCGCGGCGATATCGGTCACCTGGGCGTCGATGGCCAGCAGTTTGATATCGGTCAGAATGATCTCGGCCGACTGATTGCTGGTTACCTCTGCCCCTTGGGCATTGTGCTGACGCGCATGCTTGCTGGTGAGGATCACATCCACCCGGTTACCGGGCCGGATCAGGCCGTGGCTGGCCGCCTCCCTCCCCAACGCCAGCGTTACCGCTCGCATGCCCGGCGCCATCATGGCGGAGAGATAGTGACTCTGCTCGGGACGAACCAGATCATCGGCAGAGACTATCTGGCCCGCCTCCAGCGTGCGGGTCACCAGACTCCCTTTGAGGGCCTTGGTATCGGTAAAACCAAACAGAAAGAGACCCGGCAGGTTCCTCTCTTCGGCTTCGGGAAGGGCTTGCCAGCGCAGATCTTCGGGATGGATGAAAGAGCCGGCCTGCACCCGATGGGCGGCAACCAGCACTTGGGCCACCCGATCCGGCGCCAACGATTCTGCTGGCGGATCCCGTGGGGATGCACCGCTCTGCGGCGCAGGTTCAGCTGGCCACAAGGTAGCCAGCATCGCCGCCAGCACCAGCAGTGCAGCGATAAGCAAAAAGAGTTTCTTCATAAGGTGTGACTACATAAATAGAGGTGTGGTCAGAGCTGTCGCCCAGAGGATGGCAACCCCATAAGGCACAGTAGTTGGATTGGGTGAAGGGCGCAGGCGGCTATGGATCAAACACACCAGGCTGAGCAGGCCACCGGAGAACGCCATCAACAGCAATAATTCGGGCCATTGCTCGCCTGCCCCATAGAGGCAGACCGCCAGCAACTTACTGTCCCCGGCGCCACACCAACCTTGGTGATAGGCAACCAGCCCCAACAGCAAGGTCAGTATGGCCAACACCAGTGACAGCGGATTGAACGGCAACAACCAGCCAACCCAGAGGGCCAGTACCAGCACCGCCAGATTGGGGATCCGCCGTTCGAACAAATCACTGACCAGACACCAGCAGGCCATCAGTATGGCGAGCCATTGCCCCCACGCCATCACTTGCCAGCCGCGTCCATATTCAACCCGGCAACAATGGCGGTGAACTTCTCCTTCAACGCCGTGATGAAGATCCCGTCCGAGCCAAATATGGCCAGGATCCCGGCCGCCAATCCTGCAGCCAGGATGCCGTACTCAATGGCTGTGGCACCTCTTTCATCCTTCATGTAGTCACGAAGGTAATCCCAAACTCGCATCGTCATTTTTTGTCCCTGTTTTTTTATGCCTGAAATTAAACAACGACAAGATGATATTGAGATCGCAAACGAGAATCAATATCATTATCACCAAATGAAATAATTCGCAGAGTGAATTTGCAAATCTAACTAAGTTAACAGCAAAAGCATCTGCAATGGGTTTCATTTACGCGCTAAAAACCGGACTTGGCAGATTAATAATCTAAACAACAATAACGGAGTCGAACGTGTTCAGGACAACGAAACCACTGCTATTGCTCCTTTGCTGCGCCACATTGCTGGCATGCAAGGCAGAGCTGGGCAGCCCCGAGCAGGCGGGAAATAACGCAAGCAACAGCGGAGGAAGCGGTAGCAACCAGCAACCCACCACACCGGATAGCGGAAGTGGCAACAACCCGGGCACAGCTGGAGGTACTGCCAGCGGAGGAAGCACCAGCAGTAGCAGCGGAGGGAGCTCAGGTAGCGACTCGGGAACAACTGCACCAGACCAATCGGGCCAACCAACAACGGAGACGACACAGCCCGCCCCACCCACTTCGCTGGATCTGGCCGGCGCACTGCCGCTGACTCACGAACAGGGTGGACAATTTGATATTCAGCTCTGTGCCGACAAGGTCTGCGTCACCCAGAGCGCTCAGGCTGATGGCAGTTTCGGCTTCAAACTGAAATTGAGCCAATGGCCACAAGACAAGGCGCTGCGCCTCGTCGCCAGCCACCGTCAGAACAGCGCGCTATCCCTCAGCAGTGAATTGCCTACGCTGACACAACTGCTCAAACAGGATCAAAACGGGGATGGCATCATCACCGAGCAAGAGAGTCCTCGCCTGCACCTCTCCCCCATGCCGCTGGCATATCAGAGCATCATCGCGGCGCTGCAAAAGCAGGAGGGAAAACAGGATGTCTCTGGCCAGCTCTTCAGTGACCCTCATCTCAATCACCGTTTTGCCCGAGATCTCACCGCCTTGCTGCAGTTGACCCTGAACGGCGATATGCCGAACCCGGCTCAGCAGCTCGGTGAGTTGGCAACTGCACTGGTTAGCCAGCAACAGTCCAACCCGACATCCACCCTGTTTGAACACCTGGCGACACTGGCCGCCAGCCAAGGCACAACATTACCTGACGACGCCGAAGCCCGGCTGAACGATGCCCTCGCTGCCATGGAGAAACTGGATTCCCGCACAGCGACCTACCAGCTGCTCACCACCTTCTACCCACAGCGCAAACTGACCTTGCTGGGACAATTCCCCTCTCGTCTGAGCGAAGCATCGGTATCGGTAGAGATCGGCGCCAAACCCAACCACGATGGGCTCAATGCCCACTATTTCAAACCCGAACGCCCCATTCGCCCACAACGGCTTGCGGTAATGGCCCAGAGTGGTCAGATGCAAGAGTCTCTTCTCATCAAGCAGGGCAACCAGTACAGCATCACGCTCACGCTCGCTGACCTCAACAACAGCTTCGCCAGTTGCAAACCGGGCAGCCGCGAGACCAGTGATGACCTGATGGAAGACACCCTGACCCTGGTGGTACAGGATGCCAAGAGTGAGGTGGAACTGCGCTCGGTGCTCGGCTCTTTCTGCGAGCTGGTCAAGCGCGATGAAAATCGCGATGGCATGCTCGGTGCCAACGAATACCCACGCCTCAATGTGGGCTATACCACCACGGCGCAGTGGGCTCTGCTGCTCAAAACCACCCTCAGTGCCGGCATGGGCTCTTTCCTGGACTGGCAAGCCTGGACCCTGGCGGAGCTGGATCAAAAACTCAAGGCACTACCGAGGCATCAGGTTGAGCTACTGGCAGCCATGGTTGCCCTGCAGACCGAGGGGGAGCTCTGGCAGCAACCTGTCAACCTGATCGAGGGCACTGATTTTCGCCAGCAACTGCTGAGCTGGCTGGAGATCAACATGGCCAATGAATATTCAACCGTGTCCCGCAACAATCAGATACCGGACCTGTTCAAACTGGAAACCACCATCGCCGACAATAGCGGGCTGGGCCCCCTGTTGAATGCCAATCCAGACAAGAACATCTCCCACATCATCAAGGCGGCGACCGGTCTGATCCGCAACTCGGAAAGCGATGCTCTTCTCTATCCCGGAACCAGCACAGCTGGTAGCTGGCTCACCCCCTACCCCAACAGCCCCATATCCCCTGTCTGTCAGCGCGAGGTGTTGTCAGATCAAGTGATCGGCCTGGCTATTCTGGGCCAGGGCCGTGATCAGGATGGTAGCCACTGGGTCACCATCGGCTGGCAACCCCAGGAGGGAGTGAGTCAGTATCGAATTGGCTGGGGGAAAACCCCGTTTGAACATATTGAAAACGCCGAACAGCAAGACATCAGCCAGCTGACTCGCATCACCCTCAAGGGTCTCCCTCACTATCAGGACTACCAGATAAGAGTGATGAGCGAGGGTGGCACCATCAGTGCCCCACTGACCTACCGAGCCGGGCAGTTGCATGTGGCCGATACCCGTATCACCCACAGCATGGGGCTAGATGATGGCAAGCGTGGCCGGGACTTGGATAGCCGCTGCGATCCCTTGAGTGGACAAGCGGTCAACAGCAATCTGGATGGAGTGCTCGGCGCTCGCTACATCAAGCTGGACAACCGGGGAGATCCCCTGCCACGCCAGGATCTCTCCTACAAACAGATGCCGTTTGCCTGCGTGGCCGACGCCCTGAGTGGGCTGGTGTGGGAGACCAAGGTACAACACAAGGATGGCGAATCTTCCCTGCACGATGACAAAAGCCTGTTTGCCTATGACGATATCCAGAGCAACAACGCCTTCAACGGCAGCTGCTATGACCCGCAAAGTGGTGCTCTGGCTAGTGACCGCAGCCGCTGCAACCTGAAACGCCAGATAAGCCAAGTCAACCAGAGCAAGCTATGCGGCCTCTCCAACTGGCGCGCCCCCAGCCAGCAGGAATTCTACGGCATCATGACCCTGACCCGGGATAACCCCATTGCCCTCGACACCCGCTACTTCCCATTCAATTCAGGACTATCTGTCACTTATGGTCAGTGGAACGCGGTAGAGACGATCTTCTACGGCTTCTGGACCTCGGATGTGATGCCGGTCAGTCGCCCCATCGGCACCTGGGAGAAAGATGACGGCGGACCAGATGCTTACCAGGTTCGCCCAACTACCCAGCTACGTGGCAGCATTGCCCGCCAGTATCAACCCCACCACGTCATGCTGGTGAGCGATGGCTTCAAGGTCACAGGAGAATAAAATGCACCACTCTCTCTTCCCTCTGTTACTAACTGCCGCCCTGTTGCCAGTAGCAAGCCTGGCCCGTGTATGTCTGCCTGGCTATCAGGACGATGATACCCGTTTCGTTAGCGAACTGATCGACACGGCCGAAGGCAAGCTGCAGGTGGTCAACGACAGAGCCACCGGTCTGCAGTGGCTCTACTGCCCCTACGGCCAACAAGTCAGTGATAATGGCTCTGGCTGTGAAGGCATGCCTGAGGTGATCAACAGCAGAGCAAACCCGAGTGACAACCCCTTGATGACCATCATCATGCAGGCCAACGACCGGCTGAACACCCCTGCACACCCTTGGCGGGCCCCAGACATCAAGGAGCTGTTTACCCTCTACAACCCTCAGTGCCAACCTGGTACCTACAGCGCAGTGGGCTTTCCAGACCCTCAGCTGGCCGCAGATACTGAAACCCTCAAACAGCGTGCGTGTGAAGCCAGATATGATCCGGTGACCCATAAGTATATTAAGCCGACCGAAGAGCAGACACAGGCTTGCAACAAGCTCACCGAGCAAAGCAATGCCTTAACCATGCTCCAGTTTATTTCAGACAGTTCCTCCGGAGATGGATACAACTACCTTCAGTTCGAACCATCACATGAAGTGTTTAATGAAGGCGGTTACAGCGCACCTATGCTTAGGCTCGTCAGGCCAATCCCTAGCCACAGTGAATGACGCCGTGCTGGCCAAAGGGAGGTAACTCCCTTTGGCAATTTTTGCCTTGGCTTTTTACTTCCGCCAAGGGAGTAGGTATGATTCGGTCAGCGTAAAAAGACTTGAATGGATGATCTGAACTCGATATGCGGATGAAACACCTGATTGCCGCGGCTTTGACCGCCCTCACCCTCTCCGGTTGCAGCCTGGTCTATCGTATCGATATTCCCCAGGGCAACTATGTGGAACAAAAACAGGTCGACAAACTGCGCCAGGGGATGACCCGCGAGCAGGTCAGCTATGTGCTGGGGACCCCCATGCTGCGCGACGGCTTTGACCCCAACACTTGGTATTACCTCTATGAATTCCAGCCAGGCCACGGCGACAAGGAACGCAAAGAACTCACCGTCACCTTTGCCAATGACAGGCTGACCACAGTGACGGGTGACTTCCCGCTGCCAGCAGCTTTCAATACCCCGCTCTGATATCCCGCAAAACCGGCCTCGCGCCGGTTTTGTTTTATCCAGCCTCCGCACTATCTATCTTGCCCGTTATCCTGTCAGGGGATGTCGTGTCATCTCCTACCATTGCAGCTGCCCGCAAATTGCCTGATGCTGATGAACAGCCACCATGGCATCAACATTATCGAACGACACAGGGAGAATCCCCATGAGCCGGATCCTGATTGCCGGAGCCAGCGGCCTGATCGGTCGCGAACTGGTGCAGCAACTGCCTGCCGAACATGAACTGACCCTGCTCTGTCGCAAGCCGGGCAAGGAGGCGCACCACTGGCTGCCGGTCAATTTTGATGATCTGGCCAGCGTCACCCTCTCCCGCCCGGTGGATATTGCCTTCTGTGCCCTCGGTACCACCCGCAAGGAGGCGGGCTCTGCCGAGGCGTTTCGCCGGGTCGATCTCGACTATGTGGTCGCCTTTGCCGAGCTGGCCCGTCGCCACGGTTGTCAACGGCTCATCGTGGTCTCGAGCATGGGAGCCAACACAAGTTCCCCGGCTCTCTATCCGCGAACCAAGGGGGAGATGGAGCAGGCCCTTCTGGACCAATCCTGGCCACGGCTCGCCATCGTACGGCCCGCTATGCTGCTCGGAGATCGCCAGCCACCGCGCCTCTCCGAGCAGATCTTTCAGACCATCTATCCGCTGTTTCGGCCGCTGCTGGTGGGCAAGCTCGCCCGCTGGCGCGCCATCGAGGCCCGTCAGGTGGCCCACGCCATGATTACCCTCTCCCGGCAACCCGCCGGGAGCGAGATTGTCGAAAACGAGCAACTGCTGGCACTCTGAACCCGGCCTTCCCCACTACTTACGTACTGTGCTGCAAAAACAGAGCCGCAAAAACAAAAGAGCAAGCCAATTGGCTTGCCCTTTGTTTGTCTGTTGGCGAGGTACCCTGACCGCCTCTTGCCATCACAGGCCGCGCTCGGCTGTCAGGGCAACATCCATCAACCGCGAATATGGTCGATAAAGGCGTCGATCTGCTCGCGGGTGCAGGCAGGATTCATAAAGACCGCCTTCTCCCCTGCGATGTAGGAGTATTTGCCCCGTGCGTCATAGTCGGAATGGGCCACCGCCTCCACCCAGTTGGTGTAGAGCCCCACCTTGCCGCGCCCCTTGAACAGGCTGCGGTGATAGTCGGTATTGCGCTGCAGTCGCGCCTTGTAGGCAGGGTCGCTTGAGCGGGCCAGCTCGAAGGCGAACTCGGCTTCCGGATCGCTCACCCACTCGGGGTTGTAGATCTTGAAGCCGACGCTCGGCCCCTGATTCTCCTGCGCCACCAGCTTGACGTTGCCAAGCTGGCTCAGGCGATAGCGGAAGTAGTTGGCATTTTGCAGGCAGTGGGCCAGCACGGTGCGATATCCCTCGACCCCCATGTAGTTGAGCGCCGCATAGGCACCGAACAGACCGCTCGCGCCGCGGGAGCACTCGATGGTGGATTGCAGGTGGGTCTGGCCCTGAATGTCCCGCTCGAAGTAGGAGAAGTTCTCCGGGTCATTCTCCATCGCCTTGAGGTCATCCTGCTCCTTGATCATCACCAGACTGGAGGTGTAGGGCACATAGCCCCACTTCTGGAAGTCGACGGTGAAGGAGTCGGCATATTTGAGCTCGGCAAAGCGCGCCACGTTGCGCTCGATCCCCGCCAGAGTCGCGCTGTTGATGGCGAGCGGGTTGGCGGCAAAGTCGTAACCCAGGAAGAAGATCATCGACCAGCCGATGGCGGCATCGACGTGGATATGGGGCTTGACCGCCACCTCGAACTGCTCGCAGAGGCGATTGCGCAGCTCGAACACGGGTTTCACCTGATCCACACCGAAGGTGTCGGTGGTGCCCATGGTGAGCATGATGGTGGGCACCACGTGTTTGAGGGCAAAACAGGCGGTCAGGGTGCGCTCGAGGTGGTCGAGATCGATGTCGTTGTTCTCGCCGACCTGAATGCGGATGGTCTTGTTCTCGATGTCGACCCCGAGCAGGGAGAGGTTGGTGATGTTGGAGTAATGCCCCCCCTGGGAGTTGATGATGCGGTAATCCTGATAGTGACCGAGCCCCTTGTGCTTGGCCTCCGGCAAGGTTTTGCGAATGCCGAGCAGGTAGCCGTAGAGGTTACAGAAGGTCCCCCCCTGGGTGAAGATGCCGGTGGCCCGCTCGGGGTCATAGCCTGCCAGCAGCGCAATCTGGCGCACCACCTTCTTCTCCAGCTCCTCGGCCACTCCGGCATATTCGGAGTAAACCAGATTGGGGTTGGCCAGAATGCCCAGCTGGGCGCCGTAGATGGCGGGATCTGCCGACATGGTGATGACGTTCTCGACGCTGGAGGGGTTCTCCCAATCCTTCGACAGCGCGGCGGCAAACAGCAGCTCGGCCATGGGCTCGCCCGGGGTACGCATGGTGGCGGGCACCGGCATGGTCTCGCAGAGATCGGCCAGGCGGGCGCGGCCATCAGGCCAGGCATTCAAACGGGCATCCGGCGCCAGACTACGGGCCCGAAATTCGTTGAGGGTGGCAAATCCGGGTTCGCGAAAAACGGGCCAGAGATCGGGATTGCGCGAGAAAAAGTTGGCTTTGACTGTGGCGAAACGGGCTGAAAAATCGGGGTGGACGGCATTGACGCTTTCGTCTTGCAGATAAACTAAGTCACTCATTTTTATACCATTAGTACAGCAAATGTGCGGCCGTTATACCCCTGAGGCAGCGGGGCCGACAGTGACAATATCTAATGGTCTACCCTACTTTTTGTCATGTATCAGTCATCACAAGGGCTGGCAAAAAGGCGCCTTTGAGGCGCCTCTTTATATTTCGTGATCTTGCTCCCATCCAGGCTGACAGAGTCCTTACTACCAGACCGCCATCAGCACAGCGCCCCCTCAACGCAGGGAGGCCAACAGCCACCGGGCAAACTCCGCCAGCTCGCTCTGCTGCTGCGGGAAGGCCGCCAACCAGGGCTGCAGACGCGCGGCGACAGCGTCCGGTCGATAGCCGCAACCCGCCAGTTCGGCCACCAGCAGATCAAACGGGGCCGGCTCCAGAGTATCGCTAAAGAGCTGTGCCCGGGTGATGACCCCCTTCTCCACATCAAAGTGCAACTCCACCCCGCCCCAGCTGAACCGCTCCTCCAGCAGATGGCTGAACGCCGGGGCATGACCATAGTTCCACTCCCAACTGCGCTGACGGGCGAAGGTCTCGGCAAAGCCCGGCAGATCCGGCATCTGCTCGGGGGAGATATGCTCGGGCTCAACTCGCGCGCCGTAATGGTGGAAAAAGGCCTCCTGCAGCGCCTTGCTCACCTGTTGATGGTCGATCCCCGGCAGCAGTTCGCACAGATTGGCCACCCGGCTGCGCACCGAGGTGATCCCCTTGGCCGCCAGCTTCTTGGGGTCGGGGTTGAGGTAGTTGGCAAGGCGGCCGAGATCGGCATCCAGCAGCAGGGTGCCGTGGTGAAACCCGCGATCCAGAGTCTCCCGATAGGCCGACCCCGATACCTTGCGCTCCCCGTCCGGGGTCGCCACCAGCAGATCGTTGCGACCGGAGGCAAAGGCCTCGATCCCCAATCGTTTGAGCCCGTCCAGCACGATGGCGGTGGAGACGCTCTTGTCATACTCCGGCTTGCCCGCCATGAAGGTGAAGCAGCTGTTGCCAAGGTCGTGGAACACGGCGCCGCCACCGCTGCTGCGACGCGCCAGGGTCACCCCGTCCTCTTCCATGCGGCGGGTATTGCACTCCTTCCACGGGTTCTGGGCTCGGCCGATCACCACGGTATTGGCGTTGCGCCAGAGGAACAGCACCCGCTGGCCGGGGTCCATCTGGCGGAAGATGCACTCCTCAACGGCCAGATTGAACAGGGGATCGTGAGAGTCGGAGACAAGCAGACGCAAGCGGGACATAAAAAGACCTTATCCGGAACTGGGGGCAGCATGATAACACTGACGGGGTACCATCACTGAGCTGTCGCACATTAACCGGTGCGCAGCAGCCGCGATACATTTGTGTCACACCTGACTGCCCCATAAAAGTATCTATTGATATAACGACACAGCTTGACGTGCAACCACGAAAAAAATGCAGTCAAGCCACAATGACAGCAATAAAAACGGGAAAAAGTGGCTAGAATGCGACCACTTCGATAGGCCATATGACTCTCTTATTGGTCACATAACTTGCAAAAAAACGGCATGTATCCATCCCGTGTGATGAACGACACAAAAATGACTTTCCAACCCCCCTATACCCTATTGCAAACGCCTTTTCTCCCCTTGCAGGTGACACAAAATTGCTTGAATCTAGCCTAGACACCGCTCCCGAGAGAAACGTTGTATGACGGAGAACGCAGCCCCCCGCCAGCCCCTCAGCTGGTTTATGCCAATGCTGGTCGGTATGGTCATCGCGACCCTGACCTCTTCCCCCGTGCGAGCCGGCGAGCAGGTCATCGTCCAGTTGCCGTGGCAACACCAGTTCCAGTTTGCCGGTTACTACGCGGCCATCGCCAAAGGGTTTTATCGGGAGGCCGGTCTGCATGTCACCCTGCGCGAAGCGGACTCCCGCACCGATGTGGTCAGCGAGGTGATCTCGGGAAAGGCCCAGTTTGGCATCAGCGGCAGTGACCTGCTGCTGGATCGGGCTGCCGGTCGCCCGGTGGTGGTGCTCGCCGCCCTGCTGCAGCACTCGCCGCTGGTTCTGCTCACCCTGGATAGGCCAGATATTCGCAACCCGGCCGATCTGGCCAACAAGCGACTGATGCTGGAGCCTGGCTCCAACGAGCTGCTGACCTACCTTTCCCACCATACCCGCAGCCGCGACTGGGTCACCCTCCCCTACAAACAGGGGATAGAGGCACTGCTGGCGGGCAAGGTGGATGCCATCAGCGCCTACAGCACTACCGAGCCCTTCTATCTGCAACAAAAAGGGATCCCCTATCGGGTCTTCAGTCCGCGCACCATCGACTTCGACTTCTACGGCGACAACCTGTTTACCTCCGAGCGGGAGCTGATCACCCGACAGGATCGGGTCTACGCCTTCCAGCAGGCCAGCCTCAAGGGGTGGCGCTATGCGATGGACCACCCCGAAGAGATGATCAACCTCATCATGGAACAGTACCCGACCGGGGCTGGCCGTGAACAGCTGGAGTTCGAGGCTCGCGAAACCAGAGAGCTGATGCAGCCGGATCTGATCGAACCTGGCTACATGCAGCAGGAGCGCTGGCTGCAGATCGCCAAAACCTATCTGGAGGCGGGCATGCTCACGGTATTGCCCAACCTCGACCGCTTTATCTACGACCCGGCGCAGGAGCGGCTGCGCCAGCAACGGCAACTGCTCGACAAGAGCGTGGCGGTGGCCATGCTCATCACCTTTACCCTGATGACCCTGCTCGGCATCTTCTTGCACCTCTATCTGCGCCTGCGCCAGGAGGCGCGGGATCGCCAGCGGCTGACCCGTGAACTGGCCCAGAGCGAGCAGCACTATCGCTTCGTGGCGGAGAACAGCGCCGATGTAATCTGGACCATGGATGCAGCCAGCTTGCGCTTTCGCTATGTCAGCCCGGCCATCACTCCTCTGAGCGGCTACGAAGCCCCAGAGCTGTTTGCCCTGCCCCTCAAACAGCTGCTGCCCGATGCCTCAAGGCAACTGCTGCGCGAGGAGATCTCCGCCACCCTGGAGGCCTGGCAGCGGGGGGAACATGACCAGACTCGCCGGGTCATTCGCACCCAGCTGCGCCACAAGGATGGCCATCTGGTAGCCACCGAAACCATCACCACCCTCCATGGCAACCACAATGCCCAGCCGGAGGCGATCCTCGGGGTCACCCGGGATATCACCGAGCGGGCAGCGCGAGAGGAGATGATGCGCCGCCTCGCCTTCTACGACCCCCTCACCGGGCTGCCCAATCGCCGCTTGCTGCAGCAACGGCTCAAGGAGCTGATGGAGCAGGAGACGCCCCGTCCGCTGGCGCTGATGTTTATCGATCTCGATCACTTCAAGCCGATCAACGACACCTTCGGCCATGAGACCGGGGATATTCTGCTCAATATGGTGGCCGAGCGGATGAGCCACTGCGTGCGCAAACAGGATCTGGTGGCACGGCTGGGGGGCGACGAGTTCGTTATCTTGCTGCCGGATAGTGGCGACGAAGTGCTGGCGGTGGCCGACAAGCTGCACCAGCAGCTGCGCCATCCGTTCCAGCTGGAGGGGCAGGAGCTGCTTATCTCCAGCAGTATCGGGCTGGCGCTCTATCCCGAGCACGGGGAGGATGCCAAGACGCTGATGCACCACGCCGATCAGGCCATGTATCAGGCGAAGAATCGCGGCCGCGGCCGGGTCTGCCTCTATACCGAAGGCCTTGATCCCGAGCAGGGCGCGCTGCTGTGGCAACCCGGCCACGAGTGCGGTCACCCGCGCATCGATGCCGAGCATCGCCAGCTCTTCGTATTGACCAACCGGCTGCTGGAGCGGATGAAAGATCAGCACGAGGATCCGGCCCCGTTTCTGGAGAGTCTGGAGAGCCTGTTCGACATGGCCCGCCATCACTTCGCCTTTGAAGAGCAGATGCTGGCGGAGATCGACTATCGGGAACTCGTCAGCCACCGTCAGGATCACCAGCGCCTGCTCAACAAAGCAAGCCAACTGCTGCACGCCGCCAAAGCGGGGACACTGGGCAACGATGAGCTGCTCAACTTCATCATTCAGGAGCTGGTGGTCGGCCACATGAGTCAGGCGGATCGCCGCTACTTCCCCCTGTTCAGATCTGAGCGCAGCGTGCCGGTTGCAGAGGGGGTCACCTAGTCCCCCCTGTTCAGACCCGAGCATAACGCGCCTCTTGCGAAAGGGGCGCTCTAGTCACCGCGCAGGGCAACAACTGGGTCGAGACGCACTGCCCGCAGCGCAGGAGCGACCCCGGCCAGCAGGCCCACCAGGGCGCTGCAACCGAGCGCCAGCAGCAGATAGAGAGGATGGAGGGTGAGCGGCAAGCCGGCCGCCAGCAGGGTGAGCAGTAGCTTGAGCCCGCCGAGCAGGGCCAGCCCCATGGCCCCGCCCAGCAGCGCCAGCACCACGGCTTCGAGCAGGAACAACAATAGAATGCGCCGCCGTGGGCAACCCAGCGCCATCAGCAAACCCACCTCGGGGATCCGCTCCTGCTGGGCGATGCTCATGATGCTGAAGATGCCGACCGCCCCGATCAGCAGCGAGATAATGCCGAGCCCGCCAACCGCCAGCTTGATGATGGAGAGTATCTTGTCGAGGCTGGTCAGCATGTCCTGCTGGGAGGTGAGGGTGAAATCCTCAGCGCCGTGGCGGGCAATCAGCACCCGCCGGATCTGGGCTGTGATGTCGGCCTCCGTCTGCCCGGCGCGATAGATGACGTCGATCTCCTGCAGCCCCTCCTTGTTGAACAGCGCCTGGGCGTGAGCGGCGGGCAGATAGATCATGTCGTCCAGATCAAAGCCGAGAAATTGCCCCTTGGGCGCCAGCACCCCGGCCACCCGAAAACGGCGATCACCAGCCCGCAGCAGACTGCCCGGCCCATCGCCGCCGGGAAACAGCTCCGCCGCCACCTTGGCCCCCAGCACCGCATAGGCGCGGGGCATGGCACTGTCGTCCGCGGGCAGAAAACGCCCCTGCACCAGGGTGAGTCGCCAGCCGGAGAGCGCCGCCGGGCCGGTGCCCAGAATGGCGGTGCTGCGGGTGAGCCCGCGGCTGCGCACCTCCCCTTGCCCCTGCACTACAGGGAGCGCAGCCTCTACCCCTGCCAATCTGGCGAGGGCATCGGCGTCCTCCAGCAGCAGGGGACGGCTGCTGGAGAGGATGCCGGGCGGGCCGCCGGCAGTTTCGGTCTTGCCTGGGGTCACGGCGATCAGCCGGGTGCCAAATTGGGAGAAGCTGTCGAGCAGATAGAGCCTGAGCCCCTCGCCGATGCCGGTGAGCAGGGTCACCGAGGCGATCCCGATGGCAATGCCCAGCGCCGACAGCAGACTGCGACTGCGCCCCGCCAGCAAGGCGCGCCAGAGCCAGAACAGCAGATCCGCGGCGCGCATCAGCCACCGCTCCACTGCCCGCTGCGCAGGCTGCTGACCGGATCTTGCCGTGCCGCCCGGGAGGCGGGCAGCCAGCTAAAAAACAGCCCGGTCAGCAGGGCCGCAGGTATGGTGCAGAAAGTAGCGAGCAGAGGGACTGCCGCCGGAAATCCGGGCCAAATCACTCCGGCGAGGGCAACCAGGGCATAGCCCAACACAGTGCCAAACAGCGCGCCACTGCCGCTCAGCAGCAACGCCTCCCACAAAAACAGCTGGCGGATCTGACGACTGTCGGCCCCCAGCGCCTTGAGCAGGCCGATCTCGCCGGTGCGCTGGCGGGTGCTGATCAGCGCCAGATTCATCATCATGATGCCGGAGACCAGCAGGCTGATTGCGCCAATACCGGCAACTGCCAGAGTAAGGGTCGAGAGAATGGTGGAGAAGGTGGCCAGCATGGCGTCACGGCGCACCACGGTCACATCGAGCACCCCGTGGCGCGCCTGCATCAGCTGCTCCAGTCGCTTGACCAGCGGGGGCACCGCTTGCCCCGCCAGCGGCTGGATCAGCAGCCGAAACAGCCCCTCGGTATTGAACAGCCGCATGGCGCTGCCGACCGGGATCAGCGCGGCTTCCGCCATGTCCATCCCCAGATTGCTGCTCTGGCTGGTGAAGACCCCCACCACCCGAAAGCGGCGATTGTCAAAACGCAGCCACTGGCCGACCGGATCGGCCTGACCGAACAGCTCCCGGGCCACCACGGCCCCGAGCAGGACGACCGGCCGATCCTCTGCGGCATCCCCCGGTAGCCAGCGACCGGAGAGCAGTTCCAGCCCGTGGGTATCGCGCAGCCCGTTGCTGCTGCCAAGCAGCATGGTCTGGCGCAGCCGTGCCCCCTGTTTGGCCTCGGCAAAGCCCATCACCAGCGGCACCAGTCGCACGTTTGGCTGGTGCTGGCCAAGATAGTGCATATCATCGAGAGTGATCTGCCGCAGACTGTTGCCGGTGACCGGCGGCAGCCCGCCGGTGGTCTCCTTGCGGCCCGGGAACATCACCAGCAGATCCTTGCCAAGGGAGCTGAACTGGTCGGCCACATAACGCCTCGCCCCCTCACCCAGCGCGGTGAGCAGCAGCACCGAGGTGACGCTCAGACTCACCGCCAGGATCAAGACCAGCGCCCGTGAGCGCTGGCGCAGCAGAGCCACGGCGGCAAAGCGGATCACATCGGGGCGCCGCATTCAGCCACCGCCGCTATCAATGTTGATGCGGCCATCGTTCATCAGGATCCGCCTGCCCGCCCGCTCACCGAGGCGCGGATCATGGGTTACCACCACCAGCGTGATCCCCTGCTCCCGGTTGAGCTCCTCCAGCAGGGTAATCACCTCCTCCCCGGAGCGGGAGTCGAGATTGCCGGTGGGCTCGTCGGCCAGGATCAGCCGCGGCGCCATTGCCATGGCCCGGGCGATGGCTACCCGCTGACGCTGACCGCCGGATAGTTCGGCAGGGCGGTGTCCGGCCCGGTTCTCCAGCCCCAGCTCCCCCAGCAACTGCTGGCTGCGGCGATGGCGCTCGGCGGGGGCGATCCCGCACAGCATCAGCGGCAACTCGACGTTTTCACGGGCGGTGAGGCGGGAGATGAGGTGAAACGACTGGAACACGAAACCGATGCGATGGCCGCGCAGCTGGGCCAGCGCCGGCTCTGACAGGGTGGCGGTATCCTCCCCTCCCAGCCAGTAGCGCCCCTCATCGGGCCGATCCAGCAGCCCCAGCACATTGAGCAGAGTCGATTTGCCGGAGCCAGAGGGGCCCATCACCGCCAGATACTCCCCCTCGGCAACCCGCAGAGAGACGCGATCGAGGGCAGCCACTTCGCTCCCCCCCAGAGTGAAGCGACGGCTGACTGCATCAAGGCGAATGAGATCACTCATCCGTCTGTTCCGTGGCGTCGCTGAAAGGGCCCTCCCCGACAATCTGTCCGGGCTGAGCTGCCAGCCGATCACCGGCGGCGAGCCCCTCGGCGACTTCAATCCAGTTCCAGTTCTCCACACCCCAACGGGGTACCACCCGCACCAGCTTATCCCCTTCCAGCCGCAGCACGCTGCCATCGTCGGCCCGGCTGCTGGCCGCTACCCGCAGCACATCGGTAGCGCGGGTCACCTCGACTTCAAGGTCGGCGCTGTAGCCAATAAGCAGGGGGACATCTGTGGGCAGGGCAGTGAGCGCAGCCTCCACCTCCACGGTGCGGGCCTGCTTCTCCAGCTCCTTCACATAGGGGGCGATACGGGTGACGGTAGAGGCAAAATCGCGCCCGGGCATGGCGTCGAGCAGTACCCGGGCAGACTGACCCACCTTGAGGCGGGCAGCATCCACCTCATCGATGGGGGCAGAGACATACAGACAGCGATCGTCGATGAGATCGATAACCGGGGGCATGGCTACTCCGGGCGGTGAGGGGGTCATGTATTCGCCCAGCTTGCTGTTGACCTCCGCCACCACACCGGCAAACGGCGCCAGCAGACGGCGCTCGCTCAAGCGAGCCTCCACCTGGGCGACCTGCGCCTCGTCGACCCGCTCCTGCTGACGGGATGCCTGACAGACATAGCGGCGGGTATCGGCCAGATTCTGGGCCTGCTCGGCGAGGGTGCGGGAGGTGAGGTTTTTGGCCAGCAAGGTGGCCAGCCTGTTGGCCTCCCGCTCGTAGTAGGCCGCCTCGCTGCAACGCTCCTCGCGCTGGGTCTTGCCGAGCGCCTGCTGGGCACGGGCACGGGCAAGATCGGCGTGAATATCGTCGCTCCAGAGGGTCAGCAGCAGATCTCCCCGGGCTACCCGCTCCCCGGCCTTGACGGCGATCTGCTCCACCACGCCGCCACCGGGCAGACTGAGCCCGGCCCGCTGACACGACTTAATGGTGCCAGCCCGGGTGTTGACCACAGTGACCAGCACATCCCCCCGCCCGACCTCTGCCAGCCTAATCGGCGTCGGCTGCGGTCGCCACCACCATGCCAGAGCAGCCACCGCTACCACAGCGCCACTTCCCCACCACAACCAACCTCTCTTCATCGCGCATCCTTTCGCTAGTGACTCCCGTCATGAGCGTCGGGAGAGCAGGGCATAATAGAGCAAGGGTATCACCACCAGGGTGAGCAAAGTGGAGACCAGGATCCCGAAAATCAGGCTGATGGCCAGTCCGTTGAAGATGGGATCATCGAGGATAAACAGAGCCCCGATCATCGCCGCCAGTGCCGTCAGCATGATGGGTTTGGCCCGTACCTGCGCCGCTTCGATCACCGCCTGCTCGAACGCCACTCCGGCGCTGCGCTGCTGCTCGATAAAGTCCACCAGCAGGATGCTGTTGCGTACGATGATCCCGGCCAGGGCGATCATCCCGATCATCGAGGTGGCGGTAAACTGGGCTCCCAGCAGGGCGTGGCCCGGCATCACCCCTATGATGGTGAGCGGAATGGGAGCCATGATGATGAGCGGCACCAGATAGGAGCGGAACTGGGCCACCACCAGCAGATAGATGAGGATCATCCCCACCCCGTAGGCGATACCCATGTCGCGGAAGGTCTCGTAGGTGATCTTCCACTCACCGTCCCACAACAGCGCCACCTCCCCCAGCTTGTCGGGCTGCTGCACGTAATATTGGGGCAGGTCGATATCGGCACCGGCGGCAAACATGCCGTAGAGCGGGCTGTCGGTATGGCCACCCATGTCGGCTACCACCATCACCATGGGCTGCATGTTCTTGTGCATGATATAGCTGGGGGCCACCTCATCACGGCGACTCACCAGCTCGGAGACCCGCACCAACTGGCCGCTCTGGCTGCGCACCTTGAGGGCCAGTACGCCCGCCAGATCCCGTTTGTCACCGGGAGCCAGTTCGATGCGGATCGGCACCGGATACTTGGCACCGAGCCCCTGCAGCCAGCTGGCATCCTGATAACCCACCCCACCATTGAGGGTGCTCACCAGGTCGCCGAGATCGACCCCGAGCAGGGCCGCCTTGCTGCGATCCACTACCAGCCGCCACTTGGGCTGCGGGTCGGTCAGATAGATATCCACATCAACCAGATCCGCCGTGGCTACAAAACGGGCCTGTACGGCGCGCGCCGCCGCTTCACGGGCGGCAGGCGTCGGGCCATACACTTCCGCGACTATGGGAGACCAGACCGGCGGGCCGGGCGGCACCTCAACGACTTTCAGGTTGCCCCCTGCCGCACTGGCGATGGCCTGCAGCGGCTCCCGAACCGACTGGGCAATCTGGTGGCTACTGCGATCCCGCTCATGCTTGTCCACCAGATTGACCTGAATATCCCCCACGTTGGCGCCGCTGCGGATAAAGTAGTGGCGCACCAGCCCGTTGAAATTGATGGGGGCGGCGGTGCCGGCGTAGATCTGGTAATCCTTCACCTCCTCCACCTTGGCAAGCTCCCGCCCAACCGCCAGCAGGGTGCGCTCGGTCTGCTCCAGGGTCGCCCCCTCCGGCATATCGAGCACCAGCTGAAATTCAGATTTGTTGTCAAAGGGGAGCATCTTGAGCACCACCCACTGCACCACCGGCATGGCGGTAGCCGCCCCGACCAGCAGCAACACCGCCAGCCAGAGCTTGCGTCTGGCGCGCTTGGCGCCATCACCAATCAGGAAAGGGGTCATCAGCCGGTGAAAGAGGCCAGCCTTGGCCTCGCCGTGGGCACCGTGCACCTCATCCTTGAGCAAATGGCTCGCCAGCCAGGGGGAGAAGATAAAGGCCACCAGCAGGGAGATGAGCATCCCCATGCTGGCATTGATGGGGATGGGGCTCATGTAAGGGCCCATCAGCCCGCTGACAAAGGCCATCGGCAGCAGGGCCGCGATGACGGTCAGGGTCGCCAGTATGGTCGGCCCCCCCACCTCGTCCACCGCCCCCGGAATAAGCTCCTTGAGCACCCCCTTGCCCAAACCGCGATGGCGGTGGATGTTCTCCACCACGACTATGGCGTCATCCACCAGAATGCCGATGGAGAAGATCAGCGCAAACAGCGACACCCGGTTGAGGGTAAAGCCCCACGCCCAGCTGGCAAACAGGGTCAGTGCCAGGGTGATGACGATGGCAACGCCCACCACCAGCGCCTCTCGCCAACCCATGCTCACCAGCACCAGCAGCACCACCGCTGTGGTGGCAAAAATGAGCTTGCCGATCAGGGTGTTGGATTTGGTCTCGGCGGTGACGCCGTAGTCCCGGGTCACCGTCACCTCGACCCCGGCAGGGATGAGCCGGTTCTGCAAACTCTCGACCCGCGCCTCCACCCGCTTGGCCACATCGACCGCGTTCTGGCCCGGCTGCTTGCCGATGGCCAGGGTCACCGCCGGATAACTGGCCTGCCCCATCCCCATCCAGCTGCGCTTGGTCGGGGTCTCCTGACCCAGAGAGACCCTGGCCACCTCCCCCAGATAGACCGGCTTGCCGTCGTGCAGCCCCACCACCAGCTCTCTAGCCTCCTGCTCACTTTGCAGGAACTGCCCCACCTGTACCTTGATCTCCCGGTTTTCTTGCTCGATGGCCTGTATCGGGCCCACCTGATTGGCGGCCGCCAGTCGCTGGCTCAGCTCGCCCCAGCTGATGCCGTGGGCGCTGAGGGCCGCCGGATCCGGCATCACCCGCAGCACGGCGCTCTGGCTGCCCAGCGTGTAAATATCGCGGGTACCGGGAATGCGCTTGAGTTCGGTCTCCAGCTCATGGGCGACCCGGGTCAGTTCGGGTGCCCCCAGTTGCTTGCTCCCCTCTTTGCTCCATAAGGTCAAACTGACGATGGGGACATCATCGATCCCCCGGGGTTTCACCAGTGGCTGACCGACTCCGATCCCCTGTGGCAACCAGTCGCGGTTGGAGTCGAGCTGGTTGTTGAGATCGACGATGGCCTGCTCGCGGCTAACACCCACATTGAACACCACCACCAGCAGGGCGCCATCGGGTTGGGAAAAAGAGTAAAGGGTATCAATACCCTTTATCTGAGAGACCACCTGCTCGGCTGGGGTGGTAACGAGAGAGGCCACTTCAGCCGGAGTGGCTCCCGGGAAGGGAATATAGACATCGGCGAAGGTGACATCGATCTGCGGCTCCTCCTCCTTGGGGGTCACCAGCACTGCAAACAGACCGAGCAACAGCCCCACCAGCGCCAGCAGCGGGGTGATGGCCGAGCCCTGAAACAGCGCAGCCAGCCGACCAGCAGGCCCCAGCCTCTCCTTGTTGCCGTTCAGCTCGCTACTCATGGGCCACCTCCTGCTGCTGCGCCCAGGCATCGGGGGCCAGCTTGTCACCGGCTTGCAGCCCGGCCAGGATCTCGCACTGCCCTTCAAAGCAATGGCCGACCCGCACCGGCGTCAGGGCCCAGCCAGCAGGCTGCTGCAGATAGACGCCGTTGAACTCCCCTTGCCGCAGCAGAGCGCGTACCGGCACCTGCAACACCTGACGCTCACCCTGCTTGAGCTGCACCTTGAGCCACATGCCGGGCAATACCCCGGCGGTTTGCAGCGGCAAGTCGAGGCGCAACCTGAAGGCGTGGCTCTGACTGTCGGCATAGTTAAAGCGGGTCAGTTTGACCGGGGTAACAGACTTGCCATCCGGCAGCAGCACCTGCACATCCGCAGGCTCACGAGCAAGCGTCAGGGCGGATTGGGGCAACTCCACCTCCACCCGCAGTGTGTCTAGAGAGAAGCCGGAGAGCAGCGGGGTACCGGGGGCGACAGTCTCCCCCAGCTCTACCAGCCGTTTGGTCACAACTCCGGCGTAAGGGGCCAGAATGCGGGTATAACCGTAGGCCTCACGGGCCTGAGTGAGAGCCGCATCGGCAGCGTTCACCTCAGCGCGGGCGGCGCGATCAGTCGCCTGGGCATTATCGAGCTGGGCGCGGGTGATCACCCCCTTGGCAATCAGCGCCTGAAAGCGGGCGAGCTGGCGCTCGGCTTCCACTTGCTGGGCCTGCGCCCGCGCCAGCCGCGCCTCGGCACCAGTGACGGCGGCAAACTGCTCCTTGCCGCTGATCTCCAGCAGTGGTTGCCCCGCCTGCACCTGATCGTTCACATCCACCAGCATGCGGGAGACCCGGCCGCTGGTCTGGGCCGCCACCGTCCCCTGATTGATGGCACTGACGGTGCCATCCAGCGTCAGCCAGTCGGTCACCGCCTGTGGCGCCACTGTCAACAAGGGCTCTGGCTCCCCGTCCGCGGCAAAGGCCCGGGGGGATGTCATGGCCTGCGATGTCATCACCAACAAGGTGATCCCCAGCAACCGGATCTTTTCCATCATTACTCTCCTTCCCTGGCGTAATCTGTCACTTCACGGGATCAGGCGGTATGGGACTGGCGCACCTTATCCACTCCCGGAACTGGCGCCTTGGTCAGCACCTTGGCCAGCCCTCTGTCAAACAGCAAGATCCCGGCCACCATGGCCGCTATAAACAACATTATCATGGGCTGCCCGCTGGAAATGAGACTCAGAGCAGGCCCCGGGCAGATACCCACCAATCCCCAGCCGATGCCAAACAGCGCCGCCCCGCCGATCAGCCGGCGATCCAGCCGAGGGGCCGGTACGGCAGCGATGGGCTCCCCCAGCACACTCTGGCGACGGGGTTTCACCAGCAGAAAGTAACCCGGCATAAAGACCAGCAGGGCGCCCCCCATCACAAAGGCGAGGCTGGGATCCCAGGCCCCGGCCAGATCGAGAAAACCGGTGACCCGGGCGGGATCCATCATGCCGGAGATGGCCATCCCCAGTCCGAACAACACACCCGCAAACAAACTTGTCAGCAACTTCATGGCAATCAGCCCCTTACAGCAGATGATGAGTGACGAAGACGGTGATAAAGCCAGCCGCCATAAAGGTCAGGGTGGCGACGATGGAGCGCAGGGAGAGCCGCCCCATGCCACAGATGCCGTGGCCGCTGGTGCAGCCATTGCCAAGACGGGTACCGATGCCGACCAGCAGACCGGCCAGCAGCACTACAGGCCAGCCGGGCAAGGTGGTGAATGCGGGCATGGTGGCCCAACCCAGAGTCAGCGCCAACCAGGCGCCCGCCCCCAGCCCCAGCAGAAACAGCACCCGCCACGGTGCACGGTGTTGCAGCGCACCGCCCAAAATGCCGCTGATCCCGGCTACCCGGCCGTTGAACAACATCAGGATCAGGGCCGACAGCCCCGCCAGCATGCCACCGCCCAAAGAGAGCAGCCATTGGCTTTCCATCATCAAGATTCCTTATTTTCCGAGTGACAAAAATGGGTTTGCAACGCTCCCAGTACATCGGCCGCCGCCTCGCTCACCAGCGAGTAGTAGATCTGCTGGGAGACCTTGCGCGAACGGATCAGGCCGTAGCGCTTCAATACCGAAAGTTGCTGGGAGAAGGCCGACTGCCCGAGTTGGCTATGGGCCAGCAGCTCCCCGACCCCCTTCTCCCCCTCCACCAGCTGGCAGAGCACCATCAGGCGTTCGGGATGAGCCAACGCCTTGAGCAGGGAGGCGGCGGCTGTCGCATGTCTGTTCATCTCGTCGAATTGGCTCATAAGAGTAAATTAGCAATTGCTGATATTTGTTCTATTGTATAAAACAACACTAAATTAGCAATATCTAAAGTAGATGAGGAGAAAGACCATGACAGTAGATAACGGAGTCAGAATCGTCGCGGGTTGCATGTTGCTGCTCTCGCTTATCCTTACCACCTGGGTTCATCCGGGCTTTGTCTGGTTGAGTGCCTTTGTCGGGGTCAACCTGATCCAGAGCGCATTCACCGGTTTCTGCCCGGCAGCGATGATCCTCAAACGGATAGGTTTTAAATAAACGGGTCGGATGACCCGGCTCACATGAGCGTGTAATAAACGCAGGAGGCTGAACATGGCAACGGTAATCGTCATCGGCGCGGGTCTGGGGGGCATGTCTGCCGCCTACGAACTCAAGGCCGAACTGGGCAAGCAGCATGAGGTGATCCTCATCAATGACAAGCCGGACTTTGAATTTACCCCCTCCAACCCCTGGATTGCCGTCCAGTGGCGGGAGCGCAAGGAGACCTCGATCCCCATCGAACCCCATGTGAAGAAAAAGGGGATCCGCTTTATCCATGCCGCCCTGACCGAGCTGCAACCGGCGGCGCAGCAGCTCACCCTCTCCGATGGCCAGACCCTGCGTTACGACTTTCTGGCGATCTGCACCGGCCCGGCCCTCGCCTTTGACGAGGTGACGGGGGCTGGCCCCGAATCCGGTGGCACCACCAGCGTCTGTACCCTCTCCCACGCCGAAGAGTGCCGCCACAGTGTCAGCGCACTGGTCGATGAGCCCGGCCCTGTGATTGTCGGTGCCATGCCGGGCGCCTCCTGCTTCGGTCCCGCCTACGAGTACGCGTTCATCCTCGATCGCCACCTGCGCGACAAGAAGGTGAGAAAGAATGTGCCCATGACCTTTGTCACCAGCGAGCCCTACATCGGCCACCTTGGTCTAAACGGTGTGGGCGATTCCAAGGGGATGCTGGAGAGCGAATTGCGGATGCGCGACGTGCAGTGGATCTGCAATGCCCGCACCGTGGCGGCGCAAGATGGCCAGATGACGGTGGAGGAGCTGGACGATGAGGGCAACATCAAGCGCACCCACACCCTGCCCTACAAACACGCCATGATGCTGCCCGCCTTTGTCGGCATTGCGCCGCTGCGGGGCATCGAGGGGCTGGTCAATCCCCGCGGCTTTGTCATCGTCGACGAGCACCAGCGCAACCCCGCCTTCCCGCAGATTTACGCCGCCGGGGTCTGCATCGCCATTGCACCGCCGCACAAGACGCCGGTACCAACCGGGGTGCCCAAGACCGGCTATATGATTGAGGCGATGGTGCGCACTCTGAGCCACAACATCAAGGCGGAGCTCAGCGGCCAGCCGCCGGTGACCAAGGCAGTATGGAATGCCATCTGTCTGGCAGACATGGGGGACACAGGTGCCGCTTTCGTCGCCATGCCGCAGATCCCGCCGCGCAACGTCGCCTGGTTCAAGAAAGGAAAGTGGGTCCATCTGGCCAAGATCGCCTTCGAGAAGTACTTTCTGCACAAGATGCAGGTGGGGGATACCGAGCCCATCTACGAGAAACTGATGCTCAAATACCTCGGTATCGACAAGACCGAATGACCCCGCAGACTCGGCCCTCGCCGGGTCTGCTTTTGGCGGCCCTGCGCGGCAAAACGGGGCTTTCGATTATGTTTCAAGATGTTGCTGCGGGCAGCGCGGGGTTTACCCTGCCTGCCGCCTCGGCTATCATTCGAGCCTCTTATCAATAGCGGAGACCATCAGTGGGCAACTCATCAAGTGACAGTTGTAGACCGACCCTCATCGTCGGTACCAAGGTCGCGAGCTAGCCGCAGGTCTTTCTCTGCCGCCACTCGCAACCCTGCGAGAAGCGGAAATCCACTCCCCTCTTCTCCCTTTTTACACTTGACGTCTGGCAACCAGAGGCCAATCGCCACGGTCGCCATGCCTGCATAGTTTCTGCTTCCCACAAGGAGGCTGCTATGCGTTTTATCTCAATCAAACCGGCTGCGGATCGCGCGGTCGCAACAGGTTCTGTTGCTACCCGGGCTCACCCCCTGTTGAGCCGGCTCGGCCGTGGCATGCTGCCACGCTGGCTGGGCGGCAAACAGCGTCAGCACCACTACCGGCTGCAGATCCGCTGTGAGGATCGCGCCGATATGGAGCAGGTGCTGGATATGGTGAACCACACGTTGCAACCGGCCGGGCTGCAACCGATGCAATCGATGAAGCCGGGTCGCGGCGGCGGGCGAGAGCTGGTGCTCAACCTGCAGTGCACCCCGCCCCAGCGACGCTATCTGGTGCAGTTTGTTCATCAGGTCGGAGTAGCACATCCGGTGCGCTGGCAACTGCGCCCGCGCATCGACTGCGATCCCGAGCTCAACTGACCGCACACCTGCGTTAACCACTGTGAAAGAGGCCAGCCACGCTGGCCCCCCTTGTTGCATCCTCTCCGAGCGTCAGGGCATCCGATGATGCTCGCGCCTCGGGACGCCGCGTTTTTGTTTTTCTGCTGGCCATCCGCGCAATCACCCCTGATCCATCCGCCATAGGGCGTCTCATCATGGATTGCGCCAAGCCAGCACTTATCAGAAGGAGTACGCCATGAAGATGTGGCAACAAATTGACATGATCTCCCTGCTCGACACCCTGGCCAGCCTGCTGATCGCCTTTGTGCTCGGCAGTCTGGTCGGGCTGGAGCGCCAGTACCGCCAACGTACCGCTGGCCTGCGCACCAACGTGCTGGTCGCCGTGGGAGCCGCCCTGTTCGTCAGTCTGGCCCAGCGAATCTATGACCTGCACGGCGGCAACTACAACGTGGTCCATGTGGTGGCCTATATTGTCTCCGGCATCGGCTTTCTCGGTGCCGGCGTCATCATGCGCGAATCGGGCAATATCCGCGGCATCAACACCGCAGCCACCCTCTGGGGTGTCGCTGCTGTCGGCGCCGCCTGTGGCGCCGGGCTGGCCATGGAGGCAATTCTGGGTGCCCTGTTCGTGCTGGCCGCCAACACCCTGCTGAGACCGCTGGTCAATCAGATCAACCGTCGCCCGGTGGACAATACCGACACCGAAGTGACCTACAAGGTGACGGCCCTGACCCAGCGCGAACATCAAAAAGAGGTGCTGCACTGGCTGGAAGAGATGCTGGAGCAGGCCAACTACCCCTTGAGCGAACTCGACATCGAGCCGTTTGGCGAGGGGGATCTGGAGATCTCTGCGGTGTTGCTGGCTACCTCCATCGATGGCGACGAGCTGGATGCCCTGATGCAAAAGCTGGCCATCCACCCCCATATCAAGCAGGTGTTCTGGCGCACCAGTACCACCGATTGAGCTGCCGGTCAGAGGAACGAGCCATCCGCCCGCAGCAAAAAGCCCCGCCAGCAATGGCGGGGCTTTCTCATATGGGATGGGCGAAGAGTGGCTAGCGGCGACTGCGCCAGCGCACCCTGGGGGTGATCACCTGGGCAGTCTGCGCCGGGGGATTGCCCGCAATCAGTTGCTGCATCAGCTCGAAAGCGGCGAGGGCCAGCGCCGGACAATCCTGTGCCACCGAGTCGATGCGCATGGGAATGCAGTCGAGCAGGTCGTGATCGTCGAAGGTACACAGGCGCATGCCTGTCTCCATCAACCCCGCCTCGTTAAGGTAGCGCAGTACTCCTTCCAGCAGGGTAAAGGAGGCGGTAAAGAGCCCCTTGGGGGGCGCCCCCAGCTCGGCCACCAGCTCGGCCATCAGCTGATAACCGGAGCTCGGCTGGTAGTCGCGATGACGCACCCGGGCTACATCGGCTTCAAAACCGGCGCGATGGAGCCCCAGCTCATAACCCGCCAGCCGGTGACGACTGGGGGAGAGATCCAGCAGGCCGCCGAAGTAGTAGATCTCCTCGCCGCACTCGCTGGCCATGTCCCGCACCAGCTCGGCGGTGGCCTTGCAGGCATCGGAGATCACCATGGGCAGGCGCGACTCGCCAATATGGCGGTCGAGCTGCACCACCGGCAGGCGGTCGTGAATACGGGCATAGATGTCATCGCTGTGGCCGCTGGAGGCGACAATCAGCCCATCCACCTGGCGGCTGATGAGATTGTCCACCACCCGCTGCTCGAGGGCGGGATCATCTTCGGAGCAGGCGATCAGCAACTGGATGCCCGCCTCCCGGCAGTGGGCCTCGAGGGCGCGGGCGATGCGGGCAAAACCGAAGTTGGTGAGATCGGGGATCACCAGCCCCCAGGTGTAGCTGCGGGTCTCGCGCAGGGAGCGGGCATGAAAGCTCGGCAGGTAGTGACACTCCTCCGCCACCGCCTGAATGCGCTTGCGGGTATCGTCGGCGATCCGGTACTCCGCACTCTTCCCGTTGAGCACCAGACTGGCGGTCGCCTTGGACACCCCCGCCAGTTCGGCGATCTGGGCAATCGTGATCCGTTTCTTCTTCTCCACCTGGCCTCCCGGCTGACTAGAACCGGGCTATTGTACTAGGCATGCCGACAGCGGCCAGTGATTGAGGCAAATTTTGCAGCCATCATCGCCGTTACCTGATGAAAGTTGCGGCTTGTCCCCGGGGAAGTAGCGCGCAGACAGGCTGTGTCGCCCCTCATCGATGAAACACTCCAGACTGGAGCGATCGCACAGGACGGTGATCCACCCGCCAGCCCATGGGCTGCTGCGGGTCTCCCACGCTCCGCTCTGCCAGTTCTGGCGCCGCAAGGTGAGGCGCCCCGGCTGCCACACCAGCTCGGCCACGGCACCGAACCAGAGGCTCCCCTCACCACACAGGTCCAGATCGAGCCAGGCCGAGTCGATGGCCAGCCCCGGAAATTCGCCAAGCGTCCCCTCGAAGCTGGTCAGTTCTCCCTTGAGCGCCGCAAGCTCCGCCACCGGCCGCTGGCAGAGCCACTCATCCTGCCAGAACAGCTCCCGCGGGCAGCTCATCTGGTGGAGCCAGCCGTGAGCGACCGTAGGTTGGCTCATCTCGTTCTCCTCCGGCAGCCCCAGCCAACCTAACAGGAGGCGGCGCCCCTGACTGTCTCGGGTAGTTTGCGGTGCATAGA
Organism: Aeromonas sp. FDAARGOS 1417; assembly: GCF_019046985.1. NCBI lineage: Bacteria > Pseudomonadati > Pseudomonadota > Gammaproteobacteria > Aeromonadales > Aeromonadaceae > Aeromonas > Aeromonas sp. FDAARGOS 1417. Next base: position 4,510,833 of record NZ_CP077221.1, on the reverse strand, counting down.
ACTCGAAGCCCCGGTCCAGCTCGTGGAAAGCCCCGTGCTCGAAGCGCTCGCCATCGAAACAGCCCGCCAGCCAGCCGCACTGGTAGAGGTTGCGATAATCCTCGCCTGCCGGTGCAATCCCCTGAGGGCAGCTGATCAGCACATGGCGCTCCCCTAGCGGGAAGAGATCCGGACACTCCCACATATAGCCAAACTCACCCAGCCCCCCTCGCCCGCTACCGGCGATGGGGCCCACCCGCTGCCAGCTTTGCAGAGTGTCGCCGCGATAGAGCAGCACTTCCCCCTTGTCATCCAGGGTGCGGGCTCCCAGCACCATCAGCCACTGCTGGCCGTCGTGCCACACCTTGGGGTCGCGCACATGGCCGCTGTAGCCTTCGGGCAGATCCAGCACAGGCCCCAGCTTCTCGAAGCCTCCCTCACCGTCGGCGCGGGCCAGACACTGATAAGCGGTGCGGCCGCCATCCGGGTATTTGACATTGCCGGTGTAAATGAGGGTCAAACGCCCCTGCTCGTCGCTCACCGCCGAGCCCGAATAGCAGCCGTGGCTCTCATAGGCTTCGGTGGGCAACAGCGCCACCGGTTCGTGCTGCCAGTGCAACAGATCGGTGGAGGTGACATGGCCCCAGCCCTTGTTGCGGTGCTCGCAGCCAAGCGGGTTCCACTGGTAGAAGAGGTGGTAGCGCCCGTCGTGCTCGATAAAGCCGTTGGGATCGTTAAGCAGCCCCACCGGGGCTGCCAGATGCCAGCGGGGCCGATGGGGATCGGCCGCCGCCTTGAGCTGTCCGGCCAGCAACGACCGGACAATCTGGTTGAGAAGATCGCTTTCCTTCATCACTCCACCTTGTACTTGAGCAGGTAGGATGCGGCGAAGGCGGCGCCAAAGGCGATCACCAGCCCAATGATGTAATGAATAAGGCTCATGGGCTGGACGATGGCCATGCCGGGAATACCGGTCAGCCCCACCGCCGTCATCCCCACCTTGGCCGCCACCACGTAGGCGCCGCCGCAGGCCCCGCCAAACAGACCGGCGAGGAAGGGTTTGATATAGCGCAGGTTGACACCAAAGATAGCCGCTTCCGTGATGCCCAGCAGGCAGGACATGGCCGCCGGCACGGTAATGGCCTTGATCTTCACATCGCGGGTCTTGAAGTAGACCGCGAGGCAAGCCCCGCCCTGTGCCACGTTGGCCATGGCCCAGATGGGCAGCAGGAAGTTGACGCCAATTTGCGGATTGGCCAGCAACCCCGCCTCGATGGCGTGGAAGCTGTGGTGGATGCCGGTGATGACGATAAGCGAGTAAGTGCCGCCAAACACCAGCCCCGCCAACCAGCCAGCCTGCTCATAGAGGGCGCTCAGACCGAACGAGATACCATCCCCCAATACCCGACCCGCCGGGCCGATAAAGAGCAGAGCCACGAAACCGGTGATGATGACGGTGAGGAACGGCGTGAGGATCAGATCCAGCGCATCCGGAATGCGCTTGCGCAGCTGTTTCTCCAGATGGGACATAAACCAGACCGCCAAGAGCACCGGGAAGACGGTGCCCTGATAGCCGATCATCGCGACATCGAGCCCGAAAAAGTCCATGGTCTTGAAACCACCGGCCACGCCCCAGGCGTTGGTTAGCGCTGGGTGGGTGAGGATGCCGCCAAGGGTCGCCCCGAGGTACGGATTACCGCCAAACTCACGTGCTGCCGTAAAGCCGATCAGAATGGGCAATATGATAAATGCCGCCGAGCTGAACATGTCGAGCATCACAAACAGAGCGCTGTCGGCATTGGCCCAGCCGTAGGTGCGCACCATGCCGAGCAGCCCCATCAGCAGACCTGAGGCGACGATGGCCGGAATGATCGGCACGAAGATGTTGGAGAGGGTTCGCGCCAGCCGCTGGGCCACGTTGAGCTTGGCCGCCGCCATGTCGGTCAGCTCCGCCTTGCTGGCGGTGCCGGTACCGGTCAGCGCCACAAACTCTGCATAGACCTTGTTGACCAGACCGGTGCCGAAGATCACCTGAATTTGGCCCGCGTTGCTAAAGCACCCCTTGACCCCCTCCAGCTTGTCGATGGCGGCCTTGTTCACCTTGCTGTCATCGGCCAGCACCAGCCGCAGCCGGGTGGCACAGTGGGCAGCGCTGACGATGTTCTCCTTGCCCCCGAGCAGGGGCACCAGATCCTTGGCTATCGCACTGATATTCATATTCTTCCTCTTATGACCCGCCACGCTGGCGGGCCCTTGTCACATGAGAGTAGGGGCTGTCGAGCCGGGCTTCTAGCCTCAGCTCAACAGCCGCTTGCGCCTGATCGCAAAAAGGCATTCAGTTCGGAGCGGGTCGGCAGCGCCGTCATGGCCCCCTTGGCGGTGGTGGCGAGCGCCCCGCAGCCGTGAGCCTGAGCCAGAATGGCGGGCAACTCGGCCAGCGTCGGCAGCGACGAGCGCCCGGCCAGCGCCGCCAGCAGACCGGCGACGAAGGCATCCCCCGCCCCCGTGGTGTCGATGGGCGTCACTTTCTGCCCCACCCACTCCAGCAACTCGCCATCAAGGCGAGCCACCACACCGGCCGCGCCCCGGGTCACCAGCACCAGCGCCGGGCCAGAGAGAGTGGCGAGCCCGGCGACCAGTTCATCCTCGCCGCTCAGCAGTTGCAGCTCCTCAATGGAGAGCTTGACCACATCCGCCTGCGCAATGGCCTGACGCACCAGCGGCAGCATCTCGGCGGGGTTGCCCCACACCTCGGGGCGCAGGTTGGGGTCGAAGCAGACCCGCCCGCCTGCCGCCTTGATGTCCGCCATGGCCTGCAGGCAGCTGGTGCATACCGGCTCGTTGGCGAGCGCGATGGAGCAGGTGAGCAACCACTGACCGGCATCGAAGCGGGGCAACTCATTTGGGGTGAGGAACTGGTCGGCACTGGGGCGCACCATAAAGGTGAAGCTGCGCTCCCCCTCATCATCCAGTGCCACCAGCACGGTAGAGGTGCGATGGTCAGGATCGAGCCGTAGCGCACCGATATCCACCCCCTCCCCGCTCAGGGTGTCGGCCATAAAGCGGCCGAACGGATCGGCGCCGACCCGGCCGATAAAGGCCGCATCACCACCCAGCCGTGCCACCCCAACCGCCACATTTGCAGGTGCGCCACCCGGACACTTGAGGTAGTGCAACGCCCCTTCCGGGATCAAGTCCACCACCGCATCCCCCATTACCCACACACGATTCGTCACCTTGCTACTCCACTGCTGCATCGGATCCACGGTCAAAGCCGAACTCTGTTCTGTTGGCAGGCATTATCAGCTAAACCGTTTTAGCCAACCAACAGATCTCGGCACCGGTTGCCATTTTTGTGATCGGGATAACGAACTAGAACCAGGTTTCCATCTGCACGCCAAAGTTCCACTCGCCACCGGCGGTGAAGTTGCTCTGGCCCATGGCATCGTCGCTGGCGTAGTTGTCGAGCTCGGAGGACCAGTCCATCCAACTGGCGAACACCCGCAGCTCGGGACGTTCAAAGAAACCGGCGGTCTGCGCCTTGAAGGTGGGAGCGAAGGTGAGCTTGGTGAAGTTGCCGTTCACCGCCTGGCGTCCCTTGTAGCCCTTGGGATCGAGATCCATGTATTGCCAGGCCGCCTCGTAGACCAACTCGACGTTCTGGCTCAGCACCTGCGCCACCCGGGTATTGAAGGTAAGCCAGCGGTACTCGTCTCCTTTCACGTAGCGATCCTGACTCTGCTCGGCCAGCAGGGCCGGGGCAAAACGCCAGCGCGAGTTGAGATCGGTGGCGCCAAACACGGCGACCCGCACCGCATCGGCGTCCGGCAACAGCTCGCTGTCAGAGCCCAGCCCCTTGACCTCGGCCCCCAACCCATGACCGTACAGCACCGCTGCCTTGGCAAAACCGGGGTTGATGCCAAAGAAGCTCTCGCCATGGTAGGCCAGCAGGGTGTGTGCCCCCTTGTCCGCCGCCTCGCTGCCCGCCCCCTTGTCATTGATGCGGGCGTCATTGTCCTTGGCCGAGAGACCGTTCACCATCCACTGCCAGTTACCGACGCGGTTGTTCATGGTGAGGATGTAGCTCTCGATATCGGAGAGACCGCTGGCGCTGATGTCGCCGTAATCCCGGCCATAGAGAGAGAAGTTGGCCTTCCAGCTGTCGGCCAGCTGCACGTCGTAGACGCCGCCGCCGGTACCGGCCAGGAACACCACATCGGAATCGAGCCAGTGGATGTCAAAGTTGTCGCGGTCAAAGCGCTTGCCCGCCCAGAGCACCGCATTCTTGAAGGGGCCGTCGAAGCTCGCCAGATTGCCGATCTCGGCAAACACCTGACGGGTATTGAGGCTCGAATCGCTGGCGGTCCAGTCGTTGCTGGTCTCTACCCCGTCCGCCAGCATCAGCTTGTAGCGGGCCCAGCTGCCATCCTCAAAGGTCTGGGTTTTCAGCAGGTTGGCCTCCATGTAGGTGTCATCCTCGTTGCCAAGGCGACCGACGGCCCCACCCACCGAACCGGCTGGCGTGATGTAGGGGCCGCCGCGCCCACCGTTGCCAATGCTGTTGACCAACAGGCCCGAGCGGGCATAGCCGTGAAACTCGAAGCCCTGGGCACCGGCGGTCTTCTCATCCACCTTCTGGCTGCGGTTGTTGGCCACCTGCGCCTGCTCGCTGGCCGCACTCGCCTTCATTTCCGCCTGACTGGCACGGCTCTCTGCTGCCTCGGCTCTCGCTTCAGCCGCCTGTACCCGCGCCTCCAGCGCCGCCAGTCTGGCCTCGACACTCTCACCTGCAACACTCGCCTGCGCCGCCCACAGCGGGCTGCTCATCCCCAATCCCAGCGCTACCGCCAGCGCCAACTTGCTCTTGAACATCATCATCTTCCTCACCTGTCATCTGTGGCCCGGACGGGCGCTGTTGTTATCGACAGACTGAGCATAGCTAAACCGCTTTAGCCAACTCAATACAGCAACTAAACCGTTTCAGCAACAGTGTGAGCGGGATAACATTTGTACAGCATGAATTGGCGGGAGTTGTGAGGAGGATCCCTCATCAGGATCCACTCAATAGGGCGGATCCTGGCTAAACGGCGGGCAAAAAAAGAGCCGGCACAAGGCCGGCTCTGTTTATTCGGGTGGCTGAAATCAGCTGGTCAGATCGTCGAAGAAGCGTTTCACCCCTTCGAAGAAGCCTTCCGATTTCGGCTTGTGGGTCTTGGCTGCGGCGCCGCTGAAGGATTCGTCCAGCTGGCGCAGCAGCTCTTTCTGCTGCTCGGTGAGGTTGACCGGCGTCTCGATCACCACCTTGCACATCAGATCCCCTACCTGGCCGGAGCGCACGGACTTCACGCCCTTGCCGCGCATGCGGAACATCTTGCCGGTCTGGGTCTCCGGAGTGACCTTGAGCTTGACGCGGCCATCCAGGGTCGGCACTTCAATCTCGCCACCCAGGGCAGCTGCGGTGAAGCTGATGGGCACTTCGCAGTAGAGGTTGTTGCCGTCACGCACGAAGATCTCGTGCTCTTTGACGTGCACCTGTACGTAGAGATCCCCTGCCGGTGCCCCTGCTTCCCCCGCTTCCCCTTCGCCGGAGAGACGGATGCGATCGCCGGTATCGACGCCCGCCGGAATTTTTACCGACAGGGTCTTGGTGCGCTGGTAGCGACCTTCACCGTGGCACTTGCGGCACGGATCCTTGATGATCTTGCCGCGACCGTGACAGTGCGGACATGCCTGCTGCACCGCGAAGAAGCCCTGACGCATCTGCACCTGGCCGGAGCCGTGGCAGGTCGGGCAGGTCTGGGCACTGCTGCCGGTGTGGGCACCGGAGCCGTTACAGACTTCGCAGTGAACCAGAGTCGGCACCTTGATCTCCTTGGAGACCCCGCGTACCGCCTCTTCCAGCGTCAGCTCCATGGTGTAACGCAGGTCGGAGCCACGGGCCGGGCCACGACGGGCACCACCACGGCCACCGCCGAAGATGTCACCGAATACGTCACCAAACATGTCGGCGAAGTCGGCACCGCCGCCAAAGCCACCGTGGCCACCGCCACCCTGGCTCGGGTCGACACCGGCATGGCCGTACTGGTCGTAACGGGCACGCAGGTTGGCATCGGTCAGGACCTCGTAGGCTTCCTTGACCTCTTTGAACTTCTCTTCGGATGCGGCATCACCCTGGTTACGATCAGGGTGATACTTCATGGCCAGGCGCTTGTACGCCTTCTTGATCTCGCGATCGTCAGCATCTTTCGCCACACCCAGTACTTCGTAGAAATCGCGCTTCGACATACTCATCCTGTGGTTACGCAGACGGGCGTTGGTTACCCAACGCCCGTGAATTCATTGACCAAGCCGATGGGCGAAGCGGACTCCGCCCATCTGGGTAGGGCTTACTTCTTGTCGTCTTTCACTTCTTCGAACTCGGCGTCGACTACGTCGTCGTCAGCCTTGGCAGAAGAGGAGGACTGACCGGCATCAGCACCGGCTGCACCCTGGGCCTGAGCCTGCTGCTGGGCAATTTCCATCAGCTTCTGGGACGCTTCCAGCAGAGCCTGCTGTTTGGCTTCGATAGCAGCCTTGTCGTCACCCTTGATGGCCGCTTCCAGCTCGCTCAGAGCGGTTTCGATCTTGGTCTTGTCGTCGGCAGGCAGGGCTTCACCGGCTTCGGTGATCTGCTTGCGTACGGAGTGGACCAGACCATCAGCCTGGTTGCGAGCCTGTACCAGCTCTTCAAACTTCTTGTCCTCGGCCGCGTTGGCTTCGGCTTCGCGTACCATGCGCTCGATCTCGTCATCAGACAGACCAGAGGAGGCCTGGATGGTGATCTTCTGCTCTTTGTTGGTCTCTTTGTCTTTCGCAGAGACGTGCAGGATACCGTTGGCATCGATGTCGAAGGTCACTTCGATCTGCGGCAGACCGCGCGGTGCCGGACGGATGCCTTCCAGGTTGAACTGGCCCAGAGACTTGTTGTCGCTGGCGCGCTTGCGCTCACCCTGCAGCACGTGAATGGTCACGGCAGACTGGTTGTCTTCGGCAGTGGAGAACACCTGGGACTTCTTGGTCGGGATAGTGGTGTTCTTCTCGATCAGCGCAGTCATCACGCTACCCATGGTTTCGATACCCAGGGAGAGCGGGGTAACGTCCAGCAGCAGCACGTCGGTCTTGTCACCGGACAGTACGGCGCCCTGGATGGCAGCACCCATGGCCACGGCTTCGTCCGGGTTGACGTCTTTACGCGGCTCTTTGCCAAAGAACTCGGCAACGGTCTTCTGAACCAGCGGCATACGGGTCTGACCACCAACCAGGATCACGTCGTCGATCTCGCCAACTGCCAGACCGGAGTCTTTCAGGGCGACACGAACCGGCTCCAGAGAGTCCTTCACCATGTCTTCCACCAGGGATTCCAGCTTGGCGCGGGTCACCTTGATGTTCATGTGCTTCGGACCGGTGGCATCTGCAGTGATGTACGGCAGGTTGACGTCGGTCTGCTGGGCAGAAGATAGCTCGATCTTGGCTTTCTCAGCGGCATCTTTCAGACGCTGCAGAGCCAGCTGGTCGTTACGCAGGTCGATGCCCTGCTCACGCTTGAACTCGTCTACCAGATAGTTGATGACGCGGTTGTCGAAGTCTTCACCACCCAGGTGGGTGTTACCGTTGGTCGCCAGTACTTCGAAGGTGGTTTCGCCTTCAACTTCGTCGATCTCGATGATGGAGATATCGAAAGTACCGCCACCCAGGTCATATACGGCAACCTTGCGCTCGCCCTTGACCTTGTTCACGCCGTAAGCGAATGCAGCAGCAGTCGGTTCGTTGATGATGCGCTTTACATCCAGACCGGCGATGCGACCGGCATCCTTGGTAGCCTGACGCTGGGCGTCGTTGAAGTAGGCCGGAACAGTGATAACGGCTTCGGTTACCGGCTCGCCCAGATAGTCTTCGGCGGTCTTCTTCATCTTTTTAAGCACTTCGGCAGAGATCTGCGGCGGTGCCATTTTCTTGCCCTTCACTTCAACCCAGGCGTCGCCGTTGTCAGCTTTGGCGATGGCGTACGGCATGATTTTCAGGTCACGCTGCACTTCTTCATCTTCAAAACGACGCCCGATCAGACGCTTGATGGCGAACAGGGTGTTTTTCGGGTTGGTGATGGCCTGACGCTTGGCCGGCTGACCAACCAGGATCTCGCCATCATCGGCATAGGCAATGATGGACGGAGTAGTACGATCGCCTTCTGCGTTCTCGATCACGCGAGCAGTGTCGCCATCCAGAATAGCGACGCAGGAGTTGGTAGTACCCAGGTCAATACCGATGATTTTACCCATTTGACGAATCTCCAAATACTTTGAATAAACTGGCGAGGAACTCGCCTTAATGCGTTAACGGCTAGGTGGGGGCTGCCAATCTGGCTTTCAAGCTCCCGGCATCAAATTTTTTGTGCCGCCGCGGCCTTGCTACCTATATGGGGTCGCCAGACGCAGCTTCAAGCCCCAACCCTAAAAAACCACACCCTTTGTCATGGTTGCGCGGTCACGTTGAGCCGTAAACCGGGCAAGATGAACAGGTGCTGCACTGCGAAACAAAAAGCCCGCCACGGGGCGGGCTCGGGCACCCACAGCCAATCAGTCGACCGCTTTGGCGATCATCACCATGGCCGGACGGATCACCCGACCGTTGAGGTCATAGCCCTTCTGCATCACTGCAATGACGGTGTTCGGGGCCACATCGGCACTCGGTACCATGCTCATCGCCTGATGGGCGTTGGGGTCAAACGGCTGGTTGATCGGGTCGAGCGCCACCAGACCAAACTTGGCCACGCCGCTCTGCATGGATTTCAGGGTCAGCTCGACACCTTCGATCATCGGCTTGAGGGCTTCGTTCTCCTTGTCGGCCAGTTCGATGGCTCGCTCAAGGTTGTCCAGCACCGGCAGCAGTTCATTGGCGAACTTCTCCAGAGCGAATTTGTGCGCCTTCTCCACATCCAGCTCGGTACGACGACGCAGGTTCTCCATCTCGGCGGCGGTACGCAGGGCGCGTTCACGCTCTTCCGCTGCTTTTTGGATGGCGGTTTCCAGCTGCGCTTCCAGTTCGGCAATACGGGCCTGCTCGGCTGTCACTTCACTGTCTACATCGGTCGGCTCGACTGGCTGGGCTTCCACTTGCTCCATCGCTTCAACCTTTTGCTCTTCGTGGTTCATGACATCTCCAATTCCGGGGTTACTTATGAGGGCCCTGACGTCTGGTTGAGCGACCGGACGACAACAGACCGACTATGTTGGCGCTATTATGGGGATGCATCCCCGGCTTTCAAGGGGTAAAGGGCAATCTGGGTTGCTGAATGGCCGCAACCGTCGGTTTATCCGGGTTACCGCTCACCGTTTAACCAGTAGCCTCAAGGGGATAGCCACCCCCGTCACACGGGAGAGCGTCACAAGCGGAGCAAAGCACTGTATACTGGCCCGCAATACCCATCCCAGATCTGACTGACTATGGATTCTCCGTTCAAAACCATCGCCCTGATTGGCAAACCCCACCATGAGGGGGCCAACCAGACGCTGACCGGCCTGCATCAATACCTGACCGCCCGCGGCTTTCGGGTTCTGGTGGAGAGCCGGGTCGCCCAGACCCTGAGCATCCTCGATGAAAACGTGATGGATCTGGTGCAGCTGGGCCAGCAGGCCGATCTCGCCATCGTGGTCGGCGGTGACGGCAACATGCTGGGGGCGGCGCGAGTGCTGTCGCGCTTCGATGTGGCGGTGATCGGGGTGAACCGGGGCAACCTCGGCTTTCTGACCGATCTCTCGCCGCAGGATTATCTGCTGCCGCTGGAGCAGGTGCTCTCCGGTCACTACAAGAGCGAACACCGCTTCCTGCTGGAGGCTTCGGTCTATCGCCACGGCGAGCGCAAGTCGAGCAATCTGGCGGTGAATGAAGCAGTACTGCACCCGGGCAAGATCGCTCATATGATCGAGTTCGAGGTCTATATCGATGGCAGCTTTATGTATAGCCAGCGCTCGGACGGCATCATTGTGGCCACTCCGACCGGCTCCACCGCCTACTCCCTGTCGGCAGGTGGCGCCATCCTCACCCCCAAGCTCAACGCCATCACGCTGGTGCCGATGTTCCCGCATACCCTCAGCAGTCGCCCCATCGTACTCGATGCCGACAGCGAAGTGCGGCTGCTGGTCTCGCCGGATAATCAGGACGATGCCATGCAGGTGAGCTGTGACGGTCAGGTGACCCTGGCTGTCCACCCGGGGGACGAGATCCTCATCAAGAAGAGCCACCACCAGCTTCATCTGGTGCATCCCCTCGACTACAGCTACTTCCACGTGCTGCGCAACAAGCTCGGCTGGGGCAGCAAGCTGTTTTAATCGGCGCTGACCGACAACGGCATTGACACAACGGGCGCCTGAATTGGCGCCCTTCTCTTTTCTGTCGTGGCAACGTCCCCTGCACTCTCATATCCGTACCGCGTCCCAATAGTCAGTACCGCATTCTCATAGCCATGGCGCACTGGTGCGACTTTCCTGTGTTAAAAATGGCGGCGCCCTCTTTACTGTATATAAGACCAGTATATACTGGATACATACACAGTAATGTTGACCTATACAGGATGAGACCATGCTGACCCAGCTGACCGTCAACAACTTCGCCATCGTCAAGTTTCTCGAACTCGATCTGCAACCGGGCATGACCTGCATCACAGGTGAGACCGGCGCCGGTAAATCCATCGCCATCGATGCTCTCGGTCTCTGTCTCGGAGAACGGGCCGAAGCGGGCATGGTGCGACCCGATAGCGATAAAAGCGAGGTCAGCGCCCGCTTCCTGCTGGACAACAACCCGGCCGCTCGCGCCTGGCTCGCTACCAACGAGCTGGAAAACGAAGGTGAATGTATCGTGCGGCGAGTCATCTCCGCCGAGGGGCGCTCACGCAGCTATATCAACGGCGTGCCTGTCCCCCTCACCCAGCTCAAGAATCTGGGCCAGCTGCTGGTCAACGTGCATGGTCAGCATGCCCACCAGATGCTGCTCAAACCCGACTACCAGCTCGCCCTGCTCGACGGTTATGCCGGTCACCATCTGCTGCTCGACGAGGTACGCCAGCACTATCAGCAGTGGCGCCAACTGCAAAACGAGCTGAACCGGCTCAAGGCCGAGCAGCAACAGCGGGAGGCCCGTCGCCAACTGATCGAGTATCAGGTGCAGGAGCTGGACGAATTTGCCCTGCAGCCGGGGGAGTTTGAAGAGATAGAGGAGGAGCACCAGCGTCTGGCCAACGGCACAGAGCTGATGCAGGAGTGCGGGGCTTGCCTCGACCTGCTCTATGACAACGAAGAGACCACTATCGCAGGGCTGCTGCAATCGGCCGTCGATCGGGCCGAGGGACTGGTCAGCATGGACAGCCGCCTCAACCCGGTACTGGAGATGCTGAATGAAGCGCTGATCGGGGTGCAGGAGAGCCACAGCGAACTTCGCAGCTACCTCGATCGGCTGGAGCTGGATCCCGAGCGGTTCAACGAGCTGGAAGCTCGCCTCTCCAAGGCGATCAATCTGGCCCGCAAGCACCACGTCAAACCGGCAGATCTGGCTCAGTACCATCAGGAGCTGGCCTCTGATCTTGCTCGCCTCAACTCCGATGAAGAGCGGTTAGAGGGGATGGAAGATGAGCTGGCCGAGGCCCGTCAGGCTTTTGTCCAGGCCGCCGAAGCCCTGAGTCAGAGCCGTCAGCGTTATGCCGAGGAGCTGGGCGCCAAGGTAACCAGCAGCATGCACGAACTGGCGATGCCCGATGGCCGTTTTGCCATCGAGGTACGACCCGATGCCCAGAGCAGCCTCTCTCCGCTAGGTATAGATCGGGTGGAGTTCATGGTCACCACCAATCCGGGCCAACCGATCCAGCCGCTTGGCAAGGTTGCATCGGGTGGCGAACTGTCGCGTATCAGCCTCGCCATCGTGGTGATCAGCGCTCGCAAGGTCTCCACCCCGACCCTGATTTTCGATGAGGTGGATGTGGGGATCAGCGGCCCGACTGCCGCCGTGGTTGGTCGCCTGCTGCGCCAGCTCGGGGAGTCCACTCAGGTGATGGTGGTCACTCACTTGCCGCAGGTGGCGGGCAACGGCCACCAGCATATGGTGGTGAGCAAGCATACCGATGGCAAAACCACCGAAACCCAAATGAGTGCCCTTGATGAGACAGCCCGTCTCAACGAGCTGGCACGGCTGCTCGGTGGCGACCAGATCACCGACAACACATTGGCCAATGCTCGCGAGCTGCTGCGCCGTTGAATCAGGCCAAAACGCCGATTTGCAGGATGGCGACTGATAGCGCTGACCAAATATGCTGACTGCGCAGGCACAAGCGGGCGCCATTGCCTGCGCAGTCCGCAATAGCCAACAGCCAACAGCCAACAGCCAACAGCCAACAGCCAACAGCCAACTGTGAGAACCGAACTCGCGTCAGGATTACCGACCCAGATCAATAAAATGGCGAGTTAGGCGAAGCTGGCAGCAACATGGGCGTGGATCCGGTTGCCTTCATGTGGCGGATTTCGCATAGTGTTGCCCCCCTTTATGGGTATCCAATTGTGAGGCTTTGTCTATGATCCACGTTTTTGGTCACAAGAATCCTGATAGCGACAGTATCTGCAGTGCGCTGGTTATCACCGACTGGCTCAATGGCCAGGGCCGTCAGGCCACCCCATGGCGTCTGGGTGACCTGCGCACTGAAACCCGTTTTATTCTGGAGCAGGCTGGCGTCAGCGAACCCGAGTTGCTGACCAAAGATCTGACCGGTGAAGATGTCTGGCTGGTGGATTTCAGTGATCTGGAACAGGGCCCTGCCACACTGGCACAAGCCAATGTATTAGGTCTGGTGGATCACCACCGTCTCGGCACTCTGGTCACTCAGTCCCCGCTGGATGCCTGGATCCGGGCCGTCGGCTGTACCTGCACCATCGCCTTCGATCTGCTGAGCCAGCAAGATACCGTGACCCGCAGCCAGGCTCGCCTGATGCTGGGTGCCATCATGAGCGACACCCTCTGTCTCACCTCACCGACCACCACCGAGCAGGACAAGATCGCTTGTGAGCGTCTGGCACCGCTGGCAGAAGTATCGCTGGCCGAATTCGGCCAACAGTTGCTGATGGCGAAAACCGACCTGAGCGGCCTGACTCCGGCTCAACTGCTGCAGCAGGATGAGAAAGCGTTCCAGGCGGAAGGTTGCAGCTTCATCATGAGCCAGATCGAAGTGGGCAGCGAACAGCAGCTGGCCGAGCACCTGCCAGCCCTGCAGCAGGAGATGGCCCAGCGCGTGGCGAGCGAAGGGCTCGACTTCTTCGTGTTGATGGTGACTGACCTGACTGCGGCTGCCAGCCGTATCTACTTTACCGAGCACGCCAAAGTACCGGCAGAGTCCAGCTACCACCCGGGCTTTGTCAGCCGCAAGAAGCAGGGGCTGCCCTGGGTGATGGATCTGCTGGCCAAGGCCTGATCTTCCCTCGCCATCACCTATTCCAAAGCCCTGCCTCTGCGCAGGGCTTTTTCATCGCCACCGCCAGCCGTACTCCCCCCTCTTGCTGATCATGTTGCTCACGACTGCGGCCTCTCGCTTACTCCTTTCTCGGCTTATTGACAGTTAACGCCATAACTTTGCTTACATATTTGCGGCTGTTATTTATCAGGGCTTTGCTGCAGGATAATCGCCGCGCACAACCTTTTCCGTTTCCATTCAGGTGATCGATGAACATAACCCCCAAGCAGAGAACACTGGCCATCACCATGCTGATCGCCGTGGTGCTCCTCGGCTGGCTGCTCTGGCCCAGTCAACCACCCAAGGCGATGCTGACCGCTCAGGTGACCCGCGAGGATATTGCCCAGACCGTGCTGGCCAGTGGTGTGCTGCAGGCCGTAGAGCAGGTGGATGTGGGGGCCCAGGTCTCCGGTCAGGTTACTAAGCTGGCCGTCGAGGCCGGTGATCAGGTCAAGCAGGGAGACCTGCTGGCCGAGATCGATCCCCTGATTGCCCAGAACAACCTCAAGACGGCCGAGGCGGAACTTGCCAGCAACCGCGCCCAGCTCAAGATCAAGCAGGCACAACTCAAACAGAACGAGCTCGCCTGGCGGCGCCAGCAGCAGATGTTCAAGCAGGAGGCGAGCTCACGGGCCGATCTGGAGAGTGCCGAGGCACTGCTGGCGGTCACCCGCGCCGAACTGCAAAACAGCCAGGCCAATATCGACAACGCCCTGATCAAGGTTGATCGGGCCAAGACCGAGTTGGGCTACACCAAGATCCTGGCGCCGATGGATGGCACCGTCATCAGCATTGTGACCCGTCAGGGCCAGACCCTGGCTGCCAGCCAGACGGTGCCGACCGTGCTCAAGCTGGCCAACCTCGAGACTATGACGGTCAAGGCGCAGATCTCCGAAGCCGATGTCACCAAGGTCAAAGCCGGCATGCCAGTCTACTTCACCCTCATTGGCGATCCGGATACCCGCTATCAGGGTACGCTTCGCGCCGTGGAGTTAGCGCCTACCAACATCAATGATCAGGCCACCACAGGCACCACCACCAACAATGCGGCCGTTTACTACTACGCCCTGTTCGATGTGCCCAATCCCGATCATACCCTGCGAGTGGCAATGACCACCCAGGTGACCATAGTGCTCGGCGAGCGCAAGCAGGTGCTCACTGTGCCGCAAACCGCCCTCGGCAAGTCGCTGGGTGACAACGAGTATGAAGTCACCGTGATCAAGGACGATGAGACAACCGAAACCCGTCATATCAAGACCGGTATGAAGGACGAGATCCGCATTGAGGTGATCAGCGGGCTGAGTGAGAAGGAGGAGGTGCAGCTCAATCACGGAGCCCCCGCCGACAATGATGAGATGGCGGTGATGCTATGAGTGAGCCCCTGAACCAGCTGCCGTTGATCCAGCTGAAAGGGGTCGAGCGACGCTACCAGAGCGGCGACAGCGAAGTCACCGTGCTCCACCCTCTTGATCTCACTATCACGGCAGGAGAGATGATCGCCATTGTCGGCGCGTCCGGCTCCGGTAAGTCGACCCTGATGAACCTGCTGGGTTGTCTCGATAGCCCGAGCAGCGGCCAGTATCTGTTTCGCGGTCAGGACACCGCCACCATGGATGCGTTGGCGCTGGCCCGGCTGCGCTGCCACCACTTCGGCTTTATCTTTCAGCGCTACCACCTGCTGCCCCATCTCGATGCCGCCGCCAACGTGGAGATCCCAGCTGTCTATGCCGGTACCAGCCGCCCGGATCGCCAGGCGCGCGCGCGTCAGCTGCTGAGTAGACTGGGGCTGGCCGATCGCAGTCACCATACCCCGGGCCAGCTCTCCGGCGGTCAGCAGCAGCGGGTCAGTATCGCCCGGGCGCTGGCCAATGGCGGCGAAGTGATCCTCGCCGATGAACCGACCGGCGCACTGGATAGCCAGAGCGGCAAGGAGGTGATGGCGATCCTCAAGGAGCTGCACGCTCAGGGCCACACCATCATTCTGGTCACCCACGATATGAACGTGGCCAGCCATGCCGACCGTATCATCACTCTCAAAGATGGTCGGATTGAACAAGATAGCGGCCCCAGCCAAACGGCCGTGTTGGCCCCAGCCACCGCTGTAGCCGCTCAAAAAATAGCTCCCACTAAAGGCGCCATGGGTCACGACTGGGATCGTTATCGGGAAGCGGGACGGATGGCGATCCATGCCATGCTCGCCCACCGGATGCGCACCTTCCTCACCATGCTCGGCATCATCATCGGTATCGCCGCAGTGGTGAGCGTGGTCGCTCTTGGTCAGGGGGCGCGCGCTAAGGTGATCGACCAGATCAATGCGATGGGCACCAACACCATCGAAATCTTCCCGGGTAAAGGATGGGGCGATGAGAAGATGGCCAGCATCCAGACCCTCAACAAGGGGGATCTCGATGCCCTGTTGGGGCAACCCTATCTTGCGGGCGCCAGCCCCGAGATCGGCAGCTCCGGCCAGTTGCGCTATCGCAACAAGACCAACAGCGGTAACGTGACCGGGGTTGGTAACGACTATTTCAAGGTGAAGGGGATGACGCTGGTCAGTGGTCGCTTACTGGAGTGGCATGATATCCAGCAGCGTGCCGCTGTTGCCGTGGTGGACAAGAAGAGCATCACCAGCCTGCTTGGCAAGGAGGAGCCGGTCGGCAAGGTGGTACTGGTCGGCACCTTGCCGGTGCGGATTGTCGGTGTGGTTTCGCAGGAGACCGGCTTCGGCCCCACCAGCCAGTCGGTCAATATCTGGCTGCCCTACAGCGCGGTGATGAGTCGTCTCATCTCGCAGCACCACTTCAGCCAGATCACCATCCGGGTCAAAGACGGGGTACAACCGGCACTGGCCGAGCAGGCGGTGATCGAGCTGATCACCAAGCGCCACGGGGTGAAGGATTTCTTCACCTTCAGCAGCGACAGCATCATCAAATCGGTGGAGAAAACCACCGCCACCATGACCCTGATGGTCTCGGCCATCGCTGTGATCTCGCTGATCGTCGGCGGGGTGGGCGTGATGAACATCATGCTGGTGTCGGTGGTCGAACGCACCCGCGAGATCGGTATTCGCATGGCCGTGGGTGCCCGCCAGTCGGATATTCTGCAGCAATTCCTGATTGAGGCTGTGATGGTGAGCCTGCTGGGGGGGATCTTCGGCGTCGGCCTCTCGCTAGGCATTGGTGCGCTCTTTTCACTGCTGGTGGACTCCATCAAGATGCAGTTCTCGCTCTTCTCCATCCTGATGGCCTTTGGCTGCTCGTCACTCATCGGGATCCTGTTTGGTTACCTGCCGGCACGCAATGCGGCGCGGCTCGACCCTGTTGTCGCACTGGCGAGGGAATAACAATGCACAAACTCTCCTGGCTGGCTCTCTGCATGGCCCTCAGCGGCTGCAGTCAGCACAGCACCTATCAAAGACCCGAACTGGCGATCGCCCCCACATGGCAACAAGCAGAGGGCGCCCAACTGGCTGCGCAGGCAGGCCAATGGTGGCAGGAATTTCATGATCCCCAACTCGACAAACTGGTCGAGGCGGTACTGACCGCCAACCCGGACATGCATGTGGCGGCCCTCAAGCTCAAAAGCGCCAGACTGGGCGCCGAGCAGGCCGATACCAACCTCACCCCCTCGGTCAATGGCACTCTCGCAGCCAGTGGCAACAAGGATCTGAAAACCGGCAAAGGCACCAACAGTCTGGGTCCCTCGCTGAGCCTCAGTTACGAAGTAGATTTGTGGGGCAAGCTTGCCTCGGTGCGAGATCAGGCAAGCTGGGAAGCGGCAGCAAGCGAGCAGGATCTCGCCAGCACCCGACTGCTGCTGATCGGCAATACTCTGGAGCAGTATTGGCAGCTCGGCTATCTCGGCTCTGCCATCGCACTCGGAGAACAGCAGCTGGCCAACCTGACCCGAACCGAGCAACTGACCCAGACCAAATACCGGGCTGGCGCCATCACCCGGCTCGATCTGGCGCAAGCACGCCAACAACTGGCAGGCAAACAGGCTGAGCTGGCCTCCCTCAAGGCGCAGCAGGAGCAGGCTCGCAATGCCCTGCGTCTGTTGCTGGGCCGCAGCAGCGGGCCGCTGGAGTATGCACCTGCTTCCCTTGCAAAGCAGACCATTCCTGAACTTGCGGTGGGTATTCCGGCCGATGTGCTGGCCCGCCGCCCCGATGTCAAAGCGGCCGAATTGCGGCTGCGCAAGACGCTGGCTAAAGGGGATGAGATCCGCACCAGCTTCTACCCCAGCCTGACCCTGACCGGCAGTGCCAGCACCGCATCCGATAGATTGGCGCAGGTGCTGCAAAATCCGGTCGGCACGCTGGGAGCCAGCCTTGCCCTCCCCTTCCTTGAATACAACCGCACCCAGCTCGCCATCGAAAGCTCAGAGCTGGATTACCAGATTGCTGAAACCGAGTTTCGCAAACAGCTCTACACCGCACTGGTGGAGGTGGAAGACAATCTGGCCGCACGCCACTATGGCCAGCAGCGACTCGATTATCTGCAGGAACAACTGAGTTATGCCCAGGAGGCCGAACGACTGGCCAAGGCTCGCTTCCAGGCGGGAGCAACCGGTGTACAAGCCTGGCTTGATGAGCAGAACCGGCTGTGGGATGCCCAGCAGAGCCTGCTGGCCCAGCAAAAAGAGCAGCTCACCACCACTGCCAAAATCTATCGCGCCCTGGGTGGCAGCGATAGCGTGGCCCCCCGATAACGCCTCGGCTATTCCCCACTCTGCCTGTAGAGTGGGGAATGCCATCACCATCGACCGCACCGAACTCCCTCGCCCACACGGCAGACGAACGCCATTGCTCATCATCAGGGGCAGTTACGGCAGCACATCCAATTACATGCATCGGCGACCCTGAATATCCCGGCCATACCTTGCGGCTCTCTCTACCTCACGCACCCTGATCGGAGATAACGGTTACCGGATATTCCATCAGCAGAGAGCTCGGGGCTCTTGCCGAGCGGCTTCCCGTGAATCGTGAGAGACATATCCGAAGCGCATATCTGCACGACGCATACAAATAGCGATATCACGCAGTTAATCCTGCACGACAAAATTAATCGCAAACAATGAGTGATATTGAGCAAAGTAACAGTGAAGTGAAACGACGGTAAAAAGGATACAAGCGAGGATGCAGATAACAATGGGGCGAAGGGGCAGATTGGATAACCACGAGTAAAACGGCAAAAATAATGCCGCTCAAAGGCGGCATTATTCAATCTCTGAACCTGACGAATTAGATCAGGAAATCGTTCAGGTCTTTACCCAGTGCTACTTGAGCAGCAATGGCTTTCGGCATACGGCCTTGACCGGTCCAGGTTTTTTCCTGGCCATCTTCTTCGTACTTGTATTTAGCCGGACGCGGAGCACGCTTGCTCTTGGCTGCGCCAGTCGCAGCAGCCGGAGCAGAGGCACTCGCCAGCAGCTCGCGAGGATCAATACCAGCCTGCTGCAGCATTTCGGTGAATTCATTCAGCTTGCGCTGACGCTCTTCCTGTTCAGCACGCTCCTGTTCAACAGAATCGGCACGCTCTTGGTAAACCAGGTCAAACTTCTCTTTAGCTTCCAGCAGTTGCTCAAACGGCAGCTCACGAATAGCCGCACGCAAACTGCGAATGTTCAGCAGAACTTTCAGAAACTCGTTCATTATTTCCTCACAAAAAAGTCGGTTACAGGGATACCGTTTCAGAATAGCATGGACAATTCGCGAGAACATACAGTTTTTCTATATTAACGTTCTTTTTTTCTTAAATTTCACCATCAAGATCGAATGCTTGCCACTATCAATAACAAACTGGCTGGAATGCAGATCTTCTGGGTAGAGAGGTGATTACCATCTTGTGTTCAAGAAACATCGGTATTTCAAGACTCATTAATTTCCAGTTCAGCATCCAACAAAACTAACTCGGTAACCTGCTTTATAAGCCTGAGCGAACATTTCTACCATACGTTCAACATCATGTGACAAGACTATGCCTATCTGTTTAGCAATGAACGCGTCTAGAACCGGTCCCTTAACCTGATGATGAGGGGGATATTCCCAATTGACTATCAGCTCATTCGGCACCACCAATAAAATTGCATATTAATCAATTGGTTGAGAGCAGCGAATGACATTTCAAATATGCTTTTCATAGCCCGTTTGACAGACGTGTGCGTCCGAAAACAGACTGTTCGGATACTGGCAGTCCAGAAGGTAAACAATAAAAAAGCCAGCCGTTTTTAACGGGCTGGCTTTCTATGTAGCCAAATAGCACTATTTATTTTTGGTTATATTCTTGCCTGATTGATCAACACCGGTAATCACTGCATGTGAAGCAGACCCAGTTAAAAGGGGCTCGGTTGGATAGAGCTTAAGTGCTTCTGCCCGCATCGCATTGGCTTCCTCCGTACGACCCAATGCATTAAGTGCGATCACCATATTAGCGTATATGTTGGCACGGGGTGTATGGCGTACGAATGCCTGCCCCCACTCCAGATAAGCTCCCAGTTCGGTCTTGTTATTTGTCTGCAAACCCACCATCAGACGAACCGAGTTCACATCAAACTCGACTCGGGTCAACCAAGCCATGGGATTGACGATATCAAGTAGCAAAGTCGGCTCTTTATACCCACCCCGTTCATATTTGGTGACTACCCATGCGGTGTGAATTGCTGTGAGCATAAAGGGAACGAGCAGCAGCGGGATAGCGATCGCCATAAATCGCAGTAACAGCCATGGGCGGCACTCCATATCCCACCATGATGAGCCCCCCTGACTCGCCAGGTTGGTCTCTTCAATTTCGGTATCGATGATATAAATCAGCGTCAGCAAAAGCCACCACAACACGATCGCATGGTAGAGCGGGTATTCCGTCTGGGTATGAAGCAATATCGGCGTAACCAGGGCAAACAGCCCCATGGCATTTACCCAACGCACACTCGCCAGACGCCATAATAATGCGCCCCCCATGATCACTATGCCGACCATGGGTGCAATACCGCCCTCAACAGCCCAATAGAGAAACTCGTTGTGGGGGTGGTCGAGATTGTACTCAATCTGCACCATGGACGGATTCAGTGCTTTATCAGCCATGTAGTGATGAAGAAAAACAGATTCAAAACTGCCGTATCCCCAACCACTCCAGGGAGCCTGTGCAATCAGTTTTGCCGCGTAAGGCCAGTAAATAGAGCGCATACCACCGGACTGATAGATCTCTAATCCGCGTTTTGCTCCAGCCAGCCAATATTGTGATAACAGGCCAATGGCCACAGCCAGGATAACCAGACCCAATATCCGCCATAGCAGGCGTTGTCGATAAAGTTGAGGCATCAATAAGAACAGGGCTAACAGGCCACCTAATTGCCCCACTCGGGATTGTAAAACCACCAGTAACAATGATGCAGATAGAATGACGCCATAGCGCAACGCCATCAGCAATCGACCACCCTCTCGGCGTAATTCCAGCCAGATAGCAAGGGCAAGTCCAGTTGCCATAAACGTCGCCATCACGTTTGGCTGTTGAAAGATCCCGTAAGGGCGATTGGCCTTGGTGTCATAGCCAATCCAGTTACCTGGCGTCAACAGGTAGAACTGCACCAGCCCCAGCACTGCCTCCATCGCGATCGCAATCAGGATGAGATAGAGCAAGCGATCACGCTGCGCCTTATCAAAACGCCATTGATAGAGTCCAAACAAAAACAGTAGGCCAGCAAAAAGTCCCAGCAATCGGGGAATAGCATAATCCTTGAGTGCAAAACCTGGATAGAACATCGGGAGCAGTAGCAAGAGAGATCCTATCCATAAACCCGCTTGTAATGGAGAAAAGGCCAGACGTTGACGTAACGTCACCTGCCACAATCCCAATCCAATAGCCAACGAGGCAAATACCCATCCCCATGCGTTAAAGGGCAAATACAGCCCCGCACCACCAGGATTGTGCATAAAAAAGTGCATACCTAACAACCAATAAGCGATCGAGAGTACGCCAAACACACCATTTATGTTTTTAATCATCATGCATTCCTAGCATAATTTCTGCAGATTGCCATATATCTTGGGTAGGTAATAAAAGGGCGAGCAGTTTACAACTGCTCGCCCTGTTTGATGAAAAAAGATCGGCTCTATGCAGCTTTTGATTACTGCAGCTCTGTCAAACCGTAAAGACCATTCTTGCGGCTCAACATCTGGCCTCCATCCCGTGTCAAAGGAACCCATCCAATACTTCCTTTCGCAGTTGTTGGCTTGAGCAGCATCAAATCAAACGGTATCGTGACATAAATTCCTTTGGTAAAGCTACCTTCACCATACTCGTCTGCAGAGACATTGGTAAATGTTGCATACCCTCCCAAGACAACACCCGAATCAAACCGTTTGGAGAAGTCGAATGTAGCGCCTTTGTCACCAGCCAGATACTGACCTACGGAGACTTTAGCAGTGACATTACTCACAAATGGTAACTGCCAATACGCAGTAACATGTCCAGTCATTACATCATAATCAGCCATTTTTAGGGTATTGTTCCAGTCTCGCTGTTTCACCCAGTTTGCATCAACACCAATGGCCCAAGTCTTACCGTATGGGCGATAGAGCATCTCACTCCCGACCCCGGCATACATCATCTCCAAATATCCACCATAAGCTTGTCCGTACCAATCTTGAGCAAGTGGTTGCATATGGGTTAACTGCAAGTTGTTAAGTAATACATCGGAGGAGTCTACATACTCACGAATCCACGTTCGAACTCGTGGTAAGGCTGCGCCATCTGGAGGAGGAGCTTTATAATTGAACTCATCGTAGTTATTAACCAGATTAACAAACAGCGTACTTTGCAAACTGTTGTTTTCATTTATACGCCAATCAGCATTTGCATTAATGCCTAACTGATACATATAGAAAGACTCAGCACCACCAAATGATTGCGTTAGGTCTGGGTCAAAAGAGTATGAAAATGACTTGCGCTCAGATGAGTAGATAGATTCTCCCTGAATTTTTCCTGCAGCCTGAACCGTCGATTTTTCATGTTGTTCTTCTCCCAACACCTGTACCACATTGGCACGACGAACAGATGGGAGATCGATGCGGGTCTCTTGCAACTGGAAGTTCGCCTTACGTTCAACAACATTCAGCTCATCAACTGTACTAGGCAGATAATTTGCGGCTAACAAAGAGGTTCTCTTGATCGCCTCACTCTTATTACGATACTTGCTCTGCTTACCAATAACCGTCACTGAATTGGTGGTTGTGTAAAATTCTGTCTCCTGCCAACCAGCATTCTCTTTCAAATCGGCGGTTAGTGCCTTCCACTTAACATCAGTCATGGTGGGAGGAACTTGGTCAGGCTGATAAATGGGTCTCGGCTGATCAATATGAGCGGGTTTCATATCATTAAAGTTAGTCCGAAAAGTCACCCCCCACATCAAGGTGTTTCCTCTCTGCCAGCTTAGATGGCTATCCATATTCTCGAAAACTCGGTACACAGCCCCGACATTCCAAGGTGAATCTTGATAAATATGGCCAGCGAACTCCTTGCTATAATTATTGCCATCATATTCCAGCTTCAACCTGAGTGGCTGCCATGGTGTTTGATACTCAACACCGCCAAAGAGTGCTGCTGGCCCATGAAACAAGCTATCAAACTCAAACTTACCACCATTACCAGAGAAGCTATTATTTCTTTGACACCAGCTATCTTTATACTCACAAAATGGGTTTTTAATATTACCACTTTCGGCAATATTTCCCCAGCCGATACCGATAGTAAAATCAAATGGTCCATACCGCTTGCTAGCCGTCACAAATTCACTGTCAAAGAGACCGGTCCCCATTAGATCTCTAAAGCCAACTGAAACCTGTGGCAGATAGTTGGATTCTTGCCAAAGACGAAACTTGAAATCCATCCCTTTGTCTTTATAGGTTTGGTCACCGCTAAACTCTTCGTAGGGACTGTATTTTTTTGTTCTTACATCTGTATATCTTAGCGTTGCTTCAAACCAATCAAATGGTTGCGCAGAGATAGACCATCGACGATATTGGTCATTATCAACATAGTTGGCACTGAACTCACCTGTTTTAGCCATTCGTGCGGTAGGCATTTGAAGCAGACCCACACCACCGAAATCACCTTGTGATGGGCCATAAGGATCAAAAACTGATTCAGCAGCGCACACAGCACCAGAAACAACCCCAGAAACAAAAAGCGCAATATAATTAATTTTAGGCGACATTATTCAGGCACTCGATTAGCAAGCAAGCTAGCAATACGAATATTGATATCTCTATACTGCTCAGGCAAAACGTCAGGATTAAAACCGACAAACAGTGTAGCACCAGCCATTGGTTCTCGATGTAGCTGATTCCAGTTAGCCACGGGAACACGACTGATAGTACTATCAGGCTGGATCAGAAATGCTTCAGTTGGCTCAGCCCCAGCTAACAAGCTGTAACCCTGCCAATAGTCAGCCAAACTAGCACCAGACTGTAAAGGCTGTTTACTACGACCATTAATCAATCCTACGAAGTAGATAAAATCAGGTCTTGGAGCAACAAAAAGCGTGTAGTTCCCTTTCAACAGCGGATTAGCTTCAGGGTCAACTCTAGTCTTGGCTGGGTCTAAAAGTACTGGTAAACGACCACTGATATGAATTCTATCCAGCTCTTGTAGTAACTGCTGAGTTGACTGGATCAATGCGCCTTTGTCGCCATCTCGCATCCAAAATACCTGGAGAGCTTTAAGATCCTTTAGCAATTGTTCTTTAGTCGCCTGAAATTCCGCAATGGTCTTTTCATTCGCTATTTGTGCGGTACGCCAATAGATATCTTTAGGCAATTGAACATTAAATAACAAGTCTGAAAGTCTGGCTCCATCGTGAAACTCAATCTTTGCTGTAGAATGACGTTCAAAAATCACGTCTACATCAGCTTGAGCCAAAGCAAAAAATGGTATGAGACCGATCGTCAGGTATCTTTTCATAATGCGTACGGCTTTAATATTGTCATTTCAATCACCGGTAAGTTCGGCCCCAATTGCTGCTGGCTTTTTAATACTCTGCCTGTACTACGCTCAAACCAATAGTAATTATGCCAAGAGTTCTGGTCATGTCCGACACTGATCAACTCATCAATTAACATGACATCATGTGATTTATCAAGGATTAACAACTTTTCTGGAACAGCAGATATAAACTTAGCACGCATATTATATCCACTCACATAATCCTTTTCCCATTCTGCAGTATACTGCCAGGTCATAGCATCTAGGTTCAAAGATAGATCGATTAAATTTACCATTTTTTGCAATGGATCAGGCCAAGATGATGCCACGAAATAGAGATCATTTTCCAAACCCACCGTCTTGTGCAGTCGACCTGATTTGGTAACAAAAAGCTTATTATCAGAGCTCACCCAGCTCAATGAACCATCAGGATCAGCAAATGCAAGCACTACCAATGCCTGTGGATTATCACCCACTCGTAGATAGGCACTTGCATAAGGCAATTCACGCACTGTTTCAGTTGTAACCTCTACATCATCCACTCCCAAAAGGGCATAGCGGATAGTTGCATAGGTATCTGAGCTGGTGGCGGAACAGCCACTCAAGAGTAATAACCCCAAAGACATAAACAAACGAAGAGAAAACATAGATGGGTTACTCAATGGAATGAGAAAATACTTGCAAAGTGATAAAAATAAGGCCGCCAATATGGCAGCCTTATTGCTAAATAGAAGAACTCACTTCGTGGTAGAAGTTGTAGTGCTGGTACTGGTACTGGTGGAGTCGTCATTCGCATTAGAAACAACAACTGCCGCCAGTGCGGCGGCACCGACACCAACAGCAACCAGAGTGGTGGTACCAACAGCTGCAGTACCTGCTACGCCAGTGGAGCCAGCTGCAGTACCTGCAACTTCTTCAGCTGCAAATGCATTTGAAGAAAGAGCCAACAAAGCAGCCAGAGTCAACGCTGATTTTTTCATTACTAATTTCCTTATTTAAACATGACTTAAAGTACTAACAGCATATCTTGAAACAAACCAATTGACCAGTGTGAGTCGCTCAGATGAGCCCTCTCATCAATGACAAGGTGTACGACCGATTGCATGGCGTACCAGTACAATCATAACTCCTAGCATTCCGCCAAGTAGCGTCCCCAATACTGCGATCAAGGCCCGTTTGGGTTTTGCTTTTTCCTCAGCAACCACGGCAGGATCAAGGGTTTTAAAAACGTACTCTTGATTCACTTCAGTCAACATCAAGGTTTTGGTCTGATCCTCGATCAGTTCATAGAACACCTTCTGCATATCTGCGACCGGAGTTTTCTGAAGCTGTGCTTTGAGATAGGCAATGTTACGTGTCGCATCAGTTTGATCCCGCAACTTCATGGTCTCATTGAGATCGGCCACCAACCAGTCAACCCATTGCTTCGCAGACTTGGGGGAGTAGTACTCCACCGCCACCGTCACCAACCCTGATTTGGCATCCTGATTAATACTGGCAAGTTCACGAAATGCCTTAACCAGCTCCCAATCTGTTGGTTCCACGGACTTGCCAGGAGGCATTTCACGCACCCACTTTTTGCCGGCGACATCGTAGACATCTTCATCAATCACCAATTCACCGGTCGCCTTGTCTGTTTTGGTAACAGCCATCAACGGCACTTCCAACTGATGTTGGCGGATAAAGTGACTTAAGAATTGGCGGGATTTCCCAATTTCGACCGCAATAGCCGTCTTGTCCTGACCACCGCCACCACTGAGATTTACACCAGCCAAGCTCGCAAGACCGCCAAATTGGGCAGCCATAGCAGCAAGTCCACCTCCCTGCTGCTCCGTAGATGGGGCAAGCAAAGCCTCTGAACGATAAATATTTGGCAGTGAGAGTGCAAAAATGACAGCAATAACCGCACCAACCAAGGTACTGGCGACTACCCACCACTTACCACGCCAAAGCGCCGCGAATAATTCACGCAAATCGATTTCATCTTCCTTCCCTCCGTTCATTGCCAAGGTTAAAGGAGGATATTCTTTTACTTGTGCCATAACAAACCAGATCTCAGAAGAGTCAGGTGACCTTCACCACCTGACTGAATGGGTGACCAAATAAACGATGCAATTACTTGATTGCACTCCACGCGACACCCAGTTGATAGAGGACCTGTGTTGCAGAGGTCATGATACTCAGGTTATCCAGATAATCAGAATCAACTGGTACCACGATGGTATCCCCTGGCTCCAGGCCTTTGCGACTACCAAACCAGCTATCACCAGGCAGCATTACACTACCATTTGCTTTGATCACGTAGATACGGTCGGTATCAGCCTGTTTCTTGGTTCCCCCGGCACGGCTCAAGTAATCATTAACACTCAGGTTACCGTCGTAAACATGTGAGGAGGGGAATTGCACCATCCCCTGAATAGAGACCACATTTTGTAACGCAGGCACATAAAGCTTGTCGCCATCTTGCAGCATCACGTCAGCCTGCTTATCTCCAGACAAAACCGCCGGCATATCGATGGTCATGCGACCGACAGCCTTGCTGTTTTCCAGCTGATTTACCACCGTCATCGCCTCTGCAGGCGAGCTGTTGTAGTTAGCGATACTGGATTGACGACGCAGTGTCATCGTCGCGATCTCTTGCTTTAGCTCATCACGCAGCAACGCGATTCGTTCTGCTTCCTGTTTACGCAGGGCTTCACGGGCAAAGACAGCACCATTCGGATTGGCATAGGGGGTTATACCACCAACACGCAGGATCAAATCATGTAAACTTTCTCCACGACGAACCGTATAAGTTCCCGGATACTTCACCTCGCCAAACACCTGTACAGTTGCTTCTTCACGCCACTGAGGATGAGGCAATACGTTCAAACTGTCTTTTGATTGCACCAACGGCGAACCGATTACCCGATTTGCAGTTGCCAAATCCAGACGCTGATTTTCAATTGCAATATCATTCCCTCGCTCACTCACGCGAGATAACTCAATCACATTCGCCTGTTCGTTAAACCCGCCAGCAGCCATGATCAAATCATGGGTTCGACTATAAGACGTCAAGGGATAAACACCCGGATATTTAACCTCACCACGCACTTCAGCAATCTGTACCGGTTTACCTTGTGCTGCTTGTGCTTTCAAACGCTCAATAACCGGAGCAAGCAAAGCTTGACGAGAGGCACCAACTAACGCCTCAGTCTTAGTCGTATTAGACACACTAGTCAAAGTCATCTTATCTTCTTTAGCCAATTGAGCACGACTAACATCAGCACCTGTACTGTCGTCTACCGCATTGGCTTGCTGCTCAAGGCGTTGGTTAGCATGATTGTCGATACTTGTCGAAGAGCTCTGAGAGCTCGCCAGCTGCTTCAGCCGATCGGTTGCATCATTGCTGAAAATAAGCACCTGATCCCTAGGCAGCAAACGAATGTCGTCTTCCCCGCCCGGCATTTGCAACACTCGGCCCAGATTGAATTGCAGCACCTCGATATTACGTTGCGCATCCACCTCACGCACAACCAGGGCATAATTCAAGTCAGTGACCGATGTCAGGTCGCGGTCAGCACTTTGCAACACACGACTTATCCGCATTCCCGGCTGGAAGCTGAAAACACCTTCACGAACTACGGCACCTTTTACCACAATCGCTTGACTATATTCGGTGCTGCTCGGCTTGACCATGACCTTGTCACCATCACGCACGACAAACTGGCGATCATGCTGATTTGACAAGTTCAGGTTAAATACCCGCATCCCGGTTTCGCCATATCGGGTCACCGAAACCTCTTTGAGTGCAGCGGCCTTCATGCCGCCCGCCAACCCAAGCACATTAACCAGGGCTGCGGGACCACTCAATTCATAAATAGCAGGACGTTTAACCAAACCATCGATACTCACTTCACTACCTTTAGCAGGGATAAACACAGTATCACCGGAACGCAAACGGATATCCTGGCTGGTATCGCCCCAGACCAACATTTTGTAGAGGTCGACATCGATCACTTTTTGCCCTGCACGCTTGACCTGGATCTTGCGCAGCGACCCCACAGTATCGATACCACCCGCAGCCTGCAGAGCCTGGGTCACCGTAGCCATCCCATTGACGTTGTAGGCGCCGGGGCGATAGGCATCACCCATCACAAAAACCTGCATAGTGCGCAGAGCGCCAAAACTGATAAACGCCTCTACTCCAATTTTTTGCTCTTTGATCCGGTTTTCCAGTTCACTGCGTAGTTGCTGGAAAGTCTGGCCACTGGCAGCAATAGGACCAAGGGAAGGGAAATCGATAAATCCCTCACGACCAATCGCCAGGGTATAACTCGCATTCTCCTTTCCATAGAGCTGAACCCGGATCTCGTCACCCGGCCCCATCACATAATCGTCTGCAACCGGCATATCCACCACGGGCGCATCTGTCAGAGGTTCCCCGGCAAAAACGCTATAACCAAAAGGTTGTAATGCCCCCTCTTGCACTACACCTGCGACCAAAGGCCGCTGAGACTCTTGGCTGTAATCCACTTCACGTGGAGCAGCCACAGGCGCAGTATTAACCGGAGTAACACTGCTTTGCTTGTTACTTCCTCCCAATTGGGATGGGTCGATACCATACTGAGCCGCCAGTGCCTGCTGCTGGGCAGGAGATAATTGTTTAAATTTTGCCATCATCTCAGGCGTGATTTGTGGTGCTGCCATCACTGGCAAGCCCATCAAAGCCAGTGAGAGAAGCAATCCCTTTTGTTTCATTTTAGTTATTCCACCCAATACCCATAAAAAAAACACCATGATAACCATGAGCAAAAACGGCTGCATGGTAGCACGAAGAACTAACGAATTCATATCCAAGTGAATAGCATTAAACGCTATGCACAAAGCACAAACAAAAGCATTATGATCCTTCTGATCGATGAAAGGCATGCCGTACCAGTACAATCGCAACGCCTAACATGCCCCCCAGCAGGGTAGCCAGTACAACAATTAGTGGGCGCTTGGGCTTATCACGGGTAAACGGTTCCTCCGGTGAATCGATCATATTAAAAGACTGAAAATCAGCATTTTTAAGTTTCAATGCTTTTAGACTACTTAATTGCAGACGAATTTTTCCTAATTCAGGGTTAAGCAGCTCAGGATCTTTAATTTCATTCAATATTTTAAATTTTTCAGCTAGGCCTTTCGTCCCTAATTGGATATTGAAAACCTCTTGGCTATCAATCCGTTCAAGAGGCTGATCTACACCTGCAGCCTTACTGATACGCAAACTATATCCAACCCGCTGAAGCTCCTCCTGCCTTTTCAGTAAAGTATCAGCTTTGGCACTGTCATATTGTGCAGTCAGCGTTTTTATTCTGTTTTGCCATATGGATTGTAACTCTGAATTTTTGCTTTTGAGTTGCTGCTGTTGAACAAATTTTATATATTTCTCCAGTCGCTGAAGAGCAAGTTCAGGCGTTTCAGCAGAAAAACTTAACGTCATATCTTGACTGGTTTTATCCTGAATCTTGGCTGATACAGACTCAGCTAACTTGCTCATTATCGCACGTCCTTCGCGTTTATCAGAGATATCAAATTTCTCTATTTCTGCTGCATAGACACCTTCTTGCGTCAAAAAAGCCCTCTTATTATTCATACTATTAAAAGCTGAGATGAAGCTCTGGTAAATAGCGGGTCGCTCAAGCGATGAAAAATCAGGAGTCGTCAAAGACGAACCTGACATGATTGCTTGTAATTTATCTACAGCTAGCTGTAAGGCCGCCACTTGGGACACTGACGGTTCAGAAATAAGAGCCTGACTGGTCCATACCTGACGCGCAGTCATGGCGTAAAAAATACCCGCAACAGCAAACGCACCGGTTACCAACAATATCAATACTTTTTGACGCCACAGTACCAGCAACAGCTCTCGCAGATCGATCTCGTCTGATGCGGGTGCTTGCGCCCACTGGCTAGGAATGGCTGGCGTTTTTTCTCTCATCGTTTCTCTCTTCATTATTAATGTTAAAAATCTTACGACAGGGACACAATTAAGGTGCGCCAACAAGACAGGGGGCGTGACGATCCTTATCCGATAACAATAAGGGCAACTGCTCAGATAATGGCCATTTTATCGCTAGGCTAGGGCTATCCCATCGAATAGCGGCTTCATCACCGGGATGATAATAATCGCTGCATCGGTAAAAAACATCAGCACTGTCACTGACTACATAAAAACCGTGCGCAAAACCGGGAGGGATCCAGATCAGCTTACCTAGTTCTGCATTTAATAGACAACCCAACCATTTCCCGTAGGTGGGCGATGTTGGCCGAATATCAACCACCACATCAAAAATGGTCCCGCTGATAACCTGCACCAGTTTACCCTGTGGTCGGCTGCGCTGGTAATGCAAGCCGCGTAACGTGCCCCCGACCGAACGACTTAGGTTATCTTGCACCAGCGAATAATTGCCACAATGCTGTTCAAACTCGGCTTGACGAAAACACTCGCGAAATTGGCCACGATGATCAGAAAAAGTAGTGGGCGTAAGGATCATAACCCCCGCCAGCGATGTTGCATTATATTGCATTGATAAATCCATGCGAAAAAGAATCAGGTGACTGCTTGCTGACTTTTTGATCGCGAGGAAAGTAGCTTGACAGCTTCACCTTCTGCTCGCAAATTCCCCTAATATCACACATCAGGCTGCATAGCGAGCAACCGTAACAGGTATTGACCATATCCAGTTTTCGCCAGCGGGTTGGCCAGCGCTCGCAGTTGGTCAGCATCGATAAATCCCTTGCGAAAAGCAATCTCCTCTAAACACGCAATTTTTAATCCCTGACGCTTTTCGATAGTCTGAATAAAGTTACTCGCTTCAATCAGGCTTTCATGGGTGCCCGTATCTAGCCAAGCATAGCCGCGCCCCATCATGGCGACCGTCAATTGCCCTATTGCAAGGTAGTGATTGCTGAGATCCGTTATTTCCAGCTCACCACGCGGTGATGGCTTCAGGCTCTTGGCAAGCGCCACCACTTTGTTGTCATAGAAATAGAGGCCTGTGACTGCATAGTTGCTCTTGGGCACCTTAGGCTTTTCTTCCAGTGAAATAGCTGTTCCTTGGCTGTCACATTCGACCACCCCATAACGTTCAGGATCGTGCACATGGTAGGAAAATATGGTGGCACCGCTC
This sequence comes from Aeromonas sp. FDAARGOS 1417, assembly GCF_019046985.1. Taxonomy (NCBI): domain Bacteria; kingdom Pseudomonadati; phylum Pseudomonadota; class Gammaproteobacteria; order Aeromonadales; family Aeromonadaceae; genus Aeromonas; species Aeromonas sp. FDAARGOS 1417. The sequence goes on along the minus strand of NZ_CP077221.1, from coordinate 4,479,196 downwards.
TCTTTGGCCACAGCGGCCTCCAACTGATGTTGCAGGTCGTGGCCATAAAAAACGTTGTCGCCCAGCACCAGTGCACAGGAGTTTGAACCGATGAACTCCTCACCCAGAATAAAAGCTTGTGCCAACCCGTCCGGGCTTGGCTGGACCTTGTATTGCAAGTTCAGCCCCCATTGAGTGCCATCACCCAGCAACTGTTCAAAGCGGTGGGTATCTTGCGGGGTGCTGATGATCAAAATATCTCGAATCCCCGCCAGCATCAGTGTGCTGAGCGGATAGTAGATCATCGGCTTGTCATAAATGGGCAGCAGCTGCTTGCTCACCGCCATAGTCACTGGATAGAGACGGGAACCTGAGCCACCAGCCAGAATGATGCCTTTACGTTTACTCATTGCTGATCCTTGCTGAATATTTCCAACAACATCCGCTCCACACCGACGGTCCACTCCGGTAGCACCAGATCGAAGGTGCGCTGGAATTTGCTGGTATCAAGGCGGGAGTTATGGGGGCGTTTAGCCGGTGTCGGGAAGGCGCTGGTCGGCACTGCATTCATTTGTGTCACCGCCAGTTCAACGCCAGCCTCTCTGGCTTTGGCAAACACCAGCTGGGCGTAGTCAAACCAGGTGGTAGTACCGGAGGCAATCAGATGGTACAGCCCGGCGACCTCAGGTTTGCACTGCGCCACCCGGATAGCATGGGCGGTGCAATCGGCCAGCAACTCGGCGCCGGTCGGAGCGCCGAACTGGTCATTGATCACTGACATCTCGCTACGCTCTTTGCCAAAGTGCAGCATGGTCTTGGCAAAGTTGGCGCCGCGGGCGGCGTAGACCCAGCTGGTGCGGAAGATCAGGTGACGGGAGCAAAACGCGGCGCCTTGTTCCCCTGCCAGCTTGGTTTCGCCGTAGACGTTGAGCGGGGCGGTCGCATCGGTTTCCACCCAAGGGCGCTCACCGCAGCCATCGAACACATAGTCGGTGGAGTAGTGCACCAGCCAGGCTCCCAATGCTTCCGCTTCTTTGGCAATCGCCGCCACGCTGGTGGCATTGAGCAGCTCGGCAAACTCCCGCTCGCTTTCGGCCTTGTCGACTGCAGTGTGGGCTGCGGCGTTGACAATTACGTCAGGCTTGACCAGACGTACCGTGTCGGCCACCCCTGCCGGGTTGCTGAAATCACCGCAATAGTCGGTGGAGTCAAAATCAACGGCAGTGATGCGCCCGAGCGGCGCCAGTGCGCGTTGCAGCTCCCAGCCTACCTGGCCGTTTTTGCCAAACAGCAGAATATGCATCAGGCACGCTCCCCATCGTTCTGTTCAATCGCAGAATAGTGCTGCTCAATCCAGGACTGGTAGGCACCGCTCTTGACGTTGTTGACCCACTGCTGGTTATCCAGATACCACTGCACGGTTTTGCGAATACCGGATTCAAAGGTCTCTTGCGGTTGCCAATCCAGCTCTGCGCTCATCTTGGTCGCATCGATGGCATAACGGCGATCGTGGCCAGGGCGATCCGCCACATAGGTGATTTGATCGCGATAAGAGCCCGCTTTCGGAACCATCTCGTCCAACAGATCGCAGATGGTGTGGACCACCTCCAGATTCTGCTTCTCGTTATGACCGCCGATGTTGTAGGTCTCCCCGACCACGCCCGTGGTCACCACCTTGTAGAGCGCGCGCGCATGATCTTCTACATAGAGCCAGTCACGGATTTGGTCGCCCTTGCCATAGACAGGCAGCGGCTTGCCATCCAGCGCGTTGAGGATCACCAACGGGACCAACTTCTCGGGGAAGTGGTACGGGCCGTAGTTGTTGGAGCAGTTAGTGACGATGGTCGGCAAACCGTAAGTGCGGCGCCAGGCGCGCACCAGATGGTCACTAGAGGCTTTGGAAGCAGAATAGGGACTGCTGGGGGCGTAGGGGGTAGTTTCGGTAAAGAGCGGCAATTCCTCACCGGCGGCGACTTCATCGGGATGAGGCAGGTCGCCATACACCTCGTCGGTAGAGATATGGTGGAAGCGGAAGGCCGCCTTGCGCGCATCATCCAGACCATTCCAGTAGGCGCGGGCCGCTTCCAGCAATATATAGGTGCCGACGATATTAGTCTCGATAAAGTCAGCCGGGCCTGTAATAGAGCGGTCAACATGGCTTTCAGCAGCCAAGTGCATCACGGCATCCGGCTGGTGCAGGGCAAACACCCGATCCAGCTCGGCACGGTTGCAGATATCCACCTGCTCAAACTCATAGCGATCACTTGACGAGACATTGGCCAAAGACTCCAGATTGCCGGCATAGGTGAGCTTATCGAGATTGATAACGGCATCCTGGGTATCACGGATGATATGGCGCACTACGGCAGAGCCGATAAAGCCGGCACCGCCGGTCACGAGAATTTTCAACATATTTAAGCGAGCATTTTTGCGATATAAAGCCGACTGACAAGACATGCTTGAAGGCTACACTCTGACAGAGCATTGCACCTAATGAGGACAGAGAGTTGCTTCGACACAAACAGGCTATTGATGCTCAACATACTGTCCCTCTGTCCATCTATCTGCTCCGTCATTCATGCAAACAGTGTGCATTAAATAAAACACGCCGTTTAATGCATCGGCTGATGACTCTCTGAATTAAGAAAATCAATGTCCTCGACCACACTCAGGCACGGTTCATGCGGCAAAGTGTTTTTTGCCTGCCATACCAGATCGCAGATCCCGTCAGTAGGATTAAAACCGGTCGGCATACTTAACAGCAGACTACGGATCTGCTCATGATCAAAGCGGAAACACGCGCTATCGAGCTCAGCCAAAAACGACCGCAGCTGTGGCCATGGCAACATCAACTCTGAGGCTTTCATGATCCGTGGATGGGCAGTGCCCTCAACCTGCTCACCAATTAGCAGCTCTTCAAACAGCTTCTCACCGGGACGCAAGCCGGTGATCTTCACCTCGATATCACCTGTGGGATATTTGTCGCTCTTGAGCTTCAGGCCACTCAAACGGATCATCCGGTGCGCCAAATCAATGATCTTGACCGGCTCCCCCATGTCCAACACAAATACATCACCACCCTGCCCCATGGCCCCCGCCTGGATCACCAGCTGCGACGCTTCAGGAATGGTCATGAAATAACGAATGATGTCGGGGTGGGTCAAAGTCAAAGGGCCACCATCACGGATCTGCTTACGAAATAGCGGCACAACAGACCCAGATGACCCCAGAACGTTACCGAAACGCACCATGCAAAAACGGGTTTGCTGCTGCGCAGCAGCCAACGATTGCAACACCAGTTCAGCCAATCGCTTGGTGGTACCCATGGTATTAGTGGGACGCACCGCCTTATCAGTCGAAATCAACACAAAGGTTTCAACCTTGGCCCTGATAGCCGCCTGTGCACAATAAAGGGTGCCAAAAACATTATTGCGCACCCCCTCAACCACGTTGTATTCAACCAAAGGGACATGCTTGTAAGCCGCAGCATGGTAAACCGTCTGGATCTGGAAGGTACTCATCACTGCTTGCAAGCGGTGTTGTCGCTGCACCGATCCCAGCAATGGCACTATCTCAACCTGTAGCCCTTCTTGCCGGATAATTTCTTGCAGTTCTTTATCGATGGCATACAAACCATATTCAGACAACTCAAACAACACCAGTTGCGCGGGTTTACAACGGATAATCTGACGACACAATTCAGAACCGATGGAACCGCCCGCCCCCGTCACCATCACCCGTTTGCCAGATATATTGGCATTGATCAGTTCAGGGATTGGGGCAACCGCATCACGCCCCAACAAATCTTCAATACTGACTTCTTTAAGCTCATCGATATGAGCATTCCCCTCAACCAGATCAGCCATACCAGGGATAGAGAGAACCTCACATGGGCACTGCTCCAATCGATTGATCACCGCTTGCCTGACACTTCGCGAAGCACTCGGCATAGCCAGCAATATTTTTTTTATATCAAAACGCTCGATCAATGCCTCGATATTATCAGTGCTGTAAACATTCACTCCTTGGATCACGGTTTTAACCAAAGCAGGATCATCATCGACAAACGCCACCGGGAGGTACTCCTGCCCTTGATTCAACGCCAACTGCAACTGCCGCCCGGAAGAGCCAGCACCATATATAAGCACAGCCACCCTTTGTTGGCCATTGCGCTGTACCAACGCCCGGAAAAATAGCCGGACACCACCAACCAACAACACTGAAAAAGCAAAATAGATCACTGATACGGTTCTAGGAAGTGGAACTTCCATAAAAAACGCTAGCATTACCAAAGACATGGTGGAGAGGACCACGCCGAGTGACACCGTCCACAACACCTTGAAACCGACATAGCGTAATACCGCGCGATACAGCCCCAACCGCATAAAAATTACGATGGTGATCGGCAGCAACAACGCCAGCATTTGCCAGTGCAGCACACTCTGCAATGGAATATTGGCATCAAGGCGAACCCAATACCCCCCCCAAAAAGCCAACGTTAACAACGTTAAGTCAACGAAGACACTAATAATCCGTTTATATGGACGTGGCATACCAATAAAAGTCGTCAACATAAATTCACCGTGCTATGTAAATGGCGATGTCATGATCTGGCCGCATCGCCAATAAAAATATCAGCGACTTGCTAATGCCAACACTTCAGCCAACACTTGGCAACTACGCGACATTTCATCAGCGCTCAAGGTTGGGTGCACCAGCATCATTAAACTAATCTCTCCCAATAACTTGGCATGTGGCAAACGTTGTTGTGGTCTCCATGGGGTATTGTCAAAGGCTTTTTCCAAGTACACCTCTGAACAGCTGCCTTGATAGCAGGGCACTCCACGCACCACCATTTCGTCAATAATTCGATCGCGGCTCCAGCCTTCAGCCAATAACTCAGGTTGAACAAAGAAATAGTGCTTGTATTCTGCATGCACAACATCATCAGGCACATGAACCAAACGTAAAACAGGATAATCGGCAGCAACGGCATCTAACTGAGCAGCATTGGCAATACGTTTGGCTGTCCAATCCGCCATTCTCTTAAGTTGAATACGGCCAAGTACAGCCTGCATCTCCATCATACGCCAGTTAGTACCAAAACTGTCGTGCACCCAACGAAAACCCGGCGCATGTTGTTTGTGATAAACTGACTCGTAACTTTTGCCGTGATCTTTATAAGACCACATCGCTTGCCACAGATCCTTATCACTAGTCGTCACCATGCCCCCCTCACCGCCGGTGGTCATTATTTTATCCTGACAGAAGCTCCAAGCTCCCACATGACCAATCGAGCCGACACTGCGCCCTTTATATTTAGCACCGTGCGCTTGAGCACAATCTTCAATCACATAAAAGCCATGCTCTGCAGCCAGTTTCATTATCGGATCCATATCAGCAGGCATCCCCGCCAGATGTACGACAATTACAGCCTTAGTATTTGGGGTAAGCACCTTTGCAATTGACTCAGCAGTAATGTTTTGACTATTGAGATCAACATCAGCAAAAACAGGATTGGCACCGGCAGTCACAATTGCGGAAGCCGAGGCTAAAAATGTGCGCGGGGTAACGATAACATCATCCCCAGCCCCGACGCCCAATGCCTTAAGGGCAACATCTAAAGCTAGGGTGCCATTGGCAAGCCCAATCGCATAATCACTATCGGCCCACTTAGCAAATTCTTTTTCAAACTCACGGCATTCATTGCCAGTCCAATAATTCACCTTATTGGATAAAATGACCTGACTAACAGCATCGGCCTCTTCTTTGGTAAAAGAAGGCCAAGGGGAAAAAGCAGTATTTAGCACGATATCTTCCTTACAACTTAAATATAAGTTAATGAGAAATTACCACAGCAGGCGTGCCCACCACGGTTTGAAAATCCGGAATATCACGAATGACAGTGGCGCCCGCACCAACTATCACTTTATTGCCGATACGGATCAATTGCTTGATTTGTGCACCAATGCCAATCCAACTTTGTTCACCAACACAAACCCCACCAGCTAAATGAGCTCCGGGACTAATATGAACACCATCAGCTAACACGCAATCATGATCAACTGTTGCACTGGTATTAATTATGCCACCAACCCCCACAGCGGCAAACGCATTGATCACTGCATTAGCCATCACCACTGAGCCTTCACTCAACTGGGCATAACTACTCACAGTGGCATGGGGGTGCACCAGTGGGTCAAGCTTTGCACCACTCTGTTGCAATAACCGTAACTTTTTCAACCTAGTTGAATTGTGACCAATCGCTACCACCACTAAATCAAACTCTTGCACTAACACCAGTAAATCAGCAGAACTGCCTTTAACTTGCCAATGAGCAAGTTGCATTAATTCAGGAAAGCGATCATCAAAAAAAATAATCTCTTTAAAACCATTTAGTTCCGCCAGCTCAGCAATCACCTTGCCGTGACCGCTCGCTCCCAAGATGGCACATTTCTTCATGCGAAGAGCCTTACTTTTCATGGCTACCCCTAAAAGGTTCTATTGTGACATGGCCCTCTGCACTGATCCCATCTTTAATGAAGACCTTTCTGATAGTTAATAGAAGAATTTTAAAATCCAACCAAAATGAGTGATTATCCACATACCACACATCCAGTTTGAACTTATCTTCCCAACTAATTGCATTACGGCCATTGATCTGAGCCCAACCGGTGACACCGGGGCGTACCCCATGGCGGCGCGCTTGTTCTTTGCTGTAAAGTGGCAAGTATTGCATCAACAGGGGTCTTGGCCCAACCAAAGACATGTCACCTTTTAATACATTCCACAGCTCAGGCAACTCATCCAAACTGCTGCTACGCAATTTATTGCCAAACGGTGTCATTCGCTCAGCATCCGGCAACATGTTACCATGCACATCCGTTGCATCTTTCATGGTTCGAAACTTAACCATCTCAAACGGTTTACCATTTAAGCCAGGCCGAGTTTGTCGAAACAATACAGGCGAGCCAAGATTCTTGCGAATTTTCCATGCAACTAAGGCGATGATGGGAGAAAACAATAATAGTGCACAAAAGGAGGCAACTATATCAAATAAACGCTTCATTTTACCTCCTCAAATACCGCAACGAATTTTTTAACGCCATGCGCTAACGACAGGTGTTTATGATAAAAATCATGGGCATTACTTGCCATTTGCTGACGTTCATCAGCATTAAGTGCAACCAATTGCTCAACCGCGTTGGCTAATGACTGAGCTGAATTGGCTTTACAGCATACCCCAGCCTGGGCATTTTCTATCAATTTTGCAGCATCGCCATCAACACCCATCACAATTGGCTTACCAACAGCTAAATAAGCTTGAGTGCGCGAAGGAATGGTAATGGAAAAAAGCTCATCATCCGTTAAATGCACTAACAATGCATCCGCTGCTTTTAATAAAGTACCCACCTCTTGCATGGTAACTCTTGGTAAAAAAAAGATATTATCCAGTTGCAACTCCGCAACTTGTTGCTGTGCTGCAGCTTTTGCAACTCCATCACCAATCAACACGATATTAGCACTAACATTACGCTGACTAAGTAAATGCGCGGCCTCGACGATGGCAGGTAACCCTTGTGCAAAACCCAAATTCCCCGCAAATACAATATTTAATTTATCATTGGCAGGGAGTGATAACGGTGTTGCACGGGAATGTATCAATGCACTTTCATCACACCAATTATAAATTATTTCAATTTTTGAATCAGGAATACCTTTGGCTACCAATCGTTTTTTAAAACCTGGTGATAGCACCACAATTTTCGCAGCTCGACGATACACAAAGTGACAAACCTTATCGACAATTGCCAGAGCCTTCGAATTTGTAAGCATCCCTGTTGCCGCTAGAGTATCCGGCCACAAATCCTGAATATCAGTAATAAAGGGCACTCGTCTAAACATGCCAATAAAAAGCGCCGCAAGCGAGGTCGTGAGTGGGGGATGGTAGCTATAAATAACATCAGGTTTGCTTACCTTAAACAAACCACATAGCAGAGAACTTGCAGCAAAAGAAATATAATTAAAAATTCGTTTAAATGCAGAACCATCATGGCTTGGGTATAGCGGTACACGATGAACTACAACGCCATCGATTAGCTCTTTTTGATAGGCGTTTATCTTATAGCCATCATAGACTTTGCCACCAGGATAATTAGGGAAACCTGTGATAACCTCCACTTGGTGCCCATTATCAACCAACGTTTTAGCAAAAAGCAGGCCCTTGAAAGTTGGTTCAGGATCAAACCACTGCGTAACAATTAGAATTTTCAAATCAACACCAACCGTTATCATAAGTGCAAGAAAAAATCGCTTTTTCTTGCACTGTTTTTATTAATACTGCTTCCACACCACGCGCATAACATAATCGCGGTAACTGTGCACAATACGTACAATCTTGTCGGACACATTCGGCATGCTGTAGTCTGCAACAGGTCGCAATAAACGCTCATTCCCGGCCGGTTGCGAATCCAATACGTGCAGTGCTTGAAATACCCGGTCGACTTCTAGCCCTACCATCATGACCGAAGCCTCTTCAAACGCTTCTGGCCGCTCATGGGCTTCCCGAATATTCAGTGCCGGGAAGTTCATGATCGATGACTCTTCGCTGATAGTACCGCTGTCTGATAAAACCGCCTTGGCGGATTTCTGCAGTTTGTTATAGTCGTGAAAACCTAATGGTTTTAATAACTGCACCAAGTGGTTAAACTCAAGCCCTTGCTCCTCGATACGCTTACGGGTTCGCGGATGGGTAGAAACAATCACTGGATAGCCATATTTTTCAGCCAAGCCATTCAAAATCTGACCCAATTTTATCAGATTTTTAGGTGAATCGACGTTCTCTTCACGATGGGCGCTAATCACAAAGAATTTGCCTGCTTCGAGTTGCAAGCGGCTTAATACATCTGAGCCATCAATCTGAGGCATATAGTTGTTGAGCACTTCAAACATCGGGCTGCCGGTTTTAATAACCCGATCTGCTGGAATTCCCTCTGCCAGCAAATAGTCACGAGCAATACTGCTGTAGGTCAAATTAATATCAGCGGTGTGATCCACAATACGGCGGTTAATCTCCTCCGGTACTCGCATATCAAAGCAGCGGTTACCTGCTTCCATATGGAAGGTTGGAATTTTACGGCGCTTAGCCGGGATCACCGCCATACAACTATTGGTATCACCGAGCACCAGCATGGCATCAGGGTTAACCTCAGCCAATACTTTATCCACACCAATGATCACATTGCCGATCGTTTCAGCCCCAGTGCGACCTGCTGCACTTAAAAAATAATCAGGTTTACGCACGCCAAGATCATCAAAGAATACTTGGTTCAGTTCAAAATCATAATTTTGGCCAGTGTGTACTAAAATATGCTCACAATGTTCATCTAACGCGGCTAACACTCGCGATAAACGGATAATTTCTGGGCGTGTGCCCACGACTGTCATTACTTTCATTTTGTTTTTCATCATAGTAAACAGGCTCATGCTAATGGGCAGACTATAGTGTCAGGCTTGCTACGGTCAAAAACCTCGTTTGCCCACAACATTACAATTAAATCTTCTTCACCAATATTCGTGATATCGTGTGTCCAACCTGGTACGGTTTCGATGATTTTATACTCACCAGCATCAACGGTGATTAAATATTCCTCACCTGTAATGATCTGCTTAAAACGATATTTCGCAATCCCTTTAATCACTAAAAACTTTTCATTTTTAGTGTGATGATAATGGCCGCCACGGGTCACCCCTGGGTGGGCAGTGAAAAAAGAAAATTGCCCTGCTGATGGGGTTTTTAACATTTCAACAAAGCTACCACGTGGGTCGGTATAACCCGGTACAGTATAGGCAAAGTTACTGGGTGAAAAATAACTTAGATAGGTAGCATAAAGGGCGCGCATTAGCCCAGAACCTACCTCTTCAGTGATCAAGTTAATCCGGCTTTGTTTAAATTTCTGCAAAGCCTCAGCCACAGCCCCTACTGTGGTGTGATAAACCGGATCAACTTCTTTATAACCACCTTGTTGATAATCGCTTGATTGTTTACCACTTAGCAAATCGATAAAACTGGCGCACACATCATCAATATAGACCAACGCCAAAGGCGCATTGGCATCATGAATAGTGATGGGTAAATCATGCACGGTATTGTGGCAAAAAGTAGCAACGGCCGAGTTATAATTTGGGCGACACCATTTACCAAACACATTGGCCAAGCGATACACATACGCAGGGCTACCCGTTTGACGCATATAATCAAGGGCGACTTGCTCTGCCGCCGCCTTGCTTTTGCCATAGGCATTGTCGCGCTCAGCCTGGATGGATGACGTTAATACCAGCGGAATGTGGCGGCCAGTCGCACTTAACAAGGAAACCAGACGTTGGGTTAAATCGGTATTTCCTTGGGAAAATTCAATTTCATCTTTAGGCCTGTTCACACCAGCCAAATGAAATACAAATTCAGTTTTGGCAACCATATCAACTAAATCAGTATAAGAATGGTCTTGCTCAAAACATGTCACATCCGTAAAACCTCGTTCGGCTAAAAATACCCGCAGGTTTTTGCCAATAAATCCGTTGGCGCCGGTGACAAGAATTTTCATTTATACCCCTTCTGGCACGATCAGGCTACCAGCCTCAATATCCCTAATAAAGTCGAGTTTATGCAGCAACTTGACCATACCAGCAACATCTAAACGCTCGGTATTGTGGGAGTTGTAATCTTCAACGACCGACAAATCCTTTTCGCCCTCTTCGTTGTACTTGGAGTAGTTCAAATCGCGATTGTCCGATGGAATACGGTAATAGCCGCCCTGATCTTCAGCTACAAACATCTCTTCACGACTACACAAGGCCTCATAAAGTTTTTCGCCATGGCGGGTACCAATCACATTGACATGATGATCAGGCTTTTTGGTTATTTGCAACAACGCTTTGACCAACACGTCGATAGTGGCCGCCGGTGCTTTTTGCACAAAGATATCGCCGTTGGTGCCATGCTCAAATGCGTGCAATACCAGATCAACCGCATCATTTAATGTCATCATAAAGCGAGTCATATGTGGATCGGTGACTGTCAGCGGATCACCGCTGATGATTTGGCGCAAGAACAAAGGGATCACCGAGCCACGGGAAGCCATCACGTTACCATAACGGGTAGTGCTGATCACTGTCTTAGCCGGATCAACGTTACGTGATTTAGCTACGATCACCTTTTCCATCATTGCCTTGGAAATCCCCATGGCATTGATAGGATACACCGCTTTGTCTGTGCTTAAACACACAATACGCTTTACTTCGTTTTGAATCGCCGCTTCCAGCACATTTTCAGTACCCAATACGTTGGTCTTCACCGCTTCCATTGGGTAAAACTCACAGGAAGGTACTTGTTTTAACGCGGCAGCGTGATAGATATAATCGACTCCACGAGAGGCATTAAGAATACTTCGATAATCACGTACATCGCCAATATAAAATTTCAATTTAGAATTATTATATTTTTTACGCATATCATCTTGTTTTTTCTCATCGCGACTAAAAATACGAATTTCTGCAATATTTGTATCAAGAAAACGCGTCAACACTGCATTACCGAAAGAACCGGTACCGCCGGTAATCAACAAAATTTTATTTTTGAACATCAGATGCTCCGATACCTAACTTGTTTAACAAATTCATTTGAATTTTTATAATTACGTAAGAATATATAAATGAAAGTTATAAACATATATCCATTCACACCTAACAACAGTCCTTTTGTATTAAAAACAAGTCCTACTAAAAACCATATAGCAGCAAGTTTAGTTTTACCAAAAGCACTTATTGAAAGCGATAGTAATAGCAATATAAAGAGCGTAATAAAAACCCCCCCCCCATAATTAAACATAATCACCCACCCTACATCTGAGTAGATATCTAAATCAGGTATAGAAGATGAAATATTTTGCTGAAAACCAAATAGCAATGTAAACCAATTGATATCATCCACTGCGAAAAAATGATTTTTGATTAGTGCATCAACAGTGCGCATGCCACCAGAAATTACGAACTCATCATAAAAACGAGGGGAGTAAATAGGGCCAAAAACAAATAAAACAACCACGAGCAGTATAGAAAAAAGCAGCTTAGCAGGGATGTTTATTTTAGAAAAAAATGCTGCCAATAATATTGCAATGGCGGTCATGTTAGAGTTTACAATTTGCGTAACGCTAACCATGAACAATAACAAATATTTATTTTTTAAAATAAAAAAAGTTATAAAGACCATTAGAAATGGCGTCATAAAGTTAATTTCAGATGACAAACCAAATCCACGCGTTACGATATTTTGCTCAGTTAAGTTAACAGAGTCACCCATACCAAAAGTGGTATATATAGTGTATTTAGCCTCAGAACTAAAATACATTATAAAAAACAACACTATCTGCATCCAAATAGATAATGTTATTATTTTCTTTAAGTTACTTTCATCCCCCCTTAACCTATCTACCAAAAAATATGCCGGAAATAATGATAGGATGACTAACATCATCATCCTCACACTAAATAAACTATTTATAGTTAATGCATCCTGAAAAAGATCAAACAACAAACAACATAAAAACATAACTATTAAAATCATAAATACTATTTTTTTGCCTCCCCCCATAAAAATAGGTTGTTGATTTCGTGTTTTCTTCATTATGAATGTAAACAAACCACAACTAGCAGGCACCAAAGCAATATATATATATGGATGAAAAAGTGAGAGACGAAAAAACACGGTAAAAAAAGTCAAAAAACCAACTATTAGTGACGTCAAAATAATCCCACCACTATTGAAAGGTTAATAGATTATACATACCAGTTATCAACTACCTTTTTTCTATCAACGGCATTCCGTTCTGAAACACCATAAATATAATGGCAAACCAACACGTATTTATACAAGAATGGAATGTAATACATTTTTTCTTTATCTTTCTTAATTAAAACGTCAGATATAAAATCACATAATTTTTTATTAAAAATAACGTTTCTAAAAAATTTATATACCGCAGTATTATTACTAGCAATCTTTTCTATAACTCTTAATTTTTTATTTTCGATTAACATTTCAGGTGAAGCTTTCAATAAAGTGAACATCCCATCTCTTGCGGTAGAAAACATCTTTCCAGAATACTTTGAAATATCACCACCATATTCATGGTGGTATATTTTTTGTTTTGAAAACTTTACTTTCACACCTTTAAGAATTAAAGCATGGAAAAACTCATGATCCTCACACCCATAACCAATGAAGCTATCGTTAAAACAAACATTGTATTTACACAGTGTTTCTCGTGAAATCAAACAATTCATAGCTACCGCAGTCCACTCATTAAAAAATATAAGCGACTCTTCACTATACACGGGATGCTTTGAATCCCTATAGCGGTAGTAATTACTATCGTTAACGAGTTCATTTTCAAATCTTACCTCACCACAATAAACAGTATCGGTATCAAAACTATCTATTATATTAAAAATAGAGCAAAGAAAATCTCCATTAGGAATGCAATCATCATCTAAAAAAACCAAATACTCGCCTGATGACTTGGATACGCCAACATTTCTTTTGGTTGATAAAATATTTTTTGTTTGTGCATGAATAATATGTAAAGAATGAAAACTGATAATACTTCTCGCAACTAAGTCATCCATCTCACAACCGCTATAACTATCACATAATACCACTTCCAATGTAATATTAAATTTCTGCGCTTGTTCATTCAACCTTTTCAAAATCAATTCCAGTTCAACATATCTTTTCCACACAGGAATAATTACCGACAACATAACTTAATCGCTCCTATTAGTTTTCATAAGGTAACTCATCATCCCCAACAAAACTACCAACTCCGCTATAATTAAACTCATTGCAGCACCAACCGCCCCATAGCTATAGCAAAGTGGATAAATAAACAGTAAACAACAGCACCCACCAGAAATTATTACTTTAAAGTATTTTTTATTTTCCCCTTCAGGAACCAAAATTAAAAGCCCAATGATTGAATTAATCGCAATTAGAATTGGTAAAAATGACATCAACTGGAGTGTTTCAACAATATCCTCACTATAGTTACCAAACAACATTGATGCAATAAATGGCGAGTAAAGCATGAATGGCAACGAGCATAGTAACAAAGCTCCAGAAATAACCTTAAGAAATTTATAGACAAATTTTCGTGCATTCAGTTTATCTTTATTATAAGCAACATTTACTTTTGGATAGACAGCCTGAATTACAGGTGCAACCAATCCGGCCACTCCCTGCTTTACAAGGTTAGCTGAATTGAATACACCTAAAGCCATTGTACCGCTAACCGTAACTAGAATTATTGGGGTCAGCATCGTATAAGCACTTGTAGCTAATGTCGAAAAAAAGAAATATGCACCATCACGCATAACATCAATTATTTCACACAACTTAGGCTTATAACATACTACATAACCTTTTTTAAACAAAAAAAACACTGACGCCATAGAATAAAAAACATACGGAAAAATCAATATTAATGTAATGAAAATCAAGCTACTCTGTTTATCTATTAATAAGTAAGCTGCGAGAATACTTATTCCTCTTGACAAGATAGAGTTAACTGCCATGACCTTCAACATTCCTAAACCCAACAAAAACCAATTCGGGTTTATAATATTAAAAAATCCCGCAGCTATCACAATGAGTACAAGTTCTTTTATTTCATAAATAGCATCAATATAAAAAGAAAATAGCAACATTATAGTAGATAACAAAAACAACATTAACCTTGCCAAGATAATATCAAATAAATATTTTGTAAGAAACTGATGTCTATTTTCATTCAATGCAACAATTCTGGTCGCACTGTAACCAAAGCCAAACTCTATAACCAAAAAAGACAACTGCATTACAACAATTGCAAGGCTAACCTTACCAAAATCACTAACACCAACCGTTTTTATTAAAACAGGATAAATCAGCAGAGGCAACAAATAATTAGTCCCTTGACTTACCGCTAAATAAATAATGTTTTTTTTTGTATTTTTCACTGGCCAACCTTAAAAAACAATCTAATTATCAATGTTATGACTCATCTTAGAAGATTATATGGCACTTATTTATTACCACTCTCTTGGTAGTCAAAACGATGGTTAAACCAGAGGTAGTAATCCATCATATGCCTTCCTGATTACCCATGATCCTAAGCTAACTTCAAGAGCCGACATGGCATCGGAGGGCTTGCCACGACTGCACGCCCCAATTCAACCAGCATACTCTTGAGGTCAAAACGATGATTAAACCGGAAGCAATATTCCGTAAGATGCCTTGGTAAAGGATTCGCTCCGAGCGTGTGGCAACTGCGCCGTAGCATTCACAAAATCATCCATGCCACCCGTGATAAAGGACATGCTCGTCGCTTGATGGCCATCTTGCTGTTACATGAAGGCCGCACGATCACTGATGTTCATCACCTTACCGGCGCGGCTCGCTCGACCATCGGCCGTTGGCTTCGGTGGTATCGGGATGAAGGTGTGGGTGCGTTAGAAGCCTTACCGGCTCGCCGTGCCCCAGTCTTACCTGTCGCCAAGATTGTCACCTTACTGGTGCTGCTCATGCAGTTTTCTCCGCAAGATTTTGGTTATCAGCTCAGCCGCTGGTGTACTGAGCTATTGGCCATCAAAATCAATCGGTTAACAGGCCTCAATATGGCAGCCTCCACGCTCCGCCGATGGTTACCTCGTATGGGCATTGTCTGGCGCAGGCCCGTGCCAACCTTGCGGATAAAAGACCAAGCCTATCAGGAGAAAATGGCGAATATCGACGCTGCGCTGGCCCACTGTGACGCCGATAATCCGGTGTTTTATGAAGATGAAGTCGATATAGACCTCAATCCCAAATTAGGGGCCGACTGGATGTTCAGAGCGCAGCAAAGCGGGTTGTCACACCGGGACAGAACGCCAAACATTACCTGGCTGGCGTCTCCATGCAGGCAACATTTACGTCCGCGGGATAAAGAAAAACTCATTGCTGTTTATCACCATGCTGGAAAAGCTGCGTCACCACTACCGACGAGAAAAAACCATCACGCAGATCCTTGATCACTACATCATTCACAAAAGCAAACAGACCGAGCGATGGTTGAAGAAGAACCCCAAGTTCAGCCTAGTATTCCAGCCAGTTTACAGTCCTTGGGTTAATCACATAAAACGGCTGTGGCACAACGTCACGCGCAATCATCAATGCAGAGGAATGGCCAGCCAGCTGGCCCGAGTGAAACACCTCATGGATACCGTGTCTCCTTTCCCAGGGAATGGCTATGGCACAGCGAAGGTGTAGCACTATTAGATCAGTTACTTAGCTCTTTCATCGCTTGCAGCAGCTTGCGCTTGAGAATCCACGCAGTGTCATATTTGACGCCCAGCTGGCGCTTTAACTCCATCGCTGACAAGCCTGTTTTGGTTTGTGACAACAGGTGCATTGCCAGAAACTACTTGGTCAGTGGAAGTTTGGTGTTTGCAAAAATTGTGCTTCCAGTCAATGACAGATGACGGCAGTGATTGCATTGCCATACATGTGCCCGCTTTTTCAGGCGACAACAGGTCTTGTTGGCACATTCAGGGCAGACAAAGCTGTAAGGATAACGCCAAGTGAACAGCCCGTTTTCGCACTGAGCCTCTGTGCCAGAGTCCCTGAAAAACTCAAACAGGCTGTAGCCTTGCTGGAATTGGACTTTGCTTTTGGCCATGATCTCGCACCTCGATAACTGTGCGTAAGGTCAGTATAGTTCGTGGTGACAGCTAATCATGGGTCCGTTATGTGGCGCGAAACAAGGCCAATGGCGGCTCGCTATACCGGCACCTGCGCCAAGGCCATAAAGGTTATCGCAAGGGCCGGAACAGTAAGCACAGCGTCATTCCCAATCCGGTGTCGATTGATGAACGGCCAGCGATAGTGGATGAGCTCACCCGGTTGGTGCAAGCCCCCCCCCCCGATCCAGCTCGGCACGGTTGCAAATATCGACTTGTTCGAAGGTATAACGATTGCTTTACGAGACATCTGCCAGGGATTCCAGATTGCCGGCATAGGTGAGTTTAGCGAGATTGATAACAGACTCCTGGGTCTCACGGATGATATGGCGCACCACAGCAGAGCCGATAAAGCCTGCACCACCGGTGCACTAAAATTTTCATAGAAAATATGCTCTTAAAACAGAGGTGAGGTTCTTTTGAGAACAATGTTGTTGCTCGGGGGAAATACGATGCAGGAACTCAAAGAGGTGCATAGATATTTTCAATCTAAGAGCCGCTAACAAAACCGTTCAACAAAACGCAGGCAAATAACCGCACACGCCAGCGTCAACAAGGCGAGATGGATATCCAGCTGTCGCTCGAAACGAATTCGTAGCTTCCCAAAGCTAGCTAGCCATGAGTGCGTTTTACAACCCAGCAATGACAACCCAATCGCGCATTGCTATCGATGCCTCGCCGGGCAATACGAACCTTGATACCCCGTCACCTCAGATAATCTCGGCAACGGTGAAAATCATACCCTTTCTCTGTGTGTAGCTTGTCAGGTCGACATCGTGGTCGCCCTCTCTTGCCTACTAACGCCAGAAGTGCATCCAACAAGGGCTCAAACATTATCGAGTCATGGCGATTGGCGCCTGAGACAAGCACTGCGAGCGGTATGCCCTGACGTTCCACCACTATGTGTCGTTTACTGCAAAGCTTGCCTCTGCCTGTCGGGTTACGTCCTGTTTCCTAGCCCCCCGGTGACTGGCTACGCTCGCACCATCGAGGCTTGCTCTACTCCAGTCGATGTGGCCAGCTTGATGTAGCTTGGTCAGCAGCGCCACGTGAAGTCGCTGCCAGATACCTTGAGCTTGCCAATCGCGTAGGCGACGCCAGCACGTCATTCCGCCGCCAAAACCCAGAGACTGGGGTAAGTCCTCCCACGGGATCCCGATAGTAAGGACAAACAGAAGACCGTTGAGAACGGCATAGTCATCGAGGCGTGGACGGCCACCCCATGTCGAAGGCTGTTGAGGTGGCAGAAGTGGCTGCGAGGACTTCCATAGCTGGTTACTGATGATTTTTCGTGTCATGCCGGCTATGTGGGGATTGGCATCGTTCGAATCAACTTGGTTTTGTTAGCAGCTCTAATACATATCACCGGATGGGCAGGGCGCTGATTATTTGAGCTTAAATCGACAAGGGGCATGGCTACCGCACTGAGTTGCAGCCCCCAGTTCGCTGATTTTAACCACATTGCTCAAGCTGTTGGTCATCATGTCCTCCAGCATTTAATTGTATTTTTGGCGCTATGCATCGCTAGACGCGATCACAGATTTATAGTGATATTGCACACCACACAGACCCGATTTGATGATGGATTCTATCTCGTATTCCCCCCATATGAACAGCAAAAACTATCTCGTTGGGGGTCAATTTGAAGCTGAACACGAGACCGATTACAGCCAGCTCGAGCGCCCTGCTACTTATTTCAACAATCTGTAAAACGAACCTCTCGGCAAGCCCATACAAAGTAGGGCAACCCATAGGGTTGCCCTGTTTGGTGGTCAACAAGACCAAACTAAGCGGGCTGTTTATTGCTTGCAGCTCAGATCTGCCTCACCGGCGTGCCATCAGTCACCTTTTGACTCAACTGCTGCAGCCATGCGCGACTCTTTACTCTTGTGGCTAGTGAAGTAACGCATCACCAACACGAAGAAGAGCGGTACGAAGAAGATGGCCAGCACGGTGGCGCTGATCATCCCCCCCATCACGCCGGTACCGATGGCGTTACGGCTGCTGGCGCCCGCGCCGGAGCTGATCACCAGCGGCAGCACCCCGAGGATAAAGGCGAGCGAGGTCATCAGGATCGGACGCAGGCGCAGGCGTGCCGCCTCCACCACCGCCTCACCCAAGCCCATCCCTTTGTCGTAGAGCTCTTTGGCAAATTCCACGATCAAAATCGCGTTCTTAGCCGACAGGCCTATGGTGGTGAGCAGGCCAACCTGGAAGTAGACGTCGTTCTCCAGCCCGCGCAGGGTAGCAGCCACAATTGCCCCCAGTACCCCGAGCGGCACCACCAGCATCACCGAGAACGGAATGCTCCAGCTCTCGTAGAGGGCCGCCAGACAGAGGAACACCACCAGCAAGGAGATGGCGTAGAGCGCAGGTGCCTGTGAACCGGCCTGACGCTCCTGGAAGGAGAGCCCGGTCCACTCGATGCCCACCCCTTCCGGCAGCTGTTTCACCATCTGCTCGATGGCGGCCATCGCATCACCGGTACTCTTGCCAGGCGCCGCCTCACCGACGATCTCCATCGCCGGCACGCCGTTGTAACGCTCCAGACGCGGCGAGCCGAAGCTCCACTCGGTGCTGGCAAAGGCGGAGAAGGGCACCATCTGACCGGCACTGTTGCGCACATACCAGAGTTTCAGGTCTTCCGGGTTCATCCGGAAGGGGGCATCCGCCTGCATGTAGACCTTCTTGATCCGGCCACGGTCGACGAAGTCATTGACGTAGGACGAGCCCCAGGCAGTGGCCAGGGTGTTGTTGATATCCGCGATGGATAGCCCCTGCGCCAGCGCCTTCTCGTAATCGATCTTGATATCGAGCTGCGGCGTATCTTCCATCCCGTTCGGACGCACCCGCACCAGAGTGGGATCCTGCGCCGCCATGCCAAGCAGCTGGTTACGCGCCGCCATCAGCTTGTCGTGACCGATACCGCCGCGATCCTGCAGGAAGAAGTCAAAACCGGTCGCCGTCCCCAGCTCCGGGATCGGAGGCAGGTTGAAGGCGAACACTTGCGCCTCCTTGATGCTGAAGAGATAGCCCATGGCGCGGCCGATAATGGCATTGGCGCTGCGATCCGGGCTCTTGCGCTCGCTCCAGTCCTTGAGCTTGATAAAGGCCATACCCGCGTTCTGGCCACTACCGGCGAAGCTGAAGCCGGATACGGTCAGTACGGAGTCAACGTTATCCTTCTCGTTTTTCAGGAAGTAGTCGCGCATGTCCGCCAGCACCACCTCGGTACGCTGCTTGGTGGCCCCCACCGGCAGTTGCACCATGGACATGATGACTCCCTGATCCTCTTCCGGCAGGAAGGAGGTGGGCATCCGCATAAAGAGCACTGCCAGTACCGCCAGCATGGCACCGTAGATCAGGCTGTAGCGCACGCCCTGTTTGATCACCTTGCGCACGCCGCTCTGATAGCGGTTGGTACCCGCATCAAAGGCGCGGTTGAACCAGCCAAAGAAGCCGCGCTTGGCACCAAACTCGCCATGTTTCATCGGCTTGAGCAGGGTGGCACAAAGCGCCGGGGTCAGGATCAACGCCACCAGCACCGACAGCACCATGGCCGAGACGATGGTCAGCGAGAACTGGCGATAGATGGCGCCGGTCGAGCCGCCGAAGAAGGCCATCGGCACGAACACGGCGGAGAGCACCAGGGCGATCCCCACCAGTGCGCCGGTGATCTGGGTCATCGACTTGCGGGTCGCTTCCAGCGGGGAGAGATCCTCCTCACTCATCAGCCGCTCCACGTTCTCCACCACCACGATGGCGTCATCCACCAGCAGGCCGATGGCCAGCACCATACCGAACATGGTGAGGGTATTGATGGAGAAGCCAAACGCCGCCATCACCCCGAAGGTACCGAGCAGCACCACAGGCACCGCAATGGTCGGGATCAGGGTGGCGCGGAAGTTCTGCAGGAACAGATACATGACGCAGAACACCAGGAAGATCGCCTCGATCAGGGTCTGCACCACCTCCTCGATGGAGATCTTCACAAACGGCGTGGTGTCGTAGGGGTAGACGATCTCCATGTTGGCCGGGAAGTAATCCGACAGCTCATTGAGCTTGGCACGCACCTTCTCGGCGGTATCCAACGCGTTGGCACCGGTCGCCAGCTTGATGGCAACCGCGGCGGTAGACTGGCCGTTGTAGAGCGCATCGGCGTCATAGCTTTCGCCCGCCAGCTCGACCCGGGCCACATCTTTCAGCCGTACCTTGGAGCCATCCTGATTCACCCGCAGCAGGATGTCGTTGAACTGCTCCACGGTAGAGAGACGGGTCTGCCCCATGATGGTGGCGGTGAACTGCTGATCTTCTACCGACGGGGTGCCGCCCAGCTTGCCGAAGGCCACCTGGGCGTTCTGCGCCTTGATGGCTGCCTGCACATCCCCCGGGGTCATCTGAACTCGGTTGAGTTTGTTGGGATCGAGCCACACCCGCATGGAATACTGGCTACCGAACAAGGTGATATCCCCTACCCCGTCCAGACGGCTCAGGGGCTCCTTGATGTTGGAGACCACATAGTCCGCCAGATCGTCGTTGTTCATCGAGCCATCGCTGGAGATGAACGCCGCGACCATCAGGAAGCTGCTGGAGGTCTTCTGTACCCGGATCCCCTGCTGCTGCACCTCTTGCGGCAGCAGCGACATCGCTTGCTGCAGCTTGTTCTGCACCTGCACTTGGGCAATATCGGGATCGGTCCCCGGCTGGAAAGTTAGGGTCACCGACACCCGCCCCGCGGAGTCAGACTGGGAGGACATGTAGAGCAGGTGATCCAGCCCGGTCATGTTCTGTTCGATGATCTGGGTTACCGAGTCTTCCACCGTTTTGGCGGATGCGCCCGGATAGCTGGCAGAAATACCGACCGCGGGCGGCGCAATGCTCGGATACTGGGCGACCGGCAATTTGATGATGGCCAGGCTACCCGCCAGCATGATCACCAGCGCGATCACCCAGGCAAAAATGGGTCTGTCTATAAAAAATCGAGCCATGAAGCGACTACTCCATCCTACTTGTTGACCGGGGTGTTGGACGCAGCTTGAGCAGACGCTGCATCAGCACCCTGCTCGGCGGGATTGACCACGGCGCCCGGTCGTACTTTCTGCAAGCCAGCCACGATCACCCGCTCGCCGGAGGTGAGCCCTGACTCCACCACCCAGTTGCTGCCGACGACACGGCTCAGCTGCACGTTGCGCAGCTCCACCTTGTTGTCAGCGGTTACCACCATCACGGTGGCGCCGCCGTTGGGGGTGCGAGTCACGGCAGTTTGCGGCACCAGCAGCCCTTGCGCCCGCTCCCCCTCTTGCAGGGTGGCGCGCATAAACATGCCGGGCAGCAGCAGCTGATGAGGGTTGGGCACAATCACCCGCAGGGTCACCATGCCGGAGGTCTCATCCACGGTCACATCGGAGAACTGCAGCGAGCCCTCTTCGCCATAAGTGGAGCCATCTTCCAGCTGGAAGGTCACCTTGGCCCCCTTCTGCTCGTCCTGGGTCAGCTTGCCCTCGGCGACCAGTCGCTTGAGGCGCAGCAGATCGGCGGTGGACTGACGCACATCCACATACATGGGATCGAGCTGCTGAATGGCGGTCAGGCTGTCAGCCTGCTGGGCGGTCACCAGCGCCCCCTCTGTCACCGCGGATTTACCGATGCGGCCGCTGATGGGTGCTGTGATGCGGGTGTAACCGAGATTGATCTCGGCAGTGCGCAAAGCCGCCTTGCTCGCCATGATCTCCGCTTTGGCCTGCTTCCAGCTGGCGTCGGCATCGTCATAGTCCTGACGGCTGATGGATTTGACCTTGAGCAGCTCCTGATAGCGCTGCGCCTTGAGGCGGGCACTCTGCTCGTTGGCCTCGGCCTTGGCCAGATTGGCCTTGGCACTGGCAACTGACGCTTGATAGACAGCCGGATCGATCTGATAGAGCAGATCGCCCGCCTTCACATCGCTTCCCTCGGTAAAGAGGCGCTTGAGGATGATGCCGCTCACCTGCGGACGCACTTCGGCCACCCGCAACGGGGCGCTGCGGCCGGTCAACTCGGTGGTCAACATCAGCGGACCGCTCTGCAGGGTCACCACGTTGACCGCCGCGGGGGGCATGTCGCCCTGTCCCTGGGGTGCGCCCCCCTTGTCACCACAACCTGCCAGCAAGCCTGTAGCCAGCAAGGCAAGACCAACTGAACGAGCAAGAATATGTTTATGCATGAAACACCTGAGCCTTTGCCAGTCAATGAACAATCAGGGCCGCATGGGCCCTGTTGGTAAATAGTCGAAAGATGAGGCAATATACATACATTCATAAATGTATGTAAGTGACTTTTTGCTTGCATGAGGCACAAATTTCGATGGCCAGACGAACCAAAGAAGAGGCGCAGCAAACCCGCTGCCACATCATGAGCACGGCGCTGGATCTGTTCTGCTCTCAGGGCCTGGCCAAGACCAGCCTGACCGACATCGCCAGGGCGGCAGACCTGACCCGCGGGGCCATCTATTGGCACTTCAAGAACAAGGATGAACTCTTCATTTCGCTCTGGCAGGAGCTCTGCAGCCCCCTTGCCCACCAGCTCGATGCCTGCCTCAATCCAGATGAGCCGGATCCGCTGGGGCAACTGCGCCTCTTCTTCGAAGGGGTACTCCACAGCTTCATTCACAATCCGGCCCAGCGGCAGATGTTCACCATACTGTTCAATCTCGAATCGCTGGAGGGGGAAGCCATCTCACTGCGCGAACATATCCGCAGCCAGTCCGCCAACTTCTTCCGAGACCTGGAGACCACCCTGGCCAATGCGGTACGGCGGGGCCAACTGCCCGCCAACCTCAACCTGCAGCGCGCCGCCACCCTGCTCCACTGCACCTTGGATGGCTACATCATCAACTGGCTCCACTTTCCGGGGCGGATAGACCTGCAGGGCGAATCCGCCTTCCTGATAGAGAGCATGTTCACCATGCTGGCCCAACCCCACGGGCCTGCCTGCGGCCGCTAACCGGCTCCGGCAACGTCATCACATCCAAATCGGGGCCTGACCGCGCGCTTTGGCAGTCAGGCCCCGATTTGTTACCCTGTGCGCCCCCTGCTTGAGGTAACCCCTGTGCCACACTCTGACGCCATCCCCGCTTCCTGGCCATTTAACGACCAGCACGCCCACGTTCGAGCTGCCTTTGTGGCACGCCTTAAACACGGTGCTCACCTGCTCAATGGTCAGTGCTGTACGGGGGAGGATATGTGCTGGCTGCGTGCAGAAGGGTATGTGGTCACCGCCTGTGAAGCGGTTCTGGCTGACGCCAAAGTCGCCTCACAGCAATCCGGGCAAGCAGTGCGGGTCTGCTCGCTGGCGAAGATGCACTCGGTGCTCCCTTACGATGGCATCTGGCTAAGCCGCCCACTTGATAGCGACGAAGCCACTCTTGTCCCCCTGTTGCAACAGCTGGCGACCCTGCTCAAAACGGGCGCACCGCTCTGTTTCCCCCTACAGCCAAGCGGCGAAATGAGTCACGACCAGCAGATCCCGCATCTTCAGCAAATCGTCACCTCATCCGGGGTAGCGCTGCAACTGGCGCCGATGGAAGCCGTATCAGCCAGCACCTCAGACTCCGCAAGTCAATATGCCAACCAGTACGTCATGTTGCTGCGCGGCGATCATCAGGCCACCTAACGGGCTAATTCATCACGAATTTTCCAGTTCAACGCCAAGCCGACAGCTAGTCGGCGATCTTGACCTTCGACAATATTTAACTCGGCGTTAACGCAGAAAAGGCAGACATAACACGGCTTACGTGTTAAAAAGTGTGATTAATATCAAATTTTAATAACAAAACAGACAATACAACCAACTCCGGATTTCCTTATGAAACTTGTCCTGAAACTCATTGCTGGCATCCTTGCCGGTCTCTTGCTCGGTCTCTACGCCCCTGAGTGGGTGGCGCGCGTGCTGTTTACGGCCAAGACAGTGATAGGTCAGCTGATCACCTTCACCATTCCGCTCATCATTCTGTTCTTTATCATGAGCGGCATCGCCAGCCTGCCGAAAAACTCCGGCAAGCTGCTGGGCAAAACCGTGGCCCTCTCCTACTGCTCCACCATTCTGGCGGGGCTGTTCGCCTTTACCGTGGCGAGCCACCTGATCCCTCAGTTCACCACCGCTGCCGAGCCCACCACGGCCACGGCTATCAAACTCGCCTCCTACGTCAATCTGGAGATCCCGCCGCTGTTTGGCGTGATGTCGGCACTGGCCGCCGCCTTCGTGTTCGGCATTGGCATCAGCGCCACCCAGGCCACCGATCTGCGCCGGGTCGCCGATCAGGGTCGTGACATCATCGACCGCCTGCTGGCCAAGGTGATCATCCCGCTGCTGCCGTTCTATATCGCGGGCGTCTTTGTCGAGATGACGGTAGAAGGCACCGTATTCGCTACCCTGAAAACTTTCGGCGTGGTGCTGGTGATGGCGATCCTGATGCACTGGATCTGGCTCTCCGTGCTGTTCGTGGGCACCGGTCTGGCCCTTGGCCGCTCACCGACCCAGCTCATCAAGAACATGCTGCCCGCCTACTTCACCGCGCTGGGGACCATGTCGAGCGCCGCCACCATTCCGGTCGCTCTGCAATCGAGCAAGAACAACGGCGTGAGCGACGGTATCGCCAACTTCACCGTGCCGCTGTGTGCCACCATTCACCTCTGTGGCTCCACCATTACCCTGGTCACCTGTGCCACCGCGGTGATGTTCCTCTCCGAGCATCTGGCCATTCCGGGTATCGAGACCATGCTCCCCTTCATCATGATGCTGGGGGTGATCATGATCGCCGCCCCGGGCGCCCCGGGTGGTGGCGTGATGTCGGCGCTGGGTCTGCTCACCTCCATGCTCGGCTTTGGTGAAGCCTCCATCGCCCTGATGATCGCACTCTATCTGGCGCAAGACAGCTTCGGCACCGCCTGCAACGTCACCGGTGACGGCGTGATTGCCCTGTGGGCGGATCGCTTCGCCAACGGTAGCGAGAGCGCAGCTCCAGTGGCCGAGGCCGAACAGGCGTAAGCTCGCCGGGATAGCCCGACCATCCTCTGCAAAACCGCAGGCCCGAACCTCTGTTCGGGCCTGCGTCGTTTCTGCCACCTTCACTGCTTTTGTACGTATTCCTCCTCCCCCTCTTTACCCCCCCTCTGCCGTAAACAGCACTGGCGCAGCTCTCTACACCCGACAAAATTATTGGCATATGCTACATATGAGCGTATAAATGGCTTATGCCAATTAGGAGCCACCATGCCAAGACCCAAGATTGCCCGCCAGATCTGTGGCCGCCCCGCCAACAGCTGCTTCAAACCCAACGGCCGCCCCATGCATCAGCTGGAACAGGTCACGCTGGCCCCTGATGAGTTCGAAGCACTGCGCCTCGTCGACCTTCAAGGAATGCAGCAGCAGGAGGCCGCCCTGGTGATGGGGGTCTCCCGCCAGACCCTGGCCAATATCCTGAAAAAAGGGCGCTATAAAGTGGTGGAGTGTCTGAGTCTGGGCAAGGCATTGATGATGCAACCCGCCGAGCCCGACCACCCAACCAGTGGAGAAGAGCCGACATGAATGCTGTCACAACCATGACCACCAACCCCAGCAACTGCGCCTTGATGCTGAGTCAGGGGTTGTTGGCTGGCCACTTTACCCGTGCCGAGCAGCTGCAAATTCTTAACCCCGAAGGGAACGTCATCGCCACCTTGCCTAATCCGGCCGCAGCCGAAGGCTGCCACGGCAAGCAAGCGCTGCTCGACGCCCTCGCCCATCATCAAGTGGGTCAGGTGGTGGTGCGCAATATCGGCGAGCGAATGCTGGGGCGCCTGCTGGCGGTCAATATCCGGGTGCTGCAGTGCCGCTCTGCCCGCCTGCCGCTGCCCGCGCTGCTGGCCCCCGCCAATCTGCAACCTCTAACCGAGGCCAGTCAGGGGCGTCCGTCTCGCCGTCATCAGAGCAAGGCGACTATCCGTGCCATCCAGCCCCTCGGCGCAGGCCACAGCCATGCGAATTGTCACGGTGGTTGTAACAGCAGCTCAGGTCACTGTTGCGCCAGTGGTGGCAATCAGGCAGATAGCCCACGGCAAGGCCATACTTGTTGTCAAGGCAGTGAGGGCGCAGGCCAACAGGGCGGTTGCTGCCATCATCACTGATGCCATCGCCGTGCATGTCATCACCATCAAGGAGAAGAGATCATGTCCATCTGGTTGTTGAGCCTGCTCGCCTCGTTCGTGCTGATCCTGGCCATGGGCACCATCATCTGGTGGCGCCAATACCAGCTTGCCCAGAAGCGGGAAGATAAAGAAGTGCGCCCCTGTGGCTGCTCCAGCGCTTGCGCGGATCACCTCTATCAAATCAGCGAGCCGACGCCCAAACAGTAACCTGAGCGCAAACGCCATAGCCGCAGATAGAAGGTCGGCAAACTAAAGGCGCATTTAATAGAAAGACGTATAAAAGAGAGGGGGCACCTGTTGGTGCCCCCTCTCTATATTTATTCCTCGTCATGCTTGATCCGCCGTATTGCCCCTTAAGCTCATCACACACGCTCAACCCGGCTCGGCGCCGCTGGCCGCCACGCTCGCAGAGCAGGCCGGATCCTGATACTGCTGATAGATGGCATAAAACTCGGCCTTGTTGTGCAGGGCTGCGGCGACACAGGCGGGATCAAACTGGCTGCCAGCATGCTCCTCCAGATAGGCAAACGCCGTCTCGAACGGCCATGCCTTCTTGTAGGGGCGCTCGCTGGTCAGGGCATCAAACACATCGGCCACCGTCACGATGCGGGCCGCCAGCGGGATCGCCTCCCCCGCCAGCCCCAGCGGATAGCCGGTGCCGTCGAAACGCTCGTGATGGCTGGCGATGATGTTGGTCAGCATGTCGGTGTGGTGAATGCCATCGAGACCAAACTCGTTGATCATCAGACTGATCATCTCCCGCCCTTTGCCTGGGTGGATCTTCATGATCTCGAACTCTTCCGGGGTCAGCTTGCCCGGCTTGAGCAAAATGGCATCCGGCACCGCGATCTTGCCGATGTCGTGCAGCTCGGAGAAGAGGTAGATAAACTCCACCTCCTCATCGCTCAGCCCGCAAGTCGGGGCCAGCGTCTTGGCAATCAGCCGGGAGTAGGCCGACATCCGGTGCAGATGGTTGGCGGTCTCCTCATCCCGATAGCGGCTGAACTCCCGCGCCGTGGTCAGCGCACCGCCAAGGGTCTGGATGGAGAAAAACTCAACCGCAATGATGGCCGACAGCGCCTGGGCATAGGCCGACAGCTCGCTGCGGATCGGCTCCTCGAAGTATCCCGGCTCCATAGCATCACAAAACAGAAAACCAAACAGCTTGCTGTTGAACAGCAGCGGCTCGGTATAGCTGGAGGCATAACCCGCCTCCAGCACCTTGCGGCTGTGCTCCGACGCAGAGCCACGCAGGGCATCGAGATTGCCGAGCACCCGGGGCTGCTTGTGCTCCGCCAGATAACTCAGGGAGGGAACATCGCTCAGCTTCACCTCATACTGCACCAGCGGCGAGGGCCCCTCGGTGCTGTGGGCAAAGGTCTTGAGCTGATCGGTATGCGGGTCATAAATCGCGATGGCCACCCGACTCAGCTTGTCAAAGCGCTGCCTGAGCGTGGCATGTACGCTCTGCATTTTTTCGCCAAATGAACTTTCCATCGCCTTCTCCAACGGGACCCCGTGATGGAAGTATAGTGACTCCCTTTGACGCTCTCCCCGCCACAGCGTCAAAATTGACAGAAAAATCAACAAAGCAGTATCCCCACAACAAGCCCGCACGGCAGAGGCAATAGCCCTACCAAGGGCATGCCATCACCGGCTGCTGGTGCGGCCCAATCTTGCCTGGTCGGAGATATTGTTCGGTTCTGCCATGCTGGCTGTATAGTTTTTGGTTAACCATTCCGGTAAAATCCGCGCCCTTAAAGAAGAGCCACCTAAGAGTGATTGAGCGATGTCCAACACAAAACAGGCCCCCAAAGTAGGATTCGTCTCCTTGGGTTGCCCCAAAAACCTGGTCGATTCAGAACGCATCCTGACCCAGCTGCGTACCGAAGGGTACGATGTGGTGCCCAGCTATGACGATGCCGAGCTGGTCGTCGTCAACACCTGCGGCTTTATCGACAGCGCGGTGCAAGAGTCGCTGGAAGCGATCGGCGAAGCGCTGGCCGAGAACGGCAAGGTGATCGTCACCGGCTGCCTTGGCGCCAAAGAGAACCAGATCCGCGAGATCCACCCAAAGGTGCTCGAGATCACCGGCCCCCACGCCTATGAAGAGGTGCTGGGTCACGTCCACAAATATGTGGAGAAGCCGCAGCACAACCCCTTCACCAGTCTGGTACCGGCCCACGGCGTCAAGCTGACCCCGCGTCACTACGCCTATCTGAAGATTTCAGAAGGGTGCAACCACCGCTGCACCTTCTGCATCATCCCCTCCATGCGCGGGGATCTGGTGAGCCGCCCCATCGGCGACGTACTGGCAGAAGCCAAGCGTCTGAAAGAGGCGGGCGTGAAGGAGCTGCTGGTGATCTCCCAGGACACCTCCGCTTACGGTGTCGATGTCAAACACCGCACCGGTTTCTACGACGGCATGCCGGTCAAGACCAGCATGGTTGCCCTGTGCGAAGAGCTGGCCAAGCTCGACATCTGGGTGCGTCTGCACTACGTCTACCCCTACCCGCACGTGGATGACGTCATCCCGCTGATGCGCGATGGCAAGGTACTGCCCTACCTCGATATTCCGCTGCAGCACGCCAGCCCGCGCATCCTCAAACTGATGAAGCGCCCGGGTACCGTCGAGCGCACCCTGGAGCGGATCCAGAAGTGGCGCGAGATCTGCCCGCAGATCACCCTGCGCTCCACCTTTATCGTCGGCTTCCCGGGCGAGACCGAGGAAGATTTCCAGATGCTGCTGGACTTTATCGACAAGGCAGAGCTGGATCGCGTCGGCTGCTTCAAATACAGCCCGGTCGAAGGGGCACTGGCCAACGAGCTGCCGGATCCGGTACCGGAAGAGGTTCAGGAAGAGCGCTTCCAGCGCTTTATGGAGCTGCAACAGCAGGTCTCCATCCGCAAGCTGGCCCGCAAAGTGGGTCAGGAGATGACCGTTATCATCGACGAAGTGGACGAAGAGGGCGCCACTGGCCGCTCCTTTGCCGATGCGCCGGAGATCGACGGTCTGGTCTACCTCAACGGTGAAACCGGCCTCAAGCCGGGGGACATGGTCAAAGTGCGGATCGACGAATCCGACGAATATGACCTGTGGGCCAGCCTGATCAGCTAATTGAGGCCTTACCAGCCAAATGAAAAAAGCGCCTGCAGGCGCTTTTTTATTGCTTGAATGACGCAGGCAAAACCGCTGGCCTAGCTCAAATCATGGAGCGCCTTGCCAAGAGGCGGCGTGAGGCGCAAGTCAGAGAAGCGCACCGCCAGCCCCTGCCGCTCCGGCGTGCAGCACATCACCCCGATAAAGCAGCGTTCGCTTGGCGGGATCGGGGCGAGGCGCAGCAGCGGCCATACCTTGCCATCGGTGGAGTATTGCAAACGCAGGCAATCGGCCAGCCGGGTCAGCCGCAGCCAGAAGCGACGCGGATTGCCGGTGAAGATGCCGGTGGCCCAGTCAGATCGCGGATTGGTCAGCACGCTGCCGATCATCGGCTGGGCATCGTTGTACTCGATGCCCGCTTTCAGCCAGTGCTCGTTGTCTTGCAACAGCATCAGCCCCGCCTGATCGTAGAGGGTGGTGAACTCCCCCTCGACGCAGACCTGAAAGGTAAACTCCCCCGCCACCTCGCAGCCATAAAGATGGCCACTGTGGCGCTCGAAGCCATACCAGGTGCTGCGCCAAAAATCGGTCTGCTGGTCTGTCACCACCTGCAAACCGTCGTCTGTCCTGTGCCACTGGGCCGGTTCATTGAGCCAGCGCCACTGCGTCCCTTCCATCATCCTGCTCTGCTCCCTTATCGCGCGTAATCCCGCATAAATGCAGCTCGCCAACGCCTCGTCCGGTCACGGCAGGTCATGGCTGCGCCTCTGCGGAACCCATAAAAGGAGTCAATAGTGTCGCTATTGCCGCCCCGATACAAGGTTTGTGCGTTGCGCCATCAGTGCGCCAAAAAAGCGCGGGGGGCCTGATGGCCCCCCGCAAACACACCGGATGAGAAAATGCCTTACTTGGCGGCGCTATCCTTCACGCACTTCTGGACAAAGCTGTTCTTGGCCGCGCCAGCCAGCTTCTTGTCGGCCGCCGCCTTCTCGCACTTGGCCGCCGGATCCACCGCCGCGCCCGTCTTCACGCACTTCTGGATAAAGCTGTTCTTGGCCGCTCCGGCCAGCTTCTTGTCGGCGGCCGCCTTCTCGCACTCGCCGCTCGCAGCGCCAGCGGCATCTTTCACACACTTGCCGACAAAGCTGGTTTTGGCGGCGCCGTTAAGCTTTTTGGCCGCGGCCTGCGCCTCGCACTGCAACTGGGCCGCGTCGTTGGCAAAGACCGGATTGGCCAGCAGCACGCTGCCGCAGAGCAGGCCGAACAGGATGGTACGCTTCATGGGAGATCTCCTCTCTATCTGGTGATGTGTTTGCATGGTCATATTTGCATGACGATGTGTTGCAAATGGCTGTGATGGCAACAGCTGATTGTTGCAGCAGATCCCCCGCCTCGCCAGCTTGGGAGAGGGAGCACAGGGCAACCATCGCCCGCACTATAGCGCCGATTGGCAGAGCGGGATTGCCCCCAGCCAACCCTTCCTCAGCGGCAAGCCTGCCCCCTACTTTCCCGCCAACCCCAATAGAATCAAGGGTCATGGGAATCCTGTCTCCGGCCACACCCTTTTATTGAGCCAGCGCAAAAAATCAGTCATTACTGACACTTACGTCATTTTTTGACTGGTGTGGCCAGATTCGATTGGCTTAACATAGCCATCCGGTGCCTATTCATCAGTGATGGGTTGCTACCCTCGCTGGTTAATGGAGCATATTGGAAGCTGTAATCCACGGGCGGTAGCGTGGGTTTTGCACAGTGATTTATGCATTGCGTAGGTTGGCGCTGAGCGCAGCGAAGCCCAACACGCGTGCCCTCGGTCAGTTGGTGCCCATTCGGTGCAATCGAACAGACTGGATATTTCCGGAAAGGAGAACCATGCGCTATCGCCGAGCAACAACCAGTGGGGCATGTTGGTTCTTCACCGTCAACCTGGCTGACCGAAAACAGGGTCTGCTGGTACGTCATATCGACCTGCTGCGTGAAGTGATCCGCAACGTCAAACAACAACACCCCTTCGAGATCATTGCCATGGTGGTGATGCCGGATCATCTCCATGCCATCTGGCAACTACCACCGGATGACAGTGACTATCCCATGCGCTGGTCTCTGATCAAGGCAGGCTTTTCACGAAATCTCGCCAAAACAGAGCGGATACGGGAGAGTCGAGTCAGAAAACGGGAACGCGGTATCTGGCAACGCCGTTATTGGGAGCATCTGATCCGGGATGACAAGGATCTGCAAGCCCATGTCGATTACATCCATTTCAATCCGGTCAAACATGGTTATTGTGCCAAACCTGTCGATTGGCCTTACTCCTCCATTCATCGCCATATCGCCGCAGGATGGATAGGGTCAGATTGGGCCATTAATAGTGACTCGGGTCGGGAATAATCGGCTCGGAATGTGTTGTAGGTTGGCGCTGAGCGCAGCGAAGCCCAACAAACGTGATATCTGACTCCCCAAAAAGATAAATTTTGACCATATAAAATCGATAACAAAATTAAAATTTCGCTTTCACGGTAAACGTTGGGCTTCACTTCGTTCAGCGCCAACCTACGAGGATTAACCAAACGTATGCGATACAATATTTAGTCCACATTCGTAGCTGTGCAATTCGCTTTAAAATAGATTTCAAAATAACATAAACCTGCATTATTCATCTCCCCAATAAGTGGGGCAAGCTTAAAAGCATTATTAACTTAAAAGGTTGAACTGTGAACATCAAAGAATTTATGAGTAGCTTTCATAATCACCCCGTATTATTTGTAGGTACTGGTGTTAGCCTTAGATACCTAAGAAATTCATATACGTGGGATGCTCTGCTACTCAAAATTGCCACCGAGCTAACTGGTAATGATGAAAAATATTATGATATAAAGTCAGGATGTATAGTCGATGGTGTGTACAAGTATGAATTAGTTGCCTCGAAATTAGAGGACCTATTTAATAGGTCTTTAATTGAAGACCGAGATGGGAAATTCAAAAATGTGAATGATTGCTTTTTTGAGGAAATGAGAAAAGGAAATAGCTTAAGTAGATTCAAGATCTATATATCAATGCTTTTGTCCGAAATGAACCTTCGTGATGACCTACAAGACGAGCTGACTGCTTTAAAAAGAGCTAGGAAAAACATCGGTTCTGTGATAACAACTAATTATGATGAGCTAATACAAAATATTTTTGAGTTTAATCCATTACTTGGGAATGACATTCTTCTTAGTAACCCATATGGCTCAGTATATAAAATTCATGGTTGCGTGTCAGATCCATCAAAAATAATAATCACAGAAGATGATTACTCAAACTTTAAAGCTAAGTATGATTTAATTAGAGCTCAGTTACTATCGTTATTTATTCATAACCCAATAATATTCCTTGGATACAATGTTGGTGATGAAAACATAAAAGATATTTTGAAAACAATATTTACATATGTTGAACCAAACTCAGATATTGCAGAAAGAATAAGAAGTAATTTTCTACTGGTTGAGTATGATGCTGGTTCAGATAATACAGAAATTACGGAGCATGATATCGACTTACAAGGGTTTGCCACAATAAGAATCAACAAAATAAAAACAGATAATTTCACCGCAATATATGAAGCATTATCTGAGCTATCATTGCCTGTTTCAGCTATGGATATCAGAAAGGTTCAATCTGTCGTTAAGGACATTTACTCAGGAGGGCAGATAAAAGTTAACTTTACTGAAGATATGGACACACTCAATAACAGTGACAAAATAGTTGTTATAGGTTCCGTAAAAACTATTCAATACACATTCCATAGTACATCTGAAATGATGTCTAATTATTTTAAAATAATCGATGAATCTAACGCCCAGTTACTTAAACTCATAAACAAGCAACGTATAGCAAGCAACCAGTACTTCCCGATTTATGGATTTAGTCGAATATGCACAGAGATAACAGAAGAAGACAGATTAAAATTACAGCAAAAAACTAAAATTGAAGCATTAATCTCCGAAATGAACGATCGCTGTAAAAATGCTCACCACGAAATCAGAGATATCATTGAAGATGCAAATATATCTCACACTTATAAAGGAAATGCTATTTGTTGGGCAGTGTGGCATAACCAATTACCACTAGATAGTGTAGAGCAATATTTAAAAGGTTATGCAGAAAAGAATTCTACAGAATACAAAAAACTGTTATGTGTTTATGACTACAAGCACTATCAATAAACATCTTAAAACTCCAAAAATACACAAAAATTAAGTGAGGGAGGTATACACCTCCCTCACTTACTATGTCTGTACAGCACTTTGAGTTAGAACTTAAATTCTTTTAACGGGTTCACATTACTTTTTACTGACATTTCATTATTTAACCCACCAAAAACGCCCTTAACCGGGCAAACTCCGCGGGCAAATTAACGGAGAGCAGCGGCAGCTCGGCGTGTTTGGCCAGCGGGCCGGGTAGCGGTACATCGAGATTGAGGATCTCGTCCACCGACTCTTTAAACTTGGCGGGATGAGCAGTGCAAAGGAACACCCCCACCTCATCCTCGGCCAGCTGTTCGCCCAGCAGATCCCAGGCAATGGCCCCGTGGGGTTCGCACAGATAATCCAGCTGGTGCAGCCGTTTCAGGGCGGCGCGAGTCTGGGCGTCGTCACGCATACCTGACCCCAGGGTCTCCAACGCCCAGCCTTTGCGACGGCAGAGCTCTTCTACTCGTGGCCAGTTGTTGGGGCGGCTGACATCCATGGCATTCGACAGGGTGGCCACTGTCTGGTGCGGCTCCCACTGACCGGTTTTCAGGTAGCGCGGCACGGTGTCGTTGGCGTTGGTGGCGGCGATAAAGCGCTTCACCGGCAGCCCCAGCGCCTTGGCGATGAGGCCCGCAGTGAGGTTGCCAAAGTTGCCGGATGGCACGCTGATCACCGCCTTGGCGCGGGAGGCTTTGGGCAGCTGGGCCACCGCTTCAAAGTAGTAGCAAACCTGCGCCAGCAGGCGGCTGATATTGATGGAGTTGGCGGAGTTGAGGCCAATGGCCTTTTTCAGCGCCTCGTCGTCAAAGGCCTGTTTTACCAGCGCCTGACAGGCATCGAAGTCGCCATCGATGGCGATGGTGCGGATATTGCCGCCGAGGGTGCAGAAGAGCTTCTCCTGCAAGGGGCTTATCTTGCCCTTGGGATAGAGGATCACCACCTCGATCCCCTCCAGCCCGAAGAAGGCGTGGGCCACGGCGGCACCGGTGTCGCCGGAGGTGGCGGTGAGGATAGTAATCTTGTCGTTGGTGCGAAACGCCGCGAGGCACTGGGCCATAAAGCGGCCGCCGAAATCCTTGAATGCCAGGGTCGGGCCGTGGAACAGCTCAAGGGCATAGGTGCCGTCTTTGAGTTTCACCAGCGGCGCCGGGAAGGTGAAGGCGGCATTGATTAGCTCGCTGACCTTGGCGGCGGGCACTTCGTCCCCCAGCAGGTGGCTCAGGATGCGGGCTGAGCGTTCGGCCAGCGGCAAGTCCAGCAGGGCATCCACATCGGCGAGCGGTTCGAGTTGTTCGGGGAAGAAGAGCCCCTGTTCGCGACCCAAGCCCTGACGCACCGCCTGCGCGAAGCTCACCTGTTCGCTGTTGTCCTTGATGTTGTAGAGATTCATAGCTCGCTTCCTGTTACCCGTGCCCCGGCCATGTCCAGTTTGCAGACCCGGGCAAATCCATCTTCGTTCTGCACGAAATGTGCTTCCATCCAATCCTTCATCCGCTCGGCCTGCGCCAGATCCTTCATCACCACAAACACGGTGGGACCGGAGCCAGAGATGCCGGTGGCCAGCGCCCCGTTCTGGGCCGCCTGCGCCCGCACCTCGGCAAAGCCTTCGATCAGCGCCGCGCGGTAGGGCTCGGCAATCACATCTTTCAGTACGCTCGCCGCCAGCCCCTCCTGCCCGGTGTAGCTGGCGTGGACAAAGGCAGCCAGACGACGGCCATAGGTGAGGCAATCCTGACGGCGATATTGAGCAGGCAGAATGGCGCGGGCGGCGGCGGTGGAGACCACTGTGCCCGGGTAGCAGACCACCCAGTACCACTGATCGAACACCGGAATACCCTGACTGATAACGCCGTGCTCTTCCAGCACCAGCTGCATGCCGCCCAGATAACAGGGCGCCACGTTGTCGTAGTGAACGGAGCCGGAGATCTTGCCTTCCATCTCCCCCATCAGCAGCAGCATGTCGTGCTCATCGAGCGGCGCGCCGTGAAAGGCGTTGAGCCCCTCAAGGGCCGCCACCACGCTGCAGGCGCTGGAACCCAGACCCGAGCCCACCGGCAGGTTCTTCTCCAGCACCATTTCGAGCGGCTTGAGTTTAAGGCCGCGCTTCTCCAGCGCCTCGCCATAGGCGACCCAGCAGTCATGGAGAATATTCTTTTTCGGATCGTCCGGCAGCTTGTGGGCGTAGCGGCCCACAGAGGACAGCGCAAAAGGCACGTCAGCCGCTTTTACCTGCACCCGATCGCCGAGCAGAGAGCCATCGACGGGGGCGAGCGCCGCCCCCAGTACATCGAATCCCACGCTCAGGTTGGCGCTGGAGGCGGGGGCGTAGGCGACGACGCTGCCGCCTTCAGTCATATAAGAGGGGTACATGTCTGAACTCATGCTTACAACTCCTGCTTCCAGTTCTGGGTGCGCAGCACGTCGGCAAAGACGCCCGCCGCGGTCACTTCGGTACCGGCGCCATAGCCGCGCAGCACCAGCGGGATCGGCTGGTAGTAGGTGGAGAAGAAGGCGAGCGCGTTCTCCCCGTCTTTGACCTTGAACAGCGGCTCGTCGCCACCGACCGCCTTGATGGCGACCTTGCACTTGCCACCTTCGATGGAGCCCACATAGCGCAGTACCTTGCCTTCACGCTGCGCTGCCGCGAACTGGTCGCGGAACCAGCCGTCCGCTTCGGGCAGACGGGCCATAAAGGCTTCTACATCGCCGCTCACATCAAAGCCGAGTGGCAGCGCCTGCTCTACCTCGACATCGGAGAGCTCCAGCGCCATGCCAGCCTCACGAGCCAGAATGAGCAGCTTGCGCGCCACATCCATGCCGTTGAGATCGTCGCGGGGATCCGGCTCGGTAAAGCCGTTGCTACGGGCGATTTGGGTTGCCTCGGAGAAGGCCATCCCTTCATCCAGCTTGCCGAAGATAAAGGAGAGGGAACCGGAGAGAATGCCATCGAAGGCACGCAGCTTGTCACCGGCCTTGATGAGGTTCTGCAGGTTCTCGATAACCGGCAGGCCAGCGCCGACGTTGGTTTCATACAGGAACTTGCGGCGAGTCTGGCGGGCAGTGCGGCGCAGCGCCTTGTAGTAATCAAGCGAACCGGTGTTGGCCTTCTTGTTCGGGGTGACCACATGGAAACCGGCGGCGAGGAAGTCGGCATACTGGACGGCTACTGCCTCGGAGGAGGTGCAGTCGACGATCACCGGGTTGATGATGTGGCTATCTTCCACCAGCTTTTTCACCCCTTCCAGCGAGAAGCTGTCACGGGCTTCCACCAGCTGTTCGCGCCAGTTGGCGAGGTTCAGGCCATCCTTGTTGACCGCCATCTGGCGACTGTTGGCGATGCCGACCACCCGCAGGCCAGTGCCCTGCTCGGCCAGTACCGGTTGCTGGCGGGCGATCTGATCCACCAACGCGGCACCGACGCCGCCGACCCCGACCACAAAGAGATCGATAAACTGCTGGCTGCCAAAGAAGTTCTGGTGGCACGCCTTGATGGCTTCCGCCACCTTGCGATCCCGCACCACCGCCGAGATGGAGCGCTCGCTCGACCCCTGCGCAATGGCGACGATATTGATTGAGGCTTGCGCCAGCGAGGTAAAGAAGCGGGCTGCCATCCCCTTGCTGGTGCGCATGCCGTCACCGATGAGGGAGATGATCGCCAGATCGCTGATGATATCCAGCGGCTCCAGCAGCTGGTTTTTGAATTCGAGCTCGAACTCGCGCTCCAGCACCTTGCGGGTCTTCTCACTGTCGTAGCTGTGGATACAGAAGCTGACGCTGTACTCGGAGGATGACTGGGTGATCAGCACGATACTGACCCCGGCGCGGGAGACGGCGGAGAAGATGCGACCGGCCATGCCGACCATCCCCTTCATGCCGGGACCGGAGACGTTGAACATGCACATGCCGGACAAGTCGGAGATGGCCTTCACTTTCAGGTCATCGTCACCGCTCTCGGGGCCGATCAGGGTGCCCGGCCCTTGCGGGTTGAAGCTGTTCTTGATGAGGCAGGGAATATGGAACTGGGCCACCGGCGCGATGGTTTTCGGGTGCAGCACCTTGGCGCCGAAGTAGGAGAGCTCCATCGCCTCCTTGTAGGAGAGGGTTTTCAGCAGGTAGGCATCCGGCACCAGACGGGGGTCGCAGCTGTAGCAGCCTTCGACGTCAGTCCAGATCTCGCAGCACTCGGCATCGACACATGCCGCCAGCACGGCGGCCGAGTAGTCGGAGCCGTTGCGACCCAGCAGCACGGTCTCGCCCTTGTCGCTGCCACCGGTAAAGCCCGGCATCAGGTAGAGGCAATCGCTACGCAGCCCCTTGGCGGCAAAGCGCAGGCGGGAGGCTTCGATATCGACGTGGGCTTCCAGATAGCCGCCGTCGGTGACCAGCAACTCTTCCGGCACGATCAGCTCCAGATCCAGACCGCGCACCCGCAGCAGTTCGTGCATAAAGGCGATGGAGAGGTTCTCGCCACGGCTCAGAATGCGCGCCTGCACGTTGTCCGGGCAGAGGCCCAGCAGACGGATGCCCTGCATCAGCCGCTCCACCTGATCCAGCTCGGCGGTGAGACGGGCCAGCAGCGCCTTGTCATCGAGCGCCGGATAGGCCGCCTTCAACCCGGCCAGCAGGCGGGAGAAGATGCCGTTGACTTCAAACAGGGTGGAACTGGCATCCATGCCGCGACTGGTCTGTTCCACCAGCGCCACCAGATGATTGGTCACCTTGGCAGGTGCAGAGAGCACCAGGGCTACCTGAGATTGGCCGTGGGTGTTGACCGCGATATCGGCCACCCGTAAAAAACGTTCTGCATCGGCCAGTGAAGACCCGCCAAATTTCAACACTCTCATCGCTTTCTCTCCCTGTAAATCTATGAAATTCAATCTAAAAACCAATCCAACAAAAAGGCCCGTACTGGGTGGGTACGGGCCTTTTCTGATTTCTGTGCTTGTTCGTCAGCGCATCAACCGGCCCCAGTGCCACCTGTGGTGGTACCGGTAATAATGGTGGTGGTGATGACGTTGGTGAATAACTGCATGACGAACACTCGTTGACGAAGCTGGCTTTTAGCAATACCGCGGCGGGCGCCGGGCTGTCAACTTAAACCTCTTCGCTACTCACGCCCAAATCGGCGCGCAAGGTCTTTGCAGAGCAGGTGGAGCATGTTCAAATCCCGCTGCGGCAGCATGGGCACCCGGTCCATCACCCATTGATGCAGTTTTTCATCCTGCGAAACTCCGAGTTCACCCAGCAATTCTGCTGTTTTGCTTTTGAGCACCCGAACCTGCCCGGCGTTATCAAAATTTTCTGCTACCGCAGCGACACCGTCGGCGTTCAGCTCATCCATCAGCTGACTCATCTCGTAGGCGTAGAGCATGATCGCCTGCCCCAGATTAAGGGAGGGGTAGCTCACCTTGAGGGGCAAATAGCTGATGAGGTCGACCTCGGCCAGCTGCTCGTTGGAGAGCCCCGACTCCTCGCAGCCAAAGACGATGGCGACCTTGTTGAGTGAAGGCTTGCTGCGGATCTGCTCGCGGATCTCCCCCGGGGTGAGGTAGTGCTGGTAGCGACCGCGCTCACGGGCGGTGGTGGCGATCACCAGATCCATGTCCGCCAGCGCCTCGGGCAGGGTATCGAACGCCTCGGCCTGAGTCAGGATCTCCTGGGCGCCGTGGGCCACCCAGCTCGCCTCCTCCTCTTCGTGTACCCGGCTCGCGACCAGTCGCATGGCATCGAATCCCATGGTTTTCATGGCGCGGGCAGCAGCCCCCACATTCGCAGGACGGGCAGGTGCCACCAGGACAAAATAGAGCTTCATCGGGTTTCCTCACAGGCCGGACGGCCTCTCAAACAGACAGCAAACAGTCGCTAAACCATCAGCAAAACAGTGGCGCAATCTACCGTTTATCCCCGAAAATTGCCACTTGAACAGACGTTTGAATGTTGCGATAGTGGCCTGACGTGTGAACAAATTACACCCAATCCTTCGCGCTATCGGCCCGACAGATCACAAGGAAGAGAGAGATGCAGCAGCCATTGGAACAGGCCGTCGCCGAGACTATCTTGCAACGGTTCGAGTCGTTTTACAGCCGGTTTCTCGAGATAACCCAGGGCAGCAAGAGCCGCTTCGAGAACAGTGACTGGCTGGGGGTGCAGCTCGCCGGGCGCGAGCGAATTCGCCTCTATGACCACCATGTGGGGGCCACCGCCAGCTCCATCCGCCAGATGATGGGGGAGCACCACGCCACTCAGGAGCTGCTCAAGCGGGTCAAAAGCGCCTTCAGCGATCTGCTGCCCCGTTGTGACAACTTCGAGGTGGCGGAGTCCTTCTTCAACTCCGTCTATCGCCGGATCTTCCGCCATCGCAATATCCGCGACGAGAACCTCTATATCCACCCCTTTGTCAGCCGTGGCGAAAAACCCGATCTCAGCGCCCTGCTGCGCATCTATCGCACCGATCTCGCCCACCTGCCGCAGACCCTGAGCCAGCTTTTGGGGGATTACAGCTTCACCCTCCCCTACGAGGACAAGCAGCGAGATATTGTCGACATCCACCGCCATCTTGCGGAGAACGGCCCGCAAATCCTCCATGACGAGCCGTTTGCCATCGAGCTGCTCAAAGAGGTGTTCTACCGCAACAAGGGGGCCTATCTGGTGGGGCTGATCCGGGCCCGGGATCAGGTGTTCCCCTTTATCCTGCCCCTGCTCAGCACCGGCCACAGCATCTATGTGGACACGGTGATCTTCGAGCCGGATCTCGCCTCCATCGTCTTTGGCTTTGCCCGCGCCTACTTTATGGTCTATGCCCGCGAACCGGCGCTGTTTGTCGCCTTCCTGCGTCAAATCATGCCCCACAAGCCCGATTACGAGATCTACAACGCCATCGGCTGCCAGAAGCACGGCAAGACCGAGCTCTATCGCCACTACCGCCACCATCTGGCACAGAGTCGGGATCAGTTCATCATCGCCCCCGGCATCAAGGGGATGGTGATGAGCGTGTTTACCCTCCCCTCCTACGATGTGGTGTTCAAGGTGATAAAAGACGAGTTCACTCCCCCCAAGGATGTGAGCCACGAGCAGGTGAAAGCGAAATACCGGCTGGTAAAACAGCACGATAGGGTTGGCCGGATGGCCGATACCCAGGAGTTCACCAACTTCGAGTTTCCGCAGGATCGCATCTCGCCCGAGCTCCTTGCCGAACTCAAGACGGTGGCACCTTCTGCGCTCACCATCAGCGACGACAAGCTGGTGATCAAGCACCTCTACACCGAGCGCAAGATGATCCCCCTCAACCTCTATCTGGACAAGGCGGACGAACAGCAGACCCGCCTCGCGCTGGAGGAGTACGGCAACGCCATCAAGCAGCTGGCGGCGGCCAACATCTTCCCGGGGGACATGCTGTTCAAGAACTTCGGCGTCACCCGCCACGGCCGGGTGGTCTTCTACGACTACGACGAGATCTGCTACATGACGGAGTGCAACTTCCGCCAGATCCCGCCGCCCCGCTACCCCGAGGATGAGTGGAGCGCCGAGCCCTGGTACTCGGTGGCTCCCAACGACATCTTCCCCGAGGAGTTCGCCACCTTCCTGCTGCAAAAGCCGCAGGTGCGGGAGATCATGCTGCAACTGCACAAGGAGATGTTCGACGCCAACTACTGGAAGATGCTGCAGAGCAACATCAAGGTGGGGCTGTTTGACGATGTCTATCCCTACCGGCGCAAGAAACGCTTCAAGTACCAGCGCGGCGGCTGATCCCGCAGAGCCCGCACAAAGAGTCCGCGCACATCACAGCAACGAAAACGGGGTGGCCCAAGCCACCCCGTTTTGCACTCCGCTTTGCGCCTTAACTGCCGCGACGGCGGATCACCCCCTCCTGCATGGTGCTCGCCACCAGCACCCCGTCGCGGGTGAAGAACTGACCGCGCACCAAACCGCGGCCGCTGCTGGCGCTCGGGCTGTCTACCACGTAGAGCAGCCAGTCGTCGAAGCGAAAATCCCGGTGGAACCACATGGAGTGATCGATGGTGGCCACCTGCATATCCGGCTCCCAGTACGACACCCCGTGGGGCTGCAGCGAGGTGAGCAGGAAGTTGAAGTCGGAGGCGTAGGCCAGCAGGTATTTATGCACCCGCAGATCGTCCGGCATCTGACCGTTGGCCTTGAACCAGACGT
Source organism: Aeromonas sp. FDAARGOS 1417 (assembly GCF_019046985.1). Taxonomy (NCBI): domain Bacteria; kingdom Pseudomonadati; phylum Pseudomonadota; class Gammaproteobacteria; order Aeromonadales; family Aeromonadaceae; genus Aeromonas; species Aeromonas sp. FDAARGOS 1417. The sequence continues at coordinate 4,436,750 of NZ_CP077221.1, read as the reverse complement.
GACGCACCGGATCCTGCACCGTCGGCCGAATAGGGTCGACCAGGGTCACCGGGCGCATCTCGATGGGCTGCTCGCAGAGGATCTTGTCCCGCAGGGAAGCCGGGATCAGGTTCTCGTAGGGGCGCACCAGCTCCAGCTCACTCTTGAGCTCCTCCGGCGGGGTGATGCCGGTGGGCATCTGCGCCTGATGCTCGAAACCGTCGGCCGGCACCTGAAACGAGGCGTTGAGATAGAAGATGGGCTTGCCGCCCTGAATCGCCTTGACCCGACGGGTGGAGACGGTCTGGCCGTCACGGATATTCTCCACGTCATAGACGATGGGACGGGTCACATCCCCCGGACGCAGGAAGTAGGAGTGAAAACTGTGAACCTGACGGCCAGTCTCGACCGTCTGCTTGGCGGCAGACAAGGCCTGCCCCATTACCTGTCCGCCAAACACGGCCCGCAGACCGAGATCCTGGCTCTGGCCCCGAAACAGTCCCTCCTCGATTTTTTCCAGCGCCAGCAACGCCAGCAGCTCATCAAGTACCTTGCTCATCGTTCACTCCTCTATCAGAGCCGCACAGGCTAACAAGCTCACCGGAGCAGAGCAACCGCAGCGGCGAGTCTGCGGGCAAGCAGACGACAGAAATGCCCCTCAACGTCTCACCAACCCCCCTTTTACCAGCCAGGGGGGTTGATACAAAAAGGCCCGCACCTGTTGGTGCGGGCCTTTGCTTGGCCGACTGCGCGCTCTTTGACGGCACACAGTTCGCAACGGGTTGTCGGCTTACTTGCTGCCGGTACCGGAGTTGCGGGTAGAGGCTTGCGGCTTGCGACGGGCGGTGGTGGCGCGAGCGCGCGGCTCTTTGCCCTGCATCTCTTTGTGACGCTGCACGGCGCGACGGATCTGGGCGGCCTGCTTGTGGCGGCTGGTTTTGCCATCTTGCTGCAGATCGACCTTGGATTCGGTCTCCGGCGGCAGGTTGACCAGACCGCGCAGGTAGTTCACTTCCGGCAGTTTCAGCTCTTGCCAGCCGCCGCGCGGGATACCGCGGTCCAGCTTGACGTCGCCGTAGCGGATCCGCATCAGGCGGCTCACCTGCACTTCCTGGGATTCCCACAGGCGGCGCACTTCACGGTTGCGACCTTCGGTCAGGGTGACGTTGAACCACTGGTTCAGACCCTCACCGCCAGCCGGTTTGATCTTGTTGAACTTGGCGGTGCCATCTTCCAGCTGCACGCCCTTGCGCAGACGCTGCAGCATGGCTTCGGTGATTTCGCCAAAGACACGTACCGCGTATTCCCGCTCCACTTCGTGGCTCGGGTGCATCAGACGGTTGGCCAGCTCACCGTCGGTGGTGAACAGCAACAGACCGGAAGTATTGACGTCGAGGCGGCCGACCGCGATCCAGCGGGCACCTTCCATCTTGGGCAGACGATCAAACACGGTGGGACGACCTTCCGGATCGTGACGGGTACACATCTCCCCTTCCGGCTTGTGGTAAGCCAGTACGCGGCAGATCACTTCCTCTGCGGCACGGGTCTTGACCTGGTGACCATCCACCCGGATCACGGCGTTCACTTCGACGCGATCCCCCAGTGTGGCGACCTTGCCATCCACACTGACCCGACCTGCGGTGATCAGGGCCTCCATCTCACGACGGGAGCCGTGACCCGCGCGGGCCAACACTTTTTGCAGTTTTTCACTCATCGGGGTTACCTGATTGTTGATCGCTGCCCACAGGTAATAGGGGCAACGGGGTTAACTGTAACAAACGCCGGTTGGAGCGTTCGCCGCAGTTGAAAAATGTATATCTCGGTGACATCGGCACGCTTGGGCGCCATTCACCGGGTATCGTTCTCCCCGTCCACCGCAGAGGGCAACAGGGGTTGCAGCTCCGGATCCAGCTCGGGGAGCTGCTCCAGACTCTGCAGATTAAAGTAATCCAGAAACTCTCTGGTAGTGGCGAGCAGTTCGGGGCGACCGGCCACCTCTTTGTGGCCGATGCTGCGCACCCAGCCACGCTCTTTCAGGGTATTCACTATCTGGCTCGACACCGCCACCCCGCGGATCGCTTCGATCTCGGCCCGGGTGATGGGTTGGCGATAAGCGATCAGGGTCAACGTCTCCATCACGGCGCGGGAATAACGCGGCGCCCGCTCGCTCCAGAGCCGCGAGAGCTCTTCGGCATACTCCTGACGCGCCTGAAAGCGCCAGCCGGAGGCGACCTCTTTGAGTTCGACGCCTCGCGAGCTGTAATCTTGCCTGATCTCGGCCAACAGCAGCTGAACATAGCGACTGGTCACCGGATAATCGGCCAGCACGCTGCTTTTCAGTTCGCTGACATTGAGCGGGCGACCGGCCACAAACAGCGCAGCTTCGATCAGGGTCTTGAGTCGTTCAGTGGGCAGCGCCACGGTTGCCCTCCTCGCTCTGCTCGGCCAATGCGAAATGGATTGGGCCAAGGGGTTCTGCCTGCAGGATCCAGATCAGTTGCTCCTTGCACAGCTCCAGCAGGGCCAGAAACGTCACCAGTACCCCCATGCGCCCCTCTTCGGCGCGCAGCACCTGCTCAAGGCGCAGGGTCTGCCCCAACGTGAGCATGGCAAGGATCTCCGCCATGCGCACCCGGGTCGGGATCTGTTCGCGGCGGATCTGGTGATGTTCGAAATGAGTCGCGCGTTTTACCACACTTTGCATGTAAAGGGCGAGCTCAACCAGCGAAACATCGGGCGCCAGTGGCTTGAGGGCGCCAAAATCGGGGGGCAAGGCAGCGGCGATATAAATCTCCCGCTCCACCCGTGGCAGCTCATTGACCCTCTCCGCCCCTACCTTGTAACGCTCGTACTCCTGCAGGCGGCGAATAAGGGTCACCCGAGGGTCTTCCCCCTCATCTTCATCCTCCAGCTCCGGCGCCTTGGGCAGCAGCAGGCGGGATTTTATCTCCGCGAGCCAGGCCGCCATCAGCAGATATTCGGCCGCCAGCTCAAGGTTGAGCCCCTGCATCAGCTCCACGTACTCCATGTACTGGGCGGTGATCTGCAGGATCGGCAGGTTGAGGATATCGAGCTGCTGGCGCCGGATCAGATAGAGCAGCAGATCGAGCGGCCCCTCGAAGGTATCGAGGAACACCTCCAGCGCATCGGGCGGGATGAACAGATCCTGGGGCAGCTCGTGATAGGGCTGCCCCAGGACTTTCGCGATGGGTAGTGCGGCGCCAGTCCCCGTCTCGGCAGCGGGGACTGTCACCGGTTCAGCGACATCACTCAAACGGGGTTGGATCTCCGGCGCCGCGACGACGCAATACCGGCTCGTCGTCAGAGAAATCGACCACGGTGGTGGGCTGCTCGCCCAGATAGCCGCCGTTGACCACCAGATCGATCTGCTTGCCCAGCTTGTCGAAGATCTCTTCCGGGTCGAACTCGGCCATCTCGGAGTCCGGCAGGATCAATGTGGTGGAGAGCAGCGGCTCGCCGAGGGCTTCCAGCAGTGCCTGGGCAATCTTGTTGTCCGGTACCCGGATGCCGATGCTCTTCTTCTTCTCGTTCATCAGACGGCGCGGCACCTCTTTGGTCGCCTTGAAGATGAAGGTGTAGGCGCCCGGGGTGTTGTTCTTGATCAGGCGAAACGCGCTGTTGTCAACCTTGGCGTAGGTGGAGATCTCGGAGAGATCGCGGCACACCAGGGTGAAGTCGTGGTTGGCGTCGAGGCGACGGATGCGGCAGATGCGCTCCAGCGCCCCTTTGTCACCCATCTGGCAACCCAGCGCATAACCGGAGTCGGTCGGATAGACGATGACGCCGCCGTTCTGGATGATCTGTACCGCCTGACCGATCAGACGGGCCTGGGGATTTTCCGGATGTACGTAAAAATGCTGACTCATAGCTTGTTCTCGCAATGGGGGCAGCAATACCTGCCCGCTCGTATGGTCACGGGTCAAAGACCCATGACACTACCTTAACCTGTTTGTGGCCGCTTCGCTGGCGCCGTTACCGACTCGCCAGCAGCTCGGCATGTTGCTCGGTGGTGAGCCCAAAGTGACCGGGATAGGCAAGCCAGACGGGCATCCCCTCTTTGGGCAGCCAGAGGTGGCGGCCCAGCTCGGTCCAGTTGGAGGGGAAGTGAAAATCCGATCCCACCGAGATATAGAGGTCGTGATCCTTGGCCCACTGGCCCAGATTGGCCCGCTCCTGCGGGCTCTGCTGGGGCAGCGAGACCTCCATGGCATCGCCACCGGCCGCCTTGAAGGCCACCAGCAGCCGCTTGATCCACTTGGCGGTGAGATCGTAACGGCTGGGGTGGGCCAGCACCGCCAGCCCACCGGCGGCGTGAATGGCGTTGATGGCTTCACTCATCTCGGGCCACTCGGCCGGGGCATACCCTTTATTGCCACGGCTCAGGTACTTTTTGAATACCTTCTGCATGTTGTCGGCTACCCCGCGTGCCACCAGCACCCGGGCAAAGTGGGCGCGGGTCACGGCGGCGTCACCGGCTAGCTGTTTGGCCTCTTCATAGGTGCCGGGGATGAGGCACTTCTCCAGACGACGCCCGATTTCCAGCGCGCGAGCTTCGCGGCGGGCCAGCTGACCGGCCAGAAAGTCGGTCAGCTGCGGATTTTTTTCATCCACCCCCAGCGCCACGATATGAATTTCGTGATGCTCCCAGCCGGTGGAGATCTCGACCCCGCTCACCAATCGCAGCGGCAGTTGCTCGGCTTCGATGGTGCGGCGCACCTCATCAAGCCCGGCGAGGGTGTCGTGGTCAGTAACTGCTAACACTTCGACCTGTTTTTCGGCAGCGCGGCGCACCAGTTCGGCTGGGCTCAGCACCCCGTCGGAGGCAGTGGTATGGCAGTGAAGATCGAATCTCATCAGGTTATTCCGCTCTCGTGGTCAGGTCACCATTCATGGCAAATCGGTGAAAGAAGGCTAAAAAGCGACTTGACTTGGCCGCGGCTTTATCGTTTTCTGTAGGCACTTCATTGCAAACATCTTTTTACAGGACTTTATCATGCAAACGACTTCCATCCTGACCATCTGGTGGTGGCACACTCCCTGACATGCGGGCGTGTGGTCGTTGCTGTACCTGTAATCTGACAGCAAATTAAGAACCCAAAGAAAAAGCCCGCTGACCCCAGCGGGCTTTTTTATTATCCGGCAAATGGACCTGTGATGAAACCGAGAATTCAGACAAGCAAGCTGACCTGGCGATGGCGCCCCTGAACCAGCCACCCCGGACCAATTAAATTTTCAAGGAATTCAACGTCATGAACATCGGTAACACGCATCACACGCAAGGGAACGCACTATGACAGCCACACATCGCCTTCCTCTGGGTGAATTCGATACCCTCAAGCTCAACGCCCCCTATGTGGCCGACCCTCTGGCGCTCTATACCCGCCTCTGTCAGGGCCGCCCCAACAACCTGCTGCTGGAATCGGTGGAGATCGACTCCAAGGCAGGCAAACAGAGCCTGCTGCTGGTCGATGCCTGCCTGCGCATCGAGTGCCGTGGCCGCACCGTGCGGGTTCGCAGCCTGAACGACAACGGCGCCCAGTTGCAAAGCCTGCTGGCCGAACGGCTGCCCGTGGTGGTGGCCCGCTCGCTGGTAGATGGCGAATTGCAGCTCGACTTCCCGGCCTCCGATCGGGAGCTGGACGAAGATTCCCGCCTCAAGGGGAGCAGCGTGCTGGACGTGCTGCGCACCCTGCAGCGAGAGCTCGATTGCCAGTTGGGTAAAGAGGCACTGTTTATGGCGGGCAGCTTCGCCTATGACCTCATCGCCTCATTTGAAGATCTGCCCGAAGTACCGGAGGGGAGCAACAGCTGCCCCGACTACTGCTTCTATGTGGCCGAAACCCTGATCACCATCGACCATATCGAACGCACTACTCAACTGCTGGCCTGCATCTTTGGCGGCGATAGCGACGAAAGCCAGGTGGAAGACAGATACACCCGCCTGACCGAACGGCTCACCGACTTCAAACAGATTTGCCAGCAACCTCTAAGCGCCGAGCTGACCACCCAGCCCTTGACCGGTGGCATGAGCGTGGACAAGAGCGACAAACAGTTTTGCGCCGAGGTGGAGAAGCTCAAGGGCTTTATCCGCCGTGGCGACATCTTCCAGGTGGTGCCATCCCGCTGCTTCTCCCTGCCCTGCCCGAACCCCCTGGCCGCCTATCGCCGCCTCAAGCAGACCAATCCCAGCCCCTACATGTTCTACGTACAGGATGAGGGCTTCACCCTGTTTGGCGCCTCGCCGGAGAGCGCGGTGAAATTCTGCGCCGCCAGCCGCGACGTGGAGATGTACCCCATCGCCGGTACCCGCCGCCGCGGCTTCAACCCGGATGGCAGCATCAACCGGGATCTGGATGGCCGCATCGAGCTGGAGCTGCGTCAGGACGAGAAAGAGGTGGCCGAGCACCTGATGCTGGTGGATCTGGGCCGCAACGACATCGCCCGCATCTCGGAGCCCGGCACCCGCTACGTCAAGGAGCTGCTAAAAGTGGATCGCTACAGCCACGTGATGCATCTGGTCTCCAAGGTGGTTGGCACCTTGCGTTCGGACCTTGACGCCCTGCACGCCTATCAGGCCTGCATGAACATGGGCACTCTCACCGGCGCCCCCAAGATCCGCGCCAGCGAGCTTATTCGCATGGTGGAAGGCAAGCGCCGCGGCAGCTACGGCGGCGCGGTCGGCTACATCAACGGCGCCGGCGAGATGGATACCTGCATCGTCATCCGCTCCGCCTTTGTCAAAGATGGCGTGGCCCACATACAGGCCGGTGCCGGGGTGGTCTATGACTCCAAACCCCAAGCCGAAGCGGACGAAACCCGCGCCAAGGCGGCCGCCGTGCTGGCCGCCATCGCTGCCAGCCATGGCACCTCCCTGCAAGCCCTGAGCGCCCAGCAGGAGCAACATAAGGACGTGAGCCAATGAGTACCGGATCAACAGCCACTAACATTTTCCTGCTCGATAACTTCGACTCCTTTACCTACAACCTGGTGGATCAGTTCCGCTCCCTCGGTTATCCGGTGCGGATCTACCGCAACAGCCTGCCGGCCAGCCGCATCATGAGCGAGATCGCCGCCTGTGAAGGGGATGCCGTACTGGTGCTCTCGCCGGGCCCGGGCGCCCCCCACGAGGCGGGCTGCCTCATCGACCTAATCAAGCTGGCCCGCGGTCAGGTGCCCATCCTCGGCATCTGCCTCGGCCATCAGGCCCTGTGCGAAGCCTACGGCGGCACCGTCGGCGCGGCAGGCGAAATCGTCCACGGCAAGCGTTCTCTGATTGAGCACAACGGCCACGGCGCCTTCGCCGGTCTGCCGAGCCCGCTGCCGGTGGCCCGCTACCACTCGCTGGTCGCCACCTATGTACCGGAAGAGCTGACGGTGATTGCCCACTATCAGGGGATGCCCATGGCCATCGAGCAGCAGGATGAGCGGGTTCTGGGCTTCCAGTTCCACCCGGAATCCATCATGACCTCGGAAGGGGCCCGTCTGCTGACTCAGGCGCTCGCCCATATCACCCGTCCAGAAAGCAGTGTGCGGTAAGGAGACCAACATGCATCAACATCTCAACACCCTCTATCAGGGTCAGTCTCTGAGCCGTGAAAGTACCCGTGACGCCTTCGGCCAGGTGGTACGTGGCGAAGTGGATCCCATCGTGCTCGCAAGCCTGCTGACCGCCCTCAAGATCAAGGGGGAGACCCCGGAGGAGATCGCCGGCGCCGCCGAGGCCCTCTTGGCAGAAGCGCGCGACTTCCCGCGTCCGGACTATGAGTTTTGCGACATCGTCGGCACCGGTGGCGATGGCCTCAACACCATCAACGTCTCCACCACCTCGGCGCTGGTCGCCGCCACCTGCGGCCTGAAAGTGGCCAAGCACGGCAACCGCTCGGTCTCGAGCAAGTCGGGTTCGAGCGATCTGCTCGATAAAATGGGCATCAAGCTCGACATGAGCCCGGCGCAGGCGCGCCGCTGTCTGGACGAGCTTGGCATCTGCTTTTTGTTCGCCCCCCAGTACCACGCCGGGGTGCGCCACGCCATGCCGGTGCGCCAAGCCCTCAAGACCCGCACCCTGTTCAATGTGCTGGGGCCGCTTATCAACCCCGCTCGCCCCACCTATCAGCTGATGGGGGTCTATGCCCCCGAGCTGGTGCGCCCCATCGCAGAAACCCTGCTGGCACTGGGGCTGAAAACCGGTATGGTGGTTCACGGCGCCGGGCTCGACGAGATTGCCATCCACGGCCCGACCCAGGTGGCCCAGATCCGTGACGGCGAGATCCGCGAGTTTCTGATCACCCCGGCTGACTTTGGCCTCGAGACCTATCCGGTCAGCGCCATTCAGGGTGGTGAGCCTGAAGAGAACCGCGCCATCACCGCCGGCATTCTGGAAGGACGTGGCACCCCGGCCCACAACGCCGCCATCGCCGCCAACGTGGCGCCGCTGCTGCTGATGGCGGGCAAGGCGACAGACCTCAAGAGCGCGGCGGCCCAGGTGCTGGCGGTGCTGGCGAGCGGCAAGGCTGCGGATCTGGCCGCTCGGCTGGCTACTCTGAGCCATCAGGAAGCGGGCCATCAGGAGGCATGATGTCAGCCACCATGTCGCACAGCAGTCATTCAGAACGCCCGCAGGGCAAGAGCCAGTTTCGCAAGGATAACGAGATGTCAGACCTTATTGCCCCCCATGCTTTTCTGAACATGGCCTCCATCAGCCAGACCATTCTCGGCAAGATCGTGGCGGCCAAGCAGGAGTGGGTTGCCGCCCGCAAGCTGGCCCAGCCGCTGGAGAGCTTCCAGAGCGCGCTGACCCCCAGCGATCGGGATTTCGTCGGGGCGCTCAAGGCGGGCTCCACCCGCTTTATTCTGGAGTGCAAGAAGGCCTCTCCCTCCAAGGGCTTGATCCGCGACGATTTCAGCCCGGAGGCCATCGCCGACATCTATGGCAAATACGCCACCGCCATCTCGGTGCTGACCGACGAGAAGTTCTTTCAGGGGGATTTTGCCTTTTTGCCGCGGGTGCGCAGCCGCGTATCGCAGCCGGTGCTCTGCAAAGATTTCATGATTGACCCCTATCAGGTCTATCTGGCCCGCCATTATGAGGCGGACGCCATCCTCTTGATGCTCTCGGTGCTCACCGACGAGGGCTATCGCGCCCTGTTCGCGGTGGCCAAGGAGCTGGGTCTTGGCGTACTCACAGAGGTGAGCAACGAGGAGGAGCTGACCCGCGCCATCGCGCTGGGGGCGCCGGTGATTGGCATCAACAACCGGGATCTGCGCGACTTGAGCGTCGATCTCGCCCGCACCAAACAGCTGGCTAAAGATATTCCGAGCGATCGGGTGGTGATCAGCGAGTCCGGCATCAATCACCGCGCTCAGGTGGCGGATCTGCGCCACCATGCCAAGGGCTTTCTGGTGGGCTCGTCATTGATGGCCGAGTCGGATTTGGAGGCGGCTGTGCGCAAGCTGGTGCTGGGTCAGAACAAGGTGTGCGGTCTCACCCGCGCCGAGGATGCCGCCGCTGCCCATCAGGCGGGTGCGGTATTCGGGGGGCTTATCTTTGTGGCGAAAAGCCCACGCTATGTAGACATCCCCGCCGCCCGCGCCGTGATGGCGGGTGCGCCGCTCGCCTATGTGGGGGTATTTCGCAACGCCCAGCCCGCCACCATCGCCAAGACGGTGGATGCGCTGGGGCTAGCCGCAGTCCAGCTGCACGGCGATGAAGATGCCGCCTATATCGAAGAACTGCGCGCGCTGCTGCCAACTGGCTGCCAGATCTGGAAAGCCATAGGCATCGCTCTTGGCAAGGAAAGCGGCGAGCCGCTACCCGACCTCGACTACCCGGCCGATCGCCTACTTCTCGATACCAAAGTAGGCAGCCAGAGCGGTGGCACCGGTCAGGCGTTCGACTGGGCCATGCTGGCCACGCTCGACAAGAGCAAACTGATGCTGGCGGGGGGCCTTAACCCCGACAACGCCCTGCAGGCGGCGCAAGTGGGCTGCCTCGGCCTTGATTTCAACTCCGGGGTGGAGAGTGCCCCGGGCCAGAAGGATACGCACAAGATTGCAGCCGCCTTCGGCGCACTGCGCAACCTGTAACGCAACCCTTTTTGATGTTTCGATTTAGCTAATACAAGGAAGAAGCCATGACCCTGCTCAACCCGTTTTTCGGTGAATTTGGCGGTATGTATGTACCCCAAATCCTTATCCCCGCCCTGCTCCAGCTGGAGAAAGCCTTCGTCGATGCCAAGGATGATCCCGCCTTTATCGCCGAGTTTCAGTCCCTGCTGACCGAGTATGCCGGTCGCCCGACCCCCCTCACCCTGACCCGCAATCTGACCAAGGGCACCAAGACCCGCCTCTATCTGAAGCGTGAAGATCTGCTGCACGGCGGCGCCCACAAGACCAACCAGGTACTGGGTCAAGCCCTGCTGGCCAAGCGGATGGGCAAGAGCGAGATCATCGCCGAGACCGGTGCTGGTCAGCACGGCGTCGCCACTGCGCTGGCCTGCGCTCTGCTAGGCCTCAAGTGCCGGGTCTATATGGGTGCCAAGGATTGCGAGCGCCAGAAGCCCAACGTATTTCGCATGAAGCTGATGGGTGCCACCGTCATTCCGGTGCACTCCGGCTCCAGCACCCTGAAAGATGCCTGCAACGAGGCGCTGCGCGACTGGGCCGCCAACTACGAGTCGGCCCACTACCTGCTCGGCACCGCCGCGGGCCCGCACCCCTTCCCCACTATCGTGCGGGAGTTCCAGAAGATGATCGGCGAAGAGGCCAAGGCCCAGTGCTTCGAGAAGGAGGAGCGGCTGCCCGATGCGGTGATCGCCTGCGTCGGCGGCGGGTCGAACGCCATCGGCATGTTTGCCGACTTTATCGATGAGCCGTCAGTGCGCCTCATCGGCGTCGAGCCGGGTGGTCACGGCATCGAGAGCGGCGAGCACGGTGCGCCGCTGGGTCACGGTAGCAAGGGGGTCTTCTTTGGCATGCACTCCTACCTGATGCAGGACAATCAGGGCCAGATTCAGGAGTCCTACTCCGTCTCGGCAGGGCTGGACTTCCCCTCCGTCGGCCCGCAGCACGCCCATCTGGCCGCCATCGGCCGCGCCGAGTACCCCTCGGTGACCGACAAGGAGGCGCTGGACGCCTTCCAGGAGCTGGCCAAATCCGAAGGGATTATCCCGGCGCTGGAGTCCTCCCACGCGCTGGCCCACGCCCTCAAGATGGCCCGCAGTGAACCGGAAAAAGAGCAGGTGCTCATCGTCAACCTCTCCGGCCGTGGCGACAAAGATATCTTCACCGTCGCTGACATTTTCGAGAAAGAAGGAACCTTGTCATGAACCGTTACGCACAACTCTTCTCCCGTCTGGACGCGGCCAATCAGGGCGCCTTTGTGCCGTTCGTGATGCTGGGTGACCCCACTCCTGAACTCTCGCTGGCCATCGTCGATGCGCTGGTCGAAGGGGGCGCCGATGCCCTCGAGCTCGGCATTCCCTTCTCCGATCCGGTCGCGGATGGCCCCACCATTCAGGGCGCCGCCCTGCGGGCCTTTGCCAGCCACACCACCCCGGACGACTGCTTCGAGCTGCTTGGCCGCATCCGCGCCAAGTACCCGCAGCTGCCCATTGGCCTCTTGGTCTACGCCAACCTGGTCTATGTGCGCAAGATTGATGGCTTCTACGAGAAGTGCCAGCAGGCGGGCGTGGACTCCGTGCTGGTCGCCGACGTGCCGGTGCAGATGTGCGCCCCCTACAAGGCGGCCGCCGACAAGTTCGGCATCGACAGCATCTTTATCGCCCCGCCCAATGGCGACGCCGAGACCCTGAAACAGGTGGCGGAGCTCGGCAATGGTTACACCTATCTGGTGAGCCGCGCCGGTGTCACCGGTGCCGAGACCAAGGCCGGCATGCCGGTAGAGGGTCTCATCAATACCCTGCGCGAGTTCAACGCCCCGCCCGCCCTGCTCGGCTTTGGCATCAGCGAACCGGCTCAGGTGCGTGAGGCCATCGCCGCTGGCGCCGCCGGTGCCATCTCCGGCTCCGCCGTGGTGAAGATCATCGAGACCCACCACCAGAACCCGGAACATATGCTCACTCGTCTGAAAGAGTTTGTGGAAGGGATGAAGGCCGCGACCAATCGATAAGGGGCGGCATGGGTCAAATGCCATTAGCCGTGAGTGATCCGGCTGCGTATCTACATTACGCATAGCAGCCATCGTTGCATCACCGCATCAAAGGGAGCCTGACCGGCTCCCTTTCTTTTATCGCGTCTCCCAGCTTGCAGCTCTGGGCGTCTTGCCCCCTCTCCCTACGGGAGAGGGCTGGGGTGAGGGCATCTTCGCATTCACTAGCAAAGCAAATGATCACCCAGTACTGAGTGCAATGACTAATTTGTTGATCCAGCACAGATTCCCACGAACCCTCTCTTCTCAACCCGCCAGACTCCCCCTTAAGATAGCCAAACGACAATCAACCTTTCGGGAACACCATGAAAGCGATTGTTGCTATCTCGCGAGTTAATAGCAGCGAACTGGGGGCTGTCACTCAGGGGCGGTAGCGTGGTTTTTTGTAAGTTGGCGCAGCGTGTAGCAAAGCCCAACTGGCGAGCATTATTGCGCCAACCGGATCGGGATAAACAAGGATGTGGCAGATCGGTAAAACAGATTTACAGATATATTCGCGGTAAATTTTTGGCTTCACTTCGTTCAGCACCAACCTACGATTCTTAGCCCAACATACGCGATGTTTAAGAGTGATTCGCAACGCGTGGCATTTTTACTATACGTTGATTTTAGTGATTAAGGTGGTGTGCGGCGGCATCGGTATTGCGTACCTCATATTTCTGGGGAAATCAGGACACCCACCTTTCTGAGCAAGACGCTGTATAGTCAGCACACAAAAAGGGGGGGGGGGCCTAAATAGCTCCCGCAACACGCGGTTGATCATGTGGTGAGATTGATTGCGAAGATGCTCATTCAACACAAAATAAAGAGCGTTAAAGCAACTACTCTGATGTATGTCGGGGACGAAAATGAATTTTAAAAAATTTTGGCGTAGGATGATACCACTCGCTATTTTATTTATTATCATCCTATCTTGCACTGCCTCTGACATTGTGAGTTGGCAGGAAGAGGTCGTGCTGCACGATGGTAGCAAGATCATGGTTGATAGATCCCAGAGTTATGGTGGCCGCCGCGAACTAGGACAATCGCCTCCCATAAAGGAGCAAACGATTTCATTCGTCATGCCTAATACTAATGAATATATTTCATGGAAGAGTGAGTATGGGGATGATATCAAGAGAGCAAATTTCACTCCACTTGCCCTTCATATATTAAATGGGGTGCCATATATTATATCAACAACCACATCATGCCTTTCTTACAATAAATGGGGTAGGCCTAATCCCCCTTATGTTATTTTTAAATTCCATAGTAAAGTATGGCAACGTATTTCGCTGGAAGAACTTCCCATCGAATTAGATAGTATAAATTTAGTGATAACCACCAAATTTAATGAGAAAGTTCTACTGGATGAATCCCCAATCAATCCAGTGGTAATGAAGGAAATAAATAGAGATATCAATCAACCTGAATTGAATGGCATTCTGAGAAAACCAGTTTATACAGGTTATTGCCCAGTCATGATCCACAATGGAAAGGGGCGGTGGAAGAGTGATGATTCATTTAAACGCCAGCCAGATATTGATGCTTGTTTAAAAGTATGCGAACGAACAGGGTACGATATTAAACATTGCCCTTGTAATCAGATTTTTGGAGAAAAATAAAATTGATAGTAACATACAATATGCACTGATGGCGGGGCGTGCCTACCAAAGTACCCGTGGAAACGATAATTTATTTCCCGAGGGAAATCAGGACACCACCTCTCTGAGCAAGACGCTGTATAGTCAGCACACAAAAAAGGGGGGGCCTAAACAGCTCCCGCAACACGCGGTTGATCATGTGGTGAGATTGATTACGAATATGCTCATTCAACACAAAATAAAGAGCGTTAAAGCAACGACTCTGATGTGTGTCGGGGACGAAAATGAATGTTAAAAAATTTTTTTGGCGTTGGATGATGCCACTCGCTATTTTATTTAGCATCATCCTATCTTGCACTTCCTCTGACATTGTGAGTTGGCAGGAAGAGGTCGTGCTGCACGATGGTAGCAAGATCATGGTAGATAGATCACAGAGTTATGGTGGTCGTCGTGAACTAGGGCAATCTCCTCCCATAAAGGAGCAAGCAGTTTCATTTACCATACCTAATACTAATGAATATATTTCATGGAAGAATGAGTATGGGAATGATATCAAGAGAGCAAATTTCACTCCACTTGCCCTTCATATATTAAATGGAGTGCCATATATTATATCAACAACCACATCATGCCTTTCTTACAATAAATGGGGTAGGCCTAATCCCCCTTATGTTATTTTTAAATTCCATAGTAAAGTATGGCAACGTATTTCGCTGGAAGAACTTCCCATCGAATTAGATAGTATAAATTTAGTGATAACCACCAAGTCTAATGAGAAAGTTCTACTGGATGAATCCCCAATCAATCCAGTGGTAATGAAGGAAATGAATAGAGATATCAATCAACCTGAATTGAATGACATTCTGAGAAAACCAGTTTATACAGGTGATTGCTCAGTCATGTTCCACGATGGAAAGGGGAATTGGAGTAGTGATGATTCATTTAAACGCCAACCAGATATTGACGCTTGTTTAAATTATTGCAAGCGAGAAGGGTACGATGCTAAACATTGCCCTTGCAATCAGATTTTTGGAGAAAAATAAAATTGATAGTAACATACAATATGCACTGATGGCGGGGCGTGCCTACCAAAGTACCCGTGGAAACGATAATTTATTTCCCGAGGGAAATCAGGACACCACCTTTCTGAGCAAGACGTCACATAGCCAGAATCACAGAGATGGGTGTCCAAAGTCTGATTTGTTACTCAGCCACAATTTATCCAATAACAATTTCCCCCCCACCACTACCTCTCCTTTTTCCACACCCGCCATCCCATCAATACCAGCATCACTACAACCCCCGGCAGCCATACCCAGTAGAGCTCGGAGAGAATCACCGCTTCACCTCGGGCGGTGAGATAGGCCTCCAGCTTGAAGGGGGCGACCCGGATCACCTGCCAGGGGGCGAAGAAGCGCTCGTCACGCCACGGCCAGAGCCAGCCAACCCCCTTGCCGCCGGTGGTGAGGGAATCGAGCAGGCTGTGGGAGAGCAGAGAGACCAGCAGAAACGACCAGACGGTGGCGACACGGGCCCGAAATTGGCGGTGAAACAGCATGGCCAGTGTGGGCAGGACAAAGGCGAACAGCAGTGAGTGTGTAAAGCCGCGGTGACCAAAGACATGGCCGTAGGCGACCCCCAGTTTAAAGGCGAGCACATCGGCATCGGGCAGCATGGCGATGGCGACCCCCGCCAGCAGCAGGCGCGGCGGGATAATCCGGCTGCCAAGCCCCAGTCCAAGGCAGAGAGGTACGGCGGCGTGGGTGACTATGGTGGGCATAGAGTGAAGCTCCAACTGAAAACGTGAGCCTACCCTACCCCCGCTCGGTGAAGTGAAGGTGAAGTGTGCCCACTGTATTGGTTCGCTGTTAGCTAAACGCAGCGCCAATCAGCGTTGGCGCGTTAACTTGAAATGTTCATTTAACAGCGGCTGACATACAGAGCGGGATCGTGATAAGTAGTCTCTTCGGTTCACATCACAGGGATAGTGGCAGCGATGAATGTATCAAAAAGCGTCGTGCGGATTGCGAGCGTTATCAGCCTTTGGTTAGTGACTGGATGCATGGCAGAGGCCGCCTCTGCGCAGCCGCAGCAAGAGCCGTACGCGCTGATCTATAACGGGCCGGTTTCTGATGGGGATAGCACCAAGGCGATTGCGGATGTGGTCAGGCAGGTGGGCTTGCCGGTCAGGTATCTCTCCAATATCGAGGCGCTGCCTGCAGAGCTCGATAATGCCAGGGTGTTTATCGTTGGCGGTACTGAGGACGATGTTGAGCCGCTCCTCAATGGGTTTACCCCGCAAGCGCGTTCGGCGTTAAAAACCTATCTGCAAAACGGTGGCCGCTACCTCGGGATCTGTGGGGGGGCCTTTGTGGCATCCACTGGCTGGTCTGAGGAGGAGGGCTTTGTGCCGGCGCTGGGCCTTGTTCCTGCCACATCCGATGATTATGACGGCGACTTTAGCGCCAGGATCTTCCCTATCAGCTGGCTTGGTGAAGAGCGCCAGATGTATTACCAGGCCGGCCCGCAATTTACGCTGGTGCCAAGCCCAGAGCAGTTCAAGGTCATCGCCCACTTTCAAAACCATCAGATTGCCGCGTTGATCAGCTCATACGGCAAAGGCAAGGTGGCCGTTTCCGGGCCACACCCCGAAGCCCCCGAATCGTGGAAAGAGAATGCGGTGGATGGCGACAAGATGGAGTCGAATATTCATCTGGCTGCAGGACTCGTTAACGAGTTGCTCTCCGAAGAGCCCGTCACCCATTCGAAGTAGTCGCGCCCCTACGCCCCTAGATGTGACCCCATTGCTCGGCCCGGAAGTCAGGCCATCCAATCGGCCGCAATCCATAAAAAAAACCACCGACCTGCAAAAGGTCGGTGGTTTTTTTATCGGTGGTAGATAACGGGTAGCCGATACAAAGGGTTCGCTACCTCAACTTTCGCCCGGGAACGAGCACTACTCTTCCTGCTCCTCCGGTTGTCTCTCCTCACCCCGTATCTGTAGCAGCTCTTCGACCCTGGCTTGCCACTTGTCGTGGGCCTGTTTGCGCTCTTGCTGCATAAATGCTTCTCGCATGGTGTCGATTTTCTGGTCAAGTGTTTCCATCAGAGTGTCTCCTTGTGTGACCGCGTAAAGACTGGCTGACGGCGCGTTGGCCAACCTGCTCCCCTAATCTGACACCGCTAATGCCGTTACTGCCCAATCAAATAATCGATTGGAAGTACCAAAACCAATCTAAAAATTCTTTTTCGTGTTTATTCCACCATGCCAGCGCAAGGGAAACAGACCGCTCAGAGCGGGATGATCCGGCACGCGGCCAACACATGATTGAGTGCAGTCATCCCCCTTTTCAGGGGAATGGGGCGCCGTTGCCCCATCCGTCCAGTGGGGGGTACCAGCAGATTTCCGGGATGTTGCTGTGCCCATGATCACACAGTCACAACTCTCGCCCTCCGCTCACCGCGCCCCCGCTTTTTATCATCTAGAGTTAGCGGGCAGTCCAAAGCTGCTGATTTATATACATTCGCCGCCAAGAGGGATCTTTTTTCATGACCGAGCATATCGATCTGCTACCTATCAGCACGGATGATGAGCAGGACGCAGGCAACCGTTACCTCTACTACACAGAAGGGGATCTGGCCCGCATTCTTGCCAATCTGGAACAGCTGC
Organism: Aeromonas sp. FDAARGOS 1417; assembly: GCF_019046985.1. Lineage (NCBI taxonomy): Bacteria > Pseudomonadati > Pseudomonadota > Gammaproteobacteria > Aeromonadales > Aeromonadaceae > Aeromonas > Aeromonas sp. FDAARGOS 1417. The sequence continues at coordinate 4,419,331 of NZ_CP077221.1, read as the reverse complement.
GCCATGCGGTGTTTCCTGCCGCCATCGGAGAGAGCGAAACGGGCGCCGCCGTGCCCCACAACTTTCCGTCCGTCTGTCTGGTGGGGCTGGGGCGCTGCGGCTCCAACATCGCGCAGGATGTCGCCTCGCTGGTCTACAACGCCCGCAGCTTTTATCTCAATGAGTTCAACAGTGAAGAGCAACGCAAGCGGGAGAAGGAGTTTGGTCCGGTAAGCTGGATCCGGCGCAATCTGCGGCTGCCAAACAACGGGGCCCGGCCGGTCTTTCTGATCGAGCCCATGGTGATGCTGGGGGATCTGGACAAGGACATCGATGGCCGCATCCGTCACTCCAATCGCAGCGGCGAAGGTGGCTCCTTGCGTGATTACGCCAAGATGCGGGTGATGGACTTGTCGGAGATCCACGCGGGAGGCGCGGGTAACGCCCCCATCCTTGGTCAGTATCTGGCCAAGATCATCCTCAACAAGAGCCCCCACTACTTCGCCAACTCCGAGTGGCAGGCCATTCATACCTATCTGGTCGACTCCTGCGGCATCAAGGCCAACCAGTCCCGCCTCTATTTCTACATCTTCAGTGCCGGGGGCGGCACCGGCTCCGGCATGGCCTCCGAGTTCGGGCTGGCCCAGCAGTACTCCTACATGAGCAAGACCTTTTCACCCCCGTCAGAAGAGGAGGAGCACCTCTCCCTCGGGGAGCACTTCATGTTCGATCCCATCTTCACCAGCGGTATCTGCATCCTGCCCAATATCTGTGATCGGGGGATCGAGATCTCGGAAGCCCTGCACATCAACGCGGGGCGTTTGCTGTGCAAGTATCTGGCCGAGGAGTGGGACTTCTCCTATCACTTCGACAACGAGCAGGCGTGCGATGCCAGCATGCTCAAGCGGATCAGGCCCTGGAATGCCATGATGCTGATCTCCAACGACATCATGCGCTACGCCGAAGAGAGCGACGATGGCGAGATCCAGCATGTTGATGTCAACACCATGGAGAAGTACGCCAATCAATACATCTCCCAGCAGATCTTCAACATCCTCACCGCCCAGGCCGTCACCACCGACTACGACGAGAACTACTTTCGCCGGGCGGGCATCGACATCAGCGAGACCATTCGGCTCGATGCCAACGACCTCTTTATGAGTCTGGCGGGGCCGGTGGCGGTGGCATATGCCGAGTCCATCTCGCCCCCCGGCGGCCTGTTTGACAAGGAGGACGGGCTCAATGTGGACGATCTCTTCACCCGTTCCATCGAGCTGCCCCACTTCAACAAGATGACCCAGGCCATCGAGGGGATCAGTCTGCTGCCCATCGAGGCGGGCAACTATCGGGAGTATCTGGACGACTATGTGAAAAGTGGCCATGACCCGGCCCATCTAAACGAACTGCACTTCTTCAAGAACTGCTCCTCCGTGGTGTCGATCATCTCCCTGCCCAAGGAGTACAAGCTCTCCTATATGGATCTCAACCGGCTCAAGTCTCACCTCAACGGGCTCTTCCCCAATACCACCCTCAAGCGATATGCGCTGGTCATCGGGGCGTCGGCCAACATCTCCCTCACCACCCTGATCGTCAAGAGCCCCTGCCTGAGCGATGACTTCCTGACCCTGATCGTGGCCTTTATCAAGCGCTGCTTTGCCAAGGATCACTATCGCTTCGATGAGCATCTGGACAAGGCGGTGATCGAGATGATCTGCAATGAGGAGTGGAACGATGCGCTGCTCGACAGCATGCTCAACGAGTTCGAGAACCCGGCCAAGATCCTCGATACCAACTGGTACGCCATCAAGCCCATGTATGAGAAGAAATATCGGGAGCTTATCCGCGAGAAGGAGAAGTTCGTCTCCATCAACGATATTCGCCTCAGCCGTGAATCGGTGAAAAAGGCGCTGCTCTATCTGCGGGAGATCTATCGCCACCGGGTCAGCAAGACCCGGATCCTCTCCCTCAACCCAAGGTTGGGGGAAGCGAACGCTCGCTAGCACCCTGCCCATAAAGCAAAGCGCCCGCCCCACATGGGGCGGGCGCTTTTTTACTGGCGCAGCCTCGTTTTATCTCATCAGAGGGAGACAAAGATCCCGGCCAGGGTGGCGCTCATCAGGTTGGCGAGGGTCGCCGCCAGCACCGCCTTGAAGCCCATATTGGCCACATCGTGACGGCGCTCCGGCGCCATGGTGCCGATGGAGCCAAGCTGCACCGCAATGGAGCCCAGATTGGCAAAACCGCACAGCGCAAAGGTGATGATGATCTGGGTGTGGGCGCTCAGATCCGCCTTGATATTGGCAAAGTCCAGATAGGCGACGAACTCGTTCATGATCACCTTCTGACCAATCAGGGAGCCTGCCGCCATCATCTCGCTGGCGGGTACGCCAATCAGCCAGGCCACCGGGGCAAACAGATAGCCAAGCAGCTGCTGCAGGGAGAGATCGGCCCAGCCGAACCACTCGCCGACAGTGGTGAGACCGGCGTTGATCATGGTGATGACGCTGACAAAGGCCAGCAGGATAGTACCGATGGCTACGGCGATCTTCATGCCGCCCATGGCGCCGCCCGCCAGTGCATCGATGGCGTTGCTGTAGTCGCTCTTGTCGAGGGTGATCTCGGTCTGATCGCTCACCTGCTGCTGCTCCGGCACCAGCAGTTTGGCCATCAGCAGGCCACCCGGCGCCGCCATAAAGGAGGCGGCAATCAGGTATTTAAGATCCACCCCCAGACCGGCGTAACCGCCCAGCACCGAACCCGCCACCGAGGCCATGCCGCAGGTCATCACCGCAAAGAGTTCGGAGCGGGTCATACCGGCAAGGAAGGGACGAATAAGCAGCGGCGACTCCCCTTGCGACAGGAAGATGTTGCCGGTGGCCACCAGGGATTCGGCGCGGCTGGTGCCGAGCAGACGGTGAATGGCGCCGCCCAGTACCCTGATCACCCACTGCATGATGCCGAAGTGATAGAGCACGGCGATCAGCGCGCTGATAAAGATCACCAGCGGCAGCACCCGCACGGCGAAGATAAAGCCGTTGCTGGCCAGATCGCCAAACACGAAACGGATGCCGCTGTCGGCAAAGCCGAGCAGGGCGGAGACGCCATTGCTCATGGCACCGAGCATGATTTGTCCGGGGGGGAAATAGAGCACCAGCGCAGCAAAACCGGTTTGCAGGGCGAGCGCACCCAGCACGGTTCGCCAGCGGATGGCTCGGCGGTTTTCACTCGCCAGCCAGGCGATAAACATCAGGGCCAGCATACCGACCAGACTCAATAACAGTGTCATCTTGCACCTATGAAGAGAGGAGTTTCATATGGCAAGTCTGCAGACAGGCGTCGCGGGCGATCCGGCGAGAGAAGTGCCGACCCACGCGACACGCAGACCACAAACCTACAGGTTAGTGGCGGGTCCCATCCTGGGGTCATTCACGTTCCGGGTGACAGCATGTATCGGGTGACGCCAGCGCCGTCGCAGGGGGAGATGCGGCCGGGTGGCAGGTCGGGCGGCGATGGTACAGTGATCATCATCACAGAAAAAGCGGTAAAACGATTGGCCGGAGTAACTTTTTCAACTTGTTCACAGAACGAAACAGGGCCAGCGTGATGCTGGCCCTGTTTCAATCCGTACTTGAGTACTCAGATGATTACTTGAGGCGCTTGCCACTCGCATCCACCACCTGCTCGCCATCCTCCTTGGCGAAGGCCCCTTTTTGCTGATCGGGCAATATATCGAGCACCACTTCCGACGGACGGCACAGCTTGGTGCCAAGCGGCGTGACCACGATAGGGCGGTTGATGAGGATGGGGTGGGCCAGCATGGCATCGATCAGTTCATCATCGCTGAAACGCTCTTCCGCCAGCCCGAGCGCCTCGTAGGGGGGCACGTTCTTGCGCAGCAGATCCCGCACCGGCATACCCATGGCAGCGATCAGCGCCACCAGCTGGTCGCGGGAGGGGGGCGTCTCCAGATAGTGGATGACAGTGGGCTCCACGCCGCTGTTGCGGATCAGCTCCAGGGTGTTGCGGGAGGTACCACATTCCGGGTTGTGATAGATGGTGATTGCACTCATTTGCGTGTCTCTCATTAATCAAGTGAATAGAAAATGGATAGCATCAGTTCGCGGCCATCAGTTAGCGGCTCAGCCCAGCTTCGTACCAGGGTTTGCTGGCGTTAACCACCCGCACCACCAGCAGCATGACCGGCACCTCGATCAGCACCCCGACCACGGTGGCGAGCGCCGCGCCGGAGTGAAAGCCGAACAGGCTGATGGCGGCAGCTACCGCCAGTTCAAAGAAGTTGGAGGCGCCGATCAGGGCGGAAGGACAGGCAACCGAGTGCTTCTCCCCCACCTTGCGGTTGAGCCAGTAAGCCAATCCCGAGTTGAACAGCACCTGGATCAGGATCGGCACCGCCAACAGGGCGATAACCAGCGGCTGCTCGATGATGGCGTTGCCCTGAAAGGCGAACAGCAGCACCAGAGTGAGCAGCAGGGCCGCCACCGACCAGGGCTGGATGCGGGTCATGACGCCGTCAAAATGGGTCTCACCCTTTTTCAGCAAAGCCTTGCGCAGCAGTTGGGCGATGATCACCGGGATGACGATATAGAGCACCACAGAGGTGAGCAGGGTATCCCACGGCACTATGATGCTGGAGACCCCGAGCAGCAGCGCCACCAGCGGCGCGAAGGCAAACACCATGATGAGGTCGTTCACCGCCACCTGCGACAGGGTGAAGTAGGGATCGCCGTTGGTGAGGCGACTCCAGACAAACACCATGGCGGTGCAGGGGGCCGCCGCCAGCAGGATCAGCCCCGCCACATAGCTGTCGAGTTGATCTGCCGGCAGCCAGTCGGCAAACAGCACGCGGATAAAGAGCCAGCCGAGGAAGGCCATGGAGAAGGGTTTGACCAGCCAGTTGATAAAGAGGGTGACCCCAATGCCCTTCATGTGCCCCTTCACCTGATGCAGGGCGCCAAAATCGATCTTGAGCAGCATGGGGATGATCATCACCCAGATCAGCAGCCCCACCGGCAGGTTGACCTTGGCCACCTCCATGGCGCCGATCGCCTTGAAGAGATCCGGCAACCCCTGCCCGAGCCCAATCCCCACCAGAATGCAGAGGGCGACCCAGGCGGTCAGATAACGTTCAAAAAAGCCGATGGCAGGCACGGCCTTGGCATCACATGTTGCAGACATCACAGCTCCCGATGCGGCGCAATCCCGCATCTTCTATTGGTTCAAAACACGGGTTTATAACAAGTAACGGCATATTCAAGCCGCCCCGGCAGCAGACCGGGGCGGCGACTCAATGGTGCTGGCAGAGATGGCGCAGGGCATCGGGCCCCACCGGCTCCTCGGCGAGCAGCGGCACCACGGCGTAGCGGCTGGCATGTTGCTGCTCGACCGCTTCGATATGGGGCAACTGGCGCTCGGCCCGCAGTTGCAGCAGCGGTGAGCTGACCGCGGCTTGCTGCAAGCTGTGGTTGATGAGCCAGCCCCAGGGCTCGATGCCGGCCCGGCGCAGATCGGCCTGCAGATTGGCCGCCTCCTGTACCGGCGTCGGCTCGGGCAACGTCACAATCAGTACCTTGGTCTGCTTGGGATCCTGCAACTGCATCATGGGGGTGGTGAAGTGCAGCCCCTTGTTTCCCATCTGGCGAGCGATCTCCCTGTGGTAGGCGCCAGTGGCGTCGAGCAGCAGCAGGGTGTGGCCAGTGGGGGCAGTATCCATCACCACGAAACGCTTGCCCGCCTCGCGAATGATGCGCGAGAAGGCCTGAAACACGGCAATCTCCTCGGTACAGGGGGAGCGCAAATCCTCCTCCAGCAGTGCCCGCCCCTGCTCGTCCAGCGCCGCCCCCTTGGTGGCCAGCACCTGGGCGCGGTAACGCTCGGTCTCGGCGTGGGGGTCGATGCGGCTCACCTCCAGATGGGGCAAACTAGCTGCCAGCGTCTCGCTCAAGTGCGCGGCGGGATCCGAGGTGGTGAGGTGTACCGGCAAGCCGCGGCTGGCCAGCTCCACCGCCACGGCGGCCGCCAGCGTGGTCTTGCCCACCCCGCCCTTGCCCATCAGCATGATAAGGCCGTGGCCATCGGCGGCCAGCTTGTCTACCAGCGAACTCAACTCGGGCTGGGCTTGCTTGACAGTGGACTGTGCGGTCGATAATTGAGCGGCTGTTCCCTCTGATTGCAGCAACAGCCGCAAACTGTCGAGCCCTACCAGATTGGTGGCCAGCAGCGGGATATGATCCTGCGCCAGCCCCTTTATCCCTTGCGGCATCTGGGCGAGAGCCTGTTGCTCACGCTGCCAGAGCGCCATTGCCAGCGGATCTCCGGCAAGGGCGCCTTCGGGGAAGAGGCCATTGATCACCAACTGCTGATTCAACAAGCCGATGGCGGCCAGCTCTTCGTGGGTGCGAGCCACTTCCCGCAGAGTGGATTGCTGGGCGCGCGCCACCAGCACCAAGCGGGTGCTGGCAGCATCAGCCAGGGCGGCGACCGCCTCGGCATACTGGCTGCGCTGTTTCTCCAGCCCCGCCAGCGGGCCGAGGCAGGAGGCATCCCCCTTGCCCTGTTCCAGAAATTCGCTCCAGGCGCCCGGCAGTTGCAGCAGCCGGATGGTGTGGCCGGTTGGGGCCGTATCAAAGACGATATGGTCATACTCCGCCAGCAGCGTTTGGTCGGTCAGCAAGGCGGTGAATTCGTCAAAGGCGGCGATCTCGGTGGTGCAGGCGCCGGAGAGCTGCTCCTCGATGCTGCGCACCACGCTCTCGGGCAACTTGCCGCGCACCGGCCCGACAATCCGCTCCCGATAAGCTTTGGCCGCCGCGGGGGGATCTATCTCCAGCGCCGACAAACCGGGCACAGCGGCGATGGCGGTGACGCGATTGCCGATCTCGGTGGCAAACACCTGCCCCACGTTGGAGGCAGGGTCTGTGCTCACCAGCAGCACCCGCTTGCCAATATCACACAGCGCCACCGCACTGGCGCAGGCCAGCGAGGTCTTGCCCACCCCGCCCTTGCCGGTGAAAAAGAGAAACGGCGGTGGATTGGTCAGAAAATGATACATAGCCTCTCCCGAATGGTGCGTCGCGCCTTAGCAGCAACCGCTGCCAGAGCAGCAGCCGCCTTTGACGATCCCCTTGATGGCCGCTTGCGGCGCAGGCAGCCCGGCATAACGGGCCAGCTCGCTGCGGCTCGGATAACGGCCGGTCAACACCACCTGTCCCTCCACCAGCACCAGCGGCAACCCCTCCTCCCCGGCGTGGGTCAGAAAAGCGCTGACGGCAGGTGTCTCGGCAAATTGCATCGGCTGCTGGGCCAGATTGAAACGCTCGATGGCAACTCCCTGCTCCTTGGCCCAGGCAAGGTCGGCTGCGAAGGTGACCAGTGCCTGATCAACCTCGGTACCGCAGACACCGCTGGAGCAGCAGAGGGCGGGATCAAAAATCTGAATGGAGGACATGGTATTACTCCTTGTTGCAGCAGGGCTGCGCAGGCAGAACATGGGGGGAGCAGGCTGACTCGGCACGCATCACGCCGCACGCCTCGGGATGACCGGCGCAGCACTCCTCGGTAAGGTAGGCGATCACATCCAGCATCAGGGGAATATTGGCGCGGTAGCGTAGAAAGCGCCCCTCCTGCTCCACCGACAGCAGACCGGTGTTGAGCATCGCCTTGAGGTGAAACGAGAGGGTATTGGGGGCAATATCGAGCTCGCTGGCCAGTTCACCGGCGACCCGCCCCTCCAGCCCGGCCTTCACCAGCAGCCGCCATACATCGAGCCGGATGCCGGATGCCAGTGATTCAAAGACCTTGGTGGCCATCTCTTTGTTCATCTTCATTCCCCTTGGTGCGACCTTTCATTTCAACTATACAAGAATTATTGAAATGATCAAGATACATACCGAAGCAAAGATACGAGGTTCTGGTATCAAACCGGGCTGACTGGAGAATCGACGAGTGAACAACCGTTGCGGACGAGCACACAGGGTTCGTCGCAGATAAACAGACGCCCTCCAGAGGGAGGGCGTATCAGAGCGTTTGACCGGCAGCACAGTCAGCGCTGTCGGGGCAATCAGACGAATGCGTGCCTTATTTGGCAGCTGGCACAGCGTTGAAGGTGAGCAGGGCCGCCTTGTTGGCATCACTCAGAGTCAACTGGTTGCCGTTGATGGAGTAGGTTGCCACCTTCTCCAGCTTTTGCAGGAACTCGGTCTCTTTATTCATGGCGTCGCCGATGCACATCATGCGAGTGGAGCCCATGGCGCCCAGCGTCAAGACACCGTCACCCTGCTTGGTGATACCGCCAAAATAGCGGTTGCAGCCGCCCTTGCCCGCCACCTTGCCGTCAACCACTTGCAGGGTGAAGGTATCGCCGGTAGCCCCTTGCAGCTGCCAGCTGGATGCTTGCAGTTGAGCCATGCTGGAACCTGTTGCCATTGCGCAGCCTCCCAGTGCCAGCGCGGCCAGCAGAGTCAGTTTCTTGTTCATGGATTCACCTCTTAATGATTAGAGCCATCAATACGGCAGCCTGTTTATCATGGCTGGCGCCCATGCCAAAGGATTTTATTGTGATCTCCCTTCACTTTACTACCAGCTGGCATGTGCCATGCTTAGGCTCAGTTCCGGACCCAGGGAGGGGAAACGAATGGTCAAATCGCTCATCATCACACTGCTTGCAACCTGCGCCAGCATGGCCGCACAGGCCGCCGACTGGGCAGTGGTTCAGCCGCAATCCAACCCGTCTCTCTATGTCAAAAGTTACTCGGGTGTGCTGCTCAATGGCCATAGCCATCACAGCGACAGTTTTGATCTCTGGCTGGTCAATAGCGGCTATCAGTATCCGGTGGTGGATGATGTGACCCTCTTTATGGAAGCGGGCCCGGCGGTAGCGGATCAGAATCGCACATCCGGTTTCAATATGAGTTCGGGGATACGCTACCAACTCTCTCCGGCATTCAATATCGGCAGCCAGATCAAGCATCTTGATCTCAACAAGGCCAGCACCCTGCTGGAGCTCAACTCCAACCTGCTGCTGACACCGAGACTCTCCCTCACCGCCAACTACGGGGTCAGCGCCATCACAGCCGATCAGGCGCTGAGCCTGGGGGTCGGTTTCAACTTCTGAATCAGATCAGCGGCGTGGCACTCACCACCACGCCGTTGCGATCCGCATAGACGTAATCCCCTTCGTGGATGGTCACACCGGCAAAGCTGACCACGGCCCCCAGCTCTCCCAATCCTCGCTTCTCGGTCTTGACAGGACAGGCTGCCAGCGCCTTGACCCCGAGCGCCAATGTCGCCAGGGTGCCCACATCCCGCGCCGCGCCGTGGATCAGGATCCCCTCCCACCCCTGCTCCACCGCCTTGACCGCCAGTTGATCGCCAAGCAGCGCACGGCGCAGCGAGCCGCCGCCGTCGATCACCATCACTTTGCCGTGACCGGGGCGGGTCACCAGATCCCGCACCAGACTGTTGTCTTCATAACAGGAGAGCGTTACGGCGCGACCATAGAAGATGGCCTTGCCGCCAAAATCCTGAAACACCGGGTCGGCCACTTGCAACAAGTCGCCATGTTGATCGCAGAGGTCAGGCAGGAGATCCAGCATGATTTGATTCCTTTCAGATGCATGAAGGTGTTCATTCTTTCATCAGGCAAGGTTTCTGGCAATCCAGAAGGATTCAATATTGCCCAGACAAACTGCTGATTTATCCGTCAATACTGGTATCAGCCAGAGCTGGCCATCCTCCACCCAGTAGAGAGCATTCTGGCCAAAACGCGCTGCCAGCTGACGGGCTTGTGGCAGGGATAGCGCCACCGCCAGCGATGACTCCTGCCAGCGTTCGTCCGGGTCAGATCCCCAAAACGGCCCCACCACGGGCACCTGCAAATCCACTGTCAGATGGCGCCACAGCACCCGTTCCCGCCGCATATTGCGTCGCTCTGTGACCCACTGGCTGGCCGGATTCCAGGCTGTGATGATGGCAAAAGCAGACCAGTCTGGTGGCTCAAATGGCGCGATAAAGCAGATTTTCTTGTAGTTTTCCCACAAATTCATGTCAATCACATGTTACATTCCATTACATTTTGTAGGGGCGAAAACCCGGTTCAGGCCAAGTATGATGCAGCTGTACCAGGGTTTGACCTATATCAAATCAGAGTTAAAAAGTTGCTATCTGACGGCAAAGAGTGTTGTTATGCTCCTGTTAACTGATAAAATGCGGCCACTTTCGTAATGGACGACCTTTCCAGGCTCTGCTCGACCAGACTTGTCGGGAACCTATAAGTGGCACAGGGATACTTGCCGGTACTGATGCCTAATTCGCGATATTCCGACCTGACTCTCATACCCAGGATGACGTAATAAATTTTCAGGATCAGTCAGGAAATCGGTTTGAAACGCCAAAGAGTGTTAAATTTAAGATAATTAACTGATAAGAATCTGGGAATACTCATGCAAACACCACACATTCTGATCGTCGAAGACGAGCTGGTCACACGCAATACCCTGAAAAGCATTTTTGAAGCCGAAGGCTACATCGTGCTCGAAGCCAACAACGGCGACGAAATGCACCAGGCCCTCACTTCCCACACCATCAATCTGGTGATCATGGACATCAACCTGCCGGGCAAGAACGGCCTGCTGCTGGCCCGTGAGCTGCGTGAGAACGACAACATTGCCCTGATGTTCCTGACCGGTCGTGACAACGAAGTGGACAAGATCCTGGGTCTGGAGATCGGCGCCGATGATTACATCACCAAGCCGTTCAACCCGCGTGAGCTGACCATCCGTGCCCGCAATCTGCTGAGCCGCACCATGAACGTGGCTGCCGGTGGCGAAGAGAAGAAGCTGGTTGAGCGCTACCTGTTCAACGGCTGGGCGCTGGATATCAACAGCCGCGCACTGGTCAGCCCGACTGGCGACATGTTCAAGCTGCCGCGCTCCGAGTTCCGCGCCATGCTGCACTTCTGCGAAAACCCGGGCCAGATCCAGACCCGTGCCGAGCTGCTGAAGAAGATGACCGGCCGTGAGCTCAAGCCCCACGACCGTACCGTCGATGTGACCATCCGTCGCATTCGCAAGCACTTCGAAAGCGTTAACGATACTCCGGAGATCATCGCCACCATCCACGGCGAAGGCTACCGTTTCTGTGGTGAGCTGGAGCAGGAATAAGCTCCCGCGACGCTGTTGATCTGAAAAGGCGCCTCGGGCGCCTTTTCTGTCTCTGCGGCTTGCCTTAAAAGCTGAGAAACAGTGAGCGTGACGTCGAACGGCGCACAAGGCAGATGAAAAACAAAAAGCCCACTCGCAGGAGTGGGCTTTTTGTTTTGAAGCTGGAGCGGGCAGCGGGAATCGAACCCGCATCATCAGCTTGGAAGGCTGAGGTAATAGCCATTATACGATGCCCGCCTGGCATCTGAAATTTGGAGCGGGTGATGGGAATCGAACCCACGTATGCAGCTTGGGAAGCTACCGTTCTACCATTGAACTACACCCGCGTCAGGGCTCCTACTATATGCATTTTGCCGCCGAGCGCAATGGCGCCTTTGCCACTTTTTTCAATAAATCAATCTGTTCGGACAAGGATTGAACAGACGGTTGCTTTTTCAATCAAACATTTTCAACACAGATAATTTACAAGGTTGCCAAGGCCAAACGGCAAGGATAGTCTTGCGCCACTCGACGCGAGGATGGTGGTAATGGATAAAAAAACGCAAAAACGTCTCTATGGCTGGTTGCGCAAGCAATCGAGTCACGGTCGCCGCTGGATCACGATATCCATCGCTTTTGGCCTTGGCCAAGGCATTCTGATGGTGGCGCAAGCCTGGCTGCTAGCGACCCTGTTGCACGGCTTTATCATCGAAGGCTCCACGCCTGAGCAATCCATCACGCTCTTTATTACCCTGCTGTTGGTGACGCTTGGCAAAGCGGCGCTGGCCTACGGCCGGGAAGTGGCCAGTTTCAAGGCGGGCAGCGCGGTGCGCCAGACCATCCGCCAGCTGGTGCTCACTCGCTTGAGTCGCCTCGGCCCTGCCTATATCCAGCGCCGTCCGGCCGGTAGCTGGGCCAGCCTGTTGCTGGAACAGATTGAAAATATGCAGGATTTCTTCTCCCGCTATCTGCCGCAGATGGCCATCGCCGTCTTTATTCCGGTGGTGATTCTGGTGGCTGTATTCCCGGTCAACTGGGCGGCAGGTCTGATCCTGCTGGGCACTGCGCCCCTCATCCCCATCTTTATGATCCTGGTGGGTGTGGGCGCCGCCGATGCCAACCGCCGCAATTTTCAGGCGCTGGCCCGTCTCTCCGGCCACTTCCTCGATCGCCTGAAGGGGCTGCGCACGCTGCAACTCTTTATGCGTACCCAGGCTGAAGGTGAAGCCATTCGCGACGCCTCGGAAGATTTTCGCGAGCGCACCATGGAGGTGCTGCGCCTGGCGTTTTTGAGCACCGCAGTGCTGGAGTTCTTCGCCGCCATTTCAGTGGCGCTGGTCGCTGTCTACTTCGGCTTCTCTTATATCGACCATCTGAACTTTGGTAGCTATGGGGTCAAGGTCACCCTCTTTACCGGCCTGTTCGTGCTGTTTCTCGCCCCCGAGTTCTACGCCCCGCTGCGGGAACTGGGTGCCCACTACCACGCCAAGGCGCAGGCTATCGGCGCTGCCGAGCAGTTGCTTGAATTCCTCGAAGCCGAGGTGAGCGAGCCGGCCGCAGGCACAGCGCCGTTCCATGCCGACAGCCCGGTCAAGGTAGAAGCTAAAGCCCTTGAAGTGCTGAGCGCCGAAGGCAAGGTGCTGGTCGGCCCCATCGACTTCACTTTGGAAGCCGGTACGCGTACCGCCCTCATCGGCGTCAGCGGCGCAGGCAAGAGCTCGCTGGTCAACGCCCTGCTCGGCTTTGCCCCCTATCGTGGCGAGCTCAAGGTCAACGGGCAGGAGCTTGCCACCCTCGACATGAGCCAGTGGCGCCTGCAGTTAGGCTGGCTCTCGCAAAACCCGCAGCTGTTCCACGCCTCCTTACGTGACAACCTGCTGCTGGCCAAACCAACGGCCAGCGATGCCGAGCTGGAAGATGCCCTGAAGCGGGCTCAGGCGTGGGAATTTGCCATGGAGAAGGGGCTCGACTATCCGGTCGGCGATCAGGCAGGCGGCCTCTCGGTTGGTCAGGCCCAGCGCCTCGCACTGGCGCGAACCCTGCTCAAATCAACCCAGCTGATGGTGCTCGACGAACCGACCGCCAGTCTGGATCGCCACTCCGAACGCGCCATCATGACCACCCTTGAGCAGGTGATGGCTGGCCAGACCCTGCTGATGATCACCCACCGCCTCGACCAGCTTACCAAGATGGACAAGATAATGGTGCTGGCCCGCGGCCAGCTGGTGGAGCAAGGCAGCTTCCAGCAACTTAGTTCTGGGCAGGGGCTTTTTGCCCGCCTGCTCTCCCAACGTTCCGGAGGTTCTCTCGATGAGTGATCTGTTGCCGTTTCTGCGCCTCTATCGCCAACACTGGCTCAGCCTCACCATTGGTTTGCTGCTGGCGCTGGTGACCCTGGCCGCCGGCATGGGGCTGCTCTCCCTCTCCGGCTGGTTCCTCTCCGCCGCCGCCGTGGCGGGGATGACCGTTGCGACGACCCATGCCTTTAACTACATGACCCCTGCGGGCGGGGTGCGCTTCTTCTCCATCGTTCGCACCGCCGGTCGCTGGGGTGAGCGGGTGGTGAGCCACGACGCCACCTTCCGGGTACTGACCCGACTGCGGGTCTGGTTCTGGCAGAAACTCTCGCCGCTCTCCACCGGTACCCTGGCCGGTTTCCGTCAGGCGGATCTGCTCAACCGACTGGTGGCAGACATCGATGCGATGGACCACGTCTATCTGCGGCTGATCACCCCCATAGGCGCGGCCCTGCTCAGCACCGCCGGACTGGTCTTCTTCCTGTCGTTTTTCGACAGCCGTCTCGCCCTCACCCTGGGTGCCATTCTGCTGTTTGGCATGATTGCCCTGCCGCTGGTGTTCTACTTCCTCGGCCGTCGCCCCGGTCAGGCGCTGATTGCGGAAAAATCGACCTTGCGCACCCGGATGGTGGACTATCTGGATGGTCAAGCCGAGCTGCAGATGTTTGCCGCCGCCCCCAAGGCGCTGGTTGAGCTGCAACAAGCCGAACAGGCGCTGCTCGTCGCGCAGGCCCGGATGGCCAAGGTGAGCGGGCTGGCCAACTTCTCGGTACAACTGCTGAGCGGCTGGACCCTGACCCTGATGCTCTGGCTGGCCGGTCATGGGGTTGCGGGTGCGGCGCCCGACCCCATTACCGCATTGATGGTCTTTGCCACCCTGGCAAGCTTCGAGGCACTGATGCCACTGGCGGGTGCTTTCCAGCACCTCTCCACCAGCCTTACCTCAGCACGCCGCCTGAACGAGATCCTGCAAGAGGCCAAAGCCCCCGTGTGGGGCGACGAACAGACCCATGCCACCGTTGGTGCGCTGCAGATCAATGACCTCTATTTTGGCTACCCCGGCAACCCCCAGCCGGTGCTGCGTGGCTGCACCCTGCAACTGCACGCCGGTGAAAAGCTGGCGCTGCTGGGCCAGACCGGCTGCGGCAAATCGACCCTGATGGGGCTGCTGACCCGTGAGTGGAGCCCGCAGGCTGGCAAGATCCTGCTGGGTGGCAAGCCGCTCACCGACTATAGCGAAGGGGCGCTGCGCGCCTCCATCTCAGTGGTGAGCCAGCGGGTGCATCTGTTTGCCGATACCTTGCGGGGCAACCTCAAACTGGCCGCCCCGACCGCCACTGACGAGCAGCTGATTGCGGTACTGACTCAGGTCGGACTGGCCAATCTGCTGGAAGATGAGGCGGGCCTCGACGCCTGGCTCGGTGACGGCGGCCGCCCCCTCTCCGGTGGCGAGCGTCGCCGTATCGGCATCGCCCGCGCCCTGCTGCACGATGCGCCGCTCTGGCTGCTGGACGAACCGACCGAAGGGCTCGATAGCCAGACCGAGCGGGAGATCATGGATCTGCTGTTCAAGCTTGGGGCAGATCGCACCTTGCTGCTCATCTCCCACCGCTTGCTGGGGATGGAGCAGATGGACCGGATTGCCCTGATGGAAGAGGGGCAGATCCGCCTCTGCGCCCCTCACAACGAGCTGCTGGCGGATGATTACTACCGCAGCCTCTATCAGCGGCTGGCTCCGGTTTGATATCAGGCTGATGGGGGTCACACCCTGACAACCGGGCGCAAAACGGGGCTGGTCGCCGCAGGCGGCTGGCCCCTATAATGTCCCCCTCATTATTCAACAAGATGCCGACATGGAGCGCCTGCGCATTTCTACTGTCCTCATCACCGACACAAGATACGAGACGATGAAACGCCTGATCCTGATGATGCCCCTGATTGCCTCCGGCTGTGCCAACTACGCCTTCAACAGCAATCTGGATAAAGAAAACTTCGACGAATACTTCAAACCCGGTAGCGTGCGCATCTATGAACAGGATGAGCTGGCTGACCTCAACTACCTCTACCTCGGCACCATCGAGGGTGAATCCTGCCAGGCCGATGCCAACCAGCCGGTGCCCAACGCCGGTGAAGCGCGCACCCTGGCCCGCCGCCGCGCAGCCGACATGGGTGGCAACGGCGTCACCATCGACAAATGCGCCGAGTTCAGCGACACCCCGGGCTGCCTGAAACAGGTGATCTGCTACGGGCAGGCGCTGAAAGTGGCCGAAGAGAAATAACTCGCTGTCATGGCCCTCGCTATCGTTCGCCTTGGCAGCCCGCGCCAGCCCGATGAGGGGCTGCGGATCGGCACGGTGCGCCGCCCACCCCGCGGCGTACCCAAGAGCGAATTTGCCAGCCAGCATTGGTACGATGTCTGGTTCCCCAACCTGGCGCCCAGCAGCGAGACCATGAAGTTGGGGCAGGCAGCCGAGACGCCCGCCCAGTGGGCAGCGTTTGGCAAACAGTACAAGGCCGAGATGGCGCAACCTGCCGCCAGGCACGATCTGGCGCTGCTGGCCGCCCTCTCCCACACAACCAATCTGTCGGTGGGTTGCTACTGCGAGCAGGAGTCCCGCTGCCATCGCACCATTTTGAAAGAGCTGCTGGTAGCCGCGGGGGCCGCCATCCGCTAACTCGGCGAGCGACAGCGATACGATAGGAAATGGAGTCAGCCGATCTTCGGTAGCCATCAGGTACGAATAGACAGAGAGGGCATCCCGCGGGATGCCCTCTCTCGTTGTATTCACACCTGCCGCGCCACGCTCGGTAGCAGCGGCTCGATGCTCCCTCTCCTATTGCAGACTGGGCTCCAGCAACTGCTGTCGCAGCGAAGTCTCCTCGGCCTGAGTCATGGCATGTTGCGCCCCCCCGGCGGCAGGCTCGATGGCCAGCCAGTGGGCAAGGTCGGCGGCGGTCTCTTCCAGCCACCGGAAGTTCAACCCGTGGACGATGGCAGCCTCGGCGCTTATAGAGCCATAACCGGCAAATTCCGCCTGCGCACAGGGCAGCAGGGTGGGATAGCTCTGCCAGGGCTCGATTCCGGCCGCCATCAGGGTCGACCAGGGCAACCACTCGGGCTGGATGGGGCGAGCTGGCTGCAACCTAGCGCTCAGCCGCTCCAGCCAGTCGCAGAGGGTAATGCCGGGTTTGAGCAGGTTGAAGATGCCCCCCAACTGCTGCTCGGCCGCGCGCAACACAAACTCGGCGCAGTCGCGCACATCGAGATACTGCAAGCGATCCTCGCCACTGCCCGGCAGCAACCAGGGCCCGCCCTGCTGCACCCGCTTAATCCACCAGGCCATCCGTCCGGTAGGATCATGGGGGCCACACAACACGCCCGGGCGCAGGATGCAAAGCCGCTCGCCCCAGCGGGCGCGATACTCCTGCTCGCACAACACCTTGAGCGGGCCATAGTCAGTGGGCATTTCCCCTTCGGGGATAGCATGCAGCGGCGCCGACTCATCCATCCCGGGCAGTGAGAAATCGCGATAGACGCTGATGGTGGAGATAAAGATCAGCCGCGCGCAGCACCCGAGCAAGGCCGCCGAGAGGCTCGCCGCCTGCTCGGGGCGATAGCAGCAGGTATCGATGACGAGATCCCACTGCAACCCGGCCCCTTGCAGTGCGCTCAGGCTGTTGTCCCTGTCGCCGGTGAGCTGCACCAGATCGCGCCAGTCTGGATGCTGGTGCAGGCCGCGGTTGAACAGAGTCACTTCATGGCCCCAATCCAGCGCCAGCGCGGTGAGGTGGCGCCCCAAAAAGCCGGTGCCACCGATAATCAGCAGTTTCATCCCTCTCCCTCTCCCTCTCCCTTCGGCGCGAGTGCGCACATTTCATCCTGACACGCCAGTTGCCTCCACCCTACGCAACTTGGCGTGCGGGCACAGCCCCCGACTGGCCGGGATGGGACCGGGATCACGGCAGCGCCGTAGAAATTGGCGTAATAAGGCCAAGCCTGCGTTTTGGGGCCGCCTGTGCTAAATTGCCGGGGTTTTCAGTCAGGATCCGCCATGAAGTTCGAAATCGACACCCTCGGGATCATCCGCTCTCCCTACAAGGAGAAGTTCGCCATCCCCCGCCAGCCCGGTCTGGTCAAATCGGCCCGCGCCCGCCTCGAGTTGCTCCCCCCTTACGATCAGCCGGATGTGCTGCGCGGCATCGAGCAGTTCTCCCATCTGTGGCTCAGCTTCGTCTTTCATCAGACCATGGCGCAGGGCTGGCACCCGACGGTGCGCCCGCCGCGCCTTGGCGGCAACGAGCGGGTCGGCGTCTTTGCCACTCGCTCCACCTTCCGCCCCAATCCGCTTGGGCTCTCGGTGGTCGAGCTGCACGGGGTTGGTCGCGAACGGGGCAAGCTGTGGCTGGAGCTGGGGGCGGTGGATCTGCTCGATGGCACCCCCATCGTCGATATCAAGCCTTATATTCCCTATGCCGACAGCCTGCCTGATGCCCGTGGTGGCTTTGCCCCCGACGCGCCCACCCCGCCGCTGGCGGTGAGCTTCAGTGCCGAGGCCGAGCAGCAGTTACAACCCTGGCTCAAGGCCCACCCCGAGCTGCGCCAGCTGGTAAACGAAGTGCTGGCACAAGATCCCCGCCCCGCCTACAAGAAGGGCAAGCCCGATGAGAAGGAGTACGGGGTGCGGCTGTTTGACTGCAACGTCCGTTTTCGCATCAGCGAGCCGGATTGCGTGGTGCTGACCATCGAGCCCGCCTGAACCTGGCGGGCCGACATCACTGATGCTATTTCACGCCTTCTTCACGTCACAAGGGGCTTAATGAGCCTGTAAATTGTGTGGCATTGATCAGACTATCCACCCGGTTGCCAGTGATACCATGCAGACAGCAGAGGGCATCTCCTCTCTGACTGAGGCCAGCCGCAGGCTGCCGGTTGATGGCAAGCATGGCAGCCAGCCTGTTGCCGCCAAAGGAGCAGGCCGCGTCCCGACACGTTTGAGTGCGGGGATGCCACACGGATGTGACAGCACTTCGAAGGAATAAACTTATGCTGATGAACAGTGAACAACGTTATGGCACCCTGAATATCGGGCTGCACTGGCTGACCCTGTGGGCCATGATCGCCGTCTACGCCCTGATCGAATTTCGCGATATCTTCCCCAAAGGGGACCCTGGCCGGGATCTGATGAAGGAGTGGCACTTTATGCTGGGGCTGCTTATCTTCGCCCTGGTGTTTGTCAGACTGGCCCTGCGCTGGATGAGCCCGACGCCCCGTATCGTGCCCGAGCTCTCCCCGATCATGCACAAACTGGCAAAACTGGCCCACCTCGCCCTCTACGGTTTTCTTATTCTCACCCCGCTGTTTGGCTGGCTGCTGCTGAGCGCCGCGGGCAAGCCCATCCCCTTCTTCGGGCTTGAGCTGCCTGCCCTGCTTTCCCCCAGTCCGGATCTCAAGGGGCTGATCAAGGAGGTGCACGAGACGCTGGGCAATATCGGTTACGCCCTGATCGGCCTGCACACGCTGGCCGCCCTCTATCACCACCATATTCTCAAAGACAACACCCTCACCAATATGCTGCCGCCGCGCCGCAGCTAACGGGTGACAGAGAAACGCAGAGGGGGCCATCGTGGCCCCCTCTCTGTTTTCCTGAACAACGGTCATCTGCACCGCTGGCAAACGGCATCACGCCTGCTTGGCCAGCTCCTCGGTCGACTTGCCTTTCGGCTCGTGCGGCAGCTTTTTCACATTGTTCTTGCTCTCCGGCTGCTTGCTCCCGGACGAACTGTTTTCAGACAAGGCTTGCAACACAGGATCGGCCTTGCCGGCCACGGTGGGCTGGGACTGGCCAACAAAGTTGCCGCCCTTGCAGATGGAGAGACTGCCCCCCTTGAAGATCCCCTGCATCTTGCCGCTCTCCAGGATCTCCACCTCGGCGGAGGTGCACGTCCCCTCCAGCAGACCATTGATGATCACGTGAGGCGCACTCACCTCCCCCTCAACGCTACCGCCCTGCATGATGCGCAGCACACCACCGCTGAGCTGGATGGTGCCATTGACCTGACCGCGCACCTCCAGATCCCCCTCCACCTGCAACTCGCCCTTGAAGCGGGCACCGGCTGCAATCACGGTGGCTGACGCAGTAGCCGCACCACCTTTGTTTCTTCCAAACATCCGTACTCTCTCCACCAACCACACAAGCAGAACCAGCGGCATCGGCGCCACTGGCCACAGAAAACAGGGCGACCCCAGCACATAGAGCAGCAAGGCTGCCCCCCAGCAGAGCCAGACAATATAGAGGAGGTCGCTGCGCTCACGCTGTTGCAGTCGCGCCAGCAGCCTCCCGGCCATCTCTCTCATCACATCAAACCTTTCGCAGCATGGCTGCCGACCAGCAGGCCATCGACAACCCGGACCATGGTTAAACGACCAGTTGGCGCGAACTCTGAAGTCCCGCTGATTCAGTCCCGATACAGCCGGGATGCATTAGGATTCGAATTGACTCGAAGCGACATACACTTTCTAATTGACAGCCTGGATCCCTATGACCGCTCACATCATGAAAATTCTGTTGGTCGAAGACGACAAGCTGCTCAATCACCACCTCTCCTCTCTGCTGACCGAAGCCGACAATCAGGTCTACAGCACCGACCAGGCCGGGATTGCACTGCACTACGCCGCCGACTATCCCATTGATGTGGCCATCATCGACCTCGGTCTGCCCGATATGGACGGCCTGCAACTGATCCGGCAACTGCGTGAACGGCAGATCCCCTTCCCCATCATTGTGCTGACCGCCCGTGGCAACTGGCAGGACAAGGTCGAAGGACTGGAAGCAGGTGCTGATGACTATCTGGTCAAACCGTTCCAGAAAGATGAGCTGCTGGCCCGACTCAATGCGCTGGTGCGCCGCAGCGCCGGTTTTATCTCGCCCAAGGTGAAAGCCGGTGATTACGAGCTGGATCTCTCCCGCAAGGAGCTGACCATCGCCGGTGAAGTGGCGGTGCTCACCAGCTTTGAATACCTCATTCTGGAGTACCTGATGCGCAACGCCCGTCAGGTAGTCTCCAAGCAGCAACTGCTCGACCAGCTCTACGGCGACGGAGAAGGGGACCCCAACACCATCGAGGTGATGGTGAGCCGCCTGCGCAAGAAGCTGGATCCGGAAGGGACGATTCAACCCATCTCCACCATCCGGCGTCAGGGTTACATCTTCAACCTCTCCTGTAACTGATGCAGTTTCATCTGCCGCGCCCCATCAAGATGATCCGCAGCTCACTGCACATCAAACTGCTGCTCAGCTCGCTGCTGGTCATCGCGCTGATCATGGGGTTTGCCGTCTACGCCCTCTATCTTGGCCACGTCGAGGAGCAGACCCAGAAGGCTAGCGCCCGGATGCAGGAGAACCTGGCCAAGTTGTTTTCCTCCACCGAACCGGATGACAAGGGATCGAACGTCGAGCTGGGGCGGATATCCCGTGGTGCGGGGGATCGCAACCTCGATACCCTGATCTGCCGCGCCGATGGCGATCTGGTCTGGTCGAGCCTCCATATGCCGGAGGTGATCAAGGCCAAACAGACCATCTGCGGCGATCTGATGAAGTATCTGGGGGGGATGGATCTCGACTACTTCTTCAAGAAGCACACCATCAAGAACGGCGAGAGCTACTTCGTCTACAGCCTGCGGTTTATCCGCAATCCCGGCAGCGGCACCACCGCCTACTACGTGGTGATGATCGACTCGGCCAAACGCTACCACGAAGAGTCCCGCACCTACCTCTACCAGACCGCCAAACAGGCACTGCTCGCCTATATGCTGCTGGCCGGGCTGCTGCTGCTCACCACCTTCTGGAGCCTCAGCTCCCTGCGCACCATCGCCCGTCAGATCGACGATATCCGGGCCGGCAAGCGCGATGACCTCTCGAGCGATTTTGAGCGGGAGCTGGCCCCGCTGACCGACTCCATCAACCAGTTGCTGGAGAACGAACGGCAGCAGACCCAGCGCTACCAGCACGCACTCAACGATCTCGCCCACAGCCTGAAAACCCGGCTGGCGCTGATCCAGATCACCACCCGCGAAGTGAAGCTGGGGCGGGAGATCCACGACAACATCAACGAGCAGATCCTCACCATGGATCAGATGATCCAGTATCAGCTCCGACGGGCCGTGACCGGCCGCCAGCGCCTTGCCAGCAAGGGCACCGAGCCGGTGCCGCTGATTGAAAAACTGCTGGCCAGCCTGACCAAGGTCTATCGCCACAAGAAGCTGCAAACCCACTTCAAGTTCGACGATGACGCCCTCTTCCACGGCGAGCAGGGCGACCTGATGGAGCTGATGGGTAACCTGCTCGACAATGCCTGCAAGTTTGCCATCAGCGAAGTGAAGGTGACGGTGCGTCGCCATCTCGAGCGGCTGCGTATCGAAGTGGAAGATGATGGCCCGGGTATCGACCCGGCCAAATCGGAGCAGATCTTCCAGCGCGGCGTGCGGGCAGACAGTTCACCCGGTCAGGGCATAGGTCTGGCGGTGGTGACCGAAATCGTCCACAGCTATGGCGGCCAGATCCGGGTCGATGAATCCCCCCTCGGCGGCGCCCGCTTTACCTTGGATCTTCCCTGACACCGGATAGGCCCGACCACGGGCCCTCTGCCACCCGCTGCACTGCCCTACCCAGGGTTAAAAACTCCTGCCTGACACCACCCAATTCAGCAATATGCTATCGAGATGCTTGAGATGTGAGGCATCTCGGTTAAGCTATGGCCGACTCGTTTGTTAACCATTTGATGGACCTGTAATCGCACTATGGAAAACATGTTTGAAAGATTGATGTACGCATCCCGCTGGATCATGGCCCCCATTTATCTTGGGCTCAGCCTCATACTGCTGGCACTGGGAGTGAAATTCTTTCAGGAGATCCTCCATATCCTGCCCAACATACTGGAGATGAAAGAGGTGGATCTGGTGCTGGTCACACTGTCGCTGATCGATATCACGCTGGTGGGGGGACTTATCGTGATGGTGATGTTTTCCGGCTATGAGAACTTCGTCTCGCGCCTCGATGTCGGGGATGAGAGCGACAAACTGGTGTGGCTCGGCAAGCTCGATGCCGGCTCCCTGAAAAACAAGGTCGCCGCCTCCATTGTCGCCATCTCCTCTATTCACCTGCTCAAGGTGTTTATGAATGCCGAAAATCTCCCCAACGACAAGATCAAGTGGTACCTGCTGATCCACATCACCTTTGTCCTCTCGGCCTTCGCCATGGGCTACCTCGACAAGCTGACCCGCAAATAGGAATCAGCCTGCGATAAACGATATGCCCGATAACACGACATGGAGCGGGCATATCGTGCGACCACTCTTCACAGTCGAGGCCAATATGATCCGCCCATTATCTGCCACCGATCTGGATGCCGCCGTCGAGCTCTGGTATCAGGCATCGGTGCAAGCCCACGACTTTATTCCCGCCACCTTTTGGCATGCGCAACGGGCAGCGATGCGGGACATCTATCTGCCCGCCAGCAAGAGCTGGGTCTATGAGGAGGATGGACAGCTACTGGGCTTTATCTCCTGGTATCAGGGGTCTGTTGCCGCGCTGTTTATTTCCCCTGATCACCAATCACACGGGCTGGGTCGCCAACTGCTCGAACACCTCAAAGCCCAATATGATCGACTCAAGTTGACGGTCTACGCCGAAAATGAGCAGGCGCGGCGCTTCTATTCCCGCAACGGTTTCAAAGAGGGTGAGCAGCAGTTGTGCGAGCATAGCGGCCACCCCGAGCTGGTGATGCATTGGCAGAAGACTCACAAATAACATCATCAAAAGATGCGCCTTCGCCCACTGCTTTAATTTAATTAACCAGTTTCATTAACATATTTACGCCTCAAGGAAAGTAACATGATAAATAAAATGTTTTTTCTAGCATCAATGGCTTTCAGCGCTAACAGCTATGCCAATCAACATAAAATAATTGGCGTATGGGAATTTAAAATGCCTGATTCAAACTGTTTTGAAGTTCGTGATTTTCGAAATGGTGGTGTTCTATTTAGTCATGCGGCTGATCAGCAGCTAGAATCAAAATATATTGTTTATGAAAAGCCATCATCTGCTGGGTTTTATAAGATGGAAGAGCATATTTTAAAAGATAATGGTGGGCATGACTGTTTAGATATGCCTATGCCAGACCTTAACGATTACGTTTTTTATCTTAAATTTTCTGCATCAGGCAATGAACTCTTAATGTGTTTGGAAGAGAAGTATGAAGCCTGTCTTGGTCCTTATGTCAGAAGGTCACAGGAAGATACGTCTAGCGATAAAAATTAGTCTACTCATGCATTCTAACATCTATCCCTCATTGTATTCTCTTGTTTACCGATGAAATGTCGTTTAGAACAACCTGGCAGAATAGAATCCCCAAAATAATGGCAGATAAAACCTGCCTGTTTTGTGGCCGCCTTGAATGCCATGGCGGCATTCTCTACAATGACCCACTTTTTATTCATTTCGGGTTATATCGATGAGCGATACCAGCACCAAACCGGCTCTGCCGGATCACCTCTCCTGCAATCCCCGCAGCCCTCACTATGTGGCCGCCTGCTTCGAGCACCCGATCGGTATTCGCCTGAACGGCAAAGAGCGCACCGATGTCGAGGAGTACTGCATCAGCGAAGGTTGGGTGAAGATCCCCTCCCCCAAGGCGCTGGATCGCCGTGGTCAGCCCATCCTGATCAAGCTCAAGGGCACCGTTGAAGCCTTCTACAGCTAATCAGCGCGCTGCTGCTTGATAAACAACAAGGCCACCCTCGCGGTGGCCTTGTTGTTTCCGGTATTGGTGCTGGCGTCAGCGTTATCTAAGCGGCAGCCACCTGCCCACATTTCTCTCTGGGCAGCCCTTTATACCCCCAAGCGGTCGCGCAGGGTGTACCAGGCGGCGCCCGCGGCGGTGAAGGGGATGCGGAACAGGCGGCCACCCGGGAAGGGGTAGTGCGGCAGTTTGGCAAAGGCATCGAAGCGCTCGGCCTGACCGCTCAGCACCTCGGAGAGCAGCTTGCCCGCCAGATGGGTGCAGGTGACGCCGTGGCCGCTGTAACCCTGCATGTAGTAGATGTTGGGGCCGATGCGACCAAACTGCGGCAGCCGCGACAGGGTGAGCAGGAAGTTGCCGGTCCAGGTGTACTCCACTTTGACGTCGGCCAATTGCGGGAAGGTTTTCAGCATCTTGGGGATGATCAGCCGCTCGATATCCGCCGGATCCCGCGCGCCATAGACCACGCCACCGCCATAGAGCAGCCGGTGATCGCCGGAGGTGCGGTAGTAGTCGAGCAGGTAGTTGCAATCCTCCAGACAGTAGTTTTGCGGCAAGAGTGACCGGGCCCGCTCCTCCCCCAGCACTTCGGTGGCGATCACTTGGGTACCACAGGGCATGCTCTTGCTGGCCAGTTCCGGCACCAGATTACCGAGGTAGGCGTTGCCCGCCACCACCACAAAGCGCGCCTTCACCGCCCCCTTGGCGGTCTTGACCAAGGCTGGCTGCCCCGGGGTGATACTGGTGACGGCGGATTGTTCGAAGATCTGCCCCCCCTGCATACGGATCGCTTCCGCCTCCCCCAACGCCAGATTGAGGGGGTGAATATGGCCGCCGCTCTTGTCGAGCAGGGCGCCGACATAGCGATCGCTCGCGACCACCTCGCGCACGCCTTTGGCATCGAGCAGCTCCAGCTGGTCGTTGCCCCACTTCTGCCAGCGGGCGTATTGGGATTTGAGCTCGTGCAGCTGCTTCTCGGTCTCGGCGGCAAAGACGCCCCCCTCCTGCAGATCGCACTGGATGTTGTAGCGCTTGATCCGCTCGCGGATGATCTGTCCCCCCTCAAACAACATGGAACCGAGCAGCCTGGCCTGATCCGGCGGGCAGTTCGCTTCTATGGTGTCGATGTCGCGGCTGTAGGAGTTGACGATCTGGCCACCGTTGCGGCCGCTGGCGCCAAAGCCGACTCGTGCGGCCTCCAGCACCACCACCTTGTAGCCCTTCTCTACCAGATGCAACGCGCTGGAGAGGCCGGTATAACCCGCCCCGATGACGCAGACATCGCACTCCAGCTGCTCGGTCAGTGTCGGATAGGGCGCGTGTTTATTGGCGCTGGCTGCGTAGTAACTGTTTACATGTTCGGTCATGATCCCTGTTTCCTTACCGGTTCGGTTGCCAAACTACTGTCAGGATTAAAAGCTAGCCGGGGTGTGGGCGCTGACGATGCGACAGGTCTCCCCCGACGGATTGCTGAAGCTGTGGGGCTCGCCGGTGTCGATCACATAGCTGTCGCCCGCCTCCAGCTGATAACTCTGGCCCGCCACCGTCAGGATCACCGACCCCTCCAGCACGGTGCCGACCTCCTCCCCCTGATGGGTAACCTGACCGCCGGTGTCGGTGCCGGGGGGATAGGTCTCCAGCATAAAGCCGAGCTGGCGGCGGTTGTTGCCGTTGTGCACCAGCTTGAGGGAGACCCCCTGACTGCCCAGCTCGATCAGCTGATCCGCCTTGATCACCACCTCCGGAGTGCGGCTCTCCTCCTCGGCGAAGAAGCGCGACAGCGGCAGGCCGTAGATGGTGAGCAGCTTTTGCAGGGAGGCGACCGAGGGGCTCACCTTGTCCTGCTCGATCATGCAGATGGCACCGTGGGTCAGACCGCTCAGCTCGGCCGCCCGCCGCTGGGAGAGCCCCAGCTGATGGCGCACCGCCGCCAACCGTTCCCCCATGGTGCGCGCCCCGGCGTCAGCCACACTCAACGGTCGAGCCACGCCCTCCCGGCTCTGTGGCCCACTCACCGCAAGCCTCCTCTTGCTGCGCTATCTCTGCATCCTTGCATCATCAGACTCTCCTGCTTGCGCGTGATCGCATCGGATCAGGCGCTGCCTGCTTACCCTGCTGGTTAAAATAGCCAACCAGCTTTCCCTTGCCGTTCACTATGTTACACAGCACAACCGTTCATTATTTTGCACACCTGATTTACCATCTCCCGGTCGTCTGCCCACTTGCAGCCTGCAAGCGAACCGGAGAAAGCGCGCTACACAGCCCATTTTCTAGCATGGCGCCCCCCAGCAATTCAAATATATTTAACACTTGAAAAACATTTCAGCTCAAATTATGGTCTTCCTGTGCTTATTATTTTATACGGCAGCGGCGCAGGAAGGGCCGGCTCACTCCGGCAACCAGCTGCTCTGACCCACACTCGAGGCTTCTCATGTCAGGAACAACATCCCACTCCAGCTTGATCACATCCCGCGCCTATATAGATGGACAGTGGTGCGAGGCCGCCAGCGGCCGCACCTTCGAGGTCACCAACCCCGCCAGCGGTGCCGTCATTACCCAGGTGCCCGACATGGATGCCGAGGATACCCGCCGCGCCATCGCGGCCGCCCACGCGGCGCAACCCGCCTGGGCTGCGCTGACCGCCAAGGAGCGCAGCAACAAGCTCTACGCCTGGTTTGCCGCCATCACCGCCCACAGCGATGAACTGGCCCGCATCATGACCTGCGAGCAGGGCAAGCCGCTGGCGGAAGCCAAGGGGGAAGTGGCCTATGGCGCCAGCTTTATCCAGTGGTTCGCCGAAGAGGGCAAGCGCGCCTATGGCCGCACCATCCCGGGCTTTAGCGGCGATCGCCGGTTGGCCACCATCAAGCAGCCGGTCGGGGTCGTCGCCGCCATCACCCCGTGGAACTTCCCCATTGCCATGATCACCCGCAAAGCAGGCCCGGCGCTGGCCGCCGGTTGCACCATCGTCATCAAGCCCGCCGCAGAAACGCCGCTCTGCGCGCTGGCGCTGGCGCTGCTTGCCGAGCAGGCGGGCATCCCCGCCGGTGTCATCAATATCGTCACCAGCCACCAGCCGAGCGCGGTGGGCAACGAGCTGTGCAGCAATCCGGTGGTGCGCAAGCTCTCCTTCACCGGCTCTACCCGCATAGGCAAGCTGCTGATGCGCCAGTGCGCCGACACCATGAAGAAGCTGTCGCTGGAGCTGGGCGGCAATGCTCCCTTTATCGTCTTTGACGACGCCGATCTCGACGCCGCCGTTGCCGGGGCGCTCGCCTCCAAATACCGCAACGCCGGGCAGACCTGCGTTTGCGCCAACCGGATTCTGGTACAGGCCAGCGTCTATGACGCCTTCGCCGAGAAGCTGACTGCCGCCGTTGCCACCTTCAAGGTGGGAGATGGCATGGCGGAAGGCACCCAGATCGGCCCGCTCATCAACCCGGCTGCCGCCAGCAAGGTGGCCGAGCTGGTGCAGCAATCGGTCGCCGCCGGTGCCGAAGTGCTGCTGGGGGGCGAAGCTCACCCCGCTGGCCCCCTCTTCTACCGCCCCACCATTTTGGGCAAGGTGGATAAAACCAACCCCATCCTGCAGGAGGAGATCTTCGGACCGGTGGCACCGCTGGTGTGCTTCGAGAGCGAAGCCGAGGCCATCGCCATTGCCAACGACACCCCTTATGGCCTGGCCGCCTACTTCTATGGCCGCGATATCGCCCGGGTGTGGCGCGTCGCCGAGCAGCTGGAGTACGGCATGGTCGGCATCAACGAGGGGATCATCTCAACCGAGCTGGCCCCCTTTGGCGGGATCAAGGAGTCGGGGTTGGGCCGGGAAGGGGCCGCCGAGGGGCTGGAGGAGTATCTGGAGACCAAATACCTCTGCTTTGGCGCCATTCGCTAGGGCAGCAACAGAGAGACAAGGCGCCGCCGAACTGGCCCGATGGGCTGTTCGGCGGTGATGGGCGCCAAAACGCCTGCCACATTTTCAGGGAATATCGGGGGCTGCGGCCCCTCAGGGAGGAAAGATGAGTCAGTCAGAATCAAACAAAGCGTGGCAAGCGCGCCGAGAAGCGGCCGTGGTCAACGGCGTTGGCACCCTGCTGCCGGTCTTTATCAACCGAGCGCAAAATGCCGAGTTGTGGGATGTGGAGGGCAACCGCTACATCGACTTTGCCTCCGGCATCGCCGTGCTCAACACCGGCCACAACCACCCGAAGGTGGTGGCGGCGGTGCGCGAGCAGCTGGAAAAATTCAGCCACACCTGCTTTCAGGTCACCCCTTACCCGGGCTATATCGAGCTTGCCGAAAAGCTCAACGCCCTGGTGCCCGGCCCGACCCCGAAACGCACCCTGTTTCTCTCCACCGGTGCCGAGGCAGTCGAGAACGCCATCAAGATCGCCCGCTCCCATACCGGTCGCAGCGGTACCATCGCCTTCAAGGGGGGCTTTCACGGCCGCACCATGATGGGGATGGCGCTCACCGGCAAGGTGGTCCCCTACAAGACCGGCTTTGGCCCCTTCCCGGGTGAGGTCTACCACATCCCCTTCCCCGCCGATTATCTCGGGGTAAGTGAAGAGGATGCCCTGCACGCCCTCGATCTCTGCTTCAGCGCCGACATCGAACCGAGTGGCGTGGCCGCCATCATCATCGAGCCGGTACAGGGAGAAGGGGGCTTCTATCCTGCCTCCGCGAGCTTTATGCAGAAGCTGCGCAGCGTCTGCGACCAGCACGGCATTCTGCTGATCTGCGACGAGATCCAGAGTGGTTTTTGCCGCACCGGCAAGACCTTCGCCACCGAGTATGCCGGCATCGAGCCGGACATAATGACGTTGGCCAAGAGTCTGGCGGGGGGCTTCCCTCTCTCGGCGGTCGTGGGCAAGGCGGAGATCATGAACTCGGCCAAGCCGGGGGGCCTGGGTGGTACCTATGCCGGTTCCCCCATCGCCTGCGCCGCCGCGCTGGCGGTCTTGCAGGTGATCGACGAGGAAAAACTCAACCAGAAAGCGCTGGATCAGGGGGGGCAGATCAAGGCGGGGCTGGAACGCATAGCCGAGCGTTTTGACTGCATAGGTCAAATTCGCGGCCCCGGTGCCATGGTGGCCATGGAGCTGGTGAAACGCCGTGATGCCAGCCAGCCCGATCCCGACCTCACCAAACGTCTGGTGGCCGAGGCGGGCAAACGGGGTCTGGTCCTGCTCTCATGCGGGGTGCGCGCAAATGTCATCCGTTTTCTCGCCCCCCTGACAGCCCCTGCGGCAGTGATTGACGAGGGGTTGCAACTCCTTGAAAAATCACTGGAGGCCGTGCTGGCCTGACCAGCAGGAAAGTGACCACTTACCTGTGCAAATAAATGCAATTTTGCCCCCTTTTTTTCTTGTCAAGGGGGCCCTGCAAATGCACAATGCGCCGCCACTGAAAGAACCGATGTAAAACAATGGCATCGGTTCTTTTTTAGACAGTGAACACACCCATAAACGAGGCCGGATCACCCCCGGAAAAGATAGCGAGATTGGCAGCAGTCTCCCGACACCAAGTCTAGTGAGGAACAACATGGGGCATCTCAATGCTTTCCAACCGGTCATGGCCGGTGTGCGCCGCCCTGGCGCCCTTGATTCCCGGGCCTCTCTCCCGGTTTCGTTGATGGACCGTGCCACTCTGGCACTGCATGAGGAACATGCATAATGGCGGCCCAGCAGGTTGGTCTGAAAAAGACCCTCAAACTGTGGCAGGTCGTGGTTATGGGACTGGCGTACCTCACCCCCATGGCGGTGTTCGACACCTTCGGCATCGTTACCGAAATCACCGAAGGCCATGTACCGACCGCCTACCTGTTTGCCCTCATCGGCATGCTGTTCACCGCCCTGAGCTACGGCCATCTGGTGCGCAAGTTCCCGTCAGCCGGCTCCGCCTATACCTATGCCCAGAAGGTGTTTCACCCCTATGTCGGCTTTATGGTGGGCTGGACCTCCCTGCTCGACTACATGTTCATGCCGATGATCAACATGCTGCTGGCCAAGATCTATCTGGAAGCCCTCTTCCCGAACGTGGAGCCCTGGACCTATATCTTCGGTCTGGCGGCGGTGATGACCGCCCTCAACCTGCGCGGCATCAAGCTGGTGGCCAACTTCAACAGCCTGATCGTGGTGATGCAGTTCAGCATCATCGCCATCTTCATCGGCCTGATCGCCTGGGGCGTTCACAACGGTGAAGGGTTGGGGACCGTGGCCAGCAGCCGTCCCTTCTTCTCCGAGCAGATCCAGGTGTCACCGCTGCTGATGGGGGCCTCCATCCTCTGTCTGTCATTCCTCGGCTTTGACGCCATCAGTACCCTGTCGGAAGAGACCCCGGACGCGGATCGGGTGATCCCCCGCGCCATCGTGTTGACGGCGCTGATTGGCGGTGTGCTGTTTGTCACCACCTCCTACTTCCTGCAGCTCTACTTCCCGGACATCTCCCGCTTCCAGCATCCGGATGCGGTACTGCCGGAGATCGCCCTCTATGTCGGCGGCAAGCTGTTCCAGGCGGTGGTGCTGGTCTGCACTACTGTGGCGGTGCTGGCCTCGGGGCTCGCTTCCCACGCCGGTGTATCGCGCCTGCTCTACGTGATGGGTCGTGATCGCGCCCTGCCCGCCCGCTTCTTCGGCTACATCCATCCGAAGTGGCAGACGCCGGCGTTCAACGTGCTGCTGGTCGGCCTGCTGGCCCTCTCTGCGGTGTCGCTGGATCTGGAGATGGCGCTGGCGCTGATCAACTTCGGCGCCCTGGTGGCCTTCACCTTCGTCAACCTGGCGGTGATTGCCCACTTCTATGTGAAGCTGGGCCGCAACAAGTGTCTCAAGGATCACCTGATGTACCTGCTGCTGCCGCTCTGTGGCGCCGCCTGCATCGGAGTACTGTGGCTC
This sequence comes from Aeromonas sp. FDAARGOS 1417, assembly GCF_019046985.1. Classification (NCBI taxonomy): domain Bacteria; kingdom Pseudomonadati; phylum Pseudomonadota; class Gammaproteobacteria; order Aeromonadales; family Aeromonadaceae; genus Aeromonas; species Aeromonas sp. FDAARGOS 1417. The sequence goes on along the minus strand of NZ_CP077221.1, from coordinate 4,388,206 downwards.
AACCTCGAGCCCTCCTCCTTCGAGCTGGGTCTGATCTGGGCGGCGCTGGGGGCCATCTACCTGTTCCTGCGCCTCACCGTGTTCCGCATCCCGCTGCATACTGCCGACAAGGTGGAGATCGCCCAGTAACCGCTGGCCCCCTCCCCTCGATAGCGAACAAGGAGCCTGCGGGCTCCTTGTTGTTTTTGCGGTGTTCTGGTGGCCAGCAGCACGGGTTGCCAGAAATGCGGTTTCTGCAGGAAGTGTGACTGATTTCAAATAACTACCCAGCCGGACCGCTCGCCGGGCCATGGCCCGAGCCGCGTCGCCCCCTATCCTCAGTCATTAATGTGAATGGATATGCAGCCACTCTTTTTCCACTTCACCCCCTCCCATCCCCCGCCAGCCGATAAGCTCGCTGGACTCGAGCCCGGGGGAACGCCGGCAAATATGATCAGGATCAATGTTGAGGCGCTATGCACCCTGCAGCCCCGATTTGCCGATTTTTCATACGCCATGACAGGGTTCTGTTCCCCCCCGAAAAAGGGGGAGCGGCTCGGGGACGGCTGCAGGGGGCGAGTGACCACTTACCTGCCCCGTACGTATGCAAAAAAATGCGTTAATCCGCCCTTTTTTGCTTGTCAAGGGGGCTGACCGAATGCACAATACGCCGCCAATAAAGGACCGATGTTCACTGCGACATCGGTTTTTGTATTTTTGAAGTGCAGTACAAACCCACCACAAGAGGCCGGAACGTTTCCGGAAGTGATATTCGAGATTGCCAAACAATCTCCCGACGTTGAGAGGATAACAATGGGGCGTTTTAATGCTTTCCTGCCGGTACAGCCCGGTATGCGCCTCCCCGGCGCCCTTGATGTACAGGCTTGCGAATCCATCGTATCCCTGCGCTCGTTGCAAGCACGTGCTGCGGCACTGATTGAGGAGAAAGCGTAATGGCATCGCAAAACGCCAAGCTGCTCAAGACCCTTACCCTGACACAAGTGATTGTGATGGGTCTGGCCTATCTGACCCCCATGGCTGTCTTCGACACCTTCGCCATCGTCGGTGACATCACCGATGGCCGGGTCGCCACCGCCTATCTGCTGGCTCTGGGTGGCATCCTGCTCACCGCTTTCAGCTACGGACATCTGGTACGCAAGTTCCCCTCTGCGGGCTCTGCCTATACCTATGCCCAGAAGGTGTTTAACCCCTACGTCGGTTTCATGGTCGGCTGGTCCTCCCTGCTCGACTACATGTTCATGCCGATGATCAACATTCTGCTGGCCAAGATCTACCTGACCGCCATGTTCCCGGGCGTCGAGCCCTGGGTGTTCATCTTCGGTCTGGTGACCGTGATGACCTTCCTGAACCTGCGCGGCATCAATCTGGTGGCCAACTTCAATGGCCTCATCGTGGTGATCCAGCTGGCCATCATCACCCTCTTTATCGGCCTGATGGCGTGGGGGATCTACCACGGCGAAGGGGCTGGCACCCTGATGAGCAGCCGTCCGTTCCACTTCGAGTCAGCACAGCTGGTACCGCTCTTTACCGGTGCGACCATCCTCTGCTTCTCGTTCCTGGGCTTTGACGGTCTGAGCTCCCTCTCCGAAGAGACTCCGAACGCTGGCAAGGTGATCCCCAAGGCGATCGTGCTGACGGCCCTTATCGGCGGCATCATCTTCGTGGTGGTCTCTTACTGCCTGCAGCTCTACTTCCCGAGCCTCGCCCGCTTCCAGCATCCGGACGCGGTACTGCCGGAGATCGCCCTCTACGTTGGCGGCACCTTCTTCCAGTCCGTGGTTCTGGTCTGCACCACGGTCGCGGTACTGGCCTCCGGCATGGCGGCTCACGCCGGTGTGTCGCGCATCCTCTACGTGATGGGTCGTGACCGCATGATCCCGGAGCGGGTGTTTGGCTACATCCACCCGAAATACCGCACTCCGGCCATCAACGTGCTGATGGTGGGCGGTCTGGCCCTCTCCGCCGTGTCGTTTGATCTGGATACCGCACTGGCGCTGGTCAACTTCGGCGCACTGGTGGCGTTCAGCTTCGTCAACCTGTCGGTGATCGGTCAGTTCTGGGTGCGCGAGAAGCGCAACAAGACCCTCAAGGATCACGTCATCTACCTGTTGATGCCGCTGCTCGGCGCCGCCACCATCGGTGCTCTGTGGATCAACCTGGAGCAGAGCTCGCTGGAGCTGGGCCTGATCTGGGCTGGCCTCGGCGCAACCTATCTGTTCCTGCGTCTGGCGGTGTTCCGCATCCCGTTCCGTCAGTACGAAGAGGCGGCTGACGCCTGATCCTTTGCGGATAATGGATAGACAGAAGGGGAGCTATGGCTCCCCTTTTGCTATTTGACGGGCTGAATATGGGGCTCGACTATTGCCACTCTCCCGCACTTGCTTGGTCGGCAAGGAACAGACAGGGCGGATGGCGTCACCAGCCATATTTCTCGCCATCCCCATCATCTATTAGCGAGCAAACCACCAAAGCAAGTCATAAAACCATCATAAAAGTGTCACCTTGTCATATTTCTGTCATTAACCACTGATTAAATGCGCGGGTCATCAACAACCCAAGACGGAACGACCGTCTCAAGAGGCTTTATGCAACACCATCACTCCTTGTCACAGCCGCCCGCGACCCGCGCCCTGTTCAACTGGATGAGTGTCATCGTACTGGTCTACCTGATCCTGGTTGCCGTGGGCGCCATCTCCCACGGCTTCAAAGATTTCTCCGGCGGCGCCGAGGGCGCAGCCCAGCTCTTCGCCTTTGCCAACAACCCCTTTGTCGCCCTGCTGCTGGGTATTCTCGCTACCGCGCTGGTGCAATCCTCCAGCACCGTCACCTCGGTGATCGTCGGTCTGGTGGCTGGCGGCCTGCCCATCAGCATGGCCATCCCCATGGTCATGGGTGCCAACCTCGGCACCACCATCACCAACACCATCGTCTCCATGGGCCATGTGCGGGATCGCGCCGAGTTCCGCCGCGCCTTCGCCGCCGCCACCGTGCACGACTTTTTCAACCTGCTGGCGGTGTTCATCTTCCTGCCGCTGGAGCTGATGTTCGGTCTGCTGCAACACAGCGCCGAGTGGCTGGCCAACCTGCTGGTAGGCTCCGCCAACATGTCGATGAAGGGCATGGATTTCATGAAGCCGCTGACCGCACCGGCCCAGCAGCTGATTGACAGCACGGTTGCCTTCCTGCCGGGCAAAGGTGCCGCCATCGCCACCATCATCATCGGTATCCTGCTGATCCTCGCTTGCGTCACGTATCTGGGCAAAGTGCTGCAACAGGTACTGGTTGGCCGTGCTAAAGAGGTGCTGCACAAGGCACTGGGCCGTGGCCCGCTGACCGGCATCACCTCCGGTGCGCTGGTGACCATCATGGTGCAGTCCTCCTCCACCACCACCAGCCTGATGATCCCGCTGGCCGGCGGCGGCGTGTTCAGCACCCGTCAGCTCTACCCCTTCACTCTGGGGGCCAATATCGGTACCACCATTACCGCCCTGCTGGCTGCCACCGCCATCAGCGGAGCCGGTGCCCAGCTGGCTCTGACCATCGCGCTGGTCCACGTGCTGTTCAACCTCTTTGCCGTGGTCATCATCTATGGCATCCCCTTCCTGCGTGACCTGCCGGTACGCGCCGCCGAGGGGCTGGCCCGGGTCGGCAGCGAGAACAAGCTGCTGGCTCTGGGTTATGTGACGGGTCTCTTCTTCGCCCTGCCCGCCCTGATGATGGTGGCCGCCAAGTAAGCACCGCCGCCATGACAAGGGGCGAGTCACCGACTCGCCCCTTTTTGCGTCTGCGTCTCCGAGCTTTGCCTGCCCTCTCACATCCTCCCGCCCTGTGGCTCGCCATCAGGGGCTGTGCGCGATAAGATGGCGCCCTCATTGCACTTTTTACATTTCATGGAACAGGAAAAACCGATGAAATTCATACTGATCGCGCTGCTCATCGCCGGTGTGGCCTACTACTTCTACTCCAGCAGCAACAACAAGAAGCTGGCGGCCGACAACGTGCGGATTGGCGCCGAGTTCCTCGCCAGCAACAAGGACAAACCGCTGGTGACCACCACCGCCTCCGGCCTGCAGTACGAAGTGCTGACCCCGGGCACAGGCACCGTTCACCCCACCGCCACCAGCAAGGTGAAGGTGCACTACGAGGGCAAGCTGCTGGACGGCACCGTCTTTGACAGCTCGGTCGCCCGTGGCGAGCCCATCGAATTTGGCCTCAATCAGGTGATCGCTGGCTGGACCGAAGGGGTACAGCTGATGGTGGAAGGTGAGAAGACCCGTTTCTACATCCCCGCCAACCTCGCCTACGGCGACCGTGCCGCAGGCAAAATCCCGCCGGGATCCGTCCTGATCTTCGACGTGGAACTGTTGGGTATCCAGTAACCGCGCAGGACGCTCCAGTGGCAATATCCCACTGAGCGCCAGTCCTGATCTTCGACGTGGAGCTGCTGGGTATCCAGTAAGCGCTCCGTCACGCTCCATCAACAACAAGGCCAGCATCATGCTGGCCTTGTTGCTATGGGAACCTCACTCCCCCTTGGCGATCCCTTCCCGGCGCGGATCCGCTGCGCCAAACCAGCCACCAGCGTTGCGCTCAACCCCCTGCAGGCCGGAGGTCTGCTCGTTCAATACCACCTCGTGTCCCCTCGCCTTCAATCCCTCGACTACCGACATGGGGGTGCGTCCCGCTTCCAGCTCGGTGGGGCCGTTGCGGCTGCCAAAGTTGGGCAGGTTGATAGCCTGTTGCAGGTTCAGGCCCCAATCCTGGGTGCCGAGCAGGGTCTTGCCCACGTAGTTGATGATGGCGGAGCCCCCCGGAGAGCCCAGCGTCATGGTCAGCTCGCCGCTTGGCTTGTCAAACACCAGCAGGGGTGACATGGAGGATCGGGGCCGCTTGCCCGGCTCCACCCGGTTTGCCACCGGCAGACCGGCGGCATCCACCGAGGTGAAGGAGAAATCGGTGAGCTGGTTGTTGAGCAGGTAGCCGTTGACCATCTGACGCGACCCGAAACCATCCTCGATAGAGCTGGTCATGGAGATGGCCATCCCCGCCTTGTCGACGATCGAGACATGGCTGGTGGAGGGGAGTTCCGGAGTCGCATCCTTGCCGCGTGCCAGCGCCAGTGGCGGCGTGCCGGGCTTGGCAATCCCCATGGAGTGCTGACCGACAAGCTTGCCGCGCTCGGCCAGATAGCCCTTGTCCAGCAGCCCCTTCACTGGCACGCTGACAAAATCGCTGTCGGCGACGTACTGGTTGCGATCGGCGAAGGCCAGACGCGCCGCTTCGCTGTAGAGGTGGATAGCCTCGCTGGAGGCAGCCAGTCCCCCCTCCTTCGTGGTGATCGGCTTGAGGGCCGCCATATCGCGGCTCTCCAGCATGCCGAAGATCTGGCCGAGCGCCAAGGTGCCGGACGAGGGAGTGGGAAAGCCGCAGATCTTGCTCTGGCGATAGTCAAAGCAGAGGCCATCACGCACTTTGGCCTGATAGCTGGCCAGATCGGTGGCCGCCAGTACCCCGGGATTGGTGGGATGTTGGCGTACCTTGGCCACCATGGCATCCGCCAGCGGCCCCCGATAGAAGGCATCCGCCCCCTCTGTGGCCAGAGTGCGCAGCACCCTGGCCAGCGCCGGGTTGGTCAGCCGGGTGCCTGCCGTTTTGGGGCTGCCATCCGCCTGATAGAAGTAGGCACGCGCCTGCGGATCCCGTACCAGATAGGGATCCTTGGCCAGCAATGTGGCCAGCCGTGGACTTATCACAAATCCTTGCTCTGCCAGCGTGATGGCGGGCTCGAACAGCGCAGCCCAGGGCAGCTTGCCATAACGCTGATGGGCCAGCGCCAGGGCGCGCAAGGTGCCGGGAACGCCGACCGAGCGGCCCCCGACCACCCCGTCATAAAACGCCAGCGGCTTGCCATCTTGCATAAACAGCTGGTCGGTGGCGGCAGCCGGCGCCGTCTCGCGGCCATCCACTGCACTCACCTTGCGGCCATCCCACACCAGCAGCAGCGTCCCGCCACCGATCCCGGAGGATTGCGGCTCCACCAGCGTCAGCACCAGCTGCACCGCAATGGCGGCATCGACGGCACTGCCACCGGCCTTGATGATCTGGTAGCCAGCATCCACCGCCAGCGGGTTGGCGGCCGCCACCATGAAGTCATGGCCCTGCCAGCCCTGTTTGTCGGTCCAGCCACTGGCCGCCTCCGGCGCAATCAGGGTCTGGGCTGGCGGGGTGTAGTGAAAGCCGTTGTCACTGGCACAACCGGCCAGCAGGGCAAGGGCGACAGCCAGCCCCAGAGGTTTGCGCAACATGACACTCTCCTTGTCTGTTTTATGACCATAAAGAAGGACTATGTCACGATTGGCGCTGATAGCTCAAGTTATTGAACAAGATCAATATCTTACTCATCTATCAATAATGGCTATACGTAACAGACATAAAAAAACCGCCCGAAGGCGGTTTTTTTCAATCAGGTAGAGCCAGTTCGCTTAGATGGACTGCTCTTCGCCACCCAGGGCGGCAAACAGCGCCGGGATAAACTGGGACAGCTCGGCGGTGACCAGCGCGAAGTCTGCATCCAGACGGGCGGCCGGATCTTCGCTGGTGACGTCGTCGTTCTGCTCGCGCAGCTCTTCGCTGAATTTCAGACGCTTGATGGAGAGATCATCCCCCAGCACGAAGCTGACGGTCTCGCCCCAGTTGAGGGCCAGCTTGGTCACCAGCTTGTCGTTGGCCAGGTGGTTCTTGATTTCATCCGTCATCAGATCCTGCTGCTTGCAGCGGATGATGCCGCCGTGCTCCATGGCACTGCGCAGCTCGGCTTCATCTTCCAGCGTGAAGGAGGCAGGCAGGTTGCCCTCGTTCAACCACTCGGTCATGGTGATCTCCGGCGGGTTCTTGAGGGCCACCGGCACCACCGGCAGGGAGCCGATGGATTTGCGCAACAGTGCCAGCAGATCATCCGCCTTCTTGGCAGAACCTGCGTCCACCACCATCAAATTGTCGGCCGGATTGATCCAGGCGAAGGTCTGGCTGGTACGACTAAAGGCACGGGGCAGCAGGGTGTGGAGGATCTCCTCTTTCAGCGCCTCCTTCTCTTTCTTCTTGAGGGCGCGTCCCTGTTCGAACTCGATCGCTTCTACCTTCTCGGCCAGCATCTCCTTGACCACGGTACCGGGCAGCATCTTCTCCTCTTTGCGGGCGCAGATGAGGATGTGGCCGGAGGCAGAGTGAGTCAGGGTTGAGCCGAATTTGCCAAGGGGCTTGACCCACCCGAAACGGGAGATGTCCTGACTGCCGCAAGGGGTGAAGGCACAGGCTTCCAGCTGGGTTTCCAGCTGATCCACGGTCAGGTCAAAGGGGCGGGTAAAGCGATAAATCTGCAGGTTTTTAAACCACATGGCGTCCTCGGTCTCTAGATTGTCCGGCGGGCATTGTACTAGAGAGGCGCTTTGTGATCAGCCAATCATTCTCGCTAAATAAAGGGCGATCGACCTCACAGGGTCTCATTTATGTCACCAGTTTGTTCATCAAGTTCTCCTAGACTGCGAAAGTAAATTGTTAATAAGGATGAAGGTATGTTGCGGCCTAGTCGCCCGGAAGACATGGAAGAGATCGTCGAAATCTGGTTGCTGGCCTCCCTGCAGGCCCACGATTTCGTCGATGCCTCCTGCTGGTGGCAGGCCCAGGAGGATCTACGTACCCGCTATCTCGATCGCGCCGCCATCTGGGTGTTCGAGGAACGCGGCGATCTGCTCGGTTTCATGGCGCTGGTGGACAACTATCTCGCCGCCCTCTTCGTGCGCCCCGACCGTCAGGGCCGCGGCGTCGGCCACGCCCTGCTGCAGGAGGCCAAGCGTCAGGGGGCGTCGCTCCACGCCCGGGTCTTTGTCGAGAATGATCAGGCGGTGCGCTTCTACCGCCGCCACGGCTTCGTCATTGAGGCCGAGGAGTCCGATCCCCTTACCGGCCACCCCCAATACCGGATGTGCTGCGAACCTGCCTGAATCGATGCCAGCCCCCTGTTTTACTTGAAAAAAGCACGGGGCATCCTCATCTTGTCTCCATCGGGTGCCACAGGCACCGTCCCTGCAACCGGGCTGCTTTCCAATGAAAATCCTCCATACCGCCGATTGGCACCTTGGCCATCAACTCCATGGTCATGACCGCCGTTTTGAACACGATGCCTTTCTCGACTGGCTGAGCGACACCCTCAAGGCGCGCGAGATCGACGCCCTGCTGGTGGCGGGCGATCTGTTTGATACCGCCAATCCCCCCGCCAGCGCCTGGCAACAGCTCTACCGCTTTCTGGCCAGACTGCGCGCCGAGATGCCCCGCCTCAACATGGTGCTGATCGGCGGCAACCACGACTCCCCCTCCAAGCTCGATGCCCCCCACGAGCTGCTGCGGGCCTTTGACCTGCATCTGGTGGGCAGCATCAGCCGCGATGGCGATGGCAAACTCGACACCAACCGTCTGCTGGTGCCGCTGCAAGACCGGGAGGGCAAGATTGCCGCCTGGTGCGCCGCCGTGCCGTTCCTGCGCAGCAGCGATCTGCGGGTAGAGTCGTTGGAAGAAGGACAAGACAGGCTGATTGAAGGGGTTCGACAGGTCTACGCCGAGGTGCTGGCAGAAGGGCGCGCTCGCTGCGGGGAGGCGCTGCCACTGATCGCCATGGGCCACGCCTATCTGGCGGCGGGCCAGCTCTCAGAGCTGTCGGAGCGGCGGGTGCTTGGCGGCAACCAGCACGCCCTGCCTGCTGATCTCTTCGCCGCGGCTGATTACACGGCGCTCGGCCACCTCCATCTGGCCCAGAGCCCGGCCGAGGGGGTGCACTACAGCGGCTCGCCGCTGCCGCTTTCGCTTGCCGAAGCCAACTACAACCATCAGGTGCTGGAGGTGACGTTTGCAGAAGGCAAACTGACCGGATTGGAGCGGATCCCGGTGCCCCGCGCGGTGGAGATGATCCGCCTGCCCCAGAGTACCCTCGACGACGCGCTGAACGCCATCGCATCGCTCGAACTGCCTGATTGTCCACAAGAGGCACAACCCTTCCTCGAAGTGCGGCTGCTGCTGCCCAAGCCCGAGGCCCGAATCCGCGAGCGGATTCTCGCCGCCATCGCAGACAAACCGGTGCGGCTGGCCCGCATCAGCACCCAATATCAAGGCTCCGGCGAAGGGCTGGCCGATGGTCGCGAGCGGCGCAGGCTCGATGAACTCTCCCCCACCGAGGTGTTTCGCCTCTGCTATCAGCGCCAGTTTGAAGGGGAGCCCGAGGCTGGGCTGGTTGCCTCGTTTGAAAAGATCCTGGAGCAGGTGAAGGAGTCAAACCAATGAAAATCTTGTCTCTGTCAGGTGAGAATCTGGCCAGTCTGACCGGCCCCTTCACCATCGACTTTACCAGGGGGGCGCTCGGCGCTGCGGGTCTGTTTGCCATCACCGGCAATACCGGCGCGGGCAAGAGCACATTGCTCGACGCCATTTGTCTGGCCTTATACGACGAGATGCCGCGCTTTATCGCCAATCGCAAGAACGTGGCCGAAGTGGGCCGCATGGATGACGAGGAGAAGCTCAAGGCCAACGACGTGCGCGGCATCCTCAGCCGCGGCCACGCCAGCGGTTTTGCCGAGGTGCAGTTTCGTGGCTGCGATGGCCGCATCTGGCTGGCCCGCTGGGCGGTGCGCCGGGCACGCAACCGCTCGGAGGGGCGCTTTCAGGCGCAGGAGCGCACCCTGACCGATGTGGAGTCAGGGCAGGTTTTCTCCGGCAGCAAACGGGAGCTGCAGGATCGCATCGACGAGCTGGTGGGTCTCTCCTGGGAGCAGTTCCGCCGCGCGGTGATCCTGCCGCAAGGGGAGTTTGCCGCCTTCCTCAAATCGGACGCCAACGAGCGATCCGCTCTGCTCGAACGGATGACCGGCACCGAACTCTACTCCGCCATCTCCATCCAGACCTATGAACGGGCGCGGGAAGAGCAGCAAAAGCTGGCCACTATTGCCCAGCGCCTCGGCGACGTGGCGTTGATGGACGAAGCCACCCGCGAACAGTGGGTGAGCCAGCAGGTGAGCCTCTCCACCACCCTCAAGCACGAGCAGCAACAGCAGCAGCTGATGCAGGACTTGCGCGACCTCAACAGCCGCATCGCAGCCCAGTTGCAGGGCTGCGCCGAGGGGCAGGCGGCGCTCGATGCCGCCCTGCAGGCCCACGGCGCCGCGGCCCCCGAGCGCGAGGAATTTGCCCGTGCCGAACAGGCCCAGGTGGCCCGCGCCGATCACGACGAGCTGGCCCGCCTCACCCTTGAGGTACAGCAGCAGGAGAAAGTGATCGCCGAGCTGGTACCAGAGCTGGCCAAACTCGAGGAGCAGACCCAGCAGAGCGCGCTGACCGAACAGCAGCTGCTGGCGGAGAAGATCGCCGCCGAGCGGGAATGGGGCTCCCTGCAACCCGAACTCAAGCGGGCGCAGGAGCTGGACACCCGCATCCGGGAAAAAGTGCAGCAGTTGCAGAAGATCCAGCAGGAGGGGGCACAGGAGCGAGAAGTGCAACTCACGCTGGAGCAGGGCTGGCGCGAGCAGAGCAGACAGGTGGAGCTGCTCAAGCAGCAGCACCAGCAGTGGGGCCTTTGGCTCGAAGAGCACAAGGAGCTGGCACCGGTGGCCCGCCAGTGGCAGCCCCTGCTCACCGCCATGCAGGATTGGGCCGAGGATGCCGACAAGCTGCAGCAACTGCTCACCCTGCGGGATCACAAGCTGCGCGCCCTGCAACAGTTGCAGCGCCAGCTGGAGCAAGGCCAGCAGGAGCGCGACTACTGGCAACATGAACAAGCTCGGCTGCAACAGCAACAGAACGAGTTGCAGGAGCAGCAGTGGGAGAGCCGCCTCGCCAAGGCGCAGGAGAAGTGGCAGCAGCAAACCGAACAGCTGGGCCAGCTGCGCCAGCTGCTGGAGCTGGCCGATTATGGCCGCAACCACGGCGAACAACATGGCCGCTTGCAGCAGGAGATTGCCCAGCTGGAGCAGGCGCTGGGCAAGCTCGCCACCCTTGGCGAAGAGCTGGTCCCCGCCCGCGAGCGGCTCGCCCTGCAGCGGGATGAGGCGCGCCACGCGCTGGAGCAGTCCCGCGCCATCGCCAGCTTCGAGCAGTATCGCCATATCCTGAGCGATGGCGAACCTTGCCCGCTGTGCGGTTCCGGGGAGCACCCCTACAGCCAGAGCCAGCCCCAGGTGGCGGGGATCCTGGGTCAGCTGGCGGAACGGGCCCGCAGTCTGGAGCTGGAGTGGGAGCGGCTCAACCATCAGTACATTCAGTGCGAGAGCGAGCGTCAGGAGCTGGCCCGCCAGCTGGCGGTGCGTCAGCAACATCTGCCGGAGCTGGAAGCCCGCGCCGAGCAGCTGACCCAGCGCTGGCAACAGCTGGGGGGCGATACCCTGCTGGGTCATCCGCTGCCGCTGCGCCAGAGCCCCATTGAGTGGAACGAGCTGATGAGCACACTGCTTGGCCGTGGCCAGGCGCTGGAGCAGGGGTTGGCCCAGAGCCAGCAGCAGCTGCGTCAGGCCCAGCTTGGTCAACAACAGCTGCAAGGGGTGCGTCAGCAACTGAGCCAACTGGCTGCCCAGCACCAGCAGTTTGACCAGCAGTGGCAGGAGGCCGATCGCCAGCGCATCGCGCTGGAAGGGGAAGTGAAGGGGATGGGCGAGCAGGAGGCGACCCTGCGCCAGCGCCTTGAGCAAGGCGCCCACCGCCTCGACGAGCAGATGGGCGGCCAACCGTGGCGCCAGTGGCTCGGCAGCCAGCAGTGGCACGAGTGGCAGCGAGCCTGCGAAGCCTGGCTGCACGGCCAGAGCGAGTGGGAGCGGCTGGCCAGCGAGATCGCCAGCCTAACCCCGGCACTAAGTGCGCAGGAGGCGCGCCTGCAGACCCAGCGCGAGCTGCTGCACAAACTCGAGCGGGACTACAAGGAGCACGAGCAGCAGCGGCAGGGGCTGCTCACCAGCCGCAGCGGTTGTCTCGGTGGTGAGGAGATCCCGCTGGTCGAGAGCCGCTGGCAACAGCGGCTGCAACAACTCGCCAGCGAACTGGATCTGATGCAAAGCGGCGCCCGCGCTCTGCGGGAGCGGCAGACCGAACTCAAGACCCGCCTCACCCATGTGGAGCGGGAAAAGCAGACCAGCAGCCGCCGCAAGCGGGAGGTGCTGGGGCGCTGGGCTGCCCACGCCAGTACCCTCGGCATCGCCGAGTACGACCTGCACCGCCTGCTGGCCATCACTCCCGATGAGCTCAAGGCTCGCCGCACGGCCCTGCAAGGATTGGAAGATGCCCTTGGTGAGGCGCGAACCCGCCTTGCCGAGCGGCAACGGGCGCTGGCACTGGAGGAGAGCAAGCTGGATCGCTATCGCGAGCATCACCCCGAGCTGGCTGCCCTGCCGGATGCAGAGCTGAGCGAGCAGCTGACGGCTCTCGATGCCCGTTGTCGTGCCCTTGAAGAGCAGCTGTTCGAGTGCAAGAGCAAGCTGGCACAGGCCGAAGCCGCCGCTCTCAAGGCCGGCAGCCTGCAACAGGAGCTGGCCGCCCAGCAGGCGGTGGCCGACCACTGGCAGCAGCTGTGCGATCTGATTGGGCAGGCTAACGGCGCCAAGTTCCGCACCTTCGCCCAGAGCCTTACCCTCGAGCGTCTGCTGCTGGAGGCCAACGCCCAGCTCGCCGAGCTGTCGCCGCGCTACCGGCTGGAGCGAGTACCCGGCACCGATCTGGCGCTGCAAGTGGTGGATCTCGACATGGGGGACGAGGTGCGCTCGGTGGACTCCCTCTCCGGTGGCGAGAGTTTTCTGGTGTCACTGGCGCTGGCGCTGGCCCTCTCCAGCCTCTCGTCACGGCAGACCCTGGTCGAGTCGCTGTTTATTGACGAAGGGTTTGGCACCCTCGATCCGGACAGTCTGGATCTGGCGCTCGCCAGCCTCGACTCCCTCCAAGCCGCCGGTCGCCAGATCGGGGTCATCTCCCACGTCCAGACGCTGGTGGAGCGGATTGGCGTGCAGATCAGGGTCGAAGCCCTCGGCGGCGGCGAGAGCCGGGTAGTGGTCCCCTGAGTAGCATCAGCTCAATCACCAGTACCATCGGCTAAATCACTACGCCGGAAATAACAAGACCCCGCCAATTGGCGGGGTCTTGTTGAGAGGCTATCAGCCGAAGCGGTAGGCGCCCATATAGAGGCTGCCACCATCCCAGCTTTCGTGCAGCCGGGTGGGCGCCACACCATCGGCCGCCCCCAACGCCACAAAGAGCGGGCGCAGGTGGTCATCGTGGGGATGGGACTCCACCGCTCCGGGGGCCTGCCGGCGATAGTCGAGCAGCGCCAGACGATCCTCATCGGCCATCTTCTGCTCCAGCCAGTCGACAAACTGGCTGGCCCACTCCGGCACTGGCGAGCCTTCCGGTGCCAGCGCCCGCAGGTTGTGGGTGATGGCGCCAGAGGCGAGGATGCCAATCCCCTGACTGCGCAGCGCCCCCAATACCTCTCCCAACTGCCACAATTGGGCCGGGGTGAAGCTCGCGGGAATGGAGATCTGCACCAGCGGGATCTCGCTGTTTGGGTCGATCAGGGAGAGCGGCGACCAGACCCCGTGATCCAGCTCGCGCCGCACCGGGGTGGCGGTCAGTCCGGCCAGTGCCAGCTGGTCGCTCACCCCTTGTTGCAGCAACTCGGGGCTGCTGGCAGGCCAGCGCATCCGGTAGAGGGGCTCGGGAAAGCCGTAAAAGTCGTACATCAAGGCCGGTTTGGGCTCGACGTTGATCTGCAGCTCGCGGCTGAACCAGTGGGCGGAGATGACCACCAGCCCCTTGAGCTCACCCAGACGCAGGGTTCGCAGAAAGCGGGTGGCGGGTTGCTCACGCAGCACCAGATCCGGTGCGCCGTGAGAGATAAACCAGACGGGGGCGAGGGACATAAAGCGGACTCCAACAAAGTATCTGGGGCGATACCGGAGGGGATATCGCTGTTGGAATTGATTATCCCCCCGCCATGAAAGGTGGACAATCCAGCAAGATAGATAAGAACTATCAACTAATGGTTGATAATTCACGCTTTCACGACAGGTAAGCAGCAATAGATATCAAGGCTGCGGCGCTTCCGGCTGCGGTCGGGCTGCACGAAGCGCCATCCGGGTCGCGGCACTGTGATCCTGCCACTCTCGCCACGCCAATCCCTCGGCGGCCACCTCCCCTTTCACCGGATGGGAGAAGATCGCCAGCAGACCGGTATTATCAGGCCAGTAGCGGGCTGGCAGTGTCTGAACCAGCAGCAGGGCGGCGCCCAGCAAGAGCAGAGCCCATCCGGTTTCATGGCTGTTTTTCATCCCGACCTCCTTCACCCGTGCGCCAATGAACTAACATTTTTGCGCAAGCCGGTGACAAGACGGTGACAGCGGACGGGTGGTCATTTTACAACATCTGAACCTCAACCCGGCCAAACAACCACAGATGGCAACATTTGTATCCCTTCAGCCCGAACCTGTGGCCGTATGCTCTAAAATGTGACTCACAGGAAAACGTTATCCCTGAAAAGAAAACGTTATCTGGTCAAAACGTTGTTTCTGGATCATAAAAAGATTCCAAAAACTGGTGTATATTGCTCGGCGGAAATTCCTTAACCATGAAGATTGACATGAAAAAGACCAAAATTGTCTGCACCATCGGTCCGAAGACCGAATCCAAAGAAATGCTGGCCAAAATGCTGGACGCCGGCATGAACGTCATGCGCCTGAACTTCTCCCACGGTGACTACGCCGAGCACGGCAGCCGCATCAGCAACCTTCGCGCTGTAATGGCCGAGACCGGCAAGCACGCAGCTATCCTGCTGGACACCAAGGGTCCGGAAATCCGTACCATGAAGCTGGAAGGCGGCAACGACGTCGCGCTGGTCGCTGGCCAGACTTTCACCTTCACCACCGACCAGACCGTGGTTGGCAACAAAGACAAAGTGGCCGTGACCTATGCAGGTTTCGCCAACGATCTGCGCGTCGGCAACCGCATCCTGGTTGATGACGGCCTGATCGGTCTGGACGTTATCGAAATCACCGAGCGCGAAGTTATCTGTAAAGTGCTGAACAACGGTGACCTGGGCGAGAACAAAGGCGTTAACCTGCCGGGCGTCTCCATCAAGCTGCCGGCCCTGGCCGAGAAAGACAAGCGCGACCTGATCTTCGGTTGCGAGCAAGGCGTTGATTTCGTTGCTGCTTCTTTCATCCGCAAGAAAGAAGACGTTCTGGAAATCCGTGAGCACCTGAAAGCCCACGGTGGCGAGAACATCCAGATCATCTCCAAGATTGAAAACCAGGAAGGTCTGGACAACTTCGACGAGATCCTGGCTGTTTCCGACGGCATCATGGTTGCTCGTGGCGACATGGGTGTAGAGATCCCGGTTGAAGAAGTTATCTTCGCCCAGAAGATGATCATCGCCAAGTGCAACAAAGCCCGCAAAGTGGTTATCACTGCCACCCAGATGCTGGACTCCATGATCAAGAACCCGCGTCCGACCCGCGCCGAAGCTGGTGACGTGGCCAACGCCATCCTGGACGGTACCGACGCAGTCATGCTGTCCGGTGAATCCGCCAAGGGTAAGTACCCGCTGGAAGCCGTGACCATCATGGCCACCATCTGCGAGCGTACCGATGCCGTGATGCCGTCCAACCTGTCTGCTGCCAACGACAGCAACAAGCTGCGCATCACCGAAGCCGTATGTAAAGGCGCCGTAGAGACCTCCGAGAAGCTGGACGCCCCGCTGATCGTGGTCGCTACCGAAGGCGGCAAGTCTGCCAAGGCCATTCGCAAGTACTTCCCGAAAGCCTGGATCCTGGCTATCACCACCAACAAGAAAACTGCTGCCCAGCTGGTTCTGACCAAGGGTGTGGTTGCTCACGTGGTTGACAGCATCGCCTCTACCGACGATTTCTATCGCATCGGTAAAGAAGCCGCGCTGGAAATCGGCATGGGTCTGAAAGGTGACGTGGTTGTGATGGTCTCCGGTGCTCTGGTACCGAGCGGCACAACCAACACCGCTTCTGTTCACGTTCTTTAATCAGAGCTGAACGAGTTGAAAACGGCGCCTGCGGGCGCCGTTTTTTTTGTCCCTCCCCCCTGCTTACCTGACAAGCCCGGTGTTAGAATCCACGCGAATTTAATCTATGCGGGAAATCTCCCGAATATCGCGTAATAACCCGGAAGTTATATGCCCTCAATACGTTTTAAAAGAGTCTCGGCCACCCTGTTGCCGCTGCTCTGTCTCCTCGCCAGCCTCTGCGTGCCGCAAGCCATGGCGCAAGATGTCCCCTCTCGCAACGCAGTTCAGCGAGCGCTGGATGGTCTGGGTAAATCAGAGACCCTGACCGTCAGTCAGCAAGCGGATCAGAAGTTGCTGACCGAAACCCTCGGACTGCTCGACAGCATCGACAAGGAAGAGGCGAAGGCCAAGACCCAGGCCCAGCGGATCCGCAACCTGCCCACCGAGCTCAGAGAGATCAGCGCCAAGCTCGATGCCCTGACCAAGGGCAAGAGTGCCGAGCAGATCAAGAGCGAATACGCCAGCATGAGTCTGGCAGAGCTCGACAGCCGTCAGCCGGAAGTGCTGGCCAACATGCAGGCGGCCCAGGAGGCCCTCGGCGCCATCGGCAGCCAGCTCACCAGCTTGCAGACCCTGCCGGAGCGGGCCCAGGCCAGCATGAGCCGCGCCTACCAGCGCAGTCAGGAGATCCGTACCCGCCTCAACGCCGGTGAAAGCGTCTCCAGCGCCGAGAAGATGAAGCTCGGTGCCGAGCTGGCCCTGCTCGACCTGCAACTGGCCCACCTGCAAAAGGAGCTGGATAACCGTACCAGCATGCAGGATCTGGCGATCAAGCAGCGCGACTACCAGAGTGCCCGTCTCGCCAGCGAAGAGCAGAAACTGCAGCTGTTGCAGGATCAGAGCAGCGCCAAGCGCCTCGGCGACACCGAAAAAACCGCCGAGCAGACCGGTGAACTGGTGGCGACCGAAGACAGCCCGCTGGTGCAAAAAGAGCAGGAGCTCAATCACCAGCTCAGCCAGCAGCTGATCGGTGCCACTACCAGCCTCAACTCGCTGGTACAAAAAAACCTGCAAGCCAAGAGCTGGCTGGAGCGCGGCATCCAGACCGAGCGCAACCTCAATGAACAGGTGCAGATGCTCAAGGGCAATCTGCTGCTGTCACGCATCCTCTATCAGCTCTACCAGCAGCTGGAAGCGGCGCCCACCATCGCCGTCAAAAACCTGGAAGAGCAGATCGCCGATCTCCATCTGGCCCAGTTTGAACTGAGCCAGCAGCGTGACCAGCTGTTCCAGAAGAACCTCTATCTGGACAATCTGATCGCCGGCAGCAAGGATCCGGTGAGCGAGGAGGACAAGGAGAGCCTTGCCAAGCTGCTCGACACCCGTATCAATCTGCTCGATCAGCTCAACCGCCAACTCGACAGCCAGCTCACCAACGCCATCAGCCTGCAGCTGACCCAGCAGCAGCTGGCGCGGGTCTATGCCTCTATCGAATTTACCCTGCAGCAACACATCTTCTGGGTAAGCAGCAACAAGCCTATCGACAGCAAGTGGTTTATCAGCTGGCCCGCCCAGGCCTACAAACAGGCCTCCGACTGGGTATTGAAACCGGACTGGAAACGCTGGCGCGAAGAGCTGCTGGGGATCTCCCTGCTCGCCTTCCCGCTGCTGCTGATCGGCGGCCTGCTGGTCTGGAAACGTCCGGCACTGGTTGAGCGCGAGAAGAAGATCACCAAGGACCTTGGCCGTTTCCGTCAGGACAGCCAGTGGCACACCCCACGCGCCCTGCTCTATACCGTGCTGCAACGCCTGCCGGGCAGCATGTTCATTCTGGCTGGCGGTCTGCTGCTCACCTACTGCGGTCTGCTCAGTCCCAAGCTGATGTTCCAGATCACCCTGAACCTCGCCCTCGGTTATCTGGTGTTCAGCGTCTATCTGGCGGTGATGCGCCCGGGCGGCATCGCCGAAACCCACTTCCGGATCCCGAAAGCGGAGCTGCAGGCCAAGCGCAACAGCATGCGCTACATCTGGTTGCCACTGCTGCCGCTCATCATGCTCGCAACCAAGGCGGTGGTTGAACCCTCCACCCTGGGCAACGACGTGATCGGCCAGGCCATGACCCTGACCCTGCTGGGGCTGGCCGCCTATCTGGTGTTCCCCATCTCCCGCGCCCGCATCAAGGGCGAGGCGAGCATGCAGAAGTCGCTGATCGCCATTGCCCTGGCGCTGGCGCCGGTGGCACTGATCGTGCTGGCCGTGCTCGGTTACTACTACACCGCACTGAAGCTGACCGGTCGCCTGATCGAATCCTTCTACCTCATCATCATCTGGAGCCTGGTCTACCGCACCGCCCTGCGTGGTCTGGAGCTGGCTGCCCGTCGTCTGGCCTACCGCCGTGCGGTGGCCAAGCGTGAGCACAAATCTTCGGAAGATGCGGAAGGTGGCGAGTCCATTGAAGAGCAGCCCATGGATCTGGAGGATGTCAGCCAGCAGTCCCTGCGTCTGACCCGTACCGTGCTGATGCTGATCTTTGGCGTCGCCTTCTACTGGCTCTGGTCCGATCTGGTGGCGGTATTCTCTTACCTCGACAGCATGGTGCTGTGGCACCGCAGTGAAGGCACCGGCGCCAACGCCGTGCTGTTCCCCATCAGCCTGAGTGACGTGCTGATCGGCTTCCTGCTGCTCGGCGGTGCCTGGTCACTGGCGCGCAACCTGCCAGGCTTGCTGGAGGTGCTGGTGCTCTCCAAGCTCAACCTGGCTCAGGGAACCGCCTACGCCATCACCACCATGCTCAACTACGTGCTGATCGGCTTTGGCTCCCTCACCGCTCTCTCCATGATGGGCGTGCAGTGGGACAAGCTGCAGTGGGTAGCGGGTGGTCTGTCAGTCGGTATCGGTTTCGGCATGAAGGAGATCCTCTCCAACTTCGTCTCCGGCATCATCATCCTGTTCGAGCGTCCGGTGCGGATCGGTGACACCGTCACCATCGGCTCCTTCTCCGGTACCGTCTCGCGGATCCGCATTCGCGCCACCACCCTGACCGACTTCGACCGCAAAGAGGTGATCATCCCCAACCAGCAGCTGATGACAGAACGGCTTATCAACTGGTCGCTGAGTGACACCGTCACCCGGGTGATCGTGCGAGTGGGCGTGGCGTATGGCTCGGATCTGGAACTGACCCGCACCCTGCTCAAACAGGCGGCCGACGAAAACAGTCGGGTACTGAAAGACCCGGCTCCCATCGTCTACTTCCTCACCTTTGGCGCCAGCACCCTGGATCACGAGCTGCGCTTCTTCGTGAGCGAACTGGGGGATCGCAACCCGGCGGTGGACGAGTTGAACCGCAAGATCGACCAGCTGTTCCGCGAGAACGGTATCGAGATCGCCTTCAACCAGATGGATGTCTACATCAAGAACATGCAGGGCGAAGAGCAGAAGGTGGAGTCCAACTCCGCCGCTCTGCCGCCACCCGCGGAAGATGGCAAGCAGCCAGCCTGATAGCGAACTGCACTGATCTGATAGCAACAGCCGCTCACCCAGATGAGCGGCTTTTTTATGCCCTGTCTATGGCGATAGAGACAGTTATCCATTGCCAGCATCAGTGAAAGCCACGCAACAGTGCGGCCATCGCACTTGATAAAATATAAAGAGAAATAAAAGCATAAAAACAATAACTTAAGTCACCAAGAAACTGACTGCGTGGATCAAACCTATGCTCTTCTCCCCTCACCGCTTACCCCATACCGCGCTCGCTCGGGCTCCCGGACTTTTATAACTTTTTTTAATTTTATTTGAGTGTCCTCTTCATCCTGACCATTGCAAAGTGGCGCCATTCCAGCGCCGGGCCCTGTGACCACCACCCGGCTGACATCGACTTGCTCATTTGATAATTGAAAGGATCCGAGAGATGAAACACTCCTTGATGGTAATGGGGTTGGCCGCCTGTCTGGCATTGAGCGGCTGCCAGAATATGGATACCAAGAAAGTCCTGATAGGTGCAGCTGCGCTGGGTGCCATCGGCGCCGCTGGCTATTACGCCGGGAAAAAGCACAGCGATAACAAACACGAGCATGATGGCCAGCATGACGATAGCGATGACCAGCATATGGCCACCAGCAAGATGCCCCGTTACTGCTCGGGGGAAGCAGCCAGCAAATTCCATGTCTCCCCCCGCGATATCACCACCGAGTCGGCAGAAGAGAGCGGCCACAGATACAAGGTCTATGGCCAGTACGAGACCGACGATGATGCGGTCGACTTTACCTGCACCTTCAATCACGACGGTCGTTTCCTCTCGGTCGTTCGCAGCTGATTGACCACCGGTTACAGCCAATTCACCACCGACGCTCCATACAGGACACACACGATGAAACAGCAACGCAGCATGATCGCCAGCCTCATTGCGCTGGCCCTGCTTGGCCTAGCCCCATGCGCCGGTGCCGCCAGCGGCCACTCCGGGGTGGATCTGGCCAGCATGGATAACAGCGTGCGCGCGGCGGACGATCTGTTTCGCCACGTCAACGGCAACTGGCTGGCCCAGACCCAAATACCGGATGACATGCCGGGGCAGACCATCGGCAATCTGTTGGCGGACAAGTCGCTGGAGGATCGCAAGGTGTTGCTGGAGGAGCTGCTCAAACGCCCGCAACAAGCCGGAACCCCTCACCAGCAGATCGCCGACCTCTACGCCAGCTATCTGGATCAGGCCGGACGGGATGCCAAAGGGCTGACCCCCATTCAGCCACTGCGCGACGAGATCATGGCCATCCATGATGGCGCCTCGCTGGCCACCTACTTTGCCCGTGTTAACAAGCTGGGGGGCGGCGCTCCCTTTGGTATCGGGTTCATGGCCGACAAGAAGCAGCCTGACAGCTACGGGATCTACCTGCAGCAATCCGGTCTCGGTCTGCCGGATCGGGACTACTACCTGAAAGAAGATGCCGCCAGCAAGGCACTGCGGGCCAGCTACGAGCAGTTCATTCGCGCCCTGCTCAACCATGCCGGCGTTGAGGGGGCAAGCGAACAGGCTCATCACATTCTGGCGCTGGAGACCCGCCTCGCCAGCCTGCAGTGGGACAGAGTCAAGCTGCGGGATGACAACCTCACCTACAACAAACTGCCCATCGCCCGCCTCGGTCAGTTGCTGCCCACCCTGGATTGGCAACGCTACCTGGCAGAGGCCGGTATCGCCGGGGAAACGGAGATCATCGTCAGTGAGCCGGACTATCTGGAGAAGCTGACCGCCGTGATGCAGGAGACCAGCATCGCGCAGTGGCAATCCTACTGCCTGTTCCATCTGCTACGCACTTATGCGCCCTATCTCGACAGCCAGAGCAATGCCCTGCACTTCGCTTTCTACGGCACGACCCTGAGCGGCATCCCCCGTCAGCGGGAGCCCTGGAAGCAGGCCATGGAGGTGCTGGACGACTATCTGGGTCAGGCGGTGGGCAAACTCTACGTGGAGCGCTACTTCCCGGCCGAAGCCAAGGCACAGATGGCGACCATGGTACGCAATCTGATCGCCGCCTATCGCCAGGAGATCGGTGGGCTCGACTGGATGTCTGCCCCGACCCAACAGCAGGCGCTGGCGAAACTGGAGAAGGTTCGGGTCAAGATCGGCTATCCCGACCAGTGGCAGGATTACAGCGCAATCGAGATCCGTCCCGATGATCTGGTCGGCAATGCCCAGCGCGCGGCCACGGTGCGTTACAACGAGCACCTTGCCCGCCTCCATCAACCGGTGGATCGGGAGGAGTGGTTCGACAATCCGCAGACGGTGAATGCCTACTACAACCCGAACAACAACGAGATCGTCTTCCCGGCAGCCATACTTCAACCGCCCTACTTCGATCTGAAGGCGGATGATGCGGTCAACTATGGCGCCATCGGCGCGGTCATCGGTCACGAGCTGAGCCATGGTTTCGACGATCAGGGGGCCAAATTCGATGGCAACGGTGCCTTGCACAACTGGTGGGCTCCGGCAGACCTCAAGGAGTTCACCGCCAGAGCGCAAAAACTGGCGAAACAGTACGACCGTTTCGAGCCCATCAAGGGGGAGCATGTCAATGGCCAGCTGACCCTTGGCGAGAACATCGGCGATCTCGGCGGCCTGACCATCGCCCACAAGGCGTACCGGCTCGCCCTGGGCAGCCGCCAGCCAGCGGTGCTCGATGGCTTCACTGCCGATCAGCGTTTCTTTATCGGCTGGGCGCAGGTGTGGAAAGGGAAGTACCGGCCCGAGCTCGCTGCCGTTCTGCTCAAGACAGATCCCCACTCGCCGCTGGAGTACCGGGTCAACGGCGTCGTCGCTAATATGCCGGCCTTCTATAGTGCCTTTGCTATCAAGCCGGGAGACAAGCTCTATCTGCCACCTTCCGAGCGTGTGAAGATTTGGTGACCACCAGCAGGGGCCCTGGCCCGAAAAGCTCCAGCAGATGGAGCACCTCCACCTGAGCTGAAGATGACCGACACAGGGAGTGTCTGTTTTACCCTGTCTGGTTTTTCCCGACCCACATGTGCCTGACCATGTGGGTTTTTTTGACCCTTTTGCCCCGCTGCTTCTCCTCAGCCTGCCCTGCTTTCACCCGATACGGTCACGGCACACAACTCTGCCATTTTCTCGCCTTTGCCATTGGCTGAAAAACCGGCGGCGGAACCGCTATAAATCGGTTTACCACCAAACAGGTCTGACCTATGGTAAAGCATGTAAAAGATGCATCGTGGAGCTGCTTTTCCTATGAATGACCGAGAACTGCAACAGATCCTGTTTCGCTCCTTCGATGTGATCCCGCTGCCTATTCTGGTGTCCGAATCCATTGCCCGTCACGATGGCTGCTCACCCGACATGATCCCGCAGCGGCGCCACCGCTTCCTGAATAAAGCCTTTATTGAGCAGCTGGGCTACAACCTTGACGATCTGCCGGACATGGCTTCCTGGTTTCAGGTCGCCTACCCGGATGAAGGGTATCGCCGCACCATCATCGACTCCTGGCACTCCCAGGTGGAACAGAGCTTGTCGCAAGGGCTGGAGGTCGCCGAAATGCCTGCGCTGATCCGCTGCAAGAGCGGTCAGTCGCGCTGGTTTATCGTCACTGCCCAGCTGGGTGCCGATGCCATCCCGGATGGCCATATCGTCACCTTTCGCGATATCCACGACCTGCAGTGCATGGTGGAAGAGGTGAGCCGCCTCTCCTGCACCGATCCGCTCACCGAACTGACCAACCGGCGTGGCGCCCAGCAACAGCTGCAGGCCCTTTGGTTGCAAGGTGAGCCCCTCTCGGTGGTGTTGGGAGATATCGACCATTTCAAACAGGTCAATGACCGCTACGGCCACCCTGCTGGCGATGCCGCGCTCTGCGCCGTCGCCCACGCCATGGCGAGCCAGCTGTTGCCGGGGGAGAGTCTGGCCCGTTGGGGCGGAGAGGAGTTTCTGCTGATCCTGCCTGGTTGCGATATTGAACAGGCAGCACGGCGCGCCGAACAGCTGCGCCAGCATGTCAGTACCACCCGCTTGCCATGGCAGGGGAAGCAGCTCTCCCTCACCATCAGTCTGGGGTGTGCCAGCATGAAGGGGCAGGAGAGCATCGACTATCTGCTGATGATGGCAGACCGGGCCCTTTATCAGGCCAAGGATCAGGGCCGTAACCGGGTTGTCATCTCAACGGAATAGAGTGGTAACCAGAACGGAAAGCCGACTCGCGGCCATAAAAAAACCGAAGCACAAGGCTTCGGTTTTTTACTGCGCAACTGGCGTGAGCCAGCCGGGCATTACTTCTTGATACGGATAACCGGGGTCTCGCCCACAGTCACGGCACCAGTCATTTTGATCAGCTCTTTGATCTCGTCCATGTTGGAGATGACAACCGGAGTCAGGGTAGACTTGGCTTTCGCTTCCAGAACGGCCAGATCGAACTCGATGATGGTGTCGCCGCGCTTGACCTGTTGACCTTCCTGGGCGATACGCTTGAAGCCTTCGCCTTTCAGTTCAACGGTGTCGATACCGAAGTGAACGAACAGCTCGATACCAGAGTCGGATTCCAGAGAGAACGCGTGGTTGGTCTCGAAAATCTTGCCGATGGTACCATCGCACGGAGCAACCATCTTGTTGCCAGCCGGCTTGATGGCGATACCGTCACCAACGATCTTCTCGGCGAAGACAACGTCAGGCACATCTTCGATCGGCACGATCTCGCCAGACAGCGGAGCAAAGATTTCGATGCCGCCGGTGTCAGAGCTATCGTCGGAAACCAGTTTCTTCAGTTTATCAAACAGACCCATATAAAGCTCCTAGAGATGATTTGTCGCTGTTTGCAGCCGATCTTAGCAGACTGCTTTCTGCTTAATAAAGTTATCTACGCATGCTTCGATTTCAGCGGCGGTGGCAAAGCTCAGTGCTTGATCAGCCATTGCCTTCACATCTTCGAAGTTGGTGTTGCGGATAAGCTTCTTGATACGCGGTACAGAGATGGCGCTCATGGAGAACTCATCCAGACCCATACCCAGCAGCAGCAGGGTAGCGCGCTCGTCACCAGCCAGTTCACCACACATACCGGTCCACTTGCCTTCGGCGTGGGACGCATCGATAACCATCTTGATCAGGGTCAGGACGGAGGGTGACAGCGGGTTGTACATGGCGGAGATCATCTCGTTACCACGATCGACAGCCAGGGTGTACTGGGTCAGGTCGTTGGTACCGATACTGAAGAAATCCACTTCCTTGGCCAGATGATGAGCCATCACGGCAGCGGCCGGGGTCTCGATCATGATACCCACTTCGATGGATTCATCAAAGGCTTTGCCTTCGGCACGCAGTTCGGCTTTCAGCGTCTCTACGGTAGCTTTCAGGCTACGGAACTCTTCGACAGAGATGATCATCGGGAACATGATGCGCAGTTTGCCGAAGGCAGAGGCGCGCAGAATGGCCCGCAGCTGAGCGTGCATAATGTCTTCGCGGTCGAAGAAAATACGCACGGCACGCCAGCCCAGGAAGGGGTTCATCTCTTTCGGGAAATTCATGTACGGCAGCTCTTTGTCGCCGCCAATGTCCATGGTACGCACGATGATCGGCTGATCCGGCATCGCTTCGGCCACTTCTTTGTAGGCTTTGAACTGCTCTTCTTCGGTCGGCAGCGCGTCACGGTCCATGAACAGGAACTCGGTACGGTACAGACCCACGCCTTCGGCGCCATTGCGGATGGCACCTTCGGTATCCTTGACGGTACCGATGTTGGCGCACACTTCGACCTGGTGACCATCCAGCGTGATGGCGGGCAGATCTTTCAGCTTGGCCAGTTCATCTTTCTCGGCCTGGAACTGAGCCTGGAACTTCTTGGCTTCGGTCAGCTGTTCAGCGGTCGGATTGATGATGATCTGGTTGTTGATCGCATCCAGCACCAGCATGTCACCGTTCTTGACTTGCTCGGTGATGTCGTTGGTGCCTACCACGGCCGGCAGCTCCAGGGAGCGGGCCATGATGGAGGTGTGAGAGGTACGGCCACCGATGTCGGTAACGAAACCCAGCACATATTTCAGGTTGATCTGAGCGGTTTCAGACGGGGTCAGGTCTTTGGCGACCAGGATCACCTCTTCGTCGATGGTGCTCAGGTTGACAACGGCGATGCCCAGTACGTTCTTGACCAGACGGGTACCGATGTCACGGAAGTCGGTAGCGCGTTCGCGCAGATAAGGGTCATCCAGCTCGGCCATCATCTTGGCGTACTGTTCGATCACCTCATAGATGGCTTTGTCAGCGGAAGCCTTGTTCTCTTTGATGAAGGATTTGATATCCCCTTCCAGCTCCTCATCTTCGAGCAGCATGATGTGGCCTTCGAAGATGGCCTCTTTTTCCTCACCGAAGGTGCGACCGGCCATCTCTTTGATGGCTTCCAGCTGGGTAGCTGACTTGGTACGAGCTTCGAGGAAACGGTTGATCTCGGCATCAATCTGGTCAGCAGAGATTTTGCCCTGATTGATAACGATTTCATCTTCTTTAAGAAGAAGCGCCTTACCGAATGCGATACCGGGGGACGCAAGAATGCCAGATATCATAATCCTTCCTATTAAAACGACTGTGGGGGAGGAATCTAAAGCTGGATTACTCCAGCTCGTCCATCAGGGCAACCAGCTTCTCAACAGCTTGCTGAGCATCCGGGCCATCAGCCTGGATAGTTACGTTGGTACCCTTGGTCAGGCCCAGGGTCTGCAGCTTGAACAGGCTCTTGGCGCTGGCGGACTTGCCACCGGAGACCACAGTGATCTCGCTTTGGAATTCTTTGGCTTCTTTCACGAACTGAGCTGCCGGACGGGTGTGCAGGCCGTTTTCAGCAGTAATAACAACAGACTTCTCGTACATGGTTTCACCCCATATTATTGATATTTTTTGGTGGATTGGTCGTTTTTGAAGCAACCTGACCCACCGTGTCAGTATGGATATGTTGTAAAGTAACGAAAGCAGACCCGCAATGGTTTAATCCAGGTCAAGTTTCTGTGCAGTAATCGGCGTGCTGGTTGGCAATTTTCAGTTATTGGGCTACAAGCCGCATCAGGACTGGCCTGAAATTATTTTATAACGAAAAATAACACTTTGTTACTTTGTGATACCCAGCCAGCAAACACCGCGTGACGCCGCACAGGATATGAGATTTAGAGCGGAATGTCTGCTTTTTTTCTCACTCCGGAACTTGTTATTTTACCCCAAAAAATAAGGATCAAGTGACACTAACAGGGGTTGAGTCTAGCCCATAAAGAAGCGGCGCTCCTGGGAGCGCCGCTGTTTTGAAAGATTCCGATCAGTTACTGCTGCAGTTCCTGCTCGCTGAACACCCCGGCAAACAGGGCGCTGGAGAGGTAACGCTCCGCCGCACTCGGCAGGATGACCACTATGGTTTTTCCCGCAAATTCCGGCAGCTCGGCCAGACGGCTGGCAGCCACCACCGCAGCACCGGAGCTGATACCGGCCAGGATCCCCTCCTCCTCCATCAGGCGGCGAGCCATCTCGATGGCTTCATCGCTGGTCACCTTCTCCACCCGGTCGATGAGGGAGAGGTCCAGGTTGCCCGGGATAAAGCCGGCGCCGATCCCCTGGATCTTGTGGGGGCCCGGTTTGATCTCTTCCCCGGCCAGCTTCTGGCTGATGACAGGCGACTCGGCCGGTTCGACCGCGACAGAGACCACCGCCTTGCCCTGGGTCTTCTTCAGGTAGCGGGAGACACCGGTAATGGTGCCGCCGGTACCTACTCCGGCCACGAACACATCCACTTCGCCGTCAGTGGCATCCCAAATCTCGGGGCCGGTGGTCTTTTCGTGGATCTCCGGGTTGGCCGGGTTTTCAAACTGTTGCAGCAACACATACTTGCCCGGCTCGGATTCGAGGATCTCGTTGGCCTTGGCAATGGCCCCCTTCATGCCGAGGGGCCCTTCGGTCAGCACCAGATTGGCACCGAGCGCCTTGAGCAGCTTGCGGCGCTCCAGGCTCATGGTGGCGGGCATGGTCAGGGTAATGGGATAGCCGCGAGCTGCCGCGACAAAAGCCAGAGCAATACCCGTGTTGCCGCTGGTAGGCTCGATGATCTCCTTACCCTTGGTCAGGATGCCGCGCTTCTCGGCATCCCAGATCAGGTTGGCACCGATCCGGCACTTGACGCTGAAGCTGGGGTTACGGCTCTCGATCTTGGCCAGCACGCGGCCTTTGGTAACACGGTTGAGACGAACCAGCGGGGTGTGACCGATAGTCTGGCTGTTGTCCTCAAAAATTTTGCTCATGGTGCTATCCCTGTGTTTGTTACGACGATGAAACAAGATTACCCTGTGGTTTCTGAATGAGAAGTGACTATTCGTTATAACCATATGGTATTACAACATATAGAGCTTATTCTCTCTGGCCCCTGACTCCGGGCGCCAATCGTCAAAGGAACCGACGTTATGGGATTTTCAGGAAGCAGCGATTATCTCACCTCCGATGCATTGAGGATGGCGGTCAATGCCGCCATCACCCTCGAAAAACCGCTGCTCATAAAAGGTGAACCCGGCACCGGCAAGACGGTGCTGGCCGAAGCGGTCGCCGACCATCTCGGCACCGATCTCATTGCCTGGCATATCAAGTCCACCACCAAAGCCCAGCAGGGACTGTACGAATATGATGCGGTGGCCCGGCTGCGCGACTCCCAGCTCGGCGACCCCAGAGTGGCCGATATCAGCCACTACATTCGTCAGGGCAAACTGTGGCAGGCCTTCAGCGCCGAGCAGCGACCGGTGCTGCTGATCGACGAGATCGACAAGGCCGACATCGAATTCCCCAACGATCTGCTGCTGGAGCTGGATCGGATGGAGTTCGACGTCTACGAGACCGGCGAGCGAGTCAAGGCGCGCCAGCGGCCGGTGGTCATCATCACCTCCAACAACGAGAAAGAGCTGCCGGATGCCTTCCTGCGCCGCTGTTTCTTCCACTACATCCGCTTCCCCGACAAGGCCGAGATGCAGGCCATCGTCAAACTCCACTACCCCGACCTCAAGGAGAGTCTGCTTGGCGAGGCGATGGAGCTCTTCTTCGAGCTGCGCGAGGTAGAGGGGCTGCGCAAGAAGCCCTCCACCTCGGAGCTGCTGGACTGGATCCGCCTGCTCTTGGCCGACGATATCGCCCCCGAGGCGATGCGCGCCCGCGAGCCCGGCAAGCTGGTGCCCGCGCTATATGGCGCCCTGCTCAAGACCGAGCAGGATCTGCATCTCTTCGAGAAGCTCGCCTTTTTGGCCCGACGCGGCAGCTGACCCATGCTGATCGACTTTTTTACCCACCTGCGCCGCCACAAGCTCCCCTGCAGCCTGCGCGAGCTGCTGGACTTGCACGCCGCACTGGCGGCCCGACTGGTCGCTGTCGATATGGACGAGTTCTACCAGCTCTCCCGCTGCCTGCTGGTAAAAGACGAGGCCCACTACGATCGCTTCGATCGCGCCTTCGCCGAATACTACGAGGGGCTGGAAGCCATCCCCCTGCTGCCGGAAAACCTTCCCGAGGAGTGGCTGCGCAAGGAGTTCGAACGGCTGTTGAGCCCAGAGGAGAAGGCGTTACTCAAATCCCTCGGCGGACTTGACAAGCTGCTGGAGACCCTTAACCAGCGATTACGCGAGCAGAAAGAGCGCCACGCCGGTGGCAACAAGTGGGTGGGAACCGGTGGCAGCAGCCCGTTTGGCCATGGCGGTTTTCACCCCGAGGGCGTTCGCATGGGTGGAGAGGGGCAGCATGGCAAGGCGGCCAAGGTGTGGGAGGCCCGTCACTATCGCAACTTCAGCGATGACTCGCCGCTCGGCCAGCGCGCCATTCAGCTCGCGCTGCGCAAGCTCAGACGCTGGGTGCGCAAAGGCAATCCCGACGAGCTGGATCTCGACGACACCATAAAAAGTTCAGCCCGCCAGGGCTGGCTCGATGTGAAGCTGCGGCCCGAGCGCCACAACGGGGTGAAGCTGTTGGTTTTCTTCGATGTGGGAGGCTCCATGGATGCCCACGTGGCCGAGGTGCAGCGTCTCTTCTCTGCGTTGCGCCACGAGTTCAAGCATCTGGAGTACTTCTATTTTCACAACTGCCTCTACGACTTCGTCTGGAAGGATAACGCCCGCCGCTTTGAGGAGCGGTTCGATACCCTGCGGCTGCTGCGCACCTACGGCAGCGACTACCGGGTGATCCTGGTGGGGGATGCCACCATGGGCCCCTACGAGATCACCTGGCCAGGCGGCAGCGTCGAGCAGTGGAACGAGGAGTCGGGTCAGGTGTGGCTTACCCGCTTGCAGCAGCACTTTCCCAAACTGGTGTGGATCAATCCCACCCCACGGCGGGAGTGGCTCTGGCATCCCTCCATCAAACTGATGAATGACGTGGTTGGCGGACGGATGCATCCGCTGACCCTGGCGGGTCTCGCTGCGGCGATCGACCAGCTGTAACCCTCTCTACCCTATAAACCGACAAGCCGGGAACGCACCCGGCGAGGAGCAAAGATGACCTCTATCGTGATCAGTGGCTCAGGCCTCTATACCCCACCCTTTGCCGTCAGCAATGAAGAGCTGGTGGCCGCCTTCAACCAGTATGTGGATCTCTATAACGAGGAGAACGCCTCCGCCATCGACGCCGGCCAGCTCCCTGCCAAGCAGCACTCCAGCTGCGAGTTCATCGAGAAGGCCTCCGGCATCAAGAGCCGTTATCTGGTGAGCCGCGAAGGGGTACTCAACCCCGACATCATGCAGCCGCTGCTGGCGGAGCGGCCCGATGAGATGCCCTCCATCATGGTGGAGATGGCGGTGGCCGCCGCCGAGCAGGCACTGATCGCCGCCGGCCGCGAGCCCGGCGAGATCGATCTGGTGATCGTGGCAGCCTCCAACATGCCGCGCCCCTACCCGGCTCTGGCCATCGAGCTGCAGCACTATCTGGGGGCGAGCGGCATGGCCTTTGATATGAACGTGGCCTGCTCGTCTGCCACCTTCGGCATCAAGACAGCCGCCGACATGCTGGCGGCAGGCACCGCCAAACTGGCACTGGTAGTCAATCCGGAGATCTGCTCGGGGCACCTCAATTTCCGGGACAGAGACAGTCACTTTATCTTCGGCGATGCCTGCACCGCTGTGCTGCTGGAGCGGGAGGCCGATTGCAAGATGGCCAATCCGTGGCAACTGGTGGCCAGCAAGCTGGTGACCCAATACTCCAACAACATCCGCAACAACTTCGGCTTTCTGAACCGGCTGAGCCCGCGCACACGCTACGGCGACGACAAGCTGTTTCGCCAGCAGGGGCGCAAGGTGTTCAAGGAGGTGTTGCCGCTGGTGTGCGACCAGATAGCCAACCAGCTCGATGAGCAGGGCTGGCCTGCCGAGAGCCTGAACCGGCTCTGGCTCCATCAGGCCAACCTCACCATGAACCAGTTCATCGGCCGCAAGCTGCTCGGTCACGATGCCAGCCAGCAGGAGGCGCCGGTCATTCTTGATAGCTATGGTAATACCAGCTCGGCGGGTTCCATCATCGCGTTTCATCTGTACAATCGCGACCTTCCTGCGGGTGCTCGCGGCGTACTGTGCTCCTTTGGTGCTGGCTACTCCATCGGTAGCCTGCTGCTGCGGCGCCTGTAATGGCGGGCCTCCCGCCGACATAACAATAACCAGCAACATGGGTGGGAATATGCAGAGGATCACGGGGCGCTGCGCCCTGCACTACGGGGTAACCCTGTCACTATTTTGTCTCTATGGCTGGCAGGTTTGCCCGTTTCTCGAGAGTCTCACCCTGCCCCAGTTGCTGGGGCCGACCCTGGTGACGTTCGCCATCATGTTCGCCGTACGCAATTGGCTGCTCTCAAGGCGGCCCCTGCCGCGCAACGGGCTGGATGGGTTTGGACTGGAGGTGGGTTTCTACCTGCTGGGGGCACTGCTGCTCTCGAGCTACAACGCCCTGGCCCACAACTTCCCGCTGGAGAGTCACCTCAAGGTGCTGCTGGGGATGACCACCCTCGGCTTTCTGGTAGCGGCCGACCTGACTCTGGAGCGAGACTTGCATCGGGCCAGAGCACGGCAAGCCGAGCAGAGCCTGGCACTAAGCCACCCGCTGGCCATGCCGCTGCCACGCAAGTTCACCCTCTTTACTCTGGCGACCCTCACCCTGCTGGGAGGCGTCTTCTTCTTGCTGTTCAACAAGGATCTGGAGTGGCTGGTGACGGTGGAGCGCAGCCTGCCGAGGGTCGATGCCCAGCACTACATCCTGTGGGAGATCGCCTTCGTAATGACGGTGACCTTCTGTTATCTCGCCCTCATTATTCACGGTTATGGTCGCAATCTCGGCCTATCCCTGCGCCAGCAGACCAGCACCATGGCCAGAGTACAGTGTGGTGACTTCGACGCCCGGGTGCCGGTCACCCGGGATGACGAGTTTGGCCTTATCGCCGCCAGCACCAATCAGATGATCGGTGAGCTGAAATCCCGCAGCGACGAGCTCAACCTGACCCGTGACGTGGCCATCCTTGGCCTCGCCTCGCTGGCGGAGACCAGGGACAACGAGACCGGCGCCCATATCATCCGCACCCAGCATTATGTGAAGGCGCTGGCGCAATACCTCAGTCGCAGTGATTGGGATCGCTATCCGCTCGATGACGCCACCATCGATCTGCTGTTCAAGTCGGCCCCGCTGCACGATGTGGGCAAGGTGGGCATTCCCGATGCCATCCTGCTCAAACCGGGCAAGCTGACCGACGAGGAGTTCGCCATCATGAAGCGCCACCCGCAGATCGGCGCCGATGCGCTGGCGAGTGCCGAGGCGCAGCTAGGCTCCAACTCCTTCTTGCGGCTGGCCCGGGAGATCTCCCTCACCCACCACGAAAAGTGGGATGGCAGCGGCTATCCGGCTGGGCTGGCGGGTGAGGACATTCCCCTCTCCGGGCGTTTGATGGCGGTAGCGGATGTCTACGATGCCCTCATCTCGAAACGGGTCTACAAACCTGCTTTCAGCCATGAGGAAGCGAAGGAGATCATCGTGAAGGGGAGCGGCAGCCATTTTGATCCCGGCATCGTCGCGGCGTTTCTCGCCTGTGAGGCGCAGTTCAGGGAGATTGCCGCGCAGTTTCAGGATCACCACTGAGCAAGTACATCCCGACCAGCTTGCCCTGATGGCTGACAGGGCAACCGGCGTCATAAATTGTACACAAACAGGTCCGGCCATTGCCGGTTCAGCGCCATGCTGACGGTATTTGCCAGGCCGCGCCTATATTGATATTTCCCTTTATTTACAGCTGTTTTTTGTCATTTTGTGATCCGGATTCGTGCCAATGACGCAACCGGGATCACAAGATGGCAGGAAAAGGCCGCAATTTGCCCTTCGGCGCCAATGATGGCTTCCAATGAAAGCGAGGTTTGCTATCATCCGGAGACATTTTTCATCTGTCGCCGGCTACAAAAGAATACCCTCATGTACACACAGTTCTTCGGCCTCTCGGAACACCCGTTTTCCATCTCGCCCAATCCCAAGTACCTCTATATGAGCGAGCGCCACGGCGAAGCCCTTGCTCATCTCAACTATGGATTGCAGGATGGCGGCGGCTTTGTGCTGCTGACCGGCGAAGTGGGCACCGGCAAAACCACCGTCTCCCGCTGCCTGCTGCAACAGCTGCCCGCCGAGACCGAGATCGCCTATATCCTCAATCCCTCTCTGACCGAACGGGATCTGCTGGCCGCCATCTGCGACGAGTTTCAACTCCCCTATCCCGAAGATGCCGGGATCAAGCGGCTGTTCGACCTTATTCGCGATCACCTGCTGGCCAACCTGGCGGCAGGCAAGCGCAGCGTGGTACTGGTGGATGAGGCGCAGCACCTGCTACCCGGCGTACTGGAGCAGCTGCGTCTGCTCACCAACCTCGAAACCGACGAACGAAAACTGCTGCAAGTGGTGCTGATCGGTCAGCCCGAGCTGCAACAGATGCTGCGCCAACCCCTGCTGCGTCAGCTGGCCCAGCGCATTACCGCCCGCTATCACCTGCTGCCGCTCTCTCACAGCGATGTGGATGCCTACGTCCGCTTCCGGCTGCAAGTTGCAGGCTGCGTACAACCCATCTTTACCCCGCGCGCCATCAAGACGCTCCATCGTCTGAGTGGCGGCATCCCCCGTTTCATCAACCTCATCTGCGACCGCGCCCTGATCGCCGCTTTCGCCCGTGGCAGCTACAAGATTGTCCACAGCGATATCAGCCAGGCCGCCTTCGAGGTCAATGGCGTTCGGGACGAAGGAAGCTGGGCCTCCGGTCTGATGGTGACGCTGGCTGGCGCCCTGCTGGTGGCCGCAGGCTGGTGGGGTTGGCAATTTTTCGGCGTGTTCCCCACCCGTCCGGTAGTCAAGGTCGAGGTGCCGGTCACCATCGACGAGACCGCCGAGCAGCAGGAGCAGCTGACCGAGGCGATCAATCAGGCCATCGACCCCGACAGCGCCATGCAGAATCTCTATCGGGTCTGGGGTTATGAACCGGAACCGTTCGACGCAACCTGTGACAACGCGCCCCGTGCCGGTCTGCGCTGTCAGGAGGGAGAGGCAAGCCTCGAC
Organism: Aeromonas sp. FDAARGOS 1417; assembly: GCF_019046985.1. Taxonomy (NCBI): domain Bacteria; kingdom Pseudomonadati; phylum Pseudomonadota; class Gammaproteobacteria; order Aeromonadales; family Aeromonadaceae; genus Aeromonas; species Aeromonas sp. FDAARGOS 1417. The sequence goes on along the minus strand of NZ_CP077221.1, from coordinate 4,354,106 downwards.
GAGCTGCGCGCCCTGCAGTATCCCGCCATGATCACGCTCACTGACCAGACTGGCGGCCTCTACTATGCGACCCTGGTCAATCTGGGGCCGAACAAGGCCAGCCTGATGATCGGCGACCAGAGCTGGCAGGTGGATCGCCAGTGGCTCAGCGACAACTGGGGCGGCAGCTACACCCTGCTCTGGCGCATGCCGAAAGGGGGCGTCAGCCTGATCGCCAGCAATGCCGGTCAGACCCAGATCCAGTGGCTCGACAACGCCCTCAGCCGTGCGCTGCAACAACCCGAGCGCAAGGTGCGCCGTTTCGATGGCGAGCTCAAGAACAAGCTGCAGCAGTTCCAGCGGGATCAGGGGCTCACCCCTGATGGCATCGCGGGCAGCAACACCCTGCTGCGTCTCAACGCCCTCTCCGGTGAACCCATGCCCAGACTGGAGGAGGCCTCCTGATGTCTACCCTGCTCAAGGCGCTGCACCGTGCGCAGCAACCGCAACTCTCCGCCCATATTCCGGCCATGGGCTTGCCCATGCCTCGGGAAGAGGAGCGCAGCCCACGCCGCATCGGCTGGCTGCTGGCTCCCCTTGCCCTGTTGCTGGGGGCGGGCGCCAACTATGGCTGGCATCTGATCCACCTGCGCCCCATCGAGGAGAAGGTGGAGGTGAAAGAGGTGATCACCCCGCCCTTCGTGCGGGTCGAACCCAAGGCGATGGTGACTCGTCCGCTGCCCCCGCCCCTGCCGGAGCCGGTGGCCCAACCCAGAGCAGTGGCCAAAAACGAGGGGACCAGTCAGGGGAATACCCCCGCGCTGAGTCTGGCCGAGCAGCTGATGAAAGCCCTCAATGAAACGCCATTGCAGGAGACGCCACACGCCACCGGCCAGAACAACGTGCAACCGGCCCAGTTGATGGCGCTGGGCTCGGCCCCCCAGTCGGTGCGCCAGCAGGTGCCGCAATTGAGCTACGGCTCTCATGTGTTCTCCTCCAACCCCGCCAAGCGGGCCGTGGTGCTCAATGGCCGGGAATACCGGGAAGGGAGCGAAATCGCCCCGGGAGTCGTGCTCGCCACCATCGACCAGCAATACATAGTGCTGCAGGTCGCCGGACAGAGCGTGACCCTCAAGGCGCTGCAGGATTGGCGAGGATGAGTACGCACCGTACCCTGATGTTCGCTGGCAAGCAGGATGCACCTCACCTGAGTGCCACTTTTGTGAGCATTCAAAGGTTTACGGTGTGATGAAATATCCATTTTTACGGTTTGGCGCGCCCGGACCCGTTGTGTCACAGCACTCCGCCGTACACAATACGCAGCCGCCCCAGAGCCTGGAATTTGTTGATTAATATGACGCTACGATTCAGGGATGACATCTTGACCATACTGCTGGCCCAGTGCCGGCGGCTTCCCATGACCAGAGTCACCCAGGTGGCCTTTCTGGCGCTGCTGATCATGCTGGCCCAGCAGAGCGCAGCCCTCACCTGGCGTCTGCTCACCCTGGCAAGCCCGCAAACCAGCCAACCGTGGCAACCCTCCGCCGTGGCGGTCAGCGGCCAGAGCAACCCGCGCCTTGAACTGGGCGAGGTAAGCCGACTGGCGCTGTTTGGCAAGGCGATCCCCAAGGCGCAAGCCAAAGCCGCCGTGGCCGCCAATGCGCCGCGTACCCAGCTCAATGCCCAGCTCAACGGAGTGTTGGCGAGCTCGGATCCCGCCAAATCCATCGCCATCATCGCCATGTCCGGCATCCAGAACTCCTACGGGGTCGGTGACATGATTGACGGCACCCAGGCGCGGATCCGGCAGGTCTATCCGGATCGGGTGATCATCGAGCGCGATGGCCGCGACGAGACCCTGATGCTGGATGGCGAGGAGTATGGCAAGCCGCTGCCGCAGACCAACGCCGCCCCCCTTGGCTCCCTGCGCAGCGAGCTGATGGCCGATCCGGGCAAGATCACCGATTACCTCAATATTTCACCGGTTCAGGTGGATGGCCGCATGACCGGCTATCGCCTCAACCCGGGCAGCAATCCTGAGTTTTTCAACCAGAGCGGGCTGCAGGCTAATGACCTGGCCATCAGCATCAACGGGCTGGATTTACGGGACAACATGCAAGCCATGCAGGCGATGCAGCAGATGGCTGGCGCCACGGAAATGACAGTGACCGTCGAGCGACAGGGCGAACAGTTCGACATCTTTGTGCGCTTGTCAGAATAATGATTTGGAGTCGTACCAATAATGACCACTAAAGGGAAAAGCTGGCGTCTGGCCACTATCGCAGCGGCACTGATGATGGCGGGCTCAGCCTGGGCCACCGAATACTCTGCCAGTTTCAAGAACACCGAGATTGAAGAGTTCATCAATACGGTGGGCAAGAACCTCAATAAAACCATCATCATAGAGCCCTCGGTGCGCGGCAAGATCAACGTACGCAGCTACGACCTGCTCAATGAGGATCAGTACTACCAGTTCTTCCTGAGCGTGCTCGACGTCTACGGCTTTGCCGTGGTACCGATGGACAACGGGGTGCTCAAGGTGCTGCGCTCGCGGGATGCCAAGACCTCCGCCATTCCGGTGGTGGATGGCAGCAACCCGGGCTCCGGCGACGAGATGGTGACCCGGGTAGTGCCGGTGCGCAACGTCTCAGTCCGCGAACTGGCGCCGCTGCTGCGCCAGCTCAACGACAACGCCGGCGGTGGCAACGTGGTGCACTACGAGCCCTCCAACGTGCTGCTGATCACCGGCCGCGCCGCCGTGGTCAACCGCTTGGTGGAGGTGGTGAACCGGGTCGACCGCGCAGGCGATCAGGATGTAGACATCATCAAGCTCAAGTTCGCCTCGGCAGGTGAAATGGTGCGGCTGGTGACCAACCTCAACAAGGATGGCAACCCCCAGGGGGGCACCGCCTCCCTGCTGCTCTCCCCCAAGGTGGTGGCCGACGAGCGCACCAACTCTGTGGTGGTGAGTGGTGAGCCGAAAGCGCGCGCCCGCATCATCCAGATGGTGCGCCAGCTCGACCGCGACCTGCAGAGCCAGGGCAACACTCGGGTCTTCTACCTCAAATATGGCAAGGCCAAAGACATGGTCGAGGTGCTCAAGGGGGTCAGCTCCAGCATCGAGGCCGACAAAAAGGGCGGCGGCGCAACCACAGGTGGCGCCAGCATCGGCGGTGGCAAGCTGGCCATCTCAGCCGACGAGACCACCAATGCGCTGGTCATCACCGCCCAGCCGGACGTGATGTCCGAACTGGAGCAGGTGGTGGCCAAGCTCGATATCCGCCGCGCCCAGGTGCTGGTGGAGGCGATCATCGTTGAGATGCAGGATGGCGACGGCCTCAGCCTTGGCGTCCAGTGGGGCAATGCCAATGGCGGTGGCACCCAGTTCACCAACTCCGGTCTGCCCCTCGGCAGCGCCATTGCGGCGGGCAAGGATTACCAGAATGGCAAGACTGACACCGCTGCCGGTCTGCTGAAAGAGTTCAACGGCATGGCCGCCGGTTTCTATCACGGCGACTGGGCCATGCTGGCCACGGCGCTGGCCTCCAATACCAAGAACGATATTCTCTCCACCCCGAGTATCGTCACCATGGACAACAAGGAAGCCTCTTTCAACGTCGGTCAGGAGGTCCCGGTCCAGAGCGGTTCGCAAAGCTCCACCACCAGCGATCAGGTGTTCAACACCATCGAGCGCAAGACGGTGGGCACCAAGCTGGTGGTGACCCCGCAGATCAACGAGGGGGATTCGGTGCTGCTCAATATCGAGCAGGAGGTCTCCAGCGTCGCCCAGACCCAGGCGACCGGTACTGCCAACCTTGGCCCCACCTTCGATACCCGTACCGTCAAGAATGCGGTGCTGGTCAAAAGCGGCGAAACCGTGGTGCTGGGCGGTTTGATGGACGAACAGACCAAGGAGCAGGTCTCCAAGGTGCCCTTGCTTGGCGATATCCCGGTGCTGGGCTATCTGTTCCGCTCCACCTCCAACACCACCTCCAAGCGCAACCTGATGGTCTTTATCCGGCCAACTATCTTGCGTGATGCGGACGTCTATACCGGTGTCTCCAGCAACAAATACAGCCTGTTCCGCGCCGAGCAGCTCAATGCCGCCTCGCAGGAGGGGTATCTCACCTCCCCCGCCCGTCAGGTATTGCCTGCCTATGGCCAGGATGTGATGGTGTCGCCCGAGCTGCAAAAAGAGATCCAGAAGCAGATCAACGAGATGCGGAGCAGACAGCAAAGCACTGTCGAGACCACCACCCCGTTTGTGCAGAGTAAGCCCTGATGAGTGCCTACCATCTGGATGGAAGCGCTGGGCCTGCGCCACTGCCCGAGCTCCCCTTTGTCTTTGCCCGCAACTTCGGGGTGATCCTGATTGAGCGGGACGGCGCCCCCGTGCTGCAGTGCCGCCCTGGCGTCACCCCGCAGGCCCTGCTGGAGGTGCGGCGGGTCGCGGGTTGCAGCTTCGCGGTTGAGCAACTCGACAACGAGGCCTTCGAAGAGCTGCTGATGGCCCACTACCAGCGCGACTCCTCCGAAGCGCGCCAGCTGATGGAAGATCTCGGCAACGAGATGGACTTCTTCGCCTTGGCCGAAGAGCTGCCGCAGAGCGAAGATCTGCTGGATGCCGATGACGACGCTCCCATCATTCGCCTCATCAACGCCATGTTGAGCGAGGCGATCAAGGAGGAGGCTTCCGATATCCATATCGAGACCTTCGAGCGGGCACTGGTCATTCGTTTTCGCATCGACGGGGTGCTGCGGGAGATCCTGCGCCCCCATCGCAAGCTGGCCTCACTGCTGGTCTCGCGGATCAAGGTGATGTCGCGGATGGATATCGCCGAGAAGCGGGTACCACAGGATGGCCGAATCTCGTTGCGTATCGGCGGTCGCGCCGTCGACGTGCGGGTCTCCACCATGCCGTCCAGCTACGGCGAGCGAGTGGTACTGCGTCTGCTCGACAAGAACAACGTGCGCCTCGAGCTCAAGCAGCTGGGGATGACCGCGGCCAACCGCACCATCATCAGCGAGCTTATTCGCAAGCCCCACGGCATTATTCTGGTCACCGGCCCGACCGGTTCCGGTAAATCCACCACCCTCTATGCGGCGCTGTCAGAAATCAACTCGCGGGATCGCAACATTCTGACGGTGGAAGACCCTATCGAATATGACCTCGAAGGGGTGGGCCAGACCCAGGTCAACACCAAGGTGGACATGACCTTCGCCCGCGGCCTGCGCGCCATCTTGCGTCAGGATCCGGATGTGGTGATGGTGGGGGAAATTCGAGATCTGGAAACCGCCCAGATTGCGGTGCAGGCGTCGCTGACCGGCCACCTGGTGATGTCGACCCTGCACACCAACACCGCCATCGGCGCCATCACCCGGATGCGGGACATGGGGATCGAGCCCTTCCTGCTCTCCTCGTCCTTGCTGGCGGTGCTGGCCCAGCGACTGGTGCGCACCCTCTGCCCCGATTGCCGCGCCCCGCGTCCCATCACCGAGCAGGAGCGCCTCGCCATGGGCATCGAGCTGGCCCCCGATCAGCAGGTGTGGCGTCCGGTCGGGTGCGAGCTGTGCAACCACACCGGCTACCGTGGCCGGACCGGCATCCACGAGCTGGTGGTGATCGACGAAGCGGTGCGTGAAGCCATTCACAGTGCCAGCGGCGAGCTCGCCATCGAGCGGCTGATCCGCGGCCACACCCCCAGCATCCGCCGTGACGGCATCGACAAGGTCCTCAAGGGGCAAACCAGCCTCGAAGAGGTGCTGCGCGTGACCCGGGAAGATTGAGATGGCGGCATTCGAATACAAGGCCCTCGACAACAAGGGGCGCAGCAAGAGCGGTGTGATGGAGGGCGACTCGGCCCGTCAGGTGCGCCAGCTGCTGCGCGAACAGGGGCTCACCCCCCTTGAGGTGAACGAGACTACCGAGAAGGCGAAACGGGAAGCGACCCGCTTCGCCCTGTTTCGTCGTGGTGCCAGCACAGCCGAGCTGGCCCTCATCACTCGCCAGCTGGCGACCCTGGTGGGCGCCGGTCTCACCATCGAAGAGGCGCTCAAGGCGGTGGCCGAGCAGTGCGAAAAGGCCCACCTGCGCTCTCTGGTGGCGACCGTGCGCAGCAAGGTGGTGGAGGGGTATTCGCTGGCCGACTCACTGGGGGCTTTTCCTCATGTGTTCGACCAGCTGTTTCGCTCCATGGTGGCGGCCGGTGAAAAATCGGGCCATCTGGAAAAAGTGCTCAACCGCCTCGCCGACTACACCGAGCAGCGCCAGCATATGCGCACCAAGCTGCTGCAGGCGATGATCTACCCCATAGTGCTCACCTGTGTCGCCATCGGGGTTATCTCGATCCTGCTCACCGCCGTGGTACCCAAGGTGGTGGCCCAGTTTGAACACATGGGTCAGCAGCTGCCGGGCACCACCCGTTTTCTCATCGGCACCAGCGAGCTGATGCAGGCCTACGGCCTCTGGTTTCTGCTGCTGATCTTCCTCGGCAGCTTTGTCTGGCGCTGGTGGCTCACCGATGAAAAGCGCCGCCGACGCTGGCATCAGGTGCTGCTCGGCCTGCCGGTGATTGGCCGGGTCAGCCGCGGTCTCAACACCGCCCGCTTCGCCCGAACTCTAAGCATCCTCAACGCCAGTGCGGTACCGCTGCTGGAGGGGATGAAGATCTCCGGCGAAGTACTCTCCAACGACTTTGCCAGAATGCGCATTCTCGAGGCCGCCGAACGGGTGCGCGAGGGGACCAGTCTGCGCAAGTCGCTGACCGAGACCAAGATTTTCCCGCCCATGATGCTGCACATGATCGCCTCCGGTGAGCAGAGCGGCGAGCTCGACAGCATGCTGGAGCGGGCGGCAGACAACCAGGATCGGGAGTTTGAATCCCAGGTCAATATCGCCCTCGGGGTGTTCGAACCCATGCTGGTGGTCTCCATGGCCGGGGTAGTGCTGTTTATCGTGATGTCGATCCTGCAGCCGATCCTCGAGCTCAACAATATGGTGAATATGTAAGTTTCCGGTGTTCGGTGGCGCCGCTGGCGGCCCGTCGAACCCACCCAGTGATCACTCTCTGATGGGCCATCCCATCTCATTTGTTACGGAGCAACTCATGAACAAACGTCGTCAATCCGGTTTTACCTTGCTGGAAGTCATGGTGGTCATCGTGATCCTCGGCATTCTGGCCAGTCTGGTGGTGCCCAACCTGATGGGCAACAAGGAGAAAGCTGACCAGCAGAAAGCGGTCTCCGATATCGTGGCGCTGGAAAATGCCCTCGACATGTACAAGCTGGACAACAACCGCTACCCGACCACCGAACAGGGTCTGGACGCGCTGGTGACCAAGCCCTCCATCGATCCGGCGCCGCGCAGCTACCGAGATGGCGGCTACATCAAGCGCCTGCCGCAAGATCCCTGGGGCAACCCGTACCAGCTGCTGAGCCCGGGCCAGTTCGGCAAGATCGACATCTTCTCCATGGGTCTGGATGGCGAAGCCGGTACCGATGACGACATCGGCAACTGGAACCTGAAGGATTTCCAATAAGTGATATGTCGCCACCGCACTCCTTGTGAGCTGACTGCATGAAGCGATCTCTCTCCTTTCATCGCCAATCCGGCTTTACCCTGCTGGAAGTGTTGCTGGTCGCCATGCTGATGGGACTGGTGGCCACTGCCGTCACCCTCAGCATGGGTGGCGCCAGAGGAGATCGGGAGCTGGACAAGCAGGCGCGCCGCCTGATGGCGACCCTGCAGCTGGCGCAGGAGTATGCGGTGATGGATGGTCGGCTGGTGGGCATTCGTATCGAGGATAACGGCTGGCAGTTTATGCAGCGTCAGGCCAAGGATCGCAAGTGGCTGGCCCTGACTGGCGACAAGCAACTTGGGCCGGTGCAACTGGCCGAGAACATGACGCTGGCACTGGAGCTGGAAGGCTTTGGCTGGCAGCCGGACTCCGACGAGAAAACCGAACAGAAGCGCGACGAGAAGGAGCGCACGCCACAGCTGCTCATCTTCCCGGGCGGCGAGTTGAGCCCGTTCGTGCTCACCTTCACCCAGCAGGATGACGATGCCCGCTACACCCGCATCGTCAAGGGGGACGAGTTCGGCCGCCTCACCCTGTTCACCGGCGATGAAGATGAAGAGGTGAGCGAATGAACGCCCGGGGCATGACACTACTCGAAGTCATGGTCGCACTGGCCGTCTTTGCCATCGCGGGTCTGGCGGTAATGAAAACCGCCAGCGAGCACCTCTCGGCCCTCAACTATCTGGAGCAGAAGACACTCGCCACCTGGGTAGTGGAGAACCAGCTGGTGCAACAGAAGCTCGAAAACAAGTGGCCCGGCGACAGCTGGGTGGAAGGGGATGAGCAGATGGCCGGGCAGACTTGGTACTGGCGCTATCGCGGTGTCGCCACCGCAGACAACAACTTCCGGGCACTCGATATGGAAGTGCGCACCGAGGCCAAGGCCGAGAACCCGGTCGCCATGATGCGGACCTATATCAGCCGATGACCCAACACGTTGCCCGCACGCCTCGCCCCGTCCGTCACGCCGGTTTCACCCTGCTCGAAATGCTGGTGGCGATCGCCATCTTCGCCACTCTCAGCATGGGTGCCTATCAGGTGCTGCAGGGGGTGCTCACCAGCGACGAGGTGGCCAAGCGCAAGGAGGCTCGCCTCAACGAACTGCAACTCGCCTTCACCCTGCTGGAGCGAGACATCACCCAGATGGTGCCGCGCAGCGGTCGCATCGAAGGGGAGAACAACAAGGTGCTGCTGGCCGCCTCCCGGTTCGGCCAGCAAAGCGATGACTGGGGCATGGCTTTTATGCGCAGCGGCTGGCTCAACCCGGACGGCATGCTGCCCCGCTCCCATCTGCAGCGGGTCGGCTGGCGCCTCAAGGATCAGAAGCTGGAGCGCCTGAGCTATCTCTATCCGGATCCGGTGATCGGCACCGAGCCGCGCATCCAGCCGGTGCTGGCGGGAGTCACGGCGTTTCGCCTCTACTTCTTCGACAAGGGCAACTGGAAAGAGGAGTGGACCCAGCGCAGCGTGCTGCCCCACGGGCTGGCAGTGGAGCTGGATCTGGAAGATTACGGCACCATTCGCCGTCAATTCCTGATTGGTGCCGGTGGCCAGCGCGCCGAAGAGAATAGCCAGAGCAGCAACCCCGACCAAGGTGGCAACAACAACAACGGGAACAACGGCGGCAACGGCAATACCAATGGCGGTAATGGTGACAGCCAGAACGGAGGGGGCGCCAATGCGGGCTAATCTCGCCGCCCCCGGCCGCCAGCGCGGCATGGCGCTGCTGGTGGTGCTGCTGATCCTCTCGGTGATGGTGATCATCGCCAGCAATATGAGCGGCCGCCTGCAGCTTGAGCTTCGCCGCACCGCCAACATCACCACCGGCAAACAGGCATGGTGGTATGCCCTCTCGGCAGAGGCGCTGGTAAGCAAGGTGCTGACGCAGGATTTCAAGGACAACCCCGAGGTGGTCAACCTCAGCCAGAACTGGGCCCGCAAGAACACGGTGTTTCCGGTGGACGATGGCCAGCTCAAGGGCGAGGTGACCGACCTGCAATCCTGCTTCAACCTCAACAGCCTGAGCGTGGCCTCCAAGGCGGGGAGCGGCGAGGAGCTGGCGCAGCAACCCTATCCGGTGCAGGTGTTTCGCGAACTGCTCAAACAGCTGGCGATGGATGATTACGAGGCGGCCCAGCTCACCGATGCCATCCGTGACTGGACCGACAAGGATACGGTGCTGGTCTCCAGCCTTGGCGCAGAGGACGCCTATTACGAGGGGCTCAAGCCACCCTACCTCACCGCCAACCAGTGGATGTTGGGCAAGGATGAGCTGAGGGCGGTGCGCGGGGTGACGGCCAGGGTCTATGCCAAGCTGACCCCCTACGTCTGCACCCTGCCCAACGACAAGTTGAAGATCAATATCAATACCCTTGCCCCCCAGCGCCCCGAGCTGCTGGTTGCCCTCTATCTGGGCACTATCGGGCTGGATGACGCCAAGCGGGTGCTGAACGAGCGGCCACAGAAGGGGTGGAAAGAGAGCAAGCTGATGACGGACATGCTCGCTCCGGTCGATTCGGTGAAAGGACTGAAAGAGGCGCTGGTGGTCAAGAGCGACTTCTTCGAAGCCCGAGTCGTGGCCGAGGTCGGCGACAACCGGGCCTGGCTCGAAACCCTGTTCCAGCGGGGCAAGGACAATAAACTGGTGATGCTGCGCCGCCTCAGTAGCGGCGCCGAATAAACAGCGCACCTGCAGGCCATCGCCCGCGGGTACGAGAGATGTTGGATGCAGCCTGCGGGCTGCGCACCGGTTGCCAGGGCGCACAACGCCCTTTGCAAACCGGTATCGCAGGAGAGAGATGCGTGAGCGAAAGTCTGGTCATCCGACTGGGGACCAATAAACAACAACCCGTGGCCTGGCTGGTCTGGTCCGGTCAGGAGCAGGAGATCATCGCCTCCGGCACCCTGCCCTCGGCCGATGCCCTAGGCGAGCTGCTGGAACGGGCCGGTGGCCGCCCCGTAGTCACCCTAGTGCCGGGCAGCGATCTGCTCTTCCGGCGCGTCACCCTGCCGGGTCGCTACAACCGCCAGTCGGCGGCGGCCCTCCCCTATCTGCTGGAAGAGCAGATCGCCTCCGACGTGGACGAGCTCCATCTGGTGGTGCTGGCCCACGAGGGCCAGCAGGTGGATCTGATGGCGGTGGATCGGCAGAAGATGGCCGAGTGGCTCGGCTGGCTCGATGCCGCTGGCCTCAAGAGCCTGCAACTGCTGCCAGATGTGCTGGCGCTGCCACAGGCCGCTGATGGCTGGTCTGCGCTGCAACTCGGCAACGAGTGGCTGGTGCGCCAGAGCCCCTGTCAGGGGATCGTCGCCGACGAACCGCTGCTGGCTATCTTGCTGGCAACCGAAGCCGAGCCGGTCACCATCCACAGCCACACCCCGGTGCCCGCCATTGCCGCCGCCAACTGGCAGGCGGCGGAGCCCGAGCTGCCCATGCTGCTGCTAGCCAAAGGGGCACTCACCTGCCGGGCCAACCTGCTGACCGGCCCCTACCGCCCCCAGACCGAATATGCCCGCTACTGGTTGCAGTGGCGCAAGGTAGCCATCACCGCGGGTCTGTTGCTGCTGGTAGCCCTCGGCCAGCGCGGGGTGCAGCTCTATCAGCTCACCGAGCAGGACAAGGCGCTGAAAGCGGAGATCCGTGCCGTCTATACCCGCATCTTCCCGGGTGAGAGCCGCATAGTGAACGTGCGCAGCCAGATGAACCAGCATCTGCAACAGATGGGACAAGCCCCGCAAAACGGCGTGCTGCTGATGCTCACCGAGCTGGCCCCCACCTTTGCCGAAGTACCCGGTCTGAAACCACAGGTGATGCGCTTTGATGCCAGTCGCCGCGAGCTGAGGCTGCAGGTGACCGCTCCCGGCTTTGCCGAGATCGAGCGGTTCCGCGAGCTGGCTGGCAAGCAATTCGAGGTACAGCAAGGCGAGGTGCGCAGCACCGAGGGCAAGGTAGAGGGCGCACTGGTGCTCAAGGGTAAATCATCATGATGGAAAAATTGCAGAGCTGGTGGCACGGAATCACAGCACGGGAACAGCGGCTGGTGGTCGTAGGCGGCGTTCTGCTGCTGGTTGGTCTCTTCTACTGGAGCGTCTGGCAGCCCATCGCCAACCGCATCGCGGAGCGGGAGCGGCAGGTGCAGAACCAGCAGCAGACCCTCACCTGGCTCAAGGAGAAGGGTGAAGAGGTGCTGGCCATGCAGGGTGGCTCGGGTCGCCAGATCGATACCAGCGGCACCCTTGAAGGGGTGGTCAACCGCACCGCCTTCAACCACAAGATCAAGATTGCCCGGCTGCAACCCCAGGCGCAGGAGCTGCAAGTGTGGATCGACACGGTCCAGTTCGATGACTTGCTGCTCTGGCTCTCCACTCTGGTGGAGCAGCACGGTATTCAGGTTCAAATCATCGAGATCGCCCGCGAGGATCTGGCCCCGGGTCTGGTCAAGGTCAGACGTTTGCAGTTGAGTCGTCCACAATGAAAAAACGCATCCTGATTGCCAGCCTGTTTCTGGCCGCCTATCTGGTATTCCTGCTGGCCACCCTGCCCGCGGCACTGGTGGCTCGCCATCTGCCGCTGCCTGCCAATGTTGCCAACCTGCTGAAACTGGAAGGGGTGAGCGGCACCCTCTGGAACGGCCAGATTGCCCGACTGCAATATGCCAGCGAATCGGTGAACCAGCTGCGCTGGGATCTCAACGGCTGGTCGCTGCTGCGCTTCGCCCCCGAAGTGGCCATACGCTTTGGCGATCGCAACGGGCTCAATGGTCAGGGCGTTGTCGGCTGGAATGGCGCCGCCTTCGGCCGGGATCTGACCCTCAACGCCCCCGCCCCCTGGTTGCTGAGCCGGGTGCCGATGCGCCTGCCAATCCCGCTCACCGTCAGCGGCCAGCTGCAGCTCAAAGTGGAGCAATTTGCCCAGGGCAACCCCTGGTGTGACAACCTCTACGGCAACCTCGACTGGTACAACGCCAGCGCCGATACCCCTGCGGGCAAGCTGGATCTGGCTGACCCCGAGCTGAAACTCACCTGCCTCGACTCCAAACTGGTGGCCGAACTCAAGCAGGGCTCGGATGCGGTGCAGACCAGCGGTCGCCTCGAGCTGCAACCCAATGGCCAATACCTGTTCCAGGGCACCCTGAAGCCGGGCCCGGCACTGCCACCGCAGATGCAGCAAGGGCTCCCCTTCCTCGGCCAGCCCGACAGTCAGGGCCGCTTCCCCCTGCGCTATCAGGGGCGGATCTAAGCCCCTATCCCGCTGACCCCGGAGCCACTCCGGGGTCAGCTTGTTTATCCCTTTGTGCCTTCTCCTCTCACTGCACTGACCCCCTCAGCCCTTACTCATTTAACTCTGACGTACCGCCACATCCCCTGCAAGAGTGTCTGATCCCCCTCTCTTTCAACCCGCTCTGCGCAGCAACAACCAGCCTCACTCGTCAATCCACTTGCCGCAAATGGTCAATGAGCACACACCTTGCTCAAAAAGTGGCAACTCGCCATAGCCAAATTAAATATCAATAAGATTGCATCATTTGATAAATGTGAGCTGTCACCCGTTATTGATCTTTTCCAGCCACATTACAGCCGCCCACAAAAGCATAAAAATAACTAACTGAAAAATAACGATTAAAAAATAAAACCATCCTCTTCACGCCCCATTCAATCTTATTTCCTTTGTGCCAACCCATCAGAAATGTGAGCAACGGCAAAACAACAGGTCAACCAGGGACTATTGATAAAAACATCGAAATACCAGATGGAACCCAGAGGCCGATACAATGAAGTCAATTTGAGATGATTGATGTGTCTAGATAACACAACAGGCAACCATCTCGACCGATCTGTTCATTTGGTTTTCAAGCGTTGAGGGAAGGGTTATGGAAAAGAAGCGTATCTACCTGTTTTGCTCTGCCGGGATGTCCACTTCACTGCTGGTTTCAAAGATGAAGGCGCAGGCAGAAAAATATGATGTGCCGGTGCTGATCGATGCCTATCCGGAGACCCTGGCTGGCGAGAAGGGACAGGATGCCGATTTGGTGCTGCTGGGCCCGCAAATCGCCTACATGCTGCCGGAGATCCAGCAGCAACTGCCGGGCAAGCCGGTCGAGGTGATCGACACCCTGCTCTACGGCAAGGTCGATGGCCTCGGCGTACTGAAGGCGGCGGTAGCCTCTATCAAGAAGAGCCTCGCGCAGTAAGGAGATCCCTGTGAGCAACATCATCGCATCGTTGGAGAAGGTCATACTGCCCATAGCCGTCAAGCTGGGCAAACAACCTCATGTCAACGCCATCAAGAACGGTTTTATCAAGCTGATGCCCCTGACGCTGGTCGGGGCCATGTTCGTTCTCATCAACAACGTCTTTCTGAGCTTTGGCGAAGGCTCCTTCTTCTACTCCATCGGCGTGCGGATCGATCCCGCCACCATCGCCACCCTTGATGGCCTCAAGAGCATCGGCGGCAACGTCTATAACGGCACCCTGGGCATCATGTCCCTGATGGCCCCCTTCTTTATTGGTCTGGCACTGGCAGAAGAGCGCAAGACCGACCCCCTGGCCTCCGGTTTGCTGTCGGTTGCAGCCTTTATGACCGTCACGCCGTTCAGCGTGGGCGAAGCCTATGCGGTCGGCGCCAACTGGCTGGGCGGATCCAACATCATCTCCGGCATGCTGATCGGTATCGCCGTGGCCGAAATGTTCGCTTTTATCGTCCGTCGCAACTGGGTCATCACCCTGCCAGACAGCGTTCCAACTTCTGTCTCCCGCTCCTTCTCGGCGTTGATCCCGGGCTTTATCATCCTCTCCATTATGGGGGTGATCTCCTACCTGCTGAACAATGCCGGCACCAACTTCCACCAGCTGATCATGGACAGTATCTCCACCCCGCTGGCCAATATGGGGGGTCTGGTGGGCTGGGTCTATGTGATCTTCTCCTCCTTCCTCTGGTTCTTCGGCGTACACGGCATGCTGGCGCTCACTGCGCTGGAGTCAGGCGTACTTTTCCCCTTCGCCCTGGAAAACGTCGCCCTCTACAACCAGTACGGCTCGGTCGAAGCTGCTCTGGAGGCAGGCAAGCAGTTCCACTTCTGGGCCAAGCCGATCACCGACTCCTTCGTCTTCCTCGGCGGCACCGGTGCCACGCTGGGCCTCATCATCGCCATCTTTATGGTCTCCCGTCGCGATGACTACCGTCAGGTCGCCAAGCTGGGTCTGCCCTCCGGCATGTTCCAGATCAACGAGCCCATCCTGTTCGGCTTGCCGGTCATCATGAACCCCATCCTGCTGGTGCCCTTCATCCTGGTGCACCCGGTACTGATGGGGATCACCATGGCGGCCTACTACGCCGGGATCATCCCACCCATCACCAACATAGCGCCATGGACCATGCCGACCGGCCTGGGAGCCTTCTTCAACACCAACGGCAGCGTGGCCGCCTTCTGTCTGGCGATATTCAACCTGGGTGTCGCGACCATGATGTATATCCCCTTCGTGCTGATTGCCAACAAAGCGCAGAACGTCATCGATGAAGAAGAGGAGAGCGAAGAGGATATCGCTCTGGCTCTGAAGTTCTGATAACAGCCATTCCAATGACAGCAAGGGAGGAGCAAAACTCCTCCCCTAACAGCCTGGAGAAGTAACCCATGCAGTATCGTTTTCCGGATAACTTCTGGTGGGGCAGCGCCAGCTCGGCCCCGCAGATGGAAGGCGCCGCCAACCGCGGCGGCAAATCCGCCAATATCTTTGACTACTGGTTCTCCATCGAACCGCAGCGTTTCCACAACGGGGTCGGCCCGACCGACACTTCCACCTTCTATGACAACTTCGCGAGCGACATCAAGCTGCTCAAGCAGCTGGGGCACAACAGTTTTCGCACCTCCATCTCCTGGTCACGGCTGATCCCGGACGGGGTGGGCGAAATCAACCAGGAGGCGGTCAGCTTCTACAACGCCGTCTTTGACCGGCTGCTGGCCGAGGGGATCACCCCGCTTATCAACCTCTACCACTTCGACATGCCGATGTGCATGCAGGAGCGTGGCGGCTGGGAGAGCCGGGAAGTGGTGGCCGCCTATGTGCACTACGCCACCCGCTGCTTCGACCTGTTTGGCGGTCGCATCAAGCACTGGTTCACCTTCAACGAGCCGATTGTGCCGGTCGAGTGCGGCTACCTTGGCCACTACCACTACCCCTGCGTGGTCGATTTTGGTAGGGCGGCCACCGTCGCCTACCACACCGCGCTGGCCCATGCCGGTGCCGTGCAGGCCTATCGCGCCTGCCAGCATGATGGCGAGATCGGCATCATCCTCAACCTGAGCCCGACCTATCCCCGCTCGCAGGATCCGGCAGATCTCGCCGCCTCCCGCATCGCGGATCTGCTGCTCAACAAGAGCTTCCTCGATCCGGCCCTGAAGGGGAGCTACGACCCCGAGCTGGTCGCGCTGCTAGAGCAGTACGACTTGCTGCCGCAGATCGAAGAGAGTGACAAGGCGCTGCTCGCCGCCGGCAAGGTGGATATCCTCGGCATCAACTACTACCAGCCGCGCCGGGTCAAGGCCAAAGAGGTGGCGTGGCAGGGTGTACCGCGCACGCCGGAAGATCTGTTCGACTACTACGAGATGCCGGGCCGCAAGATGAACCCCCACCGCGGCTGGGAGATTTACGAAAAAGGGATCTACGACATCCTCACCGACCTGCGAGTCAACTACGGCAACCTGCCCTGCTACATCTCGGAAAACGGCATGGGGGTCGAAGGGGAAGAGCGCTTTATCGGTCCCGAGGGACGGGTGGAGGATGACTACCGCATCCAGTTCATTCGCGAGCACCTCCAGTGGCTGCATCGCGCACTGGAAGAGGGCAGCGCCTGTCGCGGCTATCACCTGTGGACCTTTATCGACAACTGGTCGTGGCTCAACGCCTACAAGAACCGTTACGGCTTCGTCCGCCTCGATCTGGAGAGCCAGCAGCGCACCATCAAGAAGAGCGGCTACTGGTTTGCCGAGGTAGCGCGCAACCATGGTTTTAATTAACGGTTTCAATTAACGCATTTACGTAAGGAACGACACATGTTCGATCTGGACAACATCACTGAAGAGGCCACCACCAGCAACGATCTGGAAGAGGTGGTAATGGGGCTTATCATCAACTCCGGGCAGGCCCGCAGTCTCGCCTACACCGCGCTGAAAAAGGCCAAGGAGGGGGATCTGGCCGCCGCTCACCAGCTGATGGCCCAATCCCGCGAGGCGCTCAATGCCGCCCATCTGGTGCAGACCCAGCTGATCGAGGACGATCAGGGGGAAGGCAAGATCCCGGTCACCCTGGTGCTGGTCCATGCCCAGGATCACCTGATGACCTCCATGCTGGCCCGTGAGCTGATCAGCGAGTTGATCGAGCTGCACGAAAAGCTGCAGAACCAATAACCTCCGGACGGGGCGAGAGGCCCCGTCATCGGCCCGCAGATCAGGAAGCGACTCATGAGCGTTAAAACAATCCGGGAAACCGAACTGTTTAACAACAAACCGTTCCACATGTTCATCTACAACAAACAGGTGAGCGGAACCGGTTTGCACCAGCACGACTACTACGAGTTCACCCTGGTACTGACCGGTCGTTACTATCAGGAGGTCAACGGCAAGCGGGTGCTGCTGGAACGGGGGGACGTGGTGTTTATCCCACTCGGCTCCCGCCATCAAAGCTTCTACGAGTTCGGCACCACCCGCATCTTCAACGTCGGGATCACCCGTACCTATTTTGACGAGCACTTCAAATACCTGCTGCCGGAACACTTCGTCGCCTCACAGGCCTATGCGCTCAAGAGCGAGTTCCTCAGCTACATCGAGTCGGTGCTGGTTTCACCGGGGTTTAGGGAAGAGGCGCTGACCGAATTTCTCGAAGTGGTGACCTACGCGGTGATGAACCGGCTGCGTCACTACAAGGACACCTCCGCCAGCGATGATCTTCCGCTATGGCTCCACGAAACCGTGGAGCGGATGCACGATCGCCCCCTCTTTGCCGAGGATGCGCTGGCCAACATGGTCTCCCTCTGTGGCAAGAGCCAGGAGTATCTGACCAGGGCCACCCGGCGTTACTACAACAAGACGCCGATGCAGATCATCAACGAGATCCGGATCAACTACGCCAAGATGCAGCTGGAGGTGACCAACAACTCGGTGGCCGATATCGCCTTCGAGACCGGCTACAACGACGTCAGCCTCTTTATCAAAAACTTCAAGAAGCTCACCTCGTTTACCCCGGGCAGTTACCGCAAATATCTCTATCCGAAATTCGAAAGTTCAGCCTGAGACCAGCGAGTTGCTGACCTAAACAACCCGGTTCAAGAGAACCAATCCATTGTGACCAGCCCCTGCCACAGGCGGCTGCGGCCCCTCTCACCATGAAGACAGAGCGGCCACCATCAAACCTAGAAAGATCGATGAAGAGGGATTTATGAGCGAGAAGATCAAGGTAGTGACCATTGGCGGCGGCAGCAGCTACACCCCCGAGCTGGTCGATGGTTTCATCAAGCGCTATGCCGAGCTGCCCATCAGCGAGCTGTGGCTGGTAGATATTCCCGCTGGCGAAGAGAAACTGAACATCATCTTCGACCTCTGCCAACGGATGATCCGCCAGGCAGGCATCCCCATGACCCTGCACAAAACCCTGGATCGCCGCGAGGCACTGGTGGGTGCCCACTTCGTCACTACCCAGCTTCGCGTCGGCCAGCTGCAGGCGCGGGAGAAGGATGAGCGCATCCCGCTCAGTCACGGCATGCTGGGGCAGGAGACCAACGGCGCAGGCGGCCTGTTCAAGGGGCTGCGAACCATACCGGTCATCTTCGACATCATCCGCGACGTGGAAGCGCTTTGCCCGGATGCCTGGCTGATTAACTTCACCAATCCGGCTGGCATGGTGACCGAAGCAGTGCGCCGTCATACCAACTTCCGCCGTTTTATCGGGGTGTGCAATATTCCGGTCGGCATGCAGATGTTTGTACGCGATGCCCTCAAGCTGACCGAGCAGGATCACCTCTCCATGGATCTGTTCGGCCTCAATCATCTGGTCTTTATCGGCGATGTGCTGGTCAACGGCGAATCACGCTTTGACGAGCTGCTGGAAGGGGTCGCCGATGGCAGCCTGACCCGCGCCAGCTCGGTCAAGAACATCTTCGACTTGCCGTTCGACCCCGGTTTTATCCGCGGTCTTCGCCTGCTTCCCTGCTCCTACCTGCGTTACTACTTCAAGGAGAAAGAGATGCTGGGGATCGAGATGGGCGAGTTCTACAAGGGCGGCGCCCGGGCTCAAGTGGTGCAACAGGTCGAGAAGAAGCTGTTCGAGCTCTACCAGAACCCCGAGCTGTGCGAAAAGCCCAAGGAGCTGGAGCTGCGTGGCGGTGCCTACTACTCCGATGCGGCCTGCGAGGTGATCAGCGCCATTTACAACGACAAGCAGAGCGAGCACTACGTCATCGTGTCCCATCAGGGCCATGTCACCAATATCCCGGCCGACTGGACGGTGGAGATGAGCTGCCTGATCGGGCGTGATGGCGCCATTCCCCATCCACGCCTCACCCGCTTTGACGACAAGGTGAACGGGCTGGTGCACCTCATCAAAAGCTTCGAGATCGCCGCCGCCAAAGCCGCCATCAGTGGCAACTTCGATGACCTGCTGCTGGCGATGAACCTCAACCCGCTGATCCACTCCGACAACGATGCCCGCATCGTCGCCCGCGAGCTGTTGCTGGCCCACCGCGAACACCTGCCCAACTTCGCCGCCGCCATCGACGCCCTCGCCTGAGGCCAGCACGCCCCGCCCGAACCGGCGGGGCGCTTAACCGCAAGGGAACCCTCATGAGCAAGAGATTGATCATCAACGCCGACGACTTCGGCCTCTGCCGCGCCCAGAACTACGGCATCATAGAGGCGTTCGAGCACGGAGTCGTCAGCTCCACCACCGCGATTGTCACCACCACCGCCATCGAGCATGCCGCCTGGCTGGCCAAACGCTTCCCCGAATTGCCAGTCGGGCTGCACTTTATGCTTAGCTGGGGCAAACCGCTCACGCCGCTCACCTCGCTGGTCAACGAGCAGGGTGAACTCAACAAGGGGATCTGGCACAAGAGCGAAGCCGGAGAGCTGGATCTGGCCGAGATATCCGGCGAGCTGGCGAGTCAGTATCAGCGCTTTGTCGAGATCTTCGGCCAACGGCCGACCCATATCGACAGCCACCACCATGTTCATATGTTGCCGACTATCTACCCGCTGGTGGAAGCCTTCGCCAAGGCGCATGACCTGCTCCTTCGCATCGACCGGGGCGAAATAGCCCGCCACGGACTGACCGTCAACCACCCGCAGAGCTGCGATCGGTTCGACGACCGTTTCTACGGCGCGCAGCTGACCCAAGCCAGCCTGCTACAACTGCTCGATGAGGCCAGTGAACAGGGGGCCCATTCGCTCGAGATCATGTGCCACCCCTCCTTTATCGATCTGGAGATGCAAGGCAGCTCCTACTGCCAGCCCCGCCTCAACGAACTGGCGATCCTGACCGACCCATCCCTGCCCGCCCTTATCGCCGAGCGCGGTTACCGCCTCGCCAGCTATCGGGAGTGGCAATAGCCAGCACGCCATCAGGTGGACCGATAAAAACCGCAGATACAAAAAAGCCCAAGCGGGTGACCGCTTGGGCTTTCTCTTTGAATATGGCGGAGGAGGTGGGATTTGAACCCACGGATGGTCGCCCATCGCCGGTTTTCAAGACCGGTGCATTCAGCCGCTCTGCCACCCCTCCGAACGGCGTGCATACTACGCTAAGCCCTTGTTCATATGCAATACATATTTCCTGTGGGATAGTGTGCGGGAGCAAAATGGCAGGTGGCTTGAAATTGTTCCTCGTCATCCCTATTTGTTCTACATACAATGCGTAAACATGCAGTAACAAACAGCGATCACGAGGCGGCTGCTCGTCGTCTCACCCGGACATCAAGAGGACACCCAAGATGGATACCCGTTCTATCTACACTGGCACCCAAAGTGCCGTACGCGATACCAACAAGGTGCTGCGTAACACCTATATGCTGCTCTCCCTCACTCTGGGCTTCTCTGCCGTGGTGGCGGGGGTCGCTACCGTGATGAACATGCCGCCGCTGCACTGGGCCGTGTTCCTGATCGGCGTCTACGGTCTGATGTTCCTGACCGAGAAGAATCGCAACAACGGCATGGGTCTGGTCTTCACCTTCGCCCTGACCGGTCTGCTGGGCTATAGCCTGGGCCCCATCATCAACATGTACATGAACAATGGTGGTGGCGAGATCGTGATGACCGCCCTTGGCGGCACCGCGCTCACCTTCTTCGGTCTGTCAGCCTATGCCCTGACCACCAAGCGTGACCTCTCTTTTATCGGCGGCATGCTGTTCGTCGGTTTCTGGGTACTGCTGGTGGCCATGATTGCCAACATCTTCCTGCAGATGAGCGCCCTGAGCCTGGCCCTGTCCGCCATGTTCATGCTCTTCTCCTCCGGTGCCATCCTGCTGACTACCCAGCAGATCGTGCGCGGCGGCGAGACCAACTACATCTCTGCCACCGTTACCCTGTATGTCTCCATCTACAACATCTTCCTGAGCTTGCTGAGCCTGCTTGGCGGCAACCGCAACTAACCAGAAACCCCGCTTCGGCGGGGTTTTTATTGGCGTCGATTTTTGTCAGGATAAGTTGTAAATCAAGGATATGAAGCGAAGTGGCCCTGATTTGGATCAGGGCCACTTCGCGCTTGGCGGGTTACTATCTCGCTCTCGTTTCGATCAAGGGTTTCACCTGTCTCATGCCGATGGATCTCTCTGGCCTGCTGCGCCGACTGCTGATTGATAGTCACATCGATTTTGCTTCGCTCAAGGGTGGTGCCTAGCATGCCCATGGAATTCTCCGGTTTGTTACGCCGACTGCTGACCGATAGTCACATCTACTTCGCTCTCAAGGTGCTGCTGGCCATTCTCGGTCTGCTCGCCTTCACCCTGGCCACCGGCAATATCCAGCTCACCGTGCTGCTCTCCCTCGGGGTAGTGGCGGGTGCCATCGCCGAAACCGACGACAGCCTGTGGGGACGGCTTAAAAACCTCGCCATGACGCTCATCTGCTTCATGTTTGCGTCCCTGTGTGTCCAGTATCTCTACCCCACCCCCTGGCTGTTTGCCATTGGGCTGGCCAGCTCCACCTTTATCTTCGTGATGGTGGGGGCGCTCGGTGCCCGCTATGCCACCATCAGCTTCGGCTCGCTGCTGATCGCCATCTACACCATGCTGGGGGCCGCCAAGGCGCCGGATCTCTTCTACCAGCCGCTGGCCCTCGGTGCTGGCGCCCTCTGGTACGGACTGGTCTCGTTTATCTGGCTCTGGCTGCTGCCCTACAAGACCCTGCACGAGCAGCTGGCCCAGAGCTACTTCGCCCTTGGCCGCTACCTGCTGGAAAAGTCCCGCTTCTTCCCGGCGGACGAGCACGGCGCCCAGGCCATTCGCCACAATCTGGCCCAGCTCAACATCAATCTGGTGAGCGCGCTGACCCTCACCAAATCGGCCCTCAATGCCCGCCTGAGCCGGCGCCATCCGGCAAGCCCCGAGCTGGCCAGCCTGCTGCGCCTCTACCTGCTGGCGCTGGAAATCCACGAGCGCGCCACCTCCAGCCACTATCCCTACAGCCGACTGGAAGCGGAGCTCAAGCAGGGCATAGTGCTGGAAGGATTTCAGGAGGTGTTCCTGCAACTCTCGGAGGCGTGCCAGCGGCTCGGTTACGCCATTCTGGTCCACAAGCCCTACGCCCATAACAAGCGCATCCACTGGACCCTGGAGGCCCTCGGCGATCAGCTGGAGTTCACCAATCTCAAGCAGCACTACCCGAAAACCCTGCTGACGCCGATGAAGTTCCTGCGCCGCAATCTGGCCAGCATCAACCAGCTGCTCGGCAGCGCCGAAGTGCTGCAAAACCCCGAGCAGCCGGAGCAGGAGCTGCCCGCGCTGGCGCGCCCGCCCCGCCTGCCGCTGCTGGCCCAGCTCAAGCAGCACCTCACCTTGCACTCCATGGTGTTTCGCCATGCGCTGCGTTTGTCACTCGGGCTGGTGATCGGCTACGGCATACTGCAAGCCTTTGATCTGGAGAAGGGCTACTGGATTTTGCTGACCGTGCTGTTTGTCTGCCAGCCCAGCTACAGCGCCACCCGCCGCCGACTGGTGCAGCGGATGCTCGGCACCTTCGCCGGTATTCTGGTGGGCATTCCGGTGCTCTGGCTGTTCCCCGAGCTGCACGTTCAGCTGGTGGTGATGGGGCTGGCAGCCTTCCTCTTCTTTACCCAGGTGCGCAACAACTACAGCGCCGCGGTCTGCTTTATCACCCTCTACGTGCTGATGGCGTTCAACCTGCTCGATGGCATCGGCTTTGCCATTCTGGGGCCACGGCTGCTCGATACCCTGCTCGGCTGCCTCATCTCCTACGGGCTGGTGGCCTGGCTCTGGCCGGACTGGCAATACAAGCGGCTGCCAACACTTATCGCCAATTCGCTCTCGGCCAACGCCCGCTATCTCTCGGCGGTGCTGGCGAGCCTCAAGCAGCAGCGCGATGAGTCCATCGACTATCGGGTGGCGCGCAAGAGCGCCCATCTGGCGGACAGCGAGCTGGCTACCGCCTGGCAGAGCATGCTGGTGGAGCCGCAAAAGCGCCGCCGCTTCCTCGATCTCTGCTTTACCCTCACCTGGCGCAACCACGCCCTGCTCTCCTACATCTCGGCGCTGGGGGCCCATCGCGACAAACTGGAGGCCATCAGCGGGCTGGATGAGGTGCGCCACCACATCTGCCACACCCTGGAGCAGGCCGCCGGTCATCTGGCGGGCAACCCCTCCAGCTCCATCGGTGGTCAGTGCCCCATTCTTTGCACGGACAGCAGTCCAGACAGCAGTGAGGAGCAGCTGATGCTGACCCAGCAGCTCAACCTGATCAGCGAGCTGGCGGATCAGCTGCTGCATCTGGCCAACGAGAGCCGGTTGCTCACCGGGGATCAAGGCGCTACCATGCCCGCCCAATCCTGATAGCCCCATTAGCGAGGAGCCCCCATGTCTGCGTCCGAAAAACATCAGCTGGAATTCAACGGCCAACTCATCGAGACCGATGCCAAGGGCTACCTGCTCAACAGCAACGACTGGAGCGAGGAGCTGGCGCTGGTACTGGCCGCGCAGGAGGGGATCACGCTTGAGGAGCCGCACTGGGAAGTGGTGCGCTTTGTGCGCGCCTTCTATCTGGAGTTCAACACCTCCCCCGCCATCCGCGCGCTGGTCAAGGCGATGGAGAAGCAGTACGGCCCCGAAAAGGGCAACAGCCGCTACCTCTACAAGCTGTTCCCGGAAGGCCCAGCCAAGCAGGCAACCAAGATTGGCGGCCTGCCCAAACCGGTGAAGTGCATCTGATCCCATGCATCTCATCCCATAACAACGGGGGGCCGCAACTGCGGCCCCCCGTTGTTTTTGGTGCACTATCTTCGCGCACCTCGCATTCATATCCCTCAGGCTTCCAGCCAGCCTTATTCCCGCTGGTCAACCAGCGCCACCAGCTGCTCCGCCAGCCGGTGACCGTGCAGATAGGAGGCGATCAGCTCGCTATCCGCTTTGCCGATTTCAATCTGCTGATACCAGTGCTCCAGCATGGCAGCAAAGCCGCGCTGGGCCAGCACCGGCTGCCAGTCGCTGGGGCTAAGCATCTGCGCCTGCTTGTCGCGGGCGATGATGCCGCGGGTGCAGTTCTCAAGGTGCAGTGAGAGGTTGTCGCCGTAGGCATCGATGCGCTCCTCGGTGATCCCGGCGCTACGGTTCATGCTGCCGCTGATGGCGCGATCGCCGCTCTGCCAGCTGACGCTGACCCCGGCCAACAGGCTGTTGTCCTTCATATCTGGTCGCAAGACCGCATGGAAGTCCCCCTGTGGCACGCCGCCATAGAAGCAGAGGCTGTCGAGCACATGGATAAAGTCGTCGAACATAAAATCCCGCGCCTTGCCCGGCAGGGCGAAGCGGTGCTTTTGCCAGTTAAGCTCGGTGAGCGGCTGGGCCCGCGCCTCGGCCATGGCGGGCAGATAGCGGCGGTTAAAGCCGGTAAAGAGGGCGCAATCCTGCGCGATGGCGAGGTTGGCCAGCGCCTCTGCTTCGGCCAGATTGTCGCACAGGGGCTTGTCGACAAAGGTGGGGATCCCTGCGTGCAAGCACTGCTCGGCCAGCTGGCGGTGAACGGCGGTGGCGGCATGGATCATCACGGCGTCGGGGCGACTGGCCAGCATGGCCGCCACATCGGTAAAGCACTCAGCGACCCGATACTGGCGGGCCAGCTTTTCCAGCACTGCTGGATTGCGGGTGCAGAGCAGCGGGGTGACCCGCTCGTCGCTCGCCAGCAGCGGCAGATAGGCTTTCTGGGCGATATCCCCCAGACCAATCATGGCAATGCGCATCTCAACTCCTTTTCACTCGATAACGGGACAAGCGGATAACTGCCCGCACCATCGCAGGATTTCTCCCGCAGATCCAGCCTGCCGTTAGCGCGCTGGCTGGTGGCGGCCGCTCTGTGCAAACGGCGGCGTTATCCGGGCATGGCAAGATCGCTGACCGACTTGATTACATCAGCCAGCCACTCGATGGCGAGATTGCCCTGGCTTTTGCGGTGTCTGCCGACCACCACCTCGAACGGCTGCGGCGCCCCGGCCAGCTCCAGCACACGAAAATCCCCAAGGGCGGCGATGGCCGACGGGATGCAGGCCGCTACGTCATTGACCGACATAAAGGCTTGCAGCGAGGTGTAACAGGGGAGCGTCGCCACCGCCGCGCTGGCAACCTGCTGCGGGCTCATCTGCCCTTCGAAATTGCCGACGCTGTTGGCGAACTGCACAAAGGGGATGGCCGCCAGATCCTGCGGGGCGTTGTCCGGAAGATATCGGGAGTCGCGGCGCAGCACGCAGCAGTAGTGATCCCGGCGCAGGGTGGCGCGCAGCAACCCCGGGTCGAGATAGGCATCAAAGCCAATCACCAGATCGACCTCTCCGCTGGCCAGCGCCTCCAGATGCAGCTCGGCCTGAAAGTCCACCACATCGAGCCGGATGGAGGGCGCTTGAGTGCGCAGGGCGCTCGCCAGCCTTGGGATAATGGCGAGCTGGGCATATTCGTTCGCCATCACCCTGAAGGTGCGCTCGCTGCTGGCGGGATCAAAGGGGGCAGTCACAAAGACCCCGTCGATATCGGCCAGGATCTGCTCGAACCTGGCGGCCAGATCGCAGGCGTAATCGGTGGGCTGCAACCCGGCGCTCTGGCGGATAAAGAGCTCGGCGGGAAAGAGATCGCGCAGCTTTTTCAAATGGCTGCTCACCCCCTGTTGGGAGATCTCCAGCAGCTCGGCCACCCGCGACACACTCTTGTATCTCACCAGCAGCACTAGCACCCGCATCTGCCTGATATCGATCTTTTCCACCCTCACCTCACCAATTTCAGTTGTATCACATACAAATCACCCATGATTTACATTGTATCAGTGGCTCTCTAACCTTGCAGCTCTTCCAGCAAAGCGAGGTTAACGATGAAAACTGTCATTCTGATTGGTGCTCAGGGGAAAATGGGGCAAGCCGCCCTCAGTGGTCTGGGCAAGCACAAGGTGATCACCGCCAGCCGCTCCGGTGAGGGATGTGATTTTCAGGTGGATATCACCAGCAGAGAATCCATCGAGCGACTCTACCAAAACGTGGGCTCCTTCGATGCGGTGGTCAATACCGCAGGATTTTGCGAATACGCCCCCTTTGGCGAGATGAGCGACGAGCAGTGGCAAACCACCATCCAGAGCAAGCTAATGGGGCAGATCAATCTGGTCAATATCGGCCTCAACTACATCAATCAGGGGGGCTCCTTCACCCTGATCTCCGGCATCCTCAATATCAAGCCGATCCCGCTGGCCATTGCCGATGCCACCACCAGCGGCGCCATCGATACCTTTGTCCAGTGCGTGGCCCACGAGCTGCCCCGTGGCATTCGCATCAATGTGGTCAACCCGACCGTACTGGAAGAGGCGTGGGACGTATATGGCGAGATGATGCCTGGCTTCCAGCCGGTGCCGGGAGCTCTGGTCGGCAAGGCGTTTGAGCGCTCCGTCGATGGCTTTATTAGCGGCCAGGTGCTCTATGTCGATGCCTGATCCGGTTCAGGTGTGACCCCAATGCCTTTGTAATTCCTTGTCGATGTTTTTCCTCTTCCCCGAAAGCTCTGCTCTCGGGGCTTTTTGCATAGAGGAACCGGAGTAGCGACAAAATATGATTTCATTTCGACGGCGGCACACAGATTTATGTCATCCGGGTCACTGTCAGAGTGGCCTCGTTTGGCTTACTATGGCGCTCTTGTCCCTGTTGCCGAGCAAAGGGACTATTTCAGGCCATTTGCCGGAATGGATTACCGCTGACCAACGCCCTATTTGGCCGCAGCTTATTGGCGCGGCCACTATTGCCTGTGCGCTATCGGCGCTTATAAAACGCGTTATTTATGGATGTATAACGATGAAATCATCAATTGCACTCAAAGCCTTGTCGCCCTATATATTCGCAATATTGTCAGTTGGGCTGATGTCCAGCGGATATCATGCGCTGCCGATTTATTGCGGCCTGGCCATTGTCGTCTATCCGGTGCTGGTTGCCATGCTGGCGGACGAGTGGGAAAAACAGGGGCTGGTCTATCGCGAATCGACCCAGGTTGAGGTTGATGTCAATGTGCGCGGGATCCTTATCAAGGAGCAGAGACGGCATCTGGAGAATCTCTATTTTATCTCGCCGGACGTGATGCAGACCAAACTCACCAGCCTGACCCGCCTCAAACTGCTGCTCAGCGGCGCCATGTTTGCCGTGTCACTCTATGAACTCGCGCAGCAAGCCGAGGCACAATTTGCCCTGTACGCCGTCAATCTGATGGATATCAATCAGCTGGATATATGTGGCCTGATGATCGGCCTTGGTGGGGTGCTGTTTCTTGGCCACTGCGCGAGAAAAAGCCTCTCTCTCTATGGAACCTGTCGCCATAAAAACTATCTGGTGCAGAGTCATAACGAACCCGGCGTCCAGCTCTATAGCGCAGCCATTTCTGCCAAGGGGGCAAACCTGCAAGTGACCCATACCCGCATGTTCGATGCCTTATTGGCGTGGTATTGAGCAACCCTTAATTGGCAACCTTTAATTACCCCCCCCTTGGATCAAGATGACGGGGCTGGAGGTAAGACAATAAGCCCCCATCCCAAACGCGCTCACTGACCACTCTGCCGTGACCGGCGCAGTGGTTGGTTGAGCCTCTATTGCCCTCCCTATAGCCATCCTCTCTCCCCTCCCCTTGCTTACTGCTTTATCAGAAGTCATCAGCCTGTCATCTGGCTGACATCCCGCGGTCATTTTCAAGCCATAGAGTTTTTCACTTATTTTTCATATGGATAGATAAGGAACATCATGACTTTCCCGTGCTCTTCTTATGTAGCTTTGGCCGTCTCGCTGGTCTTGCTTGGCGGCTGCCAGTCAGAGAACGAATCGTCTGCCGACAGCCAGGGCAAAACTGCCTATCAATACAGCACCAAAGCGGTCTACAGCCCGCAGCAGCAGGCGGAGAGCTACGAGCCAGCACCTCAGGGGTTCAGCCCGGTCTTTACCGAGATGGTGGCGCGCCACGGCTCGCGCTCCCTCTCCAGCCCGAAATATGACGTGCTGACCAAGCAGGTCTGGGAAGAGGCGCAGCGCCAGGGGGCGCTCACCACTCTCGGGCAGGGGCTGGGAGGCAAGGTCGATCTGGTGACGGCCGCCAACCAGAAACTGGGCTATGGCCTGCTCTCGGCGCTGGGCAAGGAGGAGCACGCCAATCTCGCCACCCGACTGGCGGCGCGGCTGCCGACCCTGCTCAACAGCAGCGAGCCCCACTGCATCAAGGTGGTCACCTCGGGCAAGGACAGGGCCAACGAAAGCGCCTTTTACTTTATGGAGAGCCTCAAGCGCGACGTGAACTATGTCAGCGACTCGGCGCAGTGCTACCTCACGCAGGATGACCCCTCGAAGATCGACAAAAAGCTGGTCAACAAGTTCGAGCTCTACTTCCACAAGACCACGCCCGAGGGGGATTACGCCCGCTACCTGCCCGCCTATGAGAGCTACCAGCGCTTTATCGGTGACGAGGATGCCGCAATCGCTCCGGCCCCCGAGCTGGCCAGGGCGCTGGATCAGCTTAAAAACCTGAGCAAGACCAAAGAGATGGCCCGCAGCATGCTGGAGCGTATCTACAGCAAGGGCTTTGTCGACTATCTGGCGGGCGGCGTCGAGTTTGTCGCCATCAACCCGGAAGATGGCGGCATGACCTATGTGCGCGACGAAGTGGATGCCGCCCTGATGCTCTACAACCTCTTTATCATCGGCCCCGGCATGATCCGCGAAGCGCAGGCTCAGGGCAGCGAACCCTGGGCGCTGGAGCAGTTCCTCACCCCACAGGAGTCAGCCTGGTTCTCCTACCTCTCCGATGCGGAAGATTTCTACGAAAAGGGGCCGAGCTTTGCCAACCAGAGCGCCCCCTACGCCATTGCCCAGCCGCTGCTCGACGGCCTGTTTGGCGAGGTGCAGCGTCAGGTGGTGGAGGGCGAGCAGAGCCGACGGGCCACCCTGCGCTTTGCCCACGCCGAAGCCATTATCCCCCTCGCCGCCCTGATGAAGCTGGAAGGGAGCCGTCAGGGGGCCAGCCCGGATCAGCTGTTCAGCCAGCAGAACAACGAGTGGCGCGGCGGCTGGGTCTCCCCCTATACCGCCAATATTCAGTGGGATATCTACCAGAACGGGCAGCGGCAGGTGCTGGTCAAGATGCTCTACAACGAAAAGGAGATCGCCTTTAAAACAGGCTGCCAACCCTACCAAAGCGGCAGCCACTACTACGACTTCGAGGAGCTCAAGCGCTGCTACAGCTATAACGGCTAACCCTTCGCGCACCGGATATGGCAATCACCAGGGGCGACCAGCAGGTCGCCCCTATTAACTCCCCTTCCCTGTTTGCCAAAGCGGGATATGGCTATAAAGCCGCCTTACAGTTCTATTTGCTGATCAAGCTCAAAAAACAGCTCTCTTTTGACCTAAAGCTCAATTAAATGCTCGCCCGCCCAGCCTCCGCCAGTTTAATATGTCCATATGGCGCCAATTAAACTTTGATAGGTAACGGAACTGGAGTCTTAATCAATGGACAGTAGCACTGAATTAGGTGAATTGATGCTGTGCCCAGAAAGAACATATCTCATATTTAGTTTAAGTTTCAGCTTGATGATTCATTAAAAAAATGGAAGATTTTTTTAAATAATATAGGAAAACAAATGTTAATTTATGTAAATCAATTTAAGTTAGTGGGTGAACATATTTCCGACATAGCATTCCAAAGTATTGCTGGATGGCTAAAACATGTAACAAAACGTCACTTCACTATTGATGAGCTCAAGAGTGGAGAAGAATTTACTATCGAACGTGCAAAAGTTAGAACTTATATCGCTGTCGACAGAGAACCTAAATTATATGCGATATTATTTAGTCATCCAGATAAAACCGTAAAAGGCAGGCAATGGATTACTGAAATAGGAATAAAGCAGGAAAAAGATGCTACGACCGTATCAATACTACTGGAAACAAGTGATATTAGTACCTTGGTGAAAGAAATACCATCAACTACAAGACCAAGACTAGTAAACTTTTTACAACAAAACGCTCAACTCCATGATGAAACAATTGGACTAAGAGTTTTTAATTACACCAACACAATTGAATCATTCAAAGCTCTTAGTTACGAAATAGAAAGAGAATCCAGAAAACATCCACTTGTAATTGTTAGCAATCTAAAAAAAACCAACAAACCACTAATTAACCCTATAAAACTGCAAGAGCAATTACTTGGATTGGCTCAAGTTATCCACTCCCATGACGATATAAACACATGGGATTTTGAAAATATTTTAACAAGGCGCTACTCAGCTTGGGATGGTGCGGTAAATATCATTTACCCTTCTTATGGAAGAGGCTTTTGCCACACCAAGCTTCTATCTCAAACTACTATTATTGAGCTAATTGACTCAGGCTTTCATGTTTTGCAATCCATCCTATCTTTCATTACACACACGACAAATGGCTTCAACAAAAAACGTCACTTTAGTCCTAGTGATGTAAGGGCTAAAAGGCAGAGAGATCAACGCAGCATACTTAAAGATAAATTACACTTGCAATTAGAGAATAATGAATTCCAGCAACTTGCAGAAGAAGCATTCATACAACTTGAAGAACAAGAAGCTTTGTTTGAACAATTGAAAGAACAACATCAGAAAGAAATAGAATCACAGATTTTAGAACAAATTGAAAATCAGACTGAGCTTGAAAAAACCATCATGGAACTACAAGTATTAAAAATTCGCTTTGATGAGATACAGAAATTAACATCCAAAAAAGGCACACCTTTACTTGTTTGTGGTGAGGAAAAAGAGTTTTACTCTGGCGAATTTTCAGATCTGTCCATTGAGATATTTAAAACATTTTTAGATAATGAAACTAAAAACACTAGAAAAAAGCATATCATCCAAGACATTCTAAAACACAATGAAGTCGATGGTACAAAAGCCAGTTATATAAATATATGCAAGCAAATATTCAACAATTATAATGGTGTCACTCCTAAGATTCGCTCAGAATTAAATAAAATGAATCTTGAAATAATCGAAGATGGTAACCACAACCAGATTAAATTTATTAATGATGCTCGATATCAGGTCACATGTGCAAAAACGCCAAGCGATAAACGCACAGGTGATAATATTGTTAGAGATATAAAAGCAGCATTGTTTTAATAATTTACACGTTAACTTCTATAGAAATATAAAGGCGACCATCTGGTCGCCTTTTTATTTCTATCGCTTTCCAATCAGGAAATATTACCGCGCAGGTCTCTTGGCACTATTCCCTTTTGTCGCAGGTTTGCCGCCTTGAGCGGCGGGTTTGGCTCCCGGCTTGGCAGAGCCTGCACGGGTTGGCGCTTTGCCCTTATGGGCAGGTTTTCCGGCAGGTTTGCCCTTACCAGCACTCTTGCCTTCACCCTGTGCGGTCGGTTTGCCGTTAGCCGCCCCTTTCTGCAGTTGGGAACCCACCGGCTTGCCGCCAGTGGCCTTGCTGCCCGCGCCATTACCGCGCTGGTGATTGATGTTGCTATGACGGGTCAGGGCCGGTTTCATGCCCTTGCCGCTGGCGGCGCGCTCGTTGCGACCTTCCGGCGGCACCAGACACCCCGGGCCATTGCCAATCAGGTGGCCCTTGCCCATGGCGAGCAGGGCTTCGCGGATCATCGGCCAGCCAGCGGGGTCGTGATAGCGCAGCAGCGCCTTGTGCAGACGGCGACGGCGCTCGCCCTTGGCAACAAACACATCGCCACCGGTGCGGCTCACCTTGTTCAACGGGTTTTTCTCCGTGTAATACATGGTGGTGGCGTTGGCGAGCGGCGACGGGTAGAAGTTCTGCACCTGATCGAGCTTGAAGCGGTTCTCTTTGACCCAGAGCGCCAGATTGATCATGTCTTCATCCGTGGTGCCCGGGTGGGCGGAGATAAAGTAGGGGATCAGGTACTGCTGCTTGCCCGCCTCTTTGGAGTATTTGTCGAACAGCTCCTTGAACTGGTAGTAGCTGCCCATGCCCGGCTTCATCATCTTGGAGAGCGGCCCCTCCTCGGTGTGTTCCGGTGCGATCTTGAGGTAGCCGCCGACGTGGTACTTGGCCAACTCCTTGATATAGCGGGGATCTTCGACCGCGATGTCGTAACGCACGCCGGAGGCAATCAGGATCTTCTTGATCCCCTTGAGGTCGCGCGCCTTGCGATAGAGGTTGATGGTCGGGCTGTGGTCGGTGTCCATGTGCGGGCAGATGGTGGGCCAGACACAGGAGGCGCGACGACAGGTCTGCTCGGCCTTGGGGCTCTTGCAGCGCAGCTTGTACATGTTGGCGGTGGGGCCGCCGAGATCCGAGATGACCCCGGTAAAGCCCGGCACCTTGTCGCGGATATCTTCGATTTCTTTGAGGATCGACTCTTCCGAGCGGCTCTGGATGATGCGCCCTTCGTGCTCGGTGATGGAGCAGAAGGAGCAGCCGCCAAAGCAGCCGCGCATGATGTTGACCGAGGTCTTGATCATCTCGAAGGCGGGGATCTTCTCGTTGCCATAGGCCGGGTGCGGCACCCGCTGGTAGGGCAGGCCGAAGACGCCGTCCATCTCCTCGGTTTCCAGCGGGAAGGCGGGCGGGTTGACCCAGACGATGCGATCGCCGTGAGCTTGCGACAGAGCGCGGGCGCAGCCGGGGTTGGTCTCGTGGTGCAGAATGCGCGAGGCGTGGGCGTAGAGCACCTTGTCCTCTTTCACCCGCTCGAACGCCGGCAGCTTCACATAGGTTTTTTCCCACGGCTTGGGTTTGGCCGGCTGCACCAGCACAGGCTGGGCTTCCTGCGCGGCAGGGGCCGCGTCGGTGGCATCATCCGAGCATGGGGCCCCTTCCATATAGGGGTTCATGATGGGATCGATGCGGCCAATCTGGTCGAGCTTGCTCGAATCCACCCCTTTCCAGCCCGGCAGCGGCTCCTTGCGGATGACGGCGGTGCCGCGAATATCCTGCATGGTGTCGATGGTCTCCCCCGCTGCGATGCGGTGAGCCACTTCCACCAGCGGCCGCTCGGCGTTGCCGTAAATCAGGATATCGGCCTTGGCATCGAGCAGGATGGAGCGACGGATGGTCTCGGACCAGTAGTCGTAGTGGGCGATGCGGCGCAGGGATGCCTCGATGCCGCCGATAACGACGGGCACCTCTTTGAACGCCTCCTTGCAGCGCTGGGTATAGACCAGAGTCGCACGATCCGGCCGCTTGCCGCCCACATCCCCCGGGGTGTAGGCGTCGTCGTGGCGCAGCTTTTTATCGGAGGTGTAGCGGTTGATCATGGAGTCCATGTTGCCCGCGGTCACCCCGAAGAAGAGGTTCGGTTTACCCAGACGCATAAAGTCATCCTTCGATGACCAGTCCGGCTGGGCGATGATGCCGACCCGAAAGCCCTGCGCTTCCAGCATGCGGCCGATGACCGCCATGCCGAAGCTCGGGTGATCCACGTAGGCATCCCCCGTCACCAGAATGACGTCGCAGCTGTCCCAACCGAGCTTGTCCATCTCTTTGCGGGACATGGGCAGGAAGGGCGCCGTGCCGTAGCACTCGGCCCAATAGCGGGGATAGGAGAAAAGGTTGGGTACCGGCTGCATTTTGAACACCTGGAAAAATTCGGGTCGCGCATTATACCGGTTGCGGCCAAGGGGAGCGATGGCTTTTTGTCCCTATAGATCCCGCGGAATAGGCCGCCGCCCGCAATAGCAAGGGCGCCCGCAGGCGCCCTTGTGATGAGGAAGGCTGATAACTGGCCCCCGCTTGGATGCTGGTCAGAGCGCCGGAGGCTGTGACTCCCCTGCCCCCTTGGCGGCCAGCGCTTCGTCTACCTGTTGATCCCGCGCCCCTGTCATGCCGGCGTGGCGGGCGATCAGATGGTAGATGGCGGGCACCACCAGCAGGGTGACCAGGGTGGCCAGCGACAGTCCGAAGAAGACCACGGTTCCCACCGCCATCCGGCTCTCGTAACCCGCCCCCATGGAGAGCATCAGCGGCACCGCGCCGATAATGGCGGTCAGCGAAGTCATCAGGATCGGGCGCAAGCGGCGCACCGAGCCTGCGATGATCGCCTCCTCGAACCCTTCACCGCGCTGGCGCAGCTGGTTGATGAACTCGACGATGAGGATACCGTTTTTGGTCACCATGCCGATCAGCATGATCATGCCGATCTGGCTGTAGATGCTCATCTCCTGCCCCGTCAGCCAGAGGCCAAGCAGGCCGCCGAAGATGCCGAGTGGCACCGTCACCATCACCACCGCCGGGGTCAGGGTGCTCTCGAACTGGGCCACCAGCACCAGATAGACCACCAGCAGGGCGAGGCCAAAGACCAGCACCATCTCCCCCTGATTGTCGCGGTAATCCTTGGAATCACCGGCGTAATCCACCGTCATGCCGGTGGGCAGGTTGGCGTTGGCCCAACCATCGAGGAAATCGAGGGCCTCACCCAGGGTGTGGTCGGGGTGCACATCGGCGGTCAGGGTGATCGCCTTTTGCCGCTGGTAGTGGTTGAGGCGGTTGGCAGTCGCCACCTGCTTGACGGTCGCCAGGGTCGAGAGACTGACCATTTCGCCATTGGCTGCCTTCAGGTAGATACGACCGAGATCCGAGATGCCGTTGAACTCGGTCTGGTTGCCGCGCAGGTAGACGTCATACTCCTCGCCCCTGTCCACATAGGTGGTCTTGCTCGCCCCGCCCAGCAAGGTCTGCAAGCTGTTGGCCACGGTGGAGACCGGAATGCCGAGCTGGCTGGCGCTGTCGCGATTGATGGTCACCTGCAGCTCGGGGGTCTTCTCGGCATAGTCGAGATCCGGGCTCAGCATCAGGCCGCTGCCCTGCGCCGCCTGTTGCAGCGCCAACCCTTGCTGGTAGAGCTCGGCATAGTCGTTACCCTGCAGCACGAACTGCACCGGCGCGGTGGAGCCGCCGCGGAAACCGGGCTGGAAGGTGCGGATCATCACATCGGGAATGCCGGAGAGCTTGGCCCCGAGCGAGCGGGAGAACTCGGTGGCGGTGACGTCGCGCTCGGCCCAGTCGGTGAGCTGGATGATCACCATACCGGTCTGATCGCCGCCACGGCCAAAGGCGGGGGTGCTGAAGCTCAGCGCCTGCACCACCCCTTTGCCCAGCATCGGCATGATGGCGGACTCCACCTGCTGCATGTTGCGCTTCATCCGCTCGATGCTGGTCCCCTCTGCCCCCTTGACGAAGACATAGATGACGCCGCGATCCTCGGTCGGGGTAAGGCTGGTCGGCAGCTGGGTAAACAGGGCACCGATACCGCCCAGACAGAGCAGCAGCACCAGCGGCGTCCAGCGGGAGCGACGCAGCACCCACGCCAGCAGGTGGCGATAGTGCCCCTCCAGCCAGCCGAGCCCGCGATCGAGCCCGGCGGTGAGCCGGTTCGGTTTATCCAGCGGGCGCATCAGCCAGGAGCCCATGGCCGGGGTCAGGGTCAGCGCCACCAGCGAGGAGCAGAGCACCGCGAGCGAGAGCAGGATGGCAAACTCGGTAAAGAGCCGCCCCACCATACCATCCATAAAGGCGATGGGGACAAACACCATCACCAGCACGGCGGTGGTGGCGATGACCGCAAAGCCCACCTCGCGGGTGCCGTGCCAGGCGGCCAGCAGAGGCGGTTCCCCCCGCTGCAGATGGTGGTGGATGTTCTCCACCACCACGATGGCGTCATCCACCACCAGACCGATGGCGAGAATAAGGGCCAGCAGGGTGATGAGGTTGATGGAAAAGCCGAAATACCAGGCGCCAATAAAGGCAGAGATGAGCGACACCGGCACGGTAATGGCCGGAATGAGCGTGGTGCGCCCCTGCCCGAGGAACAGATAGAGCACCGCCACCACCAGCACGGCGCAGATGGCCAGGGTCTCGTACACCTCGTCGATGGCCTGCTTGATAAAGATGGTGGAGTCGTAATCCACCTCGAGCTTGGCCCCCTCCGGCAGGAAGCGCTGCATCTCGCCGAGTTTCTTCTCGATCCCCTGCGCCACTGCCAGCGGGTTGGCGGTGGACTGGGCGACGATGCCGATACCCAGGCTCTCTTTGCCGTTGCGCTGATAGGCGCTGTCTTCGTTCTTGGCTCCCACCTCCACGTCAGCGATATCGGCCAGATAGACGCTCTGGCCGTTGGCGGCTGTGGTGACTTGCAGCTGCTGGAAATCTTCCGCAGTGTGATAGAGACGGGCGATCTGCACCGCCATGGTCATGGAGTTGTTGCGGATCTCCCCCCCCGGCAGTTCGATGTTCTCCCGCTTGAGGGCCTCTTCCACATCGCTCACCGTGATGCCACGGGCCGCCATGTCTGCAGGACGCAGCCGCACATACATCACCTGGGTGAGATCGCCGGAGAGCGCCACTTCGCTCACGCCGTCCACCAAGCTCAGGGGGTCGACCAGCACCCGGTTGGCGTAGTCGGTCATGGCGGTGCGATCCATCTGGCTGCTGCTGAAATTGAGCCAGATCGCCACATCGCCGTTGCCGCTGTCCTTGGTCACCAGCGGCTCGTCCACATCATCGGGCAGCCGGGGCCGCGCGCGGGATAGGGCATCGCGCACATCGGAGATCCCCTCCACCATGTTCCAGCCGAGCTTGAACTCGACGGTGATCATCGAGCGCCCCTTGCGAGTCATGGAGTTGATGT
Source organism: Aeromonas sp. FDAARGOS 1417 (assembly GCF_019046985.1). NCBI lineage: Bacteria > Pseudomonadati > Pseudomonadota > Gammaproteobacteria > Aeromonadales > Aeromonadaceae > Aeromonas > Aeromonas sp. FDAARGOS 1417. Next base: position 4,317,197 of record NZ_CP077221.1, on the reverse strand, counting down.
TCTTGATGCCGCTGATACCGGAGAGCTGATCCTCGATGGGCTTGGTGACCTGACTCTCCATCACCGCGGGAGCCGCCCCCTCATAGGTGGTGGTGATGGAGACCGAGGGGATCTGTACATCGGGCATCTCCCGCACCGTCAACTTGCTGAAAGCGACCAGACCAAACACGGTGAGCAGGGCGCTGAGCACCACCGCCACCAGCGGGCGGCGAACTGAGATATCGGAGAGCCACATCAGCCGTTCACCTCGGCCAGATCACGCACCTGCACCCCATCACGCAGGTTGACCAGCCCCTCGACCACGATGCGATCGCCGACCTTCAGCCCCTCGGTGACCCAGACGGTCTCCCCTTCGGTCTCACCGAGCACCACAGGCACCCGCTTGACCCGGCCATCGGCCTCGAGACGGTAAACAAAGCGCTGCTCACCAGCGTACTCCACCGACTGGGCGGGGATCAGGGTGAGCTGCTGGGCAGGCAGCGCCAGCTCCACATTGAGCTGCATGCCCGGACGCAACTGACCGTTGCCATTGGGGATCATCACCCGCGCCTTGATGTTCTGGGTATCGTTGGAGACGCGGCTATCTAGGGTGGTCAGAGTGCCGTTGAATTGCTGATCCGGCCAGGCAGTACTGGTGGCGGTGACCGCCATGCCCGGGCGCAGCAGGGAGAGGTAACGCTCCGGCACCGCCAGATCGAGGCGCAGTTTGTCCAGTTCATCCAGATGCAGCAGGGTATCGCCGCTGTTGACCAGCGCCCCTTCGCTCAGATCAATCAGGCTCACGGTGCCAGCAAAGGGCGCCTGCAGGGTACGCAGGGAGAGCTCGTAGCGGGCGGCATCGAGGCGTGCCTGCACCTGGGCCACGGTGGCCTCCTGCCCCTCCAGCTCGGATTGGGTCACGGCGCCACGGGCCACCAGCTTGCGCATATCACTCAGCTTGCGGTTCTCGTCGCGCAGACTGGCGCTCTGCTCGGCCAGCTCAGCCTGCTGCTTGCCCGCATCGAGCGCGATCAGGGTCTCCCCCTTCGCCACACTCTGGCCAGATTGCACCGCAATCTTGACGATGCGACCGGTCACTTCGGGGCTGATGATGACGGAACGATTGGCCGCCAGCTTGCCCACCAGCTTGAGGGTCGGCTCGGCCAGACTCTGTTTGACGGTTTGAGTGCGGATATTGACCTGTCTGGTCGGTGCTTTGGCGGCGGGTTCGCTGTGACGCAGCGCCCAGACGCCGGCAACCACGATTAGAAGAAGGCCCAAGCCGAGCCAGATACGCATTTTCATCGAACAGTCCATGAAGAGTGAGAGGGTAAATCCAGATTGGGGCCATTTTAGCCCCAGACTATGCCGTGACTATGTATAAATGTGACAAAACGTAACAAGAGCGGGATAAGCTCACTCTGTTTCAGGTCGCGCCGTTTGTTTTCACGCCACATCGCATACACTAACGACAATTTCCTTCGCAACCCGACTGACTGCCTATGCCCAAAATGTCTGACCACCGCTTTCTCACACGCCTGACCTGGCTCCTGTTTGCCGTGGTCATCCTGCTGATTGGTCTGACCTTGCGGCAAAGCCTGAAACAGATAGAACGCCTCTACCAGAGCGATACCCTCAATAGCGCCATCTACCTGCGGGATCGGTTCAAACAGACCGAAGTGTTTCTGGAGGCGATGCGCGGGCAGGCCGAAGAGCGACTGCGCAGCGACCCCCAGTCGGTGCTCACCCGCCAGCTCTATCGCCATATCGAGGTACTGCCAGAGGGGCTGGCCCTCGACAAGCTCCCTGGGGATTTACCGGCCGGACTGGCGGGCAACCTCACCGGTGACGGCCCGCTGCCGCCCCCCGGCAGTGCGCGGGAGGCGCAACTTCATTTGGCCCTGAGCCTCTCTCCCTTGCTGGCCACCGCCAGCCAGCGCCTGGGCAGCGAGATCGCCTGGGCCTACTTCACTGGCGTGGACAACTTTATCTACCTCTATCCCTGGATCCCCTCCAGCCAGTTTCGCTTTGCCCGCAGCATCTATGACAAGCACTACTGGCAGGATGCGCTGATGTCACCCAACCCAAGCCGGGACACCATTCTCTCCCGCCCCTACGAAGATTTTGCCGGACTGGGCACCATGGTCACCATGTCCCAGCCTCTCTACAAGGACGGCTCGCTGGTAGGGATGATCAGCATGGACATCCTGCTCTCACGCTTGCAATCGCAGCTCAATCAGCTGGCACCGGCGCTGGGGGAGTATCTGCTGCTCAATCAGTACCATCAGGTGCTGGCCAGCAGCGCGCGCCAACCCGTGGTGCCGCAAGACCCCGAGCCGACCGACGAATACCAGTGGCGGCAAGGGGCATTGCAACTGACCATGGCAATCCCCGATACCCCGCTGCGACTGGTGCACAACGTCACCCTGCTGCCACTGGTGTGGGCCATGCTCTGCCAGTCCACGCCGACCCTGCTCGCCATCCTCTTTATGCTGCTGGCCGCCCTCTCCAACCTGAGATCCCACCGCCTCAACCAGCGGCTCAATTACCTCTCCTGCCACGATGCCCTCACCGGCGCCTTCAACCGCCACTATCTGGTGCTGCTGGAGCAGGCGGGAGAGCTGTCCCGGTTGCAAGCGGGGATCCTGATGTTCGATGCGGATCACTTCAAACGGGTCAATGACAACTTCGGCCATGCCGTCGGCGATATCGTACTGATCCGGCTGGTGCAGATCTGCCAGCAGCAGCTTAGACCCACAGACCACCTGATCCGCTGGGGTGGCGAGGAGTTTCTGCTGCTGATTGGCCGCGCTGGTGCAACGCAGCTCGGCGAGCTGGCGGAGCGGCTGAGAAAAGCGGTGGCGGATCACGACTGGACCGCCATCGAACCCGGGCTGGAGGTCACCATCAGCCTCGGCTATCTGCCCCACCAGGAGAACCTTCCCCTGCACGAGGCGGTGCGCCGCGCCGATGTGGCGCTCTATCAGGCCAAGGCCAACGGTCGCAACCGCAGCGAAAGATGGCAGGGTGACGCCTCCTGACTCTCGGAGTAAGCTGACCTCTCAACCCCTTTTTGGAGGACTGTCGTGCCACGTAAACCCCGCGTAGGGCTCGCTCTCGGGAGCGGCGCCGCCAGAGGATGGGCCCATATCGGCGTCATCCGCGCCCTTGAACGTCTCGGCATCAAACCGGATTTGATCGCTGGCTGCTCCATCGGCAGCTTTGTCGGTGCCGCCTATGCCGCCGGAGAACTGGATCGGCTGGAAACCTGGGTGCGCGGCTTTACCCGCCTGCAGGTGGTCAGCCTGCTCGACCCGGCCCTCTCCGGCGGGCTGTTTCGCGGCGAAAAGGTATTTGGCCTTGCCGCCAGCCATCTGGGGGATCCCGATCTCGAGAATCTGCCCATCCCCTTCGCCTGCATCGCCACCGAGCTCGATACCGGCCGCGAGATCTGGCTGCAACAGGGCCCGCTGCGCCAGTCGGTGCGCGCCTCCTGCGGCATGCCGGGGATCCTCACCCCGACCCGGATCAACGACCGCTGGCTGGTCGATGGCGCAGTAGTCAATCCGGTGCCCATTTCGCTGGCCCGCGCCATGGGGGCCGAGGTGGTGATTGCGGTGAACCTCAACACCGACATGCACCAGCCCTGGACCGACGAGCCGGATCAACCCGGCAGCGGCGGTCTGCTCAGCCAGTGGCTCAATCGCGGTGAATCCGCGCCAGCCACCCCGGGTCTGTGGAGCGTGATGAGTGGCTCCATCAACATCATGCAGGAGCGGATCACCCGCGCCCGGATGGCCGGTGATCCGCCGGAGATCCAGCTCTGCCCGCGCCTTGGCAGCTTCTCCATCATGGATTTTCATCGTGCCAGCGATGCCATCAACGAGGGGGAAGCCTGCGTCGAGCGCAATCTCGATCAGCTCAAGGATGAACTGGGCCGCCTCGGGTTGCTGGGCAGTTAGTTGTCGACATGCTGCGGTTTACACATGAAAAAAGCGCCATTCGGCGCTTTTTTTTCAACTCACTTACCCGGTTACTCCTTACGGTAGAAGAGCAACCCGAGCAGAATCACCCCCACAGAGACCAGCAGATAGAGTCCCAGACTGGGATTGGTGATACCGCCATACAGAATGATGAGCGCACCCAGGGTGGCACAGGTCGGGATCACAAACCGCTTTATCCAGCCCAACTCGGTAAAGGTACGCATGTACCAGACATAGAGGAACAGATAGAGGCCATAAATCAGCACGATCGGCATCTCGTCCAGAGCGATGTAACGACCGAATGTCTCGTTGATGCTGCAGTACCACAACACTGAGTAGATCACCGACAACAAGGCTGCCGCGAGGGCCGAGTTGATTGGCATGTGGTGATGCGGTTCGATACGGCTCATCCACTTGGGGGCTGGCCCCTGATTGCGGATCGCCAACGAGTAGGGAATGCGCATGGTCGCCAACACCAGACCATTGAGTGTTCCGAGGCAGGAGATAATCACGAACACGGTCAAAATGGTCGAGGCAGTCCCGCCAAACAGGCTGGTTGTCGCGAGATTTACCGCGTTATCCCCTTGCGCCACTATCTCGTCCGTCGGCAAGACGCTGGCGATCCCCAGAAAATAGGTGACATAGACCACAAAGACTATCAGGGTGCCAATCACCAGCGCTCTGGGCAGATTCTTCTTGGAATCGCGAATTTCGCTGTTGATGGTCACAGCGGCAATCCACCCCTCATAAGCGAAGGCGGTGGCAACCACGGCCGTGGCCAGAGTGCCTCCGGTGCTTCCTATCCCATCCATTGCCTGCACAAAGTTGGTCACGGTGACACCATTGAGCAAGCCTGAAATGGTGCCCACAATGGCAACCAGGATCAGCGGGATCAACTTGATCAGGGTAGAGCCCACTTGCAGCTTGCCCGCCAGGACCGGGGTATAGAAGTTGATCAGATAGGTGACCGTCATATAGACAGCCGCCAGTATCCAGGTCGCACCAGAGTTGGTCGGATTATCACTACCGAGCAAGATCATGGTGTACAGAGCGGCGACCCAGGCAAGGATGGCGGAAAGAGGGGCGTAATAGAGTACGCCTTTGAACCACCCCACCAGATAACCAAACATTTTGCCGTATGCCGCTTCGGCATAATCGACGATACCGTTGGACTTTTCGATCCGCTGGGCAAACTCGGCAAACACCAGCGCGCCGAAGATCATCGAAAATGCCCCCAGCGCCCATGCCAGCAGCGCAATGGCCAGATTACCGCCAGTCAGACGCAGTACATCATCGGCCTTGAAGAAGACACCGGAGCCGATCACCACGCCGACCACCATCGCAATGGCAGTCATCAGGCCATAGCGTTTATCCAACTCATTACTGCTCATACCCATACTCCATACGATTGCTCATATCATCCTGAATGTAATAGTGTTCGGGTGGCCAGATACCACCAGGGGCCCACTTTTCGGGGCCGCTTATTCTCGTTGGCCTGCATGGATAATTCAAAGCGTGTTAGATCAAAATATCGATCGGCAACCCAAAAAAAATACCGCCCGAAGGCGGCATTTCTATTCACATCGATGATCACGCCTTGGCGAGGTCATCCGGGCCAATCTGGCCGATTTCGGCGACTTTCTTGTCTGCCAGCAGCCAGAGGGTGAACTTGTGCAGATCCGGGTGGTGCGCCAGGGCAACCAGGAAGGCGCCCCCAACTTCACGGTAACCCAGCTCGTAGTTTTTCAGCGTGGTGGGAGGAACACCCAGCAAATCTGCAAACTTCGGACGGCTCAAACCGACCGCTTCACGGATCTGACGGATCTTCTTGCCAACAGTGACGATATTTGAATTCATAATGTTCCATACTCCGTTTGGCGGATTTACTCCGCCTTTTATTTTTCGCGACGACTCGTAGTCAAGTGTATCAGTTTTGTTCGGACTCGTTATGGTCGAGCCTCTATCTTATGAGCGCCTTTCGGCGACAACCCTTGCCTTCAAGGGGGGATGGTAATCGCTCAGCCGCCTCAGGTAAACAGTCTCGAAAAGAAACCTTTATTGTGGCCCCCCCAATAACTCGTATAATCCGCCGGATACCCATTAAGAGGAATAAGTATGGCGTTTCCCGGCATTATCTCTCGCCTGCACCCCGTATCCAGCACAGAAGAACTGGCACAACAGCGCCTGCAAGGTGAACAATATCGCGCCGAAGCATTCTGGCTTCCGGCCTTGATGTCCAGCCACGCCAGCGAACTGCTGGCCGCCCTGCCGGAGAGCTGCAGCCTGTTTCTTGAACAGGCATGCCCGGACCTGGCCTTGCGCAGCCATGACGGCACCCTGCATAACAATGAGCAGCTCGTCACGGTAAATGGTCAGGCAATTGCTCTGGCAACCACCCCGGGTGATGGTGGTCTGGTGCCCGAATCGGGCATGTGCGAGATGGCCGACTGGCTGGAGGCGGGACACCGCCACTTCATCTGTTCAGCTGCGGTTCAGCCTGTGGCTCGCGCCATCCTCAACATCTGGCCCCTTGACCCCTATCTGGCCCGACATTTTTTGATGACATTTACCCCCCTGCTGCAGAGCGCAACCCAGGCAGATTACCTTGCGGTCTTTGCCGCCAGAGCGAATCCGGCCAGCCCGCATAGCGACTGGGTTCAGGCTTATATGAAGCTGGAGAAGAAACTGCACAGGGCCTATCTGGATCACTAATTAATCAAAATAAACAGCCAGTTAAGGGCACGACACAATTTGCCACAAGGCTCATTTGTGAGCTTGATCATGTTTTAAAATCGGCATAGAGTGCGCCTCGTCATCGGAATGACATCAGTTGCCTGGCAGTGGTTTCTCACGCATTGCGTGCCATGCCAGCGCACTCGACACACCAGGAGAGTGTGCAACCCGGTTATACCGGGTCATCTGCCAGACTCGACGCCAGCCGTACGGCGGAGCCTGCAGCTTACATAAATTACAAAGTGTGAAGCACGTGAATAACGTGCGATCTCAACGAGGATTTTTTTATGATGAAAATGGCTCCTTCCATGATCGCCATCGCCATGGCTGCTCTGGGTGCTACCGCTGCTCACGCCGCTGACGACATCTACTTCGGTGCCGGTGTCGGTGCTACTCACTTCAACGGCCTGAACAAGCTGGAAAGCACCAATGTAGGCCAGGAAGACGCGGCAGCTGCCAACGCCTTCATGGGTTACAACTTCACCGAAAACTTCGGTACCGAACTGGGCTACCAGTACACCGGTCGTGGCAACACCGACGGCAACCGTTACGAGAGCCAGGGTGCCACCCTGTCCGGTATCGCCCGTATGCCGGTTGGCAACGACTTCTCCCTGTTCGCTGAAGGCGGCGCCTACTGGGGTCACACCGATGGTCTGGGTACCAGCGACACTAAAGTTTCCCCGCTGGCCGGTGCTGGTGTGACTTACAAGGTAAATGACGCGCTGGATCTGCAAGCTCGCTACCGCTACATGTGGGACGTCGCTGACCTGCACGCCAACGGTGAGCGTTACAAAGCCAACCAGAGCATCGCTACTCTGGAAGCGGTATACCACCCGTTCCGTACTTCCTACGTAGCTCCGGTAGCTGCTCCGGTAGTTGAAGAAGCGCCGGCTCCTGCTCCGCAAGTGGTAGAGAAGAACTTCGCCCTGAACTCAGACGTGCTGTTTGCCTTCGGCAAAGATACCCTGAAGCCGGAAGGCGTTGCAGCCCTGAACGGTCTGTATCAGCAAATCGTTGAGTTCCAGCCGAAAGATGGCAACGCTGTTGTTGTTGGTTACACCGACCGTATCGGTTCCGACGCTTACAACCAGAAGCTGTCTGAAGCCCGTGCCCGTACCGTTGCCAACTTCCTGGTGAGCAAAGGTATGGCTGCCAGCAAAGTTGCCATCGAAGGTCGTGGCGAAGCTAACCCGGTTACCGGCACCAAGTGCAACGGCGTAACTGCTAAAGCTCAGCTGATCTCCTGCCTGGCTCCGGATCGTCGCGTAGAAGTTCGCGTATCTGGCGTACAAGAAGTTCAGCAATAATCTGACCTCGTTCAGATAGTGCGAAAAAAGGGATGCTGCGGCATCCCTTTTTGTTTGTCTCGTTCTCGCTTGCATCCCTCAGTCCCGCCTCCCTGCCCTTGCCTGCCCCGTCTCGAAAGCATAAAGTAGTTGCGCCTGTAAGGTATTGGATAAGCACTAAAAAGCGCTTCTTGTCCGGTCTGTTGTCCATGACGCCACTGCATCATGAGAGTCCAAAGCCTTCGCTATCCACTTTGCTGGCGATTTTTCGCAGCAATAAAAACAAGTGCATTGCCCGACATGGGCTAACACAACGAGGATAAACCGATGAAACTCAAAATGGCTCCTACCCTGATTGCACTGGCGCTTGCCGCCGCAGGTACCGCAGCTCAGGCTGCCGATGACTGGTACACCGGTGTTGGTGCAGGTTGGGCTTATGCCCACGGTCTGGATGATTTTGGCAAAGACACTGACAAAGATGCCACTGCGCTGAGCCTGTTCGGCGGTTACAACTTCAACGACTACTACGCAGCTGAACTGGGCTACCTCTACGCCGGTAAAGCGGGCGTTGACGGTGCCGATTTCAAAACCCAGGGTGCCACCCTCTCCGGTATCGCCCGCCTGCCGCTGGGCGACATATTCTCGGTGTTTGCTGAAGGCGGTGCCTACTTCAATCACGTCAACGGCAATGGCAACAGCGACAACGGCACTGCGCCGCTGGCGGGTCTGGGCCTGACTGCCAAGCTCTCCGACCTTATCGATGTGCAAGCACGCTACCGCTATCTGTGGAATCTGGGTGACGAGCAGAAAACCTGGGAGAGCGACATGAGCATCGCGACCCTGGAGCTGGTGATGCACCCGAATCGCACCTCTTATGTTGCCCCGGTTGCCGCCCCTGCGCCTGAGCCGGTTCCCGAGCCGGTACTGGTCGACAAGAACTTTGCCCTGAGCTCTGACGTGCTGTTTGCCTTTGGCAAATCCACCCTCAAGCCAGAAGGTGTCGCAGCGCTGAACACCCTGTATCAGCAGATCGTTGATGTTCAGCCGAAAGATGGCAGCGCCGTGGTCGTCGGTTACACCGACCGTATCGGTTCTGATGCCTACAACCTGAAACTATCCGAAGCGCGTGCCCGTACCGTAGCCGACTTCCTGGTTGGCAAAGGTCTGCCGGCTGGCAAAGTTGCCATCGAAGGTCGCGGTGAAGCCAATCCGGTCACCGGTACCCAGTGCAACAGCGTCAAGGGCAAGGCTCAGCTGATCTCCTGCCTGGCACCGGATCGCCGTGTAGAAGTACGCGTCACCGGCGTGCAGCAAGTACAACAGTAATCCTCCAGTCCGACATAACAAGGAGGCCACCTGGCCTCCTTTTTCTTGCCGCATATTTCACCCACCTTGCAACCCTCTATTGCCCCCTTCCTCTTCCCGTCTCGCGCCCTAGTTCACGGCGTGTCGCTCCCCATACCTCTTTGGTGGTTAAAAACAGCCCGTCACCTATACATAAGTGTGGGGTTTGACCAGCAGGCAACCCTACTACACCATACATCGACGAGGATACGCGATGAACATAAGAGTAAAACCTGTGTGGATTGCACTGGCATTGGCGAGCACAGGCGCACAAGCGGAACCGGTTCACGACTGGTATGCCGGGGTTGGCGGTGGCTGGGCCATTGCCCACAATTTGAATGATTTCAGTCAGGATGTCGGCAAGGATGCGACTGCGCTCTCCCTGTTTGGCGGCTACAACTTCACGGAAAACCTGGGGGCCGAGATTGGCTATCTCTCCACCGGTGACTGGGATATCAGCGGCCATGACTTCAACAGCAAGGGAGCCACGCTGTCAGTCATTGGCCGCCTGCCGCTCAGCGAGATGTTCTCGCTCTTTGCCGAGGGCGGTGGCTATATCTATCACGTCGAGTCGGTCAATGGCGGGGACGACAACCTGGCGCCGCTGGCGGGTCTGGGAGTGACGGCCCGGCTCCATGACTGGGTCGATCTGCAGGCACGCTATCGCTACATAGTGCGCGTTGGCGATGATCCGGATAACGGCAAAGCCAACAGCGGCACCCAGCGCTGGGTCAGCGACATCAGCACCGCCACGCTGGAGCTGGTGATCCACCCGAACCGCAGCCAACCCAAAGAAGCGGCCCCCACGCCCGCCCCGGTCGTGGTCCCCCCGCCACCGGCCGAACCGGAGGTGGTGGATCAGACCTTCAACCTCAGTTCCGATGTGTTGTTCGCCTTTGGCAAGGCCGATCTCAAGCAGGAGGGAATGAGTGCGCTGGACGATCTCTACCAGCAGATCGTCGATGTTCAGCCCAAGGATGGCAGTGCGGTGGTGATGGGATATACCGACCGTATCGGCTCGGATGCCAACAATCAGCGGTTGTCAGAAGCTCGGGCCCAAACCGTTGCCGACTTTCTGATCAGCAAGGGATTGCCTGCCGACAAGGTGAGCATCCAGGGAAATGGCGCGAGCAATCCGGTCACCGGCAACCAGTGTGATGCCATCAAGGCGAAAGCGGCGCTCATCGACTGCCTTGGGCCGGATCGCCGGGTCGAGGTGCGCGTCACCGGCGTACAGGGCGGCAGCGAGTAGTTGATCTTGAGGCGATAACCATGTCAGACGTGCAGTAAAAAGGGATGCCGAGGCATCCCTTTTGCTTTGCGTCTTTTCGCAGAAATCAGAACGAGGTGCGGCGGTAGCGGCGATATTCCGGATGCCAGAAGTTTGCCTCGATAGCCTGATCGATCACCTCGTCCGGGGTCTGCACCGCCTTGCCCTGCAGCATGGCGGTCTTGGCCACCATCTTGGCGATGTAGCGGGAGACCTGATGGATATCCGCCAGATCCGGCAGCAGAGATCCCTCCTCCCCTTTCACCAGCGGCGAACACTCCGCCAGCGCGCGGCTGGCCGACATCAGCATGGCGTCGGTCACCCGGGTGGCGCCGGAGGCGATGACGCCAAGGCCGATCCCCGGGAAGATGAATGAGTTGTTGCACTGGGCGATGACGTAGCGCTTGCCCTTGTGCTCCACCGGTGCAAACGGACTGCCGGTGGCCACCAGCGCCTGACCGTCGGTCCAGCGGATAAGGTCAGCCGGCGTCGCCTCGACCCGGGAGGTGGGGTTGGAGAGCGGGAAGATGATGGGACGGGCGCAGTGCTTGTGCATGGTCTTGACCACCTCTTCGGTAAACAGCCCCGGCTGACCAGAGACCCCGATCAGGATGTCCGGGCGACCGTGCTCCATCACCTCCAGCAGGGAGATGTTGTCACCCACCGGCCAGTCGGCGATGCGCTCCACCGGTTGGGAGAGACGGCGCTGGAAGTCGAGCTGGTTGGGGATCTTGTCGGTGATAAGACCAAAGCGGTCCACCATAAAGACACGGCTGCGGGCCTGGGCATCGGTCAGCCCTTCGGCCTTCATCTGCGCCACGATCTGCTCGGCAATACCGCAACCGGCGCTGCCCGCGCCGAGGAAGGCAACCCGCTTCTCGGAGAGCTTGGCGCCAGAGGCCTTGCAGGCGGCGATGAGGCTGCCCAGCGTCACCGCTGCAGTACCCTGAATGTCGTCGTTGAAGCAGCAGAGCTCGTTCTTGTAGCGGTTGAGCAGTGGCATGGCGTTGTTCTGGGCGAAATCCTCGAACTGCAGCAGGATGTCGGGCCAGCGGCGCTTGACCGCCTGAATGAAGGCATCGACAAACTCGGCGTACTCATCCCCCGAGATACGCGGATTGCGCCACCCCATATAGAAGGGGTCATTGAGCAGTTGCTGGTTGTTGGTGCCCACATCCAGCACCACCGGCAGGCAGTAGGCGGGCGAGATGCCACCACAGGCGGTGTAGAGGGAGAGCTTGCCGATGGGAATGCCCATGCCGCCGATACCCTGGTCACCCAGACCCAGGATCCGCTCGCCATCGGTCACCACTATCACCTTGACGTTCTGCTTGGTGGCGTTTTGCAGCATGTCATCGATTCTGTCCTTGTCCGGATAGGAGATAAACAGGCCACGGGCGCGGCGATAGATGTTGGAGAACTCCTCGCACGCCTTGCCCACCGTCGGGGTGTAGATGATGGGCAGCATCTCGGTCAGGTGGTTGTGCAGCAGACGGTAGAAGAGCGTCTCGTTGGTATCCTGGATGTTGCGCAGGTAGATGTGCTTGTCCATGTCGTTGCCAAACGCCATGAACTGGCGATAGGCGCGCTCGGCCTGCTCTTCGATGGTCTCGATATTCTGGGGCAACAGACCTTCGAGGTTGAAGTTGCTGCGCTCTTCGCTGGTGAAGGCGCTGCCCTTGTTGAGCAAAGGGGTCTCCAGCAGGGCGGGACCGGCGTAGGGAATGTAGAGAGGACGTTTCTGGTTATTATCTTCAAACATGGATCTTGGTACCTAAACGGTTAGCTAGACGCAGGGACCCGCCGATCCTAGGGGCTTGTCTCATTAATTTCAAAGAGTTTGCACATCCGTTGCAAAAGGTTTGCGACCCAGTCGACGAAAGGCGCCAGGGGTCTGACCAGTCAGACGACGAAAGCGGTTGGCAAAGTTGGCCCCATCGCTGTAACCGACCCGGGCCGCCAGCTCGCCAAGTGGCCAGTTGGTATAGAGCAGCAGCTGGCGCGCCTTGTTCATTCTGAGCTCGGTCACCCTCGCCATCGGCCCCATACCGAACGCTTGCTGACAAAGCCGATGCAGATGGGGAACGGAGCAGGCCATCTGCCGGGCCAGCAGGGCGACACTCCAGGGTTCGTCCAGGCGCGCCTCCACCCGGCGAAACAGTGCCTGCAATCTAAGTTCAGGGGTACCGCGTACCTCCCCTTGCAGGGTGCGCTCCAGCAGCGCCAGCAACAGGCTGAGCAGTTGGGGTTGCAGCGGGGAGCGAACCCCTTCCCCCTGCATCAGGCTGAGCAGATGGTAGAGCTGATCGCCGCCATCCCCTTGCCAGATACGGTGACCAAGGCGGTGCAGATGCTGCCAGCGCGGCACGTCATCGAGCAAAATCCAGCTAATCTGCCAGCTTTCGCCAATCAGCTTGAGACCACCGGGCACGGCGGCGGGCAGGAAAATCAGTGACCCGGCCGGAATGGCTTGCTCCCCCTCGTCGGTGAGCAGCGCCCCCCCCTCATCGTGACTCACCATCAGAATGTGAAACTCGGGGCGATTGCGGCGGATCAGGTAGTGATCCCGCACCCGGGAGAGGCCGGTCAGGAAGATCCCAGCCTCGCCAAGCAGGGGCAGCCCTTCACGTCCCAACATCTGCTCTTCACAGGCTGGCGCTATCTCCAGACACTCGCTGGCAAATGGCATAACACCTCAACAGGATAGTTTTACACAAGAAAATCGAGAGCTACTCACAGTAAGAAGAGCCTCGTCAGCCCCTATCATACCCCTGACAAACCTTGCTTTTCTCATACCCGGTTAACAACTATGAATTATTGGCAAGCGATTTTAAAACAAACCACCGATCGCGAGTTCATGACCCGATTGTGGCGGCTGGCTCTGCCTGTCTCGCTGCAATCCATGATGTTCTCCCTGCTCGGCCTCATCGATATCATGATGGTGAGCCAGCTTGGCACCACGGCTGTGGCGGCGGTCGGCTTGGGTAACCGGGTCTTCTTTTTCAATCTGCTGGTGATAGCGGGCCTCGCGGGCGGGGTCTCGGTATTGGCAGCACAATACTTCGGGCGCGGGGAGATGGCCGGAGTGCGCCGCTCCCTGGCGCTGGCCATAGTGGGCGCCCTGCTGGTCACCCTGCCCTTTGCCTTCATCTATGTGTTATCACCGGGCAGCGTACTCGGTTTTGCCAGTCAGGATCCGGCGCTGCGGGCACTGGCGGATCAATTCTTGATGATCACCGGCGCCACCATCCTCTGTACCGCCATCGTGGTACCGCTGGAGTCAGCCCTGCGCTCGGTCGGCAATGCCGCCGCGCCGACCCGCATCGGCATTATCGCCATCATCGCCAACGTCATCCTCAACTACGTCCTCATCTTCGGTCACTTCGGCTTCGAGGCAATGGGGGTGGCCGGTTCGGCCTGGGGCACCACCATTTCCCGGCTGCTGCAGACAGCCCTGCTGCTGCTCTACGTAAAGCGTTATGAGGCGCGCCTGATCCCGCGCGCACCAGACTGGCTGGCCGCCTTCAAGCGCAAGGAGGTGGTGCGCTTTACCCTGATCGCCCTGCCGCTGCTGTTCCATGACGGCCTCTGGGCCTTCGGCATGCTGATTTACGGCTTTCTCTACGCCCATCTTGGCACCGATTCGCTGGCCATCATGACCACCCTCGGCACCCTGGAGAGCATCCTTATCTCCCTCTTCTTCGGACTGGCGGTGGCCTGCTCCACCCTGCTCGGCCACCGGCTCGGGGCCGAGGAGTACGAGGTCGCCTGGCAGCACTCCCAGCTGTTCCTGCTGCTGGCACCGATTGGCGCGCTACTGGTGGGGATCATCGTCTGGCTGCTGCAAGCCAACCTGCTGCAGTGGGTCGGCAACCTGCCCCCCGAGCTGATGACGGAAGCGGGACAGGTGCTCGGCATCATGTGCCTCGGGATGCTGCTCAAGGTGTTCAACATGGTGGGGATCATCGGAGTGCTGCGCTCTGGCGGTGATGTGAACTACAGCATCTTTATCGACATCGTCGGCATGTGGTGCATCGGCATCCCGCTCGCCTGGGTGGCGGTCACACTGCTCGGCTGGCCCCTCTCCTGGGTGGTGGCGGTGGTCTTGCTGGAGGAGCTCAGCAAGGTGTTGCTGGTGCAGCGCCGTATTCGCCAACGCTGCTGGTTGAAGAATCTGGTGATCGGATAAACAGCCACAAATCGGGGTCATATCAATGACAGAAAAACCCTGTTTGCAGTATGCTGGGCGCCTCTTCAATCAGAGGCAGGGATCCACGGTTTCCCTGTCCAGTAGTCGTTTAAGGAGACGAGCATGCAACCACAGAAAGAGCTGATCACCGAGACGGCCCTGCTTGAGATGGCCAACAAGATCATCAAAGAGCATGAAGACTTCATCCACGGTATGCGCGCCGATTCGGTGGAGCAGAAGGGGGATATTCTGGTGTTCAAGGGGGAGTATTTCCTGGCCGAAGATGGCACCCCGACCGGCAAGACCATGGCGGTCTTCAACATGTTCAAGCTGCTGGCCCAGCAGCTCTCCGGCAAGTACAAGCTGGCCTGATCTCGCCAGCTCATTGCCAACAGGATGCCGCCCTCAGGCGGCATCTGTTTTTGCGCGGTTTTGCCCCTCGACCACCACGCAGTTGCGTCCCGCCATCTTGGCCTGATAGAGACACTCGTCGGCACGGTTGATCAGAATATCGATGGTGTCATCGGAACGAGCCATGGCAATCCCGATACTCACCGTCACTTCCAGCAATTCGTCCGAGGTGGGACTCTTCACAAGCCGCGCCTCGACAGCAATGCGCAGCCGCTCGGCCATTTTACTCGCCAGCGCCGGATCGGCGCAGTTGTGCATCAGGATGGCAAACTCTTCGCCGCCATAACGCCCCAGCACCATGTCAGGCTCCAGCTGCTCCCCCAAGGTGGTAGCCACCTCCTTGAGCACCGCATCCCCCGCCAGATGGCCGTAGATATCGTTGATCCGCTTGAAGCGATCGAGATCCAGCAGCATCACCGCGAAGGGCTTCTTCTTGAGTTGCAGCCGGATTCTGGCCTGCTCCAGCTGCTTCATCAGCAGGCGGCGGTTCATCATGCCGGTCAGCTCATCGGTGGTCGATTCCCGATAGAGCCGCAGCAGCATGTTGAGTTGACCGCACTGCACCCAGCAACTGGCCATGGTAAACATGCCGAGCACCCACACCTGATTCAGGGTGGCCTGACTCCAGATGCTCTGACCCACCAGCAGCCAGTGACCCAGCAGCATGGTCACCAGCACCACACCTGCCAGTTGCAAGCCGAGGGAGAGGGGGATGGGGAAGATGGCAAACAGGGTGATCAGCAGATAGGGAAAGGCCGCATAGCCCGCCTGCAACTCCTGTCCGGCGCCAAAGCTGTTCAGGCAAAAGAGGGAGAAGAGCATCATTACGGCCATCAGGTAGCCAAGGGCCAGCTTCATCCGTTCCCGCTTGAAGTGGATGAGGTACGAGAGCGGAATAAGTGGCGAGAGCGCCAGGGTGCAGAAGATCCTGGCCTGGAACAGCTGCTCGAAATGAACGGCGGGCAAGGTCAACCAATCCACCACGGCCCAGGCGGGCAATCCGAGCATCAGCAAGCAGGTCAGCAGGCGCAAACGCACCGTCATAAAGCCCATGCGAGTATGAGTAAAGTCTTCGGAGTGAACCCTCGCACTCCAGAACTCTGACAACTTGAGCATCCAGAGTCTCCACGATGAATACTGAGGGCTCATTCTACACCTACAAAGTGGTAAAATTGTCATTAGCGGGGAGAATAAAAAGGAGAGGTCGGTCACACAAACCGACAGATGATAATCGCAGCGCGCAAACGTTTCAACCCATCAAAAAATAAACCTTTTTTTGCATAATTAGCGCTGGTCAGCCTCATTTCAATCACTACAATAGCGCCCAATTTTCTCCCCCTCCCCACACAATTCGAGGTACTTATGGAACAGGCTGCTGTCACACGCGCCAATCGAGAGGCACATCCACCCAGGCGAGCCCATAGCGAACTGGTCTATGGCATAGAGGATGTCCCGCCTCTGCCCCAGACGCTGTTCGCCGCCCTGCAGCATATGCTCGCCATGTTTGTCGCCATCATTACCCCGCCCCTGATTATCGCCAATGCCCTCGGCCTCCCTGCCGCCGACACCCGTTATATCGTCTCCATGTCGCTGGTCATGTCCGGCATCGCCTCCTTCATTCAAACCCGCCGCTTCGGCCCCATCGGTTCCGGCCTGCTCTCGGTACAGGGCACCAGCTTCAACTTCCTCGGCCCCATCATCGCCTCCGGTCTCGCCCTCAAACAGGCCGCTATGCCCACCGAGGATCTGTTGGGCACATTGTTCGGCACCATGATGGTTGCCGCACTCACTATCGTGGTGATGAGCCGCTTCCTCCATCTGGTGAAACGGATCATCACCCCGCTGGTCACCGGCATAGTGGTGCTGCTGATCGGCCTGACCCTGATCAAAGTGGGCCTGATCAGCATGGGCGGCGGCTATGCAGCCCTCTCTGATGGCAGCTTCGCCAGTCACACCAACCTCTTCCTCTCCCTGCTGGTGCTCGGCCTTATCGTGTTGCTGCAACGCAGTCGCAACCCCTGGTTGCGCCTCTCCGCCATCATGATCGCCATGCTGGCGGGCTATGCCGTGGCCCTGCTGTTGGGCAAAGTGAGCACCCCCACCTTCGACGGCCCGCTGGTGATGGTGCCCATTCCGCTCCACTACGGTCTCGGCTTTGACTGGCAGCTGTTCGTGCCGCTCGCCATCATCTTCGTGGTGACGGCGCTCGAAGCGATCGGCGACATGACCGCCACCTCGGATATCTCCGGCGAGCCACTGGAAGGGCCTGTCTATATGGAGCGGATCAAAGGCGGCGTGCTGGCTGATGGTGCCAACTCCATGCTGGCTGCGGTTTTCTCCACCTTCCCCATGTCCACCTTCGCCCAGAATAACGGCGTTATTCAGCTGACCGGGGTGGCCAGCCGCCATGTCGGGCTCTTTATCGCCGCCATGCTGGCGCTGCTTGGCCTGTTCCCGGCGGTCGCCAGCCTGGTACAGCAGATCCCCGAGCCCGTGCTGGGCGGTGCCACCATCGTCATGTTCGGCACCATCGCCGCCGCTGGCGTGCGCATCATTGCGCGCGAGGAGCTGGATCGCCGCGCCCTGATGATCCTTGCGGTGTCGCTGGCCATGGGGCTGGGAGTCGCCCAGGTGCCGGAAGTGCTGCAACACCTGCCGGAGCTGGCCAAGAGCGTGCTCTCCTACGGCGTCGCCACCGGTGGCATTACCGCCATCGTGCTCAACCTGCTGCTGCCCAAGCGCGAAGCGCGCCACTCCTGAAACACAGCCTACCGATAGCAAACAGCCCCGCACTTGCGGGGCTTTACCTTGCCAGTCGCCACGGGTAGTGTGCTGAGCAGCCTTTTTTGAGGATGCCGCCATGCCCTATCGCCTGCTCTCCCCCCTTCCCGATACCGCTTCACCCGCACAGATACTGGCGCAAGAGCAGCGCTGGCTGCGCGACTGTGCCCATGACGGCCAGCCCCGCGCTCACCTGTGGCAGGCGCCCCAATGTCTGATTGTCACCCGCAAGGATACCCGCCTCCCCCGTTACGAAGCCGCCTGCCAGCAACTTGCAGCTGAAGGCTGGCCAGTGCATGTGCGCGACAGCGGCGGCACCGCCGTGCCCCACGGGGCGGGGATCCTCAACCTATCCCTGCTGCTGCCCCGCACCACCACAGATCTCGCCCACTACTACCGGCTGCTGGGGGCGCCACTGCTGACCCTGTTGGCGGAGTACGGCCTGGAGGGAAGCTATGACTTCGTGCCCGGCTCCTTTTGCGATGGTCAGTACAATCTGGTGATCGGGGGACGCAAGATCACCGGTACCGCCCAGCGCTGGCTGGCGCCGGGGCAGGATCACCAGGGCGCCGTGCTGGCACAAGCCATGCTGCTGGTGGCGGGTGATGTGGATGAGGGAACCAGGATGGCGAGCCGCTTCTACGAGCTGGCGGGCGGCGAGCTGCGCTTTATGACGGGAACCTCCACCACGCTGGCAAGCTGCATCGATTGGCACGGTAGCGATCAGGCACTGGTAGAGAAAGTGCGAGCACGTCTGGATAGCCTGTTGAGCGAGGGGATATCCCCCTCATCCTGACCTTATCCCGAAGGGAGAGGGAAAGTACCCATCCATAGACACAGCGCACAAAAAAGCCACGACCGGAGTCGTGGCTTGTTCTTTTCAAGGGGAGCGTGAAACGGGCCGAGGCGCTCAGGCCGTCTGCGGCTCCGGTTCAGCTTCGCTATCCAGATCCCGGCTAAAGTAGGCGCGGGTCTCGGCGATCACCACATGGCGCAGGCCAATCAGGCCGATGAGGTTGGGCACCGCCATCAGGCCGTTAACGATATCGGCCAGCAGCCAAATCATGTCCAGATGGAGGAAAGCACCGCTCGCAACCAGCGCCAGATAGACCAGACGATAGGGCTTGATTGCCTTCACCCCGAACAGGTACTCGGTGCAGCGCTCGCCGTAGTAGTTCCAGCCAAGGATGGTGGTAAAGGCGAAGAACAGCAGGCCAATGCTCACCAGATACTGGCCGACATGGGCATCCAGCCCCTGGGCAAAGGCCAGACTGGTCATGGCGGCGCCGCTTGCATCGCCGCTCCACACCCCAGTGACCACCAGAGTCAGGCCGGTCATGGTGCAGATGATGATGGTGTCGATGAAGGTACCTGTCATGGAGACCAGCCCCTGCTCCACACACGAATCGGTCTTGGCTGCCGCCGCCGCGATGGGTGCAGAGCCCAGACCTGACTCGTTGGAAAAGACCCCGCGCGCCACCCCGGACTGAATGGCCAGCATGATGCTGGCACCGACGAAGCCGCCGGTCGCCGCATGGCCGGTGAAGGCACTCTCGATAACCAGCATGACGGCATCGGGCAGGGCGCTGGCGTTGTTCACCAACACGCCCAGACAGGCGACGATGTAGAAGATGGCCATGAAGGGCACCACCTTGCTCGATACGCTGGATATCGACTTGATCCCCCCCAGAGTCACCAGCGCCACGATCAGGGTCAGCACCACGGCGGTCGCTTCACGGGGCACCGAGAAGGAGAGGCTCATGGCGTCGGAGATGGCATTGACCTGCGGGAAGGTACCGATCCCGAAGAAAGCCACGCCGATGCCGAACAGGGCAAACAGCTTGGCCAGCGGCTTGGAGCCGAGCCCCTTCTCCAGATAGTACATGGGGCCACCCGCCATCTGGCCGTTGGCATCCTGCTCGCGGTATTTGACCGCCAGCAGGCACTCGGCATACTTGGTAGCCATGCCGAACAGTGCCGCCATCCACATCCAGAACAGGGCACCGGGGCCGCCGAGCTTGATGGCGGTAGCCACCCCGACGATGTTACCGGTGCCAATGGTGGCAGAGAGAGCGGTGCACAAGGCGCCGAAGCTGGAGACATCTCCCTGCTTGCCCTGCCCCTGATCGCGGCCAAAGACCAGCCGCAGAGCGAGCGGCAAGCGCACCACCTGAAGCAGACCCAGACGCAGGGTGAGATAGATACCGGTCCCGACCAGCAGGATCAGCAGGGGCGGCCCCCAGATAAAGCTATCGATGGCGGTTAACGCCGATTGAATTGATGACATGCATCCTCCTTAAGAAACAGAAATTAAGGAGGAGAAGGATGATCTTCCCATAGGTGTCGCGATCGGCCAGAGGCGATCGGATGCGGGCCAAGCCCAGGTACAACCATCCCATCCCCTCTGTCCTTTTGCCTGAGAGTTTCCGGCGCCAGCCTGCCCTTGCGGGTAGTCATGGTGCCTTGCTCCTTCGGCGCCCGATTTAACGGGTCTCTCCAGAGTATCGTCCAGTAGCAGTCCACACCGGTTGCCCGGTACCTGAAAGATTCACTTCTTCGGTGGATGGTTGCCCATCACTCTCCTGCTACCTTCATCCGAACTAGTTTGGATTAGGAAGTCGGCATGTTAATCCAAAAAATGTGAGCTGTCTCGCACTTGGCCGCCCCCATTTATATTTTTTTAGTGACCGCCAGAACCGCAGCAAGAATGTTAAATGTTAGTTAACTATCAACAAGTTAGGCGCTCACGGATCAAATGTGGCCCAAACGGGAAAAATGGCGGATAGAGAACAGTGATCCCTCTCGTTTCGCCAAGAAAATCTTGCCGACATATCCAATCAAAATGCTTGCACACAGAATCAATAAGCCGATAATCCGCTGCATAACCAAGCACTTTGCCATCAATTTATGCACTGTGTTCGGTTGGTCCCACCGGACCGCTCGCCTGACCCGGCCGTCGCCGGTTCAATCGCATATGGCTTGGGCATATCACGCCCCCTAAGGATGACCAAAAGAGAATGAACGAGACCCTGGTAGCACAAGATTACCGTCAGCTGGTTGAACAATTCGGCTCCCCCCTGCTGCTGCTCGACAAGGCAGCCGTCCGCAAACAGTATCGGGCCCTGGCCGCCGCCCTGCCCGATGTACGATTGCACTATGCACTCAAACCCCTGCCCCATGAGGCGGTGGTCTCTGTCTTGAAGGAAGAGGGGGCCTGTTTCGATCTGGCCACCAATGGCGAAGTAGATCTGGTGCGCAGTCAGGGGGTTCGCCCGGGACGTTGCATTCATACCCATCCCATCAAGCGCGACAGCGATATCCGTTACGCGCTGGAGTTCGGCTGCACCGTGTTTGTCTATGATAACCCGCTGGAGCTGGAAAAGTTCATTCCCTACAAGGACGAAGTGAAACTGCTGCTGCGGGTCAGCTTCCCGAACCCCGAGACCAAGGTCGATCTCTCCAAGAAGTTCGGCTGCACTCCGGAGCAGGCGCTGCCGCTGCTGCAACTGGCCCACGCCAAGGGGATCAAGGTGATGGGACTGTCGTTCCACGTCGGCTCGCAAGTGCCTCATGCCCGTCGCCATGTGCAGGCCATCGACGCCTGCCGCGAGATCATGGAGCAGGCCTGGGCGCTCGGGCTCAAGCCCTGGGTGCTGGATATCGGCGGCGGCTTCCCGGTGGATTATGAGGGGGGCGAGTTCGATATCGACGGCTTCTGCGCGCCGATCCGCGAAGCGCTGGCCAAGTTGCCCGCTACCGTGCAGAAGATTGCCGAACCGGGCCGCTTTATCAGCGCGCCGGCCATGACTTCGGTATCCAGCGTGATGGGCAAGGCCCACCGCGGCGACAAGATCTGGTACTACCTGGATGACGGTCTCTACGGCAGCTACAACGGCCAGCTCTATGACCATGTTACCTATCCGGTGAGCACGCCTTATGCCTGTGGCGAGCAGCACAACTCGGTGCTCTCCGGCCCCACCTGCGACAGCGTGGATGTGATCCGCGATGGCATCATGCTGCCGGATCTGGCTATCGGCGAGTTGGTGGTTGGCAAGGTGATGGGCGCCTACACCTGGGCCTCCGCCTCCACCTTCAACTTCTTCCCCAAGGCCAGCATCCTCATTCTGGACAGCAGCCAGAAGGGGCAGAAGCTGGTGGCAGTAGCCTGAGCACACCGCTCGCTCGCCAACAGGTTCACTGGGCAAAAACAAGAGGGGGAAGCTTGAGCTTCCCCCTCTCTTATTTCACCAACCCCTATCAGATAAACTGACTGGTCAGCAGCCAGCCGGTGTAGGCGACGAAGCAGGTGAGCAGCACGCCTCCCTCCAACCGGTTGATACGGCCTTGTCCCTTGCGGCCCAGACACATCACCAGCAGCAGCAGGGTCAACCCCATCATGATGCTCCAGTCACGGGTGAGCACCTCCGGCGCCACATCGAGCGGGTGGATGCCCGCCGCGATCCCCACCACCGCCAGGGTGTTGAACAGGTTGGAGCCGAGCACGTTGCCAAGGGCCAGATCATGCTCGTTCTTGCGAATGGCGATCAGCGACGAGGCCAGCTCCGGCAGGGAGGTTCCCACCGCGACTATGGTGAGACCAATCACCAGATCGCTGATACCGAGCGCCTGAGCGATGGTCACCGCCCCCCAGACCAGCAGACGGGAAGCACCGATCAGCAGCACCAGCCCGACCACCAGCCAGAAGATGGCACTCTTGAGGGACATCCCCTCGCTCTCGATATCCTCGGCGGTCTCGGTATCCAGCGCATCTCCCTTGCCATTCATGCCAGCCCAGATGGACCAGCCCATCAGGGCAACGAAGACGGCCCCCAGAATGACCGCATCCATCCGCCCCAGATGACCATCGATCAGCAGGGCGCCGGAGAGCAGGGTAATGCCGAGCAGGATCGGGATCTCCTTGCGCACAACCTGAGAGGCCACCGCGATAGGACTGATCAGTGCCGTCAGACCCAGGATCAGCGCGATATTGGTGATGTTGGAGCCATAGGCGTTGCCGAGCGCCAACCCGGGATTGCCCTGGGACGCCGCCAGTGCCGAGACCACCATCTCGGGGGCCGAAGTGCCGAAACCGATGATCACCATGCCGATCAGCAGCGGCGGCATCCCCGCATAACGGGCGGTGGCGGCAGCGCCATCGACAAACTTGTCTGCACTCCAGACCAGCAGCGCCAGTCCGGCAATCAGGGCAACAAAAGCCAGGGTCATAGGATCTTCATCTCTTGTTATCTGCAACGAAGCGCCAGCCCAAACGGGCAGGCACCATGGGAAAGTGGCGCCAGTGTAGCTGTGCCACCTCCCATTTCAAGGGGAAATCAAACCGTGATTAACATTTCACAGTGCAGCCAGCAGGCTCGCGGCATCGGAGACCTCAAACTTGCCCGGCGCCTCCAAAAACAGCTGCTCTACAACACCATCGTTGGCGATCAACGCAAAGCGCTGGGCGCGGATGCCGCCAAAGGCGCCGGTATCCTTGGCCAGGCCCAGCGCCCGGGTCCAGCTGCCATCGCCATCCGCCAGCATGGTGATCGCCTCGGCATTCTGGGCCGTCTGCCAGGCCCGCATCACGAAAGCATCGTTGACCGAGAGGCAACAGATGGCATCCACCCCTTTGGCCATAAACTGCTCGGCCAGCACCACATAACCGGGCAGATGAGCATTGGAGCAGGTGGGAGTAAAGGCGCCGGGTACCGCAAACAGCACCACTTTTTTACCGGCGAACAGCGTCTGGCTATCCCGCAGCTGCTTGCCCTCGGCGGTGATAAAGGTAAATTCGCCCGCAGGCAGGGGGTGTCCTACAGCAATCATGATTTCTCGTCCTGAGTCGTGATGGGAAGTCGCCAGTTTATCCCAGAGTGACGATGCCGCCTAACAGCGGCTCTGATCCTGACCATGGATAGCGGCAGGCATTTTCCCCTTGGGCAGACTACTCTTGAGCTGGTTTCACGGCGCCAGGAGGCCCCATGCAACACTATTACGATGGTCTGGAAATTCGTCCCCCCGCCATGCGCGAACAGCAGCAACTGGACCAGCTCAATCATCAGCTTACCCATGTCAGTCAATATTGCGCCGGTTACTCCAGCGCCTATCGCCAGTGCCGCCTCGAGGATCTGGCAGAGCTGGCCACCCTGCCACTGCTCGACAGCAAAGAGCTCTTTGCCGCTCAGCAAGCTCATCCCCCCTTTGCCGGTCTCACCGGCCGTCCGGCCAGTCAGGCGCTGCGGGTATTCTCCTGTCCGGGCCAGCTGGCCATCCCCGAATATGCCGGGGCAGACTGGTGGGGCGCCGCCCGGGCGCTGTTTGCCGCCGGCTTCAAGGCGGGGGAAGTGATGCTCAACGGCCACGACTATCATGCTGGCCCCACCGCCTTTATTTTCGATAACGGCGCCCGCCAGCTGGGCGCCCCCGTGGTGCCCTGCGGCCCCCACGATACCCAGCGCCAGCTGGAGGCACTGCTGCGCTATCAACCCACCGGTTATGTCGGCCCGCTGGTGACCCTGCTCGACCTGCTGGAAGCGGCCGAGGCAGCAGAGATCCCGAGCGACTCGCTGCGCCACGCCCTATTGTGCGAAGCAACCCATCCCGAAACGGCACCACTGCGCGCCATTCACGGCATTGCGGCCCTCAACTGTCTGGTGTGGCAGGATGTAGGGGTGGTGGCCTACGAGAGTCAGCCCGGTCAGGGCTTTATCGTCAATGAGAGCTGCATCGTCGAGATCATCGATCCCGCCAGCGGCAATCCCGTGAGCGGCGACGAGACCGGCCAGCTGGTGGTAACCCGACTCGATCTGGAGTATCCATTGCTGCGCCTCGCCACCGACTGGCAAGGGCACTGGCTCGCCAAGCCGAGCGCTTGCGGGCGCACCAACCGACGCCTCAAGCTGGTGTAGCAGACCAACTAAATGCACAAAGGCAGACGGGCAGCCATCAGGCTGCCCGTCTTGTCTCTGGAGAAGAGAATATATGAAGTTGGTCAGCGCCTTGCCTGCCAGATGGCAATGGCAAGCAGGGAGTCGGGGGTAAATTCGCTGGCGCGCTCGGCAATCTCGGCCAGGCTCATCCAGTGCACCGCGCTCACCTCTTCGGCCTGCAACTGCAGCGGCCCCTGATAACGGCAACTGAAGAGGCCACCCCAGACCCGATAGCCCTCCCCTTCCGCATAAAAGCTGCCAAAGCCCTGCAGTGGAACATCCATAATCCCCAGCTCTTCGGCCAGCTCGCGCCGGGCGGAGCGCTCCATCTCCTCACCGGTGGTGACCACGCCACCGGCGCAAGCATCCAGCATGCCGGGGCAGAAATCCTTGCTGAGGGTGCGTCGCTGCACCAGGATCCGATCCGCGTCGTCGAGCACCAGAATATAGCTGGCACGATGGCAGAGATTCTCTCGCCGCACCTTGGCTCGCTCGGCCACGCCAATCACCCGGTTATCCTCGTCCACCACATCAACCCATTCCACGCACAGGCCCTTTTATTTGTTCCATTCAAGCCCGCAGTATATCGGTGCGGTGGTTTGCCATGGCACAACTTTTTCGATGATGCCGTCAATTTGCCGAACTCACTGGCAAAATAAGGATTCATGCAAATCTTGATAAACCGTCATATCAGTGTCATCGACCGACACCATAGTGTGCCCTGTCCAGGCAATCAGGGAACCGTGTGATGAAGGTATTCAAGCAGTTATCCCCACGGCAGATCGCTCGCTACATCAAGAGCTTTCATCGAGGCTATTTTGCCATCGAGTCGCTGGGGACATTTGAATTCAACGCGGGCAGGATCAGCCTCCATGGCCTGACCTGCCGCCAGCGGCTAAGACTGGCTCGCCAGATCAATCTGGCTGTCAGACAACTTGGTCACCGCGACCCCTTGCCGGACATGTGAGTCAAAGGGTCTTGCCCTACTGTCTGTTGTGCATCCATGCTTTGCCCGCCGGCTACTGGCCGCGCGGGCCGTTTTCGATATCGGTAATGATGCCGTTGCGCACCGTCACAAAGCGCATGAACTCGTTCTTGCCGAAGTTGTAGGTCCAGCGTTCACCATATTTGACCTGCACCATGTTGCCAAACTGGTTCTCCTCGTTGCGATTGAGCTCTTCGCGCAACATCGGCTCACCGCACTTGAGCAGCATCTCGGCGGTGGTGTCTCCCTCGGTGATCAGGGCGTTCTTGCAGCGCATGGCATCAGCACTGGCCGGAATGCTCAGCAGCAACAGAGCAAGCCCCGCTACTTTCTTCATCTTCTTGCTCATCGGGTTTTCCTTATCCTCTCTAATGAGTCGCAGTATGCCTGTTCCCGTTTCTGAAAAAACCAGTAAAAAGCGCAAAAGAGCCGCCCTTTTCTCCTTTCCAGCCCGCTGGTCGCGACAAATGCTGTCTATCACATAACCCAAAAACAAACGGCGACCCGAGGGTCGCCGTTTGCATCAAGCCAGCAGGATCACAGGATGTCCAGCAGCTCGACTTCAAATACCAGTGCAGAGTAAGGCGGGATGGAGCCCGCGCCACGGGCACCGTAGGCCAGATCGTGGGGGATGTAGAGCTTCCACTTGGAACCAACCGGCATCAGCTGCAGCGCTTCAACCCAGCCAGCAATCACGCCGGTCACCGGGAATTCAGCCGGCTGGCCGCGAGCGACGGAGCTGTCGAATACGCCACCGTGGGTGAAGGTACCGTGGTAGTGCACACGCACGGACTGACCGGCTACCGGAACGGCACCGTTGCCTTCTACCAGCACTTCGTACTGCAGACCGGAGTCGGTCACCTTCACTTCAGCGCGCTTGGCGTTATCAGCCAGGAAGGCTTCGCCGTCAGCAGCGGCGGCCTTGGCGGCGGCTTCCTGCTCTTCTTGCATACGCGCAGTGATCACCTGGAAGGCATCATTGATATCGTCACGGCTGACCGCGAACTCCAGACCATTCAGGGCATCTGCCAGACCTTGTTGCAGGGCCGGGATATCCAGACCGGCGAAGGCTTGCTGCGCCAGCTGATCACCCATGTTGCGGCCGATGCCATAGCTGGCCTTCTGTTCGATAGAGTCGTATTGGGACATTGAGATGTTGCTCCAGATCCATGTAGTAAAGAGGCGGGATAATATCAGACTTTTGGCCGGGGTGCTGCCGGGGGCGCCCCTGATTTCCCCGTCAGTGGGAGGAACTTCACACAAGATGCGGATGAACGCCGCCCAACGGCGGCGATCTGCTTAACCGCGATCCAGCAAGGCTCTGACCGCGGCCACCTTCGAACCATCGGTGATATTGACCCGGCCATCATCCGAGGTGCCCATATTGACGCCATGGGGCACCATGCCGCCGCGCCAGCCCATGCCGGACATATGCACTTCGCTCACCCCGGTGAACTCGATGATGGTACGCACGTTGTCGGCATTGACCCCGGCCCCCGGCATCAGGCTGGCACGTCCCGCCAGCGCTTGTTGCATCTCCTGCAGGGTTTCCAGCCCCGCCAACGCGGTCGGCGCATGGCCCGAGCTTAAAATGCGCTCGCAACCGGCAGCGACTATGGTCTCCAGATCGAGACGCCAGTCAGAGGAGAGGTCGATGGCGCGATGAAAGGTGACCCCCAACGGGCCTGCTGCATCCACCAGCTGTTTGAGCTTGGCGGCAGGCACCCGCCCCTCCTCATCCAGCAAACCGACCACCACCCCTTGCAGCCCCGCAGCGCGGGCCGCCGCGATATCTTGCAGCATCATCTCGAACTCGCCGTCGTTGAAACAAAAATCCCCGGCGCGCGGGCGGATCATGGCATAAACCGGCACTGTGGCGTGGCGGGATGCCAGCTGCATAAAACCGTAGGAGGGGGTCAGGCCACCCAGACCCAGCGCAGAGCAGAGCTCGATGCGATCCGCCCCGGATTGCTGGGCGGTGAAGAGGGATTCCAGGTTGTCGATACAGATTTCAAGACGGGTCATGAGGACTCCTTTTTCGGGGAGATCAGACCCCACATCTGATCTCATAGATTGAGCAAGGCTGCGCCGCGTACACCGCCGGCGCCGCCGAAGCGGGCCTGACGGATCTCGGGCAGGGCGACCCCGGGCAGCAAGTGACCGGGCAGACGCAGCGGCAGCTGTTCATAGAGGGCGGGCAGGCCGCTCAGGCCGCCCCCCAACACCACCACTTCGGGATCAATCACCGAAATGGCGGTGGCAAGCCCGGCGGCCATGATCTCCAGCCAGCAGTCGACCGTCTCGACCGCATGGGGTTCATGGGCCTCGAAGCGTCCCACAATCTGGTGACCCGTGGCGCGCTGGCCATGGAAATGGTGATAGAGACGCTCCAGACCGGTGCCGGAGGCATAGGTTTCAAAACAGACCAGACGGCCGCAGCCGCAACGGGGACGGGGCAACTCGGGGTACTTCATCAGCATGGTCGCGGGCAAGGGGTAGTGACCAATCTCGCCAGCCAGCCAGTTGCGCCCCTGAATAAGCTTGCCCGCCAGATAAACAGCGCCGCCGATGCCGGTACCGATGGTGACACCAAGCGCACTGCCAGCGCCGTCGGCGGCACCCTGATGCACTTCGGACCAGAGGAAGCAGTTGGCGTCGTTATCCACCTTGACCGGCCGCTCCAGCAGTTCGGCCAGATCGGCGCCCAGATGGCGACCATTGATGGAGGGCAGATTGGCCGCCACAATGCTGTGATCCTGGCTGTTGATGACACCGGGGAAACCGATGCCGACCGAGCCCCGTGCGCCG
Source organism: Aeromonas sp. FDAARGOS 1417 (assembly GCF_019046985.1). Classification (NCBI taxonomy): domain Bacteria; kingdom Pseudomonadati; phylum Pseudomonadota; class Gammaproteobacteria; order Aeromonadales; family Aeromonadaceae; genus Aeromonas; species Aeromonas sp. FDAARGOS 1417. The sequence continues at coordinate 4,288,499 of NZ_CP077221.1, read as the reverse complement.
AAGCGGGCATCCGCCTGCTCGACCTGGGAGCGGATCAACTGCTGCAACCCCTCGTAATCGTTGCCCGGGGTGCTCATGCGCTCCTCGTGGCAGAGGTTCAATGCACCGTCATAGACCGCAAAGGCGATCTTGGTGCCACCGATATCAAAGCCGTAATACATGCCAGCACTCCCTTGTCAGCCCGTGTTTATCCAACTCTGTCTAGGGGGACATTGTATTAATTCGCAAAAAAAATAAAGTGACCGAAGGCGAAAAACGGGAGAGTGATCAGAGCAAACGGCTCATTTGTCGCTGCAGGCAGGGCTGCCCGAGGCTTATCAGGGTGCGCTCCTCACCATCAAAGACGAAGCCGCGGCGCAGGTAGAACCCCTCGCCGATGTGGTTGCCATCGAGCAGCCACAATTTGACGCTATGACAACCGGCGCGGCGCATCTGCATCGCCACCGCCTGCCACAACCGTTTGCCATAGCCTTGTCGCCAGTGGTCGGGATGGAGGTAAAAAGCGCGGATCAGGGCATGGCTCTGCCCCGCTTCCTGTTGTGGTTGCCAGTAGAGCAGGCCAATCACCACCTCATCGAGACAAAGCAGCATGGGCCTTGGGCCCGGCTCGGCCAGACGGCTCTGCCAGATCTGCAGATGGGCGGTGACGTCCAGCTGCTCCAGCAGGTCAGCACCGAGCACCTGGCCATAGGCAGCGAGCCAGCTGGCTCGCTGCATCACCGTCATGGCGGCGGCATCATCGCTGCGCGCCATGCGCAGGCTTATGCCTTGCATTGGGGCACCAGACCATTGGCGCGGGCCTGCTCATAGAGCGGCAGCACTTGCGCCTGTTGCGCCTGCAACTCGGCGATCCGGTTCTCGTTGCTCGGGTGGGTGGAGAGCAGTTGCGGCGGCGTGTTGCCACCGGCGGCGGCACTCATGTTTTGCCACAGGGGGATTGCCTCGGCCGGATTGAACCCGGCGCGCGCCATCAGCTCAAGCCCCAGCCGATCCGCTTCGCTCTCCTGAGTACGGCCATAGGGCAACATCACCCCCACCTCGACCCCGAGGCCAAGGGCGGCCATGGTGGCGCCGCGATACTCGCTGGTGCCCATGGCAATGTCCGCAGCCGCCAGACCGATCCCCGCCAGCTGGCTGCGCGAGAGTCGTTCGTTGGAGTGTTGGGCCAATACGTGAGTCAGCTCGTGGCCGATGACGGTCGCCAGCTGATCCTGATTCTTGGCCACCTTGAGCAGGCCGCTGTAGACCCCGATCTTGCCGCCGGGCAGGGCGAAGGCGTTGACCTGTTTGGAGTCAAACACCACCACTTCCCAGTTGGTGATGCCATAGCTGGCCGGCACCTGGGCGGTCACCGCCTTGGCGACACAGGAGACATAGGCGTTGAGTTTGGCATCCTTGCTCACCTTCTCCTGCTTCTTCATTTGCTCGAAGGAGTCGGCGCCCAGCTGGTTCATCTGCTGGGGAGAGTAGAGCAGCATCTGGCTGCGGCCAGTCGGCGACTGGGCGCAGGCGACCAGCAGGGAACTACAGAGGGCTACCAGGCCAAACTTGGTGAGGGACGCAATCATGAAGGGATCCTTTGCCATAACGTTGCCCTATTCTCGGAAATGCCGCCCTGCTAAGCAAGGGAGCCAGCCCCCGGCTGGCGGAAAAATATCCATCCAGCGCTATTAACAAAACTGACAGTCGCCAAAAACAAAACGAGCCCGCTTGGGGCTCGTTTTATCAGGGCATGCTGACTGCAGCCAGTTACATGATACCCAGCTTTTTCAGGTCAGCCTGTACCACCTTGGCCGGCACCGGCACGTAGCCATCTTTGGCAACGATGTTCTGGCCTGCTTTGGAGAGCATCATCTTGACGAACTCTTGCTCCATCGGGGAGAGCGGCTTGTTCGGATGCTTGTTCACGTAAACGTACAGGAAGCGTGACAGCGGATACTTGCCGGTGATGGCGTTATCGGAGGTCGCTTCGATGAAGGTCTTGCCATCTTTGGAGAGCGGTACTGCACGCACGCCGGAGGTGACATAACCGATACCGGAGTAGCCGATGCCGTTCAGGGAGGCAGAGACAGACTGCACCACGGAGGCAGAACCCGGCTGCTCGTTCACGCCGCTCTTGAAGTCGCCGTTACACAGGGCGTGCTCCTTGAAGTAACCGTAGGTACCGGATACGGAGTTGCGACCGAACAGTTGCAGATCCTTGCTGGACCAGTTGCCGTCCAGACCCAGATCAGACCACTTGGTGGCAGCCTTGGCTTCGCCGCACTTCAGGGTGCTGGAGAAGATGGCGTCTATCTGCGGCATGGTCAGCCCCTTGATGGGGTTGTCCTTGTTGACGAACACCGCCAGGGCATCGACTGCAACGCGGATGGCAGTTGGCTTGTAGCCGTAACGCTTCTCGAATGCTTCCTCTTCACCGGCCTTCATGGCACGGCTCATCGGACCGAACTGGGCAACACCTTCGGTCAGGGCAGTCGGCGCGGTAGAAGAACCGGCGGCCTGGATCTGCACGTTGACGTTGGGGTACAAACGCTTAAATTCTTCGGCCCACAAGGTCATCATGTTGGCCAGGGTGTCAGAGCCGACAGAGGACAGGTTGCCCGAAATGCCGCTGGTCGGTGTGTAATCCGGCAGGTCTTTATCCACACCGGCAGCCAGGGCGCTGACAGAAAACAGGGTTGCTGCGGTGAATCCGATTACACCAGCCAGTTTGTTGAGTTTCATCCAATCTCTCCAAAGTTACAGAAGGTCCGTTCTTAAGACGGCGCCAGTATCTGACCTGGCAGTGACAAATTTATGGATTTAATGTGACACTTTAATGACATGGCGGCAGATTTGAACAAATGAAAAGAGGGCCCGTTCAAAGGCCCTCTTTTTGCAGCTAACTCATTGCCATAAAAGACTATTTAATCACCACCATGCGGCTCGGGATAAGAAAGCTGAAGCGGCTGCCAAGGCCGACCCGGCTCTCGATATCGAGCTGGCAGTCGTGATGACTGAGGGCATGCTTGACGATGGCAAGGCCCAAGCCTGAGCCACCGGTGTGGCGCGAGCGTGCCTTGTCGACCCGATAGAACCGCTCGGTCAGCCGCGCCAGATGCTCGGGAGCAATCCCCTCCCCTTCATCGCTCACGGCAAACAGCGCCATCGCCCCCTGCTTGCGCCACTCCACGGTAATTTTTCGCCCCGCCGGGGTGTAGTGGATGGCGTTATAGACCAGGTTGGAGACAGCACTGCGCAGCTGCTCCTGATCCCCGCGCACCAACAGATTCGGCTGCACCACAAATTCGATCTGGTGGGCCCGTTCGCCCGAGAGCGCCCGCGCCTCCTGCTCCAGCAGCCCCAGCATGGCAGGCATGTCCACCAGGTGGGAGAGATCCACGGTCGGGGCCGCCTCGATACGGGAGAGGGTGAGCAGCTGATTGACCAGATTATCCATCCGGATAGTCTGCTCCATCATCACCCGATGCGCCTTGGCCCACATGGCGGGCGGGGGCGGCTCCTCGGTCATCTCCAGATAGCCTTTGAGCACGGTCAGCGGGGTGCGCAGCTCGTGAGAGACGTTGGAGACGAAGTGCTTGCGGGTCTTCTCGAGACTGCGCAAGCGGGTGACATCCCGTACCACCAGCATCGCCTGATCCGAGGCGTAGGGCATGATGCGAAACTCGAGAAACTTCTCCTCGTTGACCGGGGAGTGCATCTCGAGGGGCTCGTCATATGCCCCCTTGCCCAGATAGGCGTTAAAGGCCGGATTGCGAATGAGGTTACCGATGTGCTGGCCGGCATCCTCCGGCCAGCGAAAACCGAGCAGTTGCTCCGCCAGCCGGTTGCACCAGAGGATGCTGCCATCGGTGCGAAATACCACAGCGGCATCGGGCAGCGCCTCGGCCCCCTCCCGGAAGCGGCGGATCAGCCCCGCCAGCTCGCGGCGACGGGCGCGGTGACGCTGCTGCAGCTTGTAGATACCGTTAAAGATGTACTCCCAGCTGCCATTGCCGCTGGGGGGCACCAGGCTGCGGTCGTGCCACAGCCAGTCAGAGAGCCGCTTCTGGAAGCGATAGTGCCAGCCCAGATGCAACACGGCCGCCACCAACAGGCAGAGGGCAAGATGATCAATCAACCAGCCAACCAATGCGAAAGGGGCGTAAAAAAACGCCATTCGCCACAACTGTCGCCGCCAGGCGTAAGGTTGCAACATAACTGCCTCTAGAGACGGGTTGAGAAGCGGTATCCGGCTCCACGCACCGTCTGGATCAATCTGTCGTGCCCTGTCTCTTCAATCGCCTTGCGCAGGCGACGAATATGCACATCCACGGTTCTGTCCTCGACGTACACATTGGTACCCCAGACATTGTTGAGCAGCTGTTCACGGCTGTAGACCCGCTCGGGGTGAGTCATGAAGAAGTGAAGCAGCTTGAATTCGGTCGGCCCCATGTCGAGCGCCTTCTCTTCGGCACTGACCCGGTGGGAGACAGGATCGAGTTTCAGCCCCTGTACCTCGATCACCTCATCCACCGAGGTGGGCGACACGCGGCGCATCACCGCATGGAGGCGAGCGGTCAGCTCCTTGGGCGAGAACGGCTTGGTGATGTAGTCGTCGGCTCCGGCCTCCAGACCACGCACCTTGTCCTCCTCTTCACCGCGAGCGGTGAGCATCACCACCGGGATCTGGCGCGTCACCTCATCCTGCTTGAGCTGCTTGATAAACTGGATGCCACTGCCGCCCGGCATCATCCAGTCGAGCACGATGAGTTCGGGGTAGGGTTCGCGCACCTTCGCCAGTCCATCGGCGTAATCTTCCGCTTCAATCGTCTCATATCCCTTCTGCTCCAACACGAAGCAGAGCATTTCGCGGATCGGTGCTTCGTCCTCGACCACCAGAATTCGCTTAGCCATTCCCTTCTCTCTCCTCTGTGAAGATGGGTGCGCCAATTATTAGAATTTTCTGTGACACTTTTATGACTTTATGACAGGCGGGATGATAAACGTTTTCAGATTCAGTTGGCAGCAGTACGTTGCAACAAGTCCCACCGGTTGCCGCTGATATCCTCAAACACCACCACAGTGCCATATGGTTCATCGCGAGGCTGTTCACAAAAATGAACACCGTACGCCTGCATGCGCTGGTAATCCCCCCAGAAATCAGTGGTCTCGAGAAACAGAAATACCCGGCCACCGTCCTGCTGGCCGATGGCGGCCTGCTGCTGCGCATTGGCCGCTTGTGCCAGCAGCAGTGCAGAACCGGAGGCGCCTTTGGGGGCAACCCGCACCCAGCGCTTGCCCGGTTTGCCCGGCTCGTCGAGCCGGGTGTCTTCCAGGAGCACAAAGCCAAGTCCCTCGGTAAAAAAGCGAATGGCCCGATCGTAATCAGCCACCAGCAGGGTCAGCGCCCCTATGTGTTGTGTCATAACTGCTTGCTCATGTTGAAAGCGATATTGGAATAAAGCACACGGCATCTCGACGCATCGCAGTCAGTGGCTCGCAACCCGGTTGCGACCCTGCGTCTTGGCCTGATAGAGCGCATCGTCGGCACGTTTGAGCACCTGCTCTGGCGACTCACCCGCACGCTCAGCCACCCCGAACGAGGCGGTCACCCGCAATCCGGACGGCCAATGGATATCAGCCTCCAGGGTAGCGCGCAACCTCTCGGCCAGCGCACAGGCCCGCAGCTCATCGTAGTGAAGGCAGACCAGCACGAACTCCTCACCGCCCCAGCGCACCAGATGGCAGAGCGCATCACAATGGCGCAGGATCTCGCTGACCAGATGCTTGAGCACCTCATCACCCACCGGGTGACCGTGGATGTCGTTGATCTGTTTGAAGTGGTCAACGTCGATATAGATGAAGGAAAACGACAGATCAGCGATATCGGCCAGCAGTCGCTCACCACCAAGCCGGTTGAAAGCACCGGTCAGTGGATCATAACAGGCCTCCTCACGGGTGCGGCGATTCTCTTCGCTCAGGGTACGGTTCAGCACCTCCACCTCAAGCTTGGCCTGATGGGCATGCAACAAACGCTGCTTCATGGCTAGGTGGTTAACCAGAAAGACTGCACAGCCATAGATAAACCAGACAAACAGGATCAACCGGTAGAAAAGGGTAGGCTCAAGCCAGTTGCCGTGAAACTGCAGCTCCTCGATCACCACGCCATACTCACCCGGCGACATATATGACCCCGCAGCAATCTCGATGGCGTAGACCCGGCTCAGATCAGGCCCCTGTAACTGTAACGGCACCTTGTAGCGCTTGATCCACCAGGTTGCCGGGGTAAACACATCGAGAGGCACCTCGTGGTCCTTGCCGTAATCGGCAGGACGAAAGATGATTTCGTTGAATTTGGATTGCAACGGGTCATCCATCTTGTCGAAAAGCGGATTGTAGTTGCGCAGGTAGAAACGCCAATCCTGCTCCTTGCCACCCGTCACGCTCAAGCGGATATGGAGAGTATTAAATCGGGCAAGATTGATACCCTTTTCGCGCGCGGTCAGGGTGAGAACCAGACCACAGCTGGGATAGCTGTCGGGGCTCGCGGTCAGTACACACTCCACGCCGGGATTACCATCGGCCGAGGGACGGTAACTCACCGCTCCCGGTGCAGCATCCTCCGCCTTCAACACGCTTACCGAGAGCGGCCACTCCTTGATATCAAGCACCCGTTCGGGACCAAACTCGAACAGCAGGATGGAGCAGCCAGTCAGCGCCAGCAAATACCAGAACAGCAACTCGGCAAAACGGGAACTGGAAGCGATCATGCTGACCCCATCGCGTAAATAGGAATACCCGTGCAACTGGAACAGGCGGTGGCACCGGATAGCACGCGATAACAAGCCACTATGATAACCCCGTGAATCACAAAAAACATGCCACTTATCAAGGAGTTCACTGCTCTCTGTCACGTTTTTAAAGCGCAGTGCCAACCCGCATTGCCGACTGCTGGCGATAACGCTGGGGGGAGCAGCCCAGCTCCCGGTTGAACATGGCGATAAAGGCCGAGGTGGAACCGTAACCGAGCCGCCAGCTGATCTCCTGAATGGGCATGTCGCCCTTAAGCCAGGCCAGCGCCTTGAGCAGCCGCAACCGTGCCCGCCACTGACCGAAACTCATCCCCAGCTCCCGCAGGCAACGCCGCGCCAGGGTGCGCTCTGTGGTGTGCAGTTGTCCGGCCCACTGGGCCAGAGTACGGGGATCGGCAGGATCGCTGTGCAACGCCGCCAGCATGAGAGCCAACAGCTTGTCCTGACTCATCGGCAGGTAGCTCTCCTGACAGCGGGTGCGCGCCAGTCGCTCCACCAGTAGCTCGGCTTGGCGCTGATCCCACTCATCCGCCATATGGCTTACCCGCCGTTCGCAAAAGTCGCTCAGCAGGGCGCGAATAAGCGGGGTGAGCAGCAGCAATCTGGGCTCTGGCGGCAGCTTGGCCGCCAGCTCGTGACTGACGTAGATGGAGGTGTAGTCGAGGGTCTGTTCGTTGTAGGAGGTGTGGTCGAGATCCGCCGGTACCCAGATCAGGTAGTCGGCAGGGGCCACCAGTCGCTGATCCCCCAGCTCTATCTCCATGATCCCCAGACTGATCATGTTGAGCTGGCCCCAGGGGTGGGAGTGCAGCACGGTCGCGCTGTCGGCCAGCATCTGCTGGTAACTGAAAAAGAGCGGATTGGGAGCGGGCAGAACGACATCTACCGGCTGAAAGTGGTGAGTGGCCATCAGCGCCCCTTGTCAGCGAGAGAGAGGAGCAGGCTTGATACAACGCCCTGTTGGCTCGGTCTCCGGCACAGGCCAAAAGCAGCCATCAGTTGCGGGCAAACGCAGTCCGTGTGGGCCGGAATAAGGTGCATCAGAAAGAGTTGTCTTTTCTGCTGGGTCATCTGTCTGTTTTACGCTACTTGATAATATAAAGACAAGGGTAGACTTGGCCCCTTGTTAATAAGGAGCCTCTGATGCGAATCTTTTCCCCTCTTCTCTTTCCGCTGATGGCGGTGCTGATCTGGGCTACCAATACCGTGGTGTCCAAGGCGGCCGCCAGTGTGCTCGACCCCGCGGCTATCTCCTTCTATCGCTGGGTGATCGCCGCTCTGGCGCTGACCCCCTTCTGCCTGCCGCAGCTGTGGCGCCGCCGTAGCGAGGTTCGCCCCTGGCTCGGCAAGCTGCTGGTGCTGGCGGCGCTCGGTATGGTGCTCTACCAGTGCCTCGCTTACTACGCTGCTCACAGCACTTCGGCCACCAATATGGGGGTGATCGGCTCCCTCATTCCACTGCTCACCCTGCTGCAAGGGGCGCTCTTCTTCGGCCAGCGTCCCGGCAAACAGGCACTGCTCGGCATGAGTATCTCCCTGTTCGGGGTGCTCTGGCTGCTTGGCAAGGGCGAACCACTGGCCCTGCTCCACAACGGCATCAACCCGGGGGATGGCATGATGTTGCTGGGCTCCGCCAGCTACGCCCTTTACGGCCTCTTGATCCGCCGCTGGCAACTGCCGTTTGGCCCTTGGCTAAACCTCTACATGCAGATCTTGCTGGCGGTACTGCTGCTGGTACCGCTCGCTCTCAGTGCCGACTCGATGGCGGTGCCGGCCGAAGGGTGGGGACTGGTGCTCTTCGCCGGGCTCGCCTCCTCCCTGCTGGCGGCTTACTGCTGGATGCGCGGCCTCGCCTGCATGGGGGCAGAGCGCACCTCGGTCTTTATGAACCTGATGCCGCTCTGTACGGCGCTGATCGCTGTCGTCGGCCTGGGCGAGCCAATCCACGGCTATCACCTGCTGGGTGGCGGGCTGATCCTGGGCGGGGTGATGGCCTCCCAGCTGAAGGGGCGTGCGCCGGTAGCCGAACGGGAAGCCGCCTGAGAACATACATCGTCCGGAAACAACAAGGGAGCCCATGGCTCCCTTGTTGTTTCTGCAATATACACCAGTGCGCATCTCAACCGGCCCGGCGCCAGCGGTAGCGCCGCTCCGGCCGCCCCCGCTGACCGTAGTTGAGATCTACATCCACCCGATCTTCCGACTCCAGATACTCCAGATAGCGGCGCGCCGTGGTGCGGCTGAGGGAGAGTCGCAGCGCCACCGTGTCGGTGGAGAAGACGTTCTCCGGCTCGCCCGCCAGCAGATCCAGCACCTGACGCAGGGTGATGCTGTCGATCCCCTTGGGGGTGACGCGCATCTCCTTGACCTGAGTGCGCCCCCCCTTGCCCAGCAGCTTGTCGAGATCTTCCTGCTCCAGCCGACCCCGCTCGCAGAGGCGACTGTGCAGTTGCAGGATCTCGTCCAGACTCTGCTGGATGCGAAACAGCCGCAATGGTTTGATGACGTAGTCATGAACACCCAGGTTGAGGGCCTGCTGGATGGTCTCCACATCCCGCGAGGCGGTCACCATGATGACATAGGCTTCGCGGTTGTGGCTGCGCAGGCGGCTCACCCACTCAAGGCCGGAGCCATCGGGCAGGGAGACATCCACCAGCAGCAGTTGGGGCACCACACCGGCCATCATGGCATCGGCCTGGGCCAGGGTGCCGGCCCGCCCCAGCAGGGAGAAACCGGGTGTCGCCGCCACCAGTTCTGACAAGATGGCACCGATCCGATCGTCATCTTCAATAACAAGCGTGATTATTGGGTCCATGGCTCACATTAATTTGTTTTTATTCAAGTAGATACCAAACAGGGTGGTCTGCTCGACAGTTCGGCGCCATTCTATCACACCCTCGTGCCGACCCACGGTCTCCTTGACCAGGAACAGACCCACCCCGTGATCGCCGCTCTGGCGACTCACTCCGTAATCGAACAGGTGATCGGCCAGCTCCTCGTCGACCCCCTCGCCGCTATCCTCCACCTCGATCACCAGTCGCCGCCCCACATCGCACAGGGAGAGCAGCACCCTGGGCGGCCGCTGCTGGCGGTTGCGCCAGGCCGCCTGCAAGCCGTTATCCAGCAGGTTGCCAATGAGGGTAATGAGATCGGCCGAGACCGAGGCCGGATACTCCGCCAGCGCCGAATCGGGATCGAGCTCCAGGGTCACCCCGAGCTCGCGGGCCCGGCTGAACTTGCCGAGAATAAGCCCCGCCACCGGCTTGTTATCGATCAGCCGCAGCAGCTCCTGCAGCATGGTCTGGCACGCTTCGTTCTCCTGCTGGATCAGCTCCACCGCCTGATCCACATGGCCCAGCTGCAACAGGCCGGAGAGGCTGCTCAGCTTGTTGGCAAACTCGTGGCTCTGCATCCGCAGCATCTCGGCATACTGGCGCAGATGGGTCACCTGTACCCCCAGACTGGCAGCCACCTCCGGACGGCTGAAGATCAGCAGCCGCCCCGGCGCCTTGCCCTGCACCGCCTGCCAGCGACCGACAAAGGACTCTCCCTGAATGGTGAAGCTCACCTCGCCCCCCTCCTGCTCCAGACAGGGGGCAAGGGGCGGCACCAGTTCCGCCAGCGACTGCCCCTGCAGGGCGTGGCGCCCGGTGACCGGCAGCCGCAGCTGATAGCTGGCGGTACTGTTGATCATGTTGATGTTGCCGCGGCCATCGAGGGCAATCACCCCTTCGGTGATGTGTTCCAGCACCAGATCCTGCAGGGTGAAGCGGCGCACGATCGCCTCCGGCTCCAGATCGAGCAGGGTCTTACGCAGCAGGTATTGCACCCAGAGTGCCAGCAGCAGGCCGCATCCCAGCACCGCCACAATGGCGCTGATTAGCAGGGCCACCCGCTCCATATAGATGCCCTCCACCTGCTGCATCAGGTAGCCCACCACCACGGCCCCCATGACGCGCCCATCCCCTCCCACCACCGGGGAAAAGCAGCGGATCGCTGGCCCCATGGTGCCCCGATCCTTGGAGCAGTAGCTGCGCCGCTCCTGCAGCGCGGGCCAAATATCCTCGCCGCGGAACTTCTGACCCACCAGATCGGGGTTGGGGTGGCTGAGGCGGCGACCATGCTCGTCGGTCACCACCATATAGGTGGCGTCGGTGCGGTTGCAGACCGCCTCCACATAGTCGCGCAGGGTAGGATCACTGCCCTGACGCAGGGCCTCGACCACCCGGGTGTCCGCCGCCATGACCCGTGCTAGATCGCTCCCCTTATCCTGCAGGTTGCTCTCCAGCAGATGACGGATAAAGAGGGCCAGCAGGCTGCCCAGAATGAGGATCAGCAGCAGGGAGAGCCCGAGAGAGAGGGTGACCAACTGGTGGCGAAGTTTCATGCACATACCTTAAAACGTCAGGACGCTGCCCAATAGTGCGGATGCCACCAGGTCTGGTCAATCAAAGGTGCCGGATCGCCGACAAAATCGGCCAATCCTTCCTCGCGGGCGCAGAGCGCCACCGCTCTGGCGACGGCGCGGGCCACCTCTCCCACCTGCTCGATGGGGGGTAGCAGCCGACCCGCCACCAGCGGATAGGCGCCGACTGCCCGCACCGCGGCGAGCAACATGCCATCGCTGATGCGGCGCGCCTTGACGGCGCAGGCCCCGAGACCAATCCCCGGGAAGACATAGACGTTGTTGCACTGGGAGACCACCCGCCACTCCCCCGCCACCGTCACCGGCGCAAAGGGGCTGCCGGTGGCCAGCAAAGCGCGGCCATCTGTGGCAGCCCACACCTGCTCGGGTGTTGCTTCGGCGCTGCGAGTCGGGTTGGAGAGCGGCAGGATCACCGGCTGCTCGCACACCTCCCCCATCGCCTTTAGCACCTCGCCAGTAAAGAGGCCACCCTGACCGCTGACCCCGATCAGCACAGCCGGGCGCACCTGACGGATGGTCTCCAGCAGCGAACTGCTCCCCTCCTCCACAGCACGGGCAAATGGCTGTTGGGCACGGGTCAACGCAGGGCGATCGCAGCAGACCACCCCGTCCTGATCAAACAGCCAGATGCCGTCGTGACTCCCCGCCAGCTGGGCCAGCATGGCGGCGATGCCGCAACCGGCAGAGCCCGCCCCGACGATCAGCACCGGGGCATCACTGAGGGTGGTCCCCGCCTGTTGCAACCCGGCCAGCACGCAAGCGGAGGCGACCGCCGCCGTGCCCTGAATATCGTCGTTGAACATGCAGAGCTCGTCCCGATAACGGGTCAGCAAGTTGGCGGCATGCTTGCCAGCAAAGTCTTCAAACTGCAGCACCACCTGCGGCCAGCGCTTGCGAATGGCGGCCACCACCTTGTCCATGAAGTGGTAATAGCTCTCGCCATCGATGCGCGGGGATTGCCAGCCGAGGTAGGAGTCATCCTCCAGCAGCTCGGGGTTGTTGGTTCCCACATCGACACAGAGCGACAAAGTGCGCGCCGGATTGATGCCGCCAGCAGCGGAGTAGAGCGCCAGCTTGCCGATACAGATCCCCATGCCGCCGATACCGAGATCGCCGAGCCCCAGCACCCGCTCGCCATCGGAGATGACGATCACATCCACCTCCTGGTCCACTGACTCGAGGATGTCGTCGAGATCGTCCCTGTCATGCCAGGAGAGGTAGAGGCCGTGGCTGCGCAGATAGAGATCGCTGTGGCGCTGACACGCCTCCCCCACCACTGGGGTGTAGATGATCGGCAGCAGCTCTGGCAGGTGGTGGCGCACCAGATCGTAGAACAGCACCGGGTTGTCCTCCTGCAGCTGACGCAGCAGCAGATGCTGGTCAAACGGACTCTGCATGGCGCTGACCAGTCGGTAGATCCGGCGCCGCTGTTGGGAGAGGGACTCCTCCTTGTGGGGCATGCGACCCCGCACCCCCTGACGCTTGCGTTCTGCATAGGGCAGGCTGGTGCCCATCATGATGTCGTTCATTTTGTTTGTTCCTCAATCCGGTATCAGGCGAGCAGGGAGATAAGAGCAGTAGCCAGGATCAGCATCACGGCGCCGCCAAGACGGGAGGATATCTGGGCAAAGGGCATCAGCTTCATCCGCTGGGCCGCCGAGAGCACGGCTACGTCGCCGGTGCCGCCCATGTTGGCCATGCAGAGCCCGCCGGTGATGGCCGCCTCGATGGGATAGAAACCGATCATCCGGCCAACCAGCGCCGCGCCGAGGGCCCCACCAATCACGGTGACCATGACCAGCACGAAGTAGCTGACGGAGAAGGCGCTGATCAGTTCCGGAATACTGGTGTAGGCGACGCCGATCCCCACCAGCAGGGAGGGAGTGAGGTTGCTCACCACAAACTGATACCAGTCGGCCGCCGCCTGCTCATAACGGCGCGGCAGCAGGCCGCTCACCTTGATAAAGGCGACGGCCAAAATCATCAGGGCGAAGGGGTGCATGGGGACAAAGTTGCCAAGCAGGGAACCCAGCACAAACATGCTGGAGCTGATGAAAAGGCCCATGCCAAGACTCTGCAGGGTCGGCGCTTCGGCCTGCTCGTCGGCAATGCTCTGGCTACTTTCCTTGACCATCAGCTTGCCGTTGCCGGTCAGGGAGGGGTAACGGCGACCAAGGCGCGCCAGCAGGGAGCCCACCAGAATGGCCAGGGTATTGGCGATCACCACCGCCGGCACCATGCGCGACAATAGATCCGCACTGGACATCTGCATCGGGCCGGAGAGGATCTCCACCAGAGGCACCGCGCCAGCCCCCATGCCACCGCCCATGATGGGCAGGCCGATCAGCAGCACCGCATTCTTGAAGCCATACCCCATCAGGGAGCCGACCAGCCCCACACTCAGCAGTGCCAGCGCCACGCCGCCAAGAATGACCGGCAGGTAGCGCATGGCGGCATTTTTCAGTAAAGCGCCGCTCATACCGAACACGGAGCCAGTCACCAAGCTGGCGATAAAGAAGTTGAGAAACCCTCCCTCCTTCATGAAGTTGGTGATGACCTGCCCTGCCTGCACCGGCAGCAGCTGATATTCGAACAGGGCGGCGCCGCCAAAGATGGCGAGGATGGTGCCACCCCCCAGGTATTCGCGGATCGGCATGATCCGCTCCCCCAGCTCGGTCAGCAGGGTGCCCAGCACAAACATCAGTGCCAGCGCACCGACCATGCCCAGCGGCAGCTAGCCGTTCCAGCCGGAAAAGAGAACGCAGGTCGCCAGCCCCAGAAATATAAAGAGCGGCATACCGGCAATTTGTTGGCCGCCCATAAAGGCGGCCTTTTCTTGTGTGGTTTGTAGGGGTGAGAGGTTTTTCATTGTTATGTACTCTGCGTGTGATTGTGGCCGCTACTTTATTGGTCCCCCTCTCCCCTGTCGGTTAGCCAGACTGCAAAGCCATATAAAAACATTAAAAACTTAAACATCATGGTGCCTCCAACATGCGCAGCACAATAGAACACCAGACATCCGATACCCGACCAAGTCAGGAAATAGGGTGATAAAACGAGCGACCATAATGGCGGATATTTGGGTGATTAGCAGTAATAACGATGCGATGATCTCCCCCCTTCAGGGAAATAACAGAGCCAGATGACAAGCTCTGCGACCATTTATCGCCACAGCTCCTGTGAGTGATAGTCAGCGGGCAACGTCATCACCATGACGCGAGTGCCACGGCATGCCACATCAGGGTTTAAGTCAGCGTGCAGGAAGCACGCACGATGAAAAATGGTGAGGAGAAAGATGCAAAAAGGGGAGATTAAAATAGTGATGAGTCAAGCCAGCGAATACCAGAGCACTGGCTTGAACTCACAAGGATCACACACGGTCAGGTCTATTCTGCCAACAGCAATGGAATATTGGCGGGGTCAAAATCATGACTGATATCGGTACTTCTGATAGCGCCTTCCCGATTCACGCCATGGTGTGACTCTGCACCATATTCCCCATCACTCAACAGCGCTTCAATTGCCAGATACACACATCCACTGTCATATCCATCCACAACCCGTTTCCCCCTTGTTTTATAACCTCATCAATATTAGCGGATAAAAAAAGAGCTGCGAGCTGAAGCTGAAAATTTCATGAAAATAATCGCCGGATATCCTCCATTCACGGCGAAATATCCGAAGCGGAAAGAGAGCCTCGAGTGGATCAGCCCCGAGAATAATATCAGGGGCTCGAATGCTGCTCGCCCTCACCAACGAAAGATCCGACCAGAAACATGATCAGCATCACACTATTTACTTAGCCTGCTAAACAAGTATGATAGTTAGCATGCTAAGTACATTGAGGATGAGAAGATGACGGATCTGGAAAGGTTGCGCGAGCTGTCGCTCGCCGAGCAGATAGCGCGGATGCACCGGCTATGGCGTACTGCCGCCGACCTGGAGCTGGCTCCCCTTGGCCTCACCCATCCCCGCTGGACCGCGCTGTGGAAACTCTCCCGCATGGGGAGCCATGTCAGCCAGAAGACCCTGGCCGAAGCCCTCGAAATAGAACTGCCATCCCTGATGCGCACCCTGGGCCAGCTGGAAGAGCAGGGACTGATTGAGCGCCACTGCTGCAGTCAGGACAAGCGGGCCCGCATCGTCTGCGTGACCCCGGCTGGCCAGACCCTGCTCGATCAGATCGCCGACCGCATCATGAATATCCGCCGGGAGCTGCTGGGGGGCATCGACGAGCAGACCCTGCAACTGTTTGAAGCCACTGTGCAGCGGATCTCGGCCAACGCCCTCAGCAAAATTGAACAACACCACGACCGACAAGCCGGAGGCGATACAAGCCCTCCCGAGACCGACAGAGAGAGAATAAGATGACCCCGGATCAACAATTTACCCGCTGGATCAAATGGTCCATGGCGGGCTTTGCCACCCTGTTTGCCTATTTTCTGATAGCCGACCTGCTGATGCCCCTCACCCCTCAGGCGATGGCGACCCGTGTGGTCACCAAGCTGGCCCCTCAGGTCAGTGGCAAGGTGATCGAGGTCGCCGTTCACAACAACCAGCAGGTCAAGAAAGGAGAGCTGCTGTTCAGGCTGGACCCGGCCCCTTTTGAACTGGCAGTGGAGCAGGCCCGCCTTGCGCTGGCGCAGGCAGAGCAGCAGAACAGTGAACTGGATGCCGCCCTGACCGCCGCCGTTGCCGAGATCAACGCCAAGGAGACCCTGGCCAGCCAGAAGTGGCGCGAGGCTGAGCGGATCGATGCGCTCTACCAACGTCACATGGTTTCGCTGCAACAAAAAGATGAGGCTGACAGCGCCCTGCGCAGCGCCCAGGCCAACCTGCGCGCCAGTCAGGCCAAACTGGCCCAGATCAAGGCCAGTCGTGGCGTGACCGGTGAGGACAATCTGTTGCTGCGCCAGGCCCGCAACAAGCTGGCGCAAGTGCAGCTGGCCCTCTCTTACAGCCGGGTCCACGCGGATCAGGATGGCACCATCACCAACCTGCAGCTCAAGCCGGGCAGTATCGCCAGCGCCGGCAGCCCGCTGCTGGCGCTGGTGTCGGAACAGGTCGATGTCATAGCCGATTTTCGGGAGAAGAGCCTGCGCCATGTCGGCGAGCAAACCCGCGCACTGGTCGCCTTCGATGGCGAGCCGGGTCAGCTCTATCCTGCCCGGGTAAGCAGTCTGGATGCCGGAGTGAGTGCCGGTCAATTTGATGCCAACGGGCGACTGGCCGCACCGGTGGAGTCGGATCGCTGGGTACGGGATGCCCAGCGGATGCGGCTGCACCTCGAGCTGGAGCAGCTCCCCGACCATCTGCCAGCCGGGGCGCGGGCCACGGTGCAACTGCTGCCGGACAATGCCCTGACCGCCATGCTGGCACGGGGCCAGATCCACCTGCTCAGCCTGCTCCATTATGTCTACTAACCACGCCACTCACCCGTCGGCCAATACTGCCCCAGCCCACCCCGTCGGTGGTGCTGCCACTCACCTCTGGTATCGGCCCCTCACCGGCAACGAGCTACGCCAGTGCCTGCGCATCGCCTTTGGCTGCACCACGGGCTTTCTGCTCTGCAAGCTGTTTGGCTGGAATTACGGGGTCTTCTATACGGTCACACCGGTGCTGCTGCTGGGGATGGTGCCGGTGATGAATGGCCATGCCGCACGCCAGCTGATCGCGGCGGCGGTGGTCTGTGGGGTGGAGGTCGGGCTGCTGGGGGGACTGTTTGGCAGCCATCCGGCGCTGATGACCCCTATCGCCTTCCTGCTGTTTCTCTACCGCTTCGCCGCCATGTCGCGGGGCAGCCTGTTTCTGTTCGGGGCCAACGGGGTGCTGAGCCTCAGCATCATGCTGCACTTTGCCAGCTATCCGCAGACCGACCTCAACGACCTGATCCTCAACAATATCTGGGCGAGCGTGCTGTCGGTGCTGATCGCCTACCTGATGACCATGCTGATCCCGGATGTGGAGGCCAGACCCAAGCCAGCCTCGGCCCCCAAGGCACCGCACCGGATGCGTCATGAAGCCCTGCTGGGTGCCACTGTGGCCACCCTGTCGTTTCTGGTATTTCAGGTGTTTGACCTGCGCGACTCCATGTCTGCCCAGGCCACGACCTTGCTGGTGCTGTTCCCCATGCACTGGAACGGTGCGCTGAGTTATGCCCGTAAACGGGCGATGGGTACCTTGCTGGGGGTCACCTTCGGCCTGCTCGGCCAGCTGCTGCTCTATGACTGGTCAGGGCAACTGCTGCTGGTCGCTCCACTGTTGTGGCTCGGCGCCATGCTGTTCAGCCATGCCCACGTCAAGGAGGCAGGCGGCTCGGGGGTCGGCTTTGGCGCCCTCACTACCCTCGGCATCCTGTTTGGCCAGTACCTCACCCCGGGCAACGATCTGGTGTTCAGCGCCCTCTACCGGGTGAGCAGCATCCTGTTTGCCATCGTGGTCACCCTGCTGGCCTGCTACCTCGTCCACCGGTTGCTCAATCGCTTCGAGGCGACCCGCTTCGGTTATTGATTTCCTGTTGTAAGCACTGTTGTCAGCCCATGGATGAGCTCTCTTTCGCCCCGTCGCCTGCCGGGGCTTTTTTTCTCGCCCTCGTTTACCTCCCTCACCAATACTCCTGCCACTACAAGTCAGCGCAGAAGTGTGGCTATGCTTGTAAGGCTGCTGTCGATGAGGTGCACACTTATGGTTCCGTTGTTAAAAAAATGGCTGGTTTGTCTGATGCTGTTGGCTACCAGCCCGCTCGGGGCCACCTCGCTTGTCATTGGTGCCGAAGATGACTGGGCCCCCTACTGCGAGCGCAACAAGGACAATGAGGATGACCAGCCCCACGGACTGGCGCCTGAGCTGGTCAAGGCGGTGTTCGCCGCCGAAGGGATCGAGATTGTCTTTCGCACCCTCCCCTTCGCCCGCTGCATGCACGATGCGAAAAGCGGCAAACTTGCGGGGTGCTTCAACGCCACCATCACCGAAGAGAACCGCTACCAGTACCATTGGCACGATACCCCCATGTTCGAAGAGGATCTTGCCATCTTCGCCCTTGCCAGCGAGCCGCAACGGGATCTCAAGCTCACCTCGCTGGAGGGCAAGCGGGTGGGCATCACCCTCGGCTACACCTACCCCACCGATTTTATGGAGAACCCCAGGATCACCCGCTTTCAGGCCAAATCCGATGCCCAGATCCTCGAGATGCTGGTACGTGGCCGGGTCGACTACATCCTGATGAACGGCATGCCGGGCTACCTCAAGATCCAGCAGAAGCAGCTGACCGGCAAGGTGGTCAAGGTTGGCAAGCTCTCCACTGATGGCTTCTGGCTCGCCTTCTCCCGCCACCAACCGCAAGGGGAAGCACTGGCCAAACAGTTCGAACAGGGGCTGCAGAAGATCAAGAACAACGGCATCTATGAGACGCTGATCCGCCAGTTTGAAACCAGACTTGGCCTCTACTGATTGACGATGCCTTCCTGATTGCGCCCCCCTCATACTCGCGCGGTATACCGGACAGCGAGCGACGCACCGAATGGCCGTGCGGATTGCACAATAACAGCAACCTGTTAGGCTCACGCCCGTATGACACCAATGGAGCTGTAATCATGAATAAGGTACATATGATGGCCGCTGGTGCGCTGGCCCTCGGCCTGCTCGCTGGCTGCAATCAGGGCAATACCCTCTCAGTCACTGGTGGCGAACCGGTCAGTTACCAGTGTGAGCAGGGCAAGAAGGTGCAGGTGCGCTACTTCTCCCTCTCCGACGAAAGCCTCAGCTTTATCAAGCTGTCACTGCCGGACGGCAAGGATTACACCCTGCCCCAAGCCATTTCGGCCTCCGGCGCCCGCTATACGGACGAACATGAGGCCGTTTGGTGGAACAAGGGGGATGAGGGCTTTGTCGAGCTTCGGGATCAAGATGGCGAGTGGCAGACCGCCTACAACGACTGCAAACAGCAATAAACGTGACCCCGGCCTGGCCGGGGTCTCTCTTTACTCTGGCATCAGAGTGGTGGGGGATCAGTTGATCTCGATCTCGAAGCGGTTGGTCACCTCGACCGGAATGGCATCCGAGTTGCCCTCTGCCGGGCTGTAGCGGATCCGCGAGAGGGTCGCCAGCGCGCTCTGTTCCAGTTCGCCGGGGGGCTCAGCCGCCACCACTTCCGGCTTGACCGGCGTGCCGCTGGCGTCGATTTGATAGCGCACTTCCACATACCCCTTGACCGGTTTGGCCGGCAGGGCGGGCTCGTCATTGCCAAGCCATGACCACTGCTTCTCCTGAACCCAGTAGCTGGACAACTGCTCGAGAGGGATAGCGATCGGAGCGCGCTCGTGCGCTACCTCCTGACGGGATGAGCACCCCAGCAACAGTGTCACTGCCAGACCTGACCATACTGCGACTTTCCACTTCATGTAACGCTCCTTGTTCTCTGCCGGTGCTTGTTGCCGGACTGCAGGGCGCTCAACGCGGCCCGCTTGGTCAGTCACCCATCCTAACGAAAAAGTATTCGTATGAACATGAACAAAAGGGCCAACCCCGAGAGGTTGGCCCTTTTATAGTCAATGAGCTCACTAACCAGCCGCTGGCATCAGCCGCGCTTGTCGCTCACCACCAGCCAGAGCGCATGGACCATGCCCGGCAGACCGCCCATCAGGGTCAGCACTATGTTGATTAAAAAGTGCAGGCTAAAGCCCACCTGGATAAACGCGCACACCGGGGGCAGGAAAATGGCCAGCAGGATCTTGAGCAGATTGTTCATCTCGGCTCTCCTCTTCATGAATGTCGTCAGGATTGGAATGGGCTAACCATAAACATCCCGGGCTTCAACTGCAAACCAGACAGGGAATGAGCTCACCCGCATCATGCCAGGCGTTGAGGTCGTGGATCTGCTGATTGCTGCTGCCACGCCAGAGCAGGCCGGGGTCTGCCAACTCCTTTTCATACTTGCCATCCACCAGCACATCCAACATGGCCACCAGCTCGCGCTGGGCTTCTGACAGTTCGCCGAGCAGATAGCCGGTCCAGCACCAGATATCCTTGCCCGGACACTCGGCGCGCACCCGTTTCACCAGCGCCAGCACGTGGGGCACGTTGGCCGGGTGGAGCGGATCGCCGCCGGAGAGCGACAGACCTCGCCGTTTGATGCGGCTGTCGTTGAGGTCGCTAATGATGCGATCGCTCATCGTCTCATCGAACGGCTTGCCGCCATCGAGCCGCCAAGTGCTCTGGTTGTAGCAACCCGGGCACTGATGCTCACAACCGGAGACAAACAGGGTGGCACGGGTGCCGGGGCCGTTAATCACATCGACCGGGTAGTATTGGTGGTAGTGCATCGCTTGTTTCCTGCCTCGTTCACGGGAAGGCGGCATGGTTGCCGCCTTCCAATGAAAATGGCCCCTTGAGTCAGGGACCAGCTCTTCATCGCCTGTGCGCTTACATATGTTTGACGCGGCGCTTCACCTCTTCCTGCTTGCCCGCATTGAAGGGGCGCGCATCCGGGCTGCCGAGGTAGCCGCAGACACGGCGGGTCACCGACACCTTGGCCGGGTCATGGTTACCGCAGCGCGGGCAGGTAAAGCCCTTGGAGGTACATTCGAACTCGCCGGTAAAGCCGCAGTCGTAGCACTCGTCGATGGGGGTGTTGGTACCGTAGTAGGGCACCTTGTCATAGCTGTAATCCCAGACGTTTTCGAGCGCTTCCAGGTTGTGCTGGATGTTGGGGTACTCGCCGTAGCAGATGAAGCCACCGCTGGCGATGGGCGGATAGGGCGCCTCGAAGTCCAGCTTGTCGTACGGATTGACCTGCTTCTCCACATCGAGGTGGAAGCTGTTGGTGTAGTACCCCTTGTCGGTCACGCCGGATACCACGCCAAACTCCTTGGCGTCGATGCGGCAGAAACGGGTGCAGAGGTTCTCGCTCGGGGTGGAGTAGAGGCTGAAGCCGTAGCCAGTCTCCTCTTTCCACTCGTCAATGGCTGCCCTGAGACGGGCGATGATGGCGATGGCCTTCTGTTGCAGCTCGGCGCTGTCAAACAGGTGCACCTTGTCACCAAACAGGGCGTTGATGGTCTCGTGAACCCCGATATAACCGAGGGAAATGGAGGCACGGCCGTTCTTGAAGATCTCGCTGACGTTGTCGTCCGCCTTGAGGCGTACGCCGCAAGCCCCTTCCATATAGAGGATCGGAGCAACCCGTGCTTTCACCCCGTCCAGACGGGTGATGCGGTACATCAGCGCCTTCTTGGCGACCCGCAGGGAGGCATCGAGACGATCCCAGAAGTCCGCTTCGTCACGGGATTTCAGGGCGATGCGCGGCAGGTTGAGGCTCACCACCCCCAGGTTGTTGCGACCTTCGTGGATCTGCTCGCCATTCTCCTCGTAGGCACCGAGGAAGGAGCGGCAGCCCATGGGGGTCTTGAAGGAGCCGGTCACTTTCACGACCTGGTCGTAGTTGAGGATGTCCGGATACATTCGCTTGGAGGCACACTCCAGCGCCAGCTGCTTGATGTCGTAGTTGGGATCGCCCTGCTTGTGGTTGAGGCCATCCTTGATGGCGAACACCAGTTTCGGGAACACGGCGGTCTTCTTGTTCTTGCCAAGGCCTGCGATGCGATTGCTGAGGATGGCGCGCTGGATCATCCGCGACTCCCAGCTGTCTCCCAAGCCAAAGCCGAAGGTGACGAAGGGCGTCTGACCGTTGGCGGTGTGCAGGGTGTTGACTTCATATTCCAACGACTGGAAGGCGTCGTAGCACTCTTTCTCGGTGCGGGCCATGGCGTAGGCTTCTACGTCGGCAATGCCCCACTCTTCGGCCACTTCACGGTGTTTCTGCCAGCTGATGGTCACATAGGGAGCCAGCACTTCGTCGATGCGGTTGATGGTGGTGCCACCATAGATGTGGCTCGCCACCTGGGCGATGATCTGGGCGGTCACGGCAGTGGCGGTGCTGATGGATTTCGGGGTATCGATCTCCGCATTGCCCATTTTGAAGCCGTGGGTCAGCATCCCTTTCAGATCGATCAACATGCAGTTGAACATCGGGAAGAAAGGCGAGTAATCGAGATCGTGGAAGTGCAGATCACCGCTCTCATGAGCCTGAACCACATCACGGGGCAGCATGTGGCTGGTGGCATAGTGCTTGGCGACGATACCGGCCAGCAAGTCGCGCTGGGTCGGGATCACCTTGGAGTCTTTGTTGGCATTCTCGTTGAGCAGGGCGGCGTTGGTCTGCTCGACCAGACCGCGGATCTCCTGCGCCAGACGGCCGCGCGCCTCGCGAGCCTGATCCCTGTCGTGGCGATATTCGATATAGGCACGGGCGATGGCCTTGTCGTCGGAAGCCATCAGGTGGTTTTCGACCCGGTTCTGGATCTCGTGGATATCAACTTCACCACGCCCTTCCAGCTCCTGACTCACCGCATTGGCAATGCGGGAGGCGAGTGCCGGATTGGCCTGATTGACCGCTTCCGCCGCACGGCTGACCGCCTCTGCAATCAGCTGGGCATTGAATGGTGCGCGACATCCGTCACGTTTGATCACAACCGGTTTCATGAATTTTCCCCGTTAAAAGGCCAGGCATTTGCCTCTGGCTCACCCTTGTTGGGCCCCCCTCCCGGCATCTCGTCCTGGACGCAAATAAATTCAGCCGAGGCTTGACAAGCCTGGGCTGAAGATAGGAGGGGAACAGCTTATACACAGCTTAATAACACAACATATAGGGATTAAAAACGAATGCATCCCTATATGTGGTGTCTATTAGGCACCAAAGTGCAGCCTCATTTCTTGATCCAGAACAGGTTTTTCAGCGAGCGGGACAGTTCACGACCAACCTAAAAGAGCCCCATTCAAATCCAACCTCAAGCAGGGTGCGGGCTGGCGTCCGATCCGCCCACCCGAAAAAAAATCGCCCCCCGCCGCACAGGTTTCGAGATGACAGCGTCAACCAAAACCGCCCATACTGAACAAGAACTCTCTCCCCCTCGACAAGGGACAACCCATGCGCACCTCCCTGCTATTGCTACTGCTATCCACCCTCTCTCTGCCGCTCTGGGCCGCCAACATTCTGGTGATCAGCAGCTACCATCCCGAATACCTGTGGGACCAAAGCTACAACAAAGGGCTGCTCGATGGCTTGCAGGGGGAGCACAAGATCACTCACTTCTATATGGACACCAAACGCCATCCACGGGAGAAGTTCGACGAAATAGCCCAGCAAGCCATCGCCTTTTATCTGAAGAGCAAACCGGATCTGGTAGTACTGGGGGATGACAACGCCATCAACTATCTGGCCAACGAGATCGCCTCGCTGGGCACTCCAGTGGTATTTCTTGGCATGAACGAGAACCCGCGCCTCAAAGGCTTTGTCGGCCACCCCAAGATCACCGGCGTGCTGGAGCGCCCCCTGCTCAAACGCAACATCAGCGAAATAAGCCAGATGATGGGGGGGCTCGACAAGGCGCTGGTATTGTTTGATTCCAGCAATGTGGCCCTCACTGCCATTGAGGATGAATTCAAGACCCAGACCGAGCTGCGGGTCGGTCAGACCCGGATCAACAGCCAGCTGATGGGGGATTACAGCCTCTGGCAGGAGGCGGTGCTCAACGCCAAGAAGAACGGCTATCAGGCAATCTTCCTCGGCCTCTACCACACGCTGGTCGATGACAATGGCAAGCATGTGAGCGAAAAGACTGTGCTGGAGTGGACCAGCGCCAACACGCCGGTGCCGCTCTTCTGTTTCTGGGAATTTACCGTCGGCAAGGGGATGGCCATCGGCGGGCTGGTGCTGGACGGCCACGATCAGGGGATACAGGCAGCCAGCCTCATCAACACCATACTGGCGGGCACCCTGCCCCGTACCATCTCCCCGCGCGCGGCCCTGCGCGGCGAATATGTCTTCAGCAAGAGCGAGCTGGCCCGCTGGCAGCTCACCGTGCCCGACAAATGGCGCCACAAGATCCTCTGGCGTGAGTGACCGCCGAAACAAAAAAGAGAACCCGGCCATGCCGGGTTCTCTTTTATCGGGTGCTGCGGTTAGCAGGCTTGGTGAGAGCTATCAGCCCTGCAACGCCTGTTGCAGCTCCTCTTCGGTCCAGATGGTAATGCCGAGCTCCTGCGCCTTGGTCAGCTTGGAACCGGCCGCTTCCCCCGCGACCAGCACATCGGTCTTGGCAGATACCGAACCCGCCACCTTGGCTCCCAGCGCCTGCAGCGCCGCCTTGGCGTCGTTGCGCGACAAGGTGGTCAGGGTGCCGGTCAGCACGAAGGTCTTGCCGGCAAAGGGTTGCTCCGCGGCCTCTCTCTTCTCGATGGCCGGCCAGTGGATGCCGGCAGCCAGCAAGGCTTCCAGCACCTCCACGTTGTGGGGCTGACGCAGGAAGTAGTAGACATGCTTGGCCACCACATCGCCCACATCGGCCACTTCGAGCAGTTGCTCCACCGAGGCAGCGCGCAGGGCATCCAGGGTGAGGAAGTGGTTGGCAAGATTGAGCGCAGTCGCCTCCCCTACTTCGCGGATCCCCAGAGCAAACAGGAAGCGCGGCAGGGTGGTGTTGCGGGCCGCATCGATGGCGGCTACCAGATTGAGGGCCGATTTTTGCCCCATCCGCTCAAGACCGGCCAGCTGGATGGCATTGAGGCTGAACAGATCGGCGGGAGTTTTCACCAGCCCCTTGTCTACCAGCTGCTCGACAATCTTGTCGCCAAGGCCGTCCACATCCATGGCGCGACGGGCGGCGAAGTGCTTGATCGCCTCCTTGCGCTGCGCCTCGCAGAACAGGCCACCGGAGCAGCGGGCAACCGCTTCCCCTTCCAGCCGCTCGACCGCAGAGCCACAGACCGGACACTCGGTCGGGAATAGAATTTCGCGCGCATCAACAGGGCGCTGTGCCTCCACCACGGCCACGATCTGCGGGATCACATCCCCCGCCCGGCGCACGATCACGGTATCGCCAATCATCACGCCAAGGCGCTCGATCTCATCGGCATTATGCAAGGTGGCGTTGGAAACGGTCACGCCGCCGACAAACACCGGCTTGAGCTTGGCCACCGGGGTCACGGCGCCGGTGCGGCCGACCTGAAACTCGACGTTCTCAAGCTCTGTCATCTCTTCCTGCGCCGGGAACTTGTGGGCGGTCGCCCAGCGCGGGGCGCGGGCCACAAAGCCCAGCTCTTCCTGCAAGGGGATGGCATCCACCTTGTAGACCACACCGTCGATCTCGTAAGGGAGCTCGCCACGGCGGGCCAGAATGTCGTCGTGGAACGCCTGACAACCGGCAGCTCCCTCTTTGAGCTTCACCTCGGGACTGAGCGGCAGCCCCCACTCCTTGAGCTGATGAAGGCGACCAAAGTGGGAGTCGCCCAGTTGCTCGCCCCCCACCCCCACGCCATAGGCGTAAAAGCTCAGGGGACGGCTGGCGGTGATGCGTGAATCGAGCTGACGCAGGCTGCCAGCAGCGGCATTGCGCGGGTTGACGAATACCTTCTCGCCCGCGGCCAGCGCCTTGGCGTTCATCGCCTCAAAACCTGCTTTGGGCATAAAGACTTCGCCACGCACCTCCAGCCGATCGGGCCAGCCAGAGCCACGCAATGCGAGCGGAATGGCCTTGATGGTACGCACGTTCTCGGTGATCTCCTCACCAGTGGCGCCATCGCCCCGGGTGGCCGCCTGCACCAGCTGACCATTTACATAGAGCAGGCTCACCGCCAAGCCATCGAGCTTGGGCTCGCAGCAGAAGGTGAAACGCACGTCACGCTTGAGGCGATCGCTCATGCGCTGTTCGAACGCCTGCAGCTCTTCGCTGCTAAAGACGTTGTCCAGACTCAGCATAGGGATTTCGTGGCGCACCTGTTTGAAGGCGGTCAGCGGCTGACCGCCGACCCGCACGCTCGGGGAAGCCGGGGTTTTCAGCTCGGGATGGTCGGCCTCCAGCGCAATCAACTCGCGCATCAGGCGATCGTATTCGGCATCCGGCACTGTGGGGTTATCCAGCACATAGTACTGATGACCATATTCGGTAAGCAGTTCACACAATTGACGGTGGCGGGAGAGAGTGTCGCTCATGAAAAAGTCTCGAAGTGTGATTGAACATACGGTCGGGGTAGAAACAAAAATGCGGTACCTGGGTACCGCACTTTTTCTTCACTCGACCCGCATGGCGTATTAGTCGCGACTGGCCTCGTAGGCAGCCAGCTCGTGACGGTAACGGGCAATGGTCTCGTCGCTCAGCGGGCTGCGATCCATATCTGTCAGCATGGCATCGAGATCGCTGGCCAGCTGATCGGCAGCTTGCAGCATATCCTCGAAGGCAAACGCGGCATTGCTGCGCAACGGCAGTTGCATGAACAGGGAGACACCCGGCGTGGTGAACTGCTCCATCCGATAGGGATTGAAAGTACCCGGCTTGACCATGTTGATCATGGAGAAGAGCACTTCACCCTTACCGTTGGGATCTTCGTGACGGTGGAAAATATCCATCTCGCCAAACTTGAAGCCCAGCGCCATCAGGGATGAGAGCAGGGTCGCACCTTGCAAGTCGTGACCCGGACGGCCCATCAGGTTGATGACATAGACATCCTGCCAGATCTTCTCGACCGGCTGGGGGGCCATGCGCGGCTCTTCCACCACAGGAGCAGGTGCCACATAGGCCGGCTCTTCATAAACAGGCTCGGGAGCCACATGACGGGGCTGCGGCTGATATTCCGGCTCGGGTGCACGCACCGGTTCGGCACGAACGGTGTCAGCGGTACGGACTGTCTCTGCACGGGCACCAAAAGTCGGGGCGGTCGCGTAAGCGGGCTCGACCAGCGGCTCGTCATCCAGCGACTGCATCATGGGCTCGCGCTGGGGACGGGAACGGTAGACCGGGGTACGACGATTGACCTGAGCAGGTTTGCGCACCGGCGCGGCGGGCGCCTCGTCGATCTCCTCGGGCAGCGGTTCATCGAACGCTTCCTCCTCTTCATAGACAGGAGGCGGCGGAACCGGGCGGGCAGCAGGCTTGCGCACTACGGGCGGCGGCAGATCGTCCTCGTCATCTTCATCATCAAAGGCGGGGACGGCAGGGCGACGACCGAGTTCCGGCTGGCGGCTCTCTTCACTGCGCAGCTTGGGCTCGGCACGACGGCCACCACTGACCACACGTACCTGGCCGATGCCATCGCTGTCGAAGGCATCGTTATCACGATCCCGCGACTTGGAGTCCATCCGTCCAATCGGTTTCTCTTTGATCGGTGCCTGACGATTCTTTTTGTTGCTCCACAACCCGTGAATGAGCAATGCCGCAATAGCAATACCGCCCAGGGCAACCAAGATGTAACGCAATTCCTGCATTAGCTGCTTCTCTTTCTAGTTTTGCTCAGCCAAAGCGACGGCTTCACCGATATCGACCGACACAATGCGAGAAACCCCGGGCTCTTGCATCGTGACGCCAACCAGCTGCTCAGCCATCTCCATGGAGACCTTATTATGACTGATGTAAACGAACTGTACTGTGCTCGACATCTCTTTGACAAGAGAACAGAAGCGACCGACGTTCACTTCATCGAGCGGTGCATCCACCTCATCCAGCAGACAAAAAGGTGCTGGGTTGAGTCTGAAGATGGCAAAAACCAGCGCAAGCGCGGTTAACGCCTTCTCCCCCCCGGAAAGCAGGGCAATGGTAGCATTCTTCTTACCCGGAGGTCTCGCCATGATGCTCACTCCGGCCTCCAAAAGATCATCGGAGGTAAGCTCAAGCCAGGCACTGCCCCCACCGAACACTTTTGGAAACAGGGATTTTAAATCTTCGTTGACCTTATCGAAAGTGTCCCGGAACCGTATTTGTGTCTCTTTATCAATTCTTTTAATGGCTTGGCTCAAGGTTTCCAGTGCTTGCTCGAGATCCTGACACTGATTTTCGAGATAGGTTGACCGGGTTTTCGCCTCTTCATACTCCTCCAGCGCCGCCAGGTTGATGGCGCCAAGCGCTTCCACTTGCGCCTCCAGAGTCTGGATCTCCTGCCGCAGCTTGCCGCGATCTGCGGCGATCAGCACCGCCTGATCGAGATCCACCAGTCGAACCCCCAGCTCTTCGAACTGCTCGTGCAACCCCTGTCGACGGGTGAGGTTGCGTTCACGCTCAAGACGCAGGGTTGCCAGCTTCTCCTGCAACGTCACCAGCTGCTTGTGATCGGCACTTCTGGCCTGTTCCAGCTCACCCAACTGGCGCTCCAGCTCCGCAAGCCGTTGATGACAGGCGAGCTGCTGCGCCTCCAGATTGCGCTGCTCAGCCAGCAGGGGCGCCAGATCCGGCACTGCTTCGCTATCCGGCCCTTTCAGCCCGGCCAGCTCCAGCCCGAGCCTCGCCAACTCCTCTTCGCCCAGGGTAATGAGTTGGCTCAGATTGCCCAACTCCAGTTGCAAACGCTGGCAGGCCGCTTGTTGCTGCTCGCGGCGCACACGGGCCTCGTCGACCGCCCGCTCGCAGCGGGTCAACAGCGCCTGAGCAACCTGTAACCCTTGTGTCAGCGGCTCCCCCTGCTCCTGCAACTCGGCAAGGCGCGCCTCATCGAGTTCCAGTTGTTCACGGGCGCTGGCCAGTCGCTCTGCCTCTTCGGCCTGCTCCTGATCGAGCCGGATCAGCTCTTCGTCGAGCTGACCGAGCCGCTGCAACCGCTCCTGCCGCTGACCCTGTTGCAGGCTCCAGGCTTCGCGCAGTTGTTGCCATTTCTGCTCTTGCTCGCGCAAGGTTCGCTGCGACAACTCCTGCGCGCTGGCAAGCTGGGCGCGCCGGGCATCGGCTGCAACAAGTTGCTCACTCAGCTGTGCCAGCCCCTCGGCAACCCTCTCCTGCTCGGTATGCAACCGCTCACGCTCACCGAGCAGCGCCATGGTGCCGAGCGCCGCACCCTGTCCCAGATCAGCCCAGTTTGGCCCCAGCCAGTCGCCAGCAGGAGTCAGTACCGACTCACCTGCCGCTAGGCTTGGCTGGCGGGCCAATGCGGCCTCCCGGCTCTCCACCAACCAGATGGCATTGAGGAAGGCGGGAATGTGCTCGCCGCCCAGTTGCGCCGCCAGCGTACCGGCAACCGCCGGTTGCGCCGGGCCAATCCAGAGCCCCTCTTGCGCCAGATTGCACTCGTCCGCTGGCGTTGCGGTGAGCCAGCGACCCAGCACCTTGTCGAGTGCCTGTGCCCACTCGGGGGCCACCTGCAACCGGTCGGCCAGAGTCGCCCCCTCCATCTGTTCGCCGAGGATCTGATCCAGGGTCGCCAGCCGCGCCTCCAACTCCCGCTGCAGGCTCAATTGCTGGCCATGCTGCTGCTTGAGTTGTTCATGGGCGTCGACCGCCTGCGCCAGCTGCTCGGTCAGCTCGCCATTGGCAGCCCTCTTCAGCTCCAGCTCACCACTCAGGACATCGAGGGCCGGTTGCAGATCGTCGGCCTCTGTGCCGAGGGGTCCCGCGCGTTCATCTTCCAGTTTGAGGCGGGCCAGCCGGGTCTTGGCCTGCAGCTCCTGCAAACCACCCAACCGGGTACGGGTCTGGTTGAGCTGCCCCTGCAACCCGGCCAACTGTTGCTGCCACTGCAGCTGGCGCAGGCGGGCCTGCTCCAGCTGCTCGCTGGCGTGCTGGCGGGCCTCCTGCTGCTCGGTAAGCAACTGCTCACACTGCTCCAGCCGGGCGCTCTGCTGCTCGGCGCGCAATACCCCTTCGGTCAGTTGATCCTGCTGGCTGGCAAGCTGCGCCTTGCGGGTAGCAATCCGCTCACCGAGTGCCTCTGCACGGGCCTGCCAGTCGCGCCCCAGTTCACTCTGGTGCAGTTGCTGTTGCTCGAGACGGGCGATGGCCTGCCCGCCGAGAAAAATCTGTTGCTGGCGGCTCGCCTGTTCGGCTTGCGCCTCTTGTCTGGCGACCGACAGGGTGACGTGGCGCCCCTCATCGGCGGTGCGCTTGGCATCGAGCGCCGCCAGCGCCTGCTCGGCCTGCGCCAGCTCTGTTTTAGCCTCGCCAAGGCGCGTCTCCAGCGCCCACAACTCGGAGCCAATCAGCTCGGCGCGAGCTGCGCGCGAACGACTCTTGAGCTGTTTGTAGCGCTCGGCCGTTTCGGCCTGGGCTTTGAGGTGGTCAAGGCGCGAGCCCAGCTCGCCGCGAATATCGCCGAGGCGCTCCAGGTTCTCCTGGGTGTGACGAATGCGCTGCTCGGTCTCGCGGCGCCGCTCCTTGTAGCGAGAAACCCCGGCAGCCTCCTCCATAAAGAGTTTGAGATCGGCCGGACGTGACTCCACCAGTCGGCTGACGGTGCCCTGCTCGATGATGGCGTAGCTGCGGGGGCCAAGACCTGTGCCGAGGAAGAGGTCGGTCACATCCTTGCGGCGGCACTTTTGACCGTTGATCTGATAGTGGTTGGAGCCATCGCGCAGCACTTCGCGGCGCACCGAGATCTCGGTAAAGCGACCGAACTCGCCGGGCACCCGGTTGTGGGGATTGTCGAACACCAGCTCGACCGAGGCGCGCCCGTGCGCACTGCGATTGATAGAGCCGTTGAAGATGACATCGGTCATGTTCTCACCGCGCAGATGACGGGCGGAACTCTCCCCCAGCACCCAGCGCACTGCGTCGATGACGTTGGATTTGCCACAGCCGTTAGGGCCCACCACGGCGGTCATGTCTGCCGACAGTTCTATGCGGGTCGGCTCGACGAACGACTTGAAGCCGGCGAGTTTGATCAGTTTCAGACGCATGGCGACCTGTATCAGTGGCTAAATAAAGAGGATGCGGGCAGGTGACTTTACCAAATCCAGACCCGGCTTTGTTTGTAATATGCAGGCATCATCCCCATTCATGCCCGATTTTTGGTCGCCACGGCACGAAATAAGGAATAGTCGGCGACTTTACCAAATCAAAGGCTTGTTTGTAATATGCTGGCAGTTCTCCCATGCATAGATGGAGCTCACATGAGCCAATCACCCCATATGGTCAAAGATTCAATCAGCGGTGCAGACTATTTCCTGCGCGGGTTTTCCCTTATTCGCCAACCGGGCATCCGCACCTTTGTGCTGATCCCCCTGCTGGTCAACTTCGTGCTGTTTGCCGGGGCCTTCTATGCCCTTTTGCTGCAACTGGACGGCCTGTTCGCATGGCTCCATCAGCAGATCCCCGCCTGGCTCGACTGGCTGGACTATCTGCTGTGGCCCATCGCCCTCATCACCATACTGGTGGTCTTCTCCTTTATCTTCAGCTCGGTTGCCAACTGGGTAGCCGCTCCCTTCAACGGCCTGCTGGCGGAGAAGGTGGAGCAGATCCTCACCGGCCAGCCTGCCAATGACAGCGGCATGCTGGATATCGTCAAGGATGTGCCACGCACCTTCGGCCGCGAATGGACCAAGCTGAAGTATTACCTGCCCAAGGCTATCGGCTGCCTGATCCTGTTTCTGATCCCGGTGGTGGGCCAGACCCTGGCGCCGGTGCTCTGGTTCCTGTTCAGCGCCTGGATGATGGCGATCCAGTATGTGGATTATCCGTTCGACAACCACAAGATCGACTTCATCACCATGCGCGATGCCTTGAAGCAACGCCGTGGCAAATGCCTCAGCTTCGGCGCTTTGGTGACCCTCTTCTCCGCCATTCCGGTGGTGAACCTCTTCGTGATGCCGGTCGCCATCTGTGGCGCCACCGCCATGTGGGTCGATCACTACCGGCAGGAGCAGTTGGGGCGCTAACCCTTGAACATTGTGTCTAGTCCTGAAATAGGTTTACACATTTTCAACTAGCATTTCTCTACTCAGAACCCCCTATGTACCGCATCGGGGGTTCTGTATTTCAACGCATGATGCGGCCGCTCTGCGTTGTAAATATCCACCGCTTCACGCACCATTTCCCGCGCTTGCGTCAAATCCTGCGGGCTTTGCAACAATAACTCTCCTTTCAAAATCCCGTTCACCCGCTCCGCCAACGCATTCTGGTAACAGTCATACCCATCCGTCATCGAGCATTTCACCCCGTACCGTTCATGTAATGACTGATACAGCCCCGAGCAATACTGCACGCCGCGGTCCGAGTGATGGATTAGCTCCCCGCCGCCACGTCGTTGCTTCAGTGCTTTCTTGAACGCCATCGCCACCGATTCGGCGTGCATCCCTTCGTGTACGTGGTGGCCTACTATCTTGCGTGAGTAGGCATCCGTCACCAGGCTCAGGTACAGCGGTCCGCTCCTGGCTGGCAGATAGGTGATGTCAGCGACCCAGACCTGCTCCGGGGCCACCGGTGTGACCTGCTCTGGCCCCGCCTTGAGCAAGTTGGGATGACGGTAGAAACGGTGAAAACTGTGGGTGGTCTTGTGATACGCCCGTCTGGGCAGCACCAGCAAGCGGTGCTCGGCCAATATCTGAAACAGCCTGTCACGCCCGACCTTGAGCCCGCCATCATCCTGACCCTGCAGCAGATAATGCAGCTTGCGAGTGCCCACCCGAGGTTGTCGCAGTCGAACCTGACGCACGAAGCGCACCACCTGCAATCCCTGTGCATGGCGCTCGTCAGCGACCCGATTGCGCTTGTAGTAAGCCTGCCGGCTTATCCCCAGAAACAGGCAAGCCCTGACAATGGTCAGCCTCTCGACTTGCCGCTGCGAGAGGACTTGCCGGGTCGCTTTTTTACGATGGAGACGCCGTAGTCATTCTTCAGTACATCGACGACGGCCTCGAAGAACTGGGCCTTCTGGCTCATCAGCGCCAGCTGCTGCTCAAGTTCCTTGATGCGCTGTTCTGGCGTCTGGTTGTCGTGGTCAGGCATGGTGATGCTCCTGCCGGCACGTACAGAAGCCCCCTGGCTCCAATCTTGCCGACCATGTTTACGCAACCATACCAGAACGGTGGAACGGCCCTGAATGCCATAACGCACCTGAGCCTGTTTGTAGGTGAGCTCGCCTTTTTCAATCTGCTCGACCAGTGCCAGTTTAAAAGTCAGCGAGTAATCGCGCTGTGTCCGTTTCACACCTTGTCCCATCGAGTTCTCCATTTATTGGGGGGAAAGGTGTAAACCATATTCAGGACGGCACATTGATTAGAAAAAGGCACCCGAAACGGTGCCTTTTTCGCATTTAGCATGAATTAAATTAATGCATGCATTCGATAGCTTGTCCCATATGACACGAGTTGGTAGGATTCTGGCCTTTCTCGTTCCCTGGGATATCTCATGTTACATGCACTCTTCTTGGTGGGCCTGGTGGCCGAAGGGATGACCGGCGCGCTGGCCGCGGGTCGGCGACGGATGGATCTGTTTGGTGTGGTGATCATCGCCTCGGCGACGGCCATCGGTGGTGGCACCATTCGCGATGTGCTGCTCGGCCACTATCCGCTGCTCTGGATTGAACATCCGGAATATGTGCTGCTGGTTGCGGCAGCCGCGATGGCGGGTGTGGTCTCCGCCCCCCTGATGCGCTATCTCGGCAAGCTGTTCATGGCCCTCGATGCCCTGGGACTGGTGGTCTTCTCCATCTTCGGTGCGGCCCGGGCGCTGGATATGGGCCACGGCGCCGGTATTGCCTGCATCATGGCGGTGGTGACCGGAGTCTTTGGCGGGGTGCTGCGGGATCTGCTCTGCCAACGGATTCCACTGGTATTTCGTCGCGAGCTCTATGCAGCCATTTCGCTGATCACCGCAGCCCTCTACTGTCTGGCGCTGGATCAGGGCTTGCCGACCAACTGGGCCGCGTTCGGTTCCATCGGAATCGGCTTTGTACTGCGGCTGCTGGCGGTACGCTTCAAGTGGGGTCTGCCCACCTTCAACTACCAGTACGCGACCCACTGAGTACGCCAGCTTTTGGCGAAGCGGGTCGGATTACGAGCAACAAAAAAGCGCCCGAGTGGCGCTTTTTTCATGGACGCTCTGCGACTCAGTTAATCCCTTCCGAGCTGAAGAAGGTCGCCTTGTCGGCGATAAAGCGGATCTTGATGTTCTTCCCTTCCCCGCCCCAGAGGCAGCTGGTGGTGCCCAGCGCATCATCACAGCGCTCCGCCTTGCCCAGAATGGTGCTGGCCTCGGCGTAACTCATCCCCATCTTCAACTGGTCGTAATTTTCACGATTGAGCTTGCTGCAACCGGTCAATAACAGGGCGATCAGGCCGCCAATCACTATCTTTTTCATCGCTATCTCCTCTCTGGTGGGAAGAGCTTGGCAGTTTGCCAACCCCTTTACCAGCTGCGCACCGGGCCGGTATCGAGGTGAACGAAGTTATCACGGGGATAGTAACCAACCCCACCCACCTTGAGCTGGAGCGCCGCTTTGCGCAGATGGACCAGCTGTACGCCGGGGATCCGCACATCCACCGCCTGCCCCAGGGTGTGGTAGCTGTGCTTGGCCACGCCGCGGCTCTTGTGGCGCTTCTGACGATTGGTCGCCGGGGCGCGATAGCCGGAGATCAGCTGGATTTCGCTGCGCCGACCCAGCTTGTGCTGCAACAGGAACAGCTGATCAAACAACTTCTTGTCGATATTGAACACTTCGTTGCGCCGATAATCGCGGAAGATGTGATTGAGCTCGGCCAATCCGTCGCTCAGATAGTGGCCGTTCTCCCAATAGCTGGCGCGCACCCGCTCGCCGGTATTTAGATTGAAAAAACTGAGTTCACGCCCGGTGGTACTGCGGCTGGCCAGTGCAGGGAAGGAGATCAGCGAGCTGCCCAGCAGGCAACCGGCTCCCAGCAACAGGCGACGTCGACTTATCTCTTGTTCCAGCATAAGGGGTTCGTCCATCGCAGATTCAAGCGAAAATAGTTGAATAAGATCACTGATTGAATGTGATACAGGCGCTTGAAACTACCCTCCAGCGGGGGCCCTGTCAAACCTCAATAGCCCATAGAAAAGCCCGGCACAGGCCGGGCTTTTCACTCTGTGGCAGGGATCACAGCAGGCGGCTCTGGAAGCTGACCCGATCAAATCCGTAGATGTCGTTACGCAATTGCTGGCGACCATTTTCGTCGATCCAGCTGCTCCAGTAGACGGTAAAGACCGGGATAGGCGTGGTGAGCGGCAACCATTTGGTCTGGCTCTCCTTGAGGATATTGGCCACCTTGTCCGGCTGATAGCGGGAGTCCGCCAACAACAGCTCGGCCAGATCGTCCGCATGTTCCACCCGGATGCAGCCCGAACTGAAGGCGCGCGCCCCCTGTTCGAACAACGCCTTGCGCGGGGTGGAGTGCAGATAGATGGCGTCATTGTTGGGCAGGTAGAACTTGTAGCGCCCCAGGGCATTGTGATCACCCGGCTTTTGCCGCAGGCGATAGGGGAAACCGGCGGCCAGCGCCTGATGCCACCCCTCTTCGGTAAACTGGACCGGATTGCCCTCGCTGTCGATCACCTCGAACTGCTCGCGACTCAAATAGGCGGGATCGCGACCCAGCTTGGGCAGGATGTCCTTGCTCAGGATCGAGCGCGGCACATGCCAGGAGGGGTTGAGCACGATGGAGCGAATTTCGCTGGCCAGAATGGGCGTGGCCCGCTGCTCCTTGCCGACGATAACCCGGCTGGTAAACACCTCGTTGCCGGACTCCACCACGCTCAGACGGTAGTCAGGAATATTGACCAGCACGTAGCGGCCACCGGCGAGTTGATCCACCAGATCGCGACGCCACAGGTTGCGCAACAGCAGGCTGGCGCGCACTTGCGGGCCGGTATTGAGCCAGGAGCGGGTCTGACGGCCGATGATGCCGTCTGCGGTGAGACCGTGACGACGCTGGAACTGCTTGATGGCCTGCTCGGTATCACCATCGTAAATCTGATCACCATGGCTCGGGGCGCTGTCGCCCAGCTCGTTGAGCATGGCGCGGATTTGGCCGAGCTCGGCGGAGCTCTCTCCGGCACGCAGGGTCGGCATATCGAGGGTCGGCCACTTGCTGGCCATCGGCATTGCCAGCAGTTTGTGCACTTTGGCCCGCACCGCCTCGTATTCCGCCACCTGAGGGCGCAGGGATTTCACCTGGGTGAGCAGGTCATCATCGCTGGGCTGGGTCACCACAGGGCGGTTCAAATCGAGCTTGAGAGTCTTCATCTGCTCGCGAGAGACCAGATCCATCCCCCGCCAGGCGTGCTGGAAACGGCTCAGCTTGGTAAAAATGTCGTCATAGATGGCACCACGCTTGTCTGCTGGGGTGGCCTGCAGACGCTTCCACAGCGTGAAAAAATCGGGATGCAGCTGGGCAAGCACAGCCTCTTGCAACTGCTGCTCCAGCTCGACACGGGCCTGTTCGGCCTGACTGCCCTGATACCAGTCGTGTCCGGTTTCACTGGCCGCCACCACAACTTGTGCTTCGGTCGCATGTACCGCGCCAGCGGGCAAACATCCCAGCCATACCAGATTGGCAAGGGCCAGCCAATACTTCATCCCCATGGGTACCTCAAAACGGTTTGTTCACTCTGTCAGGCCTGACAAGCAGACCCGATGCTCAGGCCGCTCATGATGCGTGAACGGCCAATACTTTGCTAGCGCCCGGGGGCATAACGCTGCCAGATAATGTCATACGCATCTGTCTCCTTGAACCGCGCCAACGCCTGATTGAATTGTTGCAAGAACTGCGGCGAAAAGCTGCGCTTGCCCAACATAAAGAAGCTTGGCGATTCAGATACCACCATGGGGTGACTGGTGAACAGACCGCTCATCCCCTCCTTGTTAAGGGCGCTGGGGGTAGCTAGCATGTCACCGAGAAAACCGTCGATCCGCCCGCGGGCCAGCTTCTCATAATTTTGCTGGTCGCTCACCGCACTCACCTGTTTGGCATAGCGAGCGAGCAGCGACATCACTTCATCGCCATAGAAGTACTCTTTGGTGACACCGAGGGAGTAACCACTGGCCAGCCAGCTCGCCAGATCCTGCTCGGGATAGTGGCTGCCCTTGCGGATCCACAGCAAGGTGCGCCCCGGGTTGTAGGCGTCGGAAAACCAGGCATAACGGGCGCGCTCATCATTGATATTCGCCTCCATCGCCATGTCTATCTCACCATATTCCATTTCGTGCAGTACCCGCTTCCAGGGCAGCTCCACATAGTTGACCTTGCAGTGCATGGAAGTGAGCACAGCCGTCAGCACCTCGGCGGCATAACCGCGCACCTCTTGCGGTGAGTCGGCTTCGTAATAATGGTAGGGGGGCCAGTTATCGTAACCGACCTGAATGGGCTCGGGACACAGGGCCTTGG
This sequence comes from Aeromonas sp. FDAARGOS 1417, assembly GCF_019046985.1. NCBI lineage: Bacteria > Pseudomonadati > Pseudomonadota > Gammaproteobacteria > Aeromonadales > Aeromonadaceae > Aeromonas > Aeromonas sp. FDAARGOS 1417. The sequence continues at coordinate 4,251,130 of NZ_CP077221.1, read as the reverse complement.
CCAATGCCATTGGCGCCCATAATCCAAGCAACAGACAGCAAAAGAGCCACTTCATATGTCATCCTTGACGAATAGGTGAGTCATCATAAATCGCCCCCTGCAAAATGGCGATAGAGGCCAGATGACTATCGCATCCGCTAGAAAATGACGCAGCAAAGCGCTTCTATTTGCCAATTGCCCTGCCGGAGCACTACTGGCAACCTACGCCCCGCCAGACCTGTTTAACCGGGAAACAGCAACGTTTGGAACAGGGGTAAAAAGGGGTTAATATGTGACCAAATATTTTTTTGTGATCCACTATGCTTTTTTTGCAATTGGATTAGCATATGCGCGACATCGGCCTACCCATTCTGTCAGGCATAGAGAGTGATATGACGTACAAAAAGTTCGGTTTTTTGACTGCCATTCTGGCGTTAAGCGGTTTTTATCTTTACACCCTCTATCTGGCTGCTCACCCCAACGTGAGCCTGGCCTACAAACTCTATTATCTGGAAGGCAAGACCCGCTTCTGGGAACACAACTCCAGCATGACCTATCAGCCGGGTAACGAGCTCAATCTGACCAAACCGAGCCGCTTCCTCTCCAGCGAAGGCTGGGCCAAGAAGCCGAGCGACGAAGGTACCTTGCTCAGCGGTCAGGGCGGTCTCTACTTTGTGCTGCCCAAGCAGGCGGCCAATCCTGATCAGCTTACCGTGCAGGCCCGCATCAATAGCCCGGAAGCCGGCGCCCTGTTGAAAGTAGCGCTGGGTCACGACTTCACCACCACGGTGAAACTGGCCAAAGCGGGCATCAACGAAATCCGCCTCAGTCTGCCCGGTGAATCGCTCACGGCAGATCCCAAGCGCCCCAATTTTCTGGCGCTCTCGGCACCAACTCCTATCAATGTGCAGTCGGTACGTTTGACCGTAGCCCAGTGATCCTTGCCCCGAATACCATTTTATAAAAACAACTATCCCAAATAAGGACGTTCTTATGTCGCATCCAGATTTTCGACTCTCTCTGGTCGTTCCCGTTTACAACGAGGAAGAGAGCATCGATGCCTTCATCAACGCGATAGACAACGAACTGGCCCCGCTGAAAGACCAGCTTGAAATTGTATTCGTCAACGATGGCAGCCGTGACCGCACCCGTGAAGTGGTCGAGCAGGCCATCGCCCGCGATCCGCGCGTAACCCTGGTCAACCTGGCACGCAACTTCGGTAAAGAAGCGGCCTTGACCGCCGGTCTGCATCAGGCCAAAGGGGATGCCATCGTGCCGATGGACGTGGATCTGCAAGACCCGCCTGCCCTGATCCTGGAGTTCGTCAAACTGTGGCAGACCGGTGACTATGACACCGTCTACGGCATCCGCGTCGATCGCAGCGCCGATACCCCGATGAAGCGCCTGACTGCCGGTGGCTTCTACCGTTTCTTCAACGCCCTCTCCACCAGCACCAAGCTGCCGGAGAACGCAGGTGACTTCCGCCTGATCGACCGTCGCGTGGTCGAGGCGATCAAGCTGCTGCCAGAGCGCAACCGTTTCATGAAGGGTCTGTTTGCCTGGGCCGGTTTCCGTGCCGTTGGCGTCCCCTACGAGCGCCCGGCCCGTCACGCCGGTGAAACCAAATTCAACTACTGGAAACTGTGGAACTTCGCCCTCGACGGTCTGCTCAGCTTCTCCAGCTGGCCGCTGCGGGTCTGGAGCTATGTGGGTGTCGGCGTCTCCTTCGTCGCCTTCCTCTACATCCTCAAGATCGTGACCCAGGTGGTCTTCTTCGGCATCGACGTACCCGGTTATGCCTCACTGATGTCCGTAGTGCTGTTCCTCGGCGGTATCCAGCTGTTGTCGCTCGGCATCATCGGCGAATACATCGGCCGCATGTTTGTGGAAGTGAAACAGCGCCCGGTCTACCTCATTGAAGGGGTCTATGGCCAGTATGCCAAGCAGGATGCGGCCAAACCACAGAGCGCTGACAGCAACCCGCAAGAGCAGCAGGAGCAAGCGCCTCAATGATCTCCCGCGAGGAATTCTGGCGGCTGGTACGTTTCGGTTTTGTCGGCGGGGGGGCTACCCTCGTCGACCTTGGCACCTCCATCGCACTGTTTCATACCTGGCCCACCATCTCGGAGCACCTGGTTACCACGCTGGCTTTTGCCATCGCGTTCTGGTTCTCCTTCTTTGGTCACCGCTACATCACCTTCCAGAAGCAGGGAGCCGCCAGCAAGTTTCTGCTGGTCGCCCTCTTCTCGCTGGCGGTGCGTAACCTGATCCTGAGCGGCCTGCTGTTTGCAGGGCTCTCTGGTCTGCTGCCGGTGGTCATCGCCACCCTGACCGTTACTGTCCTCACTTACGTTCTCTCTCGCGTCTGGGTTTTTGCCTGATGAATGATATGACCAATACTGTCCCGCTAACCGGGGCTGCACTCCCCTATCGCCCGTCACTGCGCATCAGCGGTCGTGACTGGCTGATGATCATCGCCGCCTTCATGCTGAGCCGGGTGGCGCTGTATGGCATGGGCTACTTCGGTGTCCAGCTCTATGGCTCCCCCGACATCGGCCCGCTGCAGGCCTATTGCCAGTTCGACTGCGTCTGGTTCCAGCGCATCATCGAGAACGGCTACGACCTCTACCCGCGCTGGCTGAGCAAGGGCAATGCGGCCAACTGGGCCTTTATGCCTCTCTATCCGATGGTCTCCGGTGCCATCTCCAACCTGTTCAATGTCGAGAGCCTGATCGGCCTCATCATTGTTACCAATATCTCCTTCTTCGCCAGCCTGCCGCTGATGCTGCTGGTGTTGCGTCAGCTCAAGCTGGGGGACGATACCGCCCGCTTCGGCGTCTGGCTGCTCGCCTTCTCCCCCTTCTCCGCCTACTTCGTCTCCGGTTATACCGAGTCGACCTTTATGGCGCTGATGCTGGGGATGTTCCTGTTCGCCTATCGGGAGCAGTGGCTGATGGTGGCCGTGCTGGGGGTCTGTATCTCCGCCACCCGCAACCTGGGGGTGATGATGGTCTTCCCGGTACTGATCCTGGCGCTGCAAGCCTACGGCTGGCGGGAATTTTTCCGCTTCACCGAGCGCGCCTTCAAGGTGGTGTTCACCCTCTGGATGATCCCGTTTGGCCTGTTTGCCTACATGGTCTACCTCTATCACCTGACCGGTGATGCCTTTGCTTTCAAGCACATTCAGGTGGCTTGGGGTCGCTACATGGACAGCCCGCTGGACTGGTGGCTGAGCGGTTTCGAGCTGGGCGGCCGCAAGGCTTATCTCTCCATCATGGTGATCTTCGGCTGGTGCCTGAACGGTTACCTGTTCAGCCAGAAGCGCTGGGCGGAAGCGACCCTGATGTTCATCTGCTGCACCATCCCGCTGATGACCGGCCTCAACGCCATGCCACGCTACATGTTCGGGCTCTACCCGACCCTGCTGGCCATCATTCTGCTGACCCATCGCTGGCCAGCCATCCGCCCGGCGGTGCTCTGCATCAGCGGCATGGTGGCCTCCTTCATCGCGGTGGCCTTCGTCAACTTCAAGTTCTTCACCGTCTGATGTGACGACAATGCCTGATACACCAAATGCCGGTCACCTGACCGGCATTTTTTATGGCCGCTATTTTTATCGACAGAGCGTCCCTCTCCTCTCCTCCCCGTCACACTTTCCTCGGCTTGAAAACGTAACCATTTGAACTGAAGTCACAAATCGGCATTTTGCCGATCCAAGGCGCGCTTTGCTGCTCCTAGAATGGGCCCTTGTCCGAACTGCCCTGCTCAAGGAATAGCTTATGCGTCGTGCTCATCACTTATCCCCTCTCTGGCTTGCCCTGCTGGCCGCCCCTCTGTTCACCCAACAGGCGATGGCCGCCCCCGAGGTTCACCTCTATGTGGATGGTCAGCCGGTGGCGACTCCGATCGCACTGGACAAGGGCACGGTGGAGCTGACCCACACCCTTGCCAAGGGGAGCCACCAGATCCGCATCAGCGACGCAGGCAACAGTTGCGGCACCAGCTTTGGCCCGAGCGAGAGCAAGCCGCTCCCCTTCGGCAGCGCCCAGCCGATGGACAAATGCAGCAAGGATCAGAGCTTTACCCTGCGGGTGATGCTGGCCGGGGAGTATCAGTTCACCTTCAACCCGGATACCCCCAGCCTCAAGGTGCTGCGGGCGACCAAGAAGAGCGAGTTCAAGCGCCAGCCACCACAAGAGCCCTGCATCAGCTGGGATGGCGGCCCGGTCACTGTATCCCTGAAAGGGGCTTGGCCCGACGGTACCCGACTGAGGGATGCCTACTCAAAACAGGAGGCGGTGGTCAAACAGGGCAAACTGACCCTGACCCCGAGCAAAGAGAGCGGAGGCCTGCTGCTGCTCGAGTCTGTCAAGGCAGCCAAGCCAGCACCGTTCAACTGGGATCAGGCGAGCGTCTATTTCCTGCTGACCGACCGCTTCAACAACGGCGACCCCGCCAACGACCACAGCTTCGGCCGCCAGAAGGATGGTCAGGATGAGGTAGCCACTTGGCATGGCGGTGACTTCAAGGGGCTGACCGAGAAGCTCGACTACATCAAGAGCCTCGGCATGAACGCCATCTGGATCACCCCCATGGTGGAGCAGGTTCACGGCTTCATTGGTGGCGGCGAGCAGGGCAATTTCCCCTTCTACGCCTACCACGGCTACTGGGCGCTCGACTTCACCAAGATTGACCCCAACTACGGCGATGAAGAGAGTCTGAAAACCCTGGTGGACGAGGCCCACAAGCGCGGCATGCGGATCATCCTCGACGTGGTGATGAACCACGCCGGTTACGCCACCCTCGCCGATCTGCAAGATCTGGGGCTCACCGAACTGACCCAGAACAGCGGCAAACTACCGACCGTCTGGAACCAGTGGCGACCGAGCGGCGGCCTCAACTGGCATGGCTACAACCAGTTCATCGACTATCAATCACCCGCGTGGAACAAATGGTGGAGCGGTGACTGGGTGCGCGCCGGTCTGCCCGGCTACCCGCAGCCCGGCACCGACGATGTCACCGGCTCGGTAGCGGGGCTGCCGGACTTTCTGACCGAATCGGCCAAACCGGTAGGGCTGCCGCCATTGCTGGCGGCGAAAAAGGATACCCTCGCCAAGGCGCTGCCCGACGCTACCGTGAGCGACTATCTCATCGCCTGGCACACCGACTGGGTGCGTCGCTTTGGCATCGACGGCTTCCGCGCCGACACCGTCAAGCATCTGGAGCCCGAGGTGTGGGCCAAGCTCAAGCAGGCGGGCACCGCTGCGCTCAAGGAGTGGAAGACTAACAACCCGGGCAAGGCCCTCGACGATCTGCCCTTCTACATGGTGGGTGAGGTGTGGGATCACGGGGTTGCCAAGGATTTCTGGTATCAGAACGGCTTCGATTCCCTGATCAACTTCGACTATCAGCGCGAGTTCGCACTGTCACAGGCCCAGTGCATGGCCAGCGCCGAGCCCACCTATGCCAGCTACGCCAGCCGCATCAATCAGGATCCCGAGTTCAACGTGTTGAGCTACATCAGCTCCCACGACACCAAGCTGTTCTTTGGCGACTATCAGGATGTGCCGCTACAGCGCCGGGTCGCCAACAGCTTTATGCTGCTGCCGGGCGGCATCCAGCTCTACTACGGCGACGAGTCCGGCCGCGGGCTGGCCAAAGATGGCGGGGTGTTCGATCAGGCGTTGCGCTCGGATATGAACTGGCAGGAGCTGGCCAGCGGAGACAAGGCTGAGCTGGTCAAGCACTGGCAGCAACTGGGCCAGTTCCGCGCCGCCCATCCGGCCATTGCGGCAGGCAGCCACCAGAAACTCTCGGATGCACCCTACGCCTTCGTACGGGAGAAGGGGGATGACAAGGTAGTGGTGGTCTTTGCCGGCCGGCAGAAGTAACTCTTGGGCCATATATACCAGCAGCAGAGAGGGGAGCCACTGGCCCCCCTCTCTCGTTTATCTATCTGCCAAGGCTCACTGTGACTGGCGCGCCGCTACCGGCCACTGCAACCGCGCCTTGAGCAGGGTCTCCTGCCACAGAGGCCAAGAGAGCAGCGCCTGCTGATAGGCTCCGGCCTGACCGGGCAACAGGATGCCGTAGCTGGCCAGCCGATAGGCCATCACCGCATAGAAGGCATCGACAATGCCCGCCTCGCCAAAGTAGAAGGGGCCCCGCGCCTGCGACCAGATCTCCTGCAAACGGGCCAGCTCACCGACCGCCTCCACCGGGGGATCGATACGGGTTGGCGCCCCAAGAAAGAAGGGGAGCAGAGAACGGATCTGCCGAAATCCCGCGTGCAACTCGGCGCAGAGGCTGCGAGCCAGTGCCCGCTCGGCCAGCGAAACGGGATAGAGCTGGCGGTCGGGACAGAGCTCGTGAACATATTCGGCGATGGCCAGCGAGTCGTGAACCCGCACGCCATCGTGTTCGAGCCAGGGCACCAGACCGGCCGGTGCCAGCCGCTTGAGCCGGGCCAGCGACTTGGCATCCTCCAGATCGAACACCTGCTCCTGCCACGTCAGCCCGCTCATGGCGAGCACCAGTGCCGCCCGCATCGCCCAGGTGGAGCCGGTGCCCACCGCCAATACCAAGGATCCCATCTGTTGCCTCCTGCATGAGTTGCCTGCGACCGGCCGATCTGCCCTGATGGCAAAACATCCGATGGTCGCTTCACATTTGCGCACCGGCGGGTTTGACCCTCTTGGTGAGCGATGCTAGTTTGATTTTTCAAAACAATCAGTTAGCAACAATGTGAGCCATTAACCGAAATATGGACAGCCAATTTACCATCGTCATCGCAGATGACCACCCCCTGTTTCGGGGCGCCCTCTACCAAGCGGTGCACATGGCCATCAACGACGCCCAATTGCTGGAAGCGGACTCCATCGACAGCCTGACCAGCCTGCTCGGCGAGCACCCCGAGGTCGACCTGTTGCTGCTCGATCTCAAGATGCCGGGGGCCAACGGCTTCGAGGGGCTGGCCCACCTGCGCGGCCAGTATCCCGACCTGCCCATCGTGGTGGTCTCCGCCTCGGAAGATGCGGCCATCATCCAGCAGGTGTTGCGGCTCGGGGCGCTCGGCTTTATTCCCAAGTCAGTGCCGATGAAGGAGCTGGTCAACGCCCTCAATACGGTGATCGGGGGGGATAACTGGGTGCCGGAAGGCATCTCGCTACATCCTGAATCGGAAGACGGCCCCGATTTCGCCAGCAAGCTAGCCAGCCTCACCCCCCAGCAGTACAAGGTGCTGATCATGCTGCGCGATGGCAGCCTCAACAAACAGATCGCCTGGGAGCTCAATGTCTCCGAGGCCACCATCAAGGCCCATATCACCGCCATCTTCAGAAAACTGGGGGTCAAGAACCGCACTCAGGCGGTCATCGCCCTGCAACAGCTCGATATCAAGGAGAGCTGAAACCCGCGCGCCGTGACACGCGGGAGACGACATAGCCAGCCATGCTGGCTATTTGTTGCTCGACAATTAGCACGATCGTACTTTATGCTGCCAGCGCCAACGAGGAGAGAGTGATGAGCAAGGGGCGCCTGACCCGGGAAAACATTTTGCAGACTGCCTTCGAGCAGGCGAGCCAGCAAGGGCTGGAGAGTCTGACCATCGGCTCGCTGGCCAGCGCCTGCGAGATGTCCAAAAGCGGCCTGTTTGCCCACTTTCAATCCCGCGACAATCTGCAGATCGCCGTGCTGGAGTACGCCGCCGAGGTGTTCCGGCTGCGGGTGATCCAGCCGGTACGCCAGCAGGAGCACCAGAGCCAGCACGACAAGCTGATCGCTCTGCTGCGCGCCTGGCAGGCATGGAACCACTGCTTTGCCGGACGCTGCATGTTCCTCGATGCCTGGACCTCGGCGCAGGATGGCCATGAGCAAAAGAGCCAGGTGCAGCAAGCCGCCCGGCAACTGGTGCGCTTCTGGCTCGACTATCTGGCCCGTCAGGTGGTGCAGGGTCAGGCCGCAGGCGAGTGGCGACAGGAGATGGATCCCTGGCGCGCCGTTTATCGCCTCTATGGCCTCTATCTGGCGGATCAGGTGTTCAACGATCTCGAACTGTGTCAGGATCCGGCCCGCCACTTCTGGCCCGAGGTGGACGCTCTGCTGAGCAGCTGGCGCTGATGTTTTGGCATCCGTTCAACACTAATTTTTAAAAACCGACAAAAAGCACGACCGTTCGCACATAAAAACCACAGGATGACCATGAGCAGCAAGATCTACTTCAACACCCGCCGCTTCAGCCCGAGCAAATGGCTGCTGGGGATCGGCACCCGGTTACACCACAGACTCGCCCCCACCCATGCCAAGCGCACCGCCAGCAAGTTACTGCTCACCCCCCAGCGCAACCAGCGGGGTGGCCACGAACCTGCCGGTCTGGTGAAGCAGGCCGTCCATACCAGCGAAGGGGTATTGATGAGCTATCGGCTCGGTCAGGGGCCGCTGTGGCTGCTGATGCACGGCTGGTCAGGCAGCGCTAGCCAGTTCTATCCGCTGATGAGCCATATCGCCGCGCAGGGTTTCACCGCCATTGCCTACGATCATCCGGCCCACGGCCAGAGTGCAGGCAACACAGGCCACCTGCCCCGCTTCGTACGCGCCTTCGACGAGCTGGCAACCAAGCTGGCCAACGAAGTAGGTCAGCTGCACGGGGTCATCGCCCATAGCATGGGGGGCGCCGTCACCCTCTCCAGCCGTCAGCCGGGTATCGATACCCTGCCGCTGCTGTTGATTTCGCCGGTGCTCGACTATGTGCCCCAGCTCTACGGCATGGTGGCGCGCTCCGGCTACTCCATCCGGTTGTTCGATGCGGTGGTCAAGGAGATTGAGCAAGAGTACCAGCACCCCTTGAGCACGGTCGACCCGCTGGGTCGCCTCGCCAGTCGCAGCGGTGCGGCAATAATCGTGCACGACGAGGAGGACAGATTTGCCCCGCACGGCGATTCCTTGCGGGCCAGTCAGGATGGTCATACCCGGCTGGTAAGCACCCGGGGTCTGGGCCACGGTCGCATTCTTGCCAGTGCCCCGGTATTCGCCGCCTTCGATCAGCTGGCGCGGCCGGAAAATCCTCACCGCGCCCTTTGACATGGGGCCATGAAAAAAACGGGCGAGCTCCCGTTTTTATATTTGATACAGCGCCTTATAGTTAACTTGTCAGTGGGAACATTCTTGTCAGAACACGATAAGGCGCCAGCATATGGCCAGACCCAATACAGCGTTGTTGCTCACCGGTGGCGGTGCCCGCGCCGCCTATCAGGTCGGCGCCCTCAAGGCGATTGCGGAGCTCTACCCGCGCAATCTCGGCATCCCTTTTCCCATCCTGTGTGGCACCTCGGCGGGGGCCATCAATGTCACCGCACTGGCCTGCTACGCCTCCTGCTTCCATCTGGGGGTGCGCAAGCTGGAGTGGGTCTGGCGCCGTTTCGAGACTCACCACATCTTCGATTTTCACCCCGGCCGACTGCTGTGGCGGCTGATGTACGAAGGGTCGGCAGGGCTGATCAACCCCCACACCAACCACGCCTTTCACCTCTTTGACAACGCGCCACTGCACCGCCTGCTGGATCAGCTCATCGACTATCACCGCATCGATGACAACATCCTCTACGGCAGTCTGGAGGCGCTGGCCATCACGGCATCGGATTACGACGACGGTCTCTCCACCACCTTCTTTCAGGGGCGGGCCGACCACCATCCGTGGGAGCGGGCCAGACGGCGCGGGGTGCGCACCGTGCTTACATCTGAGCACCTGCTCGCCTCCTCGGCGCTCCCCTTCGTCTTTCCAGCCACCCGGATCGGCGAGAAGTTCTACGGCGACGGATCCATCCACCAGCTGAGCCCGCTCAGCCCCGCCATCCATCTGGGGGCGGAGCGGATCCTACTGATCACCCTGGATCCGCCAGCCCACTCGGCGCCGACCCATCACCACGGTCATCTCACCAGCTCCAATATCGCCAGCCATCTGCTCGATACGGTCTTTACCGACACTCTCAACTCCGATCTGGAGCGGCTGTGGCGCATCAACCAGACTCTGGATCTGATCCCGGAGCGGGAGCGCAATCGCCTCAAGCTGAAGCGGGTGGAGACCTGCGTGCTGAAACCGAGTCAGGATCTCGACACCATCGCACTGGCCTACCTGCGCAAACTGCCGCTAAAGTTGCGCCGCCTGTTGCGGGTGCTGGGCGTGAAGGGGGATGAGACCAGCAGTCTGGCCAGCTTTTTGATGTTCTATCCGGGTTATTGTCAGCAGCTGATCAAGCTGGGCTATCAGGACACCCTGAGAGAGCGGGAGCGGGTCGTCGCCTTCCTCGATATCGAAGGGCTACCAAAAGAGCGGGAATAAAGGGCGCGGCCGATGAGTCCGAGGGAACTCAGCGTCCCTCCAGCAAACGCTGCTCAGCCTGTTCCATCGCCACCACGGTACCAAACAGGATCAGCCGATCGCCAGCCGCCAGCACCAGCTCGGGTCTGGGCTCCAGACTCAGATCGCCGCGCTGCACCTCCTTGATCCGCACCTCATCAAGCGGCAACTCGCGCACTTCACGGCCTACCGCCCACGCCTGATCGTGCAGCAACAGCGGATGGAGGCGTTCAAGCAGCTGATCTGCCTCCAGATTGCTGGCACTCTGATCCCCCCAGTAGAAGCCGTGCAGGAAGCGATACTGGCTGCTGCGCTCCAGCTCCATCCGGCGGATCACCCGACCGATGGGGATATCGCAATTGAGCAGCAGGTGGGAGACCAGCATCAGGGCACCCTCCTGGGATTCGGGGATCACCTCGAAAGCCCCCGCCTGCTTATACTGCTCCAGAAAGCTGTCATCCCGGGTACGCACCAGCACCTTGAGATCCCCCGCCAGTTCGCGGATCAGTGCCAGCATCGCCTCCACCCGCTTGCGATCATCAAAGGTGATGATCACCAGCCGTGCCCGCAACAACCCGGCGGCCAGCAGAATATCGCGGCGGCTGGCGTCGCCGAAGGCCACCTGCTCCCCCGCCAGCTTGGCCTCGCTTACCCGCTCCGGGTCGAGGTCTAGGGCCAGAAAGGGGATCTCCTCGATCTTGAGAAAGCGGGCACAGGTCTGCCCCGCCCGGCCAAAGCCGGCGATGATGACATGCTGGTTTTTGCTCAGGCCCGACTGTGCCACCTCGGAGCGAGTCAGCAGCGCCGGATCGGTGAGGCTGCGGGCCAGCGAATGGGCCTGGGTCACCAGCCAGGGGGTCATGGCGATGGAGATGATGCCGATGCCGATGAGCAGGGAGACCAGCTGCTGACCCAGCAAGCCGTGGTGCAGCGCCAGCGCCAGCAACACGAAGCCGAACTCCCCCACCTGACTGAGCATGATGCCGGCGGCCATGCTGTCGCGCTTTCGCTCCCCCATCAGCCGCCCGGCCAGCAGCACCAGCAGGGATTTGCACAGCACCAGCAACACCACGCAGATCAGTACCTGCCACCAAGCCCGCGCCACCAGCTCCCACTCCATGGCCATGCCGATGGTGATAAAGAAGAGCCCCATCAGCACATCGCGAAAGGGCTTGATGTCTACCTCAAGCTGATGACGGTAGTGGGACTCCCCCAGCATCATCCCCGCCAGAAACGCCCCCAGCGCCATCGACAGCCCGAGCGAATGGGTCATGTAGGCGGCCAGCAGCGCCACCAGCAGGGCGCTCAGCACAAAAAGCTCGTCGGAGCGGGCCCGCGCCACCTCGTGAAACAGCAGCGGCAGCAACCACTTGCCCACCGCCAGCAGAGTGAAGAGAGCAAACAGCCCCTTGAGGGTGGCCCAGGCGATCTCGGCGGCCAGGGCGCTCCCCTGCACTTCCGGCTGGGCGAGGATCGGGATCATCACCAGCAGGGGTACCACCGCCAGATCCTGAAACAGCAGCACGCTCACCCCCAGTTGGGCGCGGCGGGTATGGAGCTGCTTCTGCTCGCCGAGCTGCTTGATCACTACCGCCGTCGAGGAGAGTGCCAACGTTCCCGCTACCACCAGCGACTGGGCCAGACCCAGCCCCCACCACCAGCCGATGGCGAAGAAGAGCAGTGACGTGAGCAGCACCTGCAACATCCCGACCCCCAGCACCAACCGGCGCATCGCCAGCAATTTCGGCAGGGAGAACTCCAGCCCCAGCGAGAACATCAGAAAGACGATCCCGAGCTCGGCAATGGTCTGCATGATCGACTGGCCGGTGATCACCGCCAGCCCGTGGGGGCCGAGCAAGACGCCGGCAATCAGGTAGGCGAGGATGACCGGCAAGCCGAGGCGCCGGAAAGTTGCCACCAGCAGGACGGCGGCGAACAGCAGGATCAACAGGTCGGTGTACAAATTTTCCTCTCCTTTTATCGACTTAAGCTTAGTCAGCCGATCTGGCGGGCAGGAAAGATATATTGGGCATGCCAATTGCAGGGAGGAGACAGTAGTCAGGTGTTACAGGTGGAAGACCATGGAAAATACGTCGTCACTTAATGGCTTTAGCCATGGCATCGAGCAGTGGGTTCGCCAGATGGAGCGGCTCACGCCGTTGCCCAGCGTTGAACGCAACCAGTTGCTCGAGCAGTTGTTGGGGCAGAGCGATCTCGGCGGTCTGCTGACAACTTTTGCCGATCGTGCGGCAAGAATTGTCAGGATCCACGGTCTCTACCTCGATTGTGGCCAGCCCCATGTGCTGATCCAGCACCCGCCGCTGGCCACCCTCAACCTGCACAACTATCCGTTCGAGCTGCGCGGCCAGCACGGCCAGCTGCTCGGCCAGCTTCACTACGAGCTGGAACATCCGCTGAGCGGCAGCCAGCAACGGGTACTGATGCAATACCATCAGCTGCTCTGCCTGCTGCTGCCCCTCTATCTGCGGCTGGAAAAACTGGATCAGCTGGTCCGGCTCGATCACCTGACCGGCCTTGGCAACCGCTCCTACTTTGACGAGGCCATCGGCCGCGCCATCGAGCAGCACAGCCGCGAGCCCCACGGTCTGGTGCTGGTGCTGCTGGATCTCGATCGCTTCAAGCAGATCAATGATACCTGGGGTCATCCGGTGGGGGATCTGGTGCTGAGCCGCTTCGCCCAGCTGCTCAAGGGGTGCATCCGCAGCACCGATCAAGCCTTCCGGCTCGGGGGAGATGAATTTGCCCTGCTGCTGCAACCGGCAGAACCCGAGGCGTGGCGCCCGGTCTGGCTGCGACTGCAGCATATGTTGATGACCAACAAGGAGCTCAGCACCTTCTCGGTCGGATGCAGCCTTGGCGCCGCCAGCTGGCAATCCGGGATCGATGTGCCGAGCCTCTACGAGGCGGCCGACAGTCACCTCTACGCCCGCAAAAAAGCCGGCAAGGCCAGCCCTAACGAATAATCCCGAACTCTTCTTTGCTCCGGCACATGCGCGCCATGTGACCGGAGCTTCTTTTTTTGGGGCTAATCCCCCCTCACACCGAGATCACCTCAGGCAAGATCCTGCTCGGGCAGAACCGGAGCTGCATCGCTCCCCCTGCCAGTGACAGACCAGACCTGTTCCCTCAGCCATAAAGCCGTCGCAGACAAAGAGCCCCACCGCCGCCGCCGCCTGCTCGCCATAGTAGAGGATGGGGATGCGCCCCCGCTGCCAAGAAGGCACGCCATACTCCTGCAGCAGCTTCTTCATCCGCCGACTGCCGCTTCGCCCCACCGGTTTGAGGGGGATCCCGGGCGCTACCTGAAAACGCACCGAGAGGGGCTCGTCCGCTCGGGGGGAACGCAGCAGCCCCTCGCCGCTCTCCGCCATACTCACCACCAGCTCGCCCAAACCGTCCGGCAGGGTCAGCGGCTCACCCACGGTCAGCGGCAACACCTGATGACAGGGTTGCAGGTCAGGGCTCACCAGATAGAGCCGCTCCTGAAAACGGCGGCAGCTCTGGCGCCCCCAGTTGAGCTGGGGATTGGCATCGCCGCGCGCCAGCGCTACCTCCTGCCACAGCCGGGCAAGCTGCTCACGGGATGGCATCTCGCCCCCCTGACGGCGGATCCAGTAGCGCAGCAGGTTGTTGCGCCGGGTGGATGAAAGGGCGTGCAGCGGGCCGATATGGAGCGCCTCCCCCTCGCCCGCCAGCTGCCAGTCGCTCTCGGCCAGCTCGTCCAGCAGTGCCTCCTGCTCGGCGCACAGGGCCATGCTGCGCGCAGCGGTCTGGGCCATGGCGGGCCAGCGCGCCTTGAGCTGGGGGATAAGCATCTGGCGCAAAAAGTTGCGGTCATAGCTCACGTCCTGATTGCTCTCATCCTCTACCCAGCCAAAGGGGAGGCTCGCCGCCGCCTCGGCCAGCTCGGCGCGACTCATATCGAGCAGCGGCCGCAGCAACAGGCCGCCAGCAAAGGGCTGGCTTGGCAGGATCCCCGCCAGGCCACGCAGACCGGCGCCGCGCTTGAGGGCCAGCAGCAGGGTCTCCAGCTGATCGTCCTGATGGTGGGCGGTGAGCAGCCACTCCCCCTCCCGCATCCGGGCGGTCAGCCGCTGGTAACGGGCGGTGCGGGCCTGCGCCTCCAGACTCTCGCCATTGCCGCGGGCCAGAGTCACTCGCTCGACCAGCAGCTCCACCGCCAATTGCTGACACACGGCTTCACAATGAGCGACCCACTCATCGGCATGGGGGCTGAGGCCGTGATGCACGTGCAGGGCGCGAAGTGGCAGGCTGTGCTCGCGGGCATACTGCGCCGCCAGTACCAGCAGCAGGGTGGAGTCGAGGCCGCCACTGAAGGCCACCAGCAGACCGGTGGAACCTTCTGGTGCTGGCATAGTCAGACAAAAGCGAGAATAAAGATGAGAAATCATAGGCTTCCCCAAAACGGACCGGCCGATCTTAGCAGAGTCGGGCTTATCAAGCTGCAACCCTGCTGCTAGAGTGAGGCTCGCCCGCCCTCTCCACCAGGCTGGCCGCAAGGCGGTCGCACAACCGGTTGGAGCAAGGAAGATGGGCAGGGAAGCAAACAATCGGAATTGGAATCAAACAAGATGAACAATAAGAAAAGCTTACTGGCCGGCCTGATTGGACTGGCCCTGCTGGCTGGCTGTAGTCAGGCACCGCAAGACTCCCCCAAACACTCCGGGCTGGCGCTGGCCAATATGGACACCCAGGTCAAACCCGGCGATGACTTCTTCCGTTACGTCAATGGCAAGTGGCTCGCCACCGCCAAGATCCCCGACGATCGCCCCGCCGATGGCGCCTTCTACATGCTGCGGGACAAATCCCTCGCCGATGTGCGGGTGCTGGTCGAGGGGTTGGCCAAGCAGGAGGCCGCCACCGGCACGCCGACCCAGCAGATCCGCGATCTCTACGCCAGCTATCTGGATCAGGCTAGCCGTGACGCCAAGGGGCTCACCCCGCTGGCACCGGCGCTGGCCGACATCGATCGGATCGGTGATCAGGCCGCGCTGGCCCGTGCCTTTGCCCAGTCGGGCCGCATGGGCGGCGGCGCGCCGTTTGGCATCTGGATCGACGCCGATGCCAAGTCCCCCGACCGCTATGCGGTCTACCTCTATCAAGGTGGACTGGGGCTGCCGGATCGGGACTACTACCTCAAGCAGGATCCCGACAGCCAGGCCCTGCGCCAGAAGTACCAGCAGCATATCGCCGCCATGCTGAGCCGCCTCGGGGAATCTGACCCGAGCGGCAAGGCCAAACGGATTCTGGCCCTCGAAACCCGGCTCGCCACCATCCAGTGGGACAACGTCGCGCTGCGGGATCGGGAGAAGAACTACAACAAGCGCCCCGCCAGCGAACTGGCACGGCTCGCCCCCCACCTCGACTGGCAGGCTTATCTCAATGCCGCGGGCATTGCTGGCCAGCCGGATCTCATCATCGGCCAGCCGACCTATCTGAGCGCGCTGGATCAAGTGATGGCCCAGACCCCCATCGCCGACTGGCAGGCCTACCTCAAGTGGCAACTGCTGACCGACTACGCCCCCTATCTCGACAGCGAGACCGACCGCGCCAACTTCGCCTTCTACGGCACCACATTGAGCGGCACGCCCAAGCAGCGCGCCAGCTGGGAGCGGGCGCTCGGGGTGCTGAACGATCATCTGGGTGAAGCGGTCGGCCAGCTCTATGTGGCCCGCTACTTCCCGCCAGCAGCCAAGGAGCGGATGGAGCAGCTGGTGGAGAACCTGCGCACCGCCTACGGCCAGAGCATCAAGGAGCTCGACTGGATGTCGCCCGAGACCAAGGCGCAGGCACTCGAGAAACTGGCCAAGTTCCGCCCCAAGATCGGCTACCCCGACAAGTGGAAGGATTACAGCGCCATCGCCATCAAACCGGATGATCTGGTGGGCAACCTGCAACGCTCGCAAGCCTTTGAATACGCAGACAGTCTGGCGCGCCTCGGCAAGCCGGTCGACCGGGACGAGTGGCACATGTCGCCGCAAACGGTGAACGCCTACTACAACCCGAGCAACAACGAGATCGTCTTCCCGGCGGCCATTTTGCAGCCCCCCTTCTTCGACATGACGGCGGATGATGCGGTCAACTACGGCGCCATCGGCGGGGTCATTGGCCACGAGATGGGCCACGGTTTTGATGATCAGGGGGCCAAATCCGACGGCGACGGCATGATGCGCGACTGGTGGACGCCGCAAGATCTCAAGGAGTTCCGCTTCCGCACCAGCCGTCTGGTGGCCCAGTACAACCGCTTCGAGCCCATCAACGGCCAGTTCGTCAACGGCCAGTTTACCCTGGGGGAAAACATCGGCGATCTGGGCGGTCTCACCATCGCCCACAAGGCCTACGAGCTGTCACTGGATGGCAAGGAGGCGCCGGTGCTGGATGGCTTCACCGGCGAACAGCGCTTCTTCCTCGGCTGGGCGCAGGTGTGGAAGGGGATGTATCGCCCCGAGCTGATGCAGATGCTGCTGCGCTCCGACCCCCACTCGCCCCCCGAGTACCGGGTTAACGGTGTGGTGCCGAATATTCCCGCCTTCTATGAGGCATTCAACATCCAGCCGGGGGACAAACTCTATCTGCCGCCCCAGAAGCGGGTGAAGATCTGGTAACAGCATCACGGCGGGCTCCCCGGGAGCCCGCACTCAAGAGACAGCAAGAGGTTGCAAGATGAACAGAGCATTGATGATGGCAGGGCTGCTGACCCTGCCGCTGGCGGCACAGGCCGAAGAGGGATTTAGCAAGCAACTGACCCTCCCCTCCGGGCAGGTGATCCGGGTGGCGCAGGGGGCCGGTGAACCCGCCTCCATCGGCAGCTATGACGTGCGGCTCTATTCGGGCCAGAACGCCCAATTTCCACTGGATGAGTTTCAGGATGGCAAGGTGATGGCCCGCAACGGCTTTATCCGGGAGCTGAAACTGGTCGATTTGAATGGCGACAAACAGCCCGAGCTGGTGGTCATCATCGAGAGCGCTGGCAGCGGCAGCTATCAGGATGCCGATGCCTACACCGTCAGCCCGCAAGGGGAGCTGGAGATCTTCAATCAGGTCAAGGAGCTGGAGCCCAAAGAGGATGTGGTCAAGGCGCTCAAAAGCCCGCAAGACTAAGTCATCTCCCCGAATCTGAAATGTAAAAAGCCCTGATGATCAGGGCTTTGTTGTTTCTGCTGTTGGCGTAACCAGCTCAGAGGCGGGTCGCCCGGATGGAGACCTGCGGCAGCGCCATCTCGTGCTGGGCCGCTACCAGTTGCAGCTCGTAAGCCCCCGCCAGCCAGGTCCGGGACAGCACGGCATCAACGCTGGCGTTGGTAAGCTCGAACGCCGCTACCGGGGTACAACCGGCCAGCAGATTGGCCAGCATGGTGGCGCTCAGCAGATCCCCCACCCCGATGGGGTGGCGAGCAAAAGGGTAGAGCGGGCGGGAGAGATGAAAGGTTCCCTCCTCGCACACCAGCAGCATCTCGAAGCGGTCCATGGCAAAACCTGCCTTGCCCAGATGCTTGACCATCACCAGCTTGACCCCTTGCGCGCGCAGCTGCTGGCACGCTTCGATGGCCTCCGGCACATTGCGGATATCGCGGCCGGTGAGCTGTTCCAGCTCCAGCAGATTGGGAGCCAACATATCGGCGCAGGCCAGTGCCCTGGTTTTCAGAAAATCGGCGACGCCGGGTGCCACTATGCACCCCTTGTCGGGGTGACCCATCACGGGGTCGCAAAAATAGATGGCGGCCGGATTGAGCGCCTTGAGCCGGGCCACCGCCGCCAGGATCTCCTCCCCCTGTTCGGCCGAGCCGAGGTAGCCGCTCAAGATCGCATCGCACTCGGCCAGCACGCCGATCTCCGCCAGGCCGTTTACCAGCTGACGGATATGACCGCCGGGCATCACCATCCCCTGCCAGCCTTCGCGGTATTGGGTGTGGTTGGAGAACTGCACAGTGTTCATCGGCCACACCTCGATCCCGAGGCGACGCATGGGAAAAACGGCGGCGCTGTTGCCGGCACAGCCAAAGACCACATGGGATTGAATGGAGAGCACTCGCTTCATGGTTGGCGACTCACGCAATAAGAACAGGAATTCCGGAGGGAAAAACGGGCCTTGCGGCCCGTTGTTGTCACTTTCGACTGTTGTCACTGTCGATTAACGCAGCACCTTGACGGTGTAGCTGCCATCGGCCTGACGATAGAGGCCGTGGATGTCGGTCTCGAAGCCCGGGTAGTGGGCACCGATCTCGCACAGCATCTCGAGGAACTCGAGCACCGGCAGAGAATCCTGGGTCACCATCTCGCCCGGCAGTACCAACGGAACTCCCGGCGGGTACGGCAGGATCATGTTGGCGCTGATGCGGTCAACCATGTCACGCAACGGCACCTCTTCCAGATTGCCCGCCAGCTCTTGCTGCCATGCAGCGTGCGGGGTCATCTTCATCTCCGGCAGCACATCGAACGCCTTGAACATCAGCTCCGGCAGACGGTATTTGCAGGTCAGATCGTGGATGCTCTGGGCCAACTCCTGAATGCGCATCCCTTCGTAGAAGCTCGGATCTTCACGATAGAGGCTCGGCAGGATGTTCTTGATGGTCAGGTTCAGATCGTAACCACGCTTGAACTCGGTCAGGGCGCGCAGCAGCTGCATCGCCTTGGACTGATCGATACCGATGGAGAAGAGGAACAGCATGTTGTAAGGGCCGGTCTTCTCGACCACGATGCCGCGCTCGTCCAGGAACTTGGAGACCAGTGAAGCAGGGATGCCCTTCTCCAGCAGCTGGCCATCACGACCCATACCCGGGGTCAGCAGGGTGACCTTGATCGGATCCAGGTACATGTGGTTGTCATCGATGTCCTTAAAGCCGTGCCAGTCATCTTTCGGATCCAGCTTCCAGCACTCGACGGTGTCGATGTTGTCCGGCTGCCATACGTCGAAGAACCAGCCTTCGCTCTGATCACGCAGACGCTTGATCTCTTTGCGGAAGGAGATGGCGCGATCGATGGAGTCCTTGATCAGACGCTTGCCGGTGTTGCCACGCATCATGGCAGCGGAGATCTCGGTCGATGCCACGATGCCGTACTGCGGCGAGGTGGAGGTGTGCATCATGAAGGCTTCGTTGAAGGTCTCTTCCTCCACGTCACCCTTGATGTGGATCATCGAGGCCTGGGAGAAGGCCGCCAGCAGCTTGTGGGTGGACTGGGTTTCATAGAACACCTTGCCCGGCATGGCTTCGCCACTCATGCCGCACTTGCCTTCGTAGATCGGGCTGAAGTTGGTGTAAGGTACCCAGGCACTGTCGAAGTGGATGTAAGGGGTATCCAGACTCTCCTTGATGAAGCCGGTGTTGTAGAGCAGGCCATCATAGGTGGAGTTGGTGACGACGGCGTAACGGGGAGCCTGGGCACCCGGTGTCGCGGCAACCTTGGCAGCGATGGTGTCGCGGCTGAATTCGCTCTGCGGGATACCACCCAGAATGCCGTAGGCGTTGCGGGTCGGACGGAAGTAGATCGGCGTCACGTCGTTCATCATCATCAGGTGAGTGAGCGACTTGTGGCAGTTGCGGTCAACCAGCACTGTGCTGCCGGCCGGCGCGGAGAACATGCCGACGATCTTGTTGGCAGTGGAGGTGCCGTTGGTGACGATATAGGAGCGATCGGCGTTGAAGGTACGGGCGATGTACTCTTCGGCTTCCTTGTGCGGACCGGAGTGATCCAGCAGGGAGCCCAGCTCCGGCATGGAGATGGAGACGTCGGCCTTGAACGCGTTCGGGCCATAGAAG
Source organism: Aeromonas sp. FDAARGOS 1417 (assembly GCF_019046985.1). NCBI lineage: Bacteria > Pseudomonadati > Pseudomonadota > Gammaproteobacteria > Aeromonadales > Aeromonadaceae > Aeromonas > Aeromonas sp. FDAARGOS 1417. Next base: position 4,230,997 of record NZ_CP077221.1, on the reverse strand, counting down.
TCATAGAAGATGCTGCCGGCCGGGCTCATCTGGAAGGCGGTACCGCCCATGTGACCCGGAGTACAGAAGGTGTATTTACCCTCTTCCACGTACTTGAACAGTGCCTTGGTGAACGGCGGCAGGATGGCGTCCTGATACTCCTGAGTGGCCTGACCCATCTTGAGGGCGATGTCGTCAGCCATGCCGAGACGGTACTCGAAGAAGTGCACGTTCAGACGCAGGTCGGTCAGGTGAATATCCAGAGTGGACTGGTCGTTGGCAAAGGCGAAGATCGGCAGCTTCTCGTTGCGATCGTGGATCTCCTTGCACAGACCCAGAGAGTATTTGTCCCAGTCGAAAATGGCGCCGCAAACGCGGGGGTTCTTCTCGATCAGTTTCAGCAGGTCGGCGACGTCGACCGGATAAACAACCTCGAAACCCTTGCGCTCGAGGGAGGCTTGCAGCTGGCGAATGGGTTCTTCTTTAAAGAAAACGCCCAGGTGGTTGAGGATGGCAATGATATTCATCGTAATGCTCCACACGTAAAGGGGCGCTCTCCATCAGGGATGGTGAGTGAAGAGCGCTCGGAAGATAAAAGGGGGAATTAGTTGCTGGGTTGTTCTTTCAGCAGGGCGTCGTGCTGACGCAGACCCTGTTTTTTGGCGTAGAACATCAGGATGATGAGCGACACCACGAAGGTAGCGGTGAGGTTGGAACCCTTGGCACCCATCAGGGCTACCAGACAGAAGACACAGGCCACACCGGAGAAGATCATGGCGCCGATGCTGCGGGAGGTCATGCCTTCAAAACGGATCAGGTTAATGCTGGAGTAGAAGTAGGGCAGCATGGTCAGCAGCACCGCATCTGTGGTCAGCACATTGAAGAGATCAGCAGCGTGAGCGGACTGGGAAGTGAAGGCGGTCAGGCCAACCATCAGGGCAGTCATCTTGAGGGAACCCAGGATCAGACCCTTCTTGGCCACGCCGTTCTTGTCCACTTCGCCGTAGATTTTCGGGAAGTTGCCGTCGTTGGCGGCACGCTTGCCCGCCTCGCCTACCAGCATCATCCAGGAACCGAGCGAGGTGAAGCAGGCCAGGGCGGTGAAGGCAGAGACGAACGGTGCAGACCAGCTACCGAAGATGGCGGAAGAGGCCATGGCAAACGGGGCGCCGGAAGCAGCCACTTCACCGGCCGGGAACATGCCGCTGATCACCTGGGTAGAGAGGATGTAGATAACACCCGCGATACCGGTACCCAGCATGGTGGCGAGCGGTACGGTACGCTTGGGATTCTTCACCATGCCGGAAGAGACCGCGGCGGATTCAACACCGACGAAAGACCAGAGGCAGATCAGCACGGCGCTGATGACCGCATGCAGGTCGCTGCCGCTGGTGGTGTTCCAGTTCTGGCTGTAGACGGTGGCATCAAAATGACCCCAACCCATCACCGCAGTACCGACAACCGGCAGCAGGATCAGCACCAGACCCAGAGTACAGAGTCGGCTCACCCAGCTACCGCCAAGCAGGTTGACGAAGGTGAAGATCCAGACGGCAGCGATGGTGGCTGCGGCGGCCGGAATGGGACTGTTGAGAATGGGGAAGAAGACCGAGAGGTAGGAGACGCCGGTAATGGCGATGGCCAGGTTACCGATCCAGTTGGCGTGGTAATAAAGCACACCGGTCTGGAAACCGAACACCGGAGAGATCTCGCCAGCGTAAGCAATGGGGCCACCCTCTTGCGGGTTCTTGGTAGCAAGGCGGGCGAAGACAAAGGCGAGGCCCATGGCGCCTACCAGACAGATTGCCCAGCTAAAGACAGAGATGGAGCCGATGGTGGCCAGTGCCGAAGGCAGCAGTGCGATACCGCTCCCCATCATGTTGCCGGCCACCACACCTGTACAGGCGATAAGGCCAATCTTCTTGCTCGTATCGAGGGACATAAGATCTCCGGTTCTATAAAAGGTCGGGTCGTCACATACACATTTGGCGGAACGCCCCGCCAAAGAATGGGCACAGACTAGGCCTCTCATCCCCGGAAAACATAAAGACCAGCTAACGGATAAAAATATGAGGCAACTTTTTTCGCCGCCTCGTCACTTTTGATAAAAACCATTTAAAAACAGTCAATTGACATCACATCACACAGCCCTCTTGATAAAACCTTGATATCCGGCCAACCCGTTTTTGCCCCTTGATAACCCCCTTATCTCGCCGTCTTGATATTTTTGGTCAGATAAACCCGGGATAAAGCAGCGCCCATTGCGCCCCCTCCCCTTGTAACCATCCGAACGCCCAGCTGACCATCACCCTGAGTGGCCACTCACCTCCTGTTCGCCCCTCAGCTCGGCTCATCACAATCCAAACTCAGAGGTAAAGCGCAACGGCGATAACCGGTAAACAATGAGAAATGGGTCGAGACAGACAGCTTATCCCGCAACCGACAATGAGCAGATGTCACAAGCTGCGTGCGCGGCGTGAAGCCGAACAAACGCGAGTGCAGCGAATGCCGCGTGCAAGACAAAGGCAGATAGTGGGGAACTGCGGGGGGATAAATCGGGCCGCACCAGAGCGACTATCCCCGGTGGCAAACAAGCAGGATTGAAACAAGCAGAAACAGCACAGGCCGCCCGAAGGCAGCCTGTGGATGAGGTCGGCAACCGCACCGACCGGGGGAAAACCAACACTGCGGTGTTAGAAGAGCTTCACCTTGCTCTGGCCCAGCGCATTGAACAGAGCCGGAGTGAGGCTCTCCATATTGCTGTAGAAACCGAGCTGCTGGCAGAGCAGATAGGTCTGCTCGGTCGCCTCCATCAGGAAGGCCTGACTGTAGGCATCCCCCGCCGCCTCGGGGCGACCATCCAGCTCCGCCAGCTTGCCCTGCAGTATGTAGTAGAGCACCGAGCGGCCGCGACTCGCCGCCTTCTCCAGCAGATAGTTGGCCTGCTGTTGCTGGCCGTTGAGGATCGCCTGCAGGGTCAACGCCTCCCACACCCGAGCAGGGAGAGCACCGCTGTTTTGCACCACGCTGGCGAGATGAGTGCCAATCCCCTGCAGCCGCTCGCTCTCGGATTTGCCCGCCAGGGTGGCCAGCGCCTCGCCTGCCAGATAGCGCTCCGCCAACAGCAGCGGCTGATCCGGATGGGCAATCAGCGCCTGCTCCAGCAGATCAATCCCACGCTTGAGGGCGACCGGATCCCGGCTGTTGATGTAGTACTGCGCCTCCATCATCGCCATCAGGGAGGCATCATCGGTCGGCCAGCCTATCCCCGGCTCGGCATCGGGCTGGTCGAGGGCACGCAGCAGATCCTGGCTGCTGGCCTGCAACACGCCGTGCACACTGTGGCGACTGAGCTGGTACTGATGGCTGAACAGCACCCGGTTGGTGTTGATATTGCGATACTCCAGATCGAGATAGGTGCCACGGGGCTGGCGGGTGACCCGCACACTCAGCTCCTTGCCGGGCATGATGCCCCCCATCAGAGTGGTGGCGCCGTACTGCACCCGCAGCGGCGTGGCCACCGCCACCTCCCCCATCAGGGCGCGGGTAATGCCGTCGGCGAGGCGCACGTTCTCGTTGTTGTCATCCATGCCGGAGTGAAAGCGGAACACCAGCAGATTGGGATCCAGCATGACATGCACCTGGGGGCTGGTGTGCTGGTAGCTGAGCATGCTGACAATGGCGATCAGCACGATGGCAACGAAGATATCGAAACTCACCATCTTCCAGCGGCTACGGGCATCCTTGGCATGGGTGGAGATGGCGCGGGTCAGGGGCCCGGCGGGAAAAGGGGCAACATTGGGCTGTGCATCATCATCCTGCTCAGTCGCTGGCGGGCTCAGATCGGAGAGCGTCGGGTTGTCTGAGAGAGCGGTATTGACCGCGGGCTGCTCGTCCGCCATCACCACTGAAACCACCTGTAGCGGCCGCACTGGTGCCACCAGCTTGTAGCCGCGCTTGGGCACGGTGACGATATAGTCGGTCGCATCGGTGCGACCATCTTTGAGGATCTTGCGCAGTTCGAAGATGGACTGGGTCACCACCTGATCGGTCACCTCGGCGCCATCCCACACCTCGTTGATCAGGGCATCGCGACCAAACACGGTGCCGGCATTGTGGGCCAGAAACCGCAACAGATTGACCAGTCTGGGTTCAAGGTAGACCTCGCGGTCGGGGCGACACAACATGTTGTCGTCAACGCTCAGGGTCCAGTCGTGGATCTCAAAAACCGATTCGCTCATGATTCACTCGCTGCAGATGGTGACAATGCACGATGAGAGAGACGCAAAACCCGGGCTGACTGAACGGAACAAGGCGCTATCACCACAGGTGACAGATAAAAAGAGAACCGAAGCAATCACATCTCTGAGAGTCAGTCTGGCCAGGCCATCCTGTTTACGTCTGAAGGGCATCCTTGCGGGCATTCCGACCACCGGGATCGGAAGGGATCACTTTAAGCAAAACGGGAGCTGGATCCCACTTTTTTTGGCTATAAATCGCCGTTGAGTTGATCCGACACCGCACTTTTCGGCAAATAGCGTGCCAACTAGTATTCATATGAACATCCCATATGCCGGAATCAAAAAGCCCTGAACATCAGGGCTTTCTCATTTCTTCGACCATCGGGGAGACGTTACTTCGCTACCGGGAGCGCATCCTGCTGACGACTACGGCGCAGATGACGCCGCCACAACGAGAAGCCGCCGTAGCCAAGACTGAGCACCACCGCATAGAGCACCTGAGTGGCGAGCGCCACCAGCACCAGAGCGCAGAGCAGCACGCTTATCCCCGCCAGCCCCTTGCCCACCCCGCCGAGCAGGCGCCAGCCCGCCGCCATGCAGAGCAGGTAGACCAGCACGAAGTTGCCGTTGGCGTAGCGGATCAGCTCATCGAGCGGCAGTCGCAGCCAGATGATGAGGGTGATGCAGAGCAGACAGATGGCGAGCACCAGAGTGAGCGCCCGCAGCGGCGCGCCGCGCGCGGTGAGCACGGCCAGCGAGGGGGGCAACTTGCCTTCCCGCGCCATGCTCCAGATCAGCCGGGCAAAGCCCTGAATGTAGATGTTGATGCTGGCAAAGCAGGAGAGGTAGCCGAGCACCGCCACCAGCCACTTGGCGGTGGGGCCGAACAGCAGCGCCAGCAGGGAGGGGATGGCGGTGGCGTTTTTCGCCTCATCGCCGTAGAGGCCATATTTGAGCACCACCAGCGAGTGCACCCAGTAGATGAGCCCCGCCAGCAGTACCCCGCCGAGCAGAGCGATGGGGTAATCCCGCTCCGGCCGTTTGAACTCCTCCCCCATGTGGGCGAAGGCTTCCAGCCCGACAAAACACCAGAACATCACCGCCAGCGCGGTGGCCATAGGGGGCCACTCATCCGCGCTCGGCAGCGGCCGGGCCGCATCGCGCCAGCTCACCTCCCCCTTGAACCAGATCAGCAGGGTGAGCCCCAAAATGGCGAGCGCAATCAGTAGTTGCAGGTTGCCGGAGGAGCGCGCCCCGCGCAGCCCCAGCAGAAAGACCCCGAGCAGGGTGAGCAGCTGGATGGCCCAGAGGGTCCACTCCCCCATCTCGAACAGGGCATGCCAGAAGCCGGCGGCAATCATCAGGGCGGCAGGCAGCCCCACCGGCAGCACAGCCAGAAAGAGGAAGGCGGAGAAGCGCTCGGCGCCGTTGCCAAAGGCGAGGCCAATCAGGTGCGGCGCGCCGCCCGCATGGGGATAGCGACGGCCGAGGCGAGCAAAGGTAAAGGCGATGGGCAGCACCAGCGCAATCAGCAGCAACCAGGCCCAGAGCGAGGCCCCACCCGCCAGCGAGGCGGCGGTCGCCGGTACCACGAAGATCCCGGTGCCGAGCAGCGAGGTGGCGAGCAGCCCCATCCCCTGCCAGAGCCCGAGATCCTTTTTCAACCCAGACATATCCTTTTGTCCCGACTAGAAAAACATCCCGCCATGTTAGGCCTGCTCCGCCCCTTTGTTAAGCACGATGGTTAAGCGCGGTGGCGAGAATATGCAGCCTTTTATTCAGGCTCGGGCTCAGCTTGCAGGGACTCGGCCAGAAAATCCCCCAGCAGGGTGATCTTGAGCACCTGCCGTCGCGCCGCCGGATAGATGAAGTAGAGGGTCTTGGCCGGGCTCTGATAGCGGCCAAGCAGCGGCAGCAAACGCCCCGAAGCGATATGCTCACGCACCTGTTCGGCGGGCTGCAAGGTGATACCTGCCCCCGAGAGCGCAGCCGTCAACAAGGCTGGCCAGTGATTAATGCGCAGGCGCGAGGCGACCCGTACCTCCTCGCTCTGGCCACCCTCACCGACAAATTGCCAGCGCTCGTGCTCGCCCCAGTTGCCATGCAGACACTGGTGGCGAGCGAGATCGGCCGGATGACGGGGCACGCCGTGGCGATTGAGGTAGTCGGGGGCCGCGCAGAGGCGGTAGTGCTGGGTCAGCAACGGACGGGCGATCAGCGTCTCATCCTGCGGGCGCAGGGTGCGGATGGCGGCGTCGAACCCCTCCTCCACCAGATCGACCCAGCGCGGAGTGAGCTGCAGATCCAGATCCAGCTTGGGGTAGCGGTCGAGAAAAGCGGGCAGCAGCGGCACCAGCCGATGGTGGCCAAAACTGAGGGGGGCGGCGATGCGCAGCCGGCCGGCCGGCTCGGCCAGCAGATTCTGGGTGAGCGACTCGGTCAGTGCCAGCTCCTCCAGCACCCGCTGGCAGCGAGCCAAAAACAGCTGGCCCAGCTCGGTAAGAGTCTGCTGGCGGGTGGTCTTGTGAAACAGCTTGCCCCCCAGCCACTGCTCCAGCCCCAGCACATGCTTGCCCACCATCTGGGCGCTGATCCCCTGCTCGCTCGCCACCGAGCTGTAGGAGCCGAGATCCACCACCCGGGTGAAGATACGCATGCTGGTCAATCGGTCCACAACCCCTCCTTTTTGCCCGTTTCAAGGCCGTTTGGCCCGCGACAAGGGCTCTATTCACAACCAAAAGTTTAGTAAGAAATGGATTTTAGCCAATTTATTCAACTTTTAGTTACCAATACAGTGATGCCATCCCTCCCCCACAGGATAAATTCCCATGAAAAGTACCTATCTGGCCGCATTACTGGTCGGTCTGCTGGCCAGCGGTGCCAGTCAGGCCGCCGAGAGCAGCTTTATCAGCAACCACGATCATGCCCCTGCCTCAGCAACTCAGGCCCGGCCCGATATCTTTCGGGTCAGCCTGCTCGGTACCGGCACTCCGGTGCCCCAGATCAGCCGGGGCGGCTACAGCACCTTGGTCGAAGCGGGCAACCAGAAGCTGGTGTTCGATTTTGGCCGCAACTCCGCAACTCGCCTGTGGCAGCTGCATATCCCCATCGGCCGGGTCAACGCCTTCTTCCTCACCCACTTTCACTCAGACCACACCAACGGGCTGGCGGATCTCTGGTTGACCGGCTGGCTGCAACCGGCCTATGGCCAGCGCCACGCGCCGATGGAACTCTACGGCCCCAAAGGCACCACAGCTCTCGCCCGTGGCTTGCAGCAGGCCTACGCCACCGACATCGCCACCCGGGTCAAGGATGAGGGAACGCCGCTGGACGGGGTGGAGATCAACAGCCACGAGGTCACCGCCGGGGTGGTCTACAACCATGACGGGGTCAAGGTGACTGCCTTTGACAACGACCACGGGGTCAACATCAAGCCGTCATTCGGCTATCGCATCGACTACCACGGCCACAGCGTGGTGCTCTCCGGCGATACCCGCTACAGCCCCGAAGTGGTGAAGCAGGCCAAAGGGGCCGACCTGCTGGTGCACTGCGTCTCCATGACCTCTGCCGAGCAGATGAAGGCCAACCCCGGCTACAAGGCGATCGCCGGTCACCTCGCCTCCCCCGAGCAGGCGGCCCGGGTAATGAACGAAGCCAAACCGGCGCTGACCGTGTTCAGCCATATCGGCCTCAACGGCAAGATCAGGGTCAAAGATCTGGCGCAGGATCTGCGCGCCCGCTACACCGGCCCCTTCGTCATCGGCAACGACCTGATGCAGATTGATCTGCCCACCACTGCCTCCGGCAAGGGCTATGCCCTCTGGCAGTCGGAGAATATCGACAACAAATAGATGGCACGGATGCCGGTCAGCCATGGTCAGCATCCGCAATCGACACCGGGGGCTATCTTTAAGGGGTGTTTGACCACAAGGAGTTATCTCTATGAGCCTGAAATGGAAGCACCTCGCCCTGGCCACTCTTCCCTTGTTCGGCATGTCGGCCGCTCAGGCGGCGGTGTTGACCAGCCTTGAATGGCCCCCTTACACCAGCGCCAGCCTCCCTGAACAGGGCAAGAGCAGTCAGGTGGTGACCGCAGCCTTTGCCCTGGCTGGCGACCCGCTGACCATCAAGTTCTATCCCTGGCAACGGGCCGTGGACGAGGCGACCAACAACTCCGAGGTACTGGGTTATTTCCCCGAGTATCTCGACCCCAAGAGCAGTTGCCTCTTCTCCGACCCCATAGGTAACGGCCCCCTCGGCTTTGCCCAGCGAGCCGATCAGCCGGTCACCTGGCAGACCCTTGATGACCTCAAGGGCAAGAAAATTGGTGTCGTCACCGGCTATGTGAATACCACCGAGTTTGACGAAAAGGTGGCCAGCAAGGCGCTCTCGGCCGACGCCACCAGCTCGGACAGCCAAAACCTGCTGAAACTGGGCAACGGTCGGCTCGATCTGGCGGTCATCGACCAGAATGTGATGACCTATCTGCTGGAGAGCGATCCCCAACTCAAGGACGTTGCCGCCAACCTCGGCTTCAACGGCAAGATCCTCGAGGACAAGTCCCTCCACGTCTGCTTTACCAACTCCGCCAAGGGGAAAGAGGCGCGGGACAAATTCAACAAGGCGCTGGCCAGCGATGAGGTGAAGAAGCTGATGAAGTAGCGATACCGCATCCGCTCGCCGCCCCAAACAGCCATAAAAAAAGCCGCCTCTTGCGAGGCGGCTTCTTCATTCAACTTGGTAACCGGAGTTATCAGGCAATCAGCTTGTAGATGATACCGGACATGGCGATCAGGCCGATGATGGTCACGAAGCCGTTGCTGATGTTGCCAGCGTATTTGCGCATGGCCGGAACCTTGGTGATGGCGTACATCGGCATCAGGAACAGCAGCATTGCGATGATCGGGCCGCCCAGGTCTTCAATCATGCCGAGGATGCTCGGGTTGATGGTAGCGATGGCCCAGGTGGTCAGGATCATGAACACGGCAGTGACTTTGTTCAGTTGCTTGGTGTCAACGTTCTTGCCCTTCTCGCGCAGCGCCTTGGCCATCAGGCCGTTCATGCCTTCTTGCGCACCCAGGTAGTGACCCAGGAAGGATTTGCTGATGGCAACCATGGCGATCAGCGGAGCCACAGTACCGATAACCGGGTTATCGAAGTGGTTGGCCAGGTAGGACAGGATGGAGATGTTCTGTTCTTTGGCAGCAGCCAGGTCAGCCGGGGAGAGGCTCAGTACGCAGCTGAATACGAAGAACATAACGGTCATCACCATCATGACGTGGGCGCCCAGCAGGATGTTGCTGCACTTCTTCTCGGCACCTTCACCGTAACGACCTTTGTTGTCCACCGCGAAGGAGGAGATGATCGGGGAGTGGTTGAAGGAGAACACCATTACCGGGATAGCCAGCCACAGGGTCTTGATGAAGTCACCGTTGAAGGCGTCGGACAGGGCCGGAGCTTCAGTGATGATGGCACCGTTCCAGTGCGGGATCAGGTAGAACGCCAGACCCATCAGGGTGAGCACGAACGGGAATACCAGCACGCTCATCGCTTTAACGATAACCTGGCCGCCCAGACGAACAACCGCCATCAGACCGAGGATCAGAGCCAGTGACAGAACGGCACGGGGAGGTGCAGACATGCCCAGCTGGTGAACAATCACGCTCTCGACGGTGTTGGTGATGGCGACTGAATACATCAGCACGATCGGGTAGATGGCAAAGAAGTAGAGCAGGGTGATGAATTTGCCTGCGGTCTTGCCGAAGTGCTCTTCTACTACTTCAGTGATGTCGCCATCACGGGTAGAGCCGGACAGCACGAAGCGGGTCAGACCACGGTGAGCAAAGAAAGTCAGCGGCAGCGCCAGGATCAACATGGCAACCAGCGGCCACAGGCCACCTACACCGGCGTTGATTGGCAGGAAGAGCACACCGGCACCGATCGCGGTACCGTACAGACCCAGCATCCAGACCACATCGGCCTTGTTGACGCCGCGGGAGGTGTTGCTGGCTAAACGACCATCAGCTGCAATATTCATGTCAGACATACGTTGTTCCTGTCATCTAGGAAAATGGGATTCTTGTTTGGTCGGGCCTTGGCCCGGTTCCATCTCCCTGGAACGCCTGCTGTCCGTCCTTGATATTAACCTCTCGCCCCCCGGCAACCTGGCCATCACTCCTTGTGACAACAGGATTGCAACAAACAACAGTGCGAGATTTTGACCCTGAGGGTCGGCGCCCGTCTCACTTAACAACCGATTAACGTGCGCCACTCTTGATGGGCTGACTTTAATTAAATGCCCTTATTAATCACAGCGTTTTTTTGAATTAATCAACCAAAGTTTGATTTTGGTCGCCTTTCAGACGACCAAGATCACACTCAAAGCGCCTTATTGTGAGTTTTTTTTAACAATTCAACTTAGTTTCACTGGAATCAATGGCCTGCGAGCAGCTACATATTTGCAACAAGCCACCAGTTTAGCGCGGATTGTGTGCAGCACGGCCTTGGCGTACCCTTGTGACTCACGCCTTTTTGTTGATTGATGATGACCATTACCCGTACCGATCTCGCCGAACTGGCGGTGTTTGCCGCCGTCGCCCGTCACCGCAGTTTCAGCAAGGCCGCCCTCGAACTCGGGGTCTCCGCCTCCGCCCTCAGTCATAGCCTGAAGGGGCTGGAAGCCCGTCTGGGGGTGCGGCTGCTCAACCGCAGTACCCGCGCCGTGGTGCCGACCGAAGCGGGCCAGCGGCTGCTCAAGCAGCTGCTCCCCACCCTCAATACCCTGGGAGAGGCGCTTTGCGAGCTGGCCCGCAACAGCGATGAACCGGTGGGAAGGCTCAAGCTCTGCGCCCCCCGCGGCGCCATCGACAGCCTGCTGGCACCTGTGCTGATCGACTATCTGGCCCGTTATCCGCGGATGCAGGTGGAGGTGGTGGAGCAGGAGCTGATGCCTCGGCTGATTGAAGATGGTTACGATGCCGCGCTCTTTTATGGCGATCTGCTGCCCAAGGAGATGATCGGCATCCCCCTCGGCCCGCCCCAGCGTTATCTGGTGGTGGGCTCCCCGGCCTATCTGGCGGAGCACGGCGCGCCCGAGCACCCGAGCGAGCTGAGCCGCCACGCCTGCATCGGCTATCGCCTCACCCCGCACCATCACTATCGCTGGGCCTTTGCCGCCGATGGCACCATGCTGGAGATTGAAGTGACCGGGCCGCTCACCACCAGCACCCCGGCCCTCTATCTGGGCGCCGCCGAGGCGGGGTTGGGACTGGCCTACTGTCTGGAAGAGGAGGTGAGCCAGAAGGTCGCGGAGGGGAAACTGCTCACCGTGCTGGAGCCCTGGTGCCCTACCTTTGCCGGCTTTTACCTCTTCTATCCCAGTCGGCATCAACTGGGCAGCGGCCTGCGCATCCTGATCGACATGCTCAAAGCCCACTACCAAAACCCCGGATTAGTGAGTAATACTCAGCAATTCATCAAGTGAAACCCTGATTATCACCAAATAAGTATTAATCTAGACTAGCTGTTCGATAATCGAACTCCCCGAGAGAACAGATATGTCTGCCTATTTAACACTGCGGCAACGGGCCATGACCCGTCGCTTCTGGGCTTACGCCCTCCCCTCCATTCTTGCCATGCTGGTCTCGGGGGCCTACTACCTCATCGACGGCATCTTCGTCGGCCACTATGTCGGTGCCGCTGGCCTCGCCGGGATCAACCTGGTCTATCCGGTCATCATGGTGCTGATCGGCCTGGCCGCCATGATCAGCATGGGGGCGGCCACCGCCATCTCCTTCCAGCAAGGGGCGAAAAACGACAAGCTGGCCCGTCAGGCGCTGGTCAACGCCCTCTGGCTGCTGGCCGGACTCGGGGGCGTTGCGCCGGTGCTTCTCTATTACACCCACACCGATATCCTGCTGGGACTGGGGATTGAACAGGGCAGCGAGACCTGGAAACAGGCGAGTGACTACCTCACCTGGATTGGCGGCGGCACTCTGTTGCTGGCCAGCAATCTGGCGGTCCCCTATCTGCTGCGCAACGATGGCCGCCCGAAACTGGCCATGGTGTTGGTGAGCAGCGGCGCCGTGCTCAATATCATCCTCAACTACATCATGGTGGGTCGGCTGGGGCTGGGACTGATCGGTACCGCGCAAGCCACCCTGATGGCAGAGGGTGCGGTGAGCTTGATCGGCCTAGGCTACTTCTTCACCCCCTGGGCGCGGCTGCGCCTCAGCTGGCGGGATCTGGTGCCCAACCTCCCCGCCATGCCGCACCTGCTCTTTACCGGTCTGCCGAGCCTGATTGCCCAGTTCAACCTCGGCCTGCTGCTGATGCTGCACAACAGCCAGCTGATGGTGTACGGCAATGTGAAGGATCTGGCGGGTTTTACCGTGGCCGGTTACACCGAAGCGGTCTTTATCGTCATTCTGCAGGGGCTCGCCTTCGGCATTCAGCCGCTCATCAGCAAGGCGGCGGGGGCCAAGCACCATCGCAACCTCAAGTACCTGATGGAGATGGGGCTCAAGTTCACTTTTATCTACGGCATGCTGGTGTGGCTCACCATCCAACTGCTGCCGGGACAGGTCGCCATGCTCTATACCGGCGACAAGGATCCCGAACTGCTGGCCGCTGCCATCAGCAGCCTGACCCTCAACCTTGGCGCCATTCCGCTGGAGGGGATCATCATGTTCGGCATCGTGCTGCTGCAATCCATGGCGCGTACCCGTCAGGCGCTGGTCATCTCCATCGCCAAAACCGTGTTGCTGCTGCCGCTCATCTTCCTGCTGCCGCAACTGTGGGGTCGTGATGGCGTGCTGATGGCCCAGCCCGCGACCGTGCTGCTGCTCACCCTGCCGCTCTGCTGGCTGCTGTGGCGCGAGTGGCTGCGCCTGAAGATGGCCTGCGCGCCAAAAGCCAAACAGCGCCCACAACCGGCCCGCGCACGCACCGCTGTCCAGCTGGCCCGTTAAGGCCACCCATCCCGCAAAACAATAAAAAACCGGCATCCATTGATGCCGGTTTTTGCTATATGGGCGGGTCTGCTTGCGCTTACACAACAAGCCAGGCCAACACCGCTGCCCACACTATGCCAATACTTCTGGCCTGAGCTGGGCCATCAGCCCCGGGTTGTCGGAGTAATCCACCGGAATGGCCACCACCGCAGGCCCCTCCACCGCCAGCGCGGCCCGCAGGGTGGCACGCAGCTCGTCGGCCGAACGCACCGCAAACCCGGCCGCCCCGAACGATTCGGCATAGCGTTTGAAATCGATGGGGCCAAAAGAGACGCCGGAGGTGCGGCAATACTTCTGCTGCTCCTGCATCGCAACCATGTTGTAGCCGTTATCGACCCAGATGATGTGAACGATATTGCTTTTGAGGCGCACCGCCGTCTCCAGCTCCATGCTCGACTGCATAAAGCTGCCATCCCCCGATACCGAGATCACCTTCTCACCCGGCCGTACCAGCGCCGCGCCGATGGCCCACGGCAGTGCCACCCCCATGGTCTGCTGACCATTGGAGATCAACACCTGACGAGCGCGGAAGCTGTAGAGGTAGCGGGCAATCCAGATATGGAAGCTGCCCATGTCGACGCAGAGGGTCATGTCGTCGCGCACCAGATCCTGCAGCTCGCGCACGATACGCAAGGGGTGAACCGGATTGCCGTGCAGATCGTCGGCCCGCATCGCCAGTCGCAGCCGCTGCTGGCGAACACCTTGCAGCAGCCGATCCACCTCGGGGGGACGGATTTTCGGATTGCCCATGATGCGGGTCAGCTGCAACAGGTTGGCGCGGATCGACCCCACCAGCTCGGCGGTCGGGCAGTAGCTGCTGTCGATATCGGCAGGCAGCACGTCGATATGGAGGATGCGCCGCTCCCGGTCGCCATTCCACAGCACGGGGTCGTACTCGATGGGGCTGTAGCCGATGCAGATCACCAGATCGGCCCCCGCCAGCAGCTGATCCCCCGGCTGGTTGTTAAAGAGCCCCACCCGCCCGGCAAAGTCATCGAAGTGGCAGCTGTCCACCACCCCGGCGGCCTGATAGGTGCCGGTCACCGGCAGCCGCGCCTTGTCGAGGAAGGCGCGTACCGCTTCGGCATTTTCCGGCCGGCTCGCCATCAGACCGAGCAGCACCACCGGATTCTCGGCGTTGCGCAGCAGGGTCAATGCCTGCTCCATATTCTGTTCGTCGGCGCAGCCCGGCTCCGGCACTTCACGGGGCACCAGTACATTGCCCTGCACCGGCTTGTTGATGATGTCCATCGGCAGGCTGACAAACGCCGCCCCCGGCCGCCCCAGTTCGGCAGCGCGAAAGGCGTTGGCCATCACTTCCGAAATTGCCGCCCCGCTGTTGACCTGAGCACTGAACTTGGTGACCGGACGGCAGAGGTTGACCGTATCCATGCTCTGATGAGTGAGTTTGAGGCCGTCGGCACGGCGCACCGCACCGCCCAGCGCCACCATGGGGTCCCCTTCCGAGGTGGCCGTCGCCAGCCCGGTAATAAGGTTGGAGCAACCTGGGCCCGAAGTGACCAGCGCCACCCCCGCCTTGCCGGTGAGGCGCCCCACGGCGGCCGCCATAAAGGCGGCGTTCGCCTCGTGGCGCACCACTATGGTCTCGATGGGGGAGTCCTCCAGCGCATCGAACACCCGGTCAATCTTGGCGCCGGGGATCCCGAACACCTGCTTGACCCCTTGCGCCTCCAGATGACGAACCACCAGCTCGGCACCGCACTTCCACTGTCTGTTTTCCATGATATTGCTCCTTGTCTATCAGCCTTCGGCGGCCTGGATGGCGCGATCGAGATCGGCAGGGTTGAGGTCGGCCTGCCGGAAAGCGGGATCCGATGGCAGGGCCAGATTGAGGTGACGCACCACTGAAAGTCGCAGGGTGCCGTGGGCCATGGTGTAGTCGAGCAGATGACCGCCCCCCTTGCGATCGGCGGTGATCATGTGCTCGTGAAAGCCCGCCACATTGACCCCCTGCACGAACGGCGGGCAGCGAAAGCCCACCAGGGTTCCCGCCACCGCGGCAAAACGGAACAGCGGCTGCTGTTCGATGGCTTCCAGCATGGGGCGATAAGGGGGCTCCTGACGCGGCACGGTTCGTACCTTGGCCGTCTCAAACTGGCCGTCGAGGCGCAGGGCGACGAAGACGTTGTCGGAGCCCACCAGCCGATCCACCCACTGGTGGATCTCGTCACGGCTCAGGGGGTGATCGAAGCGACGCTCCAGACAGGGACGAAAATGGGTCATCACCGCGAAGGGTGTCTTCTGATCGGCGCGGGCGGGCCGGGCCGAGCCATCGGAGCGCAACTGGTGGATCTGGCGCTCGAAGGCGATCAGCTCGCCATCGAGGTGATTGAAGGTGCCGAGGCCAAAGTCGCCGTGGCGCAGCAGCTCGCTCATGGTGGTCTCCCCTTCGTAGACCCCCGCCAGCAGGGCGCTCATCAGGGAACTCTGGTAGATCTCGCCACCGTCATGCTGCCTGCGCCAGCGGGAAAACTGCTGGCTCACTTCGAGGGCACAGCTGCACCCGGCACTGTCAGATGTTGCAATATGTTCCATTCGGGTTTCACCTCCACCGTGAATCCTGTTAGCGTTCGGATCCAATGGTGACTTGGTTCACATTTCAACACCAATACGCTGATCCCATGACTTTGAGACTCAATCGATATGGAACTTCGTACGCTCCGCTACTTCATGGCCGTTGTTGAAAAGCAGAATTTCACCCGCGCAGCCGAATCACTCAACATGGCCCAGCCGCCGCTGAGCCAGCAGATCCGCAAGCTGGAAGAGACCCTGGGCACCCCGCTACTGCGCCGTTTGACCCGCAGTGTCGAGCTGACCGAGGCGGGCGAGAGCCTCTATCGGGATGCGGCGCAGATCCTGGCGCTGGCCGATGCGGCAAAACTGAAGGTAAAGCGGATTGCCCGGGGCGAGCAGGGGGCACTGCGGATCGGCTTTGCCGGTTCCACCGTGCTCCACCCCGCGGTGCTGACCCTGCTGCACGACTATCGGGAGCGCTACCCCGAGGTGGCCCTCAGCCCGCAGGAGGGCACCATGCCGGCACTGGTGGAGGCGCTGCGCAACGATCGGCTGGATGCCGCCATCTTGCGGCTCCCCTGCCGGGGTAGCGAGGGCTTTGCCCATCACCTTATCGAGCAGGAGCCGCTGCTGATCGCCCTGCCGACCAGCCATCCCAAGGCCAAGCCGGGCCCCTTGCCACTGGCCAGCCTGAAGGACGAGAGTTTTATTCTGTTTCCCCACGCCATCGGGCCCGGGCTCTATGACGGCATCGTGGGCCTCTGTCGGGAGGCGGGGTTCGAGCCGATACTGGGGCCCGAATGCCCACAGGTGATCTCCACCGTCGGCATGGTGCAGGCGGGCTTTGGCGTGACTCTGGTGCCCAGCTCGGTGGCGGCGTTGCGTCCGCTCGGGGTCAGTTATCACCCCATTGAGGGCAACGGCATGATGACCAGCATCAGTCTGGCGACACGGCCACACCCAAGCAGTGCCGTGCTGCGGCACTTTATCGCCCAGATCCGTGCCGCCCAGATACGACAAGGCCTCCCGAAGGAGGCCCTGTTAACCAAGGGTGAGCCGGCCTGATGACCGGCTCGCATGGCGCTACGGTTTACTTAACAGTACTGCTTATTTGACAGTCACCCGGGCAAACTTGCGCTTGCCGACCTGATAGACGGCGGTACCAGCACCGATGAGTGCCTTGCCATCTTCCAGCTTCTCGCCATCCACCTTGACCGCGCCCTGCTTGATCATCCGCAGCGCTTCGGAGGTGGTGGCCACCAGATCGGCCTCTTTCAGCAGGTTAGCGATGGCCAGACCTTCACCTTCCAGTGCCAGCTCGATTTCCGGCATCTCGTCCGGAATGGCGTTCTTGGAGAAACGCTGGGTGAAATCTTCGTGGGCCGCTTCGGCCGCCGCTTCGTCGTGATAACGGGCGATGATCTCTTTGGCCAGCCAGATCTTCACATCGCGCGGGTTGAGGGTACCGGCCGCGATACCTGCCTTGAACTCTTCAATTTCAGCCAGCGGACGGAAGGAGAGCAGCTCGTAGTAGTTCCACATCAGATCGTCGGTGATGGACATGATCTTGCCGAACATCTCACCCGGGGCGTCGTGGACGCCGATGTAGTTGCCTGCGGACTTGGACATCTTCTTGACGCCATCCAGACCCACCAGCAGCGGCATCATCAGCACGCACTGGGTCGCCATGCCGGCATCTTTTTGCAGCTCGCGGCCCATCAGCAGGTTGAACTTCTGGTCGGTACCGCCCAGCTCAACGTCCGCCTTCAGCGCGACCGAGTCATAGCCTTGCAGCAGCGGATAGAGGAATTCGTGAATCGCGATGGATTGGCCGCCGGTGTAGCGCTTTTTGAAGTCGTCACGCTCCATCATGCGGGCCACGGTCTGCTTGGCCGCCAGCTTGATCATGCCGGTCGCACCCAGCTCGCTTAGCCAGGTCGAGTTGTACTCGATGCGGGTCTTGGCGGGGTCGAGGATCTTGAACGCCTGCTCGGCATAGGTGAGGGCGTTATGCTTGATAGCCTCTTCGGAGAGCGGCGGACGGGTAGCGTTCTTGCCGGAGGGGTCACCCACCATGGCAGTGAAGTCACCGATCAGCAGGATCACTTCATGGCCCAGATCCTGGAAGGTCTTCAGCTTGTTGAGGATCACGGTATGACCCAGGTGAATGTCGGGGGCGGTCGGGTCCATGCCCAACTTGATGCGCAGCGGGCGCCCTTCCTTCAACTTGGCGACAAGTTCTTCTTCAACCAGAATTTCTTCCGCTCCGCGCTTGATCTCGGCTAGCGCCACCTCGAGCTGGGACATTTTTTGACTCTCCATCACGATTCCACAGGGCCAAACATATTACTGGAATGGCGGGCCAATTGGAAAGGCTGTAAAATCCGTCCATTCTGCCCGACTTCATCTGCTTCTCATGGTTATTTGGCACGCCTTCAACGCACTCCCCCACTGGCACCGCAAGATGGTGCTGATCTTGAGCATCATGATCATGATGCTGGCTGCCTGGCCAAGCGAACAGGCAGTGGCAACACGGGTCGATGAAAACGGCAACGAGATTGCCCTGCGGGAACCGGCGAACGACAACCCGCTGAACGACGAGTTGAAGGCAGAAGCGGCCCAGCCTGTCACCCCGCCCAAGCCGCGCTATATCACCAAGCAGGTGAAGGTGCGCCGTGGCGACAACATGGGGGTGATCTTCCAGCGCATTGGCCTGAGCACCACGGATCTGCACCTGATCGATCAGCTCGAGGGCAGCGATCCCCTGCGGATGCTGCAACCTGGGCAGGAGCTCACCTTCAAGCTCACCGAGAACGGCGAGCTGCACAGCCTCTATTACCCCCACAGTCTGGAGCAGGCGCTCAAGGTGAGCCGCAAGGAGGAGACCTTTGTCGCCCGCAACGTCAAGATCGCCCTCGACACCCGCGAACAGGTGAGTAAAGGCGAGATCCGCTCCAGCTTCTGGGGCGCCGCGGTGGATGCGGGAATGACCGAAGATCAGATCATGGACTTGGCCGCAATCTTCGGCTGGGATATCGACTTTGCCCAGGATTTGCAACCGGGCGACAGCTTCCGGGTGGTCTATGAAGACAAGTTCCGCGACGACGAGCGGGTCGCCTCCGGCGATATTCTGGCGGCGGAGTTCGTCAACCAGGGCACTGCCTACCGCGCCGTGCTCAATGAAGATGGCAACTACTACACCCCGGAAGGCAAAGCGATGCGCAAGAGCTTCCTGCGCGCGCCGGTTAACTTCAAATACATCAGCTCCAACTTCAACCCGCGCCGCCTCCATCCTGTGACCGGCAAGATCCGCCCCCATAACGGCATCGACTATGTGGCGCCGGTGGGCACCCCCATCATGGCGGCGGGCTCCGGCAGCGTAGTGGCCGCCGGTTACAACCAGTTCAACGGCAACTACGTCTTTATCAAGCATGCCGGCAACTATGTGACCAAGTACCTGCACCTCTCCAAGCGCACCGTCAACAAGGGGCAGCGGGTGAAGCAGGGGCAGACCATCGGCACTCTGGGTGGCACCGGCCGCGTCACCGGCCCGCACCTGCACTACGAATTCGTGGTGGGCGGCATTCACAAGAACCCGCGCACCCTCACCCTGCCGCAGGCAGAGACCCTGAGCGGACGCGAGCTGGCCAACTTCAAAAAGCTGGCGATGCCGCAACTGGCCAAGCTCGACAACCCCGAGCTGCAGTTGGCCCAGAACAAGCGGGATAGTCGCGGCAACTAAGCCATCAGGGCTGGCAGGGTGAAGGCCCTGCCAGCCCCTTTTATTGAACCCGCGCCAGGGAACCAGATTGAAATGAGTCCACTTTCGGACATAAGATGAGATGGAACACCGGGAGCGGCATGTGGCACGGAAGCAAGGGCTTATCTATCCTGTCTCTCTCACTCTTTTTCCGGTCCGCATTGAGGATGCAACATGGTTGAGCGTTATATCGGTCTGTTGTCAAAGATCACGCCATGTGGCATGGGATGAAAGCCGTTCCCCTCTTCACTCTCTCTGCACACCGTATTTTCGAACAGCAATGTAAGGAGACACCATGGCTGAGCGCTATATCGGTCTGATGTCGGGAACCAGCATGGACGGCATTGATGCCGTGCTGGTGATGATCGCCGGGGATGAACTGCGGGTCGAAGCGGCGCTTTGTCACCCCTGGCCGCAAGAGACCGCCCGCACGCTGCATGCACTCTGCACCCCGAGCGACAACGAAATCGACCGCATGGGGGTGGCCGATAATCTGGTGGCGCGAGAGTTTGCCGCCGCCACCCACGCGCTGCTGGCCAAGGCGAAGCTTGAGCCCAAAGATATTCGCGCCATCGGCAGCCACGGCCAGACCATCCGCCATCGCCCCCAGCTTGGCTTTACCCTGCAGATCGGCAACGCCGCCCTGCTGGCCGCCTTGACCGGCATCGACGTTATCGCCGATTTTCGCACCATGGATATGGCCCTCGGCGGTCAGGGGGCGCCGCTGGTGCCCGCCTTCCATCAGGCGCTGTTTGCCAAGCCCGGCGCCCTGCGAGTGGTACTGAACCTCGGCGGCATCGCCAATATCTCGGTGCTGCCGGGCAATCCAGGCGGGGTATATGGTTTTGATACCGGCCCGGCCAACACCCTGCTCGATGGCTGGTATCGCCGCCATCAGCCCCACGGCGGCAGCTATGACGCCGGTGGCAAATGGGCCGCCAGCGGCAAGCCCATCCCGGCCCTGCTGGAAAAACTGCTGGCTCACCCCTACTTCGCCGCACCCGCCCCCAAGAGCACCGGACGGGAGATGTTTACCCTCGATTGGCTCGATGGGGAGCTGGCAGACACTTCATACGCCCCCGTGGATGTGCAGCGCACCCTGCAGGCGCTCACCTGCCACAGCATCGCCCGCCAACTGCCCGCCCGGCCCGAATCAGTCGGTGCCAGCCAGCCGAAAGCCGAGCTGTTTGTCTGCGGCGGCGGAGCCCATAACGCCCCCTTGCTGAAGGAGCTGGCCAGCCTGCTGCCTGCATGGCGCATCGCCAGCACCGCCGAGCTGGGCCTTGCCCCCGACTGGGTGGAAGGCGCTGCCTTTGCCTGGCTGGCCATGTGCTTTGTTCACCGCAAGCCGGGCAACCTGCCCGCCGTCACCGGCGCCAGCCGTTCGGCTGTGCTGGGGGCACTTTATCCCGCCTGAGTGATGACAAGGGGGCGGCGGATCAGTGTGCCCCCTTGAACAGACGCACAACCTGTTGCCGGATCGGTGCAAACAGCGGGGGCTTTGGCGGCTCCAGATTGATATGGCGCCGCCCGGCACGGGTTTCACAGCGAAGCAGATTCTGGATGTAGTGATGGTGGGAGCGATGGATCAGCTGTGAAGCCTGATACGCCCACTGTCTGGGCACGCCCCACAGGGTGCTGGCAATCGCCCCGACGATGCAGAAGAAAGCGGGCTCCTGAATTCCCATCCGGCTGGCGTTCTCCAGCGCCTCCTTGAGCGAATTGGAGTGAGCAATACAGGTCATGATATTGACCATGAAGGCGTCGTAATCATCCTCCCCACCCTTGCCAACACGCGCCGTCAGGGTCGCCGCGGGCTGATAACCAAACTGATGGCCGATATTTTCCAACACCGTATTACGCTGGCGGATCACCTTGCCATAAAACATCAGCATCACCATGCAGTCGATCGCCTTGCACAGCGCCTCGTAGTGGGGATGGCTCTTCTTGGGACGCGGCGCCGTAGCGAGGGCCAGCTCTTCAGAGATAGCCAAGAGGCCCACAGGTACGGCGGTGCTGACAAACGAGAGATCAATCGACAGCTCCAGCCCCTCCTCCCCTTCCATGCGGGCCACAATCACATGTTCGCCAAACAGCCGACGCTGGCGCTCGATAAAGGCGCCAAAGACCAGATCACGAAACTGCTTTTGCGGATAAGGGGTATCGAGCAGGCTCTCGATGGTCATGATGGCGGCGGATACCCGGCCGCGCAGTCGGTAATCGGCAGGAATGGGAAAGCTCTTTCCCAGGCGAGGAGGTAACCGCTGCCCAGATGTTTGACAATACATATCGCCCAGAACGAAACCCAGCATAAATCCTCCACAGTCAGGTAATGATGATCGCGACGCGATCTCGTTTGCCAATCCTGGGCAATGGCCTGCCGGTGCATCGATGCTCTCCGTCAGGGCTCCTTGATTACCTTATTAATCATACGATTAATAGCGAGTGA
The DNA here is from genome assembly GCF_019046985.1 of Aeromonas sp. FDAARGOS 1417. Classification (NCBI taxonomy): domain Bacteria; kingdom Pseudomonadati; phylum Pseudomonadota; class Gammaproteobacteria; order Aeromonadales; family Aeromonadaceae; genus Aeromonas; species Aeromonas sp. FDAARGOS 1417. Next base: position 4,209,025 of record NZ_CP077221.1, on the reverse strand, counting down.
AAAAAGCGACCTGACTCGCAATCACGCCACTAATTAACAGTTTCATCAAGAAACCATAAAAAGCGGTCGATAAATCCATTTTTTTACGAATTTCCCTTTAAAAACAGAACATTGAACTTTATTCCTGCGAAATCACCTGAGCTGTTCCCGAGCCCTGAAAACCATCCCAATCATCACAACCAGCCACAGATAAGAGGGAGATCGGACAAACTCGCAAAAAGTGGAAAAAGCGACGACGCGGGGCAACCCCACCCATCGGGTGATGCAACAGGAGTGAAGAGAAGCGGATTGCCACCACAGCCCCTCATCCAACGCCACCTCTCATCCAGCACCACAGCTCCCGCACACCGTCACGCCAACGCCAACGCCATGCCCCCCACTCCTGTGCAGCAGGAGCAGATCCGCCGTGCAAATTCATGGCATAGATTTTTATGGCGCTAATAACAGATCCCGGCTGCCAGCAAGGCGTCACCGAGCATGCCGGAATAATCATTAACAGAGAGGAATGCAAAAGCCGTGAATTATATTCCAGAGGTATCTTTAATAAGGTGGATATGCATATTAACGGGAATTTTCATAGCCCCTTAAAAGAGCTGAAAACAGATATCCATGCACCATAATATGCATTATTTGCACATCGGCGCATAATATTAACCCTTTATTCACATGCCAATATCCCGAAGAGGGAAAGAGCAAACCCAGTCAGGGCAAGGCTGTCCGCCGGTTCGGCACCATTTGCGCACGAATTGGCTGCGATTTAGGGTGAATTGAATAGCAATATGATTAAATTTGCGCCCATTGAGCCATCTCATAGAAATGCAATCAGCGGTTTGCAACCCCTGATAGCCACTCATAGAATCGCAGCGTCTGAAATATCTACCCTGTCCTCTTCTCCCTTATTCCTCTCAGTAATTGAGTGGATCACAAATAATAACCGGGGATGCCGCCGCTGGCGCAATGGCCGTGGCGCACAACAAGATGGGGTAAACCTGTACCTGAATGAACAACAAATATTAAAAAGAGGCATATCTATGAGTGGCACCATCATCAAGTCGGCAAGAAATACCCCCCATGCACCCCAGGATCTGGACCCCTGCACCCAAACGGTGGCGTTTTCTCATTACAACAATATCTCGGCCCAGCTGCCGGTCGATCCCGCCACCGGCAAGATGGTGAGCGGCGATGTCACCGCGCAGGCCAGACAGTGCCTGAGCAACCTCAAGGCGATCATCGAGAGCATCGGCCATGTGATGGACGATATGGTCAAAGCGACCATCTTCCTCAAAGAGATGGCCGATCTGGAGGCGGTCAACGCCGTCTATCGCGAATTCTTCCCGGGCTATCTGCCGACCCGCACCACCCTCGCCGTCGCCGCCCTGCCGCTGGGCGCACTGGTGCAGATCGATGCCATCATCTCCAACGGCGAAGGTACCTTCCCACAAGATCCTTGCCCGCTGGTTAAACTGGCCCGCAATAGCGACAAGGCGCCGCACAATCCGCTCTCCACCCATACCGTGGCCTTCTCCCACTACAACAATATCGGCGCCCAGCTGCCGGTCGATGCAGCCTCTGGCCAGCTGGTTGCCGGTGGCATCAAGGAGCAGGCGGGCCAGTGCCTGCGCAATATCAAGGCGGTGCTGGAGAGCATCGACGTGCCGTTTGACGATATCGTCAAGGTCACCGTCTATCTGACCGATCTGGCCGATCTGGAGGCCGTCAACGAGGTCTACACCACCTTCTTCCCCGACTCCGCCATCGCCCGCGCCGTCGCCTATCTGCCCGCCCGCTCTGTGGTCAGTGCCGCCGCCCTGCCCATGGGGGCACGGGTGCAGATGGATGCTGTCATCTCCCACGGTGACGGCACCCCGCCACAACTGGTGGAAGACCGTCACAATCTGGTGATCCGTGCCCGCAATACCGACAAGGCACCGCGCAGCCCCTTGCACACCCAGACCGTCGCCTTCTCCCACTACAACCATCTCTCTGCCCAACTGCCGATTGACCCCGCAACCGGCAAGATCCTGGCTGGCTGCATCAAGGAGCAGACCGCCCAGTGCCTGAGCAATATCAAGGCAATTGTGGAGAGCATCGGCCATGTAATGGACGATATCGTCAAGGTCAATATCCAGCTCGCCAATATCGCGGATCTGGATGCGGTCAACGCCGTCTACACCAAATACTTCCCGGGTTATCTGCCTGCCCGCACCGTGATTGGCGTGAGCGAGCTGCCCGCTGGCGTCCTGGTGCAAATTGATGCGGTAATGTCCAATGCGGAAAGCACCCCGCCGCAGGTGTAATGTTGCGGGAAATAAAAAAGAGACCGGCTGATGGCCGGTCTCTTTTTACATGCTAGACAAAGGGATGGCCCCTCAGCCCTCGATATCGCGGTTCCTGATCGCCACTCTGACCGCCTCTGCCGTGGTGGCTACACCGAGTCGACGGCGGGCACTGCGCAGATGGTTCTCGACCGTGCGCACCGAGAGTTTCAGGGTGGTGGCGATATCGGCATGGCGCCAACCCCGGGAGACCCACTCCAGCACTTCGCGCTCGCGCCCAGTGAGGCCACGCTCGTGACCCGCTACCGGCATCTCCATCAACCGACGGGCAGCATGAAAAGCCGCCACCGCGATCAGCGCAAGGCCAACCCGAGTGTGGGCACAGGCATCGATCTGATCGCCGCCAAAGCTCATCGCCCCTTCCAGTCCCAACGGCCCATAGACGGGTACCTGCAAGCCATGTCGGCCCGGCCCCTCAGGATGGCGAACGATACGGTACTGCTCGCCAACGGCACCAACCGTTTTGCTCCAGAAGAAGGGCTGGTCTCGCTCCCTGATATGCATCGCCATCGGGCACTCGCGCATATAAGCATGCAGGTCGACCGCCTCGCCGCTCTCCAGCCACTCACCCTCCAGCCAGTAGAGGTGCTCGACCACCCCCTCCTCGCTGGCGCTGATGGAGAAGAGCGCAAAGCGGTGATACCCCAGCGGGATGGCAAAGGCGCGCACCAGTTGCTGGATCTCCTCCAGCCGCTGACACCCTTCCAGCGCCACCGCAACCTGCAGCGCACTGGCTGGCGAGGACGACAACTTCATCGCTTGGCAACCGCCTCCAGCAAGGTGGTGGCGGCCAGCTTGCCGAGGTTATTGCCCGCCAGCGGGCTGTCACCGGTCAGCAGATTGCGATCCCGGCACACCTCTCCCGAGATGCCGTTGTTGACGATCTCAAAGCCAATCTCTTTGAGCTTCTCGCCAAACTTCCAGGTGAGGTGGCCCGGCATATAGCCAATTGCCGGGGTCTGGGCATCCAGCTCATCGGGGAAGGCGCAGATCTTGTAGCCGGCGAAAGTCTCTGGATTGGCCACCGCCAGCAGCGCCGCCGGCCCGTGACAGAGGGAGATGATGAAGCGATCGTTAGCCATCGCCCACTCCAGCAGCGCTTTCACCTCGGCACTCTCCGGCAGCCCCATCAGGGCGCCGTGTCCGCCGGGAATAAAGACGCCGATATAGTCCGAGTCGGCGCCAGCGCCTCTTTCAGCAGATCGGCCAGCTTGGCCGGTTGGCGGAACTGCGACTGATATTTGGCAAAGAGCCCCAGCACCTCTTCATCTTCACCGGGCATGGCCCACCACTCGAACTTGACCGGATTGCCGGAGAGGGTGGCCACATCAAAGGCAAAGCCCGCCTTGTCGAGGTGATACATGGGCAGCAGGGTTTCGACCGGATGGTTACCGGTGGAAAACAGGGTGCCGTTGTCGGTGGGCAGATAACGCTCATCGGCACCGATCAGCAGGATCTTCCAGCGCCCCTCCCGATAGGGAGCGGGATAGTCGGCCCCGGCAAGGTCAGATTTGCGCGAGGTGAACTGGCTCAGGGAGTAGGGCGATGGGAAGAAGGCATTCTGCTCTGCCGGATCCGGGGTCGGTTGTTTATCGTCAACAAGCATATCGGTCATGGGTCAGGCTCCAGTAGTGGTGGACTCGGTCTCACAGTATTGACTGTCAGAGACCAAGTAAATGAGGGTTTTCCCTCAACCGCTATGACTATGGCAAGAGGTGTGACCACGCTGCGACAAAACCTGAACAGAATCCCCGCCAGACTTAGGCCATCGCGGCAAATGCCCTGACGATGGCATCCATGACCGCTCTGACCCGCGCGGCATGCTGCACATCCTGATGGGTCACCAGCCAGACATCGTAGGATTGCTCTAATTGCCGCTCGGGCCAGACCCGCACCAACCCGGCTTGCTCTGCGAGCGGAACCGCCACCTCGCCAAGCCCCAGCCCCATCAGCAGGGCCTGACGCAGCATCAGGCTGGTATTGACCCCCGCGGCGACCGTGGCCCCCTCGGCCGCCTCTTCGAGCATCATTGGCGAGCGAGCGCTCTGCCAATGGGGCTCATACACCACCAGCGAATGGCCCGCAAAACCGGTGCCCGCTTCGGGAATGCCATGACGATCCAGATAGTCGGCGGAGGCATACAACCCGACCGGCCAGGAGGCCAGCTTGCGAATAATCAGGTCGGGATTGTCCGGCTTCACCGTCCGGATCGCGATATCCGCTTCCCGCAGGGACAGATTGACCACCTGGGTCGAGGTATTGAGGATGACCCTGATATCGGGATAACGCTGATGCAGCTCGGTCAGGGCCGGTATCAAAAAATCCATCCCCAGGGTGTCTGTGGTCGCCACACTGACCTCCCCGACAAGGCGGTTGTCGACCCCTTGCGCCGCCCGCACGAAATCAATAGCAGCCAGCTCCATCTGCTGGGCGCTGGCCAGCACTATCTCTCCGACATTAGTCAGCACATACCCCTTGGATGTACGGAGAAACAGCGTGGCCGCCAGACGATGCTCCAGTGCGGCAATCCGTCTGCCAATGGTGGCCTGATCGACCCCGACCACACGGGCGGCGCCCCTCAGGCTCCCTTCCCGATGCAACGCCAGAAAAATTTTCGCATCATCCCAGTTCATCACGACTCCCGATTGAAATGCATTTTTGCATTACAGGTGAGGGATAATACTGCGTTTATTCATCAGCAATCTCCACTATCTTGGTGCTCATCCCATCCGGGGAACCTCATATCACCTCGTTACAGGAGCCGCTGATGCATAACGCCTATTCCATTCCCGCCACCATGAGCGCAGTAGAAATTACCCAGCCAGGTGGCCCCGATGTCTTGCAACTGACCACCCGCGCCACACCGGCGCCCAAACCCGATGAGGTCTTGATCCGGCACTATGCGTCCGGCATCAATGGGCCGGATGTGATGCAGCGCAAAGGGCTCTACCCGCCTCCGGCAGGGGCATCGGATATTCCCGGGCTGGAGGTCGCCGGGGTCGTGGTCGCCAAGGGGGAGCAGGTGACCCATCTCAAGATTGGCGACAAGGTCGCCGCGCTGATTTCGGGTGGCGGCTATGCCGAGTACAGCGTCGCCCACCAGAGCAATGTCCTGCCCCTGCCGCCCGGATTGAGCTTTGTTGAAGCGGCGGCGCTGCCGGAAACCTTTATGACGGTCTGGTCAAATATGTTTGAACGGGGTCAGTTCAAAAAAGGGGACATTATCTTGATCCATGGCGGTGCCTCCGGCATCGGCACGACCGCCACCATGCTGGCCAAGGCATTTGGCGCCGCCAAAATCATCACCACGGTCGGCTCCCCCGAGCAGCAGGCCGCCAGCATCAAGCTGGGCGCGGATGTGGCCGTGCTCTACAAGGAGGAGGATTTTGTCGAGGCAGTGCATGCAGCCACCGATGGCCATGGCGCCGACATCATTCTCGATATCATTGGCGGAGAGTATGTCGCGCGCAACTATGCGGCGGCCGCCATCAATGGCCGCATAGTCCAGATCGGCATTATTGCGGGCGCCGCCCCCAATCTGGATCTGTTTCCCATGCTGCAAAAGCGGCTGACCCATATCGGCTCTACCCTGCGCTCGCGTACTCCTCAGGAAAAAGCCGAACTGATTGCCCAACTGCAAACTCATGTCTGGCCATTTATCGAACACGGCGAGATCAAACCGCAGGTTTACCAGACCTTCCCGCTGGATGAGGCCGCTGCCGCTCACCATTTGCTGGATTCAGGCCGTCATATCGGCAAGCTGGTATTAACCATGGCGCCGTTATCGTCAGATTGATAAGGCCCATAGCAGACTTGGTCGAGGTGGATGCGGTGATATCCAATGCGGACAGTACCCCGCCGCAGGCGTAAGGTTTGTTGAAATAAGAAAGAGACCGGCCATATACCGGTCTCTTTTTTGGTAACAGGAAGGGATATTATTTTTATGGCATCGTCTTAAAGAACGCGAACGTCCGATTACGCTTCGCTAATCGAACCTACAGACTTTCTTGACTTATTTGACCACGACTTAATCTTTCTACGTTCTTTTTCAACCAATCTTGAACGCCACATTAAATCTGACAGTAATATTGCTATAGAAAAATTAAAGCGCATTCTTGGTGTTGAATTTGATTCCAGCTCATCTGGGCCACACCAAGGTAACTGGCTCACAAGATTTAGTACCTTACCAGAACAAAAATCAACCCCCCTCCAACTATGACCGAACTCATTTCTAATCTTACGGATTATAGTTATCTCATGATACTCACTTTCTTCAATAAGACCGAGCGCATGAGCAGCAGTTACCTTAGCGGCAAACGTTCCAAGTGGTGCATTGAAACCACTCACAAGTTCACTACCTGATTTGTTTTTAACAAAAAATGACTCAAGAATATTTTTTAGCCAGTCATCTAACACTGCGGCTGCATTAAGCACAGCCCCTCGGTCACTCTCTTTATTGAACTCCAACAGAAATTCAGATAGTTCAATGATTTCTGTTTCTGCCTGCATAAAACGCCCCTGGTATTAACTCTTGAATCAGATAAACATTTTTAACATTAATAGCTAAATAAAACGCCCCCCATCTTGCAATGGGAGGCGTTTCTTATTCAAGTTATTGGGCCTGTCAGGCCCAATATTCAGCTATTACAGGGACTCAGCGGTCGCAACCACGTTTTCCACGGTAAAGCCGAATTCCTTGAACAGCAGCTCGGCCGGTGCGGACTCACCAAAGGTGGTCATACCGATGATCTTGCCGCCGAAACCGACGTACTTGTACCAGTAGTCAGCGATGCCGGCTTCGATGGCCACACGCTTGGTGACGGAGGACGGCAGGACGGACTCTTTGTACTCGGCAGATTGAGCGTCGAACACGTCGGTAGACGGCAGAGAGACCACGCGCACGGCACGGCCCTTGGCAGTCAGCTGCTCATAGGCGGCAACAGCCAGTTCCACTTCGGAACCGGTGGCGATCAGGATCAGCTCCGGAGTACCGGCGCAATCCTTCAGCACGTAGCCACCCTTGGCGGTGTCGGCCAACTGCTGGGCAGTACGGTCCATCTGGGCCAGGTTCTGACGAGAGAAGATCAGAGAGGTCGGGCCGTCGGTACGCTCGATGGCGTGTTTCCAAGCGATGGCGGATTCAACCTGGTCACACGGACGCCAGGTGCTCATGTTCGGAGTCAGACGCAGGGAAGCGATCTGCTCAACCGGCTGGTGAGTCGGGCCATCTTCACCCAGACCGATGGAGTCGTGGGTGTAAACAAAGATGGAACGCTGCTTCATCAGGGCGGCCATGCGCAGGGCGTTGCGGGCATACTCCATGAACATCAGGAAGGTAGCGCCGTAGGGAATGAAACCACCGTGCAAGGCGATACCGTTCATAATGGCGGACATGCCGAACTCGCGGACACCGTAGTGGATGTAGTTGCCGGAGGCGTCGTCGTTGGTCAGGGACTTGGAACCGGACCACATGGTCAGGTTGGACGGCGCCAGGTCAGCGGAGCCACCCATGAATTCCGGCAGCAGCTTGCCGAACGCTTCCAGTGCGTTTTGGGACGCTTTACGGGTTGCGATCTTGGCCGGGTTGGCTTGCAGGGTTTCGATGATCTTGGCGGATTCAGCAGCCCAGTTGGCCGGCAGTTCGCCAGCGGTACGGCGCTTGAATTCGGCAGCCAGAGTCGGGTGAGCGGCTTCATAGGCAGCGAACTTGGCAGCCCAGTCGGCTTCCAGTTTGGCGCCCTTCTCCTGACCGTTCCACTCGGCAGCGATGTCGGCCGGGATAACGAACGGGGCGTGGTCCCACTTCAGGAACGCGCGAGCAGCGGCGATCTCGTCGTTGCCCAGCGGTGAACCGTGGCAGTCGTGAGAACCGGATTTGTTCGGGGAGCCGTAACCGATGATGGTGCGGCAGCAGATCAGGGTCGGCTTGCCGGTCTCGGCCTTGGCGGCTTCGATGGCAGCGTTGATCGCTTCCGGGTTGTGGCCATCAACAGCCGGGATAACGTGCCAGCCGTAGGCTTCGAAGCGCTTGACGGTGTCGTCGGTGAACCAGCCTTCTACGTGACCGTCGATGGAGATGCCGTTGTCATCCCAGAACGCGATCAGTTTGCCCAGTTGCAGGGTACCGGCCAGAGAGCAAGCCTCGTGGGAGATACCTTCCATCAGGCAGCCGTCGCCCATGAAGGCGTAGGTGTAGTGGTCAACGATGTCGTGACCCGGCTGGTTGAACTGGTCAGCCATGGCCTTCTCGGCGATTGCCATACCCACGGCGTTGGTGATGCCCTGACCCAGCGGGCCAGTGGTGGTTTCAACGCCCGGCGCGTAACCGTACTCCGGGTGACCCGGGGTGCGAGAGTGCAGTTGGCGGAAGTTTTTCAGATCGTCGATGGAGAGGTCATAACCGGAGAGGTGCAGCAGGGAGTACAGCAGCATGGAGCCGTGGCCGTTGGAGAGGATGAAACGGTCGCGGTCGGCCCACTTGGGGTTGTTCGGGTTATGTCTGAGGTGGCTACGCCACAGCACTTCGGCGATATCCGCCATTCCCATGGGGGCGCCCGGGTGACCGGAGTTGGCTTTTTGAACGGCATCCATACTCAATGCACGAATGGCATTGGCAAGCTCTTTACGAGAAGGCATCTGAATCTCCTGCGATTGCTTCATTTGATGGCCAAGATTAAGGCGCGTTATTGTCCCAGCAGGGCGCGCGGCGTGCAAATATTATCTGGATGAATAAAGTGGCTTTGGGAGGACAATCGCTTTTCTTGCCCTCTATTGACCAAAGCAACCAGAGAAAAACGTTTGACTTCCATCCCTTTCGGGATAGGAGAGCACCGCTTGTGACCCATTGGACACTGCGCGACAAAATAGTGCTGGCAATCGGGGGGGGCGCTAATTAAAATAGACGTCCAGATGTAGATACCTCTACACCATCCCATTCATCCGGTTATTGCCGTGGCGATAACCCAGACAAGCTGAGACTCTTATCATGGCAAAGCTGTTTACTTCCGAGTCGGTCTCCGAAGGCCATCCCGACAAGATTGCGGACCAGATCTCCGATGCGGTACTGGACGCCATCCTCAAGCAAGATACCAAGGCACGCGTTGCCTGCGAGACCCTGGTCAAGACCGGTATGGTCATGGTGGCCGGTGAAGTAACCACCTCTGCCTGGGTTGATATCGAAGAGATCGTACGTGATACCGTACGTGAAATCGGCTACACCCACTCCGACATGGGCTTCGATGCTGACTCCTGCGCCGTGCTGAACGCCATCGGCAAGCAGTCCCCGGACATCAACCAGGGTGTTGACCGCAGCGATCCGCTGGAGCAGGGCGCTGGCGACCAGGGCCTGATGTTCGGCTACGCCACCAACGAAACCGACGTACTGATGCCGGCCCCCATCACCTACTCTCACCTGCTGGTGAAGCGTCAGGCTGAAGTGCGCAAGAACGGCACCCTGCCGTGGCTGCGTCCGGATGCCAAGAGCCAGCTGACCTTCGCCTACGACGACGCAGGCAAGATCATCGGTGTGGATGCTGTTGTGCTGTCTACCCAGCACGCCGAATCCATCAGCCACAAGGATCTGGTTGAGGCGGTACGCGAAGAGATCATCAAGCCGGTACTGCCGGCCGAGTGGGTCAACAAGGACACCAAATACTTCATCAACCCGACCGGCCGTTTCGTTATCGGCGGCCCGATGGGTGACTGCGGTCTGACCGGTCGCAAGATCATCGTCGACACTTACGGCGGCATGGCCCGTCACGGTGGTGGCGCCTTCTCCGGTAAGGATCCGTCCAAGGTTGACCGCTCCGCTGCCTACGCCGCCCGTTACGTTGCCAAAAACATCGTTGCCGCCGGTCTGGCCGATCGCTGTGAAATCCAGATCTCCTACGCCATCGGCGTGGCCGAGCCGACCTCCATCAGCGTCGAAACCTTCGGTACTGCCAAGGTCGCCGAGGAGCTGCTGGTCAAGCTGGTGCGCGAGCACTTCGAACTGCGCCCGTATGGTCTGATCGAAATGCTGGATCTGAAGCGCCCGATCTACCAGGCTACCGCTGCCTACGGTCACTTCGGTCGCGACGAGTTCCCGTGGGAGCAGACCGACAAGGCCGAACTGCTGCGTTCTGCCGCTGGCCTGTAAGGCTCGCTGTTGTGATAAAAGGGGAGCCTGGCTCCCCTTTTGCTTATCCGCTATCTGACGAGATGTTGATGTCTGCCACTCCTGCCCAGCTTGTCGCCCTGCTGCAACAACGCGTAGAAGCCTGCTTTGTGCAGGCCGAGGCGCGCCTTGGCCGCACCTTCCCCCGCCCGCGGATCTACTGCAATATGCGGGGCCGGGCGGCGGGATCGGCGCGGCTGCAAACCTGGGAGCTGCGCTTCAATCCCGCCCTCTATCAGGCCAACCAACAGGCGTTTCTGGATGAGGTGGTGCCCCACGAGGTGGCTCATCTGCTGGTCTATGCACTGTGGGGGGAAGGTCGCGGCAAAAACCGGGTCTTGCCTCACGGCAAGCAGTGGCAGTCGGTGATGCGGGAGGTGTTCGGCCTTGAGCCCAGAACCACCCACAGCTTCGATCTGGCGGTATTGGCCCAGCGCACTGTGCCCTATCGCTGTCACTGCCAACAGCATCAGCTCTCTATTCGCCGTCACAACAAGGTGGTGCGTGGCGAGGCCCGCTATCACTGCCGCCGCTGCAAGCAACCGCTGGAACGGGAACGGCCGGAGCCAGAGCAGTAAGCCAGCTTGTGTCGCGCCCCTGTGGTAGGGTGCCCGCCATCGTTCGTCAATCACCCCGTTTTGCAAGGAATCCCATGCGTTTCATCTCCTCAATCGCTCTGACCCTGCTGGCCGGTTTACCGCTGCTCAGCGCCCCCCTGCACGCCCAGACCTTTCGCGAAGCCAAGCAGGATCTGGTGAAGCTCTATCGCAGCCAGCCTGCGGTCACCACCTTCTACTGCGGCTGCGACATCGACTATCAGGGCAAGAAAATGAGCCCGGATCTCGCCAGTTGCGGCTATGAGCCGCGCAAGCAGGCCAAGCGCGCCGCCCGCATCGAGTGGGAACACGTGGTCCCGGCCTGGGAGTTCGGCCACCAGCTGCAATGCTGGCAGGATGGCGGTCGCAAGAACTGCGAAAAAGCGAGCCCCGAGTTCAACAAGATGGAGGGGGATATGCACAACCTCTTCCCCGCCATCGGCGAGGTGAACGGCGATCGGGCCAACTACCGCTTCTCCGACTGGAACGGCAAGCCGGATCAGTACGGCCAGTGCCAGATGCTGGTGGATTTCAAGGATCGTCGGGTGCAACCGCCCAAGGGGCCGGTGCGGGGCCAGATTGCCCGTGCCTACCTCTACATGGGCCAGCAGTATGGGCTGCGTCTGGCAGCGCAACAGCGTAAACTGTTTGAAGCCTGGGATCGCCAGTACCCGGCAGAGGGCTGGGAGTGCGAGCGCAATCGCCGTATCGGCAAGCTGCAGGGCAATACCAATCCCTTTATTGAAAAGCAGTGCCAATAACCCCATTTGACCAGGGAGGGGATCACCCCTCCTATCATGAAGCCCTTCCCTATTGCCGCGTGAGCCTTGCTTGCCGCCTCGCAGCAGGATATGAAGGGTTTCCAAGCAAGAGACTGACAAGCAGCCATGCGCATTCCACGTATCTATGAACCGGCCACCCTGCAAGTTGGCCAGACCATCGCCCTGTCGGAAGACGGCGCCAACCATATCGGCCGGGTACTGCGCATGCAGCCGGGCCAGCAGCTCGAGCTGTTCAACGGCGATGGCAATCAATATCCCGCCACCATCGCCATCGTTGGCAAAAAGTCGGTGGAAGTGACCATCGACCGCTGCGACGTCCAATCGGTGGAGTCACCGCTGGCCATCCACCTCGGTCAGGTGATCAGCCGTGGCGACAAGATGGACTTCACCATCCAGAAATCGGTGGAGCTGGGCGTCACCTGCATCACCCCACTCTTCTCCGAGCGCTGCGGCGTCAAGCTGCCGACCGATCGGCTGGAGAAGAAGCGCGAACAGTGGCAGAAGGTGGTGATCAGCGCCTGCGAACAGTGCGGCCGCAACGTGGTGCCAGAGGTGCGCATGCCGATGGAGCTGGATGCCTGGCTGGCGGAAGAGACCAAGGAGCTCAAGCTCAACCTGCACCCGCGCGCCGAGTACAGCATCAACACCCTGCCCGTTCCCGAGCATGGCGTGCGCCTGCTGATTGGCCCGGAAGGGGGATTGTCGAGCGACGAGATCGCCCGTACCGTGCAGGAAGATTTCAAAGAGATGCTGCTGGGGCCGCGGGTGCTGCGCACCGAAACCGCCGCCCTGACGGCGATCACTGCGCTGCAGTGCCGCTTTGGCGATCTCGCTTGATACCATAGGCTGCATCAACGCAGCCTCACGCGGCCGATTACGCTGCGCTAATCGACCCTACAACCCTATCGAGCCATTAAAAAGGAACAGCGGATGACCATTAAACTCGGCATCGTGATGGACCCCATCTCGGCCATCAACATCAAGAAAGATTCCAGCTTTGCCATGCTCGAAGAGGCGCAAAAGCGCGGCTATGAGCTCTTCTATCTGGAGATGAAGGATCTCTACATGGAAGCCGGTCGTGCCTTTGGCACCATGCGCCCGCTCACCGTCAAATATGACTATGCCGACTGGTACACACTGGGCGAGGTGGTGGATCAGCCCCTCTCCAACCTCGATGTGATCCTGATGCGCAAGGATCCGCCGTTCGATACCGAATTTATCTACGCCACCTACATGCTGGAGCGGGCCGAGGATGAGGGCTGCCTCATCGTCAACAAGCCGCAGAGCCTGCGTGACGCCAACGAGAAGCTCTACACCGCCTGGTTTGCCGAACACACCCCGACCACGCTGGTGACCCGCCGCGCCGACAAGCTGCGCGCCTTCCACGCCAAGCACAAAGACGTGATCTTGAAGCCCCTGGACGGCATGGGCGGCGCCTCCATCTTCCGCATGAAAGAGGATGATGCCAACGTCGGCGTGATTATCGAGACCCTGACTGCCCACGGCAGCCAATACTGCATGGCGCAAACCTATCTGCCCGCCATCAAGGATGGCGACAAGCGGGTACTGGTAGTGGATGGCGAACCGGTTCCCTACTGCCTCGCCCGTGTCCCGGCGCAGGGGGAGACCCGTGGCAATCTGGCGGCCGGTGGCCGTGGTGAAGCGCGCCCCCTGAGCGAAGCCGACTGGGCCATCGCCCGTGCGGTGGGCCCGACCCTGAAAGAGAAGGGGCTCATCTTCGTCGGCCTCGACATCATCGGCGATCGCCTGACCGAGATTAACGTCACCAGCCCGACCTGCATTCGCGAGATCGAGGCCGCCTTCGACGTGCACATCACCGGCATGTTGATGGATGCCATCGAGCGTCGGCTGGCTCAGTGATCGCCAGGCAGGCTAATCGGCCTGTTCAGGAGTAACCCGCCCCTGACAAGCCCGGAAACAGAGAGGGTGGCCAGCGCCACCCTCTCTGTTTCAAGGCAATCCGGAAAGGGGCGGGATCTCGCCCTGCCCAAAAAGCGGTTTTTCCCATGGGGATCAACTGCCATAATTGACCTCAAATACCTTTGCACTATTTGGCCTCTATGCAAACACTGCAAAATCACTTCCTGCTTGCCATGCCAAGCCTGACGGATCCCTATTTCGAGCGCTCGCTGGTCTATCTGTGCGAGCACAACGAAGAGGGCGCTATGGGCTTGGTCGTCAACATTCCGGTGGAGATGTCGCTGGAAACCATGCTGACCCAGCTCCAGCTCAACCCGCCCAACAACCCGGAGCTCAAGCAGCCGGTGCTGCAAGGGGGACCGGTTCACGCCGATCGCGGCTTCGTGCTGCACAGCTTCCGCCCCGGTTTCAATTCGACCCTGCAGGTGGGGGATGAGATGATGGTGACCACCTCCAAGGATATTCTGGAAACCCTGGGTACAAGCGAGGCTCCTGCCCATTGGCTGGTGGCCCTTGGTTATGCCGGCTGGAGCGCAGGTCAACTGGAACAGGAGCTGGTGGATGGCGCCTGGCTGGTGATCCCCCCCAATCCGGCTCTGGTGTTCAAGACCCCCATTCACAAACGTTGGCAGCAAGCCGCCGCCAGCATAGGGGTGAACCCGGTTCACCTCTCCAGCGACATCGGCCACAGCTGATCGGCTGGCCCGCTCCGCTCTCTATTTCGAGGATTTATCAGTTATGTCATCACGCAGCATCATGGGCTTTGACTATGGCACCAAGAGCATTGGCGTCGCCATCGGTCAGGAGCTGACTGGCACTGCCCAGCCTCTGCGCGCCCTCAAGGCCAACGACGGCATCCCCAACTGGGACGAGATTGAGAAGCTGCTCAAGGAGTGGCAACCGGACCTGCTGGTGGTCGGTCTGCCGCTGAACATGGATGGCACAGATCAGGAGATAACAGTACGGGCCCGCAAATTCGGCAACCGGCTGCATGGCCGTTTCGGCAAGCCGGTGGAGTTCAAGGATGAGCGGCTCACCACCACAGATGCCCGCGCCCGGCTGTTTGAGCGAGGCGGCTATCGCGCGCTGGAAAAAGGCAGCGTAGACGGGGTCTCGGCGCAGCTGATCGTCGAAGCCTGGATGGAAGAGCAGTACAACTAAGCCATCAACAGCAAGGCAAGGGTCGCAGCCCTTGCCTTGTCTCGCACTATCCTCCCCTCATTACACCTGTGACTGACCCGCGACCAGCCCTTCGGCCTCTGTCGGCGTCGCATTCATCATCCGGTTGAGCCAGGGCACCATCAGCCCCATCACCACCGCAATCAGCAGGGTCGCCATCCCGATCTTGCCAAACACGCCGGTGTAAATCGGCAAAGTTTGCAGCGGATCCGTCATCCCTTGCGGCACGGCGGTAAAGGTCGCCACATAGCCACCCAGCAGGGACGCCATCGCCTGAGTCAGGAACCACATTCCGAGAATGAAGCCCATCAGCCGTTGTGGCACCAGCGCGGCGACCATCGCCAGTCCCAGGGCACTGATCATCAGCTCGCCCAGACTCTGGAACAGGTAGATAAGCACCATAAACCAGGGGGAGGTCAGCCCCTGCTCATCGGCAAACCACCAGCCGGATGCCGCCGCCGTCAGAAAGCCCAGCGAGCAGAAGAACATCCCGAGGGTGAACTTGAGCGGCATGGTGAGATCCCGCCCCTTGCTGCCCATCCGGGTATAGATCATCGCGAGTACCGGACTGCCCACCACCACCCAGAAGGGGTTGAGCGCCTGGAAGCTGATGGGGTTGACGCTCATGCCCAGCATCTCGTGGTGCATGTTGTTGATGGCAAAGAAGTTCAGAGACGTCGGCATCTGGGCATACAGCACATAGAAGAGCACCGCCTCCAGCATCAGCACGAAGGCAACATACATCTTGTTGCGGCCCACTGTGTCGAGCCTGAACGCCTCGCGAAAGAAGACAATCACCACGGCGATGGTCACCGTCATCAGCACCATGTTGGCGATCACCACGTGGTGCATCAGCCAGGCGCAAAAGAAGACCATGGCTACCGAGCCCAATATAACCAGCAGCAGCTTGCTGTAATTAAGTGGCAGGTGATCCGGCGCTGAGCCAATATCCTTGACCATATTGCGGCAGGCAAAGAAGGTGAGCAGCGCAATAATCAGCCCCACCCCGCACAGGTTATAGGTCACGGTATAACCGTAGTGATCGGCAATCACCGGAGCGAGCGAGAGGGAAATAAGGGAGCCGATATTGATCGACATATAAAACAGGGTAAAAGCCCCGTCCAGCCGCGGATCTTTTGGCTGGTAGCATTTTGAAAGCAGGCTGGCCGGATTGGCCTTGAACAGGCAGTTACCGACCGCGATGGTGCCCAGCGCATAGAAAATCAGGTCGGGATTGTAGATCGACAGACCGGTCATAAAATAACCAACCACTAACACGATAGCCCCGAGCACCATGGTGCGCTTGGTGCCGAGCACATGGTCGCCGACATAGCCGCCGACCGAGATCAGGCCATATACCAGCGCCGAGAAGGCACCGAAGGTAATAAAGGATTGCTCTTGGGAAAATCCCAGTTGTTGCACAAAGAAGACCGCCAATATCCCCTGCACGCCGTAATAACCGAAGCGCTCCCAGAGTTCGACGAAAAATATCATAAAGAAGGGTTTGGGCTGTTGTAACAACCCGGTCGGTGCTGTTGCTGGACGCATATCAACCTGCCTTTGCTGAGATTTATTTTTATTAATCTGGTGGTAGCTACCGCACTATTTTTTGCCCGCCATTGCTATAACGGGGAGTGCAGTCAGCCTGCCAATCTGGCTATTTTCGGGTGCACGGGCCCCGTTCGATGAAAGGTGTTTTTCATCTAGCCGGTTTCAATTACGGGTTATCGGGGATGGTGAGTGGCGTCTCCCAGTACAGTTACCGGCTCCGGGTTCTACCTTTGCTGCATCCCTTTACTCAAGCCGGTTTATCAACCTTGATGCTTATTCCCCTCTGCTCCGTCACTCATGGCTGGTGGCCAGATAGCCGGGGCATGGCACGGCCACAGACGACCTGTGGGGCTGGCTCACGCCGCGCTCTACTGGCAGTCACCCTACGCAGGCGCTATCTAACCCCGTCATTTCAAGGGGAGTCATGCTATATCACTGCAAATACAGGAACTTAATGGTCGATCACACTTTAAAAGTGACCATAGGTGAAGTTTTCTAATGAAACCACATGAATTCTTTTCGTGAAAAGAGCTTCACTCGAGACGTGCAACCAAGGTCAATATGTGCATAAAGAGAGTTGAATGGCACACAGCTTGAACCGGAGCTCGGCACTTAAGTCGTGCCAAAGCCCACTCATCAGGGCGATGCGACAACAAAAAGCCGAAGCTGATGGCTCCGGCTGATCGATGGGCACAGTCACGGCCACATTAGCGTGGCGATTCGTCGTTGTAGAGTCGCCGGATCTCGCTGCGCAGCCACATCACCTTGGCATCCTGATTGTGCCGCTTGTGCCACAGCAAGATGAAGGCGATCTCCAGCTGGGCGTAGAGCTTCTCGGGGAGCGGCAGCGGCATGGCGATCAGATTGCCGTGATGCCGACTGGCATAACCACCGCAGTAGGAAGGGGCCACCGCGATCAGCTCGTGGCTCGACTGGGAGGCAATATGCAGCGCCTGCTCGAAGCTGGAGACCATGATGGGCACCTCCCGCTTCAGCCCCTCGTCCTCCAGCAGACTGTCGAGAGCCCAGGTATCGTTCGCTTCCCACACCATGCTGATCTGGGGGCAGGCCAGAAAGTTCTCCAGCGACCACTTCTGCTCGAGCAAGGGGTGATCCTTGCGCAGAAAAACCACCGGGCGATCGGTGAACAGCACCTCATGATCGATGTAATAAGGCAAGCGGTTGACCTTGGCCAGAGAGCGGCCATGGGTCTCGCGGGCACAAAAGCCGAGATCTGCATCGCCATTGACGATGTCGTTGAGGGAGTGGTGATCCCACCCCAGCATCCTGACCACCGAGTTGGGGTACTTCTGGTAGATGGTCATGGGCAGATCGCTCAGGAAGCTGATGTAGAAGGGGGACTCCATCACCAGGGTGAAGCGGGCACCATCGGGGATCGCCTCGCTATTGAGCGAGGTGATGCTGTCAGTGAGCTGGAACCAGACCTTCAGCTCCTCCTCCAGGGTCAGGGAGAGGTTGGTGGGCTGCAACCCCTGCCGTACCCGTACAAACAGGGGATCGTCAAACCACTCCCGCAATTTGGCCAAAGACTTGCTCACCGCCGACGGAGTGACACAGAGCTTTTTCGCCGCCCCTGCCACACTGCGCTCCTGCATCAGGTACTTGAATACCACCAGCAGGTTCAAATCGAGTTCACCCAGATTGCGCATATCCCCTCTCATCTTCCATCAGCCCTGCGACCGCGCTTCACGAAGCGCGAGCCATGGTAACAGCCCTTTGACAGCCAGGTAACTGAGCAGTGCCAGCAGCAGAGCGCAGATCAGCATCTCGGACGGAGTAAAGCCAAGTTGACCCAGCAGCCAGATATAGAGGCCGGAGAGGCTGATCTGCATGATGCAGAGCACGGCGCTGGCGAACGCCACATTGTGCTGACAACCATCGAGCGCCTCTCCCATCGCCACCCCGAACCCACAGGAGAAGCCGACACAGACCAGCGCAAACCCCGGCAGCAGCAGATGGATATCGCCCCCCGCCTGCCAGCTGCCGAGCAATGAGCACGCTGCCAGCAGATAGCAGAGATGAGACACCGCCAGCACCTTCTGTTTGCCCAGCCAGCGCAACAGCAGGGGGGTCAGGAAAGAAGTAGACATGCTCACCCCGGCCATCACCATCATCACTATGGAGTACTGCTCGGTGGTGAAGCCAAACTCCTTCATCAGGATCAGCGGCGAGACGCTGACATAGACCAAAATAGAGGTCACGCTGGCACTGGTCAGCAGGGAAAACAACATAAAGTGCGGGGAGCGCAGCAGGGCAAAAGGCAGCGCCGCGCCACTGCCCGGTTGCCGAGCCGGGCGGGTCTCCTTGAGCAGCAACAAGTTCACCAGACCGCTGACGACCGCCACCAGCGCCATCGCCACGAAGATCCCGCGCCAATCAAAATGGGACAGGATGAGGTAACCGAGCACCGGCGCCAGCACCGGGATCACGCAGATGACCCCGTTAATCATTGAAAGTGCCATCGCCAGCCGCTCCTGACACAGCACATCGCGCAGCACAGTAAAGGTCATGATATAGAGCGCCCCCGCCCCGACTCCCTGCCAGAAACGGCCGAAATAGAACTGGCCAATCCCCTCCGCATTGCCTGCCACCAGCGAGGCGAGGACAAAAATCAGCGCCCCCCCGAGCACCACCCAGCGCCGCCCGAAGCGATCGGCAATCATCCCGCCCAGCAGCACGGCGGCCGCCATGCCAAACAGATAGATGGAGAAGGCGGTGTGGATCTGCGCCTCGCTCGCCTGCAGTGCATCGGCAATCTGGGGCACAGCGACCAGATAGAGATCGATCCCGACCGGATAGAGGATGATCATCAGAAAGGCGCACAACAGGAATACAAGCATGGATGCTCCATAACAGATTGGCGTGCCGATGCCTGCCAGATGGCAGCAACAGGCGAAGAGTAGGCAGGGCCAAGGTGGTAACGAACGTAATGAACATGGCAGCGGACAGGGCCGCAATGGGGGCAACTATATGGGCGCCCAGCGCCCTCACCTAGTGAAGAGATGGCGATCGGTACATTCCAATCAGGAAATATTGTATTGAGCTACGTGCCTGGGCGGCCATATTTAATCGACCAGAGGCCGTAATAAACCGGGTCACCTCCCGCTCATAGCCATCCCTGCGCAGCACTTTTACCGCCCGTCTGTTATCCGCCTTCGCCCTTGCGGGCGTATAAGCTGTAGGTGCGACGCAATACAGGGAATGTGTATGACGGGTATGAAAAAAGAAGAGCAGATTGCCGGGCTGCTGGCGGCACTGGAGCGAGTCATTCTGGGCAAGCCGCTACAACTGAAAATCGCGCTGGTGACACTGCTGGCGCGCGGTCATCTACTGATCGAGGATCTGCCCGGCATGGGCAAGACCACCCTGGCCCACGCGCTGGCGCAGGTGCTGGGGCTTGAATGCAGGCGGATGCAGTTCACCGCCGATCTGCTCCCCGCCGACCTGCTGGGGTTGCAGATCTTCGACCCCCAACAGCAAATATTTCGCTTTCACCCCGGCCCCATCTTCACACAGGTGCTGCTGGCGGACGAGATCAACCGCGCCAGCCCCAAGGTGCAGAGCGCCCTGCTGGAGGCGATGGCCGAGGGCAAGGTGAGCATCGAGGGCCACACTCATCCACTCCCTGATCCATTTTTCGTCATCGCCACCCAGAATCCGGCGGATCAGGCGGGTACCTATCCGCTGCCGGAGTCCCAACTCGATCGCTTCGCGGTGCGGCTCTCGCTGGGCTTTCCGCCGCGAGAGGCGGAGCGCCAGCTGCTGCGGGGCCACCAGCCGAGCGGCCAATTACCCGCCATGCTGGATGGCGCCGGGCTGGCTGCCCTACAGGCAGAAGGGGATGCCATCCATGTTTCAGATGCCACCCTCGACTACCTGCTGGCGCTGGTGCACCAGAGCCGCTTCACGGGCGAGCTGCCACAACCCCTCTCCCCCCGGGCAGCCCAGACCTTGCTGGCGGTGAGCCGGTCCTGGGCGCTGGTGGCGGGACGGCGCTTCGTCACGGTGGAGGATGTGCAGACAGTCTTCCCCTATGTGGCCGAACACCGGCTGCGGGGCAGCTTTGGCGTGCAGCACGGCGAAGCCTGCCCCCTGAGCCAGCGGCTGCTGGCCAGGGTCGATCCGGACAATCCCTGATGAGCACCTTGCTCACCCGCTGGCAGCAGTGGCGTGCGCGCTGGCAACGGCGCTGGCTCGATCGCCGCATTCCCCCGGCCCGCCAGATCACGCTGGGTACCCACAGCCTCTTTATCCTGCCCACCCGCATGGGACTGCTCTATCTGCTGGTACTGCTCGCCATCTATCTGCTCGGCACCAACTACCAGAACAATCTGGTACTGCTGGTGGCCTACTGCCTCGGCAGCCTGTTTATGGCCGCCATGTGGCTCACCCACCGCAACCTCCTGGGGCTGGAGCTGCTGGGGGGCACGCTGGTGCTGGGGGAAGCGGGTAGCCAGCTGCCTATCCGTATCTTGGTGCAGAGCCCGCGCCCGGTGCAGGCACTTCACTTTAGCCTCAACGAAGGCACCCTCTGGCTGGCACAGGCCGACGCTCTGCCCAGCACAGTTATCCTGCCAGTATCGGGCTCACGCCGCGGGCTACTGCCCCTTGGCCGATTGCGGGTCGAGAGCCGCTACCCTCTCGGCCTGTTTCGCTGCTGGTCCCTGCTGGACTTGCAACTGGAGGGCTGGCTTTCCCCCAAACCGGCATTCAGGGCGCTAAGAGGGGAACATGCGACCGAAAGCGAGGGGCATCAGGGCCAGCCCGCTCCGGCCACTCTCGGTGACTTTGACTCTCTGCGGACACATCAGGCTGGTGAACCACTGAGCCGGGTCGCCTGGAAGCAACTTGCCCAAGGGCGCGGCCTGCTGACCAAGCAGTTTCATGAACCGCAGCAGGATGACACTCGCCTCACCTTGCAGCGGGTCGCGGGCGGGGATCTGGAGCAGCGGCTGGCAGTGCTGGCCTGGTGGTGCGCCGATTACGGCAAGCGGGGCATCCCCTTTACCCTCACGCTGGCAGGTCAGACGCTGGGGCCCGATAGTGGTGCCGCCTTTGTGCAGCGCTGCCTGCTGGCACTGGCCCGATTCGATGCAACACCACCGAAGAGCACGCCCGATGCTGCTCGATAACCGCCGCCTGTTGCAACTCATCGCTCTGCAACAGCTGCTGCTGGTCGCTGCGATCTGGCCCCAGTTGCAGCTCTGGGTGGTGGCGGTAAGCACCGCTACCCTCGGCATCCGGGCCATGATGCTGTGGCGCGGCTGGCCGCCCCTGCCTGCCCGCGGGTTGGCGCTGCTGGCCATCACTACTGTGCTGTTGCTGGGACTACAGTGGCGTGGCTTGGGCACCCTGCCCGCCCTGATCAATCTGCTATGGCTCGGCTATAGCCTCAAGATGATCGAGGTACGGCGCGAGCGGGATATCGAGCAGGTGCTGCTGCTCGCCTTCTTCCTCATCGCTCTGTCGCTGGTGCAGCGACAGAGCATCGGCTGGACGGCCGGAATGACAGTAGCGCTCTGGCTGGCAGTAACCGCGCTGGTGGCCGCCGTCGCCCCCGAACAGAAACGGCCTTGGCGCAGCGCGGGCGGCGCTCTGCTGCTGGCGATTCCCCTGCTCATCACCCTGTTTCTGCTGCTGCCGAGGCTCCCGCCCCTCTGGCAGATGCCCACCACCAGCCGCGCCCTGTCAGGGCTCTCGGAAGAGTTGGCCCCCGGCGATATCAGCGAACTGGTCAACTCCTCGGAACTGGCGTTTCGGGTCACTTTTGCCGATGGCCCACCCCCGGCCCGCGAGCGCTACTTTCCGGTGATGCGCCAAGAAGTTTTCGATGGTCAGCGCTGGTTGCTGAGCCCCGAGGTCAAAGCATGGCAGCAGACAGTGCCGGTGCAGACCGGGCTCACCCTTCTGGCATCCTCTTCACAGGCCAACACTCAACTGGCAGATAGTCCGTTACCCGCCGGGAGCTACGAGGTGATCGCCGAGCCCCAGCGCCACCGCTGGGCCTTTGCCCTGAGTGAACCGCGTCTGCTGGCGGGCCCGGTGGTGCTTACCCCTCTCGACACCCTCTATCGGCAGGGGAGCGGCGAGGTGGCGATCCGCTATCGCATTGGCCGTGGCGAAGCGCAGCCAGAGGACGACAGCCAAGCCGCCCAGCGCAACCTGCAACTGCCAGCCGGAGGCAACCCGAGAGCGCGAGCTCACGGCCAAGGGCTGGCTGTGCGCTATCCGGATCGCGCAGCGCTGGTCGCCGCCCTGCTCGCGCAGTTTCGCAGCCAATCCTATTACTACACTCTGACCCCACCACGGCTTGGCAGTGACGGGGTGGATGAGTTCCTGTTCGATACCAGGCAGGGCTTTTGCGGCCACTACGCCATGGCGACCGCTTTCGTACTGCGCGCTGCCAACATTCCGGCACGGCTGGTCACCGGTTATCTCGGCGGCGAGTGGAATCCCAGAGGCAACTATCTGGCGGTACACCAGTTCGATGCTCACGCCTGGGTAGAGTATCTCGATGAAGAGGGATCATGGCGGCTAATCGACCCCACTGCGGCAGTGGCGCCGGAGCGTATTGAAGGCGGCGTGAGGGAGGCGCTGAGCGACGAGTTTACCGCTGCCGACCCCCTCGCTTTGCAGCGTTATCGCAACTGGGCCCTGCTCAATCAACTGCGCTGGTGGGGCAACAATATCGACTACCAGTGGAGTCGCTGGGTGATTGGTTACGATGCGGGTCAGCTCTGGCAACAAATCGGCCTGCGCTGGCCCGCACTGGCGGGACACACTCCCTGGTTGATCCTCGCCAGCCTGATGCTGGTCGCCCTGCTGGTGAGCCTGCCCCTGCTGTTGCCCGCCCGCCTGCCGCCAGAGCGGCGTATCTGGCAGCCCCTGCTCAAACGGGGCAAACGCAGTGGCTGCCCACCCCAGCCCGCCGAGAGCATGGGGGCATGGTGCGAGCGGCTGGCGCGGCTGCGTCCCGACCTTGCCCACCCCTTGTTGCAGGCCGCCCGGCTCTATCGACTCTGGCGTTATGCCCCCCTCAGCGAACGGCAACAAGGGCGCTGCTGGCAACAGTTGCGACGGCGTATCAGGCAACTCGTTCGGCGCTGGGATCAACAGCCAACGAGTGCACCATAAAAGAAGGGGGAGCCACCGGCTCCCCCTTCAGGTTTTAATCAAGAGGTTTGATTCACCGCTTGTTACTTTTTGGCCGGATTGTCCCAGATCCCCTCTTCCAGCTGGGAGCGGATCTCGGGGTATTTGTTGGCATCGAAGGTGGGTACCTTGCCCAGCCGGAGCTGGTCGTTGTAATCCTTCGCCAGCTTGATGGCAACGCTGGAGAGCAGCAGGATCGCCACCAGGTTGACGATGGCCATCAGTCCCATGGAGACATCCGCCATCGCCCACACGATCGGCAACTCACCCACGGCACCGAACATCACCATCCCCAGTACGAACACCCGGAACAGCATCAGGCCACCCTTGTGGTTGTGCTCGAGGAACACCAGATTGGTCTCGGCATAGGAGTAGTTCGCCACGATAGAGGTGAAGGCGAAGAAGAAGATGGCCGCAGCAATGAAAATGTTGCCACCGCTGCCAATCTGGGAGGAGAGCGCCCGCTGGGTCAGCTCGACACCGGTCACGCCGGATCCCGGCTCAAACTGACCGGACATCAGGATGATGGCGGCGGTACAGCTGCAGATGACGATAGTGTCCATAAAGACCCCCAGCATCTGCACATAACCCTGGGAGGCCGGGTGCGGCGGATAGGGAGTGGCAGTGGCCGCAGCGTTGGGCGCAGAGCCCATGCCCGCTTCGTTGGAGAAGAGACCGCGCTTGATACCGTTGATCATCGCCTGGGAGATGGCATAACCCAGCGCACCCGAGCCTGCCTGCTCAATCCCGAAGGCGGACTTGATGATCAGCATGAAGACATGGGGCAACTCGGTGATGTTCATCGCCACGATCACCAGCGCCAGCAGGATGTAGGCCAGCGCCATAAAGGGCACCACCAGCTCGGCAAAACGGGCAATGCCACGAATGCCGCCGAAGATAATCAGGCCGGAGAGCGCCACCAGCGCCAGACCGCTGACCCAGTCAGGAATGCCAAACGCCACCTTCATCGCCAGACTGATGGAGTTGGCCTGCACCGCGTTGAACACCAGACCAAATGCCAGGATCAGGCAGAGCGAGAAGACCACCCCCATCCAGCGCATGCCAAGGCCTTTCTCCATGTAGTAGGCCGGGCCACCACGGTAGTTGCCATCCTCATCCTTGACCTTGTAGAGCTGGGCCAGGGTGCTTTCGACGAAGGCGGTCGCCATGCCGATAAAGGCAATCAGCCACATCCAGAAGATGGCGCCGGGGCCACCCAGATAGATGGCGACAGCCACACCGGCCAGGTTGCCGGTGCCGACACGGGCGGCAAGGCTGGTACAGAGGGCCTGGAAGGAGGAGATGCCCGCGTTGTCCGATTTACGGCTGTTTTTCAGCACGGAAAACATGTGGCCAAAGTGACGGATCTGGATAAAACCCAGGCGGAAGGTGAAAAAGATACCGACCCCGATGAGCAGGTAGATGAGCACGGCTCCCCACATCAGGTCGTTTAGCATCGCAATCAAGGTGTCCATAATTCTCTCGTTGTTATTCACATCCATGGCCAGTCTGCGCTGACCGTTTTCTGTCTGTCGTTTAATTAGCGTTTCGCTAAAGGGGCGGAATCTAGCACAGCGGGAGAGCCCGGAATAGTGATCCCGGTCACGCGAGACACAAAAAACGAACGGTAAAAGCCCATAAAGCTCCATTTAAATCGCAAACTTTCAACAAACTCAATAATTCAATCAGACAGGCCACCATTAAGCCCCATAAGAGAACCATTTTGATATATCCCTGATGAGCTATCCGAAAACGCAAACGCTTGCATGAAATGGCTTTCAAACGGAGATATTTCGCCAAACGTTTTCGCTGTAATTAAATTTCAAGTACGTAGCGAGATAATTTATGTGATCGACGACACAAATATGGATATTGGCTAAAAAAGTTCAACTGAAAGCAAACCGGAGCGAGGTCGGGAGGAAATGTAAAAAACCTTACTAATCATATAGTTTCAAGCCATAAAACGGGATAACTCAACAGCCTGAATGTTTAACAACCAAGCGCCCCTATTGCAGGATGCAGCACATCAGTATTAATTAGGCAGGCAATGACGATGGGCCGCCCCCATCGCGCTTTTCTGAGCCTGAGGCACCAAGATCCTGTAATTTTATTTCAGAACCACCGTCTCAAGCCCGCAACCCAGGGATTACTCCCTCATTAAGAGATGATATTCGCTATGGCCGATAAATTAACCCAGCTGAAAGCCCTGACCACTGTTGTTGCCGACACCGGTGATATCGAAGCCATCAAACGCTATCAGCCCATCGATGCCACCACCAACCCCTCTCTGGTTCTGAAGGCCTCCGAGATCCCCGAGTACGCTCCGCTGATCGAAGACGCTATCAACTGGGCCAAAGCCCAGAGCCAGGACAAGGCACAGCAAATCATCGACGCGGGCGACAAGCTGGCCGTCAACATCGGTCTGGAAGTGCTGAAGATCGTTCCGGGCCGCATCTCTACCGAAGTGGATGCCCGCCTCTCCTTCGATACCGAAGCCAGCATCGCCAAGGCCCGCAAGCTGATCCGTCTCTACAACGAAGCCGGCATCAGCAACGACCGCATTCTGATCAAGCTGGCCTCCACCTGGGAAGGGATCCGTGCCGCCGAGGTACTGGAGAAAGAGGGTATCCAGTGCAACCTGACCCTGCTGTTCTCCTTCGCCCAGGCCCGTGCCTGTGCCGAAGCCGGTGCCTTCCTGATCTCCCCGTTCGTAGGCCGCATCCTCGACTGGTACAAGGTCAAGCACAACCGTGACTACACCGCCAGCGAAGATCCGGGCGTGGTCTCCGTCACCTCCATCTACAACTACTACAAGCAGCACGACTACCCGACCGTGGTGATGGGTGCCAGCTTCCGCAATACCGGCGAGATCCTGGAACTGGCCGGTTGCGACCGCCTGACCATTGGCCCGGCCCTGCTGGAAGAGCTGAGCAAGACCGAAGGCGCCGTGGTACGCAAACTGGACTACACCGGTGAGCGCAAGGCCAAACCGACCCCGATGACCGAAGCCGAATTCCGCTGGGAACTGAACCAGGATGCCATGGCTCACGAGAAGCTGGGCGAAGGCATCCGCATGTTTGCCATCGACCAGGGCAAGCTGGAAACCATGCTGGCAAGCCGCCTGTAATCGGTTCTTTTTTCTGATAAAAACCGGGCCCCTAACAAGGGGCCCGGTTTTTTTTCATGGGCTTTTTTAGCGCTGTCATAGAGTCGTCACGAAAACGTTTTAATTTCAGATTCGTTATGTTATACGGGTGGTGAAAACGATAAAAACCAAGGAGGGAGCCATGGAAATGTTCAACTTCGATTATGACGAGATGGTTGAACTCGGTTCGCGTAGCCGCGGGACAACGGGAAAAAAACGTAAATGGCGTGAAATCGAGGCGTTGAAAGACAAACATCGCCTGCAGAAGGAGCTGCAATCCATCGATATCGCCTATGAAGGTCTTACAGACGAGATTGAACTGTAATACCGCCAGACACCTGTAAAAGCGCTCCGCACAGCCGGGGCGCTTTTTTATGCCGCAATCGGATGATCAAGCGGCTTGTCATGCCATCGCCAGCGATGCCAAAGGATGCTGTAGGCTACTGACAGCCATCACCAACGGCATGGCATACCAACCATTCACCTCACTCACGAAGACTGAACTGCGCCGTTTCAGGGCGCGTTGGGGCAATCACCGCAAGACAAGTCATCAGCAATAAAAAGCCCCCGTCGCTGACGGGGGCCTGAATACTCGGGATTGACGGCTGCGCTTAGCAGTAGCCGTAGCCCAGCAGACGCTGGTAACGCTGCTCCAGCAGTTGCTCGGTATCGAGCGGACGCAGTGCGTCCAGATCCTGCTTGATGCGGGCCTTGAGGTTTTTGGCCATCTTCTCCACATCGCGGTGGGCACCGCCGAGGGGCTCGTCGATCACGTGGTCGATCAACTTGAGCTCTTTCAGACGCTGGGCAGTGATCCCCATCGCTTCGGCAGCCACAGAAGCCTTGTCAGCGCTCTTCCACAGGATGGAGGCACACCCTTCCGGCGAGATGACGGAGTAGGTGGAGTACTGCAGCATGTTGACGCGGTCACCCACCCCGATTGCCAACGCACCACCGGAGCCACCCTCACCGATCACGGTGCAGACCACCGGCACGGTCAGACCGGCCATCACTTTCAGGTTGCGGGCAATCGCCTCGGACTGGCCACGCTCTTCGGCACCGACGCCAGGGTAAGCACCCGGGGTGTCGATAAAGGTGATGATCGGCATCTTGAAGCGCTCGGCCATCTCCATCAGACGCAGGGCCTTGCGGTACCCTTCCGGACGCGGCATGCCGAAGTTGCGCTTGATTTTCTCTTTGGTCTCGCGACCCTTCTGGTGACCAATCACCATCACCGGCTCACCGTCGAGACGGGCGATGCCGCCGACGATAGCCTTGTCATCGGCATAGGCGCGATCGCCAGCCAACTCGTCGAAATCGGTGAAGATATGCTCGATATAGTCAAAGGTGTAGGGGCGCTGGGGATGACGCGCCATCTGGGATACCTGCCAGGCACCCAGATCACCGAAGATCTTCTTGGTCAGCTCTTCGTTTTTCTTCTCCAGCCGGCGGATCTCGTCTTTCAGATCCACGGCGTGATTGCCTTCACTCACATGTTTGAGTTCATCAATCTGCGCCTGCAACTCGGCAATCGGCTGTTCAAAATCCAGAAAAAGACTCATAGGGCCTTAGAACCTCTAATCAAAAACCAATTCAACCCGCTCTCGTCCAAGCAGGACTCGCAAGTCATCTATCAGTTGATCGGTGGGCGTCACCCGCCACTCGGTACCGAGCGTCAATCGCACCCGGGAGCCGGGGCGACGATAGTTTACCTGAACCGGACAGACTCCGGCACGGGCGGGCTCCAAAATCTCGCACAAACGCGGGAAAAAGCGATCATCAATCCGCTGTTCATCGAGGGAGATGCGGATTGCTCTGGCAAAACGCTCCCTCGCATCGTTGATATCCAGTAATTCTCGAGCCGACATTTTAAGGCCACCGGAGAAGTCATCAAAGCTGACCTGTCCAGAAACCACCAAAATGCGGTCTTTTTGCATCAATTCTTCATATTTTTCCAGCGCTTCACTGAACAGGGTCACATCGAGGCGACCGGAACGGTCGTCCAGGGTGAAGATCCCCATCTTGTTGCCACGCTTGGTCACCATGCTGCGGGCCGCGATCACCAGCCCCGCAGCAGTGGTCACGGTATCGCGGGAGGTGGGATGCAGATCGCACAGGCGACCCGAGGTATAACGACGCAATTCGCTGCTGTACTGGTTGATGGGGTGGCCGGTGAGATAGAGTCCGAGGGTCTCGCGCTCCCCTTCCAGCCATACCTTGTCAGGCCAGTGCGGCACGTTGGCAAACGCCTTCTTGACGTCGTCAATCTCTTCGGTGAGCACGCCGAACATGTCGACCTGCCCCACTGCCTGCGCCTTGGCGTGCTGCTCGGCGGCACGCATCGCCTCCTCCAGCGTTGCCATCAGGGCGGCGCGGTGGGGGCCGAGCCGATCCATGGCGCCGGAGAGGATCAGCTTCTCCATCACCCGCTTGTTGAGCTTCTTGATGTCGACCCGGTTACAGAAGTCGAACAGATCGCGGAACGGGCCGTCCTGATCCCGGGCGCTCAAGATCGCATCGATGGGGCCTTCACCGACCCCTTTCACCGCCCCGATCCCGTAGACGATATGACCATCTTCGTTGACCGAGAAGCGATAGCGGCCGGTGTTCACATCCGGCGGGATCACGGTCAGCCCCATCCGCTGGCACTCATCCACCAGGGTCACGATCTTGTCGGTGTTGTCCATATCGGCGGTCATCACCGCCGCCATAAACTCGGCCGGGAAGTGGGTCTTGAGCCAGAGGGTCTGGTAGGAGACCAGCGCATAGGCGGCGGAGTGGGATTTGTTAAAGCCGTAGCCCGCAAACTTCTCCACCAGATCGAAGATCTTCATCGCCAGTTCGCCGTCGACGCCATTCTTGACGGCGCCCTCCTCGAAACCGGCCCGCTGCTTGGCCATCTCCTCGGGCTTTTTCTTACCCATCGCCCGGCGAAGCATATCCGCGCCACCCAGGGTATAACCCGCCAGGGTCTGGGCGATCTGCATCACCTGCTCCTGATAGAGGATGATGCCGTAGGTCGGTTCCAGAATCGGTTTCAGGCTCTCGTGCTGCCACTTCTCGTCCGGGTAGGAGATCGCTTCATTGCCGTGTTTGCGGTCGATGAAGTTATCCACCATGCCTGACTGGAGCGGGCCCGGTCGGAACAGGGCCACCAGAGCGATCATGTCTTCGAAGCAGTCGGGGCGCAGCCGCTTGATGAGATCCTTCATGCCGCGGGATTCGAGCTGGAATACCGCCGTGGTCTCGTAGCGCTGCAGCAGGTCAAACGACTTCTTGTCATCGATGGGGATGGCGGCGATGTCCACCGGCGGCTTGCCCTCTTTGGCAAGACGCGGGTTTATCATGCCGAGCGCCCAGTCGATGATGGTGAGGGTGCGCAGACCCAGGAAGTCGAACTTCACCAGACCGGCGTATTCCACGTCGTTCTTGTCGAACTGGGTGACCGGGTGATGGCCCTCATCATCGCAATAGAGCGGCGCAAAGTCGGTGATCTTGGTGGGTGCGATCACCACGCCACCGGCGTGTTTACCGGCGTTGCGCACCACCCCTTCGAGACGGCGAGCCATGTCGATGAGGTCTTTGACCTCCTCATCCTGCTCGTAGAGCTCGGGCAGCTTGGGCTCGGCCTCGAATGCCTTGGCAAGCGTCATGCCCGGATCCGGCGGGATCAGCTTGGAGATGCGATCCACAAAGCCGTAAGCATGGCCCAGCACCCGGCCTACGTCCCGCACCACCGCCTTGGCCGCCATGCTACCGAAGGTGATGATCTGGGAGACCGCGTCCCGGCCGTACATGTCGGAGACGTGCTCGATCACCTCATCGCGTCGGTCCATGCAGAAGTCGACGTCGAAGTCGGGCATGGATACCCGCTCGGGGTTCAGGAAACGTTCGAACAGCAGGTCAAATTCCAGCGGGTCGAGGTCAGTGATCTTGAGGGCGTAGGCCACCAGAGAACCAGCCCCCGAGCCCCGGCCCGGGCCAACGGGAATGCCGTTGTCCTTGGACCACTGGATAAACTCCATCACGATGAGGAAGTAACCCGGGAAGCCCATCTGGTTGATCACTTTCAGCTCGATGTCGAGACGCTCGTCATACTCGGGACGGCGCTCGGCCCGCACTTGCGGATCCGGGAACAGGAACTCGAGACGCTCCTCCAGACCCTCTTTCGACTTGGCCACCAGAAAATCTTCGGTAGTCATGTCGCCAGTCGGGAAGTTGGGCAGGAAGTACTCGCCGAGACGCACCGTCACGTTGCAGCGTTTGGCGATCTCCACCGTGTTTTCCAGCGCTTCGGGAATGTCGGCAAACAGCTCCGCCATCTCCTCCTGACTGCGCAGGTACTGCTGGGGGCTGTAGCGACGGGGGCGGCGTTTGTCCATCAGGGTATAGCCATCGTGGATGGCAACCCGGATCTCGTGGGCGTCGAAGTCATCGGCGTTGAGGAACACCACCTCGTTGGTGGCGACCACAGGCAGCTCGAACTCGGTGGCGATGGCCACCGCCATGTGCAGATAGACCTCTTCGTCGGGTCGACCGGTACGCAGCAGCTCGAGGTAGTAGACATCGGGGAAGTGGGTCTGATAGAAGGCGACACACTGCTCGGTCATCTGCCGGTTGCCCTTGAGCAGGAACTTGCCCACATCCCCCTCGCGGCCGCCGGAGAGGACGATCACCCCCCTGGCATGCTCGGCGAGCCAGCTCTTGTCGATAACCGGCCGCCCTTGCACGTGGCCGCGCTGGTAACCGCGGGAAATAAGCAGGGTGATGTTCTGGTAGCCGTCGTTATCCATGGCTAGCAGGGTGAGACGGAACTGCTCGTCGCCGAGCTCATCGCTCTGCACCCAGAAGTCGGCACCGACGATGGGTTTGATCCCCTTGCCGTGGGCTGCGCCATAGAAGCGCACCAGACCGCACATGTTCATCTGATCGGTCAGCGCCAGCGCCGGCATGTTGTTGGCCGCCGCCGCCCCGACAATGGGGTTGATCTTCTGCAGGCCATCGACCATGGAGAAGTCGGAGTGGACTCGCAGGTGGATAAAACGGGGGTCAGCCATCGTCATCTCCTCTCGCTGCTCAAACTAAATGGCATGGTCTACTCGATCCCCAGTGCGCGGCGCACCGGTTTGAAGCTCTTGCGATATTCGGGCAACGGGCCACGCTCGGCCAGAATGGCGAGGTGCTCCGCAGTCGGATAACCCTTGTGACGGGCAAAACCATATTCGGGATGACGACTGTCCAACTCGGTCATCTCCGCATCGCGGGTCACCTTGGCGAGGATCGAGGCGGCACTGATGGCGGCCACCAGGCTATCGCCCTTGACCACGGCACGCGCTTCCATCGGCAATGCAGGGCAGCGGTTGCCATCGATAAAGACCAGCTCAGGGGTGACCTTCAGTCCCGCCACGGCTCGCTGCATCGCCAGCATGGTGGCATGCAGGATATTGAGCTCGTCGATCTCCTCCGGAGTGGCGCGACCGATGGCCCAGGCGAGCGCCTTCTCTTTGATCTCGTCAAACAGAGCGAGGCGCTTCTTCTCGGAGAGCTTCTTGGAGTCGTTGAGCCCCGCGATCGGATTGGCGGGATCGAGAATGACCGCAGCGGTGACCACGTCACCCACCAGGGGGCCACGGCCCACTTCGTCCACACCGGCAACCAGCTTGTCGTCAGGAATATCGATCATCATCTTGTAGCCTTGAATCAAAACAGGCCCCGTGGGGCCTGACAGGGGTCGACTGGCGCGGCATCACCGCTCGGAAAACGGATTAACGGGCTGCGCGGCGCAATCGACGGTCCGAAATAGCGTTATCTGCCGAGCAGATCCGCCACCGCATCGGCGGCCTGCGAGTCGGCATTGCAGCGGATCAGCTGGTGCAGCTCGGTGAAGGTGTTGACCAGCGCACTGTTGTCGTGCTCGAAGTACTTGCTCACCTCTTCCACCAGATTCTCCGGGGTGCACTCGTGCTGGATGAGTTCCGGCACCAGCATGCGACCGGCGAGCAGGTTGGGCAGAGAGACAAATTCGGTCTTTACCAGTCGCTGGGCCAGCCAATAGCTGAAGGGCTTGAGCTTGTAACCCACCACCATCGGCTTTTTCACCAGCATGGCTTCGAGCGCCGCGGTACCGGAGGCCAGCATCACTACGTCGGCGGCGATCATCGCCTCGCGGCCCTGCCCTTCCAGCAGCACCATGTCGAGACCCGGCGCTACCTCGGCCTTGATGGCCATAAACTGCTCGCGCCGTTTCTGGTTGACCAGCGGCACGATGAAGCCGAGATCCGGATAGCGCACCGTCAGGTGTTTGCACGCTTCGAGAAACAGGGGGGACATAAAGCCCACTTCTGCGGTGCGGCTGCCCGGTAGCACCGCCAGCCAGCGGCGATTGGCATCGATACCGAGATTGCGACGCACGGCAGCCTGATCCGGCACCAACGGAATATCGTCCGCCATGGTGTGACCGACAAAACGGCAAGGGGCGTCGAAGCGGTCGTAGAAGGCTTTCTCGAACGGCAGGAAGGCGAGCACCATGTCGGTAGCGGCCTTGATCTTGTGAATGCGGTTCTGGCGCCAGGCCCACACCGAGGGGCTGACATAGTGAACCGTCTTGATACCGGCGCGGCGCAGTTTCAGCTCCACTCCGATATTGAAATCCGGTGCATCCACGCCGATGAAGATATCGGGCGGATTGGCAATAAAGTGGCGCAACAGTTCGCGACGGACCTTGAGGATGCGCGGCAGACGGCCCAGCACCTCGGTGATCCCCATGACGGAGAGCTCTTCCATCTCGAACAGCGCCTTGACGCCGAGGGCCTGCATCCGCGGCCCGGCGATCCCTTCAAACTGCGCATCCGGGTAGCGGGCTTGCAGCTCGCGCACCAGACCGGCAGCCAGAATGTCGCCGGAGACCTCTCCGGCGACGATACCGATACGAACCGGATCAGGCACGGATGATCCCGCGCTCGTTATCTTTGAGGAAGTCCACATAGAGCTGGACGGCCGGTTCGGCTTGCGCCATCTCAATCAGCACAGGCAGCACCTCTTCGATGGTCTTGCCGGAGCGGAAGATCTCTTTGTAGGCACGCTTGACGGCAGAGATGGCCTCGGCGCTGAAACCGCGGCGACGCAGACCTTCGGAGTTGACCCCGAACGGCTTGGCGTAGTTGCCGGCGGCCATCACGTAAGGCGGCACGTCCTTGTTCAGGGCGGCGCAGCCACCGACGAAGGCGTGGGAGCCGACGCGACCAAACTGATGAATGGCGGAGAGGCCACCAAAGATCACGAAGTCACCGATCACCACGTGGCCCGCCAGGGTCGCGTTGTTGGCGAAGATGCAGTTGTCACCGATGATGCAGTCGTGGGCAACGTGAACGTTGACCATGAACAGGTTGCCGCTGCCCACCTTGGTCAGGCTCTGATCCTGAATGGTGCCACGGTGGAAGGTGCAGTTCTCGCGAATGACGTTGTTGTCGCCAATCTCGAGGAAGGTGCGCTCACCGGCGTACTTCTTGTCCTGGCAATCCTCACCGATGGAGGTGTGCTGGAAGATCTTGTTGCCGCGACCAATCTTGGTCGGGCCCTTGATCACCACATGGGAACCTACCCAGGTGTTGTCACCGATTTCCACCTCGGCGCCGATGACAGAAAAGGGGCCGATTTCAACCCCTTTACCGATCACGGCAGACTCATGGACGATGGCAGTATCGTGAATGATGGCAGTCTGGTCGATCACGTGTGTTAAACCTCGCGTTTGGCGCACATCAGCTCGGCGGTACAGACCACTTCACCGTCGACGGTGGCGACACCGGTGAACTTGGCAATACCGCGACGCTCTTTCAGGAACTCCACGTCCAGCACCAGTTGGTCACCGGGGCCGACCGGGCGCTTGAAGCGAGCGTTGTCGATTGAGGCAAAATAATAGAGTTCGTTGGGAGACGGCTTGCCCACCATGGTAAAGGCCAGGATACCGGTGGCCTGTGCCATCGCTTCCAGGATCAGTACGCCCGGGAACACCGGCTTGGCCGGGAAGTGCCCCTGGAAGATCGGCTCGTTGAACGAGACGTTCTTGATGGCACGCAGGGTTTTGCGCTCATCGCTGATCTCGTAGTCGTCTACACGATCCACCATCAGAAACGGATAACGGTGGGGCAGCAGATCCATGATTTCCTGGATACCCAGGCTCTTCTTTTCAGTAGTCAAAACAGTACCCTATACCAATCGTGATTATTCTTGATCCAGCTTCTTCTCAAGCTTGCTTAACCGCTTGTGCATCTCTTCGATACGCATTACCCGGGCGGCGGTCTTGCGCCACTCTTTATTGGTTTGCAGAGGGATGCCGGAAGAGTAGACACCGGGCTCGGTAATGGGTCGCATCACCATGGCCATACCGGTAACGGTGGCCTGGTCGCAGATCTCCATATGCCCGTTAAAGACGGAAGCGCCGCCAATGATACAGTATTTGCCGACCTTGAGACTACCAGCCATCACGGTAGAGCCCGCCACGGCGGTGCCGTAACCGATCTCCACGTTGTGGGCGATCTGGCACTGGTTGTCGATGATGACGTTGTCAGCGATGCGGGTATCTTCCAGCGCACCGCGGTCAATGGTGGTACAGGCACCGATCTCGACCCGGTTGCCAATGGTCACACCGCCGAGCTGGGGGATCTTGATCCACTCGCCACGCTCGTTGGCATAACCGAAACCATCGGCGCCGATCACTGTGCCGGATTGAACCAGACAGTCGGTGCCCATGGTCACATTGTGATAGAGGGTAACGTTGGCCCACAGCCGGGAGCGCGCTCCCAGCCGGGTATTTTTGCCAACAAAACAGCCCGGGCCAATGCGTACATCGTCACCCAGCACGACGCCGGATTCGATCACTGCATTGGCGCCGATAGCCACTCTCTCGCCCAGTTGCACGTCAGCCGCGATAACGGCGCTCGGATGAATATCCGTGGCCGGCTGCGGGGTGGTGTCCAGCAGTTGGGCTACCCGGGCAAAGCCCACATAGGGGTCTTTGAGCACCAGGGCATTGGTGGGACAAAATGGCAGATCCGCTTCTGTAATGAGCACGGCGGTCGCCTTGCTCTGCTCCAGATAGTGCCGGTACTTTTTGTTGGACAGGAAGGTGATATCCCCCTCCCCGGCCTTTTCCAGTGTCGCTACCTTGCGGATTTCCAGGGTTCCGTCGCCATGGACCTGGGCCCCCAGTTGCTGGGCCAGCTGTGCGAGAGTGAATGCCATCAATTAGTTGCTCTTGCTTACCTGAGAAATAACCTGGCCGGAGATGTCCAGCTTGCTGGCGGCATACGGGGCGGCATTGCGCTCCAGCACCAGATCGTAACCATTGCTCTTGGCGATGGAATCGATGGCTGCCTGCACCTTGGTCAGGATCTTGTTGCGCTCTTCGGACTGACGGCGGCCGTTGTCCTGCTCAAAGGCTTGACGCTTCTGGTTGAACTCCATCTGCAGCTTGGCCAGCTTCTCCTGGTTCTGCTTCTTCTGCTCGGCGCTCATGAAGGCTTCATCCTTGCGGAACTTCTCGACCAGCTTCTGGCCTTCCTGTTCCAGCTTCTGCAGCTCACGCATGCGCGGCTCGAATTCACCTTTCAGCTTGGCTGCAACGGCTTCACGCTGGGGCAGCTTTTGGAAGACTTCGCCCATATCCACCACGGCGATCTTGGTCTCAGCGAAGGCAGAACCCATGCCGGCAGCCATCAGTGCAAAGCTCAAACCAGCTACTTTCAACGCTTTATTCACACTTACTCCTTGTTCCCTCATGGCGAGGGCTACCTGATTTACCCGATTATGCAAGCGGCGTTAGGACCGTCTTGTTACCTGGTGAGGCACGCATACTGCGCGTCCCATCATTGAAGACCCCCACCGCATGGGTGGGGGTGAAACTCTGCTTAGAAAGTACGACCGATGTTGAAGGAGAAGAACTCGGTACGATCCCCTTCATATTTCTTGATCGGCTTGGCCAGGGCGAACACCAGCGGACCCATCGGCGAGAGCCACTGCAGGGAGACACCGGCAGAGACCCGGATATTGCCCGGGCTGGAGTAGTCCTGGCTCAAGTAGTTGCAATCTGCCCCAGCGGCACAAGGGTAGGCACCATTGGCGAAATCGGTGCTCCAGACAGTTCCGGCATCGATAAAGGCGGTAGAACGGATCTGCGGACGATAGGTCTCGGAAACGAACGGGGTCGGGAAGACAAGCTCCAGTGAGGCGACGGCCAGAGCGTTACCGCCCACCGAGGTGTCGGAACCTTCATAGTAGCCAGTTTCACACGGCTGAGACCCCGTGCAACTGCCAGCACCCGGCTTGTTGTAGGTCTTGTAGATCGCCTTGGGACCAATGGTATTGCTCTTGAAACCACGCACCGTATCGAAACCACCGGCATAGTAGTTCTCGAAGAACGGCAGCATGGAGTCATCGCCATAGCCGTTACCGTAGGAGACACGACCCTTGCCGATCATTACCCAACTGTGATCCGCATCGAGCGGGAAGTAGTGGGCATCTTCGGCAGAGAGCTTGTAGTACTGCAGCTCCATGCCCGGTACGGTCACCTTGGCGTTGATACGCTGACGATCGCCAGAAGTCGGGAACATCCCCTTGTTCAGGGTAGAGCGGGTCCAGCCAGCGGTGACATCAACGGTCACGAAATCGAGGTTGGAACCATCCTGTGAGTAAGCATTCCAGAACTGATCCATCTGTACCGACTGGCGGTTATCATTCCACTGATCCCAGCAATAGGTATTGCCATCAGTATCCGGATTGTCCTTCAGACACTCCTGATAGTTCTGGGCATTGAATGACGGACGGCTCAGCTTGGTGCTCTCGATACCGGTACTGAAGTCGAGACGGTTGAACTCGTTGACCGGGAAGCCGCTGGAGAGACGGAAACCGATGGTTTCGTTCTCGTAATCGACGATATCGGCATCATCGGCGCGGAACTGGTTGTAGTAGACCCGACCACCCAGGCTGACACCATCCACGGTGAAGTAGGGGTCGTTGTAGCTCAGATCAACGTTCTTGGAGTAGTCGTTGGTGCTGGCGTTGATGGAGACCTTTTTACCGGTACCCATAAAGTTGTCCTGGGAGATCCCCGCCTGCAGGCTCAGACCAGATTCGGTACCGTAACCGATACCGGCGTTGATGGAGCCTGCTGGCTGCTCCTTGACCTTGAAGTCGAGGTCAACCAGGTCATCGTTGCCCGGCACCCGCTTGGTGTCCACTTCGACGCTCTCGAAGTAGCCAAGGCGGTTGAGACGGCTCTTGGACTGCTCGATGTTGTCGGAGGAGAGCCAGGTGCCCTCCATCTGGCGCATCTCGCGACGCAGCACCTGATCTTCGGTGGTGGCGTTACCGCTGAAGTTGATGTTGCGCACATAGACGCGGGGGCCAGGCTCAACGTTGACGATCAGCTCGACTTCTTTGGTCTTGTCATTGATCTGTGGGAAGGTGACCACTTTCGGATAGGCATAACCGTAACGGCCGAGGAACTTGGATAGCACCTCTTCGGTATGAGTCACCTGACTGGCAGAGTAGGTGCTGCCGGCAGCGATCGGGATCAACCCCTTCATCTCGCCACCGCGGTCGATCAGGTCACCCTTGAGCTGGACACCGGAGACCTTGTACTGATCCCCTTCCTTGATGTTGAGGGTGACATAGACGCCCTTCTTGTCGGGGGTCATGGAGACCTGGGTAGACTCCTGCTGGAAGCGGATATAGCCGCGGTCCATGTAGTAGGAGCGCAGGGTCTCGATATCACCGGCCAGTTTCTGCTTCTGATAGCGCTGATCGGCGGTGAAGTTCCACCAGGGCACTTCGTCGCGCAGGGAGAGCTGGGCAATCAGCTTCTCTTCAGGGAAGACGCTGTTACCGACGATGTTGATCTGCTGGATCTTGGCCGCTTCCCCTTCCACGAAGGTGAACTTGAGGTCGACCCGGTTGCGCGGCAACGGGGTGACGATGGCCTTGACCTTGGCGGAGTATTTACCCACGCCATAGTAGAAATCTTCCAGTCCCTTCTCGAGGGAAGTGAGTACGGTGCGATCCAGCGGATCACCCACACGGATACCGGAGGACTCCAGACTCTGGGTCAGTTGCTCCTCTTTGATATCCTTGTTGCCGGCAAACTCGATGCTGGAGATGGTCGGACGCTCCTTGACCATCACTTGCAGCACCTGGCCGTCACGGTAAACCTTCACATCCTCGAAGTTACCCGAGGCATAGAGCTTTTTGATGGCGCTGGCCAGAGCCACGGAATCGACGGTATCACCGACCCGGATCGGCAGGTTCAACAGTGCGGCACCCAGGGTCACCCGTTGCAGACCTTCGACCTGGATATCTTGCACCACAAAAGAGGCAGGGGCCGCCTGGGCCAGGAAACTGGCACCCAGCAGGCAACTCAACACCAATGCTTTTTTAACAGCCATTTTGTTCTTATGTGTCCTTGTTGATGCTCTGGCCTCAGAGGCGAGCGAAATCGTTAAACAGCGCAATGCCCATCAATAACATCAGAATGGCGGCGCCGATCCTGAAACCCACTTCCTGTATTTTCTCTGATACCGGCTTGCCGGTGACCGCTTCGATCAGGAAATAGACCAGATGGCCACCGTCGAGCACCGGCAGGGGGAACAGATTGATAATCCCCAGGTTGACGCTGATCAGCGCCAGAAAACTCAAGAAATAGACCAGACCATAGTCGGCACTGCTGCCGGCGCCCTTGGCAATGGAGATAGGGCCGCTCAGGTTGTCCAGCGACACGATGCCACCGATCAACTTGCCAATCATGTCAAAGGTGAGCGTGATCAGGCTCCAGGTCTTGTCCGCGCCATGCCACAGCGCCTGCAAAGGCCCATACTGTAACAGAATTCGATATTCATCCGGTAATGGAACCAGTTGCGGCGAGAGACCGACGAATCCTACCAGCTTGCCCTGCACCTTGCGGCTATCTGGGGTCAGAGTCACGTTGAGATCACTGTTGTTGCGCTCAACCACCACTTGCAGGGGTTCACCCGGTGCCTGCTGCACCAGTTCGACAAACTGGGCCCACGCGGTAATAGGCTGATCGCCGACCTGTTTGATACGGTCACCGACCTGCAGCCCCGCCTTTTCACTGGCACTCTTGGCCACCACGGCAGCCACGACGGGCAGCACTTTGCCACTCAGGGGGACGATCCCCAAGCTGCCGATGGGCGACTCTTTATCCGGATCGAAGGTCCAGCCGGTCAGCGACAAGGTTTTATCGGTGGCATAGCTGGTATTGGGTGCCTGCACCTTGAGAGTCACAGCATCATCACCCAGATGGCTGATAAGGGCGTAAGTGACGCTCTCCCAGTCACCGGTCTGCTCATCGCCGACCCCGACAATCTCCATCCCCGGCAGCACACCCGCCTCGGCCACGATGGAGGCCGGACGCACTTCACCGATCACCGGCTTGACGCTCGGCACCCCGATGATAAACATCAGCCAGAGGGCAAACAGGGCAAACACGAAGTTGGCCATGGGACCTGCGGCGACAATCGCCATCCGCGCCCAGACACTCTTGTGGTTGAAGGCATACTGCTCGTCACCGGGCTTGAGTTCATCGACCCGGCCATCGAGCATCTTGACGTAACCACCGAGGGGGATCAGCGCCAGCACATATTCGGTGCCATCTTTACCCATCCGGCGCCAGATCGCCTTGCCAAAACCGATGGAGAAGCGCTCAACCTTGACGCCACAACGACGGGCCACCCAGAAGTGACCAAACTCGTGCACCGCGACCAGCAGGCCCAGCGCAACAACAAAGGCACCGATATTCCACAACACACCGCCCATCAGCCAAGCTCCTCAATCAAAGTGTGAGCACGGGCTCTTGCCGCACCGTCCAGGGCAAACAGATCATCGAGCGAGCCGATGGCGCAGCTCTCCAGCGCCAGCATCACGGCCTCGTTGATCCGGGCAATATCCATAAAACCGATGCGCCCGGCCAGGAAGGCGGCAACCGCCTCCTCGTTGGCTGCATTGAGCGCAGTGGTCGCCGCTTGTCCC
Organism: Aeromonas sp. FDAARGOS 1417; assembly: GCF_019046985.1. Lineage (NCBI taxonomy): Bacteria > Pseudomonadati > Pseudomonadota > Gammaproteobacteria > Aeromonadales > Aeromonadaceae > Aeromonas > Aeromonas sp. FDAARGOS 1417. The sequence continues at coordinate 4,168,130 of NZ_CP077221.1, read as the reverse complement.
TTCTGGCAGGCATTGATGGCCAGCGCCAGACAGGGGTAGCGATCATAATCAGGCCGGATAAAGCTGAACTCTCCGACACTGAAGAAATCCAAAGGTTCCACACTGGAGGGGATGCGATTGGGATAAGCCAGCGCATGGGCGATGGGGGTACACATATCCGGATTGCCAAGCTGAGCCAGCACGGAGCCATCCTTGTACTGCACCATGGAGTGGATCACCGACTGCGGGTGGATCACCACCTGGATCTGCTCGGGCGCCGCATTGAACAGCCAGCGCGCCTCAATGTACTCCAGCCCCTTGTTGATCATGGTGGCGGAGTCGACCGAAATCTTGGCCCCCATCGACCAGTTGGGATGAGCGATGGCCTGCGCCGGCGTCACCTTCGCCAGCTCGCTGATCTCGGTGTAACGGAACGGGCCGCCAGAACCGGTCAGCAAAATCTTGCTGATCCCCGCCGCCGCCAGATCGCAAAAACCGGGCTGGCGCTGCACGGCGGTCGGCAGACACTGGAAGATAGCATTGTGTTCGCTGTCGATGGGCAGCAGCTCGGCGCCATGTTCGCGCACGGCTTCCATGAAGAAAGCACCGGACATCACCAGCGCCTCCTTGTTGGCCAGCAAAATACGCTTGCCGGCACGTACCGCAGCCATGGTCGGGGCCAGACCGGCCGCACCGACGATGGCGGCCATCACGCTATGGGTGTCGGGGTGAGCGGCCACATCGCAGAGGGCTGCTGCACCAGACATGACCTGGGTCGCACTACCGTGCGCTTTCAGACGGGCAGCCAGTTCACGGGCGGCATCCTCATCGACCATCACGGCAAAACGGGGGGAGAATTCGAGGCAGTCCCGCAACATGGCATCCACGTTGCGGGCGGCGGTCAACGCCAACACTTGCCAACTGCCCGGGTTATGGCGCAGCACTTTCAAGGTACTCTGACCAATGGAGCCGGAGGCCCCCAGAATAACCAGTGACTTGTGCATCAAAACTCCTGACTGAGTAGCAGATAACTGAGCAGAAACACCGGCAGAGCGGCGGTCAGGCTGTCGATCCGGTCGAGAATACCGCCATGACCCGGCAGCAGGGTGCCGGAATCCTTGATGCCCGCTTCGCGCTTGAACATGCTTTCGGTCAGATCGCCGAGTACGGAGGCTAGCACCGCCAGCAGAGAGCAAAACAGCACGGTGATCATCTTGGCAGGAACAAACCCCATCGACCAGGTAACGCCGATGGCCAGCAGGCTGGCGGTAAAGAGGCCGCCGCACATCCCTTCGATGGTTTTGCCCGGACTCACAGCCGGTGCCAGCTTGTGCTTACCGAACGCCTTGCCGAAAAAATACGCGCCAGAATCTGCCGCCCAGACCAGTCCCATCACAAACAACAGGATCCAGGCCCCCATCATGGGGTCATGGTAAAAGTTGTAACCACGGATGGCGACCAGCGACCAGAAGAAGGGAACCAGAGTCACCAGACCAAACAGCGACTTGAGCCAGATAGACTCTTTCCACAGCTTGGCGCTTTGGGGATAGCGCAGCACCAGCAGCAGACCCAGCAGCCACCAGCTTACCGCGGTCCAGAGCACGCCCATCACGAGGGGGTGCAGGTGGGGCGTCCAGAGTTGCTCCACTGGCAGCCAAAAGAGGCTGGCACCGAGCAACAGACAAAATACGATGGGTAACCATTGCTGCGGAGCAGCAGAGACAAACCCACTCCATTCGCGACTGGCCAACAAAAACACCAGCGCAGCCAACAGGGCAAAAAATTTCAATGGCAGAAAGAAGAGCGCCCCCAACACCAGGGGGATCAACATCAAAGCAGTAATAATTCGTTGTTTTAGCAAAAGAAACCTCTCTCTTGGGAGCGGGGTTTAGCCGGTCTGCTGCTCGGCGATCAATTCCCGTATCTGTTCACCCGTGCAACCGAAGCGACGCTCGCGGGCAACGAAAGAGGCGACCGCCTCACTGAACTCGGCCTCGTTGAAGTCGGGCCACAATACCGGGGTAAAATAGAGCTCGGCATAGGCGAGCTGCCATAACACAAAGTTGCTGATGCGATGATCGCCACCGGTGCGGATCAACAGGTCCACGGGTGGCAGATCGGCCATGCAAACCTCGCGGGTCAACATGGATTCATCAATGTCGTCAGCGGCCAGTTCACCGGCCGCCACTGCTTTAGCCAGCTTGCGGGCCGCTTGGGCGATATCCCACTGGCCGCCATAGTTGGCCGCAATGTTCAGGGTCAACCCCTTGTTATTGGCGGTCAAGGCTTCCGCCTTGGCGATTTTGGCCTGCAACCGCTCACTAAAGCGAGCAGTATCGCCAATCACCTTGAGCCGGATCCCGTTGTTGTGCAGTTTCTGCACCTCACGACCCAGCACTGTGATGAACAGTTCCATCAAGGCACTGACCTCCCCTTCCGGGCGGCGCCAGTTCTCGCTGGAGAATGCAAACAGGGTCAATGCCTCGATCTTGGCACGCGCAGCAAAGGTAACGGCCTCGCGCACTGACTTGACGCCCGCCTTGTGGCCATAAACCCGCATCTTGCCTCGGTTCTGGGCCCAGCGACCGTTACCATCCATGATGATGGCGACGTGACGGGGTAAAGACGAGTTGGCACAATCACCCAACGCAGCCAAAAGCGACATGTAATTCTCCCACAAAGACAAAAGCGCCGTGCAGGGGCACTACACGGCGCTCGTAATATACCTTTCAGACGGTTAGATTTCCATTAGCTCCTTCTCCTTTACGGCAAGGGCCTCATCGACCAGCTTGATGTAGGAGTCGGTCAGTTTCTGGATCTCTTCCTGGGCGCGACGGTCGTCGTCTTCGGAGATCTCTTTGTCCTTCAGCAACGCTTTCAGGTCGGCGTTGGCGTCACGACGGATGTTGCGCACGGCAACACGAGCGTTTTCCGCTTCGGCACGGACGATCTTGGTCAGGTCACGACGACGTTCTTCGGTCAGCGGCGGCAGCGGCACACGCAGGGTCTGGCCATTGCTGGACGGGTTCAGGCCCAGATCGGAGGTCAGGATCGCCTTCTCTACCGCCTGGATCATGGAACGGTCAAAAATGGAGATGGAGAGGGTGCGAGCATCTTCTGCCACGACGTTGGCCAACTGTTTCAGCGGAGTGGCAGCACCGTAATACTCAACCTGGATGCCGTCGAGCAGGCTCGGGTGAGCGCGGCCGGTACGGATCTTGGACATTTGAGTCTTGAGCGCTTCTACGCTCTTGCCCATACGGTCCTTGGCGTCGTTTTTAATCTCGTTGATCACAGTGGTTTTCCTTTTGGCGAACGAGCCGCTACACGGCCCGTGTCTATCTTATTTACTGACGTGATGGATAGGATAAGAGCGCCAGGTGGCTCACTTTTATCTTATTTACCAACGTGGTGGATCAGAGTGCCTTCCGGTTCACCCATGACAACCCGGCGCAGGGCACCCGGTTTGTTCATGTTGAACACGCGGATCGGCAGATCATGGTCACGTGCCAGGGTAAAGGCAGCAAGATCCATCACCTTGAGCTCTTTTTCAAGAACTTCATCATAACTCAGTTCATGATACAGCACGGCATCCGGATTCTTGACCGGATCTTCGTTGTATACACCATCAACCTTGGTGGCTTTGAGCACCACGTCAGCTTCGATCTCGATCCCGCGCAGGCAAGCCGCAGAATCGGTAGTGAAGAAGGGGTTGCCGGTACCGGCAGAGAAGATAACGACTTTGCCAGCACGCAGCTGGCTGATTGCCTCGGCCCAGCTGTAGGAGTCACAGACACCCTGCAGGGAGATGGCAGACATCAGACGGGCATTCACATAAGCACGATGCAGGGCATCACGCATGGCCAGACCGTTCATCACGGTTGCCAGCATACCCATGTGGTCGCCCACCACGCGGTTCATGCCCGCTTTGGCAAGACCGGCACCACGGAACAGGTTGCCGCCACCGATGACCAGACCGACCTGAACACCCAACTCAACCAGTTCTTTGATCTCTTGGGCCATCCGCTCCAGCACCGCCGGATCAATGCCGAAACCCTCGGATCCTTGCAGGGCTTCACCACTCAACTTCAGAAGAACACGTCTGTATGCAGGTTTGGGATTGGTACTCATGTCACTGATTCCTGGTCATATAAAGACCGCGACATAAGTCGCGGTCTGGGGAAAACGGAAAAACCGGTTCGATTAGGCCTTTTGAGCGGCCGCGATTTGGGCTGCAACTTCAGCAGCGAAATCGGTCTCTTGCTTCTCGATGCCTTCGCCCACTTCGAAACGGGTGAAGGAGACAACGTCAGCGCCTTCTTTCTTCAGCAGTTCGGCAACGGTCATGGAAGGATCTTTCACGAACGGTTGACCAGTCAGGGAAACCTCACCGGTGAACTTCTTCATGCGGCCTTCAACCATCTTCTCGGCGATCTCTTTCGGCTTGCCGGAGTTGATGGCGATGTCGATCTGGATTTCGCGCTCTTTGGCAACGACTTCAGCAGACACGTCTTCAGGCTTGACGAATTGTGGGCTGTTGGCAGCAACGTGCATGGCCAGATCTTTGGCCAGCTCGGCAGAACCACCGGTCAGCTTGGTGATAACACCAATGCGGGAACCGTGAACGTAGGTACCCAGGTTGTCACCTTCAACCAGCATCACGCGACGCAGGTTCATGTTCTCACCGATCTTGGCGATCAGGTTGGTGATGGTCAGCTCGACGGATTCGCCGTTACCGAAGTCAGCGGCTTTCAGCGCGTCAACGTCAGCAATTTTCTGGGTCGCAGCGATGTCAGCGATCTTCTGGCCCATTGCCATGAAGCTGGCATCTTTGGCGACGAAGTCGGTTTCGCTGTTCAGCTCGATCATGACGGCAACGTTGCCTTCGGTGCGAGCAAAGATAACGCCTTCAGCGGCGATACGGCCAGCTTTCTTGGCGGCTTTGGCCTGACCGGATTTGCGCATGTTCTCAATTGCCAGCTCGATATCACCAGCAGCTTCTTCCAGTGCTTTTTTGCAATCCATCATGCCAGCGGCAGTGCGCTCGCGCAGTTCTTTTACCAGGGCGGCAGTAACGTTAGCCATGTCCAGTATCCTCGGTCTTGAATTGACAAGAAACAGGGGCCACAAGGGCCCCTGCTAACCAATTACATCAGCTTGGTTAATAAGGGCTTTACAGTCCTTATCAATTACTCAGCTTCAACGAAGCCATCTTGTTCAGCTTGAACAACGATGTCCTGAGCGCGAGCTTCCAGTACGGTGTCAGCAGCAGCATTCAGGTACAGCTGTACGGCACGGATAGCGTCGTCGTTACCCGGGATGACATAGTCAACGCCGTCCGGGTTGGAGTTGGTATCAACGATGGAAACTACCGGGATACCCAGGTTATTGGCTTCTTTGATAGCGATATGCTCGTGGTCGGCATCGACAACGAACAGAACGTCAGGCAGGCCGCCCATGTTCTTGATACCACCCAGGCTCTTCTCCAGCTTTTCCATTTCGCGAGTACGCATCAGCGCCTCTTTCTTGGTCAGCTTGTCGAAGGTACCGTCCTGGCTCTGGGTTTCCAGATCTTTCAGGCGCTTGATAGACTGACGAACGGTTTTCCAGTTGGTCAGCATACCGCCCAGCCAGCGGTGGTTTACATAGAACTGGTCGCAACGCTCAGCGGCTTCTTTTACGGCTTCAGACGCGGCACGCTTGGTACCAACGAACAGTACCTTGCCTTTCTTGGCAGCTACGGAGCTTATGAAGTTCATGGCATCGTCAAACATCGGAACGGTTTTTTCCAAGTTGATGATGTGAACTTTGCTGCGGGCACCGAAGATGTAGGATTTCATTTTCGGGTTCCAGTAACGAGTCTGGTGACCGAAGTGAACGCCGGCTTGCAGCATGTCGCGCATAGAAACTTTAGCCATTTTATACCTCTGTATTGGGGTTAGGCCTCCACACATCCCATATAACCGACCCGTTAAGGCACCCCGGCATATGTGTCGATGTGTGTGTGTTGTTTAAGTAAGGGTGATGAAATCGGGACGCAAGTTCCCCATTCCGGCGCGCTTTATACCATAACTTTGTTCAGGACACCACCGGCCGACACCCTAAACAGGTGTAAATATGGATCCCGCCAGAGGATGCTGCGACGCCGATTTGACGTTGTGATGACAATCACACTGGAAGTACGCAGGGGTTGCGGATAAAATTTTGCCCTGATTGCAAACGCATCTATTTTTCATTACCTGTCCTGTCTGCCCTCGCAGGCCCAGCGGCAGGCCGCAAGAGAGATCCCATGTCCATTAAAATCAAGACACCGGAAGAGATTGAAAAGATGCGCGTTGCCGGCCAATTGGCCGCCGATGTGCTGGTCATGATTGCGCCCCATGTCAAAGCTGGCGTCACCACTGACGAACTGAACACCCTCTGCCACGACTATATTGTCGACGTACAACAGGCAGTTCCAGCTCCGCTCAACTACCACGGCTTCCCCAAATCCATCTGCACCTCGGTAAACGATGTGATCTGCCACGGTATCCCGAACCACAAAAAGCTGCGTGATGGCGACATCATCAACCTCGACATCACCGTCATCAAGGATGGCTACCACGGCGATACTTCTGCCATGTTCATCGTGGGCGAGACCACCCCGCTGCGCCGCCAGCTCTGCAAAGTTGCGCAAGAGAGCCTCTACGCCGCCATCAAGAAGGTGCGTCCGGGTGCCTGCATTACCGAGATTGGTGCCGTCATTCAGCCCATCGTCGAGAAGGCTGGTTTCTCCGTGGTGCGTGACTACTGCGGTCATGGCATCGGTGCCGAGTTCCACGAAGAGCCGCAGATCCTCCACTACCGCAACAGCGGCAAGCTGGAGCTGAAAGCAGGCATGTGCTTCACCATCGAGCCGATGGTCAACAGCAAGAAGTATCACTGCAAGGTCAATCCGAAGGATGGCTGGACCGTGACCACCAAGGATGGCGGCGACTCCGCCCAGTGGGAACACACCCTGCTGGTGACCGAGGATGGCTGCGAGGTGCTCACCCTGCGCCCCGATGACACTATCGACCGCTTCATCAAACACAGCTAACATCGAACCCCGGCCCTGAACTTCCAAAGCGCCGGGGTTTTTACTTCTGTTTCAGCCGTTTGCCTGCCACTTGCGTGTGAGATGCCATGGACGCCAGCCTGCTTTCCCCCCATTTGTTACCCGATGACCAGCTCACTCGCGACAACTGCAAAGAGTACCTGAGCCGCTTTCTCGGCTGGCTGCACGCCCGTTTTGATGCCGGCGACAACATCATCGAGCTGGTCGCCACCCGCTCCGAGTACATGGATCAGTTGCTCTGCCGGTTGTGGCAGAAGTTCGGCTTTGACAAGAGCGATCTGACCCTGATCGCGGTAGGCGGTTATGGCCGTGGCGAGCTGCACCCCCACTCCGATATCGACCTGCTGATCCTCTATGACGGCGACGAACTGGACGAGGTGTTGGGACTGCGCATCGGCGAGTTCATCACCTTGCTGTGGGACCTCAAGCTTGAGGTGGGTCAGGCGGTGCGCAACGTGGGGGAGTGCCTTGAGCAGGGGCGCGCCGATATCACTGTCGCCACCAACCTCATTGAGGCCCGCTACATCACCGGTCGCCAGGAGGGCTTCCGGCAACTGAAAGAGGCCACCGGCCCCCAGCACTTCTGGCCGAGCGAAGCCTTCTTTCGCGCCAAACGGCAAGAGCAGGCGGAGCGCCATCAGCAGTTTCTCGGTACCGCCTACAAGCTGGAGCCCGATCTCAAGAGCAATCCGGGTGGCCTGCGGGATATTCAAACCCTCGCCTGGGTCGCCCGCCGCCACTTTGGCGCCACCACCTTGTTCGAGATGACCAGCCACGGCTTTCTCAATCGCGCCGAGTACCGCGAGCTGCTCGACTGCCAGAATTTTCTCTGGAAGGTGCGCTTCGCCCTGCACATGGCCATCAACAAGGGAGATAACCGCCTGCTGTTCGATCGCCAGCGCACCGTGGCCCAGATGTTGGGGTTCGAGGGGGAAGGCAACACTCCGGTCGAGCAGATGATGAAGCGCTTCTATCAGACGGTACGGCGGGTCTCCGAGCTCAACGAGATGCTGCTGCAGCTGTTTGACGAAGCCATCCTCGGCAACACCGCCATGGATGTGCGCCGCCTCTCCGACGAGTTCCAGCTCCGTGGCCGCCTCATCGATGCGGTAGATGCGGAGTTGTTTAGCCGTGAACCGGCCGCCATCCTGCGCCTCTTCTATCAGATGGCCCAACACCCCGAGATTGCGGGCATCCACTCGGCCACCTTGCGCCAACTGCGCGAGGCACGGCGCAAACTCAACTGCTGGCTGCAGGACTTGCCCGACTGCCGTCGTCTCTTTATGGCGTTGCTGCGCCACCCCAACGGCATCGGCCTGCCGCTCACCCTGATGCACAAGTACGGCATCCTCGCCGCCTATCTGCCGCAGTGGAACCTCATCGTCGGCCAGATGCAGTTCGACATGTTCCACGCCTACACGGTGGATGAGCACACCCACCGGCTGCTCAAGAACATCCACCAGTTCCCCAATCCGGCCAGTCGCCAGAGCCACCCGCTCTGCCACGAGGTCTTCACCCGGCTGCGCAAACCGGAGCTGCTCAGCATCGCCGCCCTGTTCCACGATATCGCCAAGGGACGGCGTGGCGATCACTCGGAACTGGGCGCCGTCGATGCGCTGGAGTTCTGCCAGCTGCACGGTCTGGACCGCTACGAGAGCCGACTGGTCGCCTGGCTGGTGCGCCACCATCTGCTGATGTCGGTTACCGCCCAGCGCCGCGATATCTACGATCCCGACGTAGTCACCGATTTTGCCCAGAAGGTGCGCGACGAGCAGCATCTCGACCTGCTCTACTGCCTCACCGTGGCCGATATCTGCGCCACCAACGATACCCTGTGGAACGACTGGAAGGGCACTCTGCTGCGGGAGCTCTACTTCGCGACCCAGAAGGCGCTGCGCCAGGGGCTGGAGAACCCGCCCGACATGCGGCTGCGCATTCGCGAAAACCAGCGTCAGGCCAAGCAACTGCTGGCGCAACGGGATGTATCGGAAGAGGCGATCAATCAGCTCTGGGCCGATTTCAAGGCCGACTACTTCCTGCGCCACAGCCCGGAACAGATCGCCTGGCACTGCCGCCACATCATCGAGCATGGCGACAATCCGGCACCGCTGGTGATCATCGGCAAACACCCGACCCGCGGAGGCAGCGAGGTGTTTATCTACTGCCGCGATACCCCGAATCTGTTTGCCACCGTGGCCTCGGCGCTGGATCAGAAGAACCTCAACATCCACGATGCCCAGATCATGAACTCGCGCAGCAACTATGTGCTCGATACCTTCGTGGTACTGGAGCCGAGCGGCGAACCCATCAGCCCCAACCGCACTGCCACCATCAAGAAGGCGCTGGAGAAGGCGCTGCAGGAGCCGGGCAAGCTGGTGCTGCGCAACAAGCCGTTGTCACGGCGCCACCGCCAGTTCAGCGTGCCGACCCGGGTAGTCTTTCTGCCACATAAAGGGGAGAGCCGTCACACCCTGATGGAGCTGACTGCCCTCGATACCCCCGGCCTGCTGGCCCGGATCGGTGCCGTTTTCCAGCAGTGCGGGCTGTCGCTGCACGCCGCCAAAATTGCCACTTTCGGTGAGAGGGTCGAGGACTTTTTCAGCCTGACCAGCCTCGATGGCGAGCCCTTGACCGCCGAGCAGCAAAAACAGCTGGAAGAGCGACTGGTACACCAACTCAACCCCCAGCAGTCGGTGCTGGATTAAGCGAAGAGTGATTCGAAAGAGGCTGGTTTTCGGGCGTTTTTTGCCATGCCAAACAACTGGTTGGCACACACCGGATGAAGAAATGGCCGCTGGCCGGAAGAATTCCGGTCAACCCCTTAAAAAGGGTCGGAAAAGTGTGATACAACAAACAGAATTTTTTAAAGGAAACCTGTCATGACCGAGTTGCAACAGATCATTGAAGCGGCCTTCGAGCGCCGCGACACCATTACTCCGGGCTCCGTGGATAGCGCCACCAAGTCCGCCATCCTGCAAGCCATCGACCTGCTGGACTCCGGCAAGGCGCGGGTTGCCGAGAAGATCGCCGGTGAGTGGGTTGTCCATCAGTGGTTGAAGAAAGCGGTACTGCTCTACTTCCGCATCAACGACAACGGCATCATCAAGGGCGACGATGCCCAGTACTACGACAAGGTTCCCCTCAAGTTCTCCAACTACACTGCCGAGCAGTTCAAGGAAGCGGGTGTGCGCGTGGTGCCGCCGGCAACAGCCCGCAAAGGCTCTTTTATCGCCCCCAATACCGTGCTGATGCCCTCCTACGTCAACATCGGCGCCTTCGTTGACGAAGGTACCATGGTCGATACCTGGGCCACTGTCGGCTCTTGCGCCCAGATCGGTAAGAACGTCCACCTCTCCGGCGGCGTCGGCATCGGTGGCGTACTGGAACCGCTGCAGGCCAACCCGACCATCATCGAAGACAACTGCTTTATCGGTGCCCGCTCCGAAGTGGTTGAAGGGGTCATCGTCGAGGAAGGTTCCGTCATCTCCATGGGCGTCTTTATCGGTCAGTCCACCCGCATCTATGACCGCGAAACCGGCGAAATCCACTACGGCCGCGTACCGGCTGGCTCCGTAGTCGTCTCCGGCTCCCTGCCCTCCAAATGCGGCAAGTACAGCCTCTACGCGGCGGTGATCGTCAAGAAGGTCGATGCCAAGACCCGTGCCAAAGTCGGCATCAACGCCCTGCTGCGCTCCATCGACGAGTAATCAGTATTGCTGTGATGAGAAGGGCGCCTTATGGCGCCCTTTTGATTTTGGCGCCCTTGTCACAGGCAAGCCATGAGGCATCGGTTAAGATGGATGGGACAGGATCGTTTCAAACCGAGGAAGCCTGATGTACGAGAATCTGAAGAGCCTGGGGATCCAGGATCCCGCCTCCGTCGACAGCTATACCCTGCGCCAGGAGGCCAACCACGACATCCTCAAGATCTACTTCAAGAAGCAGAAGGGCGAGTTCTTCGCCAAGAGTGTCAAATTCAAGTATCCCCGCCAGCGCAAGACCATGCTGGTCGACTCCGGTACCCATGAGTACAAGGATGTCACCGAGATCAATGCCAACCTCAAATATGTGGTGGACGAGCTGGACAACCTGACCCAGGGCGTCCATCAGCAAGCCGACCCGGACATCAAGCAGAAGATCCTGCGCGACCTGCGCCATCTGGAAAAAGTGGTACAGAACAAGATCAGCGAAATCGAACGGGATCTGGAGAAACTCTAATCCCCTCGACTCGACGAAAGAGCGCCCAGATGGCGCTCTTTTTATTGGCTGATTACTGGATGACTTTATCTGGCTATAAGGTTGATCTGGTGATGGTGTGCGATAAGGCGAGCGAGGCACAACGCCGACAGAAGGTATCCCGTTACATATCGCATCTTGGGCAACGAGACTCCTGCTGTGACTCGCACGATCCATAACCAGAAATAGCAAGAGGGAGGCTTTCGCCTCCCTCTTCAATAACTCTGGTATTCAGGCAACAGGATTAGTTGCTCTTCATCCAGATGTCCATGTCGGTTTTCAGGTTGTCGGACTTGGTACCGAAGATGGCTTGAACGCCGGAACCAGCCACTACCACACCGGCAGCACCCAGTTTCTTCAGCCCAGCCTGGTCAACTTTGGCAACATCTTTCACGCCAACACGCAGACGGGTGATGCAGGCATCCAGAGAAGCGATGTTCTCTTTACCACCGAAGGCGGCAACCAGAGCAGCAGACATCTCGTCTTTGCCTTGGCCAACGGCCTCTTCAGCAGTCTCGTCTTCACGACCTGGGGTTTTCAGGTTCATGGCACGGATAACGAAGCTGAATACCACGTAGTAGATGGCCGCGTAAACCAGACCCAGACCAACCAGCAGCAGCATGTTGTCGGCACGCGGTGATTGCACCACGAAGTCGATGAAGCCGTTGGAGAAGGTGTGACCGTGTACGATACCCAGAGAGTTGGTCAGCACATAAGCCAGGCCAGCCAGTACAGCGTGAATTGCGTACAGAACCGGAGCGATGAACAGGAAGGAGAATTCAATCGGCTCGGTGATACCGGTCAGGAAAGAGGTCAGGGCTGCAGAGGCCATGATACCAACGATCTTGGCACGGTTTTCCGGCTTGGCAGCGTGAGCGATGGCGAACGCAGCAGCAGGCAGACCGAACATTTTGAACAGATAGCCACCAGCCAGCTGACCGAAGCCGTTACCGGCAGCGCGGGACGCGTCATCAGCAGTCAGGAAGCAGGTCATGATACCGTGAACAGTTTCACCGGCACCGTTGACGCAGGTACCAGCCTGATAGAAGAACGGTACGTTCCAGATGTGGTGCAGACCGAACGGGATCAGGGAGCGCTCAACCACGCCGTAGATACCGAAGGCCAGTACCGGGTTCTGGTTGGCAGCCCAGTCAGAGAAGGCACCGATGGCGCCACCCACTGGCGGCCAAATCACGGACAGGATCACACCCAGACCGATGGAGAGGAAACCGGTGATGATGGGTACGGCACGTTTGCCCGCGAAGAAGCCCAGGTACTCTGGCAGCTGGATTTTGTAGAAACGGTTGAACGCCCAGGCAGCGATACCACCGGCCAGGATACCACCCAGCACGCCGGTTTCAATGGTTTCAACACCCATCACAGGTGCCATGACCTTCAGGGTTGCGACCATGATGCCGTAGCCAACGATGGCTGACAGACCGGATACACCGTCGTTATTGGTAAAGCCCAGAGCAACACCCACTGCGAACAGCAGGGCCATCTGGCCAAATACAGAACCACCGGCTTGCTCCATCAATTGGGAGACAATTTCCGGCATCCAGCTGAAGTGGGCAGCACCCACCCCCAGCAGAATACCTGCGACTGGCAAGACTGATACTGGCAGCATCAGCGCCTTACCAACCTTTTGCAGATTAGAGAAAGCATTTTTGAACATTGTGTGCGCTCCTGAATGGATTGTCGTCCCTGAACGATCTATCTGGATGAAATAAGCACTGATTCATTCAGATATCTTCGAGTCGGGCTTGTTTATTTTGACCATCAGAATATAACCCAGCGGGTCATAAATTGCTGCTTTCGAAGGCGGGGGAATATTGAATTTGGAGGGAAGATCACAACTTGTTTAGCGGCTAAAAAACGCATCTAATATAAGTTAATAATCCGCATTATCACTCTATTACAAAGACATATAAATAACAGTTTCACTTTGTATTTTAATGATGCCATTTATATCAAATGGAAACCCATTGTAACTCAATGTAACGGTGTGATTTTTATTTATTACAGTCTACCGATTAAAAAGGCCTCCAACAAGGGAGGCCTCAATAAATATATCTGACCAGTAAATGGTCGTATTATTCTATTTTTGCGACCGCTTGACCGCATCAATAAACACGCTTTTTGCTTTGGTTGAACCAGCCCGCTCGGCCTCGTTCACCAGCTTCATCGCCTTGTCGATATCCCCCGCCTTGACCGCTTTTTCGATCTGACTCTGATAGAAGGTTTCAGTTTCACTCAACATGGCAGGAGCAGGTTTGGCTGCGACCGCAGCTGTTGCAGTTGTGGTAACGGCTGCGGTAGTCGCTATCGCGGCAACCTGCTGACCCTGGCTCATGGCCACCTTGTCGGCATATTCGGGTTTGAATACCGCTTCAAGGCCACTTCCACGGGCCATATCTTTGACTTTGATCTGCACCAAACCCCACGGGGAGTGCGGGATCACCGGATCCTTGATATCAGGCTCAACGGTACCATTAGCGCGAGCAAACGCTTTTGATGGATGCAGGATTGTTGTGCTGCCAGAGAGCTTATCCGCGGGCGCATAAACGATCATGTATGTTTCGCTGGCCGGGTTGCCAGGCATGCTGCGGTCAACAAAAACACGCCCTTCAATACGGTCGTTATCGAGCAAGTGAGCAGGCTGATAGCTGAATACTGACTCACCTAGGACCCGAGTCACCTTGAACTCGGCATCCAGCATAATGACCTTGGGCACCATCACGGTTTTACTCACCTGTGATGCCAGGCTGATCGCCAGATTGCCGGTGTTGGTCGGCAAGCGATAGGCAGCAAAGTAACTCATCCCCTCATCAAACTGAAAAGTGGGTTGCTTGCCATCAATGGCCAGCAAGGTCTCACCTTCAGGCAAGGGGGCATAACTGAAATCTTTAAACGCCACACAGCAGCTTGAGGCTTTGGCCAACGCTTGCTTGGCTTGATCTGCATCGCTCAAGATCGAGCCATGTTCTTGCAGAGGAACAACCATGTTTCCGGCACAACCGGTTAATAGCGCAGTGATTACGGCTGCAATAGACATCTTTACCCGTTTCATTTTTCTTATCTCCATAATCCGGTGGCCGTGATCCGGCGAAACAAAACTGCCCCCATAAGGGGGCAGTCACTAACTTAACTTAAACTTTTGCTTACCACCAAGCTTCTGCTTGAACACCAAATTGGTAGGTGTCTTTGGAGGTATTGCCTTCGAAGACTTTCTTGTCTTCGTCGTTAGCCAGATAGGAGGCGAACACACGGATTTCCGGACGGGCCCAGAAGCTGGAACCGGCAGACCAGGCTTGTGCCAGGGTCAGCTTGTAGCCAGCATCTTTGTCTTCGCTACCATTGGTAGACTTGTTGTTGTCCTTGAAGTAGCCGCCTTCAAAGATGGTCTTGTTGAAGTCATCCCACTTGTACATCGGGCGGATAACAGCGGACATGGTTTCGTACTTGTCGTTGCCATCCCACATTTCGTTGCCTACACCGTAGACCAACTGATGACCCATCTCCCAGGAGTTGCCCATCGGAACAACGCCCCAGTTGATGATACGGAAACCATCGGCACCGTCTTTGGCTTCAGCGCCGTACCAGGAACCATCACCGTAGAAAGCCATGGTCTTGGAGTAACCTTCGGTACCGTATTGCAGCACGGTTTTGTTGAAACCACCGAGGATGCCTGCGGTCAGTTCAGCAGTCAGCATGACGCCATCTTGCGGGTCTTTCTTCAGTGCTTTCTGATCGTTGGTCTCATTTACCAGAGCGTAATCCACGCCCAGTTCCAGAGAGGCATCGGTCCACAGCGGGATGCCGGCATAACGCAGATCCAGAGTATTGACGTTCAGATCTTCGTTCTTCACGTAGTTTGGAGCTGCACTGGTACCGGTATTGGTGTACTCGCCGAACACGTCTTTTGCGCTACGGTCGTTACGTACCCATGCGAAAGAGACTTTACCCGGACCAGCCTGGATGCCTTCGATACCAGCACCAGCACCGGAGATGTTCCAGTAGTAGAAGTCGGAGATGTGGATGTCATGGCGTTGATAGTAACGCTTACCAGCCCACAGGGTTGCTTCAGGAGCAAAATTCAGCAAGCCTTTGGCTTGTACGTTGAACTGACGCAGAGCGAAGTCAGAATCACCATTGCACTGCTTGGCATCGAAGTTACAAACAGTACCGGTACCTTCCCAGTCGTTTGAACCGTTGGAAGCCATGGCAAACATGGAATCAACATAGAAAGTCTTGCCATCTTTGTTGAATACTTCCTGACCCAGTTGCACTTCACCGTAGGTATCATTTTCGTTACCCAGACGGCCAACTTTATTGACGTTGTATTTAACCATGTCGCCGTCGCCGGAAACACCGACACCGGAACGGAAGTAACCGTGGAAATCTACGGCAAAGGCGGCTTGGGAAGCCAGGGCGGCAGTAACAGCTGCTGCAATCGGGAGCCACTTCATTTTCATTGTCATATTCCTTATTTCCCGCAGTGAGGAGTGTGATCCTGAATATTCAACTTCTTATCACCATGTAATCCTGTTGGTGATAACCGAGGTTGATTATAGGGAGCGTATTTCACGACAAATATGAAGCGACTCACAAAATGGCGACAAATCGCTCGGCAAACGATCGCCACAACACCAGTCAGCAAAAAACCGACCAGCAAAGCGATAGTCAACCAATAAAATAACAAAACAAGCAATTACAACAAACCTGAAAGCGTTACCAGTAATTAATTCGCGACTGAACCAAAGTCATTATTTTACGTTCGAATGACAAAAACATGACTGAGATCGCTTTCAAGATTGAACTTTTATTTGGAGAACGGGTCTGCGGTGCGCTTGAAACCATTACGCCGATGGAATGCCAAAAGGGGAAAATATCCCTCCGCCACTATCGACAATAAGAGTGGGAAATATGCTTGCTGAGTGAGATGACATTTGTGCAAATAACAATCCCCTGCCGGTTAAGGGTCAGGGGATTGATATGGCTCTATTTCAGAGAATATTCAGGGCTGAATATCCCACTTTTTCAGCCAGGTGAGTGCCACCTGTTCGGGTTCATCGTGCACGGTAGCATCCAGCTCCAGCGGGGGAATCACTCGCGTGGCGCCCAGCTCTTGCAGCAATCCGTCCAGCCGACGGCCCGCGCCACAAAAATGGTCATAGCTGCTGTCGCCCATGGCAATCAGGGCATACCGCAGCCCCTTGAGCCAGGGCGCCTTGTCAGCCAGCTCGCTGGCAAAGGGCTGCAGATTGGGAGGAATGTCCCCCTGTCCTGTAGTGGCACTGACCAGCAATAAAAAACGGCCGGGGTCAATGTCCGCCAGCCGTGCTTCTTCGTGCAGAGAACAGTGATGCCCCTTGCGTTCCAGCTCATCTGCCAAGGTCTCGGCCACCAGCATGGCTGCGCCATAGACAGTTCCTACCACGATATCGATCTGCGCCATTCTCCTCTCCCTGCTTGAGTCACTCTTTTGAGCAACTCTATCAGCAAGCTGGCGTCAGATGCCACCGGTTCAAGGCTGAGGACCAGGCGCTTAGTAGTCGCTCTCGCTGGCGGGCCAGCCCAGCTCAGCAAACAGGCGCAGCACATCCTGACCGAGTGGCGCCTGGATCCGCATCGGCACCTTGAGCACCGGATGGGTAAAGCTCAGGGTGCGGGCCACCAGCAGCAGCCGTTCGCAGCCGAAGTGCTCGCGAAAGAAACGGTTGTGACGACCATCCCCGTGGGTGGTGTCGCCCACAATAGGATGGAACAGGTGATCCATATGGCGGCGCAGCTGATGCTTGCGGCCGGTCTTCGGGAACAATCTGACCAGGCTGTAACGACTGGTGGGGTGCTTCTTGGAGACCGCGTGGGGCAGCTCGACCTGATGCAGGCGACGGAAGGTGGTGACGGCATCCTGCGCCGGGCGATCCGGGTTGCTCATGGCATCGGCAATCTTGTCCAGCTGCTCCTTGAGGGGATAGTCGATCACCCCCTGCTCGGGCGCCCAGCCACGCACCAATGCCAGATACTCCTTGTGCACCTGACGTTGGGTAAAGGCTTCGGTCAGTGCGCGGGCAATCACCGGATCGAGCGCAAACAGCAGTACACCGGAGGTGGGTCGGTCGAGGCGATGCACCGGATAGACATGGCGACCACCGATGAGATCCCGGGTCATCTGCATGGCAAAACGGGTCTCGCCCTTGTCGAGCCAGCTGCGGTGCACCAGCAGACCGGACGGCTTGTTGACCGCCACCAGCCACTCATCCTGATAGAGCAGGGTCAGCTTCAGGTCACTCTCTTCTCGGGTTTGCGCTGGCATCATTGTTCGATCACTTTGCCGGAAAGCAGCAGATCGAAGCGGGCGATCAGGCGCAGCAGCGCTTCTGCTTCGGCCAGATCTTCTTTGTAGACTTCGCTGGCCATGGGATAGAGGGAGACGCTGGTGGGCAGCGGAGCCTGCAACATCACCAACTGCTCCATGCGCGGGATCAGCACGAACTGCAGCCACTGATCAAAGCTCAGGGTATCGACACAAAAAGGCAGGGTGCTTGCCAGGGCTTCGTCACCGGGATGGTCAGCTTGCCAGCGCTCAAGGCGCTGCAACTCGGCGGTGAGTTCCCCCAACAGGCCAGCTACCAGCAAATATTGATTCATCTCGCTCTCTTCCTCATAACCACAGATTGATCCGCTGACCCGACAGGGTCAGCCAGGATGCCGATACATTCGGTCGCGCAGCACCGGCGATTAAGCCTGCTCGTCGACATACACGGCAGCCAGCGCGGCCTGCCGACTTTAAAAAAGGGCGATACTATACACCTCCCCCCGCATGGCTGCCATGTTGATATCTGCCGCAACGCGCGTCTGCTGCCACTGGCTATCCTCGGTAAGGGCCTTATAATCGGCCCGCATCACCATTAGCCGGATCTCACCATGTCTGTGACGCCTACTGCCATCAATACCTTGACCGAATTTCTGACTCAGGCTGGCACCCAGTTCCAGCTGTTTGACATGGGCCGCCAGGTGCGGCCACTGGCAAGCGATACCTTTGTCCGCATCGAACAGCAGCAGGAGCCCTACCCCTGGCCGCTGCAGCAGCACGCCTGGCTGGGTGTGCACTTCTTCCAGCCGAGCGAGTCTCGCCACTACCTCTGGTTCCTCAAGTTTGCCCTCGATGAGCGCGGCCTGCTGATGTCAAATGGCCCCAAGCTGTTCATGGATCAGGTGGTGGAGACCCTGGGCTACAAGCTCACCGGCGATCTGGACGAGGAAAAAGCCCAGCGCTTGGCCGACAACCCCTACACCTTCCGCCCGGCGGAGG
Source organism: Aeromonas sp. FDAARGOS 1417 (assembly GCF_019046985.1). Classification (NCBI taxonomy): domain Bacteria; kingdom Pseudomonadati; phylum Pseudomonadota; class Gammaproteobacteria; order Aeromonadales; family Aeromonadaceae; genus Aeromonas; species Aeromonas sp. FDAARGOS 1417. Next base: position 4,149,501 of record NZ_CP077221.1, on the reverse strand, counting down.
CAAAAATGGCCAGTCTGCACGCCAAGCTGGCGCGCCAGCTGGAGCAGGCCCCTTCTGCCTATTACGATGCCCTCTGCCACTATCTGGCCGCCCCCAACGACACCGGTTGGCAGACGCTGGGGCTGCAGGGCTTTGCCGATCTGGCCGAGCGACTGCATGATGAGCGCAATCTGGCGCTGATCTGTAAGGCACTGCCCAAACTGCCGCAAGAGCCGCTCTATGCCCTCTGCCAGAGCCTTGAAAACGCCCCGCTGCCGCCAGCAGTACAAGGCGCCCTGCTCGAGCGGATCGGCAAGGAGCAGGAGTGCGCCGCCCCCAACCCGGAGACCCTAGCCTACCTCTGCCGCGCCATGGCCTCCTGCCCCGGCAGCACCTTGCGCACCAACAAGCTGCTGACCCTGCTGCAAACCCAGCCAAGCCCGGCGCTGCTGCTCGCCATTGCGGGCCGGCTCTGGCCCGATCTGAAAGATGCCAATCTGCTCAGCCACTATCTGGAACAGCTGGCACTGCAACCGACCCAGTTCTTCAATCAGGTTTTTGCCGAGTTGGTCACTTTACCGGCCCTGCGCAATGATATGCTGGCCAGACTGCGCGACCCCGAGCGCAGCGATGCGCTGGGCAAGGCCATCGGCCGTCTGTTTGCCTCGGCCTGATCCCTCGCCTCCCCCTCACGCCACGAGGCAACACGGCGGGAAATAGACAAGGAGATCGGGAGTACCGAGCAGGGCTCCCGGTTATCGACATCACGATAAGGAAGCCCGCCTATGGGAGAGATGCTCGGAATTTTGTTGCTGATTGCGATTGGCGGCCTGTTCTGGCTGCAACGCCAACAGGCAGAAGTGGCCTGGCAATACATGCGCCGCTACTGCCAGCACCATGATCTGCAACTGCTGTCGCTGGCCCGCCATCGGCGGGAGCTGGCACACAATCCCCTGCGGCTGCTGACCCACTATCAGTTTGAATTCTCCAGCGATGGCGAGAGCCACTATCAGGGCACCCTCAAGATGCAGGGGCTGCACATTGTAGGCGTTGATCTGCCACCCCATCGCATCCCCTCAGCCTGATCTCCAATCTCGTCTCTGCGCCCGATGGCTGTGCCTGTCTATAATCTCAGGGATTAAACAAAGGGAGAGACGAGATGGAACCCCTTGTCCACGATCTGCCAGCCCTGTTTGCCCAGCTCGGGATGGCTAACGACGAGCTGAGCCTGCACCGCTTTGTGCACGACCATCACCTCGACAATGAGACCCTGCTGCCGGAGGCCGGTTTCTGGAACGCCGCCCAAGCCAGCTTTCTGCGCGATGCCCTGTGGAACGACTCCGACTGGTGCGAGGCGATCGACCAGCTCGATGTGATGTTGCGCCAGCCCCGCTAAGCCGCCCGCCCCTTTCCTCCCCTGCCAGCTTTGGTTAAGATCCCGCCCCGATATCGATCCCTCCTTCTCACCCAGAGCATGCTTATGTCCGCCCACGAGATCATCCGAATTGCCAACGAGCTGGCCGCCAAGGGCCTGACACCCACCACCGCCATGATCAAGGCCCGCCTTACCCAGCCCGTGCCGATGGCAGAGCTGCTGAAAGTGCTGAGCCAGTGGAAGCAGCAGCCCATCGCGACCGCCGAGAGCGAGATCCTGCCAGAGGCAGTGCCCCAACCAGCACCGGAGCTCACCCTGCAGCAACTCGCCGAACAGCTCGCACGCATCGAACAGAAGGTGGATCGCCTGACCGACCTGCTCCTCCAGCAGGGGCAAGGCTGAACCATGTATATCGTCGAACTCTGCTTTGAGTGTTACCGCGATACCTCCCTTGGCGACGCCGAGCGGGCCATCGTCAACTACCTCGACATGCTGCGTTATCAGGGCCAGATCCTCGGGCGGGAATTCCCCACCAGCATGCACGACGGCTATTTCGTCAGTCGGGTAGTCTGCCCGGAGCAGGATAGTTTGCATCCGGACAACCAGAGCGATCAGGTCAAGCTGGCCGAACAGCAGCTCAATCAGGCCGGACTGCTGGCGCCCAAACTCCAGCTGCAGGGGGCGGATCTGCTCTCCGACAGCACAGATCCTTGCGGCACGCAGGGCGAGCGGCCGAGCTGGATGCTGCTCTACACCAGCTTTTTGCATACCTGCTCGCCGCTGCGCTGTGGCGACCACTTCGCCCCCATTCCGCTCTACCAACTGCCCGCAGTCGCCAACGGCGATCAGAAGCAGATCATCAAGTGGCAGGAGGATTGGGAGGCGTGCGATCAGTTGCAGATGAACGGCTCCATCGCCGAACATGCGGCGCTACACGAAATCGGCGAAGTGGGCAGCCGCCTCTACCGGCGCGGCACCGATCTGGCCAAGCGGCTGGAAGTGCTGAGCGGCATCCCCACCTACTACTACCTCTATCGGGTGGGCGGGTTGAACGCGGCCGAGGAGAAGGCGCGCCCCTGCCCCAGCTGTGGCGGTGAGTGGGCGCTGGCAGCGCCACTGCACGAGATCTTCGACTTCAAGTGCGACAGCTGCCGTCTGGTCTCCAACCTCTCCTGGGATTTCAAGGATTAAGCGCGTTCCCTGTACGCAATGCCATAAAAAAGAGCCTTGCCGCATGACAAGGCGCTTTTTGTTTCGATATCTGTTCCGCCAAGCGATGGTGGCTCGGACAGACGCTATTGCGGCAACGTCTCCAACCGTTCAAGAAACGCCGGCAAGGAGGGAGCCAACGGCAGACGGCGGCCGGAATCGAGCCACTCCAGCCAAACCTGACCACTCTCGTTATCCAGCGAGATGAGCGTCATCTCGTTGCGGGTGGTGGCAATAAAGATGGAGGGGGTTCGTTTTAGCTTGCGCAGCATCAGCAGGTGGCCGATGAGGTTCTCCCTGAGCAGGTCGAGATCCGCGTCGTTCCACGGCAAGATCAGTTCAAGGCGCAGCCCCTTGAAAAGGCAGGGGATAGGGCGACTGAACCAGTGGCCAAATAGGGCAATGGCACTGGGATGAATTGTCAGCTCAAGGGCATCGGCCATGGCTGTAAAGTCGGCGGGCTCGGAGCGATGGTGAGGACGCCAAGCCACCCGACCATCGGCGGGCTCACCAAGCTGGCAGGGGGAACGCCAGTCCGCCTCCCACTCGCACAGGGGCAGGCCTCGTCTGGCCTCGCCATCCCGTTGCCAGCGGGCAAAAAAGTGCTCTAGGGCAGACAAAACTTGATCCGACATCGAAAATCCCCACAATTGCTGGCAAAGTCCGCTATTGCACCACCAAACCCGGTAACAGACAAGGTTGCCAGCCGACCTTGCGACCCGAGAAACAGAACCCAGGATACAGAGAGGCCGACGCCCAAGCCAAACGGCTGCAACCATCCGGCCCTGCAATGGCCCGTTTCATTCCACTCATCATGAGCACATTACGTGAGCAACCCTGTGAGCAAACAAGATAGATACGCCGGGGCCAGCGCCCTGACCGGCCTGAGTCTGGGCCAGCAATCCGATTACATCAGCCAGTACACCCCCTCCCTGCTGCAGCCGGTTCCACGTAGCCTGAACCGGGATGATCTCCAACTGGGCGATGACCTGCCCTTTAGCGGTTGCGATGTCTGGACCCTCTATGAGCTCTCCTGGCTCAATGCCAAGGGCAAGCCGATGGTGGCGGTGGGTGAAGTGACCATCCCGGCCACCAGTGCGAACCTGATCGAATCCAAATCCTTCAAGCTCTACCTCAACTCCTTCAACCAGACCCGTTGCGACTCTATAGAGGCAGTCGCCGCCATGCTGACCAAGGATCTGAGTGCCTGTGCGGGCGAGGCTGTCAAGGTGACCCTGTTCCCCCTCGACAAGGCGCCGCACCAGATTGCCCTGCTGCCTGGCGAGTGCATCGATGAGCAGGATATCGAGGTAGACAATTACGAGTTTGATGCGTCCCTGCTGCAAGGGGCAGCCGGTAGCAAGCTGGTCGAGGAGACCCTGCACAGCCACCTGCTCAAATCCAACTGTCTGGTCACCAGCCAACCGGACTGGGGCTCTGTGGTGATCCGCTACAAGGGGCCGAAACTCGATCGGGAGAAGCTGCTGCGCTATCTCATCTCGTTTCGCCAGCACAACGAGTTCCACGAGCAGTGCATCGAGCGGATCTTTATCGACCTCAAGCACTATTGCCAGCCTGAACAGTTGACCGTCTATGCCCGCTATACCCGCCGCGGCGGCCTCGACATCAACCCGTTCCGCTCCGATTTCGAAGCCGTGCCCGCCAACTTGCGTCTGATCCGCCAATAAAGTCGAGTTGCGACAGAGAGGGCAGTCGTACTGCCCTCCATGACTGGCAAAAAGGTTTCAATCGATGCTTTACGCAGCAGGGATAAGGGTGCTGGATAATAAAATCCAGACGAAACCCACTTGCCGGCCACCAGCAAACCACAGTAAACGCTGGACTCGCAGGGGGGGGCTTGGATAACATGCCAACACCTCTGCGCCGTCCTTAATCCAATGAATCAACTGTTTTTTCTGGCCATGATGATGTCCTCCCTGTCAGCTCCGAATCTGGATCTGGACAAGGAGCAACTCTCTATCGATCTGCAACAAGCGCAATCGATGGTACTGACCGATCCTGCCAGATGCGTCCAGATCACCACCGCCTTCCTGACGCGCGCAGCCAATAATCCCCAGCAAATCATCAGCAATCGCCAGGAGTTCGGTTATCGCGAACCCATCCTGAGCTACAGCACGGCGGCCCAGACCATAGGCGCCCACTTGCTCAAAGGGGAGTGTCTGCTGCAACTGGGCCAATATCAGGCCACCCAGCAAGCGCTCGACAAGGCGATGGCGCTGGCAGACAAAGAGCGGCAACCGGAACTCAAGGCCCACGGCCTCTATCTCAAAATCCGCAGTCAGGCCCTCAAACCGGATAACCAGAGCACCAGCCGCGCCCTGATGGATCAACTGGACGAACAGCTGGCCGTCCCCACGCTCAAGCAGAGCCAGCTCCAGATTTATGGCCGTCTGCAACGCACCAGCTACGACATCGAGAACCAGCACTTCGATGATGCCAAGGCCCACTTGGCAGATGCGCGGATCTGGGCCGCCAAGACCCCCAATCCCCTCGCCAGTGCCTGGGTCAGCGCCATCAGCGGCGACCTTTATCGCGCGCTGCAGCAGCCACAGCTGGCGCTGGGGGAATATATCGATGCCCAGCAACAGGCCAAAAGCCTCAATGACCCGCTCTTTCTCGGCCTGCTGTCGAACCAGATAGTGAAACTCTACCAGCAGGAGCAGGAGCCCCAGAAAGCGCTGCAGTATGCCAATGAGGCGGCCAACTACTTCCACTCCATCGGCAACCCCTCCCTGCTGTGCGACTCCCTCATGGTGCTGGCGCGACTCAACCGCGAGCAGGGCGACCTCAATATGGCGCTGGTCTACTTCTTCAATGCGCTGGATCTGCTCGATGAGGGGAGCAACAGACCGCAAGCCTCCCTGCTCAAATACGAAATCGGCAAAACCTACCTGCAAAGCGGCAACCTCTCGCTGGCCAGCAACTACCTCAATGCGGCCCGTCAGTCCCATGAGCTGAGCGATGCCAAAGAGCCGCTGATCGATACCCTGCTGCTGCTCGGCGAGCTCTATCTGAAGAAGCAGGAGGCCGCCATCGCCATCCTGCAGTTGGAGAACGCCCGCGCGCTGGCCAATCAGCTCGGCGATACCCGCCGTCAGTACGAGGTATTCCGCCTGTTGTCGCTGGCCTATGAGCAGAAGGGGTATCTGCGTCAGGCTCTCGACAGCTACAAGCGCTTCCACCGTCTTGGCGAAGAGGTGCGCCAGCAGGAGCAAGCCATGGAGCAGGCGGCGATCCGCGACAACTATGTCCAGGTCGAGCGGGTACAACATATCAAGGAGCTGGAGCAGCGGCTTAACAACAGCCAACATCAGCAGGAGCGCTATCTCTGGTCGAGCATCACCACCAGCCTGCTGCTGGCGCTCTTTATCTACCTCTTCTTCACCCTCTGGCTCAAGCTGCGTACTGCCCGCCTGCAACTGAAACGGACCAATGAGGCCCTGCTGATCGAGCCACGCTCGGGGCTGGCCAACTGGCAGCGGCTGATGAACCGCTGGCCGCGGGAGATGGCAAAGCGCCAGCTGAAATCGGATCGCTGGTACCTCAGTGAACAGCCCTCCAGCGAGTTCGATGACAAGCTGCACTATCTGCTGTTCCGGGTGCCTTTCCTGGTCAACACGCTGGAGCGCCACGGCTATCAGGCCAGCAGAGAAATCGAGCAGGCCTTCGGTGCCTATATGGACACCCTGACCCCGCAAGATGGCCGTATCTATGACTTGCGTGAAGGACACATGCTCTATGTGGTGCCACAGCGCCACGTCACCAACCTGCATCAACTGGCGGGAGACCTGCTGACCGCCATCGCCGCCTTCCCTTGCAACTATCCGCTGGATCGCCAGATCAGCCTCGGGATTGTCAGTCACCCCTTCCTGCCGAAAGCGGCGACCGCGCTCGATCACAATGGCCTGTTTGACCTCTGCTATCTCGCCCTGTCGGGAGCCATTCAGCTCAGTGAAAAATGCCAGCAAAACGCCTGGTTGGAGCTGGCGGCGATCGATTGCCAACAAGCGGCATTTTTTAATGGAGATGTGTGGCAATGCGGCCTGATGGCAATTGACAAGGGACTGGTAAAAGTCAATTCTTCTCATGAAAAGCAATGGGTTAATTGGCCCAGCCTTGCAAGGAAGCCGGCAGCCGATAACCACCAGGAAATAATGTAGATAACAGGCGAGGATCGAAACCAAGTTCGACCACTGTTGCTATCCAACACCAAAAACAATAATGACAACAGGGCGACCTGATAATGAATGACATCGCTGCCGTAGCAGGACAATTGGCAAGACTCAGGGAATCCCTTCAGCAGAAACAGCTGGAACTCGACGGCGTGCTGTCGTTTTCCGATGCAGAGCGTGCTCGCGGTATTCAGTTTATCAACAAGTTGATGCTCTCCTGCCGTGGCTTCGACCGCGAGCTGGACAATCGCTTCGCCAAGCTCAAGCAGAAACTGGATAACAACCCCGCATTTACCGCGCTAGACGAGGATCTGCTGGCCATTGAAAAACTGCTGCAGCAGCACAGCAATGCGCTGGAAGAGTCGATCACCCTGACCCAGACCGCCATCGAACTTGGTTCCAAACAGCTGAAAAACATCAAGGGCTTCCCGGAAGAGACCCGCAAGTCCCTCAAGGAATTTCTGGCAAGTCCCGCCGGTTACGGCATTGCCGATCACCAGAAAAAGGTGATCAAGCTGCTGGAGTTCTACCAGCAGGCGATCAAGATCCAGCTGCTGCCAAGCCAACCCCTGTTGGCACCTTCAGGTGCAACTCAACAAGAAAGCGATACTGCCAGCAACGATGGCCAGCCCGATGTCGACCCGTTTGATCTCAAGGATCACGCCCGTATCGCCGATGAGCTGCAGCGGCTTATCACCGAACTCGACTTTGCCGGCGCCATCGGCGAAAGCCTGAGCGATATTCGCCGCCAACTGCTGATCGGGATCAACCCTGCCCTGCTGGCGGAAACCTGCCTGCAGGTGATCGAGCTCATCATCGAAGGCACCCGTGAGGAGCGTAAAGCCTCCCGCGCCTTCCTCAGCTCCCTCAACGAGAGCCTGTCCGCGGTACATGTCGGGTTTACCGAATCCCTCGATGAGGGGCGTGCGCTGCAAAATGAAACCCGCGAGACCCGCGAGGCGCTGGTCAACGAGTTGCAGGCGATCGATCACTCCCTAGCCAGCCATAACTCCATCGATGCGCTCAAGCGCGCCATCTCCGGCCATATGGGCGCCATCAACCTGCTGCTGCAAGAGCGTGACAGCACAGCGGCGCGAGAGCGTCACCTGCTCACCCGCCTCTCCACCATGGAGTCCAAGCTGCGCTTGATGAAGGAGGAGACCGCCGAGTACAAGAAGCGGCTGACCATTCAAAAGCACAAGCTGTTCCTCGACAGCCTGACCCAGGTACACAACCGGGCCGCCCTCGATGAACGGCTGGAGCAGGAGTACAAACGTTGGCTTCGTTACCGCACTCCGCTCTGCATGGCGATCATCGACATCGATCATTTCAAGAACATCAATGACAACTACGGCCATATGGCGGGTGACAAGGCGTTGAAAGTGGTCGCCAAGGCGCTGCAGAGTGCGCTGCGTGACACCGACTTCATCGCCCGTTTTGGTGGAGAAGAGTTCGTGGTGTTGCTGCCCAATATCAACCCGGACAAGTTCCAGAAGCCGCTGGAGACCCTGCGCCAGACCATCAAGAGCATCCCGTTCCGTTTTCGCGATGCCAAGGTGGAGATCACCATCTCCATCGGTGCAACCCTGTTCAAGGATGGGGACAACCCGTCAGATGTGTTCGAGCGGGCGGACAAGGCGCTCTACCACTCCAAGCACACCGGTCGGGATCAAGTGACACTGGCCTGACAAGCGGCTAAAAAAACAGCGAACAGTCGTCGCCCTATTTCCCTCCACCCTCTGTTACCACTACTATCGATCTCAGGGGATGCAACATAGCGTCCCCTTTTCTCCCCAGGGAAAAACACAACGATAACAAGTGAGTAAAGGGGAACCTATGATTACGCACATCAATCCCGTCGGCAGCATGGATTTGCTGTCACAGCTTGAGGTGGATCGCCTCAAGCAGACTGCCTCCAGCGATATCTATCAACTGTTTCGCAACTGCTCGCTGGCAGTGCTCAATTCCGGTAGCCATACCGACAGCTCCAAGGAGATCCTGGAGCGCTTCAAATCGTTCGATATTCATGTGATCCGGCGCGAGCGCGGGGTCAAGCTGGAACTGTTCAATGCCCCCGAGCACGCCTTTGTCGATGGCGAGATCATTCGCGGCATTCAGGAGCACCTCTTCTCGGTGCTGCGCGACATTCTCTATGTCTCCAATCAGCTCGAGTCCAACCGCCAGGTCAATCTGACCAACTCCACTCATATCTCCAACGTGGTGTTCGCCATTCTGCGCAACGCCAAGGTGATCCTGCCCGGCGCCGATCCCAACCTGATCGTCTGCTGGGGTGGCCACTCCATCAACGAGATCGAATACCAGTACACCCGCGCCGTGGGCAGCGAACTGGGCTTGCGTGAGCTGAACATCTGTACCGGCTGTGGCCCTGGCGCCATGGAGGGCCCGATGAAGGGGGCCGCCGTCGGCCATGCCAAACAGCGGGTGCGCAACGGGCGCTACATCGGCCTCACCGAACCCTCCATTATCGCGGCCGAACCACCCAACCCCATCGTCAACGAGCTGGTGATCCTGCCGGATATCGAGAAACGGCTGGAAGCCTTCGTACGCCTCGGCCACGGCATCATTATCTTCCCGGGCGGGGTCGGCACCGCCGAAGAGCTGCTCTATCTGCTCGGCATCATGATGCATCCGGCCAACGAGCGGCAGCCGATGCCCATCATCCTGACCGGCCCGAAAGAGAGTGCCGACTACTTCCGTGCCATCGACGATTTCATCAAGGCGACCCTCGGTGAACCGGCGACCAAGCTCTACCGGATCATTGTCGGCGATGCGCCGGAAGTGGCCCGGGTGATGAAAGAAGCGATGCCGAAAATCCGCGAATACCGCAAATCGGTCGGCGATGCCTACTCCTTCAACTGGTCCCTCAAGATTGAGCCGGAGTTCCAGCTCCCCTTCGAACCGGATCACGCTAGCATGGCCAGTCTGGATCTGCACCGCAACCAGCCGCCCCAGTTGCTGGCCGCCAACCTGCGTCGTGCCTTCTCCGGCATCGTCGCCGGCAACGTCAAGGAAGGGGGCATTCGCGCCATCGAGAAGAAAGGCCCCTTCAAGCTGCACGGTGACAAGGAGCTGATGCACCTGATGGACAAGCTGCTGGAGAGTTTCGTCAAGCAGCAGCGGATGAAGCTGCCGGGCAGCCAGTATGTGCCCTGCTACGAAATCGTCCGCTAGGGTACAGATACATCATCGACAGAGGGGCGCATCGGCGCCCCTCTTTATTGGCGCTATGCCTTCCCGACCGCCATCAATCCCCCATAAGGCGAGCGGTTTGTTACAATGGGGCGTCCCGACCGCCAAGAGTGCCCCATGTCAACTATCCGGCCACACCTGCTCATCATCGATGCCCTCAACCTCATTCGCCGTCTGCACGCGGTACAGGCCCAGCAGGCACTGACCCCTGCCCAGGCGCTGGTTGCAACCCGCGCCAACCTTATCAATACCTGCCGCAAGCTGCTGGCCAATAGCGAGCCGACCCATGTCATTGCCGTGTTTGATGGCGAGGTGCATAGCTGGCGCAAGGAGGTCTATCCGGCCTACAAGGAGGGGCGAACTCCCATGCCCCCCGAACTGCGTGAAGGGCTGGCGACCCTGCAGGATGCCTTTTGGGAGTGCGGGGTCGATGCCCTGCTCTCCGAGACCGATGAAGCGGATGACCTTATCGCCACCCTCGCCAGCGGCATCGCCAGCCATGGCCATCAGGCGACCATCATCTCCACCGACAAGGGCTTCTGCCAACTGATCTGCCAGCAGATCCGGGTGCGCGACTACTTCAACAAGCGCTGGCTGGATGCGGCCTTCGTCCAGCAGCAATATGGGGTAGCCCCTGCTCAGCTGGTCGACTTCTGGGCCCTGACCGGTATCAGCGGTTCCAATATCAAGGGGGTTCCGGGGATCGGCCCCAAGACCGCCACCCAGCTGTTGCAGAAATATGGCAATCTGGCAGCCATGCTCGAAGCCTGTCAGCAAGAGGACGCCGCCAAGCCACTGCTCAAGCTGCGCCAACATCAGGATGAAGCCCTGCTGGCCCAGCGGCTGGTACGCTTGCAGCAGGATATTCCGCTGGGATTCAACCTGCGGGACATTCGCTACCCGCCCCAGCCAGACTAAAGTGCCGAACAAAAATGCAGGCAAGGGCGTGAACCATGACGAGACTCACCCTCGCTGTTGATAAAAGTGAGTAGAATGTAAAGGAATGTGGTTGGTTTGCTGAGTAAATGCTATAAAGCAGCCCCATCCTCCCCTATACCCTGGAAGTGGAACCCTCTCATGTCCAAAAGAAAAATTACCGTGATCCCCGGCGACGGCATCGGCCCCAGCATCATTGAATCAGCCATCCAGATCCTGACCCATGCGGGCTGTGACTTTGAGTACGAATACGCTGATGCGGGTCTGGTTGCCCTCGAGAAGCATGGCGAGCTGCTGCCCCAGGCTACCCTGGATCTGATTGAGAAGAACAAGGTGAGCCTGAAAGGGCCATTGACCACGCCGGTCGGCGGCGGTTTTACCTCCATCAACGTCTCCCTGCGCAAGAAGTTCAACCTCTACGCCAACGTGCGTCCGGTCATCTCCTTCAAGGGCACCAGAAGCCGTTACGACAACATCGACATCATCACAGTGCGTGAAAACACCGAAGGGATGTACTCGGGTGCAGGTCAGAAGCGCAGTGATGACAACAAGAGTGCCGAGGCGATGAGCATCATCACCCGCGAAGGGGCCGAGCGCATCGTCAAGTTCGCCTTCGAGCTGGCTCGTCAGGAAGGGCGCAAGAAGGTCACCATCATCCACAAGGCGAACATCCTCAAGTCGACCTCCGGCCTGTTCCTCGAAGTAGCCCGTGAAATCGCCAGCCACTACCCGGATATCCAGAGCGAAGAGATGATCGTCGATGCCGCCTGCATGAACCTGGTGATGTACCCGGAGCGTTTCGATGTCATGGTCACCACCAACCTGTTCGGCGACATCCTCTCGGATCTTTGCGCCGGTCTGGTTGGCGGCCTTGGCATGGCGCCCGGCGCCAACATCGGCGATGGCGCGGCCATCTTCGAAGCGGTCCACGGCTCTGCCCCCGACATTGCAGGCAAGAACATTGCCAACCCGACCTCGGTGATCCTCGCCTCCATCCAGATGCTGGAGTACCTCGGCATGCAGGATAAAGCAGAGCGGATACGCGAAGCAGTACGAGCCACCATCGAATCCGGTGATCGGGTCACTCGCGATCTGGGTGGAACGGCTTCCACCAGCGAATTCACCCAAGCTATCATCGATCGCCTGTGAGTTAATTCATTGATTTTAAAAGGGAGCTTCTGCTCCCTTTTTTATATTTCCGAATCCTTTTCCACTCCCTAAACAGCAACTATGTTCAATAGAGAAAAAGAACAGGGAGTGTTTTTCATGAAGGGATACGGGTGCTATCTGGTGTCGGGCCTGATGCTAGTGTGTGGTACTGCCAGTGCTTTCGAGCAGGATCAACAGACCCAAACCGCCAAACTGCCACAGCAGGAAAAACGGACTGCCACCGAGGTATGGCGCTCGAGCCTGAATACCAACGACCTGCTAAAAGCGCCCAAACCCCTGTCGTTTGGTATTGAAGTCTCCACCGACAACTTTGGTAATCAAAAGATCACCTCCTACCCGCAGCTCAATCTGACCCCGGAAAAGAGCGTCAGTCTGTCGGTTGAACGCTTCAGACCCAAGGTCAAGTTCAAGGCTGGCGGAATGAACACCGCCCTCAGGCTGAGAGGAGACGGGATAAAGATGCAATTCAATCCGGTCGACAAAACCATCCCGCTGCAGATAGAGATCAAGGTGACCGACGACGAATCCTCCCTGCGCCTCGATTACCGTTTCTGATATTTTCCGGCAGCCGAATAGCAAAAGGCCGACAGGTTTCCCTGTCGGCCTTGGTATTTATCGTACGGGCTGAACGGCTACATCACGCCTTGGGCTCGAGTTTGGAGACCCAGTACTTGTTGTAAACATGTACGGTGATCTCTTCTCGATCGTGATAGAGCTGCTTGGCCTGGATCACGAACGCGTTGTCGATCTCCTTGAGCATCTCGCGCAGCACTTCGATATTGTGTACCGATTCAGCATAACGCTTTTTCATCGGCAGCTTGAGGTTGAACATCGCCTCCTGGCAGTCACCCTCACGGAACCAGTCCGCAATCATGTGAACGACCCGAGCCGGTTTATCGACCATGTCGCACACCAGCCAGTAGGTGTTCTTCTTGCTCGGACGCCAGACGAAACCGTCATCCCGGATATGCTTGACCTGACCGGTATCCATCAGGGATTGGGCCATCATGCCGTTGTCGACCGCCGTCACCATCATGCCACGACGCACCAGCTGATAGGTCCAGCCACCCGGGCAGGCGCCCAGATCCACCGCCTTCATGCCTGAGCAGAGACGCACATCCCACTCTTCCCGCGGCACGAACACGTAAAACGCCTCCTCCAGCTTGAGGCTGGAGCGGCTCGGCGCATCGGCCGGGAAGCGCAGGCGCGGGATCCCCATGTGGAATCCGGAGTTGTTGAACGAATAGGAGTAGCCCAGCAAGACATGATCATTGGCCATGAAGAAGGCGTGGAACACCGGACGGTTTGGCGTCTCCTTCTTGGTCAGGATCTCGTTGCTGCGCAGCGCCTGACGCAGCGGCACGGTGAACTTGCGGCAGAAGGCCGACAGCTCTTTCGCTTCGTTGGTGTCCGCGGTTTCGACCCGCAGATCACCGCAAATGGTGTAGTCACTCACCGCCTCAAGGATGGGGGAGATCCTGTCCGCGATATCCAGCTCCTTCAGCTCATGGGTGACCACCAGCATCTGGCGGATGAAGATGAGCTCCCGGAATGGCAGCTTGCGAGCCAGCAGGTCCGCCTGCTCCTCGTCATACAGTTCGAAGATCACATAACCGCTGTCGTCCTTGACCCGGGCGAAACCGTAGCACTGCATGTTACCGGCACGCTCGGTGATCTCTGCAGCCGCCTCTTTCTCAAAACCGGGGCGGCAATAAAGCAGCAGATTATTCATTTTTTCCTCCAAGACGACAGCCGGCCCAAATCAAAGCCGCCCATCCCAACATAAAACAGAGGCCACCGGCCGGGGTAATCAACCCCAGCCCCTTGCTGCCAAGCAGCACCATGGCGTAGATACTGCCGGAGAATCCGATGATCCCCAGCACAAAAGCGGTGCCAGCCAGGTGGATCACCTTGCTGCGCACACCACACCAGCCCAGAACCAGCAGGGCCAATGCGTGAAAAAACTGATATTGCACGGCGGTATTGAATGCCGCCAGACGCTCGGGTGTAATGCCGGTCGCCGCCAATCCATGGGCGCCATAAGCCCCCAGCATGGTGGCCGTCAACCCGAAGAGACCGGCCAGTATCAGCCAATGTCGATGGATCTGCATCCTCACTCTCCCTCTCTCATCGAGGCTGGCAATAAAGCCAACCCTCTCGTGCTATCCATGCCGGGCCACAAAATGGCTGATGGCCGCCGCTGCATGCTGCATATTATCCTGCTCACTCACGCCACTGGCTTTACGCGGTTTGAAACCATGATCACCATCGGTCAACCAATGGACCGATACGGCGGGTGAGAAGGGGAAATCGGCCAGTTCGGCGCGACTACCGAAGGTGTCGCGCGCCCCCTGCAACAGCAGAGTTGGCACTGCAATATGCTTGAGTACCTCGCCTCGCCAACTGTCGGGCTTGGCCGGAGGGTGGAAAGGATACCCGAGAATGAGCAATCCTGCAGCATTCATCTCACCCTTGCCTTCACGATACAGTTCCGCCGCCATCCGCCCGCCCATCGACTTGCCCGCCAGAAACAGTCGTGGATGGGCAAACTCGCGGATCATGTCGCGCCAATGGGCTAGCAGCACAGGTGCTCTGTCCGGCGGGCGGTGCTTGCCATCCTGTGCACGCTTTGTCATGTAGGGAAAGTTGAAACGCACCACTTCGATGTCGGGGCCAGCCAGCAGGCGTGACAACTCGGCAAGAAAAACATGGTCCATCCCCGCGCCTGCCCCGTGGGCCAGCAAAATGCGAACGGGGGCATCAACTGCCCCCTCGCGGATCACATCAGGCATCGGCGAGCCTTGCCCTGCGACGCGCCTCTTCCTGCTCCACCAGCTCCAGCATCCAGTCGCGGAAGGCTACGATCTTGCCCTGATCGGACTGCTGTTCCTGACAAACCAGATAGAAGGCATTTTTGCTCACCAGCACCTGCTCGAACGGACAGATGAGGCGGCCAGCCTCAATCTCGGGCTGAGCCAGCACGCTGTGACCAAGAGCCACTCCCTGACCGTGGATCGCCGCCTGGATCACCATGGTGGAGTGGCTGAAGATGGGGCCCTGATTGACGTTGGGCGCATCGATGTCGAGCTGGCGGAACCACGCCTTCCAGTCGCGGCGGGAAGTGTCGTGCAACAGGGTGTGCAAGGTCAGATCCTGCGGAGTGCGCAGTGGCTTCGGGCCAGTCAGCAGCAAGGGGGAGCAGACCGGGATCAGGTATTCGGTATGCAGCTTGTCCGAGCGCAGACCCGGCCAGTTGCCGCGCCCGTAGTAGATAGCCACATCAACATCGTCGGTGAGGGAGCCTTCATCCAGGTCGACCGCCTTGATCCGCACGTCGATATCGGGATGGCGCTCGCTGAACTTGACCAACCGCGGCACCAGCCACTGGATGGCGAAACTCGGCTGCAAACTGACAGTCAACGCCCCCTTGGCACTGCGGGCCAGCAGCTTGTCGGTCGCCTCAGAGATGGAGGCAAAGATGTCCTTGATATCCAGGAAATAACCCTGCCCCTCTTCGGTCAGCAACAAGGAGCGATTTTTGCGGCGGAACAGCTTGATGCCAAGATACTCCTCCAATGCCTTGATCTGGTGACTGATGGCAGCCTGAGTCACAAACAACTCTTCTGCTGCGCGGGTAAAGCTTAAGTGACGAGCCGCTGCTTCAAAGGCCTTGAGGGCATTGAGCGGGGGTAAACGACGAGACATGACACCAGCCGACGATGAGTTTTTCTAATGGGGCGCATTATAATTTGTCGGTTGCGGGTCGACCAGTGAATAAACATAATTCGCCCAGCAATCAGTCGTCATATGGCTCACATTTTCTACTACGTGTTGGTTTACATGTGTTTTTAGTGAGTCTTTCGACTGCGATTGTGGTGTTGTGTTTCTTCCTCTGCGGGAAGAGGGGCTCAAATCTCACCGGTTTGACCCAGTCTGTCATCTGAATGTGTTTGGCGCCTCCAGCTGGATGGCGCCTTTTTTCATCCCTTCTATACCTTGAACTGCCCCACCAGCTGCTGCTGTTTATCCGCCAGCGCAGAGAGCTCGCGACCATTTTCGGCGGATGTCGCCGCCTCGGCCCGAATGGTGTGGCTCACATCGCGAATGTTGCTGACGTTACGGTTGATCTCGTCCGCCACCCGGCTCTGCTCCTGTGCCGCCCGGGCAATCTGCTCGTTCATCTGATGGATGGTGGAGACCGACTGGATAATCTGCTCCAGCACCTGCACCGAGAGATCCACCTTGGCGAGCGTCTCGTCAGCCTGACCATGACCATCGCGGATCGCCTTGACCACGGCGCCGGTACCGGATTGCAGTTGGCTGATCAGAGTCTGGATCTCGACGATGGCATTCTGGGTGCGACCAGCCAGATTGCGCACCTCATCGGCCACCACGGCAAAGCCACGGCCCTGCTCACCGGCCCGCGCCGCTTCAATAGCCGCATTCAGCGCCAGCAAGTTGGTCTGCTCGGCAATTCCCTGGATCACGATAAGAATGTCATTGATGTTGTCGCTGTTGGCGGAGAGTCGCTCCACCACCGGCTGGGCATCGTTGATGATGGTCATCAGCTTGCGCATCGCCTCCTGGGTGTCGGCAACGACATATTTGCCCTCTTGCGCTGCGGCGTCAGTGGTGTTGGCGGCAGCCACCGCCGAGCCGGCATTACCGGAGACCTGCAACGCCGTGGCGCTCAGCTCTTCAAATGCTGTCGCCACCAGATCGATCTCCTGATACTGGGCCTGCATGCCGCTGCTGGTGCGCTCGGCCACCTGCGCGGCTCGCTCGGCACTGTTACGCGTACCGGAGACGGTATCAATCACCTGACTGATGGTGGATTGCAACTTGTTGAGGAAGCTGTTGAACCACTTGGCCAGCTCGCCGATCTCGTCTTGCCGCTGGATCTCGATACGCTGGGTCAAATCCCCCTCGCCGCTGGCGATATCCTTGAGGCGGGCAACCACGGCGCGGATGGGCGCCACAATCTGGCGCGCCATCAACCAGATAAAACTCAGGGCCACCAGCGAGATCAGCACCCCGATTGACAGTTGCGAGACCACGCTGCGATTGGCCTCACTGGCCAGCTCATCTTGCAGTTGCTGGGCCGAGGCCAGCACTACGGCCCGTGGCAATTCAATGTAGATGCCCCATTTACGGTCGGTGCCACGCATGGATACCGGGACAAAGGTCTGCAACAGGGCGCCGTCGCTGCTCCAGCGAGTCAGCTCCTGCCCCTGACTGAGCCAGCCTTTCAGCTCGCTGGCCAGCCCCTGATACTTCTGATCCAACCCGCGCCCCATGGTCACATCGAACTCATCGGCTCCCGCCACGCGCCCCTCGTGGCTGACCAGCAAGATTCTGCCCTTGCCGTCATAGAGCTCCTTGTCCATGGTACTGACCAGACTCTGCAAGGTGGCCAGCGAGATATCGACCCCGACCATCCCCAGCAAGGTCTCCTGCTCCAGCAGCGGGACCGTCACCGAGGTCATCAATATCTGTTTATCACCCACATCGTCCAGATAGGGCTCCAGCAGGCAGAGGGCACGGGTGCGAATACTGCAGCGATACCACTCGTTTTCGATGCCACCAGCCTCGGTCGGGCTCTCATCGGCCAGTACATCCTCATTCTGTACTTCCGGCTCTATCTTGCCGTTGTCATAGGCCCAGTAACTGGAAAAACGCCCCTTGTCGTTGGAACCCAGCGCCGTTGAGCCCTGATAGTTGCTGTCTTCCCCATCCAGCTGGTCAGGCTCGAACACCGCATAGACACCAAGCAGATTGGTCGATGAGGCAACGGCATCGTGCAGTTGCTGATTGACGGCGCTGCGCAGCGCCTCCGAATGGACAAAGTTCTCGGCCGCATTCTTGCGCTGGAACAACACGCTCTCCGCCAGCAAACTGGCGCGGAAATAGGCCTCATCGAGATAGCTGGTCACCTTGGCCGCCTGCTCCGAGCCCATCGCCTTCATCCAGTTCTCGGCAGACTGCTGCGCCTCGTGCATGGTGGCTTGCCGCACCTGCTGTTGCATCTTGTTCGCGTTGTAAATCGAAGAGGCAACCAGAGCGGCGGCTGTCACCAACAAACAGCAACCGGCGATCAGGGTAATCCGACCCTGGACAGAAAGAGCGCTCATGCCAATATTCCTACGTCATACAGATATGAATAGATTATCGACTTTATAAACAAAAACTTAACTCTCTCACAGCAAATCCAACGAGAGTTGATTAACTTCACCCTCTTGTGGCAAACCCACCACCAAGCCCAGCAGGCGAACCGAACGCCCTTGTGCCCGCTGTAGCCCCTCTTTGAGCAGGGGAACGAACAAGGCTGGCTGATAGCCACCCTGACTGCGATAGACTGTGGTCTGGTGGAAGTCGGCAAACTTGAGTTTAATCCCCTGCCCCATCACCTGCTCGGCAGGGCACGCCAGCTGAAATCGCCGCTCCAGCTCCGGCAGCAGTTGCTGCAATACCGTCAGGCAGGCGGCTTCGTCACAAACATCGCTCGCCAAGGTGGTCTCCACCCCGATGGTTTTGCGGATCCGGTGTGCCTGCACCGGCTGTTCATCCAGCCCCCAGATCCGGGTCGTCAGCATCTCCCCCAGCTTGCCAAAACGACTACACAGCTCTTGTGCCGACAAGGCCCGCGCATCCTCACAGGTGTAGAGCCCCTGGGCCTCCAGCCGCTCGGCGGTCTTGCGCCCCACCCCAGGCAGTTTGCCGAGGGGCAACTGGCAGACAAATTCGGCCACTTCGTCGGGACGAATGACAAACAGACCATCAGGCTTGCGCTGCTCCGAGGCGAGCTTGGCGAGAAACTTGTTGGGGGCCACTCCGGCCGAGGCGGTCAATCCCAGTTCGGTGACGATGGCTTGCCGGATCTCTTGCGCCATCAGGGTGGCGCTGCCGCCACAGCAGCGGCTGTGGGTCACGTCTAGGTAAGCCTCGTCCAGTGACAGCGGTTCAACCTGATCGGTATAGCGCAGGAAAATGGCCCTGAGCTGACGGGAGATATCCTTGTACACCGCCATTCGCCCCGGGATCAGTACCAGCGGCGGGCAGAGTTTTTTCGCCAGTGCGCTCGGCATGGCGGAGCGCACCCCGAACCGGCGCGCCACATAGTTGCAGGTCGAGATGACGCCGCGCCGCTCGGAGGCCCCACCGATGGCGAGCGGCACCTCCCGCAACGCCGGATTGTCCCGCATCTCCACCGCGGCAAAAAAGCAGTCCATGTCGATATGGATGATTTTGCGCATACCACTGTATAAATAAACAGACATGACATCATCTTACCCCAAGGATAACCGCAGCTCTATCTCTCTTGTTGCGGCTAAAATAGTAGACTCCAAGGAGACCTTTACTACCACAATGACAAGGAGCGTTCGGGATGAAATATCTTTGGCTGGGACTCTGTTTGCTGCCGTTGACCGGCATCGGCAAGAACAACCCGACGGCAGAGTGCCGCTGGCTGTACGACCGGATTGAGATACTGGAACAGGCTATCAAGAAAGGAGACAAGCTCGGCACAGAGCAAGAATTGGCACGCTGGAAAACTGAGTACAACAAAAAACAGTGCTCACAGTACGACTACTGAGCCGAACAAGATGGCGTGACCAACAACAGCAGATAACAAACGGGCCCCGATCAAGATGACCGGGGCCCGTTTTTCAAAGCATGGCCAGCTGGATTCTGCAGCAGAGTGCGCTCAAGGCAGCACCATAGGGCCAGCGACAGTGGCCGCCACCTCATCCCCACGCAGCACCCGGACCAGTTCAAGCGCAAACTCGATGGCACTGCCCGGCCCCTGACTGGTGATAAGGCGATGAGCCTCATCCCTGACGACCCGCTCATGTGACAGCTGCGATGTCGGCAGTCTGGACTGAAAGCCGGGATGACAGGTGACGATGGCACCATCCAGCAGCGCGTGATGTTGCAACACCACCACAGGGGCGGCGCAGATGGCAGCGCGCCAGCGGCCAAGAGCGGCCTGCTCTTTGAGCAGATCGATGGCCAGCGGGGTATCGCGGATCACTTCGCTGCCGGGCAAGCCGCCGGGTACCACGATGGCTTCAAAATCCCGACGGGTCAGCTCGTCGATATGACAATCGGCCACCAGCTGTACCCCGCGCGATGCCTTCACCTGCCGGGATCCGGCTGGGCAACAAGAGGCCAGCACCACCTCGATGCTGGCGCGCACCAGGGTATCGACAATCGCGACCGTCTCTATCTCTTCCGACCCGGGAGCCACCAGCACCAGTACACTCACGTTCGCCTCCTTGCTGCTTGCTCTGCCATGTAAAAGGTCAGACGGCCTGACTCTTCTCTTTGATCGCCTGATAGAGACCCTGATTGACCGGTACGGCAATGCCATGCAGGGCAGCCTTGGCCAACAGGAAGCCGGTGATGGCATCAATCTCGGTCTCGCGTCCCAGCTCCATATCCTGATGCATGGAGGAGTAATTGTCAGCGGTCAGTTCCACCACTGTCATCACCCGGCGTTGCAACTCCTCTGCCGTGGTCGCAACTCCTTCGGCGCACATCACATCCGCCACCTCCACGCAGATCTGCTGCAGGGCATCGGCAAAACGGGGGCCAGCCAGCTCGCCATTTTTCAGCTTGTAGAGGGCCGTCAGGGGATTGATGGCACAGTTGATGGCCAGCTTTTGCCACTGGCGCGTCAATACCTGCTCATCCCAGCCAGCCTGCCCCAGTGCCAACGCCAGCTCGTCCGCGAGCGCGGCATGGGCCTTGGCGGCATCGTTGATCGGGCCAAGCCAGGTTTCCCCCTTGCCAGTATGACGGAAGACAAAATGGCCGCACTGCATGGCGCCATGGCTGGTGACACCGGCAATCACCGGATTGTGCGGGAACATCTCGACCACCTGCTCGGCAATGCCCATCCCGTTGTGCAGCAGCACGATTGGCACGCCGGCATCGAGCTTACCCACCAGCGGCGTCAGTGCGGCAATCACCTGACTGGCCTTGGTCATCACCAGCAGACGCTGGATCTTGCCGGGTTTGCTGACAAACCCGCGCTCGATATTGAGCAGCTGAACATGCCCCTCCAGCGAGGTGAAATCGATCCCCGGATGGAGCGTGGACTTATGATGTTCGCGCAACAAGACACGGGTGGATTGACCACTCAGGGTCAACAGGGAGGCAAAAACGCCGCCGAGGGCGCCACAACCCAACAGTGACCACTTCGGAGTAACGGGTGGAATAACGGGCTGTCGGGAATTTTTTAATCCGCTTGGCATGGTGTGACTCTGTCAGGGTAAGGGTTGCAATCCTCTCAACCTGTTACCGGGGATAAGTGAAGATGTCGCTGGTGGACACTAACGGGTCCACCCGTCCTGTGCGCAGGGGATTCTAGCAGAGCAACCCCATCAAAATCAGCAAATTTGCCCGTTTTCTGGTAGATTTGCCCCCCGATAACGCAACATGAGGAGCTCCGGCTATGCCGTCATTCGATATTGTCTCTGAAGTCAAAATGAACGAGGTGTTGAACGCAGTCGACAACGCCAATCGTGAACTGGCCACCCGTTTCGATTTTCGTGGGGTAGAAGCCAGCTTCGAGTTGAACAAGGAAGAGGTAAAGCTGGAAGCCGATGCCGATTTCCAGCTCAAGCAGATGGTCGAAATCCTGCGCGGTGCCCTGCTCAAGCGCAACATCGAAAACAGCTCCATGGAAGTAGGTGACTCCGTTCACTCCGGCAAGCGTTTCCACCTGACCGTCAAGTTCAAACAGGGGATCGAGAAAGAGATCGCCAAGAAGCTGGTCAAGCTGATCAAGGACTCCAAAATCAAGGTACAGGTCGCCATCCAGGGTGATGAAGTACGTGTCACCGGCAAGAAGCGTGACGATCTGCAAGAGACCATGGCACTGGTCCGTGGCGCCGAACTGGGTCAACCGATGCAGTTCCAGAACTTCCGCGACTGATTTATCCACTCAGCCGTGGCGCACTTGATGACTCGCGCCACGCTATCTAAATCGCGGCCATAAAAAAACCGGAGCAGATGCTCCGGTTTTTTGTACCCCAAGTTTTATTAGAACTTGTAGGTAACAGAGAAGTAGTGGCCGAAACCGGTAGTGTTCAGACCACCAAAGGCACCATTGTTGATACCGTAGATTTCGTTGAAGTACTTCAGACCGTAACCAACTGCGTAACGGTCGGAGTGCCAGTAGATACCGTGGAAAGTACCCAAACCGTTAGCACTCTGGTTGTTGTCGCCATGGATATCTTTATCAAACAGATAATCCAAGTAGCCCTGATAGGAGACGAAGCTGCCGTTGGAGAAGGTATAGAAAGGCTTGAACCAGTTCATGGAGAACTGATAACCGTTCCAGTCACCCTCTTCGGCCTTGAAGCCACTTTCGGTTGCATGGCGAGCATACAGGTTCATGCCAACTTTACCGAACCAAGGCACCTGTACATCAGCACCCAGACCGATCATGTTCTCCATCATGGAGTCATCAACGTTGTTCAGGGTAGCGATGTAGAGCTCTTGTACCGGGCCGAAGGAGAGATCTTTACCAGTCAGGGCATCCAGAGAAAGACGCGGGGCGAACTTCATGAAGATGTTCTGGCCATTGTGTTTGTCGCTATGGCTGCTTTGGAAAATATCGAACACATCGACATAGCCATACAGATCAAACATACCGGAACGACCACCGAACTCCATTTCCAGGTAGGTGTCGTTGTAGTCGCTGCCCATGTAAGGACGCTGGTCAATGGTATGCATTACGTTGAACTGCATCCATTTGAAATCATTCTTGTGGATATCACCGCTGTAGTCAGCAGCGAAGGCCGGGGTAGCGGCAGCAGCCAGCAGACCGGCAGCGATCAGAGTCTTGGTAAATTTGGCCATTTTATTGGTCTCTTGTGCGTTAGTTGAGGTTTTCCGTAGCCTGCCCACAAGGAGCGAGAGGGATTCTAATCAAATAAAATTGGGGGTGAAACAACTTCTCGGGAACTTTATCCGGAAGTGTGAATCTAATCACCCCCGATTCTACGCAAACGCTTGCTATTTGTCAGCCGTTGAGAGCAACTCACTCCCTTTTCTGGCGACAAGCACAATCAACAACAACACGGGCAAGCCCAATAAACTGGTTCCGACAAAGAAGGCACTGTAGCCAATATGCTCCACAACCTGCCCGGAAAAACCGGCCAGCAACTTGGGTAGAAGCAACATTACCGAGCTGAACAGGGCGTACTGAGTGGCCGAAAATGCCACATTGGTCAGGCTGGAGAGATAGGTCACGAAGGCCGCAGTAGCGATACCGGCACTGAGGTTATCCAGCGAGATGATCAGCGTCAGCAGTTCCAGGTTGTGACCAACCTGGTTGAGCAGGGCAAACAGCAGGTTGGTGCTGGCAGTGAGCAGCGCCCCCAAGAACAGGATGCGCAGCGTACCGAAGCGCATCACCAGCACGCCCCCCAGCGCCGCCCCCACTAGCGTCATGATGACACCAAACACTTTGGTAATGGTGGCAACCTCAGTTTTGCTGAACTGCATATCCACATAGAAGCTGTTGGACATCACCCCCATCACCACATCGGCAACCCGATAGCAGGCGATCAGAGCCAGGATCAGCAGCGCCGAGCTGCCATAGCGACGAAAGAAGTCGGCAAACGGACACCAGACCGCCTCATAGCCCCAGGCCCCCGCACTCGCCAACAGCGCAGGCCACCCTTTTTCCAGGAGCTGCGCCTTGCGTTCGGCCTGTTGTTTGCCCTGCTCGGCCAGATCGATATCCGGCTCGTGGCAAAACAGCGTGGTGATAACCCCGAGTGACATCAGACCCGCCATCACCAGATAGGTAATCTGCCAGCCACGATAGTCATAGCCGCTGTTGCTGCCAAACCAGGCTGCCAGCGCCAGCGCTCCTGCGCCCGCCATGATCATCGCCAGTCGGTAGCCAGTCATGTAGGAGGCAGCCATCGCCGCCTGCAGCCGCTCGGGGGCGGATTCGATGCGATAGGCATCGATGACGATATCCTGCGTGGCCGAGGCAAAGGCCACCAGCAGGGCAAACATCGCCAGCTGGGCCAGCTCGGTCTTGGGATCGCAGAACGCCATGCCGACCAGCGCGGCGGCAATCAACAGCTGGGAGAAGAACATCCAGCTACGGCGACGCCCCAGCAGCGTGGAAAGCAACGGCAGAGGCATGCGATCCACCAGCGGCGACCACAACCATTTAAAGCCATAGGCAAGCGCCACCCAGCTCATATAGCCGATATCGGTCAGGCTGACATCGGCCTCGCGCAACCAGAATGAGAGGGTACCGAACACCAGTAGCAACGGCAGACCCGATGAAAAACCCATGGCAAAGAGAATAAACACCCGAAATTCGAGATAAACGGCGAGGGACTCTCTCCAGCTTGGTTTGCGGATCATGTTCAACTACCTGACGACTTTGGAAAAGTGCGTCATTTTGGCAGGTTGATGGCAGATAGCCAAGGTGAGCAAAGAGATAGGCAAAAGAGGCCCTGATAGAGAAAAGGCCCATCCCGAACGGAATGAGCCTTGTATTGTGGCCTGACGAGGGCGAGGTGACGAACCGCGTCCGGCGAGAGTTACTTGCCCGCTTTCTTGTCGACTTTCTTGTCTGCCGGAGTTTCTGCCAGCAAGACCACCTTCTTCAGAATGATGGGACTGGTCGGCACATCGTTGGCACGCAGAATGGGGCTGTAACCGGTCTGTACCTGAGCAAGCTTGTCCAGCACCTCCATCCCCTGAACCACCTGACCGAACACGGTATAACCCGCAGAGCCACCGGCGTTGAGGTTATTGTTGTCGACCAGATTGAAGTAGAACTGGCGAGTAGCGCTGTCGACCGCCTGGGTGCGAGCCATAGCGATGGAGCCACGCTTGTTGGGCAGACCGCCACGCGACTCGTTGACCACAGGCTCATAAGTCGGCAACTGCTGGAACTGCTGGTTGTAGCCCCCACCCTGCACCACGAAATCCTGGATCACCCGGTGGAAGATGCTGCCGTCATAGCTGCCATCAGCCACGTAGCGCAGGAAGTTCTTCGCCGTCTGGGGCGCCTGCTTGGACGCCAGCTCCACCACGATATTGCCGTGGTTGGTCTCCATTCTGACTTTCGGGCCTGCGAACGCCAGCGGGGCGATCAGCATGGCCAGCAACCAGAGTTTTTTCATCATCAGACCCCTGCACCGTTCGGTTGACCTTTCAGGTAACCGCGCAGCGCATCATCCGCCATGATCTGCTGCAGCACGCTACCCAATTGCAGGTTCAGTGTAGACTCCAGATCGGCCATGCTTGGCTCGCTCGGGCTCTCCTTGCTGGAAGACATGTTGAACTGCTTGGTCAGACGGTTGCCCTGGAAATCGGCGATCACCTGCAGGCTGACGCGGGATTTGGTGACATAGGTAAAGGTCTTCTCTTCCACATTGACTGCGGCGTTGGAGATCACCAGCGTCAGGTTGGTGGTGCCACTGTTACCCACTTCCAGACCCTGGCTACGCAGCCCTTCGGCCAGCCGCTCGGCCATCAGCAGGTTGAGCGGACGTTCGCTGTTGACCAGCACGGGCGCTTTCTCTTTATGTTTGATAGAGAAGACATAAGCAGCTTCACGCTTGTCTACCCCTTCCATGGTGATGCGATTGCCAGAGTAGTATTGCTGGTTGGCGGGGATCACCTGCGGATTGAGCAGCGCCGTCTCCGGCCAATGAGTGGCACACCCGCCCAGCATCAGGGCGGCCAGCAGCAAGAGTGACTTTTTCATCATGGTTTCCTTTGGCTTTAGCGTTTGATGGCTTTCAAAATAACGAATTTGCTGTTCGACGCAACGACTTGTGCGTTGGCAAACAAGCGCTTGAGTTTGTTGTGATAGTCCAAATGACGGTTGCCTACTATCCAGAGTTCCCCCCCCTGAGGCAACACCCGATGCGCATCACTGAACATCTGCCAGGCGATATGATCGGTGATCGCCTGTAGCTGATGGAAAGGAGGGTTGCAGAGGATCCGATCCGCCGAGCCGACCGCCACCCCGTCGAGACAGTTATTGACCATAAAGCGGGCGCGCGGCAGTGCATCGGGCAGATTGTGCTCGACGTTGAGCTGTGCCGAGGCGACTGCCATATAGGATTCATCGATAAAGGTCACCTCCACCTCGCTGTCTTTGGCGAGCAGCGACAGACCCAGCACCCCGTTGCCACAGCCCAGATCGATCACCTTGCGGGCACTGTGGATGGGCAGGTTGTCCAGCATAAAGCGGGCTCCGATATCGAGACTGGTGCGCGAGAAGACGTTGGCATGGTTGTGGATGAGCATGCCACTCCCCTCCAGCGGCCAGACAGTCGGGAAGGGGTTGGCCAGCGCGGGACGTTCTGCCTGCGGCTCGCAGTGAATGAGGCGCGCCTTCTTCCAGGCCAGCGAGGTACGGGTAGGCCCCAGATACTTCTCAAACAACTTGAGGGTGGAGGTATGAATATCCTTCGCCTTGCCGGCAGCGATAACGCGGGTTGCCGGTGTCACCACCGCACGCAATGCCAGCAGTTGCTGCTCCAGCAGTGCCTGATATTTGGAGACCTTGATCACCACCAGCGCAGGGGCATCGGGCAGCGGCGCCAGCGCATCCTGCAAGCGGATACCGCCTGCATCCAGTCCGTTTTCGGCCAGATTGGCCAGGGTCGCCCGCTCACTGATGTAAGAGTCGGTGACGCAGCAGGGGGAGTGCGGATGCAGATAGGCGGCCAGCGCGCCAAAACCATCATTCATGATGATGACGGGGCCCGCCTGCTCGAGGGGAGACTCCGCCAGGGTATTGATCAGGTATTCGTCAGCCGCATCCCAGGCTTGCAGGGTCTCCTGACTCTGGCGCGGATAGCGGTAGAGCGTGAGCTGGCAATGGGGAGTGTCGAGAAGGGTTTGCATAGGAAGAGTCCAACCTCGGCTTGATTCGTGTATACAGGCGCCAGGGGCGACGCAAAGTGGCGCTATTCTAGCGAGGAGCAGGAATTTCACCAGTTCGATGCGCATCAAGGGGGCAACTGACGGGTGATTTCCCCCTTACGGGGGCTTATTCCATCCCGCGACTGCCGATAGAATGGCCCGACATTCACTCTGGAAGCCGATCCGATGACCATCCAACAACTGATTGAAGCCAAGCTGACCGCCGCCCTCTCCCCCACCGTGCTGGAGGTGATCAACGAGAGCCACATGCACCGTGTGGAACCGGGATCTGAGAGCCACTTCAAGGTGGTGATCGTCAGCGAGCAATTTGCAGGGCAGCGGCTGCTGGCCCGTCATCGTCAGGTCAATTCGGTGCTGGCCGACGAGCTGGCCGGTGCCGTTCATGCACTGGCACTGCATACCTACACAGAGACCGAGTGGCAGGAAAAAGGCCACGCCCCGCGCACCCCGAGTTGCGTTGGCAAACCGTCACTCTCCTGAAACCGGTTGTACCACAGGATTTCCCTCGATAACCTGCCAACAAAAATTAAACATATTTCCCCCATTGGCCCCGAAAAGGCTACATCCAAGGGGGTATATTTCGGCATTAAGGCTTTTTGCTGATAGTGGAGACAACGGCAAATACCCCCATCGAGGTATCGAAATAAAAAAACCTTTAAAACCACTACTTACAAGGTGTCGGGGGCTTATTCATTGCAGGTTAATTTTGTGATGGCACGGGGATTTTGCCCATTTGGCATGGCAGAAAATGCACCTTAAGTGGTAAACTCAAGCGCTTTTGAGTGAGCCTGCATGTTGAATAATTGTTGAGCCTGCCCACCTGGCACAACCACAACATCGACTCATTCAACCACCCGTCGTGATGTATTTCTCGGCGCTAACCAACCTCTCCCGTAACGGTAGTGCAAGTAAGTATGATTACAATCAAAAGAGGACTGGACATCCCCGTGCTGGGTGCGCCAGAGCAAGTAATCTACGATGGCCCCGCCATCACCCGTGTTGCGACACTGGGCGAGGAGTTTGTGGGGATGCGACCTACTATGTTCGTCAAAGTAGGTGATCGCGTCATCAAAGGTCAGGATCTTTTTGAAGACAAGAAGAATCCGGGCGTTAAATTCACAGCTCCTGCCACCGGTGTGGTTTCAGAGATCAACCGTGGTGCCAAACGTGTTCTCCAGTCTGTGGTCATCGACCTCGACGGTTCCGATGAACAGGTGACGTTTGAGCATTTTGCCTCTGCCGAGCTGGCCAAGCTCGAGCGCAGCAAGGTGCAAGAGATCCTGGTCGCATCAGGTCAGTGGACTGCGTTGCGTACCCGTCCGTTCAGCAAAGTCCCCGCGGTAGCGTCTGCCCCGCGCGCCATCTTTGTGACTGCAATGGACACCAACCCGCTGGCAGCCGATGCCGAGCTGATTATCAAGGAACAGCCGCAGGCCTTCCTCGATGGTCTGGCCGTATTGACCCGCCTGACCGACGGCGCCGTCTACGTCTGTAAAGGCGAAGGCAGTCTGCCCCACTCTCCGCTGGCTCAGGTCAAGGAAGAGATCTTCGTTGGTCCGCACCCTGCCGGTCTTCCGGGTACCCATATCCACTTCCTGGATCCGGTCAGCAGCACCAAGGTGCAGTGGCACATCAACTATCAGGATGTGATCGCATTCGGCAAGCTGTTCACCACCGGTCAGATCTTCACTGACAAGGTGATCGCACTGGCTGGCCCGAACGTGCTCAAGCCGCGTCTGCTGCGTACCCGTCTGGGCGCCTGCATCAGCCAGCTCACCAATAATGAGCTGCGTGCCGACGAAAACCGTATCATCTCCGGTTCTATCCTGAGTGGTGCCAAAGCCGAAGGTGTTCACGACTACCTGGGCCGCTACCACAATCAGGTTTGCGTGCTGGGTGAAGGTCGCGAGAAAGAGTTCCTGGGCTGGATCAACCCCAGCGCCAACAAGTTCTCTATCACCCGTACCACCCTCTCTCATCTGATGAAGGGCAAGCTGATCAACTTCACCACCACTACCAACGGTAGTGACCGTTCCATGGTGCCTATTGGTAACTATGAGCGGGTGATGCCACTCGACATCCTGCCGACCCTGCTGCTGCGGGACATGGTCTCCGGCGATACCGACGGTGCGCAAGCACTGGGCTGCCTGGAGCTGGACGAGGAAGATTTGGCGCTCTGTACCTTTGTCTGCCCTGGCAAGACAGAGTACGGCCCGATCTTGCGTGAGTGCCTGACCAAGATTGAACTGGAAGGTTAAGCGATGAGTTTCAAGCAACTTCTTGAAAATATGGAACACCACTTCGAACCGGGTGGAAAGTACGCCAAGTACTATGCCCTGTTCGAAGCGGCGTACACCCTGTTCTACACCCCGGGTAGCGTTACCCGCAACGCCTCCCACGTTCGTGATGCGCTCGATCTGAAGCGCATGATGATCATGGTGTGGCTGGCCGTGTTCCCGGCCATGTTCTGGGGCATGTACAACGTTGGTAACCAGGCGATTGCCGCCATTGCCCACATGGGCTCGGCTGCTGGTGCCAGCAGCTGGCAATATGCCCTGGCTACCATGCTGGGCGCCTCCCTCGATCCGGCTGTTGCCGGTATCGGCAGCAAGATGCTGATTGGCGCCACCCACTTCTTCCCGATCTACATCACCGTCTTCTTTGTCGGTGGTTTCTGGGAAGTGCTGTTCGCCATGGTGCGCAAACACGAGATCAACGAAGGCTTCTTCGTAACCTCAATCCTGTTTGCCCTGATCGTGCCGCCCGAGCTGCCACTGTGGCAAGCTGCGCTGGGTATCACCTTCGGTGTGGTGATGGCCAAAGAGGTGTTCGGTGGTACCGGCAAGAACTTCCTGAACCCGGCGCTGGCTGGTCGTGCGTTCCTGTTCTTCGCCTACCCGGGCCAGATCTCCGGTGACGCCGTATGGGTTGCCGTTGACGGCTTCTCCGGCGCGACTGCCCTGAGCCAGTGGGCCCAAGGCGGCCAGATGGCGCTGATCAACGGTGCAACCGGCCAGGCTATCAGCTGGATGGACGCTTTCCTGGGTAACCTGCCGGGTTCCATCGGTGAAGTCTCTACCCTGATGATCTTGCTGGGTGCCGCCATGATCGTCTACATGCGCATCGCCTCCTGGCGCATCATCGCCGGCGTGATGATCGGTATGATCGCCACCTCCCTGCTGTTCAACGTCATCGGTTCCGATACCAACCCCATGTTCAACATGCCGTGGCACTGGCATCTGGTACTGGGTGGCTTCGCCTTCGGTATGGCCTTCATGGCGACCGACCCTGTCTCCGCAGCCTTTACCAACAAAGGCAAGTGGTGGTATGGCGCCCTGATCGGCGTAATGGTCGTGCTGGTTCGCGTGGTCAACCCTGCGTTCCCGGAAGGCATGATGCTGGCCATTCTGTTTGCGAACCTGTTTGCTCCCCTGTTTGACCACTTCGTCGCTCAGGCAAACATCAAGCGGAGGATTGCTCGTGGCGTTTAATAAAGATTCAACCCTCGGCACCGTCAGCGTGGTCACCGGCCTCTGTCTGGCCTGTTCCATCGTGGTATCCGTTGCCGCTGTGGGCCTGCGTTCTACCCAGCAGGAAAACAAGGCGCTGGACAAGCAGAGCAACATTCTCGCCGTAGCCGGTGTGGATGTGAGCGAAGTGGCCAAGCGCGACTTGGCCAAACTGTATGGCGAGAAGATCGAAGCGCGTCTGGTGGATCTGGCGACCGGTGACTTTGTTGACGGCGATGCCGACAACTTCGACACCAAGCAGGCAGCCAAAGATCCGGCCCGCAGCATCCGTCTTGCCGCAGCTGACGACAAGGCCAGCCTGCGTCAGATCTCCAAGCAGATCCCGGTATTCTTCGCCAAGGATGCCGAAGGCAAGATCGACAGCATCATCCTACCCATCTACGGTCAGGGTCTGTGGTCGACCATGTATGCCTTCGTCGCCGTTGCCGCTGATGGCCAGACCATCAAGGGCATCACCTACTATGACCACGGTGAAACACCGGGTCTGGGTGGCGAGATCGAAAACCCGGCCTGGCAGGCGCTGTTCAAGGACAAGAAACTGTTCGACCAGAATGGCATGCCGGCGCTGCGCGTCATCAAAGGCCATGCTCCGGCGGGCTCCGAGCACGAGATCGATGGTCTCTCCGGTGCCACCCTGACCGGTAACGGCGTACAGCATACCTTCGACTTCTGGATGGGTCCCAAGGGCTTCGGTCCTTTCCTGGCCAAGGTTCGTGCAGGAGAAATCAACAATGGCTGACAAGAGCGAAATGAAGAAGTTGCTGTTGACGCCTGTGCTGGGCAACAACCCCATCGCCTTGCAGGTGCTGGGTGTCTGTTCTGCACTGGCGGTTACCAGCCAGATGAAAACTGCGTTTGTAATGACCCTCGCGGTCATGGCGGTCACCGCCTTCTCAAACCTGTTCATCTCCCTGATCCGCAACCAGATCCCGAACAGCGTCCGGATCATCGTACAGATGGCGATCATCGCCTCACTGGTTATCGTGGTTGACCAGGTGCTCAAGGCCTACGCCTATGACATCTCTAAGCAACTGTCGGTCTTCGTGGGTCTGATCATCACCAACTGTATCGTAATGGGCCGCGCCGAAGCGTACGCCATGAAGAGTGCCCCGCTGCCCTCCTTCCTGGATGGTATCGGCAACGGTCTGGGCTATGGCGCCATTCTGCTGAGTGTCGCGACCGTGCGTGAACTGCTGGGCTCCGGCACCTGGTTCGGCATCGAGCTGCTGCCGCTGGTGAACAACGGTGGCTGGTATGTGCCCAACGGCCTGCTGCTGCTGCCGCCGAGTGCATTCTTCATCATTGGTCTGATCATTTGGGGCGTACGCACCAAGGATCCCAAGCAGGTGGAGGCGAAGGATTAAGGTATGGAACACTATCTGAGTCTGTTGATTAAATCGATCTTCATCGAAAACCTGGCACTCTCCTTCTTCCTGGGGATGTGTACCTTCTTGGCGGTGTCCAAGAAGGTAAAGACCTCCATGGGTCTGGGTATTGCCGTTATTGTGGTGCAGACCATCGCGGTTCCTGCCAACAACCTGATCTACAACTACGTGCTTAAAGATGGCGCTCTGGTATCCGGTCTGGATCTGAGCTTCCTGAGCTTCATCACCTTCATCGGTGTGATTGCAGCACTGGTACAGATCCTGGAGATGGCGCTGGACAAGTACTTCCCGGCACTCTACAACGCGCTGGGTATCTTCCTGCCGCTCATCACCGTGAACTGCGCCATCTTCGGTGGCGTCTCCTTCATGGTGCAGCGTGACTACAACTTCATGGAGTCTGTGGTCTACGGTGTGGGTTCAGGGGCAGGCTGGATGCTGGCGATCGTTGCGCTGGCAGGTATCCGCGAGAAGATGAAGTACTCCGATGTTCCGGAAGGCCTGCGCGGTCTGGGCATCACCTTCATCACCGCCGGTCTGATGGCGCTGGGCTTCATGTCCTTCTCTGGTATCTCCCTGTAATCGGCTTTCCTGCAATCAGAAAGGAACGATAGATGGAAATTATTTTGGGTGTGGTCATGTTTACCGTGATCCTGCTGGCACTGGTGGCAGTCATTCTGTTCGCCAAGTCCAAGCTGGTGACCGCGGGCGACGTGACAATCAGCATCAATGGTGACCCGGCCAAGGCTGTGACCAGCCCGGCCGGTGGCAAGCTGCTCGGCGTGCTGGCTGGCAGCGGTATCTTCGTCTCCTCCGCCTGTGGCGGCGGTGGCTCCTGCGGCCAGTGCAAGGTACGGGTGAAATCCGGTGGCGGCGACATTCTGCCGACCGAACTGGATCACATCAGCAAGGGCGAAGCCCGTCATGGCGAGCGTCTGGCCTGTCAGGTTACTGTTCGCTCCGACATGGATATCGAACTGCCGGAAGAGATCTTCGGGGTGAAGAAGTGGGAATGTACTGTTATCTCCAACGATAACAAGGCCACCTTCATCAAGGAGCTCAAGCTGCAGATCCCCGACGGCGAGAGCGTACCGTTCCGCGCCGGTGGTTATATCCAGATTGAAGCCCCGGCTCACCACGTGCACTACAAGAACTTCGATATTCCCGAGGAGTATCGCGGGGACTGGGATCGCTTCAAGATTTTTGAGCTGGAGTCCAAGGTCGATGAGCCAATCATCCGGGCCTACTCCATGGCCAACTATCCGGAAGAGTTCGGCATCATCATGCTGAACGTGCGTATCGCGACCCCGCCACCCAGCAACTGGACTGCCCCTCCGGGACAGATGTCCTCCTACATCTTCAGCCTGAAGGCTGGCGACAAGGTGACTATCTCCGGTCCATTCGGTGAGTTCTTCGCCAAAGACACCGATGCCGAAATGGTATTCATCGGTGGTGGTGCAGGTATGGCGCCAATGCGTTCCCATATCTTTGACCAGCTGCGTCGCCTGAAGTCCAAGCGCAAGATGAGCTTCTGGTACGGTGCCCGTTCCAAGCGCGAAATGTTCTATGTCGAAGACTTTGACATGCTCGCCGCCGAGAACGAGAACTTCACCTGGAACGTCGCCCTGTCTGATCCGCAACCGGAAGACAACTGGGACGGCTACACCGGCTTCATCCACAACGTGCTCTACGAGAACTATCTCAAGAACCACGAAGCACCGGAAGATTGCGAGTTCTACATGTGTGGACCTCCGGTGATGAACGCTGCCGTCATCAACATGCTCAAAGACTTGGGCGTTGAAGACGAAAACATCCTGTTGGATGACTTTGGTGGTTAATCCATGCACAGTGTTGTAAAGACCTGGCTAGCCTTCGGGCTAGCCTTTTTCTTGACTGGGTGCGGTCAGGAGACGGTCCAATCCAAGCCGGAGATCCACATCACCGGCAGCACCATGGGCACTTACTACTCCATCAAGGTGGCGGACAGCGCCATCAGCGATCCGGCCAAGCTTCAAGCTGAGGTGGATGTGTTGCTGGAGCGGGTCAACGACCAGATGTCGACCTATCGCCCCGATTCCGAACTGTCGCGCTTCAACCAGAGCCGTGACAACAAACCGGTAGTGGTCTCCCGCGATACTGCACGGGTCGTCACAGAGGCCATTCACATTGGCCGTGAGAGCCAGGGGGCGCTGGACGTCACCGTTGGCCCCTTGGTCAATCTGTGGGGCTTTGGCCCGGACAAGAAGCCGACCAAGGTCCCCTCCGACGAGCTGATCACCCAGACTCGCCAGAAGACCGGTCTGGGCAACCTGCACGTCATCACCTCGGTGGATGCCGATACCCTGCAAAAAGATATTCCGGACCTCTACGTCGATCTCTCCGCCATCGCCAAGGGCTTTGGTGTGGACAAGGTAGCCGAGTATCTGGAGTCACTGGGTGCGCGCAACTATCTGGTGGAGATTGGCGGCGAGCTGCGGATCAATGGCGTCAA
Source organism: Aeromonas sp. FDAARGOS 1417 (assembly GCF_019046985.1). Classification (NCBI taxonomy): domain Bacteria; kingdom Pseudomonadati; phylum Pseudomonadota; class Gammaproteobacteria; order Aeromonadales; family Aeromonadaceae; genus Aeromonas; species Aeromonas sp. FDAARGOS 1417. Next base: position 4,115,086 of record NZ_CP077221.1, on the reverse strand, counting down.
CGGCAAGGGTCACCCCTGGCGCGTGGCCATCGAGAAGCCCACCGCAGGCACCGGCACGGTGCAAGAGGTGATCGTGCCCGGTGACAACGGGGTGGCCACCTCCGGCGATTACCGCAACTACTATGAACTGGATGGTCAGCGCTTCTCCCACACCATAGATCCGCGCAGCGGCAAGCCGATCCAGCACCGTCTGGTGTCGGTCACCGTGATCCACCCCTCCTGCATGACCGCAGACGGGTTGGCCACCGTGTTTATGGTGATGGGGACCGAGAAAAGCCTGGCCTATGCCAACGAGCGCGGCCTGGCGATCTTCGTGATCACCAAGACGGACAACGGCTTTGAAGAGGCTTACTCCGATGCCTTCAAGCCCTATCTGGTCAAGAAGTAAGAGGTAGAGATGCAGATTTTTCTGATCACCTTCGGGGTATTCATGCTGGTGATAGCCGCCATGGCTATCGGTTACATCTTCCAGAAGAAGACCATCTCCGGCTCCTGTGGCGGTCTGGGTAGTGTCGGCATCGAGAAAGAGTGCGATTGCCCGGAACCCTGTGACAACCGCAAGAAGAAGATGGCCAAGGAAGAGGCCCGTCGCAAGATGCTGGAAGAGAACCGCATCATCTGATGACTCTGGTTTTTCGGTAAACAAAAGCGCGCAATCGGCGCGCTTTTTACTGGCCGTTATCTTGCATTAACGGTCAGGGCTGACGTTCGATATAGAGGATCACCTCACCCAGATGGATACCGAACTTGCTGATCTCGGCACGATTGATCAGCCGTTCTTCGTCCAGCAGGTACATCCAGTCATCGAAGCTAACCCGCACAACCTCGCCATCCGGTAGCGCCAGATCGAGCTGATAACGCCAGTTGAGGGCGAACCCTTCGCTTTTACCCACCGCCTCCCCCACCACATCGGAAGCAGTACCGCGCCAGTGACCATCTTCGCCCTTGCTCAGATACCAGGTACGGGTCTGCTGGCGGCCATCGTCAAAGTAGAACTGCTCGAACAGCTCTCCCTTGCCATCTTTCCAACGACCCACCATCTCGACCCGAAAGCGACTGGTCACTTCGCCGCTGCGGTCGGTCACCAGGCCGTGAGCCACCAGTTTGCCATTGAAAAAACGGGCGAGATCCCAGTTTGGCCCCTGCCCCCGATAGTCATCGAGACTGGCACCACAGCCACTCAGCAGCAAAAAGGGGAGCAACAGCAACCAGCGGTATGCACGATAGAAAAACATTGGAAACTCCATGTTCAGGGTTGGCCACGCAGGCGGCGGGTCAGGGTGGGATCGCGGCTGTTGTCAGCCAGCCAAATGGCGAGAAAAGCGGCCGAGAATTGCGGATCGGCCAGAGTCCCGAGGGACTTCTCCTGCCACCAGAAGTGGCCTGCCCCGCCCTTGTCGACATAGAAGGTGAGCTTGTCGCCTGCCTGCACATCGGGCCAGAGTGCAGCGAGCTGGCCGAGCCAGCGCTGACGTTCGGCGTCGGAGCCAAGACCGAGTCGCTGCCACTCGGCGGCAGTGGCGCTCAGCAGATCTTCCCGCTCGATGGCTCTGGCATAGGTGAGGGTCAGGGCCTGCGGATAGTGACCGGGCTGATAGCGCCCGCTCGCACTATAGAGGGTGGCATCGTAGAGCTTGAACCAGAGCCAGTTCATCTCCCCCTGCCCGACCGGGCGCAACTGCTGCCAGGGAGCGGCAGAAGCCTGCACTGCGGTTGCAGCCAAGAGCGCAAACGCCAGCAGTAGCGGGTTAATTCCACCCCATATGCCAGTGGTTGGGGTCTTCCAGTTCATGCCAGTCCATCTCCTGTTCCTGCAGGGTGTTGATATCCTGCATCACCACCTGCACCAGCTGCCCCTGCGCATCCCGCTGGCAGGCAACCACCAGATAGAAGCGATCTGTCAGCTCATGCTGGCTCTCTTTGGTCCATTTGGAAAAAAGCAACGAGTCGGTCGAAAAGGTGTTTGTCATGACTCACCCTCCAGCTTGACCATTACCCACAGGAGTACGGGTAACCACCACATCCAGATCACTGCCAGCAGCGCCGTGCTGATCCAGATGCCCCAGGGTAAGTTTACTGCCCCCATGGCGGCCCCCGCCACATAGGAGGAGGCACCGCCAAATACGCCAAACAGCGCCTGCTGCCAGCGAGGCAAGCGCAGCAGCCAGCGCATACCGTGGGCCAGCGTCAGGGCAAAACCGAGCCAGAGCAGCACCAGCCAGAGGGGAAAACCGGACGGGAAACGGAACAAGCCGAGCTGCCAGAGCAGGACATCCAGCAGACAGCCGGCGACCGCGATGGGAAGCAGCCGCCAGTCACGCTGGCGGCTTGGTGAGAAGAGAAAGTGCAGCAGCAACATTGCCAGCAGCGGGCCCGGCTGCTGCCACTTCACCGCCAGCAACCAGTAGAGGTTGAACCCCAGCAGGTGAGCCCACTGCCACATGGTCAGTGACCGCTTACTGGCACATCACCCGACCAGCCTGCAGGCCCGGGCTTGGCAGCCTCCAGTTGCACCAGACTGATGGTGCGCTCCCAGAATCCCCCCTCGCAATAGGCAAAGTAGAAGTGCCACAGCCGGATGAAATCCTGGCTGTAACCGAGCTTGGGCAGCTCGGGAGCCAGCGCCAGAAACCGCTCGCACCAGTGAGCCAGGGTGCGGGCATAGTGATGACCGTGATCGTGCAACCGCACCAGCTGCATGTCAGTCTCCCGCGCCAGCAACCCCGCCATCTGGGAGACGCTGGGCAGGCAGCCACCGGGGAAGATGTAGCGCTGGATAAAATCGACCCCGCGCAGATACTGGGCGTGGCGCTGATCGGCGATGGTGATAGCCTGAATGAGCAGACTGCCACCGGGTTTGAGCAGCCGCGAGAGCTGGCGGAAATAGTCGGGCAGGAAGGCGTGCCCCACCGCCTCGATCATCTCGATGGAGACCAGCTTGTCATAGGTGCCCTCCAGCTTGCGGTAATCCTCCAGCAGCAAGGTGATACGATCCCCCAGCCCCTCCCGCGCAATCCACTCCTTGGCATAATCATGCTGGGCCCGGGAGATGGTAGTGGTCGTCACCCGGCAGCCATAGTGGCGGGCGGCATAGACGGCGAGGCCACCCCAGCCGGTGCCGATCTCCAGCAGATGATCGTCAGGCCCCAGCGCCAGCCGCTCGCAGATGGTGCGCAGCTTGGCCTGCTGTCCCTCTTCCAGAGTGGCCTCGGCGTTCGGATAGATGGCGCTCGAGTACTGCATATGGCTGTCGAGAAAACCCTGATAGAGGGTATTGCCGAGATCGTAGTGGGCGGCGATGTTGGAACGCGAGCCGGTCAGGGTATTGCGATTAAGCCAGTGGCGCACCTTGTTGAAGGGGAAACTGAGCCAGCCTAAGCGCCGCTCGAGGGAGTCGAGCAGGGTCAGGTTGCGGGCCAGCAACCGCACCAATGCCACCGGATCCGGGCTGGTCCAGAGCCCCTCCACCCAGGTTTCTCCGGCGGCAATACTGCCCCCCAGCAGCAGGCGACGATAGAAGGCCGGATCCTGCACCACCAGTTCGGCATGCAGATCGGTGCCCGCGACGCCAAAACTGTGGCGCTCACCGCCATCCCGCAGCAGCAGTTGGCCATGTTCGAGGCGACCCAGCAGATTGAGCAGCAGTTGTCTTGCCCCCTTGTCGATGAAAGAGGCAGAGAGGGTTGATTGAGCAAGTTCCATTAGCGGCTCTCCGGATGGGTAAAAATCGGGGTTCGTTTGATAAATAGACGCAGGGCCTGCCAGTAGATCCCGAGCAGCACCTTCATGGTCATCCAGGGCCAGCGGGCCAGCAGGGCCACCAGCCCCTTGCGCGAAAAGGGTTCGCGAGTGAGCGCCAGGGTTGCGTCAAACAGCTTGGCTTCACCGGATACGGGATGACTCTCGATGTGGATCAGTGTCTCCCGTGCGGGCGGCCTGATCCGCCAGTGATAACGCATCGCGAGCCCCATAAAGGGGGATACGTGAAAATCCTTGTCATGGGGCGCCAGCGCCGCCAGATCCAGCAGGTAGTAGTGACGCTCGTTCCAGGGAGTGTTCGACACCTCAGCCAGCAGATAGCGCGCCTCGCCCTGCCGGTAGCAGAAGTAGAAGTTGACCGGGCTGAAGTAGAAGCCCAGACAGCGCACGTTGCCGAGCAGCAGTACCCGCCCCTCGGGCTCGGCATCGCCACCCAGTTCGCTCACCTTCTGCCACACCGCCTGCTTGAGGCTCCCCTCACTCCCCTTGAGATAGTCATGGCGGTGAAACGAGAGCAGCCCCGAGCGCTCCACACCGAACCAGCGTCCCTGATCGAGCTGCGGCAGCTCGTCGAGATCCAGTCCCAGCATAAAGAGGCTGTAGGAGAAGGCGTGGGGCCGCGGTGCGAAACGACGGTGGCGCACAGAGCCCTGCCAGATGGCGCTGGTGACGCCAGCCAGTTCGTCTGTACGCTCATGTTCGGTGGCCACGGTGGCGCCGTTCATAGCTCGGCTCCGAAGCGCCTGGCGACATCCAGCGCGCTGCGCACCCCATCCTCGTGGAAGCCGTTGTACCAGTAGGCGCCGCAGAAGTGGGTGTGCTGCTGGCCGCAGATCTCCGCGCGCCGCTGCTGGGCGGCAATAGAGGCCTGATTGAACACCGGATGGTGGTAGACGAAGCGGCGCAGCACCTTGCTCTCATCCACCTTGCCCTTGGGGTTGAGGCTGACGCAGAAGGGCTCCGGCGAGTTCACCCCCTGCAGGATGTTCATGTTGTAGCTCACCAGCGGCCGTGCCTCGTCGTCGCCATCGAGTTGATAGTTCCAGCTGGCCCATGCCTTGCGACGGGTAGGCAGGCAGCGCGCATCGGTATGGAGCCAGACATCGTTGGCCTGATAGGGCATGTCGCCGAGGATGGCCTGCTCCCGCTCGCCGGGATCCACCAGCAGCGCCAGCGCCTGATCGCTGTGGCAGGCGAAGATCACCTCGTCAAACCGCTCCTCACCGTAACTACTCTGGATCACCACACCGTCCGCGTCCCGCCGTACGCTCTGCACCGGACAGGCGAGGCGGATCTGCGACTGCCAACCCGCGGTAAGGGGGCCGATATATTCCCGCGAGCCACCCGGGATCACGTACCACTGGGGGCGATTGGCCACATCCAGCAGGCCATGGTTGGCAAAAAAGCGCAGGAAGAAGCCAAGGGGGAAGGCGCGCATATCGGCTAGGGTCGATGACCAGATCGCCGCTCCCATCGGCAAGATGTAGTGGCGGGCGAAGTAGTCGCTAAACTCCCCCGCCAGCAAAAAATCCCCCAAGGTCAGCTCGGGGCCAGCACCCTGATGTTGACCATCCGCCAGCCAGGCCCGTGCCTCCCGGTTGAACCGCAAAATCTCGGCGACAAAGCCGTAGAAACGGGGGCTCAACAGATTGCTGCGCTGGGCAAACAGGGTGTCGAGGTTGTGGCCGTTATACTCCAGCCCCTCCGGGCTCTTCACCGAGAAGCTCATCTCGGCCGGTTGCCGCGCCATGCCGATCCGTGCCAGCAACTTCAAGAAGTGGGGGTAGGTGCGATCATTGAAGACGATAAAACCGGTGTCGATGGCATAGCTGCGGCCAGCCTGATTCACATCGACGGTCGCAGTATGGCCACCCAGGGTCGGCGCCGCCTCAAACAGGGTTATGTCATGGAGTTTGTGGAGCAGAAAACCGGCGGTGAGCCCCGAGATCCCTGAACCGACGATGGCGATCTTTTTCTTCATGAATGGCTTCCTTTCGATACGAGTGCGCGGCCAAGGCGCAGCCAGAGCACCACCGGCAGCGCACCAAGCAGGCGCAGCAACCAGATGAAACGGCGGGGAAAGTGGATCTGGTGACGACCAGCGGTCAGCCCGTCCATGATGGCACGGGAGGCCTGCTCCACCGTCACCAGACAGGGCATGGGAAAATCATTTTTAGCGGTGAGCGGCGTCTGGACAAAGCCGGGGCGGATCAGGGTCACCCCGATCCCTTTGCGGGCCAAATCGAGGCGCAAGGTATCCGCTAGATAGTCGAGGGCCGCCTTGGAGGCACCATAGGCCTCGGCTCGCGGCAGCGGCAGCCAGCTCACAGACGAGCTGACGATGGCAAGCCGTGATCCCGCCCCCAGCAGCGGCAAGAAGGCGGCCAGCGCATGGCCGGTAGCGGTCAGATTGGTGTCGATGACTCGGGCAAACAGCTCGCTGTCAAACCCATCGCCGACATCCATGTACTCGCAGTTGCCTGCGTTGAGGATCAGCAGATCGAGGAATGGCAGCGTAGCAGCCACCCCGCTCATTGCGGCCAGATCCCGGGCATCGAACTGCAGCGGCGTGACGCCGTGCAGCCCCAGCGCCTGCAGCCGTTCACCATCGCGGCCACAGCCCCACACCTGCCAGCCTGCCCGCCGGTAATCCAGCGCCAACTGGCGACCGATGCCGGAAGTCGCGCCTGTAATAAGCACCCGGCCGCTCATGCGCCAAGCCTCATCTTGATAGTGCGCACCACGGGCCCGAGCAGCGGCAACTGCTCGTAGAGCATGGCGCCCAGGTCAAAATAGTCCCGGTGCTGGCACACCTTGCCCGCCTCGTCGAATTCGAGGCGGGTGGCCCCCTCCACCGTCACCGGCTCACCACCACGCAATCTGGGGTGAGAGAAGGTCATGGTCCAGCCGAGCCAGGCCTGCCGCCCTTGTTGCTGCTGACTGGTGATGACGAAACGGCAGTAGGCGAGGCGCTGATAGAGGGCGGTAAAATAGTCGCCAAGGGCCGCCAGCCCCTCAATGCGGTGAGCCGGATCGGTAAAGACCACCTGTTCGGCATAGACCTCGGGCAAGCGGTGCAACTGCTGTTTGTCCAGTTGCTGATAGAGGCCAATAAAGCGGGCCAGCGGCTCGTTCATCCTATTTCTCCAGAGAGCGAAACATCTCGATGGCTCTCACCCGGGCAACGGCGTGATCCACCATGGGTGCCGGATAATCCTGTCGCCCCTTGAGTCGCAGCCAGTCGTGGGGCTGATGCACATAAGCGGCGGGAATATCGGCAAGTTCAGTTACCCAGGTACGGATAAACTCCCCTTGTGGATCAAATCGTTGCCCCTGAGTGGTGGGGTTGAATACCCGAAAATAGGGCGCCGCGTCGGCGCCGGTGCCCGCCGCCCACTGCCAGCCGCCGTTGTTGGCCGCCAGATCTCCATCGATGAGCCTACTCATGAAGTAATCCTCCCCGAGCCGCCAGTGGATATGGAGATCCTTGGTGAGAAAGCTCGCCACGATCATCCGCAACCGGTTGTGCATCCAACCGGTGGTGTTGAGGCAGCGCATCGCCGCATCGACGATGGGGTAGCCGGTACGGCCCTCGCACCAGGCGGCGAAGGCATCCGGGTCCCAGCTCCACGGCAAGGCTGCCGTCTCTGGTTTGAAGGGGCGATTCATGGAGAGGGTCGGGATCAGCACCAGCAGGTGGCGATAGAACTCACGCCAAATGAGCTCATTGAGCCAGACAAAGCCGGGCTGGGCCTTGGACTGGGGCCGATAGCCAAGCCGCTGCTGGAGCGCCGCCACGCACTGACGGGGGCTGATGATGCCCGCCGCCAGATAGGGGGAGAGCACGGACGTGCCAGCGATGGCAGGAAAATCCCGGGTCTCGCCATAGTCGAGCACTGCCTGCTCCAGAAAAATGTTCAAACGACGCAGAGCTTCCGCCTCCCCCACTGGCCAACGCGGATCAACCGTCAGCTCGCCGAGAGCTTCATCAACCCACGCACGTTCGGCCAGCGGCTGCCACGGCAACGACTCGCCACGCGGTGTCGGCGCCCGATGAATGACAAACCCCTCCTCATCGAGTGCCTTGAGCCAGGCTCGGCTGAAGGGGGTGAACACCTTGAACATCTCACCCGAGCCGGTCAGCACCCGCCCCGGCGGCAATACGCAACAGCCGTTGAACCAGTGACAGCTCACCGCCAGCTCTGCCAGCGCGGCGCTGACGGCATGGTCGCGACGCTGCTCATCGATCTCGATAGCCTGATTGGCATAGAGCTGGGTCACCTCCAACTCGCGGCAGAGGTCTGCCAGCGCAGCGGGCGCCTCGGCAAAAGTCTCCACTCGCAGCAGATGGAGCGGGATGCCAAGGGCCGCCAGCTCGCGGCCCAATTCATCTACCTGCGCCAACATAAAGCGCTGACGGATGGGGGCCATTTTGTGCTGCCGCCACTGGGTAGGAGAGATGATAAAGAGCGCGGCCACCGGCTCATCACCGGCGCAGGCATGCCGCAGCGCAGGGTTGTCGGCAAGGCGCAGATCGTTGCGAAACCAGACCAGTTTCATGACTTTTTCCTCCCGCGTCCGCTGGTGCCAGCAGCATCTGGGGCATCCGCCATCAGCTCGGCAAGGCTCGCCTGCCAGCCATGGGCTTTAAGCCACTCATCGTCGTAGAGGCGCCCCAGCTCGCCAAACAGGCGCGTACCTGCGGGCCACCCGGCGGCCAGCTCCTGCTTGCCGAGCCCGGCACCCAGCAGCACCAGCCAGGGGGTAACGGCACGCCCCTCCAGCAGGCTGGCATGGCGCGGCTCGACCGCCCCCAGCAGTTGCACCTCATAGCCCTGACCGATCAGCTCGTAGGCGGCCCACACCAGATCGAGGGGGCCAACCTGTCCCCAGCTCGCCAGCGTGATCGGCACGCCCTTCTCCTGCTCGATCAGGTGGCGGGCGAAGCGGGTATGGAGCCAGCCCAGCCACACCTGTTGCAGCAGCTCGCCATCGGGCCGCTCGCGCCACAGCCCCAGTAGCCGCTCCACCAGCGGTTGCAGTACCCGGCTGCGCACCAGCTCGAACGGGTAGCTCGCCAGCAGATCGTTAAGCTCAGCCTCCGCCTTGCGCTGGTTGAAGGCGAGCAGTGCCTGAGTGAACTGCTCCAGGGTCTGCTGCCAGTGATCGCTCACCGGCTCGGAATGGGGTTCACTCAAGAGCCCCTTCACCTGCCCGATATTCACTCCCCGCTCCAACCAGCTCAGGATCTCGCCGATTTGGAGGATATCCTGCTCGCTGTAGAGGCGGTGGCCCTTTTCGGTGCGGGCCGGTTGCACCAGACCGTAGCGGCGCTGCCAGGCACGCAGGGTCACGGCGTTGACGCCGGTGAGACGGGAGACCTCGCGAATGGGGTAGATCCCCTCATCAGCGAGAGGAGCAACTTCTTGCGATAAATCAGACATGACAACGTCCATCAAACAGAAGGGTGAAGTGCCTCAGCGCGAGGCCTGCGCCGGGGCAACAGAACGGATTCAGAGCCCGTAACGCAATTTCAGCGTATCGGGGTGCGGATTGAGATAAACCTGCTCGGCGAGATAGGGGTTGGGGTACTCGCGCAGGTAGTGACGGATCAGGGTGAGCGGCACCAGCAAGGGGAAGATGCCGGTGCGGTACTTGTCGATGGTATCGGCAAGCTCCTGCTTCTGGGCCGGGGTCAGCACCCGCTTGAAGTAGCCCTGCAGGTGCATCAGCACATTGGTGTGGCTGCGACGGTTGGCCCGCAGGGTCAGCGCGGTCATCAATCCCTTGATGTAGTTGTCGGCCACCTCCTGCAAATTGGTGGACTTGCCCAGATTGCCGAGCAGCTTGCCGAGGATGCGGTAGTGGGTGGTGGCATGGGAGAGCACCAGATACTTGTAACGGGAGTGGAAGCGGATCAGCGCAGAGGCGGTGATGCCGCGGGCGCAGAGCTGCTGCCAGTCGTGGTAGGCAAAGACCCGCAGCACGAAGTTCTCGCGCAGGATGGGGTCGCACAGGCGGCCATCCTCTTCCACCGGAAGCAGGGGGTTGGCCTCCATCAACGCCTTGGCAAAGAGGCCGATCCCCTCCTTGGCGCTCCCCTCGTTGTTGGCGCCATAGACCTTGACCCGCTCCATACCGCAGCTGGGTGATTTGGCACAGAGGATATAGCCGGAGATAAAGTCGAGCTGGCGTGCTTTCTGCTCGCTAAAGGCAATCAGCTTTTCGGTGACATCGAAGCTACCGTTGCTCGCCTCGGCACGGATCTCGCCGTTGCGCTTGACCAGCCGGATGGCGGCGCGAGGCGCCCCTAGACCAATGGCCATCTCGGGGCAGACGGGGTGATAGTCAAAGTGAGCGCCAAGATCCCGTTCGCAGAAGCTGGAGCGCTTGTGGCCCCCATCGAAACGTACCTCTTGTCCCAGCAGGCAGGCACTGATACCGACTTTAATCTTGTACATGATGACGCTCCTTGTATAAGCATTGATTCAGTTATAGCAGTTATACAAAAAAATGAAAGTTGTATAACTATTTGCGACTGATACGACACAAGGAGAAAAAAGGGATCACCGGAAAAAGAAAAAACCCATGGCAAACGCCATGGGTAAAAATCAAGACACTACGGACTACGGGAAGGGGGATTAGAAGCTGTACTTCACACCCAGGCTGGAGATGGAACCTTTTTGCAGATCCCAGTTGCGATAGGTGTAATCGGCAGTCAGCGCCCAGTTCTGGTTGAGCTTGTAGGCACCGCCCACCTTGAAGTCGTGCATATCGTCGGTCATGTTGGCGTAGCGGTAGGCCGTGGAGAGCTCGACATTGCCGATGTCGTAGCGCAGACCCACTTCACCGTACATGCTGCCGCTATCTTTGCGAGCAACAGCATCCCACCCTTTGTTAGCGATATCGCTGGCAAGTTCACGCTCCAGCATGTAGCCGGTCACACCGGTTTCACCGTAGAGGTTCAGACCTGTGCTGAGCGGGGTAAAGACACCGACACCAATGCTGGAGATCGACATGCTGTCGTTGCCGTTGCTGCGAGAGGTGTATTCAGTGCTGCCGCGACCATAGAAATTGGAGCCGAAGCTCTTGGAGAGATCCAGGCTCAGACCGCCAAAATCACGGGTTCCTTTGCTGTCATTGCTGAAGGTACCGCTGAGATAGTCGGATTTGGTGTGCGCCCAGGTGGCGGAACCCTTGGCGTAGCTGAAGGCATCCTGCGCCATGACGGAAGTAGAGGCAAACCCGGCCAGAACCAGAAGAGAGACAGTTGCTTTTTTCATGATGATAACTCCATGTGATTGGGCCCGTTGCTAGCGAGCTGGTATGGAGTCATTGTGCGATCAGGTTCCCGGCTTGCCGAGCTGCAAGCTGTTGCAGAACCATGTCAGATGTAAGCAGATATTGCAGGGGGTGTCAGCGGCAACAAGTTGCCGGCCCACACGGTTTGCATGGGCCGGAACAACGCCAAATCAGCGGAAGACCACCTCGTCAATTTCAACCCGCACCAGCGGCTGACCGGTCAATCCGGCAGGACGGGGGATCTCGAGTGCCAGTGACGGACGGGCTTGCCCCTTGCGCAGATAGGTTTCCGGCAGGCGGTTCTCGGCAACCCAGAAGCGGGCCTCCTGACGGCTCAGCTGCACCCCGTCAGCACTGAACAGGGTCACCATGCCACGCACCCCGACTACATTGCGGGTGCCGGTATTGCTCACCATAAAGGTCAGCACCAGCGGGTCAGATCCCGCGATCTTGTCCAGCTTGACCACCACACCGTCACGCGCCATCTGGGCAAGCAGTTCCGGATTGGCCTTGGCCTGATCGGTCAGCACCGGAGCAGCGACGGCCACCACGGCCCCAGCCTTCCCATCAGCAGCCACGCCCTGTACGGGCTCGGCCGGTTTGACCACCAGATACTCCCAGGTGAAGTCGTCGTTGAGCTGAACCTGCCGACCATCGGGCAGCGTCACCTGAGAAAGAGGGGCAGCCTGCGCCAGTACGGGGGAGAGGCACAGGGCAATCAGCAGACGGGAGAAGGGTTTCATTGGGCGAAGCTCGGTAACGGGTGAAAGGGCGACAGTATAAACAGTCCCGTCGCCCCTTGCCTATGACGGCACTCACGTTCTGGCACCAGCATCGCTTGCCCGCAGGCTAGATGGCGAGATCGTGCCGCTCTTTCTGTGCCATATCCAGGGTCACCAGATCGAACTTGCTCCCCTTGAGGGCGGACAAAATATCCGATTGCATATCAAAGGCCTGCGCACGCTGATGCTCGGGCAGACGCACCCGGGCCAGGGTGGTGGAGCAGTCGCACAGGGTATGGAAAAAGACCTGTGCCTCGTCCAGCCCCATGTCGGCCAGCATCTGCTCGGCTTGATCCACCATTCGCAGATAACGCTGCTCAAGCTGCCGTGGATTGGTGAAGCGATTGCTGAGGCAACCGTTGCTCCCCTTGCCCCAACGACCGAGCTGACGCTTGTTGAAGCCGTAACGATAATCGCGGCGCATCAATCCGTTGTCGGCAAAAAACCAGATTGAGTTGGCAGGCAGAGACCCGAACTGGGCAAGATAATCATCACGCTCTTCCACCGCTGCCGGAACCAGCAACGGCAGATGAGTCCATTCCGGACGAGTCTGCACATACTCACCAATGCGGCGAACCGGGTCGATCAGCCCTTCAATATTTGGCAGGCGATCGCAAAAGACGATCTCGTCACTCTTGATGACCCAGTGATCTATGCCATAACGCTGGCAATAACGGCGGGCTCGGGCCACTTCGCTTCGACTGCGGGTCGGATTATCGAGGGTAATTGCGTGGATTTTCACACCGGCAGCGCGGCACAGCTCGATGCTGTAGCAGGATTCCAACCGTCCCGAAAAAGAGACAACCAGCTCGTCAAAACTTGCCAGTCGCTCAATCAGCAGCTGTTCCCTGGCTTGAAAAGAGTGATCATATCCCTGATTCAGTACAACTACATTGGCACCCATTAAACAGCTCCGGATGATGAACAGGTGCAGTATTGTGCGGCAAACAAACTGAATAGACCCTTAAAGAGTCTGGTTAAAATTAAAACTTGATGATTATTTCCTGTGATTCTGCTGCTAAATCTTCATTTTGGGCGTCATAAATTCGTAATCTTGCTTGGTGTACCCGATGGGCTCGCAAGAAACCCTGCGCCTGATCCAGCGAGGTGAAGGTCAGGCGCCCTCCCTCGCTGTCGGTCAGGCAGAGGCACTCCCCTTCTGCCTCAACACAGAGCTGATAACCGCTGCCATCCTTGCAGGCGATGATCAGGGTCGCCTCGGGATAGTGACTGAGCCAATTGCGAAACCGGCCATGCTCCATAGTGCTCCTAGAGGGGCATCACCCCTTGCCGGTGGCGGGCAAACAGCCCAGCTCACCCAGTTGCTGGCGGCAACTCGCCGCGTCGGTAAAGACGATCCCCCTGATACCGAGGGCCTCGGCGGCCGCGATGTTGGCGGGACTGTCATCGATGAAGATGCACTCTGCCGGTTTCAGATCGAACGACACCAGCAGATAGCGGTAGATATCCGGCTCCGGCTTCATCATCCGCACCCGCGCCGAGACCACCTTGCCGCTGAAGAAGCGCCAGAAATCCTGATGCTGCTCCAACCAGTCGATGCTGGCATGACCCATGTTGGAGAGGGCATACAGGGTGTGCCCCGCCCCGTGCAGCTCGGCTATCAGGGTTAGCATAGCGGGATCTGGCTGCAGGGAGGCCGGAACGGCCTGTAAAATGGCCAGATTCTCCGCCATCGAGAGGCCAGTGCGCGCTTGCGCTTCCCGGGCCATGGTGTGGAGCGACATGGTGCCTCTGTCTACCTCCAGCCAATCCGGGTGGTTAAAGAGCTGCTCGGCCAACTGTTCGGCCCCTTGCGGACCACGCACCGAATGCACTATGCCTACCGGATCCCAGCTCACCACCACCCGTCCCAGATCGAAAATAATCGCCATCGTCTTTACCTCCCCCACTGGGTGTCAGTCATAAAAACAGAGTCAATAGAACATCATTCATACGCCATTTTCTTAACCGGATACCCTGCCCCCATCCCCGCCCGCGGGCAAGTTTTACTTGCATCAGACCGGCAAATCCCTTAATGGTTATGACGTTACTTCAAGGACACACCTATGCACGCACCATTCTTCTTTGCTTTCTCGTTTACCCGGCCCGCTTGAGGGAAGGCCTGTCGTCGTGTGAACAGAAAGCAAAGACGAATCGAGCCTCCCCTAGCGGAGGTTTTTTTTTGCATTAATATCAATCGATTACTTGGATAGGGAACAATCATGGCAACGCTCGACGAGATCAGACAAGACATCACCCGGTTGGATCAGGAGCTGCTTGCCCTGCTGGCGAAACGCAAGACCCTCAGCATCGAGGTCGCCCGTGCCAAGCAAGCCAACCCGCGCCCCATTCGTGACCACCAGCGGGAGCAGGAGCTGCTGGTCGCCCTGATCCAGAAAGGGCGCGTGCTTGGGTTGGATGCCCAGTACATCACTCGCATCTATCACACCATCATCGAAGACTCTGTGCTCTCCCAGCAGGCCTATCTGCAGAGCCTGCTCAACCCGGAGCAGCAGGAGCCGATGACCAGCGTCGCCTATCTGGGGCCGCGCGGTTCCTACTCCAGCCTGGCCGCCCGCAAATATCTGGCGCGCTACAAGGATCAGGTGATCGAGGTGAACTGCCAGAACTTCCGCGAAGTGCTGGACGCCGTGGAGTCAGGCCGCGCCGCCTTCGGTGTGCTGCCCATCGAGAACACCAGCTCGGGCTCCATCAACGAAGTCTATGACGTGATGCAGCACACCAGCCTCTCCATCGTCGGCGAGCTCACCTACCCCATCGAGCACTGCATCCTCACCGCCGTACCGACCGAGCTTGGCCGCATCAAGACCTTCTATGCCCACCCGCAGGTGTTCCAGCAGTGCTCCCACTATCTGAGCAAGCTGGAAGGGGCGCGTCACGAGATCTGCGACTCCTCCTCCAGCGCCATGATGAAGGTGAAAGAGCTGGCCAGCCCGGAGGCCGCCGCCATCGGCAGCGCCGCCGGTGGCGAACTGTATGGCTTGGACGTGCTGGCAGAGCAGCTCGCCAACCAGAAAGAGAACTACAGCCGCTTCATCGTGGTGGCGCGCAAACCCATCGACGTGGCACCGCAGATCCCGGCCAAGACCACCCTCATCATGTCCACCTCCCAGAAGCCGGGTTCGCTGGTCGAGGCGCTGCTGGTACTACGCAGCCACGAGATCAACATGACTAAGCTGGAGTCCCGTCCGGTGCAGGGCAACCCGTGGGAAGAGATGTTCTACCTCGATGTCTCCGCCAACCTGCAGACCCCGGCGATGCAGGCCGCACTGGTGGAACTGACCAAGATCACCCGCTATATCAAGGTGCTGGGCTGCTACCCGAGCGAGGATGTGAAACCTACCGCAGTGCCGCCGGTGCTGATGGGGAGCTAACCAGCCCACGACGACAAAAGGCGAGCACCCTGCTCGCCTTTTGTTTTGATGCCGGTTTTCACGGCAAGCCCATCAACTCAGAACTGACCGGCCATCAGCTGGTTGATGTTGTAGAGGGCACGGGTATCGAGCTCCATCTCGGTGGCATAGGTATTGCCGCGCGGATAGGAGGCAACCACCCGGGCACCACGCACCACACCGGCGACCGACACATCCAGCGAGTTGGAGGTCTGGGTCAGGTCACGATAGCTGCTCTGGCCGCGCACCTGCTGACCATTGAGCTGCTCGGCCAGCTCGCGATAAGCATCCATCTTGGAAGCGCGAATGGCTTGCAGCATCTTCTCCGACTGGGAGGGGCCAGGCTGGATGTCGATCACCGCATAGCCCACCGCCTTGAGCACCGGAAAATCATCGGGCTTGCCACCCTGGGTGTAATCCACCACCCGGTTGTAGCTGCAACCGGCGAGCAAGAGTGCCAACAGGCAACCAAACAGAATCTTCATGACTCGCTCCTCACGGGGTCAGGTTGACCAGATGACCGCCCGGCCGGGCCTGACTGTCACGCATCAGATAACCGCGATTGATCGATGCCCGACCAAACGAATTGTTGGCACCGAACAGATATTTTTGCGGGATCAGGCTCTGGGCCGTGGTCTCCACCATCTTGGTGCGCATGTCGATAACGCGGGCGTTGACCAGGATCCCCTTGCTATTGCGGCTGAAGGTGCCGACCAGAATGCGGGAGATCGGCAAACGGGAAGAGAGCTCCTTGTAGTTGCGGCTCAGCACGAAGTCCCCCTGCGGCGTCACCTTGATACTGCCGGTCAGCTTGAAGTCCACCACCACCTCGCCGCGGCGGTTGAGCTCGTAGATAAAGCTCTCCTCAATCTGCTGCCCCATCCAGTTGGTATCCTGCAGGGTGTCGAGATCAACGAAAGAGGCCACCGCGATGGGCTCGGTCAGGGTGGTCAGCGATTTGCGCTCCATCAGCTGATCGGTCATGCGCGCCACCAGCCAGTTGAGTTCCATCCCCTGCGCCGCCTGGCGGGGGTCACCCTGATCCCGATTGATAGGGTCGGAGCCACACCCGGTCAATGCCAGGGCAAGCGCCAACGCCGTGATGAGTTTGTTCATGGATACCTTTCCTGTATCTGCACCTGACTTATTATCGGACGCGCCGGACAAAGCTTGAGCCGGGAATGAGGCATGATTCTTGCTTTTTAATGGTCATCGTCAGCGCCAACGTGCGCTGCCACTTGGAACGTGTTGTGATCCATGTCGGCCAGCAGATGCCATTTCCTCAAAATGGCTCGGCTGCCCGCCAACTCAAGGTATCTGCTATGAAATTACCGCTGCTGTTGACCCTGCTGCTGGCCAGCCTGAGCGCCCGCGCCGAGCTTATCGAAGCGCAGGGCAGCGCCGCCATTCTGGGGGGCGATGAGGTCTATGCCCGCGAGCAGGCGACCCGCGACGCCCTGCGTCAGGCGCTGCTGGCCAGCGGCGCGGCCGTTTCCAGCGTCCAGCGTCTGGAAAATGGCAGCCTGCGATCCGAGCAGATCCAGATCCGCTCCGGCGGCGACATTCGCCAGTATCGGCTCAAGCGGGAAGAGGTGCGCAACGGCCGCATGTATATCACGCTAGTGGCCGACATTCAGGCCGAGCGCCAGATCTGCCAGACCCAGCACTTCGCCAAGGATTTGACACTGGTGAGGCTGCGGATGCGCTATCCAGATCAAGCAAGCTATGGCGCCATGGACGACATGCCTGAGAACCTCTCGCGACGACTGTTCGAAACCCTCGCCAACGCGCCGCAAGGGGTCGCGGTGCGCCAGTGGCTGGATGAAAACCTGCGCATCGACCCGCTGCATCTGCAACAGGGGGATCGCAGTGCCCTCGAAGAGATCAAGGCGCTCAGCCTGCGTACCGACAGCCAGTATCTGGTGCTCGGCAGCATCGACGATCTCTCCATCGAGCCGCAGGGCAACCAGCTGACCAGCTGGTATGAGGATCCCGTACGCAACTTTCGCATGCAGCTCTACCTGTTTGACGGCATCAACGGCAGCCTGGTCAACCGCAAGGTCTACGAAGGGCGCGCCACCTGGACCTTTGGCAAGCGGGAGCAAGTGGGCAGCAGCAGCGGCCAGTTCTGGCAGTCAAGCTATGGCCAGGAGGTCAACTACCAGTTGCAGCAGGCGGCTCAGGATCTGGTAGCCCAACTCACCTGCGCCCCGGTCACCGCCCGGGTAGTCGGCCAGAACGAACGCGGCCCCTACATCAATCTGGGGCGGCGCAACGGCGTCAAACTCGGCGATCAGTTCCGCATCCAGCACAACGCCGACTTCATCGACCCATACGGCAAATCGCGCATGATGCGCAACCCGGCCGACGGACTCTTCGAAGTGGTGCAGGTGTTCGACGATGGCGCCATCATCAGCAGCCAGAACAAATATTCGCCGTTTAACATCCAGAACGGGGATTTGGCAGTATTGGAATAAGAATCAAGGGTTTAAAAGGGAGTTGCTTCTTGTATAATGCCCGCCACACAGCTCCCGTAGCTCAGCAGGATAGAGCGGTCCCCTCCTAAGGGACAGGCCACTGGTTCGACTCCAGTCGGGAGCGCCATACAAAACAAGGGGTTAGCATCTTCATGGTGCTAGCCCCTTGGTCGTTTTTGGCGACAATGAATCCGACCATCCAACCGTAATGACCCTCTCCTTTCTGCGTTCAGAGCATGCACGCTCTCTGATAGACTGCTTCTCTTTGGCTTGTCTTTGAGGGCCAAGCCCTGCTTCATCTTGCAAAGGAGTGTTGGATGTCCGGATGTTCCTGGTGGGATAGATCCACCGGTTTTGCCTTGCTGACCATTGTGCTGTGGGCTTCACTGGCGGCGCTGACGTCACGGGTCACCAGCGTGTCACCACTGGTGCTGGTCGGGCTGGTGCTGTTTTTCTGCGGGGTCGGGGCCTTGCCGTTCTGGCGCCAGTGGCGCGCTCGTCCTATTACCTGGCTGGTGACGGTTACGGCATTGCTGCTCTACCATCTGCTGCTCTTTATGAGCTTTCGCCACGCCCCCGTGCTGGAGGCAAACCTCATCAACTACCTCTGGCCGCTCTGCATCATTCTGTTCACCCCGCTGTTGTTGCCCGGCCATCCGCTCCATGCCCGTCATCTGCTGGCTGGCGCCTTTGGTCTGGCGGGCTCCATGCTGGTGATGGTCAATGGCGAGCTGCAACTGCAACAGACCTATCTGCCGGGATACCTGTTGGCGCTCGGTGCAGCTGTCGTCTGGGGGGCCTATTCGGTGCTGTCACGCCGTCTGCCACCGGCACCTGCCGTGGTCACTGCGGCAGCCTGCCTGCCCGCTGGTTTGCTGGCTCTGCTGCTCGCCCGTCTGCTGGAGGGGCCCCTGCCGCTCGCGCAGATCCCCACCAGTGACTGGTGGCTGATCATCGGGCTGGCGCTGGGCCCCATGGGGGCGGCCTTTGTGACCTGGTATCTGGCACTGCGAGACGGCGATCCACGCCGAATCGGTGCCCTTGCCTACCTGACACCGCTGCTGAGTACCTTGCTGCTGGTGTTGCTCAATGGAGAAACGCTGACTTCGCGCCATCTGCTGGCCGGTGCACTTATCATGGGAGGCGCCCTGCTCGGTATGCTGGGCCAACGCAACAGAGCACTGGCATCCCCAGCCAGTTAAGTCGGTAAAATAGGGCTACCTGACCATGCTGTCATAAAAACGCCATCATCCCTGTTTAGGCTCGGGCCACGCTCCCCCATGGTCTGTGCTGACAGGAATTACCCCGTGAAAATCGCCCATTACGCCACCCTATCCTCCCTTGTTTTGTTACTGGTTGCGGGAGGACAGGCGCTGGCCCTCTACCACGGCTGGCAGCAGCTTGCCCATACCAATCAGGCCCAGCATCAGCACGAGACGCTGCAACAACTGGTGACAGTGACCCTGCAAAACAGTCTGCGTGACTATCTCAACAGCGGCGATCCACAGCAACTGACCGCGGCGGAGAAGATCCGCCAGCAAGCGCTCTCCTCGCTGGCCGCTCAAGATGATGCCGTGGCTGCCCCGCTCAGACAGCAACTCGAACAGATGGCGCAGCGCATCGCGCACGACTATCAGGCCGCAGGCAAGCTCTCGGGCAACAGCCAGCTGCTGCTACAAAATGCCGAGAGTGAGCTGGGCAGCCAGGCCATGGCGCTGATCCGCTATGGGGAGCAAGGTGCCAGCACAGAACAATCTGCCGCGGCACAGCAATATCGCAGCGGTGCGGCCGAGATCCTGGCGGGCCTGCCGCGCCTCGCCCATTTGCGCCAAAGCTATATGGAGCAGGGCAATGAAAAGCTGCTCGAAGGGATCCGCTTTGAGCTGGAGGCACTGCAAAAACAGGCGCAAGCGCTGCAAGCCTTGCCGCTGCTCGGCCTGTATGAAGAGGCTCCCGCCGATGAGTTCACGCTGGGGGAGCCGGTACGCAAGGAGCTGGGAGATCAACCGCGCAGCGAATTACGTTCGCTGCTGGGCCGCTATCCGCAGGAGCTGGCCAACAGCCGCACGGCGCTACAACAGCAACAGGCTGGCCGCCAGACCGTGCAGCAAGACATCATGGCCATGTTGCAAGCGACCAGACAGATGGGGGAACAACTTGCCCGCGAACGGCAAGCCGTCAATCAGGAGCTGGCCACCATCCTCGGCACGCTAGCGCTCTGTCTGGTGATAGTCGCCCTGCTGTTTGCGCTGGTGCAACGACGCTGGCTACTCACCCCCTTGTTGCGACTGCGCGGAGCCTTTCTGCAACTCGATCAGACGGGGCAGGCCGAGCCGTTGCCTACCGGGCGCGATCACAACGAGCTGGCCGATATTGTTGCCAGCTACAATCGGCTGATCGGCCGTCTGCAACTGGACCAACAACAAAAAGAGGGGCAGCTGTCAGCGGTATCCCTCAGCCTGCAAGGGATGGTCAGTCAGGTTGACGAGATCCACCACAGCACCCGCACCACCGAACAGGTGGTCGACGAGAGCGGCCAGATGATGGATGAGCTGAACCAGCTGGCCGGAGAGGTCCATCAGGTCGCCGCCGACATCGCCCAGCATGCCCACCATAACGAACAGGCGATGAGCCAGAGCGAAGATCTGGTGGGGAGCATGCTGCACGCCACTCATCAGACCGGACTGGCGATTGACGAGAGCGATGAGGCGCTGCAAGCCCTCACCCGCTCGGTTGCCGATGTGACGGCCATTGTCGATGTGATCGGTCATATCGCTCAGCAAACCAACTTGCTGGCCCTCAACGCCGCCATCGAAGCGGCCCGCGCAGGGGAACAGGGACGCGGCTTTGCGGTGGTCGCCGATGAGGTGCGCCATCTCTCGGCCAATACCCAGCAATCCCTCAACCAGATCACCGATATTCTGGGGCGCCTGACCCAATCCGGCGAACAACTTGGCACTGTACTGAACCGGATCACCAGCGAATCAAGCCGCCAGCGGGCGCAGGCGGAACAACTGCGCCAGACAACCCAGGCGGTGAGGGAGATCGCCCGCAACACCGCAGTGATCGCCCTGCAGGGCGCCGACAACGCCAAAAGTCAGGAGCACAAGCTGGCCAGTTTTGCCGATCTGATCGCCCGTATCCATCAGCATGCCCGTCAGGTGAGTCAGCTCTCGGTGCAGGTCTCCTCCCATATCCACCATCAGGCGCAGCAGATCCCCCGCATCCTCGGCCAGCAAGGCTGAACCCTATTCGCCCCGCATCCTCACCAGAGCACTTTCCCTCAATGAGAGGGAAAGTTTTTTTGTAGCACAAAATTATCTGTTATCGGCAGGTTAACTGACACCTCTTCCCCTGTACCGGATGAAAACCCGTACTGGAGCTGGCCGCAGCCTCAAGAAAACGCTCTCATCACCGTGATACCTGCCATGAGGCTGTTTACGACCTTGCCCATGATTATTTGCACTCGGTCATACTTTTGAAACGTTGAGGGAACTTTTCATTGATATTTCGCACCGCGAACGTACTCTTGGGGTTGTCCGATAGCCAAGAATCGGAACATAAAAAAACAACATGTGATGATCAGGACTGCCAACTACAGATGTGCCAAGACATCCGGGTTTGCAGGTAGCCAAGACAAGATTTTTTGCCCTTCGGGGTTTTGATTGCAATGCCAATACCGAGCGGTAGGCCCGATGCCAACTGCCGGAAAAAAAAGCTAAGTCCATAAAATCAGGAGCAATAAAAATGGAAAAAGTGATCTTCAAGCGCGCCGCTTTGAGTGCCGCTGTGGTAGCCGCTCTGGTCGCCCCCGGTATGGCGTTGGCAGCTCAGGATATGATGAGCCCGGAATACGGCCAGTCCTATGAAACCTTCGTTAAAGACTCCAAACTGACCGGCGGTCTGTTCTACTTCCAGCGTGATCGTCAGCGCATCGATGGTGACCCGACTGCAGCCAAGAAAGAAGGCAAATACCAGTCCAACCTGAGCCATTCCACCGTTCAAGCCGCTCTCAACTTCAACTCCGGTTATGCCTGGGACACCGTAGGTCTGGATCTGGGCGGCTTCGGTGCCTATGACCTGGCCGTTACCGAAAATCACCCGGTCAACCAGGAAAACGAATTCTCCTTCGCTGGCCGTTCTTGGGGCAACAACGCCAAAGATGGCTCCCCTGAAGGTGGTTTCAGCCTCTCCAACGCAGCGATGAAGCTGAAATTCCTGGACGGCGGCATCACTGCCAAGGGTGGTTATACCCAGCTGTATGTCCCTGGCCAAATCGGTGTTAACTGGTCTTATCAGCCGGGTACCTATCGTGGTGGTCAAGTTGAAGGTAACTTCGGTGGCCTCTACCTGACCTACGCCATCGCTGACGAGTACAAGGCCCCCTGGTACAAAGAGACTCAGGTCTTCTCCCGTGCCAAAGCGTGGATGGATCCGTTCGCTGATGAAAACGTCATCGACTACATCCACGGTATTGCAGCCCGTTACACCTTCGAAAATGGCACTGCAGTGACCGGTTCTTTCGGTCAGTCCGAAGGCTACATGGACAGCTACCACTTCAAACTGGCTCACAAGTTTGACGTACTGGGCGGCCTCTCCACCAGCTACCAGTTCTACGGTTCCGAGACCGAGACCTACACCAAGGGCGCTTCCCAGATCGAGACTTATGACGGTCTGGCATGGCAACAAGCTCTGACAGCTGCCTGGGGCATGGGCCCGTACGGCTTCCGTCTGGAAGGTCTGTGGACCAAGGCTGAAGGTGCGGAAGGCAACTACCTGCCCCGTCTGACCCGTGGCTACGCCAACTCCCAGGGTGCCAACGAAATTTGGTGGGACTCCCGCTCTGACTGGAACGCCAACAACGAGAAAGCGCTGTTCTTCGGCGTGACCCGTTCTCTGGATGACCTGGTTGGTGCGCCTGGCTGGTCCGTCGGTGTATCCGGTGCTTACGGTTGGGATATCGAAACCGGTCAAGGCAAGAAAGCAGCCAACGGTGAAGATACCGAATGGGCAGCCAACTTCGATGTCACCTATACCGTGCAGGATGGCAAGCTGAAAGGCACCCTGTTCAAACTGCACTACACCGACTACAACAACGACATCAGCCAGGGCGGCGGTTGGACCGATTACCCCAACATCTTCGCCTCCGAGCACGACGTCAAGTTCCACATCATCATGCCGCTTACCTTCATGTAATCAGGCAATACGATGTCAGCAAACCGGGCCACTTGGCCCGGTTTTCTTTTTGCCGGTTGGCAGGCTAACATGCGAGCCGGATAAGGATTTTACCCGCTCACTAGCCCGCACGCTTTTGTCAGCAGTCACAAGGACGCCATCATGCCCCGTTTTGTTCTGATCACCGGTTGTTCCAGCGGTATTGGCCTCGCCGCCGCACAGGCGCTCGGGCAGCACGGTTTTACCGTGATCGCCTCGGCGCGCAAGGCGGAAGATGTGGCCCGTCTGCAGCAACAGGGATTGCTGGCAGTACAGCTGGATCTGGCGGACCCTGCCTCCATCGAGCTGGGTGCCAGTGCGGCGCTCCATCTGGCGGGCGGACGCCTCTATGGCCTGTTCAACAATGGCGCTTATGGCCAACCCGGGGCGCTGGAAGATCTGCCTACCGAAGCGCTCAGGGAGCAGTTCAATACCAACCTGTTTGGCTGGCACCATCTGATCCGTCAGGTGCTGCCGCCGATGCTGGAGGCCAAAGAGGGTCGGATAGTGCAGAACAGCTCGGTACTGGGGCTGGTTGCCATGAAGTATCGCGGCGCCTATAACGCCAGCAAATTTGCACTGGAAGGTTATAGCGACACTCTGCGCCTCGAACTGGCGGGTAGCGGGGTATATATCAGCCTGATTGAACCGGGCCCCATCGATACCCGTTTTCGTGCCAATGCGCGCAGCGCCTTCTTGCGCCACATCGACCCGGCCCAGAGCCGTCATCAATCGGCCTACCGCCAGACCCTGACGCGGCTGGAAAAAGAGGGGGCCACCAGCGGCTTTACCCTCCCAAGCGAAGCCTGCATCCCGCCGCTGCTCCATGCGCTGACCCACGCCCATCCCAAGGCACGCTATCCGGTGACCACTCCGACCCGGCTGTTTGCCTTCTTGCGACGGGTATTGCCCACTCGCTGGCTCGATAAACTGCTGGCAAAATCAGCCTGATCCCGTGATTGGCGACCAAGTACCCGGTCGCCCAGGTGGCGTTAGCCGGGTAGCGGCGTCACCTGTCCCGCCAACCTGGTTTGTCCCTCTCCTCAATAGTGCTCGCCATTGCTGTAGTAGGCGCTCTTGACCAGAGGGATCACCTGCACCACCACATAGGTCTGCTCCCCCAGCACCCGTTTCAAATGGCGCGTGATAAGGCGTGCGGCGGCGTCCTGCATCTCCTGCGGCCGTTCGAACCAGTGCAACTCGACAAACGGAAATCCCGCCTCTGGCTCGCCGTTGCGTATCCAGCAGCTATCAATCCGCTCCATGGTGACAAACTCCGGCTTGCCGCCGGTCAGCTCGCAAAGCTCGGCCAGCAGCGGGCCGCTCACCTGTTGCAGGGTCTCGAGCGCCACGGCGCGAAAACGAAGATGGGGCATGGCAAACCTCTTGGTTATCTGAAATGAGGACTTATCATAGGAGTTATTGTCAGCAAGAGAAGTCACCCGGCGCATATTAAGGATCCCCATGAGATTTCATCGCACCCTCTTTGCCTTCCTGCTCTGCCTGCTGCTACCGCTGCACGCCTTTGCCGATCCTGCATTCTATCGGGTGAGCAAGGGCAACCAGCAACACTGGCTGCTGGGCTCCATCCATGCGGGCAAGCCAGCCCTCTATCCTCTGCCCGAGCCGGTGGAGCGTGCCTGGCTGCAGAGTCGCGCACTGGTGATGGAGGTGGACATGAACAGCATCACGCCGGATCAGTGGCAACAGACCGGCTCCCTCACCCGACTGGTGGATGGCAAGCCGCTCAAGGATCATCTGCCTGCCGAGCTCTATCAACGCACCCTGATGGCGGGCGCCCGCTATGGCATCGACGAGGCGACCCTCGCCACCCTGCGCCCCTGGTTTGCCGCCATTACCCTGACCCAGGCCGCCATGGCCCGCTCCGACTTCAAGAGTGAACTCGGGATAGACCAGCACTTTGCCACCCGGGCCGCCAAAGAGAGCAAACCGGTGGTGGGCTTTGAGACCCTGCTGGAGCAACTCGGTTATCTGGCCAGCGTGGGTGACAACCAGACCCTGATGCTCGCCAGCACCCTGGATGAGCTGCCGATGCTGGAGACAGGTTTCGCCGCCGTGATGAAGGCGTGGCAGCAGGGGGATGAGGCGACGCTGATCAATCTGCTCAAGGAGGAGATGGCCCCGCCCGCGCTACAAAGCTGGATGGAGCAGACCCTGCTGGCCGAGCGCAACCATAACTGGCTGAAGAAATGGTCCACCCTGTCCAACGAGAGCTTTATCGTGGTAGGCGCCCTGCACCTTTACGGCGAACAGGGGTTGCTGGCGTTGCTGGAGCAGCAGGGGTGGCGCATTACCCCGCTCACCACACCGGGCCCTGTGCAGGCTCGGCAGCAAGGAGTCCAGTGAGAACGATCACAGATTGCGCTGGTTATTAAACAACCTGCAAGGGAGTTGATCGGGATCATCCCGGACGGGGCAAAGAGGTATTTATCATGCCTGTCATCAACCGGGTGACAGGAGCAATAAAATGGACTTTTGGCTGGACCTGATGTTTGGCAACAGCGTGGGATTGATGTCGATGCTGGTGATTATCGGCACCTTCTTGCTCATCAGCTCTTACGCGGCCTACTTCATCTACAAGGTGATGCACTCGCAACCACCTCATTCACAGCAACCCCATTCTCAACAGCCCAAAGAGGGAAAATAATCCTCTGACCACAGGCGGCAGCTCACACTGACCGCCTGTGCTGTTTTATGGTTCGCGACTGTGATTCCCGGGCCAGGATGCACCAGTGTCCATGCTGGGTGCCCCTTATCCACTCCCCCTTTCCCCGTTTTCTGTGCCGGTTGCGGCCGTTATAATGGCCCCACTTTTTCTTATGGGGAGCCTGCCGTGTCTCATAACGACGAACTCTCGCTATTCATGAATGAAGTGGCCGACGTGCGGCCCATTCGCAGCGACAACATCCATCCCCATGCGGCCAAATCCGCCCCGACCGAGGCGCAGCTCGCTCGCCGTCAGGCTGCCACCGCGCAGCAACTCGCCCTCGACCAACTCACCATGGAGGCCATCGAGATGCGCGATCCGCACGAAATCGTCGGCTTCAAGCGCGATGGGGTGCAGGAGGGGGTCTACAAGAAGCTGCGGCTCGGCAAATACGAGCTGCAGGCCAGCCTGGACTTGCACCAGAAAACCCTCAACGAAGCGCGCCAGACGCTAGTGCAGTTCATTGCGGATTGTGAAGTCCGGGATATCCGCTGTCTGCTGATCCTGCACGGCAAGGGGGAGCGCAGCACCCCGCGTGCCCTGCTGAAAAGTTATGTGAGCGCCTGGTTGCCGCAACTGCCCGCCGTCATGGCGATCCACAGTGCCGAGCGTCGCCACGGCGGCAGCGGTGCTCTATACGTGCTGCTGCGTAAAAGCGAACGCAAAAAAGCGGAAAACCGCGAACGGCACCAGAAGCGGCTCGGCTAATCCGCCTCTAACTACCACACCTTTGGCCCGCCTGCATGATGGTGGTCAACTATACAGCGGCGGTGTTAGCATCGATCGGCCCCGATCATGCCAGGTACGGGGCGGCATACCATCAGGGACGATAACAAGGACAATCCCATGTCATATCAAAAGCTTGAACAACATCAGCAGCAGATCCACCGCTTTAGCCACCTCGCCGCCATCTGCGGCTGGGATCAGGCAGCCATGATGCCGGAAGGGGGCAACGATGCTCGCGCCGAAGCAATGGCCGAACTCGGTCTGCTGATCCACCAGAAGCGCACCGCTCCCGAGCTGGGTGACTGGATTGCCAAGGCCGAGAGTGAGCCGCTGGATGAGGTGCAACGGGCCAACCTCGGCGAGATCAAGCGCCAGTGGCAAGATGCCAGCCTGCTGCCCGGTGAGCTGGTCGAAGCGCTGTCGCTGGCTGGCAGCAAGTGCGAGCACGCCTGGCGCAGCCAGCGCAAGAACAACGACTGGGCCGGCTTTGCTCCCAATCTCGAGGAGGTGGTAAAACTCTCCCGTGAAGTGGCGCAACTGCGGGCCGATGCGCTTGGCGTGCGCCCCTACGACGCCATGCTGGCCCTCTATGAGCCGGGCATGACCAGCGCGCGGCTCGATCAGATCTTCGGCGATCTCGCCAGCTGGCTGCCGGCTCTTATCCAGACCGTGAGTGAACAGCAGAAGGGCGATGCCCTGTTGCTGCCGCAAGGCCCCTTCCCCATACCGACCCAGCAGGCGCTCGGTCAGGAGGTAATGGGACTGCTCGGCTTTGATTTCGCCCACGGCCGTCTCGATGTGAGCAGCCACCCCTTCTGTGGCGGCGTGCCGACCGACGTGCGGATCACTACCCGCTATAACGAGCAGGAGTTTGTCTCCAGCCTGATGGGCATAGTGCACGAGACCGGTCACGCTCGTTACGAGCAGGGGCTGCCGCGTCATCTGCTGGGTCAGCCGGTGGCCGAAGCGCGCTCCATGGCGATCCACGAGAGCCAGAGCCTGTTTTGCGAGATGCAGCTGGGGCATCATCCGGCCTTCCTCGCGCTGCTGGCACCACGCATTCGTCACCACTTCGGCGAGCAGGCGGCGTTTGCGCCGGACAATCTGGCCAAGCTCTACAGCCGGGTCGAGCCGGGCTTTATCCGGGTCGATGCGGACGAGGTGACCTATCCAGCCCACGTTATTCTGCGCTACGAGCTGGAGCGCGATCTGGTGGAAGGGAAGATCGAGGTGGCCGACATCCCCGAACTGTGGGATGCCAAGATGCAGCAGTGGCTGGGGCTCTCCACCAAGGGAAACTACCGCAATGGCTGCATGCAGGATATTCACTGGACCGACGGCTCGTTCGGCTACTTCCCGAGCTACACCCTGGGCGCCATGTATGCCGCCCAGCTGCGCTTTGCCCTCGAGAAAGAGCTGGGCAGCATGGGTGAGGTGATCGCGGCGGGCCGCCTGCCGGAGATCTTCGGCTGGCTCGGACGCAACATCTGGTCACAGGGGAGCCTGCACAGCACCGACGTGCTGGTGCGCCGCGCCACCGGTGAAGCGCTCAACCCGCACTGGCTGCGCCAGCATCTGGAACAGCGTTATCTGAAGTGATGCGTGCTACACGGGTAAAACAAGACGGGGCCATGACAGGCCCCGTTTTTATGGCGGTGCATGGCACAGCACGCCACCACCATGCTGTAAAAAGAGAGGGTTCAGAGGGGGTCCGGGGAACCCAGCAACTCGCGCAGTTGCAGGATATTGCCCTCAGGGTCGAAGGCGTTGCGCACCACAAAGCCGGGCCCCGTCCACTGCTGTGGCAGCAGGCCGCCGCCGAGATCCGCCGCCTTCGCTTCTGCCCAGGCGAGGCTGGAGACGGTGAAGAACAGCTTGATGGCCCCCTCTTCCCTCAGTTCTGGCGGACGGTTGATAACGACCTGCTCAGCATAGGGCTCTGGAATGGCGTGGATCAGCAGCTGGATATCGCTGTTTTCCAGCACCACCAGCTGCTCATCCTGACTGCAGACCACCATCTGCAGCAGGGTACGGTAAAAGTGGGTCAGCAGGCCCGGATCCTTGGCATAGATCAGGGCACCGGCGCGAGCGGGGCCTGGCATGGAGCACTCCTCAACAGTGAACGGCTGGGTGGACAGATCTCCACCTTCTCACAGTTGCGCGCCCCATTCGATCCTTTTTAGCGGCTCGCCAGCCTCACTGCACAAAGTGCCACTGCCGCAGTGCCAGCGTCGGAGGCGGCCCCTGATCGTCCCCCAGATCTGCCATGCCCAGCGCCTCGTCATAGTGCACCCCGCCTGCACCGCTCTCGGTCAAGTGTTTTGCCCGCACCGCCCCGTACAGACCGCCACTTCCGCTGATCTTCATCTCGGTCAGCGGGGCATAGAGAGCAGCATAGAGCGGCGTATTGCCCGACAGCTTGACCCCATCCTTGCCGCTATACGCGGAATAGATGGAGATAGCGGGCGTACCGCCAGCGGTCAGCCCCTGTTTGGCTGCCGTCACCTCGGCACCGGCCCCGAGATCGACCTTGCCGCTGACGATCAGGGTCAGGCTGCTCCCCTCGCTCACCGTCAACTTGTTGCTGCCAGTCATGGTGAAATCCTTGTCGATCAGCAGCACCACATCCCCCTTGATGGTGAGACTGGCATCGGCCCCCATATTGAGGCTGTCGAGCTGATAAATGGTCTGCTCCTTGCCAAACAGATCCCCCTTGCCGGGTAGCGGTAGCCCGGGCTTGTGCTGGTTGCTGCTGGTGACCGAGCCGGTGGAGGGATCCGTGGTCAGCACCATCTGCTGGGTGGCGCCCAGCGTCAGCGGGCCATTGATGGGCAGCGTTGCAGGAGGGAACGATTTGGGCAGCGCGGCCACATTGAGCGGGTCACACACCTGCCCGGCCACAGGTGGCAGCTTGGGATGAGTGCGGTATTGGGGATCCAGATACTTCTGATGCTTGGCATCAAGGAATGCCCCGTTCCCACCATAGTTCAACTTGTCGCCAGCAATGCTTGTGCCATGACCCATAGAGACATCACCATTGATTGCAACAGCTCCGGCAATATGCCCCCCTTGCAAGGCAAAATTTCCACTCCCGTTCACGCTTCCCTCAACCCTGACCACCCCATCAGAGGGAGAAATGGTGATGTCGCCGCCAGCAAGTACATTACCCGCAACAGGTGAAGAGCCGTTCAAGGTCACCGAGCCGGTCGCCCGCACATCACCCCAGATGGGGGAGTGCCCGGCGAGCACCACATTGGCCTTGTCGCTGACGGTCGCCACCTTGGCGTTCTGCCCCTGATTAAGAGTCCCGGAAACAGACTCCTTGTACGCCCCCTTGCGCGAATCGTAGCTGTCGATAAAACCGCTACCGGAGAGGCTCAACCCTTCACACGCCACCACCGAATCCTGAAAGATGAGATTGCCGGGCTCACGCTTGAGGGCAAACAGGGCATTAAGGCTGGCATTTCCCTCCAGATAGCGGCCATGGCTCTGCAACGCCAGCTTGCTCCCAGCGGAGGCATCCAGCTGATCTATGCTGAAGCGGCTGCCCGCCATGGCCCCTTCGCCCTTGCTTGGCACCTTCTGCACCAGTTGAGCCCACTCTATCCGTGGTTCAGCGCCAAGGGCCTGATGCAGGGCTCGATAACTCTCGTTCATCCCCTGTTCGGCACTGAGCTGTGCATTGATCTTCTTGTGAAAATTGCCGCTCAAGCGAGTCTGCAACTGGTTCTCCTGAATGCTGGTAAACACCAGCAGACTCGACAGCAGGCTCACTACCAGCACCACCAGCAGTACGGCTCCCCGCTGCCCCTGCAATCCCTTGTTCATCCCGCTCCCCCTGCTGTGGCGTTGGCACCGGATGTGGACAACGCTGCCGCCCAGACCGCCTTGCGGCGGGCCACCTGCACCTCGACTCCCGGCGCCAGATAGCTGGGCAGCCCTTCGGGCAAGATGCGGATATTGACCAGCGCCCCCTGCTGGCCGAATTCAAGATCCTGAAGATGTGCCAGCAACAGGCGCGGGCCATCCCCGTCATCGCAACTGAGTACCGGCGGCGTGAAGCGGTACTGCTCGGTAAAATCGGCGGTTTTCTGGTTGCCAAGGCAGGAGAGCACCTGACTGCCCCCCTCTACCTTGAAGGCCAGCGTCAGGCGATCAGGGGTGACCGCTATCAGCTGATCCGCCTGCTTGATGCTGTTGGTAAAGGTGAGAGTGGCAAAGCGCAGCACTTCGTTCGCCTGCTCCAGCGCCTTGCTCTGTTCGACCGTGCTCTTGATCGGGGCGTAACCGGCAAAAATCGCCAGCATCAGCATCAGACCGAGCACCATGGAGATCATCAGCTCGACGAGACTGACGCCTCGTTGCCGTGAGGGGACGCTCAGCATAAAGGCGGAAATCCTGCGTTCAGCTCCGCCCGCTTGGCGCCGGAGACCCGCTCATCCTGCCACTCGATAGCGACCACAAAGTTGTCGCTATAACGGTTCGGCAGCACCAGCCGGTGGCCATCCTGCAGGGTGAAGCGGGCAAGAAAATCGGACTGGGTGAACCGCTCGGGCTTGCGCTGCACCTCACACAGCGAGCTCCAGATCTGCTCCACGCTGTTGCTCGCCTCGATCGTGGCCAGGGTGCTCTGCAAGCTGTAATGCGCCTGCTGCAACGAGACTACCTGCCCCTTGGCGAGACCGAGAAACACCATCACCGCCAACACCATGGAGACCATGATCTCCACCAGATTGAAGCCCTGCTGGCGGGCAAGTGCGGCGTGTCTCATGAGCAGCTCCCTTGCAGCAGCTGGCCGCTCGGGGCCACGCAGAGCACCCGCTGCTCACCGAGGCGATTGGCCAGAGTGATCTCGGCGTGGCTGCTGCTGCCGGTTGGCGCGATCTGGATAGGGTCAAACGGCTTGATCACCACACCGCCAGCAGGTGCTGCCGCCTGACGCAGCAACTTGCTGTCAGCCATCACCTCCCAGCCACCGTTCTCGGTGCCCTGCAGTACCACCGGCAGGGTCAGCTTGACCGCTTCGCTGCGGGCAAAGCGGTAGGCTGACGCGAGCTCGGTCGCACTGCGATCGAGCCGTTCAGCCGCGAGGCGCTGACTCATGGAGGGCAACCCGACCAATAGCAAGATGGCGGCGATGCCGACCGTGATCATCAACTCAATCAGAGTAAATCCGCGCACATTCATCTTATGATCCCCAGCAGTCATGGCGATTGGCCGCGCGATAACCGGTCTGATCGAGGGTCAGTGTGCCGCACTCATCCTGTTGACGCGTCGTTGGAATGGCTTTGAGCAGGTAGTCGCCAGCATCTTGCTGGCTGTAGCTGAACTGGTAGAAATCCGTGTTGGAAGGGGTGGCAAACGTGTCGGGATAACGGCCCTGTTGGGTATAGATACGTTCGAGGGCGAGCGCCTGCTCCAGCAATTGCTGCTGTGCTTCGTAACGACGTCCCTGTTGCAGATAACCCTGATACGCTGGCAACGCGATGGCCGCGAGAATGCTGACAACCGTCATGGCGATCAACAACTCGATCAGACTAAAGCCCCGGCAATGGGGCCATGCCTTACAGTCGTTCACTTATCATCCTTGGCAAGTGTTGTTGTTATTGGTCGGCCCTGAGCCGTAGATGTGATGACTTAATAATCATCAAAAATTAACTGACTCGATTGAACAACACAAAATCACCACACTCAATGTAAAAAAGATAGTTATGTGATCTGTTATTAATTTTTAAGCAGTTTTCGCCGCCACTAATCTCGCTCAGAAAATAAAGCTAGGCCAATCGTGCCTCCGACCCGTCCGTTATGCCCCCTTCTGCCGAGCCGAGACATATGAATAACAGCGTGACGAAGAGTGAAACCCGGCCGTGCAATGAAAGAGCAAAAAAACCTCTGGCCAATTTTTGCTATCTCTGTCCGTTTCTGGCTAGTCATGGCCCCCGAGCCCCCTTACTCTCTTGCCATCTATTCCAGCAAAGCCGCCAACACCATGAATGCAAAGCCAAGCCCTGAGTCGTCACCGGATGAGGTGATCAACACCCTCAGCCGCGAACAGTGTCACGCCGCACGGCTCGCCCGCGATGCTCGTTTCGATGGCCGCTTCTTTACCGGCGTGCTCTCGACCGGCATATACTGCCGACCGGTCTGCCCGGCACGTCCACCGCACGAGCACAATGTGCGCTACTTCCAAAGCGCCGCGGCCGCCGAGCAGTATGGGCTGCGACCCTGCCTGCGCTGCCGCCCTGAGCTGGCCCCCGCCGCGCGTGGCGATCTGCCGGTTGAACTGGCACGTCTGCTGGCGCGTATCGATCGCGGCGAGCTGGCAGACAGCACGCTCGCCAAACTGGCCACTGAGGCAGGGATCAGCGAACGGACCCTGCGCCGCCAGTTCGAGGCATACCTTGGCGCCTCACCAAAGCAGGTGGAGCAGACGCGCCGCCTGCTGCTCGCGAAACGACTGCTGACTGAAACCGGGCTACCCATCACCGACATCGCGTTTGCCGCTGGCTTTGCCAGCATCCGTCGCTTCAATGACGCCTGGCTCAACGCCTACGGGCTGGCCCCACGCACCCTGCGCCAACAAGAGGATCATGCGCCAGAGCACATGAGCGATCAGCCGCGCGGCGCAACCCTGACCCTGCAACTGCCCTACCGCCCCCCGTATGACGTGACAGCCATGCTGGCGTTCTATCGGCTGCGGGCAATCCCGGGGCTGGAGCGGGTGGATGGTGAGGTGTATGAGCGGCGCTACCGGGTCGGCGATCAGGTCGCGCTGGTGCGTATCGCGCAGGGCAAGGGGCATAGCCTGCAGCTCACCGTCCATGATCTGCCGCTCGCTGCGCTGCCCGATCTGCTCTATCGGGTGCGCCGGATGTGGGATCTCGATGCCGATATGCAGCGGATCGGTGATCTGCTCGGTCAGGATCCGCTGCTCGCCCGTTTGCAGGCGCGCTGGCCTGGCGTGCGACTGCCGGGTGGCTGGGACGAATACGAGGTGATGCTGCGCGCCATCGTCGGCCAGCAGGTGTCGGTCAAGGGAGCCATCACCATACTCGGGCGACTGGTAGCCCGTACCGAGGCGCAATTCGGGGTGGCGCAACTACCGACCCCCATCCAGTTGTGCGAACTCGATCTCGACGGTATCGGCATGCCCGGCAGCCGTATTCGTACCCTGCGGGGAGTGGCGAAGGCACTGGCCAGCGGTGAGCTGACCCTCACGACAGCCAGTGACGAGCAGTTGCTGGCGCTGCCGGGCATAGGCCCCTGGACGGTCGCTTACTGGCGGCTGCGTTGCGGGCTGGATACCGATGCCTTCCCCGCCTCCGATCTGGTACTGCAAAAGGCACTCGGCGGCGGCACCAAGCTGCCGGTAAAAGAGGTGTTGGCGCAAAGTGCGGCGTGGCAGCCGTGGCGCAGCTATGCGGCCAGCTGGCTGTGGCATGCCATGAGTGAAGCGCCCGATTTGCTGCGCCATGCCACCAGCAATGAACAACAGCCAGATACCCAACAACAGGAGATAACCCCATGATCCGCTACGATATCCTGCCGACCCGCTGCGGCGATCTGCTGGTTGCCATCAACAAGCATGGTCTGGTGCATGTGGACTTTGTGGCGGGCCTGCGGGCACTGCCCGATATGAGTGGCTGGCAGCAAGATCACGGAGCGCTGGCTCCCTTCCTCGCCGAATTTGACGCCTATTTTGCCGGTCGCTTGCAGCGCTTCTCCCTGCCCCTTGCCGCCCGTGGCACCGCTTTTCAGCAGGCAGTGTGGCAAGCGTTGTGTGACATCCCCTACGGCGAGACCCGCAGCTACAGCGATATTGCCCGCGCCATCGGCAAACCCGATGCGGTGCGGGCAGTGGGCGCGGCGAACGGCCGCAATCCGCTCTCGATCATCGTTCCCTGCCATCGGGTGATCGGCCAAAACGGCAGCCTGACCGGCTATGCGGGAGGATTGGAGATCAAAAAAGCGCTGCTGGCGCTGGAGAGGGGCAATTAAAGGAGGGTAGACAGAGAACCTGCGATAAAAAACTGCCCCTTTCCGGACGGAGAAAGGGGCTATTTGATCAGCGTTTCAGGCTGCCCATCACATGCATTTCGCAGCGGTTGCAGTCAAAACGCAGGCGGAAGGTGTCCTTACCCATCTTGAGTTCCAGCGGCTCGGCCTTGAGACCGGGCACCTCGTTCGGGCAGAGGTTCTGGCTATAGCGGATGCAGTGTTTGGTGATCATCAGCACCACTTCCCGCTCCTCCTTGTTCGCCTCATAGGCAGGAGCAATCCGCTCCACCCCGTGCTCATGGAAGAACTGCTCGGCCGCGCTGTTAAGCACATTGCCAAGGTAGGAGAGACGGTGCTGGGGATAGTTGATATCCCGCAGGGCGATGCGTCGCTCGGGGCGCTGATAACTGGCCACGCGTGCGGCCTCCAGCGCAGCGATGCCATCCCGGCGCAAGCCGTTGAGCTGTGATGCGGCGATAAATAGCGGGTGAGTGAATGCCAACTCAATCTTGCGCGCCACAAAGAGGGTATTGCCAAGTTTGCCAAGTTGATCCCGCGCCTGCTGCAGCGCCCGCTCCGGATTGTCGGCAGGCTGTTTGTCACAGGGAAGCGTCACCGCGGCGCTGATGCCTTGCTCGTCGGTGAGCATGAGGATCACGCCCTCATCGCACTCAGCCAGCACCATATCGACCCGGATGCGGCGATCCGCGCTCGCCTTCTCCAGCATCTTGCTGAACGCCTGATCGTGGTTGCGGTAGATTTCTGTCCCCACCTTCAGCCCCGGCATGCGTTCTGACAGGAGTAACTGCTTACCTTCGACCTTGTTGAGGCGCATCCCCACCAGCTCGTTATTCGGCTTGAAGAAGCCCAGACCATCGCCGTTGTTAAGGCTGACCTGCTTGCCGTCGATCTCGATGCCGTCACGGGTCACCTTGGTGACCCGCCCCAGCGGTTCCCCCACATATTTCGGGCTCTTGGTGGAGTCGATCCCTTGATGACGGCCATGGAGGAAGTAGTCGGTGCTGCCACGATTGAAGCTCTTCTTGGGGTCAGGCGTGAAGCTGTAGCTGCAACGACCCGCAGAGGCTGCGACCAGATCGGAGCGACTATCGAGAATGGCGTCCAGCTTCTGGCGATACCAGGCAGTAACGTTCTTGACGTAGTCGAGCCCCTTGAGTCGCCCTTCAATCTTGAAGGAGCGGATCCCCGCCTCGATCAAGGCCTCCAGGTTATCGGTCTGATCCATATCCTTGAGCGACAGCAGGTGGCTGTCGGCCACCAGCACTTCACCGTCCGGCTTTTGCAGCGAGCAGGGCAGACGGCAGAGCTGGGCACACTCGCCACGGTTGGCGCTGCGGCCGGTACGGGCATGGCTGATATTGCACTGGCCGCTGTAGGAGACGCAGAGCGCGCCGTGGATAAAGAACTCCAACTGCACATTGGTCGCCGCACTGATCTCGCGGATCTGCGCAAGAGACAGTTCGCGTGCCAGCACCACCTGAGAGAAGCCCACATCCTGCAGAAACTTCACCTTCTCCGGCGTGCGGTTGTCGGTCTGGGTACTGGCATGGAGCGCGATGGGTGGCAGATCGAGCGCCAGCAGCCCCATATCCTGCACGATGAGCGCATCTGCTCCTGCTTCATAGATTTGGTGGGTCAGCCGCCGCGCCTGCTCCAGCTCATGATCGTGCAGCAGGGTGTTGAAGGCGACAAAGACCTGGGCGCCGAAACGGTGGGCGTGACGTGCCAGCGCTTCGATATCCTCGATGGAGTTGCCCGCCGCACTGCGGGCGCCAAAGGCCGGCCCCCCCATGTAGACGGCATCGGCACCATGGTTGATGGCTTCGATGCCGTAGGCGAGGTTCTTGGCCGGAGCCAGCAGCTCCAACCGGTTGTTGTGGCTTAACGGGTGCTTGTTCTGGTGCATGGTCTCGGGATCAGGGCGGACAGCAAATGGGCGCTACTCTAGCCCATTCACCACCCACGTGCCTTGATCCCGCTTAAGGTATCCGTAAAATGCAGGATTAGATAACCACCTTGAGTGCCAGTCCCAGCAGCACCAAGCCGCTCACCTTATCGATCACAAAGGATTTGGCTTTAAGCCACGCCAGCACCGGCCCACGAGAGAGCACCAGCGCCACCAGCACGTACCAGACGGCATCGATCCCGCCCGCGGTGAGCATCATGATGCCCCCTTCGCTCCAGCCGGTATTGGCCCGCACAAACTGGCTGAACAGAGCGATGAAGAAAACCGCCAGTTGGGGGTTGAGGAAGGCCACCATAAAGCCTTCAAATGCCCCCTGCCGACCACGCAACTGATGCACCTCTTCATTCCCTTCGTCACTGGCTGGTTTTGCCTGCAGGGCTTTCACCCCGAGCCAGGCAAGAAATGCGGCGCCGCCGTAGCGGATCAGATCAAACAGGATCGGGGTCTGGGTGATCAAAATGGAGAGGCCGAGCGCCGTGACCAGCGCATAGATACCAACCCCGAAGCCATGACCGAGCGCGGTGGCGACGCCGTGCCCCTGCCCACCCTGCACCGTATTGCGGATGATCAGCGCCAGACTCGGCCCCGGGCTGATGGCCCCCATCACGCAGATTGCGGCCAGTGCCAGCCAACTCGTCAGTTCCATGCATTTCCTCTTTATATGCTCGATATGATGACCTGCACTCAGGGTACGGGCTGAGCCATTATGCCAGTAGTGAAAGTTATGAATAGATTCCATAACCAATGGCTATGGCACCACACAACTGACCGGGGCTAACCGCCGAGATCGAGCAGCTTGCGACTCTCGCCGACGGTACGTTGCAGGTGATCCCGCAGGAAGGGGTAGGCCAGCTCGCGAAACCAGCGGTGAGCCGGATCCTGATGATGGCGCTGATGCCACAGCAGATGATACAGCTGGTCGCGGGTAGCAAAGGGCAGATCGACAAAGGTGAGCTCATGGCCACAGGATAGCTGCCAGGCGATATGAGCCGGAGTGGTCATCAGGCAATCGGTGCGCAGCAACACCTCCACTGCCGCCTGAAAGAAGGGAACTCTGGCAAACCAGCGCCGACTCAGTCCCTGCGGCGCCAATACCTGCTCCACCGGGCTGTCCTTGTCACCACCGCCACTCACCTGCAGGTGAGGCCAGGCGAGATAGTCATCGAGACTCAGCGCCTTGCCTGCCAGCGGATGGTGACGTCCCATCAGCACCGCCAGCCGATCTTCCCCCTGATGCAGACCACGGATCTGCTCCGGTACCTGCTCGGTGATGGTGGAGACCAGATCGAGCTCGGACTGCCACAGTTGCGGCAGCTGACGCTTGTCCCACAGGCTGTACTCCAGCGCCGCCAACGGCGCCTCTTTGGCGAGCGCGGCACAGATATCGGGCAGGATATGCTGGGCCACATAATCGGAGGAGGCGAGCCGAAATACCCGCTCGCAGCGGCTCGGGTCAAACCCGGGGGCCTCGTAGAGCCGCTCCAGCGCACCGAGAGAATCCGCCAGCTGGGCGGCCAGCGCTTCGGCCCTTGGCGTCAGCAGCCAGCGTTGCCCCTCCCGCACCAGCAACTCGTCGTCAAACTCGCTGCGCAACTGGGCAAGCTGCTTGCTGATGGAGGGCTGACTCAGGTGCAACAGCTCGGCGGTGCGGCTGATATTGCGGGTCTCCAGCAGCACCTTGAGGGTCGGCAACAAGTTGAGATTGGCTCTGAGCAAGGAGATACCCTCATCGGTGGCGAAATGCCTATCTTAGGGCAGAGGAGTCCCGCGCTTTAAGCGAAATTTCCTGCCATGTTCAGCGCATTGCAGCCCTTTGCGACCAGATAGCGCAGCCGCTCGCCCTGCACATAACCATGACCACAAGATGACAGTGGTTGTCTCGTACGGCATAATTGCACGATTTTCCGCCCGCGGGCGATCCACTTTGAGAAGCGGTAACAAGATGAAATACGCCAATATCACCGGCTGGGGCAAATGCCTGCCTCCCTCCGTGCTGACCAACGATGACCTCAGCACCATCATGGATACGTCAGACGAGTGGATCTATCCGCGCACCGGCATCAAGGCCCGCCGGATCTCCCATGTCAGCACCTCGGATCTCGCCACCCTGGCCGGTCGCCGCGCGCTGGCCTGCGCCGGTCTGGAAGCGAGCGATCTCGATGGCATCATCCTGGCCACCGCCACCCCGGACAACCTGCTGCCAAGTGCCGCCTCTGCGGTGCAGAAGAAGCTCGGTGCCGTCAATGCCGCCGTGTTTGACCTCAACGCGGCCTGCACCGGTTTCGTCTACTCCCTCTCCGTCGCCACCTCGCTGGTGCAGACCGGCATGATGAAGAAGGTGCTGGTGATTGGCGCCGAGCGCCTCACCTACCTGCTGGACTGGGCGCGCCGCGATACCGCCGTGCTGTTTGGCGATGGTGCCGGTGCCGTGGTAATCGAGGCGAGCGAGCAGGAGTGTGGCCTGATCGCCAACAAGCTGGGCTGCGACAGCGAAGCGCGGGAGATCCTGCACGTACCGAACTTCGGTACCGATCGGGTGCGTTTTGCCGATATCGATGGGCTGTTCACCTTCAACTTCGAAGGGCCGGAGATCTTCAAACGCGCCGTGCGCGGCATGGGGGAAGCCACCAGCACGGTGCTGGCACAGGCCGGTATTGCGCCGGAGCAGGTCGACCTGATCGTTCCCCATCAGGCCAATATCCGCATCATCGAGACCCTCGCCAAGCGGATGAATGCGCCGATGGAGAAGGTGATGGTCAACATCGAAAATTACGGCAACACCTCCGCAGCTACCGTGCCCATCGCCCTTTGCGAAGCGCTGGAGCAGGGCCGCGTCAAGCCGAACTCCTATCTGCTGACCGCCGCTTTCGGTGCCGGCCTGACCTGGGGGGCCGCCATCATCAAATGGGGCGATCGCGTTACCCCTATCAAGGCGTGCGATGCCGAACTGCCCCCGTGCGACCAGAGCGCGCTGGAGCTCATCGCCCATGCCGTCGAAGGGTGCCAGAAGGCCCACGCCAACGAGGCTTGATCCTCATCAGGAGCCTGAATCCTCAGGCTCCTTCTCTCCTTCTCATCCCCACCTGGCTCTGCCCCCCACTTCGCAAGCCGCTTGATACGGCAATCGCTGATACAAACAACTCCGATTTGCAGCCAATTAATTTTTTTCCGCTAACCTTATTGTGCCAACTATAAATAAAGAAAAGAGCGTCAAGGGGCACCATGACTGTTTCGGTCCCGCGCCTTTACCTCTTACCAAATAATTGCACAGGGATAAGCTACGTATGGCACAACACAAAAGTGGCGTGAACACACCGCTTTGGGAACCGGTTTGCTGGATTTGCTGCATCGGGCTTGCTCTGCTGAGCTGCCTGTTGCTGCAGCTTGCCGATGCGCTGTCACCTCTCTACCTGCTGCTCAATGTGCTGGTCGCTATTGCCGCCGCGCTCTGGACATCAAGTCACTTCCACCAGCACACACTCCGACATCATGCAGGAAAGGAACAAACCGTCGCGACCGATCCTCTCGCCCACTCCATCATCGGGCTCGAACAGGTGTGCGAGAAGGCTCTACCTATCTGGTCCCAGCAAATTGAAAGCTCTCGTCAACAAACCGAAGCCGCGATGATTGACCTGACCCAACGCTTCAGCGGCTTGGCCAACAAGCTGGAGGAAGCAGTCAATGCTTCTCATCTGGCAGCCGGAGAACTGGGTGATGCCAATTCCCGTGGCATGGCAGGAGTCTTGAGCGAGAGCCAGCAGCAACTCAATGAGGTAGTGGCCATCCTGCACTCCGCCCAAGCCAATCGGGACGCCATGCTGGGTGAGATAAAAAGCCTGACCACCTACACCATAGAGCTCAACACCATGGCCATGGATGTGGCCAAAATCGCCTCCCAGACCAACCTGCTGGCCCTCAACGCCGCCATTGAAGCGGCTCGTGCAGGGGAAGCAGGCCGTGGCTTTGCTGTGGTCGCGGATGAAGTGCGCAACCTCTCCCGCCTCTCCAGCGAAACCGCCCAGAAGATGACCGACAAGGTAGATACCATCAATACTGCTATCGGTCGCGCCTTCCAGATTGCCGAAAATGCTGCCGCACGGGATCACGCCTCGGCGCTCAACTCGGAGCAGACAATCGAACAGGTGCTGGCCCGTTTTCGCCATGCCACTGACAGCCTGGCGGAATCCGCCTCCCTGCTCCAAAACGAGAGCACCGATATCCATCGCGAAATCTCCAGCGTCATTGTCTCGCTGCAATTTCAAGACAGGGTCAGCCAGATCCTCAGCCACGTCAGACAAAACATGGAGAGCCTCTCCAGCCATCTGGTTGCTTCGGAGCAGAGCAGCAATGCGACAGGGCCAATCCAAATCGATGCCAATCGCTGGCTGGCAGAGATGGAGCTCTCATACGCCACCGACGAACAGCGCAATATTCACCATGGTCGCACCACCCGTTCTGTCAACGCGCAACCAAGCAGCGCCGACATCACATTTTTCTAGGAGAGAGAGATATGGGCAAAACGATCCTGATCGTGGATGACTCGGCAACTATTCGCCAAGTCGTGGGCATGACCCTCAAGGGAGCCGGTTATGAGGTCATGGAAGCCTCTGACGGCAAAGATGCGCTCAACAAACTAGATGGCAAGAAAATCAACCTGATCATCAGTGACGTCAACATGCCGAACATGGATGGCATCACCTTCGTCAAAGAGGCCAAAAAGCTGGCCAACTACAAATTTACCCCTGTCATCATGCTGACCACCGAGTCTCAGGACAGCAAGAAGCAGGAGGGACAAGCCGCAGGAGCCAAAGCCTGGGTGGTCAAACCCTTCCAGCCCGAACAGATGCTGGCCGCAGTCGCCAAGCTCATCATGCCGTGATCCGGAGCGCATCATGCAACTACAGAGTGAGCTACTCGACAACAAGGTAGTGGTGACCATGCCGGACGAGATCACCATTTATACAGTCAGCGAGCTGAAAGATGCTCTCTCACCCTTATTGCATCAGAGGAACGAACTGGAGCTGAATCTGGCAGCGGTATCCGAGATAGACAGCGCCGGGCTGCAACTGCTGCTGGCAGCGAAGAAAACCGCTCTGCAGCAAGGCTCCTCCCTGGCACTGGTCTGGCACAGCCATGTTGTGCTTGAACTGCTGGAGCTCTGCCAGCTCTCTGCCTTTTTTGGCGACCCCACCCTCATCACCCATGGCGAACGGCCCTGAGCCACCATGACAAGGAGTCACCGTGAGCATCGATCTTGATCAGGCTTTACAAACCTATATCGCCGAGGCACGCGAGTTGCTTGAAGAGATGGAGTCAGCCCTTCTATCACTGGAATCTGACCCTGACAATAGCGAGCTGATTGGTGCCATCTTCCGTGCTGCTCATACCATCAAAGGGTCGGCTGGCCTGTTTGGTCTGCAACCCATCGTCGGGTTTACCCATATCGTCGAGGATCTGCTAGACCAGATCCGCAATCAGCAGCTCACCGTCACCTCTCCTCTGATCAAGGATCTGCTGGAGAGCTGTGACCATATCCAGACGCTCATCAGTGTCGTTGCAGAACAGGGCAGCACGTTAAGCGATGGCGATGCCAACCAAGATGAACGGCTGAGGCTCACCCTCACCCGTCATCAGTGCGTCCCCCATGCCACGCTGCCAGATACTGTGCATACGCCGGAACCCAAGATCGAAAAAGAGGGAGGAATTACCAGTTCCGCCTCCCTGTGGCATATCTCCCTGCGTTTTGGCCCCGATGTGCTGCGCAATGGCATGGATCCGGCCGCATTTCTGCGCTATCTCGGCACCCTCGGAACCATATGCTCGGTGGAGACCATCCATCAGGCGTTACCGGATTGGGAACAGTTCGATCCGGAGAATTGCTACCTCGGCTACGAGATAGACTTCGACTCGCAGGCAGATAAGGCTGCCATCAGCGATGTCTTTGAATTTGTCAGAGATGACTGCCAGATCACCATCTTGCCGCCCCACAGCAAGATCGCCGAGTTCATCAACCTGATCGAGTCGCTACCGGAAGATAGCACCATGCTGGGCCAGTTGTTGGTCAACACCGGCGCCCTCACTGCAGAGGAGTTAGCAAGCGGTCTGCAGGCACAACAATCGACCCCGGCAGAACAAGCGCCCAAACTCGGGGAGATCCTGATTGCGCAGGGTGCCGTCAACGAAGCCGTTGTCGATGCCGCCCTGAAAAAACAGAATCAGACCAAGGAGAGCAAGAGCAAAGAGGGCCGTTACGTCAGGGTGCATGCCGACAAGCTGGACGATCTGATCAATCTGGTCGGGGAGTTGGTAGTCGCCAGTTCAGGAGCCAATCTGCTGGCCCAACGCACCCGCGAAAGCCAGCTACAGGAAGCCACCTCGGTCATTGCCATGCTGGTGGAAGAGATCCGCGACAGTGCACTGCGCCTGCGCATGGTGCCTATCGGCGATACCTTCAACCGCTTCCAGCGGGTGGTGCGCGATGTCAGTCAGGAACTGAACAAGGATATCACTCTGGTGATCTCCGGAGCAGAGACAGAACTGGACAAATCGGTGGTAGAGAAGATCGGCGATCCGCTGATGCATCTGGTCAGAAACTCGATGGATCACGGCATCGAATCGGCAGAGCAACGGCTGCTGGCAGGCAAACCCCCCCGTGGCACCCTGAATCTTAATGCCTATCACGACTCCAACAGTATCGTCATCGAAATTCGGGATGATGGAGCTGGTCTCAACAAAGCCAGGATCCAACAAAAAGCCATCGAGCGCGGCCTGATCAGCCCAACCACCACGCTGACGGATCAGGAGATATACAACCTGATCTTCGAGCCGGGGTTCTCTACCGCCGAGGCGATAACCAACCTCTCCGGTCGCGGGGTGGGCATGGATGTCGTCAAACGCAACATCACTGCCCTGCGCGGCACGGTCGATCTGGACAGCATCCCGGGAAAAGGAACCCGTGTGCAGATCCGCCTGCCGCTCACCCTTGCCATCATCGACGGCTTCCTGGTACGAGTCTGCGACACCCACTACGTCATTCCCCTCGATATGGTGATCGAGTGCGTTGAATTGACCCAAAGTGCACTGTCCGACACCCAGGGTCGCAATTACATCAATTTGCGTGGCGAGGTGCTGCCCTTTATCCGCCTGCAACACTACTTCGATACCAATGGCAGCAAAGGGAGGCGCGAGAACATTGTAGTGGTCAGCCATGCAGGCAAAAAATCCGGACTGGTGGTGGATGAACTGCTGGGAGAATTCCAGACCGTCATCAAGCCGTTGGGGAAATTGTTCCAGCGCCTGCAGGGCATTAGTGGTTCAACCATTCTGGGGGGGGGAGAGGTCGCCCTGATCCTCGACATTCCTTCGCTGATCCAGCACGCAATCACTCAGGAATCCTGTCAGCTCAACAGGTTGACAGTGTCGCGCAACCTGCCTCAATCCAGCATCAACTGAGGGGACCATCATGTTAAAAAATTCCACCATCAAATTGCGTCTTATCGTACTGCTCTGCATGCTCTGCCTACTGCTGCTGGCCGTTGGCAGCCTCGGGTTATACAACATGCAGAGCAGCAATACCGGGTTGCAGCGCGTTTACAACGACAGGGTGGTTCCCCTCAAGCAGCTGAAGACTATCTCCGACAGCTATGCCGTCTCGATCATCGACAACCTCAACAAGGCCAATGCGGGACTGATCCCGGCAGAAGAGGCTTTAAAGCAGATACAACAGGCACAGCAGA
The DNA here is from genome assembly GCF_019046985.1 of Aeromonas sp. FDAARGOS 1417. NCBI lineage: Bacteria > Pseudomonadati > Pseudomonadota > Gammaproteobacteria > Aeromonadales > Aeromonadaceae > Aeromonas > Aeromonas sp. FDAARGOS 1417. The sequence goes on along the minus strand of NZ_CP077221.1, from coordinate 4,070,964 downwards.
CAATCAAAAACGAGTGGCATCACTACCAGTCCACCACTCTCACACCAGATGAACAGCGTTTGTCAGCCGAGGCGACAACCCTGTTCAACGCGGCCGATACCGATATTGGCAAGTTGGAGAAATACCTCGCCACCCAGCACGGCATGATTACTGGCATGCTGAACACTTTTGACGGTGCCCTCTATGGCTCCATCGACCCGATAGGCAACAAAATCACCGAGCTGGTCAACCTGCAGCTCAATGTGGCCAAGTCGGAATATACCGCAGCGCAATCCTGGTATGACATCATGCTGATAACCATGGCGGTGGTTATCGCGGTCGGCATTGCACTCGCAGCCTGGTTTGGCACCTTGCTGATCAAAAGCATCATCACCCCCATCGAACAGGCTCTGCGCGTGGCCAATAGTCTGGCTGAGGGCAATCTAGATGTATCGATCCGGATAGAGTCCAACGATGAAGCGGGTCAGCTCTTGATGGCGATGGATAACATGGTCAAGAAACTGGGTGCCTTGATCACGGATATCGAGACCCTGGTCACTGCCGCTGTCGAACAGGGCGACTTCAGCCACAAGATTGCGCTGGAGGATCGTCAAGGCTATATCAAGCGGGTATCCGAGCTGCTGAATCGCCTCTCCCATGTGACAGATACCAGCCTGGAAGATGTGATGCGCATCGCCACCGCGCTCTCCAAGGGGGATCTGACCCAACGGATCGATGAGCCCTACCCAGGTATTTTCGGCCAGACCAAAGACGGCCTCAACCGGACCATCACTGCGCTGACCAATATCATCGAAGAGGTACGCAACGCCGCCGACAACCTGACCAATGCCTCCAATCAGGTGAGCAACACTGCGCAGGCATTGAGCCAGGCCACCAGTGAGCAAGCAGCCAGCGTTGAAGAGACCAGCGCCTCTATCGAGCAGATGAGCGCCAGCATCAATCAGAACACCGAGAACGCCAAGATCACCGACAGCATGGCCAGCAACTCGGTACTGGAGGCCACCGAAGGGGGCCAATCCGTTCAACAGACGGTGACCGCCATGCAGCAAATCGCCAAGAAAGTCAGCATCATCGACGACATTGCCTACCAGACCAACCTGCTTGCCCTCAACGCCGCCATTGAGGCGGCTCGCGCCGGAGAGCATGGCAAAGGCTTCGCGGTGGTTGCTGCCGAGGTGAGAAAGCTGGCAGAGCGCAGCCAGATCGCTGCGCAGGAGATTGGTGAGCTCTCCTCCGACAGCGTCAGCAAGGCAGAGCGGGCTGGCAACCTGCTGGAGAGGATCGTCCCCTCCATTCGCAAGACCTCTGACCTGGTACAAGAGATCAATGCCGCCTCAGGTGAACAGGCCAGCGCAGCCAACCAGATCAGTCTGGCCATGAACCAGCTTAATCAGGTGACACAGCAGAATGCGGCCAGCAGCGAGGAGCTGGCGGCCACGGCCGAAGAGATGAGTTCACAAGCCAGCGAACTGCAGCAAACCATGGCCTTTTTTGCTCTGAAACAAAGTGCACAGCTCAACACCAGGCCCCATGAAACCGGCCACAAGGGCATGCCTCCCAGAGGCAGTTTCATCGCCCCCCCACAACGGGCCAGCCAGCCCAATCAACCATCATCCCATTCCATTGATGACGCGGATTTTGTCCGCTTTTAACCGGAGGCGACCATGCATACATCCACCGACATCACGGTGCCATCAGCGGCCGCTGACGAGAGCAGTGGCGATGCCCAGTACCTGACATTTCTGATCAACAACGAGATGTTCGCCATCAATATTCTGGGGGTCAAAGAGATCATCGAATACGGCAATATCACTCCGGTTCCGATGATGCCGGGTTTTATTCGCGGCGTAATCAACCTCAGAGGAGCGGTAGTGTCGGTCGTAGACTTGAATGCCCGCTTTGGCAATGCACCTTCGGTCATCACTCGCCGCAGTTGCATCGTCATTATTGAGGGGGTGGCCCCGCAGGGCGATGAACCTGTAGGTCAGGATATTGGCGTTGTGGTGGATTCCGTATCGGAAGTACTGGGTATCCCACAAGCAGATATCGAGCCCCCACCCAGTTTTGGTGCCCGCATCCGGGCCGATTTCATCAGTGGCATGGGCAAGGTCAACGGCAAATTCGTCATCCTCATCGATACCGGAAAAGTGTTGTCACTCGATGAGATGGCTCAACTCAACGAACTGGCCCAGCCACAGGCAAGGTTGCCACAAGGCAACCTGCAACCCTCCTGAACAGGCCTCCATACTCCACGACATGCAGCATAAGGAAACGCTCATGACCCAATCACTCTTAGGAAAACTCTTCGGAGACAATGCCACCGAAGTGAGGCAGCGGACCCTGTTACTCGACGCAATCGGCCAACTGCAACACGCAGTCCTGGCAGAGCAGGTTCCAGCACCACTCGATCTTTCCGGTATGGATAGCCCCTTGCGTGAAGTAGGACATGCCATCAACGAGGTGGTCACCTTGCTCAGTGACAAGCTGGAACAGAGCCGCAACGACATTAAAAAGAACCAGGTGTTGCTCCATGAGAACCAGCTGGTTCGCAAAGCCCTCGACTGCGCCAGCACCAACGTGATGATTGCCGATACCAACCTCGACATTATCTATATGAACGAGGCAGTGACCGGCATGCTCAATCAGGCCGAGACCGACATCAAGAAAGAGCTATACAGCTTCAACGCCAATCAGCTGATGGGCGCCAACATCGACAGCTTTCATAAAAATCCCGGCCATCAGCGCGCCATGCTGGCCAAACTCAACAGCACCTACCGCACCCAGATCCAGCTGGGGGGGCGCACCTTCTCCCTGATCGCCAATCCGGTCTTCAACGATACCGGTGAACGGTTGGGATCCGTGGTCGAATGGGCCGACAGAACCAAGGAGGTGATGATAGAGAAAGAGATGTCCGAAATTGTGCAGGCCGTGATCAATGGCGAGCTGCACCGCAGGATGGAACTTACTGGCAAGAGCGGCTTCTTTCAGGCGATGGGAGAAGGGATCAACCAGATTGCCGAAGTGATCGACAGCACCCTCAACGACGTCATCCGGGTCGTGCAATGTCTGGCAAAAGGTGACCTGACCCAACAGATTGAGGCGGACTACCCTGGCGTGTTTGGCACCACCAAGGATGCGCTCAACAAAACTATCGCTTCGCTCACCAACATCGTCACCGAAGTGCGCGGCGCCTCTGACAACCTCTCCAGTGCCGCCGAGCAGGTAAGCGCGACCGCCCAGTCGATCAGCCAATCCAGCAGTGAACAGGCCTCCAGCATGGAGGAGACCAGCGCCTCCATCGAGCAGATGAGCGCCAGCATCAACCAGAATACCGACAATGCCCAGGTCACCGATGGCATGGCCAGCAAGGCAGCCAAAGAGGCCGTAGAGGGAGGAGAAGCGGTCAAACTGACTGTGGATGCCATGAAGCAGATCGCCAGACGGATTGGCATCATCGATGACATCGCCTACCAGACCAATCTGCTGGCACTCAACGCAGCTATCGAAGCGGCGCGGGCTGGCGATCACGGTAAGGGCTTTGCCGTAGTGGCGGCGGAGGTGCGCAAACTGGCCGAACGCAGCCAGGTGGCAGCACAGGAGATTGGTGAGCTAGCCTCCAGCAGTGTCGAGATGGCGGAAAAAGCAGGTCGTTTGCTGGATCAGATGGTTCCTTCAATCAACAAGACCTCGGATCTGGTGCAGGAGATCAGTGCCGCTTCGGTTGAACAATCCACCGGTGTCAGCCAGATCAACCAGGCCATGAACCAGCTGAGTCAGGTTACCCAGCAGAACGCTTCTTGCAGCGAAGAGCTGGCTGCCACAGCAGAAGAGATGAGCAGCCAGGCTGAACAGCTGCAGCTGGCCATGGAGTTCTTTACCTTGGAGGCTCACGCCAAAGAAGGTAAAGCAGCCACCTCGCATCTTCACCCCAATACCCGAGGTCGCTTTATGAACGAGAGCACTGCCAACAGTCGGGAACGAGCCGCCACAGCCCAACGCCCCATCGGCGATGGCGATTTTGTCCGGTTCTAGTCACGGGAGAGGCGTTGCCTCTCCCATCTCCGACAACACAGGTAGAGGGACAGTTTTTTGTATCAAACCCAGCTGCATGATGATGAGTTCTCCCGTTTCCAGCGCTGGCTTCATCAAACGGCGGGGATAGAGCTGTCTCCAGCCAAAAAGGCGCTGGTAGCCAGCCGCCTGGCTAAGCGACTCTGCCACTATGAGCTGGATAGTTATGACGACTACTTCCAGCTCATCATGAACGATCGCAGCAGCGAACTGCAGCTGGCGCTCGATCTCCTTACCACCAACGAAACCTACTTTTTCAGGGAGCCCAAACACTTCGAGTTTCTGACGCGGGAGATAGTCTCAACCCTCCCGCCAGAGCAATCACTGCGAGTCTGGAGTGCCGCCAGTTCATCTGGCGAGGAGCCCTACAGTCTGGCCATGACCCTCGCGGAAAAACGCAGCACCTTCAACTGGGAGATCCTGGCCTCCGATATCTCGTCCAGGGTGCTGGAACAGGCGATGAGCGGTCGCTACCCCATCGAGCGGGCGCAAAATATTCCACTGCCCTTTTTGATGAAATATTGCCTCAAGGGTGTGGGCCTGCAGGAGGGCATCTTCATCATCGATCGCAAGTTGCGGGACAAGGTGCAGTTCATGCAGATCAACCTCAATCAGGATCTACCGGACATCGGCATGTTTGACGTCATCTTCATCAGAAACGTGATGATCTACTTCAACAAGGAGACCAAAGGGCAAGTATTGCAGCGGCTGGTACCCAGACTCAAACCCGGTGGCTACCTGCTGGTGAGCCACGCCGAGAGCCTGCATGGCCTGCACCACGGCCTGCAGCTTGTCTCGCCTTCCATCTATCAGAAGAGATAAGTCATGACTCGGGAGGTGATCCTGCAACCGGGAGAACTCTTTTTTGGCAAGGAGGATGTGGTGGTCAGAACCGTACTGGGCTCCTGTATTGCCATCACCTTGTGGCATCCGGAGCAGAAACAGGGAGGAATGTGTCACTACATGCTGCCAAGTCGGCGCAATCCCTCTACCAAGCTGGATGGGCGCTATGCCGATGAGGCCCTCGCCTTGCTGCTGCAAGCGGCCAGTCACTATCCCGCCCCTATCCATGAATATGAGGCCAAGTTGTTCGGGGGTGGCAACATGTTTACCGAGCCTCAATACGCACAGAGCGACAACAATGTCGCCGCCAAAAATATTCAGGCAGCCTGGCAGCTGACCCGACACCTTGGCCTTGATATCAAGGCTCATCATCTTGGCCATAGCGGCCACCGAAGCTTGCTCTTTGAGCTCAGCAACGGCAGTGTCTGGCTCCGCCATCATCGTCTGCCACATCAACGGGAGTCGCGAGAATGAAGCAGATCCGGGTCATGCTGGTGGATGATTCCGCCGTGGTCAGACAGGTATTGCAAGCGGTGCTGGAGCAAGAGCCCGATATCCGGGTGATCGCCACAGCATCGGATCCCCTGTTTGCGCAGGAAAAACTGAAGAAAGAGTGGCCTGACGTCATCGTGCTCGATGTGGAGATGCCCCGTATGGATGGCATCACCTTTCTCACCAAGATCATGGCAGAGCATCCAACCCCGGTGGTGATCTGCTCCTCCCTCACCGAAAAGGGGGCCGAGACCACCCTGCAGGCAATGGCTGCCGGCGCGGTGGACATCATCACCAAGCCGACCATGGGGATAAAAAGCTTTCTGCAAGAATCTGCCCACGACCTGGCTATGGCAGTACGTGCTGCGGCCCAGGCCAACCTCAAGCGCGTGGGCAAGCCCTCATCTGTGCCGGTCAGCACCAAGCTCAACGCGGATGCCATGCTGGCGCCCAACCAGCACGCCATGGCACAAACCACCGAGCGGCTCATCGCCATCGGCACCTCGACCGGCGGCACCCAGGCGCTGGAAGCCGTGCTGACTGCCTTGCCCCGGGTCAGCCCCGGTATCGTCATCGTGCAGCACATGCCAGAGAAATTTACCGCCATGTTTGCCGAACGCCTGAACGGGGTCTGCCAGATAGAAGTGCGGGAGGCGAGGAACAATGACCGGGTGATACCGGGGTTGGCGCTGATTGCCCCCGGCGGCAAGCATATGCTGCTCAAGCGCAGCGGTGCCTACTATCACGTCGAGGTAGTCGACGGGCCGCTTATCAACCGCCATCGCCCCTCGGTAGATGTGCTGTTTCGCTCCGTCGCCAAATATGCCGGCAAGAATGCCACCGGCATCATCATGACCGGCATGGGGGATGACGGAGCCCGGGGATTGCGCGAGATGCTGGATGCGGGTGCCAACACCTATGCCCAGGATGAGGCATCCTGCGTGGTCTTCGGCATGCCCAAGGAGGCGATCAAGCTGGGAGCTGCTCGCCATGTGCTCCCCTTACAAGAGATGCAATACGCCATCCTCGGCAAGTAATCCCTTATCGCGCGTTTTGACCATAAAAAAGTCCGGCTCCCCAAGGGGAGCCGGACTTTTTACATCAACCGGAACCAATCCGGTATCAGGCGAGCAGATTACTCTGCAGCAGGCGCTTCTTCAGCGGCCGGAGCGGCGTCAGCAGCAGGTGCAGCCGCTTCGGTCGGGGCGTTTGCTTCCTTGATGGAGAGACGTACGCGGCCCTGACGGTCCACTTCCAGTACCTTCACCTTGACCACGTCACCGATGGTCAGGTGGTCAGCCACGTTCTGCACGCGAGCGTCGGTGATCTGGGATATGTGTACCAGACCATCTTTGCCCGGCAGAATGTTGACGAATGCACCGAAATCGGCCAGACGAACAACTTTACCTTCATAGATGCGGTTCACTTCGATCTCGGCAGTGATGGCCTCGATGCGACGGATCGCTTCCATGGCGGCTTCGTTGGCCACGGCGGAGATACGTACAGTACCGTCATCGTCCAGCTCGATGTTGGTGCCGGTCTCTTCGGTCAGCGCACGGATCACGGAACCACCCTTACCGATCACATCCTTGATCTTCTCAGGATTGATCTTGATGGTGTGGATACGCGGTGCGAAATCGGAGATCTGGGCACGGGGAGCCTGGATAGCTTCATCCATCACTTTCAGGATGTGCAGACGAGCGCCACGAGCTTGCTTCAGCGCAATCTCCATGATCTCTTTGGTGATGCCTTCGATCTTGATGTCCATCTGCAGCGCGGTCACACCTTCGGTGGTACCGGCTACTTTGAAGTCCATGTCGCCCAGGTGATCTTCGTCACCCAGAATGTCGGACAGCACAACGAAACCTTCTTCTTCCTTCACCAGACCCATGGCGATACCGGCAACGGAGGCCTTGATCGGCACACCGGCATCCATCAGCGCCAGAGAGGAACCACAGACAGACGCCATGGAGGAGGAACCGTTGGATTCGGTAATTTCGGAGACCACGCGAACCACGTACGGGAACTCGGCGGCGCTCGGCATCACGGCAGCAACGCCGCGCTTGGCCAGACGGCCGTGACCGATTTCACGACGCTTCGGGCTACCCATCATGCCGGTCTCACCGACACAGTATGGCGGGAAGTTGTAGTGCAGCATGAAGCGATCGGCACGGTTGCCGGTCAGCTCGTCGATGTTCTGGGCGTCACGCTCGGTACCCAGAGTGGCGACCACGATGGCCTGAGTTTCACCACGGGTGAACAGGGCAGAACCGTGGGCACGGGGCAGAATGCCGGTACCTACGCTCAGGGCGCGGATCATTTCCGGATCGCGACCATCGATACGCGGCTCACCACGTACTACGCGACCACGTACGATGCGGCTTTCCAGGCTGTGGAACTCTTCGCCGATCTTCTTGGCATCTTCTTCCACGCCGGAAGCGATAACTTGCTCAACCACACGGCCCTTGATGGCAGCGATGGTTTCGTAACGAACAGCCTTCTCGGTGATGCGGTAGGCTTCACCCAGTTCGGCGCTCGCCAGCTCGGCAACCTTGGCTTTCAGCGCTTCGTTGACGGCAGGCGGAGTCCAGTCCCACGGCTTGGTGCCGACGGCAGCGGCAAACTCGTTGATCGCATTGATCACGGTCTGCATCTGCTCGTGACCGTATACCACGGCGCCCAGCATTACCTCTTCGGAGAGGATGGCCGCTTCGGACTCAACCATCAGCACGGCATTGGCAGTACCGGCAACTACCAGATCCAGATCGCTCTGCGGCAGTTCGGTGGTGGTCGGGTTCAGCACATACTGACCGTTCATGTAACCCACGCGAGCAGCACCGATCGGGCCGCCAAACGGGATACCGGAGATGGCCAGTGCGGCAGAGGCACCGATCATGGCAACGATGTCGGGGGATACGGCCGGATTCACGGACATTACGGTCGCAACGACCTGAACCTCATTGAGGAAGCCTTCCGGGAACAGCGGACGAATAGGACGGTCGATCAGACGGGAGATGAGGGTCTCGCCTTCGCTCGGACGGCCTTCACGACGGAAGAAACCACCCGGGATACGACCAGCAGCATAGGTACGCTCCTGGTAGTTGACGGTCAGCGGGAAGAAATCACGGCCGTGATCGGCCTCTTTCTTGCCGACTACGGTCACAAATACGCAGGTATCGTCCATGCTGACCATAACGGCCGCAGTGGCTTGACGGGCCATCACACCGGTTTCCAGAGTGACGGTGTGTTGACCGTACTGGAATGACTTTACAATAGGATTCACGTGAATTTCCTTTTTACAATTTGGCTCTTTAAATTCGCGCACAAGTATACTTGATTCGATGCAAAAGGTAAGCGGCGACGCAAATTCTGTGAGGCAGGCAACGGCTTGAAGAGCAATAAAAAAGGGGAACCTGACGGTTCCCCTTTTTCGCGAAATCTGATGGTCGATTAACGACGCAGACCCAGCTTGGCGATCAGAGCAGCATAACGCTCGGAATCTTTACGCTTCAGGTAGTCCAGCAGCTTACGACGCTGGGAAACCATGCGCAGCAGACCGCGACGACCGTGGTGGTCCTTGGAGTGCTCTTTGAAGTGACCTTGCAGATGGTTGATCTGGGCAGTCAGCAGGGCAACTTGCACTTCGGGGGAACCGGTGTCGTTGGCGCAACGAGCGTTGTCAGCAACGATTTGAGCTTTGATCTCAGCATTTAGAGACATGGTAATACTCCAGTAGAGTGTTTAAAGGTTCACAGCCAATCTCTAATTCAGCCGTGAAATGAGGGCGGTATCATAATCGTCCCCGCCCCTTTTCGCAACGATAAAGAGGCGAAACAGGAAAGACGCGCTGATACCGCCTGAGGATCACTCCTCGTCGTGATAACGCACCAGTCGCTTGGGAGCGACGCGGCCATCATCATCAATCTCGCCAACCCCGATGAACTCGCGCTCCGGGCCGACCGTCATGCGAACCTGACCGCTTTGCGGCGCACCCGCTACCTGCACGGCCTGGCCCTGATTCACATAGGCAGCCACAACCGCCAGCATGTTCACCTCGGGCAAGCTTGCCACGGCGGTATCCATCGGCAACAACAGCGGATCCAGCTGCTCGCGCGGCGGGATGCTCTCGGCCTTGGCCTGCTCGAAGATGCACTCGAGTTGCTCCAGAGTCAGCATCCGCTCATACGGATAGCTGGCCACCTGGGTGCGGCGCAACTGAGTCACGTGGGCGCCACAGCCCAGCACTTCACCCAGATCATCCACCAGAGAGCGGATGTAGGTGCCTTTGCTGCAGTGCACTTCAAGGCGCACTTCATCACCTTCGAAGCTCAGCAGTTTGAGCTCGAATACGGTGATGGGACGGGCTTCACGCTCAATCTCGATGCCTTCGCGGGCATATTCATAGAGCGGACGGCCGTTGTGCTTGAGCGCGGAGTACATGGAGGGCACCTGCATGATGGGGCCGCGGAACTGGTCCAGCGCCTCGATCAGGGTTCCGACAGCCACGTTCACCGGACGGGTGGAGACCACCTCACCGTCGGAGTCGCTGGTGTTGGTGCGCTCGCCCAGTTTGGCGGTCACCTCATAGCGCTTGTCCGCTTCCAGCAAATACTGGGAGAACTTGGTGGCCTCGCCGAGGCAGATCGGCAGCATGCCGGTCGCCAGCGGATCCAGTGCGCCGGTGTGACCGGCCTTGGCGGCGTTGTAGATGCGCTTGACCTTCTGCAACACATCGTTGGAGGTCAGGCCGGTCGGCTTGTCCAGCAGCAGAATGCCGTGCACATCACGGCCCTTGAAACGACGTCTTCGGGTCATCTCAGGCTTTATCCTCAGTCGTGTCATCCGGTGCGGATTCAGCTTCTTCATCACGGCCGGATTCGGCCATGCGACGCTTGTCTTCACGCACAGTGTTGGTCACCAGGTTGGAGAGACGCATCCCCTCGACCAGGGTCTGGTCGTAGTAGAAACGCAGCTCGGGCACCACGCGCAGACGCATGGCACTGCCCAGCAGACTACGGATATATCCGGCTGCTTCGGTCAGACCCTGCAAGCCTTCCTTGATGCGCTCGGCATCATTTTCCAGCTGCAAGAAGGTGACGTAAATCTTGGCATAGTTGAGGTCACGGGACACTTCCACATCGGAAACGGTCACCATGCCGATGCGCGGGTCTTTCACCTCGCGCTGCAGGATCAGCGCAATTTCACGCTGGATCTGCTGTCCGACCCGACGGGTCCGGCTGAATTCTCTGGCCATATTCTATCCTGCGATAAAAGGGGGCCGCGGCCCCCTATTTTGTCTAACTCTCGGCTTACAGAGTCCGTTGGATTTCAACAGTCTCGTAAACTTCGATCTGGTCGCCTTCGCGCACGTCGTTGTAGTTCTTGACCGCGATACCACACTCGTAGCCGTTGCGAACTTCGTTGACGTCATCCTTGAAGCGGCGCAGGGATTCCAGCTCGCCTTCATAGATAACCACGTTGTCACGCAGAACGCGGATACGGTTGGAACGCTTGACCACACCTTCGGTAACCATACAGCCGGCAACGGCGCCGAACTTCGGAGACTTGAAGACGCTACGCACTTCAGCCAGACCGATGATTTCCTGACGATACTCAGGGGCCAGCTTGCCGCTCATGGCCTGCTTCACTTCGTCGATCAGGTCATAGATGACGGAGTAGTAACGCAGATCCAGGCTCTCGGATTCGATGACCTTGCGCGCAGATGCGTCGGCACGGACGTTGAAACCAACCAGGATGGCGCTGGAAGCAGCAGCCAGGGTCGCGTCGGTTTCGGTGATACCACCTACGCCGGAACCCACGATCTTCACCTTCACTTCGTCGGTGGAGAGTTTGACCAGCGCATCGCAGATCGCTTCCACAGAACCTTGTACGTCGGCCTTGATCACCACGTTCACTTCGGACACTTCGCCCTCGGTCATGTTGGCGAACATGTTTTCCAGCTTGGCCTTCTGCTGGCGAGCCAACTTGACTTCGCGGAACTTGCCCTGACGATAGAGCGCTACTTCACGGGCTTTCTTCTCGTCACGGACAACGGTGGCTTCGTCACCGGCAGAGGGAACGCCGGACAGACCCAGAATTTCCACCGGCAGGGACGGACCCGCTTCCTTGATCTCGCGACCCAGTTCGTCACGCATGGCGCGAACACGGCCGTACTCGAGACCACACAGAACGATGTCGCCCTGACGCAGAGTACCTTCTTGTACCAGTACGGTAGCAACCGGACCACGACCTTTATCCAGGAAGGATTCGATCACGACGCCGTTGGCCATGCCATCAACCACCGCTTTCAGCTCCAGTACTTCGGCCTGGATCAGGATGGCTTCCAGCAGGTCGTCGATGCCTTCGCCAGACTTGGCGGACACGTGCACGAACTGGCAGTCTCCACCCCAATCTTCGGACATGACGTTGTAACGGGCCAGTTCGGTCTTGACGCGATCCGGATCCGCTTCCGGCTTGTCGATCTTGTTGACCGCAACAACCAGCGGCACACCGGCAGCCTTGGCGTGCTGGATAGCTTCGATGGTTTGCGGCATCACGCCGTCGTCAGCTGCAACAACCAGAACAACGATATCGGTCGCCTTGGCACCACGAGCACGCATGGAGGTAAACGCCGCGTGACCCGGGGTATCCAGGAAGGTGATCATGCCACTGTCGGTCTGGACGTGGTAAGCACCGATATGCTGGGTAATACCACCGGCTTCGCCAGCAGCAACCTTGGCTTTACGAATGTAGTCGAGCAGCGAGGTCTTACCGTGGTCAACGTGACCCATGATGGTCACGACCGGTGCGCGCGGCTTGGCTTCGGAGGTCTCGTCACGATCGGACAGTACCGCCTCTTCCAGCTCGTTCTCACGACGCAGCACAACCTTGTGACCCATCTCCTCGGCGACCAGCTGAGCGGTCTCCTGGTCGATCACCTGGTTGATGGTGGCCATGGCACCCATCTTCATCATCACCTTGATGACTTCAACGCCCTTGACGGCCATCTTGTTGGCCAGCTCGGCCACAGTGATGGTCTCGCCGATGACGACGTCGCGGTTCACCACGGCAGCCGGCTTGTTGAAGCCGTGCTTCATGGCGTTCGGCATGGCGACCTTGCCGCGCTTGCCTTTGCGGGCACGCGGGTTGCGAGAGTCACGATCATCTTCACGACGACCGGCTTTCTTCGGTGCCTTGGCAGCTGCGGCAGTGCGGCGGCTGGTCTCTTCTTTCCGATCCAACTCGTCTTCTGCGGCTTGCGCATGCTTGTTGGTGGTCAGATGGTAGTCGCTGCTCTCTTTGGCGCGAGCGGCCTCTTCTTCAGCCCAGCGGGCTGCGTTCTGTTCCGCCATGAGACGAGCCTCTTCGGCTTTCTTCGCGGCGAGTTCTTCAGCTTTTTTCAAAGCTGTTTGTTCCTGTTGGCGCTTCAGTTCTTCTGCTTCGCGCTTGGCCATCTTTTCTGCCTCTTGCTGAGCTGTGCTACTGGCTGCTTTGGCGGGCTGTGAAGCCTGTCGAGCCTTTGATTGTGCCTCGATCCGCGCCTTTTCCTCAGCTTCACGACGAGCTTGCTCAGCCTCACGGCGAGCCTTCTCTTCAGCTTCGAGGCGAGCCTTCTCTTCGGCCTCGCGACGAGCTTTTTCTTCTGCTTCCAAACGCGCTGTTTCCTCGGCTTCCGCCTGACGCTGTTCATCTTCCAGCGCCGAGCGTCTTACATAGGTGCGAGACTTGCGCACTTCTACCTGCACTTCCTTGTTCTTGCCGCCAGTCCCCTGAACACTGATGGTGCTCTTGGTCTTGCGCTGCAAGGTCATGCGGGCAGGAGCGGCGACCTCGTCACCTCCATGCTGTTTCTTCAGGTGTGCCAGCAAAGCCTGTTTCTCAGACTCGCTGACCATGTCGTCGGCCTTGCTCTTGCTGATACCGGCATCGACAAACTGCTGGAGAAGACGATCAACCGGTGTGTCGATGTCAGTGGCAAGTTGTTTGACTGATACTTCTGCCATTCATTTTCCTCCGTTTGATCTTACTCGGACTGCTCTTCTCCGAACCAACAGATATTGCGAGCAGCCATAATGAGCTCACCTGCCTTCTCGGCAGTCAGCCCTTCAATATCAGCAAGGTCATCGATACCTTGCTCAGCCAAATCTTCCAGGGTGCCCACGCCACGGCCCGCCAGAGCGTAAGCCAGTTCGCGGCTCAGACCGTTCAGATTGAGCAGCTCTTCGGACGGCTCTACGCCATCGAAAGACTCTTCTTTGGCCAGTGCCTTGGTAGTCAGGGCATCTTTCGCGCGCTTGCGCAGCTCTTCGACCATGTCTTCATCCAGACCGTCGATAGCCAGCAGCTCGTTGACCGGTACAAAGGCGATCTCTTCCAGGGTAGAGAAGCCCTCTTCCATCAGCAGACCGGCGAAATCGTCGTCGATGTCCAGGGTGCTGGTGAACAGGTTCATGATGCGGTCGTTTTCGGCCTGGTGCTTGGCACGCATGTCCTCAACGGTCATCACGTTCAGCTCCCAACCGGTCAGCTGGGAGGCCAGACGCACGTTCTGACCATTGCGACCGATGGCCTGAGCCAGGTTGGCAGCTTCCACGGCGATATCCATGGTGTGGTTGTCTTCATCAACGATGATGGAAGCCACATCGGCAGGTGCCATGGCATTGATCACGTACTGGGCCGGGTTGTCATCGTACAGCACGATGTCTGCACGCTCACCGCTCAGCTCGGCGGAGACAGCTTGCACACGGGCACCACGCATACCGATACAGGCACCGATCGGGTCGATACGACGATCGTTGGTCTTCACCGCGATCTTGGCGCGGGAACCCGGATCACGGGCAGCGCCCATGATTTCGATCATCTCTTCACCGATCTCCGGTACTTCGATACGGAACAGCTCTTTCAGGAAGTCCGGGCTGGAACGGCTGACAAACAGCTGGGAACCACGGGCTTCCGGACGCACTGCATACAGCAGGCCACGGACACGGTCGCCCGGGCGGAAGGTTTCACGCGGCAGCATGTCATCACGGAAGATCACGGCTTCAGCATTGCTGCCCAGATCCAGGATGACGTTGTCGCGGTTGCTCTTCTTGACCACACCACTGATGATGGTGCCTTCTTTATCTTTAAATTGATCAACTACTTGTGAACGCTCGGCTTCGCGCACTTTTTGCACGATAACCTGCTTGGCGGTCTGGGTAGTGATACGGTCGAAGGTTACAGAGTCGATCTGGTCTTCAACATACTCACCGATCTGGATTTCCGGCTGATCAATTTGTGCCGCTTCCAGGGTGATTTCAGCATAGGGGTTCTCCATCGCGGCTTGATCCGCAATGACTACCCAGCGGCGATAAGTGTCGTAGTCACCGGTCTTGCGATCGATTTCGACCCGAACTTCAATCTCGCCTTCATATTTCTTCTTGGTCGCAGTCGCCAGCGCGGTTTCCAGAGCCTGGAAGATCTTCTCACGGGGTACCGCTTTCTCGTTGGATACTGCGTCAACGACCAGCAAAATCTCTTTATTCATATCCGATAGCCTCGTTAACCAAAGTTCGGCACTATGTTCGCTTTTTGGATATTGGTGAAAGCCAACACGTCGTCCTTACCATCTACTGTCAGGGTGATCATGTCGCCTTGCACAGCTTTGATTACGCCTTTGAACTTGCGGCGGTTGTTTGTTGCCATCCGAAGCGTTACCGCCGCCTCTTGGCCAACGTATTTTTCGAAATGGGCAACCTTGAACAGGGGACGATCCAGGCCGGGGGAGGATACCTCGAGGTAATACTCCTCGGTGATGGGATCTTCGACGTCCATGATGGCGCCAACCTGATGGCTGACCTCAGCACAGTTCTCGACAGTCACACCCTGCTCGCCGTCGATATAGACACGCAAGGTGGAGTGTTTACCCGCACGGATAAACTCAATACCCCAAAGTTCAAAACCCAAGGCAACGACCGGAGCCTCGAGCAGATCGGTCAAACGTTGTTCCAACGTAGCCAAAGTCACCCTCCGAAAAACAAAAAAAGGGCATAAAGCCCAGATAGATATCGATTCAGAGTAAATTGCACATAACAAAAAGCCCCGATGTCAAATCGGGGCTTGGCGCTTTACCCTGATTGTCGCCTCGCAGCGACCGCCTTCCTGAGCGTAGGAAATGCGTGAAATTTGGTTGCGGGGGCCGGATTTGAACCGACGACCTTCGGGTTATGAGCCCGACGAGCTACCATGCTGCTCCACCCCGCGTCCGAAATCGTGCGAGATTATAGCCACTTCACTCTCTCGATACAAGACTGACTGGCTATAATACACTCGGTTTCCCGAGCTCACTGCTTAATTGGTGCCGTGGGCGGGACTCGAACCCGCACACCCTAGAGCACTACCCCCTCAAGATAGCGTGTCTACCAATTCCACCACCACGGCAAAACTCTTACTCGGGAACGTCAGTATCTTTCTTCACTGGCGCTTTGGTCTGCTCAACCTGTTGGGTTTGTTGCAGATTTTCCCATTCACTACCCTGCTTTACCTTGTTGCTGGACATAGATCCGAGCACCAGGCTGATAACGAAAAACAGAGTAGCCAAAATTGCTGTTGTTCGGGTCAGGAAACTGCCTGAACCACCGGAGCCGAATACTGTGTTCGATGCCCCTGCGCCGAAGGAGGCGCCCATATCAGCCCCTTTACCTTGCTGAATCATCACCAGACCAATCAGAGCCAGTGAAACCAGCAGATAAACGACTAAAAGAATCTCGTACATTTAACTTGCACCCTTTGCCGCTTCAACAATTCCTAAAAACGCATCGCTATCGAGGCTTGCTCCGCCAATCAGTCCGCCATCAATGTCGGGCTGTGCAAACAAATCTCTCGCGTTGCTCGGCGTTACGCTCCCACCATAGATGATTCTAACTTTCTCACCTATTACCGGAGTATCCTCCGCCAAGCGACCACGTATAAAGGAATGAACCTCTTGTGCCTGCTCGGGTGTGGCGCATTTACCTGTACCTACAGCCCAAATCGGCTCGTAGGCGATGATAGCATTATCGAAAGCCATCGCGCCATTTTTCTCTATGACGATATCCAGCTCTTCAGCGATCACCTCAAAGGCTCTTCTCGCCTGCCTCGCCGCACCTGATTCACCTAAACAGAGGATGGGAATCAAGCCTGCCGCTCTGGCTGCCGCAAACTTCTCTGCGACGATAAAACTGGTCTCACCAAAGAGACGCCTGCGCTCGGAGTGCCCTACCAATACGTAACGACACCCTGCCTCAACCAGCATCTGACACGAGACTTCTCCAGTGTAAGCGCCAGTAGCGTGCTGACTCACATTCTGAGCCCCCAACTTTATTACCTTCTGCTCATTGAGCAGTGAAGCACTAAAGTCGAGATGTACATGGGAAGGACAGAGAACCACATCTACTTTTCCGTCAACACCGTTTAGGCACTGACTCGTAAACTGCTCTAACTTCGACCTACTACCGTGCAACTTCCAGTTGGCTGCTACAAACGGCTTGCGATGTCCCATCGGCAACTCCCTTGCGAAAGCGGGGCTGATAATATCCAGAGGATGCTCAGCTGACAAGTGCTATTTTTAAATTTTTGAATCGTTTGAACAAGATACAACCAGGGCGGCTAAAAAGCCGCCCTGGTTGTTCATTAAAACGCCGATTCAACCTGCTTGGCGATGCGCTGAGCCATGTCACGCACCTGCTGTTCATGCTCCCCTTCGACCATGACCCGGATCAGCGGTTCGGTACCTGATTTGCGCAACAGTACGCGACCACGACCAGCCAGCTCCTGTTCCACCTTGGCAACCTCAGCCATGACAGCATCAGCGGCCAGCGGATCCTTGCCTTCGGCAAAGCGAACATTCACCAGCACCTGCGGGAACTTGCTCATGCCGGAGCGCAGCTTGGCCAGCGGCATCTCGGCGCTGCGCATGGCGGTAAGCACCTGCAAGGCAGCCACGATGCCATCACCCGTAGTGGTCTGATCCAGACAGATAATGTGGCCGGAGTTCTCGCCACCGATACGCCAGCCCTTCTCTTCCATCATCTCCAGCACATAGCGGTCACCCACCTTGGCACGGGCAAACGGAATGCCCAGGGTTTGCAGCGCCAGCTCCAGACCCATGTTGGCCATCAGGGTGCCGACGACACCGCCTTTGAGGCGACCATTGCGCAGGGCATCGCGCGCGATTATATAGAGCACTTCATCACCGTCGATGAGATAGCCGGTATGGTCGACCATGATCAGACGGTCACCATCACCATCAAAGGCAACCCCCAGATCGGCCTTGCACTCCAGCACCTTGGCAACCAGTGCATCAGGCGCAGTCGAACCGACACCATCATTGATGTTGAGACCATCCGGGGCACAGCCCATGGTAATCACCTCGGCACCCAGCTCGCGGAAAACCGACGGCGCAATGTGGTAAGTGGCGCCGTGGCCACAGTCGACCACCATTTTCACCCCATCCAGATTCATCTGGGAGGGGAAGGTGCTCTTGCAAAATTCGATATAGCGACCGGCGGCATCATCAATGCGCACCGCTTTGCCAAGTTCGGCAGACTCGACACACTTGAGCTCGTGATCCAGCTCGGCTTCGATAGCCAGCTCGACATCATCGGGCAGCTTGGTGCCATCGGCGGAGAAGAACTTGATGCCGTTGTCATAGAAGGGGTTGTGGGAAGCGCTGATGACGATGCCTGCTTCGGCACGGAAGGTGCGAGTCAGGTAGGCAACCGCCGGTGTTGGCATGGGCCCCATCAGAATGGCTTTAAGGCCTGCCGCGGAGAGCCCCGCTTCCAGCGCGGATTCCAGCATGTAACCGGAGATGCGGGTATCTTTGCCAATCAGCACCTTTTTGGTGCCCTTCTTGGAGAGCACCTTGCCGGCAGCCCAACCCAATTTCATTACAAAATCAGGGGTGATCGGGTATTCGCCAACCTTGCCGCGCACACCATCGGTACCGAAATACTTTCTTGCCATTGTCTGTTCTCTTTATTATCTGGAAATAAAATCTTGTCCCGTCATTGCCAGCCAACCGACGCGCAATGCGTCCATGGTCTCCCGTACATCGTGTACCCTGATGATACGGGCCCCATGCTGCATGCCGATAAGGGCGCATGCCAGACTGCCTGCCAGACGCTCATCCACCGGACGGCCCAGCAGGTTGCCTATCATAGACTTTCGCGACATCCCCACCAATAGCGGCAAGCCATAATCAAGCAGTTCCTTTTGAGCCGCCAACAGCTGATAGTTGTGTGCAAGGGTTTTGCCAAAGCCATATCCCGGATCCAGCAACAGCTCTTCACGACGGATCCCGACCGCCAGACAAGCCGCAATACGCTCATCAAAGAAGGCGCGTACCTCCCCGATCAGGTCGTCATAGTGCGGCTCGACTTGCATGGTTCTCGGCTGCCCCTGCATATGCATCAGACAGACAGGGACAGCAGCCTCAGCCGCGGCCTGCAGTGCTCCAGGTGCTTGCAGTGCCCGCACATCGTTGATCAGATGGGCACCCGCCTTGCAACCCTCCCGCATCACAGCAGCTTTGGAGGTATCGAGGGAGATCATCACATCCAGCTCACGGACCATCTGTTCCACGACAGGAATGACCCTGTCCAGCTCCTCCTGCTCGCTCACATCGGGCGCACCAGGGCGGGTTGACTCGCCACCGATGTCGATGAGGGTCGCACCGTCAGAGACCATCTGGCGCGCATGGCCCATTGCCCGTTCAAATTGGTTGAAATTACCGCCATCGGAGAAGGAGTCGGGCGTCACATTGAGGATCCCCATCACATGGGGACGATCGAGGGAGAGACTGAGCCCCTTGCTGGTTAACTGCATTTTCACGTCCATCTGATAAAGAAAAACCCCGGGCAAGCCCGGGGTTTGGAGAGTCACAATTATTTGGCCGGAGCATCGTTGGCTTTGTCGATAGTGACATCCGCCACCGATGCAGCCTCATCGGCAGGCTTGGCCTCGGCAGCCACAGTGGAACCACCTTGCGGGGTATCACCGTGCTCGTCATGCCAGTTGCTCGGAGCACGTACCTCGCGGCGGGCCATCAGATCATCGATCTGCTTGGCATCGATGGTTTCGTACTTCATCAGCGCATCTTTCATGCTGTGCAACACGTCCATGTTATCCAGCAGGATCTGCTTGGAACGGGCGTAGTTGCGGTCGATGACCTGCTTGACTTCGGCATCGATAACGCGAGCGGTATCGTCGGACATGTGCTTGGCCTTGGCCATGCTGCGACCGAGGAACACCTCACCATCTTCTTCCGCGTAGAGCATTGGGCCGAGAC
The DNA here is from genome assembly GCF_019046985.1 of Aeromonas sp. FDAARGOS 1417. NCBI lineage: Bacteria > Pseudomonadati > Pseudomonadota > Gammaproteobacteria > Aeromonadales > Aeromonadaceae > Aeromonas > Aeromonas sp. FDAARGOS 1417. The sequence goes on along the minus strand of NZ_CP077221.1, from coordinate 4,051,250 downwards.
GCTCGGACATACCCCACTGGGTCACCATCTTGCGTGCAATGTCGGTCGCTCGCTCGATGTCGTTGGAAGCGCCAGTAGAAACCTTCTCGGCACCATAGATCAGCTCTTCTGCCAGACGACCGCCATACAGGCTGGAAATCATCGACTCCAGATGCTGCTTGGAGTGGCTCCAGCGATCCTGCTCCGGCAGATACATGGTCACACCCAGCGCACGACCGCGCGGAATGATGGAGACCTTGTAAACCGGGTCATGATCCGGCACCAGACGACCAATGATGGCGTGGCCAGCTTCGTGATACGCAGTCATCTCTTTCTCGGACTCTTTCATCACCATGGAGCGGCGTTCCGCACCCATCATGATCTTGTCCTTGGCCTTCTCGAACTCGGCCATGGAGACCACTCGGCGGCTCTCACGGGCAGAGAAGAGGGCAGCTTCGTTGACCAGGTTGGCCAAGTCCGCACCGGAGAAACCGGGGGTACCACGGGCAATCAGCGCCGGATTCACGTCATCCGCCAACGGAACTTTGCGCATGTGCACTTTCAGGATCTGCTCGCGACCACGGACATCCGGCAGACCGACCACAACCTGACGGTCGAAACGGCCCGGACGCAGCAGTGCCGGATCCAGTACGTCAGGACGGTTGGTGGCAGCGATGACGATAATGCCTTCATTGCCTTCAAAACCATCCATCTCGACCAGCATCTGGTTAAGGGTCTGCTCACGTTCATCGTGACCCCCACCCAGACCGGCACCACGCTGGCGACCGACCGCATCAATTTCATCGATGAAGATGATGCAGGGGGAAGATTTCTTGGCCTGTTCGAACATGTCACGCACCCGGGAGGCACCGACACCGACGAACATCTCCACGAAATCGGAACCAGAGATGGTGAAGAACGGCACCTTGGCCTCGCCCGCAATGGCCTTGGCCAGCAAAGTCTTACCGGTACCGGGAGGACCAACCAGCAGCACACCGGTCGGGATCTTGCCACCCAGTTTCTGGAATTTGCTCGGGTCGCGCAGATAGTCGACCAGCTCCTTCACCTCTTCCTTGGCTTCATCACAACCTGCAACGTCAGCAAAGGTGGTCTTGATCTGATCTTCGCTCATCAGGCGAGCCTTGCTCTTGCCGAACGACATGGCACCTTTGCCACCGCCGCCCTGCATCTGACGCATGAAGAAGACCCAGACACCGATCAGCAGCAGCATCGGGAACCAGGAGATGAAGATAGAGGTCAACAGAGACGGCTCTTCCGGCTTCTCGCCCATCACTTTGACATTGTGATTGAGCATGTCGTTGAGCAGCTGGGGATCCGGCGCAGGGATGATGGTGGTGAATCGTTCACCAGTACGCTTGACGCCATTAATGACCTTACCGTCCATCCGCACTTCACGGATCTGCTCTTGGGTCACCTCTTTAACGAAGCTGGAATAGTCCAGCTGGCGACTAGTGGTATCGCTGGGGCTGAAGCTATTGAACACCGACATCAAAACGACGGCGATGACCAGCCACAGGATTAAGTTTTTCGCCATGTCACTCAAATCAGTAACCTCGCAGACTGACAGTTAACGATGAAGGTTAGGGTACTACAGTTTAAAACCGGTAGCCACAATGTAGACTTCCCGTGATCTGGCGCGGGATGAGTCTGGTTTACGAATTTTGACAGCGGAGAAAAGTTTACGAATTTCATTGAGATAGGCATCAAATCCCTCTCCCTGAAACACCTTCACTACGAAACTGCCGTCACTACGCAATACCTGATTGCACATGTCCAGCGCCAGCTCGACCAGATACATGGCGCGAGCCTGATCCACCTGCTGGGTACCGCTCATGTTGGGCGCCATATCAGACATCACGACATCGACCTTGTCGGGACCTACTCGTTCCAGCAAAGCGCCGAGTACAGTTTCCTCCCGAAAGTCCCCTTGCAGGAAATCGACACCGGCAATGGGATCCATCGGCAAAATGTCACATGCGATGACGCGACCCGAATCACCAACCTGTTCAACCGCGAACTGGGACCAACCACCGGGGGCTGCACCCAAATCCACTACGGTCATGCCATGTTTCAGCAAGCGATCCTTGCCCTGGATCTCGTCAATCTTGAAAACAGCACGAGAACGCAGGCCCATTTTCTGGGCTTTTTTGACGTATTGATCGTCAAAATGTTCTTTTAACCAGCGAGTTGAACTGGGGGAACGTTTTTTCTGGGTCATGATAATCGACTTTAAAAAACCACAAGGGTTATTAGTATTAAGGGCTAAGTGGGGGTAGAATACGCCCCTTTCAACCCTGACTTATGAAGAAATTGCGATGATTCTCAACAATAAACAGAAACAGTACCTCAAGGGCCTTGCCCATAGCCTCAAGCCTGTCGTCCTGCTGGGTCAGCATGGTCTGACCGAAGGTGTACTGGCCGAGATCGATCTGGCACTGAACCATCACGAGCTGATCAAGGTTAAGGTTGCCTCTGAAGATCGCGAAATGAAACAACTGGTTATGGATGCTATCGTCCGTGAAACCGGTTCAATCAAGGTGCAAAGCATGGGTCATGTGCTGACCATTTATCGTCAAGCCAACGAACCCAAAATCCAGCTGCCCCGCAAGTAAAAGGAAAGAGCATCGCTCTTTCCTTATTCCACTTCTTCCCGAGTCGCTTGCCAAAGTAGTCGCAAAGCCCTTAACCTGCGATGAATACTTCCGGACACGCATTATGGCTCACCATCCTATTCTGACCGACGATGAGCTGGCCATGCTGCGGGACTTGGGGAGCAATCAGGACACCCATGTTCTGAGTGGTCACCTCGATGCCCCCATGCTTGGCTTGCTGCAAAAAGCCGAACACCTTGTACTCGAAGCTCGCTTCGCAGGCCATCAGCTGCGTTTTCCTCTGAGCTTTACCCAAGGGGAAGATGGCTTCGTCGAGCCCCGGTTATCTGCACCGGTCATCAGGGAGCTGGGATTTGCGCAACCGCGCGCCTGGCGTCTCACCCAAAAAGCCAAGCTTTGCAGCGACCTGGGCCTGTTTCAGGTGCTCAGCCTCTCCCTCAACGGCCTCATCGTGGAAAATTTGCCAACCGACATGGTGGCCGATACCCCCATCAACGGCGAGCTCTGCATCGAGCAAGAGGCCCCTCTTCCACTGCAGGGACGACTGGTAAGGCGCATCAAAGCCAATGCCGACCATGCCACCTGGGCGCTGAGCTTTCAAATGAGCGAGAGCAACATCGAACGGCTGCGCCACTGGTTGTTTCAGCGTCATCAGGACGCCTTTACCGAGGCGTATCTGTCCTGATTTTTATCAATAATCATATAGATAAAGACAAACAGGGGAGCGCTAGCCCCCCTGTTTCATCATCTGTAGCATTCGCTTAGATATAAGCGACTTCCAGTACTTCGTATTCCACATCGCCAGCAGGGGTCTTGACGATTGCGACATCGTCCACTTCCTTGCCAATCAGGGCGCGGGCAATGGGGGAGTTGACAGAGATGAGGTTCTGTTTGATATCAGCCTCATCATCACCCACGATGCGGTAAACCACCTCTTCCTCTGTCTCGCTCTTGAGCAGAGTCACTGTCGCGCCAAAAATAACGCGACCGTTGTTGGTCATCTTGGTGACATCGATCACCTGCGCATTGGAGAGCTTGGCTTCAATCTCCTGAATGCGGCCTTCACAGAACCCCTGCTGCTCGCGAGCGGCATGGTATTCGGCGTTTTCCTTCAGATCACCGTGCTCACGGGCATCGGCAATCGCTTCGATAATCTGGGGACGAAGCTCGGTCTTGAGATAATCGAGCTCTTCGCGCAGCTTCTCAGCGCCGCGAACAGTCATCGGAGTATGATTCATAGTCGAAACCTGGGTTGCTTGAAAATAGAAACTGCGGCCATCTGCAAGGAGGCCGCAGCAATCGGTTCGGATGAGGCATCTTAATATGAAGCCAACACAAAATCCACGTCAGCCCCCTGATGCAGATCCCACTTGCGTCATCGACATTCCCTTCGCTTACTTCCCTTCCGGTACGGAAATGGGGGACGAAACGGTCGGTTTGCCCTGCATGATGGCGATCTCCACCCGCCGGTTCATCCGACGATTTTCCGGGGTGGTATTGGGCACCAATGGCTGGGAATCCGCCATCCCCTGCACCACCAGTCGCCCCTGATCAAAACCGGGGACCTTCAGCATCTGGTGCGCCACCGCCACCGCCCGTTGCGACGACAACTCCCAGTTGGACTGGAACAGCTCATCTTCGGTCGCCACGTTGTCGGTGTGACCGGAGATGGTGATTTCACCCGGCACATCCTTGAGCAGGGTCGCGACCTTGCGAATGACCGGCCAGAACTGGGGCTGCAGAAACGCCGAACCGGCCGGGAACGACGCTTTTTCCCTGATCCGGATGATGATCTGCTGGCCCAGCGCCTCAATTTCGATGGCACCATCCTGGATCTGATCTTTCATCTGCTCGGCGAGGGCTTTGGCCAGGGTATTGGACTGTTCTTGCGCCTTCTTCGCATCCTGCGCGGTATCGCCCCCCGTCTGTTTGCCATCACTCTTGTCCTGACCACCGGCCTGATCCGACTCGCCGGGCAGAAACTCCAGCTCGGTCTGGGTCAGATCGATGGTCTGCTGCATCACGGTATCAATCGGCGTGGGTTCCGGGCGACCGGGCCTGAACTCCTGGGCAATCACCGAGGTTCCCTTGGGAATATCTTTCACCTCAAGGATGTTCTGTACCCCGAATGCCTTGTCCATGGAACCGGCTATCTGCTTGAACTTCTGCACATCCATCTCGGCAAAGGAGAGCAACAGCACGAAGAAGCACATCAGCAGCGACATCAGGTCGGCAAAGGTTCCCATGTAACCAGGGAGACCTGGTGGTGGGCACTTGCAATCAGACATAACGCCCCCTATTCGGTGCCGGTATTACGTTTGGACTGGTTCAGATAGTTTTGCAGCATGGACTGGATCACCCGCGGGTTCTGGCCATCCTGAATCCCCATAATGGCATCAAGGATCAGGGTACGACTGAGCTTCTCCTCCCCGCTGCGCAGCTCCAGCTTGTCGGCAATCGGGATCGCCAACATATTGGCCTCTATCGCACCGTACAGGGTGGTAAGCAAGGCCACCGCCATCGCCGGACCGATCGACTTGGGGTCACTCATGTTGGCCAGCATGGCCACCAGGCCCACCAGCGTACCTATCATCCCCATGGCAGGACCCAGATCCCCAAGGGTACGGAATACCTTGATGGCAATGACATGGCGCTCGGCTGTCAGGTCGATATCCTTTTCCATCACGGCACGCACTACATCGGCATCGTGACCATCCACCAGCATGTCTATCCCTTTTTTCATAAATGCATTGGGGATCTCTGCGGCCTCCAGCGCCAAAAAGCCCCCTTTGCGAGCCGCGTCAGCCAGTTCAACGGCTTTGGTAATCAGGTCTTCAAGCTTGTCGCCCTTGTACATAAAGGCTTTGCCCGCCACCTTGAATGCCATCAGGAACTGGCCAAGGTTGAACTTCATCATGGCGATGAAGATTGAGCCCAATACAGTGATGTAGACCGATGGCATATCAACATACATGCTCATGGGGCCACCCAGCAGCATGCCGTACACCACCACCCCGAAACCCAGCACTATCCCTATCAGACTGCCTAGATCCACGTCCCTACTCCTGTCACCGGTTCTTATGTCTATTTATAGTCTGTTGAATTTTCTGCTATTGCGACCCATGCGGCAAGCATGCATCCACTGAGAATGATGGCTCATTATCGGCCAGTTTAGCGAGAGTTTGAGGAGCCAGTGCTTTTCTGCCTCCCCCCTGTGGACGGTCGATGTTAATATAAGCCGTTTTTTCAATCCCCGAGGATGGACATGGCCAGTAAAAAAATCGACCGTCTGAGTTTTGATGCCACTCTGGAAGAGCTGGAAACCATCGTTCATCAGCTGGAACAAGGTTCCCTACCCCTGGAAGAGGCACTCAAGCAGTTCGAGCAGGGCGTTCATCTGGTTCGGGCCGGTCAGCAGAAGCTGGAACTGGCCGAACAGAAGATCCAGATCCTGCTCAGTCAAGCCGATGGCAGTGACCAGCTCGCCCCCTTCCAGCCAGAACAAGGAGAGGAGTGAGTGGCGCTGGACCATTTTTCCCGTCTGCATCGTCAGCGTATTGACGACTGTCTGTCAGCACAACTTGAATCCTTGCCCGCCATGGCGCCACGCCTGCGCGATGCCATGAGTTATGGCCTACTGCTGGGCGGCAAGCGGGTTCGCCCGTTTCTGGTCTACGCGGTCGGCGAGATGCTTGGCGTCAAGAGCGAACTGCTGGATGGCCCCGCAGCTGCCGTGGAGTGCATCCACGCCTACTCCCTGCTTCACGATGACCTGCCCGCCATGGATAACGACGACCTGCGTCGTGGTCAGCCAACCGTTCACAAGGCGTTTGACGAAGGAACCGCCATTCTGGCCGGTGATGCGCTGCAGACCCTGGCGTTCTCCATTCTGGCCGATCACCCCATGCCTGACTCCTTGATGGCCAACCGGGTGCGGATGCTGAGTACCCTCGCCCGCGCCTCCGGCTATCTCGGTATGTGTGGCGGCCAGGCGCTGGACCTGCAGGCCGAAGGGCGCCAGATCTCGCTCGCCGAGCTGGAGCAGGTACACCGCCACAAGACAGGAGCGCTGATTGAATGCGCCGTGGCGCTCGGCGCCCTGTGCAAAGCCGATGTCGATGACGCCACGCTGGCTGCACTGCAAACCTATGCCGCCGCGATTGGCCTCGCCTTTCAGGTGCAGGATGACATCCTCGACATCACAGGTGATACCGCCACCCTAGGCAAGCCACAAGGTTCTGACCTGGCGCTGGAGAAAAGTACCTATCCGGCCCTGCTCGGACTCGAAAATGCCCGTGAGCTGGCTCGCGAACTGCATGGGAAAGCCTTAACAGCCCTGCAATCCTTGCCCTACAATACCGACATTCTGGAAGCGTTTGCCGATTACATCATCGAGCGAACCCACTAAACGCTGGATAACAGTAACAATATGAGCGTTGATATTAGCAATTTCCCCAACCTGGCCCTCGCGGACACTCCGGTCGAGCTGCGTTCCTTGCCCAAAGATCGGCTGCCGGTGCTGTGCAACGAGCTGCGCGAATATCTGCTGCGCTCTGTCAGCCGCTCCAGCGGACACTTTGCCTCCGGTCTCGGCACGGTCGAACTGACCGTGGCCCTGCACTACGTCTACAACACCCCGTTCGATCGGCTGATCTGGGATGTGGGCCATCAGGCCTATCCCCACAAGATCCTGACCGGGCGCCGTGATCAGATCCACACCATCCGTCAGAAAGACGGTCTGCACCCCTTCCCCTGGCGTGGCGAGAGCGAGTACGACGTACTCTCCGTCGGCCACTCCAGCACTTCCATTGGTGCGGCCCTTGGCATGGCGGTTGCCGCAGAGAGCGAAGGGCTGGGTCGCAAGGTCGTTGCGGTGATTGGTGATGGTGCCATTACCGCAGGGATGGCCTTTGAAGCGCTCAACCACGCCGGCGATGTCCATAAAGACATGCTGGTGATCCTCAACGACAACGAGATGTCCATCTCCGAAAATGTCGGTGCGCTCAACAACCATCTGGCCCGGGTCATGTCCGGCAAGCTCTACACCACCATCCGCGAAGGCGGCAAGAAGGTGCTGGCAGGTCTGCCACCGGTCAAGGAGCTGGCCAAACGGGCCGAAGAGCACCTCAAGGGGATGGTGGTGCCCGGCACCCTGTTCGAGGAGTTCGGCTTCAACTATATCGGCCCCATCGACGGTCACGATATCGAGGCGCTGGTCGAGACCCTGCGCAACATGCGCAACCTCAAGGGCCCGCAGCTGCTGCACGTCAAGACCAAGAAGGGCAAGGGTTACGAGCCGGCGGAGAAAGACCCCATCGGTTATCACGCCGTGCCCAAGTTCAATCCTGACGATTGCTCCCTGCCCAAGGCGAGCAGTGCCAAACCCACCTTCTCCGCCATCTTTGGCCAGTGGCTGTGCGACATGGCTGCCAAAGACGAGAAACTGGTCGGCATCACCCCTGCCATGCGCGAAGGCTCCGGTCTGGTGAAATTCAGCCAGCAATATCCGGATCGCTACTTCGATGTGGCCATTGCCGAGCAACATGCAGTCACGTTCGCTGCGGGTCTTGCCATCGCCGACAAGAAGCCGGTGGTGGCCATCTATTCGAGCTTCCTGCAGCGCGCCTACGATCAGGTGATCCACGACGTAGCGCTGCAAGATCTGCCGGTGCTGTTCGCCATCGACCGGGCTGGTCTGGTGGGCGCCGATGGCCCGACCCATCAGGGGGCGTTCGACATCAGCTTCCTGCGCACCGTGCCCAACATGGTGGTGATGACGCCATCTGATGAGAACGAGTGCCGCCAGATGCTCTATACCGGCTATCTCCATCAGGGCCCTGCCGCAGTGCGCTACCCCCGCGGCAGCAGCCTGGGCGACGCCCCCATCTCGTCAGAAATGCAGGCACTGGAGCTCGGCAAGGGACGTATCCTGCGAGAGGGCAAGGGCACTGCCATTCTGGCCTTTGGCACCTTGCTGCACCACGCCAAAGCGGCCGCCGAGGCTCTGGATGCCACCTTGGTGGACATGCGCTTTGTCAAACCGATGGATGAGGCGCTGGTGCTGTCGCTGGCAGCCAGCCACGATCAGTTCGTCACCATCGAAGACAACGCCATCATGGGCGGCGCCGGTTCGGCGGTGAACGAACTGCTGATGCGCAGCAAGCAGTGCAAGCCGGTGCTCAACCTTGGCTTGCCGGATCGCTTCGTGGAACAGGGTACCCAGCAGGAGATCTATGCCCTGCTCGGTCTGGACGATGCTGGCATCCAGCGCAGTATCGAAAGCTGGCTGCAAGCCTGACGAGACACGATGTGATGCAATAGACAGGAAAATTCACTAACTGTTCGAAAAAATCCCCAGGTAATGCCTGGGGATTTTTTTAAGAAGACAGCAGAGTGTGACTACTGTTGTGACGATACCAAATCGACAGCGCTTAGTTACACCCTTCGGTAGAGGTTGAGTTCAGGTAGCTCACCTCATTGCCTGGCTGATAATCGGCCACGTTGATGGTCTTCTTGATCTCGATGTACTCCTTCAGCACGGCAGCATCGACCAAACCGGCATTGATGGTATCGATCTTCGGATAGCCATCACCACCGGAGGCGCTGAAGCTCGGGATCGCGAAGCTGTAGGTTGCTGCCGGATCAAACGCCTTGCCACCGATACTGGTGATATTGACGCTCTTGGCCTGGCAATCCACCGCCATGTTGATACCGCCAAACTGGGCATAACCACCGGTATTGCGGGTCTTGCTTGCCACCTGGCCCAGATAGGTCGCCAGCTCGCTTCCCTTCATGACAGCCTTGTTGACCGTGTTGCCAAAGGGGTGCACCAGCAGCACGCTGCGGTAAGTGATATCACCGGCCGGGATGCTGTCGCGCACACCGCCTGAGTTGACGATACCAAAGTCGACACCCAGCTTGCTGCTGGTCGCCGTGGTGATGAGGCGACCCAGGTTGGTCTGCTTGTTGCGAACCGAGTTGCGATCACCAACCAGCAAGCCATCTGCCGAGCCAATGACGACATTCAGCTCTTGCTGACCTTTCTCCTGATAACCCAGCAGGGTGTTATACAGCTCGGGATCCTTGGTGATCTCGTCCTGTACGAACTGCATCTTGGTCGGGTCCTTGGTTACGGCGCCGTTGGCATCGATCGCCTCGCCCTTGGCGTTGCGCTTGATCAGGTTGACCGGGATCAGGTCATAGCTGGTCAGGGTCAACTTGCCATTCTGGTACTCAAACTGGGCACGGCCCACATACTTGCCCCACTCGTGGGCTTGCATGATCCAAGTGCCGTTTTGCTGGTCCGGTTGGCAGTTATCACCCGGTTTGAAATTGGCGTACTTGTTGGTGGTACCCGGTTCCATACAGACCTGATTCTGGGAGTGGCCACCAATGATGGCATCCAGAGTCCCTGCCGGCAGTGCACGAGCCATCTCTACATCGCCCGGCGCATTGCTGCCGTGCTGACCATTCTCGTAATGGCCCATGTGAGTGATGGCGAAGACCAGATTGGCCTCCTTGTTGCTGCGGATCTGCTGGCCCAGTTTGGCCGCCTCGCTGGTCGGATCGCGGAACTCCAGGGTCTGCACGTTGTTGGGATCAACCAGCTGGGCGGTATCCTCGGTGGTCAGGCCCAGTACGGCGACCTTGAGACCGCTCTCCAGCTTGAACACCTTGTAGGGGTCAAAGTAGTGTTTGCCACTGGCCTTGTCATAGATGTTGGCCGAGAGCATGGGGAACTGGGCCCACTTGCGCTGCTTCTCCAGCACGCTGAGGGGGTTGTCGAATTCATGGTTGCCCACTGCCATGGCATCGTAGCGAATGTTGTTCATCGCCATGAAGTCAGGCTCGGCGTCCTGCAGATCGGACTCCGGCACGCCGGTATTCACATCACCACCGGAAAGAACCAGTACGTCACTGCCAGCAGCCTTGGCATCGGCACGCAGCTGTTCGACCAGAGTCTTCTGGGCAGCCATACCATACTCATTTTCAGCGTTGTGCCAGAAACGGCCGTGGGTATCGTTGGTGTGCAGGATAGTCAGTTTGCAGACATTTTCGGTGCAGGGTGCAACGGTGTCATTGCTCGAGGTATTACAGCCAGTCAGTGCAGCAAGCACGGCCAGTGCCACGCCGCCTTTGATAAAGTTATTATTCATTTCCATATCACCTTGATTGTTTTGTTATTTATCAACCCTATCCAGCGGGTCGGGCGCCAATATAACAAACAACAGATGACCGTTTTTCATCGATGACTCACAAATTCTGCTAATTGTGATCTTCGGCCCAACATCCGGCTTCCTGCTGATTTGTCAGGTTTTTTGTTGAGCTGTCACTCACTTGATCCCCTCCCGCACCAAGGAGACGCCACCCGGACGCGCCTTTATGGCATACTCCCCAGCCAGCCATGCCCGAGGAGATGATTTGATGGCCAAGTACGACAAGATTTCCCCCGAGACCCAGCAGGAGGCGATGAAAATTGCCCGTGCCAACCAGAAGCCGGGGCAGACCAAGGAGCAGACCCAGCTTATCGCGCAAGGGATCCAGAAAGGCATCGACGAATACAAGAAACAGATGAAGGCGCGGGCCCGTGAAGCGAGCCGCCAGAAAAAATTGCAGGCCAAAGCCAGGCAGCCACAGGGCACGCCACAAACCGAAGAACAAGACGATCAGCTGGAGCTGGTTGAAGTAAGCCATCAGCATCCCCTGCCCTGGATCTTGCTGGTGCTGAGCTGGCTTGGATTTGCTGCAGCCTGGTTCTGGTTGCACTAAGACGCGCTAGCAAACCTTTATCCGGGATCCTCTTCACAGCCCGGGCCCGGGCTGCTGGTGATTACCAGCGAAGAGTGGTTAAATCCCGCGCCTCTTGCACCGGGCAACCGGTTTTTTGACGATCAGTTTTCAGGAAAGATGTTATGAACCCCGCTCCGCTCTATCTGCTGGCCCCTTTTGTACTGTTCCTTGTGACCATGCTGCTCTATCGCATTTCGCCGCTGCGGGCGGTCGCCGCCGGCGGGGTACGCTGGTTTATCCTCCCCGCCTTCACCCTGTTTATTTTACTGATCATCATCAACGGTGCCGCCGATCCCACCCTGCGCGATCCAGCATTCCACTGGTTGATGCCGGGCCTTGGCTTTGCCCTGAGCCTGTTTCCGGCCCTGCCCAAGGCGCTGGTGCCACGGCTCGCGATCAAGGAGGGGGCCTTTGCCGCCCTCGGCCTGATGCTGATGAGCCTGGCCATGGTCTACTGACCAACCGGCCACAGCCGTTAGTATGATGCAAGGGGCGCTCTGTGACGGGAGCCCCTTGTACAAACAATGGCCTGCAGGCATCTTGGTGACAGGATAACCAGCAAGGAGGCCAAATGGACAATCCGCCCGATTTCATGGCGTTGTGGGATTATCAGGATCCCGCCGCCAGCGCCCTGCGTTTTCACACCCGTCTTCCCGAAGCGCGCGCCGCCGCCGACCTGCAACTCGAACTGGAGTTGCTGACCCAAATTGCCCGCACCCATTCGCTGCAGCGCCAGTTTGCCGAAGCCCATCAGCTGCTCGACGAGATAGCGCCTCGCCTCACAGATACAACCCCCAGAGCGCGGATCCGGGCTCTGCTGGAACGAGGCCGCACCTTTAACTCGGCGGGCGACAAAGCCAGTGCCAAACCGCTGTTTGAACAAGCCTGGCAATGGGGGCTCAAGGAGAAGGAGACCTATCTTGCCATCGACGCCGCTCACATGATCGCCATCGCCGCACCGCTGGAAGAGCAGAGCCGCTGGCATCAACTGGCGATGGAGCTGGCGGAGCGCAGTAGTGATGAGAAGGTGCGTGGCTGGCTGGCCCCCCTTTACAACAATCAGGGCTGGACCCTGTTCGAACTGGGTCGCTTTGAGGAGGCGAAAATCCAGCAGCAGAAGTGTCTGGCCTGGCATCTGCAGCATAACCAGCCGGCCAAGGCGTTTATCGCCCGCTGGAGTCTGGCTCGCCTGACCCGGGCCCAGGGTCAGCACCAGCAGGCGCAGGCAGAGCTGCACCAACTCAAGGTTGATATGGCCGAGGCAGGCGAACCTGAGGATGGTTATCTGTTCGAGGAGCTGGGGGAGAATGCCTTGGTGCTGGACGATCCGCTGGCCGCGGAATACTTCTCCCGTGCCTGGTTTCTGCTATCGCAGGACCGCTGGTTCAGCGCCAACGAGGGGGAGCGACTGGCCCGCCTCAAGCGCCTCGCCAAACTCTGATCCCCAAAATAGAAAGGGCGGCACGCTAGCCGCCCTTTCTGCTGGCAAGATGGTTCAGGCCCGATTGGACTCCTCCCACCCCTGCTTTTTACGGTAAATGGTGGAGGGGCTGATCTCGAGCAGGGCCGCCGCCTTGGGAATGTTGCCGTCACAGCTGGCGATGGCCTGTTCGATCACCTCTTTCTCCACCAGCCAGAGCGGACGAATTGGCCCGTTGGCCACCCCGGTGGCTGCCGGAGCCGATGCCACCGCTGCCGCAATCGCAGCCGGCAGCTGGGGACGAACCCCATTGAGCGGTGGCGGCAGAATATCCGGGCTCACCAGCTCCTTATCGTTGAGCACCACGATATTGCGCACCACGTTCTGCAACTCGCGTACGTTGCCGGGCCAGGGGTAGTCGAGCAGCACTCGCGCAGCCTCGACATCAAAATCCTTGAAGCGTTTGTTCTCCTCCTTGGCGTAGCTCTGCAGCAGGGTACGCGCCAGCAGCAGGATATCCTCGCCACGCTCCCGCAGCGGCGGCAGGGTGAGGGGAATGACGTGGAGCCGATAGTAGAGATCCTCGCGAAAACGGCCTGCTTTCACCTCCACCAGCGGATCCCGGTTGGTGGCGCAGATAAAGCGCACATCCACCGTCTCGAGCTTGCCGCTGCCGACTCGCTGCACTGTGCCGGTCTGGATAAAGCGCAGCAGCTTGCTCTGCAGATCCAGGTCCATCTCGCAGATCTCGTCGAGAAAGAGGGTACCGCCATCGGCCAGACTGGCCGCCCCCTTGCGATCCCCCTGGGCGCCAGTAAAAGAGCCCTTCACATGACCGAAGATCTCGCTCTCCATCAAATCATGGGGAATGGCGGCGCAGTTGAGGGCAATAAAGGGCTGCTCACTGCGGGGACTGCACTGGTGAATCGCCTCGGCACACACCTCTTTGCCGGTGCCGCTCTCGCCAGTGATAAAAACGGTCGCCTTGCTGGGCGCCGCGCTCTCGATGATGCGATAGACCGCCTGCATCGACATGGAGGCACCGATAAAACCGAAGAAGGAGCTACGCTCGAAGTTTTCCCGATAGTGGGCAACCAGCGAGCTCAACTGCTGGTGTTTCAAGGCATTGCGAACGGTGGCGCAGAGCCGCTTGCTGTCAAACGGCTTGGTCAGAAAATCGAAGGCACCGAGGCGCATCGCCTCCACAGCCACATCCACCGAGCCGTGTGCGGTGATCACCACCACAGAGCAGGGCAACTGCTGTTCGGTGATCATTTGCAGAATATCCATACCGGACATATCCGGCAGCTCCAGATCCAGCAGCACCACGGGGGGAGGACTTGCCAGCAACTGTGCCAACGCTTGCTGACCACAGTCGGCCAGCACTACCTCGTACCCCTCCTGGCGCAGGTACTGTTCATAGACCACCGCCAGACTACGGGTATCTTCCACCAGCAGGACACGCGATTTATTTTCAGCCACTGGACTCATCCTTGTATTTGATTCTGCGATCTATTTTGCCTTATTTTCGCGCGCAAACCCAACGCCAAGACAGCTCTGTTATCCCGCGATTGCAGGGAATACACAAGTAAAAACGGCTCCTTAAGGAGCCGTTTTTCACTACAAGAAAAGATTACTTCTTGGCATCGTCTGCAGTCGGCTTCTCGATAGCCAGCAGCTCAACGTCAAACACCAGTACGGCATTCGCCGGGATGGAGCCTGCACCGTGCTCGCCATAGGCCAGCTTGGACGGCAGGAAGAACTTGAACTTGGAGCCAACCGGCATCAGCTGAACGCCTTCGGTCCAACCCGGGATAACCTGGTTGAGCGGGAAGGTAGCCGGCTCGCCGCGATCGACGGAGCTGTCGAACTTGGTGCCGTCGGTCAGAGTACCGGTGTAGTGCACCTTGACGATATCGGTAGATTTCGGCTTGGCGCCAGTGCCCATCTTCTCGACCACGTATTGCAGGCCGGATTCAGTGCTCTTCACACCCTCTTTCTTGGCGTTGGCAGCCAGGAACTCTTCGCCCTTCTTCAGATTCTCAACGGCGTCTTTCTCGGCCTTGGCCTTGGTCAGCTCGTTGATCTTGGCATCGTAATTCTGCAGTACCTTCTGGATCTCTTCATCAGTCATCTTGGCTTCTTTGCCCAGACCGTCAGTCACCCCTTTCAGGATCACGGCGTTGTCCAGTTTGATGCCCAGTTCCTGCTGACGCTCCAGGGTATTGGCGATGTAACGACCCATGGAGAGGCCAATTGCGTAGCCAGATTGCTCTTCAAAGCTCTTGGCTTCGGCCTTGGTCGCCTCTGCCGGCTTGCTGGCTTCTGCCTTCACTTCGGCGGTATTGGCCGCAGCAGGCTTCTCGTCTTTTTGGCAAGCAGTCAGACCGACGGCAACGGCCGCCGCCAACAGGGACACCTTCAGAAATTTGTTCATCAGTTTCTCCAAACTCCAAATACCGCTCTCGGTTCCATCGTGAAATGAGAGGTTTATCGTGATAAGCGCCTTATACTAACGCCGTGATCGCAGGTAACAAAAGCGTGAGACCGCAAAAATGATAAAAAGTGCCATTTATCTGGTGAGCCTCTGTTTAATGCTCACCGGTTGCGAGCAAAGCTCCCAACCCAACCAGCAAATGACCCTCGCCAGCACGGGTCTGCTGACCGCAGATCTCTCCAGTGATGGCAAGCAGGCCATCGTCTCCAGCATCAGCCAGGGCATCAT
Organism: Aeromonas sp. FDAARGOS 1417; assembly: GCF_019046985.1. Lineage (NCBI taxonomy): Bacteria > Pseudomonadati > Pseudomonadota > Gammaproteobacteria > Aeromonadales > Aeromonadaceae > Aeromonas > Aeromonas sp. FDAARGOS 1417. The sequence goes on along the minus strand of NZ_CP077221.1, from coordinate 4,035,703 downwards.
CGTCTGGGATCTGGAACAGAACCGTCAACGCTGGCGCTGGAAGCAATCCGACTCTACGGAAGATCTGGTATTCATTACCCGCTTTTCCGAAGGCAACAGCCATGCCGTCACCGCCACCCCAGACACCTTTGCTACCTGGCGGCTGAACGACGGGCAATCACAAGGCTACTACTCACTTCCTGAATCCAGGCTGAGGGACATCGCGCTCTCTGCCGACGGTCGTTATGTGCTGATAGGTCGGGAAGATGGCAAGGCCGAGTGGCTCGACACCCGAAGCGGCCGTCGCCTGCAGTTTCTGGGGCACACCGAACAGGTCAATACGGTGGATCTCTCCGCCAACGGTCGCTACGCCCTGACCGGCGGCAACGACTACAGCGCCTATCTGTGGGATACCCGTAGCGGGCAGGTGATCTGGCGCTTCAACCATGGTGGCCGGGTGATCATGGCCAGACTGGAGCCGAGCGGCCGCTACGCCTTCACCGCCGACAGCAGCCGGGCCAGCATCTGGGATCTGAAAACCGGCAAGGAGGTGAGTCAGCTGCAATATGATCACCGCTTCGAGGTCTACACCAGCGCCCGCTTTGCCAACGATGGCAAGTGGCTCATCACCGGCGCCCCTTCCCGTCAGCTCTCCCTGTGGCAAGTGAGCGATGGTGCCCTGCTGCAGAGCTGGCGCGTCTCGCCGCAACCCAAGGTGAAACCGCCCAGCGCAGTGGTCTACGGCGTCGCTTTGCGCGACAATAGCCACCTTGTCAGTGCCAGCTCCAGTGGTCTGGCCGAAATCTGGACAATCAAGTAAGGACCCGAAGGCCCATGAGTCAGCAACTTAACGATCGCATCGAAACCCTGGAAACCCGTCTCGCCTATGCGGAATACACCATAGAGCAGCTCAACGACGAGGTAACCACCCAGGGCCGTGAACTCGATCGACTCAAATACCAGATCCAGCTGCTGATCGACAAACTGCAAAGCGTACAGCCCAGCCAGATTGCCAGCATGGCCGAAGAGACCCCGCCGCCGCACTATTGATGGGTGTGCAATAAACAAGCTGTCTGCTCAAGACCAATAAAAATCCGAAACCGGCAAAACCGGTTTCGGATTTTTTTCATCCAAATGGCCTGATAGCTGCGACTCGGCGCCTAAGAATCAGCCCGCGTTAACCTTTGTAGATCTTGGGGTTAAACACATCCCGCAACCAGTCACCCAGCAGGTTGATGACCAGCACCAGCACCACCAGACAGATGCCCGGGAAGGCGGTGATCCACCAGGAGCCGGAGAAGATGTAGTTGAAGCCGACGCTGATAAGCGAACCGAGCGAGGGCTGATCAACCGGCATCCCCAGACCGAGGAAGGAGAGCGCCGCTTCGCTCATGATGGCGTTGGCCACCTGCACGGTGGAGATCACCAGAATGGGCGACAAACAGTTGGGCAGAATGTGGCGGAACATGATGCGCGGTGCGCGGAACCCCATCACCTTGGCCGCTTCCACATACTCCTTCTTCTTCTCCGCCAGCACAGAGGCGCGCACGGTACGGGCATACTGCGGCCACTCTGCAATACCGATGATCACCACCAGCATCATGATGGCAAACTTCGAGTAAAACTCAGAGCCAAATGTTGCCTGAAAGATAGCGGAGATGATGATCGCCACCATCATGGTGGAGAACGACAGCTGCACATCGGCAAAGCGCATCAGCAGGTTGTCGATACGACCACCGAAGTAACCGGCAATCAGACCGATGACGATACCGAGCACCAGCTGCAGCGCCACCGCAAACAGGCCGATGGTGAGGGAGATACGGGCGCCATAGAGAATGGTGCTCCAGATATCCCGCCCCTGGTTGTCGGTGCCGAGCCAGAAGCGCTCCTCGCCGCCTTCGAGCCAGGAGGGGGGCAACTCGGCATCCATCAGATCAAAACTGGTCTGGTCATAGACGTTGTGCGGGGCGAGCCAGGGCGCCAGCAGCGCCGCCAGCACGAACACCACAAACACCGCAAAGCTGAACATGGCTACCTTGTCCCGCAGGAAGTAGTAGACGATGTCAGAGTTCTTGAATCGTGCCCAACGGCTTGGGCTTGCAGTTACAGCGTTACTCATGCTTACCCCTTGGCAGTCAGGTTAACGGTCGGGTTAATCAACCCGTAGAGCAGGTCGACCAGGGTATTGGTCACCACGAAGATCAGTCCCACGAAGATGACGTAGGCGGTGATGAGGGGCGTATCGACCCGGTGGATCGCCTCAAGGAACAGGAAGCCGGTGCCCGGCCACTGGAACACGCTCTCGGTCAGGATGGTGTAAGCCACCATGGTGCCGATCTGCACCCCGCCGACGGTAATGACCGGCAGCATGGTGTTTTTGAGAGCGTGCTGATAGTAGACCTTGTTGTTGTCCAGCCCCTTGGCGCGGGCGAATTTGACGTACTCGGAGGAGAGCTGCTCCAGCATCTCGGAGCGCACCAGCCGGATAAACAGCGGCAACATGATGGAAGAGAGGGACACCGCGGGCAGGATCAGGTGCAGGATGCCATCCCAGGTAAAGAAGCCCGACTCCCAGCCCAGCAGGTTATGGGTCTCGCCGCGGCCATAGGCCGGCAGCCAGCCCAGCTGGATGGAGAAGAGGTACATCAGCATGATGGCGGTCAAAAATACCGGGATCGAGATGCCGATACTGCTCCCCGCCATGATGATCTTGGTGGGAATGCTGCGCGGGCGGATCGCCGAATAGACACCGAGCGGGATGGAGACCACCACGATGATGAGCGCGGCAGCAAACACCAGCTCAAGGGTAGCCACCAGCTTGTCGAGGATCACCTCGAGAGCAGGTCGCTTGAAGAAATAGGAGGTGCCCAAATCCCCATGCACCGCATTTTTCAAAAAGCGGCTGTATTTGATGAGGAAGGGATCGTTAAGGCCCATCTTCTCGCGCAACTCGTGACGCTGGGCTTCGGAGACGGATTGTCCCACCAGCTCGCGCAACGGGTCACCCAGGTTGTCCTGGATGGAGAAGGCGACCAGGCTGATGACGAACATCACTATCACGGCCTGATAGAACCGTTTCAGCAGGAATGTAAACATGCTTGTCCTTCTACGTGGCCTGTGTCGTGGCACAGGCTTCTGTTAGTGGGCGGAGTGGCCAGCTGACCACCCCGCCCCGTCCTTCCTTAGCGCTTCTCTTACTTGCTGACCACCAGGTCACCCAGGTAAGGGAAGTTCATCACGTTGACCACCGGCTTGATGTCGACGTTTTTCTTGGCGCCATAGGCCAGATCTTCCCAGTGCAACGGCACGTAGGCAGCATCTTCGATCAGCATGGCTTCGACCTTCTTCAGCATCTCGGCACGCTTGGCCGGATCGGTCTCGGCGTTGGCATCCATCACCAGCTTGTCAGCTTCGGCATTGGCATAACCGGCGCAGTTGTACTGACCCATACCGGTCTTGGCGTCCTTGGTGAAGGTCAGGAACTCGAAGAAGTTCGCGGTATCTTCAGTGTCGGAGTGCCAGCCGATCAGCTGCATGTCTGCGGCACACTTGTCAAACTCGGGCCAGTACTGGGCCACCGGCATGGTCTTCAGATCCACCTTGATGTTGATCTTGGCCAGCATGGCGGAGACAGCCTGGGCAATCTTGACGTCGTTGACGTAGCGGGCAGCCGGGGAGATGAAGGTCATCTTGAAGCCTTTTTCGTAACCGGCTTCCTTCATCAGCTCCTTGGCCTTGGCCAGATCATACTGGGGTACCAGCGCCTCGTTGTGACCGGCATAGCCTTTCGGGCTCAGCTGACCAGCAGGGGTACCGAAGCCCTTGTTGATCTTCTCGACGATACCCACCTGGTTGATGGCGTAGTTGATGGCCTGACGCACGCGCTTGTCTTTCAGCGCCGGATTAGTGTTCTGGTTCAGCTCGATGATGATGGCGCGGGTACCGGACAGGGTGACCAGCTGGGAGTCCTTGCCATTCTTCACGCGCTCCAGATCGTTCGGCGCAACCGGATAGATCATGTCCACGTCGCCACCCAGGAGGGCTGCAACACGGGTCGCATCTTCCTTGATCGGCACCACGGTCAGGTTCTCGACGTTACCCTTGGAGGCCTTGTCCCAGTAGTTGGCGTTGCGGGCATAATCCAGCTTCACACCCTGCTCGCGGAACTTGACGGTGAACGGGCCAGTACCGGAGACGTGGGTAGAGGCGTAGGAGTCGCCGTTTTTGACGATCTCGGCCTTGTCTTTACCCGCTTCGGTCTTGCCGGTATAGAACTTGGAGTCCATCGGGAAGATGTAGGTGACGGTCTGCAGCACCAGCGGGAACGGCTTGGCGGTGACGAGATCCACGGTGTAGTCATCAACTTTCTTCACTTCGCTGATGGGATCGAAGATCGCCTTGAAGTCGACGGAGGATTTCAGGCGGTTGACGGTCCACACCACGTCGTCAGCGGTGAAGTCGTTACCGGAGTGGAACTTGACCCCTTTGCGCAGGTGGAAGCGGACAGTCTTGTCATCGACACGCTCGAACTTCTCGGCCAGACGGGGCTCGAATTTCAGATCCTGGGTGTAACGCATCAGGGGATCGAATACCAGGTGCGACATCTCCAGGGTCTGACCGGAGAGCTGCTCCTGTGGATCCAGCGAAGTGGCGTCAGAAGCGACACCCACCTTGATATCAGCGGCTGAGACACTGAAGGCGAAACCGGCGGCAAACAGCGCCAGGGCAATCTTGGACAATCCTTTCTTCATCTTGTTCTCCATGCTTTTGGCTTTCTTATGACACTTTTTTTGACAAGCAGACCGGCGCACCGGCGCTCTCCTAGCTTGCGATTTCCAGCCCCTCGCGGGACATTCCCTTGAACTCCGGCATGAGGGAGATCAGCTTGCGGCTGTACTCATGCTCGGCATTGGTAAAGAGTTTCTCGGTCTCGGCCACCTCCACCAGATGACCGTGCTGCATCACCCCGATGCGGTCGCACATCTGGCGGATCACCGGCAGATCGTGGCTGATAAACAGCATGGTGAGCTTGAGCTCCTGCTGCAGATCCTTGAGCAGGTTGAGGATCTGGGCCTGCACCGACACATCCAGCGCCGAGGTCGGCTCGTCGCAGATGAGGAAGCGCGGGCGAGTGGCCAGGGCGCGGGCAATGGAGATACGCTGGCGCTGGCCGCCGGAGAACTCGTGGGGGTACTTGAGGCCAGCACCACGACCGAGACCCACGTGATCCAGCAGATCGCCGACGATCCCCTCGATCTGGCTCTCGCTGCTCGCCAGCTGATGGAAGCGGATCGGCTCGGCAATGATGTCGCGCACCTTCATCCGCGGGTTCATCGAGGAATAGGGGTTCTGAAACACCATCTGCATCTGGCGACGCAGCGGGCGACGCTCGCGCTCGCTCTTGAGAGCGGTCAGATCGATCCCCTCGAAGAAAATCTTGCCGGTATCAGGCGGATAGAGACCGGTGATAGCGCGGGCAATGGTCGATTTGCCGGAGCCCGACTCCCCTACCAGACCGAAGGTTTCACCCTCGAAGATCTCGAAGCTGATGTTGTTGCAGGCGCGCACATACTGGCGGCGGCTCGGAAAGATGGAGTCCTTGGTGACGAACTTCAGATCGACGTCCTCCACCCGCAGCAGCGCCCCTTCATAGGCACGCTCGTCCTGACTCTGGCCGAGCCAGTGGGTCTTGAGGTCGATATTGGTATCCGGCGCACTGGCATCCTCGATATAGGAGACCAGCGGGAAGCGCACCAGCTTCACGTCAGAGCGGGGGACCGCCGAGATGAGGCTGCGGGTGTAGGGGTGATTGGGGCTGCCCAGCACCTGTTCGGTCAGGCCGAACTCCACCAGATCGCCGCGATACATCACCGCCACCTTGTCGGTCACGTTGGAGACCACCCCCATATCGTGGGTCACCAGCATGCAACCCACCTGACGCTCTTTGCAGAGGGCGCGGATAAGCTGGAGGATCTGATCCTGAATGGAGACGTCGAGCGCCGTGGTCGGCTCGTCGGCGATGATCAGCTCCGGATCGCAGGAGAGCGCAATGGCGATAACCACCCGCTGACGCATGCCACCGGAAAACTGGTGTGGGTACTGCTTGATGCGCAGCTCCGGCTGCGGGATACCCACCGCCCCCATCAGCTCCAATGCCTTGGCAAAAGCGGCTTCGCGAGAGAGGTCGGTATTGGCCAGAATGGTCTCCACCAGCTGATGCTCAACGGTGAACAGCGGGTTGAGGGAGGTCATGGGGTCCTGGAAGATGAACCCGATACGGGAGCCACGGATGGCCCGCATCTCATTCTGGCTCTTGCCGGAGATGAGCTCGCCATTGAGATAGATATCGCCACGGGCGATGCGACCCGGCGGGCTCAGGAGATCGATAACGGCATTGCCGATGGTGGACTTGCCGGCGCCGGATTCACCGACCACCCCGACAATCTCACCCTTTTCGATAGAGAAAGAGAGATCCTTCACCGCGGCCAGCACCCCGTAGCGGGAGGGGTACTCGATCCGCAAGTTCTTTACTTCGAGCAAGGACATGTTTACCTCTGCGGGGGACATCCGTCCCAAATAATTCGTCCGTAAATCAGCCGCAGATGCCGGTTGTTACCTTGGGCAATATTTGCTCAATCCATGAGGCAGCGAAACCAGCGATCCGGGCGGGTTTTTTGCATTTTTTTGGAATAACCCGCGAGTAACTTAGACGGTTTGACCACGGGTGTAAATGATTGAGTTATACAATTCCGCAATGTTTTGTGCAGATAACCACCAATTCGGCAGAGATAAATGATGATTTTCATCACAAAAATGGCCGGTGCGTCCGTACATCTATTGGTATCATTACTTTAATTTCAACAACAACGCAACAAGCAGCATTTATCACTATTTCCAAAACAATCACGAGCCCCGAATGAGTAGTGAATATTTATGTGAAATGGATGATAAACGGCAGCATATGCCGATGAATGAAAATTAAGCAGATATAAATCGGGGGATGCCAGAGCGGTCATCCCCCGGAAGATGGCTCTCAACCGAGCCAGAATGCCAGTAATTGCATACAAAACAGGGCGAACAGGCCGGCGATCAGATCGTCCAGCATGATGCCCAGGCCACCGTGGATCCGGCGATCAAACCAGGAGATGGGCCAGGGCTTGAGCACATCAAACAACCGGAACAGCGCGAAGCCCGCCACCACCCACTCCCAACCGGCTGGCGCGGCGATCATGGTGACGCCAAAGCCGATCACCTCGTCCCAGACGATGGCGCCGTGATCCGGCATGCCGATGGCATCGGTGGCGCTCTGGCAGATACGGATCCCCACAACAAAACCCACCGCCAGCAAGGCGATAAACCAATAGGTCGGCAGCCCGCTCACCAGCAGGTAGAGCGGAATGGCCGCCAGGGTGCCCATGGTGCCCGGCGCCTTGGGGGAGAGACCGGAACCAAACCCCACCGCCAAAAAATGAAGCGGATTTTTCAGATCCAGTCGTGTCAGCTCGGGCTTTATCCTGAACAAACTCATGCGAAGTGATCCCACCCTTTCAGTTGCAGCTCGACCGCTTGGTCGCCACGCAGGTAGTCGATGCCCGGCTCGCCCGCCACGATGCGGCCGATGCGGCTGAACTTGACCCCGCTGTGGGCCAGCGCCGTATCGAGCGCGCCGCGGTGCTCCTCCGGTACGGTGAAGCAGAGCTCGTAGTCATCGCCACCGGCCAGCGCCAGTTGCCACGCCTCCTGCTCGCTCACCGCATCCTGCAGCACCGGCGAGAACGGTAGCAGATCGAGATCGATCTGGGCCCGCACGCCGGAGGCCTTGAGGATATGGCCGAGATCCGATGCCAGACCATCGGAGAGATCCAGCGCACTGCCCGCCAGCCCGCGCAGCGCCTGACCGGCCAGAATGCGGGGATGGGGGTGGTCGAGCCGTGGCAGCACGGCCGCCAGCTGGTTCTCGTTGAGAGTGCGTTTGCCCAGCAGGTGGGAGAGCGCCAGCGCGGCATCTCCCAGAGTGCCGGTCACATAGATGCCGTCACCGGCTTTGGCACCGCTGCGCATCAGGGCGCGACCGACAGGCACCGATCCCTTCACCGAGATGGTGATGGAGAGCGGCCCGCGGGTCATGTCTCCGCCCACCAGCGCCACATTGTAGTACTCGGCCAGCTCCAGAAACCCTTCGGCAAAACCGGCGACCCAACCTTCGTTAATGGCAGGCAGGGTCAGCGCCAGCGATACCCAGCGCGGCTCGGCCCCCATGGCGGCGAGATCGGAGAGATTGACCGCCAGCGCCTTGTAGCCGAGATCCACCGGATCCATGTCGGGAAAGAAGTGTACGCCGCTCACCAGAGTGTCGGTGCTCACCGCCAGCTGGGTATCGGGGGGCAGGGTCAGCAGGGCACAGTCATCTCCAGGGCCCATCACCACGTCCTTGCGGGCGTGGGGGACCTTGAAGTACTTATCAATCAGCTCAAATTCACCCATACAGTAAAAAGCCAGCAATAAGCTGGCTCCTCTCTTAGATGCTGACGGACAGCAGGATCAACGCTTGTTCAGCGACTTGATCACCTTGTCCAGTACACCGTTGACAAACTTGTGGCTGTCATCGGCAGCAAAAGCTTTGGCCAGCTCGATCGCTTCGTTGATGACCACGCGCGGCGGTACATCATCACGACGGGTCAGCTCATAGGTCGCCAGACGCAGGATCGCCTTGTCCACCATGTCCACTTCTTCCAGCGGACGGGAGAGGAAAGGTGCAAACACCTTGTCCAGCTCGCTGCAGTGGAGGGCTACCCCGAACAGCAGATCGCGGAAATAGTTCAGGTCTACACCCTTGGTGTCCTGATCGATCTTGAACTGCTCTTCGATGTCACCCACGTTAGCCTTGGTCATCTGCCACTGGTAGATGGCCTGGGTGGCGCAATGGCGGGCTTTACGGCGCTCAGACGGTTTCAATGTACTTCTCCTCGTTACACGTCCAGTTCTTTCAGGACGTTGATCATTTCGAGCGCTGCCAGTGCAGCCTCTGCACCCTTGTTACCCGCCTTGGTACCTGCACGCTCGATGGCTTGTTCAATGTTTTCAGTGGTCAACACACCGAAGGCAACGGGAATTTCATATTCCATCATTACCTGGGCCATGCCCTTGCTGTTCTCGTTTGCCACCAGGTCGAAGTGATAGGTGCCGCCACGGATGACAGTACCGACCGCCACGATGGCGTCGTATTGACCACTCTTGGCCAGCTTCTTGATGACCAATGGCATTTCAACCGCGCCCGGCACTTTTACCAGTGTCAGGTTGCTGTCCTGCACTTGACCTTGACGCGTCAGTACGTCCACCGCACCGTTCACCAGACTGTCGTTGATGAAGCTGTTGAAACGGGCAACAACAATAGCAACGCGCGCCTCAGGAGCGGCGATATTTCCTTCGATAACCTTCATTGGAAATCCTGTATCTGTGCAATCAAAAGGGCCGGAGTCAAAAGTGCGCACATTCTAGCACAACAGACCCACGACAAAAACCATGGCCGCAATAGACAGCCATGATCACGATTTAACCAGTCCGGCGCGCTTACTCGCCGGTAAATTCCACGACTTCCAAGCCGAAACCACCCGAAGGGGATGGTACTTCTCTGGTGGAACTTTACTCGCCGACGTACTCAACCACTTCCAGACCGAAGCCACCGAGGGCATGGTACTTCTTCGGCGAGCTCAGCAGACGCATCTTGCTTACACCAAGGGCCTTGAGGATCTGGGAGCCCACGCCAACCCGGCGCGAGGTGCCCTGCCACTTGGCTCCTTCCGGCGCTAGCCCCTTGTCGGCGGCTTCAAAACCCTTGACCCGGGCCAGCAGCTCGGCGCCATGGGATTCCGCCCCCAAAATCACCAGCACGCCGCCCTCGTCAGCGATGCGGGCCATGGATTTGGGCAGCGGCCAGCTGCGGGCAGCATGGCGGTCGGTCAACAGCAGATCGCTTAGCACATCGTGCAGATGGACGCGCACCAGGGTCGGCTGGTCGGCCTGCACCTCACCCTTTTTCAGGGCGAAGTGAACCTGATTGTCGATGGTGTCGCGGAAGGTGATGAGGTCGAACTCGCCAAACTCGGTGGGCAACTTGCACTCGGCCACCTTCTCGACCGTGGTCTCGTGCTGGTTGCGGTACTCGATAAGGTCGGCGATGGTGCCAAGCTTGATGCCGTGCTCCTCGGCGAACACCTCCAGATCCGGACGGCGCGCCATGGTGCCATCTTCGTTGAGGATCTCGACGATGACGGCGGCAGGCTCGAAACCGGCCAGACGGGCCAGATCGCAACCGGCTTCGGTGTGGCCGGCACGGGTCAGCACGCCGCCATCCTGCGCCATCAGCGGGAAGATGTGGCCCGGCTGCACCAAATCGGCTGCCTTGGCATTGGGCGCCACAGCGGCCTGCACGGTCACCGCACGATCGGCGGCGGAGATACCTGTGGTCACCCCTTCTGCCGCCTCGATGGAGACGGTAAAGGCGGTGGAGAACTGGGCATTGTTGCGATCCACCATCAGCGGCAGCGCCAATTGCTTGCAGCGATCCCGGGTCAGGGTCAGGCAGATGAGGCCACGGCCGTAGCGGGCCATGAAGTTGATATCCTCCGGACGGACGCAGGAGGCGGCCATGATGAGGTCCCCTTCGTTCTCCCTGTCTTCGTCATCCATCAGGATCACCATCTTGCCAGCCTTGATATCGGCAATGATTTCCTGGGTTGTGCTCAGCGCCATGGGCTACTCCATCAGTGTGCTTGGGGGTTGAGCCAGCAGGCTCAACGCAAATGCGAGTGTATGTTGCTCTAGATTGGGGCTAGCGGCTCCATTTCAATCAGAGCGGGATCACAGAAAATCGTTTTGGTGGCCAGATTCAGCGCACACTGTCAGAGAAAACCGGCCTTGGCCAGCGTCTCCATGGTCAGGGTCGAGGCGCTGCTCTCCTGGGACTTGCCCATCATCAGTCGCTCCAGATAACGGGCGATCTGATCCACCTCGAGGTTGACCTTGTGACCCGGCTTCCAGCTGGCAATAGTGGTCTCCTGCGCGGTGTGGGGCACGATCGTCAGGCGGAACAGATCGCCCTGCACCGCGTTGACGGTGAGGCTGATGCCATCCACCGCAATGGAGCCCTTCTCGGCGATATAGCGGGAGAGCTCGCCCGGCGCCTTGATCCAGTACTCGATGGCGCGGCCGCTGCTGGAGACGCTTTTCACCTCCCCTACCCCATCCACATGGCCGGAGACCAGATGGCCGCCGAGGCGGGAGGTGGGCATCAGCGCCTTCTCGAGGTTGACCCGATCGCCCACTCTGGCGGCGGCAAAACCGGTACGGGAGAGGGTTTCCAGCGACACGTCGGCGGTATAACTCTTGTCGCCCAGCGCCACCACGGTGAGGCAGACGCCGTTGGTGGCGATGGAGTCGCCCAGTTTGACGTCGCTAAAATCCAGACCTGGTGTGTGGACGGTGAGGGCCATGTCATCGCCCTGACGGCGCAGCTCGGCCAGGGTTCCCACCGCTTCGATAATTCCGGTAAACATGCAGATCACCTTGCTGATGACGGGGACTGATTATGCCCCCTTGAACATTGATAAATCAGGCTATTTTGGCGGTAATGCGAATATCCGGCCCCACCATGCGCACATCCTTGATGGCGAGCTTGGGCGCCTGGAACAGCCGGGTCAGACCCGGCAGATGGAACAGGCCGCGCCCTTCGTCACCCATCAGTTTGGGCGCCTGATAGAGCACCAGCTCATCCACCAGCCCTTTTTCCAGCAGAGCGCCGCAGAGCCGCGGGCCCGCCTCGACCAGCACCGAGTTGACGTTCTGTTTGGCCAGCAACATGAAGAGGCTGACCAGATCCAGCTTGCCATCCAGCAGCGGCAGCTCCAGCTGCTGCACCCACTCGGGCCACTCGCCGGACGCCTTGTGACGGGCCAGCAGCACCGGGCTCTCGCTCTGGAATAGCGGCAGATCCGGGGTGAGCCGGTTTTGCGAATCGACAATGACCCGCAGCGGCTGGCGCAGGGTCTCTTTGGGATAACTCGCCTTGACCGAGGATGGCAGCTCGTCCCAGCGCACGGTCAGGGAAGCGCCATCGGCCAGCACGGTTTCGGCGCTGGAGAGCACCGCATCGTGGCGGGCCCGCAGCCGCTGCACGTCACGGCGCGCATCCGGGGAGGTGATCCACTGGCTCTCGCCGCTCGCCATGGCGGTGCGGCCATCGAGGCTGGCCCCCAGCTTGACGGTCACCCGCGGGAAGGCGGTACGCATCCGCTTGAAAAAGCCCGGGTTGAGCGCTTCGGCTTCACTCGCCAACAGGCCGAAATCGGTCTTGATCCCCGCTTCGGAGAGCATGCGCAGGCCACGCCCACCCACCTGGGGATTGGGATCGACCATGGCCGCCACCACCCGCGCTACGCCAGCATTGATCAGCGCCTCGGCGCAGGGGGGAGTACGACCGTGATGGGAGCAGGGTTCGAGGGTTACATAGGCGGTAGCGCCACGGGCGTTGTCACCGGCGGCGCGCAGGGCATAGACCTCGGCATGGGGTTCGCCCGCCTTCTGATGCCACCCTTCGCCAACCACCACGCCATTTTTGACCAGCACGGCGCCGACGCAGGGGTTGGGGGCCGTGGTGTAGCGGCCGCGGCGGGCCAGTTCGAGGGCCCGACTCATCCATTGGTAATCATCTTGACTAAACATTCGGGCTCCTTTGACAACACATCTCGACTTTACGCAGTATCGTAGGTTCGATTAGCGCAGCGTAATCGGACGCGGCAACATGGGTGAGAATGGCGGTTTACTTCTCCAGCTTGGCAATCTCTTCGCCGAACTCGCGAATATCTTCGTGTCCTGAGGTAGAGAGGGGCGAAGCGGATATCCACTTGCCCATCCGATACCATCATTTCTCCAATTTGGCGATCTCTTCGCCGAACTCGCGAATATCTTCGAAGCTGCGATAGACGGAGGCAAAGCGGATATAGGCCACCTTGTCCAGACTCTTGAGCTCATCCATCACCAGATTGCCCACCAGCTCGGAGGCGACCTCACGCTCGCCTGTGGCACGCAGGCGGGATTTGATATGGTTGACCGCTTTTTCGATGGCCTCCATGCTCACCGGCCGCTTCTCCAGCGCCCGCAGGATGCCGGCACGCAGCTTGTCTTCATTGAACGGCTCGCGGGAGCCGTTGGACTTGATGACGCGGGGCATCACCAGCTCGGCCATCTCGAAGGTGGTAAAACGCTCGTGACAGAGCAGACACTCACGACGGCGGCGCACCTGATGGCCTTCTGCCACCAGACGGGAATCGATCACCTTGGTATCAACCGCACTACAGAATGGGCAATGCATCGGACCTCCGGCGTTAATGGAACAGGGACCGGCCCGGCGGGCCAGGATCTAGGTCGGCCAGTGTAGCACGGCCATCCAAAACCGGTAAAAGCCAGAAAAAACAATGCCACCCGCAGGTGGCATTGGTCTCAAACCGGATGGTCTGACTTATCAGCCATAAACCGGGAAGCGGCGGCAGATATCCAGCACCTTCTCGCGCACGGTGGCCAGCACGGCATCGTTGTCGTGGTTGTCCAGTACGTCGCAGATCCAGTGGGTCAGCTCGATGGACTCGGCTTCCTTGAAACCGCGGCGGGTGATGGCCGGGGTACCGATCCGCACACCGGAGGTGACGAACGGGGAGCGCGGGTCGTTGGGCACGGAGTTCTTGTTGACGGTGATGTTGGCTTTGCCCAGCGCAGCGTCAGCATCCTTACCGGTCAGCTCGCGACCGATCAGATCAACCAGCATCAGGTGGTTATCGGTACCGCCAGAGACGATCTTGTAACCGCGCTCGATAAAGGTGGCGGCCATCGCCTTGGCGTTATTGACGACCTGAGCCTGATAGGTCTTGAACTCCGGCTCCAGCGCCTCTTTGAAGGCAACGGCTTTACCGGCGATGACGTGCATCAGCGGGCCACCCTGACCACCCGGGAAGACGGCAGAGTTGAGCTTCTTGTAGAGCTCCTCGTCGTCAGCGGCGGAGAGGATCAGACCACCGCGCGGACCGGCCAGGGTCTTGTGAGTGGTAGAGGTGACCACGTGAGCGTGGGGAACCGGGTTCGGGTAGACGCCAGCGGCAATCAGACCCGCCACGTGGGCCATGTCGACGAACAGGTAGGCACCGACCTTGTCGGCGATTTCGCGCATGCGGGCCCAGTCAACGATGCCGGAGTAGGCGGAGAAGCCACCGATCATCATCTTCGGCTTGTGCTCGACAGCCTGACGTTCCATGTCGTCGTAATCGATCTTGCCGGACTCATCGATACCGTAAGGCACGATGTTGTAAAGCTTGCCGGAGAAGTTGACCGGAGAGCCGTGGGTCAGGTGACCGCCGTGGGCCAGGTTCATGCCCAGTACGGTGTCGCCCGGCTGCAGCAGAGCCATGTAAACGGCGCTGTTGGCCTGGGAGCCGGAGTGCGGCTGCACGTTGGCGTAAGTGGCACCGAACAGCTCTTTGGCGCGCTCGATAGCCAGGGTTTCGACCACATCCACATACTCGCAACCACCGTAGTAACGCTTGGAGGGGTAACCTTCGGCGTACTTGTTGGTCAGCTGGGAGCCCTGGGCTTCCATGACACGGGGGCTGGTGTAGTTCTCAGACGCAATCAGCTCGATATGCTCTTCCTGACGACGGGTTTCGTCTGTGATGGCCTGCCACAATTGCGGATCATAATTGGCGATGGTCATGTCACGTTTCAACATCCGTTTCTCTCCTGAAAATCGTTTGCGCGTTAGGTGAAGTGGGCGCGGGCATTGTAACGTGAGCTGGATCAAAGAGACAGTCCAACCACCTAAAAAAATGTTGAATTTATGTTGTAAAAAGCAAGATTCCCTCCCCGTTCAATACCCTGGCCGCTCCGCCAAACGACACATTTTTCATCCCGCTGCGGGCGGGCAAAACCCGAAGGGGATCACAACGCCCTCTTTATCCTTCCTGTAACATATTCATTCGAAACAAATTTAATGATGATGGAGCTGATTGCAGCCATGCATCCGAGGGGCTGCGCCTAACCGGAGGAGTTCAAGATGGACCATCTGCTGACATTCGTGATCCTGGCTGTCTTTTTTCTGTTCTACTGGGTCTACTACACCAGCCAACGCAAACATGTTTCCACCACCTCGTGGGAGCAGCTCCCCACCAAAGCCGACTATCTGGCGGCCCACCCTGAATCAGTCGATGGCGACATCATCTTCTGTTATCACTGCGGCCACCACGAGTTGCTGGAGGTGGGCATGGTGCACCTGACCGATTTTCGCCGGGAATGGGTCTGTGCCAAGTGCAAGCAGGTGCTGTTTCGCGAGATCGAATAACGGCGCAGGAACTGGCCCCCTCCCTAAACGTTGTGCATCGCCAGCAGGGATCAGAACGGCGCATCCCTGTTGGCTGTCAGCCACTGCTGCAACCCGCTCACCGCCGCGTCAAATTGCGCCCCGATTGTCGCAGGCTCCTCGCCTCCCGCCTCAAGAGCCGCACAGTGGCTGGCAAATTCGGTCAACCCCAGCGCCAGCGCACTCCCCTTTAGCTTGTGCGCCAGCTGACGTTGCTCACTTCCCTCATCCTGAGCCAACTCATCTACCAACACCCGCCCTTGCGACTCAAACAGCGCGACCAGCTGGCGGATCCGCGCCATGCCGAGCAGGGGCAGATCGGCGTCCAGCACCGGATTGGCCCACTCAGGCTGGTTAGTTGGGGGCACGGCTACTGATAACTGCACATGAGGCTCGATAGAGGCCCCTTCTTGCCGAAACAGCTGATCGATGGCGTTCGCCAGCACCGCCAGCCGCACCGGCTTGCCGACAAAATCGACAAAGCCGGCGGCAAGGCAGTGGCGGATATCCTCCGGATACATCTGGGCCGAGATGGCGATGGCGGGCAGCGGCCGCTCATGCATCTCCTCGCTGATGGCTGCCAGATCCTCGCGCAGGGTCATGCCGTCCATATCGGGCAGATTGATATCGAGCAGCGCCAGCTCGAAGGGACGCTCGGTCACCAGCGCCAGCGCACTGCGACCATCCTCGGCCTGGGTGACGCGATGGCCGAGGCGGGTCAGCATGCCGTGCGCCACCAGCCGGTTGATCTCGTTATCCTCCACCAGCAAGATGTCACGGGACTGGCCAAGGTGCAGCGGTTGCGCCTCGGCAGGCAGCTGGGCACTCGAGCGTTGCAAGGGCAGGCTGAAGCTGAATTCACACCCCTTGCCCGGTTCGCTGACAAGGTTCAGCTCGCCCCCCATGGCAGTCACCAGCTTGCGGCTGATCGCCAGTCCCAGCCCGGTGCCGCCCTGATGGCCTATATCACGCTTGCGCTGGCGAAACGCCTCGAACACCGCCTCCTGCTCATCGGCCGGAATGCCGGGGCCGGTATCGCGCACCACAAAGCGGATGCAGGGCTCAGCACAAGGGCCTTGGCAGACAAGGGGCGCCACCGTCAGGGTAATCTGGCCACGGGCGGTAAACTTGACCGCATTGCCGAGCAAGTTGCCGAGCACCTGGCGCAGCTTGCCCAGATCCCCCTCGACCACAGGCGCCAGCCCGGGCGCATATTCCAGCGCCAGGGTGACCCCCTTGGCCGCAGCCTTTGGCCGGAACAGCGCGCTCAGCTCATCCACCAACTGGAACAGGGGGAAGGGCTCGCGGCGCGCTTCCACATGGCCCGCCTCTATCTTGGAGTAGTCGAGAATGTCGTTGAGGATCTCCAGCAGGGATTCGCCGCTGTGCTCGATGGCGGCCAGATAGCGCTGCTGGGTATCGCTCAGGTGGGTATCTTCCAGCAGCGTCAGGCCACCCAGAATGCCGTTCATGGGGGTGCGGATCTCGTGGCTCATGGTGGCGAGAAACACCGACTTGGCCCGGTTGGCCTGTTCTGCCTCGGCGCGGGCCTGCCGCTGCTTCTCCACCTCCTCATTGAGCCGCTCGTTGGCGTGGCTGAGCTGGCCGGTGCGCTCCTCGACCCGCGACTCCAGCTCGCGCTGATAGCGGCCCAGCTCCACCGCATTGTCACGAAACACCTGCAGGGCCCGCCCCAGCTCCGCCAGCTCATCGCGCCCGGTACTGGCGATCGGCTCAAGGGGGGCCAGATCCCCGCGCGCCAACCGGCTCATCCCCGCCACCGCCCGTTGCAGCGGCCAGACGATCCTGCCGTAGACCATGCGCCACATCAGCAGCATCAGCAGTAGCAGGGTGAGCAGGCCAATGGCCATCAGCGCCTGCTCCAGCAGCCTGAGGCGCTGACTTAGCGCCTGCTGGCTCTGCCCCAGCGAATCGCGGGCACGGCTGACCAGCTCACCGACCTGCTGGTTGAGGCTGCTCATCAGGGCCTCATTGGCATTGGCCAGCACCCGCAGCGCCTCCCCCTTGCCGAGCCAGTCGCTGCGCAGTTGCACCAGCTTGTCGCTCTGCGCCAGCACAGTCAGCGCCTGCTCCACCGCCTGCCGGCGGGCAGGATCGGTCACAGCCCCGGCTCGCAATTGCAAGATAGCCAGCTCCCGCTGTCCCTCCTGCAACAGGGCCTGCAATTGCCCCTGCTGTTCGCAGCGCCACATCTCTTCGATGCGCTGCTGCTGCATCAGGGTGCGATGACGCAGCTCGGTCATCTGCTCCAGCCAGTCGAGATCTTGCTCCAGCAGGCGGTCCAGCGTCCGGGTCGCCTGCTCACCTTGTTGTTGGTAGAGGGAACCCAGCCCCGCCACCATCACGGTTTCGGCGTTCTCCATCTGACTACGCGCCAGCTCGGCGATCTGCCCAGCCGCCGCCACCAGACGGGCCCGCTGCGCCTCCCCCTGCGCCATCAGGGTCAATCTTTCTCCCACCAGCCAGCCCTGCTGGCCCAGATTGCCGATGATGCTCTGACTGAGCTGATCGAGGCTTGTTGAACCCTGCCCACGGCCAAGTTGCGCCAGTACCTGTTGTAGCTGTTGCCCCTGCAGAGTGAGCAAGCGCCCCTGATGCTCCCGCTCCTGCTCGCTGGTTGCGGTGGCCAGCAGCCGTGACGCGCTCTGGATCTCACCGCTGAGGCGAGAGAGTGTGCGGGCCAGCTCCTGATCGGCCAGGGTCTGCTGCACCCCTTGCTCCAGCTGGCGCAGATGGCTAAGCCCCACCCAGCCCAGCAGGGAGGCACTCAGGGTCAATAACGCCATCAGGGAGAAGGCCAGCAGCAACTTGCCACCCAGGCCGGAAAAGATTCTCACGGGAAGTCCCTTGGTTGTGGTCGGCTTTGACCGGATAATATGGCCCAACACTTTAACAAAACCCCTGGCCATGCGAAGCGTCTATCTCTCCCCGTTGTTGCTGATCTGGTTGCTAATGCTTCCCCGAGCCGCCCTCGCCTTTGCGGTCGATATCTGGCCCGGCGGCGAATTCAGCGGCCAGCCACTGCGCCAGCAGTGGCAGGAACCCGCCGCCGCAACCAAACCGCTGACCCTCTGTGCCCTCTACCCCCATCTGCGCGACGCCTACTGGCTCTCGGTCAATCAGGGCATGGTGGACGAAGCGAAGCGGCTGGGAGTCAAGTTGCAGATCCACGAAGCGGGGGGCTATGGCGCCCTCGCCGAGCAGCGCCAGCAGTTGCAGCGCTGCGTGCAGGAAGGGAGCGATGCCATCTTGCTCGGCGCGGTGAGCTATCAGGGCCTGCGCGAGGCCATCAAGGCCACGCCGCTGCCGCTCTTTGGCCTGGTCAACGATCTGCCCAACGGTCTGGTGCAGGCGAAGGTGGGGGTCTCCTGGTACCAGATAGGCTGGCAGATTGGCCACTGGCTGGCGCAGCGTCACCCCACCGGCAGCAAGCCGGTCTCGGTCGCCCTCTTCCCCGGCCCGCAGGCAAGCGGCGGCAACAACTTCGTCGAGCCGGGCTTTGCCGACGCCATCAAGGGGAGCGCCATCAAGCTGGTCACCACCGAGCGCGGCGACAACAGCCGGGAAATCCAGCGCACCCTGGTGCAGCAGACGCTGGCCCGCTATCCCGACCTCGACTATCTGGTGGGGGGCGCCATCGCCGCCGAAGTCGCCGTCAACGAACTGTCACAGCGCCATCTCGACAGGCCTCAGGTGCTGAGCACCTACTTCAGCCACGGGGTACAGCGGGGCCTGCGCCGGGGCAAGATCCTGGCCGCCAACAGCGATCAGATGCGGCTGCAGGGGCGCCTTGCGGTCGCTCAGGCGGTCTGTCTGCTGCAACACCCTGATGCCAATGCCGAGCAGTGCCCTCGGGTGATGGGGCCCCCCATTCTGACGCTCTCTGCACCGCTGGCCGACCCCGCAGATTCCCTCTCGGATGGCGCTTTTCGCCCCGTCTATCGGGTCGAATAGCCGTTCCAAATCCGATTAGCACACTCAAGGAGAAGAGATGAAAGAGTTACATGCCAGCTGCCTGTGCGGCGCCGTCGCCCTGGCCCTGCCGGATCAGTTCGACTATATGGGGAACTGCCACTGCAGCGAATGCCGCAAGTTTTCAGGGGGAGATTACGCCTCGGTCGGCGGACTGGATGGCAGCAAGGTCACCATAGTGAAGGGGGAAGAGGCCATCGGCCGCTACCGGAAATCGGCAGAGACCACCCTCGCCTTCTGTCGTCACTGCGGCTCCAGCCTGTTCAGCCAGAAGAGCAGCAGCGGCAAGATCAACCTGCGCCTCGGGGTACTGGACGACGTGCCGAGCCAGCGGCCCGCGTTTCACATCTTTGTCGGCTCCAAGGCGCCCTGGCACCAGATTGGCGACGACTGCCCGCAATTTGATACCCGCCCGCCGGTCTGATACCCGGTCAAACAGCTCAAGTCCGCCGCAACGGGGTCAGGAAGCTATCTCGCCGGCAAACAGATAGCCTTCACCATGGACGGTGACAAACAGCTGGGGATCCCGCGGATCCGCTTCCATCTTGCCGCGCAGCCGCCGGATCAACACGTCTATAGTGCGATCGCTCGGGCCATCGCCGCGATGGCTGATGAGGGTCAGGATCCGCTCCCGACTGAGCACCCGCCCGGCATGGGCGACAAAGGCCACCAGCACTTCATATTCGGCCTTGGTCAGACGCACCGGCACTCCGTCCTTGCTGAGCTGGCGGCGGGGAATATCAAAACGCCAGGGGCCAAAGCGCACCGCATCGTCAGCCACCGCAGGCTCGCTCGGCGCGGCGGCTGCCAGCGAGATCCGCCACAGCAGATTCTTGACCCGCACCAGCAACTCCCGTAGCTCGAACGGCTTGGTGACATAGTCGTCGGCCCCCATCTCGAGGCCGACAATCCGGTCCACCGCATCGCTGCGGCCGGTGACCAGAATGATCCCTACCGTGCTGCGCGCCCGCAGTTCACGGGTCAGCAGCAGACCATCTTCCCCCGGCAGGTTGATATCCAGCATCACCAGATCGACCGTCTGTTCCGCCAGCACGGCGCGCATCTCCTGGCCATTTTCGACCGCCGTCACCCGATAGCCCTCCCGCTCGAAATAGCCGGTCAGCTTCTCGCGGGTAACCGCATCATCTTCAACAACCAGAATGTGGTAGCTCATGGGCAGGGTTCACGATGGTCGACAAGGGAGGATTATTCTATTCACATTTTGTCATAAATACCCCTATTTCATTAATTTGTGGCGGCAGCCCTGTTCACAACGCCTCCCTATCATGGCTCCCATCAAAAAAGTGATGTGAGAGAGCATGATGAAAAAACTGTGGCACTTCCTGCGCACCCCCAGCCGTCGCTGGTCGGTACTGGCGCTGCTTCTGGTGGGCGTCGGCGTCACCCTAGCGGGCACCGTCGGCCTGCACTATGGCTTTGAGAAAACCAGCAGCCTCGAATTCTGTATCTCCTGCCACTCCATGAAAGACACCGTCTATCCGGAGTACAAGGAGTCCATCCACTTCAAGAATGCCTCAGGGGTACAGGCGGTCTGTACCGACTGTCATCAGCCGAAAGATTTCGTCGGCAAGGTGGCCCGCAAGATGGAGGCGGCCAACGACCTCTATCAGGAGTACATAGGCCACAGCATCGACACCCAGGAGAAGTTCGAGGACCGGCGCCTGCATCTGGCCGAGAAGGTGTGGGCACGGATGAGCAGCCAGAACTCCAAGACCTGCAAGTCCTGCCACAGCTACGACAACATGGATCACGCCAAACAGTCCCCGGCGGCCGCGCTGGCGATGAAAGATGCGGCGGCGAAGAACATGAACTGCATCGAGTGCCACAAAGGCATCGCCCACGAACTGCCCAACATGGCGGGCGGCTTCCGGGCCACTTACGCCACCCTGGTTAACGACGCGCAAGAGGCGCCAGCCGCCGAGACCCTCTACAACCTGGGTGAAAAAGATCTCTATGCCAGCGAACAGAGCAGCGACCCGGTCGGCAAACTGCTGCCCGCCTCCCGCATCGACGTCGTAGACCGCAGCGGCGATCGCCTCAAGGTGACCATCGAAGGGTGGCGCGAGAGCGATGGCAAGGGCCGGGTGCTGAGCGAATACATGGGCAAGCGGGTCTTCGTCGCCACCATCCGTGACGAACTGAAAGCGAGCGAGAAAGTGCTCAAGCAGGAGACCGACAGCGCCACCCATATCAAGTGGGAACAGGTTCAGGTTCAGGCCTGGGTCGATGGCAAGGGCTTTGAGTCCTCGCTCAAGCCGATCTGGGATTACGCCGGCGAGATGTACAAATCCACCTGCAACTCCTGTCACGGCGCGCCGGATCCCGCCCACTTCACTGCCAACGGCTGGATTTCGGGACTCAAGGCGATGTCTGCCTACTATCGCCTGAGCAAGGAAGAGGAGCGCACCCTGCTCAAATACCTGCAAAACCATGCCGCCGATACCGGTGGTCAGGGCAGCCACTAAGTCCGGATTCGAAAGAGGAATAACAAGATGATCAATATTTCCCGTCGTGGTTTTCTGGGTGGCTTGCTGGCCAGCGGTGCCTCTGCCCTGATCGGCCCCTCCCTGCTCGGTCGCGCCGTGATGGCCGCCGAGTCTGGCGACAAGCTGGTGCAGTCCGGCTCCCACTGGGGCGCCTTCCGTGCCCGGGTGGTCGATGGCCGCTGGGTCGAGACCCTGCCGTTCGAGCACGACAAGCACCCCACCGACATGCTCAAGGCCTTGAGTGAGGTGGTCTACAACCCCTCCCGCATCCGCTACCCCATGGTGCGGCTGGACTGGCTGCGCAAGGGCCACCAGTCCGACACCAGCGAACGCGGCCAAAACCGCTTCGTGCGGGTCACCTGGTCCCAGGCGCTCGATTTTTTCTATCACGAGCTGGAGCGGGTACAGAAGACCTATGGCCCGAGCGCCCTCTATGCCGGTCACTCCGGCTGGCAGTCGGTGGGCAAGTTGCACTCCGCTGGCGCCATGCTGGGACGCGCCATGAACCTGCACGGCACCTATCTGGCCAAGGCCGGTGACTACTCCACCGGTGCCGCCCAGGTGATCCTGCCCCACGTGGCGGGCGCTATGGAGGTGTATGAGCAGCAAACCTCCTGGCCGCTGGTGCTGGAACACAGCAAGACTATCGTCATCTGGGGCTCCGATCCCATCAAGAACCTGCAGGTGGGCTGGCTGGTGCCGGATCACAGCGTCTACGACTACTGGGCGCAGCTCAAAGAGAAGGTGGCCAAGGGCGAGATCCGGGTGATCAGTGTCGATCCGGTCAAATCCAAGACCCAGAAGTACCTCAATTGCGATCAGGTGACCCTGAATCCGCAAACCGACGTACCGCTGATGCTGGGCATCGCCCACACCCTCTACAGCGAGAAGCGCCACGACGAGGCGTTTCTGAAGAACTACACCACCGGCTTTGACAAGTTCCTGCCCTACCTGCTGGGCACCAGCGATGGTCAGGTGAAGGATGCCGAGTGGGCCGCCGCCATCTGTGGCGTACCAGCCGAGACCATCCGCGAGCTGGCCCGCGCCATGAGCAGCGGCCGCACCCAGCTTATCGGCGGCTGGTGTGTACAGCGCATGCACCACGGCGAGCAGTACGCCTGGATGCTGGTGGTACTGGCCTCGATGATTGGCCAGATCGGCCTGCCGGGGGGCGGTTACGGCTTTGGCTGGCACTACAACGGGGCGGGCACCATCACCTCCAGCGGCCCCATCATGTCCGGTTTCAGCTCGGTCATCCCCGGGGTCAAGCCGCTCCATGACGGCGACTGGAAGGGCTACTCCAAATACATTCCGGTGGCCCGTTTCGTCGACTGCATCCTCAATCCGGGCAAGCAGATCGCCTTCAACGGCCAGACCATCACCTACCCCCATATGAAGATGGCGGTGTTCTGCGGCAACAACCCGTTCCACCACCAGCAGGATCGCAACAAGATGGTCTCGGCCTGGCGCAAGCTGGAAACCGTGGTCAGCATCGATCACCAGTGGACCGCCAGCTGCCGTTTTGCCGATATCGTGCTGCCCGCCACCACAACTTATGAGCGGGATGACATCGAGCAGTGGGGCTCCCACTCCAACGCGGGCATTCTGGCCATGTACAAGGTGGTAGAGCCGCTGTTCGAGGCGCGGGATGACTACGACATCTTCGCCGATCTTTGCCGTCGCTTCGGTCGTGAGGCCGAGTTCACCGGCGGCAAGAGCAAGCTGGAGTGGATCCAGAGCATCTATGACGACGCCCGCCTGCAGGGTCGCGGCATCGGCATCCGTCTGCCCCGTTTCAGCCAGTTCTGGCACGGCGAGGGCTTCGTCACCTTCCCGGCGGGCCAGCCCTGGGTGCGCCACGAGTCGTTCCGTCAGGAGCCGGATCTGGAACCGCTCGGTACCCCGTCCGGCCTTATCGAGATCTACTCCAAGACCATCGCCGACTACGGCTATGGGGACTGTCCGGGCCATCCAGTCTGGATTGAACCCTACGAGCGTTCCCACGGCGGGCCGGGCAGCAAACAGTACCCGCTGCACCTGCAATCCTGCCACCCGGACAAGCGGCTGCACAGCCAGCTCTGCTCCTCCGACAACTACCGCGCCACCTACACGGTGCAGGGTCGCGAGCCTGTCTACATGAATCCGCAGGATGCCAAATCCCGCGGCCTCAAGGACGGCGATCTGGTGCGGGTGTTCAACGGTCGCGGTCAGGTATTGGCCGGGCTGGTGGTGAGCGATGACTACGCTCCCGGGGTGGTGCGCATTCAGGAAGGGGCCTGGTATGGCCCGCAAGAGGGCGGCAAGGTAGGGACTCTCTGTACCTACGGCGATCCCAACGTGCTGACCGCCGACATCGGCTCCTCCAGCCTGGCGCAGGCCACCACGGCCCATACCGCGCTGGTGGAGATCGAGAAGTTCCGCGGACAGGCACCGGCAGTCACTGCCTTCGGCGCGCCGGAATCGGCCAAGGGCATCGACCCCATGTTCCCGGCACTCTGACCCCTGGGGGACGAAAGCGCCCCCTTGAGTTTCCTTTATTTTTAAAGTCGTTAGAATCGGGAGCCATCAAGGCTCCCGATTGCCATCCACGGAGGAAAAATGCAGGAATTTATGGCTACCAGCGAACGCCGGGCCGAACTCTACTGGTGGTTCTCCACCCTGTTCGCCGCCGAACTCAGTGATGAGCAGATCGCCGAATATGACACCTATGATGTGCGAAGCTTCCTGAAAAGCCTCTCCACCCTGGATCCGATGCGCGAAGCCGTGGCCGAGCTCAACGAGGCCATCGCCCGCCTGCTGGTGCGCCCGGATCGCCAGCTGGAACTAGCCGCCGACTTCGCCGGCCTGTTTCTGGTGGATCCCAAACAGGGCGCCCTGCCCTACGAATCGCTCTATCGTGGTGAGGCCAAGCTGCTGATGCAGGCCCCGATGGCCGAGATGCAGGCCCGCCTCGATCGCCTCGGCATCAATGTCAGCGATAAATACAAAGAGCCTGCCGACCATCTGGCCATCGAGCTGGATCTGATGGGCAATCTCATCATCCGCGCGGCGGAAGCCAAGAGCGCAGCCGAGCGGGAACGCTGGCTCGACGAGCAGGAAGCGCTGCTGCACGGCCATCTGCTGGGCTGGTTTGACAAGTTCGAAAGCGCCTGTCGCGCCGCCGACCGGTTTGGCTTCTACGGCGCCAGTGCCCGTCTGCTGGGGGTCTTCCTCAAGATGGATGCCAACTACCTCTCTCTGGTCAAACCGGCACCGTCTGCCGACTGAGGCCGCGATGAAGACAGCCCTGCTTCTGATTGCATGCTGGCTGCTGGCCCTGATCCCGCTGGATCAGGGCATTACTCCCCTGATCTCGCTGCTGTTCAACCCGGATCGCGAGCTCTACGGCACCGCCCAGCTCACCGGCTTTGCCGGCATCCTGCTCACCCTCTACCTTGCCAATCTCGGCGTCGAGGTGGTGTTGCGCCGCCGCTTCCAGATTGCCGGCATGCTGGCGCTGCTGGCCGCCTGGATCGACTTCATCAACAGCAGCGGCAGCGAGTCGCACTTCCTGCTGCTCTATCTGCTTGCCCTCCCGTTCCATCTGCTCGGCTGGCTGGTATTTGTACGCGGTATTCAGGCGTTTGGTCGCCAGAAGGGATAACCACTCGCCCCCTTTCTCCATCCTTTTTATCAGGTTTTTCTGCCTATTCTTGCCGTCAAAACAACCAGATAACTCCGCTTGACTCCCGGCCAAACAGTTCGTGCCATACTGACAGCTGATGCAAGTGATAAAACAATCAATGCCGAGGTCATCATGGATGGGAAGCTTTTCAACGCCGACACCGAGGCAATGTTGACCCAGCTGTCAGATCACACCGTCCTGGAACAGCTGATGGATAATGCCCCTCTGGGCATCGGCGTCTTTGACTGCGAATTTCGCTACCGTAAAGTCAATCAGGTGCTGGCCGACATCAATGGCAAAAGCATCGAGGAGCATCAGGGCAAGCACCTCAGAGAGGTGGTTCCCAAGCTGGCACCGACTCTGGAGCCCATGTTTCAGCAGATCATGCGCAGCGGCATGCCCTACGTGGATATCGCCATCACGGGCCAAACCGCGGCGTACGACAGCAGCTCACGCCGCTTTCAGGCCACCTACAGCCCGATGCGGGATGAGAAAGGGGAGCTGAACGGCATCCTCGCCATCGTGCGGGACATCACCGAGCAGTACGAAACCGAACAACGGCTGCAGCTGGCAATGCGAGCGGCCCAAATCGGGGTGTGGGAGTGGCACGTGGCGGAGGACAGACTGCTGTTCGACGGCCAGATTGAGCCGCTGCTGGGCATCGAGGCCAACCAGTTCCACGGTGGGCTGCAAGCGTTCGTCGACTGTTTTGAACCGGAATCCGGCAGCCAGCTCAAGGCCGCCCTGCAAAGTCATGACCCCATCCATCTCACCCTGAGCTACCTCACCGCTCTCAACGAGCGCCACTGGGTCGATATTCATGCCGACCATGTCCCCGCCACCGAGTCGGTCGGCCACCGGGTCATGGGAGTCATTCACAATGCCACCGCCCGCCGCCGTCAGGAGGAACGACTCCATCAGGCCAACGTGGTATTCGATACCACGGCCGAGGGGATCATCATCCTCGACAGCGAGCACCATATTCTGTCGGTCAACCCGGCCTTCACCATGCTGACCCAATACAATGCCGAGGAGGTGATAGGCCGTACCCCGGATATCATCATGCATCCCAGGCGCTACACCGACCTCGACTATCCCTGGTATCACCTGCGCCCCGGTAACAACGCCTGGCATGGCGAGATGGTTTGTCTGCGCAAGGATGGCAGCTACTTCTCCTCCTGGCAGCAGATCAGCGCTGTCTATGACAACTTCAACAACACTACTCACTATGTGATCGCCCTCTCCGACATCAGCGCCATTCGCAAGGTGGAGGCCGAACTGAATCACCTTGCCTATCACGATCCCCTGACCGAGCTGGGCAATCGTCATCTGTTGCAGGAGCGGCTGGCCCTTGAGCTGAAAACCGCGCAGCTCAATCGCAAACGGTTGGGGCTGCTCTTTATCGATCTGGATGGCTTCAAGCTGATCAACGACAGCCTGGGCCACGGGGTTGGCGATGAGCTGCTCAAGCGGCTGGCAGAGAGGATCCGCAGCTGCCTGCAGCACAACGATCTGGCGACCCGCCTCGGGGGAGACGAGTTTCTGGTGCTGATCCCCTATCTGGAGGAGCCTGACGAGCTGGCAACCCTGGCCAATACCCTGCTGACCGTGTTGCGTGAACCGGTTGAGCTGGCCCATGAGCTGGTGGCGATCTCGGCAAGTATCGGTATCGCCATCTATCCGGATCATGCAGACAGCCCGGAAACCCTGGTCAGCGCCGCCGACAGCGCCATGTACGAGGCGAAAAGTCAGGGGCGCAACGGATTCCAGTTCTATACCCCCTGCATGGCGGCTCGAGCCCGCGAGCGGATGCAGATTGAGCAGGGTCTGCTCAAGGCCCTGGAGCTCGAACAGCTCTGCATCTTCTATCAACCCATGACCAATCTGGCCAACGGCCACCTGAGTGGACTGGAGGCCCTGCTGCGCTGGCAGCATCCGAATGAGGGAATGATAGCGCCGACCCGTTTTATTCCGGTGGCGGAGGAGTGCGGCCTGATCGAGAAAATTGGGGAATGGGTGATGCGCAACGCCTGCGAGCAGGGACAAAACTGGCTGGCCGCCGGCCTGCCGGTGCCCCGCTTGTCGGTCAATGTGTCGGTGCGGGAGATGCGCTCCCCGGGCTATGTTGAACGGGTCGCCGCCATCCTGGCCGAGACAGGGTTTCCGCCAGAACGGCTCGAGATCGAGGTGACGGAGAGCATCATCCAGCGGGTCGAACAGAGTCTGGATCTCTTTACCCGCCTGAAAAATCTCGGCGTGCAGATTGCCATCGATGACTTTGGTACCGGCTTCTCGTCATTGAGTCTGCTCAAGACCCTGCCGATCGATCGCATCAAGATCGACCGGGCGTTTGTGCAGGCATTACCGGAAGACAAGAACAGTCGGGAGCTCTGCCGCACCATCATCAATCTGGCCGACAGTCTGGATATGGAGGTCACCGCCGAAGGGATTGAAACCAAGGCACAACACGCCTTTTTGCAGTCACTCAACTGCGGCGAAGGACAGGGCTATCTGTTCAGCAAACCACTGCATGTAGAACAGATGCACGAACGCTTGGATTGCCAAAACGTTCAACATTAGCGATACCAAGGAAACAAACGGTCAATCAAACTATTTTCCAAACGTCAGGGTAGGAACACCACCATTATCCCGGTCATTGGCCATGCGAGTGAGCGGTGAGTCGCCAGAGTAACGGGATCTTGGTTCACTGAGGGAAAACTTGGTTCCCGACTTTTTGTCCTGCCATGCATGACCAAGCTGATCAGCAACCCGCTCCCGCACAGTCTGTGAAGGTTCCTGGTGTGTAATCGCAAACTCTTTGGGAGGTTTGTCTGCAAGAACAGTCGTATCAAACTGCCACAGGGATGCACAGAGCAATAGAGAGAACATAACTACCTCCATCCATCGAAGTCCTCCTTTTTACCGACTCACTGCGTGAGTGTCACCCATAACCCTGTAACCAAATGTTGCTGTCTATCCAAAAGTCTAATTGCCCCCATCAGCCAAAGGTATAAGTTGTTACTTAATTATTAAAAGTATGTATTCAAAGGAGTGAGTGATGAGCGAGAGCAAGGTCTACCCGGTCAAACCCCATATCAGCAGCAATGCACTGCTAGACAAGGGCGACTACGCCGCCATGTATCAGGCCTCCGTCGAGGATCCCGATACCTTCTGGGGAGAGCAGGGAAAAATTCTCGACTGGATGAAACCCTATACCAAGGTCAAGAACACCTCCTACGATCCGGGCCATGTCTCCATCAAATGGTTTGAAGATGGCCAGCTCAACGTCTCTGCCAACTGTCTCGATCGCCATCTCGCCGAACGGGGCGACAAGGTCGCCATCATCTGGGAGGGGGACAACCCCGCCGAAGATCGCAAACTCACCTACCGCGAATTGCACATCGAAGTGTGCAAGTTTGCCAACGTACTGAAAGCACAAGGGGTTCACCGCGGCGACGTGGTCTGCCTCTATATGCCCATGGTACCCGAAGCCGCCATCGCCATGCTGGCCTGTACCCGCATCGGCGCGGTACACAGCATCGTCTTCGGCGGCTTCTCGCCGGAAGCGCTGGCTGGTCGCATCATCGACTCCGGCTCGCGCATCGTGATCACCGCCGATGAAGGGCTGCGTGGCGGCCGTCCGGTGCCGCTCAAGAAGAATGTGGATGAAGCGCTCACCAACCCGGATACCCAGGTCAGCAAGGTGATCGTCCTCAAGCGCACCGACGGCAATGTCGCCTGGCACAACCACCGCGACATCTGGTGGCATGAAGCGACCGCCGCCGTCAGCAGCGACTGCCCGCCCGAGGCGATGAACGCCGAAGACCCGCTCTTTATCCTCTATACCTCCGGCTCCACCGGCAAACCCAAGGGGGTGCTGCACACCACTGGCGGCTATCTGGTGTATGCCACCCTCACCTTCAAATATGTGTTCGACTACCACGAAGAGGATATCTACTGGTGTACCGCCGATGTGGGCTGGGTTACCGGTCACTCCTATCTGGTCTACGGGCCGCTTGCCAACGGCGCCACCACCATCATGTTCGAAGGGGTGCCCAACTACCCGGCCACCAACCGCATGAGTCAGGTGGTGGACAAGCACCAGGTCACCATCCTCTATACCGCCCCTACCGCCATCCGCGCCCTGATGGCCAAGGGTAACGAAGCGGTCACCGGCACCTCGCGCCAGAGCCTGCGCATCATGGGCTCGGTGGGTGAACCCATCAACCCTGAAGCCTGGGAGTGGTACTACCGCACCATTGGTGACGAGCGCTGCCCCATTGTCGATACTTGGTGGCAAACCGAAACCGGCGGCATCCTGATTACGCCGCTGCCCGGCGTCACCGACCTGAAACCGGGCTCGGCGACTCGTCCCTTCTTCGGGGTACAACCGGCGCTGGTCGACAACATGGGCGAACCGCTGGAGGGGGCTACCGAGGGCAACCTGGTGATCACCGACTCCTGGCCGGGCCAGATGCGCACCGTGTTCGGCGATCACGAGCGGTTCGAGCAGACCTACTTCTCCACCTTCCCGGGCCGCTACTTCACCGGCGACGGTGCCCGTCGCGACGAGGACGGCTACTACTGGATTACCGGCCGGGTGGATGATGTACTGAACGTCTCCGGCCACCGCATGGGTACCGCCGAAATTGAATCGGCGCTGGTGGCCCATCCCAAGATCGCTGAAGCCGCGGTGGTGGGGGTTCCTCACGAGATCAAGGGTCAGGGCATATATGCCTATGTCACCCTGATCGCCGGGGAAGAGCCGAGCCGCGAGCTGCACAAAGAAGTGAAGGAGTGGGTCCGCAAGGAGATTGGTGCCATCGCCACGCCGGACGTGATCCACTGGGCGGAGGGGCTGCCGAAGACCCGTTCCGGCAAGATCATGCGCCGCATCTTGCGCAAGATCGCCACCGGCGAGACCGACAGCCTGGGGGATATCTCCACCCTGGCGGATCCGGGGGTAGTAGACAAACTCATCCGCGAGAAGTCGGAAGCAGCCTGATCCCGCTTCGTTTGTTGCTCAACAAAGCCGGCCATGTGCCGGCTTTGTCGTTTCTTATCTGCCAGCAAACAGCAAGGTGGCAGCGACGAAGTATCTCAGGTCGAAACGTGCAATAAATAGCCAGATGTAGAGATTAGACCAGTAAAATGCTGCTAATTTTCACGAAATCAATATAATTGCGAAATCTGTGTGCCAGGGCACACCGATTTGCGCAGAAAATGGCTAGATTTCTGGTAGTCCACAAGATAGCTGATAGATAGCAGCATTATCATCGAGGATGTACTCAATATGTCGCAAAATCACCGCATTCTCCTGCTCAACGGACCAAACCTGAATCTGCTGGGCAAACGGGAACCGGATATCTACGGCAGCAAGACGCTTGATGAGATCGTCGCCGATCTGAAGCTTAACGCCAGCGAACTCGGTGTCACTCTGGAACATCTGCAATCCAACGCCGAACATGAGTTGGTCGGCCGCATCCATCAGGCCATGGGCCAGGTTGATTTTATCATCATCAATCCGGCCGCCTTCACCCACACCAGCGTCGCCATTCGCGATGCGCTGCTGGGTGTCGCCATCCCTTTTATCGAGGTTCACCTGTCAAACGTCCATGCCAGGGAGCCGTTCCGTCATCACTCCTATCTGTCTGATGTCGCCAAAGGAGTCATTTGTGGTCTGGGGGCCGATGGCTACCAATTCGCTTTAACCGCGGCCGTGCACCATCTGCGCGCGGCTTGATAATCACTGATCAGATAAAGAAGAAAGAGAATGCTAATGGATATCCGCAAAATCAAGAAGCTGATTGAACTGGTTGAAGAGTCCGGCATCGCCGAACTGGAGATCTCCGAAGGTGAAGAGTCCGTTCGCATCAGCCGCAACTTCTCCGGTCAGGTGACCACCGCCATGCCGCAGATGATGATGCAGCAAGCTGCTCCGGTTGCCGCACCTGCCGCTGCCGCCCCGGTTGCCGCTGCACCGGCCGCCGATGCCGCCCCGAGCGGTCACCTGATGCGCTCCCCGATGGTTGGCTCCTTCTACCGCTCCTCCAGCCCGGATGCCAAGCCGTTCGCGGAAGTGGGTCAGCAAGTCAATGTCGGCGACACCCTGTGCATCGTCGAAGCCATGAAAATGATGAACCAAATCGAGTCTGACAAGGCCGGTGTGATCAAAGCGATCCTGGTTGAAAATGGTCAGGCCGTCGAATTTGACGAGCCGCTGTTCATCATCGAATAAGGGAAATCGCCACCCATGTTGGACAAAGTAGTCATCGCCAACCGCGGTGAAATTGCCCTGCGGATCCTGCGCGCCTGTAAAGAGCTCGGGATCAAGACAGTGGCCGTTCACTCCACCGCCGACCGGGAGCTCAAACATGTGCTGCTGGCCGACGAATCCATCTGTATCGGCAGACCGGCCAGTACTGAATCCTACCTCAACGTCCCGGCCATCATCGCCGCCGCCGAGGTAACCGGTGCCGTGGCCATCCACCCGGGTTACGGCTTCCTCTCCGAGAACGCCGATTTCGCCGAAGTGGTCGAAAAATCCGGCTTCATCTTCATCGGCCCGCGCGCCGAGACCATTCGCCTGATGGGTGACAAGGTCTCCGCCATCGAAGCGATGAAGAAAGCGGGCGTACCGTGTGTACCGGGCTCTGACGGCCCCGTCGACAACGACGCCAAGCACAACGCCGCCATTGCCAAGCGCATCGGCTATCCGGTGATCATCAAGGCCGCCGGTGGCGGTGGTGGTCGCGGTATGCGCGTGGTGCGCAATGAAGCGGAACTGGCGGGTGCCATCGCCCTGACCAAATCCGAAGCAGGCCAGTTCTTCAAGAACGACATGGTCTACATGGAGAAGTACCTGGAAAACCCGCGCCACATCGAAATTCAGGTGTTGGCAGACGGCCAGGGCAACGCCCTCTATCTGGGCGAGCGTGACTGCTCCATGCAGCGTCGCCACCAGAAAGTGGTGGAAGAGGCGCCGGCGCCCGGCATCACCGCCGAAATGCGCAAGTTCATCGGCGAGCGCTGTGTGCGCGCCTGTATCGAGATCGGCTACCGCGGTGCGGGTACTTTCGAGTTCCTGTACGAGAACGGCGAGTTCTATTTCATTGAAATGAACACCCGTATCCAGGTTGAGCATCCGGTCACCGAGATGGTCACCGGTATCGATCTGATCAAGGAGCAGCTGCGCATCGCCGCCGGTCAGCCCCTGTCGATCACCCAGCAGGATATCCGCATCCGTGGTCATGCCATCGAGTGCCGGATCAACGCCGAAGATCCGGCCACCTTCATGCCCTCTCCGGGTCTGGTGCAGCGCTTCCACGCGCCGGGTGGTCTGGGCGTGCGTTGGGACTCCCACATTTATGCCGGTTACAAGGTACCGCCCCACTACGATTCGATGATCGGCAAGCTGATCTGCTACGGCGAGAATCGTGACATTGCCATCGCCCGCATGCGTCATGCGCTGGACGAGCTGGTGGTGGAAGGGATCAAGACCAACGTACCGCTGCAAAAAGAGATCATGAAAGACGAAAACTTCCAGCACGGTGGCACCAATATCCACTACCTGCACAAGAAGTTAGGTCTGTAAGGATCGCTGATAGAGACCCGATGACATTGCACGGTGGCAGTACCAACGCCCACTATCTGCACAAGAAGTTAGGTCTGTAAGGATCGCTGATAGAGACCGGACTTCCGGTGGAAGTCTGCTCCGCAAGGAGCCTCTGCTGAAAAAGGGCCATGGCGACATGGCCCTTTTTTGTTATCCTTGCGCCCCTCAAATTTGTCGGAGGCCAAGGTGAACCGTTTTGCTCTCGCCCGCCGGGAAGCAGCTTTCTGCCTGCTGCTGACCCTGTTCTACTTCTTTGCCTGGTATGGCACCGCCTATTTTATCCCGCTCCAGCTGGAGTTGTGGGGGCTGCCGCTGTGGTTCCTGCTCAGCTGCATGGTGATGCCGCTGCTGTTCATTCTGCTCTGCGCCCTGATGGTGAACCGGCTGTTTGTGGAGATCCCCCTCGATACCCACTTCCCTTCCGGCAAGGAGTCATCCCATGAATCTTGAGTTGATGCTGCCGCTCGTCATCTATCTGGTGCTGGTGCTGGGGGTGGGTTTTTGGGCCAGCCGCCATCGCGCGCAAGGCAACTTCGTGCAGGAGTATTTCATCGGCAACCGCAGCATGGGTGGGCTGGTGCTGGCGATGACGCTAGTGGCCACCTACACCTCGGCCTCCTCCTTTATCGGCGGACCGGGTGCGGCCTACAAGATCGGTCTGGGCTGGGTGTTGCTGGCGATGATCCAGCTGCCCACCGTCTGGCTCACTCTGGGAGTGCTTGGCAAGAAGTTCGCCATCATCGCCCGCCGGGTCAATGCGGTGACCATCAACGACATGCTGTGGGCCCGCTACCAGAGCAAGGCGGTGGTGATCCTCGGCTCCATTACTATCATCCTCGCCTTTATCGCGACCATGGTGGTGCAGTTTATCGGCGGCGCTCGCCTGCTGGAGACCGCCACCGGCCTCTCCTACCAGCAGGGGTTGATGTTGTTTGCCAGCTGCGTACTGCTCTACACCATCATCGGCGGTTTTCGCGCCGTGGTGATGACCGATGCCCTGCAGGGGATCATCATGCTGATCGGCACCGGCGCCCTGCTGGCAGGAATTCTGATTGCCGGTGACGGCCTGCCAAACCTTATCCACCAGCTCAGGGAGATCGACCCCAAGCTGGTGAGCCCGCAGGGGGCTGGCGACATGTTGACCCAGCCCTTTATGCTGAGCTTCTGGATCCTGGTCTGTGTCGGGGTGGTGGGGCTGCCCCACTCGGCGCTGCGTTGCTTTGGCTATCGCGACAGCAAGGCGCTCCATCGCGGCATTCTGATCGGCACCGTGGTCAGCGCCCTGCTGATGTTTGGCATGCATCTGGCGGGTGCCCTTGGCCGCGCCATCCTGCCCGGCATGGACAGCCCGGACAAGATCATGCCCTCCCTGATGATGGAAGTGCTGCCCCCCTGGCTGGCCGGGGTCTTTCTGGCGGCGCCGATGGCGGCCATCATGTCCACCATCGACTCCCAGCTGATCCAAGCTTCCGCCACTCTGGTGAAAGATCTCTACCTCAACTATCTGAGTCCAAAGCAGGAGAAGCTGGAGGTGCGCATCCCCCGCCTCTCCCTGCTCTGCACCCTAATCCTCGGCACTCTGGTGCTACTGGCGGCGTTGCAACCGCCCGAGATGATCATCTGGCTCAACCTGCTTGCCTTTGGCGGCCTGCAGGCGGTGTTCCTCTGGCCGCTGGTGCTCGGTCTCTACTGGTCGCGGGCCAACGGCCCGGGCGCGCTGGCCAGCATGGTCAGCGGCATCGTCAGCTATGGGGTACTGAGTCAGTGGGGGATCAAGCTGGCTGGCCTGCACGCCATCGTGCCAAGCCTCACGCTGGCGCTGGTGGTCTTTATCACGGTCAGCCTGCTGACGGCACCGCCCTCGCGGGAAGTACGCGAGCTTTTCGGGCAGAAATAATAAAAATATAAATTAGGGGTTCCAAAACTATCCCCAAATAGGTGTTTTCCGGTTAAACTGTGCGCCAAGTCACAGAACCTAGCCGCTGTATGCCCGTTAAAGCCACTCGACAAGTCGTTACTCAAGCCCTGCAGCGGCTCGGTTATGCCCTGCTGCTGCCCGTCTCCATCCTGCCGATGGCGGCGCTGATCTACCGGCTTGGGCAACCCGACGTGCTCGATTTGGCGGTGCTCTCCCTCACCGGTCAGGCGATCTTCAGCCAGATGCCGCTTATCTATGCGGTGGCGATCGCCTTTGGCCTGAGTCGACAGGAGCTGGGCGGACAGACGCTGGCGGGTGCGGTCAACTTCCTGCTGCTCAGCACCGCCTTCAATACGCTGGCCCCCAACCTGCACGCCGACATGATCTGCGGCCTGCTGGCGGGGCTCACCACCGCCATCATCTACCCTTGGGTTCACCAGCAAACGTTGCCCCGCTGGCTGCAGATCGCCAGGGGGGAGTTTCCCAGCCTGCTGGTGTCGGCCTTGGCCTGCCTGCTGATCGCCATCCCCCTCTCGCTACTGTGGCCGCCACTGGAGCGCGGGCTGACCCTGCTCACCTCCGAGCTGCTCACCACGCCGTTTGGCGCCTTCTGCTACGGCACCCTCAACCGACTGCTGATCCCGCTTGGGCTCCATCAGGTATTGGGCAGCGTCATCGGCCTTGGCGAGAGCAACCTGCAGGCGCTGGCCACCGCCCAGCCCCTTCATGAAGGGTATGTGGCCGGTCTCTACCCCATCATCATGTTCGGCCTGCCGGGCGCCTGTTTTGCCATCTGGCTGCACCGCCAACGGATGCAGCGGCTGCCACAGGGCGGGCTGCTGCTCACCCTGGCGCTCACTTCGGCACTGGTGGGGATCACAGAGCCCATCGAGTTTCTGTTCGCCTTTACCGCCCCCTGGCTGTTTCTCGCCCACGCCCTGTTGACCGGGCTATCGCTCGCTGTCTGTAGCGGGCTGGGGATCAAGGTGGGCAGTTACTTCTCCGCCGGTCTGCTGGATCTGGTGCTGAGCTATCAGGCAGGGGAGCACAGCTTCTGGCTCATCCCGGTCGGTATCCTGTTCTTCGTTGCCTACACCCTGCTGTTCTATCAACTGCTGGAGCGCGCCCCCCTCAGCATGCCGAGCAAGCCCATCGCAGTGGAGCATCCGCGCCTTGCCAGCGTTGCCCCCTCAGACCCGCAGATGCTGGCGATCCAGTACCTCAAGGTGCTGGGCGGGATGGACAATCTGGTGGCGATGAGTGTCTGCATCACCCGCCTCAGCCTGCGGGTGCGCGATATTTCACTGGTGGATGAATCCCGCCTGCTGGGCCTGGGCTGCCTCTCCTGGATCCAGCTCAACGACCACCAGCTGGTGCTGGTGCTGGGCCCCAGTGCCAGCCTGATTGAAGGGCAGATCCGCATGCTGGCGGAGCGCCAGTCGGTCCCCCTCGGCCTCAAACCCAATCAGGAGTCGGCCAGCCAGAGCAGTTGGTAACTCAGGCAAACGGCAACCGCTCGGCCACGAAATCCATCAGGGTGCGCAGGGCGGGGGCCAGATGCTCCCGACTCGGATAGATTAGGTAGAACGGGTTGGCCGGAATGGGCTGATCCGGCAACACCTTCTGCAGCCGCCCCGCCGCCAAATCCCCTTCACAGACATGGTGGGGCAACAGGGCAATCCCCCCGTCATGGAGTGCCATCTCCCGCAGCGCCAGCAAGCTGTTGCTGACACAGGCCCCCTGCGGCCGCCAGCCTCCCTCTTGCAATGGCCACACCGGCATGGCCGAGTGCACCAGACAGGCATAACGGCCCAGCTCGCTCAACTGCTGCGGCATGCCGTGGGCCGCCAGATAGGCGGGCGCTGCCACCAGATGACGCGCCACCTGCCCGATGCGCCGACAGATGAGGCTGGAGTCTTTCAGCGGCGCCGCCCGCAGCGCCAAATCATAACCTTCCCCCACCAGATCGAGCTGATCGTCGCTCAGGGTCAGCTCCAGCACCACCTCGGGATAGAGGGCGCGAAACTCGGCGAGGATCCGGCCAAGCAGCAGGGTGCCGGTCGCCTCGGGGGCGGTGATCCGCACCCGCCCCGCCGGGGCAGAGCGCAGCCGTGCCATCGCCAGATTGGCACTGCGGGCCAGTGCCAGCAGCCCCTGACAGTGCTCCACATAGAGTTCACCCTGTGGCGTCAGGCTCAACCTGCGGGTGGTGCGCTGCAACAGCCGCACCCCGAGCTGGGATTCGAGCCGCGAGATCTTCTGGCTCACCGATGACTTGGGCATACCAAGCAGCTCGGCGGCCCGGGTAAAGCTCCCCTGCTCCACCACGGTGGCAAACAGTCCCATCAACTCCAGATCGACATTGTTCATATATTCAAACAGTCTTTACCTATTACCCATCTTAATCTTGATAATCAACCAGACTAGAGTGAGTGGCAATCCCGAACACAGCGATTTGAAAGGAAAAACCATGAAAGCCATTGCCCTGACTCACTATCTGCCAAGCGACCACCCCGACTGCTTCATCGCAGCTAACCTGCCCGATCCGGTTCCGGGTCCGCGGGATCTGCTGGTGCGGGTCACCGCCACCTCCGTCAATCCGGTGGATACCAAGGTGCGCTCCCCCAAGGCCAAAATTGAAAGCTCGCCCCGGGTACTGGGCTGGGATGCGGTGGGGGAAGTGGTCGCCACTGGCAGCGAAGTCACCCTGTTCAAGGCGGGCGACCGGGTCTGGTATGCCGGCGATATCAGCCGTCCGGGCAGCAACAGCGC
This sequence comes from Aeromonas sp. FDAARGOS 1417, assembly GCF_019046985.1. Taxonomy (NCBI): domain Bacteria; kingdom Pseudomonadati; phylum Pseudomonadota; class Gammaproteobacteria; order Aeromonadales; family Aeromonadaceae; genus Aeromonas; species Aeromonas sp. FDAARGOS 1417. The sequence goes on along the minus strand of NZ_CP077221.1, from coordinate 3,997,855 downwards.
CCTGCAACTGGTGGATGAGCGCATCGCCGCCATCGCCCCCACCAGCTTGAGCGATGTGGAGGCCGCCGCCCTGCCGCTCACCGCCATCACCGCCTGGGAGACCCTGTTCGAACGCTTCGCTCTTACCCGCGAAAGCCGTGGCAAACTGCTGATCATCGGCGGCGCCGGTGGCGTGGGCTCCATCGCCATCCAGCTGGCTCGCCAGCTCACCGACATGGAGGTGATTGCTACCGCCTCCCGCCCCGAGAGCCGCGAATGGTGCCTCGAAATGGGCGCCCATCAGGTCGTGAACCACCACAAGTTGCAGGAGGAGCTGACCGCCCTTGGCATCACTCAGGTCGATGCCATCTTCTGCACCAACGCCACCGCCGAGCACTGGGCTACCATGGCAGGGCTGATCCGCCCGTTTGGCCATATCTGCACCATCGCCGAATCGAGCGAGCCGTGGGATCTCTCCCTGCTCAAGAGCAAGAGCGTCACCTTCAGCCAGGAGTTCATGTTCACCCGCTCCCTGTTCCAGACGCCGGACATGATCGAACAGCACCGCCTGCTCGGCCGGGTGGCGGCACTGGTCGATGAAGGGGTATTGCAGACCACCCTGACCAGAACCATCCCGTCACTGACCCCGGTCACGCTGGCTCAGGCCCACTCAGAAGTGGAAGCAGGCCGCATGGTAGGCAAGCTGGTGATCGACATGAGCAGCTTTGCCAACTAAGCCCTCAAACGCACCATGATGGGATAAGTTCACCAAGGAGATGCCCCAAACGGGCACAACCAGCGGCACTCATGACAGCCTGTGGCAGGCCAACGTCCGACAATCAGCCAAAAAAGAGGCCATTTCGCGAGAAATGGCCTGAATACCTGAACATTGGGGTAACAATCACACACATATCCTTATGCAGGACATATTAGTCTTTGCATCTGGCATGCCAACAGCAGCATGAATGCGCCAAAACGGCGTCAGCCCGTCCTTGAGCAAGGTGCCGACCTTGCTCTTTTTTTGTCTGGCAGACTGTTTACCTGGCAAACAAGTGCAGATAAAAAAATGCCACCCGAGGGTGGCAGTGAAAGATGACGGAACTTGAGCAAAGCGTTCAGCGAAAACCGGTCGTCTTCGCCTGCATAGAGCAATACAGGAACCGTGCCAATCCGGCAAAAAGCCCCCCGTATCCCTCCACGTCATGGGCAAACCACGACAGCACTGCCCCATGATGGTAGAATCTCGCGGTTTCACATTTATGAAGAGTCGACGCCATGCCCTGGATACAAATTCGAATCAACGCCACTGCCAAGACCGCAGACAAGGTGAGCAACATGCTGCTGGGGCGTGGAGCCCAGGCGGTGACCTTTATGGATGCCAAGGATGTGCCCGTCTATGAACCCATGCCCGGTGAAACCCCGCTCTGGGGCGAGACCGAAGTGATGGGGCTGTTCGATGCCGAAACCGACCCGGCCCCCACCATCGCCTTCTTCCAGCAGATCTTCGGCGAAAACGTCGGCTACAAGGTCGAGCAGCTGGAGGACAAGGACTGGGTGCGCGAGTGGATGGATCACTTCCACCCCATGCAGTTTGGCGAGCGCCTCTGGATCTGCCCGAGCTGGCGCGACGTGCCGAACCCCGATGCGGTCAACGTCATGCTGGATCCGGGTCTGGCCTTCGGTACCGGTACCCACCCCACCACAGCCCTCTGCCTGCAGTGGCTGGACGGCCTCGATCTGACCGGTAAAACCGTGGTCGACTTTGGTTGCGGCTCCGGCATTCTCGGCATCGCCGCCCTGAAACTGGGTGCTGCCCGCGTCATCGGCATCGACATCGACCCGCAGGCCATTCAGGCCAGCCGCGACAACGCCGCGCGCAATGGCGTCGCCGACCAAATTGAGCTCTACCTGCCGGCCGACCAGCCGCAAGATGTCGAAGCTGACGTGGTGGTCGCCAACATCCTGGCCGGCCCACTGCGCGAACTGGCTCCACTTATCGCCGGCCACGGCAAGCCGGGCAGCCTGATGGCCCTCTCCGGCGTACTCGAAAGCCAGGCCCCGGAACTGGAAACCATCTACGGCCAGTGGTTCGAGATGGACCCGACCGCCGTCAAGGAGGAGTGGTGCCGTCTCTCCGGTCGCAAACACGGCTAAACGCGGGCAACATAGACGCCAACCTCATGCCATCAGGGCTCCCATTCGGGGGCCCTGATTGTTTTGGCCTGTCGGGCTCTTCCCGGTCCGTGGACATGGGCTTGATCGCCCTCCCTTCTGATTGTGTTCGTTTGAAAACAACAGACACCTTTTATTCCGGTAAGATAGCGGTCCGAGCCAACGCAACCGAGAAGGATTTCTTATGCGGATTGCCATTCTGGATGACTATCAGGATCAGGTGCGCCACCTCCCCTGCTTTGCCCTGCTGGCGGGTCATGACGTCACCATCCTCAACCAGAGCGAACCCGATCCGGCGCGCCTAGCCGCCAGGCTGGAAGGCGTGGAGGCGCTAGTGCTGATCCGCGAGCGCACCCGCATCGACGAACAGCTGCTGATACAGCTTCCCACCCTTAAACTCATCAGCCAGACCGGCAAAGTCAGCCAGCATATCGACCCGGCACTATGCCAGCAGTACGGCGTTGCCGTGGCAGAAGGGATCGGCAGCCCTATTGCTCCCGCCGAGCTCTGCTGGGCGCTCATCATGGCAGCCTCCCGCCATATACCTGCTTACAGCCAGGCGTTAAGCCAAGGCCAATGGCAGCAATCTGGTGACCTCGGTTTGGGACGCACGCTGCATGGGCTGACGCTCGGTATCTGGGGCTACGGCAAGATAGGCCAGCGGATCGCCCGCTATGGCAAGGCATTTGGCATGTCGGTACTGATATGGGGCAGTGAGGCTTCGCGCAGGCAGGCCGAGCTGGATGGCTATGCCTGCGCCTCCAGCAAGGAGGCTCTCTTCAGTCAAGCCGATATCCTCACGCTGCATCTGCGCCTGAGCGAGGCAACCCGCGGCGCTGTTACCCGCGCAGACCTGGCCCGCATGAAAGTTGACTCTCTGCTGGTCAATACCAGCCGTGCCGAACTTATCGAGCCGGGCACCCTCTATGCAGAGCTCAGTAACCATCCTGAGAAACGGGCCGCGCTCGATGTATTTGACATCGAGCCGGCAACACTACAAAACGAGCCCCTGCTGCGCCTGCCCAACGTATTGGCGACACCTCATCTCGGCTATGTGGAGCAAAACAGCTACGAACTCTACTTTCGCGTGGCGTTCGAGAATGTGCTGGCCTTTGCCGAAGGCAGACCTGCCAACCTGGTTCTGCCCATATCGGGTGGATGATCACGTTACTTCTGCCGTATTGGCGCCAATATTCAAATCCCTGGCAGATAAAGGAAAGCAACCTTCATGATCGAATACCAGAAGATGATTTGCAGCCAACCTTACAACTGCATGGCATCCGAGTTGGCCCAGTTGCGCCGGGAGGCGGCACGGCGCTATCGCCGTTTCAATCAGGCGGAAGAGGAAGCTGAGCAGCGGGCACTACTGGCGGAGCTGATTGGTGAACTGGCAGAGAACGCCTTTATCTGCCCGCCACTCTACTGCACCTATGGCCGCCACATCCACCTGGGCAAGGACTCCTACATCAATATGGGAGTGACCCTGCTGGACAATGCCCCCATCCGTATCGGAGCCAACGTGATGATTGGGCCAAACGTGCAGATCTATACCGCAGCCCATGCACTGGAGGCCGACGAACGAATTCAGGGAACAGAGACGGCGCTGCCGGTCACCATTGAAGACAAGGTCTGGATTGGTGGCGGCGCCATCTTGCTGCCCGGCGTCACCATAGGGCGGGAGGCGATCGTCGGCGCGGGTGCCGTAGTCACCAAAGATGTACCGGCCGGTGCTCGGGTAGTCGGCAACCCAGCCCGGATCCTGCCAGCCAAAAACAGGGCATAAGGCAGCCAACCGGGCTGCATCTTGATGCCGCCATCAACTCACAACAGCCCCGACACCCCATAAAAATAAAGCCCAATGTCACGAAGACGTTGGGCTGTTAAAAGGTGCTACGGAATTGCGACTCTCATCGCAGAAAAATTAGAAGGAGTGCCCTTCTAAACTGGCAGGGAGATATTAGCGAATGCGCAAACGTTTTACATAGTGAAATACAACAGGATTGCGAGGTACATCGCACTATTTAAATAATTACCTGCTATGGCGCGCGAAGCCTCTTTGAGCCATTTATTTTCCCCAATTTCTCTGGTTACTATTCACGGTTAAACAGAAAAGCCCCGATTTCTCGAGGCTTTGCTTCTCTCAACCGCAACGTGGCCGAAAAGTCAGAAACGGCGGACAAACTCATCGAGCGGCAGCTCGCGCAGTTTGCGTGCTTCCAGCATGGGAGTACCGAGATAGAGGAAACCCACCAGCTGATCCTCTGCCGCCAGTCCCAATCCCTTGTTGATCTGCTCATCGAAGATAAACCAGCCGGAGCGCCAGATACCGTTGAAGCCCTGCGCCTGCGCGGCCATCTGCATCGCCATCAGGGCACAACCGGCAGAGAGCTCCTGCTCCAGTTTCGGCACCTTGGGGTGATCCTGATAACGGGTTGCCACGGCGACGACCAAGGGCGCCCGCAGCGGCGCTTCGCTGCACTTCTTGATGCTCTCTTCATCTTCGCCACGAGCACGGGCCGCCTCGGCCAGCAGCTTGCCCAGCCGCTCGCGCCCCTCCCCTTCAAACAGAATGAACTGCCAGGGAGTCAGGGTGCCGTGATCCGGCGCGCGCAGGCCCGCCTTGAGGATATTGTCGAGCACCTCACCACTGGGGGCGGGTGTGGTCAGGCGGCCACAGGAGTGGCGGTTGAGCAACAGGGTGAGGGCATCCATGGGCAATTCCTTCTCTGGGGCAATGATGGCGCTACCTTAGCACAGCACCGAATGAAGAAAACCCCTGAGGCTCAGGGGCTTATCGCACGATAGAGGGCAAGCGGGTACAGCTGGCTAGATGACCGCAGCCAGCTCGGCCCCTTGCCGGATGGCGCGCTTGGCATCCAGCTCGGCGGCCACGTCGGCACCGCCGATGATATGCACCGGCTTGCCCGCCGCCTGCAACCCGGCCTGCAGCTCCTTGAGGGGCTCCTGCCCAGCGCAGATGATCACCTGATCCACCGGCAGATACTGTTTGGTCTCGCCCACCTGAATGTGCAAGCCCTCGTCATCGATCCCCAGATATTGCACCCCGGAGAGCATCAGCACCTTGCGGTTCTTGAGCACGGTACGATGGATCCAGCCGGTGGTCTTGCCAAGTCCGTCACCCACCTTGCTCTCCTTGCGCTGGAGCAGCCAGATCTGGCGCTCGGGGGCGTCAATTTCAGGAGCCGTGAGGCCACCGCGCTCGCCAAGCTGTTTGTCGATGCCCCACTCCTTGAGCCAGTGATCACGGTGCCCATCGGCATCCGTCTCCACCTTCTTCTCGACCAGATACTCAGCTACATCGAAGCCGATGCCGCCGGCACCGATCACCGCCACCTTCTGGCCGACCGGTTTGTGATCCCGCAATACGTCGAGATAACTCATCACCTTGGGATGCTCGATCCCCGGAATATTGGGGGTGCGCGGACGAATACCGGTAGCGAGGATCACCTCGTCAAAACCGCCGCCGAGCAGGCTCTCGGCACTCTGGCGCTGGCCCAGATAGAGCTCGACACCGCACTTCTCCAGCCGTTTGGCGAAATAGCGCAGAGTCTCGTGAAACTCCTCCTTGCCCGGGATCTGCTTGGCGAAGTTGAACTGGCCGCCGATTTCGCTGGCCTGATCGAACAGGCTCACCTGATGACCGCGCTCGGCAGCGTAGCAGGCAAACGCCAGCCCGGCCGGGCCCGCCCCCACCACCGCCAGCTTTTTGGGCTGGGGCACACGGCCAAAGGTCAGCTCGGTCTCGAAACAGGCGCGAGGATTGACCAGACAGGAGGCACGCTTCTGCTTGAACACATGGTCGAGGCAAGCCTGGTTGCAGGCGATGCAGGTGTTGATCTCGTCCGCCCGGTTCTCGGCCGCCTTGATGACAAATTCGGGATCAGCCAGGAAGGGGCGCGCCATGGAGACCATATCCGCCTCGCCACCCGCCAGAATCCGCTCTGCCACCTCCGGGGTGTTAATCCGGTTGGTAGTGATAAGCGGCACCTTGAGATGCTTTTTCAGCTCGGCGGTCACCCAGCTGAAGGCGCCGCGCGGCACGCTGGTGGCAATGGTGGGAATACGCGCCTCGTGCCAACCGATACCGGTGTTGATGAGGGTCACCCCCACCGCTTCCAGCGCTTTGCCAAGGGCGATAACCTCTTCCAGGGTCGAGCCCTGCTCCACCAGATCCAGCATGGAGAGGCGGAAGATAATGATGAAGTCGGTGCCGACCCGCTCGCGGATGGCGCGGACAATCTCCACCGGAAAGCGCATCCGGTTTTCGCTGCTGCCGCCCCAGCTATCGGTCCGTTTGTTGGTACGTTCGCAGATGAACTGATTGATGAGATAGCCTTCCGAGCCCATCACCTCGACGCCGTCATAACCGGCCGCCTTGGCCAGCGCTGCTGTAGCCGCGAAGTCGCGAATGGTGCCGCGGATCTGCCGCTCGCTCATGGCGCGCGGTTTGAACGGGGAGATGGGTGCCTTGAGGGCGCTCGGCGCCAGACTGAACGGATGATAGGCGTAACGACCGGCATGGAGGATCTGCAGCGCTATCTTGCCCCCCTCCTGATGCACGGCGCTGGTCACCTTCTTGTGCTTGCTCACCTGCCAGGGAAAGCTCAGCTGGGAGCCGTGAGGTACCAGCCGACCGCGCAGATTGGGGGCAATGCCGCCGGTGACGATAAGGCCTACTCCACCACGGGCACGCTCGGCATAAAAGGCAGCCAGCTTGTCAAAACCGCCCTTCTCCTCTTCGAGGCCGGTATGCATGGAGCCCATCAACACACGGTTGCGCAGCTGGGTAAAACCAAGGTCGAGCGGGGTCAGCAGGGTCGGATAGCGGCTCACGATGCCTCCAGTTAATTTTTTGTTATCAAACTGAGGCTAGAGTAAAGAATCGAAAATTCTTTTTCAAACAAATGTTTGGACAATTTTTCAGCGAACAGCCGTGCCCTGAACGAAGATAGGCGGGATCTGCCAGTCGGAAATGGCAATTTCGCCCGCAACTGGTTAATAATGGCTCTTCTCTACCCATTAACAGGGCGATAACGCGACTATGTCTATTTTCAAAGGTCTGGGTTGGTTGTTCCGCAGCCTGTGGCGCCTGCTCAATTTCACCCGGCTGATGCTGGTCAATCTGCTGTTTCTCATCGTAGTGCTGGTCATCGTCTTCAGCGTCAGCCAGAAAGAGGCCCCCAAGGCGCCCATCGAAGGGGCGCTGACCCTCAATCTCAACGGCGTGCTGGTGGAGCAACGCTCCCAGACAGATCCCACCGTACAACTGCTGCGCCAGATGGACAGCAGCGACGAGCAGCCGAGCGAGATCGTCCTCTCCGACCTGCTGTGGGCCATCAAGAGTGCCAAGGATGACGAGCGCATCAAGGCGCTGGTGATCAAGCCACAAGGGCTGCAGGGAGCCAACTTCACCAAACTGCAGGAGGTGGCGAGCGCCATCGACTCCTTCCGGGAGAGCGGCAAACCGGTGATCGCCATGGCCGACTTCTACACTCAAGGCCAGTATCTGCTGGCGGCCCACGCCGATCACGTGCTGCTCAACCAGAGCGGCGCCGTGGTGATTGAGGGGCTTGGTGTCTACCAGACCTACTTCAAGTCGGCGCTGGAGAAGCTCAACATCACCCCGCATGTATTCAAGGTCGGCACCTACAAATCCTTCGTCGAACCCTATACCCGCGACGAGATGTCCCCCGAGAGCAAAGAGGCGAACCAGCGCTGGCTGGATCAGCTGTGGCAATCCTATGTGGCCGATGTCGCCGAGCAGCGGGAGATCGAACCCGATGCGGTCGCACCGGGCAAGGAGCGCTTCCTCGAGCTGCTGCGCAAAGCCGGTGGCAATGCCGCCAACTACGCCCTCGACAACGGGCTGGTGGATCAGCTGGCCACCCGCGACGAGATGACCCAGGCGGTCATTAAAGAGGTGGGTGAAGCGGACGACCACGGCTGGAAAGGGGTCGGCCTGAAAGAGTATCTGGCTGCCATTCCGGAACAATATCCCCAGAGCGGCAAGGATGAGGTGGGTCTGGTGGTCGCCAGCGGCGCCATCATGGATGGCGTCCAGCCTGCCGGTACCATAGGAGGTGATAGTCTCTCCGACCTGCTGGCAGATGCCCGCCGCGATGACAAGGTCAAAGCAGTGGTCCTGCGGGTCGACAGCCCGGGCGGCAGCGCCTTCGCCGCCGAGCAGATCCGCGCCGAGCTGCTGGCCCTGAAACAGGCAGGCAAACCGGTAGTGGTCTCCATGGGCAGCTATGCCGCCTCCGGTGGCTACTGGATCTCCGCCGATGCTGACAAGATCTTCGCCTCCCCCACCACCCTCACCGGCTCCATCGGGGTATTCGGCATGTTCGCCACCATCGACAAGGCGTTGGCCCAGTTCGGCGTCCATACCGACGGGGTTGGCACCACAGATTACGTTGGCGTCGGCCCGACCCGCGCCCTGCCGGATCACGTCGGTCAGGCAATCCAGCTGAGCGTGGAAGATACCTACCAGCGCTTCATCGGTCTGGTCAGCAAGGGCCGTGGTCTGAGCCCGGAAGAGGCCGAGAAAGCGGCCGAAGGTCGGGTCTGGACTGGTGAGGATGCCAAGGCCCTGGGTCTGGTGGACGAGTTCGGCAATCTGGATGACGCCATCAAGGCAGCAGCCGAACTGGCCAACCTCAAGGAGTGGCAGGTGACCCCCATCGAGCAGGAGGAGTCCACCAAGGACAAGTTCCTGCGCCAGCTGTTTGACAGCAGTGCCCAAGTGCTGGCCCCCCAGTTGCAAAGCTGGCTGCCGGCAGGATTTGGCAAGGCCTTGGTGGAAGTGAACCGCAGTCTCGACCCGCTTACCCGCTTCAACGATCCGCAAGGCACCTACGCCTTCTGCCCGGTCTGCGTGCAGTAAGCAAGCGGTGACTCCCCCATAAAAAACGGCGACCATCTGGTCGCCGTTTTCTTTATTCAGCCAGTGCGCGCGGCACCGCCAACTTGCTCAATCAGGGATTGAGACGGGTCGGCATACCGGTACGCTGTTCCAGCACCTGCTTGACCACGTTGGAGTCAGACTCGGCGTGAGCGATGAAGCGGGTGATAGCCGGTGTCATCGGGAGCGGCACGGAGGCGGTGGAGTTGAACTCCTCCTCGGTGCGCGACAGCGGCTCGTGTACTTCCATGTAGCGACCGCCATCCGGCTCGACCGTGGTCTTGACCGGCTGGTTGACGAACTGGACGCGGGTGCCGACCGGCACGTTGTCGAACAGATACTTGATGTCGTCAGCGCGCAGACGCACGCAACCGCTGCTCACCCGCAGACCGATACCGAAGGTGGCGTTGGTGCCGTGGATGGCATAGAGGTTGCCGATATAGAGGGCATGCAGACCCATGGGGTTATCCGGACCGGCTGGCCATACTGCCGGCAGAGTCTTGCCCTGGGCAGCATAGCGGCGACGGATGTTCTCGGTCGGGGTCCAGGTCGGGTTGGCGCGTTTGCGCTCTACCTTGGTGATCCAGTTCTCCGGGGTGTTTACCCCCAGCTGACCGATGCCGATGGGCAGCACTTCCACCACGTTCTTCCCTTTCGGGTAGTAGTAGAGACGCATCTCGGCAACGTTGATGACGATCCCTTCGCGGGGCGCGTTGGGCAGGATCAGCTGGTGGGGGATGATCAGGGTGCTACCCGCTTTCGGCAGATAGGGATCAACGCCCGGGTTGGCTTCCATGATGTTAGTCAGACCCAGCTGGAAGTCAGCAGCGATCTGCTCCAGCGGACGGTTGTCCGCAGGCACCACGTATTCCTGGTTTTCACCGATCAGGCGGCTGTTGGCCGCAGGCAGACGGTACTCGACGGCGGCAGCCTGCTGGCTGACCAGCGCAAAAGTGCATAAAAGGGCCGAAGCGGCAGTGCGAAGGGGATTCATAAAATTCCTGTGTGGTTTCCTGTACCAAATGGGCCGGGGGCCGTCTCATCCTCGGTCTGCCGGTGGCGGGTCAACCTGCCCCACGACGCCAATAACCGAGCGCGCATTCTTTCCTGAGTCGGCCAAAATTTCAACTTCCATATGTTGCTTTTCTTGTTAAAAGTAGCCGTTTTTGGTGTGACGCTTATCAACAGGGCAAAAGCCACACTGGCAAGTCGCAGCAAAGAGAAAGATGAATGGCACTGCCCGCTTCTCAGCGAGCCACCATAGCCCTAGTCAACCACAGCGCAGCGCCACCTTGCTTCACAGTTGCAGCCCTAGCTAAAACGTTTGTCGCATCCGGGGAGATAAACCAATGTCGACGTAGGCTCTTTATTGGGATGAAGAGGGATAAAACCGTGCGTCGGCCACCCGCCGGTGCTGGCAGCCACCATAAAAAAACCGCTCCGAAGAGCGGTTAATGGAGCCACCAGGCAACCATAAAAGGGACTACAGGTAGTTGTCATTGGAATTACTGGACGGCTGCCTCCCCGGTGCCACTCTGCTCTTTGAGGAAGCTGATCCACGGAGATGCCCGACCGCTGACGTTGCCATTCTGAGCCGCTTGGGTGAAGGCGTTGAGGGCCTCCTTCGGCTTTTGTTGCTCAAAATAGGCGACACCGGTCAGGAACTTGAGATCCGCCCGCTGTTCACCATTGGCATTGGCTGCCGGTTTGGCGGCCAGCGCCACCAGATCCTGATAGCGTTTGCTCTGGATCATCATGCGCGCCATTTTCAGCTGCAATTCGGCACTCGGGGCCAGCTGGTAGGACTTGGCCAGGGTGTCGATGGCCGGATCCAGCTCCTTGGCCTGATGCCAGTAGTTGGCCAGGGTCTTGTAGTTGCTGGCGCTCTGCTCAATCACCCCGTCCTTCATCCCCTTCTCCATCACCCGGGCGGCGCGATGAGGAATGCCGGTGAAGGCGAGGTAGTTGGCGAGGCGCTGCAGCTCGGCGGCCTCGGTCAACATGCCGAGGTTGTAGGCCGACTCCAGCGCCGCCAGCGCCTTGGCATCGTTGCCTGCCTGCATGTGCATGGCCGACAGTTGGGTCCAGTACTTCTTCTTCTCCGGGAACATATTGACCAGAGAGGTCAGCACCTCGGTCGCCGGTTTGTACTGTTTCAGCTCGTAGTGAGCCCCCATCTTCAGCAGATACCAGGACTCCGGCGCTTTACCTGCCGACAGCTTGATCGCCTGATCCACCGCCGGGATCGCGTCACGGTACTGCTTGAGCTGCACGTGGGCGTTGGCCAGCGTGATATAGGCATGAGAGTTGGGCTTGTCATCCTTGCCCTGGTTGGCAAACCACTCCTTCATGGTCTTGATCGACCCCTGATAATTGCCCTCCGCCATATAGAGCTGGGCCAGGTTGTAGCGCACCTGCTGGGCCACCGGTGGCGGCAGGCCGCCTGTCGCGATGGCATCGGCAAAGTACTTGGTCGCCTGACCGTATTTCTCCTGCTGGGCGGCCACGAAACCGAGAGTCTGCAATATGACCCCCTTGTCGTAGACCCGCTCGCCCGCGCCGGAGAGCGCGTCTTGCAGCTTGGCATTGGCCTCACCGTATTTCTTCTCGGTGATCAGCTCCTGCGCCTTGTTGACCGCCCGATAGGCCCGATCCGACAGGGCCGGCTGCTCGGCGGCCCAACTGGCGGTGCTGAGCAGCACCGCCATGGCGACCGGGGCGAGGATCATCTTGTGTAACTTGTTCATCGCCACCTTCCTTAGTTGACCGCAAACTCGATCTCTTGCTGCATACGGCTCGCCTGCGGCTTGCCATCCACCATGGCCGGTTTGAACGTCCACTTGGCGATGGTTTTGCGCGCCTCTTTGCCGAGGTCATAACTGCGCGGCTCTTCCTTGACGATCCGCACGTTGCTGACGGTGCCGCGCTCGGTGACGGTGAACTCCACCAGCACTTTGCCGGAGGCCAACCCCGCCAGTGCCGCCTTGCGGGGCATCATGGGCTCGAAGGTTGCCAGCGGAATGGCGCCGTTGTTGCCACCGACGCCGCCACCACCGCCGCCGGTGCTGTAGGCACCCAGCGCGTTGCCACCACCGATGTTGACCGGGATGTCGAGCTTGGGCATGTCCATCGGCGCGCTCTCCATCTTAGGCCGATCCGTGCTGGCCACTTCCATCTCGGGAGGCGGTGGCGGACGCTTGGGCGGCGGCGGTTTGGGCAGCTCTCGCTGTTTCTCTTGCAGGGTCTCCTGGGGCTTGAGGCGGATGAAATCGGTCATGCTGACGTCCTCCTTCTCCACCAGCTCCCGGTGATCCGGTGTGATCAGCTTGTTCATTCCCAGAAACAGAAAGAACACCACCACACAGGAGACCGCCAACGATATCAGGTATCTCATAGGTCTCTCTCCGGCATCAGCTGCTCTTGTCTGCCGCGATGGAGATGTTCTGGACACCGGCCATGCGGATCTGATCCATGACCTGCACCACCAGACCGGAACGGGATTCGTTATCGGCCTGGATCACCACGGCGCTCTCCGGGTTTTCGGCCCGCAGCCGCTCGATGTTGGCGCGTACCGCCCCCACCTCGACCACCCGCTTGTCGACCCAGACCTGACCGTTTTCGCGCACCGCGACCATGATATTGCCCTTCTTCACCGTCTCGGCCGTGCTGGCACTGGGACGGTTGATCTCGACACCGGACTCCTTGACGAAGGAGGTGGTGACGATGAAGAAGATCAGCATGATGAACACTATGTCCAGCATGGGGGTCAAATCGATAGCCGCCTCGTCAGCACCGCTGTCGCTGTAACGTTTTCTCATAGCAGAAACTCCTTGCTTGTTCTGTGCCCCCGGCAGGCCATGCCTCGCCGGGGGTATGCATCCTGCATCAACCGTGTTTCAGGTTGTCTTCCAGCTTTTGCACCGCCAGTTTGGCCTTGTGATCGAGCTGGTTGACAAAAAACAGGCCGGAAAGGGCGGCGATCATGCCCGCCATGGTCGGTACCGTTGCCTTGGAGATCCCCGATGCCATCGCCCGCGGCGAACCGGTGCCAGTGATGGCCAGTGTGTCAAACACCTGCACCATCCCCACCACGGTCCCGAGCAGCCCCATCAACGGGCAAAGAGCAATCAGCACCTTGATGACCGGCATCCCCTTGTCCACCGCCATGGCAACCCGTGAGACCAGCTCGCGCCGGATCTGCTTGGCAGACCAGGAGAGGTGATCGGTGCGGGCCAGCCAAGTGGCCTTGGTCTGCTTCACCTGCTTGGGGTAGACCGCCATGAAGTAGAACCAGCGCTCCAGCAACAGGGCCCACATCATCAGGGTCAGGAAGAACAGGGCGACCAGTACATCGCCCCCCAATCCCAAAAACCGGCGGACCGACTCGACTTCTTCAATCAACCAGAACCACATGGGTGACTCCTTACGCTGCGGCTTTGGAGGCGTGCAGACGTTCCTGATAACGGGCGACGAAACCGGCGCTCTGCTCTTCCAGCACCTGGATCAGACGACGGCTCTGGGTCTGCACAATGGTGTAGAGGAACAGCATGGGCACCGCGACGACCAGACCCTGCATGGTGGTCACCAGCGCCTCGGAGATACCGCCCGCCATCAGCTTGGGATCGCCGGTACCGAACAATGTGATGGCCTGGAAGGTGGCAATCATCCCCACTACGGTACCGAGCAGCCCCAGCAGCGGCGCGACCGAGGCGATCAGCTTGATGATGCTGATACCCTTCTCGAACTTGGGCACGTTGCGCAGGATGATCTCGTCGAGCTTGGACTCCAGATCCTCGATGTTGTCACCGCGATGGCTCTGGTAGGCTCCCAGCATGTCACCAATGGGGTTGCCCTTGATGATCTGATCGGATTTCAGCTGCTTGCGCATGGACGAGCCGATCAACGACAGCCGGATACCGCAGAAGATGGCCAGCAGGGTACCGAGCACACCGAGCACCATGATGACGTAACCCACTTCACCACCCTGATCGATCCGCTCCTTGAGAGTCGGTGACTGTACCAGCAGAGAGAGGATCACGCCGCGAGACGGGTCGATAAAGATGGGTTTGACCCCGTCACCGCCCTGTTCAAACTCGGCGATCGGTTCCAGCACCCCCTTGTCAGGTTGACGGGAAAGCAGCTCGAACTTGCCGGTCTCCGGCACGAAGGTGAGGTACTTGCCTTCGGAGACAGTGTTGAACTCACCGATCTGGGTGACCGTCTTCTCGGCCTGGTTGCCTTCGCCGTAGACCACGGTCGCCGGGATCTGGCTCACCTTGCCACCGTCCACCATGCGGCTGAGGGTGGTGGTCCAGAAAGCTTCCAGATCGTCGCTGGAGGGGAGCTCTTTACTCTCGGCCAGACGGGTCAGCAGCGCGGTCTGTTCCGGATGCTCGACCCGACGGGCGGAGGCATTGAAGATCCCCTTGAACTCACCGGCGAACTGACGCAGTACGCCGAACATCTCGCCCATGTTGCCGGAACGCTGGCGCAGGGTTTCAGTCAGCTCGGTCAGCTGCTTGTCATTGGCATCGAAGGTCGCCTTGAGCTGCTCGCCCTTGGCGGTTTCGGCAGCCAGCTCGGCCTTGGCCTTGGCCAGCAGCGCCCCCTGCTCGTTCTTGTCAGCCAGGAAGCGGGCTTCCCGCTCCTTGTTGAGTTGGGATTCGCTCAGGCTGGAGGCCTTGACCTGGTTCAGCAGCGCATTGAGATCCACCGGTTTTTCGGCGGCGGTCACCGGCAGGGTGACCAGGGTTGCTCCCGCAATCAGGGAGGCAATCGCAAGTTTGATTCCTTTCATGATGCTTTCTCCGCAGTTTGAACCGGCAGCTTGATCAGCGCGGGAGGCGCCTGCTTCTTGGCGATGCGAAGGCCCTGTTCAACCGCACTGCGATACTCCTGGGGCAACTCTTCCCACTGGCGAGTCTGCTTGTTCCACATCCCGGTTTCATTGCCATCCGGGGATTGATAAAGCAGCGCGATGCGGCCAACCCGCAGGAACTCGTAGGTCTTCTCGCTGCCATCCTTGTCCAGGCTCGCCTTGTAGGATTCGATGGTGCGGCTGAAGCCCTCCTCGATCTGGTAGGCCTCCAGGATCTTGCGGTACTTCTCGGAGATGGTGACATCGGCCCGGTTCATCAGGTCGGTCAGGGCTGCTACGCGGTCCTCGCGCTCGACCTTCTGGAACGGCAGATCCAGCGCCACAAACTGCTCGAGGGAGTCGATCATCTTGAGCATCAGTGGGACGACTTCGGTGCTGGTCTGATCAATCTGGGCGATCTGCTTTTGCATCGACGCCAGCTCGGCACTCTGGGACTCGACCATCTTGCTCACCTGCTCGTTGTAGGTGCGCAGACTGTCGACCTGACGCAGGGCGGCCTTGTACTGGGCCAATGCGGATTCGGCAGATTCGGCATAGCTGTCGATCTTCTGCTGGGAAACTTTGGATGCGTTGTCGGTGGCGGCTTGAGCGTCCACGGCCTGACCGGCAGTGGCGGCACTCAGATTGAAGCTGGTCAACAAGGCGGCCGAAACCAGGCTGCCAAGGAGCGCTTTCTTCATTGTAATGGTCCTTGTCTTCATAGGATTACCCTATCTCCGTAACTTCCTTGGACGTTGGGCACAGCCGGCCCGACCGGGCCGGCTGAGGTTGTATATCAACGGGGTTGATTAGAACTTCTGGGTGTAGTCGATGTAGTAGACGCGACCGTCGATGCCGTAGAGGTATTCATCGTAAGTGAAACCATCGTTGGACAGGGAAGGCCCACGGTTGAACATGTTCTTCACACCGGTCTGGATCTTGGCATTCCAGCTGGTATCAACCGCCACGTTCAGGTTCCAGATGGTGTTGGAAGCGATATGGCCCTCTTCCTTGTCATCCACATAGTCCTGACTCTGGGAGTCGATATAGTTGGTGCTCAGGTAGGTATCCAGATTCCACAGCTGCGGGAAGTTGGCACCGATTCCGGAGTTGAAGCGGAAGTCGGGTTTGCCATTCCAGCCCTTCTTGTCGACCATTGGGCCACCAGCAAACAGACCTTCCTCATATTTCAGGATGTAGCTGCTGCCAAAGTCGTAACGCAGGGTGAAAGAGTTGAAGTCGTACTTGTAGTCCGCCTTGAAGTCGATACCACTGGTCTTGAGCTGCCCCAGGTTGACCATGCCGGCATAGACCTTCTCGACATCGCCGTTGGCATCACGGATGACGTTCGGGTTGCTGCCGGTATTGAGCTCCTGATAGAACTGGGTCTGGGTGGTAGCCAGCTGGATCACGTCATCAATCTTGATGTAGTAGTAATCGAGCGACAGGTTCAGGTTGTCCAGCGGGTTGTAAGCAGCACCGATGGTAAAGGTGTCAGCCGTCTCTTCCTTCAGGTTCTTGTTGGATTGACGTGTTGTCTCGTACTGCGCTTCGGAACAGTTGGCAATGCCATTGGCCTGGCAGTAGACATAGTCCTTGGCAAAGTCCGCTGACTGGGCATCAGCCGCGTAGAGATCGTTCAGACCCGGCGCGCGGAAAGACTGGGACCAGGAGGTACGGAACATCAGCTGGTCGAGCGGTTGATAACGCAGACTCGCTTTGGGCGAGAAGGCGCTGCCAAAATCGCTGTACTTGTCATAACGACCCGCCAGGTTCAGTTCGATCTGCTCGGTGATGGGGATCAGGCTCTCGATGTAGGTGGCAAACACATCGCGCACACCACCACCGGAGTTACCGGATGAACCCAGTACGTTACCCGCTTCGGACTGGCTGTCATAGGTATCGGAGTAAACCCAATCGTTATACTCGGCCCCAAGATACCAGCTGACCGGGCCAGCGGGCAGTTCGCCCATATCCCAACCTACACCACCGTACCACTGGAAGAAGTCCATCTTGGAATTGCGGCTGGTGGTATAGGAGAGATCCTTAGTCGCCGCATCAGAGAAGCTGCCATTAACAAACTTGCCGGTATTGACCTGAGTTTCCACGGCAGGTGCCAAGACATAACCATTGCCGGTGCTCTGGTTATCTGTTTTGGAATACATGTAACCGGCATTCCATTCCAGATCGCCTACGGCTTCGGTCGGAACCACCCCTTCAAAACCCAGGTTCAGGGTACCGGTCAAGTCAGTCACATCGTTGTCACGGGGACCGACGTTGTTAAAGCGGTAGTAAACGGTCGCAGCCTTGGCGGTGCTGAAGTTGTTGGCAGACAGCACTGCTGCGCTTTCAGGGGTGGAACCATCCACGGTGAAGGCACCGGCAGCTGGCGCAAAACGACCAAAACTGGTGACGCGAGAACCAATCATCTGTGGCACGAAATCCACATTGTCGTTGATATGGTAGCGACCGTTGAGGTAGACGGTGTCACGGGTACGAGAGGCAGTCTTGGCAGCGACTTGAGCAAAGTCGAAGCGGCAAGCCGTGCCCTTGGTGACGAAACCGGTGCCGGTACCTTCACAGTCAACACCATTCAGGGTACGGGTAACCGTCTTGCCGGTAGTGGCATCCACTCCCTTGATATTGCGGCCATAGAGACTCGGAGCAGTTGCCCCCTCTTTCGCCAGATAGTCGCGATCCTTGTAATAGATCTCGTCTTTCACATCGTGCTCGTAGACCATCATCAGGGAGCCTTTCTCACCCGAGATGCCGCTAACGATGGAGCCACTCTGCTCGTCACCACCCTCTTCGGTCGGTGAACCAATACGTCCCTGGAAAGTCAGCCCTTCGAAACCCTCTTTGAGGATCACGTTGATAACGCCGCCGATGGCATCAGAGCCATACAGGGCGGAGCCACCATCCAGGTTCACTTCCACCCGCTCAACCGCCGCCATGGGGATGGTGTTGAGGTTGATGGCAGTGCCGCCCATGGAGGGAGAACCGGCGATACGCTTGCCATTAAGCAGCACCAGCGTGCGATCTTCACCAAGACCACGCAGCCCTACTGTGGCTTGTGATTGGGCAGAACTACCGGAGGATGGGGAGAAACCACCAAAGGAGTTGTAGGAGGCCTGTTTCAGATAATCCGCCACAGTCTGCTGACCAGACTGTTCAATTTGAGCCTTGCTGACAGAGACAACCGGAGTCGCCCCCTCAACATCAACACGGGAGATACGGGAGCCAGTGACTTTGATTTTCTGCAGTTTTTCGACGTTCTGCCCTTCTTCGGCAGATACGGATGGGGCCGCTGCAAGGCTCGCCAAGGCGAACGCAATCGCAGCAGAGATTCTGCTCTTCCTAAGCATCGCTTATATCCTTCCTGGTTGTTTATTGTTTGCTTCCTGATACCGCCCTCTTTGGAGCGATGTGTAAGGCTTATCAATCTTTGACTAGCGACGTCAATGGAGCAGGGGTGTAGCGAGGTCAGGCGTAGAATAAGCGGAGTGTATTAATTTTGACCGGCATAATTAGTGAATAATTCTGCCAAAAACAATTCACACAATGTAAAAACATTGTTAAATGGCGTAAATGGCGCTGAATTAAAATTTGATGAACTTATTAGTTAACGTGCTGTCCGTTTATATCTTATTTTGATTTATCGGCCTTAATGAGAATAAAACACTAACTTCATGAGGGTTGAACCTGACCGCTCCCATGGGGATAACTGTTAAAATCGTCGAGATGATATCGTTTTCCTTCAATTTCACCGTTCAAACAAAAACACTATTAATCAACAACTTAAAAACACCAAAAACTCAAATAAACAGCTGTTTATATTTTTTAAAATAATGTTGAGCAGTAGCGTTTTGTTTTGATTTTCACTTTTCAGATAAAAAACGTCATTTTTCGGTGCTTTTGGTCTCAGCGGGTCATTTGTCCCAGTTTTCCATTTCCTTGTACTTGATTTTTGTTGCAGAGCTTTTACAGTGGCCAAGCGGATTGTCTGCTGTTTGCCAACCAATCCAGCGCGTAATGCCAGGAAGGACAGGCCCGTCACCGGATTTGACTGGCCGCAAAAAAGAACAACAAGGACGAGGTTCCACCATGCTGTCGTATTTCCTACGCCGGATGCTTTTGATCATCCCGACGTTTCTCGGTATCACCCTGCTCGTCTTCACCATCACCCGTTTCGTGCCGGGCGGTCCGGTCGAACGCATGCTGCTGCAAGCCCAGGTTTCCCAGAATGAATCTGGCCGCTCCAGTGGCAGCAAGGGGGCGCAGGCCCTCTCCGATGAACAGATCGAGGAGCTCAAGGCCTTCTATGGCCTCGACAAGCCGATGCTGGTCGCCTACTGGGAGTGGCTGCAGAAGCTGGCGGTACTCGATCTGGGCGAATCGACCCGCTACTACGAGCCGGTGTGGGATCTCATCAAGGAGCGGCTCCCCGTTACCGCCTTCTTCGGGCTGGCAACCTTTCTGCTGAGCTATGCGGTCTCCATTCCGCTGGGTGTGGCGAAGGCGCTCAGGCACAACAGCCGCTTCGACTCGTTGAGCTCCATGCTTATCTACATGGCCTATGCCCTGCCCGCCTACGTGGTGGGGATCTTCCTCATCACTGT
Source organism: Aeromonas sp. FDAARGOS 1417 (assembly GCF_019046985.1). NCBI lineage: Bacteria > Pseudomonadati > Pseudomonadota > Gammaproteobacteria > Aeromonadales > Aeromonadaceae > Aeromonas > Aeromonas sp. FDAARGOS 1417. The sequence continues at coordinate 3,978,303 of NZ_CP077221.1, read as the reverse complement.
CTTCGCCTTCCATCTGGAGTGGCTGCCGATGGGAGGTTTTCCGGGGGACGACTTTGAGTACATGGAGAGCAGCTGGGATCGGATCCGCACTGTCTTTGCCCACGCCCTGCTGCCGCTTATCGCCTACGCCATCGGCGATTTCGCCATCCTCACCATGACTATGAAGAACAGCCTGATGGAGAACCTGTCGGCCGATTATGTGCGTACCGCCGTGGCCAAGGGACTGCCGTTTCGCAAGGCGGTCACCGACCATGCCATGCGCAACAGCCTGATCCCCATCGCCAGTCACCTGGGGTCTGTGCTCACCGTTTTCTTTGGCGGCTCCTTCCTCATCGAGACCATCTTCAACATCGACGGCATCGGCCTGCTCGGTTACGAGGCGATCGTCGAGCGGGATTACCCCACCGTCATGGGCATTCTGGCCATCACCTCCATGCTGATGCTGATTGGCAATATCGTCTCCGATATCTGTGTTGCCCTTGTTGATCCCCGCGTGCGATTTGGAGATTGACCATGAACCAGACCTCTATTGCCATGCCGATGCTGATATCACGCCATATCGTCTCCGATATCTGCGTTGCCCTTGTTGATCCGCGCGTGCGGTTTGGAGACTGACCATGAAGCTCAATCCGGTTACCTTGAAAAAACTCAAGCGCTTCAAGTCGATCAAGCGCGGTTACTACTCCTTCATCATCTTCACCACCCTGGTGCTGCTCTCCCTGCTGGCGGAGCTGCTGGTCAACAGTCGGGCACTGATGGTGAGCTATCAGGGCCAGCTGCACTTCCCCACCTATGGCGATGTGATCCCCGGCCAGCAGTTCGGGCTCGATTACGAGTACGAAACCAACTACCGCCAGCTCAAGGCCAAATTTGCCGCAGAGGGCCAGGGCGACTGGGTGCTGCTGCCGCCGGTGCCCTGGAATCCCTACGAGCAGGATTTCAAGGAGGATGCCTACCCGCCCTACGCCCCCAGCGCGGCTGAGCGCCACTTCCTCGGCACCGACACCAGCGGCCGCGACGTGCTGGCGCGACTGGTTTACGGCTTTCGCATCGCCATCGGCTTTGCCTTTATCGCGCTGGCGGCCAGTTACGCCATCGGGGTCACCATCGGCTGTCTGATGGGCTTTCTCGGCGGCCGCTTTGATCTCATCCTGCAACGCTTTATCGAGATCTGGTCCCAGGTGCCGTTTCTCTACGTCATCATGATCCTGGTGTCACTGGCCAAGCCCAACTTCGGCCTGTTTGTCGCCATCAACGTGCTGTTCGGCTGGATGGGGATCACCTGGTATATGCGCACCCTCACCTACAAGGAGCGGGCGCGGGACTATGTGATGGCAGCGCGGGCGCAAGGGGCGACCACCGGGCGGATCATCTTCAACCACATCCTGCCCAACACCCTGATGATGATCGTCACCCTGGCGCCGTTCGCCGTGGTGGGCAATATCTCCACCCTGACAGCGCTCGACTATCTGGGCTTCGGGCTGGCACCGCCGACCCCGAGCTGGGGGGAGCTGCTCTCCCAGGGCATCAACAATCTGGATGCCATCTGGATAGTCAGCTCGGTGGTGGCCGCGGTGAGTCTGGTGCTGATCATGGTCTCCTTTATTGGTGAGGCGATCCGCGAGGCGTTTGATCCGCGCAAATTTACCCGTTACCAATAAGCCAGCCGATGCCAGCGCATCGGCAGGCGCCGGATAACGAACAGTGATAAATGAAGGACGGGCCGCCGCCATCGGCGGTCCCGGGAGCAAGGGATAATCCCGTTATCAATCAAGACCCCCAGTGCAGGGGCCAGACCTGGAAGTCAAACATGAAAAATAAAATCAAATGGATAGGTGCTCTCTTTGTGCTGGTAAACGGATCCTGGGTCTGGGCGGCCAGCCTGCCCGCGGATCTCAAATGGGAGACCAACGACACGGATCCTGTGTTCGCCTCCCCCAAGGCGCTGTCGGGCGGCAGCCTCAATATGTTTGTGGAGAGCTTTCCGCTGACGTTTCGCACCGTGGGGCCTGACTCCAACGGATCGTTCCGCTCCTTTATTCTCGATAACCAGTTGCGACTCATCAGCTTCCACCCCAATACCGGCAACCCCATTCCCTCGCTGGCGACCCACTGGGCCATAGCGCCAGACAGCCAGACCGTCTACTTCAAGCTGGATCCGCGAGCCAAATGGTCGGATGGCAAGCCGGTCAATGCCGATGACTACACCTTCGGCTACGAGATGATGCGCTCCAAACACATCAAGGGGCCCTGGTTCAACAACTACTACACCACTGAAGTAGTGGCGGTAGAGAAGATCGATGATCACACCATTATGGTCAAAGCGGGCAACCGCAAGGCCAAGATGGACCTGCTCAACACCACCGAGCTGTGGCCCCAGCCCAAGCACTACTACAAGCTGACCCCCAACTGGGTGAAGCAGTACAACTGGGCCGTGGTGCCCACCACAGGTCCCTACGTGATCAGCGACGTCAAGAAGGGCAAGTCGGTTACCTTCAGCAAGCAGAAGGATTGGTGGGCAAAAGACGATCGCTATAACCAGCACAGATTCAACATCGACACCATCAAGGTGCAGGTGATCCGCGACCACAACATCGCCTTCCGCCACTTCCTGAAAGGGGAGATCGATACCTTCGAGATGATCCTGCCCAACTGGTGGCATGAAAAAGCGGTCACCCCGGAGTACAAAAAAGGCTACGTGCAGAAGGTAATGGCCATGACCGATACCAAACAGGGCGGTCAGGGGGTTCACCTCAATGTGGCCAACCCCAAGCTGGCGGATGTGAACGTGCGCCTCGGCATCCAGCACGCCTTCAACATCGACAAGATGATCGAGACCGTGCTGCGCGGCGACTATGACAGAGCCACCACCTTCGACTCGGGCTTTGGCGAGTTCACTGACATCACGCTTCCGGAGCGGGCTTATGACATAAGCAAGGCGCGGGAGTACTTTGCCAAGGGCGGCTACAACAAGCCGGGGCCGGACGGCATCCTGCAAAATGAGAAGGGTGAGCGGCTGACGCTGGCGCTCACCTACACCAGTCAGGAGCACTCCAAGCGACTGACCGTGCTGAAAGAGGAGGCCAAGAAGGCAGGTCTGGATCTGGAGCTCAATCTGGTGGATGGCGCCACCGGTTTCAAGGTGATGCTGGAGAAGAAACACGAGGCGGCCTGGCTCGGTTGGGGCGGCGGCGGTCTCTATCCGCAATATTGGGAGTTTTTCCACTCCGCCAACGCCAACAAACCGCAGACCAACAACCTGTTCAACGTGGCTGACAAGGAGCTGGACGCGCTGATCGATGCCTACAACGTCGAATTCGACATGGCCAAACGGGCAAAGCTCTCCCAGCAGATCCAGCAGCGCATCTATGATCTCGCCATCTTCGTGCCCGGGGTGCAGCTCAACTATGTGCGTGCCAGCAGCTGGCGTTATGTGATGCTGCCGGAGGTGCCTGCCACCAAGAACACGCCGGATCTGCTCTACTGGCCGATGGACGGTTATCCTCACAGTAGCGGTGGTCTGCTCTGGCTCGATCCCAAGGTGAAGGAAGATACCCGCAACGCCAAGGAGGCAGGGGAGGCGCTGGCGCCCATCAACCTGCTCGACAAGACCTATGCACGTCATTGATATTCAGGCCATTGCGAAGGGAGCAGCCGTTATGCCCAACACTCAGGCCCCCATTCTTGACGTACCGGATAACGGGGGGGAGTTCGCCGCTGATAACGGCCAGCACCAGGCCCCAATCCTCGAAGTACGCGATCTTGAGGTGGAGTTCGCCGTCGATGACGGCAAGATCAAGGTGCTCGACGGGGTCAGCTTCAAGGTGGCCCCGGGTCAGACGCTGGGGATCGTCGGCGAGTCCGGCTGTGGCAAGAGTGTCACCTCACTGGCCATCATGGGGCTCTTGCCCAAACCCCACGGTCAGGTGGTGGCCGGTTCTATCCGCTTTCAGGGGGAGGATCTGCTCACGCTGGCGCCGGATCAGATGTACAAGGTGCGCGGCAACCGCATCTCGATGATCTTTCAGGAGCCGATGACGGCCCTCAACCCGGTGCAGACGGTGGGGGAGCAGCTGATGGAGGTGTTTCGCCTCCACCGCCCCGAGTATGACAAGGCCCAGCGCAAAGCCGCGGCCATCGCCATGCTGCAGAAGGTGGGGATCCCTGAGCCTGCCCAGCGCTTTGCGGTCTATCCCCACAACCTCTCCGGCGGTATGCGCCAGCGGGTGATGATCGCCATGGCCCTCTCCTGCGAGCCAGACCTGCTTATCTGCGACGAGCCGACCACGGCGCTGGATGTCACCATTCAGGCCCAGATCCTCGAACTGATGAAAGAGCTGCAAGCCCAGACCGGGATGGCCATCATCTTTATCACCCACGATCTGGGGGTAGTAGCTGAGCTGTGCGACGAAGTGGTGGTGATGTACGCCGGCCGCGCGGTAGAGCAGGCCGATGTGTTCGAGCTGTTTGACCATCCCCGTCACCCCTATACCCACGGCTTGATGAGCTCGATCCCGCGCCTCGAGGATGAGCCCAAGAGCCTGCTCAAGACCATCAAGGGACAGGTGCCAGCCCTGCACGAGATGCCCGCTGGCTGCCGCTTCTCCAACCGTTGCCCCCATGCGACTGATCTCTGCATCAGCGCCATTCCGGCGGTGGAGCAACTCAATTCGCGCCACCATGTCGCCTGTCACTACTGGAAGGAGTTGACCGTATGAGCACTCTGTTATCGGTCAGGGATCTGAAACAGCACTTCCGGCTGGGAGGCGGTTTCCTGCGCAAGCAATATACGGTTCATGCGGTGGATGGCATCAGCTTCGATCTCAAGCAGGGGGAGACGCTGGGGCTGGTGGGTGAGTCGGGCTGCGGCAAGTCCACCCTCGGGCGCAGCCTTCTCAAGCTGTTCGAGCCGACCGCAGGCACCATCACCTTCGAGGGGCGCGACATCACCGCCCTCAGCCCGAAGGAGATGCGATCCCTGCGTCAGGAGATGCAGATGGTGTTTCAGGACCCTGCAGAATCCCTCAACAGCCGCCACACCGTGGGCCAGATCCTGGAGGAGCCCTTTATCATCCACGGTAAAGGCAACACTGAGCAGCGGCGCGGCTGGGTGCAGGAGCTGCTGGCGAAAGTGGGCCTGCCGGGCAGCGCGGTGGATCGCTACCCCCACGAGTTTTCCGGCGGCCAGCGCCAGCGGATCGGCATCGCCCGCGCCATCGCTCTCAAGCCCAAGCTGCTGGTGTGCGACGAGGCGGTCTCGGCCCTCGATGTCTCGGTGCAGTCGCAGATCGTCAACCTGCTGCTCAGCCTGCAGCGGGAGATGAATCTCTCCATCATCTTCATCGCCCACGATCTGTCGGTGGTTAAACATATCTCGGATCGCATCGCGGTGATGTATCTGGGACGGATCGTCGAACTGGCGGATGCCCAGTCGCTCTATCTGGCGCCGCGCCACCCTTACACCCAGGCGCTGATCTCTGCCATTCCGGTACCGGACCCGCGCAGGCGCAGCCAGCGCATTCTGCTGACCGGCGATGTGCCCTCCCCCATCTCGCCGCCAAGCGGCTGCCACTTCCACCAGCGCTGTCCACATGCGACCGAGCTGTGCAAAAGCAAGGCGCCCAAGCTTGAGGCGTGTGATGAGGCCCATCATCAGGTGGCCTGCCACACCCCGCTCGCCGTCAGTGGTCACGCCATCAGCGGCAGCGCCATCAGTGGCAACGCCATGAGCGGTGACAACAGGCTGGAGCAGGCGAGCTAGGCGCAGCGAACAAACCCCAGGGTAGAAACAGACGAGGCGGCCATCAGGCCGCCTCGTGCTATCGGGTCACTCTTGTCTTATCGAGCCACGGCTGCCGCTTGTCAGGCAATCTGGTAGCGGCCCGGCTTGTGGTTAAGTGTCAACACCAGATTACAGATAACCGCCGCCACGATGGAGAGCGCCAGAATCCAGGGCTGCACCACGAAAAACGAGGCGACAACAATGGCGCAATCGAGCCCCATCTGCAGCTTGCCCGCCCGGATGCCAAAGCGATCCTGAATAAAGAGCGCCAGTATGTTGAAGCCCCCCAGACTCGACTTGTGGCGAAACATGATGAGCAGCCCCATGCCAATCAGGGTACCGCCGATCAGCGCCGCATAGAGGGGCTCTATCTTGCCGATCTGCAACACCCCGTTGAGGTGATCGGTCATGTAGGAGACTGCCGCCACCGAGACAAAGGTGTTGAAGGTAAAACGGGGCCCCATCCGCAGCCATGCCAGCGCATAGAAGGGCAGGTTGATGCCGAAAAACAGCAGGCCGAAGCTGATGCCAGTCACCTTTTGCAGCAGCAGCGCCAGCCCGGCGGTGCCGCCAGTGAGCAGGCCAACCTGATGAAACAGAAAGATGCCGAGAGAAACAAAGCCGGCCGCCGTCAGCAGGGCCAGCACATCCTCATAAATGGGATGGGCAGTGCGAATCGAGGTGTTGTCCATAACCTGTATCCAAGCGAAGTAAAGAGAGAGTGTCTGTCGCCTGCCGTTGCGGGCGGGCTGCGAGCCCTGTCCACAGGGCTTCGTTATGGGGTCCAGTCTATTTTTTGTGAAAAGGATCACAACAGTCAGGCTGAACGCCCCATTCTGGTGCCTGTCATCTGGCATTGACACTCGCTGCACCAAGATGCAGCATGCCGCGGTTTAAGCGCGCCATCACTCCATTCACAGCACGAGGCACTTTTCATGAAGGTCACCATTTTTGGCACAGGCTATGTCGGGCTGGTGCAGGCCGCCGTTCTGGCCGAGGTGGGCCATCAGGTCTGCTGCGTGGATGTGGATGACGAGCGGATCGCCGCCCTCAGGCTGGGGCAGATCCCCTTCTATGAGCCGGGGCTGGCCCCGCTGGTCGAGAGCCATCTTGCCAGCGGCCGCCTGAGCTTCACGGTCGATCCCGCCATTGCCGTGGCACACGCCGACCTGCTGCTGATCGCCGTAGGTACACCAGCTGACGAGGATGGCTCGGCCGATCTGCAACATGTGCTGGCGGTGGCCGACACCATAGGCCGACTGATGAGCCGCCCCAAGCTGGTGGTGACCAAGAGCACTGTGCCGGTCGGCACAACGCAGCAAGTAAGAGAACACATTGAGCTGCAGTTGGCTGAACGGGGGCTGACCCTCATCTGCGAGGTGGCGGCCAACCCCGAGTTTCTCAAGGAGGGAGCAGCAGTCAACGACTGCATGCGGCCGGATCGCATCATCATCGGCTGTGACAGCGAGCGGGCACTTGAGCAGTTGCGCGCCCTCTACGCCCCCTTCAACCGCAATCACGACCGGATCGTGGTGATGGATCTGCGCAGCGCCGAGCTCACCAAATACGCCGCCAACGCCATGCTGGCCACCAAGATCTCCTTTATGAACGAGATGGCTGCCCTCGCCGAGCAGCTGGGTGCCGATATCGAGGCGGTGCGCCAGGGGATGGGTGCCGATCCCCGCATCGGTTACCACTTTATCTACCCGGGCTGCGGCTACGGCGGCTCCTGCTTCCCTAAGGATATCAAGTCGTTGCGCCATACCGCGGCGAGTGTCGGCTGCGACGCCCCGCTTTTAGCGGCGGTCGAGCAGGTCAACCAGCGCCAGCAACAGAAGATGGCGCAAACCCTGCTGACCCGCTTCGGCCCGGATCTGCGTGGCCGCACCTTCGCCCTGTGGGGGCTGGCGTTCAAACCCGGCACCGACGATATGCGCGATGCACCGAGCCGCCCGCTGCTGGCCGCCATCTGGGCTGCCGGTGGCCGGGTGCAGGCCTTTGATCCCAAGGCGATGGAGCGTGCCCGCCAGATCTACGGCCAGCGGCCGGATCTGCTGCTCTGCCCGACTCAGGAAGCGGCACTGGAAGGGGCCGATGCCCTGCTCATCTGCACCGAGTGGCAGGCGTTTCGTGCCCCCGATTTCCAGCAGTTGAAGGCCCTGCTCAACCAGTCCGTCATCATCGATGGCCGCAACCTCTATGATCCGCGCCAGCTCAGCGAGCTCGGGTTTGACTATCGCGCCATCGGGCGGCCACATCTTCCCGCCAAAAAGCAGCCTGCCAACACCAGTTGCAACCCGGAGACCCAACCATGATCTATATGGTCACCGGCGTTGCCGGTTTTATCGGCTTTCACGTGGCCAGCCAGCTGTGCGCCGCAGGTCATCGGGTAGTGGGGATCGACAACCTCAACGACTACTACGAGGTGAGTCTGAAAGAGGCGCGGCTGGCCCAACTGGCCAGTTTCCCCCATTTTCACTTCGAGCGGCTGGATCTGGCGGATCGTGAAGCCATGGCGACCCTGTTTGCCAGCCACCGTTTCGAGCGGGTGATCCATCTGGGCGCGCAGGCGGGGGTGCGTTACTCCATCGACAATCCGTTCGCCTATGCCGACAGCAACCTCACCGGTATGCTGACGGTGCTGGAGGGGTGTCGTCACCACGGGATTCAGCATCTGCTCTACGCCTCCTCCAGCTCGGTCTATGGCATGGGGGATCAGATGCCCTACTCCACCGCGCAGCAGGTAGATCACCCGGTCTCCCTCTACGCCGCCACCAAGAAGAGCGGCGAGCTGATGGCCCACGCCTATTCGGCGCTCTATGGCCTGCCCACCACAGGGCTGCGCTTCTTTACCGTCTACGGCCCCTGGGGTCGGCCCGACATGGCCATCATCAAGTTCACTCGCGCCATCCTCGCGGGAGAGCCTATCGACGTCTATAACAACGGCGATCTCAGCCGCGACTTCACCTACATAGACGACATCGTCGAGGGGATCCTCGCCGTGGCCGACCAGCCGCCCCGCCCCAATTCCGATTGGCACGCCAGCGAGCAGAACGCGGCCGAGAGCGCAGCCCCCTACCGCATCCTCAATATCGGCAACGGCCAGCCGGTACGGCTGCTCGATTTTATCGAGGCGCTGGAAGAGGCCATCGGTAAACCCGCCCTCAAGCGGATGCTACCGATGCAAGCGGGTGACATGCACGCCACCTGGGCCGACAGCGAACCGCTGCACATCCTCACCGGCCTGCGCCCCGCTACGCCCCTCAAGCAGGGTGTTGCCAAGTTTGTCCGTTGGTATCTCGACTACTATCGGCCCGCCCGCTGACGAGCACGGGTAACCCCTCGGTCATTGATGAGTTAATCAGATACCACTGATGCCCCGCGAGTTTTAGGATGGCTGAACGCACTGTCTGCGCACCATAGCGAGGATTTGAGATGCAATCACAGGAACAGGGTCTGATCGATGGACTGTTCGACCGCCTCAAGCAAGCGCAAGCCAGGGATAGCAAGCGAGACCCACAAGCGGATCAGCTGATCCGCCAGCATCTGGCCCAGCAGCCCGATGCCCCCTACTACATGACCCAAGCGCTGCTGATCCAGCAGGCAGCCCTTACTCGCCTCAACGAGCGAGTCAAGGAGCTGGAGGCAAACCAAAGCAGTTCGAGCGGCGGTAGTTTTCTCTCCGGCCTGTTTGGTAGCGAAAGCAGCCCGCCCCCGCGCTTTACGCCACCACCGGCAACCGCTCCTGCCCAGCCAGCATCCCGTGCCAGCTCCTTTTTGGGCGGTGCCCTGCAAACCGCCGCCGGTGTGGCCGGTGGCGTGATGCTGGCCGATATGATCGGCGGACTGTTTCACAACAACCGGCCCGAGGAGATCATCGATATCATTGAACCGGCGGCCATTGCCAATCCGGTCGATGCGGAACCGGTGCGCTGGGACGGCTGGGATTCGTCCCCCGATGATGGCGACGACGATAGCCAGAGTGGCAGCTGGGCCGACAGTGACGATAACAACGGCGGTTTCTTCTGACCGTCAAACCATTACTGGCCCCGCATCTGGCGGGGCCCAACTCGATACGAAACCCATGACTATGGAAAGTGTGATGACACCACGGATCGGCAGCGGCATGACGCGATATACTCAGCGCGCTTCGTGCCACCCGGGAACAAATCCCGACCCCAGGCGCTCTGTCCGTGGCCACGCAACCCCCCCATGACGACAAGGAGCCACCTCATGATCCGAACCCTGCTTTTGACCGGTGCCGCCATTGCGGCCTATGCCCTGACCCAGAGCCACTCTCTGCTGCCCCTACTCAGCCTGCTGGCCCTGCTTTCGCTCTGGGTTGTCAGCGAAATTGGACTGATATATCGCCAGTTACCAGCCGCCCAACCAGACGAATCTACCTACCACTTGGATGTCTGAGTTTGTTAAGAAATCCTAATGCCAACGCTTCTTCATCTAACAAGGTCGATATCATGAACTCAACTTCCCCACTTTATTCGAGCCTGATACTACTTGCTTGCCTGCAAAGTGCTTCGCTGTGGGCGCAATCCCCATGCCCAACAGGGGATGACTGCTCAACACTTAGTAACAACCAACCAGTCTCCGTACTGGGAAGCAACGGTGGTAACGGTGGTAACGGTGGTAACGGCGGCAACGGCGGCAACGGCGGTGATGGAGCTGATGGAGCTGATGGAGCTGATGGAGCTGATGGAGCTGATGGAGCTGATGGAGCTGATGGAGCTGATGGAGCTGATGGAGCTGATGGAGCTCAGCCTGACCAATAATACGTCCCTTGCAATCTATTTTTAGATTGAGGGCACAATTGGCTAGCCTATAAGTTCCATACCGTTTTGCTCTCTGAAATCCCCCCGCTATAACAACATGATCCACTGGGTTCGTGGCGATAGCAGCCATGTTCCTCTATATCTTCTGTACTCAAACAGGAGATAACCCATGAGGTACATCAGCGAAAACGGACTGTTTTTGCTGCTTTTTTTGTCGTTGTTACTGGCAGGTACGCCGCGGGCGATGGCACAAGGTAGGGATTTCAAACAGGCCCCCAAGGCGCTGACGGCGATCAAGCAGGGTCAAGTTGCCCAGCAACACGGTCATCTGCAAAAAGCCATCGCCCTCTATTGCGTGGCCGCCAGTACCGGCAACCCGGAAGGATATTTCCGGATCGGTCGCCTGCTCGCCACCGGCCCCGCCTCGGTTCGCAGCGCCAAGCTGGCTAACAGTTATCTCGCCATGGCTATGCGTCTAGGTAACCAACAGGCCGCCCGTTACTACAACGACCGCATCGGTAATGCCCCTATGGGGGAGCGGTGTGGCATCGGGATCCATGGCGGTCAGGGTGGCTATCTGGCCGGGCTCCCTTCCACCCCCTTCAATGTCGACTCCTGGGTTGCCCGTCAGCCCCCCGCCAAGCAAAAGCTGGTCACCATGCTGCGTCACGCCGCCAGACACCATAAGGTGGATGCCCGGCTGGTGCTGGCGATTGCCATCGCCGAATCCAATCTCAACAGCCGCGCCGTTTCACCCAAGAATGCGCAGGGGCTGATGCAGCTGATCCCCGAAACCCAGCAACGGTTCGGGGTAACCCGACCATTCGATCCGGCCCAGAACATCAAGGGTGGCGTCAGTTATCTCAAATGGCTGGATCGCCGCTTCGATGGCGACTGGGTACTGATCTCGGCAGCCTACAATGCCGGGGAAAAAGCGGTGGAACGCTATGGCGGGATCCCACCCTATGACGAGACGCAGGAGTATGTGAAACGGGTGCTCTACTTCGCTGGCCACAAACAGCCCTGAACCTATTCGACTAGCTGCACGCTATTGACAAAAAACGTACCACTATTTGCGCAATCGTTTTCCTTTCGGTAGGATCCGGCGCTTTCTTGCCAGACCAACAGGTATCCCATGAATTTCATCAAACGTTGCTCACGCCTGCTCACGCTGTTTGCACTCTTTTCCTCCTCCATCATGGCGGCCACTCCGGCGCCAGCCCCCATCCTGATCCAGGGGGCAATGGACGTCGAAGTCGAGACGCTGGTGGCCGCCCTCAAGGACAAGCAGGAGCTGACCGTAGGCGCCTGGACCTACTGGCAGGGTACCCTCTCGGGTTATCCGGTAGTTGTCTCTCGCACCGAAGTGGGGCTGGCCAATGCCGCTGCTGCCACCACTCTCGCCATGGAGCGCTTTCATCCGCGCCTCATCATCAATCAGGGCACGGCAGGCGGCCATGATACGGCGCTGCACCGGGGCGATATCGTTATCGGTACCAAAAGCTTCAACATGGGAGCCTATCGTAGTGATCTGACGTCGGCCGAGCAGGGTGTCGACCCAAGCAAATGGCACAACTTCGATGTCACCATGCGCCTGCGTGACAACGGCAAGCTGGTAGAGCACTCCTCCTTTGCCGGCGATCCCGAGCTGGTGGGCCGCGCCCTTGGCATGGCCGACCGTTATCGCCACGGCCGCGTAGTTGCCGGCATCATAGGCACTGCCGATGAGTGGAACCGACAGGTGGCCCGCATCAACTGGCTGCATCAGACCTACAACACGGCAGCAGAAGAGATGGAGACCTCCTCCGCAGCGCTGGTAGCCGAGGCCTACAAGGTGCCATTTGTCGGCATCCGGGTGCTCTCCAATACCGATCTGCATGGCGAGGAGTTCGACCCGCAGACCGCCATCCACTGCCAGCAGTTCGTCATTGATTACGCAAAAGCGCTCATCAACAGCTTCAACAAAGCCTGATGAACCAGAGAGACCGCCACTATGGCGGCCTCTCTGCTCTGTAATCCCTATCAGACGGGACTTGCCCCACGCTCTCTTCCGCAGTCGATATCAACTCCCCGGATATGCCCTGCGCCCATAGTGGCGGTAGTAACCCACCAGATTGCTGACCAGAAACAGCCCCTCCATCAGCGCGGCGACCGGAGAGCCCACCAGCAGGTTATTGCCAAGCCAGCAGAGGGTGCCGAGCAGCATCCAGCGCCGCAACAGGCGATCATCCGGGCAAAACGCAGCCCGGGTTTGCAGCAAGCTCGCCAGCAGCCCGATCCATGAGAGCAGGCCCTGATAGGTCGCCAGCGCCGCCGCACAGGCCAACCCCATGAAAAACCACATCAAGATGCGGCGAACCAGCCAGATGCTGACCAGAAAGCGCATGCTGGCCAGCAGCAACAGGCTGGCGGCCGACCACTGCCCGAGCAGGGCAAAGTGACCGGCATTGAGGGCGCAGGAGAGGGCCAGACAGGCCAGGATCCTGCGGCGATCCCGCAACTGAAACGACAACAGATCGAGCAACAAGGCCAGGCTCACCACCAGCTGCGACCACAGAAACAGCGACATCATCCACCCCTCATCCGTCATTTGGATGGCGCAGCATGAGGGGATGGTCGGAGAGCGGCATTAACCCGTGTTAATGCGCCTGCGGATCCGTGACAGGGTGACCGGGCTGATGCCGATGTAGTTGGCGAGCTGCACCTGAGTGAGCCGCGCAGGCCAGTGAGGGAAGGTGTGGCAGAGCTCCCGATAACGCTCCTCGGGAGAGTGGAGCAGCAAAAATGCCTCCTTGCGCTCCTTGTAACCGAGCTGCTGGCGTAGCAGGGCCATGCAGACCGGCTGCCAGACGGGCTCTTCCAGCAGGGCGAGCGGCACCCGAACTACCTGCAACTCCGTCAGCGCCTCCAGCTGGTAGCGGGCGGGCGACCCAGTGAGCCAGCTGTCATAGAGCAGGCAGAGCTCCCCTTCGAAGTAGAACTCCTTGCAGCGCTCCTGTCCGTCCCGGGTGTAGTGGCAGGCGCGAGCGATGCCCGCTTCGATATAGAAGGCAGCTTCCTGCTCCGCCCCTTGCGCCAACAGTGCCTGACCGGCGCGCAGCGTCTGCCGTGGCAAGCGCAGGCTGATGGCTTCGCTCAGCGCGGCGTCCAATCCCATTGTGCAGAGAAAGGCGGCCAGTGAGGGGGCTTGAGGAGATGGGTTCATGAGGGCTCCGGGACAAAACGACAGCCCACATCATGCCCAAATTGCACGGCTGATGCAGCAAGGCGTGACCGCTGCGGCAAAGGGGGGACATAGCCGGGTGCCACCTTTGCCCCCCCTCGTCCGTTGGTTTACAATCGACGGGTTTTTTGGAACCCGGTTGACCTGTGTCGACCTGGCCCCACCACGACATCAGTCTGTTAATGCCAAGACATTAACCTGCTGAAAAGGAAGAGAATTAGCCAATGGCTCAATTTATTTACACCATGAACCGGGTCGGCAAGGTAGTGCCGCCCAAGCGTCATATTCTCAAGAACATCTCCTTGAGCTTCTTCCCGGGCGCCAAGATCGGCGTGCTGGGTCTGAACGGCGCCGGTAAATCGACCCTGCTGCGCATCATGGCGGGCATCGATACTGAGATCGAAGGGGAAGCCCGTCCGCAGCCCGGCATCAAGATCGGCTACCTGCCACAGGAGCCGAAGCTGGAGCCGGAGCAGACCGTACGCGAAGCGGTCGAAGAGGCCGTTGGCGAGGTGAAACGCGCCATGGCTCGCCTGGACGAGGTCTATGCGGCCTACGCCGACCCGGATGCCGACTTTGACAAGCTGGCCCGCGAACAGGGCGAGCTGGAAGCCATCATCCAGGCCCAGGGTGGCCACAACATGGAAAACCAGCTGGAGCGTGCGGCCGATGCCCTGCGCCTGCCGGCCTGGGATGCCAAGATCAAGCACCTCTCCGGTGGTGAGCGCCGCCGTGTGGCACTGTGCCGTCTGCTGCTGGAAAAGCCGGACATGCTGCTGCTGGACGAACCGACCAACCACCTGGATGCGGAATCCGTGGCCTGGCTCGAGCGCTTCCTGCACGACTACGAAGGCACTGTTGTGGCCATCACCCACGACCGTTACTTCCTCGACAACGTGGCGGGCTGGATCCTGGAGCTGGACCGTGGCGAAGGTATCCCGTGGGAAGGCAACTACTCCTCCTGGCTGGAGCAGAAGGACGCCCGTCTGGCACAGGAAGCAAGTTCCGAAGCGGCCCGTCGCAAGTCCATCGAGAAAGAGCTGGAGTGGGTTCGTCAAAACCCGAAAGGCCGTCAGGCCAAGTCCAAGGCCCGTATGGCTCGATTCGAAGAGCTCAACACCAACGACTACCAGAAGCGCAACGAGACCAACGAGCTGTTCATTCCACCCGGACCGCGCCTCGGCGACAAGGTGGTTGAAGTGGCCAACCTGCGCAAATCCTACGGTGATCGTGTACTGATCGACGATCTGTCGTTTGCCATTCCGAAGGGTGCCATCGTCGGCATCATCGGCCCGAACGGTGCCGGTAAGTCGACCCTGTTCCGCATGATGTCGGGTCAGGAGCAGCCGGATTCCGGTGCCATCACGCTAGGTGAAACCGTGGTGCTGGCCTCTGTCGATCAGTTCCGCGACAGCATGGATGACAAGAAGACGGTATTCGAAGAGGTCGCTGACGGTCAGGATATCCTGCGCATCGGCAACTACGAGTTCCCGAGCCGCGCCTATATCGGTCGCTTCAACTTCAAGGGTTCCGATCAGCAGAAGCGGGTTGGCGAACTCTCGGGTGGTGAGCGCGGTCGTCTGCATCTGGCCAAGCTGCTGCAGACCGGCGGCAACGTGCTGCTGCTGGATGAACCGACCAACGATCTGGATATCGAAACCCTGCGCGCCCTCGAGAACGCCCTGCTGGAGTTCCCGGGTTGTGCCATGGTCATCTCACACGACCGCTGGTTCCTCGACCGTATCGCCACTCACATCCTCGACTATCAGGATGAGGGCAAGATCGAGTTCTTCGAAGGTAACTTTACCGAATACGAAGAGTGGAAGAAGAAGACCTACGGCGCCGAGGCGATCCAGCCGCACCGCGCTAAATATAAGCGCATCGCCAAATAGGGCTGACTGCGTGTTGAGGGGAGCTTCGGCTCCCCTTTCTCTTGCCTTTTGACTTACAATCCTAGACGGATGCCTTTGCATGGATGTAGCACGATGACGACCCCCATAGAGAAAAAACTCACCATCCAGATCCGGGTTGAACCGGGTTGCCTCGGGCCGGATGGCAAGGAGCACATAGAGACCTTCTGTGCTGCTGCCGCCAAGATTTTTGCCGCCGTGGAGCCCGAGCTGGTGAGCTGGGTGCTGATCCCCCGCTACGACAAGCAACTACCGGAGCAGGAGTTCTTTATCGAGGGGCGCAAGCTGACCGAAGAGCAGGCCAGCCTCTTTCTGCGCCGCTTCGGCCGTGAACTGGGTGAAGTGCAAGACCGGCTCGACTCGGTACTGGCCCAGCTGGTCGAGCGCTACTTCAAAACCCTCTAAGCCCCCAATTTTCGATAAAAGGTTCTCTGCTGAGAACCTTTTTTCATGCTCAAAAAGCAAACGTTTGAATTTTTACTCTATTCATTGATCTGCTTCGCAGATCCGGGGTTTGTAAACGGCGCCGCCTGTGTAAAAATGTGCGCGCTGTCACGGTATCAGGACGAGTCTGGTTACTTAACCGCCAGAAACAGGGCAATTTACCCCGCATGGATGGGATAGCCCGTTCCCCTGCTGCTTATTTCACGTCACCTATTGGAATCCAACATGAATCAACAACACCAAGCTGCCAATCAGGCCGCCGGGCAAGGATTGCTTGAGCGCCTGTTTGCCCTGCAAGGCCATGGCACTACCGCCCGCACCGAAGTGATTGCCGGTATCACCACCTTCCTGACCATGGTCTACATCGTGTTCGTCAACCCGCAGATCCTCTCTGCGGCGGGCATGGACACCCAGGCCGTGTTCGTCACCACCTGCCTCATCGCCGGTATCGGCAGCATCCTGATGGGCCTGTTGGCCAACCTGCCGATCGCCCTGGCCCCCGCCATGGGACTTAACGCCTTCTTCGCCTTCGTGGTCGTCGCCGGCATGGGTTACTCCTGGCAAGTGGGCATGGGCACCATCTTCTGGGGCGCCATGGGTCTGTTGATCCTCACCCTGCTGCGGGTGCGTTATTGGCTGATCGGCAACATTCCGCTCACCCTGCGGGTCGGCATCACCGCCGGTATCGGTCTGCTGATCGCCCTGCTCGGCCTGCACAACGCCGGGATCGTCGTGGCCAGCCCCGCGACTATGGTGACCGTAGGCAATCTCACCTCCCTGCCCTGCCTGCTGGGTCTGCTCGGTTTCTTCCTGATCTGCATCTTCTCCGCTCGCGGCGTCCACTCCGCCGTGCTGATCGCCATCGTGGTCACCACGGGTCTGGGCTGGCTGTTTGGCGATGTCACCTTCAAGGGCTTTGTCTCCATGCCCCCCAGCATCGAGCCGGTGTTCGGCCAGCTGGATCTGATGGGATCGCTCGATATCAGCCTCGCCGGGATCATCTTCTCCTTTATGCTGGTCAACCTGTTCGACTCCTCCGGCACCCTGATCGGCGTCACCAACCGCGCCAAGCTGGCCGATGACAAGGGCCACTTCCCGCGCATGAAACAGGCGCTGATGGTGGATAGCGTGAGCTCCGTCGGCGGAGCTTTCATGGGCACCTCCTCGGTTACCGCCTTTATCGAGAGCAGCTCCGGCGTCGCCGTCGGCGGCCGTACCGGTCTGACCGCCATCGTGGTCGGCCTGCTGTTCCTGCTGGCGATCTTCTTCTCTCCGGTCGCCGCCATGGTGCCGGCCTATGCCGCCGCTGGCGCCCTTATCTATGTGGGCGTGCTGATGTGCTCCGAGCTGACCCGGGTGAAGTGGGAAGATCTGACCGAAGCGGTACCGGCCTTTATGACCGCAGTGATGATGCCGTTCAGCTTCTCCATCACCGAGGGGATCGCCGTGGGCTTCATCTCCTACTGCGTGATGAAGGCGGGCACCGGTCGCTGGCGCGAAATCAACCCCTGCGTGCTGGTGGTGGCCCTGCTGTTCGTGCTCAAGTTCGTCTGGGTCGACAGCCACTAAGCGGCACTCTGTCCCAATAAAAATGCCAGTCAGCTGACTGGCATTTTTTTATCCAAAGTATTTTCGGCCTGTGCGCTGGCCATAAAAAAATCCGAAACCAGTGGTTTCGGATTTTTGCTATTCAGTATGTGGCAGAGCGGGGTAATCCCCTCGTCTGCCACATCGGCAGCACTTACTCGGCAGCCATACGGGCTTCGATGTAAGCCAGTGCGCGGTCAATACGCGCCAGTACACGCTCTTTGCCGACCAGCGCCATCACGGCATCGATGGCGGGGGGGATTTACCCAGAACGGTGATGACGACCGGCAACGTCAGGCTTACTCAGCAGCCATACGGGCTTCGATGTAAGCAAGCGCACGGTCGATACGAGCAAGTACGCGCTCTTTGCCGACCAGCGCCATCACGGCATCGATGGCGGGGGATTGGCCCAGACCGGTGACGGCCACACGCAGCGGCATACCAACCTTGCCCATGCCCTGACCCAGCTCGGCGGCGGTCGCTTCAATCAGCTCGTGCAGCGCTTCGGTGGTCCAGCTATCCAGTGCAGCCAGCTTGGTCTTGGCCAGAGCCAGCGGCTCGGCAGCGACGCCACGCAGATGCTTCTTGGCAGCCGCTTCGTCGATCGCCTCAAAATCTTCGAACAGATAGCGGCTCTGGGCGGCCATCTCAACCAGGGTGTTGCAGCGCTCGGCCAGCAGGGTCACCACGTCGGCCAGAGCCGGGCCATTGCTGGTGTCGATCTTCTGGTTTTCCATGTGCCATGCCAGATGCTTGGCAACATAAGCCGGATCCAGGCTGCGCATGTAGTGGTTGTTCAGCCACAGCAGCTTGTCGGTGTTGAAGGCTGAGGCGGACTTGGAGATGGCATCCAGACTGAACAGCTTGATCATCTCTTCCAGGCTGAAGATCTCCTGATCGCCGTGGGACCAGCCCAGACGTACCAGATAGTTCAGCAGCGCTTCCGGCAGGTAGCCGTCATCGCGGTACTGCATCACGGAGACAGCACCGTGGCGCTTGGAGAGCTTGGCACCGTCGTCACCCAGGATCATGGAGACGTGGGCAAACTCCGGCACCGGCGCGTTCAGCGCCTTGTAGATGTTGATCTGGCGCGGGGTGTTGTTGATGTGGTCTTCGCCACGCACCACGTGGGTGATCTCCATGTCCCAGTCATCGACTACAACACAGAAGTTGTAGGTCGGGGCACCGTCGGTACGGCGGATGATCAGATCGTCGAGCTCGGTGTTGGCGAACTCGATGCGGCCACGGACATGGTCATCGAACACCACAGAACCTTCAGTCGGGTTGCGGAAGCGGATAACGTGCGGCGCATCGGCCGGGTGATCGTGGGCGTGGTCGCGGCACTTGCCGTCATAACGGGGCTTCTCGCCGTTGGCCATCTGGCCTTCGCGCAGTGCTTCCAGACGCTCTTTGGAGCAGAAGCACTTGTAGGCGCGGCCATCAGCCAGCATCTCGTCGATCAGCGCGTTGTAGCGATCGAAGCGCTTGGTCTGGTAGTAGGGGCCCTCATCCCAGTTCAGCTCCAACCATTCCATGCCCTCAATGATGGCGTCGATCGCCTCCTGAGTGGAACGTTCCAGGTCGGTATCCTCAATACGCAGCACGAACTCACCGCCCTGGTTCTTTGCAAACAACCAGGAATAGAGTGCGGTACGGGCACCGCCGACATGCAAAAAGCCGGTCGGGCTGGGAGCAAAACGGGTTTTGACTTTCATCTTTAAGCCTTGTGTAGAGGGCCTTGGGCCAATTCGTTAGAAAAAACCGTCGCATTTTAGCACCGACAATCACGGATGGGAAAACCATGACGCCATTGCGGGCTAAAGTAGGGGATTAAATCTGTCGCCATTTGTATCTGTAGCCCGATATTTGAAGAGGATCGCAAAACCGAAGCCCCGTTTCCGATTTGCTATGCACAATGCTGGAGAGCTGCCTCCTCCGGTCGATACCCAAATAACGCTCACCACACTTCTCACGCACAAGGAAGAGACGATGCAGTTCCGTTCTATCCAGAATCGCATTCTAGTGATGGCCGGGATCGCCATGACCGCAGCCCTGGTCATCCTGATCCTGCTCAACCAATACTCCGGCAAACAAACCCAACAACTCACCATCAGCTCCAGCCGTGAAGCGCTGCAGCAGGAGGCATGGCAGAAGGTCAGCGCCAATGCCCGCGCCGAGGCGGCCACCATCACCCAGCTGCTGCAAAAAGGGCTCTCTTACACCCAGCAGATGGCCTGCGCCCTCGCCCTGCAACAACAGGGCAAACTGCCGCTGGATCGCCAACAGGCCACCGACCTGCTCAAGGCGCAGCTCGCCCTTGAACCCCAACTCTATGGCGCCTTCGCCGGCTTCGAACCCAACGGTTTCGACGGTCAGGATGCCAGCTTTGCCGGTCAGACCGCGCTCGGTAGCGACAGCAAGGGGCGCTTTGTCCCCTACTTCTATCGCGACAAGGATCAAATCGGCACCGATCTGCTGCTCTCCATCGAAAAAACCGACCCGGACGAATTCGGCAATCCCGCCAACGACTACTACGCCTGCCCGAAGCGGGAAGGACGCTCTTGTCTGATCGATCCTTTCAAAGTGGATATCAACGGTCAGCAGGTGCTGGTGAGCACCATCACCACCCCCATCATGGTGGATGGTCAGTTCAGGGGGATCGCCGCGCTCGATCTGGCGGTGGACTCCATCAGTCGTCAGGCCAAGAGCCTCAACAGCAATATCTATGACGGCAAGGGCGAAACCCTGATCGTCAGCGCCGCCGGTGTCATCACCGGCACCAGCGGTGATGCCAGCCTGCTCGGTAGCAGCGCAAGTAAGGTGCTGGGCGACCAGTGGCAGCAGTACCTGAAACCGGAAATTCAGCGTCAGGAGCTGGACGAGTCATTCCGTATTTCCGTCCCCATCATGGTGTCGGGAATGAGCCGCAACTGGGCCATCATCGTCACCCTGCCCTACAAGGTGGTACTGGCGGGCGCCGATCAACTGGAAAGCCAGCTGAGCGACATGAACCAGGCAGCCATGACCCAGCAATTGGTGGGCGCCGTTATCGTACTGGTGCTGGCGCTGGCCACCATGCTGGTGATTGCCCGCAGCATCACTGGCCCCATCCGTCAGATGGTCAGCTTGGTGGATGACATCGCCGATGGTGAAGGGGATCTCACCAAACGCCTCACGACCCGCTCGGTGGATGAGCTGGGGGATCTCGCCAAGGGGATAAACCGCTTTATCGACAAGCTGCAAGGGCTGCTCGGGGATGTGCTCAAGACTGCCAGCGAGGTGAACCGCTACGCCGGTGATACCGATCGCATCGCCGGCCAGACCGACAACAACCTGCAGCACCATCAGGCGGAGATGGAGCAGATGCTGACTGCGGTGCAGGAGATGTCCTACGTCAGTCAGGAGGTCGCCACCCACGCCAACAACACCGCCGACTCGGCCAAACAGGCGCAAGGCGCAGCCGATCAGGGCAAGGAGCGCTTCCAGCAGGTGATCCAGTCGATGCACAAGGTCGCGGCAGAAGCCGGTAAAGGGGCCGAAGTGGTGGAAGGGCTGGCTCACGACAGCGCCCAGATCACCAGCATCCTCACCGTCATTCAGGGGATTGCCGATCAGACCAACCTGCTGGCTCTCAACGCTGCCATCGAGGCAGCACGGGCTGGCGAACAGGGCCGCGGCTTTGCGGTGGTGGCCGACGAGGTGCGCAAACTGGCGGGCAATACCCAGCAGGCGGTGCAGAACACCCAGGAGTTGATAGAGAAGATCCGCCTCAGCTCCACCAATGCAGTCAACGCTATCACCCAGAGCCAGCAGCTGACCCATCAGGCGGTGGGCGAGGCGGATCTGGCGGAAGAGGCGCTCGGCAGCATCTACCAGGCCATCTCCACCATCAACGACATGACCTATCAGATCGCCTCCGCCGCCGAAGAGCAGAGCTCGGTCTCAGAAACCGTCTCCGGCAACCTGTCAAAAACCAACGCACTGGCCAACGACATTGCTCAGGATGCGACCGAAACGGCCAAAGCCAGTCAGGCATTGCGTCAGGCGGCCGACAAATTGCAGCAATTATTGGGTCAATTTCGTCTCAGCTGATAATTTTCCGCCTCAGGACTCTCCCCCTCGGGGGCGAGTCCGTTTACCATAGGCGACGAATTTGCCTGATGGCAGGCAATGTAGTGAGAGGTAAATGCCGTGCCCACCCCGGACCGTCGCCCACGAGGCCATAACAGACGAGCCCAGCAGCGTCGCCAAGACGAATCACAAGGATCCCTGCTCCATCGCATCAATGCCGCGACCCTGTCCCTGCGCCAACGTTTTGGCCAAGGGATGAGCAACCTCGGCCAACGCCGCCAGGATGCCAAAGCAGGCAAATTCAAGCTGTCCAGCCCGCTGCCCCGCAAAAACACCATAGGTCTGCTGATCCTGATCCCGCTCTGGCTGCTGGTGCTGGCCTGGGAGCCGGCACCATCCGCCCCCAAAGCCGCCCCTTCCGGCTCTCTGGAAGTGCCGCTGGCCGTGCCTGCTCAAGCTCTAACTGTCGGCAGTGGCGCTGCAGGCAGTGCGCCCGCGGCAGCCAAGCCGGTCGAAGAGAAGGTCAACGGCACCTGGCTGCAACACGATGTGCAGGCGGGTGAGACCCTCTACTCCATCTGGCGTAAATTCGAGTTGCCGGGTGCCGAGCTGAGCCGCCTGATCGCCATCGAGGGGCCGGATCGTCCCCTGACCCGCCTGCAATCGGGCCGCTCTATCTTCATCCTGGTGGACGACACCCGCCGCATCCAGCGGGTGGAGATCCGCTCCTACGGTCAGGCGGTTTACCGCTACGACCGGCAGGGCGAAGGGTTCGCCCTCAAGGAATAACAAAAACGGGAGGCGCTGGCCTCCCGTTTTTTTCAGTCAAATATCTTCAAATAAGCTACTGACTTCACAATATTTTTAGCTTGTTCAAAAAACGAAAGGGGTCAAATTGACAAGGATCGGCGCTAACGTACAATCGTTTGTGCTTTAGACAGGGATTGTTCTACGTGCTACTGGGACAAAGAGACGTGGTCAGTCATGAGCCAACCCCTGCTTGCAAGGCAAATGCAGCCCAGCACGGGCTTAGTTTCATTTTGTTATTGATAGGATTTAGCACATGTCTGACATTCGCACCGGCCAGGTAAAATGGTTCAACGAAACCAAAGGTTTTGGCTTTATTGAACAATCCCAGGGTCCGGACGTATTCGTTCACTTCTCCTCCATCCAGAGCACCGGTTTCAAAACCCTGGCTGAAGGTCAAAAAGTCCAGTTCACTGTGACCCAGGGCAAAAAAGGCCCTCAGGCTGAAAACGTTACTCTGGTCTAAGCCCGCGCCAGTGAATCATGCAGGAGGAGCCAAGGCCCCTCCTCTTTTTTGCCCGCAATTCTCGCCCCCCACCACCTGTCACAACCGCTTGCCTCGTACAATCCGCACCATGAGCCCACATCCCCTTCCTGTTGGCAGGAGGTGGTAGAGACGCGCTGAGTAAACGCCAGATACGACAAAGCATCGCAGTGCGATGTGAAGGGCAATTCAAAGGGATTATGAAAACTTCGAAGAGAGATTGGAGCGGGAAACGAGACTCGAACTCGCGACCCCGACCTTGGCAAGGTCGTGCTCTACCAACTGAGCTATTCCCGCAACAGAATGTCATTTACAAGTGATTGGAGCGGGAAACGAGACTCGAACTCGCGACCCCGACCTTGGCAAGGTCGTGCTCTACCAACTGAGCTATTCCCGCAACATAATGTCATCTGCAAGTGATTGGAGCGGGAAACGAGACTCGAACTCGCGACCCCGACCTTGGCAAGGTCGTGCTCTACCAACTGAGCTATTCCCGCATCGGAATATCACTTACAAATTTTTTGGAGCGGGAAACGAGACTCGAACTCGCGACCCCGACCTTGGCAAGGTCGTGCTCTACCAACTGAGCTATTCCCGCAACAATTTGGTTGTCTTGAGGCTGGCTGATGATTGGAGCGGGAAACGAGACTCGAACTCGCGACCCCGACCTTGGCAAGGTCGTGCTCTACCAACTGAGCTATTCCCGCATCGGGCTGGTTTGCACCAGTGTCATCATCAGATTTTTGGAGCGGGAAACGAGACTCGAACTCGCGACCCCGACCTTGGCAAGGTCGTGCTCTACCAACTGAGCTATTCCCGCAACTACCTTAAAACAGGCCGTACAGCATTTGGTTGCTTGCGCTACTGTACGGGAGCCGAATTATAAGAGCAGTCATTCCAATTGCAAGGGCTTTTTTGTCTGGTTGCGCGCGTTCGCTCAAAAGCTGGCCGAACTGTCGATTTTAGCAGCCAGAGTATGACAAACCCTTGCCGGGGAATCAGATCTTGAAGACGTGGCTGCGATAGAACTGCAGCTCGGCGATGGATTCGCGGATATCGTCCAGCGCCTGGTGGGTGCCGCTCTTCTTGAACTGATCCAGCAGTTCCGGCTGCCAGCGGCGTACCAGCTCCTTGATGGTACTGACGTCAACGTTGCGGTAGTGGAAGAAGGCTTCCAGATCGCTCATGTGCTTGACCATGAAGCGGCGATCCTGACCGATGCTGTTGCCGCACAGCGGGCTGGTGCGCTCCGGCACCCACTGGCGAATGAACTCGAGGGTCTCGGCAATGGCTTTCGCCTCGTCGTGCTGACTCGCCTTGACCCGGGCCACCAGACCGCTCTTGGTATGGGTGTTGACATTCCAGTCGTCCATCTTGGCCAGCTCTTCATCACTCTGATGAATGGCGATGACCGGTCCTTCGGCCAGTACGTTCAGATCCTTGTCGGTGACTATGGTGGCAATCTCCAGTACCACGTTCTCTTCGGGGTCGAGACCCGTCATCTCCATGTCGATCCATACCAGGTTCTGCGCGCTGACTGTCATGATTGCTCTCTCTATTGGGAGGAATGGCGGAATTTTGCCAATTTGCATGTATCATACTGGCTTTGGATCTGTTCATAAACTGGCGAATCGAGTGGCAAAGAAAGCAAAACTCAATCTGGGTCAACAAAGGCGCGTCCAGGCCAACCGCGAACGGCGGCTGCAAAAAGATCACACCACAGTGGTGGATGACACCCTGTTTGGCCCCGCCATCGAAGGGGTGGTGATCAGTCGTTTTGGTCAGCACGCAGACGTGGAAGCGGTCGATGGCACCATCCACCGCAGCAACCTGCGGCGCAGCAGCATCAGCAGTCTGGTGTGCGGCGACAAGGTGGTGTGGCGTCCCGGCCTCAATGCCGCGACAGCGGGCGTCATCGAGGCGGTGCATCCGCGCCACTCGGTACTGACCCGGCCGGACTTCTACGACGGGGTCAAACCCATCGCAGCCAACATCGACCAGATCATCATCGTCTCGGCGGTGATGCCCGAGTTCTCCACCAACATCGTCGACCGCTATCTGGTGGCCGCCGAGGATGTGGAGATCCGCCCCCTCATCGTGCTGAACAAGGTCGATATGCTCGATGATGCCGCCAGAGCGCGCATCGAAAGCCAGCTCGAAACCTACCGCAAACTCAATTACGAGGTGCTGCTGGTGAGCTGCGAGAGCGGCGAAGGGCTGGATGAACTCAAGGCAGCCCTGACCGACAAGATCAGCATCTTCGTTGGCCAGTCCGGGGTGGGCAAATCCTCGCTCACCAACGCCCTGATGCCGGGGCTGGATGTACTGACCGGCGAGATCTCCGAAAACTCGGGGCTCGGCCAGCACACCACCACCACGGCGCGGCTCTACCACTTCCCGAGCGGTGGCGATCTCATCGACTCCCCCGGGATCCGCGAGTTCGCCCTCTGGCATCTGGAGGCCGACCGCATCACCTGGTGCTTCGTTGAGTTTCGAGACTATCTTGGTGGCTGCAAGTTCCGCGACTGTACCCACAAGGACGATCCCGGCTGTGCCCTGCGCGCCGCGGTCGACGCGGGCGCCATCAGCGCCGATCGCTTCCACAACTATCACCGCATCCTGGAAACCATGCAGGAAGCCCGTCACGGTCGCCAACAGGCACGCCTGTGACCCTGTTTAACCTACGTTGATGATGAACATGAGCATTACTGACAACCTGAAAATTGCCGGTCAATACTGTCTGCCCAAGCACGCCCTCTCCCGTCTGATCGGCAAATTTGCCGCTGCCGAAGCGGGCAACATCACCACTAAAGTGATCGAGGCTTTTATCAAGCAGTACCAGGTCGACATGAGCGAGGCGCTGCACGAGAGCCCGGCCCACTACAAGAGCTTCAACGAGTTCTTCACCCGCGAGCTCAAGCCCGGCATCCGCCCCGTGGCAGAGGATGCCATGACTCTGGCGCTGCCGGTCGATGGCACCGTCAGCCAGCTCGGCCCGATCCAGCAGGGTCGCATCATTCAGGCCAAGGGCCACGACTACAGCGCCCGCGAGCTGCTGGGCGGCTATGAGGATCTGGTTGCGCCGTTCAAGGATGGCGACTTCGCCACCATCTATCTGGCGCCCAAGGATTACCACCGCATCCACATGCCGCTGGATGGCGTGCTGGAGAGCATGGTGTTCGTGCCGGGGGATCTCTTCTCCGTCAACCCGCTTACCGCCGAGAACGTGCCGAACCTGTTTGCCCGCAACGAGCGGGTGGTGGCCACCTTCCGCACCCCGCACGGCCCCATGGCACTGGTGCTGGTCGGTGCCACTATCGTGGCCAGCATCGAGACCATCTGGGCTGGCAACATTGCGCCGACCAAAGAGAAAAAGGTGGTGCGCTGGGACTACACCGGCGACGAGGCCATTACCCTGCAAAAAGGTGCTGAAATGGGCCTGTTCAAGCTGGGCAGCACCGTGGTCTGCCTGTTTGGCCCGGGCATGCTGGCCGGTTTCGAACCCCATCTGGCCAACGGCGTCACCACCCGCATGGGTCAGCCCTTTGCCAAGCTGGCGGAGCAGGCATGAGCGAGCAACCGAACGCCTCGCAGAAGAACAACCCGCTGCACGGGCTGACGCTGGAAGCCATCGTCACCGCGCTGGTCGAACACTACGGCTGGGAAGAGCTGGGGCAGCAGATCAATATCCGCTGCTTCACCGATAATCCCAGCATCAAGTCCAGCCTGAAGTTCTTGCGCAAGACCCCCTGGGCTCGGGAGAAGGTCGAAAGCCTCTACCTCTACGTCCAGCGCAAGCAAGCCAAATCGAAGAAGGAAGGGCAAGATGGCCTTTAAGATTACGTATACCTACAAAAAGCAGGCCAAAGAGATCGGCTACGCGAACGACAAGTTCCGCAGCATCTACGACGCCATCGCCGCTGCCGAAGGGCTGGATCTCACCAGTTTTCACGCCATGGAGGCCCAGCTGGCTCAGGTTTGTCGCCGCGACAAGAAAAGCGTGAAGGATTACCAGGAGAACTACTTCAAAGAGTTGGGATTCTCCAACATCGTCATCGAACGGGATCTGCAGGAGTAACCATGCGCACATTGACTCTGATGGCTGCCTCTCTGCTGCTGGCGGCATGCAGTACACCGGAACAACATCTGGTGGGCGGCGATCGCGACAGCCACGGCTGTATCGGCAGTGCGGGCTATCAGTGGTCAGCGCTGACTGGCAAATGTGTGCGCCTGTTTGAAGAGGGTATCCGGCTCAATCCAACCGATACCAGCCAGACCAGCAGCGCCTTCGTGCTGTTCAACGCCGATCAGACGCAGGCCGAACTGCATCTACCAAGCGGCGAGCAGCACCTGCTGACCCGTCAAGGTGCGGAGGGCAACTGGTCGTGGCAGGGCAGCGGCTACACCCTCTTTATCTGGAAGGGTTATGTGCTCAAGCACGGTGACAAGGCGCTCTATCACGGGGAATAACCCGATCGCCTGATATCTTCGCGATATCCACCAAATAAAATGCCGACCCAAGAGTCGGCATTTTTGTATCTGACACAACCGGTTATCAGGCGCGGCTGAGGTAATCGGCCTGCCCTACCCACTTGTAGCTGGTGAGCTCGGTGAGCCCCATGGGGCCACGGGCATGCAGCATCTGGGTCGAGACCGCCACTTCAGCGCCCAGACCAAACTGGCCGCCATCGGTGAAACGGGTCGAGGCGTTGACATAGACAGCCGCCGAGCCGGCGCCATTGACGAAACGCTCGGCGTTGGCCAGATCGTTGGTCAGGATGGCATCGGAGTGGCCGGCGTTGTGCTCGCGCATATGGGCCAGCGCCTCGTTCACATCCGCCACCAACTTGACCCCCAGGGTCAGCCCGAGCCACTCGGTATCGAAATCCTCCGGCCCCGCCTCGCACAGGTTGTCGGCACCCGCCAACTGCGTCATGGCGTTGGGCGCGGCCACCAGCGTCACCTTGCGCTCGTTCATCAGCGTCACCAGCTGCGGCAGGAAAGCCGAAGCGACTTTCTCGTGTACCAGCAGAGTATCGAGGGCATTACAGGCGGAGGGGCGTTGCACCTTGGCGTTGTCGATGACCGCCAGAGAGCGCACCAGATCGGCACTCTCGTCGACGAAAATATGGCTGATACCGAACCCGCCGATGATGACCGGGATGGAGCTGTTCTCCTTGCACATCTTGTGCAGGCCGGCACCGCCACGGGGGATGATCATGTCCACATAGCGGTCGAGACGCAGCAACTCGCCGACCAGCGCCCGATCCGGGTTGTCGATGTACTGCACCGCCGCCTCGGGCAGACCGGAGGCCGCCAAGGCATGCTGGATCACCCGCACCAGCTCCAGATTGGAGTGGAAGGTCTCGCGCCCACCACGCAATATGCTGGCGTTGCCAGTCTTGAGGCAGAGGCTGGCGATGTCGATGGTGACGTTGGGGCGCGCCTCGTAGATGACGCCGATAACCCCGATGGGCACCCGACGACGAGAGAGTCGCAGGCCATTTTCCAGCACCCGGCTATCCATTTCGGCGCCGACCGGGTCATCCAGCATGATCACCTTGCGCACATCCGCCACAATCCCGGCCAGCCGGGCCGGATTGAGCAGCAGGCGATCCAGCATGGCTTCTGACAAGCCCGCCTCACGGCCGGCGGCGATATCTTTCGCGTTGGCGACGAGGATCTGCTCACTGCGCGCCTCCAGCTCGTCGGCGATGGCGGCCAGCGCCCGGTTCTTCTGCGCCGTGCTGACGGTAGCCAGCTGATAGGCGGCTTCACGGGCCGCCTGCCCCATTTTCTCCAGACTCATCTCATTTCCCTTTGTTCATGCCGTGCCGCCCTGATTAGAGCAGCACCATGTCGTCTCGATGGATAGCCACAGAGCCGTAGCCATAGCCCAATACCTGCTCAATCTGGTCCGAGTGGACGCCGCGCAGCTTATCCAGCTCCAGATGGTCGTAACGGCAGATGCCGCGGGCCAGCTCGGCGCCCTTGGGATCAAGAATGCGCACCACATCGCCCCGAATAAAGTCGCCCTTGACCGCGACGATCCCCTTGGGCAGCAGGCTGGAGCCTTTCTCCTTCATGGCGGCGACAGCCCCCTGATCCACATGGACTTCTCCGTGAGGGGGCGGGCCTGCCAGGATCCAGCTCTTGCGCCCTTCCAGCGGGGAGGCCAGCGCCGGGAAGAGGGTACCGATACGCTCGCCCTTGGCGAGACGGCCGATCACCTCCGGCATCTGGCCGGTCGCGATCACCACGTTGACGCCGGCCCGACGCGCCACATCGGCCGCCTGCAGCTTGGTGGCCATGCCGCCAGTACCGAGGCCGCTGACACTGTCACCTGCCAGCGAGCGCAGGGTATCGTCGATGGTCTGCACCTCTTCAATGAGCTGGGCATCCGGATTGGTGCGCGGATCGGCGGTAAACAGCCCCTTCTGGTCGGTTAGCAGGATCAGCAGATCCGCATCCGCCAGAATGGCGGCCCGCGCGGAGAGGTTGTCGTTGTCGCCGACCTTGATCTCGGCGGTCGCCACTGCATCGTTTTCGTTGATGACCGGAATAATGCGGTGGTCGAGCAGGGTGCGCATGGTGTCGCGGGCATTGAGGTAGCGCTCCCGATCTTCCAGATCGGCGCGGGTCAGCAGCATCTGGCCGATATGCAGACCGTAGAGGTTGAACAGATCCTGCCATACCCGAATAAGCTGGGTCTGACCAACCGCCGCCAGCATCTGCTTGTTGGGAAGGGTTGGCGCCAGTGGCGGGTGACCCAGATGTTCACGCCCGGCGGCGATAGCTCCTGATGTGACGACCACGACCCGATGGCCGTGACGGTGCAAGGCCGCACACTGTCTGACCAGCTCGACCATATGGGCACGATTGAGCTGGGAAGACCCCCCTGTGAGCACGCTGGTGCCCAACTTGACGACTATGGTTCTGTTTTCCATGGGAGCATAAAGGCTAAAAAGTAAGGAATATCTTTATACCCACGGCCATGGTGCCCTGCAAGGCAATTAACGCCGGGGTGAGGAGATGGGGCAAAGCCCGGATGATTGCGGTCGGAAGGGGAGATGGCTGACTGATGGCCCGGCAAACAGCGGGATGCTGCTCACCGGGCATCAGGGATCAAGCTGCGGTCACGGTCAACTCATTGGTGACCTGATCCGCTGGCGCTAACTGGCACTCCAGTGCCGTCAGTTTGTCGCTGATGAGCTTGTAGAAACGGTTGAGGGTCCGCTCCACTTCTACCTGGTGCTTCTTGGGGATCGGCTTGTCCAGCCACTCACCATCAGCATTGTAGAAACCGAGCTGATAGTGGTAACGGAAATGGTGATCGTCCTGCTCCAGCACCAGCCACCAGCCCCAGAACTCCCGCTTGTCCGGCGCCGACTTGGCGCTGACACAGACCGACAGGCAGTCGAAACGATAACGCCCCTCTTCGCAGAGATCCTCACGCAAATAGGGGCCAATGGCAGCAAACTGCCTCAGCAGTCGCTTGTAGGTCACTCTTTCAGACATGTTAACCTCCCTGTTAAACAAGCCGCGCCACCTCGGGATGGCGTCAGTTCTTTAGCGCAATGTCAGGTACATAAATGCTGTTTCAGCCACTCGACGATTTCGTCCAGCGCCTTGTCATACACCTCCAGCAAAGGCTGCTTGTCGAATACGATGGCCTTGCCGTTACGACTGGCCGCCGCCAATGCCCGTACATCCTGCTCGGGACAAATAAAATCTCGCTTGTGTCCAATACTCAATATCGGCACCGAGGTGCGAGTCCCCAGTAATCCTTGTGTTTTAAGTGAAAATACCTGGCACTTGGTACGCATGCCGTCCCACTGCGCCGCATCAGCCCCCAACCGGTTGGCCAGACTGTCCCGCATCATGCGCGGACACTTGGCAAACAGCTCCTGATTGGTAAACACCTGATTGACCCCGGCGCCGACACAGACCACGGTGCGTAGCTTGAACGGCTCGATAAAGGCCAGTCTGGCTGCGATATTACCCGCCAGACGCATCCCCACCATGGCGATACGCTGATGATCGACCCAAGCCACTTCGGAGAGGTAATGGAGCACCGCCTGATGGAGACGGCTGGTATCCTGCACCAGCGGCCAATGCTCGGCATAGCCGACCCCGGGCATATCGAGGGAGAGCATGCCGATACCGTTGGGCTCGAGCCGTTTGAGATAGAAGTTGAGGAAATCGAGCTGCAGGGAGTCGATCCCGCCGCTGATGATCACCAGCGGCACCGGTTTTTCGGTCGTCGGCAGGTGGAGATAACCCTGAATATGCTTGCCGCGAAAAGGCACCTGGATCTCTTTGAGCGGCACCTTGAACAGGCGACCCGCCTCGCGATAGGCCATGTTACCGAGCAGCTGGGCCTGATCCGCCAGCTCGTCATCCTTGAGATGGGGATAGCTGGCGATGGAGTAGTAGCGCACCGCCTTGAGCAGCTGTTTCAAGGCGCCAGAAGGATCACCCTTCTCGCGCAGTTCGCGGCCCTGCTTGAAATAGTTGCCAGCCACCTGGCTCCACTCGTAGATCCAGTTGCCGGGCACATAGCCCTTGATGGTATCGAGATAGCAATCGTGGGTGCGCTCGCCGGTCGCCATGGCGATGCGGGCCAGGGTCTGCTCCACTTCGATGGGGTCTGCCCCCTGCCAAGTCCAGGAGGGGCGGCGCAGCAAGCGATACCAGCTCTTTGACATGGAGCCGTCGATAAACATCTCGTCTGACTCGGCTTGCGCCAGATCAGCCGCACTGGAGTTGGAGATCTCGGATGTTTCCAATACCTTCTTGACGCGGGTAAAGAGCTGTTCGGTCAGGTTTAGGTCTTCGTTCAAGTCCAAGATAGTGTCCCATTCATATCAGGCAATAGCTCATCTTAACCACTTTTACTGCCCATCAGCCACCCTGCAACAGATTGATACACAAAAAAACAGGGCTCCAAATTGGAGCCCTGTGAAACCATTATTGCCGGTTGCGACCAATGGACGCAGCGAGCGTCACATCCCGATCCCGTTACTTTTCGTCGCAGATCGGTGTGGCGAACTCCAGTGCCATATCCCACGGCTGTTCAATCCAGGTATCCTGCGGGATCGCCACTTCGAAATCGTCCAGCAGCGCTTCGCCCATCGGCTTAGCAAAGATCGCGATGAACTTGGCTTTCGGATAGAGCTCGCGGATTGCCTTGGCGGTAGTGCCGGTATCCACCAGATCTTCCACCACCAGCCAGCCTTCGCCGTCACCGGCGGTGGTGGCAGCCTTCACGACCACCAGCTCGCGCTGGCTGTCATGGTCATAGCTGGAGATGCAGAGGGTTTCCACATTACGAATGCCAAGTTCACGGGCCATCAGGGCTGCGGGCACCAGGCCACCACGGCTGACCGCGATGATACCTTTCCACTGGCTGACAGGCAGCTGACGACGGGCCAGACGGCGAGCTTCACGTTGCAGGTTGTCCCACGACACATAGAATTTTTTAGGCATAGTAATGAACTCAACGACTTATAGTTAAAACAAAGGGTTATAGCGCAACGGTGCGCCGTGTTATGCAATGCTTACGTAATTCTGCCGCCACTTTGCCGCCATTTTTTGCCTATGAGTGAGGGCTGGCCAGAGGGTTTAATCTGACCGCGTCATCCAGATGATCGGGGGCAAAGTGGGCGTATCTCATGGTCATCGTGATAGTGCTGTGACCGAGGATGCGCTGTAGGACAAGGATATTACCACCGTTCATCATGAAATGGCTCGCAAACGTATGCCGCAGGACGTGAGAAAGTTGCCCTTCGGGCAGTTTTACCCCTGAATTTTCGGCGGCGTATTCGAATGCGTCATAGCATGGGGGGAACAGCTTGCCCTCATAGAGGCCCCGCTTGGGGATGAGTTCATAGAGTTCGGGCGAGATAGGGACCGAGCGATTGCGCTTGCTCTTGGTCTGGGTGAAGGTCAGCCGGTATTTGCTCACCTGGGATCGGGTCAACCCCTGCACCTCAGACCAGCGGGCGCCGGTGGCCAGACAGAGCTTGACCACAGTGGTCAGGGCCGGAACGCGGCTTTTTGCACAGCTGGCCAGCAGCAGGTCGATCTCGGCCGCCGTCAGGAACGACATTTCATTCTCTTGGGTCTTCACCTTGCGCAGCCCGGTCAGCGGGTGGGGATTGACCCACTCCCCCAACCGGATCAGCTCGCCGAACACCGCATTGAGCAGCCGCTGCTCATCGTTGACCGTCTTTGGCCCTGCCGCCCTGTCTCTGCATCGCCCGGGAAAGATGATGGCCCCAGTGAGCCGCCCCTCGCGGTAGGCGGCAAAATGGCTCTTGTTGAAATCGACGGCGTAGGGGTCACCCATCGCACCGGCCATCAGGTCGAGCTTGCGCCTGACCTGATCCCCCGCGACCAGCGTCTGGCCGTGCAGGCGGTACCACTGCTCGATGATGTCGGATAACCGGCGCTTATCTTCGGTCACCTTGTTGGCCGTCAGCCAGGGGTTGCTGTTGCTCTCTTCGAGTAGCCACTTCTCCCACACCTGCGCCTCGCCCTTGGTGGCGAACCGCTTGCGCTTGCGGGGGCCGTCGCGGCCTTGGGGATAGACTTCGGCAAGCCAGGGGCGCGGCTTGCCGTCATCGAGTTTGCGGACTGTCATAAAAACACCAAGTGCATGCCGACAACTCTACGCATTAAGCAATTTGGCTTTTTGTTGCTCGAACTCATCTGGAGTTAACACCCCTTTATCCTTAAGAGATGCGAGCCGTTCAAGCTGAGAAATTAAATCATTGTTATCTGATGGTTTAGAGGTATGTGGTTGAGTGGTGCCATGATTTTTTCTTGCCTCTATGGCATCACGGATTTTATTTGTGAAGTTGACGACCGTTTTTTTCTGGACGTTTTTTATCGTGCGAGTTGTAGCGCCATCCTGAATGCTGATGCTTCCAAGAAGTAGGCCGGTTTCACCGGACACGGCATTTACTTTATCAAGGTCGATAATTGCCTGTTTTAGACCGAATAGAATACCTTTGTCTAAAAAGATGACTCGTTTATCAGTCAGTGTTATCAACCACGTATTGCCATCCATAAGGCCGGATGTAAATGAAATTACTCGTTCACCATCAAGAAGGATCTCTGGTAAATGATTGAGCTCTTTCTTGGTGAAAAACATATCATCGCCAACCTCGGCAGCGATTCTTTTACATTCGGCTTTGCGTTCAGCTGCAGATGCGTTTTTAAAATCGAATCCCATAATAAACATCCCGTGTAAATGTTGTTATTGTTCGCTAAGGCAGTGTTCTACCATCTCGTAGTCGATGCCCCACTCTCTCTTGCATTCAGATACGGCACTACCTGAGTAATTAATTTCTATGCTGCGCTTGGCTGCTCGTTGGCTTTTAATGCAATGCTCTTGCATCTCATGATCGCCCTGCCACTCACTGGTGCAGTAACGAGTTATTTCGTCATCAGGCTCATTGCCGACTTTTCGTTGCGCTTTGGTTTGTTCTTTGTAGCAATGAAGTCCCATCACATAGTCAGGCAACCATTCGTCAGCGCATCGTTGCTTGATTGCTCCGGTTAACTCAGAGAAGTCTGACTTGGCTGAACGCTGTTCCTGATAGCAGTGCTGATACATTTCATCATCATCAGGCCACTCACCAGAACAGAATTCACTGATGTTATTTGCTGATAAAGCTGGCATAGAAGCCAGCATCAACAAGGCAAGCGTCTTCTTCATTCCACCTCCTTATGGTTAAAACTTTTTCCCTACCCGAACCACGCGCCCAACGATATGGACATCTTGGCGCTGTTCTTTTGTGACCACCTGTTCACCATAAACAGGGTTGTCAGAAATAATTTTGAAGCCGCCAAACGGGTCGAACTGCAGGCGCTTGACCAGCAGGCTGTCACCGATGCGCAAAACATAAATGCCATCCCGCAATGACTCACCGTTACAAAGGCTGATCAGGATCTTCTCGTTGTTACTGATGGTCGGCTCCATCGAGTCACCCTTGGCCCGGATGATTGCCAGTCGCTCAGGCTTGAGGCCGTCCCCTTTCAATTCATCTGTTCTGAACGGCTCGGGAGGGAGCTTCAACTCATCGGCAATAACGGCGCCGTGCCCAGCTGATGCGAATACGTGGTAGCTATCTACGAGGGTGATCTCTTCTGCGTTGGTGCTGTATGACGCCTGAGAATCTTTCAGTGAACTGTTGTCGTGACCCTGATCGCCTGCATCAGTAGCGGCAAGTTTGCTGATGGGGGATGTAGCCAGCTGCTCGGGTACCTCACCGATGCCCATACATAACCAGACGAATAGCGCAGGGTCATGGCCAGCAATTTGGGACACCAAGGCTACGGACGGCATAGTCTCACCGAGGCAATACTTCCTGACAACGGCGTCACTAACACCAACCCTACGCCCGAAAGAACTGTAGGTTTCTCTTCCTACTAGCTGTTTCATTCGGCTGGAGAACGCTTCCAGGTCAAAGGCTGTGCCGTTAAGAATCTTCATGGAATTACACCTCTGATCACAAGTTCACACTTTTAAGTTGCGCACCTCTGCGTCATTGGATATTCTTACTTTAAATCAGCAACACACACCAATCGTCGGGATTAAGAGTGTTTTTCTGTTGATAGGTAAGAATTGGACGCATAGGAGCGCAGTATGACGCAACAAGACATCAAAAAACAGCCTATAGGGCGCACTGACGCACCAGTAGGTGACGAATCTCACCAATCCGGCGACCTGCTGGCTGCTGCTGTATTGCGCGAGCTGGAGACCATCAAACAGAGCTTGGCGCTCTCCGTCCTGCCAGCTATTCCGCTGGAAGCTTTCCTGACGATGTTGCGAGAAGAATTCAAGTTTGACCTGCCGGTGCGTACCGCTCAGGCAATGATTGCTGATGGCCGCATCCCCCAACTGCCCAAGTTGAGCACGAAGGACAAGCCGTGGGTCAATCTGGTGCGCTGGCGTGAGATGGCTAAAGAGCCATCCAACTATCTGCATATGGCACATGAAAACTCCCGTCACCGCATAGCCAAACCTGCAACCACCAAGTCAAAGCAGCAGCGAGCTGCTTGACCTAACGGTAGCGATTGAGCACAGGGGGTTAAAGTGTCTACCAATAAGCCTAGCGCACACACCGGATTTGCGAGCGCCTGCGACCGATTTAAAGCAGCGCACGACCTTGAGGCCATTGCACACGCGATCGGCATGAGCGGCCATGTGCTGCGCAACAAGTTCAATCCGGCGCAAGAGCGGCACAAGCTGACCGCGACAGACCTTATCGACATCTACCGCGTCACCGGTGACGACACCCTGTTTGATGGCCTGCTGTTTGATTGCCAGCTCACCGCCGTTCGCCTGCCTTCTTCCGATGCGGTGATCCAGCCAGAGGCCCGCGCCCAGCAGGCGCTCAACGCTGGCGCCAACATCCTCGGCGTGACGGCTCAGGCTACCCAGGTGCTCACCACAGGCCGCGTCACCAAACACCATCGCAATGCCGTGATGACCGGATTAATGGCGGGCATCGAGCACATGGTGCTGCTCGCCACCGAAATCGAACAGAAATTCAATTCCGTCCCCACCCTCGCCTGTGCCGCCGATATCGCGCGCGCCAGCCTGGGAGCATAGGAGAACACCATGAGACTGAAATGCCCCCACTGCAACGCCCGCGCCAACATCCGTACCAGCCGGGATATGGGGCCACTGAGCGGCTCGGCCCGCTATCAGTGCAGCAATGTCGAGTGCGGCCACACCTTCAAGGTGTTGTTCGAGATCACCGAGACCCTTTCACCCAGCGCCATGCCTAACCCGTCCGTGGTGCTGCCCCTGTTTCAACGCAAGGCAAAGGAGACTGCCCAATGAGACTACGCGCCGAGCAGCCGGGGCTGATCCCCGTCGCGCTCCTGCTGATGACCCGCGCCACCGTCGTGAGCGATTGCGACGAGCCGGTGATGCGCAACACCACCCGCTTTGATGGCAGCTATCTGGAAGACCATCGAGGCCGTCGCGGCACCCTGCGCTTTGCGCCGCGCCACTCAGGCAAAACACCGCGCCCGCACTGGCTGACCCAGCTGCTGCAGGCATAACCGGAGGGCCACCCCATGAACGCAACAGCAAAGGTAATTCCGCTCGTTCAACAGCCAAGCGCCGCAGAGGCAGCACTGGCAGAAATGCGCGCCCGCTTCGGCCGCAATGGGGCGGCCAGCCGCTGGTCACGCCTGCCGACTCGGGCCCGCGCCGTCATCTGTTATGCCGCGGGGATCTCGCCGTCGGCAGCAGCGCAGGAGCTGGGAGAGTTCGAGTTTGACCAACAAGAAGCAATCCGGCTCGCACTGGGCGACCTGCTCGCCACCCTGCGGGAGTTTGACGGCTCGGTGCTGCACCGCCGCGAGTGGCACCGCACCGCCCGCCACATTGATGGGCCGACCCGCAGCGAGCTGGAACAGGCAGAGCTTGAGAATAAGCGCCGGGCAGAGCTGAACGCTCAGGCCGGCACATTGGAAAGCCGCTTGGCGGCATTGAGAAAGGTGGCCGGAAACGGCCAATAACCAACGCCTTCGGGCAATCAAAACTGAGGAATCACCATGTTTAAAAAACTGTTTGGCAAGAAAGCAGCTACCGCAAAGGCCGAGATCAAGAAGTTCGAAAACCGCGACCTGATGGAAGCCACCGTCGGCGGTTGCCTGCTGGTTGCCTTCGCGGATGGCGAGTGTGAAGACGCCGAGCTCAAGACCATCGAGTCCCTGCTGCGCACCAACAAGGCGCTCGAAGGATTCGGCCATGAGCTGACCGACACCGTCAACCGCTTCACCGAGCGCCTGAAAGCCGGTTACCGCGTGGCCCGTGTCGAGATCCTGCGGGAAATCGAAGAAGTGAAGGGCAACCGCCAGGAAGCGGAAGACGTGCTGGTCACCATGCTGACCATCGCCGAGGCCGACGGCGAGATTGAAGAGGCGGAGCAGAAGGAGCTGACCACCGTCGCCGACCGTCTGGGCCTGCGGATTGCCGACTATGCCTAACCCGCGCTGGCTGCTGGTAGGCGCCTTCCTGCTGCTGTCTGTGGGAGTCGATTTCAGCTCCCGCATTCTCTCGATGGCGGCGGATGGGCTGTTGGTAGGGGTAGCAATCGCCATCGCATGGCCACTGCTGAAACAGAAGAAAGCAAAGGACTGATGACAACGGGCCGAAGGGAATCGGCCCCATCCCTTAGCCGCTACACGTGGCAGTTAAGGGATGCCAAAAGCAGGCAATAAAAAACCCCGCAAAGGTGGTGGAACACCGCGGGGTTTCACAAACAAAACTGAGGGTTAACTCATGAACAATAGTACAGCAGAACAGGCGATCCGCAAAGTCGCAAACAGCCTCATTAATACCCACCGCCCCCAGCTGGGCGCCTGCCATAGCACCGCCGTCGAGGCGAGCCTTGAGGCGCTGGCAGAACTGGCCGACGAGTTGAGCCTGCTCGACATCTACGCCGAGCTGACCAAGCGCCTCGAGATCCTGCAGGGTGGCCAGCGGCCGCCGGTACTGGTTGGCAGCATGCCATCAGGCGATTTCGCTTTCCTCAAGCTGTTCAACGAGTTCGCCATCGCCAACCCGCGCGCCGCTGACGAGTGGCTGTTTACCGATGCCAAAGGCTGCTTTACATGGCAGGACGATGAGCGAGGGCTGGTATTCCTGCCCCCAGAGGTTGTCGTGCAGTTGGATGATTATGAACTGCCGTTTATGGACGGCCAGCACGTCATCGGCGTGGATATGGCCGCGCCTGACCATGATGTCACCGTGGAGTGCCTGTTCCATCCGCCCTTTGCCCACGCGCTGCAAGGGGGTGCCCAATGATCGCCATCACCGCCAAACACACCGCCCCATCACCGGCCGCTGCCGTCGCCTATCTGGTGCGTCACGGCTACATCAACGTGAAAAACAGCTGGCTGCGTGGCCAGCGTCACGCCGCCCGCATCGAGCTGCTGCCGTCTGGTCGCGCCCGGGTTCTGGAAGGAGTAGCAGCATGAGCAGTACAACCGGCAATGTCATCGAGCGCGAGCTCTACCCTACCCCGCCCAGCGCCGTTGCTGCTCTGCTGAACTGCATCAGCTTTCGCGCTGGCGATCACTTTATGGAACCGTGCCGCGCAGAAGGGAACATCTTTGACCCTGTGCCGCTCCCTGCCGAACAGAAAGAGTGGGCCGAGATCCGCCATGGCCGTGACTACTTGGCGTGGGATTTTGGTCGCAAGTTCGACGTCATCATCACCAACCCGCCGTTCAGTCTGACCGAGGAGTTTTTGAGAAAGAGCCTGTCTGAGCTCTCGCCTGATGGAACCCTGATTTATTTGCAGCGGGTGAACTTCCTTGGCAGCAAGAAGCGGGTGCCGTTCTGGGCAGAGGTCGGCTTTCCGAACAAAACCCCGATCCTGGTACCGCGCCCGCGCTTTGTGAATGGCGGGTCTGACTCCTGCGAATACAGCTGGTTTGTCTGGGATAACGGCGGCCGTGTGAACCTGCCGAACGGCCTGAGCCATTTGATTGCGGAGGATGCAGCATGAGCCATCAAATGACCACGCCAGAACAAGAAGGATGCACCACTGAAATGGCATTTGGCGCCGATATCACCGCCCTGAAACTCATCTTCCAGGTAAAGAGAGAAACCCTTCGCCAGTTTCAGAACCAGCTGATCGCCCTGCGCAAGGAGCAAAACCCGATCACGAATGTTTATGCCATCCGCTCTTTGCTGTTTGCCTGCCGCGAAGAGCGGGCAGGGGCCAATTTTGCGTTCGAGCAACTCGAAGTCGGCGAGAAGTTCATTGAGGAAATTCGCCGGGTCAGAGCAAGCGAATCATTCAATGTGAACGACCTGTTCGACATGCCGGAGGAGACCATCCAATGAGCCATCAACAGCTGATCGACGTGTGGGTAAACCG
Organism: Aeromonas sp. FDAARGOS 1417; assembly: GCF_019046985.1. Taxonomy (NCBI): domain Bacteria; kingdom Pseudomonadati; phylum Pseudomonadota; class Gammaproteobacteria; order Aeromonadales; family Aeromonadaceae; genus Aeromonas; species Aeromonas sp. FDAARGOS 1417. The sequence goes on along the minus strand of NZ_CP077221.1, from coordinate 3,938,292 downwards.
GATGCTGAACGCCAGTAACGAGCTGCGTGACCTGCAACGTGACCTGCTCGACCTGCGCAAAGATGGCCCCCACGGCCAGCGCACTCCGGCAAAAACCCACCTAACCCTGTGCCGTCTGGCCCGCAGTTCGGTTAAGGCGGCATCCAGTAAAGTCCGCTCACTCCACACCGGAGGCGCCATCTAATGACTCACCAAAAAACAGCCGGGCATGCCCCGGCTTTGGGCGTCGTGCGCCCTGCACACAGCCAAGCCTCATCGCAACAGGCCTACGACTTGGCAAATCTGGACCAGCAGAGCCTTGAGGAACTGGAATGGATGGCCGACGAGTGGGTAAACCGGCTGCAGGACGTCAAGGTGCGCCCTGCATTCCGCATCAACCGTACAAGCAAGGTCACGCTGGAGCCCTGCACCAAGTGCAAACAGACCGCTGTTTGCCTACCTGTAGCTGGCCGTCACGGTCGCCGCGCTTATCCCTACTGTGTCGAAACCTGCTGGCCGCTGGCCCGCGCCGCCAGCGAAACCGTGGTGAAGGTTGAACCAGCAAGCCGCCCGCTGATGCGCTGCAGCTGCTGCGGCGAGTTCGGCCATGTGCGGCCGGTGATCCTGTCTGGCGATCGCCTGACCAGCCTCGTTTTTTGCGAGCGCGCCTGCTGGTCTGACCGTTTGGCCACGCTGGAGCAAGTTCCCACCTGCGGCCAGTGCGGCCGCTATCTGCAACCGAACGAATACACAAACGGCAAGTGCGGGGTGTGCAAGTGAAAGAATCCCTCACCAACCTGTGCGGCATCCAGCTGCCGCCGAAATACTGCACCGGCTTTGATGCCATCCAGATGGGCAAGGCCGCCAATCAGCTGGCCCGCGTCGAGTGGCACGTTGCCAAGCCGCTGGCAAAAACCTACCTGCGCCGCTACCCCGCCAACCACAAGACGGCAAACGTCTGGCTGCGCCGGATGGTGGATGCCTGCGCAGCCGCGCAATCCCGCTTCCCGATCCCGGTGCATCACCTGCGCAACGACATTCGCCGCGAGCTGGTCGCCGCCGAGTGGGCCCGCCGCTGCCAGCAGTTGCTGACGACGGGCGCGAACGAGCGCACCGCCGCCGAGCTGCTGGCTGATCTGGGGTCGCAGGCGCAGGCATGGCACTTCTGCCCGACCCTGCCGAACGACCCACGCACAGCCGCCAGAAAACTGCTTAGACGCCAGCTGACCGACGAAGAGCGGGCAGATATGGAGCCAGCTGTTGAGAAGTTCGAGGGTGCCGCCGCCAGCTTGCTGGTGCGCCTGCTCGATGAATCGTGGTGGCTGCGCAAGATTAACCGCGCCTGGGCAGTCTATTGCGAGCTGATCGCTATCTTCACCGGTCAGGTGCGCAAGGGGGTTAGCCCCTACGCCAGCGCCCACGCGGTGCGCGAGTTCACCCAGCGCAAGGCAGCACGACAGGCGTGGATGGCGAGCATGAGCGCCGTCAATGAGGAGCTGGGGCAAGAGATTGATCTGGCCGACGCCATCATGGGGTCGGTAGCCAACCCCGAGATCCGCCGCCATGAGCTGTTTGTGCGGATGCGCGGCTTTGAAGATTTGGCGCAGGAACAGGGCAAGCTGGGCCTGTTCCTGACCCTGACCGCGCCGTCTGGCTATCACGCATGGCGCCAGGGCAAGCAAGACAAGAGCAAGACATACCAGAACGAAGATTTCAACGGCAGCACCCCGACCGAGACCAACCGCCTGTTGTGCAAACAGTGGGCCCGCTTTCGTGCCGCACTGGCCCGCGAGGGGATCATGGCCTTCGGCTTTCGGGTGGCGGAGCCGCACCACGACGGAACCCCGCACTGGCATTGCCTGCTGTTTATCGATCCGGTTCATCAGAATGACTTCCTGACCCTGCTGGCCTACCACTTCACCGATTCCGCCCGGGCAGAACTCAAGATGCCGAACGGCGATCTGCTCGACCAGCTGGCCAAGATGAAAATCCGCAACAAGCTGCCGCGCATCAAGTGGTTGCTGGATGTGAACGACCCAGCGGTGGTTAAGGCCATCAACCCGCGCGTGAACTGGAAGGAGATCGACCCAACCAAGGGCAGCGCCACCGGTTATATCGCCAAATATATCGCCAAGAACATCGACGGCCATAAGGTCGGGATGGACTACGAAGCCGAGGCGCCGGTTGACCACACCACCATCGCGGTCGCCGCATGGGCAAGCTGTTGGCGCATTCGCCAGTTTCAGCAGATCGGCGGGCCGTCTGTGTCTGTCTGGCGCGAGCTGCGCCGCCTGGGCGACGAGGTGATCGAATGGGATTGCGTGCTGGAGGCGGCCCGCTATGCCGCAGATAACAAACGCTGGGCCCGCTTTATCGAGGCGATGGGCGGCATCGAGACCCCGCGCAAAGACCACCTGATCAAGCTCTCCAAGCGTCTGGACGAGGGCGCCAACAAATACGGCGAGGATGTGCTGCGCCTGATGGGGGTGATCTCCGACGTGGGTCAGACCACCGCCGTCACCAGAACCGAAGGCTGGCAGATAGTGCGCAAGGGTGCCGCTGTGTCGGGTTTGGGCGAGCAACGCGAGCCTGCAGTTGGCGAGCGCAGCGAGTTGCACTCAAGCGGCGGCAGCCGCGCCCCTCGGAGTTCTGTCAATAACTGTACGGAAGGATCCAAATCAGGGGTTAAAGGATCCGCTCTGGCTAAGGAGCTGATTCGCATGGGTCTTGATGTGAGTAACGAAGACCTGCTGTTGCGGGGCTGCATCATCAACGCCGACGGCCAATATGTGCGACTGGTCGGCGATCGGCTGATTGTGACCCGCAACTGGCCAGGGGCAGGCGATGCGGTGGCCGACCAGCTGACCGCAGAGGTCGAGGCCGAACTGGCCCGCAACCGCGCCGCCAGCAGCAGTGATCTGAAACAGCAGGCCCGCGAGCTGATGCACAGCGGCGGCAGCGTGACCGACTGGCTGGCCAGCCTGCCGCTGCAGCAAGCCGATGAGGCGATCGCCACCCTCACCCGCTTGGTGGATGACGAAGAGGATCGCGGGCGCTATCAGCCCACCGAACAGGAGCAGGCCCGCGTCGCGAGCTTGCAAGCCGACAACCAGCGCCACGGCGCAGAGATTGCCAAGGCGCGGGTGCGCCTGGGCGTTGAGTAAGGAGAAGGGTATGAAAATCTATATCGCTGGGCCAATGACAGGTTTTCCGGACTTTAATCGCCCAGCCTTCTATGGGGTGATGAGAGAGATTAGCCACGCCAAGGTGGTGCCGCTCAATCCGGCCATTCTGCCGGATGGGCTGGAGCAGCACGAGTATATGGCGATCTGCATCGAGATGGTGAAGATAGCCGATGCTCTGGTGATGTTGCCGGGGTGGGACGGTAGTGAAGGCGCATTCGCCGAGTACACCCTGGCCAAGAAGCTGGGCAAGCGCATCCTGATGATGCCGGAGCTGTCGTTTTTTCTGGACCGTGTGAAGGCTGGCAAAGAGGAAGGGGAGGCAGCATGAGCCTGTTTCAATGTGAGCACTGTGGTTGCTGCGAGAACACCGCACTATCCAGCCAGGGATTCGTCAATGGAATGGAGCGTTTTTATGACTGGTCGTATGCACCAGAACGAAAAGGATTGAGGCTCTGTAGCGCCTGCGGCCCGACCAGCTTCGCATGTGGCAAGCCAACTGAATACGGAAAGTGGCATGGCCATTTCCCAAGAACGTTCCTGCCGATGGGGATGTTTCACACCAACCGCGTCGGCAACTTGGCGCACAACGAGACCGGCAGCGAGAATTTTTGGGAGTTTGAGATAGCCGGCAAGGATGGCGAGGAGGCCGCATGCACCACGAATTGAAAATCCTGCCGCGCTACTTCCAGCCGGTACTGGACGGCACCAAGCCGTTCGAGATCCGCGACAACTCAGACCGCAACTTTAAAGAGGGTGACACTGTCACCCTCAACGAGTGGGACGGCGAACGCTACACCGGCCGCAGTGCCAAGCGCCAGATCACCTTCGTCACAGACTACGCCCAGCAACCGGGCTATGTGGTGTTCGGGATGAAGGAGGTGGCACTGGTCATACATGCACCAGAGAAATGCTCTGTTTGCCAAGGGACTGGGGTTTTTGACCTAACGAATACTGTGTGCAGACGTTGCGGAGGTGAGTCATGAAAGACTGGGTTAGCCGTCATTTCGAGGCATGGCTGGTACTGCTGGCCGCAAAAATCCTGATCGGACGCAACCTCCAGCGCTGTAAGGTGGTATCGCGCAAAGACAATAACGCAATGTGGTACATGGCCGAAGATCTGGAAATGATCGCCAAGCGGATGCGGAACAAGTATGAGGAGCGCAGCTGATGAAAGCGCCAAAGGATGCCAAGGCCCGCAAAGAGGCCCAGCGCAAGCGCGACAAGGTGCTCGGCATCGAGCGGGTAGAGTGCCGGCTCTCCATCCGTGAGCGCGAGCAGTTGAAGACCCTGTGCGCTGTACGTGCTGGAGCTGGTGACCCCTACTCTGCCGACGAGTACATCAGTACGCTGATTCGCCGCGACTGGGAGAAGTGGCAAGCACAGGAGGCCGAGCTGCAAAAGCAGACCTGCCAACACTGCGACTGTGCGCTGCCAAAGGGATGCGGCGGCGCCTTCAAGGGCCAGGGCGAATGCTGGCACACCATGGGCGACAAGACGCTGGCGCTGTAAGGAGGAAACATGCAATGTGTCCGGTCACGAAAACGTGACCGGACACATTTCATTAATTACCATGTCAGCACAACCAAGGGGGAGACGATGAGTTTTAACCTGTGCAACCTGCCACCGGCAGAGAAGGCGCTGATAGAGGTAGACAAGGCCGCAGCCTATGCGGTGTGGAAGGAACGCAACGGCCATCTGGCAACCGCCGAACTGGACAGCAGTGCATTCAAGGGCCATGAGCTGGAAGCCTTCACCAAGGCGCTGGCCAAGTACCGCGCCAGATAGTCGCAACAGAACCAAACAAGAAGCCCCTGTCGAGGGGCTTTTTTATTGTATTGGTAAGACATTAAGAGAAAAGCAACGAATATATAATGTATATACCTTTTATATATAAAGCATATATAGGCAAATGAAAGTAGGCTTTTTAATATTAAAGGGGCATTAACTTGATATTGATACGCTCTTTTGTAGGTGGCGTTAAGCTGTTAATTTTCAAACGAGTTGAAATCATTGCAAACATCCTAACAACTTTATGAAAAAAGATATACTGAACATCCTAACACCAGTATCCGCGCGGGATTCAGAGGTGATCCGAGTCGATGGAACGATGATGATGTCGTACCACAACTTTTGATTGCCAAGGATTTGAAGCTATAGGCAAACGAAAGTCAGGCACTGAGAAAATAATTATAAAATGATGTTGCAAACTTCTTTGCATGCAATTTACTATGCGCCGCAACAACATTAAAAAACAAAATCCAGCCATGCTGGAGGGGATTATTTTGCCTGAAAATAAATATAACTCAGCGATAAACCTTGAGCGCGCCAGACCAGACCGCGAGCAGCCATTCTATCTCGGCATCGCTCATCGTCAGGAACACAGCGCGCTGATCGTGAGCGGCTTGGCTGGCAACCGCCCATCCAGCAGCAGGGATCATCTGTTGCACACTGATGCCAATGTGCATGCAGAGCAGAACGGCATCTTCCAGGTCGATGAACCCGGGCGTGTCGTCATCAAGCCAGCGGCTGATGGTGCTGGGGTTAACACTAATCAGCCGGGCAGCATCCTTGTATGACAAGCCTGCACCTTTCAGCACAGAGCGAAGTTGCGCCTTGGCGTCGAGCAGGTACTGCCGAGCGGCCACAGGCAAAGTTCTATTCCGTTTCATGGGGCGGCTCCTGTAACGTCGGGTCGCCCGTGCTCAAATTGTTATTGTTAGCTGCACTGTCAATTGCATGATCTGACAGGTAAAAACGCACATTTTTGCAAAATGTGGCTGGATAACGCTGAGATATGCAATCCAACCATCAGTAAAATTTACTGGCCAAACCAGTGGACAGATAAGCCACACGAACAACTACGGGAGCAAGAATCGAATGCCTTTTCCAGATGTAGAAACAGTCTTTGACGATATCGACTACGTTGCCAGCCTCATCACAGAAAAAAGCCAGCCGGAAGACCATGGGCGCGTCGAAAGCATCATCCGCTCTCTTGTCATTGTGGGCCGCCTGTCAGTATCGAACCCGCCAACTCGACAGCTTGCGCACATAGTTGCTAACTGATTCTGTGCATAACTCAACCAACAAGGGGGCCTCGGCCCCCTGTTCAATTATACGAGCAGGATAGTGAAAGGATCTGACGGATTTTGAAGGATCGCAAAAAGGATCTGAAAAGCTGCGCGCGGCCAGTGCTGGCGCGGGGTGCCGATAGCCGCCACCAGTCGTTCACCTGCATGGAAATCGGCACATAAAGCGCGCAGGCGGGGCGGGGTTCCGATTGCGCGCCAGCGGTGCTGGCGGGGGTCGGCAGGCTGCGCCAGCCGCTCAGGGTGAGCGCGTGAGGATCTGCGAGGGTAAGCGGACGTCCAGCGCCGCCGCCTCAACAGCGGGCCGCACAGGCGCTCTGGTGGCGTGGTCGCCGGGCAAAAGAAAACCCCGCCATCTGGCGGGGTTGCTTGCTATGGGGCGGGGGTCAGATCAGTCGGTCGCTATGGTCTGCCGTATCGGTACCGACCGCCAGCTTGTACGGGTTGAACCGGATCACCTCCTCCCCTGCCCAGTCGTTGATCTGCAGCAGGCTGGCCTTGAGGCTGTCCACCTCGTTCACATCGAACACCTGGGCGGCCTTGGTCACATCGCCGAAACCGCCGGTGTTGTTCGGCATCACCCCCATTAGCTGGGGCGGTACCCGATGGGTCGCCAGCTGGTCGTCGCGGCTCACATTCTTGATGGAAAGAAAATCATCCTTGGCCGCCACCTCGGCCACCGGGATCAGCTTCACTCCATCCTTGCTACCGCCCGGCGTGTAGAGCAGCAGGTTACGAAAGTTGCCGGGGCCCTTGCTCTGGCGCAGCGCCTCTTTCAACTTCTTGATGTCGTCCTCGTTCTGGACCGCGTCGGTGATGTGCATGATGAAGCCGGCATGGCTGCCGTTCTCGTAATACTTGCGGCGGAAAAGCGTGGCCGACTCGTTCAGCAGCGTCGAATTCAGGCCGCCCACATAATCGGGGATGCCATAAATCTCCTGATTGATATCGCTCTCCATCACATGGCCCACCGACCCGATCGGCATCTGCTGCTCCTTCCCAGGCTGCGCAATCCACCAATAGGCATCGAGATCCAGCCCGCGCCTCACGTACTTGGCCCGCAGATGGTCATAGCGCAACACCCCGCCCAGCCGGTTCTGCACCGCGTGGGGGTAGCAATTGCCGAAGATCAGATAGTCATTCACCAGCCCGGTGAACGCCGTCAGGCTTAGTTTGGGATGGGGCACAAAGCAAGAGCGCAGAATGTTGCGCTTCACCTGAATGGCCGAGGCATGATGCACCCCGGCACGATAGACCCGCGCCAGCCCCTGCAAACTCAGCGGCGGCTCATACCAGCGGCCGTTGTGCATCGCCTCCAGGTAATCGAACACCTCCCGCTGACTCAGCACCGGCACCGGCTCGCCAAAGGAAAACGCCTCGATCGCATCAGCGGCGGGCGCTTGGGTCGCCGTCACCGGCGGGGTCTTGCGCGGATTGCGGCGCTTTGTCATGAAAAAATCTCCATCATGCTGGTATTGGTACCGTTGGCGCCTGCCAGCGGCTCATGTAACAGGGCATGCATGGTCGCCCATGCAATATCGGCGTGGCTGGTCTCCTCGGAACGGCTCGCCTCAAACGTCGGCATCTTGCCGCCGGCGGTCACCCCGCGGCGAATGCTCATAAACGCCTGCGCCAGGTCAGTCATCCCGCTGTCAAACTCCAGCCGCGCTTTGTTCATCACATCCTGCGCCTTCATCACCATCCGCATCTTCACGCTCGGGTTGTACTGAATGGCAGTCACAGCCGGATAAAACTGCTTAACCAGCTGATAAACCCCCTCCCCGATCCCCGTCGTGTCGATACCGATATAGGCCACGTTGTAGCGGGAGCAGATAGCGCGAATGGATTTTGCCTGGGCGTCGAAGTCCATCCCCTGCCAGCGGTGACGCTCCAGCACCCTGAACTTGCCACCGGGCACAGCAGGCGGCGCCAGCACAGCGCAACCGGCACTATCACCGCCAACCCCCTTAGCCGGGTCATATCCGATCCACACCGGCCGGTTACCCATTGGCCGCATCGCGTGGGGCTTGTAGTCCTCCCACACCTCCCAGCTGTCAACCATGCACCGTTGCAGCGTGGCGAGCGGGAACACGCTGTCCGTGTCATCAGCAAACTGACACATCAACAGCTGGTTATAGTCATCAGGGGAATAACGGCGCCGCAGCCGGTCAAGGTCGAACAGGTCACAGCCGCCGCGTACCGCGTCCTCAACCGTGACGATCTGCCGCCACTGGCCATCACCGCACAGCCGCCCACCATGTAAAGCCGCATGGTCAACGTCGAACTTAATGTGCTCGTTCTTCGGTCGCCCTTTGTTGAACATCGAGCCAGACCAGAACGGGTAAGCGTCATGCGACAGGCTTGAAGGCGTAGAGAAGTAGGTCAGCCGCCAAAACTTTTGCATCGCCATGCCGCTGGAGACCTTGTAGAGCTCCTGAAACTTGGGGATCCAAAAATACTCATCGATATAGAGGTTGCCGTGATAACTCTGGGCGGTGCGGGAGTTGGTACCGAGGAAGTAGAGAATGGCACCATTGCCCAGGGTGATGGGGTCGCCCTTGAGCTCAACCCCGACCTCCTGCGCGAAAGCCAAAATGTACTGCTTGAACTGATGGGCCTGCGCCTTACTGGCTGACAAGAAAATCTGATTGCGGCCAGTGGTCAGCGCATCAATCAGTGCCTCCCGCGCAAAGTAGAACGTGGCCCCGATCTGGCGACTCTTGAGCAGGTTGCGCTCGGTGTGCTGCAAGCCTGCCTGATACCACACCTTCTGATAGCCAAACATATTGCTGTGGAACAACTCGCCCAGCTTCTCTAATTGGGCCTCATCAAAATTGTTACGAACCGGCGCCTTCTTCGGCCCCTTGTTGCGGTTAGCCACCTTCGGGTTGAGATCGGCCTCATTGCCGCCGTTGCTATACCTGTTGACCCGGGCGACCCGCTCCAACTGGCGGCCCAGCAAGTCAATCTCCTTGAAATCGCCGCCGGTCTTCATCTCCTTGGCGATCAGCTGGCACAACCGCGCCTCAAGCGCGAAATCGACCCGGTCAATCGGTTTGATGTCATCCCAGCCGTCGCGCTTCTTCCAGGTCGAAACTGTCCCCTCCGGCGTCTGCAGCAATTCAGCAATGGCGCGGAGCGGGTAGCCCTGAAAGAACAGGTGCATAGCCTGCCGTCTGGGTTCGATATGGGGGAAAAGTAAGGGTGCTGTAGTCATGGCGACAGCCTACCGCCCGTCAATGCCGAAAGGATGGTCGCGCGGGTGTGTAGGCGCGCCACACACCCGCAACCGATTGAAGGATCTAGCGCACCAGACAGACCATGAGCCCGACCAGAAACCCAATTCACAAAGGGATCCCAGCTCATGGCAAAGAAAGCGAAATTCAAGCGGGTGGCGGTGGCGGGCCAGACCACCGACGGCCGCACCATCGCGCCGGAATGGCTCACCCAGGCAGCCAAAAACTACAACCACGAGAAGTACGGCGCCCGCGTCAACCTCGAACACTTCCGCAGCATCTACCCCGATAGCGCATTCCGCGCCTATGGCGACGTGCGATCCGTCTATGCCGAAGAGGTCGAAATCGACGGCGAAAAGAAAATGGCCCTGTTTGCCGAAATCGACCCGACCGACGACCTGATCAAGCTGACCAAGGCCCGCCAGAAGGTCTACACCTCTATCGAGCTGGACCTCGACTTTGCCGGAACTGGCGAAGCCTATCTGGTCGGCCTCGCCGTCACCGACAGTCCGGCCAGCCTTGGCACCGAATACCTGCAATTCTGCGCAGGCGCTGGCGCCAACAGCCCGCTCGCTGCCCGCAAGCAGAAACAAGCAAACCTCTTTTCCAGCGCCATCGAAGCCGAAATCGAGTTCACCGAAGAGGGCGACAAAGGCCCGTCCCTGCTCGAAAAGGTCAAAGGCATGTTCACCCGCCGCGATCAGGCCAGCGGCGAGCAATTCGCTGACGTGCATCAAGCCGTGGAAGCCGTAGCCACCGAAGTGACCAACCTCGAAGAAAAGACCAAAGGGAAGTTCAACGAGCTGGCCAACACCGTCAACGAGCTGAAAAGCGCCGCCGCCAAAAACAGCGAGCTGGAAAAAGCCTTTAACGAGCTGAAAACCTCGCTGGAACGCCAGGAAGATTTCAGCCACAGGCGCGATCCCGCCACCGGTGGCGATGGCACCACCACCGTATCCACCGATTGCTAAGGAGCATCATCAATGCGTAACGAAACCCGCGTGAAGTTCAACGAATACACAGGTCAGCTGGCCAAGCTCAACGCCATCACCAGCGCCATGGTGCAATTCAACGTGCAGCCGAGCGTCCAGCAGACGCTGGAAACCAAAATGCAGGAGTCGGTCGAATTCCTGCAGATGATTAACGTCATCCCGGTAAACGACATGAAAGGTGAAAAGGTGGGCGTGGGTATCAGCAGCACCATCGCCGGTCGCACCGACACCACCACCAAAGACCGCCAGCCCAACGATCCGAGCGCCATCTATGACCACAGTTATGAGTGCGCCCAGACCAACTACGACACCATGATCGGCTATGCCAAACTGGATGCATGGGCCAAGTTCCCCGACTTCCAGACCCGCATCCGCGACGCCATCATCACCCGTCAGGGTCTTGACCGCATCATGATCGGCTGGCACGGCACCAGTGCAGCCAAAGACACCGACCGCAACGCCAACCCGCTGCTGCAAGATGTCAACATCGGCTGGCTGGAGCATATCCGCAAGGATGCACCGGCCCAGGTCATGAAAGAGGTCAAGCAGGGCAGCGGCAAGATCTACATCGACCCGACCAATGGCGACTACAAGAACATCGATGCCGTGGTGTTCGACGTCGTCAGCGAAATGATCAAGCCGTGGTATCAGGACGACACCGATCTGGTGGTCATCTGTGGTCGCAAACTGCTGTCTGACAAGTATTTCCCCATCATCAACGACGCGGGCGACAACCAGAACAAACTGGCCGCCCAAGTGCTGGTCAGCCAGAAGCAGATCGGCGGTCTCAAGGCCGTGCGCGTCCCCTTCTTCCCGGAAGATGCCCTGCTGGTCACCAAGCTGGAAAACCTCTCCATCTACTGGCAGGAAGGCGCCCGCCGCCGCCACATCGAAGAAGAGCCGAAGCGCAACCGCATCGTCAACTACGAAAGCTCCAACGATGCCTACGTGGTTGAGGATTACGACTGCGCGGCGCTGGTTGAAAACATCGTCATCGCACCGAAACCGGCCGCGTAAGGGGAACGACATGACATCACCCGCCCGCGCTCACCGCGAACGTATGCTGGCCGCCCTGCAAGGGGCAGCCAATCCTCAGTTCGATCAGGTCACCGCCAACGCCTACGAACTCCAACTGATGCAGCTGGCAGAACACCGCCGCACCCTCAAGGGCATCCAGAGCATCGAGCGCAAGATCGACGCCAAGCGCACCATGCTGGCCACCTACAAACCGTGGATTGACGGCCTGCTGGCTGCCGATCGCGGCGGTCAGGATGACGTGCTTGTTACCGTCATGCTCTGGCACCTCGACACCGGCGATCTGGAAGGCGCCTTCAACATGGCCGACTACGTGATCCGCCATGGCCTCAATACCCCGGATCAATACGACCGCACCGCCCCAACCCTCATTGCCGAAGAAGTGGCCGACACCTCCATCAAGCTGCAAGAGGCGGGCACCGGCCCGAGCTATGGCCTGCTCTCTGCCTACATCGAGCTGCTGAAAGGCTCGGACATGTTCGACCAAGTCCACGCCAAGCTGCACAAGGCCGTGGGCCGTGCCGCACTGGCCGAAGGGTTCAAAGAGCCGGCAGCCGAGCACTACCGCCGCGCCCTCGAACTGCACGACAAAGTGGGCATCAAGAAAGAGCTGGAAGTGCTGGAGCGCGAAATCAAGAAAGAAAAAGAAGCCGAACAAGCCGCCAAAGACGCCGAGCAGAAGGCAGCCGAAAACAGCACCACCGAACAGCAAGGCCACGCCGACGGCGAGACCAGCTAACCGAGCGTACCCCGCACCCTGGGCGGCTCGGGCCTGACGAATGCCAGCGGCATACCAGACGGCCCGACCACCGCCCAACAAACGGGGGAAGGAGCATCCATGACATCAGGATTCATCCCCACCAATCCGGCCAACAAAGACGAAGGCGAAATCGCCAGCGCCCCATTCTGGCCGGTCATCAACCTCAAAGACCTGCGCGACATCATGCGCACCGACGGCACCATCACCACCGAACGGCTGCGCCATGCCGTGATTGACGCCGTCGCCGCCGTCAACAGCGATCTGAGCGGCTGGGCCATCAACCGCCAGGGCGAAGGCTACGAGCAACTGGCCGACGTGCCATCCCAGACCGTCAACGCCGAATCCGTGCTGGTTCACTGGTATCGCCGCGCCGTCTACAGCATGGCCCGCGCCAACCTCTACGAGCGTTACCTCGACAGCTCGGCCACCGCCGACGCCGTCAAAGACACCGACGCCCGCGACCAGACCGCAAACGACCTCTACCGCGACGCCCGTTTCGCCATCCGCGACATCCTTGGCGAAACCCACACCACGGTTGAGCTGATCTGATGCAACTGCGCGCCCAACAGGGGGAAACCCTCGACCTCATCATCAACCGGCACTACGGCTACACCGCGGGCATCACAGAACAGGTGCTGACCCTCAATCCGGGGCTGGCAGACAAGGGGCCCATCCTGCCGATGGGCACCCTCATCACCCTGCCGGATACCCCGACCCAGGCCGAAGCGCCCCTGATCCAGCTATGGGACTGACCATGAGCCGCCTCGACGACGAACTTGAACGACTGGCAGACATCAGCGAGCAGCAGATCGCGGCCCGCATCCACGCCGCCCGCATCAGCGGTACCGGCCCCCACTACTGCATTGACTGCGACGACCCGATCCCGCAGGAGCGCAGAGAGGCGATCCGGGGCTGCGAACGCTGCACCGACTGCCAGACCATCCACGAATTTCAACACGACCGCCAATTCGGCGGCAGACAATAACAACAGCAACAGGAGAGCACGATGCCCGAACCCATCTCATCCAGTGCAGCAACCAGCGCCCTCACGGGTCTGGCCCTGCTGTCACTCTTCCCCGGCGTAGATCCCGGCGTGCTCCTTGGCGCATTCGCCGGGGCGCTGGTCTTTATCGCCACCACCGCCGAACTCGGCAACCTGCGCAAAGCGGGGCTGTTTATCGCCGCCTTTGTCGCCGGTGCGCTGGCGGCCCCGCTGGTTGCCGCCATGCTGGCCAGCGTCCTGCCGCAAAGCGTCGAAGTGCCCAAGGCCGTCGGCGCCCTGCTTGCCTCGGCGCTGGCCGTCCACCTGTTGCAGTGGGTCTTGCGCAAAGCGCCGGATGACCTGCTCAAACTTCGCAAAGGGGGCTGACATGCTGACCATCCTCTACGCCCTGATCTGTGCCGCCATCGCCATCCGGCTGGTGACCTTCAACCGCAACGGGGGCGACTATCGCCCCCTCCCTGCCCTGCTGGCATGGGTCATCACAGTGGCGGCGGGCTCCGTGCCGCTGCGCGCCCTGCTCGGCGTCATGCCAACACCGGATCCAGCCGCCGTGCTGCTGGCCGCCGTGGTGCTCACCGCCCTGCTCGGCTCGCGCGGCTCGGTCATGCGCCTGCTGCCGCGCCGCCACCCGCGCCCCAGCCATGCCGCTGACATCTACCGGAGGTTTCAACCATGACCCTCAAAAAAGGCGCCATTGGCGCACAGGTGGCCGAACTGCAACAACTGCTCACCCGGGCAGGCTACCAAGTGGCCGCCGATGGCTGGTTCGGTGACGCCACCGAGCAAGCCGTGCTCGCCTTCCAGCGCGATCACCTCATCGTTGCCATAGGGCAGGCAGGGCCGCGCACCATGGCGGCCCTGCGCGGGGCCGCCATCGGCAACCAGCTCACCATCACCGATCTGCAGCAAGCCGCCGATCGCCTCTGCGTCGAACTGGCCAAGCTCGCCGCCTTCGCCCAGGTCGAGGCCGCTGGCGAAGGGTTCGACGACTGCCAGCGCCCGCGCCTGCTGTTCGAGCGTCATGTGTTCTTCAAGCAGATCGCCAAGCAGCAAGGCGAAGCCGAGGCCAACCGCCTCGCGGGCCTCTATCCGGCCCTCTGCAACCCCAAGCGCGGCGGCTATCAGGGCGGCCCGGCTGAATGGGCCCGCCTGCAAACCGCCATGACCCTGCACCGCGCCGCCGCCATCGAGTCGGCCAGCTGGGGCATGTTCCAAGTGATGGGCTACCACTGGCAGGCGCTGGGCTATGCCTCGGCAAATGACTGGCTGACGGCCATGCAGCAAAGCGAGCGCGAACACTTGCGCGCCGTGGTCGGCTTTATCGAGCTGGACCCGCAGTTGCACAAGGCGCTCAAGGCGGGCAAGTGGAGCGAGGTGGCCCGCCGCTACAACGGCCCCGCCTACAAAGAAAATCGCTACGACACCAAGCTGGCCGAGGCATACGACCACTTTGCCAAGGTCTATCCGGTGCAGGAGGTGGCTGATGTTGCTTAACCTCCTGCGATCCCCCCTCACCTGGCTGCTGCTGGCCTTGGTCGTCACCCTGGGCGGCTGGGGCTGGTCGGCCCGCTCTGCCGCCAAGGCTGAGGGGCAGGTCACCACCCTGCAAAGCGACCTCAAGGCCGCCGACGACAAGGCCAAAGAGGCCGCACTGCGGGAGAGCGCCAAAGACGGCACCATCAACACCCTCACCATCGAGCTGACGGCGCAGGCCACCGCCGCCCAGCAGTTGCAGGGCCAGCTCGACCAGCTGGCCACCACCGCCGCCACCCGTGAACAAATCATCGCGAGGCTCAAACGTGAAAATGCTGAACTTAAGTCTTGGGCTGATCGCCCTCTGCCTGCTGCTGCTGTCGGCCTGCTCCAGCGCCCCGCCATCACCGGCGCCGCAGATTATCAGGCTCACCTGTCCCGCTCCGGCCCCCTGCCAGCTGCCGCCGGCGGATCCCATCAATAACGGCGATCTGCTCGACCTGCTGACCGAAACAGAGGCCGCCTGGGCAACCTGCGCGGCCAAGGTCGACAGCGTCATCAGCTGTCAGCACCGACTGCAACAAAAAGGGAATGAGGATGGAAAAGCCAAAACAGATCCGTGAGTTGCTGCAACAGTCGGTACCGCAACTGGGCCAGAACCCTGAGGGGCTTATCCTCACCATAGGCAAAGGCCAGATAGTGGCGACAGGCGCGCACTCGCTCTCGTTCGAGTGGCGGTACACACTCGAAATCGGCGTGCTCGATTTTGCAGGTCATCCCGATATGTTGCTGATCCCCCTGCTGGCATGGCTGCGCCAGCACCAGCCTGAACTGTTCACCAACTCGGAAAAACGTAACGACGCCATTCAAGTCGATGCCGAAGTGCTGGCCAATGACCTCTACGACCTGCTGATCACCATCAAGCTCACCGAGCGGGTCATCGTCACCAAGACAGAACAGGGCATCAGCTGGAAACATGTGCCTGAACCACCTGAAGACCCCTATGACGGAATCACTTGGGATCTGTTCATAAACGGGGAATACCAGCACTGGCCACCACTACCGACTCAGGAATAAAGAATCACATGGGGTTGTGGTTCTGGTTAGCTGAAGGACAAATGAAAAATGAGTAGAGAGCTCGATGGCATCGAACAGCTGAGGAAGTTGGCAGACAAATTTGAAGCTGCTGGCAATCTTGGTGCGATGCAACGCACCTTGAGGGCGGCTAATGACCTGCTTCGGGATTTGAACAAAGACCGGATACAGAGAAACGTCACCCCATCCGGCAAAAAAATGAGGGAGCGGAAAGAGCCGCAACTCGGTAATGCCCACATCTCGTTCTTGTATGAACGAGCCGATGGGTTCCGCGCCATCCGCAATCTGAAGAACTACCGCAATGAAGGGGATAAATATACGGGGTTTGACCGCTATCGTGGCGCAATTCGGTCATTTCTCAAGCGGCGAATTATTCGCACAATCAGCCTGGACAAGCGGAAAATCACGGCGCCTCGTAGCCATCAGAAGATGTTCAAGCAACTCATCAGGGCTAAATGGCTGAAAGCGAAAATGACCAAGCAAGAGGCAAGTATCTACTTTGCTGGCGTAGCTGATCAGGTCGCCTATGTTCACCACTTCGGAGAAAAGGACAAGCCGAACCCTCATGCCAAACCAGTGCAGTACCCTGAGCGGGAATTGCTGGGCATCACCGACCAAGACATCGACAAGATAGAAGACCTGATGTTGAAACAAATCACTGAACAATTGAAGTAATAGCCGTGGCGGGTGTGTAGCGCCGCCACACACCCGCCGCCGCTGGTCAGCGCAAACGACGCCGCTACACACTCCCCCTCATGAACATCATCGAGCTACTCAGCAAAATCGACGACCTGATCCGCATCGGCACCGTGACAGAGGTGCGATCCGGTGAATGCCGCGTCAAAACCAAGGGCAACCACACCAACTGGCGGCCCTATCTGGTGCTGCGCGCAGGTAAAACACGTCGCCGCATGCGCCCCAGCGTCGGCGAGCAGGTGATCCTGTTAAGCCTTGGCGGTGACCTGCGCAATGCCTTTGTCTTGGCGGGCATCTACCGGAACGAACACCCAGAGCCGCTGGCCGACGATGACAACGGCGATCTCGATGGCGTCGAATATCCAGATGGTGCGGTCATCAAATACAACCCGACCACAGGTGAACTGACCGCAGAGGGCATCAAAACCGCCACCATCACCGCCAGCGTGGCGGTCAAGCTGATCACCCCGCTGGTTGAGTGCTCAGAACTGCTCAAGGCCAAGCGCGTCGTCAGCGAAACAGCCAAAGTGGGCAACATCGAGGTCGCCACCCACAAACACAAAGACACCATGCCGGGCGGCGGTACCAGCGGGGGCCCCGTATGAACTGGCAGGGCATGAATGCAGCCAATGGCCGCGCCATCAGCGAGACCGCCCACATCCTGCAATCGGTGCGGGATATTCTCACCACCCCCATCGGCACCCGCGTCATGCGCCGCGACTACGGCAGCGAGGTTTTCAGCCTCATCGACCAGCCCCAGCACGGCGCAACCCGCCTGCGCCTGATGGCCGCTACCGTTCACGCGCTCACCCTCTGGGAGCCGCGCATCCGCATCACCAAAGTCGAGATCGG
Organism: Aeromonas sp. FDAARGOS 1417; assembly: GCF_019046985.1. Classification (NCBI taxonomy): domain Bacteria; kingdom Pseudomonadati; phylum Pseudomonadota; class Gammaproteobacteria; order Aeromonadales; family Aeromonadaceae; genus Aeromonas; species Aeromonas sp. FDAARGOS 1417. Next base: position 3,920,900 of record NZ_CP077221.1, on the reverse strand, counting down.
CGCGCCTGAACTGGGCGGCGGCTGCGCCGTCACCCTCACATGGCGCCGCGCCGACAACGGCCTGCTCGAATCCGGCACCGTCCAGCTACCGACCGGAGCAACCTCATGAACATCATCGACCTGTCAAAACTACCTGCCCCGGATGCCCTTGAACTGCTCGACTTCGAGGCCATCCTTGCCGAGCGCAAAGCGGCCCTGATCGCCCTCTACCCGCCAGAGCAGCAAGCCGCCGTTGCCGCCACGCTGGAGCTCGAATCGGAGCCGATGAACAAGCACCTGCAAGAGAACGCCTATCGTGAGCTGATCCTGCGCGGTCGCATCAACAGTGCCGCCGTGGCCAATATGGTGGCATGGTCAAAGGGCAGCGATCTCGACGGGCTGGTATCAAACTGGGATGTCGAACGGCTGGTCGTGCAGCAGGGTGACGACACCGCCACCCCGCCGATCCCCACCATCATGGAAAGTGACGAAGCCCTGCGCGAACGTTCTCTGATGGCGTGGGATGCCATGAGCACAGCTGGCCCGCGCGGCGCCTACGAATTTTGGGCCCGCTCGGCAGATGGTCGCATCATCGACGCCAAAGCTATCAGCCCCAGTCCGGCCGTCGCCGTGGTCACCATCATCAGCAGCGAGGGCGACGGCACCGCCAGCCAAGAACTGATCACCAAAGCCACCGCCGAATGCAGCGACGAAGACCGCCTGCCGGTTGCCGACCGCATCACCGTGCAGAGTGCGGGGATCCTGCATTACACCATCACCGCCAAACTGCACATGGATCTCACCGGCGCCGAGGCAGAACTGGCGCTGACTGCCGCCCGCGACGCCTTGGCCGCATGGGTCAACCCGCGCAAACGGATCGGCGTGCGCATCGCGCGCTCGGGCATTGATGCCGTGCTGCATGTGCCGGGCGTCGTCTGGGTTGAGCTGGTCGGCTGGGCCGACATCATCCCGACCGACACCCAGGCAGCTTACTGCACCGGCTACACCGTCGAGGTCGCACCATGACCGACCTGCTGCCACCCTCTGCCACGCCGAGCGAGCGCAAGCTGGCCACCGTCAACGCCAAAGCCTGCGATCTGCCTGTCGATGTGCTGCGCACCCTCTGGAACCCGCACACCTGCCCGGTCTGGCGCCTGCCCAGTCTGGCCGCAGAGCGGTCGGTCGATCGCTGGGATGAAAACTGGCCGGAAGCAACCAAGCGCAAGGTCATTGCCAACGCCCCGTTCGTTCACCGCCACAAGGGCACCGTCGGCGCCATCCGCCGCGCCGTCGAACCCCTAGGCTACCTGATCCGGGTGCTGCACTGGTACCAAGAAACCCCGAACGCCGAGCCGGGCACCTTCAAGCTAGATGTCGGCGTGCTCGACACAGGCATCACCGCCGAGATGTTCGCCGAGCTGGAGCGGCTCATTGACGACGCCAAACCGCTGACCCGCCACCTTAAGGGCCTCGCCATCAGTCTGGAAACCAGAGGCAAAGCCTATCTGGGCGCCGCCTGCTATCTGGGGGAGGAACTGACCGTTTACCCATACCAGCCAGGGCCCATCGTGGTCTCTGGTCATAGCTGGCACGGCGGCATCACCCACACCATCGACACCATCACCATCAACCCACTTACCAACAACACGAGGACAGCATGAGCAACTTTGGAGCCATCCTGACCAATGCCGGAGCGGCCAAACTCTCCAACGCCATCGCGCTGGGGGTTCCGCTCAAGCTCACCCAGATGGCGGTGGGCGATGGCAACGGCCAACCAGTAACACCCGATCCGGCAATGGCAGCCATCCCGGGCGAAAAACGCCGCGCCGCCATCAACACCCTGTTCCCAGACCCGCTCGCCGCATCCCAACTGGTTGCAGAGCAGATCATCCCGGAAGACGTCGGCGGATGGTGGATACGCTGCGTCGGCCTGTACGATGACAGCAACACCCTGATCGCCATCGCCAATGTGCCTGACACCTACAAACCACTGCTTGCCAGCGGTGCTGGCCGCACCCAAATCATCCGTATGGTGCTGATCGTCAGCGATACCAACTCGGTCGAACTCAAGATTGATCCCGCCGTGGTGCTGGCAACCCGCAAATATGTTGATGATGTGATGGCAGCCCACAAGCTAAGCCGCGATCACCCAGATGCCAGCGAACTCGCCAAAGGCTTCTCCCGCTTCGCCACTCAGGCAGAAGTGGATGACGCTGCTGCGGATGACGTAGCGGTCACGCCGAAAAAGCTGAATCAGCACTACAAGCGTAAAAATATTCTGGGGGCGGTGTCACAAGTTGCCGGCATCCCGACCGGGGCGATCATTGAGCGGGGCAGTAATGCCAACGGTGAGTACATCAAATTTGCCGATGGGACCATGATCTGCTGGCGAACGTACACTGATACATCGTACTCATCCATGAGCGATAACGGTTCATATATTAAGTTTATTTCATCGATCTCTATGCCAGTGGTTTTTTCTTCAACTCCGGTATCGTTATGTTTCCCTATTTGGGAAACAGGAGAAAGCACTATGCCACGGTGGTGCGGAAATGCTGGTCAAGCTCAGCATTCTTCCACGTGGAATTTCGTTTCATTTACATCTGCCCCAGTATCAAACATAACGCTAAGTTTTGGCATGGTCGCGTTTGGGCGCTGGAACTAAGGGTTGCATATGAAAATTAAACTATCTCCTATCCAAACTGACGAAAGGTTGAATGCATCAGTGAAGGGGGATTGTCTCACTCTTAATGGAATCGAATTTAACTTCGAACCATTGCAAGAGGGAGAACTACTCCCATGTGCTGCTATAGCAACCAATTGGATATTAGGGGACGTTCAACGCCTTAATGGAGAAATTCATTTAACACTTAGATTGCCTCATGGGTATATGGCACCACATGAAACAAAATTCCCGACTGCTTATGAAATGCCGATGGACGTGAAAAATGGTGAGGTAATCTTGCCACCGTATGATATTTATCAGGAGGGCTTAGTGTTATGAATGTTGACTGGCAGCAGAAAATTACACAAGAGCACATATTTACGCAAACTGCTGAATCATTACGAAACCAGCGTGATGTCGTACTCGGTTCTACCTCATGGCTAGTTGAACGCCATCGAGACGAAATTGAATCTGCTATGGCGACAACATTATCAGCTGGCCAGTACAGTGACTTACAAGCATATCGTCAGCAGCTCAGAGACCTACCATCAGCCACTGGCTGGCCTTACATCGACATCCCGACACCACCTTCATGGCTGCAACAACCATAACCAACCACCCCGCCCTGTGCGGGGTGTTTTCTTTCTGTCCGCCACCGTCTGCGGGTGTGTAGCGGCCCCACACACCCGCACCAACTCGCCCAACCTGCGTCGCCCCTGCATCCTGACCGTGCTCATATTGATCACCTCCGTCCGGACACAGGAGAACCGCCACCATGGCACTCGACAGTTACCACCACGGCGTGCGCGTCGTCGAAGTCAACGAAGGCACCCGCACCATCCGCACCATTGCCACCGCCGTGATCGGCCTGCTTGGCCATGCGGAAGATGCCGACGCCACCACCTTCCCGCTCAACACCCCGGTCATCATTACCGACGTGCAAAAAGCCGTTGGCAAAGCTGGCACCCAGGGCACCCTGGCCAAAGCGCTGCAAGCGATCGCCGACACCGTCAACACCATCACCATCGTCGTGCGCGTTCCCAAAGGCGCCACCGACGAAGAGACCACCTCAAACGTCATCGGCGCCGCCAAGCCGGATGGCAGCTATACCGGCCTCAAGGCTCTGCAACGGGCCAGCTCTGCCACCGGCATCACCCCGCGCATCATCGGCGCGCCGGGGCTCGATACCCTGCCGGTTGCCACTGAACTGGCCGCCGTGGCGGTCAAGCTGCGCGCCTTCACCTACGTTTCAACCCACGGCTGCAACACCCCGACCGAGGCGCTGGCCTACCGCCAGAACTTCGGCCAGCGCGAAGTCATGCTGATCCACGGCGACTTTAAAAAGTGGGATACCGCTGCCAACGCAGAGGCGCAGGTCTGGGCCACCGCCAAAGCTATGGCCATGCGCGCCAAGATTGACAAAGAGGTTGGCTGGCATAAAACCCTATCCAACATCGCCGTCACTGGTGTGCAAGGGCTGACCAAGCAAGTGTTCTGGAGCCTGCAAGACCCCGACACCGACGCGGGCCTGCTCAACGAAAAAGACATCACCTGCCTGATCCAGTCCAATGGGTTCCTCTTCTGGGGCTCCCGCACCTGCTCGGAAGATCCCCTGTTCCAGTTCGAAAACTACACCCGCACCGCCCAGATCCTCGCCGACACCATCGCCGAGGCCCACATGTGGGCGGTAGACAAGCCGATGACCCCCACCCTGGTCAAAGACATCATCGAAGGCATCAAGGCCAAGGGCCGCGAGCTGGTCAGCCTCGGTTACCTCATCGGTTTCGACTGCTGGTACAACGAAGAGGTCAACGACAAAGACACCCTCAAGGCGGGCAAGCTCTACATCGATTACGACTACACCCCCGTGCCGCCGCTTGAAAACCTCATGTTCCAGCAGCGCATCACCGACCGCTATCTGGTCGACTTCGCCGCCCGCGTGGCCGCAGCATAAGGAGCATCAACCATGGCACTACCTCGCAAACTCAAGCGCTTCAACATGTTCGGTCAGGGTGAAAACTGGATCGGCGTTGCCGAAGAGTTCACCCCGCCGAAACTCAGCCGCAAGTTTGAAGCCTATCGCGGCGGCGGCATGCCGGGCGTTGCAAACATCGACATGGGGCTCGATGACAGCGCCCTCGATATTGATTTCACCCTGGGCGGCTATGGCGACGAAGTGCTCGGCTACGTCGGCGAACCGAAAGTAGACGGCACCATGATCCGCTTCTCCGGCTCCGTCCAGCGTGATGACACTGGCGAAGTCACCGCCGTCGAAATCCTCACCCGTGGCCGGGTCAAAGAGATCGACCGTGGCACCTTCAAGGCGGGCGACAACACCCAGGCCAAGGTCAGCATGACCTGCACCTACTACAAAGAGACCATCAACGGCGCCGTCATCCACGAAATCGACACCGTCAACATGATCGAGATCGGGCCGGATGGCGTCGACCGCATGGCGGAACACCGCAAGGCCATGGGCCTCTAATCCACCCAACCACATCCGGGCGGCATGGCCGCCCGTTACTACATACCGAATAAGGAACACACCATGACTCAGAAAACCGTCACCCTCGATTACCCCATCCAGCGCGGCGAAACCACCATCAGCGACGTGACAGTTCGCAAACCCATGGCGGGCCAGCTGCGCGGCCTCAACATGACCGACATCCTGCAGATGGATATCAACGCCCTCTCCAAACTGCTGCCGCGCATCACCAGTCCGGCACTGACCGAAGTGGACATCAGCGGCATGGATCCGGCTGACCTGATGCAGTTGGGACAGGAGGTGGCCACTTTTTTGGTACCCAAGAAAATGGCCTACCTCACTGCGTAGACGACCTGATGGCCGACTTGGCCATCATCGTCCACTGGCCGCCGTCAGAGATGGACGCCATGGAGCTCGACGAGCTGATGGGCTGGCACCAACGCCTTGTTGAGCGATACAACCACATCAACGGGGCAGACGAATCATGAGCACCCTCAAGTTACAAATCCTGCTCGGGGCGGTGGACAAACTCACCGCCCCCCTCAAGGCCGTCACCGGCCAAAGCCGCATCACCGCCAAAGACCTCGCCGACACCAAGGCCAAAATGCGAGACCTTGAAAAACAGTCCGGCCAGATTGACGGCTATCGCACCCTCGGCAAACAGATCGGCGCCACCCGGGCAGAACTGACTCAGGCGCAGCAAACCGCCCAGCGCATGGCCCGCGAACTGGCAGCGACCAGCAACCCGACCAAAGCCATGACCCGCGATCTGGAAAAGGCCAAGGTGGCAGTGCGTGACCTCACCAACAAAGAGCGGGAAATGGTCAGCCGACACGGCGCCATGAAAACCGCCATGCAGCAGGCAGGAATCAACACCAAGCAACTCAGCCAGCACCAGCGCCAACTCAAGACAGATTTGGCCTCCACCACCGCCCAACTGGAACAGCAACGCAGCAAGCTGGCCCAGGTCAGCGCACAGCAAAAGCGCCTCGCCCAAGTCAAAGCCAACTACGACAAGACGATGAACCTGCGGAATTCAATGGCAGGACATGGCGCCGCCGGAATGGCCACCGGTGCGGCGGGGCTCTACAAAATCAACTCGATCGCCTCGGTCGGTCTCGACTTCGACGCCCAGATGTCAAAAGTGCAGGCCCTCACCCGCCTGCAGAAAGGCAGCGCCGAGCTGGCCATGCTGCGTCAACAAGCGCGGGATCTCGGGGCATCAACCAGCTTTACCGCCATGGATGCCGCGCAGGCGCAAGGCTTCTTGGCGATGTCTGGCTTTAACCCGAAACAGATTAAGGCTGCGATGCCGGACATGCTCGACCTCGCCAAAGCATCCGGCGTGGGGCTTGACCAGACGGCCGATATTGCCTCCAACATTCTCAGCGCCTTCAAGATGGAGGCGGCCCAGATGGGCAGGGTCAGCGATACGCTGGCGCTCACCATGACCACCTCAAACGTAGACCTCAACATGTTGGCGGAAACCATGAAATACATGGGCCCCATCGCCAACAAGGCAGGCATGAGCCTTGAAGAAGCGGCCGCCGCCGCTGGCTTGCTGGGGAACATCGGTATTCAGGGGTCAAACTCGGGTACCGCCCTGCGCGCCATGCTGAACCGGCTGGCAGGGCCGACCAGCAAAGCCGACAAGCTGATGAAAAGTCTGGGGGTGACCACCAAAGACGCCAGCGGCAACATGCTCAACATCGTGGACATCATGGCCCAGGTCGCCAAGCAAACGGAGAAGATGGGCAACGCTGACCAGTTGGCCGCATTCAAAGAGATCTTTGGTGAAGAAGCCGCATCAGGGATGGCCGAACTGATCGGCCAAGCCGGGGCCGGTGGCTTTGCCAAATACGCCGCCATGATCCGGCAACAGAGCAAAGGGGTGGCGAAAGAGATGGCCGCCGTGATGGGGGACAACGCTCGCGGCGATCTGGATAACATGACCTCGGCGTGGGAAGACCTCAACATCCAGCTGCTGGAAACCCAGAACGGGCCACTGCGCGGCCTGATCCAGCAAGTGACCAGCATGACCCAAGCCGCTGGCGTCTGGATGCGTGAAAACCCAGAGCTCACCGCCACCATCACCAAGGTCGCCGCCATCATCGCCGTCACCGCTGCCGTGGGCGGCGGCCTGCTGCTGGTGCTGGCTGGCCTGCTGGGGCCAATCGCAGCACTCAAGATGGGGTTTGGCATGATGTTGACCATGGGCGGGCCACTGCTGACCGTGCTCAAGGGGCTAACCATGGGCTTTGTAAAACTGGGGCTTGCCATCCTCACCACCCCCATCGGCTGGATTATCGCGGGGATTGCCGCCATCGCTGCCGGCGCTTACCTCATCTACAAGAATTGGGACCAGCTCGGGCCGTGGTTCAAATCCACCTGGGAGCAGTGCAAAGCGGCCACCAGTGAATTTTGGGACTACCTGACCACCCTGCCATCCCGGGCGCTCAACGCGGGCAAAGCCATCATCGACGGCCTGATCGGCGGTATCTCGGCAAAATGGGAAGAACTCAAGGCCAAGGTGAAATCCATCACCGACATTCTGCCGGACTGGATGAAAGGGGGATCGGCCATCACGGCCACCGTTCGGCAATCGGGTTACCTGACGGGCAACTATAACCAGCCCGCCATGGCCACCGGCTACGGGCCGACCATGTACCAACCGCCCAAGCTGGCACCTGCCAGAGGGGGCGGGACAACCCAGATCCACGCCCCCATCAGCATCGTGCAGCAGCCGGGGCAATCTGGCGCCGATGTGGCGCAAGAGGTAAGCCGCGAACTGGACCGCCGCGAACGGCTGGCATCTGCCCGCACCCGCGCCAGCCTGCGCGACACCAACTAAGGAGACACCACCATGATGATGACCTTGGGCTGGTTCGTGTTCCAGCGCTCCACCTTCGCCCCCCAGTCACAACAGGATGACCGCGCATGGCGCCACCCGGGCAACCCTCGGGTCGGCGCCCGTCCGGCCTACCAGTACACAGGGCCGGATGATGAAACCACCGTGCTATCCGGCACCCTCTACCCTGAACTGACGGGCGGGCCGGTTACCCTCGACCTGCTCCATGAAATGGCCGCCACCGGCAAAGCCTTCCCCCTGATCCAGGGGGATGGCGTGATGCGGGGCTATTTCGTCATCGAGCGCACCAGCGTCACCCGCTCCGAGTTCTTCTCGGACGGCGCCGCCCGCAAGCTGGATTTCACCATGAACCTCAAGCGGGTGGACGACGACGAAAACACCCTGGGCAACAAGCTGATGGGCCGCGCCATCGGTGGCATCGCCAGTCGGCTGGGCATCAGCAACATCGTCGGCACCATCGGCAACAAGATCGGGGGCCTGCTGTGAGCCTGACAGATAACGTGGTGACGGCTGTCACCAGCACCCTGACCAGCCAGCTGGGGCAATTCAGCATCACCGGGGCCGATCATCCGGCCCCGGCTTACCAGCTGCTGATCGACGGCACGGACGTATCCGCCACCATCCGGCCCCGCCTGATAAGCCTCAACATCACCGACAATCGCGGGTTTGAAGCCGACACCATCGACATCGAACTCGACGACAGCGACGGCAAACTGGCGATGCCGCGCCGTGGCGCCAGAATGCGCGTCATGATCGGCTGGCAGGGCCAACCGCTGGTTGATAAGGGGGAATACACCATCGACGAGGTGGAGCACACCGGCACCCCGGACAAGCTCACCATCCGGGGCAAATCGGCCGATCTGCGCGGCAACCTCAACAAGCTGCGCCAGACCAGCTATCACCAGCAGACCGTCGGCAGCATTGTCGATGCCATCGCCCAGCGCCACAGCCTGATCCCCGCCTGCGCCGAACGCTTCAAGGGCATGCAGATTGACCACATCGACCAGCAGAACGAAAGCGATCCCGCCTTCCTCACCCGCTTGGCCGGTCAATGTGGCGCCCTGACCACCGTCAAATCGGGGCGGCTGCTCTTTATCGGCCAAGGCAAGGGGCTCACCGCCAGCGGCAAACCGCTCCCATCAGTCACCATCACCCGCCAGGACGGCGATCAGCACCGCTTCGCCGTGGCTGACCGCGACGCTTACACCGGCGTATCGGCCAACTGGCACGACCCGAAGAAGGCCACCACCGAAGGCTCGACCATCAAGCGCAAACGCAAGAAGAAACCAAAGCCGGAGCAGGCGCTGCCGAGTGACACCACCGTAGACAAAGAAGGCCGCGAACTGCTGATTGGCGACAGCGAAAACGTCAAGGTGCTGCGCCACATCTACGCCAACCAGACCAACGCCATGCGCGCCGCCCGCGCCGAGTGGGAACGCCTGCAACGTGGTGTTGCCGAGTTCGAGATCACCCTCGCCAAAGGCCGCCCCGAGCTATACCCGGAACAACCCACCACAGTCAGGGGATTCAAACCGCAGATCGACGAGGCCAGCTGGGTGCTGACCAAAGTCAGCCACAGCCTGACCAACAGCGGCTACACCAACAACATCAGCCTAGAAGTCGCCATCGACGACCTGCCTGAGGTAGAGTAACAAACTAAATATCTGGTTAAGGGGAACGAGCGTGGAACTGACAGAACAGGAGTGGATGGCTGTAACGCTGGCAGTAACGATGACAAAGGGACTGCAGAAGTACAAGGATATGGGGTTGCTGGTAAAGGTTCAGTATGAAGCCAGCGAAACAGAGGAAAAGGATGAGTTCATATCAGCAGCATCAAAGGAACTGGAAGAAGCAATACAGTTGCTGCAGTCAGCAAAAAACAAGCTAGAAGCAAAGGCATAAAGGGTTTGAAAAACAAAAAGGCGGCAGAGCCAACACTCTGCCGCCTTTTCCGATCATCAGATTTTCCTGCCGCCACTTTGCCGCCACTATCGAAACAAACGGGTCAGCAAACCAACGTAAACCACTGATATTAAATGCCTTTTGATGTGTTAAAAATCCCATACTAAAGAGCATAGAACTTTTTCGGCATGTTATCGATCTCGAATAGTTATTTAAAAACAATCACTTAAAATAAAAACATCCGCAATTATCCCTGCGGATGCCAGTAAATGGCGGCCCTTGCCCGACTGAATTCAGATTGCACTTCGGCTGCCTCAGGGCTAAGCCTCGGCAGCAAATCTGATAACAATGGAAGCAAGATGGGCTTATCCGGCGATCGGTTAGATGATGTGTCCAAACCGCGGACAGGCTGTTGGGCCGATATGATAGCACCGTTTGCAGAGAAAATGCCTGGCAAACGTATGCCAAAAACAGGAAAAATCGGCATCACCCTCTCCATTCGGCACATCTAGAGCGCCAAACGACTAACCTGCCGTCCCTGCTGCCGAGTCCTAATGGGCTGTGCGGCAAATCGCAGATAAAAAAATAGCAGGGGGAGGATTTACCTCACGCACCTGCTGCTTTCTCGCCTCTGCCTGGTTGGGCAGCTCGTCTTAGCGACGAGTGACGAAGGGGTTAGGGTAGCTGAAACCCTGGGTATACAAAGAGGGGGCAAACCAATAGGTTGAGTTGCTGCCTGGCATATTGAAACTCCTGATTGCTTAACAAGTTACGTACCTTTAATGCGGGCTCAAATCCTTGAACGAACACTCGGTTCCATGGAGGCGCACTTGCTTTGCTTCGGTTCCCTGGAGGCTTTCATCGTCATCCTGACGGGTGGCGAACCACGGGAGCTAATTTACCAGTCGGTGCGTTAAATTCAATATTTTTGTGAGATCGGTCACACATTTTCTTTTCTATCGGTCAGCGTCGTCCGAACCTGACGATCGTACTGCCTGGTTGCCATCAGCCAGCACAAGCTGCCTGCGATTTGCGCTGATTGCTCACATTTTTGTGTGATTGACTGTATTATCGTTATCCTCTTCCCCGGCCCGCTGATGGGGCCCTGTTAATTCCGTGCTGGTAAGGAGTCCCGACGTGGCACAGCTTAGCTCTCTCTCTCCCAAACTGATTTGGCATTTCTTCGAACAGATCTGCTCCATTCCCCACCCTTCCAAACATGAAGCCAAACTGAGCGCCTGGATCATCCAATGGGCTCAAGGGGAAGGTCTGGCGGTCAAGCAGGACAAGGTCGGCAACATTATCATCAAGAAACCGGCCACCCCGGGGATGGAAAACCGCAAAGCCGTGGTACTGCAGGCCCACATCGACATGGTGCCGCAGGCTAACGCAGACACCAAACACGACTTCGCGACCGATCCCATCGATGCCTATGTAGATGGCGAGTGGGTCACTGCCCGTGGCACCACCCTGGGTGCCGACAACGGCATCGGTATGGCCGGTTGCCTGGCTGTGCTGGCTGACAAGACCATCAAGCACGGTCCGCTGGAAGTGCTGCTGACCACAGACGAAGAGACCGGCATGACCGGCGCTTTCGGTCTGGAAGCGGGCTGGCTGGAGGGCGAAATTTTGCTCAACACCGACTCCGAAGAGGATGGCGAAGTCTATATGGGCTGCGCTGGCGGTGTGGATGCCAATATCCGCTTCCAGCTCGAACTGGTTGACGCCAGCGAAGGCGAAGCGTTCGAACTGGCCGTAAAAGGGCTGCGCGGCGGTCACTCAGGTTGCGATATCCATCGCGGCCGTGGCAACGCCAACAAGCTGCTGGTTCGCCTGCTCAAAGCAGCAGAGCCGCTGAGTGTTCGTCTGGCCGAGATCCACGGCGGCACGCTGCGCAACGCCATCCCGCGCGAAGCCCGTGCCACCCTGCTGGTACCTGCTGTCAGCGTAAACGAGTTCAAGGCACTGGTTGACCGCTACACCGGGATCTACCAGACAGAACTGGCCGCCACCGAGCCGAACCTGACCGTGCTGGTCAACAACGCCGCCAAACCGGCCAAGCTGATGAGCGTCTCCCTGCAGCAGCGCCTGCTGGATGCCCTGATGGCCTGCCCGAACGGCGTGATGCGCATGAGCGATGCCATGCCCGGCGTGACCGAAACCTCTACTAACCTGGGGGTCATCAAGACTCAGGATGGCGAAGTGTACGTCCAGTGCCTGATCCGCTCCCTGATTGACTCCGGCCGCGAGAGCATCGAGCAGATGACCCGCTCCCTGTTCACCTTGGCAGGTGCCAGCTGCGAATTCACCGGTGCCTATCCGGGTTGGGCGCCGAACGTCGACTCCCCCGTCATGGCGCTGGTACGCAATAGCTACCAGACCCTGTTCGGCACCATGCCCAACGTCATGGTGATCCACGCCGGTCTCGAGTGCGGTCTGTTCAAGAGCGCCTATCCGGAGTGGGACATGGTCTCCTTCGGCCCGACCATCCGCGGTGCCCACTCCCCTGACGAGAAGGTACATATCCCGGCGGTCGAACGTTTCTGGCAACTGCTGGTGCACGTGCTGGAAGCGATTCCGGCCAAATAACCCGGCCTACGCCACACAGTAAAACAAAGCCCCGCACTGCTGCGGGGCTTTTTATTGTCTGTTCCAACCTGACGTTGGCACTTACCGGATGCCGCGCGCCTCGCGGATCCACTCCCAGGCTTGCTGGATCTCCTGGGTCTTCTCCTTGGCCATCTCCATCATCTCCGGCGGCAACCCCTTGGCAGCCAGCTTGTCCGGGTGATGCTTGCTCATCTCCTTGCGGTAGGCGCGCTTGATATCCTGATCGCTGTCGCTCTCGCTCACCCCCAGCAACTGGTAGGCATTCTTGAGGCGATCCGCAGAGGGTGCCGCCTGCCGATACTGCTGACTACCGGAATGGCCCCCCTGATACTGGCCATGGGCCTGATTGAAGAAGTTCATCTGCGCTTCGGCCATCGCCAGAATGCGGGCCAGCTCGATGCGGCTGAAGCCCAGCTCGTCGGCAATGGTGTGCAGAATGGCGCGTTCGCCCTCCTCCACCCGCCCGTCGGCAAAGGCCGCCTGCAACTGCACCTCGAGGAAGAAGCGCAGGATATCGCGCTGCCCCAGACTGGCACGGCGGAACTCGGCCAGGGTCTCGCGCAGCGGGAAGTCGGCCTCCTTACCGAGACGAAACGACTCCTGCGCCCGGGCACGCTGTTCGCCCGCCAGCCGCATCCGATCCATCAGGTTGGAGGCAACCCGGATCTCCTGTTCGGTCACCTGACCGCTTGACTTGGCGATGTGACCCATCACCGAGAAGGTGGCATGGAAGAAGACGGCTTGCTGCTCCTGACTCGGGCCGCGACGAAACGCCCCCTGCAACCCCATGCCACGGTCGAAACGGTGGCCGATCCAGAGGCCAATCAGGGCTCCGATGATATTGCCGAGCAGAAAACCGAAGAAGGCGCCCAGCACCTTACCCCAAATACGCATGGTTCAAGACCTCTTGAAGTTAATGAGTGCGGGTCTGGAGCTGGTCATCCAGCTCGCGCAGTCGATCGACCGTGCCGATATCGCGCCACTCGCCAGCGAGCAGGCTGCCGCCCACCCGCCCTTGAGCCATCCAGTCACGGAGCAGGGGCGCCAGCTTGCGGGCACCGCCCGCGAGACCGGCAAAGGCCGCCGGATCATATAGTCCGACCCCGCTGAAGGTAAACGCTGGCGTATCCATGACTCGCCCCCCTTGTAGGGCAAAGTCCCCGCTCGGGTGCTGGGGCGGATTGGGCACCAGCCAGAGGTGGGCCAGATCATTACCAAGGGGCTGGCTGACCAAGGTGTGATAATCGAGATCGAGCCAGGTATCGCCGTTGATCACCAAAAAGGGTTCAGAGCCCAGTAGCGGCAGCGCCTGCACAATGCCGCCCGCGGTCTCCAGTGCGCTCTCCTCGGCTGACCAGTGGATGGTCACGCCCAGCGCACTGCCATCACCAAGGCTCTCGACCAGCTTGTGGCCGAGCCAGGCGTGGTTGATCACCAGCTCGGTCACGCCAGCTGACTTCAACTTTTCGATATGGTGGACGATAAGCGGCTTGCCCCCCACCGCCAGCAGCGGCTTGGGCAGCAGGTCGGTCAGCGGGCGCATCCGCTCGCCACGGCCAGCGGCCAGGATCATCGCCTTCATGGTTTAACCCCAGCGTTGGCGATCCCCGGCAACACCACCTGCTCCAGCCACTGACCAAAACGGGCCAGTACCGGATAGGCACGACCATGAGTGCGACAGACATCCACCACATAGCCGAGGGTACGGGGAATATCCTTGAGATAGCCGGACTTGCCGTCGCGATGATAGAGCCGGGTGAAGAGTCCCGCCGCTTTGAGGTGGCGCTGCATACCGGTCAGGTCGGCATCGCGGCGGAAACTGGCGTAGTCGCGCTCGCCAAGCAGTCCCGCCTGCTGCAGAGTGGCAAAACCGTGTTGCATCCCCTGCTCGATCACCGCGTCCGGCCAGCGTACGTAGCAATCTTTCAGCAGGGAAACCAGATCATAGGTGAGCGGGCCGATGACCATATCCTGAAAATCGATGATAGCGAGTTCGCTGCTATCAGGAGTGTCTCCGCCACACACCATCAGGTTGCGACTGTGGAAATCTCTATGCATCACCCCCTGCGGCTGGGCCAGATTGCAGGCAGTGAGGCAGGCGAAGGTCTCGTCCAGCAGTTGCTGCTCTTCATGGCTCAGGGTCAGCTGCAGATGCTGGCCCAGCAGCCACTCGGGGAAAATGCTGTTCTCCCGCGCCATAAAAGCGGCATCGAAGGGTTCAAGCGCCAGTTCAACCGCCCCCAGGCGGGGCAGCAAATCAATCGCCTTGCCATACCAGGCCAGCACATTGTGTTCGTTCAAGCAGCTGATCAGCTGGGTATCGCCCAGATCACTGACCGCCAGCAGCCCCTGTTCGTAGTCCACCGCCTTCACCTCTGGCGCCAACAGCTGACGCGCCTGCAAGGCGGCCGCGTTACGAACAAATTCATGATTTTTTTCGGTTTTCGGATTGGCATCCACCCACACCAGACCACCACCACGAGAGTAGCGGCGGAAGCTGGCATCACCGGAAATGAGGGTCAACTGAAGATTGGCATCACCGGAAATACGGCGTGCCCACTGCAATAGCAGGGAATCGCGATCGTGCATAAGTAGAGGACCAAGGTGGAAAGCAGCACTTGGCTGTTAGCCCTGGCCGCAATAATGCTTTATCATTGCCGGCTAACATAAAGCAATGACATGCAATGTCAACTCGATGAAACCTGTCGTAAAATGCATGCCTTGGATCAACCGTATCTATCACGGATTGCACGAGTCTTTCACATGACAAAATGGACACTGGGGTACCGCTATCCCATCGCCCTGACTATCAGCCTGGCCCCCGCACTCACCCCTATGATGGTGCAGGCGGCCCCGTTCGAAGCGCCGCCAGCCACCGGCATTCTAGATAGTCTCTGCTATGACTATGTTCCCAAGATAGAGAAGCCTGCATCGGATCAGGATGCCAACGCACAGCCGGTCGAGGTTGATGCTGACCGTCTCGAGGCCAAACAGGGCGGCACCGCCGTCTATGAAGGTGACGTCAAGGTTCGTCAGGGTGTTCGCAAGTTTGACTCTGACTATGCCCAGCTCGACCAGAAGAGCCGGGATGTCATCGCCATCGGCAACATCTATTACAATGACGGTCAGGTGACCGTCACCAGCGACAAGACCCTCAAATCCAATCTGGATACCAAGAACTCCGAGCTGGAAGAGGGCAAGTATCAGGTGCATGGCTCACCGGTGCGCGGCTTTGCCAAGCGCGTGGTGATGACCAACAACAACCAGAACATCACCATGGAGGGGGCCCAGTACACCACCTGCCCCCCCGGTCAGGAAGTGTGGACCCTCAAGGCGGGCAGCATCGACATCGACCAGAAAGAGGTGTTCGGCGAAGCCTGGAACGCCAGCCTCTGGCTCTATGACTACCCGGTGTTCTACTTCCCTTATATCAACTTCCCCATCAAGGATGAGCGGAAGACCGGTCTGCTCTACCCGGGTTACAAGCAAAGCTCCAGCAACGGCATGGATATCACCCAGCCCTTCTACTGGAACATTGCCCCCAACTATGATGCCACCATCACCTCCCGTTTTATGGACAAACGCGGCCTGATGGAGCAGGTGGAGTTCCGCTACATGCCGGACCCCGCCCACACCGGCACCCTCTATTTTGAAAATCTGGCGGATGACAAGCAGTACAGCCCGAGCAATCCGAGTCTGGCTGGCCTGTCCGATGGACATCGCTACCTGATGAACGTCCGCCACGGTTCCGCCCTGATGGATGGCAGCCTGCGTTTTGGTATCGACTACACCCAGGTGCGCGACAAGGACTACAACTATTTCAACGACTTCAGCCCGCAAGTGGGCACTCAGGTCGACAGCCAGTTGCAGCAATCCTTTACCGCCGGCTATTACCAGCCTAACTGGAACCTCACCTCCGAGGTGCGCCGCTACCAGATCCTGAGCCCATATGCGCTGCTGCCCCACGAGATGCTGCCGCGTATCGACTACAACTACTATCAGCAAGGCAAGTGGTTCGATCTGGCCTGGAACAGTGAACTGACCAAGTTTGGCTATGACAGTGGCAGTGCCGCCACTCTGCAAGCAGGTGAGCGCTATACCGCCACCCGCCTGCATCTGGCGCCAACCCTGACCGTGCCCCTGGTGGATGCACCGGGTTACTACCTGACCAGTCAGTACAAGCTGATGTTTACCTCCTACAACCAGGAGGTACCCGATAATCTGGTTAGCCAGGACCGCAGCCGCTTCACCGATGCAGACAGCAAACAGCTGACCCTGAAAGAGGGCACCATTACCCGTACTCTGCCCTCCTTCCGCCTCAAGGGGGGCGTCAACTTCGATCGGCCGCTCGACTGGTATGATGGCAAGGGCACCCAGACCCTGGAGCCCGAGTTCCAGTACCTCTATATCCCTTACAAAAATCAGGACGAGATCGGGATCTACGACTCCACCACCACCCGTCAGGACTACTACAGCCTGTTCAGTGATCGCCGCTTTGCCGGTCTCGACCGCATTAGCGATGCCAACCGGGTCACCGTTGGCCTGACCAGCCGGGTCTATGACAATGTGGGTGATGAACGGTTGCGTCTGGCGGTGGCCCAGGCCTTCGAAATGACACCACCCAAGGTGCGCCTCTACCCTTCAAATCCGGAAAGCACCAACGCCCGCTCCCTGCTCTCGTTTGAGGGGGATGCACGGATCACCGATGAGTGGTTTGCCCACGCAGGAACCCAGTACGATACCTCCGAGGGTGAATTTACGGCTGGCAACGGTGCAGTCGAGTACCGGACCGGCAAGCTGACCACTCAGGTCAACTACCGCTACATCAAGGATGGCAACCTGGACTATCGCTATCCGACCAACACGGCACTGGCAGAAGATCTGAGCCAGGCGGGTCTGGTGATGATGGCGCCGATCGCCGATCAGTGGCAGATGTATGGCGGTTACTACCGTGACATCAAGCAGGATGTGAACATTGACCGCAAGATCGGTGTCAAATACGACTCCTGCTGCTGGAGCATCAACATGAGCCTGGAGTGGCACAATCAGCCGGACAACGTCACCCTGAAGCCCACTTCGGAAAAAGTCATTGGTCTGCAGTTTGAAATGAAGGGACTTGGCAGCGTGGGTACCGGTGGCCGCAGCGTCACCCTGGATACCGAGCTGTTGCCCTATGTTCGCCCGTTTAATCTGAAAGGCCAGCAATGATGCTGGCCCAGCCTTGAGAGATGGATATGAAAAAGACCCTGATTGCCCTGCTGACCGCGGGAATGTTCGGTGCCATGAGCCAGGCCGCACTGGCTGCGCCCGAGCTGATGGACAAGGTTCTGGCCGTGGTCAACAAGGACGTGGTGCTGTCCAGCCAACAGGACGCACTGGTCAACAAGGTAAAACTCTCCGCCCAAGAGAGCGGCCAGTCCCTGCCTGACGATGCCACCCTGCGCAAACAGGCGCTGGATCGGCTGATCCAGGAGAGCCTGCAGTTGCAACTGGCGGAGCGCCAGGGGCTGAAGATCAGCGACACCCAGCTGGAACAGGCTATTCAGGGCATCGCTGCCGACAACAAGATGACCCTGGATCAGCTGCGGGCCCAGCTCGCCCGTGAAGGGATGACCTATGCCCAGTATCGGGAAGAGGTGCGCCGCGAGATCCTGATGAACGAGGTGCGCCGCAACCAGGTGCGCCGCCGTATCAACATCTCCGAGCAGGAGGTGAAGCAGGTGGTGGAGATCCTGAAGAAACAGGGTCAACAGCAGAACGAATACCACGTCGGCCATATCCAGATTGCCCTGCCGGACAACCCCACAGCCGCCCAGCTGGATGCCGCCAAGAGCAAGATCGAGCGCATTCTGGCCGCCCTCAAGCAAGGTGCCGACTTCCGCAAACTGGCCATTGCCGAGAGTAACGGTCCCAAGGCGCTGGAAGGGGGCGACTGGGGCTGGATGAGCCCGCAAGAGATGCCGACCCTGATGGCGGAAGCGGTACAGGGTGCCAAGAAGGGCGACATCGTCGGCCCGCTGCGCTCCGGTGCCGGCCTGCACATCGTCAAGGTGTTCGACACCAAGGGTCAGCAGCAAGTGATGCAGACCGAGGTGAAGGCCCGTCATATCCTGATCAAGCCCTCCATCATCCTGAGCGAAGAGAAAGCCAAGGGGATGCTGGATGGCATTCTGCACGACATCAAGAGCGGCAAGGCAAGCTTCGCCAGCATGGCGGAGAAGTACTCCGAAGATCCGGGCTCTGCGGTGCAGGGTGGCGAACTGGGCTGGTCTGATCCCAACGTCTATGTCCCCGAGTTCCGCGACATGGTCAACCGTCTGCAACCGGGCCAGATCAGTGCCCCGTTCCGTACCAGCCACGGCTGGCACATCGTGCAGGTGGAAGATCGCCGCAGCCAGGATGCGACCGACAAGGCTCAGGAGCAGCGCGCCTACCAGCTGATCTACAATCGTCGCTTCGTGGAAGAGTCCCAGGCGTGGCTGGATGAGCTGCGTGACGAGGCATACATCCAGATCGAAGGAGCCGGTAGCTGATGAGCTGCCGTCGCCTTGCCGTTACCCCGGGCGAACCGGCCGGGATCGGCCCGGATCTGGTGCTGCAGATTGCCCAGCAGGATTGGCACCACCAGTTGGTGGTGATCGCCGATCCGGCGCTGCTGTGCGAGCGGGCAGCCCTGCTGGGGCTCAGCATCGAGCTTGAGCCCTATGACGCAACCGCCCCTGCCCACCCCCAGCGGGCGGGCACCCTGACCGTCTGTCCGGTCCCCCTCGGCGCCCCCGTGGTGCCGGGCGAGCTGAACGAAGGCAATGGCGCCTATGTGCTGGCAACCCTGCAGCGCGCCTGTGATGGCAACATGAGCGGCGAATTTGCCGCCGTGGTGACCGGGCCGGTGCACAAGGGGATCATCAACCAGGCCGGGGTCTCGTTCAGCGGCCACACCGAGTTCTTTGCCCAGCAATCCAACACCGCAGATGTGGTGATGATGCTGGCAACCGAGGGGCTGCGGGTCGCACTGGCGACAACCCATATTCCGCTGGCCTATGTAGCGATGGCCATCACCGAGGATCGCCTCGGCAAGGTGATCCGGATCCTCAACGAGGATCTCGCAACCAAGTTTGGCATCGCCAAACCCCGTATTTACGTCTGCGGCCTCAACCCCCACGCCGGGGAAGGTGGCCATCTCGGACGTGAAGAGATTGACGTGATCGAACCCGCTCTGGCCACGCTGCGCCAGGAAGGGATCGATCTGGTCGGCCCGTTGCCGGCCGACACCCTGTTCCAGGAGAAATACCTCAAGGATGCGGATGCGGTACTCGCCATGTACCACGACCAGGGGCTGCCTGTGCTCAAATACAAGGGCTTCGGCAGTTCGGTCAATATCACCCTGGGGCTTCCCTTCATCCGCACTTCGGTGGATCACGGCACCGCGCTGGATCTGGCAGGCAAGGGCCTGGCCGATCCGGGCAGCCTTGTCACCGCGATTAACCACGCCATCAAGATGGTAGAGAAAAAAAGATATGAGCAGTAAGGTGCACATGGGCCACACGGCCCGTAAGCGTTTCGGTCAGAACTTCTTGCACGACCGGTATGTGATCGATCAGATCGTCGCCGCCATCAACCCGCAGCCGGGTCAGAATCTGGTGGAGATCGGTCCGGGTCTGGCCGCGCTGACCGAGCCGGTTGCCGCCCAGATGGACAAAATGACCGTGGTCGAGCTTGACCGGGACCTGGCAGCGCGCCTGCGCGAGCACCCGACACTCAAAGACAAGCTGACCGTCATCGAGGCGGACGCCATGCGTTTCGACTTCGGCACCCTGATGGGTGAAGGTAAGGGGCCGCTGCGCATCTTCGGCAACCTGCCCTACAACATCTCCACCCCGCTCATCTTCCACCTGTGCGAGTTCGCTGATCGGGTAGAGGACATGCACTTCATGCTGCAAAAAGAAGTGGTGTTGCGTCTGGCCGCTGGCCCGGGCAGCAAGGCTTATGGCCGGCTGAGCGTGATGACCCAGTACTACTGTCAGGTAGTGCCTGTGCTGGAAGTGGGCCCGGGCGCCTTCAAACCGGCGCCGAAAGTGGACTCTGCCGTGGTTCGCCTGATCCCGCACAAGAATCCGACCATAGTCGCAAAAGACATTCGTTGTCTGAATCGCGTCTGTACCGAGGGCTTTGGCCAGCGTCGCAAGACCATCCGCAACAGCTTCTCCAACTTCATCACCGACGCCCAGCTGACCGAGCTTGGTATCGATGGCAACCTGCGCCCGGAGAATCTCTCCCTTGAGCAGTTTGTCATGATCGCCAACTGGCTGGCGGATCAGCAACAGGCCTGATCCTGTGGCACTCCCGCACATCGAGATCCGCCCATACCCCGTGTATGTGGCGGACTCCAAAGACCCTTACCAGTTTCACTATCTGATCGAGATTGAGAATCTGGGGCCCGGCCCGGTGCAACTGCTGCATCGGCGCTGGCTCATCACCGATGCCAATGGCAAGATGCAGGAAGTGGCAGGCCCGGGCGTGGTCGGGGAACAACCCGTCATTGCCGAAGGTGAGACCTACCGCTACCAGAGCGGCGTGCCGCTGGCGACCCCGCTTGGGGTGATGGAAGGGAGCTATACCCTGCAAGATGGCTCAGGTCAGCAGTTCGAGGCGCCCATCGCCCCTTTCACGCTGGCCATCCCCAATATTATCAACTGAGGTTTCATGGCGAACTGTTTTGTCGGTGACATCCAGGGCTGTTACGACGACTTGCGCCGTCTGCTGGATCTTGCCGCGTTCGATCCCGAAAATGACGTGCTCTGGCTCTGCGGCGATCTGGTCGCCCGCGGCCCGGACTCCCTCAATACCCTGCGTTTTGTCAAAGGGCTGGGCAACCGCGCCGTTACCGTGCTCGGCAACCACGACCTGCACCTGCTGGCGGTCGCCGATGGCGTTGCACCGCTCAAGAAGAAAGACAAGCTGCAAAGCCTGATGGATGCCCCTGATCGGGATGAACTGCTGGAGTGGCTGCGCCACCGCCCGCTACTGGCCGAACATCCGGATCTGCCCATCATGATGGTGCATGCCGGTATCTCCCCGGCGTGGGATGCCCGCACCGCGCGCAACTGCGCCCGCGAGGTAGAGAGCCTGCTGCGCGGTGACCAGTACAGCTGGCTGCTGCACAACATGTACGGCGACCAGCCCGATGGCTGGAAAGATGATCTGGTCGGGATCGACCGCTACCGCTATATCATCAACACCTTCACCCGGATGCGCTTCTGCTATTTCGACGGTCGTCTCGACTTCAAATGCAAGAAGGGGCCCAAGGAGTCGACCCCGGGGCTGCGTCCCTGGTTCGAACAGCGCGAACACCACGTGGATGACCCCATTCTGGTGTTCGGCCACTGGGCGGCCCTGATGGGTAACACCGGCAAGAGCGATATCAAGGCGCTCGATACCGGCTGCGTCTGGGGCAACAGCCTCACCCTGTGGCGCTACGAGGATGATGCCCTGACCACCACCCCCTGCCCGGTTCACGCCAGCTAGAAAGTGCGCAGCAATCAGGCGATTGCTGCCGCACGGATGGCCACAACCCGCTCCAATAACAAAGCCCGGCAGGTTGCCGGGCTTGCTGTTTTAGGTTCCCTGTTTTCCGACGAATGAAGTTACAACTTGCGCCCCAGCCGCTTCTCGATCTGGCGCCGCTCCCACTCGGGGCCAAACAGCTTGAAGGGCTGAAACACCCGAACAGCATGGGAGGCAAGTCCCAGCCCCCAACCCAAGGTTGGCCACCATGCCCAGATGTACTCCGGATTGCTCAGGTAGTTGATGACAAACAGCCCGCAGATCACCACCACATAGCTGGCGACATGGTGATAGAAGCCCTTGAGCTCCTCCACATAGCGCATTGCCGCCCGCTCCTCTGCCGATACCTGCACCGCATCCTGCCCCATAGTGTCACTTCCTCTCATCTCGCGCTCCTGTTGCTCTGATCCATCCAGTTGAGCCACATCGAGTTCAAAGACAGCGGCCAGGGCCTTGAGAGATTCCAGTCCGGGTTGCTGCCCCTGCTCGATCCGCTGGATAGTGCGGACACTCAAACCAGTCAACGTTGCCAACTGATCCTGAGACCAACCCCGTTGCAATCTCAACTTCCTGACGATCATCTCGAACTCCTTGTGGTAATTGACAGGGCCAGCATAGGGCTAACGCCGCGAAAGGTGACACGACAGATGGCCGACATACATCTGACAATTCTTTAAAATCAGATGGTTAAGATTTTTATCTTGTCAGTCAACCGCTCGTTCCCCCCAGATATTGCACAAACCGTAGCAGATAACCATCGGGATCCTGCAGCAAAAATTCGCGCTGCCCGGCCAGCATCTCGCCCACTGGATACCAGACCTCAGTGGGCTGCCGGAAAAGTGCAATCTCGGCGGCCTGTAATCGGTCGAGTAGCGGCTGGATCTCGGTCAGCTCCATCTGCAGATTGATCCCCCGACCGAACGGTGGCTCCAGCGCCCCGACCTGCCAACCCGCCGGATGTACCTGCTCCAGCATCAGCTGTATCTGTTGCTGCTCAAGATAAGCAAAAGGAGGGTCATCGCGCCGATAGCGGACCGAGAAGCCCAACAAACCGGTATAGAAAACCAGAGATCGAGCCAGATCGGTAACCGACAGCTCCGGTACCATGGGATTCCAATACGGCCCATCCACCGCGACAGGAGGGTTCGTCATGGCTTACAGGCTCTGCATCAGCTCGGCGGCAATCTCGAAAGAATGCAGTCGGGCCTGATGATCGACGATGGGACCGTTGAACATCAGCTCGTCGGCCCGAGTTTCCGCCAGCAGCGCCTTGAGGCCGTGACGCACCTGATCCGGGTTGCCCACCAGAGAACGGGCCAGGGTCTGCTCCATGGCCAGCAGCTCGCGCTCCGACCACTCCTCCCCCAGCTCGATGACAGGGGCCGGCAGCTTGCCTGCGTTGCCGCGATGCAGGCGCAGGAACTGCTGCTGCAGGGTGGTGAACTGGAAGCGTGCCTCCCGCTCGCTGTCGGCGGCGATCATGTTGATGCAGACCACCGCATGGGGCTTGGGCCAGCGAGCAGAGGGGCGATACTGGGCGCGGTAGATCTCCAGCGCCTGCAGCAGCATGGCGGGCGCGAAATGGGAGGCAAAACCGAACGGCAAGCCCATCGCCGCTGCAAGTTGCGCGCTGTAGAGGCTGGAGCCCAGCAGCCAAATGGGTAGATGCAACCCCTGACCGGGCACCGCCTGCACGGCGCCAATCTCGTCGCCAAAGTAGCTCATCAGCTCGCGTACATCGGCCGGAAAATCATCCACCTCGCCACTGCGCATTCGCCGCAGAGCCCGCATGGTGCGCTGATCGGTACCGGGGGCGCGGCCAAGGCCAAGGTCGATGCGGTCGGGATAGAGCGAAGCCAAGGTGCCAAACTGTTCGGCAATCACCAGAGGCGAGTGGTTCGGCAGCATGATGCCACCCGCGCCGATCCGCAAAGTGGTGGTGGCTTCGGCCAGATGGCCGATCAGCACCGAGGTGGCGGCACTGGCAATGCCCGGCATGTTGTGATGTTCGGCGAGCCAGTAGCGCTTGTAACCCCAACCCTCGGCATGGCGGGCAAGATCCCGTGAACGGCGAAACGACTCGGCAGGCACGGAACCTTCGGCAACAGGCACCAGATCGAGCACGGAATAGGGGATGGCAGACATGGGTCACTCCATTGATTTACAGGCCAGTAACAAGTGGGGCAATGTAGCACGGGATACCTGACTGAATCACTATCTCCTGCCACACTCTGCCTGCCAAGCGGCAGCAATCGAACGGAACAAATCTCAGGCACGTATTGTTTGAACGCTCATCCTGCTGGCCGCGCATGCACGGGGGTGGATCATATTTTCTTACATTTGCGGGCTGGCCTGAGCGCCCCCGGCTGGTTATAACGGTGCCCCTATAGCGAAGGGGGAGCAATAGACTCCCCCTCACTTTTTGTCACACCACACTGTTCAGGTTATCTATGTCAAAACATCTCGTTCTGCTGGGCACGCTGACGCTCTCCGGTTGCGCCCTGTTGTCTCCCCCCGCCCCCACCGTCACCCCGGTGCACCTTGCCGATACCAGCCAGCGCGGTTTCTACATCGAATGCAGCAGCATGAAAGCCTGCTTCCAGCAGGCCAACCAGACCTGCCCGCAAGGTTACAAGGAGACCGACCGCCGTCAGCAGACGCTCTACAGCACCCAGTATCTGGGGGGAAGCTATGACAAGGAGAAGCAAATCTACCAAGCTGCCAAGCCCTATCGCATCGCCAACACGGTCCACTCGTTAACCATCCAGTGTCCGATCTGAGCATAACGTCACGCTAACCCATAGGGCGGCCGGCGCGGGATACCAAGGGTCCGGCCGGCGCGGGATACCAAGGGTCCGGCCGGCACGCTCCCCCCTTTTCTTGCCCCACAGAGCACGCGCCTTTTATGTCACAGAGAATTGTCCTGCTGGGCAGTATATTGCTGTCCGGTTGCGCCCCCGCCACTGTCACTGAGCTCACCTCCGCAGATTCCTCGCTAACGATTCCAGATCGAGTGCAGTGCGCCGGATGATTGCCAGCAACAGGCAAGCTTGAGCTGTCCGCAGGGCTATCAGGAAACCGATCACAGCCAGCACACCTTCACCAAGGTTCAGATGAGCATGGGGGGCACCGACCCGATGAGGGGATTTAGCCCGAGCTTCCCCCAGATCAGCACCTTCACCATCCATACCCTGCTGGTGCAGTGTCCCCGCAAGCCGGCACAGCCCCACCCGCAGGGACACTGATGAGCAAGGGCCCTTCTCTCTTGTTACCCACACTCAGCCCACGGCGAATGACCCACACCTTGCAAGGCAGGACGTTTTGCGAATAACCCGCGTCATCCATCAGCCCGGAGAAAAGAGGAAAAGCCATAAAAAAACGGTCAACCGAGGTTGACCGTTTTTCACTACGTTGCGCCCTTAGAACAGCAGGTGTGCTACCCCGGCGATAACCGGCAAGGTGACCAGAGTGCGCAGCAGGAAGATAACGAACAACTCCCACAGCTTGACCGGGATCTTGCTGCCCAGCAGCAGGGCGCCGACTTCGGACATATAGATCAGCTGGGTGACCGACATGGCGGCAATCACGAAGCGGGTCATGTCGCTCTCGATGGTCGAGGCCAGCACCGCCGGAATAAACATGTCGGCAAAACCGACCATGATGGTCTTGGAAGCCGCTTCCGCCTCCGGCAGTTGCAAAAGCTCCAGCAAGGGGACGAACGGAGCGCCAAGCCAGTTGAAGATAGGGGTATGTTCGGCCAGCATAAGGGCACAGGTGCCGATCGCCATCACCACCGGCAGCACGCCAAACACCATATCCAGTGCATTCTTCACCCCTTCCCGCGCGACGGCACCGAGATCAGTCATGCTGTCAGCCTTGGTCAGGGCACGCTCGAAACCATAGCTCATTACGCTGTGCTGGTGCGGCACTGCTTCCTGCTTGCGGCACAGGAGGGTGCCATCGGCATAGATGTCCTTCTTCCAGCAGAGCGGTGGCAGACGCGGCACCACGATAGCGGCAACCACCCCTGCCAGACAGACGGTCAGGTAGAAGGGGACGAACATGTGCTCCAGCTTCACCTGGGAGATCACCACCAGACAGAAGGTGATGGAGACGGCAGAGAAGGTGGTGCCAATCACCGCGGCTTCACGCTGGGTATAGAACTTCCCTTCGTACTGCTTGCTGGTCAGCAGGATGCCGACGCTGCCATCGCCGAGCCAGGAGGCAAAGCAATCCACTGCGGAGCGACCCGGCAACCGGAACACCGGACGCATGATGCGGGTCATCATGGTGCCGACAAATTCCAGCAACCCAAAATCGAGCAGCAACGGCAGCAGCAGGCCGGCAAAGATGAAGACTGAAAACAGCACCGGCAGTAGATCGTTGAGCACCAGTCCACCGGTTGCGCCGGAGTAAAGCACCTCTGGCCCCACCTGGAAGAAGGTCAACAGCACGAAGATACCGCCCAGCACCCGCACGCAGGCCCAGAAAGGGGAGACATTGAACAAACTGTTGAGGAAAGGACGACGCACAAGAATCGCTGGCTTGAACAACCAGGCAATCACCGTCATCAGCATGGTGGTGGTGATCACCGCACTGACCATGGCGACCAGATAATCGGCAAAAACGCGCTGTACCAGCTTGGCCAGCACGGCCACCGGGATGGTGACGTTACCGTCATAGACGACCGGCGTCATGAACAACAGGATCCCGATAAGTGACGGAATCAGAAACATCAACAAGTTACGGCGAGTATTGACCGCAGGTGCTTCGAGACTCTTTTCCAACATGATATGACTGCCCTAATGTTACTTTTCCCTAGCCCGGCCAACCTGCGTATTCATGCATTAACCGGCAAAACGGGCGCAAGAATACTCTAAAAAAATGCACAAACAAGCCTTTAAGGCAGAAATGTGCGCATAAATATTTCCACAGGCAAACCTTCCATCAAAACAATAAGATACAGCGGCGCATATCGATTCAATCGACATCGCCAGATGATTGTTTCATTATTGTTAATTTTGGTGGGCAGTATAATCGGTTATCAGTAGCAGGCAATAAGTGACATCACAAATATACCTAATGAGTTGCTGCTCGATAGACATAAAAAAACCGGAGCCTGTTCAGGCTCCGGTTTTCAATCAGAGTGACGGGGGTCAGTCACGGACGTAGATGACTTCAACGCCATCATCTTCGTCGTCATCCCAATCGTCATCATCAAGCCCTTCATCGAAGGCAAGAGAGGCAGCCAGTGCTTCCGCTTCAGCCTTGGCCAGCTGGTTCTTGTGGTAGTCATCCCACTTGAACTCCACCTTCTCGATGGCGTCTTTGGCATCTTCCGCCAGCTGACGGGGCATGGTATCCAGCAGATCCAGAATGTCGTAGCAGACCTTCTTGGTGCCTTCCTTGCTGATGGCAGTGATAGCATAGACCGGACCTTCGTGGTTCAGGGCCGCCTTGACGCGATCCATCACCTCCTGGGCTTCTTCTTCCAGGATCAGATCCATCTTGTTGAACACCAACCAGCGCGGCTTGCCAGCCAGTTCCGGGCTGTACTTCTCCAGCTCCTTGACGATGGTCACGGCATTTTCAGCAGGATCGGAGCCATCAACCGGGCAGATATCCACCAGGTGGATCAGCACGCGGCAACGCTCGAGGTGTTTCAGGAAGCGGATACCCAGACCTGCACCTTCGGCAGCGCCTTCGATCAGGCCCGGGATATCGGCGATCACGAAGGAGCGGGAGTTCTCACCACGCACCACACCCAGGTTCGGTACCAGGGTAGTGAAGGGGTAGTCAGCCACTTTCGGGCGAGCCGCAGACACGGCGCGAATAAAGGTAGACTTGCCGGCGTTGGGCAGACCCAGCATGCCGACATCGGCCAGCAGCAGCAGCTCCAGCTTCAGAGTACGCACTTCACCCGGAGTACCGTTACTCTTCTGGCGGGGAGCACGGTTGACGGAGCTCTTGAAGCGGGTGTTGCCCAGACCGTGGAAACCACCTTTGGCAACCAGCAGCTTCTGCTCGTGGTGGGTCAGATCCCCCAGCAGTTCACCGGTATCCTCATCGGTCGCCCGGGTACCGACAGGCACACGCAGGATCTTGTCCTTGCCGCGGCGACCGGTACAGTTGGCGCTCTGGCCATTCTCACCGCGCTCGGCAGCATGGAAACGCTCGAAACGGTAGTCGATCAGGGTATTGAGGTTCTCGTCGGCGATCAGATATACGTCGCCACCGTCACCGCCGTCACCGCCATCCGGACCACCGTTGGGAATATATTTTTCACGGCGAAAGCTTACACAACCGTTACCACCGTCACCGGCATCGACTCGAATCTGGACTTCATCAACAAACTTCATAGGTAACCGTCACCTTAATTCGAAAAACCGATACGCAATTATAGTGGTACAGACCCCTGCGGGCGATACGCATCTTGCCAATCATGCCCGTCAGAGCCAAAGTCAGCTGCGTTCCGTTTTTTCGTCAACGACATCAGAAAGACGTCAGAAAAACAAAAGCCCCGCCTGTTGGCGGGGCTTCGGATCCTTGCGGTCCGTAATTACTCAGCAACGATGCTAACGTACTTACGATTCAGCGGACCTTTAACTTCGAACAGGATTTTACCAGTCGCAGTTGCGAACAGGGTGTGATCCTTGCCCAGACCAACGTTGGTGCCAGCATGGAACTTGGTACCACGTTGACGAACGATGATGCTGCCAGCCAGAACTGTTTCGCCGCCGAAACGCTTCACGCCCAGGCGTTTAGCTTCAGAATCGCGACCGTTGCGGGATGAACCGCCAGCTTTTTTGTGTGCCATTTATCGGACTCCTCTAATTAAGCGCTGATGCCAGTGATTTTGACTTCAGTGAACCACTGACGGTGGCCCGCTTGCTTACGATGGTGCTTACGACGACGGAACTTGACGATAGTCACTTTCTCGCCACGGCCGTGAGCCACAACTTCAGCTACAACCTTGCCACCTTCAACGAAAGGAGCACCTACTTTAAAAGTGTCGCCTGCAGCAACCATCAGAACTTCGTTGAAGTCGATGGTAGCGCCAGTCTCAACGTTCAGCTTTTCCAGACGAACGATTTGACCTTCGGCCACACGGTGTTGTTTTCCGCCGCTTTGGAATACCGCGTACATTTGATTAACTCCGTAAAGGCATGTCTTTTGCTCAAGGCTAGACATGCGCAAAAACCTATAACAATGGGCGGGCATTCTACGCAAATCGATCTGCTCAGGCAAGGCCAATTTAGCAAAAAGTTTATTTTGTGCGCATATCTGCCGCCGTGGATAAACGCCTAACTGTAACCCATTGTGAAATCGTGTAGAATCCCTGCCATTACTAAAATCGCAGTTATTGCTGCTGTCACGTTACGAGACTTATGGACCAACAGACTATCCGTGCGCTCTGTGCCGCCGACATGACGGCGGTCAATGAACTGATCCTGGCCCGACTCCAGTCCGACGTTAGTCTGATTAATCAGCTGGGTTTCTACATTGTCAGCGCCGGCGGGAAACGGATGCGCCCCATGCTGACCGTGATGGCTGCGCGTGCGCTGGGCTATGAGGGTGAGGATCACCTGAAACTGGCCGCCATCATCGAATTCATTCACACCTCGACCCTGCTGCATGACGACGTGGTCGACGAATCCGACCTGCGCCGTGGCCGGGAGACCGCCAACGCCATGTTTGGCAATGCCGCCAGCGTGCTGGTCGGTGACTACCTTTATAGCCGCTCCTTTCAGATGATGGCCGAACTCTCCAACCTGCGGGTGATGGAGATCCTCTCGGATGCCACCAACACCATCGCCGAAGGGGAAGTGTTGCAGCTGATGAACTGCAACGACCCGGATACCACCGAAGAGAGCTACATGACGGTCATCTACTGCAAGACCGCCAAGCTGTTCGAGGCCGCCACTCGCCTTGCCGCCGTGCTGACCCATCAGCCCGAGCCCGTCGAGCAGGCCATGACCGATTACGGCAAGTATCTGGGCACCGCGTTCCAGATCATTGATGACGTGATGGACTACTGCTCCCAGAGCGAAGAGATGGGCAAGAACGTCGGCGACGATCTGGCCGAAGGCAAACCAACCCTGCCGCTGCTGCGTGCCATGGAAGTGGGCACGCCGGAAGAGCGCCAGCTGGTGCGCGATGCCATCGAGCACCGCAACGGCATGGAGCATCTTGAGCAGATCCTCGGCATTCTCGATCGTACCGGCGCGCTGGAGTACTCCCGCATGCGTGCCAGGGAAGAGGCCGACAAGGCCATTGCCGCTCTCGCCATCCTGCCTGACTCCCAGCACAAGCACGCGCTGGAAACACTGGCCCACATGGCCGTGCAGCGCAGTGCCTGAGTAAACGACATGGATGAAAAAAGAGGCCTTCGGCCTCTTTTTTATTGTCTGCTATCTGCTGGACAGTGCATTGCGCCAGACTCAGCGACTCAGCATCCAGAGGATCACGCTACCCGCAACCACTAGCGAGCCGCCGATACGGCGCAACTGCTCCGGTGGCTGATCGCTCAGCAGCCGCAACATCTGCTGCCATGCCCTTGGCATCAACAGCGGGCCGAGCCCCTCGAACAACAGCAGCAATCCCAACCCCATCAGCATGGATGTCAGCATCCGACCTCCTTCAATGCAACCAGCCCCCTGGGTCGACGGCTGGCATTGGCACCAAAAACAAAAGGGTCTGACAATGCAGACCCTTTGAATGTGACCTCGTGGCGATTACTGCTTGGTGCCGTGAGGAGACTTGAGGTAACGGAAGAACTCGCTGTCCGGCTTCAACACCATCAGGTCGTTGCCACCGGCAAAGCTCTTGCGATAGGCCTCCATGCTACGCACGAAGCTGAAAAACTCGGGGTCTTTCTTGTAGCTGTCGGCATAGATCTTGGCGGCTTCCGCATCCCCTTCACCGCGCAGCTGGCGAGCGTTACTCTCGGCGTCAGCGATCATGACGGTTACCTTGCGGTCGATATCGGCACGCAGGATTTCAGCCTTCTCGCGACCCTGAGAGCGGTGCTCACGGGCGACTGCGGTACGCTCGGCGCGCATCCGCTGGTAGATGGAGTTGGAGACTTCCACCGGCAGGTTGATCTGCTTGATCCGCACATCCACCACCTTGATGCCGAGCTCGGAGGAGCGCGCCATCTTCTTCAGGGCATCTTCCATCACGGTACTACGCTCACCGGAGACGATGTCCTTGATGGTGCGGTTACCGATCTCGGAACGCAGACCATTGTTGATCTTGCGCTTGAGCAGATCTTCAGCCTGCAGCTTGTTGCCACCACCGGTTGCCAGGTAGTACTTGGAGAAGTCCTCGATCTTCCACTTCACGTAGGAGTCGATGATCAGGTCTTTCTTCTCGGAGGTGACAAAACGGTCGGCCTGGCTGTCAATGGTCTGGATGCGGGCATCCATCTTGCGAACCTGGTCGATGAGCGGCACCTTGAAGTGCAGGCCCGGCTCATAGAGGCGGGGTTCACCGGAGTCAACCCGCTTCACCTTGCCAAACTGCACCACAATCCCCTTCTGACCTTCATCAACGATAAAGACAGAGGAGAAGCAGACCATGGCCGCGACAGCGATTGCACCAATAGCTAGCTTTTTCATCTATCAGTTTCTCCCTGAGCTGAAGCGGTCACCGCTACGCAGCGGCATTGTCGGCGTAGAGTTGGCACCCTCGTTGGAAACGGGGACCTGCTCTGTAACCGGGGCGACAGTGGCACGATCAGACTGGGCAGCCTTCGGCTTGCCAGAAAGCTTGTCGAGCGGCAGGTAGATCATGCTGTTGTTGCCAGCCGGCATGTCGACCACCACCTTGTTGGCCTGCTGATAGAGCTCTTCCATGGTTTCCAGATAGATACGCTCACGGGTCAGCTCGGGGGCAGCCAGATACTGGGGCAGCAGCTCGTTGAAGCGAGCAACTTCACCCTGGGCTTTCAACACGATCTGGGACTTGTAAGCTTCCGCTTCCTGCTCCAGACGCTTCACCTGGCCACGGGCCTTGGGCTCCACTTCACGAGCATAGGCTTCTGCTTCACGAATGAAGCGCTGTTCATCTTCCTGAGCGGAGATGGCGTCATCAAAGGCGTCTTTCACCTCTTCCGGCGGACGCGCCGGCAGGAAGTTGACGTCGACGATCTGCAGACCCATCTGGTAGGGCTCGATGATGCCATCGATCACCTGCCAGGTCTCCTGACGCACCTTCTCACGACCGGTAGTCAGGACGTCATCCATCCGGGTATGACCCACTACATAGCGCAGGGCGCTATCGGTGGCCTGACCCAGACTCTCGTCGGCATTGGTCACGCTGAACAGATATTGCTCGGGATTGACCACACGGTACTGCACGTCCATCTCGACCCGTACCACGTTCTCATCCTGAGTCAGCATGAAACCGGAGGCAGGCAGGGAACGCACGGACTCGACGTCCACCGGGATCACCTGATCGATAAAGGTCGGCTTCCAGCGCAGGCCCGGCTCGACAATATGGGAAAACTTGCCAAACCGCAGCACGGCACCACGCTCCGCTTCGCGAATGGTGTAGAAGCCGCTGACGACCCACACCACCACAGCCACAACCAGCGCGATGGAGATACCAAAGCGACCTACATCGCCGCCAGATTTGCCGCCACCAAACAAGCCACCGAAACGGCGACTCACTTTGCGCAGCATTTCATCCAGATCAGGGGGTCCCTGATTCTTGCCGTTATTCCCCCAAGGGTCACGGTCTTTGCCGTTGTTACCAGGCTCATTCCAAGCCATCAGCGTCTCCATTAATACATGCGGATGGATATCATCTCTATCGGGCCATCATACGTTGAGAAGCCCCTAAGGGGTCACCTTCATCGACGAATCAATGCCTGATAAAGCGTTGTAAACTCTCACCTTCCTGTTTCACGAGGCGGTTCCAGTCGGCCACTTGCAAGCGGACTTCCAGCACGAAATCACCCTCCTCGCTAAAACCTTCCTGCTCAATCCCTTTCAGCTGATAGAGCGCACTGCGCAATCTCGCGGCAGAAGGAGGCAACTGCAGGGTGTGATGCACCATGGAGCCAGCCAGCAATTCGGTCAGCGCCGTAAACAGATGCTCACAACCTTCACCGGTCTGGGCCGACAACC
The DNA here is from genome assembly GCF_019046985.1 of Aeromonas sp. FDAARGOS 1417. Classification (NCBI taxonomy): domain Bacteria; kingdom Pseudomonadati; phylum Pseudomonadota; class Gammaproteobacteria; order Aeromonadales; family Aeromonadaceae; genus Aeromonas; species Aeromonas sp. FDAARGOS 1417. The sequence goes on along the minus strand of NZ_CP077221.1, from coordinate 3,887,694 downwards.
AGACGCGCAACGGGCGCCCCTCGTCATCTCGCTCCAGACCTGCCGGACGATCCGCCAGCTTGTCGATCTTGTTGCAGATCATCAGCTGGGGCCTGTCATCGGCTTCAATCTCGGCCAATACCTGCTGCACGGAGTCGATATTCTCCTGCATCTGCTCATCGGCACAGTCCACCACATGCAGCAGCAAATCCGCTTCACGGGTCTCCTGCAGGGTTGCCTTGAAGGCCGCGACCAGATCATGGGGCAAGTGTCGAATAAATCCAACTGTATCCGCCAAAATCACATCACCCACATCCCGGATCACCAGTTTACGCAGGGTGGGATCCAGAGTTGCGAACAATTGGTCGGCAGCATACACGCTGGCAGCTGTAAGTTGGTTGAACAAAGTGGACTTTCCGGCGTTGGTATAACCAACCAGTGACACCGTCGGCACTTCGTTGCGGTTGCGGGCGCGGCGTCCCTGCTCCCGCTGCTTGGCCACCTTGTCGAGCCGACGCAAAATCGCCTTGATGCGTTCCCGCAGCAGACGTCGGTCAGTTTCAAGCTGGGTTTCACCCGGGCCACGCAGACCGATCCCGCCCTTTTGACGCTCAAGGTGGGTCCAGCCTCGCACCAGACGAGTGGAAAGATGGCGCAACTGTGCCAGTTCGACCTGCAGTTTACCTTCGTGGGTACGGGCGCGCTGGGCAAAGATATCGAGGATCAGGCCGGTTCGGTCCACCACCCGGCACTGGAACAGACGCTCCAGGTTGCGCTCCTGGGCGGGGGTCAGGGCATGGTTGAAGATGACGACGTCGGCATCCAGCATCTGGACTTGGGACGCGATCTCTTCAGCCTTGCCACTGCCGACAAAAAATTTGGCACTGGGCGCACTGCGACTGGTGGTAATTACCCCCAGCGCATTAACTCCGGCCGAGCTCACCAACATCTTGAGCTCTTCCAGATCCTCCCGCTCACCCTCATCACTGAAGTTGACATGCACCAGAACGGCCTGTTCGCCAGCTTCATAACGGTCAAACAAGCGCTTGCTCCTTAACAGGAATCATGATGAATCTGAGTTGGCGAGTTGACTCGCCCAGGGATATCACGCCTCGGCATCACCCTGTTCATCAGCCGCGCCACCCGGAGTGGGCTGGTGATGATTGACGGCACGGGCCGGTACGACAGTCGAGATGGCGTGCTTGTAAACCATCTGGCTCACGGTGTTTTTCAGCAGGATAACAAACTGGTCAAAAGACTCGATCTGACCTTGCAGTTTGATGCCGTTCACCAAATAGATAGAAACAGGAATCCGCTCACGGCGCAGCGCATTCAAAAACGGGTCTTGGAGAGATTGCCCCTTAGCCATTTTTCTTTTCCTTATAGTTTGTTGTTTTTAAACACCGAATATCAATATAACAACCTGATTATACAGGGAGTGTCAAGCCGCACCAGCGCGAGCAAGCACGCGGTCGAGATTGCCAGACTCACCAGATTCCAACCAGGTCACGTCGGGCCAGCCGCGCAACCAAGTCATCTGTCGTTTTGCCAATTGGCGTGTGGCAACAATGCCACGATAACGCATCTCATCATACCCCACTTCACCGCACAGGTAGTCCCACATTTGGCGATAACCCACACAGCGAATGGAGGGGAGATCCGGGTGCAGATCGCCGCGCGCCATCAGCGCACGAACCTCCTGTTCAAAGCCACCTTGCAGCATCTTGTCAAAGCGCTGTTCGATACGCTGATGCAGCACGGCACGATCACTCGGGGCGATGGCAAACTGCTGCACTCGATAGGGCAAGCCCTCCCCCTGCACTTGCGTCAGCTCGGTAAGGGTCTTGCCGCTGATGCGGTAGACCTCCAGCGCCCGGGAGAGTCGCTGCGGGTCATTGGGGTGGATCCGCGCCCCGGCCACAGGGTCAATGCGCACCAGCTCATCGTGCAGAGCCTGCCAACCGAGGCGGGCAGCCTCTTCCTCAATCCCGGCTCGAATGGCGGGATCGGCGGAGGGCAGCGGGGACAATCCCTCCAGCAGCGCCTTGAAATAGAGCATGGTACCGCCCACCAGCAGCGGAATGCGGCCACGGTCGGCGATCTCTGTCATCTCCCGCAGGGCATCCTTGCAAAAATCGGCAGCCGAATAGCTCATGGCGGGGTCAAGAATGTCGATCAGCCGGTGCGGGGCCCGCGCCAGCTCATCAGCGGTCGGCTTGGCCGTACCTATGTCCATGCCGCGATAGATCAGCGCCGAATCGACGCTGATGATGTCGCAGGGCAGCGCCTGGCACAGTTCAATGGCGAGATCCGTCTTGCCGGAGGCCGTCGGCCCCATCAGAAAAATTGCGGTCGGCAAGTCACTCGCCATGTTCAAACTCCTCCAGCACGGTCGCCAGCGAAAGGGGGCGCACCATGCGAATGTCTGCCAGTTGGTCACTGAAATCGGTCACAAGTTCCATCAGCAGACGACTGGCAGTTGAAAAATCGTATATCTTCTCGCGGCTTATCCCCTGCTCCACCAGCCATTGGCATAATACTTCAGCCTGCTGACCAGCATCACTGTCAGATCCGCCCTCGATAATTTGCAGCAATTCGGGTAACAGACGCCCCAGATCGGTCTGGCGCAGCAGAGCCGGCACCCGAGTCAGGATCATGGTGTCGCGCCCCCCGCTTTTCAACTCCAGCCCCATCCGTTTCAGCAAACGTTCCTGCTCGGTCACCAGCGCGATCAAATTCTTCGGCAATTTGAAGGAGACCGGCAGCAACAGTGGCTGGGCCGCCAGTCCCTGGCCCCAGGTCTCCAGCAGCCAGTGGCGTAGCAGTACCCGCTCGGCGCGTACCAGCGAGAGCAGCGCCAGCTGATTATCCCTCTCGATCAACAGGTAGGCCTGCTCCACCAGTGTCAGGGCGCGACATCCCCCCTGTTTGGGTGACGGCACTGTGTCGGTGGGCTGTGCGGGAACAGCTTCAGCCGCAATTGCGATAGGCAGCGTAGTGAGCAGAGCGCCCATGCCGCGCATCGCCTCCCGGCTTGGGGGCTCGGGCGGTTGATAGTTGCTGACCCTGCCTGCACCACCACCGTTCCCTTCCCGCACCTGTGCAGGTGCCCGGTAGCTGTGCTCGGCACCGTACCACTCCGGGCGTGGCGCCTGACCGGGATATTCAATCTGCGGACTGACCGGCAACTCGACCAGGGTTTCGGCCAGCGGCGCGTCCTGATGAGCGGCGCTGACTCCTTCGCGGCGCAGCGCGGTAAACAGCGCCTGAAAGATAAAGTCGTGGATCAGTCGCGCCTGATGGAAGCGCACCTCATGCTTGGCCGGGTGGACGTTGACATCCACCTGACGGGGATCCAGCTCGATATAGAGCACATAGGCGGCGAAGCGGTCGGGAGGCAGCAACTCGTCATAGGCCTGACGAATGGCGTGGTTGATGAGCTTGTCGCGCATCATCCGGCCGTTTACATAGGTGTATTGCAGGTCGTTTTGCGGTCTTGCCCCCTCCGGAGTCGCCAGCCAGCCCCACAGCCGCACATCGCTGTGCTCGCTCTCCACCGCCAGCGCATGGTGCATGAAGGGGGTGCCGCAAACGGCGGCGAGGCGACGCTCCTGCTCCGGCACGGTATTGGCGGCCTTGTACTGGCGCACCACCTTACCATTGTGGCGCAGGATCAGGGTGGCATCGAAGCGGGAGAGCGCGATGCGGCGCACCAGCTCGTCGATATGGGCAAACTCGGTCTTTTCACTGCGCATGAACTTGCGCCGCGCGGGGGTATTGAAGAAGAGATCCACCACCTCCACCGTGGTGCCCACCGGATGGGCCGCCGGCTTGATGGTGACGCTCATCTCTCGCCCTTCCGCCTGGGCTTGCCAGGCTTCGGACTGCTCGGCGGTACGGGAGGTGAAGGTGAGGCGGGAGACCGAGCTGATGGAGGCGAGCGCCTCGCCACGAAAACCGAGGCTGTTGATCCCTTCCAGATCGTCCAGCGTGGCCACCTTGGAGGTCGCATGACGCGACAGCGCCAGCACCAGCTCGTCTTTGGCGACGCCACAGCCGTTGTCACGGATGCGGATCAGCTTGGCTCCCCCCTTGTCGATGTCGATCTCGACCCGGTCGGCCCCCGCATCCAGGCTGTTTTCCACCAGCTCTTTCACCACAGAAGAGGGCCGCTCCACCACCTCTCCGGCTGCAATCTGGTTGGCCAGAATGGGTGGCAAAATACGGATCGGCATCATTTACTCCTGAATTTCTATCTTGCGGATGGTCAGTCTCTTAAGGCTCCAGGAGGACCGCTCCACCACCTCTCCACCAACCGGAATCTGGTTGGCAAGGATAGGGGGCAAAATACGGATCGGCATCATTTACTCCTGAATTTCAATCTTGCTGATGGTATTCGCTAACAGCGGGAGCGGCATCGCCCGCTCCCGCGCGTCAGTTTTGCGGAATGTAGAGCACCTGCCCTACCTGAATATTCCGCGACTTGAGCTTGTTGATCTCTACCAACTGTGCCTGACTCACCCCATGTTTCTCGGCAAGGCGGGAGAGACTCTCCCCCCGCTTGACCACATGGCGGATCATCTGCGACTTGTTGTCACTGCGAACAGGGGCGGCACTGCGGCTCTGCCCCTGCTGGGGGATATAGATGGTCTGACCAATCTGAATATCCCGGCTGCGCAGTTGGTTGATCTCCACCAGAGTGGACTGACTCACCCCATGCTTCTCGGCAAGTCGAGAGAGGCTCTCGCCCCGTTTGACCACATGGCGGAGCATCCGCGATTTGTCATAGTCGCCCACACTGCTGACCGGCGCACCGCTCTCTTGCGCTGCCGCCGAGTAAGGCTTGATCACCCCGACTCCGGAGCCGCTCCCAGCACCGCCGTCGCGGGCAGTGGCGGGCATCTTGTTGGTCACCACCGGCTGCGACTGTGTCTGCCTGGGCTGGCTCACCGGCTGCCGGGCTACCGGTGCAGGGCGAGTAGCGGCAGGTTGGCTCACCTGCCCTTTGCCGGTCAGCATGGCCCCCTTGGTCGGGTGGGCGCGGTAGTAGTTGCGGATCCCCTCGAAGATGGCGCGGGCCAGCTGGTCCTGATAGCTGGCAGTAGCCAGCAGCTTCTCTTCCGCATGGTTGGAGATAAATCCGGTCTCCACCAGCACGGAGGGAATATCCGGCGCTTTCAGCACTGCCAGGCTGGCGTGCTCCGGCGCCTTCTTGTGCAGTCGGGCCACCTTGCCCATGGAGCGCAGGATCTGGCGGCTGACGTCATAACCCTCGGCACGGGACTTGTCCATGGAGAGGTCGAGGAAGGTCTGCGCCAGATAAGGGTTGGGATCGGATTCCGCCAACACCTTGCCGACACCACCCAGCAGCTCGCCCTGCTTCTCCTGCTTCTCCAGCCAGCTACCCATCTCGCGGTTGGCACGGTTGGTCGACAAGACCCAGACCGAGGCACCGCGCGGAGTCGAGTTATGAAAACTGTCTGCATGGATAGAGACCAGCAGATCCGCCTTGGCCTTGCGGGCAATCTCGGAACGCTTGTTGAGGTCGACGAAATAGTCGCCACGACGGGTCAGCACGGCGCGCATCCCCGGCTCGCGGTCGATCAGTGCAGCCAGCTTCTGGGAGACCGCCAGCGTGACCCGCTTCTCGTAGGTACGGCGCGGGCCGATGGAACCCGGGTCTTCCCCACCGTGGCCCGGGTCGATGGCAATCACCACCCCCTTGCCCTTGCCACCGACAGGCGTGGACTGCACCGCAGCCGCCGAGCGCTTCTCTTCATAAGGCAGGTCGATGACCAGACGGTGGCCATAGGGCCCGGCTGGCGCCAGCGGAAAGACCACCGGCTTGATGGCGGAGCTGAGATCCATCACCAGTCGCAGACCGCCCTTCTCCAGCGGTGTGCTCTGGCGGATCTTGCGCACCAGTTCGCTGTTGTTCTCGATCCGCGCCAGATTGGCGGCGTTGCTCGCCCCTTTCAGATCGATCACCAGCCGATCCGGACCGGTGAGGGTGAAGTAGTTGTAATTGGGGGCGCTGCTCATATCGAGCACCACCCGGGTATTATCCGGTGATGGCCAGATTCGTACGCTCTTGAGCTGATTCGCCCAAGAGGGTAACGCCATCAAAGAGAGAGCAATAACAAGGATCAAGCGCACGTAGATGACAACCGTTCCAGAATGGCTTCGCCAATAGCAGTGCGAGCCTCTATCAGAACCTCGCGCTGCTCGCCTACATAAGTGAGGGTAATTTCCAGGTCGGGAGCCGGTAACCAGCCCTCGCCCTTCTCGGACCACTCCACCAGACAGAGTGTGTTGGCGGCAAAATAGTCCCGAATGCCCATGAATTCCAGCTCTTCCGGATCAGCCAGGCGATAGAGATCAAAATGGTAGACCTGCCAACCATCGAGCTCATAGGGTTCGACCAGGGTGTAAGTCGGGCTTTTTACCTTGCCCTGATGGCCAAGGCCCTGCACCCAGCCGCGGGTCAGGGTGGTTTTACCGGCGCCAAGTGTGCCATGCAAAAACACTGTGGTCGCCTGCTGGCAGGCCTGTGCCAGACGGCCACCCAGTGCCACGGTTGCTGCCTCGTCCGGCAGTGTCATCATCAACTGTTTTGCCATGTTCTTCTTTTTAACTTGTAATGGTGTCGGGATTAACCAGTTTGCGGATCAGCGGCAGCAAGTCTGACGCCAGCATGCCCCGCTCGCCGTCAGCGGCGGCCTGATCTGCAGCCTCGCCGTGGATCACGGCGCCCAGCCAGCTTGCCATGGTGGCAGACCAGCCCTGGGCCAAAAGGGCGGCGATTATACCAGATAACAGATCGCCCATGCCGCCACTTGCCATGCCGGGATTGCCTTCACAACAGAGAGCGACCCGCTCGCCGTCATAAATAAGTGTCCCCGCCCCTTTTAACAACACCACACCGCCATAGCGCCGCTGCAGCGCCTGCACGGCGGCAAACCGGTCGGTTTCAATGTCGGCAATGGAGCATCCCAGCAGTCGCGCCGCTTCGCCGGGATGGGGCGTGAGCACCCAATTATCCTGATGGCGGGGAGATTGCGCCAGCCAATTCAATCCATCGGCGTCCAAAACCAGTGGCAGCCGATCGGTGAGATTACGAGCGATTTGCGCGCTTCCCCACTCATCCTGACCGAGTCCGGGGCCGATGACCCGCACCGACGCCCACCCCTCGTCATCAGCGCTGGTGAGGCTCATCAGCTCGGGTTGGTAGAGGCTGACCGGCGGATGTTCCGGATGCTGACACACCCTCACCAGCCCGGCCCCCGCCCGCAGGCAGGCGCGGGCAGCCAGCACAATGGCCCCCTGCATGCCGCGATTGCCCCCCACCAGCAGTACCTTGCCATAAGAGCCCTTGTGGGAAGCGCGCGGGCGCGGGGTCAGCTGCGTGCTGAGCTGCGGATAATCGATACGCCAGGCAGCGGGCAGCATAGTGTCATCAGGCGTCACACCAAGGGGATCACAGTCGAGCTGGCCGACACAATCCACCCCGTCGCCGGTGAGCATCCCCTGCTTGATACCGATAATGGTGAGGGTGCGAGTGGCCTGCACCACGGCCCCCATGGCACGGCCGGTATCGCCGTTGAGGCCGGAGGGGAGATCCACCGCCAGCACGGGCACAGCCAAGCCATTGATTGTTGCGACGATCTTTGTCAGTAGTGGCGAGAGGGGCGTGTTGACGCCGGTGCCAAGCAGGGCATCGACCACCAGCTCCGGGGGGGAGTGCTGGTCCTTATCAAACTGCTCGGCCAGCCAGACCCGGCCTCCGGCCGCCAGCCACTCATCGGCGGCCCGTCTGGCATCCCCCTTCAGCTGGTCGGGTGCCCTGGCGGCAATCACCACCACCTCGATGCTAATCTGGCGGGCAAGGCGGGCCAGCACATAGCCATCACCGCCGTTATTACCGGGGCCGACGAAAATCCACCAGCAGCGACTGTCGGGCCAATGCAGGGTGGCATAAGTACGCAGCGCGGCACCGGCTCGCTCCATCAGGGCATAGAGAGGTTGCCCCTCACGCGCGGCCCAGTTGCGCTCCAGTGTGCGGATCTGTTCAGTCTGCCACAGCCCCTGTGGTAAACTGCCCCCCTCTTTTGTGCCCAACGCGCCCCTGATGATCTCTACCATGACGGCTCCCGCCTCTTATCAATCGACCCACGCCAGCAAACGCCGGCCAGGCCAAGCCGCATGAGCGCACCTGACTTCCACCAGCTGGCCCACGATATCAAGCTCTGGGCACGGGAGCTAGGATTTGACCAGGCGGGCATCACCGACACCGACCTGCGTATCGAAGAGCCGAGATTGCAGGCCTGGCTGGATGCGGGCTATCACGGCAGCATGGATTACATGGCGCGCCACGGCATGATGCGCGCGCGCCCCCACGAGCTGCTGCCGGGCACGGTGCGGGTGTTGTCGGTGCGGATGAACTACCTGCCGTTCGAGGCAGGCTTTGCTGCCACCCTGCGCGATCCGACTCTGGGCTATATCAGCCGTTATGCTCTCGGTCGCGACTACCACAAGGTGCTGCGCAACCGTCTCAAACAGCTGGGTGATCGCATCGAAGCGCGCTGCGCCGAGCTGTTTCAAGGCACTGAAGAGGCCTTGGGTGAGTGGCGCCCCTTCGTCGACTCCGCCCCCATCCTCGAGCGGCCACTGGCAGCCAAGGCGGGCCTCGGCTGGGTTGGCAAACACTCACTGCTGCTCAACGAGTCGGCCGGCTCTTTCTTCTTTCTCGGCGAGCTGTTGCTCAACCTGCCGCTGCCGCTCGACCAGCCAGTGGAGAAGGAGCAGTGCGGCAAGTGCGTCGCCTGCATCAACATCTGCCCGACCGGCGCCATTGTCGCCCCCTATGTGGTGGATGGCCGCCGCTGCATCTCTTATCTCACCATCGAGAATGACGGCACCATCCCCGAGGAGCTCAGGCCCCTGATGGGCAACCGCATCTACGGCTGCGACGACTGCCAGCTTATCTGCCCCTGGAATCGCTACGCCGATGCCAGCCCGGAACCCGATTTTAGCCCCCGCCCAAGCCTGCACCGCCCGCCCCTGCTGGCGCTGTGGTGCTGGAGCGAGAGCGACTTTCTCAAGCAAACCGAAGGGAGCCCGATCCGCCGCATCGGTTACCAGCGCTGGCGCCGCAATCTGGCAGTCGCCCTTGGCAATGGCCCAGCGACCCCCGAGGTGATCGCGGCCCTGCAACTGGGGCTGACCACCGCCGAGCCCATGGTGGCCGAACATATCGAATGGGCGCTGGCCACCCTTGCCCGGCGTCAGGATGAAGAGAACAAGAAGACCCGTTTGCTGATCCGCTGCATCGAAAAAGGTCTGTCGGATCACGCATAAGTGATCTGCCCCTTGCCGGATTGCAGCACTTTTTTCATGCTCTGCCGACCTGCAGTGCCCATAACAGCGTGGTCACTGCAAACTGCTCGGCACACAACAAGGACAACACAGATGCATATGTTGGGAGTGGATATTGGAGGCTCAGGGATCAAGGGCTGTCTGGTCGATACCAAAACCGGCGAATTGATTGGCGAGCGCCATCGCATTGCCACACCGCAACCGGCCACCCCGGCCGCCATCGCCCATACCCTCAAGGCGCTGGTCGAACACTTCGACTGGAAAGGGCCGGTGGGCTGCGGCTTTCCCGCCACCATCCACAACGGGGTTGCCAAGAGTGCCGCCAACATCGACAAGAGCTGGATCGAAACCGATGCCGAGCATCTGTTTGCCGATGTCACCGGCAAGCCCTGCTATGTGCTGAATGATGCCGATGCCGCCGGTCTGGCCGAGATGCGCTTTGGCGCCGGCAAGGATCGCAAGGGGGTCATCATCCTCATCACGGTCGGCACCGGCATCGGCACCGCCATCTTCGTCAACGGCCATCTGCTGCCCAACACCGAGCTGGGCCATCTGATGCTGGAAGGAATGGTCGCCGAGCACTACTGCTCCGATGCGGCGCGCAAACGGGAAGATCTCTCCTGGAACCGCTGGGGCAAGCGTTTCAACAAGTATCTGGCGCGCCTCGAGTTTCTCTTCTCCCCCGACCTCTTCATTCTGGGGGGCGGCAGCGCAGCCAAGCTGGATAAGTTTGTCGATCGCATCGAGACCCGGGCGCCGCTTATTCCGGCGGCCAGCCTCAATCAGGCGGGCATTATCGGGGCCGCCCTCTACGCGGCCGAGCAGCAGGGCTAACCGACGCTCACTGCAAGTCAGCAGATACCAATGGAAAGGGCTCGGCACTGCTGCCGGGCCCTTTTGTTTTGCGGCCATCTTGCGTGTTTGGAGCTTATCACCCGTTACATGTCGTCGAATCGATGCACCCCGTGCACCAGCCGAGTCAGGCGGGTCTGCTCCAGCCCGGCCAGATTCTCGAGCAAAGCGGTGGTGGCCGGTGTCGGGCACTCCCGTGCCAGATGGCTCAGCTCGCCCACCAGCTGCTCTTCCCAGCGGCATACCTGAGTGACGATATCCTGGGTCTGGACTGATGCCGGCAGCTCGAAGCGGGTAATGGCAGGCAGCATGTCCTCGCTGAAACTCTGGTGCAGCCAGGTCTCCCTGACCGCCTCTCCCAGCTGAGCGGCATATTCGTGCAGATGGGCACTGGCCGCATCCTCACGCCCTTGCAGATAGACCAGCAACATCCGGCTCCGTTCGTTGTCCACCTGACTGGTCAAACGCCCGTAACAGAGCCCGAGCTGGTGATGAACCTGCTCAAGATAGTGCAGCAACTCTTTGATCTGTTGGAATCTCATCGCACAGCCCTCCATGCTTGTCGACATCATCAGTATAAAAAACCGGCGCCACCGACCCAATCCCTATCCGTGCCCCTCTTGCGCTGCATCAAGGTTGACGCCGACAAAGTGGCCGTCAGGTGATCCGGTCGCGAATAGGGAACGATTTGTGCAGCAATTTGTGTAACGATGTAGGAGCATTAAGCTCGACAGCAGATGTGAACAGAAACGGGCTGACACACTAATAAAACCAGCATTTACCCGGTATAAACCATCTTTAATTCGGTTATATGCCGCAGGGACGAAACAGGATCTGGAAGAGCAACAATACCATCCTGATCGTTATCCGCCTGACAGAAATCCTTATCACTTTTTTAGACGTCTAGACGTAAAAACATGCGTTGACATGGCCATCCAGACATCTTAGCATCATCCTCCATGATGACAGAGTAACCCAGTGGAACCTCTGCCCAATTTCCCCGCCTGTAGCGCCCTGTGCTTTAAGGCTGTTAGCACGGAAGAATCCATGATTAAGTTGATCGGTCTCAACAAAGTCTACGGTACAGGCAGTGACGCCGTGCACGCCCTGCGTGATGTGAGTCTGCATGTACCCCAAGGCAAAATTTTCGGGGTGATCGGTGCCTCCGGTGCCGGCAAGAGTACCCTCATTCGTTGTGTCAACCTGCTGGAGCGCCCGACAGAGGGTCAAGTCATCGTTGATGGCCAGGATCTGGTCGCCCTGAGCGAACGGGATCTGACCCAGGCTCGCCGCCAGATCGGGATGATTTTCCAGCACTTCAACCTGCTTGCCTCCCGTACCGTGTTTGCCAACATCGCCTTTCCGCTGGAGCTGGCAGGCTGGAGCAAAGAGAAGATCCAGCAACGGGTTGCCGAGCTGCTGGCGCTGGTCGGGCTGGAAGCCCGTGCCCATGCCTATCCGTCCGAGCTTTCCGGCGGTCAGAAACAGCGCGTCGCCATTGCCCGCGCACTGGCACCGGCCCCCAAGGTACTGCTGTGTGACGAGGCCACCTCTGCTCTCGACCCGCAGACCACCCGCTCGATCCTGACCCTGCTCAAGGAGATCAACGTCAAGCTGGGGCTCACCATCCTGCTCATCACCCACGAGATGGATGTGGTGAAAGGGATCTGTGACGAAGTGGCCATCATCAGCGACGGCCGTCTGATCGAACAGGGCGAAGTGGCCTGGTTCTTCAGCAACGCCAAGACCCAGCTGGCCCGTGACTTCATCCACTCCACCATCCATCTGGAGGTACCGCAGGAGTATCAGGATCGGATGAGCAGCGAGCGGGTGCCGGGCAGCTACCCGCTGGTGAAGCTTGGCTTTACCGGCAGCACGGTCGATACGCCGCTGATCTCCGAGGCGAGCCGCCGTTTCAATATCGACATCAGCATTCTGAGCGCAGACATCGAATACGCCGGTGGCGTCAAATTCGGTTTCCTGCTGGCCGAGCTGTTCGGGGATGAAGCCCAATGCGAGGCCACCCAGCAGTTCCTTATCGACAACCACATTCAGCTGGAGGTAATGGGTTATGTCCGAAGCCATGATTAATCTGCTCATCACGGCCCTGGGCGACACCCTGATCATGGTGTTTGCCTCCGCCCTGTTCGGCTGCCTGCTGGGTCTGCCGCTCGGCGTGGCACTGCATGTGACCAAGGCGGGCCAGATCCTGGCCAACCCCTTGCTCAACCGTACTCTGGGTATGGTGGTCAACGTGGGTCGCTCGGTGCCCTTTATCATCCTGCTGGTCGCCATCATTCCGCTAACCCGGCTGATTGTCGGCACCAGTATCGGCACCATCGCTGCCATCGTGCCGCTGACTGTCGGTTGCATCCCCTTCATCGCCCGTCTGGTGGAAGGGGCCCTGATGGAAGTGCCGGACGGCCTGCTGGAAGCGGCCAAGGCAATGGGCGCCAAGCCGTTGCAAATCATCACCAAGGTGCTGCTGCCCGAGGCCCTGCCCGGCATCCTCAACAGCGTCACCATTACCCTCGTCACTCTGGTGAACTACTCGGCCATGGCCGGGGCCATCGGTGGCGGCGGTCTGGGGGATGTGGGTATTCGTTATGGTTATCAGCGCTTTGACCCGACCGTCATGCTGGTGACCGTGGTTATCCTGGTAGTACTGGTTCAACTTATCCAGAGCGCGGGTGAGCGCCTGGTCAACAAATGTGATCATCGTTAATCGTCGATTTCTGACAGGAGGTTTTATGAAATTTGGCATCAAATCCGTTGCGGCTGCCCTGCTGGCTGGTCTGGTTCTGGCCGGTTGCGGTCAAAAAGAAGAGAGCAAGGTTCTGAAAGTGGGCGCTATTGCCGGCCCCGAGACCGAACTGGTTGAAGTGGCTGCCAAGGTCGCCAAAGAGAAATACGGTCTGACAGTCGAGGTGGTCAACTTCTCCGACTATGTCACCCCGAACGTGGCGCTGAACGATGGCAGCATCGACGTCAACGCCTTCCAGCACAAACCCTATCTGGATGCGCAGGTGCGTGATCGCGGCTTCAAGCTGGTGCCGGTTGGCAACACCTTCGTCTACCCGATCGCCGGTTACTCCAAGAAGATCAAGGCGCTGAGCGAGCTGCAAGATGGCGCCCAGATCGCGGTACCGAACGATCCGACCAACCTGGGCCGCTCCCTGATCCTGCTGGCCAAACAGGGTCTGATCACCCTGAAGGATGGTGCCGGTCTGGAAGCGACCGTACTGGATATCGCCAGCAACCCGCGTAACTTCAAGATTGTGGAACTGGAAGCAGCCCAACTGCCGCGCTCGCTGGAAGACGTGGACTTGGCCATCATCAACAACACCTTCGCCGGTCAGATTGGTCTGACCCCGACCGAGAACGGCCTGTTTGTTGAAGACAAAGAGTCCCCCTACGTCAACCTGATCGTCGCCCGTGACAACAACAAGGATGACGAGAAGGTCAAACAGTTCGTACAAGCTTTCCAGACCGATGATGTCTACAAGAAAGGGTTGGAGCTGTTCAAAGGCGGCTTGGTAAAAGGTTGGTAATTGCTCACTTGGCAAAAAAGGCCACGCAATGCGTGGCCTTTTTTATTGGCGCCGCTATCATATCCGCGAGCACGGCAACACGAACATACTCATAACATGAAAAAATGGTATCTGGCCTACTGCAAGCCAAAAGAAGAGGCCCGCGCCCGCGCCCACCTCGATGCCCAGGGTATCGAATCCTATTACCCCATGGTGGAGATCGAGAAGCTGCGCCGGGGCAAGCGAGTTCCGGTACGGGAACCCATGTTCCCCAACTATCTGTTTATCTTCGTTGATTTGGAAGAGGTGACACCGGTCACCCTGAAATCGACCCGCGGCATCAGCCGGATCATCCACTTTGGCAGTGAATGGACCCCCATCAGCTGCAAGCTGGTCTATCAGCTGATGAGTCGCGATGACAGCGATGAGGCGAGAGCCAGCTACGCCAGCCTGCCCTGCTCGGGCGACAAGGTGCTGATTGAAGAGGGGCCGCTTGCCGGCTTCGAAGCCATCTATATGGAGCCGGATGGAGAGAAACGGGCGATTTTGCTGGTCAGCCTGCTCAACCGGGAGACCACCAGCAGCTTCGACAACCACACCTTCAGACGTCTGGACTAAACCCACGGGCCAGACGGCCCGGTGAATGGCAATAGCAATGGCGGGATAATCCCGCCATCTCACGCATCAAGATCAAAGCGGGCGATGACCGCCTTCAGCTTGCCGGTATCACCAGCCAGTCTGGCTACGATCTCCTCCCCCTGCTGACTGCGCTGACAGGATTGCCGACTGAGCGCAGCAATGTCATCGACCGTCCCGGATACCTCGGCGGCCACCCGCGACTGCTGCTCGGTTGCCACCGAAATGGCCTCCAGCTGGCCCGACAGCGACTGCACCAGCTGGTTCATGGCACTCAGGGTATCGGTCACCAATCCAACTGCATCCCGCCCTTGCTCTACCAACCGGGTTCCGCTGCTGACGGTACTTACCGTCTGGCGAGTCTGCTGGGAGATGGCCGCAATAGTCTGGCTGATCTCGGCGGTTGATTGATGGGTGCGGGTCGCCAGCTGGCGTACCTCATCGGCTACCACCGCAAAACCGCACCCCTGCTCGCCTGCCCGCGCCGCTTCTATCGCCGCATTGAGTGCCAGCAGATTGGTCTGCTCCGCAATGGTGGCGATCACCTCGGTGATCTGCCCCACCTGTTCACTCTGATGCTCCAACAGCCCCATGGCCTCGTTGGCCTGCCCAATCATGATGGCAATCTGCTGCATGGTATCGCTCATTCGTGCCAGCGCGGCCTCTCCCTGACGGGTCTGCTGCCGCACCTGATGGGCTCCATCCGCCACACCGGCAATGTTGCCAGCCACATCACGAGCACTCACTGACATCTGATCGATAGCCGCCGCCACCGCATCGACCCGCTGATCCTGCTCCGTCAGATCCGCCACGATGGCTCTGGTAGTGCTGCCCACATCGAGACAGGCCACCTCGACCTGCCCCACTGCTCCCTGCAACTCCCCGACCAGATGATGTAACTGGGCAGACATCCGGTTGATGGAACCGGTCAACTCTCCCAACTCATCCTGCCCTGTGATTGGCAAGGGCTCAGCCGCCAGCCGGCCATCCGCAACCTGCCCCGCCCGGTTCACCAGACAGGCAATGTCACGGGTCAGACGGCGACTAAAGAACCAGGCGACCACCATGCCAAGCACGATGGCGCTGCCGGTAGCCAACAGCAGAGTCTGGTTGATGGCCCTCCCGGCTCCGGTCATCTGCGCCGAAATCTGATCCACCTCGGCACGGGTTTTCCCCACCTGCTGGACCAGCTGCTCGCTGAGGCTGGACTGCATCGGCTCGATGTCGGTGGCCATCAGGTAGTTTGCCTGATCCCAATCCGGCGCCTGGCGTTTCTCGATCACCTGCCCCACCAGCTCGGAGAAAGGGGTCGCCATCTCTTCAAACAGCTGCCAGAGGCTCTGCTGGGTGTCGGTAAAGAGCGCGGCTTGCTGCTTAACCTCAGCCACACGCTGCTGATGAAACTGGTAGTAATCCTGATACTTGCTGCGGTATTCGGGGTCGCCTGAGATGAGAAAATCCCGCAGGGCTGAGAGGGCGTTGGCGAGGCTGTTGTAGGCATCCCCCACCTGTTTGAGCAGCATGCGGCGATCGCCGGATAGTTGATCCTGCGGAGTGCCAACTTCTTCATTGGCAAAGGATTGCAACTGATCGAGCGCCGCCTCCGCCAACGGCCCCGCCTCTTGCAACATCAGGGTGTGAGCGGGCAGATTCTCTTCGCTCTGGGCGATGGTCCACACCTTCTCCTGATGGCTTTTGAAGGTCTCGAGAGACTTGGCGAGCGCCGGACTGAAGGCCTGATGGGCAATGGCCTGCCAGGCCGACTCCCACTCCTGCTTGAGGCGGGAAGCCTGAGCCGGATCCTTGCCGAGGATCAGATAGCCACGCAAGGCAGAAACGGTGGCCACCAGCGCCTTCTGGCTCGTTTCATCCCGCTGCAAAGCGGGCAGCGCCTGCTCCAGCAGGGTGTGTTGGGCCTGATTGATCTGGGTCAGCCGGTAATAGACCAGCGTGGAGGAGAGCAGGATCAGCAGGTTGATAAAACCGAAGCTGAGCAGCAACTTGCTTGAGATTTTCATGAACATCCTTGTTCAAACGGAGGGATCCAGCCAACAGAATCAGATAGATATCAGTGTAGGCAATCTATCTTGCCAAGTCCGGTGCCAATTAGCCAATTCACTGCGCGGCATCGGGCGGGCAGAGAAAAATCCCTGACAGAGGTCGCAACCGAGTTGGGCCAGCACTCGCCAGGTCGCCTCATCCTCTACCCCTTCCGCCACCGACTTCAGCCCCAGCTTGCGGGCCAACTCGATACTGGACTCGATGATAGCCAAACGTGACGGATCGGCATGGCAGCGATCGACGAAAGAGCGATCCAGCTTGAGTTCGGTGAACGGCAACAGTGCCAGCTGCTGCATCGAGGAGTAGCCGGTACCAAAATCATCGATGGAGAGGCCAAAACCATGCATCCTTAGCCGGGTCAGCACCTCCAGAGACTTGCCCAGATCCTGCACGAATGCGCTCTCGGTCACCTCGAGGGTGATGAGCTCAGGATTGATACTCCAGCGCTTGCACTGATCAATCAATAAGTTGCAAAGCTCCCCTTCAATGAGTGAGGTGGTGGAGAGGTTCATCGACAGATTGAGTGACAACCCGGTTTCCTCCCATAAATGGCCATCACTCAGAGATTTGCTGATGATCACCTCGGTCAACGGATCGATAAGCCCGTTGTGCTCCGCCAGCGAAATAAAACGCCCGGGAGGGATCAGGCCAAACTCGGGGTGTTGCCAGCGGGCCAACGCCTCCATCCCGACCCACTCGCCGGATGCAAAACTCACCTTAGGCTGATACCAGGGCAGCAGTTGATCTTGCTCGATCGCCCGACGCAACTCATCGAGTCCTATTCTGTGCCCCTCTTCCTCCCTGACGGGTTCCTGCTGGGGGGACCAAGCCTGGATAAGCCGCTGGAGCTGCTGCGGCGTTGAGGGTTTCTCTATGCGACCAAGCACCTGCAAGCCATAAGCGGTACTCATACGCAATACGGCTTCCACCACATCCCCCTCAAGCGCGCTGGAGAGGATAATGCCGCCCTGAAAACCACCCAGCGACAGGCGGCGCAACAGCGCCATGCCATCCATTCCGGGCATTCGCAGATCGCAAAACAGGATATCGACGTTGTGTTGCTGGCTAAGCGCCAACGCCTCGATACCATCAACCGCTTCCAGCAGATTCTGGTAACCCAGGCTGCGGATCTGGTGCAGCAGCGCCTTGCGCTGAAATCCATGGTCTTCCACGACCATGATGACCAACTCATGTTGTGCTTTTTTCATCGAGCCATAATCCAATGTCGTAGGCAATCGCCGTCATCAACCTCTGCACTGTGCTGACCAGATCGTCGAGCTCGTCGAGCCGCTTCAATCGCGCAGCCGATTCCAGCATGGCAGCTTGGCTGGCAAGCCCCTCCAACCCGACCATTCGGGCAGCCCCCTTGATCCGGTGGGCGGTCTCAACCAAAGCGCTGGCATCATGACAAATCAGCGCTGCCATCATGGCCTCGCCATCCTGCCGGTTGGAATCGAGATACTCCACCGCCATGGCTCGCGCGGTCAGCTCGTCACCAAATAGCGCCAACCAGCGCTCAGCCTGCATGCCTGTAGCCCCATCAACGGGCGCAACCGCGCTTCTGGTTGGCGTCCTCTCTGCCAGCCAATGGGCCAGCATCTGGCGCAAGACATCCAGCGGGTAGGGCTTCAGTAACATGTCACTCATGCCTGCCTCTACCATACGAGCACTCGCCTCTTCCGACGTATCTGCCGTTACCCCTATGATGGGGGCCGTCACTCCCGCAGCCCGCAGCGCCTTGGTCAGGGCATAACCATCCATCACCGGCATATGGCAATCAGTCAGCAGCATAGAGAATTGCTGTCCCTGCCAGGCCCGCAGAGCCTTCTCGCCATCTTCCACGACCTGAGCCTCGATACCAAGAATGGCCAACTGCCGTGCCAGCAAGGCACGATTGACCGGATGATCATCGGCCACCAATACTTTGCCACCCAGCTTCTCTGCAAGCGCAGGGAGGATTGGTGTGACCCGCTCCTGTAGCAATTCGTGGCAACTCTCCAGCAGAAGATCCGGATAGAGAGGAGATAGACCCAGGCGCCACCATTTCTGTTCACCAATCCGCCCCCGTAACGCCTCATCGGGTGACGCTATGATCCCCTTCAGCGCAGAGTGTTGCAGCCAGCTTTGCCATTCCCCTCCCAGCGCTTGCTCAAGCCACCGTTGATCGGCCAACAGCAACCCTTCCAGTGAGCGACTGAGCTCACTGGCCCCCAAGTACCTGAGCTTGGCCCCCTGCCGTACCATGGCCGCTTCAAGGTTGGTGTCATCGCTGAAAAACCACCATTCTGTATCAGCCAGAGCAGGGGGATCCCACTGCGGATTGGTTAGCGGCACGGTAAAGCGGAAGCTGGAGCCCTCCCCTGCCTTGCTGGTCAGTGTCAGTGCCCCCCCCATTTTGCATACCAGCTGCTCACAGATTGCCAACCCCAAGCCGGTGCCACCAAAACGACGGTTGATATCTGACTCCACCTGCTCAAAAGGCGTGAACAGCAGCGCCTGCTTCTCTTCGGCGATCCCGATACCGGTGTCACTGACACTGATGGTCAGTTGCTCGCTCAGGTAGCTGACCTGGATAGTAATCCCCCCTTGTTCGGTAAACTTCACCGCATTATTGAGCAGGTTGGAGATGACCTGACCGATACGCACCCCATCGATGTCGGCCCAATCCGGCACATGATGCTCCCACTCCAGCACCACGTTGAGCCCCTTGTTATGAGCCAGTGCCGCGTGGCCACGAATGGCATCGCAGATCACCGTTTGCAACCGGCAGCTCTGGTAATTCAACTGCAACTGACCCGCTTCTATCTTGGAAAAATCGAGGATGTCATTGACCAGATAGAGCAGGTTATTGGTCGAGGTGACCACATTGCGCACCATAAAACGCTGGTCGTCGTTGAGCTCGCTCATTTGCAGCAATTCGAGCATGCCATGCATGCCTGAAATGGGTGTTCGTAGTTCATGGCTCATGGTTGCCAAAAAGCGGCTGCGAGCCTGCATCGCCTGCTCGGCATAGGCGCGAGCTTCGCGCAGCTCATATTCCTGTTGCTTGAGGGCAGTGATGTCCTGAATCACCCCGTTAAGGATCAGTGCCTGCTGCTCCTGTCTGACAAAGTTGCCACGCACTTGCAGATAGCGATCTCCATCAGGTTGCTCCACCTTGACCTCCAGATCGAGGGGCGCCAGAGTCTCGGCATGATTGGCCACCTTGCTGACAAAATCCTGGAGCGCCTCTTCGGTAAAGCCGAACACCTCACCACCCGATTCGGCATTGAACAGATCCTGCCGGGAAGCCCCGAGGATCTCGCTGGCCCCCTGAGAAGCATACAAAAACCGCCCCTTGCCGGGTCCTTGCCACAAATACTGATAGACCACCCCAGGCATGCTGTCGGTAATCTGGGTAAGGCGATTTTCAGCCTGACGGGCGCGCTCCTCCGCCTCTTTGATCCGGCTGACATCGGTCAGTACTGTCAACACCCCCAGCATATTGCCATCGGGATCGCGATAAGGACGTTTGGCATAGATAACATGGCAGGGCGTACCATCAGCTCGCAGGTTGCTCCCTGCCCCCTCCAGATCCTGTCCGGTCTGCCACACCCGGCGCTCTTCTTCCAACACACTGTTTCTGAGTGTCTCGGGCATGTTTTGGAGCTCCTCACTGCTACTGCCAGCACCGAGAAAAGCATCGCGATAGGCCTGATTGCACAAGGTGATCCGCTGCTCGCTATCACGTAGCGCCACCATGGTTGGCAGTGAGTTGAGCAAGGTCTGCACAAACAGCAACTGTTCATTCAGCTTGTCCTCTGCGATTTTCCGCTGCGCAATCTGGCGACGCAAACTGCGAGCCCAGAACATCACCAGCAAACCGCTGACGAGCAAGGCGCCCCCCCCTATGGCCAACCATTTGTAAATCAGGGTGTAATCAGACTCGATATTGACCGACACATTGAGCCAGCGTCGTTCCAGCAGTTGCCACTCCTCATCCGTGATGGTCAGCAGCAACTTGTCCATGATGCGGAGCAACTCGGGCTGAGCATTATCGACGGCCATACTGATAGGTACGGAAAATTCGGGGGAGCTCAGCACCACCTTATACTTCTCATTGAAACCCTTCATTGCCTGCTGTCCCAGATTGGTCATGGTCAACAGCACATATTCAGCTCGCCCTGTGTCGAGCAAGGTCAGTAAATCGGCATCTTTGCCTACTTCGATAATATTGGCGCCCAGCGAGTGAATGAGAGAGGCTTCATAAGAGCCCGTTACACCACCAATCAGACGCCCTTTCAGCTCGACCAACGACTTCAGCGGGCGAGCACCGTGTCTGGCTACGACATAGCTGTCGAACTTCAGATAGGAGGAGGTAAAAGAGGCAAAGGACTGACGATCCTTGAGCGGTGTCATCAAGGGAATAAGGTCCACTTTATGCTCTTTCAGCAGTTTAAGTGACTCTTGCCAAGTATTTGTCGACGCCAGCTCAAAGCGGATCCCGGAGCGCAGACTCAGTAACTTCATCAGGTCTGCCGTATAGCCATGCAATTCACCTTCGTCATCGATTTCGCTGATGCCGGCAAATCCGGGGGCAACGGCGAACTTGATGACCTTGTTTCTCTGCTTCAGCCAACTAGCCTCATCTGGTTCCAGCAACAGACCTGCGTTGGCGCGTTCATTTTTCTGATGCAACCGTAATCGTGAGTCTGCAACGGGTATCCGTTGATATGCCAGCCAAAGCTTCTCGCTCAGCTCTGGCTGGCGGGAGCTGGTCGCCATCGTCAGCGTGCTGCCAGAAAGCCACCCAGGAGCGACAACCCCCATTGATGCAGGCATTCTCTCCATCTTGAGGGAAACAATGGGTTCCAAATCAAGATATGCATCGACAGCGCCCAGCTTGACCATATAGGTCGCCTCGTCACGGCTCTCAAGCTCAGTTACATCAGAGATCCCCAAACGATCCAACTCAGTGCAACTGCCAAACCCGCGAATACAGACCCAGCGTAACTTGCGCGCCTGCTCCAGGGTCAATCGCTGATCCGGGGTATGCATTAAAATGGAGCGAGCATAAGAACCGATACTGCCAATAGGGTTTATCCCCTTCAATTCAAGAGCATTACGTTCGACCCCGATTAATGCATCGATCTGGCCGCCTTGGAGAGCAATCTGGGCATCCACGTAGGAGTTGTAGGGGATATAACGCAATGACACGCCCATTTCTGCTGCAATGCGCGAGGCCAGCTCCTTGAGCGGACCGACATAACGCTGGTTGGGGAGTTGATAGATGAAAGGGAGATAGCCGCCACGGGGAACCCCGATCAGCAGCTCCTTGTGTGCGGAGATTTCGTTGCTTGTGCTCTCATCTTGCGGTTGGGGGGCCGCAACAGCCAACATGCCCGAAAGCAACAGCAAAATGGGAAGAAAAAGCTGACGAAAGAGTGGCATAAGGTCTTGTCCTGATAAGTAAAACAGATACGGCTGCCACCTCTAATCTTGCAGATCATGACGACGCAAGGCGAGAAAACAATCACAGCTGTTACAAAGAGGGCAGAGAGAATAATACTGAGTCACCAACATGTGAACCTGGAATCAACCGTAAGATGGAAAAATGGCAGGCATGCAGCCTGCCATTTCACTAGCGAGGGGGATCTTATTCTCCCCCTCGCGATCAGGTTATTCGATTCCCGAGGCGGAAGCCGGTTTGATACTCCCGCTCGCGAACGAGGGCGATTTGACCCTGATATCCTTCCAGCCCGATATCCCTGAGCAGGGCGGGTGACAGATTGACCTGCACGAGACGACGCTCGACCCAGGCAATCCTTCTCTGGACCAGGGATTCAACACTGCGCAGTAAAACCAGTTCGATAGACATGAAATTCTCCAGTTGAACATGCGGTTCTCCCGGAGAAAGTGGATATCACCCTGCGGGACGAACCGCGGGTGATAAAAAGACAGGGGTTACCTGTTTACGCCACGCGGTAAAAGAGCACGAGATTTCACGCCGCACGCAGTGCCGCGAGAGAATGCAATATTGAGCATCAGATGTTGCATATTCGTCTCCTTACCGGATAAAAGTTGAACAGGTTGCAGAAGTCTAAAAAATATCCGAATTTAAAACAAGCCTCTTGCGACTCCTTTTTAAACGTTTTTACGGTATTTTATGCTGTCCGAAGGGGAGCTTGGGGCATCAGATCCCCGAGAGTAGCCGGTACTCCTCCAGCACGTAGGTATCCGTCATGCCGCTGACATAATCGAGCAGCAACCGCACCCGGTAATACCACTCCTGCTCGTTCTGGCAGGCAAAACGCGGATCCGGGGTGGCGATCGCCAATCGATAGGCCTTGAGATGGCGGGCCGAGAGGCGGTGATAGAGGCGGCGCGCAAAGAAAAGCGCCTGACTCCCCTCCCCGGCCAGCAGACGGGCAAACTGTGGCGCTGGCAGCGCCAACAGGCAGGCATAACTGGTCAGCACCCCGCGCAGCGCCGCATACCCCTCCAGCTCGAGGGCCTCTACTTCGGGGCGCATAAAGACCAGCTCGCGGGCCACCCGCTTTAGGATATCGAGCACCCGCGCCGCCGGCGCCTGACCGTGCAGCAGCGCTTGCGGATAGGAGCCCTGCAAAATGGCCTGATGTTCGCTGACATAGCTCTGCGCCGCCAGCGCCACCAGATCCCGGGTCAGTTGCTGGCGAAAATGGGGGAAAAAGCCCCGACCAGAAGCCAGCGCCTCATCCAGCAAGGTGCCCATGTAGTCACTCTGGTCAGCGGCCCGCAGTGCCGCCAGCAGTTCACTCTTAGTCAGGATCCGCCGATCTACCGCATCTTCCAGATCGGCGATGCAGTAGGAGATGTCATCGGCCGCCTCCATGATGTAGACCAACGGATGACGGCAGCCCGGGGCCAATCCCAGGCTCTGACCGAGGGCGCGGTAGAGCGGCTGCTCACTGAAGAAGATGCCCCGCTTGCTGCTCCAGCCATGATGCTGGCCATAGCTCACCCCAGGTTGCGGCTGCTGCGGGTATTTGCAGAGCGCCGCCAGTTGTCCGAGTGTCAGGTTGAGCTCGTGCAAGCTGTGCACCAGCCGCAGACTCTGGGCGTTGCCATCAAACAGTTGCAGATCCTGACGCAATTCAGCCCACTGGGCCGAAGGTGGCTGCGCCAGCGCCTGCTGATAGAGGGGATCGAGCATCTCGCCGAGCCACTGGCTCATCACCTGCTCGCCAAAGTGGCCGAACGGCGCGTTGCCCACGTCATGAAGCAGGCAGGACATCTCCACCAGATTGATAAAAGCCCCTTCACAGACCATCCCGGCAGGCAAGGCGGCCAGAATACAACGGCTGATCTGGCGACCGGTCTCCTGTACTTCAAGCGAGTGAGTGAGACGGCTGCGCACCGAGGCCTTCACATCGAGCGGAAAAACCTGGGTCTTCTGCTGCAACCGGCGCACCGGTGCGGCCTGCACGATACGGGCGCGATCCTGCTCGGTCGCCTCCAGCAGATCCTCGTCCCCCCAGGGGTGGATGCGCGCAGGGGTAATCAAACGGCTATACATCTCGCAGCTCCTTGCCAGCAACTTCCATCAGACTCAAGACAACCTCCAGCATCAAGACAGCAACCAGCGCCGCAGACGGGCGATATCGCCCGGATATTCCCGGCGCAGCGTCTCAATCCAGTCTTCCACGTTTTCCCACCAAGCGGGGTGATCCGGGCTCTGGATCAGCTGGGCCGTCTGCTGCAGACGGCGCAGGCCGATGGAGCCTGCCGCCCCTTTTATCTTGTGTGCCTCTTCCACCACCCCCGCTTGATCCTTGGCAATCATGTTGGAGTCGAGCACTGCCATGTAGTCCGGCATCATCTTCTCGAACAGATCAACGCTGGAGAGCAGCACCGGCTTGCCCACGGTATCGGCGTAATCGGTGAGGAAAGGGATATCCAGCAGGGCATCCTGATTGCCCGCATCAGCCTGCTCGTCCGCTTCATCCTCGGCCAGATCGGCAAACAGGTGGCCAATCACCTCCCGCACCGCTTTGGAGCCAAGCGGCTTGTTAATCACATCCTGCATGCCGTGATCCCGGTAGTACTGGCGATCACCGGTGGAGTTGGCGGTGAGTGCCACCATGGGTGGCAGGCTGTCGCCATAACGCTCCAGCAGGGTTTGCGCCACATCGAAGCCGGTCATGTCCGGCAGCTGGATATCGAGCAAAATGAGGTCGAAATCATCCGGGTTGGCCATCGCCAACGCCTGGGTGCCGTCCCGTGCCACCTGCACCTGATGACCCAACTTGCCCAGCAGGGCGCAGGCCACCGTCACGTTGAGCTCCACATCCTCCACCAGCAGGATATCGAGGGAGGGCATCTCCTCCTCCTGCTCTGGCAACACAGGCTCGGCGCAAGCCACTTCCAGCTCGGCGGTGAAGCAGGAACCTTCGCCCGGATCGCTATCCACATAGAGCTGCCCGCCCATCGCCTGAACCAGCTGACGGGAGACCGCGAGGCCAATGCCGGTGCCGGTGGCGTGCTTCTTGCCCTGCACCTGATAGTACATGGCGAAGATCTTCTCCTGCTGGGCGCGCGGGATACCGATACCGGTATCCTCCACCTCGAAGTGCAGGGCCAGCTTGCCCGGCTCATCGGCGGGATGGGAGAGACAGCGCACGGTGACCCCCCCCTCATCGGTAAACTTGACCGCGTTGCCCACCAGATTCCACAGCACCTGACGCAGGCGGGTGCCGTCAGCCATCACAAATTGCGGCATGTCACCATCCCGATCGAAATGGAGATAGAGCCCCTTCTGCTCCGCCTGAATGCGCGACAGGGTCTCCAGCTCGTCGAGGAAGGCAGGCAGATCGATACGGGTTGGTGCAATTTCGAGGCGACGACGATCCAGTTTGTCCAAGTCGATGATGTCGTTGAAGATATTGCCAAGGGTCACCGCACTCAGGTGAATGGTCTTGAGCTGCTGGTGCTGCTTGGGATCGAGGGGGGTATCCATCAGCATCCGGCTTAAGCCCACGATGCCGTTGAGCGGGGTGCGCAACTCGTGGCTGATGGTGGAGATAAAGGTGGTCTTGTCGCGGCTCGCCTTCTCCAGCTTGTCCTGATACTGCTTGCGCTCGGTGATGTCGCGGCCAAAACCGAGCAAGCCGAGTCGCTTACCGAAGCGGTCGAAGAAGGGCACCTTGCGCAACTCGAAGTAGGCCTTGCGGCCATCGGGATACTCCAGCCACTGCTCGTAGGTGAGCGGCTCGTTGCTGGCAAAAACCTGCTTGTCGGTCTCTACCACCTTGTTGGCAATCTCCTGCTTGTAGACATCGAACGGGGTCAGACCGATCAGCTCGGCCTCCACCTTGCCGGTCAGCTCCTCCATGGCGCGGTTGCAACCGGAAAACTGCTCGTCCTCGTTGCGGTAGTAGACCAGATCAGGGGAGCAGTCGATAAAGGAGCGCAGCAGCGCGGTGCGCTCCCCCAGATGAAGCTGGGCTTTCTCTCGCTGGAACACCTCGTTCTCGAGATCCTCGATGGCCTGCAGACGCAGGCTCTCGGCCCGGTTGGTCTCGGCAATCTGGGCGTTGAGGCGGCTGATGTTCTCCTGCAGCTGGGTATTGAGCTCCAGATCCCGCTCACGCATATCTTGCAGCTTGCGCACCATACGGCTCAGTCGCTGACGAGAATCCTCCAGCTGATCCACCACGATGGAGAGAAAATAGACCGCCCAGGGAGTCACCAGCAGGCCAAAGAAGACCGAGCGAACGAAGTCGATCACATCGATGTTGCCGCGCAGGAACAGGGTCACCCCCATCTGGATGGCGACCGCCAGCACGATAATGCCCGCCGCCAGGAACATGCTAAAGCGCACCAGTCCCAGCTTGGTCATCAGATCGACATAATATTGCGCCCAGGATTTAATCTGTTTCATCTTATTGTTTTCCCCCGATATTCGCGGTACAGAATACCAGCACAACCGAGTGAACTCTTCTTAATCTCGCACAATTAATTAACGATTCGCCGAATGAAATGAGTGGGTTAGGATAATTGGCAATATTGAGTCAGTTGCCATTAAGGTTTTTTCTTTATACTCACCGGCCGAAAAAATTCACCACCATTTAATTTAGGAGTTATCCGATGCGCAACACCACCTTGCTGGGCCTGGGCCTGCTGGTCGCAAATAGTGCTTATGCTGATTTGGGTGAAATTCCCAAGGAGTCTGGCTGGTCCGGTTTCCTGCTCGGCGGGGTCAGTGTCATCAATTACGAATCGAATTTTTATAGCGGTGATGATGAAAACCGCCGCCTGAGCGGACTGGGCAGTGCCGAGAGCAGCTCCGCCGTTGCCCCGCTGCTCAACGCCGATATCCGCTACACCTTTGCCGATACCCGCACCCAGGTCTTCCTCGGTAACCTGATCCAGGATGCCATCCGTTTCGACTTCACCCAGCAGCTCGGTATCCGTCAGGAGATGAGCGACAAGGGCATCGTAGCTGGCTCCGTGGTCTTTAATGCCATGCCGACCGAGCAATGGAGCGATCCCTTCGCGGTGGGTGTCGACCGTCAGTCGACCGATATCAAGTCAAAAGGGGTTCGCTTCGCCTGGGACAGCATCTGGGGTAGCAACTTCAATGGTAGCCTGACCACCCGCAACATCGAGGTGGATGAGGAGCGCAGCGGCAGCCAGTACGGCGCCGATACAGCAGCCAAACTGGATCGCAACGGCAAGATCCACGCCCTCGACCTCTCCTACAAATGGCAGCTGGCACCCGGTCAGATGCTGGAGCCAGCCTTTATCTACCGCCAAGCGGATCTGGATGGCAGCGCCCAAAGCTACAAGAGCAACGGCCTCCAGTTGACCTACGGCATGCGCGCTTCCCAGTGGTCTTTCGTCAGCAACGCCTATCTGGGCCAGACCAAATATGATGAGGCCAACCCGATCTTTGGCCAAAACGCCGACTCCGACGAGTTTGCCCTGACCGGTACCTTCTTCTGGCACCGCCTGTTCGGTATTGCGCCGCTCTCCGCAACCTTTACCGCTGGCTATGCCAAGTCCGATTCCGACATCAACTTCTACGATTCTGAATCCGTGATGTTCAACACCGGCCTGCTCTACAACTTCTAACAACGGTTGTGCGCACCGATACAACAAGGCCACCCGAAGGTGGCCTTGTTGCTATCCGGCATTTGCCTCAAATACCCAGAGAGTCGAGTAGATCGTCGTGATCGTTGGCGACCGGGGCCGCAGCCTGAGCCGGCTTGGCGGCATCCTGCTTTGCCTGGGCAATCAGCGCATCGGGATCCAGCTCCTCGTGCTCCATCCCCTCATTGTGGATGCGGATGAACTCGGTTTTGTCCATCGCCAGCTCCAGATAGAAGATGTTGTTGCGGGCGGTGAAGAAGGTGACGCGGCGGGACTCCGGGCTGTCGAGATTGGTATCGACGCTCAGCATCACCTGCTTGTTTAGCGCCAGCATCTTCGGCTGGTTCTGGGTGATGTGGGTCTGCAGATCCCGGCCCACCTTGACGGTGAAGCTACCGACGATCTGGTTCATCAGCTCGCCCATCACGTTGCTCACCTCGTCAGAGGTGTGGGAGATGGCGAGATCCTCCTTGGAGAGCCCCATGCTCAGCATGTAGCTCTCGTACAGCTCCATGGCGGCGGCGGCGGAGAAGTTGATCACCACCAGACCGGAAAAACCGCCATCGAACAGCACGAAACAGCCGATATCCGGCTTGAGGCAGGTCTTGCTGATCCGCTGCACCATGCCGGAAAAGCGCACCTGACTCATGGTCGCGGCACTCAAAACGTCCGTCACCGAGTTGCACAGGCTGAGCAGCACATCCTCTGTGGTCAATACGGCATCGTCATCGGATCTTGTCACTATCATGGGACCTTCCTGAACATCGAAAATGGGCTTATCTATACCATAACTCTAACAGATGGCGCGGCCCGGAGACTGAAATAGCGACACGCCTCTCAGTTGACTCCGTTATCAGCAGCCACAGGGGTGAAACCGCTCAGCTTGGCGAGCCGGGCACGCCATATATCGGCCTGCTGGGCCAAAACTTGTGGCTCATAAGGCACGACCGGATGAGCACCCCAGATGGGGCCTGGCCAGGCGCGATCCGTCGCAAAGCGGGCTACATGGTGAAGGTGGAGTTGCGGCACCAGATTGCCCAGCGCTCCGATGTTGATCTTGTCCGGGCTGAGGGCCTGCTCCATCAGGGCGGCGACGGCGCAGGACTCCTGCATCAGCTGTTGCTGCTGCTCCGGCGCCAGATGGTGAATTTCCCGCAGGTTGGCTACTCGCGGTACCAGGATCAGCCAGGGATACTGGCTGTCTTTGGCCAGCAAGACACGGCAGAGGGGCAGATCCCCGAGCCACCGGGTATCTGCCTGCAGGCGTGAATGCAATTCAAACATGAAAACCTCGTTGAGTACGATGAACAGAGCGCCTGAAAAAGGAGTGTCCACGTTACTGCAACGGGCAGAAAACTTAAAGCTGTGGGACCGCCCAACCGATAAAGCGCTTGCGCAGGGCCGGATCGGCCTGGAGGAACAGCTGCTGCAACTGCCCTTCCAGCTCGCTGGCTGCCACAACGGGTTGAGCACCACCAGCGGCCGTGGCCGTTGGCTGCGTAGCAACGGCGCCAACCGTCAGCGCCGCCTTGCCGCCGCTGCGGTTGTATTCAGCCAGTTTGCCGTTCCAATCCACCCCAAGCAGCATGCCGCTGGTCACCAGTGCGTCCTGCTGGATGGCAAGCGCGCGGCCATTCTCCTGCAACGCCACCACAGGAGCCTTGGCATAGGCCTGCATCCCCTGCTCGTCTCCCGGTACACTGGCCGTCAGCTGCAAATGCTGATTGCTGCCCTGATAGCGCACCACCTGCGGCTCGGAGCGTACCTGCCGATCATTCTCGCTGCTGCTGCGACTGGGGATCACCCCCTCGAAGCGCACCAGCAGTTGCTGCTCGCCATCCGCCAGGGTGGCATGCTGCTCGTCCTGCAAGGTACCGTTGCTCACCGCGAGGATGCGGAAATTCTCCGGCACCTTCACTTCCACCATGGCCTGCACACTGCCAGCCCCCAACACTGCACAGAGCAGCACAAAACCGGTCAACCCTCTATTACTCTTCATTCCCGCTGATCTTCCTGATGCCGATGATGGGCGCAGGGTAGCAGCCGAAGATGACAGAAAAATAACGCCGCTCAGAGCAGGTAGTGGGGTCGCTCGGCAAACCACTGGGCCAGCACCTGCTTGAACAACCGGATCTTGCGTGGCACCCGTCGCTGCTGGGCATGCAGCACATGGAGCTGATGCAGCCCGCTCTGCCACTCATCTAGCACGGACACCAGCTCCCCCGCCGTCAGCAGCGATTCCACCAGCATCAGCGGGCACTTGGCATAGCCCATACCGGCGCGCGCCAGTTGCAACACTGTGCTGTAGTGGTTGGCTCGCACCTTGCCCTGCACCAGAATGTGGGCCTCCTCCCCCTCACGGATAAAGTGCCACTGCTCCCAGGCCGGATTGTGCCCCTGCAACAGGCAGCTGCGCCCGCTCAGCTCATAGGGAGTGGCAGGATACCCCTCTCGCGCCACCAGCGCGGGGCTGGCCACCACCACATCCTTGAGCCGCCCCAGCGGCAGGGCCACCAGATTGTCCGGCACCTCGCTCATGGCGCGCAGGGCGATGTCGTTTTCTCCCTGACTCATGTCGACCATCTGGTTGGTGAAATTGAGTTCCACCTCCACTCCCGGGCAGAGCGCGGCAAAGCTGGTCAGCAGTTCGCTCACCATGCGGTCGCCGGTGCTGACCGGGCAGGTAAAGCGCAGTCGTCCGCAATCCTCTTCGGTCAGCGCCTGAATATCCTGCTCCGCCTGCCGAGCCAGCGCGAAGATCTCCCCCGCCTGCTGATAGAGGGTCTTGCCCGCCTCGGTCAGACTGAGGCGGCGGGTGGTGCGCTGCAACAGTTGTGCATTGAGGGAGGTCTCCAGCGCGCTGACATGGCGGCTCAGCATCCCCTTGCTGACCCCCAGCGTATCGGCAGCAGCCGAGAAACTGCCGCGCAGCACCACCTCGTAAAAGCTGGCCAGATGGGCGATATCCATCATTAGCTCCAATATGGAAACAATGGGTTTATTTTACGCGCTTTTTCGCATTTTCTGTTGCGCTAGAATCGATACATCCCAACCAGGAGTGATGCAGATGAAAATTGTGATTATGGGTGCCTCCGGCACCGTCGGCTCCGCTGTCAGTGAACTGCTTGCCAAAGATCATCAGGTGATCCGGGTCGGCCACAGCCGTGGTGATGCCACGGTCGATATGCGCGATCCCGCCTCCATCAAGGCGCTGTTTGCCCAAGTAGGCCAGTTTGATGCGCTGGTGGTGGCCAGCGGCAGCGTGGCCTTCAACGGCCTGACCGAGATGACCGACGAGCAGTGGCAGGTGGGACTGGAGAGCAAGCTGATGGGCCAGATCAACCTGACCCGAGCCGCCATTCCCTATCTGACTGACAAGGGTTCCATCACTTTGATCAGCGGTATTCTGAGCGAGGAGCCGATCAACTGGGGCGTGAGCGCCAGCACCGTCAACGGCGCCATCGATCACTTTGTGAAAGCGGCCGCCTGCGAGCTGCCAAGGGGCATTCGCATCAACGTGGTGAGCCCCACCGTGCTGGCGGAGTCGATGGACAAATACGCCGACTTCTTCCCGGGGTTCGTGCCGGTGCCAGCCGCCAAGGTGGCGCAGGCTTACAAGAAGTCGGTGTTGGGCATCCAGACCGGTCAGGTGTTCAGAGTCAACGGCTGATCGCCGCTCGCTTGCCGCCAGACCAGCAATAAAAACGGGCCCCGTAGCGGGGCCCGTCTGTTTCTCTGCCTATATCCCTCACTATCAGCAAACGTTTGTTTGTTGACGACAAAAAAAAGAGAGCAACCCTTAGTCGATCAGACCGTACTGATCGCGCAGCACCTCGATGATCTCCAGCTTGGGATTGGCAGAACGCGCCAGCTTGTGGCCGATGATCTTCTCGGCGATCCCGACATAGGTGTTGGAGATATCCATCATCACTTCGGTCGGCAGCTTGTTGTCGCGAGCAAGGGCAAAACGTTCCGGCATGCGGTTCTTGTTAAGCAGGATGTCCGGATCCGGGAAGTGGTTGAGCAGCCACTGACGGAAACCCTCTTTGGACTTCTCGACAATCTGGCCGTCGCGCAGGGCGGCGCCATCCCAGATACGGGAGCTGTCGGGGGTGCCCACTTCGTCCATGTAGATCAGCTTTTCGTTGCCGGCGGCATCGTGGACGTAACCAAACTCGAACTTGGTATCGACGAAGATCTGATCCAGCCCGGCCAGCGCGTCGCTGATGACGTTGAAGCCCTCTTTGAGCAGCACTTCGTAACGGTCGATGTCGGCCGGTTTGCTGAAGTTAAAGCCTTTATAATGGCGCTCGATATCAGCACGGGAGACGTTGACATCATCGGCTTCCGGCACGCCATCCAGCCCTGTCAGCACGCCCTTGGTGGACGGAGTGATGAGAATTTCCGGCAGCTTCTGATCCTTTTTCAGCCCTTCCGGCAGGGTGATGCCGCAGAACTCGCGCTCGCCATCCTTGTACGCACGCCACATGGAGCCGGTGATGTATTGGCGAGCAATCGCCTCGATCATCACCGGACGGGCTTTTTGCACGATCCAGACGAAGGGGTGCGGAATATCCAGAATGTGGCTGTCGGCCAGTCCCTTCTCCTTGAACAGCTTGAACCAGTGGCTGGAGATGGCGTTGAGCGCCGCCCCTTTGCCCGGCACGCCGTTCAGGCCATCCACACCTTGCCAGATGCAATCGAAGGCCGAGATGCGATCGCTGATCACCATGAGGGCGAGAGGCGCATCGGCCGGCACATCATAGCCTTTCTCTTTTATGAGCCGGGCACTGTCTTCGGGGGTCAACCAGTAGACGCTGCGCACTTTGCCGGAATGGACAGGTTTATCGGTACGGATCGGCAAATCGTCATTCACCGCCAATACTTGATCTGCAAGACTCATAGCTAATAACACTTCCTGTTTGTGGGGGGTAAACATCGCGAGTTCCTCACCTGAGCGCTCTGTTTGCAACGGGCTGGCAAGGGGGCTCGCATCATCGAAAACCGCTCGGAATCCCCGCGTTTTCAGGGGGATTCAGATAACAAAACAGGGGCACAAGGCCCCTGTATTTATTCTGCTTTTGCTGCTGCCTGATCGGCCAGCCCCTTGGCGAACGCCTCGGACAGGCTGATATACATCTGGGAGATAACCCCGGACGATACCGGCTTCTTGTCCTTGTCGAACAGGGTGATGGAGGTCTTGCCTCCCGCCATTTCGCCAAGCTGGAAGCGGTATTTCTCCTCCTCCAGTTTGAATGGCTCACTCCCTTTCGCCTTCCAGAACTCGGCACCCGGCTCTTCGTACTCGACGTCGATCCAGCCCAGTGACTGCTGGGTATCCTTGATGGTGAAACCGTAAGCGGGCAGTACCTGATTGAGGCGACGCCACACCTGATCAAAGGAGCCTTCGGCAATCCAGGCGCTCAGTTCGTTGTTGTCCAGACCCAGTTGCAGACCCATGCCATCGTTGGACTTGTGCTGCTCGCGGGCTTTCAGCTGGCTGTCGTAATAGAGAGAGAACTGGTTCAGCACTCGCGCGGCATAGCGCTGGGCATCGGCAGGGGTCAGCTTGTTGCTGGTCTCGCCGTCGATGGTCTCTTCGTGATCCAGTACCCGGACCGACATATTGACGGCGTGGCGCTGGGCATCGTTGCGCACGGTGAACTGGTAACGCTGACGGATTTTGAAGTCTTCGTCATCTTCCCCCCAGCCATCGAGGGCGACCGTGTTGTCAAACCAGCCGGTCTGCAATACGCCATCCTGCTGATCCAGCTTCTCGGTGGTGACCTTGTATTTGGCCAGGAAGTTCATCAGGAACGACCAGGTATCGCGCTCCACGCTCTGGCTGGTGCTCAGGGCATAGAAGGCAACGGTCGGTTCGGTTGCGCTCTGCACCACCTGGCTGCCCGGTACCACGGTCAGCAGCTGGGCTGGCGGGCGCACATCGACCTGGGCGCCGAGGGCACCTTCACGGCTGCTCTCGGGAAGCGGCGGGATGTCGTACTGGCTGTTGAAGGTGGGGGCACTCAATCCTGCGGGGATCAAGAACGCGCGGCCCTCGAGGCGGGCATCTTCATAATCGAAGTCGCGGTTGGCCATTTTGCGATCCTGGGGGGTGCTGCAACCGGCCAATACGGCCACAGTCGCAACGCTCAGCACCAGACGGGCTCTATTTCCCTTTCCATTAGATTTAAACACTCGCCATCAACTCCGCAGTGGTCAGTGCTCGCGCCATCAGCTGTTCGCCCTCGGGGGTGAGGTCAACCAGCGGCAGGCGCAAGGTGGCTGTTGCAATCAACCCCAGTTGGGCACAGGCCCATTTCACCGGGGTGGGGCTCGGTTCGCAGAACAGAGTCTTGTGCAACGGCATCAAGAGATTGTTGATGTCATGCGCCTGCCCGGCATCACCGGCCAGCGCAGCACGACACATGTCGGCCATCTGGGCCGCTGCAATATTGGTGGTGACCGAAATCACGCCATCGCCACCTTGCAGCATAAAATCACAACCAGTGGCATCGTCGCCACTGTAAAGGGCAAACTCCGGCCCGCACAGCTCGCGCAGCAGCGGGGTGCGGCTCAAATCGCCGGTTGCCTCTTTCAAACCGATAATGCCGGGAACCTTGGCCAGACGAGCCACGGTCTCCGGTTTGAGATCGCAACAGGTGCGACCGGGCACATTATAAAGAATTTGGGGCAGACCACTAGCCTCGGCGATCGCACAATAGTGGCGATAGAGACCTTCCTGAGTGGGCTTGTTGTAGTAAGGAGTCACCGAGAGACCCGCCACCACGCCGGTTTTGGCCAGTCGCTTTGCCAATTCAATGGCATGGGCAGTATTGTTGGAGCCGCAACCGGCGATGACGGGAATGCGTCCGGCGGCATACTCAACGGTCTTTTCAACGACGGCGATATGCTCCTGCTCGCTCAGGGTCACCGATTCCCCCGTGGTACCCACCGCAACAATGGCGCTGGTCCCGGCGCTGACATGATAGTCGACCAGTTTGGCCAGACTGGCCCAATCGACTTCACCTGAAGCCAGCATGGGGGTAACGAGCGCAACAATACTACCGCGTAACATGGACTTTTCTCCCGATTTTCAGGGGCGTAATGGTAAAGCTGCCCCCTTTGAAAAACAAGGGAGAGAGGGGGCAAGCCGTGATACCATCCGGAACAAAAAGTAATGAACGAAAGTCGGCAGCGTCCCTCAGGGAGTGGTCATCAGGGCCGGAGGGTTGGCTTGCCAGCGCGGCTTTCGCAACGAAATAACGGACGAGAGAAGATTTATGACTCACTACCTGGTCGTAACGGCCATCGGCACGGACAGGCCTGGCATCGTCAATGAAGTGACCCGCCACGTCAGTGGCTGTGGTTGCAACATTGTGGACAGCCGCCTTGGCATCTTCGGCAATGAATTTACCTTTATCATGCTGCTCTCGGGCGACTGGAACAGCATGATGCAACTCGAAATCAGCCTGCCCCTGCGTAGCCAGGAGTGGGATCTCATCACCATGATGAAACGCACCGAACGCCACCAGTCCCTGCAGTATGACGTCCGCGCCAGTGCCGACCTGTTGATCCGCGACGAGCCCGGCATCGTAAGCCAGTGCACCCAGTTCTTCAGCGAACATGGCTGGAACATTCAGGCGATGCAATCCATGACCCTGGAGCAGCAGCCGTTCAACCTGCTGAAGATCAGTTTTCAGCTCAATCTGGCCAGAGAGGGTGAAGTGGAAGGTTCGCAAACCGCCTTCGCCGAATTCTGTCGTCAATTGGGTGCCGAATCGTTCGAGTTTATCGTCAATCGCAAACACGCCTGAGGGCGTTTTACCCGAGGAGACCCCATGCAACCACTACAAGCTGGCAGCCCCGCCCCCGATTTCTCCCTGCCCGACCAGAATGGCAATCAGGTCAGCCTCGCTGGCCTGCGCGGCAAGAAGGTGCTGGTCTATTTCTACCCCAAGGCGATGACCCCCGGCTGCACCACCCAGGCCTGCAGCCTGCGCGATGTGAACGCCGAGCTGGCCGCCCTCAATGTGGTGGTACTTGGCATCAGCCCGGATCCGGCCAAACGGCTGAAAAAGTTCGAAGAGCGGGACCAGCTCAACTTCACCCTGCTGGCCGATGAAGACCACGCCGTCGCCGATGCCTTTGGCGTCTGGGGCCCGAAGAAGTTCATGGGCAAGGAGTATGACGGCATTCACCGTCAGAGCTTCCTGATCGATGAAGAGGGCAAGATTGCCCACCACTTCGACAAGTTCAAAACCAGCGATCACCATCAGGTGGTACTGGATTTCCTCAAGGGATAATCCTCCCCTGCGTCATTGAAAGGCCTGCCATGCAGGCCTTTTTCGTCTGCTCAGCCGCCCCTTGCCAGCGGATTTTTCTCACCAACTCCCCCGCCCAGATCAAAAAATTCATTTTATATATGGGTTAACGTGGCCCCAGAATCATCTTCCAGCGAGATATCCCATGAACATGAGCAACACTGAGCGTTTGATCCTGAGCAACCAGTACGAAATTCTGGCGAAACTCAATCCGGAGAAAGCGGACGTCTACCAGCGCGCCAGCACCATCATCGAGCGCGGCTACTGCCTGCAGATCCTCGAGTTGGAGAAGAGCTTCGGCCATCTGGATCTGGCGACCTGCCAAGAGGTGATCGACACCCTGGAGCTGCACCACGCACTGGCCATCTCATGGGGCAATCTGGATGCAGCCGATCAGGGCGAGATCAACGCCAGCCGTCTGGAGTTCAACGGCTACAGCCGCAGCCAGGAGCGTGAGCTGGCTGACTACGTCTGCTTCCTGCTGGAGGTGGACAAGCGCTTCCCCGAGCTCAAGTGCCCGTGCGATGAGCTCTCCAGCGACATCGCCATGCGCGACAAGTACCAGCGGATGCTGCAGGTGTGGCGTCAGTGTCCACGTCAGTACAAGCTCTCCATCCAGGAGATCCGCAAGGTGCTGGCGGCCTGATCCCTCACGCAGACCGCAACAAAAAAGGCGCCACTGGCGCCTTTTTGCATCTGAAACGGGTTATTC
The DNA here is from genome assembly GCF_019046985.1 of Aeromonas sp. FDAARGOS 1417. Lineage (NCBI taxonomy): Bacteria > Pseudomonadati > Pseudomonadota > Gammaproteobacteria > Aeromonadales > Aeromonadaceae > Aeromonas > Aeromonas sp. FDAARGOS 1417. The sequence goes on along the minus strand of NZ_CP077221.1, from coordinate 3,851,113 downwards.
GTAGAGAAAGGATTTATCGAGCTGCTGGAAGGCGGCCTTGAGGGTATCGGCCAGCTCTTCATAGCGCGGCTGAGACACCAGCTGGCGGCGTCCACCCTGCTCGTTCATCTTGCCGTTGATCTCCCGATACCAGCTCGCCAGCGAAGGTGGCAAACGGGTGTCGGCACGCTGGCCGAGCCAGTAGTAACCTTGCAGCGGCAAACTGAGCAGAAACAGCACGGAAGTGATAACGGAAGGCCAGTAGTGCAGCTCGCCAAACTGGAACTGCAGCATCACGCTCAGCACCGCCAGCGCGGGGATCACCTTGAGGGCGAACTCGGTCGCCTTGATCACCCGATTTTCAGGAAACATCGAATTGAGCTCGGGACGGCGCGGCCAAAGCGTCATATAATGGCGGCCTTGCTGTAACTTAGTTCCAAAAATGTTCATGCTCATACTACCTCCGAGCGCTTTTTGAACGTACCAACGGCAAAACCTCGACAAAATTTGATGCAAAGTAACAAAGGTTGAGGATGACTTTGTTATTTTTCAACAATCGGGTTATCCTTTGTACGCCCATTTTTGCGTCAAAAGCTTCTTGCTATTGACCTGTCAGGGACGTCTGGATTTCGGGTCTTGTATCACTATACAAGGGGCAAGCAACAGATTGCCAACCCTCATAAGGATAAGTTGAAAGTTTTTGGCCGCACCGCGTCCAACGCATCCGCCTACACAACCCAATCTGCGATAGGATTTATTCATGAGTAAGCTGGTTCTTGTTCTTAACTGTGGCAGCTCTTCCCTGAAGTTTGCCGTCATTGACGCAACCACCGGTGATGACCTGCTGTCCGGCCTGGCCGAGTGCTTCAACCTCGACGACGCCCGCATCAAGTGGAAACTGAATGGCGAGAAAGGCAGTGCCGATCTGGGCGCGGGTGCCGCTCACCAGGAAGCGCTGGACTTCATCGTCAACAAGATCCTGCCGCTCAATCCGGAACTGTCCAAGAACCTGATCGCCATCGGTCACCGTGTTGTTCACGGCGGCGAGCGCTTCACCTCTTCCGTGGTCATCTGCGAAGACGTGATTGCCGGCATCGAAGCCGCCGTTCCGTATGCACCGCTGCACAACCCGGCTCACCTGATCGGTATTCGTGAAGCTCGCCGCGTATTCCCGGCGCTGGCTGACAAGAACGTGGCCGTATTCGATACCGCGTTCCACCAGACCATGCCGGAAGAAGCCTTCCTGTACGCCCTGCCGTACAAGCTCTACAAAGAGAACGGCATCCGTCGCTACGGCGCTCACGGCACCAGCCACTACTACATCAGCCTGGAGGCTGCCAAGCAGCTGAACAAGCCGGTTGAAGAGCTGAACATCATCAACTGCCACCTGGGCAACGGCGGTTCCGTCTGCGCTATCAAGAACGGCAAATCTGTTGATACCTCCATGGGCCTGACTCCGCTGGAAGGTCTGGTGATGGGTACCCGTTCCGGTGATCTGGATCCGGCCATCATCTTCTTCCTGCACGACAAGCTGGGCATGAGCGTGGCCGATATCAACACCATGCTGACCAAAGAGTCCGGCCTGCAGGGTCTGACCGAAGTGACCTCCGACTGCCGTTTCGTTGAAGACAACTACGACAGCAAAGAAGAAGCCAAGCGTGCTATGGACGTTTACTGCTATCGCCTGGCCAAGTACATCGGCGCCTACGCTGCCGCCATGGACGGTCGTCTGGACGCCGTTGTTTTCACCGGTGGTATCGGTGAAAACTCTGCCCCGATCCGTGAAATCACCCTGAACAAGCTGGGTCTGCTGGGCTTTGACGTTGATCACGACGCCAACCTGAAGGCTCGTTTCGGCAAGGGTGGCGAGATCACCAAGGCTGGTTCTACCAAGGCCCTGGTTATCCCGACCAACGAAGAGTGGGTTATCGCCCACGACGCGCTGGAACTGGTCGGCGCTTAATTGACGCAGTAACTCGAGGCCGCCCACCAGGGCGGCCTTTTCCTGATCCCAAAAAATGAACAAGGGGTATAAAGTGGCACGCACTATTATGCTTATCCCGGTCGGCACTGGTGTCGGCGTAACTTCCGTGAGTCTGGGCGTTGTTCGCGCCATGGAGCGTCACGGTGTCAATGTCAGCTTCTTCAAACCGGTTGCCCAGCCGCGTCCGGGTGAAACCGGTGCCGAGCGCTCAACCGCCGTTATCCGCGCTGCTGCCAACATCAACCCGCCCGAGCCGTTCACCCTCTCCTACGCCGAGAACATGATCAGCTCCAGCAACACCGACATCCTGCTGGAAGAGATCGTTGCCCGCTTCGAAGAGCACGTGAAATCCAGTGGTGCCGAAGTGCTGGTTGTCGAAGGTATGGTGCCGACCGACAAGCAGCCCTTTGCCAACAAGCTGAACTACGACGTCGCTAAAGCTCTGGATGCCGACATGGTATTCGTGACCCATCCGGGCCATGACTCCAGCCAGAAGCTGAAAGAGCGCATCGAACTGGCTTGCTCCAACTTCGGTGGTGTCAACAACCCCCGTATCGTTGGCTGCGTGATCAACAAGGTTGGCGCGCCGGTTGACGAGCATGGCGTAACCCGCCCTGACCTGACCGAGATGTTCGAAGCCCATCACCACGCTTCTGACGCAGCTCACAACCTGGAAGTACTGCAAGTATTCGGCAAGAGCCCGCTGCGCATCCTGGGTTGCATCCCCTGGAACACCCAGCTGATCGCCCCGCGCGCCAAGGATCTCGCCAAGCATCTGGCTGCCAAGATCCTGCACAAGGGCGAGCTAGACAGCCGTCGCCTGCAGACCGTGACCTTCTGCGCCCGCTCCATCCACAACATGGTCGAGCACTTCCGTCCGGGCAGCCTGCTGGTCACCTCCGGCGACCGCTCTGACGTTATCGTCTCTGCCTGCCTCTCCGCCATGAACGGCGTCAAGCTGGGCGCCCTGCTGCTGACCGGTAACTATCATCCGGAGCCGCAGGTCATGGCGCTGTGCCAACAGGCCATGGCCACCGGCCTGCCGATCATGATGACCGGTACCAACACCTGGCAGACCGCCGTCAGCCTGCAGAACTTCAACGTCGATATTCCGGAAGATGACCGCGAGCGTATCGAGCTGGTACAGGACTACGTCGCTGGCCACATCGACAAGCACTGGATCGAGTCGCTGACTGTCAGCTCTACCCGTTCCCGTCGCCTGAGCCCGCCGGCATTCCGTTATCAGCTGACCGAGCTGGCCCGTCAGGCCAACAAGCGTGTCGTGCTGCCGGAAGGCGACGAGCCGCGCACCATCAAGGCTGCCGCCATCTGTGCAGAGCGTGGCATAGCCCGTCCGGTACTGCTGGGTAACCCGGAAGAGATCCGTCGCGTTGCCGAGCAGCAGGGTGTAGTTCTGACCGATCGCGTCGAGATCATCGATCCGGCCGTTGTGCGCGAGCGCTATGTGCCGCGTCTGGTCGAGCTGCGCAAGAACAAGGGTATGACCGAAGTGGTTGCCCGCGAGCAGCTGGAAGACAACGTGGTACTGGGTACCATGATGCTGGAGCGCAATGAAGTTGACGGCCTGGTATCCGGCGCGGTGCACACCACTGCCAACACCATCCGTCCGCCGATGCAGATCATCAAGACCGCTCCGGGCTCTTCCCTGATCTCCTCCATCTTCTTCATGCTGCTGCCTGACCAGGTGCTGGTCTACGGTGACTGCGCGATCAACCCGGATCCGACTGCCGAGCAGCTGGCCGAGATCGCCATCCAGTCCGCCGACTCTGCTGCCGCTTTCGGCATCGAGCCGCGCGTCGCCATGATCTCCTACTCTACCGGTACCTCTGGCGCCGGTGCCGATGTAGAGAAAGTGCGTGAAGCGACCGAGCTGGCCAAGGCCAAGCGCCCCGACCTCATCATCGACGGCCCGCTGCAGTACGATGCGGCCATCATGGAGAACGTGGCCAAGTCCAAGGCACCGAACTCACCAGTTGCCGGTAAAGCCACCGTGTTCGTCTTCCCGGACCTGAACACCGGTAACACCACTTACAAAGCGGTACAGCGTTCCGCTGACTTGGTCTCCATCGGCCCGATGCTGCAAGGCATGCGCAAGCCGGTCAACGACCTCTCCCGCGGCGCCCTGGTTGACGACATCGTCTACACCATCGCCCTGACCGGTATCCAGGCTGCCCAGGCTGACGAACAAGCCTAATCAGCTTTAGTCTGAAAAAACCGATCACAAAGGCTGCTCACCCCAGGTGAGCAGCCTTTTTTATTGGTTCTCTTTTGAAGACCAGTGAAACATGCCATCAGCGCAGTGTTGCACAGAACAATGCCATGTGATGTGCCAGAAATGTCTCGGGCGTAGCGCCGCGGGAAAGCGTGCCCGCCACCTTAAAGATGTATCTAAAATAGATTCAAGATCATACGGTTGGATTTATGAGGGCATTCATAGTGAAGCGCTTATAGCAAATATTTCGCCATCGGCATGAGGATTTGACCTGTTAGAAATAACAGTGAAAAAGACCCGTTCGATACGCTATTCATCAATGTGCCACTCGGCAATATCCACATCATGGAGGAATGGAAATGCTGATGAAGAAGCTCTCTGCTGTCATGCTGCTGGCCTGCTTGCCCCTGTTCAGCCAACCTGTGCTGGCCGTAGATAAGGCAGCGCCCAAGCAAACAACCACGACCGCGGTTGCCAAGGAGTCCGGCAAGCTGAATATCAATACCGCCACCCTTGCCGAACTCACCAGCCTGAAAGGGATTGGTGACAAGAAGGCACAAGCCATCGTCGACTATCGGGAAAAACAGGGAAAGTTCACCTCGGTCGATCAGCTGGCGGATGTCAATGGCATTGGCCCGGCCACGCTGGAAGCCAACAGGGACATGATAATAGTCAAATAAAGTCGAATGGATCAGTTGCAAATGGGGCAGCCTGTGGCTGCCCCATTTTTCTTGGGGTATGATTGCCGCACTTTAATCCCGCTGGATAGTTTTCCATGAAAAAAACTCCTCTTGTTGTTCGTAAGGCCGTGCTCCCGGTAGCCGGTCTGGGTACCCGTATGCTGCCAGCCACTAAGGCCATCCCGAAAGAGATGTTGCCGGTGGTCGACAAACCGCTGATCCAGTACGTAGTGCGCGAAGCTATCGCCGCCGGGATCAAGGAGATCATTCTGGTCACCCACTCGAGCAAGAACTCCATCGAAAACCACTTCGACAAGAGTTTCGAACTGGAAGCGACCCTCGAGAAGCGAGTCAAGCGTCAGCTGCTGGAAGAGGTGCAACAGATCTGCCCGAAAGACGTCACCATCATGCACGTCCGCCAGGGCGAGGCCAAAGGTCTGGGCCACGCTGTGTTGTGTGCCCGTCCGCTGATCGGTGACAACCCGTTTGCCGTGCTGCTGCCGGATGTGCTGATCGACGACGTTGCCAGCAACCCCAAGCAGGACAACTTGGCCGAGATGGTGCACATGTACGAAGAGAACCAGATCAGCCAGATCATGGTGGAAGCGGTTCCCGAGAGCGAAGTGGACAAGTATGGCATCGCCGACATCAAGGGCGAGGCTCTGAGCGAGGGGATGTCCCTGCCGATGCAGGCCATTGTCGAGAAGCCACCCCGTGACGAAGCTCCCTCCAATCTGGCGGTGGTGGGTCGTTATGTCCTCTCCTCCAATATCTGGCCGCTGCTGGAGAAAACCCCGGCCGGTGCCGGTGACGAGATCCAGCTGACGGACGCCATCGCCATGCTGATGGAGCAGGAGCAAGTCAACGCCTACTTCATGAAGGGCAAGAGCCACGATTGCGGCAGCAAGCTCGGTTACATGAAAGCCAATGTGGAATATGGTGTGCGCCATCACGAGCTAAATGGTGAATTCATCGGCTGGCTGAAGCAGTTCGTCAAGCAGTTGTAATCGCTGATAAATCTGTTTTTTATAGACGTATTTAAGGGGCATCAAATGATGCTCCTTTTTCATTTTTGCAACAAAAAATCAATCAAGAGTAAATAAACTCTCAGCAAATCATAATGTTGTAATTTATTCACACATGCTCTATAAGGATTGAGGCGTGTTTCTCGCCCTTGCATAAAAAACTCAAAAAAATATAAGACACAGGTGGAAGTTCCAATGAATAACCCGTCAAAAGGGACCTTTTTAGGTCACCCTAAAGGGCTTTTTTTGCTCTTTAGTACCGAACTGTGGGAGAGATTCTCCTATTACGGCATGCGTGCCGTGCTGGTGCTCTATCTGACCGACCTGACTGCCAACGGCGGTCTGGGCTGGAGTCAGGCAGATGCCCTCAAACTCTACGGTATCTATACCGGTCTGGTTTATATCACTCCGCTGATCGGCGGCTGGCTGGCTGACACCTTCCTGGGTCAACGTCGCGCCATCCTGATCGGTGCCGTGCTGATGGCCGCAGGTCAGTTCACTCTGGCACTGCCCCACGCCATGTTCCCGGATATGGTCAACACCATGTTCTACGCGGGCCTCGCGCTGCTGATCGTGGGTAACGGCCTGTTCAAACCGAACATCTCCACCATGGTGGGTGACCTCTATGAAGAGGGCGATCACCGCCGTGATGGTGCTTTCACCATCTTCTACATGGGTATCAACCTGGGTTCCCTGCTGGCAGGCGTGATCTGTGGTGCTGCTGCCACCGCCTACGGCTGGCAAGCCGCCTTCGTCGGCGCCGGTATCGGTATGCTGCTCTCTCTGGTGATCCAGGCCACCATGGCCCAGCGTTTCCTGGGTGACATCGGTCGCGTCACTGCCGCCCAGCGCGCAGCCGCCCTGCGTACTACCGAGCAGAAAGCACCGCTGACCAAGCAGGAAGTGGATCGCATCAAGGTTATTCTGGTACTGGGTCTGTTCACCATCATCTTCTGGGCCGGCTTCGAGCAGGCCGGTGGTCTGATGAACCTCTACACCCAGGAGTATACCGACCGCATGATCGGCAGCTTCGAAGTGCCGACTGCCTGGTTCCAGTCCCTGAACCCCTTCTTCATTATCACTCTGGCACCGGTCGTTGCGGCCATCTGGATCAAGCTCGGCAAGAAAGAGCCGAACTCTCCGGTGAAATTCGCCATGGGTCTGCTGTTCCTGGCTATCGGCTTCCTGTTCATGGTCGGTGCCGTGCTGCAGCAGGGTGGTGACAACACCGTCAAGACCTCCATGTTCTGGCTGGTTGGCGCATACCTGTTCCACACCCTGGGCGAGCTCTGCCTCTCCCCGATCGGCCTCTCCATGGTGACCAAACTGGCTCCGCTGCGTCTGGCTTCCCTGATGATGGGGGCCTGGTTTGGCTTCGTTGCCCTGGCCAACTACGCTGCGGGCTTTATCGGCTCCTTCGTAGGTGAAGCCGGTCCGATCGCCATCTTCGGTGGCATCGCCCTGGCTGCGATACTGAGCGCCCTGATCCTGCTGACCATGGCCAACCGCCTGGTTTACTGGATGCACGGTGCCGAAGGCCCGGCCAAAGAGCCGCAAGCGCAAGAGAAGAAACTGCACTCCGCCACCGTCTAAACGGTCAGGATTGTAAACAACAAACAGGGCGCCCATCGGCGCCCTGTTTGTTTTAGCTTATTGTCATGCGGCATCAGTGATGACGAACCTGCACATCCAGCGAGCCGCCGCTGTCGCTGCGAAACTGCAGGGCGAACGGTTCATGCCAGCTGCGTTTGTGCAGGGCGTAGTGGCTGCTGCGCATCAGACCAAGGGGTAGGCCGCCGGAGCGCATCAGCCAGTGGGGAGAGGTGAGCCCTGCGTTGGCAAACACCAACCCATCATGCTGATCAAACAGCAGCGCAGCCATGGCAAAAGAGTGGCGAAGCCCGGACGCCATCAACTGATGGTTGAGGTAGTCGAGCAACCGGTGCGGCTGGCTCAGCAACCGGCTCTCGTTCTGCTGAAACTGGCGGTAGGGGACGTTCATCAAGGATCGCACCAGCGCACCACAAAATGCCGCATCCGTACCCATGATGGGCAGCTCCATCACCAGCACCAACAGCTTGTCTTCCACCCTAAAGGTATCTGGAATAAACAACTGCCCCAGCCCCTTGAACGTGACCTGCCAGGGACCCCACTCCTGCAAGCCCGGTGGCTTGAGCCCCGCCAGCAGGCGGCTAGCCGCCTTGTCATGGGCACTGAAATAGTCGATGTGATCCATCAGCTCCAGCTGCTGCGCCCGGTTGGCGCTGCCGTTGAGACACTGTTCAATGCTGCGCTCTACCAGCGCGTAATCCTCAAGGGGTTTGAGCAGATAGTCCCGCGCACCGGCACGCAAGGCGCTGGCGACTGCCTCCATGGTGCTCTGGGCCGAAATGACGATAACCGGAATATGGGGATAGCGCGCAGAGAGGCAGGCGATCACCTCGTGGCCGTCCATATTGGGCATATTGAGATCGCACAACACCACATCAGGATGGTAGAGAGCAGCGGCCGATAGCCCCTCAATACCATCTTCGGCCTGAAAGACCGTTGCCCCGTCCCGTGCGAGGTAACTTACTAACGAGTGGCGAAAAACAGCCTCGTCCTCCACCACCAGGATCCGTAGCCCGGCTTTTGACATCTTGATAAAGCTCTTATTAGTCAATTGGTTATTTAGGTATTAAGACTAGCTCAAAAGTGCGGTCAGCGCGGAAACCCTGCGTCAAAAGTAGACCTCAATCATACGATGGCATCAAGAGAACCCCATCCGTCCGCGCAGCTCTATTCACTCGGGAGGCCCCACGACTACGACCGCCATCCGAATTGTGCAAGTGGGCGCCATAAGGGATAATGCCCCCCACTCCAGCTCGTGAAGAAGACCATGACCCCAGCCGAATACAGCGCCCTTGCCCACCCCAGATTGTCCCATCCGGCTCGCAGTCTCTACACCCTGCAGCTGCGCCGACTGGTACTGGAAAATCAGGCGGCCAGGCTCAACTATCCCGAGCTGGGTCGGGCGCTGGCGGTGGCCGATCCGGGAGATCCCTGCGGCTTCTCGTTTCAGGTCAATGCCCGCCAGCTCACCGAGCTGTTCGATGAACTGATGGAGGCTGGTCTGCTGCAGGTCGAGGCGCAGCCCGAGAATGAGCACTACCACCAGTGCCCGTTTCAGTTGCCGCTGCTGACCCAGAAACTGCGCAGCCCGCTGCCGGAGCGCCCTTTCCAGATGCATCTGCAGTGGCGACCGGACGAAGAGCTGCCCGCCCTCGCCCGTCTGTGCGGGGTGATCGATGCCAGCTATAGCGAAGAAGATCTGGGGGAGTTTATCGCCTACTGGCTAGGGCGCCCCGAGGTGTTCGACTCCCAGCATCAATGGATGCTCAAGTTCATTCGCGCCCTCAAGACCCGCCGCTATACCCGTCGCAAACCGATGGAGGTGCAGGGCTACCAGCAGGTGACTCCGCCCCCGGCGGAGCCGGGCCCCAGCAAACGGGCCCAACAGATGATCGAAGAGGCCAAGCGACTGGCCCAACAGCAGACGCAAGAACCCGCAGCGCAGCAGGAGCCGGATAATGATTGATAGCGGCCCCCGCCTGCAGGCAGAATCAACCCCTTGTCTACCCATCCCTGATCGAGCAGAAGGAGCATTCCATGACTGACCCGCAAGATCCCCTGCGCCAGGAGCTGGAAGAGATCGAAGCCAAGCGCCAGAAGATCGCCAAGGCCAAGCAGGATCACCGCATTCACGACCCGGAATTGAGCCGCCATGTGGGTGGCCTGCTGGAGCGCATTCGTCGCCTGCAACAAGAGACCGGTGGCGGCCAGTATGACTACGAGACCCTGCGCAAGGAGTATGACGCCAAGGCCAACGCCGAGGTGCGCGAGCTGCAGAAGGCAGCCCGTCAGGAGCGGATCCAGAAGCTGATCGCCCAGGCCGACCTCAACCCCGACTGGGTATTTGACAAGATGGATGCCGGTGACCCGGCGCTGCAATACCCCATCGAAACAGCCCGTTACTTTATCAGCGGCTTCGAGCACTGGGAGAAGAGCGGTGGCGGCTGCATGCTGATCTACGGCGACTACGGCACCGGCAAGTCAACGCTGGCGGGAGCGGTGGCGCATGAGCTGATCGCCCGTCACCAGAAATCGGTGATCTTCCAGCAGTGGGCCTCCATCGTCGATCGGCTGTTCTTCAACGTCATCCCCGACCAGGATGAGCGCAACCAGTACCGCCGCGCACTGGAAGAGGTGGATCTGCTGATCATCGACGAGGTATCGGCCAACCGCGCCAAAATGGCGGAGAGCCAGTCCAGCTTCCTCGGCCACCTGCTGCGCCGCCGTCGCAACCTGTCAAAGAGCGTCATCATCATCACCAACCACACGCCCCAGAGCCTGCATCAGGCGATCGGTGATTTCAGCTATGAGGCGATCAAGGCATTCAATCCGGTGGATATCCACCTGAGTGGCCCAAGCCGTCGCCCCAGCATCGGCAACTACAACGGCTGATCCCTCCCAAAGAGTGCGAGTCGCTGGCGGCTCGCACTCTCTCCTCCCTGTCAGCTCACAAATAGAAACAACTCTCATTTACAGTAGGCGAACAAGCCACTAGGCTAGCCCCTTTTGCCAAGGGAGCTCATCTATGCCAACCACACTGATTTTCGGAGCCAGCCGCGGGCTGGGCCGCGCCTTTACTCATCACGCCCTGAGCCAGGGTCACCGGGTCGTTGCGCTGGTACGCAACCCCGAGATGGCCACCGAACTGAGTGCGCTGGGAGTTGAGGTGATCGAAGGGGATGCGCTGGATCTGGCTGCGGTGCAGCAGGCATGTGTCCGGGCAGGGCAAAATGCACAAGTCGTCTCTACCCTCGGCAGCTTCCGTCAAGCCGCGCCGGTGGACTATCAGGGCAACCGCCATGTAATTGATGCCATGGAGCAGGCAGGCCTGAAACGGCTGCTGCTGGTCACCTCCCTCGGCTGTGGCGACAGCTGGCAGTATCTGCCGGAGCGGGCCCGCGCCGCCTTCGGTCACGAGGTACGTCTCAAGAGTCTGGCGGAGAGCTGGCTGCAGACCAGCGCCCTCGCGTGGACCATTCTGCGCCCGGCGGGCCTGCAGGATGGCGACGCCACCGGCCGCGCCGAGCTGAGTCAGGGCAAGGAGGTCCATGGACTGGTACGCCGTGCCGATGTGGCCGCCCAAGGACTGCGCCTGCTGGCGGATGAGACGGCGGTGGAGCAGATCTACGCCATCGGAGATCCCACGCTCCAGCGCGGCTAAAGCAGCAGTAAAACCGCTTAATCCCACCACATAACAAAACGGTCAGCCCAAGGGCTGACCGTTCTCGCTATACCGCACACGCCATCTCACGGGCGCTTGCACCATCCCGCTTAACCGGCGGTCGTCTCACTCTGTACGACCGGCTGACTGGCCACCGGCAGTGACTGCTGCCGCCAACGCAGCAGCAGGCAGGCCAGCGCGCCGTAGAGTAGCGCCAGACCCCACAGCTGCCACCAGTAACGGGAAACCTGCGCAAAGTCGGCCCCCATCTGGTTAAGGCGCAGAAAACCCTCGATAGCGGGGATAGTGGGCACCCACTGAGCCAGCCAGTTAAGAGGCGCCGGGATCAGCTCGAGCGGCCAGATAAAGCCCGCCAGAAAGACCAGCGGCAGGGAGGAGACCAGCACCACCTGAGTGGGCAGATCCCGCCGGGTAAAGATGGCGCCCAGCACAATACCGAACCAGCAGGTCGCCAGCAGGAACGGCAGGGCGAACAGCCACAACTCCAGCGGATCGGCATGACGGGCGATGTTGTAGTGATCGAAGCAGAAGCCGAGGAAGTAGCTCACCGGCAGCAGGAACAACCCCGCCAGCACCAGAGTTCTGGCCAGCAGCAGCGGCAACACCGGCGCGCTTTGCCAGTACCCATGCTCGCCGCGGCAACTGCGCTGGTTCTGGGTCGCCCCCAGGATCCCCGCCCCCATCAGCAACACCTGATGGAGGATCAGCACGAACACCGCCGGCACCACGTAATTCACATAGCCCATGGTGGGGTTGAACACCGGTACCACGTTGAGGGCCACCGCGTTCCAGCCCATGGCTGCTTGCGGCAGTGCCTCGCCATGGCTCAGCAGCCGCGCCACCTTCACCTGCGCAGCGAGGGTCCCCCCAGCCTGTGCCAGTCCTTCGGCAATGGTGCCGTAGACCAGAAAGTAGGAGGCATCACCGGCATAGCTCAGGGTGACGCTCTTGCCCAGCATCAGGTCCCGATAGAAGTGGTTGGGAATGTGCAGGATCCCGCTCGCCTCCCCGGCCATCATCAGCTGGCGCGCCTCGGCCAGCGAATTGGCTCGCGCCACCAGCTTTACCTGCGGCGTGGCATCGGCCATAAATTCCAGCTGACGGGACAACTGACTGCCATCCTCGTTGACCACCACCACCGCCTCTTCCCGCGGCAGCTGATGCAGATAGGGCTGGGGATAGAGAAACGAGTAGAAGATCACCCCGCCAAACAGGGTGAGCATGATGGCACGATCCGCCAGCAGGGTGCGCAGCTCTAGGCGCAACAGATCGACAAATCCCAGCATCACTCAGGCTCCTTTTCGGCGCTCGCCACTGCGGCTGATTGACGGGACAGCTCGGCCTGCTGCTTGTAACGACGCACCACCAGCAGCAGGGGGAGCAGGAACAGCAGCAGAGCCCCCAGTTGCGGTAGCGCCGATGCGAGGGGCAGACCGTAGTTGCTCTGGCCAATCTGCAGCTCCACATAGTGAGAGACCGGCAACAGGCTGCGCCAGAAGCGGGCGAAATCCCCCATGGCGCTCACCGGAAAGGTGACTCCCATAAAGGCAAAACCGGGCGCAGTGTAAGCCCCCGCCAGCGACAGGGCGCGGGCCGGATCCCGAATGATGCCGTAAAAGAAGGCCCCCATGGTAACGCAGGCGGCCGAGGCCAGCCCCAGACCCACCACCAGCACCAGCCAGCTGCCGTGCATGGGGTAGGAGAAGCCCTTGAACAGCAGCTGCGTCCAGACAATCCCCCAGCCCCAGCCAATCAGCACGTGGGGCAGCAGGGTACGCCAGAGACCAAACCAGACACCGCGCGTGGTCCAGTCCAGCCCCAGCCGATCGGTACGGGCCAGCGCATTGAGGCCGAACAGCACCACCAGGATCTGCCATACGGCTGGCAGAATGGCGCTCAGCAGAAACTGGGCGTAGCTGGAGTTGAGGTTATAGAGCGCCGTCACCTGACTGCTGATGGGCACCGACTGCCCGAGCGCGCCGGGCAGTGCCTTGCCATCGGCCATCGCCTCCAGCACGCCGACCTGACCGTTAAGGGTACCTACCACCTGCGCCAGCGCCGAGTTGACCAGCTTGGCGATCAGGATGAACTGGCCGTTGTTGAACACCGTCACCTGCGGCTGGGTGCCCTGACGGGCATCCCGCTCCAGATGGTTGGGGATCACCACCAGCGCATAGATGTCGCCACCGCGCAGGGCGTGCGCCCCGGCATCGGTGGAGTCAAACTGTTGCGCGACCTTGAGCCCGGCCGAGCCATCCAGCGAGAAGGCGAGCTGGCGCGAGAGCACGCTGTGGTCGAGATCCACCAGCCCTACCTTGAGGTCGCGGGCCAACCCTGCCGAGAAGATCCAGCAGAGGATCCCCATCAGCAGCAGCGGCACCCAGCTCATCAGGGCACGACTGAATGGATCCTGCCACAGCAGCCGAAATTCACGTCCCATCAGAGTTCAACCAGCACACTCATGCCAACCCGCAGCCCCTCAACCGGTTGCAGCGGGCGAGCCTCTACCTGGAAGCTCTTCATGTCGAAGCCCTGACGGGTATCGGTAGCGCGCCAGGTGGCAAAATCCCCCATCACGGCCACATGGGTCACCTTGAAGCGTACGGTCTGGTCGCCAAGGCCCGGGATGCGGGCATCGAACTCGGTACCGACCGGGAAGCGGGGCAGCAGATCCTCGCGCACGTGGAACTGGGCCCAGGCATCGCTCATGTCGAGCAGGGTCACCACCGGGAAGCCTTGGGGCGCCAGCTCGCCGCTGCGCAGCAGCACCTGGCTTACCTCGCCTGAGTGGGGGCTGACGATACGGGTATCGGCCAGATAGGCCTCAACCTCGGCCACCGAACCGGCCGCCATCTTGGCCTTCTCGCGGGCGGCGATCTTGGTCTCTTCCCGCGCCCCTTCCAGCGCCATCTGATATTGCTGCCACGCCATCCCTTCGCTGTAGCGGGCGGCTTGCCAGGCGGTCCAGGCTTCGTCTCGCTTTTGCAGGGGCATTACGCCGTCGCGGTGCAGACTGGCAACCCTCTCATAGGTCTTGCCACGCAGCTGGGCTGCAGCCTTGGCTTTTTGCCACTGATCCTTGGCAGCGGCGATCTGCTGGGCTCGGGCCCCTTTCTCAGCCTCTTGCGCCAACGCACCCGCTGCGGCCTCACCGGCCTTGGCCTGGCTCAGCTTGGCTTCGATCTCGGGGCTCGCCAGGGTAAAGACCAGCTGATCCTTGGCCAGCTGATCGCCCTTTTTCACCAACACTTCGTCGATGCGACCCGGCACCTTGGAGGAGACCGAATATTGCTGCGCTTCAATCTGCCCTTGCAGATGAACCGGCTCGGGTTGATAGGCGAGCCAGAAGCGCCAGCCGAGCCAGACCACCAGGATCACCAGCGCCAGCGGCAACAACAGCGGTTTACCCTGGCTCATCTTCTTTTTGATGGGGGGATGGCTCATCACTTCACCTCGACAAACGGGCGACCCTTGGCGGTCGAAACAGAGATAGAAAAAGGAACGGACTGGAGTGCGATCATGAGCTCACCTCGATCACCTGACCGTGCTGATATTGATTGAAACTGTTCATCTGGCCGGAGAGCGCCAGCAGGCGGGCCAGCGACACCACATATTGATAGGCCGCCGCCGCACGTTGGGTCTTGACCCCCGCCAGCTGGTTCTGGGCATCCACCACATCAAGGGAGGTAGAGAGCCCCTGCCCGAAGGCCTTGTCCCGCAGCAGCACGTTCTCCTCTGCCAACGCCTGGGTGGAAGAGAGGGATTGATACTCCTCCAGCCCCTGCGCCGCTTCGCGCCAGGTCTTCTCTACCAGCAACTCCAGATCCTGGCGGGTCTTGGCCTGCAGCAGATTGACCTGCAGCTCGGCGCTCTTGGCGGCCTGCACCGTCTCGGAGCGGCCATCACGGCTCACCAGCGGCATGCTGACCCCCACCCCCACCAGCCAGTCCGGCGCGGTCTTGGAGGCGAGCGAATCATCTTCATAGAGGTTGTAGTTGCCGAACAGGAACACCTCAGGGGCATATTTGCCCTGCTCGACCCGGATCAGCCCCTTGGCCTGCTCCTTCTTGGCAGTGAGCAGCTTGAGACCGGGGTGCACCTCCAGGGTCTGGCTCACCAACCCCTCGAGGCGCGGCAGCTCCTTGTTGACGAACAGGCCGCTGCCCGGCTGGGCATTTGGCAACTTCAGCATGCGGCCAAGGGCCAGCTCGGCGATCTCGAGGCTGCGGCGCGCCTTCTGGGTATCGATGCGCGCTCTGTCATAGGCCGACTGGGCGGAGAGACGCTCCACCCTGGCGATCTGGCCCTGCACTTCGAGCTTCTTGGCGTGATCCAGATGGTGGGCGAGCCCCTCTTCGATCTCCTGTTTGGTCTGCACCACCTGAGCAGCCAGCACCACGCCGAAATAGGTCTGGGAGAGGCTCTCGAAGGTGGATTGCTGCTTGAGCACCAGCAACTGCTGCGCCTCGCTCACCTGCGCCTGGCGGATATCCTGCGCCGCATCGATGCGACCACCGGCAAACAACGGCCAGAGCATCTTGACCGAGCTGCTCACCACATTCTGTTTGGTCAGGGGGGTAACGAAGTCATTGGGGGTAAGATGCGGGATCGGCAAGCCGCCCAGGAGCTGCTGCAGCGCCTTGAGCATCTCCGGATGGTTGGCGATGGGGTTGAGATCCATCATGTCGAGTTCAATCGGCTGATCAAGATGGGTATAGCTGGCCCCCAGATCCACTTTGGGCAGATACATGTCCTTGGCCGCCTCACGCAGCTGTTTGGCCCGATCGACCCCAGCCTGCTCGGCAGCCAGCCCTTCATCCTGCTGGATGACCCGGGTCCAGGCTTCGCCAAAACTGATGGTTTGCGCCTGCGCCGACCCCAGCACGGCCCCCATCAGACACGGCCAGAGTGATTTAATGAACCTTGACGTCATAGATCCCCAATCCGCTTTTGTTGCATAAATGTTTGGAGCATTTGCTCGATTTAAGCCAGCTATCATAACGCAAAGCGGGCCTGCAAGTGGACTGACAATTATGCAGGCGTCCGACCCGAATGGTACAGCGCTCACTCTCCGGCAATCTGGCCGTTTTTCAATAACTCCAGAATTTGCAAGCCTTGGCGCGACGTTTTTTTCAGAAAAAAATGGCTGACGCTCAAATACTAACCTTTTCTCCTGCCTAAAAAATGCGTAATATACGCCGCCCTAAGCCGATGGTAACCGTGGAATGCAGATAGGTCCCCACACGCTTGAAACTCCCTTGATTGTGGCTCCCATGGCCGGTGTAACTGACCGACCATTCCGTGAACTTTGTTTGCGATTGGGGGCTGGCATGGCCGTTTCCGAGATGCTGCTGGCCAACCCGGATGTCTGGGATACCCAGAAAACCCGGATGAGGATGGATCACTCTGCAGAAGGCGGATTGCGATCGGTCCAGATTGCCGGGGCCGACCCCGAGATGATGGCGTTTGCTGCCCGCTACAACGTGGAGCAGGGCGCACAGATCGTCGACATCAACATGGGATGTCCGGCAAAAAAAGTGAATAAGAAGTTGGCAGGTTCTGCCCTGCTGCGTGCCCCCGATCAGGTCAAAGCAATTTGCCGGGCCGTGGTGGATGCAGTGGAGGTACCTGTCACCTTGAAGATCCGCACAGGATGGGATCCGGATAACCGCAATGGCGTGGAGATCGCCCGAATCGCCGAAGATTGCGGTATCGCGGCCCTTGCCGTGCATGGTCGTACCCGTGCCTGCCTCTACAAGGGCGAAGCGGAGTACGACACGATCAGGGCGATTAAGCAGGCCGTATCGATTCCTGTTGTCGCCAATGGTGACATCAACAGCCCGGAAAAAGCCCGGTATGTCCTCGACTATACCGGTGTTGACGCCGTGATGATCGGCCGAGCTGCGCAAGGACGACCCTGGATTTTCCGGGAAATCCGTCATTTTCTTGAGACGGGCACCAAGCTGCCGCCTCCCGAGAGGGAAGAGGTTCGCACCCTGATGAACGAGCATGTAACCAACCTGCACCGGTTTTATGGTGCATATCTGGGAGCGCGCATAGCCCGTAAACACGTGGGCTGGTATCTGGATGAAGAAGAGACGGGCCGAGAATTCCGTAAGCACTTCAATGCCCTGGATTGCGCAGACGCGCAACTTGAGGCACTCGAAGCGTATTTCGATGGATTAGGTTAACAAGATAACTAAAGAGCCGACCGAATATGTTCGAACAAACCCTGACTTCTGATGCATTGGTAACAACTACTCACAATCACGCTGCCGAGCCGACCCAGCGCCCCCTGCGTGACTCTGTGCAACAGGCCCTGCGTAACTACCTGGCCCAGTTGAACGGTCAGGAAGTGATTGATCTGTACGATATGGTTCTCTCCGAAGTCGAAGCGCCGATGCTGGACGTGATCATGCAGTACACCCGTGGTAACCAGACTCGCGCTGCCGTGATGATGGGTATCAACCGTGGCACCCTGCGCAAGAAGCTCAAGCGTTACGGCATGAACTGATTGCTGGCCGCGAGCCGCGACGGCGGTTCAAGGCAGATGCGAAAGGCGCCAGGTAGCAATACCTGGCGCCTTTCCTTTATGCTCTCCCCTCCATTTCACCATGGCGACCCCGATGAACCGCACTCCCCTGCTGCTGATGGTACTGGTCACCCTGCTGGCCGCCGCTGGCTGGCTCTTCTCGAAAGAGGCGATCCGCGAACTGCCCCCTGCCGCCTTTATCGGCAGCCGCTTCCTGCTGGCCGCCCTGCTGCTGCTCCCCCTCGCCTGGCTGCGTGAACCGCCGCCGACCCGAGCCCAGCTGGCGCGCGCCGCCGGCTGCGGCACATTGCTCGGTGCCAGCCTGTTGCTGTGGGTCACCGCCATCAGCCAGAGCGATGCACTGGGCAGCGGCGCCTTTATCATGAGCGTCGCCACCCTGATGGCCCCGCTGGCCGCCTGGGGAGCCTTTCGAGCCAAGCCCGGCCGCCACTACTGGCTCACCCTGCCCATCGCCATCGCCGGTTTGCTGCTGCTCTCCAGCAGTACCCACTGGGGCGTGTCGCTTTCGCTGTTCTGGTTTCTGGCGGCAGCCACCACCCTCGGCATCCAGCTTGCTGTCCATCGCCACTTCGCCCAATCCATT
Source organism: Aeromonas sp. FDAARGOS 1417 (assembly GCF_019046985.1). Lineage (NCBI taxonomy): Bacteria > Pseudomonadati > Pseudomonadota > Gammaproteobacteria > Aeromonadales > Aeromonadaceae > Aeromonas > Aeromonas sp. FDAARGOS 1417. The sequence continues at coordinate 3,832,783 of NZ_CP077221.1, read as the reverse complement.
GCCCCCACCTGGCTCACCTGCATCCAGCTGGCGATGACCGGCCTGCTCGGCACCCAGCTCTCCCTGCTGACCGAACAGTGGCCCGAGGCTGGAGTCAGCCACGGCATATGGGGCTGGTTTGTGGCGAGCGTCTTGATCGCCACCACATTGCGCTACTGGCTGCTCACCCATGCATTGAGCAGGATGACCACCGCCCACGCCGCCCTGATGATGCTGCTGGAACCGGTCTGGACCCTGCTGCTGAGCACCCTCTTCTACAGCGAACCCCTCGGCGGCGCCAAACTGGCCGGTGCCGGACTGGTGCTCGGCGCTCTGGTGCTCTACCAGCTTCCCCTGCTGCTGCGCAGTGCACGGCTCAAAACGCCCGTCTGATCCGCGTCACCGCCCTGCGGGGCGGTGTCACCATTTCCCTCCTGTTTGCTTATCTTGTCCTGCCAATGCTGACGTTCTGTTAACGGCCTTTAATCCTTGGTATCCATAGGGTTAAAGGGCATACCCCATGAAAAAATGCCATATGGCCAGCTTGATGAAGGTCACATTCCTCCCCCGCGACCCTCCCTATCATGCCCCCATCATCGGTCTGGACAATCCTGACGATGGCCACACATGGGAATAACAAGAGAAAAAACTATGCAGCAAACCAGCCCCCTCAAGACGGTCACGGTCAGCATATTGGCAACCGCCATGCTGATCTTTGTGGCCCAGTACCTGATAGGCAAACAGGAGATCAAGATCGGCATCGCCATCATCCCGATCCTGCCGATGCTCTTTGCCGTGATCATCGGCATGATTGTCTCCGCCAAACCGGTCAAGGATCGCATCCCCGGCTGGAAGCAGCTCTTCACCGAAAAAGAAGAGGGGTTCTGCGGCAAGATGGTGGGCTTCAGCCTGCTGATCCTGGGCACCCAGTATGCGGGGATGATCATCCCCAACCTGAAGATGATCCTTAGCGTCGGCGTGCCGCTGTTCCTGCAGGAGATTGGCAACCTGCTGCCGATCCTGATCGCCATCCCGCTGGCGGTGAAGTTCGGCTTTGGCCGTCGCGCCATCGGGGCCTGCTCCTCCATCAGCCGTGAGCCATCCGTCGCGGTAATTCAGGGCAAGTTCGGCACCGGCTCTCAGGAGTACATCGGCGTGCTGGCCATCTACCTGTGCGGCTCCGTTATCGGCACCCTCTGGTTCAGCGTGCTGGGCAGTATCGCCCCGCTCACCGGTCTGCACCCGCTGGCGCTGGCTGCCGGCTCCGGTGTGGGCTCAGGCTCCATGCTGAGTGCCGCCTCAGGCGCCCTGATCAACGGTCTCGACGAAGCACTGGCTCAGCAGGTGCTGAGCATCGCGGCAGCCTCGAACCTGCTCTCCTCGGCTCTTGGCGCGCTTTCCCTCACCTATCTGGGTCTGCCGCTCGCTGAAAAAATCTATGCCCTGACCGCTAAAGGAGAGAAAGCATGAAAAGCGTCGTAATGGATATGCGGTTCGTCTTTCTGGCGATCCTGCTGGCCATGTTTACCCAAACCCTGACCACCGGCACCCCGCTCTGGCTGATGGGTGACAGCTTCATCGCCATGTCGCTGGTGGTGTTCGCTTCGCTGATTGCCAAGCGCTACCTGCCCTCCTCCCTGCCGGCGTTTGCCTATGCCACCATCATCGGCATTCTCATCTGCCTGCCGGAGACCCCGGTGCGCGGTCTCTTTATCGACGCAGTTGCCAAGATCTCCTTCCTCTCCTGCTGCGTACCGCTGCTGGCTTTTGCCGGTCTCTCGGTGGGCGGTCAGCTGGAAGAGCTGAAGAAGATGTCCTGGAAAGTCATTCTGATCTTCATGATCGTCTCCACCTGCTGCTTCTTCGGCGCCTCGCTGGTTGCCCAGATCGGCTTCTCCATGCAAGGGATCATCTGATGAACAACATCCACATTGAAGCGGCCCTGCTGGCCCTGCGCGACTTCAGCCACGAAGTACGCCACCACCTACACACCATTCCGGAGGCCTCCGGCGTCGAGTTCAAGACCTCGGCCTACTGCCGCGAGCTGATGGCAAGCTTTGGCTACCGCCTCACCGACTACCCGGGCTTCACCGGTTTTCACGGCGATCTGGTGGTTGATCCTGTGCTGCCGACCATCGCCTTCCGGGCCGACATGGATGGCCTCGAGATGCACGACATGAGCGACGTTGCGTTCAAGTCAACCCATGAGGGAATGGCTCACAACTGCGGTCACGACTCCCATATGGCGATCGCTCTGACCGCAGCCAAGTTTCTGGCCGCCAACCGCGATCGCCTGCAGTACAACGTCCGCTTTATCTTCCAGATGGCGGAAGAGGACATGCGGGTACCGGGCGCCGAGAAGATGGTGGAGCTGGGCTGCATGAAGGGGGTGGACGAGGTCTATGCCCTCCATAACGACGGCGCCATGGAAACCGGCACCATCAAGTTCAACCACGGTGTCATGTCCTCCTGGGGCTCCGCCTGGACACTGGATGTGCACGGTATCTCAGCCCACGGCTCGACCCCCCACAAGGGGCTGGATGCCATCCGCGAAGCGGTGCGGATCATCGAGGATATGGACTACATCGTTGCCAAACGCACCAGTCCGTTCAGCCCGGCGGTATTCGGCTGCGGCATGATCAACGGCGGCACCATCCCCAACGCCATCGCCGACCATGTGCAGGCGCGTGGCACCATCCGTGCCATGGATGCCGAGACCGACCAGATCCTGAAGAACAGCTTCAAGGAGATCGTGGCCCAGAGCGAACTGCGCGGCTTCAAGACCAAGATGGTCTATGCCGGGTATCCAGCGGTCGAGAACCACGCCGATGCCTGCGCCCGTCTGCTGCTAGCGGCCGCCGACGTATTACCCTCTGAGGGGATCAACGCTCAGGGTCAGCCGATGACCGGCAGCGAAGATTTCAGCTACATGGTCAACGCCTGCCGTGGCCGCAAGGGGGCCATGTTCTTCCTCGGCAGCGGCTGTCAGGCCAAGGGGATCTGCAACTACCTGCATGCGAATCCCTACTATCTGGATGACGATTGCCTGCTGGTCGGAGCCCAGATCTTTATCAATCTGGCGACCCACAGCGCTTAATCCCGTATACCGATAAAACCAGAAGAGAGGCCAAGGCCTCTCTTTTTTTGTCTCTGTATTTTTGCTCTGTACGCGGCAGACACCCCGCGGTTAGAGCCACGGCAACTCCGCCATATTGGTAGCGGGCGGCTGGTTGATAAGGTGCAGCTGCACCGTCTCCCGGCTGATATGGGGGGCGTAGAGGTGGATAAAGTCGTACATGTAGTCGCGCAGATGGGCATGCTTGCGCAGGCAGATGTGGGTGGCGCTCGAGGCGATCAGGTGGTCGATGTTGAGGCTCACCAGATCCTCCCTGTCCCCCTCGTCGAAGGCCACGCTGGCAATCACCCCGACCCCCATACCAAGCCGGACGTAGTGCTTGATCACATCGGTATCGGTAGCGGTCAGCACGGTTTTCGGCGACAGGCCGTGGCGGCTGAAGGCCTTGTCCATCTTGGAACGGCCGGTAAAGCCGAATACATAGGTGATGAGGGGATAACGAGCCAGATCGGCCATCGAGAGCGGCTGGCAGTCGATCAACGGATGACCGTGGGGCACCACCACGCTGCGCCCCCAGCGATAACAGGGCACTGCGGCCAGCTCGTCGAACAGATACATGGACTCGGTGGCGATCGCCATATCCACATCGCCGCTTTGCACCATCTGGGCCAGTTGGGCTGGCGCCCCCTGATGGAGCTGGATCGCCACATCGGGATAACGACGGCTGAACTCGGTAATCACCGCTGGCAGCTTGTAGCGCGCCTGGGTGTGGGTGGTGGCGATACGCAGCACCCCGCTGGTAGCCAGTTGCTCCCCGAGCGACAGCTGGTTGATCTGCTCCACCTGCGCCACTACCCCCTTGGCCAACTCCATCACCTGCTCGCCTGCGCTGGTCAAGCCGACCAGATTCTTTCCCTTGCGGGTAAAGAGGGCGAGCCCGAGCTCATCTTCCAGCATCTTCATCTGCTTGCTGAGGGTCGGCTGGGAGGTATAGAGCTTCTCCGCCGTCGCCGAGATGTTGAAGTTGTTCTTCACAATCTCGGTAAAGTTCTTGAGCCGGGCGATGTTCATCTGGGCAAGGGATCTCGCTGCTGCGGCCAGTGGGGCTGACCTGAAAAAGAGAGAGCGGGGCTGGCCCCGCAACTAACCGCCGACCATACCACAGCGCGGCGCACGATAATCTGCCCCAGGTCAGAAAGCGGCGAGCTAGTCGCTGGCCAGCTTGATCCCGAGCCCGACAAACAGGGTGCCGATGCCCCGCTTGAGCCAGCGACCGAGACGCAGTGACAGCCGTACCCTGTGGCTGGCATAGACGGTGGTAAAGACCAGCAAGTGACACCAGATGATACCGCCCAGATTGAAGATGCAACCGAGCAAGATAAAGGCGAGCGCCTTGTCGGGGGCATCCGGTGCGATGAACTGGGGCACGAAGGCGAGGAAAAAAAGCGCGACCTTGGGGTTGAGCACATTGGTCAGCACACCCTGCCGGTAAATCTGGCCATAGGAGAGTGCAGGCAGGGTGGCCCCTTCGTCCATTGCCCCCGTTGCCTGCTGGCGCAGCAGGGAGAACCCCAGATAGATGAGGTAGATGGCGCCAGCCAGCTTGATAAGGGCAAACAACTCGGCCGAGGCACTGAGCAGGGCCGACAGACCGAGGGCCGCCGCCAACACATGCACCATGACACCGGTGCCGATGCCAAGGGTCGCGACCGAACCGGCACGCCACCCTTGCGAACCGCTGCGCAGCATGACCAGCAAGGAGTCGGGCCCCGGCATGATATTGAGCAGCAGCCCAGAGACCATAAACAGTGCAAGATCATGAATACCGAACATCCCTCCCCCCATCGTAAAGAAAAACCAAACAAAAAGGGCTCCGCAGAGCCCTCTTTCCTTTCACTCTGCGGCAGCTGACGCATCATCAGCTGTCCCGCCAGCCATCAGGGCCGCAGCGCCTTGTCCGCCCGGGAGATACCGCAGACGCCGGAGCGCACCACTTCGATGATCTCGTTGGTCTGGGCGGCAGTCTTGATAAAGGCATCCAGCTTCTCGCTGGTGCCCACCAGCTGTACCGTGTACTGCTCGGGGGTGACGTCGACGATCTGGCCACGGAAGATATCTGCCAGCCGTTTCAGCTCGTCACGGGCGCCACCGGCGGCACGCGCCTTGACCAGCGCGATCTCCCGCTCGATATGCTCCCCTTCACTCAGGTCGCACACCTTGAGCACATCCACCAGCTTGTGCAGCTGCTTCTGGATCTGCTCCAGCACCCGCTCGTCACCCATGGTGACTATGGTCATGCGCGACAGGGTGGGATCCTCGGTCGGCGCCACCGTCAGGGTCTCGATGTTGTAGCCGCGCTGGGAAAAGAGGCCCACCACGCGGCTCAGGGCGCCGGATTCGTTCTCCAGCAGAACGGAAATTATATGTCTCATGATATTTCCCCCGCCTTGCTCAGCCACATCTCGTCCTTGATGGAACCAAACATGAGCTCCTTGGGTACGACCGAAATAATATGTTCCATCGTCAGGTTCTCTCCGTCTTGCTCAGCCACATCTCGTCCATGGCACCAAACTTGATCTGCATCGGATAGACGTGCTCATCCGGGTCGACCGAGATATCCATGAACACCAGCCGATCCTTCATGGCGAAGGCCTTCTCCATGGCGCTCTCCAGCTCCGCCGGATCGCTCACCGCGATACCGACGTGGCCGTAGGCTTCCGCCAGTTTGACGAAGTCCGGCAGGGACTCCATGTAGGAGTGGCTGTGACGGCCGCCGTAGAACATCTTCTGCCACTGCTTGACCATGCCCAGTGCACGGTTGTTGATGGAGATGATCTTGATGGGCACCCCGTACTGCATGCAGGTAGAAAGCTCCTGAATGTTCATCTGCACCGAGCCATCCCCGGTGACGCAGCAGACCACCGCATCCGGGTTGGCAAACTGGGCCCCCATGGCGGCCGGAATACCAAAGCCCATGGTGCCGAGGCCCCCTGAGTTGATCCACTGGCGCGGTTTGGCAAACGGGTAGTAGAGGGCAGCAAACATCTGGTGCTGACCGACGTCGGAGGCGACGAACGCCTGACCCTGAGTCACTTTGTAAAGGGTCTCGATAACCTGTTGCGGCTTGATCTGGGTAGCCGACTTTTCGTAGGCCAGACAGTGACGGGAGCGCCACTGGTTGATCTGGCTCCACCAGTCCGCCAGCGCCTCCTTGTCGTTATCGAAGCCACACTCGCGGATCACTTCCAGCATCTGCTCCAGCACGGTTTCCACCGAGCCGACGATGGGCACATGGGCCTGCACCGTCTTGGAGATGGAGGTGGGGTCGATATCGATATGAACCACGGTGGCATTGGGGCAGAACTTGGCCACGTTGTTGGTGACGCGGTCATCGAAGCGGGCACCCACGGCGAAGATGAGATCCGCGTTGTGCATGGTCTTGTTGGCTTCGAAGGTGCCGTGCATCCCCAGCATGCCGATAAATTGCGGATGGACACCGGAGAAGGCCCCCAGCCCCATCAGGGTGGTGGTCACCGGCAGGTTCAGCAGCTCCGCCAGTTTGGTCACCAGATGGTCCGCATTGGCGTTGATGGCGCCACCACCCACGTACATCACCGGGCGCTGGGCATCCACCAGCAGCTTGGCTGCCCGCTTGATCTGCCCTTTATGGCCAGACTTGGTCGGGTTGTAGGAGCGCAGGGAGACCGTCTCGGGATACTGGTAGGGGAATTTCTCTTTCGGGTTCTGCACATCTTTGGGCAGATCCACCACCACCGGCCCCGGGCGGCCGCTGGCGGCAATGTAGTAGGCCTTCTTGATGGCCTCGGGAATATCGCTCGCCTTCTTGCACAGGAAGCTGTGCTTCACCACCGGGCGGGAGATACCGATCATGTCGGTCTCCTGGAACGCATCCTCACCGATCATGCTGGTCGGCACCTGGCCGGAGAGGATCACCAGCGGAATGGAATCCATATAGGCGGTGGCAATACCGGTAATGCAGTTGGTCGCTCCCGGGCCTGACGTTACCAGCACAGTCCCCACCTTGCCGGTGGAACGGGCGTAACCGTCAGCCATGTGAACCGCGGCTTGCTCGTGCCGCACCAAGACATGCTCCATCTTGCCGTTTTCGAAGAGAGCGTCATAGATGTCGAGCACTGAGCCACCAGGGTAGCCGAAGACGTGCTCAACTCCCTGATCTTCCAGCGCTCTAACCACCATCTGGGCGCCTGATAACATCTCCATGATAAAGCCCTCCAGGCTTTGCTCCGTTTAGCGAATCCCGCCGACGATGCCGTGCTTCCCGGCACGGCCCGATCCGTTTCTTGTTGTTATCTGAATGCAGATCGGCCCAATTCAGCCCCGTCGACAGTAGAAAAAAAGGATTTTTCCGTCATTCACCCGAAAATAGGGTGAAAAACCAACTTAACCCGCTTCATAACGCTTGTCCACGGCTTTATCTGACCAGAACAGTCATACATTTCAACCGGCTATTAACATTCAATGACTTGCCGTAGCGACCATGAGACAAAAGGGAAGGAAGTCGGGGAATGGCCAGCGGATCATTCCGCAGAGGGGAAAAACAGCCACAAAAAAGCCCACCGCTCAGCGATGGGCTTGATGCCGAATGATGACTCAGTTCTCCTGATCCGGCTCTGCCAACCAGATCTGCTGATCCGGATCGGTCTCTTCACTGACCGAAATGCTGACACCCATATCGAGCAACTCGTGCAGGGTGAGATTGTCAGCCAGGTTCATGACTTCGCCGTTTTCATTGGTAAAGCGCATTTGCTCCGTCCTCTCCTTGGTGGGATCGCCTTTCAGTCTAGTCAACAACGCTCACTTGCGATAACCAGCAACTGGATAAACAGTCGCCGCCATCCAGCTCGCTCAGACGATCACTCACCTCCTCCGGAAACAGAGTGCGAGCCCAGAGCCGCCGCGACAGAGAGGCCACGCTCTCGTCAGCGCCCGCCGCCAGCCAGCGGGCCAGCTCCCCTGCTACATCGGGGTAACAGACTGCCCCCGGCGAGGCGCTGTCGAGCCAGGTGCGCACCAGATTGGCATCGAGCACATCCATCAGGGTCGCCAGTCCCATCATCTCGAGGGTCTTGCCGTTGGTCAGCTGCTCGAACTGGCCGCCGAGGGGTTTGACCAGCAGCTTCTTGCCGAGGGTGAGCGCCTCGGAAGCCAGCTCGAAACCCGCGTTGGATATCACGCCGCGACAACCGGCCAGTACGGCGATAAAACCGTGCCGCGACGGCGGCTCGAAGCGCAGGTTGCGCCATTGGCTGGGGGTGCGAATGGCGGGGTGAAAGCAGACGAAGCGTTGCTGACCAAAGCGCGACAACAGGGCGGCGATCGCCTCGGTCTGCTCGAACGGCAGATAGACCAGGATCTCGCCGTTATCCGGCGCAGCGGCGATAGGGTCGATCACCGGCGGCAACAAGGGGTGACCGAAGTGAAACCAGTGCAGCCCGAGCGGCTGATCCACAGGAGCAAAGTGGCGCATCAGCTGGCGGCTGACCCCATCCTCCCCCCAACGCGGGATGGGCCAGTTGAAGCTGGCCTGATGACTGACGGTGAGGCTCGGCTTGCCATAGCGGCGGGCGGCGTGGGCGGTCAGCGGCTCAAAATCGCTCACCACCAGATCGTATTCGCTGCAATCGAGAGCCCGCAGATCCCGCCAGAAGGTGAGCGGCGAGGCGGCTTGCAGGGTGCGCCACGGAGAAACTCGCCCCTCGTGACTGACAAAAGTGAGGCCGGGAAAGGCGCGGTAGGCGCCAAACTCCTCCATGTCGAAGTAGCGGTCAGCGGGGCGGCCGCTAAAGAGATAATCCACCTCGACCCCTGCCGTGCGCAGCGCCCGCGCCAGGGTGCGACTGCGACTGATATGGCCGTTGCCGGTGCCTTGCACCCCGAACAGTATCCTCATGAGTGGCTCCAGCCGAGCGCCAGCACGGCGCAACCGCCACCCAGCAGGGCACCGGCTACCAGATCGCTCAGGTAGTGTACCCCGAGCAACAACCGGGATGCCCCCACCAGCGCAGCCCAGCCAAACAGCAGGGGCGCCCAGAGCGGAAAGCCGGTGGCCAGTATGGTGGCCATCAGAAAAGCGGCGGCGGTGTGGCCGGAGGGGAGACTGTAACGATCGGAAGGAGTGATAAAGACCGGCAAGCCGACCGGCCGTTGCCGTTTCAGGCTGTTTTTCAGCAGCAGATAGAGGGGCAGTTCGATGGCGAAGGCTAGCAGCGCCAGTCGCACCAGCTCCCGCTCTGCCTCCCCCTGCCACCAGAGCAGGGCGGCCAGCACAGCGTAAAGCGGGCCATCGCCGGTGCGGGAAATGAGACGACTCACCCTCGCCTGCTGCCGGTTGTAGCCGTGAAGCAGGCAGACCCGGCACACCTGCAGGTCCCATTGCTGGATCTTGTTCATATCCCCTCCTTCCCTGAATTCTGCTTGCAGAGTAAGAAAGCGGGATGACGTTACGTTGAACAAGGGATAACAGATTTATGAAAAAAGGGCCGAATGGCCCTTTTTAATCTCGATGTGGCGGCAAAATCAGTGGCTGCCGCGCAGACCGGTCTCCATCAGACGGCAGTTGTGGTCCGCCAGACGGGCCATGAAGTGCTCATCCACTTTCAGGCCAAACACCTGCTCGTAGAGGTCTTTCATCACGAACGGCTGCCACATCATGCTGAGGAAGGAGATCTTCAGCATGTCGGGATCTAGGTTGTCACCCAGCTCACCGTTGGACTTCATGGTTTCCAGCAGGGCATCGAACTGCGGCAGCTGACGTTCCAGCAGGCGGTTCAGCACAAAATCCCGGCCCGGGCTTTTCTCGGTCGACAATGCACTGGAGATGGCAGAGGTCAGCTCGCTGTTGGGCGCCATCACCTGATAGTAGGTATTGAGCAGCTCGTTGAGACTGTGATTGCTGTGTTCATCTTGCCAAGCATGGTCGAGGGGCTCGGCGACATCGCCCAGCACCGCTTTGTAAAGACCCTCTTTACTGCCGAAGTAGTAGTGGATCATTGCCAGATTAGAGCCAGCAAGCTCCGCGATTTCGCGTGTAGTCACCTTGCTATAGGGAGTATTGAGAAAACGCTCACGGGCGGCAGCAAGCAACTTGTCACGAATGTCAGAACGTCCGACCGGACGACCAGGTCTACGTTTTTCCATTTAACACCTCAGATAATTCAGCCAATGCTGATAAGTCGATCTGGTTGTGCAGAGAATAGAGCACAGCAGGAATGACCAGATAATCGGTCATGGGCCGAATATGGGACAAGGAAATTTGCAATCCTTTACAATCCGATTAAATACGTCAGCAGATTGCCCCTGACCTTCCGTGTTGACACAGCATAAAAATCTCGATATTGGTAAAAGCGTTATCGACTGGAAGGAATAACAACGTCATGCGTATTGCCACCCCGCTACTACTAATCTCCCTAATCGCGTTAACTCGCGCGGGATCCTTGTAGCCGGGCTAAGGCATAGCCGGAATTTACAAAAACCCGTGCACCCTGCACGGGTTTTTTTATGCCGCCGCAGGATGCACGTTACCGAACTTAGGAAGAGGGAAGTCACATGTCAGATCGGGTCATCATATTCGACACCACCTTGCGTGATGGTGAGCAGGCCCTGGCGGCCAGTTTGACAGTCAAGGAGAAGCTGCAGATAGCCCAGGCGCTGGAGCGGCTCGGTGTCGACGTCATGGAGGTGGGCTTCCCGGTCTCTTCTCCCGGCGATTTTCAATCGGTGCAAACCATAGCCCGCCACATCAAGAACAGCCGGGTCTGCGCCCTCGCCCGCGCCCTGCCAAAAGATATCGATGCCGCCGGTGAAGCCTTGCGGGTCGCCGAGGCGTTTCGCATCCACACCTTTATCTCCACCTCCTCCATCCATGTGGAGAGCAAGCTGAAAAAGAGCTTCGAGGATGTGCTGGAAATGGGGGTCGGCGCCATCAAGCACGCCCTGCGCTACACCGATGATGTGGAGTTCTCCTGCGAGGATGCGGGCCGCACGCCGATCGATAATCTCTGCCGCATGGTGGAGGCCGCCATCAAGGCTGGCGCCCGCACCATCAATATCCCGGATACCGTGGGCTACACGGTGCCGACCGAGTTCTCCGGCATCATCCACACCCTGTTCAACCGGGTCCCCAATATCGACAAGGCGATCATCTCGGTCCACTGCCACGACGATCTGGGGCTCTCGGTGGCCAACTCCATCGGCGCGGTGCAGATGGGGGCCCGCCAGATCGAGTGCACCATCAACGGCATCGGCGAACGGGCGGGCAACTGCTCGCTGGAAGAGGTGGCGATGATCCTCAAAACCCGCGCCGACCTGCTCGGGGTGCAAACCAATATCCGTCACAACGAAATTCATCGCACCAGCACCCTCGTCAGCCAGCTGTGCAATATGCCGGTGCAGCCCAACAAGGCGATCGTCGGGGCCAACGCCTTCTCCCACAGCTCCGGCATCCATCAGGATGGGGTGCTCAAGGCGAAAAATACCTACGAAATCATCACTCCCGAGAGCATCGGCCTGACCCAGAACAACCTCAACATGACCTCCCGCTCCGGCCGCCACGTTATCAAGCACCGGATGGAGTCCATGGGCTACGCCGAGAGCAGCTACGACCTCGACCACCTCTACGGCAAGTTCCTGACCCTTGCCGACAAGAAGGGGCAGGTGTTCGACTACGACCTCGAAGCACTGGCCTTCTTCAGCCAGATCCACGAGGAGCCGGAACACTTCAAGCTGGAGTATCTCGGAGTGCAGAGTGGCAGCTCGGTGCTGGCCACCGCCTCGGTCAAACTGAAGGTGGGTCAGGATCTGATCTGTGAAGCGGCCACCGGCAATGGCCCGGTGGATGCGGTCTACCAGTGCATCAACCGCATCACCGGCTATGAGATCCGCATCGATAAATATGCTCTCAAGAGCAAGGGCGAAGGGGAAGATGCCCTCGGTCAGGTCGATATCGTCGCCGAGTACAAGGGGCGCAAATTCCACGGCATGGGTCTGGCCACCGACATCATCGAATCCTCGGCCCACGCCCTGCTCCATGTGATCAACAGCATCTGGCGCGCCGATCAGGTCGCCGAACAGATGGAACGAAATAACACTATCAAGACGGAGACAGTATGAGCAGTTATCGGATCGCAGTATTGCCGGGTGACGGCATTGGCCCTGAAGTGATGGCCGAGGCCATCAAGGTGCTGGAGAAGGTGCAGGCCAGGTTCGGCCTCGCCTTCGAGTATGATCGCCATGACGTGGGCGGTATCGCCATCGACAACCACGGCACCCCGCTGCCGCAAAGCACCATCAAAGGCTGTGAAGTGGCCGATGCCGTGCTGTTTGGCTCGGTGGGCGGCCCGAAATGGGAACATCTGCCCCCTAACGATCAGCCTGAGCGTGGCGCACTGCTGCCCCTGCGCGCCCACTTCAAGCTGTTCTGCAACCTGCGTCCGGCCCGTATCTATACCGGTTTAGAGCAGTTCTCACCCCTGCGTGCCGACATCTCCGATCGCGGATTTGACATCGCCTGTGTGCGCGAGCTGACCGGTGGCATCTACTTCGGCCAGCCCAAGGGGCGCGAGGGAGAAGGGGCGAACGAGAAGGCGTTCGATACCGAGGTGTACCACCGCTTCGAGATTGAGCGCATCGCCAAGATAGCGTTCGAATCGGCTCGCGTGCGCCGTGGCAAGGTCACCTCCATCGACAAGGCCAACGTGCTCGCCTCCTCCATTCTGTGGCGCGAGGTGGTGACGCAAGTCGCCAAGTCCTATCCGGATGTGGCGCTGAGCCATATGTATATCGACAACGCCACCATGCAGCTCATCAAGGATCCGTCCCAGTTCGACGTGCTGCTCTGCTCCAATCTGTTCGGTGACATCCTCTCCGACGAGTGCGCCATGATCACCGGTTCCATGGGGCTGCTCCCCTCCGCCAGCCTCAACGAATCGGGTTTCGGCCTGTTCGAACCGGCCGGTGGTTCGGCCCCGGATATCGCCGGCAAAGGGATTGCCAACCCCATCGCCCAGATCCTCTCCGCCGCCCTGATGCTGCGCTACAGCTTAGGGATGGAAGCTGCCGCCCAGGCCATTGAGCAGGCCGTGGCCCAGACCCTGGCCGAGGGTTACTTCACCGCCGACCTGCATCAGGCCAGCGCCCGCCATCCGGTGCAGAGCACGTCCGAGATGGGTAGCCTGATCGCCGCCCGGATCTGAGCCGCATAACAGACAACAAGGAAGAGAGAAGCAATGGCCAAGACCCTCTATCAGAAAGTATTCGACGCCCACGTGGTACGGGAAGTGGAAGGGGAGACCCCCCTCATCTACATCGACCGCCATCTGGTGCATGAAGTGACCAGCCCGCAGGCATTCGACGGCCTGCGCGCCATGAATCGCCAGCTGCGCCGCCCGGATCTGACCTGGGCCACCATGGATCACAACGTATCCACCACCACCAAGGACATCGCCGCCTCCGGCGAGATGGCCCGCATCCAGATGGAGACGCTGGCCGACAACTGCAAAGAGTTCGGGGTTCGCCTCTACGATCTCAACCACAAATATCAGGGGATCGTCCATGTGATGGGCCCCGAGCTCGGCATTACCCTGCCCGGCACCACCATCGTCTGCGGCGACTCCCACACCGCAACCCACGGCGCCTTCGGCTCGCTGGCGTTCGGCATCGGCACTTCCGAAGTGGAACATGTGATGGCGACCCAGACCCTGAAACAGGGCCGCGCCAAGACCATGCGCATTTCGGTCAACGGCAAGCTGGCCGAGGGGATCAGTGCCAAGGACGTTGTGCTGGCCATCATAGGCCGGGTCGGCCATGCCGGTGGTACCGGCTACGTGGTGGAGTTTGCTGGCGAGGCCATTGCGAGCCTCTCCATGGAAGGGCGGATGACGGTGTGCAACATGGCCATCGAGCTGGGCGCCAAGGCCGGCATGATAGCCCCCGACCAGACCACCATCGACTACATCCGCGGCAAGGAGTTCGCCCCCAAGGGCGAGGCGCTGGAGCAGGCCATCGCCTACTGGCAGAGCCTCAAGAGCGATGAAGGTGCCCGTTTCGATGCCGAAGTGGTGCTGGACGCCGCCGATATCGCCCCACAGGTCACCTGGGGTACCAACCCGGGGCAGGTGATTGCCGTTAATGAACCCATTCCGGCGCCGGAATCCTTCAGCGATCTGATGGAGCAGCAGTCAGCCCGCAAGGCGCTCGCCTACATGGACTTGCAACCGGGTCAGAAGCTCTCCGACGTTGCCATCGACAAAGTATTTATCGGGTCGTGCACCAACAGCCGCATTGAGGATCTGCGCGCCGCCGCCGCCATCGCTCGCGGTCGCAAGGTTGCCGCTGGCGTGCAGGCGCTGGTGGTGCCGGGTTCCGAGCAGGTGAAGGCGCAGGCCGAAGCCGAGGGGCTGGACAAGATCTTCATCGAGGCCGGTTTTGAGTGGCGCCTGCCGGGGTGCTCCATGTGTCTGGCGATGAACAACGACCGGCTGCAACCGGGAGAGCGCTGCGCCTCCACCAGCAACCGCAACTTCGAAGGGCGTCAGGGCCGCGCCGGCCGCACCCATCTGGTCAGCCCGGCCATGGCCGCCGCCGCCGCCGTCACCGGCCGCTTCGCCGACATTCGCGTACTGTAAGAGGACATTACGATGACAGGATTCAAACAGCATAAAGGGATCGTCGTCCCCCTCGACAGCGCCAACGTCGACACCGACGCCATCATTCCCAAACAGTTTTTGCAGAAGGTCAACCGCATTGGTTTCGGCAAGCACCTGTTCCACGACTGGCGCTTCCTCGACGATGCCGGCCAGCAGCCCAACCCCGAGTTTGTACTGAACCAGCCGCAATTCGCCGGTGCCAGCATTCTGCTGGCCCGCGAGAACTTCGGCTGCGGGTCTAGTCGCGAGCACGCCCCCTGGGCGCTGGCCGACTACGGCTTCAAGACCATCATTGCCCCGAGCTTTGCCGACATTTTCTACGGCAACGCCATCAACAATGGCATGGTGCCGGTGCGCCTGAATGAGGAGGAGGTCGATGCCCTGTTCCAGCTGGTGGCCGACAAACCGGGCATCGAGATCGAGGTGGATCTGGAAGCCAATCAGGTGCGAGCAGGTAGCCTCAGCTTCGGTTTCGAGATCGACGAATTCCGCCGTTACTGCCTGCTCAACGGCTTGGATGCCATCGGCCTGACCCTGCAACACGAAGCCGCCATCAGCGCCTTCGAGGCGAAGCAGCCGAGCTGGATTTAACGCGCCAGTTGCAAAAAAACGAGTAGAATCAAAAGGGAGCTTCGGCTCCCTGTTTTACTGTCCGCGACGCTTCCCACTTTGGGCCACCGGAACTGGCCCGTGCCACAGGAAAGGATGATGAAGAGACCGACGGCAATCCCTCTGCTCTGTGCCCTGCTGCTTGCCCTGCCTGCGGGGGCCAGCCAAACCAGCTTCAACAACAGCCTCGGCCAGATCAGCGTCGGCTGGCAGGATAGCGAAGGTAAACCCCAACAGCTCACCTACCGACTCGAACAGGGCAAGTTGCCGCCTCTCATCGCCTATCGCCCGGCCAGAATGCAGGAGGAGGTGTTGCAGGTGTTGCTGCGGGAGGTGCGCCAGAACTACCCCGAGGTGCAGTTCACCCTCGCCCGTCCCTCGCTGGAGCTGCATCTGAAAAGCCGCAATCAGGACAAGGCGCGCGAGGCGATGGCCTTTCTGCAGTCCAAGCGGAGCAAAGAGGAGCAGGCGTGGCTGACCAAACACTACTTCCAGTACTTCAACACCCCGGACGGGCAGCTGGCGGTGAAGCAGGATCATGTGCGCATCGCGCTGGAGAGTCGCAGCGGGCTGGCTCCACTGGCGGATCAACTCAAGCAGCAAGGCAGTACCGAAACGGAAGCGCGCCAGAAGACCGTGGCCCACATGCTCACCTTTATCCAGAGCATCCCCTATCAGCAGATCGACAGCCTGAACGGAAGGCAGGGCAAGGGCTTTCTCCCGCCCCGTCAGGTGCTGGAGCAGAACCGGGGTGATTGCGACAGCAAGGTAACCCTAATGGCTGCCATGCTGGCCCAGCTCTTTCCCGAGCTGAAACAGGCCATGGTGTTCGTCCCCGGCCATGCCCTGCTGGCCGTTGACCTGCCCGCCAAGCCGGGGGATGTGACCCTCAACTGGCAAGGGCAGAACTACCTGCTGCTCGAACCTACCGGCCCCGCCACCTGGCCTGCGGGCCAAATAGCATCGACCAGCAAAACGCTGGTCGATAGCAAGCAGTTGAGTGTGCAGCCGGTTCAGGAGAAAGGTTAATCCCCTCCCTCTGCCGATGGGGAGAGAGGATTAACCTTGAGGCAGAAACTCTACCGCCAGCAACAACCCGCTCTCCTCCTCCAGCACCCGGATAATACGGGCATGGGCTTCAAAGGGAGGTAACAGGTTGTTGTTGGTGGCAAGACTGATCCGGATGGGTTGATTGATGTCGAGCTGGTGTTCAGAGACCGCAATCCCCATGCCGTTGGCACTGAGATCCCGGCAGATCCCCTCCAGCACCAGCTGCTGCTGATAGACGGTGACCGGAGCATTGATGACCATGCGCGCAAAGGCACGCCTTTCCTTGGTATTGGTAAGCACGCGAACATCCTCTGTTGGGTGGGCGTCATCTCATGGGTATTGCACAATTGTGCTGGTCTACCCAAAAGAACGTTAATACAATGCGGTTCGTTTCTCAAACGGGGTGCGGTTTACCGCTGAGATTATACCCGTGTACCTGATCCAGATAATGCTGGCGGAGGAATTTGAGGCATGGCGCTCATTTTTTGCGCCCTCACCCGCTGGCACCTCGTTATTAACAAGCAATAGGGAGTGCCACCCATGAAGACCCTGCTGCTGGTCACCACCGGCCTGCTGTCGGCCAATGTGTTCGCCGCCGACACCCTCACCGTCTACACCTACAGCTCCTTCACTGCCGAGTGGGGTCCGGGGCCCAAGATCAAACAGGCCTTCGAGAAAGAGTGCGACTGCACCCTCAATCTGGTTCCCCTCGAAGATGGGGTCGCCATCCTCAACCGGCTGCGGCTGGAGGGCAACCACAGTAAGGCCGATCTGGTGCTGGGGCTTGACGATGCCCTCATCAGCGAAGCCAAACAGAGCGGCCTGTTCGCCCCCCATCCCGCCAAGCTGGATGGCATCAAGGTGCCGGGTGGCTGGCAGGATGACACCTTCGTCCCCTACGACTACGGCTACTTCGCCTTCGTCTATGACAAAGACAAACTCAAGCAGCCGCCCAAGAGCCTGAAAGAGCTGGTGGAGCGTCCCGACCTCAAGGTGATCTATCAGGATCCCCGCACCTCCACCCCGGGGCAGGGGCTGATGCTGTGGATGAAGTCTGTCTACGGCGACAAGGCGCCTGCCGCCTGGGGCGAGCTTGCCAAAAAGACGGTCACCGTCACCAAGGGGTGGTCAGAGGCCTATGGCATGTTCCTCGATGGCGAAGCGGACATGGTGCTCTCCTACACCACCTCTCCGGCCTATCACCTGATTGCCGAGAACAAGCCCCAGTATCAGGCTGCCGCCTTCGAAGAGGGTCACTACCGTCAGGTAGAAGTGGCTGCCAAGCTGAAGAGCGCCAAACAGGAGAAGCTGGCTGACCAGTTCCTGCAATTTATGGTGAGCCCCGCCTTCCAGAACGAGATCCCGACCGGCAACTGGATGTATCCCGTTATCGACACACCGCTGCCCAAGGGCTTCGAGCAGATGATCACCGTAGCCAAGCCGCTCGCCTTCAGCAGCGATGAGGTGGCCGCCAATCGCAAAGGGTGGATCCGCGAGTGGCTGCAAGCCGTCACCCAGTGAGCCGTCATCTGAAACCACAGGCTCGTTCCCTCTGGTGGTTGCCGGGAAGTGCTGCCACCCTGTTGATCCTGCTGTTATCCCTCGGGCCGCTTGCGGCCCTGCTGTGGCAGGCCGGTTCGCTGGCCCCCCGCACTCTGCTCGCAGATCCTTATCTACGTCATGTACTGGGCTTCAGTCTGGGGCAGGCACTGCTCTCCACCCTGCTGAGCCTGGGGCTGGCCATTCCGGTGGCCCGCGCGCTGGCACGGCGGCGCTTCCTTGGCCGCACCCTGCTGATCAAGTTGTTTGGCCTCTCACTGGTACTGCCGGTCATCATCGCCATCTTCGGCATAGTAGCGGTACACGGCAAACAGGGGTGGCTGCCGCAACTGTTGCGCTCACTGGGGCTGGATCCCGGCAACTATCTCTACGGCCTGTTCGGTATCCTGCTGGCCCACGTCTTCTTCAATATGCCGCTGGCAGCACGCCTGATGTTGCAGAGCATAGAGAGCATCCCCGAATCGAGCTGGCGCCTCGCCAGCCAGCTCGGCATGCGCTCATCCCACATCTTCCGGCTGCTGGAGTGGCCGCTTATTCGCGGCATATTGCCTGGGCTGGCCAGCCTCATCTTTATGCTCTGCTTCACCAGCTTCACCACCGTACTGGCGCTGGGGGGCGGGCCCAAATCGACCACCCTGGAGGTGGCTGTCTATCAGGCGCTGCGCTTTGACTTCGATCTCGCCACCGCGGGCGGATTGGCGCTGGTGCAGCTCATCCTGACCGCCGCCCTGCTCGCCCTGCAGCACAAGCTGCAGAGCACCCCGGCCAGCAGGGTGGCCCCCCGTCGCCCCTGTCTGCGGCCGGACCGTCATCAGCCGGGCACGGCAGTGGTGGACCTGCTCTCGCTCGGTATCGGGCTCGCCATCTTTCTGCCACCGTTGCTTGCCATCGTAGTGGCAGGCCTTCAACCCGGCCTGCTGACAGCGCTCACCTCCAGCAAGCTGTGGCAGGCGAGCGGCCAGTCGCTGCTGATTGCGCTGGCGGCGGGCACCCTGGCGACCCTGCTTGGCAGCGGCCTGCTACTCACCAGCCGTCACCTCAAGGTGCGCACTCGCCAGCGACGGGCTGCCGCCCTGTGGGAGGCCAGCGGTTCGATGATCCTGATGATCCCGGCGGTGGTGCTCTCCACCGGTCTCTTCATCCTGTTTATGCCCTTTGCCGATGTATTCGCACTCGGCCCCTGGCTGGTGGTGCTGGTCAACGCCCTGATGGCGCTACCCTACGTGCTGCGCACCCTCTCCGCCCCCATGCAGCTGGTGGTGCGTCAGTATGACCGGCTGGCGGATAGCCTGGGGGTACGTGGCCTGCATCGCCTGCGACTGGTGGAGTGGCCGCTGCTGCGCCGCCCGCTGGCACTGGCGATGGCGCTGTCGATGATCCTCTCATTGGGGGATCTTGGCGCCATCGCCATGTTTGGCAGTCAGGAGCTTACCACCCTGCCCTGGCTGCTCTACCAGCAGCTTGGCAGCTATCGATTGACCGAGGCAGCCGCCACCGCCCTGCTGCTGCTGACACTCTGTTTCTCCCTGTTCTGGCTGGTGGAACGGGGGCTTGGAGGAAAACATGCTGAACATTGATACGCTTGCGACCAGCTACCCGGACTGGCGCGTCAGCTTCAGCGCGACCCTGCCCCAGGGAGAGATCACCGCACTGATCGGCCCAAGCGGCGCGGGCAAGTCGACCCTGCTCGGGATGATCGCAGGCTTCGTGCAGGTGGAATCAGGCCGTCTCAGCTTCGATGGTGAAGATCTGCTGCCACTGGGCCCCGCCGAGCGACCGGTCACCACCCTGTTTCAGGATCACAACCTGTTCCTCCACTTGTCGGTGTTCGACAACATCGCTATCGGCCTACACCCGGGTCTACGCCTGAGTGCCGCCCAGCGGGCACAGGTGATCGATGCAGCCGAGCGGGTTGGTCTTGGCGAGATGCTAAACCGTCTGCCTGAGCAGCTCTCCGGCGGCCAGCAGCAGCGAGTCGGGCTGGCTCGCGCGCTGGTGCGCGGCAAACCGCTGCTGCTGCTGGATGAGCCCTTCTCTGCCCTCGATCCCGCCCTGCGCCGGGAGATGCTGGCGGAAGTGGCGAGGCTAGCCTGCGAACAGGGTATTACCGTACTGATGGTCTCCCACAATCCGGAAGATGCCCAGCTGATTGCCGATCAGGTGCTGTTTGTCGACGAGGGGCGCATCGCCCTGCAAGGCAAGCCGGATATTCTGCAAAACAGCAACCACCCGGGGCTGCTGCGCTACCTTGGACAGTGACCCAAGGACACTGAACTGGTGACGGGATCAAAAAAGGGAAGCCAAGTGGCTTCCCTTTTTCATATGAAGATAGTCAGCTAAATCAGAGGTTTTCCTCGGCAAAGGATGCCAATCTGCTACGCACCACGCCATTGAGGAAGATGTTGGCACTGCCGTCAAAATCCTTGAAACGCTCGACGATGTAGGTGAGACCCGAGGTCACCGGGCTCAGATAGTTGGAGTCGATCTGGGCCAGGTTACCGGAGCAGACGATCTTGGTGCCCTCGCCGCAGCGGGTGATGATGGTCTTGATCTGGGAAGCGGTCAGGTTCTGGCACTCATCCAGCAGTACGAAGGTGTTCTGGATGCTGCGCCCACGCATGAAGTTGACCGATTTGAACTGGATGTTGGCCTTCTCCATGATGTAGCTGAGCGAGCCGCTCATGTTCTCGTCCTGCTTGTGCAGCACCTCCAGGGTGTCAGTCACCGCCGCCAGCCAGGGCATCATCTTCTCCTCTTCGGTGCCGGGCAGGAAGCCGATGCTCTCAGCAATTTCCGGGGTATTCCGGGTGACGATCACCTTCTCGTAAATGCCCTTCTCAATCACCAACTCCAGCGCAGCAGCCATGGCCAGCAAGGTTTTGCCGCAACCCGCCGGGCCGGTCAGGATCACCAGATCGATGTGCGGATCGAGCAGGGCATCCAACGCCATCCCCTGATAGACATTCTTGGGATGCACACCCCACGCCTTGCGGGACATCAGCCGCTCGCGGCCCAGATCCTTGATGCGGATCTTGCTGCCATCGTGGCTGAGTACCCGGGCGGCGAAGAAATTCTCTTCATCCACCAGATACTGGTTTACGTGAACCCCTTCCAGCAGATTGGCATCGATCACATGGATGGTGTCGCGGCCATGGGTCTCGCTCTCGCACTCGCCAACCCGCTCCCAAAAGCTGCCGGGCACAACCTGAAAGCCTTTAGCCAGCAGGCGGATATCGTCGATCAGCTGGTCGCTACGGTAATCTTCAACGTGAGCAAGCCCGGCCCCCTTGGCCTTGAGGCGCATGTTGATGTCTTTGGTGACCAGTACCACCTGACGCTTCAACTCGTGCTTTTGCAGATAGAGGGCCGCGTTGATGATGCGGTTGTCGGCCTCCTTGTCGGTAAACACCTCGGCATCCTGCGGCAGATGGTGATCGCTGAAGATGCAGATATTGCCGCTCGCTTCGCCAGCCAGCGGAACGCCCTGGGTGATCTGATCCGGGGTTGCATCGCGGAACACATCTTCCAGCGCACGAATGGCCACCCGCGCGTCGCGGCTGACATCCTTGTTGCGATCCTTGATGTTATCGAGCTCTTCCAGCACCGTCATGGGGATGAGCACGTCGTGCTCTTTGAAGGAGTAGATAGCGAGGGGTTCGTGAAGCAGAACGTTGGTATCCAGGATAAACAGCTTTCGGTCCGTATTGTCCATAAGCATCCTCCTTGGCACTGAAGGGCCACGTGTGTGAATCTCAGATGTCATTGAAACCACACGGCCGTGACAGTTTTATTACCCTCAACGCTACGCCCGATTTTACTATCGCGCAACAAATCACTTGGCCGCCTGATTTGATTGAGCATAAAAACAGCAACAAAAAGACCGGCACTGTGGCCGGTCTTTTTTCTATCGTTCAACTACTTGGGCATGTCTGTCAGCCGCACTTGGAGTCGCCACAGTTGAGGCAGGTCATGCAGCCATCCTTCAGCACCAGCGCCTTGGTGTGGCACTTGTAGCAGAGCACGGCATTGGCCGGAAAACCACTGCTCGCCTGCTGCTCTTCAGCCTCCTGAGCGGCTTTCAACTCGGCCTGCTTCTCGGCCAGGAACGCCTGCTGATGCTCGTCCAACCCCGGCGCCTTGAGCATGCCTATCTCGGTGAGATGGCTCTCGATCACGTTGCCAATTTCGGCGATCAGCGACGGCACATACTTGCCCTTGTTCCAGTAGCCGCCCTTGGGATCGAATACGGAACGCAGCTCCTCCACCAGGAAGGTGACATCCCCACCCTTGCGGAATACCGCCGAGATGATGCGGGTCAGCGCCACGATCCACTGGTAGTGCTCCAGGCTCTTGGAGTTGATGAAGATCTCGAATGGACGGCGGGTTTCGTGCACCGTGCCCTCGTTGAGAATGATGTCGTTGATGGTGATGAACAGCGAGTGCTCGGAGACATGCTCCGGCGTCTTCAGCTTGTAGGTGGTGCCCATCAGCCGCTCCGGGCGCAGCACGGTTTCGTGCATGTGCACCACGTCATCCTGCGCAGAGAGATCTTCTTGCGGCTCATCCTTGGTTCGCACCTTGTAGGCGACGATTTTCTTGTCGATCTTCTTGACCATAATGTCGTTCTCAGAATTTACCGTAATAGCCTTCTTTCAAGGCGTCGTAGAGGTTAGCGGCAGTGTGCAGCTCACCATCGTATTCAATCTCTTCGTTCCCCTTGACTGAGACGACGGAGCCATCCTCCAGAGTGAAATCGTACAGGGTGTTCTCCAGATCCTTCTCCTTCACCAGCACGCCCTGGAAGGCCTCCGGATTGAAGCGGAAAGTGGTGCAGCCCTTGAGCCCAGAATCCGAGGCATACATGTAGATGTCCTTGAACTGCTCGAACGGGAAATCGGTCGGCACGTTGGCGGTCTTGGAGATGGAGGAGTCAATCCAGCGCTGAGCCGCCGCCTGAATGTCCACGTGCTGGGCCGGGCTGATGTCATCGGCAGTAATGAAATAGTCCGGCAGACGGCTCGCCTCATCATCGGCATAGGGCATGGCGGCCGGATTCACCAGCTCGCGGTAGGCCAGCAGCTCGAAGGAGTAGACATCGACGCTCTCCTTGCTCTTCTTGCCCGGCTTGATAACGTTGCGGCTGTAGTGGTGGGCAAAGCTCGGCTCGATGCCGTTGCTGGCGTTGTTGGCCAGTGACAGCGAGATGGTGCCGGTGGGCGCAATACTGCTGTGATGTGTGAAACGCCCACCCACTTCCGCCAGCTCGGCGACCAGCGCAGGATCCACCTCGGCAACCTGCTGCATGTAACGGCTGTAGCGTGCGTGCAGCACCTTGCCCTTCACCTTGTCGCCCACCTTGATGCCATCAGCCGCCATTTCCGGGCGCAGACGCAGCATCTTGCCGGTCACTTCGAACTCCTGCTCCATGATGGGGGCTGGGCCCTTCTCCTTGGCAAGACGCAGGGACTCCTGCCAGCCGGTCATCGCCAGCTCCTGGGATACCTGCTCGGTAAAGGCTACGGATGCCGCAGAGCCGTACTTGATCTGCAGCATGGTGAGGGTCGAACCAAGACCCAGGAAACCCATGCCATGCCGGCGCTTGGCTGTGATCTCCTCGCGCTGTTTGGCCAGTGGCAGTTGGTTGATCTCCACCACGTTGTCGAGCATGCGAGTAAAGATGGCCACCACCTTGCGAAACGCCTGCCAATCGAATGCCGCGTTTTCAGTAAAAGGGTCGCGCACAAACTTGGTCAGATTGACCGAGCCCAGCAGACAGGCACCGTAGGGCGGCAACGGCTGCTCACCACAGGGGTTGGTCGCGCGGATCTCTTCACAGAACCAGTTGTTGTTCATCTGATTGACCTTGTCGATCAGGATGAAACCGGGCTCTGCATAGTCATAGGTGGAGGTCATGATGACATTCCACAGCTTGCGGGCTGGCAGGGTCTTGTAGACCTTGCAGGCGACCTGCCCCAACTCGTTGAATACAACCCCTTCCCTGTTGGGCCAGTCGGCCCAGAGCACCTGAGCGGGATCGTCCAGCGCAATGCCATCCTGCTCCACCTCTTTGGCGGTGTAGGGGAAGATCAGCGACCAGGGCGCATCCTCTTTCACCGCTTTGACGAAATCTTCGGTGATCAGCAGGGAGAGGTTGAACTGACGCAGGCGTCCATCTTCACGCTTGGCCTGAATAAACTCGATCACATCGGGGTGGCGGATATCCATGGTGCCCATCTGGGCGCCGCGACGACCACCGGCTGACGAGACGGTGAAACACATCTTGTCGTAGATATCCATGAAGGAGAGTGGGCCGGAGGTGTAGGCACCGGCACCGGAGACAAAGGCACCGCGCGGGCGCAGGGTCGAGAAGTCATAGCCGATGCCGCAACCGGCTTTCAGGGTCAGGCCGGCCTCATGCACCTTGCCGAGGATATCGTCCATCGAATCTTCAATAGTGCCGGAGACAGTGCAGTTGATGGTTGAAGTGGCAGGCTTGTGCTCAAAAGCCCCGGCGTTGGAGGTGATGCGGCCCGCCGGAATGGCCCCATTGCGCAGCGCCCACAGGAACGGCTCATACCAGGCCTCCGGTTCCAGCTCCTGCTCTGCCAACGCACGGGCTACCCGCTGGTAAGTCTCATCGATAGAGCTGTCGATGGGAGTGCCATCCTTGCTCTTGAGGCGATACTTGCTATCCCAGATCTCGAGGGACGTTTCCTGCATGGGGATAAGGCGGGAGCCAAGCTCACTCTCCAGCACCGGGTTCGATTTAGCCATTTTCAATCAACCTTATGTGAATGCATCAACATCATGACAACAGCAGAAAACACAACCAATGGTGCCATCTAAAATTAATGGCACAACATATAGTACACCTGATGCCATGAGGGCGCCGATTCTAACCTAAAAAAATGCCCCGGCCAGCAGATTTCTGGGCCAGGGCACTTAACTGATTAATTTGCTAAGAGATTTAACACTCAGAGATAGATCAGGGCTTCTTGACGTAAACAGTCGGCGTTTCACCCGCCATATTCAGATAGAACTCATAAACGCCATCGGCATCCGGTGAGAACTTCATGTCCTCATACTTGGAGCAGGGGTTGACCGGCACCGCCTCACCACCCAATACTGCAACACCATCACTCGGGCTCTTGTAGCCAAAGTTGGTACCGCAGCTCCAGCCTGAATCAGCAAACTTGAACTTGTAGGGGGACCACTCTTTCTTGAGGGTGCCTTTGGCCATATAGAGCTTGTCGGCCACCTTGACTACCTTGCTTTCATCAGTCGCCATCCAGTCGTTCATCTCCCCGCGCAGGTAGATGGACTTGCCACCGAAGTCGCTGTTGTCTGCCCCCGCCTGCTCTGCACCACCATTGGATGCGCAACCGCCTAATACCAGGGTTCCCGCCGCCAGCATCATCGTTACTGTTCTTTTGAACATGGGTCTATTCCTTAAATTATTGTGATTCCTTGGTCCATCCATGTGGACTGAAGAATTAAACCAGAGCAGGCATCACAAGAAAGGTAGAGGCATCACATTCTGTGCTTTTTATATCCAACACATTGAACTAGTGAGGAAATATCGAACAGAAAAGGGGCCTTTTTGGGGCTTTAGAAGGGTAATCAATGAATGACAAGAAGGGTAAAGTCTAATAATCCGGCGACGTGCTGAATTGCAGGCAATAAAAAACCCCGCTCGATGAGCGGGGTTTCTTGTATTGGGTGCCTGGCAGTGTCCTACTCTCGCATGGCGAATGCCACACTACCATCGGCGCTACCGCGTTTCACTTCTGAGTTCGGCATGGGATCAGGTGGTTCCACGGCGCTATGGCCGCCAGGCAAATTCTTAATCTAGAAAGCTGACGTGAGTAGTGATGTTGCGCTTGGCTTGTCACTATCACTGAATTTGAGTAGTTCGTTCTATTTGCTACAAGCCTTAGAACACTTCTTGGGTGTTGTATGGTTAAGCCTCACGGGTAATTAGTATGGGTTAGCTCAACACGTCGCCGCGCTTACACACCCCACCTATCAACGTTGTGGTCTCCAACGGCCCTTTAGGACCCTCAAGGGGTCAGGGATGACTCATCTCAGGGCTCGCTTCCCGCTTAGATGCTTTCAGCGGTTATCGATTCCGAACTTAGCTACCGGGCAGTGCCACTGGCGTGACAACCCGAACACCAGAGGTTCGTTCACTCCGGTCCTCTCGTACTAGGAGCAACTCCCTTCAATCATCCAACGCCCACGGCAGATAGGGACCGAACTGTCTCACGACGTTCTGAACCCAGCTCGCGTACCACTTTAAATGGCGAACAGCCATACCCTTGGGACCGACTTCAGCCCCAGGATGTGATGAGCCGACATCGAGGTGCCAAACACCGCCGTCGATATGAACTCTTGGGCGGTATCAGCCTGTTATCCCCGGAGTACCTTTTATCCGTTGAGCGATGGCCCTTCCATTCAGAACCACCGGATCACTATGACCTACTTTCGTACCTGCTCGACCTGTCCGTCTCGCAGTTAAGCTGGCTTATGCCATTGCACTAACCTCCTGATGTCCGACCAGGATTAGCCAACCTTCGTGCTCCTCCGTTACTCTTTGGGAGGAGACCGCCCCAGTCAAACTACCCACCAGGCACTGTCCGCGAGCCCGATTCAGGGCCCTGCGTTAGAACATCAAACATACAAGGGTGGTATTTCAAGGACGGCTCCAGCGCAACTGGCGTCACGCCTTCAAAGCCTCCCACCTATCCTACACATGTAGGTTCAATGTTCAGTGCCAAGCTGTAGTAAAGGTTCACGGGGTCTTTCCGTCTAGCCGCGGGTACACCGCATCTTCACGGCGAATTCGATTTCACTGAGTCTCGGGTGGAGACAGCATGGCCATGGTTACACCATTCGTGCAGGTCGGAACTTACCCGACAAGGAATTTCGCTACCTTAGGACCGTTATAGTTACGGCCGCCGTTTACCGGGGCTTCGATCAAGAGCTTCGCTTGCGCTAACCCCATCAATTAACCTTCCGGCACCGGGCAGGTGTCACACCCTATACGTCCACTTTCGTGTTTGCAGAGTGCTGTGTTTTTGATAAACAGTCCCAGCCATCTGGTCACTGCGACTCCCAACTGCTCCATCCGCGAGGGACTTCACTGTCAAGAGCGAACCTTCTCCCGAAGTTACGGTTCTATTTTGCCTAGTTCCTTCACCCGAGTTCTCTCAAGCGCCTTGGTATTCTCTACCCGACCACCTGTGTCGGTTTGGGGTACGATGACTTGTAATCTGAAGCTTAGAGGCTTTTCCTGGAAGCAGGGCATCAATGGCTTCCACACCGTAGTGTGTTCGTCTCGTGTCTCAGTGTTGTGTCTCCGGATTTGCCTAGAAACACCACCTACGCACTTTCACCAGGACAACCGTCGCCTGGCCCACCTAGCCTTCTCCGTCCCCCCATCGCAATTACAAGTCGTGCAGGAATATTAACCTGCTTCCCATCGACTACGCCTTTCGGCCTCGCCTTAGGGGTCGACTCACCCTGCCCCGATTAACGTTGGACAGGAACCCTTGGTCTTCCGGCGAGGAGGCTTTTCACCCCCTTTATCGTTACTTACGTCAGCATTCGCACTTCTGATATCTCCAGCATACCTCTCGATACACCTTCGCAGACTTACAGAACGCTCCCCTACCACTCACACATAAGTGTGAATCCGCGGCTTCGGTGCCTGGTTTGAGCCCCGTTACATCTTCCGCGCAGGCCGACTCGACTAGTGAGCTATTACGCTTTCTTTAAATGATGGCTGCTTCTAAGCCAACATCCTAGCTGTCTGAGCCTTCCCAC
>NZ_CP077221.1:3587500-3800000 GCF_019046985.1 Aeromonas sp. FDAARGOS 1417 | reverse complement strand
GTTAATGTTCTTCTGCATCACAGAAGCGAGGGAGTAGGAGAGCGGCTCTTGCAGCGGGGCAAGGCGCATCATGATCTGCTGATAGTCAGATGCCCCGCTTTGCAACTTGGTGATGTCGGGCTCTATTTGGCGAATATTGGTTTCAATCAGCTGCACCAGACGCAAGGTTTTCTGCTTGTCCTGCATGCTCTTGCGCAGCTGGCCGCTCAACAGGATGGGCGTTCTGCTCCAGAGAATGTCATAACGCAACATCAAGGTGTCATGATCAATCCCGCCATAGTGATAGACCTCTACCGCATTGAGGAAACGCCCGAGCTCCAGCTGCAACTGCATCAGCGCCCAGGAGACATCATAGGTGTATTTCTCCATCGCTCTGGTCGCATTCTGGATCTGCATCAGGCAATAGAGGGTGCTCCCGGTAAACGACAGGATGGATACATACAGAATGACGAGCAGTGGCCACGCCCTGGTCTTTCCTTTCACCCCATGCTCCCGTGCTGTTTTTATCAGTGCTGAATGTCTATCAAATCCAACTGCCAAATCATCATGTCGGTATATTCGGATCGCTTCAATTCCGGATATTGATCAAGAGGCAGCATAAACCAGACCGGCCCCTTGTCACGCACCCGCATGACAGCCCCATTGTCTTCCCATGCAAGAATGGGCTCGTATTTGGCAACCTTGTCCCATTCAATGCGGATCTGGAAACTGTTCAGTGCTGTCAACGTAATGGTCTTGCCATCCGCACCGACTGCAGCCAATACATCGGCCAGTTTTGGGCCTCTGTAGGTGTGCGGCTTATCCACCCACGGGTTGCCTGTCACTATCTCATGTTGCGGCAGAGCCTGTAGTTTTGCCAGATCAAACAACACCTTGCCATCAACTTCGTCTGCCGACCTGATGTTGCCACCGACTTTCAGGATCACCGGCCCAGTCAGCGCCTCAGCAGCCATCACCGGCATGATGACCAATGAACACAGTAGTGTCAGCCAACCAAACATTTTCATATCGCCCCCATATTTGCTGTCTCAACAGACTCAGTTTAGCCAGATATAAAAAAACGGCTCGCCTTGAGCGAGCCGTTTGTCAAACAGAGCAAGGGGGGATGATTACATCATGCCCATGCCACCCATGCCGCCCATGTCAGGCATGGCAGGGGTATCTTTCTTCGGCAGTTCGGTGACCATGCACTCGGTGGTTATCATCAGACCGGCGATGGAAGAGGCAAACTGCAGGGCGGAACGGGTTACCTTGGTCGGATCCAGGATGCCCATGGCCAGCATGTCGCCATACTGTTCGCTGTAAGCGTTGTAACCGAAGTTGCCTTCGCCGTTCTTCACTGCGTTGGCAATGACGGAGGCTTCCTCACCGGCGTTGATGACGATTTGACGCAGCGGGGCTTCCATGGCGCGCAGGGCAACCTTGATACCGACGTTCTGGTCTTCGTTGTCACCACGCAGACCAGCCAGTTTGGCTGCAACGCGAACCAACGCAACACCACCACCGGCAACCACACCTTCTTCAACCGCGGCGCGGGTAGCGTGCAGGGCATCTTCAACGCGGGCTTTCTTCTCTTTCATCTCGACTTCGGTGGCTGCGCCAACCTTGATCACGGCAACACCGCCAGCCAGCTTGGCTACGCGCTCTTGCAGCTTCTCACGATCGTAGTCGGAAGAGGTCTCTTCGATCTGTTGACGGATCTGGGCAACACGGCCTTCGATCACACCGGCATCACCCACGCCATCGATGATGGTGGTGTTCTCTTTGGTGATGACGATGCGCTTGGCACGACCCAGATCTTCCAGCGTCGCTTTTTCCAGCTCCATGCCAACTTCTTCAGAGATGACGGTACCGCCAGTCAGTACGGCGATATCCTGCAGCATGGCCTTGCGACGGTCACCGAAGCCAGGCGCCTTGACGGCAGCCACTTTCACGATACCGCGCATGGTGTTGACCACCAGAGTCGCCAGGGCTTCGCCTTCTACGTCTTCAGCAACAATCAGCAGCGGCTTGCCAGCTTTGGCAACGCCTTCCAGCACCGGCAGCATTTCGCGGATGTTGGAGACTTTCTTGTCAACCAGCAGGATGAACGGGTCGTCCAGTTCAACGGAACCGGTCTCTTGCTTGTTGATGAAGTAGGGGGACAGGTAGCCGCGGTCGAACTGCATACCTTCAACAACTGCCAGCTCATCTTCCAGACCCTGACCATCTTCAACGGTGATGACGCCATCGCGACCCACTTTGTCCATGGCTTCAGCAATCAGCTTGCCCACTTTCTCGTCGGAGTTGGCGGAGATGGTGCCCACCTGAGCGATGGCATTGCTGTCAGCGCACGGCTGGGACAGCGCTTGCAGCTCGGCAACAGCAGCCACAACGGCCTTGTCTATACCGCGCTTCAGATCCATCGGGTTCATACCGGCGGCAACGGCTTTCAGACCTTCGTTGACGATTGCCTGAGCCAGAACGGTTGCAGTAGTGGTACCGTCACCGGCGGCATCGTTCGCCTTGGAAGCCACTTCCTTGACCATCTGGGCGCCCATGTTCTGGAACTTGTCTTCCAGCTCGATTTCGCGCGCAACAGAAACACCATCTTTAGTGATGGTCGGGGCGCCGAAGGACTTGTCCAGCACCACGTTGCGGCCTTTCGGGCCCAGAGTCACCTTGACGGCATCAGCCAGGATGTTTACGCCTTCCAGCATCTTGATGCGGGCTTCGTTACCAAACTTAACGTCTTTAGCTGCCATTTTTCTTCAATCCTTAAATCAATTCGGGGAAAAGGAGGATGGATTACTCTTCGACAATCGCCAGGATGTCGGTTTCGGAGAGGATCAGGACGTCCTGACCATCCAGCTTCTCGGTCTTCACACCGTAGCCTTCGTTGAAGATAACTTTGTCACCAACCTTCACGGCCAGCGCTTTGACTTCGCCATTATCCAGGATGCGACCAGTCCCCACGGCAAGCACTTCACCACGGGTGGACTTCTGGGCCGCAGTACCAGTCAAGACGATACCGCCGGCAGATTTGGCTTCAGCTTCGATGCGCTTGATGATGACGCGGTCGTGCAGTGGACGAATTTTCATCGATAACTCTCCCAAAATGAGTCTCATTGTTGCTTTGAGGAATGGCCGTTCCAGGCCAAATCGGATATGTCCCTGATGTGGGGCAGAGTTGCTAACCCTTCAAGGGCAAATACAAAAAAAATTTTTTCACGTACTATAAACATCTTCGATGGTTCAGCCATGTCCGCACTCTGGTGCAAGGTCGGTTCAAGCCGCCCAGTTTCCATGCAAGAACCTTCAAAGCCAGCTGTAGAGACGAGCCTTTGACCCGCACCAACCCCATGCTGACAGCCCCTATTCCGGTCGTACTGCGCCAGATGACGGGCCCCATGATCTTCGGCATCATCGCCATTCTGGCCTTCAATCTGGTCGATACCTTTTTTATCGGTATGCTGGGAACCGAAGCTCTGGCCGCCATCAGTTTTACCTTTCCCGTCACTTTTGTGGTTACCTCGCTGGCGATGGGATTGGGCGCCGGATTGTCAGCGGTGATCGGTCATACCCTGGGGCAGGGCAAACACGATGAGGCGGCCCATCTCGCCACCGACAGCCTGTTTCTGGCGGTGATCATGGTGGCCCTGCTCTCCGCGGGGGGCGCTCTCACCATCAAGCCTCTGTTTACCCTGTTGGGCGCCAGTGCCGAGCTTATCTCCCTCATCCATGACTACATGCTGATCTGGTATCTCACCGTCCCCATGCTGGTGCTGCCCATGGTGGGCAATGCCGCCATCCGGGCGACCGGCGATACCAAAACCCCCAGTCTGGTGATGGCCGTAGCCGGGTTGGTCAACGGGGTACTGGATCCTCTGTTGATCTTCGGCATCGGCCCCTTTCCCGAGTGGGGGATCCGCGGGGCCGCCATCGCCACCTCTATCTCCTGGTTGATGGCGATGCTGGTCAGCCTCTATATCCTGCGTCATCGGGAGGGCTTGCTGCTGTGGCACCTCTCGCCGCGGGCCCGGTTGCTGTCCCACTGGCAGGCGCTGCTCCATGTCGCCGTCCCCGCCTCTTTTACCAATATGCTCAACCCCCTGGCCAATGCGGTGCTGATGACGATCTTTGCAGGACTGGGTACCGAGGTGGTGGCGGCTTACGGTGCCGCGTCGCGGGTCGAGGCGCTGCTGCTGATTGTGATGATGGCCCTTGCCTCCGTGCTGGCCCCTTTCATCTCGCAAAACTGCGGCGCTGGCAATCCGGCCCGCGCCAAGGCTGCACTGCAGAGCTGCATGGGGTTTGCGTTGCTGTTCCAGCTCGCTATCTATGGCCTGACCTGGCTACTGGCGCCACTCATCGCCAATCTGTTCAGCGATCATCCGCAGGTCATTCGCCTCATCATTCTCTATCTGCATCTAGTGCCGATCGGTTACGGCTTTCAGGGCATGGTGATGCTGCTGGCCTCGGCACTCAATGGCGTGCGAGCATCCAGTATCTCGTTTTTGTTCAACGGATTGCGGCTGTTTGGTTTTCTGTTGCCAGGAGCCTGGCTGGGAGCAAGGCTGGGAGGAGAACAAGGGATATATCTGGGGATACTGCTGGCCAATCTGGCGGCGGGCACCCTCGCATGGTGGTATGCCCGACACCGCTTCGAGGCCTTGTGCCATCAGGGCAAACCCTGATTCAGTCACTCGCCTCGGTTTTTCGTCTCGTCGATTACTCTTTACGCTCAAATTCGCCTTCGATGGTGGTGCCGCCCTGCTTGGTGTTCCCCAGATGATCATCGGACGGTGCGTTGCCAAACGGCGATTGAGTACGCTGGAAGCCACCCATCTGCATCCGGAACTGGCTGCTGCCGATCAGCTTGTCAGCCAGTTTGTTACGCAGCCAGGGCTGCAGCAGCAGGACCCCGAAGAAGTCGGTGACAAAACCCGGGATAATCAGCAGCAGACCGGCCAACGCCAGCATCATGCCCCCCATCACCTCGCGGCCCGGCATCTCGCCCATCTGCATCTTTTGCTGGGCGCTGAACAGGGTTTTGATCCCTTCACTGCGCACCAGCGAGGAGCCCAATACCGCAGTCAGGATGAGCAAGCCGACAGTCGGCAGCGCCCCGATTACCGAGCCGACCTCGATCATCACGGTGAGCTCCAGCACAACCAGACCCACCAACAACAAAAACAACTTGCCCATATCCACTCCAGCACCGGTAAATTGAGAAAAAGTGGCGCCCATCCAACGATGGTCAGAGGCGATTTTGCCGCCCCGTCATCACCACTTTCTGCTCTGAATAAATGGGGGCAGCCCCCCTCTTTTCAAGTTGGCCAACTGACCCCTACGTCATCAGCAATCTAAAAAATCAGCAAAAAGTCACAAAAACTTATAAAAATCATCATGATAAAAACTTCATAACATATGTGTACTTTCCTCAAAGTAATTTGAAAATGTCGCAAATTTAGTGATCCACCTCTAATAACCGATACCTCAATTGGAGTAGTATATTGATTAGTTTTTCGGGAGGTCATTCTCCCAACCGCCCCACTCGATGTGTGGTGCTTCAGGATGAGCTGTGCGCAAGGAACTCGCGACCACTCGGTGAGGATTTTTCCATTTATCTGATTTCTGAGGCATTACAATGAGCGACATCAAGAACGTCCGCATTGAAGAAGACCTGCTGGGCACCAAAGAAGTTTCCAATGATCTCTACTACGGTGTGCACACCCTGCGCGCTGTCGAGAACTTCAAGATCAGCTCTCAGAAGATTTCTGACGTTCCGGAATTCGTCCGCGGTATGGTGCTGACCAAGAAGGCCGCTGCGCTGGCAAACGGTGAACTGGGTACCATCCGTCCTGAAATTGCTGACAAGATCGTAGAAGCCTGCGACCTGATGCTGAACACCGGCAAATGCTTCGACCAGTTCCCGGTCGACGTTTACCAAGGTGGTGCCGGTACCTCCGTCAACATGAACACCAACGAAGTACTGGCCAACATCGCCCTGGAAATCATGGGTCTGGAGAAAGGCCGTTACGACGTCATCAACCCGAACGACCACGTCAACAAGTGCCAGTCCACCAACGATGCATACCCGACCGGTTTCCGCGTTGCTGTGGTCAACAGCACTGACGTGACTCTGCACGCGCTGGAGCACCTGATCGCGGCATTCGATGCCAAAGCGAAAGAGTTCAAAAACATCCTGAAGATGGGTCGTACCCAGCTGCAAGATGCGGTTCCGATGACTCTGGGTCAGGAGTTCCACGCGTTCGCCGTGACCCTGCGTGAAGAGATCAAGTCCATCAAGCGCTGCCAGGAGCTGCTGCTGGAAGTGAACCTGGGCGCGACCGCCATCGGTACCGGTCTGAACACTCCGCCCGAGTACTCTGCACTGGCTATCAAGCGTCTGGCCGAGATCACCGGTCGTGCCTATGTGCCGGCAGAAGACCTGATCGAAGCCACTTCAGACTGTGGCGCCTACGTCATGCTGCACGGCGCCATCAAGCGTCTGGCCATGAAGCTGTCCAAGATCTGTAACGACCTGCGTCTGCTCTCCTCCGGCCCGCGCACTGCACTGAAAGAGATCAACCTGCCGGAAATGCAGGCGGGTTCCTCCATCATGCCGGCCAAGGTCAACCCGGTTATCCCGGAAGTGGTCAACCAATCCTGCTTCAAGGTATTCGGTAACGACATCACCATCACCTTCGCCGCCGAAGCCGGTCAGCTGCAGCTGAACGTCATGGAGCCGGTGATTGGTCAGGCGATGTTCGAATCCCTGAGCCTGATGGAAAAAGCCTGTATTTCCCTGCGCGAGAAGTGCGTGGAAGGTATCACCGCCAACCCGGAAATCTGCATGAATCACGTGCTGAACTCCATCGGTATCGTGACCTACCTGAACCCCTTCATCGGCCACCACGAAGGGGATATCGTCGGCAAGATCTGTGCCCAGACCGGCAAGAACGTCCGCGAAGTCGTTCTTGAGCGCGGCCTGCTGAGCGCCGAGCAGCTGGACGAAATTCTCTCCATCGAGAACCTGATGAACCCGCAATACAAAGCCAAGCGTTTCACCCGCGAAGCTGCCGTATAAGCGAGTGTGGGCCGGGATCTTCCCGGCCCATAAAGTCAGTTCCCGATTGGTCTTTATCCCCAGCCCGATCGGGAATTGGCTTTTTGCCAAATAAAAACCAAAAACTAAAAAATGGAGTTATCGCTATGATTGGAATCGAGTTACTTGTCGTGCTCGCCGCTATCTATCTGGGGGCCCGGATAGGCAGCATCGGCATCGGCTTTGCCGGTGGTCTGGGGGTACTGGTATTGACGTGGGGTCTGGGCATGCCCATCCCGAGCGATCAACTGGTCAGCTACATCCCTTGGGATGTGATCATGATCATCGCGTCCGTCATCTGCGCCATCGCCTGTATGCAACTGGCAGGCGGGATGGACTATCTGGTTTCTTTGGCTGAAAAAGCGCTGCGCAAGAACCCCAAATACATCACCTTCGCCGCCCCGGTGGTCACCTACCTGATGACCATGCTGGCCGGTACCGGTCATACCGCCTTCTCCACCCTGCCGGTGATCGCTGAAGTGGCAAAAGAGCAAGGGATCCGCCCATCCCGTCCGCTCTCCATCGCGGTTGTCGCCTCCCAGATCGCCATCACAGCCTCCCCGATCTCTGCCGCAGTGGTTGCCTTCTCCGGCATGCTCGAGCCGTTTGGTGTTGATTATCTGACCCTGCTGGCCATCTGCATCCCCTCTACCTTCTTGGCCTGTATCCTGGGCGCCTTCATTGCCAACATGATGGGCAAACCGCTGGATCAGGACGAAGTCTATCTGGAGCGTAAAGCCAAGGGCCTGATCAAACTGCGTGGTACTACCAAGCTCGAGATCAAACCGTACGCCAAACTGTCTGTCTGGATCTTCATCGCCGCCATCGTTGCTGTCATGGCTTATGCCACTGCCATCTCCGGTAAAGTGGGCCTGATCACCAACCCGCCGATCCCCCGTGACGGTGCCATCATGGGCATCATGCTGGCCGCGGCCACCATCATGACCCTGGTGTGCAAACTGGACGCCACCCAAGTGACCAACATGCCGACCTTCAAGTCCGGTATGTCCGCCTGTATCTGCGTACTGGGTGTGGCCTGGCTGGGTAACGTCTTCGTGAAAGGCAACATGGACACCATCCAGCTGATCGCTGGCGACCTGCTGAACCAGTACTCCTGGCTGCTGGCCGTGGTGCTGTTCTTCGCTGCCATGCTGCTCTATTCACAAGGCGCCACCACCAAAGCGTTGATGCCTGCCGCACTGGCACTGGGTGTCAGCCCGCTGACTGCGATTGCCTCCTTCGCAGCCGTGAGCGCCCTGTTCGTACTGCCGACCTACCCGACCCTGCTGGCCGCGGTAGAGATGGACGACACCGGCTCCACCCGTATCGGTAAGGCGGTCTTCAACCACCCCTTCTTCGTACCGGGCACCGCCACCATCGCCATCGCCGTGGCACTGGGCTTCTTCTTCGGCGGCATCCTGCTGTAATTCATCGCCTGCCGATTACCAAACAAAAATCCCCGCCAGTTGGCGGGGATTTTTTTATCTCTTTTTACTCTGTGGTTGGCTTGGCTGTCTGACAGCAAGAGGGCTGACCTCTTATCCGGATGGCTCAACCACGGCGACAGCAGACACTATAACAGCCTACCAGCTGCGCTATAACCACCGCTGCTGGATTGCCGGAGTAGTAGGCCACCATGGTACTCAGCACCACGCCAGAAGGCGGGAACCGTCGGATCAGACCGGATCCAGGGTATCCAGCGGCCAGCGCGGCACGGCTTTGACCGCCAGCGGTTCGAACACGCCCGCTTTCAGGCGCTGCATACCGGCATAGGCAATCATGGCGCCGTTATCGGTGCAATATTCAGTGCGCGGATAGAACACCTCGCCCTTGAGGCTCTCCATCAGCTCTGCCAGCTGGGCGCGCAGGTGACGGTTGGCACTGACGCCACCGGCGACCACCAGACGCTTAAGACCGGTCTCTTTCAAAGCACGACGGCACTTGATGGCCAGAGTATCGACCACCGCATCTTCAAACGCCCGAGCGATATCGGCACGGGTCTGCTCATCATCACCATTGGCGGCGATGGTGTTGGCGGTGAAGGTCTTGAGGCCGGAGAAGCTCATGTCGAGCCCTGGGCGATCAGTCATGGGACGGGGGAAGTGGAAGCGCCCCTTAGTGCCCTTCTCGGCCAGACGGGAGAGCAGCGGACCACCCGGATAGTCCAGCCCCATCAGCTTGGCGGTCTTGTCGAACGCTTCGCCAGCGGCATCATCGATGGATTCGCCCAACAGCTGATAGCTGCCGATGCCATCAACCCGCACCAGCATGGAGTGACCACCGGAGACCAGCAGCGCCACGAAGGGGAACTCGGGGGCTTTCTCTTCCAGCATGGGAGCCAGCAGGTGGCCTTCCATATGGTGGACGGCGATAGCCGGCTTGTTCCATGCCATCGCTAGCGAACGACCAATAGTGGCGCCCACCAGAATGGCGCCAACCAGACCCGGCCCCGCGGTATACGCGATGCCATCGATGTCATCTTTGCCCAGTCCCGCCTCTTGCAATGCGGCCTGGATCAACGGGATCGTCTTGCGAACATGATCCCGGCTGGCGAGTTCGGGGACGACGCCACCGTAGTCCGCATGCAGCTTGACCTGGCTGTATAACTGATGGGAAAGGATCCCTTTTTGATCGTCGAAGATCGCGATCCCGGTTTCGTCACAGGATGTCTCTATGCCCAATACACGCATTGCTAAAAAATTTCACTGCTAAAATGAGACGGCTATGGTAACCTTCGCGGGTTTTTTAAACCAGAGCGATCTCTGCGGGTTTACTTTCATTCCCTGTCCAGAGTATAATTTCGCACCATTTTAAGACATGCTGATCGATTGAAGATCAGCTAACAATTTATCACTGAGGTGAAAGGCACATGCCAGTAATCAAAGTCCGTGAAAATGAGCCGTTTGACGTTGCTCTGCGTCGTTTCAAGCGTTCTTGCGAAAAAGCCGGTATCCTGTCCGAAGTTCGTAGCCGTGAGTTCTACGAGAAGCCGACTACCATTCGTAAGCGCGCCAAAGCGTCTGCTGTAAAGCGTCACGCCAAGAAGCTGTCTCGCGAAAACGCACGTCGTATCCGCCTGTACTAATCGGGAGATATTGCCGTGTCTCTGAAGGATCAACTCAAGGATCAGCAAAAGCTCGCCATGCTTGCCAAAGATAAGGCACGTCTGGGAGCGATCCGCTTGTTGATGGCAGAAATCAAGCAACGTGAAGTCGATACCCGTATCGAGCTGAATGATGAGGATATCCTCGCTGTCGTGACCAAAATGGTCAAACAGCGCCGC
The DNA here is from genome assembly GCF_019046985.1 of Aeromonas sp. FDAARGOS 1417. Lineage (NCBI taxonomy): Bacteria > Pseudomonadati > Pseudomonadota > Gammaproteobacteria > Aeromonadales > Aeromonadaceae > Aeromonas > Aeromonas sp. FDAARGOS 1417. The sequence continues at coordinate 3,789,627 of NZ_CP077221.1, read as the reverse complement.
GATTCCATCAGCCAATTTGAAGCTGCAGGTCGCCAGGATCTCGCCGACAAAGAGTCCGCCGAGATCGTTGTGTTGCAGGAATTCCTGCCGCAACAGCTGACCGCAGATGAAATTGCCGCCCTGATCGAGCAAGCCATCACTGAAAGTGGTGCTGCCGTCATGGCTGATATGGGCAAGGTCATGGCTGTCTTGAAGCCGAAAATTCAGGGGCGTGCCGATGTCGGCGCCGTCAGTGCTCAGGTGAAAACCCGCTTGGCGTAACAGGCAACTCTCTTGTTTGGTCGAAGAAGCCGTGCTTCCCTTGGAATGCGCGGCTTTTTTATTTTCTCCGCAATGAAACAGGACGGTTATGGCAGGCAGGATCCCCCAATCCTTTATCGACGATCTGCTCGTACGCACAGACATAGTCGAGCTGATCGACTCGCGAGTGCGGCTGAAAAAAGCCGGTAAGAACTACCAGGCTTGCTGCCCTTTTCATAACGAAAAAAGCCCCTCTTTTACCGTCAGCCAGGAGAAGCAGTTCTACCACTGTTTCGGTTGTGGCGCCCACGGCAATGCCATCGGCTTTGTCATGGAGTACGACGGTCTCGAATTTCCCGATGCCATCGAAGAGCTCGCCAGCATGCAGGGCATGCAGGTGCCTCGCGAGCAGAGCATCGGCGGCTCGGCCAATAGCCAGCCCGCCGTCAGCAAGGATCTGTTCGAGCTGATGAACCAGATAGCCCGCTTCTACGAGAGCAATCTCAAGAGTGCCCCCCACGCGGTGGAGTACCTCAAGGGACGTGGCCTGACCGGCGAAGTAGTCAAGCGCTTCAACATCGGTTATGCACCCAGCGACTGGGATCAGGTGCGCCGCCGCTTTGGTGCCAGCCGGGATCACGAGCAGTTGCTTATCTCGGGCGGCATGCTGATCACCCGTGACAATGGCCCGGGCAGTTATGACCGTTTCCGCGATCGCATCATGTTCCCGATCCGCGACAAGCGTGGCCGGGTTATCGGTTTCGGTGGCAGGGTGCTGGGTGATGGCACCCCCAAGTACCTGAACTCGCCGGAAACCCCCATCTTCCATAAAGGGCGGGAGCTGTTCGGTCTCTACGAGGTGAAGCAGGCACACAAGGATCCACGCAGGATCCTGGTGGTGGAAGGCTACATGGATGTGGTGGCACTCGGTCAGTACGACATCGACTATGCGGTGGCGGCGCTGGGTACTGCAACGACCAGCGACCATATCCACACCCTGTTTCGCACCACCGCCGAGGTGGTCTGCTGTTACGACGGCGACAATGCTGGTCGTGAAGCCGCCTGGCGCGCGCTGGATAATGCCCTCCCTCATCTGCAGGATGGCCGCGAGCTGAAGTTCGTGTTCCTGCCCGATGGTGAGGATCCCGACTCGTTGGTACGCCAGATCGGCAAGGAGGGCTTTGAAGCCCTGCTCGATGAAGCCCAGCCGTTCGCCGACTTCATGTTCGAGCGTCTCGGCCGGGATGCGGCGCTCTCCGGTGAGGCAGGCAAGTTCGAAGTAGCCAACAAGGCCGCCGAGCTTATTCGTCGCGTTCCGGAAGGGTTTACCCGCGAAGGGCTGATCACTCGTCTCTCCAGCATGATGCGTTGGGGTGAGAACAAGCAGCGCATCGCCGAGCTCTTTGCCCGCAACAGTCAGCCCAAGACCGAAGTCAACAAACCCAAGGCAGCCAAGCTGACGCCACTGCGGCGTGCGCTGGCACTGATGGTGCAATATCCGGCAGTAACGGCTGAGCTTCCCCCCATGCCGGAATTGGCCGGACTACGCGTACAGGGCATCAAGTTCCTGCTGCAACTGCACCAGCAGATCCTAGCACAGCCTAGTATCACAACCGGTATCCTGCTGGAACACTGGCGTGGTACCAAGGAGGGAGAGATCCTTGCTCAGCTGGCCATGCACGACCTGTTCGAGGAGATCAAACTCGATCAGGAGCCGGATATTCTGGGAGAATTGCAGGACACCTTCGTCGGCTTCATCAACCAGTTTCTGAAACAGCGGATCGAAGAATTGCAGGCCAAAGTGGCTCAGGAAGGACTAAGCTCCGAAGAAACCCAAGAGCTGATGATGCTGATCAGAGAGGTGCAAATTGAGAAAAGAAATGAGAGTGGGGCTTGATATTTGAGTGATTAGTCCCAATATGGATAGCGTTGCCCGAATCGACGGGATGAAAAGCAAAATTTTTATAACCGCCTGGCCCCGACAATACTGCGGGCAGGGGTTTCTCATGACCGACGCCGCAACCAGACATAGCATGTCTGGCGGTTTTCTATTAGAATTGGCTATTTGCGCAGCAGCGCACTGTACGCGCAACCTAGCAACACCAACCGGATGAGTTCTATGGAGCAAACCCCGCAGTCTCAGCTTAAACTCCTCGTTGCCAAAGGTAAAGAACAGGGCTACCTGACCTATGCCGAGGTGAACGATCACCTCCCGCAAGACATTGTCGATTCAGACCAGATCGAAGACATCATTCAGATGATCAACGATATGGGCATTCAAGTGGTTGAAAACGCTCCGGATGCCGATGACCTTATCATGGCTGAAGGTGGTACCGCCGATGAGGACGCTGCCGAAGCAGCGGCCCAGGCTCTGGCATCAGTTGAATCTGAGATTGGTCGCACGACCGATCCCGTCCGCATGTATATGCGGGAAATGGGTACCGTCGAACTGCTGACCCGTGAAGGCGAAATCGACATCGCCAAGCGGATCGAAGACGGTATCAACCAGGTACAAAGCTCCGTAGCCGAGTACCCTGAAGCAATTACTTACCTGCTCGAACAGTACGACAAGTACGAAGCCGAGCAGCTGCGTCTCTCTGACATCATCTCTGGCTTTATTGACCCGAACGAAACTGAAGATATGGCGCCTACCGCCACGCATATCGGTTCCGAACTCGGCGAAGACGATCTGGCCGACGAAGATGAAGAAGACGAAGAAGACGAAGACGAAGATGGCGACAACTCTGACGACGACGGTGACGGTGGTCCGGATCCGGAAGTCGCTCGCGAGAAGTTCGGCGAACTGCGTGCCCAGTATGAAGTGACCCGTCTCTCCATTCAGAAGAATGGTCGCGCGCACGAAGATACCCAAGCCGCCATCGCCCAGCTGGCCGATGTATTCCGTCAATTCCGCCTGATGCCCAAGCAGTTCGATCGCCTGGTCAACAACATGCGTGAAATGATGGAGCGCGTCCGCGTGCAGGAACGCATCATCATGAAGCTCTGCGTTGAGCAGGCCAAGATGCCGAAGAAAACCTTCGTCGCGGCCTTCACCAACAACGAGTGTGAAACTGCCTGGTTCGAATACCAGAAGCAGGCAGGCAAAGCCTGGTCTCCCCGTCTGGTTGAAATGGACGAGGATATTCAGCGCGCCATTGGCAAGCTGCAGCAGATTGAAGAAGAGACCGGTCTGTCGATTGCCCAGATCAAGGATATCAACCGTCGTATGAGCATCGGTGAGGCCAAAGCCCGCCGTGCGAAGAAAGAGATGGTTGAGGCCAACTTGCGTCTGGTTATCTCTATCGCCAAGAAGTACACCAACCGCGGTCTGCAGTTCCTGGATCTGATCCAGGAAGGCAACATCGGTCTGATGAAGGCGGTAGACAAGTTTGAATACCGTCGTGGCTACAAGTTCTCGACCTATGCCACCTGGTGGATCCGTCAGGCCATTACCCGCTCCATCGCGGATCAGGCCCGTACCATCCGTATCCCGGTACACATGATCGAGACCATCAACAAGCTCAACCGTATCTCCCGTCAGATGCTGCAGGAGATGGGTCGTGAACCGAACCCGGAAGAGCTGGCCATGCGCATGGGCATGCCGGAAGACAAGATCCGCAAGGTACTGAAGATCGCCAAAGAGCCTATCTCCATGGAGACGCCCATCGGTGATGATGAAGATTCCCACTTGGGCGACTTTATCGAAGATACCACCCTGGCTCTGCCAGCGGATGCGGCGACCAGCGAAAGCCTGCGCAACGCCACCCGCGAAGTGCTGGCTGGCCTGACCGCCCGCGAAGCCAAGGTACTGCGGATGCGTTTCGGTATCGACATGAACACTGACCACACCCTCGAGGAAGTGGGCAAACAGTTCGACGTTACCCGTGAGCGTATTCGTCAGATCGAAGCCAAGGCACTGCGCAAACTGCGCCACCCGAGCCGCTCGGAAGTGCTGCGCAGCTTCCTGGACGAATAGTCCTGACCCTGTGTCAAACTACTCTGCCAAAGCCCCGCCATGCGGGGCTTTGTTTTGTCTGGCATTTACCCTTGCGACCCTCTTTGCGCCCTCAATCAAGCTGGACAATTAGTCGCCAAGTGGTTGATATGCCTATAGACTGCCCTTTCCTCTTCCCCTATAATCCACGCCGCTAAACGCACAATTTGGCCCCTTAGCTCAGTTGGTCAGAGCAGTCGACTCATAATCGATTGGTCGTGGGTTCAAGTCCCCCAGGGGCCACCAAATTAGAAAAGGCCGCTCATGATGAGCGGCCTTTTTGCATCTGCGGATAGAGCAATGTCCCGTGATAAGTTCGATGAGGTCATAGAAAAGACCCGCCATGGGCGGGTCTGGGCAGGGTCCGGATCAGGCGCCTCACTCAGAGACAAGGAGCCTAATGCTGAGCCTCAGGTTTGCTCGTTGCTGCCGCTCTGGATGGACGATCGCCGCCCGGCGGGCAACATCCGGGTAACCAGATTGCTACGCTGACGCCAGGAGGTTAAGACGATGGCCAGCAGGTGCAGACCTATCAGCCCCTGTAGCGCGACCACGCACCACTCATGCCACTCGTCAGCCCCCAGTTCAAATCCCGTCTCGGTATTTTGAAACCAGCCGCTGCCAGCAGTGGCCAGCACAACCAGCCAGAGCGCCCACACGGCCAGCTTGCCGCTGCCGTGATGACCCGGTGCCGGAGGCTGCCGCTCACGCATCTCGCGCGCTTGCTGGCGAAAATCCTCACCACTTGGGATGAGGGCACCAAGGCGAGCGTAGCCACGGGCGAAAGTGAGCCCCCAGAGCAGACGCAAGGAGACCAGCCCAATGGCGCCGTAACCCAGCCACTCGTGCCACTCCTCCCCCGCTTCGTTAACCCAGAGGTTGCCGATGCAGACCGCCGCCAAGCCCCAGTGGGTCAGGCGAACCAGCGGATCCCAGCGAAAGGGCTCACCCTTTTTGCTTGGCATATTTGTGGTACTCCTTCTTCAGGTCGTTGACCTTGGCCAGATGTTCGCGCGCCTTGGCCTCATCACCCGCCTTGAGTGCGGCCAGGCTGGCGTCCAGCTCGGTCTGTACCTCGTTCATCCCTTCAAGGAATTTCTCTTTCTTGGCGGCCGGCATGTTCTTCTGCTTGGCCACATCCAGCTGGGCCTTCATCTCGTTGATGTGCTTCTCCATGGTGGCTGCATCATCAGCCTTGACGGCCTGCTTGTAGTTGAAGCCAATCTTCTTCATCGGCTGTTCCAGATCACCCGCCACGACAGGCAGGGTCATCAGGCCAAACATCAGGGGCAGCAGCAGGGGGCGGACGGTTTTCAACATGGGATTTCCTTATATAACGACATGCTCGAATTGTTAGGGGTACTTATGAATCCAAACAAGAATTCATCACCAGCATGATGCCATGACTCATGGTGAAACGTTTGTGAAAAATGCTGTTTTTTGTGGCAAATAGTGACAAATATGCCGCGCTTGTTTGCGCTTGGTAACTGATTGAACGCAGGTGACGCGCACCATGAGGATGGTTGAAAGCGGTAAACAGGGACAAAAAACCCCGCCGTAGCGGGGTCTGAATCAGCTGGCCAATGGCTTGCATCAGTTACTCCTGTTCGCGAGCAATGGCGCGCCAGCCGATATCCTTGCGGTAGAAGACGCCATCCCACTTGATGCGGCCAGCGAGCTGATAGGCACGCTGCTGGGCTTCTGCCACAGTGTGGCCGAGGGCGGTGGCGCACAACACGCGGCCGCCAGCGGTCAGGCTGGTATCACCCTCCAAGCGGGTACCGGCATGGAACACCTTCTCGCCCGCCACTTCATCCACCGGCAAGCCGCTGATGGGGTGGTTGGTGCTGTAATCGCCGGGATAGCCTCCCGCCGCCAACACCACGCCGATAGCGGCGCGGGGATCATAGATGGCCTCTTTCTGATCCAGCTTGCCTGCGCAAGCGGCCAGACAGAGCTCCACCAGATCGGACTGCATCCGCAGCATGATGGGCTGGGTCTCAGGATCGCCGAAACGGCAGTTGAACTCGATCACCTTGGGATTGCCTGCGCCGTCGATCATCAGACCGGCGTAGAGGAAACCGGTGTAGACGTTGCCCTCGGCCGCCATGCCGCGCACGGTCGGCATGATCACCTGCTCCATCACGCGTCGATGTACCTCGGCGGTCACTACAGGCGCCGGGGAGTAAGCCCCCATACCGCCGGTGTTGAGGCCGGTATCACCGTCGCCAACCCGCTTGTGATCCTGACTGGTGGCCATCGGCAGCACGTGCTCGCCATCGACCATGACGATGAAGCTCGCCTCTTCCCCCTCCAGAAACTCCTCAATCACCACCCGGGAGCCCGCTTCGCCAAAGGCATTGCCGGAGAGCATGTCGCGCACCGCGTCTTCCGCTTCCTGCAAGGTCATGGCGACAATCACCCCCTTACCTGCCGCCAGACCATCGGCCTTGATGACGATGGGGGCGCCCTTCTCGCGCAAGTAGGCGAGCGCAGGCTCCACTTCGGTGAAGTTCTGGTACTCGGCGGTCGGGATGGCGTGACGGGCCAGGAAATCCTTGGTGAAAGCCTTGGAGCCTTCCAGCTGGGCAGCGGCAGCGGTCGGGCCAAAGATCGGCTGACCGGCGGCGCGGAAGGCATCCACCACCCCTTTCACCAGCGGCGCTTCCGGCCCGACGATGGTGAGGCCGACCTGCTTCTCTTTGGCAAAGGCCAGCAGCCCTTCGATATCGGTTGCCTCGATGGCGACGTTCTCGACACCCGGCTCAAGCTGGGTGCCCGCATTGCCCGGCGCCACAAAAACGTGACGTACCAGTGGGGAGTGTTTGGCCTTCCAGGCCAGAGCGTGTTCGCGGCCACCGTTGCCAATGATCAGTACTTTCATCGTATCGCTCGCTTCTATTTGTGGTCACTGGACGGCCTCTCTGGCCGTCAGTCAGCGGAAATAGTCAGTTGAAAAGAGACAACAAAAGGGCCGCCATCGGCAGCCCCTGACCCATCAATGACGGAAATGGCGCATGTTGGTGAACACCATGCACATACCGTGCTCGTCGGCGGCGTCGATTACCTCCTGATCGCGCATCGAGCCACCCGGCTGGATCACGCAGGAGATACCGGCCTGCGCGGCAGCATCGATACCGTCGCGGAACGGGAAGAATGCATCGGAGGCCATCACGGAGCCCGCCACGGTCAGCCCTTCGTCCGCCGCCTTGATACCGGCGATTTTGGCCGAATAAACACGGCTCATCTGGCCTGCGCCGACGCCGATGGTCTGGCCATCTTTGGCGTAGACGATGGCGTTGGATTTGACGAACTTGGCCACTTTCCAGCAGAACAGCAGATCCTGCAGCTCGGCCTCGGTCGGCTGGCGCTTGCTGACCACGGTCAGGTCACCCAGCATCACCATGCCGAGATCCCGCTCCTGTACCAGCAGGCCGCCGTTGACACGTTTGAGGTCAAACCCTTGCGCCGGAGCAGTCCACTGCCCGCATTCGAGCAGACGCACGTTCTGCTTGGCGGCGACCGCATCGCGGGCCTCCTGGCTGACGGTCGGGGCGATGATCACTTCGACAAACTGGCGGGCCACTATGGCTGCCGCAGTGGCACCATCCAGCTCACGGTTGAAGGCGATGATGCCGCCGAAGGCAGAGGTGGGGTCGGTCTGGTAGGCGCGATCGTAGGCACTCAGCAGGTCGTTACCGATGGCCACACCGCAGGGGTTGGCATGCTTGACGATGACGCAGGCCGGCTCGTCGAACTCCTTGACACACTCCAGCGCCGCATCGGTATCGGCGATGTTGTTATAGGAGAGCGCCTTGCCCTGCAGCTGGATAGCGCTGGAGACAGAACCCGGCGCGGCATGCTCTTCGGCGTAGAAGGCGGCTGCCTGATGGCTGTTCTCACCGTAGCGCATGTCCTGCTTCTTGATGAACTGGCTGTTGAAGGTGCGCGGGAAGCGGGACTCCTCGTCACCCTCCTTGTTTTCACCGTAGGAAGGAACCATGGTGCCGAAGTAGTTGGCGATCATGCCATCGTAGGCGGCGGTGTGCTCGAAGGCGGCGATGGCCAGATCGAAACGGGTCGCCAGTTTCAGGCTGTTGCCGTTGGCATCCATTTCGCGAATAACCCGATCATAGTCGGCAGCTTTGACGACGATAGCGACATCTTTATGGTTTTTGGCGGCAGAACGCACCATGGTCGGGCCGCCGATGTCGATGTTCTCGACCGCATCCGCCAGGGTGCAGCCCGCTTTGGCCACGGTGGCAGCAAAGGGGTAGAGGTTGACGACAACCATGTCGATGGGGGAGATAGCGTGCTGGGCCATGATGGCGTCATCCTGATCCCGACGGCCGAGGATGCCGCCATGAACCTTGGGATGCAGGGTCTTGACCCGGCCATCCATCATTTCAGGGAAACCCGTGTAGTCGGAGACCTCGGTCACCGGCAGACCCGCCTCGCCAAGCAGCTTGGCGGTACCGCCCGTGGAGAGCAGGGCAACACCACGCTCGTTGAGTGCCTTGGCAAATTCCAGAATGCCAGTTTTGTCAGACACACTCAGCAGTGCACGGCGAATGGGTCGAGCTTGTTCCATCACACTATCGTCCTCAACATAACGGGGACCGTTCCATGGGAGGCGAGGCTCAACACAGAGAGTCCCCAAATAAATGGAAGTGGGGGATTTCGCAAACCACTCTCGCCCCAACATCCGGCAAAAGCGTTTTAGGAAATGCCCGCTTGGTGCGGCGCTCTGTTATGGGCGCGTATTCTACACAAAAAATGTGACCTGTGGTGGATTTTTTGAAACAGCAAAGCCTTATTTGGCGCGGCGTTAAACGTTTTCCACTTGATCTCCTCGAAACGTTTGCACTTTCAGTGTTTTATGGGAAAAAGGGTCGCCAGGAGATGTTTATCTGCCCCTTTTATGCCCTTGGCTGGCAATCCATGGGCAAAGGGGTGATAGTGGATTCCGGTTTTTGTGGCGGCATACATTCAAGGGGAGAGAGAGCATGTATCGGATCGGTGAACTGGCCAAGGCGTGCGGGGTCAAGGCAGATACCCTGCGTTTTTACGAGAAGAACGGGCTTATCTCACCGGGGATCCGCAACGAATCCGGCTACCGCCTCTACAGCGAACAGGACAAGCGGCGGCTGGAGTTTATTATCCGCGCCAAGTCGGTCGGATTCTCGCTGGCCGATATTGGCGAGCTGCTCGACCTCGATACCAACAAGGCCAAAGTCACCTGTCAGGAGGTGAAAGCGGTGGCCGACACCAAGCTGGCCCAGGTGGAGCAGAAGATCATCGAACTGACCCGCTTTCGCGACAATCTGCGCGAGCTCTCCAATATCTGCTGCGGCGGCCCCCGCTCGGCGGAGCACTGCGCCATCCTCGAGACGCTGGAATCTGGTGCCCCGGCCCATCACGAGCATCACAGCCACGACCAGCATGACCCGGTTCACGGCTGACATGGTATGCCTGACTGAGCGTGCCTGGCTCAGTGTGACTGACTCGGCGCGCCCGATGCATTGCTCCTGCGGCGATTTGGTGACAAAATCGCCGCGTTTTTAACCGGTGCCAGTGCATCCGGTTGCCGGGCGCTAGCCTGAACAGGCGCCCGCAGCGAAAACCGCCATCCAGACACAAGAATCAACACACCAAGAGAAAAGAAGAGGAGCCATCATGGCCAAGATCCGGGTCGACCAACCCGCCCTCCCCCGTGAGGAAAATGCGCAAGGGGGCTGCTATGCCCATCAGCGCGGCGAAATAAAGGATAACCATCTGCACGCCCTGCTCTCCGATCCCCTGTTTCGCAGCCGGGTCGAGCGCAACAAAAAGGGCAAGGGGAGTTACCAGCGCAAGGCCAAATTTGGCAAGCGGTGGGAGCCCGGCCAACAGCAGATGATCCGCGTCTGCTGCTGAACGGGTTTCTACCGCGCATAAACAATCAGGGCGCCAATGGCGCCCTGATTGTTTTGACAGAAGAAGCGATTTGGCAACGCCAACTCACAGCCTCAACAGGCCGCTCACTCATCCATAAAGAGTTCGAGCAATACGTTGAGATAGCGATGGCCGAGAGAAGTGAGCTGCCAGCTATCCCCCAGATCCTCGATAAGCTCCTTGCTTTGGGCGATGGCGAGCACCGTCTCTACCCGCTCCAGCGGCAAGCCGGTATAGGCCTCGAACTCCGCCTTGGGAGCAGGTTCAAACAGGCGGAAGCGGTTCATGAAGTATTCGAGCGGCAGATCGTCTGCCGTCACCTGCCACTGCTCGTCCAGATAGGGGCGACTCTTGTCCAGATACCCTTTTGGATGCTTCACCTTGGCGGTGCGCAGGATCTGTTGGTTCGCGAGATCGGTCACCTTGCCGTGGGCGCCACAGCCAATCCCCAGATAGTCGCCGAAACGCCAGTAGTTGAGGTTGTGATGGCACTGGTAGCCCTCTTTGGCATAAGCCGAGATCTCGTACTGGCGATAACCGCTGGCGGTGAGCATGGCGTGGCCCTGCTCGTAGATGTCCCACAGGGTGTCATCTTCCGGCAGTTTGGGCGGCTTGGAGGCAAACGCTGTGTTCGGCTCTATGGTGAGCTGATACCAGGAGAGGTGCGGCGGGGCGCAGTCGATCGCCTGCTGCAGGTCATAAAGGGCATCATCCAGACTCTGATCCGGCAGACCGTGCATCAGATCCAGATTGAAGGTAGGCAACTTGATGGTGTGGGCCAGTGCGGCGGCCTTGCGCGCCTCTTCCGGGCCGTGAATGCGGCCGAGGCGGGTCAGCTTCTCCTGCTGGAAGCTCTGCACCCCGATGGAGATACGGTTGATGCCGGCGCGCTGGAAACCGGCGAACTTGTCCGCCTCCACCGTGCCCGGATTCGCTTCCATGGTGATCTCGCAATCCGCGGTGAGCGGAATGCGGGCCCGCACCCCGTCCAGCAAGGTTTGCATCGCCTCCACCGTCAACAGGCTGGGAGTGCCACCGCCGATAAAGATCGAGGAGAGCGGCCGTCCCTGCGCCCACTTCAGATCCTGATCCAGATCCTCCAGCAGGGCGGCGACATATTCGAGGTGAGGCAACTCCCCCTTCTGGGCATGGGAGTTGAAGTCACAGTAAGGGCACTTCTGGACGCACCAGGGCACATGAATATAGAGAGAGAGCGGCGGCAGTTGCAGCATGGGGCTTCCAATAAAACGGGGGCTCAAGGCCCCCATTGTAGATGACTATGTGTGATTGACCGTGTGTAACCAACAAGGTGGCGAAGTGACTCAGTGCGCCGCAGCCAGCGCCGCTTTGAGCTTGGCCAGCGCCTGACCGCGATGGCTCAGCTGGTTTTTCAGCTCGGCTGGCATCTGGGCGGCGGTGCAGTCGTGATCCGGCACGAAGAATACCGGGTCATAGCCAAAGCCATGTTGACCGCGCGGCTCGTCGATGATCATCCCTTCCCAGCTCGCCTGACAGATGATGGGGGTGGGATCGTCGGCGTGGCGCATATAGACCAGCACACACCAGAAGCGGGCGCTCTTCAGGTACTCGGGGGCACCTTGCAGCTCGCCGAGCAGCTTCTCGATGTTGGCCTTGTCACCGGCACCCACACCGGCAAAGCGGGCGGAGTAAACGCCGGGGCGCCCTTGCAGCAGATCGACTTCCAGACCGGAGTCATCGGCCACGGCGGGCAGACCGGTAATGCGGGCGGCGTGGCGGGCCTTGATGATGGCATTCTCGACGAAGGTGGTGCCGGTCTCATCGGCATCGGAGACCGCAAACTCGCTCTGTGGGATCACCTGGATCTTCATATCGGCCAGCATGGCGGCCAATTCCTTCACCTTTTTCTGGTTACCTGTTGCCAGGACAAGCTTGTTCATCGAGCACCTCCGCAAAAATAATCTGCGCATTCTATGCGGCGCAAGCGTTTAGTAAAAGCGTCAATTACACCCGCTGTGATGGGGTTACGGGGGATTTGCCGCCATCGAATAACCAGCTTTTTAATACATGTTTCCATAATGGAATAACCAAAGTGATTAAATACCATTTCTATTCATTACTGTGAGTCAGTAGACTCGCGCCCCAATTCATTAACCTGGCTGACTAAAGAGGTGACAGATGCCATTGATACTTTTGCTCGTACTACTGGTGCTGTTCAGTCCGCTGGCTATCGACATCTACCTGCCCGCCATTCCGCAGATGGCCGAGCAGCTGGGCGCCGAAGTAACTCTGATGCAGGGCACCATCACCTGGTTCCTGTTCAGCATGGGGCTGGGGCAACTGCTTGTTGGCCCGCTGGCCGATCGCTACGGTCGCAAGCCCATCGCGCTGGGCGGCGTGCTGCTCTATGGCCTGAGCGCGCTGGGGGCCGGCGTTGCCGCCAGCCTCGGCGAATTGATGCTGGCGCGAGTGCTGCAGGGCTTTGGCGCCTGCGCCACTTCGGTTGCCGCCTTCTCGGTGGTACGTGACAGCTACGGCCCGAAAAAGAGCGGCCAGATGATCTCCTATCTCAATGGCGCCATCTGCTTTATTCCTGCGCTGGCCCCCCTGCTCGGTGGCTGGCTCACCGCCAAGGCGGGCTGGTCTGCCAACTTCTGGTTTATGGCCGGTTATGCGCTCATCGTCGGCAGTTGGCTGATGTGGCGGATGCCGGAGACCCGCCCGGAGGAGACCCGCAGTGAAGGGGCCCTCATCAGCTGGTCCCGCTATAGCCCGGTGCTGCGCTCCCCCAGCTTCCTGTTCAATGCGGCGCTGTGCATGCTGGCGATGGCGGTGATCCTCGCTTATGTCACCGCCGCACCGGTGCAGCTGATGGTGAAACTGGGGCTGGACATGAGCGGCTTTAGCTACTGGTTTACCGCCAACGCCGCGCTCAACATCCTGGCCTGCTTCATGGCGCCGCGCTTTATCGCCAAGGTGGGGCCAAGACGCACCCTGCGCATCGGGCTGCTGGTGTTGATGCTTTCGGCCATCACCCTGACTTTGGCCATACACATCGAGCATCCACTGGCGATGATGGGGCCGGTATTCCTCTCCAGCATCGGCTTTGCCATGATTCTGGGCTCGGCCGCCGGGATGGCGCTGGCACCGTTCGGCCACTGCGCCGGTACCGCCGCCGCTCTGCTCGGCCTGTTCCAGATGAGCGGATCCGGCGCCCTCGTTGGCTTGACCGGTGCCCTGATGCACGACCCGCTCAGCCAGCTGGCGCTGCATATGTGGCTGCTGCTGCCGCCTCTGGTGATGCTGATGACCCGACGCGGCCGCCGCTTGTGTTTGCAATAAATCCTGTGCTCTGATGGGCACATTCGGGGGGCCATCGGCCCCCTTCTCGTTTGTATCGCCTTTACAACGAATGGCCATCCGGCAGAGAGCCTGCGATGGCAACCCCACTCACTCGATGTCAGCGGAGAACTCCCGATGAGCCACACTCTCAACGCAGCCCTGGTGGGCTATGGCTTTGCAGGCAAGACCTTCCACGCCCCCTTCCTCTCCACCACGCCGGGCTTGTCCCTGAGTTGGGTGGTGAGCCGCCATGCCGCCAAGGTGCAGGCCGATCTGCCCGGCAGCCGGGTCGGTTCACTGGAGGAGGTGCTAAGCGATGAGACCGTTGATCTGGTGGTGATCGCCACCCCCAACGACACCCACGCGCCTCTGGCCCGCCAAGCGCTGCTGGCAGGCAAACATGTGGTGATCGACAAGCCCTTCGCACTGGATCTGGCCGAGGCGCAAGCGCTGGTCGAGCTGGCCGAAAAGCAGCAGCGGCTGCTCAGCATCTTCCACAACCGTCGTTGGGACGGGGATTTTCTCACCGTGCGCCGTTTGATTGCCGAGGGGACGCTGGGGCAGATCGCCCAGTTCGAATCCCACTTCGATCGCTATCGCCCCGAAGTGCGCCAGCGCTGGCGCGAAGCGGGTGGCCCGGGTTCCGGCCTCTGGTTCGATCTCGGCCCCCATGTACTGGATCAGGCGCTGCAGCTGTTCGGCCAGCCGGACTGGTTGCAGGCCGATCTGGCCGAGCAGCGCCCCGGCGCACTGGCGGACGACTACTTCCATGTGGTGCTGGGTTACGGTGCTCTGCGGGTTATTCTGCATGGCAGCTGTCTGGTCTCGGCCACCATGCCGCGCTTTGTCATTCACGGCAGCCTGGGTTCGTTCGTGAAATTCGGTATGGATGTGCAGGAAGATCAGCTCAAGCTGGGCAAGCGGCCACCGGCGGCGGATTGGGGCATGGATAGCGAACCCGGTCAGCTCACCCGCATTGTCGACGGTCAGTTGCAGCAGCAGAGCTTGGTGGGTGAGGCGGGGGATTATGGCGCCTACTATCGCGGTGTCTGCGCCGCCATCAAGGGCGAAGGGAGCAACCCGGTGCCAGCAAGTGAAGCGCTGGCGGTGATGGCGCTGCTGGATCTGGCCCGTCAGAGCCACCTTGAGGGAAAACGGCTGCCCTGTCAGAAGCTGTCTGACTAAGGTGCGGGTCATCGGCCGCGCTTGACCAACCTTGACCTTGCTAAACCGCCAAGAGATGGCAGCAAAGCGGTGTTTAATTGTGCAATTAGTGCCATTTAACGGCATCTTGTATTGATATCAGTCGTTGCAGTGGAGCTTTTTATCCACGGCACGAAAAAATGTCATTGTGATATCCGTTTTCATCGGTAACTAATGGGGCTATATTGCGCCCGCCTGCTGCCTCCCGGCTTCTTGTTTCAATACCGGGCAACGGTGGGCGCTGTGATGGTTGCACAGACCATCTCTCCATCTTTTTTTGAGGGAATGCACATGAACAAAGTACTGGTAGCCGGTATCCTGGGTCTGATGTTGACTGCTTGCGGTCAGAAAGAAGAAAAAGCTGCCGCTCCTGCTGCTGCTCCGGCCGCCGAAGTTGCTGCCACTGTAGAAAAAGCCGCTAGCGAAGCCACCTCTACCGTAGAGAAGGCCACCTCCGAAGCGACTGCAACCGTAGAAAAAGCAGCTACCGAAGCCGCTACCAAGGTTGAAGCTGCAGTGAGCGATGCCAAGGCCAACTAAGCCTGCACCTCATTCGAAGACGGGTCCGAAGGCAACTTCGGGCCCGTTTTTTTTATCTGCCGTTCAGGAGGCCGGATTAATCAGCGAGGTAAGGATGTGATCCTCCCAGCGACCATTGATCATCAGATACGCCCGCGCGAATCCCTCCCGCTCGAAGCCAAGCCGCTCCAGCAGGGCGCCACTGCGCTGATTGGCAGGCATATAGCAAGCCATGATGCGATGCAGATCGTGCTCCCGAAACAGGTAGTCGATGGCGGCTGACAGCACCTCTCCCATCACCCCCTGCCCCTGATGCTGCTGGTCGATGGCATAGCCCAGATGACACGCCTTGAAGACCCCCATCAGGATATTGCTGAAGTTGCAGGTGGCGATCACCCGCTCGCCAGCCGGATCGAGGGCCACCAGATTGACGCCGGTGCCGTTGAAGAACTGGCTGTAGCTGTCCTGCAGCCGGGCATGCCAGTAAGAGAGGGTGTAGAAGTGCTCGTCGCGCAGCGGCTCCCACGGGGTAAGGTGGTCGCGGTTGCGCCGGTAGAAGTCGAGCATCATGGGGGCCTGATCCGGCGACAGTATGGTCAGGTGGGTGCGGGCCGTCTTGATATGTGGCAGCGCCATCAGGACTCCCTCTGTCTTAGCCACTCATCGCGCAGCAAGCTGTAGTGGGCATGGTCCACAATCCGGTTGCCCAGCCGCTCTGCGCGCCGGGTCACCCCCTCAAGCTGCATCCCGAGCCGTTCACAAACAGCCCTGCTGGGCTCGTTATCGGTGGCGGCGCTGATCTCCACCTTCTCCATCCCCATCTCCTCGAAGGCGTGGTGGATCAGGGCCTGACAGGCCCGGGTGATGATGCCGTTACCCTGCCAGCGCTCCGCCAGCCAGTAACCAATGACCACCTTGCCAAGGTCGTGATCGATGCTGTTGTAACCTATGACCCCCACCACCTCCCCCTGATACTCGATGGCAGTGGTTAGCCCCTCGCCGCGGGCGAACTTCTCGATGGCACTGCGAATGAAGAGGGCGCTGTCAACGGGGCGCTGGATCAGTGGCGGCCAAGGTAGCCACTGGGAGAGGTACTCCCGGTTGTCATTGCAGAGGGCAAACAGTTCGCTCGCCATATCTGGCTGCAAGAAGAGCAGCGCAAGCTCGTCGTCCAACTGCCATGAAAACATGGGATTCTCCTTTCAAATCAGTGATCAAATAGCGAATCAGCACCCAATGTAGCCAATCGCCACTGGCCGCGCCAGCCACTTTTACGGCCCCCCTCCGGCAGGCGTCACAGAGGATGAAAGCGCACGTACTCTCCTCCCTCAAAAGAGGAGGGTGGGTGTCTGAAACCGGATAATGCTCTCCACATGACGCCGATTAATCCCCCCAAACGGCACTTTGGCAGATCCTGCTACCCCTTTGTGCTGCGCTGTCACTTTTGACAGGGGGCACTTTCCCCCACCGGCACTAGCTTCAAAACGCCCGACCTTCGGTCGGTTTATCAACCTCATCGATTTAAGGAAAGAAGAGATGAATAAAATTTATCTGGCCGTTGCGCTGGCCTGCTGGGGAAGCGCCGCACTGGCGGCGCAAGAGGTAGAGATCAACGTAACGGCAAACGGCATCCGGGCCATGACCGGCCTCAGTGCCGCGAGTGGTACCTTGCAGCTGGAAGATGGCGAGTTTCGTCAGGTGCGGGTGGTCAAGCTGCCCAACGGCCAGCAGCGGATCCGCTACGAGCAGGTCTGGAACGGCATCCCGGTAATGGGTCAGGTGGTGGTGGCTGACAAGAGCCTGAACGGCCAGCTGCAACAGGCCAGTGGACGCATGCTGCGCCAGATCGATCAGGATGTAGCAAGCCCGGCCGCCACCCTCTCGCCACAGGATGCCGCCAGCAAGGCCAAGGCGGGCAGCAAGGGGAACAACGAGCAGGTCAAACTCTACGTGATGCAGGATGAGAACGGGCTGGCCCGGCTGGTTTATCAGGTCTCCTTCATCGCCGAAGGTGACAAGCCAAGCCGCCCCTTCGTCATTCTTGATGCCCAGAGCGGTGAGGAGCTCAAACGCTGGGAGGGGATCAACCACAAGGACGCCACCGGCCCGGGGGGCAACATCAAGACCGGCAAATACGTCTACGGCACCGATTTTGGCCCGCTCATCGTCGATGACAACTGCCGGATGACCAGCCCCAACGTCGATACCATCAACCTCAACCACGCCACCTCTGGCGGCGCCATCCACCAGTTCACCTGCCCGGAGAACCGGGTCAAGGAGATCAACGGCGCCTACTCGCCCCTCAACGACGCCCACTACTTCGGCAACGTGGTGTTCGACATGTACCGCAACTGGTACAACACGGCGCCCCTCACCTTCAAACTGAAGATGCGGGTTCACTACAGCAAGAATTACGAGAACGCCTTCTGGGATGGCAGCCAGATGACCTTCGGTGACGGCGCCACCACCTTCCACCCGCTGGTGAGCCTCGATGTGGCGGCCCACGAGGTGAGCCACGGCTTTACCGAGCAGAACTCCGGGCTGATCTATTCAGGACAATCCGGTGGCATCAACGAGGCCTTCTCCGATATGGCGGGGGAAGCGGCCGAGTTCTACATGAAGGGGAGCAACGACTGGCTGGTCGGTGCCCAGATCTTCAAGGGCAACGGCTCACTGCGCTACTTCGAGGATCCGACCCGGGATGGCAGATCCATCGGCCATGCGGCGGATTATCAGGAGGGGATGGATGTACACCACAGCTCTGGGGTCTATAACCGCGCCTTCTACCTGCTCGCCACCAGCAGCGGCTGGAACACCCGCAAGGCATTTGAAGTCTTCTTGCTGGCCAACCGCCTCTACTGGGGCGCCAACACCAACTACCAGCAAGGGGCCTGCGGCGTCAGCCGGGCGACCGCCGACCTGGGTTACAGTCAGGCGGATGTGGCACGGGCCTTCCAGACCGTCGGGGTCGATGCCAGCTGCGGCACCACGCCGCCACCGAGCGACAACGTACTGCAAAACGGCGTGCCGGTGAGCAACCTCGCCGCCAGCAAGGGTGGCAAGCTCAACTACACCCTGAACGTACCGGCGGGCACTAGGTCGCTGCAGATCAGCAGCAGTGGCGGTACCGGTGATGCCGACCTCTACGTCCGCTTTGGCAGCGCCCCCACCAGCAGCAGTTACGACTGCCGTCCCTACAAGGGGGGCAATAACGAAAGCTGCTCGTTCACCAATCCCAAGGTGGGCACCTGGCATGTGCAGCTGTCAGGGTTTGCAGCGTTCAGCGGCGTGACCCTCAAGGCCAACTACTGATCCACCCGATGCGGGCCTTGTCCCGCATCGCTCTATTCATTGCGCCACCGTTTCGCCAGCGTGCGGGCGGTGGCCAACACGGTTTCCCGGGCCGGGTTGGGCCGCTTGCCACCTCGCCACGCCATCATCACATCCCAATGCTCCTGCGGCAGATTGCGCACATCGAGCCTGACCAACCGCCCCACCTCCAGATCCCGCTTGATGGCCAGCTCCGGCATCAGAGTGATAAACCCGTGTTCCAGCGCCAGATCCCGCGCTGCACTGGCGGGTTGCACCGCATGCAGGGGGCTGGCCGCCCGTCGCAGCCGCCGCAACTGCTGGATAAAGACGTCACACCCCGGCCCCCATACCTGAGGCGCCAGCCGCTGGTCGGCAATATCCTCCAGGGTGAGGCCGTGACAACCGGCCAGCGGATGCAATGGCGAGGCGATAGCGATAATGGGGGAGCAGCAGAGCAGCTCCATCTGCAGGCCCGCAACCGGCGGACGCTTGAGCACAAAGCCGATATCGGCCTCCCCGGTCAGCAGCGACTGCATGATCTCGCCGGAGTGATCCGTGGTGCAGCGGATCTCGAACGGCTCATCCACCAGCTCCATCAATAGCGAGCCAAACACCACCGAAGTGAGGGATGGCAGGCTGGAGAGACGGATACAAGGCAGCGCAGGCGCCCCCTGCAGTGCCAGCCGCCCTTCGCTCAGAGTGGCCAGCGCCGAGCGGGCGGCAGGGAGAAACTCCTCGCAGGCACGGGTCGGCGTCACCCCGCGCCGATGACGCTGAAACAGCGGCGCTCCGAGGCTCTCCTCCAGCTGGGCAATCCGCTGGCTCACCAGCGGTTGTGACCAGCCACGAATGGCCGCCGCCTGGCTGAAGCTGCCCAGCTCGGCCACATCCAGCAGCAGTTGCAGATCGTCCAGATCCATAGACATAAATAATCCTGATATGAAATATAGGTAGTTGTCGTCTACCACTATATCTAAACCCTCTCCAGAATGAAGATATCTGTGAATGAGAGGGCGTTATGGTCGATAGGGCGAGGTTTTGGGGACGCTGGTTTCTGGCGCTGGATACCACACTGGTGATCCTGGGTTTCTTTGTGGTGATGCCGATGATCAGCCTGCGCTTCGTCGATCAACTCGGCTGGGCGGCCGGTCTGGTGGGGCTGGCCCTCGGCCTGCGCCAGCTGACCCAGCAGGGACTGGGGATCTTCGGCGGCTCCCTCGCTGACCGCTTTGGCGCCCGCCCGCTCATCGTCACCGGCATGCTGTTGCGCGCTGTCGGCTTTGCCACCCTGGCCTGGGCCGACAGCGGCGCCATGCTGATTTTCTCCTGCTTCCTCTCCGGACTGGGCGGTTGCCTGTTCGACCCGCCACGGGCCGCACTGGTGATCAAATTTACCCGTCCCCATGAGCGGGGCCGCTTTATCTCCCTGCTGATGATGCTGGAGAGCGCGGGAGCCGTCACCGGTGCGCTGCTCGGCAGCTGGCTGCTGCGTTTTGACTTCACCTACGTCTGCCTGCTGGGCGCCGGACTCTTCACGCTGGCGGCCCTGTGCAACTGGACCCTGCTGCCCGCCTACCGCCTCTCGGTCAAACCGACTCCGATGCGGGAAGGGTTGGGACAGGTGCTGGCGGATCGCGCCTTCTGCCGACTGGTACTGATCCTGAGCGGCTACTACATGCTGTGGGTACAGGTGATGCTGATTTTCCCCATTCTGGTCAAGCAGCTCTCCGGCACAACCACTGCAGTGGGCTGGATGTACAGCCTGGAAACGGCGCTGTCACTGGCGCTGCTCTACCCTATCGCCCGTTTCAGCGAGCGGCGCTATCGGCTGGAGAGCCGGCTGATGGCAGGTATCCTGCTGATGACGGTGGGGATCGGGCTGGTCGCCTTCGTCAGCACCCTCTCCGGCATCTTCGTACTGCTGGCCTGCTTCTATCTGGGGATCATCATCTGTGAACCGGCCCGGGAGACCCTGATGACCCGGCTTGCCAACCCCACAGCCCGCGGCAGCTACATGGGCTTCAGCCGCCTCGGACTGGCGCTGGGGGGCATGACCGGCTATGTGGGCGGCGGCTCCCTCTATGACTTCTCGCTGCAACAGGGACAACCGGCCCTTCCCTGGCTGGTGCTGGGCACCATAGGCGTCGCCACCATGTTGCTGCTGGCCCGCTGCTTCTCCCGCCGCCCGGAGCTGGCTATCAGAGCCGCCGCCTGACGACCGCCCCACCTGCGGCAGCCCAATCAACGGGGCTGCCGCTCACCTCATATTCTGCAAGTCATCACAGCAAAAGGTTGCGAATTACAACTTTTACGCTATTTTAGTTGTCATGCACAACTAAAAAGGAAACCACGATATGGATCCCCGTCCCCTGCGCGCCCTGTCGCGCGATCTGGTTCGCGAACTCGGCATGCTCTCCCAGCAGTGCGGCAATCTGGCCCTCACCCCCATCGAGGCTCACCTGCTGATCGAGCTGGAAAACGCCCCGGCCACCAATCAGCAGCTGGCAGAAAAGCTGCACATCGACAAATCCAACGCCAGCCGTCCGCTGGCCCGCCTCGCCGAGCGGGAGCTCATCAGCTGGCACCCGCACCCCTCCGACGGCCGCAGCAAGGAGGCCCGCCTCACCGTCAACGGTCAGGGGATGCTGCTGGAGTTGCACCGGGAGATGGACGGGGCGATGGAAGAGATGCTGGCGCAGTTGAGCCTGCCCGAGCGGGAGCAGCTGTGGCAAGGACTGCGGCTCTATCGCAGCGCCCTCTCCCGCGCCCGTCGCCAGCGGGGTTACCAGATCCGCCCCATCACGGCGGCGGACAATGCCCAGATCGCCTTGGTAATTCGCGCCGTCTCGGCCGAATATGGCCTCACCGCTGACAAGGGGTATGGGGTATCCGATCCCAATCTCGACACACTCTCCCAGAGCTATCAGGGGGAGAAGAGTCGCTACTGGGTCATCGAAGGGCCGGACGGTTCCATCCTCGGCGGTGGCGGTATCGCGCCATTGGCGGGAGAAGAGGGAGTCTGCGAGCTGCAGAAGATGTACTTTATGCCCACCCTGCGCGGACTGGGTCTTGGCAAGCGGCTGGTGTTGCAGGCGCTGGACGAGGCGCGCACCCTTGGCTATCGACGCTGCTATCTGGAGACCACCGAAGTACTGCGCGAGGCCACCAGCCTCTACGAATCACTGGGCTTTGAACACCTGCCCGGCCCCCTTGGCTGCACCGGCCACGGGGATTGCGAGATCTGCATGGTGCTGACACTGGGGTAGCCCCCTCATCCCCAACCCTTCTCCCGCAAGGGGAGAAGGGGGCAAAAACACTTCCGCGACCTTTCAGGCAGACCTCTGATGGTTCCCTCTCCCTCTGGGAGAGGGCTAGGGTGAGGGCTGCTTGCGACTGGTATATGCTGAACCATTACCCCCTGCATCCCTCCTTAAAACAGGCAAAACGGCACAAAACAAGAGACCCCGCCGAAGCGGGGTCTCTTTTATCTTGTCTGCCGAGCAGGCAAGCACTTATCAGTGCTCGCGAGTCTGGCGGAACTCCACGTCGGGGTGACGCTCCTGCGCCAACCGCAGGTTGACCATGGTCGGCGCGATATAGGTGAGGTTGTCACCACCATCGAGGGCCAGGTTGACCTCGTTCTTGCGCTTGAACTCTTCGAACTTCTTGACGTCGGTCCCTTCCACCCAGCGGGCGGTGGAGACGTTGACCGCCTCGTAGATGGCCTCGACGTTGTACTCGCTCTTGAGGCGCGAAACCACCACGTCAAACTGCAGCACACCGACCGCACCAACGATGAGATCGTTGCTGATCAGCGGACGGAACACCTGTACCGCGCCCTCTTCGGAGAGCTGGACCAGCCCCTTGAGCAGCTGCTTCTGCTTGAGCGGGTCGCGCAGACGGATGCGGCGGAACAGTTCCGGTGCAAAGTTCGGGATACCGGTGAACTTGAGATCCTCACCCTGGGTGAAGGTGTCGCCGATCTGGATGGTACCGTGGTTGTGCAGACCGATGATGTCACCGGCGAAGGCGTCTTCCGCCTGCTCACGGTCACCGGCCATAAAGGTCACGGCGTCGGAGATGTTCACATCCTTGCCGATACGCACATGGCGCATCTTCATGCCCTTGCTGTAAGTACCTGACACGATACGCATAAAAGCGATACGGTCACGGTGCTTCGGATCCATGTTTGCCTGGATCTTGAATACGAAACCGGAGAACTTCTCCTCGGTCGCCACCACTTCGCGGCTCTCGGCCTTGCGCGGCATGGGAGACGGCGCCCAGTCAGTCAGGCCATCCAGCATGTGGTCAACACCGAAGTTACCCAGTGCGGTACCGAAAAAGACCGGGGTCATCTCGCCAGCGATAAAGGCATCGTGATCGAACTCGGGAGAGGCGCCCTGCACCAGCTCCAGCTCGTCGCGCAGCTGCCGGGCCAGATCTTCGCCGACAGCGGCATCCAGATCCGGGTTGTTCAGCCCCTTGACCACCCGCTTCTCCTGGATGGTGTGGCCCTGACCGCTCTGATAGAGATAGGTCTCGTCCTTGTAGAGGTGGTAGACACCCTTGAAGGATTTGCCGCAGCCGATAGGCCAGGTGATGGGGGCGCACATGATCTTCAGCTCGCGCTCTACCTCGTCCATCACTTCCATCGGATCGCGCACTTCGCGGTCCAGCTTGTTCATGAAGGTGAGGATGGGGGTGTCACGCAGACGGGTGACTTCCATCAGCTTGCGGGTCCGGTCTTCAACACCCTTGGCGGCATCGATGACCATCAGGCAGCAGTCGACCGCGGTCAGGGTACGGTAGGTATCTTCGGAGAAGTCCTCGTGACCCGGAGTATCGAGCAGGTTGACCAGGCAGTCGGCATAGGGGAACTGCATCACCGAGGTGGTGATGGAGATACCACGCTGCTTCTCCATCTCCATCCAGTCGGATTTGGCGTGCTGGCCCGAGCCACGGCCCTTGACGGTACCGGCGCGCTGAATGGCCTGTCCAAACAGCAGGACTTTCTCGGTGATGGTGGTTTTACCCGCATCCGGGTGCGAAATGATCGCAAAAGTGCGTCTCTTGGAGACTTCACTCAGAAATTCAGCTGACATAATTCAACGTTCTTCTATTGAGCGGTGGCATCGGCCACCGTGGGAATAAATCCGGAATGCCGCTCATGGCACATGTATACGCAACGAAAGCCACGCCAGCTGGCGTGTTGCCAACCTGGTGGAGAGAGGGAGGAGGGTTGCGTTACATGGGTCTTCTCGCCTGAGTCAAAGCAAAATTGCGCGACATTATACCCGCGCGAGTGAAAAATACCCAGCCTGACAAGAGATGATAATTTGGCCGCCCAGCCGTTACACAGGTTCCAACTGAACAGAAAATCAAACACTCCGAATCGGATGGCAGCATCCGGACCACGTGGAGTTGGCCCCCTCCCCATGCCAGCAACAACCACTCTTGATAAATTTTCATACTTGGACTTTCCCTATCCAGCTACAAATATGTAAATCGTATCTACATAATGAAGAGGTCATTACATGAAACATTCCACCCTGCACAATCAACAGATCGTCATTATCGGTGGTACCTCGGGTCTTGGCCTGGCCACCGCCCAACAGGCGATCGAGCAAGGCGCCAAGGTCATTATCGGCGGTTCCAGCCGTGAGCAGCTTGCCACTGCACTGGCTGAACTGGGGCCAAGTGCCAGTGGCCATCAACTGGATATTCTCGACGTCGACTCCGTCAATCACTTTTTCAGCCAGCTGGATTCGCTGGATCATCTCGTCATCACCGCCGCCGTCATGCGACCAGGCAGCTTTCTCACCGCAGCCATCGAGGACTTGAAAATCAACATGGACAGCCGCTTCTGGGGAAGTGTTCATGCGATCCGCGCCGCAGCACCCAAACTGTCCGAACGCGGCTCCATCGTGCTCACGTCCGGGATGGTGACGCGCCGCCCACAACTAGGTAAAGCACTCCCTGCCGTTGCAGCTGGCGCGGTTGAAACGCTGGCTCATAGTCTGGTTACCGAGCTGACCCCCCGTCGGATCAACGTAATCAACCCGGGCCCCATGCGCACTCCCATGCTGCTTAAAGCGCTGGGCAATGACCCACAAAAAGTGGCCGCAGTGGCGCAAAGCCTGCCGTTGAAACGCTTGGGAGAGGGAGAGGATTATGCGCAGGCCGCGCTATTCCTGATGAGCAATAACAACATGAATGGTGAAGTGCTTCACCTCAATGGCGGCAGCGCCTGGGCATAACGCCCTTCTGACGGTCTTCTGCGCTCGTGCTTGCCAATCTGTCATCGCAGGCAAGAACGAGCGCAGGGGACGAGCATCATCGCCGTATCAGTGTGCCCCCAATAGCGATGACACCCTGCTGAATGACAATACCCAGCCCGTCAGTTATCTGTTTCCACCCGGTTGCGCCCCGCCTCTTTCGCACGATACAGCGCATTGTCAGCACGCTGGATCAAGGCCGCCAGATCCTGATCATCGTCTCGCAGAGAGGCACATCCGATACTGATGGTTACCGGGTACGACATGCCGGGCAGCGCCCGGTTGGCGACCGTGTGACGGATCCGCTCAGCCACCCGGCACGCTTCTTCAAGGCTGGTATCCGGCAGCAGGATCAAGAACTCCTCTCCGCCGGTACGCCCCAACTGATCCTGGTGCCGCAGCTGACGATCTGCCGCCCGAGAGACCCATTGCAGCACCCTGTCTCCTTGATGATGTCCCAGGGTATCGTTGATCCGCTTGAAGTGATCGATATCGAACACCAGCAGACAAAATGGCGCGCCCTGCCTGCGAGCCTGCGCCAACATATCGCTGCCCTGCCGCAGCACCCGACGGCGGTTGTTGATGCCGGTCAGCTCATCGGTAAAGGCCAGACGACGCATCCGACGGTTGCGATCAAGCAGCCACCCCATCGTCAGCAGCGCCAGTACCCCGCAGAGCACCATCACCACCAGCAGCCAGAAACGACGCTCCTTGACCTGCTCCAGCTCCTGCTGCTGCAACTGCTGCTCGATTCTCAGTCGTGCATTATCCCCTTCTTGACGGGCCAGCTCGAACTCGCCGCGAACCCAGGCAATGCTTTGCTCCCGTAACAATTGAGCGAGGAGCTGTTCTTGCGTCAGGTTATCCCGCTGGGCAGCCAACGCCGCAGGATAGTTATGCAACGCCTCCTGTGCCTCAGCACGCAATGCATACAACGTGGTAAGAAACAGTACATAGCCCTTCGCCTTGAGAATGGGCTCAACTCGCTCCAGCGACTGCAGCGCTTGTTCCGGTTGCCCAGCCTGCAGCTGCCACTTGGCTCTCACCAACTCTACACGGCCATAAAGCACGGGATCCACATCTGCCAACAAGACTTTGCTAGCCGCATCCAACAAGCTCTTTGCTTCATCGGGGTTACCCAGCCCGAGCAGGGCCTCGGCCTTCATTATCTGACGAGCGGCATGCTCAATCCGATACCGGATCTGACGGTAGTATGCAGAGCTGAGCTCAAGTTCTGCCAAGGCATCCTGATAACGTTCGGTCCGCAGGTAGATAAGAGCAAGTTGATCGCTAAGCCTGGCCATGCCGAAGCGATCACTGCTGGCGATAAAGTACGGGCGAAGCGGCGCCAAAGCAGCAAATGCATCGGTATAAAGGCCCATACGACGAAATGCTGCAGCAATCTCCAGCTGGACGTGCTGAGACCATGATATCAATCCGAGCCGTTCATAAATGGTGTGCGCCCTGGTAAGATCGACCAACCCTTGGCCTGCCGCGCCGTGAAACGACAACATAGCGCCACGGTGAGAGAGAGCCTGAGCTTCCAGCTTTGGCTCGTGGGCGACCCTGGCCCGTTGCAGCCCCTCATCGTAGTCCTTGCGGGCATGTGCCACATCACCCAGTAGCTGATTGAACCAACCACGACAAATGGTCAGGTCTGCCATAGCAACGCCATCCTGCTGCTGGTACGCCAGCAACAATTGGGCATTGGCATAGGTAACAGCCGCACTGGACTTCTGCATGTCATCGGCAGATTGTGCCCAACAGGTCAGACGCCTGATCCGCATCAGCTGCGATTGTGAATAAGAATCCCCCTCCTGCAATAACTGGTTAAGTCGCTCGCTCTGTAACTCTATAAGCTGGTAGGTTCGCTCCATCTCATCAAGCACCCCTTCCAGCTGGGCAGGAGCCAAAGGATAAGCCGCAAGCCTGAACGCTGCCAACAAAAGCAGTACAGCGAGATGACGCATAAACTCTCCGGATAAAATGGGCAATCCGATACTACATGACTATTGTTATTGTTCCCTTCTGCCACCACCGTTGTAAAGGGAAGCGCCGCCGCAGGAAGCCCAAAGATATGTCCACCGGACCCACAGTAGCGAATCATCGTCGAGTCAGGATGAGCTCCGGCCGAATCAGGGAGGGGGAAAATCGCAATCAGATGCCCAACTGGTGTCCTCTATATCGTCACATATGCTGCCAGCGCCGCAGCAGCCGACCGCGCAGGCCACAATCGAGCAGCCAGCTGTTGTCAAATACCCGCAGCAGCGCCTGCTTGGCGTGGCGGGACATGGCGACGGCGTGAAAACGGGTCTGGCGCTGGCGATAGCGGTTCATCTGATCGAGCAGGGGATGAGGCAGGCTCTGGGCGATAAAGTCGGAGATGACCAGTACATCCGCCTTGGCAAAGGCGGGATCATCGAGCTTGGCCAGCGCTTTTTCCAGGCAGGGCACCAGATCGGTACCGCCGTGAAAACTCATGGAGAGGAAGCGCTCCGCCTTGTCCAGCCCGGTATCCGCGGTGATCTCGAGGGTCGCCACCTCGGTGGAGAAGAGCATCAGGTAGCAGCCGCGCTTCTCATCCATCGCCACCTTGAGCAGCGCCAGAAACAGCGCCTTGGCACACTCCTCGGGATATCCCCCCATAGAGCCGGAGGTATCGACGCAGACGATAAAGGGGCCCCGTTGCTGCAACTGCTGGCCCCCCTGCTCCGGGGTGCGCAGCATGATGCGCTGACGCGGCAAGGTGCCACGTGACTGGTAGCTGATCAGACGCCGCTCCAGATAGCGGCGATAGAACTCCAGCTCCAGCTCCGGCAGCCCCAGCATCACAGCTTCACTTGGCAATAACCGCATCAGATCGTTCGCCTGATGGATGCCTACCAGATCGTCCGGCACATCGTCGCTGGGGGCTGGCTCCAGCTCCAGCACCTGAACCGGCGGCACAGGTTGCTCCTGCGCCCGCCGATCCCGCTCGCTGCGCCCGAGCAGACCGGCAATCTCCGCCAGCAAGGGCTCGCGCTGCAACATGCGGGCATACTGCTTGACCAGCACCAGACTGCGCTTGTGCCAGTGCCCCTGCGCCAGATCCCAAAGGCCGCCCGCGGAGATCTGGTTGGGATCGAGGGCATCGGCCAGGGTGCGGCTCGCCAGCAGCTGATCTTCAATCTCCTGACGCTGCTTCTCCCGCTCCGCTTCGGCGATCTGCTGCTGCAGTTGCAGCAGGCTCCCCACCAGACTGGCGCGCCACTTGTCGATAAAGAGCTGGCGCAGCCCCTCGGTGGGGTGAGCCGTCAGCTGACGCACCAAGGATCTGGCCTCACCAGCGAAGGGGCTGTACTGCTCCAGCGACTCCAGCAGGCCGGGCAGGCGACCAATCAGCTCGGTCATCGGCAGTTGCCGATGCGCCTGATAGAGCAGGTACTCCTGCTCCAGCGCCACTGGCACCGGCTTGTGACGGATCTCCTCACCAAGCTGCTCGCCCCAACTCTGCAGGCGCTTTTTCAGCAGCTTGCCCTGTAGCGGGGAGCGTTTGATAAATTCGGAAATCTTGGGCGAGGCCGCCAGCAGGAGCGCCACCTCACCCGCAAGCTCCCCTTCGCCAATCAGGAGCCCCAGATCCAGCATGCCGATCTCAAGCATGAGCGCTCCTTACTCGTCCAGCCTTGGCAACCGCTCGCGCCACTGGGTCAGCTCGTTGCGCAGCAGTTCGAGATCCCGGTTCAGCACGAAGAAGCTGTCCTCCACCTGCTGCAACCAGCGTGAGTCGATAAAGAGGTGTTGTTGGTGACGCTCGAACAGGCTGCGCTGCTGCTTGAGCATCTGCATCACCTTGCCGACCTGAACCAGCTGCTCGTCGAGCGACTGCAACCAGGGCGCCAGCACCACCTCGGGGATGGCGTTGCGCTCCATCAGCACCAACGGGATCTGCTGGCGCTGGATATCGAGCACCTGCAGCCGCAACTCATCGTCCAGCACCAGCTCATAATGCCCCTCTTTCGGGTTGCCGAACTCATAACCCACCAGCGCCTCGCCGGTCGGATGCCAATGGGAGAGCAAGGTGCGATCGAACACCAGGGTGCGGGTGAGCCGTTCAGGATCGCCGCCATCCAGCGGCGCCGGGGTGAGCAGATGGAAGTGCACCTGCTTGCCAAAGGGTCTGGCATTG
This sequence comes from Aeromonas sp. FDAARGOS 1417, assembly GCF_019046985.1. Lineage (NCBI taxonomy): Bacteria > Pseudomonadati > Pseudomonadota > Gammaproteobacteria > Aeromonadales > Aeromonadaceae > Aeromonas > Aeromonas sp. FDAARGOS 1417. The sequence continues at coordinate 3,760,661 of NZ_CP077221.1, read as the reverse complement.
GCGAGCGGGATCTCGATGCCCCGAGCCCGCCGGCCAAACCACTGCTTGCGTTGCCGGGCCTTTGTGCACAGGCGCTGGGCCACGCTCTGTTTGAGCTGTTTGAACTGATCCCGAAGGGCGAGTAGCTGACGGGTCATCGCCAGTTGCTGATAGCCGTAGAGACGGGAGAATTCGGTCATCATCTCCAGCAGGGCGGTGCGGGACTCCTCGTCATGCCAGAGACAATCCTTGAACAGCAGCAGATCTACCGGTGCGACCTCGTCGCGGCCATTGAAGAAGGCACTCGCCTTGATAAGCCGTACCGCCTTCTTCCAGCGACGATCCGACACATAGCAGCGATGGGCCAGCTGACTGTCGAGCTGCTGGCGCAGCTGATAGATGAGCTCGAAACAGGCATCTGGCAGGCGCACCTGTTCAATCTGGCTCTGCCACTGCTCGTACTCATCCCCCCGGATCTGCAGGGATTCCGGCAGATTCTGGTGGGCGTGACCATCGCTGGCCAGCATGGATTGAAAGTTGGCTTTCTCCTGCACCCGGTCCATCCAGATCCGCACCAGCATCCGGTCGTAGAGCGCTTCCAGCCCGCTGTCCGGTGCCGGCAGCTCGTTGGAGGCGGTCACCAGCAATCGCATCGGGATAGGGTGCTGGCTGTCGCCGTTGCGAAACTGCCGCTCGTTGATGGCGGTGAGCAGGGTGTTGAGGATGGCAGGGCCCGCCTTCCAGATCTCGTCGAGGAACACCACTTCGGCCTCAGGCAGATAGCCTGTGGTGAGGCGCAGGTATTTGCCATCCTCTTTCAGCGCCTGAATAGAGAGGGGGCCAAACACCTCCTCCGGCGTACTGAAACGGGTCATCAGGTATTCAAAGTGGCGGGCGTCGTGAAAGGCCAGCTTGAGGCGGCGGGCAATCAGGCTCTTGGCAATACCGGGTGGCCCCAGCAAGAAGACACTCTCGCCACTGAGGGCAGCCAGCAGACCGAGGCGCAAGGCATCCTGCCGTTCGTAGAGTCCCTCACCGAGGGCGGCCAGCAGCCGGGGCAAGCGCTCCTGGATGGGAATAAGACGCGCAGGGTTCTGGGCTTGAGCTAAAGACGACATAGAGAGTGTTCCGAAGCTGGGATGATGTTAGCCCCAAGGCGCGATATCCATTTGCTCGACCTTGGGTTTTGTCTTGTTATGATGTTTATTCTGGTATCTCTTGCCACACAATACCCGCCTCTGGCAGGGAAAAACGCAAGGTCGGCGTGATACCGTATCGGCAGCGTGCTGCGCCCATGCATAGCCAGTGTCGTGATGAGCACCATGCCCGCATGCGCCAGATGATACGTTGCAAAGGGTGCAGCAAAAGCGGTTCGAGTGTACCCTGCGCAACACAATTTTCCCCAATGCAGATCAAGAGTGAGTCGCCTCAAATGCAAGATCCCGTTCGTCAGAGCATGTTGGCCCGCATGGGCATTCAAAGCTGGCAACTGCGTCGTCCGGCATTGCTGGGCGCACCACCCGCTCCCGAGCTTGCGCAAAACGCCACACACCCGGGCCACACGGCACCGGCCACCCGCGCTCCGCTACCCAGCGGCAAACTCTGGCTGCTGGCGCCTCAGCTGCCTGCCACCACGCTGCTGGCGGATATCTGCCAGTTGCTCGGCATGACCCCCGACGAGGTCTCACTGCTCAGCGAACTGCCATCTGCCGACCTGCAAACGGCGGACGCCTCCCCCCTGCTCTGGCTGACGGAGGCCAACCCCGAGCGGCCAAATGCGCTGATCTGCCCGCTCACCCCCAGCGCAGCGCAAAAGCGCGCCCTGTGGCAACAACTGCGCCAACACCTTGCGGCCAACGCGGCGTGACCCTGCATCATGCCGCCAAGACCCACTGTGATGCTGCTCTTTTTACCTGATTTTACAAATGCCGCCTCTGCAACCTCTGTTAACCCCAGTGCCCAACATCTTGCCATCCGGAGCCCCCATGCCTGAGTTTCGTCCCCTGCTCGAGAGCGATTTCGACCTTGTCTACCCCATCGAGCAAGCCGCTCACAAGGAGCCCTGGAGCCAGGCCAACCTGCTCTCCTGCTTCGGTCCTCGCTATCTCAACGGTTTGATGCTGGTCGATGGTCGCCCGGCGGGCTTCTATATCTCGGATCTGGTGGCCGGTGACAGCTCGCTGATGAACATCTGCGTGCATCCGGCGTTTCAGGGCAAGGGGTTGGGACGAGCGCTGTTGCAGGCCTATCTGGCGCGCAGCAAGCAAGCCGGGGCAGAGGCCTGGTTTCTCGAGGTACGGGCCGGTAACCAGACCGCAATCAACCTCTACGAGAGCGCCGGTTTTGCCGAGTATTGCCGCCGCGCCGACTACTACGGCACCGGCAACGACAGGGAAGATGCGGTGCTGATGTCGCGACTGTTCGATTTCGGCTGATCCAGCCTGTTCGTCGCGCCCATGCCTTTTGTCCCCCTCAATCGAGGGGGGCGTTGTCCAGCGCGGGATCCTGCAAGGCCAGAGTGGTATGCACTACCGCCTCGAATCCGGCACCGGAGAGCGGCATATAGAAGCCACGCTGCCAGGTTTTCCCCGGCATCCAGATCTGGTCGATATCCACCACTATCTTGATGGGTCTGAGGGGCTGGCCCGGCTGCTGGATATAGATGCCGGGCGGCGTGGCGACTTTGGGAAAGCGGCGCAGGATCTGCTCGCTGCCATCCCCCTTGCCCGGGTTGAGCCGCACTTTCACCAACCGGGCAAGCGGGCCAGCCATCTCCTTGCTCTGCCAGAATTTCTTCTCCAGATCGCCGCAACGGCGGCACTTGGGGGTCTCCAGCACATAGAGCAGCGGATAGCCCAACGCCAGCGCCTGTTGCTGCGCCTGCTGATACCCATCGGCCCCCTGATACCAGGGATTGGCGGGCCCCTGTGATGACGTTCCGGCAAAGAACCAAAACGCAGCGCCCCCCACCACCATCAGCCCGACCGCGGCCAACGCCCCTTTCACCCACAGATTCATATCGTTAACCCTCTCTCTGCCTCCTAGCAGTATCGGCCAGTCTGCGCAAAGGGAGAGCTATTTGCGCTCTTTGTGATCCAAGACAAACGGCGAACACTTGTAAGCTGTAATGTTGGAGTTTAAACTCTAGCCCGATTTTTAGTGCCCTCGCGGGCGTACAACTGTAATTAAAGGATGTTTAACTGATGCCGAAGCTTCATCTGGTTCGACTGATGCGTGAACGTATTGCCCAGCTTGGCAACAAGGCTGCCCTGCGGGTTCAGCAAGATGGTCAGTGGCGCGCCATCGGCTGGCGTACTCTGGGCCAGGCCATGGACTACTGCGCACAGGCACTGATCCGTGCCGGCCACCAGCCAACCGAAATGGTCGGCATCTATGCCCGCAACATGCCGGAGTGGACCCAGGCCGATCTCGGCATCCTTGCCGCCCGCGGTGTCAGCGTCCCTATCTATCCCACCAGTACGCTCGATCAGCTGCGCTACATCGTCAAAGATGCCGGCATCAAGGTACTGTTCGTTGGCGAACAACCCCAGTTCGATCAGGCGCTGCAACTGATTGAAAGCGGCGAGATCCGCCAGCTCATCGCCCTCGACGGCAGCGTCAACCTGCGCGGCTGCGAGCAGGCGAGCCACTTCCAGACATTTCTGGTCTCCGGCAACCATCAGCCCAGCGAGCAGGAACTGCGAGTACGGGAAACCCAGTACCGGATGGATGATCTGCTGACCCTGATCTACACCTCCGGCACCACAGGCGAGCCCAAGGGGGTCATGCTCGACTTCAGCAACATCGCCGCCTGTTTCGAGATGCACAACAGCCGCCTCGACCTCAATCAGCAGGATGTGTCGCTCTGCATGCTGCCGCTCAGCCACGTGTTTGAGCGGGCCTGGAGCTACTACGTGCTCTACTGTGGTGCCGAGAACGTCTATATCCGCGATCCGCAGAAGGTGATGGATGTGATTGGCGAGGTGCAGCCGACCGTGATGTGCGCCGTGCCTCGCCTCTACGAGAAGGCCTATGCCATGATCCAGGCCAAGGTGGCTCAGGCTCCGGCTCTGCGTCGTGCCCTGTTTGGCTGGGCGACCAAGGTCGGCAAGCAGATGGTTGCCACCCGTCAGGCAGGCAAGTCCGCTTCCCCGCTGCTCTACGGCCAGCTCTGGCTTGCCGAGCGACTGGTGTTTCGCAAGCTGCGCGCCCGTTTTGGCGGCCGCACCCGCTTCCTGCCGGTGGCGGGCGCCCGCTTGGCCGACGATGTGAACCTCTTCTTCCAGGCGATGGGGCTCAACCTCAAGTACGGCTACGGCATGACCGAGACCACCGCCACTGTCTGCTGCTACGAAGACAGCCAGTTCAAGCTGGGCTCCATCGGCACGGCACTGAACGGCATCGAAGTGAAGCTGGGTGAGAACAACGAACTGTTGGTGCGCTCCCCCACCGTGATGCGCGGCTACTACAACAAGCCGGACGCCACCGCAGAAGTGATGACCGAGGATGGCTTCCTGCGTACCGGCGATGCCGGTGAGCTCGACAGCCAGGGCAATATCTACTTCACCGAACGCCTCAAGGAGCTGATGAAGACCTCCAACGGCAAATACGTGGCTCCGCAACTGGTGGAAGGGACCATCGGCAAGGATCGCTTTATCGAGCAGATCGCCATCGTCGCCGATGCACGCCACTTCGTCTCGGCGCTGATCGTCCCCTGCTTCGAGTCGCTTGAGGAGTACGCCCGCTCCATCAACCTGCAGTACCAGTGCAAGACCGAGCTGCTGCGCCACTCCCGGGTAATGGAGTTCTTCGAAGCCCGCATCGCCGATCTGCAAAAAGAGCTGGCCAAGTTCGAGCAGGTGAAGAAGTTCACCCTGCTGCCGAGCGCCTTCTCCATGGAGCTGGGTGAACTGACCCCCACCATGAAGCTGCGCCGCAAGATCATCGAGGCCAAGTACCAGAGCGAAATCGAGGCCATGTATAACCACGTCTGATATCGCTCAGGTTCAGAGAAATAAAAAAGCCGCTCACTCGAGCGGCTTTTTGTTGGCACTTTGGTTGGTACGAACCCGCCTTCAGGCCGGGGTCTTACTGGTCCCGAAGTAGTCGGCCAGGAAGTCATCGAACGACAGGCTGTCGCTGCGCTCGCGTTCGCGCTGTTTGGCCAGCGAATCCTTCGCCTCACCGGCAAAGTAGGCCTCATCCCAGTACTGCAGCTCCCCTGCCAGCAGCTCCTCGCGATAGCGGGTCGCCAGCTTGTCGCCGTAGCAGCCGTTGTCCTTGCCGCTCTCCAGCAACTCCCTGAGCATGCGGGCGGAGTAGGTGAGCTCGGGGTTGAGCAGCTTCTCGCGATGCATCGCCAGCGTCTCGCGATAGCGGTTGCGGCCGCAGCAGCGATCCAGCAGATCGGCCACCTGAGCCAGCTCGTCAAACAGTTTGAGGCCGTACTCTTTGAGGCCAATGGCATTGCCCTGCTCATCTTCCAGCGTCAGGCCGGGACGACGCCCTTCCAGCACCACCTTGTTCTGGTTGCGGCGGTTGCGGGCAATCTCCTCGTCACTCAGCACCGGAGAGGGGCGCAGCAGGCACCAGACCAGGAACAGATCGAAGAAGCGGATCTGGTCGGCATCGATGCCGAGCGGGGTGAAGGGGTTAACGTCTACAGTACGCAGCTCGATGTATTCGATGCCGCGCTGATCCAGCGCATCCGAGGGCTTCTCGCCGCTGCGCGGGGTGCGCTTGGGGCGGATCGGGGCGTAGAGCTCGTTCTCCAGCTGCAACACGTTGTCGTTGAGCTGACGATACTCCCCATCCACCTTGACCCCGATCTTGGCAAAGTCAGGATTGTGGGTGTTGATGGCGCGGCGCAGGCTGCTGACATAGGCAGGCAGATTGTCGTGGCTGATCTTGAGCCCAGCCTGGGCGCTGTTGGTGTAACCGAGATCAGAGAGACGCAGCGCGGTGGCGTAAGGCAGATAGAGGGTGCCCTTGCCGGTCTTCTCGAACGGCAGGTTGCTCTTGCGCCCCTTGAGGAAGGATTCGCAGATGGCCGGGGAGGCGCCAAACAGATAGGGCACCAGCCAGCCGAAGCGGTAGACGTTGCGAATAAGCCCCATGTACTTGTCGGAGATAAAGCGCTGGCTGCAGCACCCTTCGCACACCAGATCCTGCCACTCGCTCCAGAAGCTGTCGGGCATGGAGAAGTTGAAGTGCACCCCGGCGATCACCTGCATCAGGCTGCCGTAGCGGTTCTTCAAGCCCTGACGGTAGAGGGTCTTCATCTTGCCGATGTTGGAGCTGCCGTACTGAGCCAGTCGGATGCTCTCTTCCCCGCCGACGAAGCAGGGCATGGAGAGCGGCCAAATCCGCTCGTCACCCAGATGCTGAATCACATGGTGATGGATGTCGCCGAGCTGTTCCATCAAGCTGTCGATGGAGTCGGTGGCCGGGGTGATGAACTCCAGCAGGCTCTCCGAGTAGTCGGTGGTGATATTGGGATGGGTCAGGGCCGAGCCCAGCGCCCGGGGATGGTCACTCTGGGCGAGTCGGCCATCCGGCGTGATGCGCAGGCATTCACGTTCGATCCCGCGCCGGATCCCCTTGAGCGCGGTGAGGCGCTCCGGTGATCCCAACGCATTCAGCAACTCGGTGAGCGACAAGCTTGTTGTAGTCATATTCACGGCTCATGTGAGGCCGCCCCATCCGGGGCGGCTCTTGATTTTTATAAAGCGTCAGTTACGGCAACTGCAGCGGATAGATGGGAAGATGAAGCTCCTTCAGGGGTTTTTCAAGCTTTTGCTTGTCTCCCACCACCACGATCACCATGTCGGCCGGATTGAGCCAACGGGCAGCACTGGCCTTCAGCGCCTCGGGCGACACCGTTTTGATCAGGTTGTTCTGGGCCTGCACATAGTCCGGTTTCAGGTCATACATCACCATCTGCAGCAGGAAGCCCGCCTTCTGGCCCAAGGTCTCGTAAGAGAGGGCATCCTGCTGGGAGACCGCGCTGCGCATATAGGCCAGCTCGACCGGGGTCGGGCCGCTCTTGCGGTAGTTGTCCATCTCCTTTAGGAACTGGCGGATGGCATCCACAGTCGCATCGGCCCGCACATTGGCGCCGGTGGCGAAGGTGCCCACCTCGCGGTTGGCGGAGAAACCCGAGCTGGCGCCGTAGGTGTAGCCCTTGTCTTCCCGCAGGTTGAGGTTGATGCGGCTGTTGAAGTTGCCACCCAGATTGAAGTTCATCAGCCCGGCGGTGAAGTAATCCCCCGTGGTATCGAACGGCATGGCGCGACGACCGATGCGGATCACCGACTGGGGTGCCCCCGGCTTGTCGACCAGATATATGCCCGGCTTGGCCTGCTCACCCTTGAGCTTGAGATCCCCCAGAGTCGGCGTGGCCCCCTTCCACTCGGTCAGGAAGCCAAGTTGCTCCTCGATCTGCTTCTGGCCCACATCACCGACCACCACCACTTTGGCGTTGGTGGGGTTGTAGTAGGCCTGATAGAAGTGCTTCACGTCCGCCAGGGTCAGCTTGGCCACATCGGCCGCAACCCCGTCGGTAGGTTGACCGAGGCGGTTTTGCTTGCCGTAGACCAGCTCGCGGAACGCCTGCCCGGCCAGCCACTCGGGCTGTTGCTGGGCCTGTTGCATCCCTTGCAGCAGCTGCGCCTTAACCCGCTCGAAGTCCGCCTCCCGCATGCCCGGACGCTCCAGCACCTCGCGCACCAGCGCCAGCGTCTGGGGCAGCTTGTCCGCCAGCGAGCTGACGGTGATGAGGTTGTTGTACTGGGCGCAGGAGACATCAATGCTTGAGCCCAGCTTTTGCAGCTCGTCGCTCAGCTGAGCCTCGGTCAGGCGCACCGTGCCCTGTCCCATCATGGCGGCGGTCAGATTGGCCAGCCCCAGTTGCCCCTTATCTTCGGCACGAATGCCGCCCGGCAGGGCGATCATGATGGAGACCGCGGGGATCTCGTCACTCTTGGTGCCAATGATCTCGATGTTCTTGTCGAGCTTGCCGTGCCAGATGGCGGGTACCTTGACGCTCACCGCCTCGCTCGCTTTGGGCTGCACGCTGCGATCGAAATTGTCTTTTACCGGTCGTTCGGCCAGCGCTTCGTCATGCTTGCTGTAATCCGGCAGCTCGCGCTTGGCGGGGGTAAAGTTCGGGGTGGCAACCTGCCACTCGGTCTTGCCCTTGGGCACCACGCTCAGCACCACCGCCGGCTTGCTGGCGATGAACTTGTCGTAGGCGGCCTTCACCTGCTCCGGTGTCACCTTGCCGATGGCATCGAGAGTCTTGAACACATAGTTGGGATCCTGGGCAAACACCTGACCCATGGCGAGCTGGCTCACCTTGCCGGATACGCTATCCAGACCCCAGATGGCTGAGGCGCGGTACTTGGCGATCGCCTTCTCCAGATCTTCCGGCTTGAGGCCGCGCTGGGCAAACTCGCCAATCACCTTGTCCACCTCCCCCTTGAGGGTCTTGAGGCTGCCATCCTGCGATGGATTGGGATAGGCGTAGACGGTCAGAGTACAGGCCAGCTCTTCGCAGTAGTGGGACGCCCCCACATCGATCGCCTTGCCGGTTTTCACCAGCGACTGGTAGAGCATGGAGCTGGCGGAGCCGCCCAGCACGTCGGCAAACATGTCGAGCGCAGGCTCCTGCGGGTCACCAAGGGAGACGGTGGGGTAGCTGATATAGAGCAGCGGCAGGTGTACCTTGTCCTGCAGCGTCACATAGCGAGTCTCGGGCAGGGTCACCGGCTTTGGCGTCGGCTCTGCCACGTCCGGGCCGCGCGGGATGGAGCCGAAGTACTTCTCGATCCACTCGAGAGCCTGCTTGCTGTCAAAGTCGCCGCCCAGCGTCAGGGTGGCGTTGTTGGGGCCATACCAGCGCAGGAAGAACTGCTTGAGGTCGTTCACATCGACCCGGTCGAGATCTTCCACGTAACCGATAGGCTGCCAGGAGTAGGGGTGAGTGCGCGGATAGAGCGCCTCCCCCACCTTCTCGCTCACCAGCCCGTACGGCTGGTTGTCGACCCGCTGGGCCCGCTCGTTCTTGACGGTGGCGCGCTGGATCTCGAACTTCTTCTGGCTCACCGCATCGAGCAGGAAGCCCATCCGATCTGCCTCCAGCCAGAGCACTTTTTCCAGCTGGTTGGCAGGCACGGTCTCGTAGTAGTTGGTGCGATCCTTGTTGGTGGTGCCGTTCATGTCGCCACCGGCCTCGTTGATGATCCGCATATGCTCCTGATCACCGACGTGTTTCGAGCCCTGGAACATCATGTGCTCAAAGAAGTGGGCGAAACCGGACTTGCCGACCGTCTCGCGGGATGAACCGACGTGATAGGTCACATCGAGGTGCACCAGCGGATCAGAGCGGTCAGGGGCCAGGATCACGGTCAGGCCGTTGTCCAGCTTGTACATCTGGTAGGGGATGGCGAGCTTGCCCTCCTCCTTGCCCTGTTCGGCAATCAGGGTCGGTGCCGCCAGCACCGGCAGGGTGAAGCCCAGCAGTATCGTTAAAGGTATGACTTTGTTCACGGTAACCTCGTGAGTGACAAAAACAGGCTAGAAAATGTGACTGGCCAGCAGAAAAACCAGGGCATAACGGAACAATTTGCCGAGCCCGATCAGAATGAGAGAGCGCCAGAAGGAGAGGCGCAGCCAACCGGCCAACAGACAGAGACCATCACCGACCACCGGCGTCCAGGCAAGCAGCAGACACCAGTGACCATGTTGTTTGAGCCAGCCTAAGGCTTTTTGTTCCCCACGGCCTTGAAAATCTTCCGGTTTTTTCTTGAAGGTGGCGAGCCAGCCGAGCCACCAAGTGGTCATGGAGCCGAGGGTATTGCCCAGCGTCGCCCACAGCAGCAGGCTCGCCATGCTCCACTCCCCCTTGGCCGCCATGGCCCCCAGCAGCACTTCGGAGCTGCCGGGCAGCAGGGTGGCTGAGGTGAATGCGCTTAAAAAGAGCCACCCCAGCCCCATCTCCATCATCTCGCTCATCCGGGATAACCGTCGGCGGCGGGCATGCGCAGCAGCAGCTTGCCGCGCACATGGCCCCCTTCGATGGCCTGATGGGCCAGCGCCCCCTCGGCAAGGGGGAACTCACCGGCGAGGGTGACCTTCACCTCCCCCTGACGCAGCAGCATCAACATCTGACCCAGCTGCTTCTGGTCAGGGTGAACCAGCATGCCGACCACCTCGATACCCGCCGCAGCCCCTGCATCCTTGATCTGCTGGGCGGTAATGGTGGGCACCGTCACCAGACAGCCACCCGGCTTGACACAGGCCAACGCCGCCTTGCCGCTCTCGCCGCCTACCAGATCCAGCACCAGATCGACCTGGCCGGCCTCTGTCACCACCCGTGCTGGCCAGTTCGCGTCGTGGTAATCCACCATCCAGCGCGCCCCCAGAGCATGCAGGAAGCCATGGTTGTCGGGGCTGGCGGTAGCCACCACCTCGGCGCCATAGGCGCTGGCAAACTGCACCGCCAGATGGCCGACACCACCGGCACCGGCGAGGATCAATACCTGCTGACCGCTCTGGAGGCCGCCGTGCTCAAACAGCCCCTGCCAGGCGGTGAGACCGGTCAGCGGCAGCGCCGCCCCCTGCTGCAGGCTCACCCCGTCGAGCTTGACCAGCTCACTCTCGCTTGCCACCACAGACTCCCCGTAGCCACCGGCAGCGAGGGGAAAACCGACCATGCCGCACACCCGATCCCCCTCGATCAGCGAGGTCACACCGGGGCCTATCTTCTCCACCACGCCGGAGATGTCATAACCCGGCGTCCAGGGCAGCTTGTCCTTGTTCTGGGCCGCCGCCCAGCCAAGACCGGCCCGGGTTTTGGCATCGATGGGGTTGACCCCCGCAAAACAGATGCGCACCCGCACTTCGCCATCGGCTGGCACCTTATCGAGGGAAGGGTTGAGCTTGAGTACCGAGGGGTCACCGAATGCGGTAATCTGTAGTTGCGTCATTGCACAATCCATCCTGTTGATTGATCAAGGGTCAACAGAATAACAGCGAGGACACCATGGCTCGAATGTTTCTTATTCCTCTGTTGCTGGCACTGGGGTGGTGGGCGTTTCTGCTCTACTTCCGCATCCCGCTCAAACAGGGGGCCAAGGGGTTTTACTGGATCATCGGCATCGGTGGCGGACTGGCCGCCTTCCTCAGCCTGATGATGGTGCTGACCAACTAATGGTTACGCGTGTGATATCGGATAAAGGGAGCAACAATGCTGAGCGGATTGAATCATTTGACCTTGGCAACAGGAGATCTTGAAAAGAGCTTTACGTTTTACGTTGATTTACTCGGTTTTCGTCCCCAGGTGCGATGGGCTCGCGGAGCCTATTTAACTCTGGGGGAGCTGTGGCTCTGCCTTTCCTGTGACCCCGCTAAGCCCGCCGAAGACTATAGCCATGTCGCCCTAAGTATCGCTGCGGAACACTTCTCAGAGTTCTGTGCCCGTCTGCGCCAGGCGGGCATCGAAGAGTGGAAGACAAATAGCAGCGAAGGGGACTCATTCTATCTAAAAGACCCGGACGGCGATCAACTAGAGATCCATGTTGGCAACCTTGCCAGTCGCCTCGATTCACTCAAGACACGTCCTTATGATGGCCTAGTCTGGTTCGAATAAAACGGGTTCAATCGCTGTCAGTACGCAGATGATAATGGCGATTGCTCCCCTGCCCCAGCACCCCTTGCGACAGCAGATGGTGGAACACCCGATCCACTTCCTCCAGCGAGAGTGACAGCGCCTGTGCCACCGAGCGCTTGCTACACTTGAGCTCACCGCTCACCAGCGCACCGCGCACCTGCGCCAGCACTTCGGGGGCGGGCTCGGGGGGCATGATGGGCTCTGGCTGGGCTGCCATCGCCAACGCCTCCTGCGCCTCTCTGCGAGCTTGCTCCTGCTGCCAGCGCCACATCCGGCGAAAGCGGTTCTCCTCGCCGATCAGGCTGACGAAGAAGGCGCCGAACACGTCGAGCAGCACCGAGAGGAAGCAGACCAGCAGGAACTGCACCTGACTGATGCTCATCCCCACCCCGTCCGCCAGACTGCTCATCAGCCCCAACATGGAGGATTGTTCGTTGACCGGCTTGGCATCGCGCTGCTGACGCAGCTCATCCTGCTGCAAACGCAGCTTGGTGTTGGCGTGCTGCAACGAGGAGACGCCGCTAGAGATACGCTCCAGCTCGATGTATTTGCGGGCCGCCTCCTCGTTGAGCTGGATCTGCCGCTCGATGCTGGCGATCTGCTCGTCGAAACGGGCCAGCTCCCGCTCATGGCGCGCCTGCTGGCTCAGTACCGTGTTGGTGGCGCTGTTGATGCCACCAATACTGCCGCCGATGGAGATGGCCGCCAGCACGCTGTAAAACAGCAGCGACCAGAAAGCGCCACTCAAATCCCGCCGCGCCTTGCGTTCGCCGTACTCGTACCAGACGTAAAACTTGCCCAATTCGAAGATGATGGCCAAGCCGCCGAACAGCCACTTCATCAGCGGGTTGTCATCGATGGAGAGGAACAGCAACAGGGAAAAGATAATGGAAGCCAGAATGGCCAACCCGGTGAAACTGTATACCGTCGTCAGAGCAAACCACCCCTTGGGGTAGCGCAATGTGGAGGAGTCCTGTGTGGTCATGATGAAGGGGTGTGCTGTGCAGGAAAAGTTGGCTGCCGATTATAGTCGCCAGACTCGCCCAGAGAAGGGCAAATGACTGAATTCCTTCAGATTGGCAACCAGCTGCCCAGAGTGCGACCAAAACGGACAAATCGGCAGCAGAAAAGCGATACAATCCCTCCCTGACTTGATCATGTGGTGAGATGGGGAACAGTTCCGCCCGGGTTCAGCTCCGGTCTGTACACTCATCCACCGTTGCAATTATCCGAGGCCATCATGAACAGTAAGACCACTTTGCTACTCTCCCTTCTTCTGGTTACCGGCAGCGCCGCAGCGACCCAGCAATATCAAGAGAGCAGTGGCTCCGAATTCTCCGTAGATGAGCTTAAATTCAACCTGGACTGGGATGACAAGCAGTTCGGCTGGACCCAGAACGACTGCCTCGACTTGGGGGTCGGCGAAACCGCCCCGGCCGACTGCAGGGCGGTCAAATTCAATCTGGAAGATGAAGAGAACCGCAACCAGCCACCGCAAACCAACCAGATCCCTGCCAACTCGCAGAGTAGCCAATAACGACAGGAGTCCCCTTGCGATGACCCAAGCCAAACACAACCCCGTTATCCAGCGTGGCGCCCTGCTGCTCTCCCTGCTGATGGCGCATGGCATCGCGGTTGCGGCGCCGCCAAGCAAAAACAGCGATGGCATCAAGATCTCCGGTGATGACATCAAGATCAATCTCGACTGGGATGACAAAGAGTACGACTGGTGGCAGGACAACTGCCTGGATCTTGGCATTGGCGACAGCAGGATCAAACTCAATTGCGACAAGATGGATGGCAAGTACCGGGATCACTACAACCGCAGCATCCACAGCGGCAATAACCCCGGGCAAGGTCACGACAAACAGAAGGATAAAAACAAGGGTAACGGCAAGAAGAACTGAACGCCCTCTCCTGATGCAGCAGGGGCCTGGCGCCCCTGTGCTGATTGTTTACCAATAATTCTCCGCACTGATATTGCCCGGCGCACGCCTCAGATTCTTGGCCAACCCCAGCGCCAGCAAGGTCTGCTGGGTCTCTTTCACCATCTCCGGATTACCGCAGATAAGCACTTGGCTAAGCTCGGGTGAGAACTCCAACCCCACTCTAGCCTGCAACTGACCATTGGCAATCGCCGCCGGGATCCGCCCTGCCATTGCATCGGGCCAGGGCTCGCGGCTGACAAAGGGGACATAGCGAAAGCGCTCGCCATATTGCTCGGCAAAGCTGGCGATCAAATCCTGATAGCTCAGCTCCTCGCCTTTACGTACCCCATGCACCAGCACCAGATGCTCGAAACGGTTGAACGCCTCACCATCGGCCAGCATGGAGAGGAAGGGGCCGATGGCAGTGCCAGTCGAGAGCAGCCAGAGATCGCGCCCGGCGGGCACCTCATCCAGCGTCAGAAAGCCGGTCGCCTGGGATTGCACCAGCAGGGTATCGCCTGCTTGCAGCGAGCCGAGCGAGGGAGTCAGCTCACCGCTCGGGATCTCGACCAGATAGAACTCGTGGTATGGCGCAGAGGGGGGATTGACGAAGGAGTAGGCGCGCTGAATGCGGCGATCACCCTGCTCGAGGGCCAGCTTGGTGAATTGGCCTGCCTTGTAGGGAGCCAGCTCGGCCGCTACCCGCAGGGAGAACAAAGTGGGTGTCCATTCGATGCGTTCGATGACGCGGCCTTCTACCCAAGCCATAAGGATCTCCTCCAGTGGAACAGACCTTCACTCTACCCCCGGGCCGGAAAATAAAAAACCCGCGCAAAAGCGCGGGTTTTCTCTGCAAAAGCGAATCGCTATTACAGGGCAACAACCTGGATCTGTACGGTTGCTTTAACGTCAGCGTGCAGCTGAACAGCAACTTCGTAGTCACCGGTGTTACGCAGAACGTTGCCCATACGGACTTCGCTCTTGGCAACGGCTACGCCGGCAGCAGTGATGGCTTCAGCCACGTCACGGGTACCGATGGAACCGAACAGCTTGCCTTCGTCGCCAGACTTGGAAGCGATAACCACGGTAGCCAGTTCGGCCAGCTTGGCAGCACGCTCTTCAGCAGCAGCTTTGTTGGCAGCCAGTTTGGCTTCCAGCTCAGCGCGACGAGCACCGAAAGCTTCGATGTTGGCCTTGGTGGCCATAACAGCTTTGCCTTGCGGGATCAGGTAGTTACGGGCATAACCAGATTTCACGGAAACTTGGTCACCCAGACCGCCCAGTTTGGCGATTTTGTCGAGCAGGATAACTTGCATTACCTTTCCTCTATAAATTTCGTTGAGTTAGGCTTAAGTGCCGGGCCGATTCTTACTTGTTGTGCAGATCGGTGTACGGCAGCAGAGCCAGGTAACGAGCACGCTTGATGGCGCGTGCCAGCTGACGCTGATACTTGGCGCGGGTACCGGTGATACGGCTCGGTACGATCTTGCCAGATTCAGTGATGTAGTTTTTCAGAGTAACGATATCTTTGTAGTCGATCTCGGTAACGTTCTCGGCGGTGAAGCGGCAGAACTTACGACGACGGAAATAACGTGCCATGGCCTTTATCCTCTAGTCAGTGATCCAGAATTACTCTTCGGAAGCAGCTTCAGTAGCTTCTTCGCGGCGCTCGTCGTCACGACGGGTGAAGCGCTCTTCTTTGGCCTTGGCCATCGGAGAAACTTCAGTCACGGCGTGCTTGGTGCGCATGATCATGTTGCGGATAACGGCATCGTTGAAGCGGAAGTTGGTTTCCAGCTCATCGATAACGGCTTGCTCTGCTTCTACGTTCATCAGAACGTAGTGGGCTTTGTGCAGTTTGTCGATCGGGTAAGCCAGCTGACGACGGCCCCAATCTTCCAGGCGATGAATGGTACCACCGGAGGTGGTGATGGCGCCGGTGTAACGCTCGATCATGCCGGGAACTTGCTCGCTCTGGTCCGGATGAACCATGAAGACGATTTCGTAATGACGCATTTTAGCTCCTTACGGATTAATTCAGCCTCCGCCCAGGTGCAGCCAGACCTCGGAGGCAAGGAACATAAAGGTGTTTAGTCGCTGCTTTTCTAGGGCGGCGTATTGTACGAAATCACATCCCTCACTGCAACTGACTGCCTTAAATGTTTTTCCCGATGGAAATCATCAGAAACAACAATTGATAATGATTATCACTTAGATCTATTCTTTCTCCATATCCTTATGGAGGGTGATGCCATGCAACCCGCACTGACGACTACGATTCCAGCCCGCAAATTCAAACTGACCCTGCTCGGGCCTGCCTTTATCGCCGCCATCGGCTATATCGACCCGGGCAACTTCGCCACCAATATTCAGGCGGGCTCTACCTTTGGCTACCAGTTGCTCTGGGTGGTGGTATGGGCCAACCTGATGGCCATGCTGGTGCAAACCCTCTCGGCCAAACTCGGTATCGTCACCGGCAAGAATCTGGCGGAACACATCCGCGACCGACTGCCAAAACCGGCGGTCTGGGCCTACTGGGTACAGGCAGAGATCATCGCCATGGCCACCGATCTCGCCGAATTTATCGGCGCCGCAGTCGGCTTCAAGCTGCTGCTTGGCGTGACCTTGCTTGAAGGGGCCTGTATCACCGCCGTGGTGACCTGGGGGATCCTGATGTTGCAGTCCCGTGGCCAGAAACCGCTGGAGTTCGTGGTCGGTGGCCTGTTGCTGTTTGTCGCGGCGGCCTACATCGTCGAGCTGATCTTCTCCCGCCCCCATCTGCCCAGCCTGCTGGAGGGCTCCCTCTTCCCCGGTCTGCCCAACAGCGATGCCGTCTATCTGGCCGCCGGTGTGCTCGGTGCCACCGTGATGCCCCACGTTATCTATCTGCACTCGGCACTGACCCAACACACTCAGGATCAGGGCTCGGTCAGCCAGCGGCTGCACACCACCCGGGTCGATGTGGCGATTGCCATGACTATCGCCGGCTTCGTCAATCTGGCGATGATGGCGATGGCGGCCGCCGCGTTCCACAGCTCGGGCCACCAGCAGGTAGCGGAGCTGGAGTCCGCCTACCAGACCCTCACTCCACTGCTGGGTCAGGCTGCCGCGACCCTGTTTGGCCTCTCGCTGGTCGCCTCCGGCATCAGCTCTACCGTGGTGGGCACGTTGGCCGGGCAAGTGGTGATGCAGGGCTTTGTCCGCTTTACCATCCCGCTCTGGCTGCGTCGCGCCATCACCATGGCTCCCGCCTTCGTGGTGATCGCCATGGGGCTCAACACCACCGAAATTCTGGTGTTGAGTCAGGTGATCCTGAGCTTTGGCATCGCGCTGGCCCTGATCCCGCTGTTGATGCTGACCGGCGATCGGGCACTGATGGGGCAACATCGCAACCATCCGGTCACACAAGCCATCGGCCGCCTTATCGTTGCGCTGGTGATCGGGCTCAACGCCTATCTGCTGGTCGCCATGATCTAGTGAACCGTAAAACCGAGAAGAGAGGCTCATTAACACTGGTTAATGAGCCTCTTCGCACTTTGGCGTATGCTGCCGCTTTCTCTTCTCATTTATCGTTGCGGGAGCCTTGCCATGGAACACACCCGAGCCAGCTTCGTACTGGGCCATCATCAGGAGCAGGTCAGCGTGGTCTGCTGCCAGCGCGGTGACACCACACTGCTGGTCACCGACCTCACCCCCTTTCATCCCCAGAGTCACCTCTGGCCCGATCAGCCGGGGGACGTGGGCCATGCTCGCTGGGAAGGGGGCGAAGCCGCCATTGGCCCTTGCCGGATGGGGGCCATCAGCCCGGATGGCGAGCTGTTCGTCGATACAGCCATTCCGGTCAAGCGGGGCGCAGAGGGGTGGAGTTTCGTGGTGGTACATCCGCTGACCGGAGACCACGCGCTGGCCGTTGGCAGCCAGGTCGAATTGCAAGTGGATAGCGCTGCCCGCCACGCGTTGAGTCTGGGCCATAGTGGCTGCCATCTGGCCGCGCTGGCGCTCAATCGAGTACTAACTCCCTACTGGCGCAAGGAGGTAAGCGAGCGCGATGCACTGGGCCAGCCCGACTTCGACCGCCTGGCTATTCAAAGCTCGCGGGTCGAGCCTTGCGGTTCGCGGGAGCAATACCGCATAGGCAAGAGCTTGCGCAAGAAAGGGGTCAACAGCGAATCGCTGCTGGCAGATCTGGCGCTGATTGAAGAGAAGGTAAACCAGCAGCTGGCCGACTGGATCGCAGCCGGGAGCGAGATCCGCCGCAGCCGCGCTGGCGAGGCGATCATCGATTCCCGTTACTGGCACTGCATGCTGGAAGGCCAGGAGGTGACCATTCCCTGTGGTGGCACTCATGTTGCCTCGCTCGCCGAGTTGGGGGAGGTCAAGGTACAGCTCACACAAGTGGAAGAGGGCTTTGCCATGCTGACACGGGTCACGCCAACCGGCGCCTGAGTCGCAGACTTGACCACTCAGGGCTAACGCCCAAGTTGGCAATAGAGAAGTATCGCAAAGAGGGCGCATCATCATGCCCCTCAACGCCCGTCATGACGGGCCGATGCTTCTCTTTTAACCACTCCCTGATTAGAATGCGCCTCCCACAGGAGGCACATCACCCATGAGTAGTACCCAACTACGCACCACCCCGGATCGACTTCGTTATCTGGTTCTCTACGAAGGCATCGGGCTGGCACTGGTCGCACCGCTGATCAGCCAGCTGTTCGGTCAGGGCGTCGCCGAGGTCGGTTCGCTGGCCATCTTCTTCTCCATCGTCGCCACTGCCTGGACCTACGGCTGGAACCTGTTGTTCGACAAGGGGTTGCTCAAACTGTGCGGGCGCACCAACAAGCGACCACTGGACCGCTTCCTGCACGCGTTTGGCTATGAGGCGAGCTTTATGATGCTCTCCCTCCCCTGCGTCATGTTCTGGCTCGATTTGGGAGTGTGGGACGCCCTGATGCTGGATCTCGGCTTCGTCGCCTTCTACCTCGTCTACATCATGGTCTTTACCTGGGCCTATGAGCGGATCTGGCCGCTGCCATCCAACCCGCAGACGGCATAAGGCCTCAGCCGCAAACCGAAAGTGGCCGACAGAAGGAAAAGTCAGGAAGGACTAATAGGAAGGATGGGAGAATCCCATAAAAACAATGCCAGTCAGCAAGCTGACTGGCATTGGACAAAACAGACTTTCGGACTTACTTGACGGCGTCTTTCAGAGCCTTGCCAGCCACGAATGAAGGCACGTTGGCAGCAGCAATCTGGATCTCTTTACCAGTTTGCGGGTTACGACCGGTGCGGCCTGCGCGGTGGGTGACCTTGAAGGTGCCAAAACCGACCAGTTGCACAGCATCGCCTTCTTTCAAGCTCTGGGTAATACCATTGATGATCTCTTCCAGAGCCACTTTGGCCTGAGCTTTGCTCAGATCTGCTTTGGCGGCAATCGCATCGACAAGTTGAGCTTTGTTCATAACATTTCCTTTATGATCGGGCATTTAGCGCTGGGTCACTCTATGCAAAAAAAAACGCACAGGCAAAGCCTTTATCGAGCCGAACGCGTCAAACGCTGGGGTTTTCATCAAGATCTGCGGAAATAGTCACATTCCACACGCGAAAAACCGTGAGCAGGCCTGAAACCTGCTAGCACGCAGACACAATCCGCTGACTATTTCTTCGCCACTTAACATTATCCCCCCATGGCTATTGACGCTTGCCCAGATTTTCCCTAGTTATAGTTTGTGTCACTGCTCAAACGGCTCGGAATACCGAACAATCGGCCAGCCTTTGCCCCACGGAGGGATAGGGATTATGTTGACGAAACTGGAACAGACCAAGCAGGCGCTGGCAGGCAAGCATAAGGCTATCGACGACTGGCTGGATGCAAGGCAAGCGTTGCTGGTTGGATACATGCAGCTGGCAGGCCTCACTCCGGCGCGGACCAAGCAACGCAGCCTGCCCAAAACAGAAGAGCTGCATCAGTTTTGCGACCGGCTGGTCGACTATGTCAGTGCAGGCCATTTCGAGATCTACCACCACGTCGTCACCGCCTTCGAGCAAGCCAGCGGCGAAACACTGGAGCTGGCCAAGCGCATCTATCCCCATATTCGTAACAGCACGGAATTCGCCCTCGAGTTCAACGACAAATACAGTGATGCCGACGAGGCCCAATTGCTGCTACTGGATGATGATCTCAACGAGTTGGGTCCGGTTCTGGAAGAGCGGTTCAAACAGGAAGATCGCCTGGTCAAGGCGCTTCATGTGGTGGAATCCTTGAGTACCCAGCAAGCCTGAATGCCATTTTCGGAGCAAGTTCAAGATACTGGCAACCAAGGTGGATTACACTCAGAGCAATGACCCTAGCGTCCACACTTATTGCATACAGGAGATGAGCATGTCTGAGCGCCGCCGTTTTGCACGGATCCTCTACTTGACCATGGCAGAACTCACCCAGGGGGAACAGAAGTGGCAGACCCAGCTTGTCGACGTCTCCTTGCAGGGGGCCCTGCTGATCCGCCCCGACGACTGGGAGAGCCGTGACAACAAGGAGTACCAGCTCAGCTTTATCCTGAGCGGTAGCGATATCGAGATCAAAATGCAGGTCGAGCTGACCCACGAAGCCAGCAAGAAGCTGGGTTTCTACTGCCACCACATCGATATCGACAGTGCCACCCATCTCAAGCGGATGATCGAGCTTAACGTCGGCGACGAAGAGCTGCTCCACCGCGAGCTGGAACAACTGCTGAGCGAGCATCTGGAACACAGCCAGCCCTAATGGCAGGTGCCAGCCCATAAAAAAGAGCGCCGAGGCGCTCTTTTTTCGTTGTGCGGTTGTCTCGATTGCAATGCTGAGGGATTACAGCGCCTCGAGAGCCTCGGACAGCTTCTTGACCGGCACTACCTCCATCCCTTCGATGGGGTGCTTGGGGGCATTGGCATGCGGCACGATGGCACGGCGGAAACCGTGTTTGGCCGCCTCCTGCAAACGCTCCTGGCCGGACGGCACAGGGCGAATTTCACCGGAAAGGCCCACTTCGCCGAACACCACCAGATCCTTGGGCAGCGCTTGGTCCCGGAAGCTGGAGACCATCGCCAGCAGCAGCGCCAAGTCCGCACTGGTCTCCTCGACCTTGACCCCGCCGACCACGTTGATGAAGACATCCTGATCCGCCATCTGCAGCCCGCCGTGACGGTGCAGCACCGCCAGCAACATGGCGAGCCGGTTGTGATCCATCCCCACCGCCACCCGGCGCGGGTTGGAGAGCTGGGAGTAGTCCACCAGCGCCTGCAACTCCACCAGCAGCGGTCGGGTACCCTCCCAGATAACCATGACGATGGAACCGGGCGCCTGCTCCTGCCCCCGACTGAGGAAGATGGCGGAGGGATTGCTCACCTCGCGCATTCCCTGTTCGGTCATGGCAAAGACCCCCAGCTCGTTGACCGCACCGAAGCGGTTCTTGTGAGAGCGCAGGGTACGAAAACGGGAGTCATGGCCGCCATCTAGCAACACAGAACAGTCGATGCAGTGCTCCAGCACCTTGGGACCCGCCAGACTGCCATCCTTGGTCACATGACCCACCATAAAGATGGCCACATGGTTCTGTTTGGCATAGCGGGTCAGCAGCGCTGCCGCTTCGCGCACCTGAGAGACAGAACCGGGGGACGATTGCACATCCGCCACATGCATCACCTGAATGGAGTCAATCACCATGATCTGCGGCTGCTCCTGCTGGGCAATCAAACAGATCTGCTCGACGCTGGTCTCGGAGAGCATCCGCAGCTTGTCGGTGGGCAGCCCAAGGCGGTTGGCCCGCATCGCCACCTGCTGCAGCGACTCCTCACCAGTGACATAGAGGGTTTTCATCCGCTCTGCGAGACCACACATGGTCTGCAGCAGCAGGGTGGACTTGCCCGCCCCCGGGTTGCCGCCGATCAGAATGGCCGAGCCGGGCACCACACCGCCACCAAGCACCCGATCCAGCTCCTTGAAACCTGAGGTAAAACGGGGAATTTCGGTGGTGGCAATCTCTGCCAGTGTCTGTACCTGACTGCCGACCGCGCCAGCATAACCGGTGTAACGGGCACTCTTGCCAGCGGGGCTCACCGAACCGAGGCGCACCTCGGTGATGGTATTCCACTCCTTGCACTCGCTGCATTGACCTTGCCAGCGTGTGAAGTCGGCACCACATTCGGAACAAACATAAGCAGTTTTATTTTTGGCCATTGATAACTCGGGGACAGGATGAATTCCTGCTTGATATACTTGTTTGCGACCGACAGATCAAACCCAGAATCGGAAAAGTGACTTTCCGTGGCAGGAACAAATGGATTCAGAACACCAGCAACATCTGATTGAACAACTCGTCCCCTTGCTGCGGGAGAAAGATTTCGAGGAGATCTTCAACCGCATGACTCAGGAGGAAAACAGCAACAGCCGTTTTCTGATCAAGATGGAGCTCAAGCGCAAGTGCTCCCCCTGCCGCAGGGTCATCGACATGCGCGATGAGCTGGAGGATGAGTGCCTGGTGCATGAGTTCGACGGCATCACTCACTTCATGCCCGCCGATGCGATTGCCCTGTTCCAGTCCCAGTGCTATCTCTACCGCGATATCTATACCCTCGGTGTCTACGAGGCGCTGCAACAGTGGCAAAAACAGCACCACAACGCCCGCGTGGATGGTCAGCTGTCTCCACCGGCCAGCCCCTTCCGGCAATATGATGTCAACACCATTGCCTTTGCCAGCTACTACGGCCGCCGTCAGGAGCGGATGCACTTCAGCTCACCGGTGCTGATCAAGTTTCAGGACGGAGAGAAGCTGTTCGCCAAGAGTTCAGATCTCTCGCTGGGTGGCATGCGGGTCTCGGTTCCCTATCTGCCGAACTATCACACCGGCGCCCAGGTGGAGGTCTTCTTTACCGGACTGGAGCGGGACACCCCTAATCCGGTGCTGCACCAGCCGGTCGGCTATCAGATCCTTGGCGAAGAGAGCAAAGAGGGGAAATACTGGCTGCGACTGGTGCGCTCCGGCGAACAGCCAGCCTTTGATGCCTTCCTCAGCGACTTTATCGATGCCAACAAGATCCGCTATCGGGTCAGCGTCGACTATCTGCTCTCCGCCGCCATCATCAAGGGGTATGAGCAGTTCTACCTGCCACGGATGACCGGTATGCCGCTCTTCTTCGGCACAGGCGACAGCCCTAATCTCGAGATAGCCCTGCGTACGGAAAACAACCAGCACCTGCTGGAGTATTGGCGCGATGAGAAAAACCGCGATGCCCTCGCGGGGCTTTTCAGCGCAGAGCGGATGAAAAGGCTCTGCCCGGCCCCCGGCACCACCACCGAGACCATCATCTACTGCTTTACCCACACGGTGCGCAGCCACATCTACTTCTTCTCCGCCACCGCCGAGGAGCTGCGCCAGAGTGGCCTCACCGCCCTCTTCTTCCAGGTGGGCTCGCGCCGCCCCAGCTGGCGTGTCTACAAGTTCACGCTGGAGGCATGCGATCTGGTCGAGGCGGATGTGGGGCAACTGCAAGGGCAGGACAACCCGCAGTTGCAAGACATCCTGCTGCTCGAGCGGCTCAAACAGATCGGCTATTGCGGCCTGCTGCAGGAGATCGGGCTGGAGTCACAGCGGGAAGAGTTCCATCAGGAAGGGGTCAGCAACAACGCCAACGAGCTGCAACGCTTTGGTCACGAGCAGGGGGTTGCCCCGTTCGAGATCGAGACCCTGCACTATGTTCAGCTGCGCAAGGAGTCGCGCTACATCCACAAGACGGCGGTCGCCATCCATCACAACGGCAAATCCTGGATCGGCTGGACCCGCGACATCTCGACACACGGCCTGCAAATAGAGCTGGAAGATGCTTTTATCGGCGAGAAGAACGATGTGGTGACCATCGCCCTGCCCCGCTTGCAGGAGCTCTCCAAGAGCATGGATCTGCAGCGCCTCTCCTACCGGCTGGTCAGTCTCAACATGACCCGCACCGTGCTGCACCTCTGCATCGAAGGGGATTCGGATCGCCATACCGGCCGCCAATTCTTCAGCCTGCTGATCGAGAGCAACCAGAACAAGCTCAAGGCGGCGCAGGAGCAGCGCCGCTATCGCGGGCTGGCGCGGGCACTGCGCAACATCTACACCCACCACCTGTTCAACTCGCCGGTCTACGTCAACAAGCTGAAAGGCGCGCCCAAACCGGCCTCCATCGGCAAGTCTCTGCAACTGCGCAGTCTGCAGCGGCTGCTGCAAGCCTGTGCCGAGCTGCCGGAGCAGGAGAACCTCTACCCGCTGTTTCAGGGGGAGCTGCTCAAGGAGCTGCTGATGAACCCGTTGCGTGCCATCGAGCGGGAGGACAAACCGAGAGAGGACGAGGTCTATATCGCCAGCATCCAGACCAAGGCCGGCCTGCCCATCTTCAGCAGCCGGCTGGCCAGCAGCTTTGCCAACGTCAAAGAGAAGCGTCAGTTCATCGAGCTGGCGCAGCAACAGGGGGAGTTCTACTCGGTGCTGGTCGGTATCTCCCGTACCGGACGGCCCGACACCAACTTCATCGCCAACGAGCTGGACTACATCGCCAAGTTCGCCATCCACAAGGCACGCAAGCTGGAAGAGGAGCTCTGGAGCGTGGTGGGGGTAGGCGAACTGACCGATACCACCCAGGCCACCCTGTTCCGCTTTGGCATCACGCCGCCGCTGAACTGATGATCCGGAAACAGACAAAAATGAAACAGGGCGCTCGAGGCGCCCTGTTTTTTGTCATGCCGCGTGCGGGTTGAGCAGCCAGTCGAGGATCTGGGGGAAGTGATCCTCCTGCGCCTGCGGGGCGGTCAGCATATTGATGTGGTCATAATCGAGGCGGTTGCCGTTGTCCCGCCCCAATCGGGTGTGACGAGTTGCCGAACCCATCTCGTCGCTGAAGCGGCGCACATCGGTCGGGTGACCCAGCACCTTGTCCGCTTTGGCCGAGATCATCCAGAGCGGTGGCCAGTTGACCCGTGCCGCCGCCTCGTCATAGGCAAAACCGTCGTGAGGATCCTGCCAGGGGCCGCACTTGACCCAGGGGATGGTCTCCTGCAGATAGCGCAGCGGCTCGTCGTCAGCACCGATCTTCAGATTGCGAGCCGCCAGAAAACCACGGCGGCGAGCCAGCCAGGGGGCCAGCCGATTCCAGATCAGATCCACCTTCAGCCAGCGCTCGGGATTGTGCACCGACACACCGCGCTTGGTGCCAAAAAACAGCAGGCTGGCCACCTGATCCGCCAGCTCGGGGAAGCGCACCAGGGTCGAGGCCATGATGACACCACCCCAGGAGTGGGCCACCCAGTGCACCTTGAAACCATGATGGCGCTCTGCAATCCAGCGCTGCAGGGCGGGCAGATCCTCGGTGATCAGCTCATGCTGACCGTGCTCTGCCTGCTCGGCTATAGCCGGAGTGCTGAGCCCCCGCCCCCGCAAATCAGCCACATAGACCTGATAGCCGTGACGGGCCAGAAAGCAGGCCAGCCCCTTGCCCGATTCGGTATAGAAGATCCGCCCGTTCTCGATGGCGCCATGCACCATCAGGATCGGCTCTCCATGCACGGCGACCCGGGGTTTGATGTGGCGCACATGCAATTGATGGCCACCACAGGGGATAAACAGAGACTGCTGCAACAATTCCATTTTTATTGGTTTCCTCCTTGAAACACTGTCAGCGCTTGTCCCAGCGTTGCTCGCTACAGGCCCGCGCCGCCAACAGGCAGATCACCCCCTCCAAATCGTGATGATTGAGGGTGGCCGCCGCCTGCGCCCGCACCAGCGGCTTGGCGTGAATGGCAATGCCAAGGCCCGCGACCCCCATCATTTTGAGATCGTTGGCACCATCGCCGATGGCCACGGTCTGGGCGGCAGCAATGCCGTACTCCTGAGCCAGCTGCTGCAACACCTCG
This sequence comes from Aeromonas sp. FDAARGOS 1417, assembly GCF_019046985.1. Lineage (NCBI taxonomy): Bacteria > Pseudomonadati > Pseudomonadota > Gammaproteobacteria > Aeromonadales > Aeromonadaceae > Aeromonas > Aeromonas sp. FDAARGOS 1417. Next base: position 3,735,169 of record NZ_CP077221.1, on the reverse strand, counting down.
GCCTTGACGCTGGCGTCGACGATGCGCCCGCTCACCTTGCCGCTCAGCTGGCCCCCCTCCACCGCCAGTTCGTTGGCGAAGATGGCATCAAGCCCCAGCTCGCGCTGCAACTGGCCAGCAAAACGGGTAAAACCGCCGGAGGCGATGGCCACCTTCCAACCCGCCCCTTTGAGGGTATCGACCATCAGCTGCAATCCCGGCATCCAGGGCATCCATGCCGCCACCTCGTCGAGAATGGTGACCGGCGCCCCTGCCAGCAGGGCCACCCGATTGCGCAGGCTGTCGGAAAACTCCAGCTTGCCCTGCATGGCTGCGGCCGTCACTGCAGCTACCTGCTCGCCAACCCCGGCAAGCCGGGCAATCTCGTCGATACACTCGATGCGGATCGCGGTGGAGTCCATGTCCATCACCAGCAGGCCGGGCTCGTTCAGGGTCGGTAGCGCGGGCAGATGGCAGAGATCGATCTCCCACTCACCGCTCTTGAGCTCGGCCACCAGCTCGGAAGAGAAGCGATCGCAGCCAAGCAGCAACAACGGCACGCCCGCCACCTCGGTGGGAGGATAGAGGGTGGCCGCCAACCCCTGTGCAGCCAACAAAGGTGACAGACACGCCAGATGGGAGGCGCCCAGCCCCTTGCCAAACAGCACCAACCAGCCGCCAGCCTGCGGAGTCTCTGTCGGTTGCAACGCATCTGCGTGGAGCTGCCAACAGGGTGAGCCGGACAACAACGCGGGCCAATCGGATAACAGAGGGGGGAGCCGGGACAACAACATAAGGGATACGCCTTCCTTGGTGATCAGAGGGTTAACAATGCTGGCCCAGAGTAGCGTATTGCTTTTTGTACAGGCAAGCGCCAAGATCCCGCCACTCCTTGTTACCAGAGGTCTCACGCTTGCAGCGTCATCTTCCCATCAAACGTGTTCTCAGTCTGGGTGCCGGTATCCTGCTCGGATGCTGGGTGCTCGGTGTGCTCATTCATATGCAGGGTGAAAGCCAGGCCTCGCTGCACAGCGAAGCGCGCAACCGGGCACAGGCGCTGGTCGCCTATGCCGCCCGCGACATGAAGCGCTGGATCAAGGAGGAGAAGAGCAGCGAGCTGGAGCGGCTGGCGCGGGATCTGGCGGCGGAGCCGGAGATCCTCGATGCCACCCTCTACGACGGACGCGGCATTCCCCTCGCCCAGTCTGAGCAGGCGGTGCCGCTGGAGAGCCTGCTGCCCATCGGCAGCGATAACAAGTCACTGCCGGAGCAGGGCAAAGGGCGGATCCAGTTCGTACAGGAGATCCGGGATGGCGAGCAGACCATCGGCTTCCTGCGCATCACCCTGGAAGAGCAGCAGATGCTGGCAGACAAGGACACCCGGCTCAAGGTGGTGCAGGAGAAACAGCGGCTGATGTTGCTGGTTGCCCTGCTGGCCGGGGTGCTCATCTCCTACGGCGTGCGCCGCAACTACATGCGGGTGCGCAAGCACAAGAAAAAGAGTACGCCCCCTTCGCCGCCTCCGGAAAACTGATGGCGCAACCAGAGAGCAGATACAAAAACGGCGGCCAGAAGGCCGCCGTTTCTTATTCGCAAGGGAATTACTTGTCGCCCAGCAGGACGGAATCCAGTGCGATCTCGATCATGTCGTTGAAGGTCAGCTGACGCTCTTCAGAGGTGGTCTGCTCACCGGTACGGATATGGTCGGAGACGGTGCAGATGGTCAGCGCCTTGGCACCGTACTCTGCAGCCACGCCGTAGATACCGGCTGCTTCCATCTCGACACCCAGGATGCCGTATTTTTCCATGACGTCGAACATGGAGGGGTCCGGAGTGTAGAACAGGTCGGCGGAGAAGATGTTACCGACGCGCACGGCAACGCCCTTGTTCTTGGCGGCCTGTACCGCATTGGCAACCAGGTCGAAGTCGGCGATGGCAGCGAAGTCGTGATCCTTGAAGCGCAGACGGTTTACTTTGGAATCGGTGCAGGCACCCATACCGATCACCACGTCACGCAGTTTCACGTCTTCACGCACAGCGCCACAGGAGCCCACGCGGATCAGGGTCTTCACACCGTAATCGGTGATCAGCTCTTTTGCGTAGATGGAGCAGGACGGAATACCCATGCCGTGACCCATCACGGAGATACGACGGCCCTTGTAGGTACCGGTGAAACCGAACATGTTGCGCACGTCGCAGATCTGCTCGACGTTCTCCAGGAAAGTTTCAGCGATGTACTTGGCGCGCAGGGGGTCGCCCGGCATCAGCACGGTATCAGCAAAGGCGCCATCTTTCGCATTGATATGAGGAGTTGCCATTCTCTTGATTCCTTCACACTAGGTTGAGTTTTATTGTTTTATAAATTGCCCGCCGCCGAAGTGGCGGGCGGGTAAATTACAGGAAGCTGGTACCGTACGCCAGTTTAGGCAGGCCGTGGTAAGCCGCGATGCTCTGGCCGATATCGGCAAAGGTCTCGCGACGCCCAACGGAGCCAGCCTTGACCGGCTTGCCGAAGAACAGCACCGGAATGTATTCGCGGGTGTGGTCGGTGCCACCCCAGGTCGGGTCACAGCCGTGGTCGGCAGTCAGCACCACCACGTCGCCATCTTGCAGCAGATCAAACAGCTCCGGCAGGCGGGAATCGAAATACTCCAGCGCACCGGCATAACCGGCAACGTCACGACGGTGGCCGTAGGAGGAGTCGAAGTCGACGAAGTTGGTGAAGACGATGGTGTTGTCACCGGCCGCTTTCACCTCTTCCAGCGTGCGATCCCACAGCTCGGTCAGACCGGTCCCTTTCACCTGCTTGGTGATGCCCTGTTGGGCATAGATGTCGGCAATCTTGCCGATGGAGACCACCTGACCGCCCGCTTCCTTCATGTAATCCAGCACAGTCGGCGCCGGCGGCAGCACTGAGTAGTCGTGACGGTTACCGGTACGCTTGAAGTTGCCCTTGCCAGTGCCCACAAACGGACGCGCAATCACGCGGCCGATGTTGTAGGGCTCCAGCAGCTCGCGCACTATGTGGCACAGCTCATAGAGCTTCTCGAGGCCGTAGGTCTCTTCGTGGCAGGCAATCTGGAACACGGAGTCGGCAGAGGTGTAGAGGATCGGTTTGCCGGTCTTCATGTGCTCTTCGCCCAGATCATCCAGCACCTGGGTACCGGAAGCGTGGCAGTTGCCGAGATAACCTGGCAGACCTGCCTTCTCGACGATGGCGTCCAGCAGCTCCTGCGGGAAGCTGTTGTGGTGATCCTTGAAGTAGCCCCACTCGAACAGCACGGGCACGCCGGCGATCTCCCAGTGACCGGACGGGGTGTCCTTGCCGGAGGAGAGCTCCTGAGCAAAGCCGTAGGCACCGACCACCTCGATATCTTTCTTCAGCCCTTCCGGGAAGTAGCCGGAGGCCTGCTCGCAGGCGTGGCCCAGACCCAGCTTGTTGAGGTTGGGCAGATTGAGGGCACCGCGGCCTTCAATTTCACCTGCCGCACACGCCTTGGCGATATGGCCAAGGGTGTTGGCGCCCACATCTCCGAACTTGTCGGCATCGGCAGCAGCGCCAATACCGAAAGAGTCCATCATCAGAATAAAGGTACGTTTCATGGGTCTTCCCCTTGTTACAAATCGGCCAGGGTGATACGGCGGTACACTTCAGGCAGTGCCTCCGGCCGCTCGCCACCAATCCGGACAGCCGCCTGCACCATGCTGGCAGCTTGAGCATATTGCTCTTCAGTCTGAGCGTGGATCATCGCGATCGGCTTGTCAGCATCGACGTTTTGACCCAGGCGGATAAAGTCGGTCAGACCGACCGCATAATCAAGTTTGTCACCGGCAGCGCGCCGACCACCGCCCATGGCGACCACAGCCAGACCCAGTTCGCGGGTATCCATGGCGGTCACAAAACCGCTGTTGGCCGCGAAGACCGGGCGCACTATGGCAGCCTTGGGCAGGTAAGCGTCATAACGCTCCATAAAATCGGCCGGGCCACCGAGACCTGTCACCATGCGACCGAAGATCTCGGCCGCCTTGCCGTTATCCAGCACCGCCTGCAGCTTGGCGCGGGCATCGCGCTCGTCGCTGGCAAGACCGGCGGAGATCAGCATCTCGGCGCACAGCGCCATGGTCACTTCGTGGATCCGCGGGTTGCGATATTCACCGGTCAGGTAGCGCACCGCTTCACGCACTTCCACCGCGTTACCGGCGCTGGAGGCCAGCACCTGGTTCATATCGGTCAAGAGCGCAGAGGTGCGGCAACCAGCTCCGTTGGCCACGGCCACAATGCTCTTGGCCAGCTCTTCAGACGCTTCGAAGGTCGGCATAAAGGCGCCGGAACCCACTTTCACATCCATCACCAGCGCTTCTAGCCCGGAGGCGAGCTTCTTGGAGAGGATGGAGCCGGTGATCATGGCGACAGATTCGACGGTGGCGGTGATGTCCCGTACTGCATAGATACGCTTGTCAGCGGGGGCGAGATCGCCGGTCTGGCCGATGATGGCGACACCCGCCTCTTTCACCACTTTCAGGAAACGGTCGTTGTCGACCGAGGTCTGGTAGCCGGGAATGGCATCCAGCTTGTCGAGGGTGCCGCCGGTGTGGCCCAGGCCACGGCCGGAGATCATCGGCACGAAACCGCCGCAGGCAGCGACCATCGGGCCAAGCATCAGGGAGACAACGTCACCCACCCCGCCGGTGGAGTGCTTGTCGACAATCGGGCCACCCAGATTGAGGTGATCCCAGGTCAATACCATGCCGGAGTCGCGCATGGCGCAGGTCAGGGCAACCCGCTCATCCATGGTCATGTCTTTGAAGTAGACCGCCATCGCCAGCGCAGCAATCTGCCCTTCGCCGATGGTGTTGCTGGTAATGCCCTGAACGAAGAATTGAATTTCTTGGGTACTGAGCGCTTCACCGTTGCGCTTCTTGCGAATAATTTCTTGAGGCAAAAACATCTTTCATTCCCTCCGCCATTGCTGGCGTTACACAAGCCTGAATCCTTGCCCGCACACCGCATGGTGGGGGCTAACAGGGCGGACAGCCGTCCGCCCTCTCATCAACCTATTAGTAACCGCTGGTGTTGGCCGGCTTGTCGCCATGCCCCAGAGTGGCCAGCAGACTGGCCAGCAGGCTGGATGCACCAAAGCGGAAGGTACGGGCAGATACCCAGTCGTTGCCGAGGATCTCTTCGGCCATGGCCAGATACTGACCGGCAACGGCGGCATCTTTCACGCCACCGGCAGGCTTGAAGCCGACTTTCGGATTCTTGGCCTTGATCACTTCCATCATGATGCGGGCAGCGATCGGGGTCGCATTGACCGGCACCTTGCCGGTGGAGGTCTTGATGAAGTCGGCACCGGCATCGATACAGATCTCGGAAGCGCGACGGATCAGCGCCTCTTCTTTCAGCTCGCCGGTTTCGATGATCACTTTCAGCAGCACGTTGGCACCGCAGGCCTCTTTACAGGCTTTGACCAGATCAAAACCAATCTGTTCATTACCAGCCATGAAGGCGCGGTACGGGAACACCACGTCCACTTCGTCGGCACCGTAGGCGACAGCGGCACGGGTCTCGGCCACGGCGATCTCGATGTCGTCGTTGCCGTGCGGGAAGTTGGTCACGGTCGCAATGCGTACGTCGGCTGCGCCGATCTCACGCAGGGTCTTGCGAGCGATAGGAATAAAACGGGGATAGATGCAGACGGCGGCGGTCAGGCCAGCCGGTGACTTGGCCTTATGGCACAGGTCGATCACCTTCTGATCGGTGTCGTCATCGTTCAAGGTGGTCAGGTCCATCAGGTTCAGGGCGCGCTGAGCGGCCACTTTCAGATCAGTCATTCTGTTCTCCAAAGTCTCGATTTAATCCAGATAACCGGGCACCACCATACCATCCAGCGATGGATGCACAGGCAGTAATCCCCAGCTATACGGGAATGGAATTACAGTGCGAAGGCACCGGCACTATCGGGATGCTATTCAAAACACCCTGCAGGCACTGCGACTGTAAATAAGGCAAGAGCCCTGTCACTTTCTTACAAAAGTGCGGACTTGGTTCCATGAAGACTTGAGAAAGGCCGACAACATCTGACCCGACTTCCCAATCAATTCCATTTGACCGCCAACACCCGATTTCATCGAGTATTAGTCATTGCCAGCACCCTGCTGGCAACGCCTATTTCAGCCGAGATACCCCCTGTTTGCAAGCCGGATTTGCCAATTTCAGAGGTACCTCACATCTGGCAAATCCAGGTCTAAAAAAGCCTTACGAAAAGAAACGAGTCAGGATCCAGGAGTAGGCCAATCCCCCCAGATAGACCCCGACGATCCCCATTACCCCGGACAAAACAGGAGGCGCCGGGATCGGCAATTTGAGGAAAGAAAACAACAAACCAACTATAAAGCCGGCCACCATCGCCAGTAGCACTTCATTCATATAACCTCCGATTTGACTCATTTTATTATTAGTTTAGATAGGAAAACGGTTGTCACCGCTCCATACGCGAACGCCACGGCAGATGCCGTGGCGTTCGTGTTTATACCCTGTCAGTCAGGCGGCGATTACATGCCGGACAGTGCCAGGAAGAAGCCTGCGATAGTGGCAGACATCAGGTTGGACAGAGAGCCAGCCAGTACGGCTTTCAGACCAAAGCGTGCAATGGTGCCGCGGCGGTTCGGCGCCATGGACCCCAGACCACCCAGCAGGATGGCAACAGAGGAGAGGTTGGCAAAACCACACAGCGCGAAGGAGATGATCGCCTTGGTGTGATCGGACATGGCCACACCGTTGATCAGCACTTCGTCTTTCAGGTACGGAGCGAAGTTCAGGTAAGCCACGAACTCGTTCACTACCAGTTTCTGACCGATGAAGGAACCGGCAACCACGGCTTCATTCCAGGGCACACCGATCAGGAAGGCCAGCGGGGAGAAGATCCAGCCCAGCAGCAGTTCCAGAGAGAGTTGCGGATAACCGAACCAGCCACCCACACCGGAGAAGATGCCGTTGATCATGGCAATCAGACCGATGAAGGCCAGCAGCATGGCGCCGACGTTCAGGGCCAGTTGCATACCGGCAGAAGCGCCAGCAGCAGCAGCGTCAATGACGTTGGCAGGCTTGTCATCCAGCTCGGCATCGGCAGAGCTTTCGTCGTAGTTCGGGGTCTCGGTCTCGGGAACCAGCAGCTTGGCGAACAGCAGACCACCCGGTGCAGCCATGAAGGAGGCAGCAATCAGGTACTCCATCTTCACGCCCATGGAGGCGTAACCGGCCAGTACGGAACCGGCAACGGAAGCCAGACCACCACACATGACGGCGAACAGCTCGGAGTCAGTCATCTTGGCGATGTAGGGACGAACCACCAGCGGTGCTTCGGTCTGACCTACGAAGATGTTGGCAGTTGCAGACAGGGATTCGGTGCGGGAAGTACCCAGTACTTTCTGCAGACCGCCGCCCAGCAACTTGATGACCATCTGCATGATGCCCAGGTAGTAGAGCACTGCAATCAGGGAAGAGAAGAAGATGATGACCGGCAGAACACGGAAGGCAAAGACAAAGCCGCCGCCACCGAACACTTCAAACATCTTGTTGCTGACCAGACCGCCAAACAGGAAGTCGATCCCGTTCTGGCCGTAGCTGATCACGCTGGATACCGCGTCGGACACGCCGACCAGGATATCGCGACCAACCGGAACATAGAGAACAAACGCCCCCAGACCGGCTTGAATTGCGAACGCACCGACAACGGTACGGACGTTGATTGCCTTGCGATTGCTGGAGAACAGCACCGCGATAAGGACGAGCGTCGCCATCCCTACCAGACCCATGAACAAATTCATTATTATCTTCCTCTAGTAGCACCTGGCTTGTTAGCGAGTTGTTATTAAACCCAACTAATCAAGGGGAGCGCATTATACTAATTAAAGTCCGATAAAATAGAATGCTGGTCACATTTTATCGTTATCAAAATGTCCAAGTGTCACAAAATTAGACAGCAAACGATTTTTACGCTCATTTTTTTTCCTGACAACTAAATCAGGTGTTGCGGATTTGTTTCATGGCTATTGGTCGTGATGGAAAATATGTCGGGCAGTTTCAAATAACACCTTGGTAACATCCACCGATGATTCCTCCCGCAATGTCATCAATATTTCTGCTATTTTTGGCAGCGCTTCCGGGGTATTCCGGGAGCCTTGCTCACCTTGTAACGGCATATCGGGCGAATCGGTTTCCAGCACCAGAGCCTCGAGCGGCATAGCCCGAAATACCTCTCGCGTCTTGTTCGCCCGTTCAAAACTGATCACCCCGCCCACCCCGAGTCGAAAGCCCAGTTGCCAGAAAGCCTCCGCCTGCTGCAACGAACCGCTGAAAGCATGGATCACCCCGCCACGAGGCGGCTTGAAATGGCGCAACAGCTTGGCCACAGTGTCATTGGCACGCACCGAGTGGATCATCAGGGGAAGCCCGGCATCAGCAGCCAGCCGGACCTGAGCCTCAAACAGCGCAAGCTGCCCCTCCTGCGGCACGTGAGAACGGAGGTCAAGCCCGCACTCACCAATGGCCACCAGCCTGGCAGGTTGGCTCATCACCAGCGTTCGCAACCGCTCCATCACCCCCTCCCGCTGTTCACCGGCATACCAGGGATGAATGCCCAGACCATAAAAGAGGCCGTCATGTTGCTCTGCCAGTGCCATCACACGAGTCCAGTTATCCTCTGCGATGGCAGGAATGATATACTCCGTCACCCCTAATGCCCGACAACGGGCCAGCAGCGCCTCCCTGTCCTGGTCGAACACCGGAAAGTCGAGATGGCAATGGGTATCTATCAGCTGCATATCACTCACACCTGTTTGCGGTATTTAATGGGTCATTGAACATGATGAACAACAGAAACAACGGCTTTACCCTGATTGAACTGGTGCTGGTGATCATAGTGCTGGGGATCCTGGCCGTCACCGCCCTGCCCCGCTTTATCAATATCAAGGATGATGCCCTGAAAAGCACTGTCTCGGCGACCGCAGGCAGCTTTGCCAGTGCAGTTCAGCTGGCTCATGCTGGATGGGCGGTGAAAGTGCAGGGTCAAAACCTCGCACTGTATAACTTCAGTGGGATGGGCAATAAAGATTTGGATATCAACCACTACGGCTGGCCTGTGGGAACAGAAGAAGAGTACAACATACAAGAAACTGATGTCATTTTCCCCGGAGGCACTAGCAATCAGATATCCGTCAGCAGCGATAACGACTGCGAACTACTATTCAAAGCTATCCTCGATACAGACCAGACAGTCTCAAAGCAATTAGAGGATAAAGCAGATTATTACTCGCAAATAATTGACATCCCCAACCAAGCTGAAAATGGACTAAGCCACAATAACTGCCGCTATATCCTGCGCGACTCCATCAACCGCTTCCAGACCAACCCGGATTATCGAAACGGCCTCGGCTTCGAGTACAACAGCGTTACCGGTGCCGTGACCCGCAATTTTGATTGAGCTCAGCCTCTTCTGCGCAAGCTCGCTCTTTAGTTGAATCATCATCATAACGAACCGGCGTGCAGCAGCGCCGGTTCTCCTGAGTGAGCCCCAACTCCTCGCACCACGCGTCGTAACAGGCTAGCCAACGCAGCAATATCCCTTTCATCGTCACACCTCCGCCAACGGATTCGGTTCAAAAACCATCCTAATCAGAGTCGGCAAGGTGAGCAAGCCATCCCCACTATTGCAGTCTGGCGAGATAAAAAAGAGCCGGTCAGCATGGCTGACCGGCTCTTTTAACATTCCCTGAAGAGGTTACACGATGAGCGATAGCTCATCCGCCTCAAAGGCTCTTCAGTTTCTCTTCCGGCAGGGCCAGCTCGTCGTTGTGGTTGACGCCGATACCGCGCTCCAGCACATGACGGGCGATGGCGTGCGCCTCTTCCAGCGAGTGCATGCTGTAGGTACCGCACTGATACTCGTTCAGCTCGGGGATCTTGGCCTGATCCTGCACGGTCAGCACGTCGCTCATGGCTGCCTGCCAGGCGGCTCCAACACGGGCTTCGTCCGGCGCGCCGATCAGGCTCATGTAGAAGCCGGTACGGCAACCCATGGGGGAGATGTCGATGATCTCCACGCCGTTGCCGTTCAGGTGATCACGCATAAAACCGGCGAACAGGTGCTCCAGCGTATGGATACCGCGCTCGGAGAGGATCTCCTGATTCGGCACACAGAAACGCAGGTCGAACACGGTAATAGTGTCCTTGTTCGGGGTCTGCATGGTCTTGGCCACACGCACCGCTGGCGCTTCCATACGGGTGTGGTCAACGGTAAAACTGTCCAATAACGGCATTTCTGACTCCTGATTTGGTTACCAGAACCAGCCCCCACGGGAGAGCTGATCCTTGCATTGACGGTACTGGGCGCCGTAGCGCTGGGCGCGAGCTTCCACCTTGCGAGAGGTCTTCATCAACCACCCCTTGCTGCGATAGCTGCCACGCCGGTAGCCACCCCACCCTTCGTGATAGTTGAGGTACTGGCCATAGGCATCCCACTTGGAGGTGCCATTGAGCCGCTGGGCTTTGTTAGTGTACCAACCCATAAAATCGATGGCGTCGGCAAAATCATCGCGGTCACTCCAGCTGTTGCCGGTTTCTCGCTGGTAATCCGCCCAGGTTTCATCTTTGACCTGAGCATAACCATAAGCCGAACTGGCCCGCCCGGTCGGGATGAAGAGGAAATACTGCATCGGCGGCTGGGCATCATGTACGTAAGAGGACTCCTGATACATCATGGCCATCACCACATGGATCGGCGTCCCCCACTTCTCGTTCATCTTGAGCGCGGCCTTGTGCCAGTCAGGCTTCTCGCGAAAGATCTGGCACAGATTCTCCGGCTGAGCCGGTGGACGGGTACTGCAAGCAGTCAGGCCCGCCAATAGGCTTGCGACCACCAGGAAGCGCATCCACCCCATCAAATGAGGCCACACTTCACGCCTCTGGTCAGGTAAAGAGATAGCCAAGGTCAGATCGCGTCTTCGTTCTCTTCGCCGGTACGGATACGAATAACACGCTCCACCTCACAGACGAAGATCTTGCCATCACCAATCTTGCCAGTACGAGCGGTGTTCTGGATCGCTTCCAGACAGGCATCGAGATCCTCGTCCTGCACCACCAGCTCCACCTTCACTTTCGGCAGGAAGTCGACCATATATTCGGCGCCGCGATAGAGCTCGGTATGGCCCTTCTGGCGGCCGAAGCCTTTGACTTCGGATACGGTCATGCCGTTGATGCCGATCTCGGCCAGGGCCTCGCGCACATCGTCCAGCTTGAACGGTTTGATGATGGCTTCAATCTTCTTCATGGTGACTCCTTACCAGTTCTGTTTGCCGAACCCGGATGTAATGGGGTAACGGCGATCCTTACCAAAGTTGCGAGCCGTAATGCGGGGCCCGACCGCCGCCTGACGGCGCTTGTATTCGTTGAGATCCACCAGCCGGATCACCTTGCGCACCACCGCTTCCTCGAACCCTTCGGCCACCATGTCGGCCACGGACGCATCCTCTTCCACATAACGCTTGAGGATGGCATCGAGGATTTCGTATGGCGGCAGGCTGTCCTGATCCACCTGATCCGGCGCCAGCTCCGCTGAAGGAGGACGGTCGATAACCCGCTGCGGGATCACATAGTCAACCGAGTTGCGATATTCGCACAACTTGAATACCAGCGTCTTGGGCACATCTTTCAGCACGTCGAAGCCACCGGCCATGTCACCGTACAGGGTGGCATAACCCACAGCCATTTCGCTCTTGTTGCCAGTGGTCAGCACGATGCGACGACGCTTGTTGGAGAGCGCCATCAGCAGCACGCCGCGGCAGCGGGCCTGCAGGTTCTCTTCGGTCGTATCGCGAGCGGTACCTTCAAACAACGGCGCCAGCTGGGTCATAAATCCTTCGAACATCGGCTCGATGGAGATGATGTTGAACTCAACCCCCATCCGCTCGGCCTGCTCCTTGGCATCTTCCACACTCATCTGTGCTGTGTAGCGGAACGGCATCATCACCGCCTGCACCTTGTCGGCCCCGATGGCATCGGCCGCGATGGCCAACGTCAGCGCCGAGTCGATGCCACCGGAGAGACCCAGCACAGCGCCGTGGAAACCGTTCTTGGTAACGTAGTCGCGCACTGCCAGCACCAGCGCCTGATAGGTCTCGGCCAACGGCTCGAGCGGCGCAGCGGGTTCCCGCTCCTTCACCGGCTGGCCATCAGCAAAACGTACCAGCGCCAGCTCTTCGGCAAACGGGGCCAGCTTGTGAGTCAACTCACCCTGGCTGCTGAACACCTTGGAGCAGCCGTCGAAAATCAGCTCATCCTGACCGCACACCTGATTGAGGTAGACCAGCGGCAGACCGGTCTGATCGCAGCGCTCGGCCATCAGCTCGCGGCGGATCCAGGGTTTCTCCTGATCGTAGGGCGACGCATTGATGGTGAGCAGCAGCTCGGCACCCGCCGCCTTGGCGGCCAGCGCCGGCCCCGGCTGCCACAGATCTTCACAGATGAGCAGCCCCAGCTGGTGACCACGGAACGGCACCACGCAGGTCTCGGTTGCCGCGGTGAAGTAGCGCTTCTCATCAAACACGCCGTAGTTGGGCAAGTCCTGCTTGAAGTAACGGGCAATCAGCTTGCCCTGCTCATAGAGTGACGCCGCGTTGTAGAGCGCCTCCCCTTCACGCCAGGGATGCCCCACCAAAATGGCACAGTTGCCCTGCCATTCGGCAACACGAGCCAGCGCGGCCTCAACCCGGATCATCAGATCGGCACGCAGCAGCAGATCTTCCGGTGGATAGCCGGTCAGGGCCAGCTCGGAACAGACCAGCAGATCAGCGCCTTGCTGTTCGGCCTGAGCCGCCGCAGCGAGCACTTTGTCAGTGTTATCTTCGATGGCGCCTACCGTCAGATTCAACTGGGCAAGCATCAGAGAGAGGGCTTTTGCCATGGCGATGCATCTTGTATTCGAAAATGATGGGGAATGATAAAGAAAAGGGGGGCAATCTGCCAGTTCAAGACAGGCGTAACCGTGTGACAGCAACCAGCGGGAAGGATAAGCTGTACATAGTCACGGAACGACAGGCCTCAGCAGATATGAAAAACGCCGGATTTACCCTGATGGAGTTGATGATAGCCATTGCGCTGGGCGTCATTCTGTTGGGGATTGGTATTCCTTCTTTGGGCTCTCTGCTTAAAGACAGCACGGCTAACTATGAAAGCGAGCGGTTGATTAAGCTCCTGCGCTTTGCGCGCACCCAAGCTATCAGTGACCAGCAAACCGTCACCGCATGCCTAATAAACAACAATAACGAGTGCGTTGAACAGGATCCGGTTCAATTATTGGTTTTCATCGATGATGACGGTAATGCCGAGCTGGACGAAGGGGAAGTAGAACTCACACGCACACCAGCTTTTACTCTAGATGCCACCATCAGTTCAACCAGACCCCGAGTCTTGTTTGCCGCTGATGGAACCAGCCTAGGTACCAATATGACCGTAAGGGTCTGCATCAGCGAAGAACCCAGAGTTGATGTTGTAATCGCAGCATCAGGTCGCAGCAGTAAATCCGAAACCACCAGCATTTGCCCTTGACCACTATCTTGGCTGCAGTTTCTCTTGCCGTTGCGCAGCCTCAAGATTGAATGGCTGTTCGGTTGACTGACACTCGATAACTCTCTTCACCATCAGGAGTTGCCCATTCAGTTCAAACCCTTTCTTTTGAAAGACGATTTCAGCACTCTGGCTATCCTTTATCGTCCCCTGAATAACGACATAGGTATCATTTGCCAACTCGACATAGCATTTTCTATCCACGACAGCATAGACATTGGCCGCATTTGACAACGCCATCAGCCAGAGGATCATTTTCATTGTGGCTCATCCTCATACAGGTATATTTTCTTGGGCGTCATATCCATTTCAGCCTCCTCCGCCCCTTCCGAACACTCCCCCTCGCCGGTACAGCGCTCAGGAACCCCTTCTCCTTCGTCTTTGAGAATCACCTCTTCACCCGGGGCACCACCAATAATCCGGATCTTTGAATCATCACCAGCATGGATCACCAGATCATCGGCCACCTTGTTATTTACTTCCACATAGCGTTCCGGGATTTCATTACCATCCTGATCCACCACATATTTGAAAGAGGTACCGTAATGCATGTCGACCATATACTGCCGCATCGCGCCTATCGACTGGATCGTACACTCCTCGAATGACTGAACCTGTGGTAAAAAAGAGGTAAAATAGAGCTTGCCTTGCAGCACAACACCAGACCCCATCGACTTCTCTCCTGACTCGGCTAGCCAATATTTCCAACCCAATTTACTGGTAATGGCAGCTCTCAAACTAAGCAGGTCATTGGTGTCCGTGACACCAGCCAGAGGATCAACCGATACGTCATACAAGTCCGTCATCGTGATAGGGGCTGGAGCAGCAGTGTTATAACTCTTGGTAACTACCCCGTAGTCACGCAACATAAAATAGGCGTTTTGCACGGTAGACTCGGACGATGGGCGGTTTCGATCACCAGAACCAATCAGCACCGCATCGAATGGCCTATCTTTGAACGAGAAATAATCTTCGCCACTAATTACCGTCTTGGTCACTTGCTTGTTTATAGTACGTACCAATACAGGCTGAGTGAAAAAGCGGCGGTCATTAGCCTGTACATCATCAGACCCAAGACTGGCAAACTTGAAAATACTCCAGGAGCTAGTACTGGTTGAAGGCATATCCAGGCGCCAGATATTGCCGCCTGTATCACCAGCATAAATTCGGTCAGTTTTCCCATCACCATCACTGTCTAGAGTGGAAACTGACCCCGGCATGCTATCAACCATCGCAGTCACCTGCTTGTTGGTACTGGAGCCAGCTCCAGGTGTTGCGCTGAACACAAGAGCACCACTATCGGCATCGACCATGTAGACGCCCATACCCTTGCTGTCAGAGCTACCTATCCCGACTTTACTCTTATTGGCATCGTAACCACCGGAAAAAACCATCACCAATCGCTTGTTGCTCGGAGGAGCATCCCAAGGAATATAAGCCACCTCCGGTACTGACCAGGTTTCCCCCAGTAATGAGAAGCCCGCAGTCTGACTATTGATCGTCCATTTCAAGCTGGGGGCATCTGGGTTGGTAATATCGAGTGCATAGTAGCTACTACCACCCCCTCGCAAACCGAAAAGCAGCCAGACAAAGTCTCCCTCTGATGCCTTGATAACACCATTCCTATTGGCATCCTTGATCAACGCAACCGGTGAAGCATCAACACCGTAGATATGATCGCCAGACTCGGCATTGAGACGTAGAGCTTCTTGCCTGGGCAACAGTTCATAGGGGATCATGGCCCAGCTTTCATCAACCGTACTACCGAGATCTTTGAACATATGCAGGAAACCAGCATTGGTTCCCATCAGGATCCGCAAGTCAGGAGTACAGGTGCTCTGGCCTGAAGCAATGGAGCAACCATAATTGACCACCAATGGACGAGAGTGCAGGGGGTCTCCCACTATGTATGGCCGAATAGTGGTACTGGCATCATAATCTTCATCGTCCACATCGACACCTTTTGTCCAGTCGATCTGTCCGTCAAGCTCGGTGGCACTGGCTAACCGCATGTAGCTGGCCAAATTGTCGGCAGAGCCTGCGATCGACACCAAATTGGCTTTGTTAAAAGCGTCCAATCGCTTGGGCGATGCAACCGTATTGATCACATAAAGATTGCGATTGGTCTTCTCTGCCAACATGGACTGCACGCCGCCCTTGGCAACCAGATTCCCATCCCGTTCCGATGACCAATAGGTCTGAGCCTGATCCAGAATGGAACCATCTACCTTGATGGCGGGCAAACCGTTAACATCTGCCACATACCCATCACCAGACAAAACCAGCTTCTTCAGGTTACCCTTCCAGCGCGGCCCGGTATCAGGCTCGAACATGGCGTAATAGATATTATTGAGGCTGCGAGTCCGGTCAAAGTTGTTAGTGGTGATAGCTGGCGACACCAGAGAGGTGTTTATCCGCAAAATGGCTAACAGGGAAGATCGCAACGCCTGAGTGAGCGCTTCAGCACTGACCGCAGGGTAATATTGACCGCCTCCACGTCTCGCCGTTTCTGCCAGCAGATTGCCCGCCCCAGAGATCGCGTCATCACCAAATCCCACGGTAAACGTGGTAACAGTCTGCTTGCCGGGCGATGAAGTATTTACATCCTTGTTCTTCATGTAGCCAGCCATCGCTGCCAGATAGCTCTTGGAAGTTCCGGAACCATATCCCACTGTTGAGCCGTAGGCAGCCCGTTCATCTGGGCTTAGCGAATCCGTCAACGCTTTTACTGCACTATCAGCAGCCGTATCGCTGGTCGGAGCACCATCAGTGACATAGATGACATAGCCATTATTTGAACATTTGTCATAAGGCGAGGTGTAAGTACCTTCCGGATCTTCAGCAAGCTTGTCCCGCGTACCACCTTGCTTGCCATAGAGCACGGATTGCCCTCCGTAGAAACGGTAGGCTTCATAGAGGGTTTCACATAATGGCGTATTGGTCGTAGCCGACAGGTCTTCCACAGTATTGAGCAAGTCCTGTTCTGCAGTAATGGTGCCGACAATATCGTCGTTACTGAGGATGCGGCGTACCACTCTGCCACCATTGGTGCTGGTACTATTGTTGGTATTGAAGATGGCCAAGCCGAAATCAACCCCAGGAGTGGAGGAGATCACCGACTTGACCGCATCCTTGGCGATACGCAAGCGCGATTCAACGGCATAACCCGTCGGCCCGTAATACCAGCGGATATAGTTGGCAGTGTAGAGAGTTACACTGGTATTGCTACCCGATGTGGCATTATTCGCATTAGCTGTGTAATACCACTCGCCGCGAGTGTTGCTGGTTTTGTCGACCGGGTAACCATCGCCGACCGCCCCCACCACCAGCGTTCCGTTGAAAGGATTGGCAGGATTGCGGTTCTGAATATCCTGCTTGCAGTCGACAATGGTGATGTCATCTTCGTACTTGCCAGAGATAGTCTCCCAATCCCCCTGACGAGGTAATCCATTACGATAACTTGAATAGACATACGTCCAGACTTGGGACTGAAAATAACCGACCGTGCTTAGGGGGGGCTTTGATGAGGCGCAAGCATTGATGCTGTCGCGAAAACGCCGAGAACTATTGATGGCGGGCACAGAACCATCGGTCGAATAATAGATATAATTACGCGAGTTACTGGTATCAGGATCCCGGTTCAGCGCTGGATAGACAGTGGCAGGATTATACTTTTCCCGCTCCAGCTCCATGGTTTCGGCCATACTGCCAGAGTTGTCGAAAATGATCAGCACCTTGGGCCGATAATCTCCCGCTTTCGAGAAGTCATAGATGAACAGTTCGGTATCATCCGAGTAAGCATCGCTGGCGACAGCTGGCACACTAAGTGCACACAGGGCCATCAGCCACAGTTTTCCATGATGTAACATCGCTGTCGCTCCTATTCAGCCGTCTTTAACAATGGCTGTTCGACTCCAACCGTCCACGTCATAGGACGCCCCTGTTTTCCGTACGTTTGGCTTGCCTCTAGCTCTACATAACGGCAGGCTGGTATGACGTTCTTGCTGGTCGCGTCAAATCGGCGCTTGCACACTGTTTCACTTCTATATTGCATGGTGGCGTTACCCATAGAGCCACTCACTGTTGACGTTGCCGTCGAAACAGAAGGCATCTGAGCAATCTGGGTAGCAAGCCCTGCTTGCTGCATGGCGCCACCTATGATGCCCTCTACTCTGTGTTCGACTTGCTGTAACGCTGCCGCCGCTCCACTAGCACGTAAATCCATGCCCCCAGATTGCATCAACACCACGGCAATCAAAGTCAAAGGGGCCAGAATCACCAGCGCCACGATCAATGCCACGCCACGTGAATGCTTCACTACCCACCTCCCGCCATCACCATGGGATTACGCAGTACTACAGTACTTTCCAGCAACAAGCGTCGAAACCCATCCCCATTGCCAGCCACGCTGATATCTCCCAGTTGATAGACATTGTTGTTGGTATAGCGACTGGATGCCTGCAGCGAGCGCACAAGCAAAAAAACACGGACTGCGATGACCCGCCCCTCCCCCCACTCTTGCGAGGTGACTGCATCTATGGCGGAAAACTTGTCTACACGACCATCCGGCACATTGCTGGTATCGACCCCAAACAACAGCACCATGCGTTCAATACCATCAACCAAAGCCCCAGATATCAACCAAGAACCGCCATCAGCAGTGAGGATACGCTTGCGCAGTTCAAAACCACCACGACCATTAGGCGAGAGGTAATAGACATGATGCTGGTACTCCCAAATCTGACGCATCGGCATGGCCACCTCGGAAGGCGCAGTCTCATTACCTCTGAATAAATGAGCCTGTTGAGTATTGGTGGCCATATAGAAACGATTGGCATCTAGTCCTCCTGTCACCGGATTGCCAATCAGGCGCTTGATACTGATAACATCCGAGCCGGCAACGCGAGTAGAAGATGAGATACAGGCAAAACCACTCATGGTGCCTGCAGCACTGATATGAGTAACCCACAGCGGGCGTACTGGAAAAAGGTTGGAGGGTAGACTCCCTTCATTTCTCTCATCCAGACAGTCATTTGTCACGGTAGCATCAGCAGACAAAGTGAGCTCATCACCCGCAATCAGAGCCCCCCCCGTGAAATCCCCCCAAAACCCGGCCCAGCGTAAATCCTGAGTGATGAGACGCATGGCAATTCGACCATTTTCGAGCAGCTCACTCTGATCGAAGGACTCATTGGTGGTAGCGCGTGAGGCCACAAAAATACTCATCACCCCACCGAGCAGAAAAACACCAATCACCATTGCGATGAGCCATTCAACCAGCGTAAACCCATGATGTTTCATAGCGTCGTCATCAGAACAAACTGACGCCTCGTTAAATCAACACCTGCAATTCCACATGCCGTCGTAATCGCTGATGCAACGCCATTTGCCCCATCATGAGATGATTCACGTCCAGCCCAAAAAATTGAGACCGTCAATGCATTGCTGGCTCCCTTGATAATGCAGCCGGTGGGATTTTGTAATGTTGCTCCGGCCCCCGAAGCAGCACTTCCCATTAATGACTGTCGCCAATAATAGAGATCGAGATCCCGTAACTGAGCATCGCTACAGCTGCTCATAGTGCCATTTTCATTAGCGCAGGATGGCAATGATGAAGTGCCTGCGCTGACAATCCAGGTATTGTTAGCTTGCGACTCCCAGGCTCCACGGTTGACTCTGAGCCTCTCAACCATATCGTTAGCCAACCAGCTGGCTATTGTGCGCTGTCGGGCTTCATATCCGGAAAACTTAGACTGAGCCTGCATAGCAACCAGTCCCAGCAAGCCAAATGACAACACTACTGCCGCTATCATCACCTCCAGCAGGCTGAATCCTCTCTGATGTGGTGAAACATGAATGACCATGGGCTATTCCCAACAGCTATTGCTAGCTGCACCGGAAGCACTTTTGACACCCAACTGATTAAT
Organism: Aeromonas sp. FDAARGOS 1417; assembly: GCF_019046985.1. Taxonomy (NCBI): domain Bacteria; kingdom Pseudomonadati; phylum Pseudomonadota; class Gammaproteobacteria; order Aeromonadales; family Aeromonadaceae; genus Aeromonas; species Aeromonas sp. FDAARGOS 1417. The sequence continues at coordinate 3,715,642 of NZ_CP077221.1, read as the reverse complement.
GGAAAACACTGTGCAATCGGTATCTTTGGCTTGGGCCGTCGCCGCGCCAGCACTTGCTGACAAGGTGTAGGTGTTACCTGATACGGCAATGGATAATTGATACAGGCCATTCTCAGATGCACTACTGATACCAAGAGCAGCAGCAGAGGATGCATACTGATTGAAATCCATAAAATAGGTTTCTTGCCGATTGGCCGCATTCAACAGCATGCTCTTGGCTTCGACACGATGACTGGTCAGCACATATTGCTGATAGGCGGGATAAGCGATGGTGCCAAGAATCGCCACGATGGCGATGACAATCATCAACTCAATAAGAGAAAAGCCACGAAAGTATCCAATCATATCCCATCCTTGGTGACAGACTGCTTCATAAGTTTAACGCCGAGCCTGTCCCATGAACAAACCCGGCGTCATTATCAACACACTTTATTCTTAAGCCTTCCTGGCTGCACTCAAATTATTCTAAGTTCGGGAGGAACCTCAAAGACTACGTTCTCTTCACGGCCAGGATGCTCGGCAACCACCTTGCCTCCCAGCTCCCGCAGGCGGGCAATCACGTTTTGCACCAGCACCTCGGGGGCGGATGCACCTGCAGTGACGCCGATCGCCTTCACCCCTTCCAGCCAGCTCGCCTCGATCATCGACGCATCGTCGATAAGATAGGCTCTGGCGCCCACCTTCTCGGCCAGCTCGCGCAGACGGTTGGAGTTGGAGGAGTTGCGAGACCCCACCACCAGCATGGCGTCCACCAGCCCCGCCATCTCCCGCACCGCATCCTGACGGTTCTGGGTGGCGTAGCAGATATCGTCCTTACGCGGCCCCTGGATCTTGGGGAAGTACTGGCGCAGCGCATCGATCACGTCAGAGGTCTCATCCACGCTCAGGGTGGTCTGGGTGACGAAGCAGAGGTCATCCGGATTCTTCACCTTGAGCTTGGCCACATCTTCCGGTGTCTCCACCAGATACATGCCACCTTCGCGATTCTCGTATTGCCCCATGGTCCCGATCACCTCGGGGTGGCCAGCATGACCGATAAGCACGGCTTCGGAGCCCTTGCGACTGGCGCGATGGACTTCCATGTGAACTTTGGTCACCAGCGGACAGGTGGCATCAAATACCTTGAGGGCGCGGGACTTGGCCATCTCGCGCACTGTTTTGGCCACGCCGTGAGCAGAGAAGATGACGATGCTGTCATCCGGCACCTCGTCCAGCTCCTCGACGAAGACAGCGCCCGCCTCTTTCAGCTTGTTCACCACATAGCGGTTATGCACCACTTCGTGGCGGACATAGATGGGGGCACCGAACTTCTCCAGCGCACTCTCGACAATGCTGATGGCGCGATCTACACCGGCGCAAAAACCGCGAGGGTTAGCGAGCAGAATATCCATTAATGCACCTTCTCCTCATCATCAACGCCCAGGATCTCCACCTCGAAGGTGACGGTATGACCAGCCAGCGGGTGGTTGAAATCGACCGTGACCGACATCCCGGCTACCGCCCGGATAATGCCCGGCAGCTCGCTGCCATTGGGCTGATCGAACAGGATGATGGTGCCGACTTTTGGCTCCACATCGGCGCCAAATTTGGCACGGTCGAGATGGTAGATGTTGTCGGGATTGGAGAGACCAAAGGCCTCTTCCGGCGCCAGAGTAAAACTCTTGCTCTCCCCTTCGCTCAGCCCCAGCAGACACTGCTCGAAGGTGGGGGTCAGGCTACCATCGCCCATCCGCAGGCGGGCAGGTTTGCCGTGCAGCGCCGTGCTGTCGGCAACTGAGCCATCTTCCAGCTTGATGGAGAAGTGGAACAGCACGCTGCTGTTAGCGGTGATCTGCTGGCTCATGCCTGCTCCTTTTTCTCACCACGGAAACCGTCCAGCACAATCATGGCGGCCCCGATAAAGATAAAGCTGTCGGCCAGATTGAATGCCGGCCAGTGCGCACGCTGCCAGTAGAAGTCGAGGAAATCGACCACATGGCCCAACACCAGTCGATCAAAGACGTTGCCAAGGGCGCCGCCGATGATGAGTGAATAGGCGATACCGCTCCAACGCTGGGTCACCGACTGCTTGCGCAGCCAGTGGATCAGCAATCCACAGATGGCAAAAGCCAGCACCGCGAAGAACCAGCGCTGCCAGCCCCCCTGATCAGCCAGAAAGCTGAATGCGGCGCCCTTGTTGTAGACGTGAACCAGATTGAAGAAGGGGGTGATCTCCACCCCCGGGTAGCCAAATGGCAGCAGTTTGACCACGGCGAGCTTGCTCGCCTGGTCCAGAACAAAGGCCAGCACTGCCAGCCACAGCCAACGCAGGCCGCTTTTATGTTGAGTCATGTTCATCAGGCAAATTGACGCGTTTCGCCGTCACCCTCAACGTTGGTCACGCAGCGACCACAGATCTCTTCGTGACCCGCGATGGTGCCCACATCTTCTACATGGTGCCAGCAGCGGTCGCACTTGGCGGCAGCAGACTGGGCCACGCTCAGCCACAGGTCATCACGCTCGGTCGCCACAGAGCCTTCCGGCGCAGTGTCAGCCTCAACAACCTTGGCTTTGGAGGTGAGCAGCACGAAACGCAGCTCATCGGCCAGGGCATTCAGGCGTGCAGCCAGCTCCGGCTTGGCGAACAGGGTCAGTTCGGCCTGCAGGGAACCACCGATACGCTTCTCGCCACGGGCCACTTCCAGCGCCTTGTTCACTTCACCGCGCACGGTGAGGATCTCGGCCCAGAACTCGTCGTTGAGGGTTTCACCCGCTTCCAGCCCGAACAGGCCGTCGTACCACTCTTCGGTGAAGACGAACTCGCCGCGCTCACCCGGCAGCAGGGCCCAGATTTCATCAGCGGTGAAGCTCATGATCGGCGCCATCCAGCGCACCATGGCCTCGGCGATGTGATAAAGGGCTGTCTGGCAAGAGCGACGGGCCAGGCTGTCAGCCTTGGCGGTGTACTGACGATCCTTGATGACATCCAGATAGAAGGAGCCCATCTCGATGGAGCAGAACTGCATCAGCTTCTGGGTTACGCCGTGGAAGTTGTACTCGTCGAATGCCGCCATGATCTCGGCCTGTACCGCTTTGGCACGACCCACGGCCCAGCGATCCACCACTACCATGTCGGCGGGCGCCACCATGTCGGTCGCCGGATTGAAGCCGTTCAGGTTGGCCAGCAGGAAGCGGGCAGTGTTGCGAATACGACGATAAGCATCGGCAGAACGCTTGAGGATCTCGTCGGAGACGGTCATCTCGCCGGTGTAGTCAGTGCTCGCTACCCACAGACGCAGGATGTCGGCACCCAGCTTGTTCATTACGTCCTGCGGGCTCACCACGTTGCCGATGGACTTGGACATCTTGCGACCCTGACCATCCACAGTGAAGCCGTGAGTCAGCACCTGGTTATAGGGAGCCTTGTCTTTCATGGCCACACCGATCATGAGCGACGACATGAACCAGCCACGGTGCTGGTCAGAACCTTCCAGATACATGTCGGCCGGCTTGCCGTTGAACTCGGGACGGGCATCGACCACGGAGGCGTGGGTAGAACCGGAGTCAAACCAGACGTCCAGAGTGTCAGGCACCTTGTCGTACATGTCGGCATCGGCACCCAGCAGCTCCGCCTTGTCCAGATCCCACCAGGCCTGGATGCCGGACTGCTCGACCCGCTTGGCGACCTCGTGCATCAGGCGCACGGATTCCGGGTGCAGTTCCTGGGTCTCTTTGTGGACGAACAGGGAGATGGGCACACCCCAGGTGCGCTGACGGGAGATACACCAGTCAGGACGGTTCTCGACCATCGCCTGAATGCGGTTCTTGCCCCAGGCCGGTACCCAGCCGCTCTGGCCTTGCTGGGCAATGCCATCCTTCTCGATGCGCTCGATCTCTTCCAGCGCGCGCTTGCGCAGACCCTTTTGCTCCATGCTGATGAACCACTGTGGAGTAGCACGGAAGATGATCGGGGTCTTGTGACGCCAGCAGTGCGGATAGGAGTGGTTGAACACCTTGTGATGCAGCAGGGCGCCGAGCTCGGTCAGCACTTCGATCACGGAGGCGTTGGCCTTGAACACATGCTGACCGGCAAACAGTTCGGTATCCGGCAGGTAAACACCGTTGCTGCCAACCGGGTTGGCCACTTCCAGACCGTACTTCTGACCGACCACGAAGTCTTCCTGACCGTGGCCAGGTGCGGTGTGAACGGCACCGGTACCGGCATCCAGGGTAACGTGATCACCCAGTACCACCGGCACGTCGAAGCTGTAGAAGGGGTGGTTGAAGCGCAGCAGCTCAAGCGCGGCGCCCTTGGCGTAACCCAGATTGTGGAACTTCTCGATACCGGCGCGCTCCATCACATCCTTGACCAGCTCGGCGGCCAGGATCAGACGCTCGGGATGCTCACCTTCAACCTGCACCAGTGCGTAATCCAGATCGGCGTGCATGGCGATGGCGCGGTTGGCTGGCAGGGTCCACGGAGTGGTGGTCCAGATCACCGCAGAGATCGGGCCCTTGCCGGTGTGGCCTTCGGCGCAGTCAAACTTGGCGGCAACGGTCGCCTCATCAACGGCCTTGAAGCGCACATCGATGGAGGGGGAGTTTTTGTCGTAGTACTCAACCTCGGCTTCAGCCAGCGCGGAGCCGCAATCGGTACACCAGTGCACCGGCTTGGAGCCTTTGTGCAAGTGGCCGTTTTCAACGATCTTGGCCATGGAGCGGATGATGTTGGCTTCGGTGCCAAAATCCATGGTCAGGTAGGGGTGTTCCCAGTCACCCAGCACACCCAGACGGATGAAGTCGGTCTTCTGCGCTTCGATCTGGGTCTTGGCGTATTTGCGGCACTCGGCACGGAATTCGGCAGCGGAAACCTTCTCGCCCGGCTTGCCGACCATGCCTTCCACTTTCAGTTCGATAGGCAGACCGTGGCAATCCCAACCCGGCACATAGGGGGAATCGAAACCGGAGAGGCCCTTGGACTTGATGATGATGTCTTTGAGGATCTTGTTGACCGAGTGACCGATGTGAATGTTGCCGTTCGCATAGGGGGGGCCATCATGCAGAATGAAAGAAGGCTTGCCCGCTTTGGCGCGGCGAATAGCGCCGTAGAGATCCTGATCGTACCAACGTTTCAGCATGTTGGGTTCGCGCTTGGCCAGATCGCCACGCATCGGAAACTCGGTTTCCGGAAGATTCAGGGTGTGTTTATAGTCGCTCATCAGTCCTGGGTTCCCTTCTTTTCTAAAAGAGTGCTGGGTAAATTGAATTGTGGCAGCCCGAACCAGGCTCGGGCCGCCAGGGCATCTCGTTCGATCTGCTCTTTCAAGGCAGTGAAAGAGGCAAACTTCTGCTCTTCGCGCAGCTTGTGGCGAAGCAGCACCTTGACCTGCCGACCATATAGATCACCAGAAAAATCAAATAGATGTACTTCCAATCTGGCTTGTGTACCGCTCAAGGTCGGCCGTACACCCACATTGGCTACACCGGGGAAGGTCTTGCCGGAACATATCACTTCCACCGCAAACACGCCACCGACCGGGATCACCTGACGCTTGAGGGCCAGATTGGCGGTGGGAAAACCTATGGTGCGCCCCAGCTTGTCGCCGTGAGCCACCCGGCCGCTGATGGTGTAGGGACGGCCAAGCATCAGCTCCACTTCCGCCATCCGGCCCGCTTTAAGGGCTTCACGCACCAGGGTGCTGCTGACCCGCTGCCGTTCGAGCTGGAAGCTCTGGGTGCTGATCACCTCGAAGCCGAAGCGATGACCCGCCTCCTCCAGCAGGTGGAAGTCCCCTTCCCGCCCCTTGCCGAAGCGAAAATCGTCGCCGACCACCAGATAGCGCACTCCGAGCTTCTCCACCAGCAACTGCTCGATGAATGTCGAGGCCGCCTGCTCGGCAAAGCGGTGGCTGAAGCGCACACAGAGCATGCGGTCGATATGCAGCCCCTGCAGCGCTTCATACTTCTCCCGCAACCGACTCAGCCGGGCGGGCGCAGCTGTGCCGGCAAACAGCTCCAGCGGCTGCGGCTCAAACAGCATGACGCAGGCGGGCAATCCCAGCTGGGCCGCTTTCTCCTTGAGACGTGCCAATACCGCATGGTGACCCTGATGAACCCCATCAAAGTTGCCAATGGTTAATACACATCCCCGGTGACGGGGCTTGAGATTGTGAATGCCGCGAATAAGCTCCATCAGTGCCTTGTGCGTTGCTGCCATGGAAATCGGCGGATTATATATCAGGCAGCAGGCAGGGTCAGCCCTCATAGCCTGATTTCAACTATCCGGGCCCAATCACGCCCCCTGCTGCGCCATGAGGCACTACCCCCATGGCGCAGCAGGATCACGGCTACTGCTGCCCCGATTTAAGGTGACGCGGCCGAATGCCCAGCAGCAGCAACACCACGGCATAGACCGCAGCCCCCAGCGACAGCAGCATGGTCAGCTGCAAACTGGCCTTGCCCATGCTCCATGCGCCCCACTGGGCCAGATCCGGCGACAGGTAGGCGAGCACGCCCCCCATCAGCACGCTGGCGACCAGCAGCTTGAGGCAGAACACGCCGGTATGGCGGGAGGGACGATAGACGCTCTGCTGGTACAACCCCTTGAACAGCAAAGCCGCATTCAGAGTGCCCGAGCAGGCGGTCGAGAGCGCCAGCCCCACGTAACCGAGCGGGTAGATGAAGATGAGGTTGCAGACCATGTTGGCAATCATCGACATCACCCCGATCCGCACCGGCGTTTTGGTGTCCTGACGGGCGTAGTAACCGGGCGCCAGCACCTTGATCAGCATCAGGGAGAGCAGACCGGTAGTGGAGGCCAGCAGGCTGGCGCTCGACATGGCCACTTCATGCAGGCCAAATTCGCCGCGCATGAACAGCACTCGCAAAATGGGCTCGCGCATGACCGCAATGCCTATCATGGCGGGCAGGCCGAGCAGCATCACCATCCGCACCCCCCAATCCATGGTGCGGGAGAAGTCGGCCGGATCGGCATCCACATGCTTTTTCGCCAGCGCAGGCAGGATCACGGTACTGATGGCTACCGCAAACAGCCCGAGGGGGAACTCCAGCAGGCGATCCGAGTAGTAGAGATAGCTGATGGCACCAGTCGCCAGGAAGGAAGCCAGCATGGTGTTGACCAGCAGGTTGATCTGGCTGACCGAGACCCCGAACAGGGCCGGGAGCATCAGGGTGCGGATCTTCACCACCCCCGGGTGATTCCATCCCCACTTGGGCCATACCAGCATGTTGATTTGGCGCAAAAAGGGGTACTGGAACAGAAACTGCACCAAACCACCCAAAAAGACACCAATCGCCAGCGAGATCTCAGGTTTGTCCATCAGCGGTGCAATCCACCAGGCCGCCGCAATCATGGTGATGTTGAGAAACACCGGCGTGAACGACGAGACCGCAAAGCGGCCGAAGGTGTTGAGGATAGCCCCCGCCATGGCGGTAAAGGTGATGAACCAGAGGTAGGGGAAGGTAATTTTGAGCATCAGACTGGCGAGCTCGAACTTCTCGGCCGCAGGGCCGCCATGCAGCCAGTCCCAGAACCAGCCCCAGCCAAACAGCGCGGTCAGCACACCCGACCCCAGCACACCGAGCAGGGTGACCACAGTCACTATCCCCCCCAGCGTGCCCGCCACCGCCGCCAGCAATTCACGCACTTCCCCCTCGTCGCCATTTTTCTTGTACTCCGTCATCACGGGAACAAAGGCCTGGTTGAAGGCACCTTCGGCGAACAGACGACGCAGAAAGTTGGGAATGCGATTGGCAAAAAAGAAGACGTCGGCGGCCACCCCGGCACCGAGCAGATTTGCGATGACCACATCGCGAACCAAGCCCATTACGCGGGATGCCAGCGTCATTCCGGACACTATCATGCCGGATTTGATCAATTTCTTACTCAAGACGAGGCCTCTGGAACTGTCAGAATGAAAAGAATGCTGCTAGAATCGGCCGACAGTTTAACCGTCTCCCTACTGACACACCACCGGGAGGCGGTGTTTATTTGCACAAATCATTTGACAATATGTGGTTGGAAGGGCATATTTCCGGGCCTTTTCAATACACTCGCTAAGACAGTTTTAGGAGTTTTACCTTGGCTAACATCAAATCTGCTAAGAAGCGCGCTCTTCAGTCAGAAAAACGCCGTCAGCACAACGCCAGCCGTCGTTCCATGACCCGTACCTACCTGAAGAAAGTCATTGCTGCTATCGCCTCTGGCGACAAAGCTGCCGCGACTGCCGCTTTCGCTGTTGCTCAGCCGATCATGGATCGTATGGCGACCAAAGGCCTGATCCACAAGAACAAAGCTGCTCGTCACAAGAGCCGCCTGTCTGCCCAGATCAAAGCTATGGCTTAATCAGCGTCTGCTGATCAAAGCTGAAAAAACCGGCCTTAGTGCCGGTTTTTTATTTATCTGCGCTGCAATAAAGTCGATGCAGCAAACTGATCATTTCACGCACCTCATGGCTGCGCAGCGAATAGTAGACCGTCTGGGCCTCTTTACGCGTCGTCACCAGCTCATCCCGCCGCAGCAGCGCAAGATGCTGTGACAAGGCCGACTGACTCAATCCCAATCGCTCGTTGAGCTCCCCCACCGACAGTTCGCGCTCCAGCAACTGGCACAGAATAAACAGCCGCCGTTCGTTGGCTAGCGCCTTGAGCAAGGCCACTGCTTTACTCGCATTGGCTTCCATCTCTTCAAGTTGCATCACATCTCTCCTCTACCACTCATCGCCGATGATACGTGGTGACGGGTCGTTTTAAAACGACAGGGTGGCCGGCTGGATAGCGGAGAAGTTCTCCTGGCCGGAAAAGAGAAAGGTAAAATCGCTCTCGCAGACCCGCTTCACCGCCGGATGCTGGATCATCCGTTCGGCGAAGATGACGTAATACTCCTCCATCAGATCCTGGGTTTCCCCGATTAGCATCACCCCCTCCCCCTCAAGGATCTCCTCCCGATAGATAGTCGGGGCCATGAAGATGCCCTGATTGAAGAAGCCAAACGCCTTCATCAAGGCGGCATCATCAAACTCGCCAAGAATGCTGGGGGAGACACCTTGCTGCTCGAACCACTGGGTCAGCTGACGCCCCATGGCGGTACGGCGACCGGGGATCAGCAGCTTGCGCTCTTCCAGACAGGCGGGAAAGGGCTTTTCGGGCAATGGCGCCTTGCAGAAGAAGCTGACGCCACAACCGCCCAGCCGTTTGGAGAGCAGCCCCGCATGCTGGCTGGAGTCTACCGGACAGTCGGAGAGGATCATATCGAGCTTGTGCTCGCTCAGCTGCTCCAGCAGCAGTTCGTGGGTTGATTCGAAACAGCGCAGATGGATGGAACCATCATTGGGGATGACAGAGAGCAGCACGCGGCTGGCAAGGCGCTTGGAGAGGGCATCGGCGATGCCGACGTCAAACAGGATTTGGCTCTCCTTGCGGTAGTTGACGATATCGAGCATCTCGTAGGAGAGGCTGAACATCTTGTCAGCATAACGAAACACCAGCTGGCCCAGCTCGGTCGCCTCAAGGGAACGCCCCTTGCGTTTGAGCAGCTTGCCGCCGAGGCGCTGTTCCAGCAGCTTGATCTGGCCGGTGACCGTCTGCGGGGTCAAAAAAAGGGCTTCCGCAGCTTGGGTAACGGAGCCCTTCTTCTGAGTCATCCAGAAATAGTAGAGATGGTTGTAGTTAAGGTGTGACATCCGATGGGGTTCCCGCTTGACGCGGACTCCGGTAGCAGCTGAGTTCAACCGCCAGAATGTCATACATGTCGCTAACCGAGTCAACCTTGTTCGCGCCAAACTGCTCCATCAGACTGGCCTTGAGGCGCGCCTTGTCAGGCATCCGGTCAGCACAATAACGCTTGTTGGAACGCTTTACCATCTCGCCAGCCCGGCTGCTTAGCGCCCGCTCGGAGAAGGTCTCGCCAAAGCGCGCCTTGGCCTGCTTGTCCCCCAGCAGCAGGGCGCTGTCTACCACCCCGTTCAGATAGGCAGAGCAGTTCGCCGAAGTGGCGTCCTGCTTGCAATCCTCCAGCCCGCCGGCCCAGGCCGCGGGGCTCAACAACAGCATCAACAACCCTGTATGCAGCTTCATAGTCCCTCCGTACTCTGTTCCCCTTCACCCTTGGGAAGGGCCATGCGCAAGGCCAGATAGCCGACTACCGCCGCCATGGTGGAGCCCACCAGGATCCCGAGGCGAGAGTAGCTGCCGTAATCCAGCCCACCGTGCTCGAAGGCGAGAGACGCGATAAACATCGACATGGTGAACCCGATGCCACAGAGGATGCTGACCGCAAAAATCTGCTTGAAGTTGACCCCGGGCGGCAACTGGGCGATGCCCAGCTTGACCGACAGCCAGCTGATGGTGAACACCCCGAGCGGCTTGCCAATAAACAGCCCCAGCATGATCCCCATAGGCACCGGACTCAGCAGGGAGGAGAGACCAATCCCCTCCAGCGATACCCCTGCGTTGGCAAAGGCAAACAGCGGCAGGATCAGATAGGCACTCCAGGGGTGCAGCTGATGCTCCAGATACTTGAGCGGCGATGCGTAACGCTTGCCGTTAAGCGGAACCATAAAGCCCACCACCACACCCGCCAGAGTCGCATGGACACCAGACTTGAGCACCGCAACCCAGAGCACCAGACCAACCAGCATGTAGAGGCTGATCCTGTCCTCACCACGGCGATTCATCCAAAGCAGAGTGAGGGTTGCCAGAATACCGATGGCCAGCGCCTCCAGCGACAACTGCTGGGTATAGAAGAGCGCGATGATGATGATGACGCCGAGGTCATCCATGATGGCCAGCGCCAACAGGAATACCTTGAGGCTCACCGGTACCCGCTTGCCGAGCAGCGCCATCACCCCGAGGGCAAAGGCAATATCGGTCGCAGCCGGAATTGCCCAGCCAGCGCGCGCCACTTCATCCGAATAGTTGAAAAAGGCGTAGATCAAGGCCGGAGCCAGCATGCCGCCCACCGCCGCAATAGCCGGGAAGGTCGCCTGAACCCGGGTCGAGAGCGCCCCTTCCAGCATTTCACGCTTCACTTCCAGACCAACCAGCAGGAAGAAGATCGCCATAAAGCCATCGTTGATCCAGAGCAGCAGCGGCTTGTTGATGTCGAGAGCCGCGATGCGTACCTGCACCGGCGTGTCGAGAAACGCCTGATACCCGCCAGCCAGCGCGGTATTGGCTAAAATCATTGCCAGCATGGCAGCCATGATCAGAATAATTCCGGAGGCGGCCTCCAGCTTCAGGAACTTTTTGATTACGTCACTCATGGTTAAATTTTCCACCGTATTGCTTTGGTTTGAGTCTATCTCCTGCAACAACCAATGGAAAATCGTTTCTTGCTGCTAAATACAACGAAAAAACCGAAGGCAAAATAGAACATACCTGCTATAAGCAGGTTTTTCCTCGTCTCTGGCTACCGTCTTATTAATCAATAAAATGAATTTTCAATTATTTAACTGCATAAAAAAGGCGCCCTGAGGCGCCTTGCTATCAGATGGCGACGGGCGCCTTGATGCCGGGGTGGGGGTCATAACCCTCGATCTCGAAATCCTCGAACTTGTAGTCGAAGATGGAGTCAGGTTTGCGCTTGATCACCAGGGTCGGCAGCGGGCGCGGCTCGCGGGATAGCTGCAGCGCAGTCTGCTCCATGTGATTGGAGTAGAGATGCACATCACCGCCAGTCCAGACGAAGTCACCCACTTCCAAATCGCACTGCTGGGCCATCATGTGGGTCAGCAGGGCGTAGCTGGCGATGTTGAACGGCAGGCCGAGGAACACATCACAGCTGCGCTGGTAGAGCTGGCAGGATAGCTTGCCGTCCGCCACATAGAACTGGAAGAAGGCGTGGCAGGGAGCCAGCGCCATCTTGTCCAGCTCGCCCACGTTCCAGGCGGATACGATGATGCGGCGCGAATCAGGGTTGTGCTTGATGTCATCTACCGCCTTCTGGATCTGGTCGATGACAGAGCCGTCAGCGGCAGGCCAGGAGCGCCACTGCGCGCCGTAAACCGGCCCCAGATCGCCATTCTCGTCAGCCCACTCATCCCAGATGCTGACGCCGTTTTCCTTCAGATAGGCGGTATTGGTATCGCCATTGAGGAACCAGAGCAGCTCGTGAATGATGGAGCGCAGGTGGCACTTCTTGGTGGTCACCAGCGGGAAACCTTCCGCCAGATTGAAGCGCATCTGATGGCCGAACAGGGAGACAGTACCGGTGCCGGTACGGTCTGACTTGACGGTCCCCTCATCGAGGATTTTCTGCATCAGGTCGAGATAAGCTCGCATTATTTCGCCTCCTTCACGGCATTACCGAACAACTGCGGACGCTTATAGGCGGCCCAGATCATCAGGGCACCGGCGATAATCATCGGGGTGGAGAGGATCTGGCCCATGCTGATCTCCTGGAAGTAGAGACCGAGCTGGCTGTCCGGCTGGCGCACAAACTCCACCATGAAGCGGAACAGGCCGTAGAACAGCAGGAACATGCCGGAGATGGCGCCGCGCGGCGGATTCTTGCGCCAGAACAGGTTGAGGATGATGAACAGCACCACCCCTTCCAGTGCGAACTGGTAGAGCTGGGAGGGATGACGCGGCTCGGGGCCGGCCTCCGGGAAGATGATGGCCCAAGGCACATCGGTGACCCGGCCCCACAGCTCACCGTTGAGGAAGTTGCCGATCCGGCCAACGCCGAGACCGAACGGAATGAGTGGTGCCACAAAGTCGGCCACGGTGAAGAAGTGGCGCTTGGTCTTGTGGGCAAACCAGATCATCGCGGTGATCACCCCGATCAGCCCACCGTGGAACGACATACCGCCGGTCCAGATCTTGAACAGGTAGGTGGGATCCGCAAGGAAAAGATCGAAGTTGTAGAACAGCACGTAGCCGACACGGCCACCGAGGATCACCCCGAGGAAACCGTAGAACAGCAGATCCGATACCTCGTTGCGGGTCCAGCCGCTGTTCGGTGCATCGGCGCGACGGCCGGCAAGCCACATGGCAAATGCGAAACCGAACAGGTACATGAGACCATACCAGCGTACCGATAGTGGTCCCAAACTGAATGCTACGGGATCAATCTGCGAGAAAACCCAATATCCATCGTGCTGCATATGCGGCCCCAGTCAAAATAAAAGCCGCATTTTCCGATCATTCGTCAGCAGGGACAAGGCATGATTATCAATCACTCTGTTTCGATTTATGACCGGCTCGCAGCAAACCGCCCAAACCATGCTCCTCCAGATAGCGGGCAAACAGGCCGCGCAGTACGTGGGGGTTGTCATGTTTGAGGCCATCGGCCATCAGTTCGGTCAACTCGCTCAGGGTGGATTGACGCAGCACGTACTTGATCCGGGCGATGTTGTGGGTGTTCATACTGAAGCGACGATAGCCCATGGCAAGCAGCAGCAATACACCGACCGGATCACCGGCCAACTCGCCACACACCGACACCGGCTTCTGGTAACGGTGGGAAGCATCAACCAGCTGTTGCAGGGCGCGGATCACCGCAGGATGGAAGGCATCATAGATGTTGGCAACCCGGGAATTGTTGCGATCTACCGCCAGCAGGTACTGGGTCAGGTCGTTACTGCCCACCGACCAGAAATCGATGAGCGGCGCCATCTCCGGCAAGATAAAGAGGGCTGAGGGCACCTCGATCATCACCCCAAGGCTGGGGTAGCGAATCACCGCATCGCGGCTTGCCGCCTCTTCCGACACCTCTCGCCACGCCTGATCCAGCAGACGACGGGAGGCCTTGATTTCGCTGACGCTGCTGATCATCGGCAGCATGATGGCCAGATTGTCGAGCCCTTCACTAGCCCGCAGCATCGCCTTGAGCTGCACCAGAAACAGTTCGGGGTGATCCAGCGTAATCCGGATCCCCCGCCAGCCAAGGAAGGGGTTTTCCTCGACGATGGGAAAATAGGGCAACGGCTTGTCGCCGCCCACATCCAGCGTCCGCATGCAGACCGGCCGGTTGCGGTAGGTCTCCAGAATGCCGCGATAGCGGGCAGTCTGCTCCCACTCGGAGGGGAAGCTCTCCTGCAGCATAAAGGGGATCTCGGTGCGATAGAGCCCGACCCCGTCCGCCAGCTGGTTGAGGGAGATCTCGGTATCGGCGCTGAGACCGGCGTTGAGCAACAGGGAGACCTTGGTGCCGTCGGCCGTCTCGGATGGCAGGTTGTCGACGCTGCGCACCAGGGTATCGAGCGCCCGCTCTTCGCTCAGCAGCTGACGATACTCGGTCAGGATCACCTGATTGGGCTCGATGAAGAGATCGCCGCTGTAACCATCGACCACCAGCATGCGACCACCGATGTCACCAAGGGGCAGATCTACCCCCATGATGGCGGCCACCCCCATGGCGCGGGCCAGAATGGCCGCATGGGAGTTGGTTCCCCCCTTGAGCGAGACCACCCCGGTCAGATACTCGCGGGGCACTTCCGCCAGAATGGTGGCTGTCACCTCGTCGGCAACCAGCACCACCGGCTCGCCGATGGAGATATGTTCCGGTTCATTCTGCACCAGTCGGCTGATCAGCCGCTGGGCAATATCCTTCACGTCGGTGGAGCGCTCCTGCAGGTAGGGATCCTTCATCCCCCTGAACTGCTCGATCAAGCGATCGCTAATCAGCTTGACCGCAGAGACCGCAGTCCAGTGCTCCTTGCTCACCTTGTTGCGAATCGGCTTGATGTAGCCGGGATCGTTCAGCAGATGCAGGTAGATATCGAAGATCGCCACCGAATCCTGGCTGTAGCTCTCGCGAAAACGCAGCGCCAGACTCTCCAGATCGTGACGAACCTCCTCAACCGCCAGCTCCAGCCGTGCCAGCTGGCTGGCATGGTCTTCATCCTTGCGCGGGGTAATGGACGAGAGCGCCTTGCGGGGCCGCCACACCCAGGCCTTGGCCATAGCGATGCCGCTGGCACCGGCAATACCGCGCAGCGGCTTGCTCCAGTCGGTCTTCTGCAACCACCCCTTGGCCTGCGCCTGGGCAATCCGCGCCGCCAGCTGGGCCGCCAGGGTGACCATGAAGGACTCTTCCCCCTCATCGAAGCGGCGACTCTCCTTCTGCTGCACCACCAGAATGCCGACCACCTGACGCTGATGCATGATGGGGGCGCCGAGGAAGGAGCGGAACGCCTCTTCGGCCACATCGGGCAGGAATTTGAAACTGGGATGCGCGGGGGCATCAGCCAGGTTGATCAGCTCTTCCCGCTGACCCACCAGACCGACGATGCCCTGCTCGTAGGGCAGGGTCACCTTGCCGACTGCGGACGGGGCCAAGCCGTCGGTAGCCGCCAGGCGATAGCGGCGCACCTCGGGTTCCGAGACATAGACGGAGCAGCAGTCCACTGCCATGGCGTGCCGGGTCTGGCTCACCAATGCTTGCAAGGCCTGCTCGAGGGTATTGGCCTCGGCCATGCTCTCGACGATACGTCTCAGTTCCGTTAACAACTAATCTGTGCTCCTTAACGGGCGCGGTTGCGCCGCCCATCCTTCTTGTTGACCTGCACTGCCGGCACTGGCATCGCCAGCGGGGCAAACTCTTTCATGACCCGGCGATAAACCTCCCGCTTGAACGAGACGACCTGACGCACCGGGTACCAGAAGCTGACCCAACGCCAGTCGTCAAATTCGGGATGGCCATGACAGCCGAACTGGATCCGCGACTCCTTGCCCGAATTCAGCTGTAACAGGAACCATTTTTGTTTTTGGCCAATACAGACCGGTGAACTGTCCCAGCGGACAAGACGTTTGGGTAAACGGTACTTTAGCCAGTTACGACTGGTGGCCATGATGGTCACATCTTCGGGCTTGAGGCCAATCTCCTCATACAGCTCTCGATACATGGCCTGCTCTGGCGTTTCACCATCATCAACCCCCCCCTGCGGAAACTGCCAGGAGTGCTGCCCATAGCGTTTAGCCCACAACACTTGTCCTTCACGGTTACAGATCACGATACCGACATTGGGACGAAATCCGTCGCCATCAATCACGTGATCACCTTATAAAGGCTGAATCTATAAGGAGATTGTTCCACATTCACTCCGTGGCAGCAAACAAGGAGTGAATCCCCTGTTTCATGAATAACTTTCGATTTCAAACATACTTATAAACAAATCCAAGGATCCGCGCCCTCAAGTTGCCCACCCAGGCTGTGCATAAAGCTGTTAGCAAACGGGTATATACAGTACTTTTTAACTGTACGCGAAAAGTGCCTCTCCGTATCACCACGCGACATTAAATATAAAAAATCATTACTTTTTATAAGCTTGAGACAAAACAACTGGATCTAGATCCATGCCCCCCCAAGAGCCAGATCCATGATCCGGATTGTGAACAAGTTCAACTGCTCAAAGATCCATCGCGGCGAAATTATCCACAGGAGTGGCACAATATCTACCCCGTTTACCCTGTAAAAATGGGGTGGCATTCACAATTTTTTGTAACATATCAGCGACTCCAACCACTTTCATCCACTTATCCAAGATTTCTGTGGATAACTGTGTGTAACATCATGCACAAACCCTTGGACAACTATTTCGAGGTCAAAGCAGACCTGGCTTACTGCTCGATAAAACAGACAAAATCCTTTAAAATCATAATGATGAACTGATAGCCCCCAAATTCTCTGCATTTGATCTTATCCACTCAGGATCGGTTATAAAAACAGCGATCCTTCTCGGGATCCTCCCCTGTTAGAATATGGCGAGCAAGATGGAGCCAACTATGCCAAGCAATCCCCAATCCGAGCAGGAGTTATTGAGCCGCGCCTATGCCATGGCCGGCTTCACGCTGGCACAGCTGGCCGCCGAGGCTGGTGTTGCGGTGCCCAAAGACCTGCGCCGTGACAAGGGGTGGGTCGGTCAGTTGATCGAGCTGCAACTGGGGGCCAGCGCCGGGAGCAAGCCGGAGCAGGACTTCCCAGAGCTGGGGATCGAGCTCAAGACGATCCCCGTGGATCCTCAGGGCAAACCGCTGGAGACCACCTTCGTCTGCGTCGCCCCGCTGATCGGCGTCAGCGGCCAGCGCTGGGAGGAGTCTAATGTGCGAAACAAACTCTCCCGGGTCCTCTGGATCCCGGTGGAAGGCAGTCGGGAGATCCCGGTTGGCGAGCGGCGGGTCGGCATGCCGCTGATGTGGAGCCCGAATGAAGAGGAAGATCGGCTACTGCGTCAGGACTGGGAGGAGCTGATGGACATGATAGTGCTGGGAGAAGTGGAGCAGATCAGCGCACGCCACGGCCAGGTGATGCAACTGCGGCCCAAGGCGGCCAACAACAAGGCGCTGACTCGCGCCATCGGCCGCGATGGTCAACCCATCATGACCCTGCCCCGCGGCTTCTATCTCAAGATCGACTTTACCCACAGTTTGCTGCAACGCTATTTTGCCTTGCCGACTTGATCTGCCTTATCAACATCTTTGTCATATGGTGGTATAAAAATAGACAGGAGCCATTTTTAACTCACAGACAAGGAGGCGTCATGCCACTGATCAAACAGTTTTTGAAGTCCAAGCCCGAGGTCAAGGTGACCTTTGCAGTAGAGAAAGAGGCGGCTGCAGGGGCGGAACAGGTGATGCTGATCGGCGAGTTCACCCAGTGGCAACCGGTCGAGCTGAAACGCATGAAGAGCGGCGAGTTCAAAGCCACCCTCAATCTGCCGACCGACGGCCCGGGGTACTTTGAATATTGCTACCAGCTCATCACACCGGCAGGGGAAACCCTCTACGAGAATGACTGGGCAGCGGATGACTATGTGCCAGGCCCCTTCGGGCGAGACAACTCGGTAGTTCGGGTCATCCAGTAACGGCTCAATAGACGGATACAAAAAAGGCTCGCCATTGGCGAGCCTTTTCACTACCTGTCGAGCTATTTGCCGACATACCGACACTAATTCGAATCGAATTAGTTGAGCTTCTCTTTGATACGAGCAGCTTTGCCGGACAGGTTGCGCAGGTAGTACAGTTTGGCGCGGCGAACATCACCACGACGCTTCAGTTCTACACTGTGGATCAGCGGAGAGTGAGTCTGGAATACACGCTCAACACCTTCGCCGTTGGAGATCTTGCGAACGGTGAAAGCAGAGTGCAGACCGCGGTTACGCTTGGCAATAACGATGCCTTCGAAAGCCTGCAGACGCTCTTTACCACCTTCTTTAACACGAACTTGAACACGTACAGTGTCGCCCTGGGCAAAAGCCGGGATGTCGGTACGCAGTTGCTCTTGTTCAAGCTGCTGAATAATCTTGCTCATTGTCTTTCCTTACCTAGGATAAACTGAAAACTCTACTTAACGCTGTCACGCACTTCGCGGACATACTCGGCAAGAAGTGATTCTTGCTCGTCAGTCAGAGCTAGGTTGTTAATAAGTTCCGGCCTTCTTTGCCAGGTTCGTCCGAGCGACTGCTTAAGACGCCAGCGTCGAATCACTTCGTGATTGCCGCTTGTCAGCGCCTCGGGCACCGCCAATCCATCCAACACCTCCGGCCGAGTATAGTGGGGATGATCCAGCAAGCCATCCGTAAAGGAGTCTTGCTCGGCACTGGCCTGATCGCCCAAAACCCCGGGGACCAGACGCGAAACCGCATCGATCAGGGTCATGGCAGGCAACTCGCCACCACTTAACACGTAATCCCCGATAGACCACTCTTCGTCGACTTCGGTTTGTATCACGCGTTCATCGATACCTTCGTATCGACCGGCTACCAGAATCAGTTTTTGATTCGTCGCCAACTCGGTTACGCCCGCTTGAGTCAGCTTGCGTCCCTGAGGAGAGAGATAGATGACTTTCGCCCCGTCTCCCGCCGCTTGCTTGGCTGCATGAATCGCGTCACGCAGCGGCTGAACCATCATTAACATGCCGGGCCCACCACCATAAGGACGATCATCGACCGTACGGTGTTTATCGTGGGTAAACTCCCGGGGGTTCCAGCACTCAATCTGCAGCAGGCCACTCTTGACGGCCCGACCCGTTACCCCGTGCTCGGTAATGGCTCGGAACATTTCAGGGAAGAGGCTAATAACCCCAATCCACATAAGAAACCTCCGGCACCCGTGTTAGCGCGGGAAACTAGAAACCAGGATCCCAATCAACTTCGATTGTTCGAGCAGTCAGATCAATATTCTTGATCACCTGCTCTTCCAGGAACGGAATCAACCGCTCCTTTGCACCAAAGGCATCTTTTACATTGGCCTCAACCACCAACACATCGTTGGAGCCGGTTTCCATCAATTCGGTCACCTTGCCCAGGTCGTATCCCTTGGTGGTCACCACGGAGCAACCAATCAGGTCACGCCAGTAGAACTCACCTTCAGGCAACGCAGGCAACAGATCGGCGGGTACGCCAATCTCGACATTGGTCAATGCCAGGGCATCTTCGCGCACATCGATACCATCGAGTTTGCAAATCAGACCCTTGTTGTGACGTTTCCAGGATGAAACCCGAATTTCACGCCACGCCCCGTTCTGATTAATCAGCCAGGGGTTGTAATCGAAAATCGCTT
Source organism: Aeromonas sp. FDAARGOS 1417 (assembly GCF_019046985.1). Lineage (NCBI taxonomy): Bacteria > Pseudomonadati > Pseudomonadota > Gammaproteobacteria > Aeromonadales > Aeromonadaceae > Aeromonas > Aeromonas sp. FDAARGOS 1417. The sequence continues at coordinate 3,696,142 of NZ_CP077221.1, read as the reverse complement.
CGGCAACATCGGTGAAGGAGTTCACTTTAAGCCAGCCCTTGATGCCATAAACGGTACCCAGGGTGCCCAGAACTACAGGTTTTTCCACCTTAACTCCTTACCGTTGGGCTGATTAAGCAGCTTTTTTAGCGTCTTTGATCAGCTTGGCAACGCGGTCAGAAACAGCGGCACCAGTAGCAACCCAATGCTCGATACGAGCCAGGTCCAGGTTCAGCTTTTCAGCTTGACCAGCAGCAACCGGGTTGAAGAAACCAACGCGCTCGATGAAGCGACCGTCACGGGCGCAACGGCTGTCAGAAACTACTACCTGGTAGAACGGACGCTTTTTCGCGCCACCACGTTGTAAACGAATGGTTACCATATCGTCCTCATTAACATCTAATGAACAAGGCCCGCAAACACGCGGACCCTAGCTTAAAATAAGCCGCGTAATTCTACTTGGATTCGTAATAATTGCAACCAAGCCAGCCATTTTTTGCGCAGAGCGGCAATGAAAAGGGGCCTGCCGCAGCAGACCCCCATCAACACGCAGGCCGGATCAGAACGGGCCGCGACCGCCACCGAAACCGGGGGGCATCATGTTCTTCATCTGGCTCATCATCTTGCGCATGCCGCCTTTACCGGACATTTTCTTCATCATGCGCTGCATCTCGGTGAACTGCTTGAGCAGCTTGTTCACGTCCTGCACCTGCATACCGGAGCCTGCGGCGATACGGCGTTTGCGGGAACCCTTGATGAGATCGGGGTGGGCGCGCTCCTTCGGCGTCATGGAGCTGATGATGGCTTCCATCCGCACGGTGAGCTTGTCATCCATCTGATCTTTCACGTTATCCGGCAGACCGGACATGCCGGGCAGCTTGTCGAGCATCCCCATCATGCCGCCCATGTTGCGCATCTGGGCCAACTGCTCGCGGAAATCCTCCAGATCGAAACCCTTGCCGCTCTTGACCTTGCTGGCCAGCTTGGCCGCTTTCTCTTTATCGACGTTGCGCTCGACCTCTTCGATAAGAGAGAGCACATCGCCCATGCCGAGGATGCGGGAGGCGAGACGATCCGGGTGGAACGGCTCCAGCGCATCGGTCTTCTCACCCATACCGATAAACTTGACCGGCTTGCCGGTGATATGGCGCACCGACAGGGCGGCACCACCACGGGCGTCACCATCCGCCTTGGTGAGGATCACACCGGTAAGCGGCAGCGCTTCGTTGAACGCCTTGGCGGTGTTGGCAGCATCCTGACCGGTCATGGCATCCACCACGAACAGGGTCTCGACCGGCTTGATGGTGGCATGCAGATCCTGGATCTCGGCCATCATCTCGCTATCAACGTGCAGACGACCGGCAGTATCGACGATCACCACGTCATAGAATTTCTTGCGCGCCTGATCGATGGCGGCGGTGGCGATATCGACCGGCTTCTGGCTGGCATCGCTCGGGAAGAAGTCGACGCCGATGTCATTGGCCAGGGTTTCCAGCTGCTTGATCGCTGCTGGACGATAAACGTCAGCACTGACCACCAGCACCTTCTTCTTGCTGCGCTCTTTGAGCAGCTTGGCCAGTTTGCCAACCGTGGTTGTCTTACCGGCCCCCTGCAGACCGGCCATCAGGATGATCGCAGGCGGCTGGGCAGCCAGGTTGAGCTGTTCGTTGGCCTCCCCCATTACGGTGACCAGTTCACCGTGCACAATCTTGATGAATGCCTGGCCCGGGCTCAGGGATTTGGCCACTTCCTGCCCGACTGCGCGCTCTTTGACACGCGCCACGAAATCACGCACGACCGGCAGGGCGACATCCGCCTCGAGCAGCGCCATGCGGACTTCGCGCAGGGTTTCCTTGATATTGTCTTCGGTCAGGCGACCACGGCCACTGACATTGCGCAAGGTGCGCGAGAGTCGTTCAGTCAAATTCTCAAACATGACGGATTCCGGTTCTTGGCGTAATAAATTGGGGGCATTATAACCCAGAGCGGGCGCGAGGACGATTATTCACCGCACCGCAGCAGCAGGGACCTTCTCCCTATATATGGGCAGATCGGCCGTTGCACAACTGGCGAGCACTTCTCGTGCAAGGTATACTGCCCCTCTTACCCTCAAAAGCTTGTGCAACAACGACCTGGTTATGATCGTAATCTCTGTTCTGGCCCTGGCGTTTTATCTGCTGGCCATCATCGCCTCCCTGCATCTGTTACTGAGCGCCAAGCCGGTGGGACAGCGCTCCCTGTTTGCCTGTATCGGATTGGCCCTGATCGCCCACGCCAGTGCCCTCGGTTCAGAGGTATTGCAGGGTTACGGCCAGAACCTGAGCATGCTCAACGTTGCCTCGCTGGTCAGCCTCATCATCAGTTGCTTCATGACCTGCGTGACCCGCCGCTTCAACGGCTGGATCCTGCTGCCGGTGGTCTACAGCTTCTCGGCCCTGTTGCTGGCTGCCAGCGCCTTGATCCCGGGTCGCTACATAACCCATCTGGAGGCCCATCCCCAGCTGTTGCTGCACATCGGCCTCGCCCTGATGGCCTACTCGGTATTGATGATCGCCTGTCTGTTTGCGCTGCAGCTCGCCTGTTTGGACAAGCAGCTTAAATCGAGAAAAATCAGTAATCTGCCAACCATGCCGCCACTGATGACGGTGGAGAAACGACTGTTTCAGTTGATCTCTGCTGGGGTGCTGCTGCTGACACTCTCCATCGCCTCCGGCCTCTTCTTCCTCGAAGATATGTTCGCCCAGGGCAAGTCTCACAAGGCAGTACTCTCCATCCTGGCATGGTGTGTTTACGTGTTGCTGCTGTGGGGTCATCACACCTATGGCTGGCGCGGCCGTAAAGTCATCACACTCAGTCTGATCGGCAGCTTCATCCTGACTCTTGCCTACTTTGGCAGTCGCTTCGTCAAAGAAGTGCTGTTGAGCTGACACCTATACTCTTTTAGCCATACCATCCAACAGGAGCCCTTTTTGGACAGCATCTCAACGAGTACATTACTGATTGTTCTCGTTATCTTGATCCTTCTTTCCGCCTTTTTCTCCAGTTCCGAAACCGGCCTGATGTCCATCAACCGCTACAAACTGCGGCATCTGGCACAGACCAAACACAAAGCCGCACGTCGCGTCGAGCAACTGCTCGCCCGCCCCGATCGCCTGCTGGGGCTGATCCTGATCGGCAACAATCTGGTCAATATTCTCGCCTCCGCCATCGCCACCATCGTCTGTATCCGGCTGTTTGGTGATCTCGGGGTCGCCATCGCCACCTTCGGCCTGACCCTGGTGGTACTGGTATTCGGTGAGGTGACCCCCAAGACCCTGGCCGCCATGTTTCCGGAGAAGATCGCCTATCCCGCCTCCTGGATCCTCAAGGGTCTGATGGTGCCGCTCTCGCCGCTGGTCTGGCTGATCAACGGCATCACCAGCGGCCTGCTCAAGATGCTGAAGATCAATCCTAACAAGGATGACTCCCTCAACACCGAGGAACTGCGCACCATCGTCAATGAGGCGGGTAACCTGATCCCCCAGCGTCATCAAGAGATGCTGCTGAGCATTCTGGATCTCGACAAGATGCTGGTCGAGGACATCATGGTGCCGCGCAGCGATATCTACGCCATCGACATCAACGATGACTGGAAGAGCATCCAGCGCCAGCTGGCCCACTGCGCTCACACCAAGATCCTGCTCTATCGCGACAATATCGACGACGTTGTCGGCTTTTTACACGCACGCGATGCCCTTAGACTGGTAGCCAGGGACCAGTTCAATAAATCGAGCCTGTTGCGTGAAGTGGACGAGATCTACTTCATTCCGGAAGGAACGCCGCTCAACGTGCAGCTGGCCAAATTCCAGCGCAACAAGGAGCGAATTGGCCTGATCGTCGACGAATACGGCGACATTCAGGGGTTGATCACCCTGGACGATATTCTGGAAGAGATCGTGGGCGACTTTACCACCTCCATGACGCCTGCGCCGAGCGACGAGATCCACCCTCAGTCAGATGGTTCTTATCTGGTCGAAGGCTCAGCCAATATTCGTGAGCTGAACAAGGAGATGAACTGGCACCTGCCCATCGACGGCCCGCGTACCCTCAACGGTCTGATCCTCGAATATCTGGAAGAGATCCCCCAGCCCAACATCGGGATCCGGCTGGCCGGTTATCCTATCGAGATCCTCGATGTAGAGAACAACATGGTGAAGATGGCGCGGATCATGCCTGCATCGTACCGAGCGGAGTCGGATTCGCAAGATTGAAAAAGGGCTGCCAATGGCAGCCCTTTTCTATTGCTCATCGTCACTGTTCATCTTCATCATCCGGCTCCAGCACCAGCGTCGGGATCAACTCGCCAAACACCCGTTGCAACTCGTCGCGGTTGGCCAGCAGGTCTTGCAGCGTATAGCTGTCCATCACCGCCAGAAACGCATCCATCGCCTCTTTCAGCGCACTCTTGAGCAGACAGACAGAGACGATGTGACAAGCGGGCGAGCCGCAGTCAATGCCGTCCAGATTGCCTTCCAGCGCCCTGATTACCTGCCCGATATTGATGGTGGCGGGATCGCAAGCCATGCGAATACCGCCATTCTTGCCACGCTGAGATTGCAGATAGCCCAGCTTCACCAGCTGATTGACCACCTTCACCATGTGGTTGCGGGAAACGCCATACAGGGCCGATACCTTGGCAACGCTCGACAACTCCCCTTCCGGCAGGGTGGCAAGATAGAGCAGGGCTCTCAATCCAAAATCTGTATAACTGGTTAGTCTCATAAAACCTGATTAGCGCGATGCGAAAAGTGGAGTATTGATTCAAATCAAATAAACATCTAGGATGCCACTTATTAAATGACATTTTATATGTTCAATTAGAACGAGGCCCCTATGCTAGATCAAACCACCGTTGCCGTCATCAAAAGCACCATTCCGCTGCTCGAATCGGCAGGCCCTGCCCTCACCCAGCACTTCTACCAGCGGATGTTCAGCCATAACCCGGAGCTGAAAGATATCTTCAACCTGGCCCACCAACGCAGTGGCGGCCAGCCGCTGGCCCTGTTCAATGCAGTCGCCGCGTATGCAAAGAATATCGACAATCTGGGGGCGCTCGCCGGTGCGGTCGAGCGGATTGCGCACAAACATACCGGATTCCTGATCCAGCCGGAACAATATCACATTGTAGGTAGTCATCTCTTGGCCACGCTCAAAGAATTGGGCGGAAGTGCGGTCACCGACGAGGTGCTGGAGGCATGGGGCAAGGCGTATGGCGTGCTGGCAGACATCTTCATCGGCCGCGAGCGAGAGATCTATCAGGAGAAGGCAAGCCAGGATGGCGGCTGGCAAGGAACCCGCACCTTCATCATCAAGGAGAAGCGGGCCGAGAGCGCCCTCATCACCTCCTTCCTGCTGGCGCCGGAAGATGGCAAGCCGGTATTGACCTTCAAACCGGGCCAATACCTCAGCATCAAGCTGGTTCACCCCAAGCTGGAATATCAGGAAATCCGCCAGTACTCCCTCTCCGATGCCCCCAACGGGCAGGATTACCGCATCAGCGTCAAGCGTGAGCCGCAGGGTCAGGTCTCCAACCTGCTGCACGATCACCTGCAGGCGGGTGACAAGATCGAGGTGATGCCCCCTACCGGCGATTTCTACCTGAAAGCCGACAGCCAGACCCCGGTGGTACTGCTCTCAGCCGGTGTCGGCGTGACGCCGATGATGAGCATGCTCAACCAGCTGCTGGAAAGTGCTCATCAGGCCGAGATCACCTGGCTGCACGCCTGCGAACAGGGCGCTGTACACGCCTTCCGGGAGGATATTCAGCAAAAATCCCGCCAGCATCCCAACTTGCTGAGCCGGGTCTGGTATCGGGAGCCGGAGGCCAGCGATGTACAGGGTGAAGATTACGACCAGGCCGGCACCATAGATCTGACTGCCGTGAAGGAGCGCATCACGCCAGAGGCCCACTACTACTTCTGTGGCCCCGTCGGCTTCATGCAGGAGATCAAGCGGCAGCTGCTGGCAGCTGGAGTACCAGCCGGGCAGCTCCATTACGAAGTTTTTGGCCCCCATCAAGATCTCTAAGGCGCGGGCAGCCATATAACAGAGGGAGGTTCCGGCCTGTCATGGCACGGCGGCTGGAACCGGACCCACAGGTGCAGATCTGTGGGTCATTTTTTTGGATCAGTGCATCGCCTTGGCGCGGGCCACCACGTTGGCAGGCATCCGGTTGCCAAGACGGTTGAGCAGACTCGCCGCCTTCTGGTGCAGCGCCTTGTCACCGATGACGGAGCCATGGAGCCAGCGATAGGCGTCCTCATAATCGAGCGGACTACCCATCCCCTGCAACAGCATCTCGACCCACTCGATGCGAGCCCGCAGAAAACCGAGGCTGGCCGCCTCGCGCATCAGAGTTTCGGCTCGCACCAAATCCTTCTGCACCAAAGTTCCTTTCCAGTAGTAGCGACCCAGCTGCTCCAGCGCCGGCGCCAACCCCTGATTGGCCGCCTCCCACATATATTGCACCCCGAGCTCGGCATTGGACTTGGTACAGACCCCCCACGCCAGCATATCCCCCCAGAGGAATTGATAGGCCGGGATCTTCATCACCGAGGCGCGCGCTTCGATATCCTGAGTCAGCTGACAGCGATCCTGCTTCACCTGAGTGAGGTGGCGCCCCTGCTCAATCCAGTTGAGCAGCTCGTCCTGACGATAGAGCGGCACCGCCTGCAACTCGCCAGCGGCCAGTGGCACGGGAGGCGCCACCACAGCGGCAGGTTCAGCCGGTTTTGGCAGCGGTGCGGCCCCCTCGCCACTACTGGCAACGGGTGTGACCGGCTCGGCCGGAAGCAAGACGGGGACAGCCTCAGAGGGCGCTGGCGTAGCCGCAGAGACAGGGGCCGTTACCACCGCAGCACTGCTTGCGGTCGGTGCCGATGCACTTGCTGCAGGCGCATCGCTCGATACGGCAGCCGATACCGCCTCGGCACCATAGAGGGGCGTGGTGAATGCACCGACAAGAACGAGAAGGGTAAGGGGTTTCATCATAAGGATCTCCTGCTGCACTCTGTTATCGGCACCAAGCCCCATCCCCTTAGCCTGCCGGGCGGATCTCATCAATACAAAAGGGAGCCGAAGCTCCCTTGTTGGCACGGTTGACCCGCTTACTTGACGAAATCGACACCCAGCTGGATATCGGCTTTCAGGGTAGCCAGCATGCCTTCCATCGCTTCCTGTTCGAAGGCGCTCAGCTTGCCGTAATCCAGTACGGTTTCGACGCCGTTCTTGCCCAGCAGTACCGGCTGCGCGAAGAAGGTGGCGTGCTCGCCGTTACCTTCCACGTAGGCGCACTCGATGACATTGGCTTCGCCCTGCAGACCCTTGATGAGCGACAGACCGAAGCGGCAAGCCGCCTGACCCATGGAGAGGGTCGCAGAGCCGCCACCGGCCTTGGCTTCCACCACTTCGGTACCGGCATTCTGGATGCGCTTGGTCATGGCTGCCACTTCTTCAGCAGTGAAGGAGGCGCCTTCAATCTGGGAGAGCAGCGGCAGAATGGTCACGCCACTGTGACCACCGATCACGTTGACGCGTACCTTGTCGATGTTCAACCCTTTGGCGGCAGCAACAAAGGTCTCGGCGCGGATCACGTCCAGAGTGGTGACACCGAACAGACGACGCTTGTCATAGACACCGGCTTTCTTCAGCACTTCGGCGGCGATAGCCACAGTGGTGTTGACCGGGTTGGTGATGATGCCGATCAGTGCTTTCGGGCAAGTGGCCGCGCACTTCTCGACCAGATTCTTGACGATACCGGCGTTGATATTGAACAGGTCGGAGCGATCCATCCCCGGCTTGCGTGCCACACCGGCGGAGATCAGCACCACATCGGCCCCGACCAGCGCAGGAGTCGGATCTTCACCGCAGAAGCCCTTGATGGCAACGTCGGTAGGAATATGACTGAGGTCAACGGCCACACCCGGGGTGACCGGGGCGATGTCATACAGGCTCAGCTCGGAGCCAGCCGGCAGACGGTTTTTCAACAGCAGAGCGAGGGCTTGACCGATGCCACCAGCGGCACCCAGAACGGCAACTTTCATGATCAACTCCATGTTTAAGCGTAGGTTTAAGGTTGTTTGTTGTTGTGCGCCCAACCTTAATGGATCCCCCCATAAAAAACAATCTGATAACAGTTGCAGTCACGGGTTCTGTGAGCCACGAAACATGCGGGAGCAAAAATTGGAGGGAAATACAAAAAGTTGGAGGAGAAGCACAGTTTTTCTGCGCTTCCCCCTACCATAAAGAGGTAGATTTGAAGGTCTCAGGATTGGAATGCCAACGCCCGTTTTTCACACCAGCGAAAACCAATTGTTAACAATCCGTTCATCGCCAGATAAAGCCCGCCAGCCACCCCGAACACCGCCAGGGTATCGTAGGTCTGGGCGTTCAACCCCTGCGCCAGCCCCATAATGTCCATGATGGTGATGGTACTGGCGAGGGAGCTCCCCTTGAGCACCAGGATCACCTCGTTGGAGTAGGCAGGCACCAGATGACGGGCGGCATGGCGCACCTTCATCCAGAGGGTCTGGCGACCGTTAAAACCAAGCGCACGACACGCCTCCACCTCACCAGCCGGGATGGCATCGAGCGCCCCCTTGAACAACCGGGTGGAATAGGCCGCCGTGTTGAGACCCAGCGCCAGTACGGCGCAGAACCAGGGCTGCTTGAGCAGCGGCCAGAGCGGGCTGGCTTTCAGCCACTCGAACTGACCCGGCCCGTAGTAAATCAGGAAGATCTGAATGAGCAGCGGCGTACCGGTAAAGAGCAGCACCCACAGCTGCACCAGCTGGGTCACCACCGGCAGGCGCAGCTCCAGCACCCAGGTCATCAGGGCCGCCAGCACAATCCCCAGCAGCAGGCTGAACAGGGTCAGCTCCAGCGTGGTGACCAGACCGCCCAGCAACGTAACGAGATACTCTTGCATCGGTTAGCCTCCGTAGCGGCGGGTGTAGCGGGCAGCCAGCCCGAGGCCATATTCACTCACCAGACTGATGGCCAGATAGATGAGGGCGGCGGCGGCATACCAGGTGAAAGGCTCATAGGTACTGGCCGAGGCCATCTGGGCCTGACGCATCATCTCGTTGACCCCGATAAGCGACACCAGCGCGGTATCTTTCAGCAACACCAGCCACTGGTTGCCGAGGCCCGGCAGGGCGTGCCGCCACGCCTGCGGCAACACGATGCGAAAGAAGATGTGGCTCTTGCTCAAACCCAGCGCCAGAGCCGCCAGCCGTTGACCTGAAGGCACCGCATTGAGCGCCGCCCGCAGGGTCTGGGTCGCATAGCTGGCGAACAGCAGGGAGAGCGCCAGCACGCCACAGGCGAACGGACTGAACTCCACATACTCGCCTGTGATGAGGAACAGCACCTGGGTCGAACCGAAGTAGATGAACAGCACCACCAGCAACTCGGGCAGGCCACGGATCAGCGTGGTCAGGGTGGCCACTGGCCACACCAATGCACGCTGCTTGCTGAGCTCGGCGGCACTGAACGCCAGTGCCAATACCATGCCCCCGACCAGTGATGCCAAGGCCAGCCCGAGGGTCATCCAGGCTGCATCCAACAACAGGCTCAACATGGCTTACTGCGCGAAGTATTTGTCGAAGATTTTCTGATAGGTGCCGTTGGCCTTGATCTCGGCCAGCCCCTTGTTCAGCTGGGTCAGCAGCTCCTGATTGCCCTTGGCGACCGCGATGCCAAAGCCGGTACCGAAGTACTTGGCATCGGTCACCGGCGCCCCCACCACCGCATACTCCTTGTGCTGCTTCAGCCAGTCGGCAGCAACGGCGGTATCAGCAAACACACCGTCGGTACGACCATTCATCATGTCGAGGAAGGCGCTCTGGTAGCTGGCGTACGGCACGGTCAGCAGGCCCTTGCTCACCCAGTTATCCACCAGATATGACTGGTGAGAGGTGCCGTTCTGCACGCCGACTGTCTTGTCGACCATCTCTTCTGGCCCCTTGAAGGCACCTTTCTTGGCGACGAATACTGCCGAGTTCTCGTAGTAGATGTCAGAGAAGTCGACCTGCGCGGAGCGCTCCGGGGTCACGTCCATGGCGGCAATGGCGGCATCATAGCGACGGAATTTGAGGCTGGGGATCAGGCTGTCAAAGGCCTGGTTGTGGAAGCTGCACTCCAGCTTGGCCTGCTCGCAGATGGCTCGGGCCAGATCGATGTCAAAACCCTGAAACTCGTTCTTGTCATCCAGGTATTCGAACGGCGCGTAGGTGGCCTCGGTGGCGAACTTGATCTCTTTGGCCATGACGGAGGTACTCAACAGGCCCATGGCAGCAACCAACAACAGACTCTTTTTCATGACAGCTTCCTTATCGATTCAATATCAATGCATCAAGAATTCGGCAAACCGGCTGGTTTGCGGGGATTGGAAAATGGCAGCGGTGCCGGATTCGATGATCCGCCCCTTCTCCAGATAAATCACCTGACTGGCCACCTTGCGGGCAAAGTCGACCTCGTGGGTCACCACCACCTGGGTAATGCCGGTCTGGCTCAGGTTGCGGATGATCTCGGCCACCTCCTTGGTGATCTCGGGATCGAGGGCGGCAGTCGGCTCGTCAAACAGCAGCACTTCCGGGTCCATCATCAGAGTACGGGCAATGGCCACCCGCTGCTGCTGACCGCCAGAGAGACGGGCAGGCCAGGCATCGCGCTTGTCGGCCAGTTGCAGCTGGGCCAGCAGATAGGCCCCCTTCTCGATGGCGGCCTCCTTGCTCATGCCAAGCACCTTGACCGGCGCTTCAATCAGATTCTCCATCACAGTGAGATGTGGCCAGAGATTGTACTGCTGGAACACCATGCCCACCTTGCGACGCAGCAGTTGGGACTGGCGGTTGAATTCGGCAGCAGAGAGGGAGCTCGGGAAAGAAAATTCACTTTCACCAATCCGCAGAACACCCGCATCCGGGGTATCCAGCAGATTCATCATCCGTAGCAGGGAACTCTTGCCAGCACCGCTCGGGCCCAGCAACACCAAGGTTTCACCGGGGGATGTCCGAAAGCTGACCTGTTGCAGAACCGGCACCTTGTGCCAGGACTTCTCGATACCTATTAATTCAATACCCATACAGCCCAATTGAATAAGTTTTCAAAATTTCATCCCGATTCTATCCCTAATAAAGGTTGATGCAAGCCATTTTTGAATCAATATGCAGAACAAGCGCCGCTTCCTTGCAAAAAACGGCATATGAATGCAAAATGGCCCCGCTGTTCGTATCTGCCGCCTGTATCGCACAGGCCGCCACACCTCCTCATTCGTGAGACCAAGATGAAACATAACGACAAGCAAGAAAAACTGGCCAAGGCCTTTAAAGCCTTGCTGAAAGAAGAGCGCTTTGGCTCCCAGGCAGAAATCGTCACCGCCCTGCAAGAGCTGGGCTTCGAGAACATCAACCAGTCCAAGGTATCGCGCATGCTGAGCCGCTTCGGCGCCGTTCGCACTCGCAACGCCAAGATGGAGATGGTCTACTGCCTGCCGGTGGAACTGGGCGTGCCCACCACCTCCAGCCCGCTCAAGAATCTGGTGCTGGACGTCGATCACAACGGCGCACTGGTGGTGATCCACACCAGCCCGGGCGCTGCCCAGCTGATCGCCCGCCTGCTCGACTCCCTCGGCAAGGCAGAGGGGATCCTCGGCACCATCGCCGGTGATGACACCATCTTCATCACCCCGACCAGCGACACCGATATCGAAGAGCTCTACCTCTCCGCCCTCGAGCTGTTCGAACAGACGCCGTAATGGCCGCTACCGCGTCATAGCGGTCACGCCAGAACGAAAAATCCCGGCCAAGGCCGGGATTTTTGTTTTCGGTAGCTTCGTCAGGCGGGCTTATTTGCCCTGCGCCATCAGAAAACCCTCCGATGGGGCGAAGAAAGCCGCGCCGGTAACTGCCTTGGTGAAGCGCAGCAGGTGGTCGAAGTGGCTACCCTCCCCCTTGTACATGCTGGCCAGCATGGCGTTGAAGTGCTGCGGAGTGCGGCAGCAGGAGATGAAGTAGAGCCCCTGCTCGGTCATGGTGCCCCAGGGCATGCTCTGGCGCAGGATCTCCATGGACTCCCCTTTCGGGGTCTTGAGGTTGACCCGCTTGATGTGGGCGGTCAACGGCTTGGCGGCAGACTCATACTCGATGTTGTCGGGCTTGGTGCGACCGATAATGTCTTCCTGCTCTTTTTGCGCCAGCTTCTCCCAGTCGCTCATGGCGTGGACCCAGCGCTGGACATGAATGTAGGAGCCACCGGCAAACTCGCCATCGGCCAGCAGCGCCACTTCGGCACGGTGTTCATCCTGCGGGTTCTCGGTGCCATCAACGAAACCGGTCAGGTCACGGAAATCCAGGTTGCGGAAACCGCGCACCTCTTCGGCCAGCTCGACCAGCCCGGCCAGCAGCGCCATCACGCGGTGACCGGCGTGGTGCAGCACATCCACCCGATCGGCACGCAGCTGAATAAAGAGATCAAACGGGGTGTTGGGGGCTTCCTGACCGTTGGCGGATTGCGCCATAAAGCTGCGGAACTGGGGCGGACGGGCGGCAGGGTAGAGACCATCCCAGGCATCGGCGCCAACGGCAACCAGACCGCTGAAACCGGCATCGGGGAAATCGGCGGCGACCGCCTGCCACAAGGCGGGCAGTTTGGCCAGACGGCCGACCAGTTCGGCGGCATCGCCGGTACGATTGAACATCAGATAGAGGGCGTGCAGATTCGGCTCTGCGCAGATCCCGGCTTGGGCTTTCATATATCTCTCCCCTGAGTAGGCGTTAGCGTTACGGGCTATTTGCGTTGCGCGATTATAAACCAGAGTGGATCCAGTTCTTTGATTTCACGACGATATCACGCGTTCAGGGCAAAGGGTCAAACAACACCAGCCCATGGGGGGCAACCTTGATCCGTGCCCGCATCCCATCAAGGGGCTCGCCAATGCTCGCCTCCAGCTGCAGATCGCCACACTCGAACAGCACCCGACAGTGGTGGCCGAGGAACTGCTGCTCCACCACCTTGAGCTCCCCATCTGCGGCGCTCTCCAGCAGCAGTTGCTGGGGGCGGAGCATCAGCTGCAACTGCTCGCCCACCGCCCGGCCATGAGGCTCGCTGCCACAAATGACCCCGAGCGCCGTCTGTACACAGTGGCTGTCCACCACCTCGGCAGCCAGATAGTTGACCCCGCCGAGAAACTCCGCCACGAAGCGGTTTTGCGGGCGGCGATAGAGCTGCTCAGGCTGCCCCACCTGCTCGATGTGACCGGCGCGAAACAGCGCCAGCCGATCGGCGAAGGCGAACGCCTCCTCCTTGCTGTGGCTGACGAAGATGGCGCCGATCCCCTGCTGCTTGAGCAGGGCGCGGATCTCGAGGATCAACTTCATCCGCACCTGGGTATCAATGTTGGAGAAGGGCTCATCCAGCAGCATCAGCCGCGGCTTGCACACCAGCGCCCGGGCGATGGCCACCCGCTGCTGCTGACCACCGGAGAGCTGGTGCGGATAACGATCCCCCAGCCCCTGCAGATTGACCAGCGCCAGCGCCTCGTCCACCTGCTGCTGGCGGGCACTGCGGTCGAGTTTGGTCAGCCCGAAACCGACGTTGTCGGCCACCGTCAGGTGGGGAAAGAGGGCGTAATCCTGAAAGATCATGCCGATGTTGCGCGCCTCGGGCGGCACGCTGGCACCCGGCCCGTCGAGCAGGGTATCGCCGAGGCGAATAGAGCCCTCTGCCAACGGCAGCAGCCCGGCGATGGCCTTGAGCAACGTGGTTTTGCCGCAGCCACTGGCTCCCAGCAGGCAGACGATCTCATTGTCTGCCACCGTCAGGGAGAGCTGTTCCAGCACATTGCGGCCGTTGTAACGGCAGCTGACATTTTCAACCTGCAAACAGGACAAGGCTGACTTCCTCTCGTTTCTGGCGGCGCGCTGCCTTTCGGTTCAGCACACCGCATGCAATTTCATTGACCGACGTGGCGACTCAGTGACCCGGACTGTCCAGACTGCGGTTGACCCAGATCAGCGGCAACAGTCCCACCAGCACGATAACGATGGCCCCCAGCGCGCCGCGCTCCAGCATCTCGTCCGAGACAAACTGATAGACGTGGGTCGCCAGAGTATCGAAGTTGAACGGCCGCAGCAGCAGGGCGGCGGGCAGCTCCTTCATGGATTCGATGAATACCAGCATGGCACCGGCAAACAGACCCCGGCGCACCAGCGGCAGATGGACCCGCCGCAGCATGGCGCCATCCCCTTGCCCAAGAGAGCGGGCTGCCATGTCGAGACTGGGGGAGATCTTGCCCATGCTGCTCTCCACCGAGCCGATGGCGATGGCCACGAAGCGCACCAGATAACCGAACACGATGGCGATGATGGTGCCAGTCAGCAGCAAGCCCGGGCCCTGACGCCCGAGCCACTCGGCCAGATCGTTGATGGCAAAATCGAGGGCGGTGAGCGGCACCAGCACCCCGATAGCCAGCACGGTCCCCGGCATGGCGTAGCCCATGGCGGCGATGCGCAGGGGCAGCAGACTCTTTATCCCGCCATCGAGGCGGCGGAAGAAGCCGAGCAGCAGGGCGATGCCCATCGCCAGCAGGGCGGTCAACGCCGAGATGAGCAGACTGTTGCCGGCGAAGCGGACGAACTCCGGCGTCCAAGACAACTCGAAGTAGCGCACCCCGTAATCGAGCAGGATGACGAACGGCAGGCCGAAACCGGCCAGCACCAGCCCCCAGCACCAAAAAGCGGCCAGAGCGCGACTCATCCCCTTGAGCGGATAGCGCAGCGGCTGCTCATGGCCCATGGACTTCTGGAACACCTGCTGTCGACTGCGCGAGCGGCGCTCCAGCGCGATCAGCAGCACCACAGCCAGCAGCATCAGGCAGGAGAGTTTGGCCGCGGTGGCCAGACTGCCATAGCCAAGCCAGGTGTCGTAGACCGCCGTGGTCAGGGTGTTGATGGCAAAGAAGTGGACGGTGGCGAAATCGGCCAGCGTCTCCATGGCCACCAACGATACCGCCACCATGATGGCGGGGCGCGCCAGCGGCAGACTGAGACGACGAAAGCTCTGCCACGGGGTACAGCCGAGCAGGCGGCTGGAGTGGATCAGGCTGACTGACTGCTCGAGAAAAGAGGCGCGGGTCAGCAGATAGACATAGGGGAACAGCACCAGCGCCAGCACCCAGGCGGCGCCGCCAAGGGAGCGAATGGCCGGAAACCAGTAATCGGCAGGACTGTTCCAGCCAAAGAGCGCTCGCAACCCGGCTTGTAACGGGCCCGAGTAGTCGAGCAGGTCGGTATAGACGTAGGCGACGATATAGGAGGGCATGGCCATTGGCAGCATCAAGGCCCATTGCAGGGCACGGCGCCCCGGCACCTGACACATGGCCACCAGCCAGGCGGTGGGTACGCCAAACAGCAGGCTGAGCAATACTACGCCGACCACCAGCCCCAGGGTATTGCCGAGATAATCGAGCAACACGGTATCGGCGAGGTGGCGAAACAGCTCCCCCTCAGCCGAGAAGGCAGAGAAAAGCAGAGCAATCACCGGTAAACCCAGCAGCAGGGCGATGGCCCAGCTGCCGGTCATCCATCCAAAATTTTTCATGAGACCACAGATGTTGATGGGGCCGTTGGCCCCATCTGATTACAAGTCGAACTTCACTTCATCCAGCAACTGCAAGGCGTCCTTGCGGTGCTTGGCGTAATCGCTGACCGGTAGTGCGTCAGACTTGAAACTGCCCCAAGACTTGACCATGGCGGAAGGCTCGACCCCGGCCTTGACCGGATATTCGGCGTTCACGTCCGCATACATGTGCTGGGCGGTGTCACCAGCCAGAAACTCCATCAGCTTCTGGGCCTCGGCCTTGTTCTTGGCATATTTGGTCATGGCCACGCCGCTCACGTTGACGTGGGCACCGCGGTCAGCCTGGTTCGGGAAGTTGATATAGACCGCATCCGCCCAGGACTTCTGCGCCGGATCTTTCAACATGGCGCCCAGATAGTAGCTGTTGCCGAGTGACACGTCACAGATACCATCCTTGATCGCCTTGACCTGATCCCGGTCGTTGCCCTGCGGCTTGCGCGCCAGGTTGGCCTTGACCCCTTCCAGCCAGGTTTTGGTCTCGGCCATGCCGTGATGGGCAATCATGGAGGAGACCAGCGCCACATTGTACTCATGCTTGCCGCTGCGGGTGCAGATTTTCCCTTTGAATTCCGGTTTGGCCAGATCTTCGTAGCTGATGGTGTCGAGCTTGCCGAGGCGCTCCTTGCTGGAGTAGATGGCGCGAACCCGGGTGGTCAGGGCGAACCAGCGATTCTCCGGATCACGATAGATGGCGGGGATATTCTCCTGCAGGATCTTGCTGTCTACCGGCTGCACCAGCCCCTTGTCCACCAGATCGGTCAGACGGCTGATATCGACGGTCAGCATCAGGTCGGCCGGAGAGAGCTTGCCTTCCCGCTCCAGACGCTCGTTCAATCCCTCTTTGGCGAACACCACGTTCACCTTGATGCCAGATTCCTTCTCGAACTGCTGGATGATGGGCTTGATCAGCTCATCCTGCCGGTTGGAGTAGACATTCACTTCCCCGGCCGCCAATGCCGACTGAGCTGCCAACGCAGAGAAAGCCAGTGCCAACATCTTCATTTTCATCATCCATTCCTTGATTAGCTATACAGAGTGATAACGATTTCCGTTTGCATTCTGCATACATCTTATAAGCGGATCAAGAAAGCTCGCCGTCGCCACATCACATATTTAATCGCCCATAAATGAAAAGGGCCGGATGGAATCCCATTCGGCCTCTTCTGAGCAAAACGTTATGTTGATAAGGCTTCAATAAGCGCTCACTCCATCGGGATGCCCGAGGTCGGGAGGTCAACAGATCTGTACGTCACGGATGCGGTTCATCACAGCGCCTCGTCGTCACTCTCGCCGGTGCGGATGCGCACCGCTTGCAGCAAGTCGTAGACAAAAATCTTGCCGTCGCCGATCTTGCCGGTATAGGCTGCCTTGCAGATCGCCTCGATCACCCCTTCCACGTTATCATCGGCGGTAGCAATCTCCAGCTTCACCTTGGGCAGGAAGTCGACCTGATACTCGGCTCCCCGGTATAATTCGGTGTGTCCCTTCTGGCGGCCAAATCCCTTGACCTCGGACACGGTCAGCCCTTCCACCCCCAGGTTGGCAATAGCCTCACGGACATCGTCCAACTTGAACGGTTTGATAATCGCACTAATCAGCTTCATCTGGTTGCTCCCAATCCATGGTGTGTCATGAATCGGGTTTCAATTCTTATGCCAAGTATTTTTATTGTTTTATTTCATATAGATAGAGTTTAATGCCTGCGCCATTCGTCAGGCACATCCCCATAACCGGCCAGCACGCCCCATAATGAGGCACCATGCTGCAGCGGTCAGCAGGTATGCACCAAACAAGAGCAAAACAGCATGTTAGTTATCTCCAACAGCGTCGCGATTCCCTGGCATGAGCTGCAATTTCAGACCATGCGGGCACAGGGCAACGGTGGACAGCACGTCAACAAGACCGACTCCGCCGTCTGGTTGCGCTTCGATTACCGCAACTCTCCCAGCCTGACGCCCCTCTACAAGGAGGGGCTCGACAAGCTGAGCGACAGCCGGGTGCATGACGGTTTTATCCTGATCCGGGTCGAGAGCCACCGCAGTCAGGATATGAACCGCAAGGAGGCGATGAGCCGTCTGGTGGAGTTGCTGAAGAAAGCAGCCTGGCGCCCCAAGGCCCGCCATGCCACCAAGCCGACCCGCAGCTCCCAACGCAAACGGGTCGATGCCAAAAAGCGCAAGGGTGATATCAAGTCCGCCCGCGGCAAGCCGGTGCTGGACTGAGCCCCCCCAGCCTCCAAAGGATGTCAGCCGATGAGATACAGTTTTTGCGACAGCGCCCGCGGCCCCCTGCTGGTCGCCATCGATCAGGATGGCCTGCGCCACGTGGAGTTCATGCACGGGGAGCGCCCCGTCATGCCGCAAACTGACTGGCAACGGGATGACAAGGCGCTGGCGCCCTATCTTGCCCAGTTCAACGCCTATTTCGCCGGAAAATTGCAGCAGTTCGATCTGCCCATGGCAGCGAAGGGCACCCCGTTTCAACAATCGGTGTGGAACGCTTTGTGCGATATCCCCTATGGCGAGACCGTCAGCTATCTCGAGATTGCCCAGGCTATCGGCAATCCCAAGGCTGTGCGGGCGGTAGGCGCTGCCAATGGCCGCAATCCGCTGAGCATCATAGTACCCTGCCATCGGGTGATCGGACGCAGCGGCGATCTGACCGGCTATGCTGGCGGCATTCCCATCAAGCGCTGGTTGCTGGCTCTGGAACAGACAGGCACAACATTCGAGCTGGCCCCATGAGACGATGAGCGCCTTGGAGAGGGCGGGACAATATCGTGATCAGAATGAAAAGGCTTTCAGTCAGTGACCACGCTTTGCTGACAAGATGAACAGAAAATGAAGAATCGCCTCAGAACTACTTCAGATTGAGCTTGGCATGATGGCTCCATACTTGAATGGCACGGCTCATTCGCTGATTCAAGTAGCACCCATGTGACGCTTCCAATCTGTCTTTTTCCCCGCGCCTCCTCTGAGGCGCTTTTTTTGTGGCGTTCAGGCCACCACCCAAGCTGAATGGCCTGAACGCCACAAAATCTGCACCCGCCCAAAACCAAGAGGCGAAGGATCATCCTTCGCCTCTGACGTAACAGCTGGCTACTCGCTCTGGGGCAGGAACTGCAGCTCCGGCGCCGAGGAGGTCAGCACATCGGCGCAATAATCCCAGGTCGAGATGCGATAGTGCTGCAGATCTTCATCCAGATGCAGACCATCCGACTCCTGATGGAACCAACTGGCAAAACGGGATGGGGTGATGAGCTGGATCTGCTCTTCGATAGCGTGACTATCCTTCCCCTCGGCCAGATCGCAATCTTCGATAACCCGCAGGGCGTAGATATGGCGAAAATAGACCCGGCAGAGGATTTGCGGGGGCAGATCGATGCTGCGTGCCCGCCCCAGCATGATGGTCAGGGAGTCGCTCCAGAGATCCTGATGCAGCTCGGCCACAACCAGACCGGGTGGGAGCTGGCGGGACGGAGCCCAAGGGACGGCAACCTGCCGAATGGCATTTTTCTGTTCCATATTCACCTCGCGACGACTCGCTCCCTGTCTTGAGTCTATCTGAACCACATAGTCCCGGCGAAGGCAATCGATGGACAATAAAAACGGCAATAAAAAAGCCGACGTATCAAACGTCGGCGAATAAAAAGTGCTTACAACAGAGGATTCACATATTCAGACCCGCGGGTCGAAAGATTGGTTCCCTCTTTTTGTAATTAATTTTCGGCGCGTTTAAACATCAGGGTATTGGCGTCCGACTCTTCCGGTACGAAGTAGTAGCCCTCGGCGTTGAAACCGGTCAGCTGCTCCACCTCGGTCAGACGGTGCTTGATGATGTGGCGAGCCATCATGCCGCGCGCCTTCTTGGCGTAGAAGCTGATGATCTTGAACTGGCCGTTCTTCTCATCCTTGAACACCGGTGTGACAATCCGCCCTTTCAGGATCTTGGGGCGTACCGACTTGAAATACTCGTCGGAAGCCAGATTGATCAACACCTCATCCCCCTGCGCTGCCAGCGCGTCGTTGAGATGGTGAGTGATCACCTCCCCCCAGAACTGGTAAAGATCCTTGCCGCGGCTATTGTCGAGCTTGGTCCCCATCTCCAGTCGATAGGGCATCATCAGGTCGAGGGGACGCAACACGCCGTAGAGGCCTGAGAGCATCCGCAGGTGTGCCTGAGCGAAGTCAAAATCGGCCTCGCTAAAATCCTCCACCGCCAAACCGGTGTAGACATCCCCCTTGAAGGCCAGCAGCGCCTGACGGGCGTTGGCGGGGGTAAAGTCTGGCTGCCACTCGGCAAAACGGGCGGCGTTTAGACCAGCCAGCTTGTCGCTGATCTTCATCAGAGTGGCGATCTGGTCAGGGCTCAGTTGGCGGGCCCGGCTAATCAGTTCGGCGGAGTGATCCAGCAGCTCGGGTTGGGTGAAACGGGGTGTCACCAGCGGTGACTCGTAATCCAGCGTCTTGGCCGGGGAAACCACAATCAGCATAACGTTCCTTTATGGCGAGGGGCCGAACGGCAGAGCGGCCCCATGATTCATTCATCCAGCGTCACATTGTCCAGCGTGCCGGTACCGAGCCGCTCGCGACCGGAGAGCTTGATCAGCAGTCGCAGGTCGTTGGCCGAGTCGGCGTGGGCGAGTGCCTCACTGTAGCCAATCTGGCCGGCGCAGAACAGGCTGAAAAGCGCCTGATCGAAGGTCTGCATACCCAGCTCGGTGGATTTGGTCATCACCTCCTTGAGGCGATGCATCTCTCCCTTGCGGATAATGTCGGTGATGAGCGGGGTATTGAGCAGGATCTCGAACGCGGCGCAGCGCCGCTTGCCATCCATACTCGGCACCAGCTGCTGGGCGACGATGGCCTTGAGGTTGAAAGAGAGATCGAACAGGAATTGGCGGTGTTTGTCTTGCGGCACCAGATGGAGGATGCGATCCAGCGCCTGGTTGGCATTGTTGGCATGCAAAGTGGCGAGACAAAGGTGTCCCGTCTCGGCGAACTGCAGGGCAAATTCCATGGTCTCCTGACTTCGGATCTCGCCGATCAGGATCACGTCCGGCGCCTGACGCAGCGAGCTTTTTAGCGCCACATCGAACGACTCGGTGTCGATCCCCACCTCTCGCTGGGTCACCAGACTGCGACCATGCTGATGGACGAACTCCACCGGATCTTCCACCGTCAGAATGTGACCATCGGCATGCTGGTTGCGATAGCCGATCATCGCCGCCTGGGTGGTCGATTTGCCCGCCCCGGTAGCGCCGACAAACAGCACCAGTCCCCGCTTGGCCATCGCCACCTCTTGCAGGATCTTGGGTAGCTGCAGATCTTCAAAGGTAGGAATGCGGGTCTCGATACGCCGCACCACCATGCCGGGCAGCTCCTGCTGCCAGAAGGCGCTGACCCGAAAACGGCCAAGCGCTTCGCGATAGATCGCGTAGTTGGCCTCCTTGGTGCGGATATAACGCTCGAAGTGATCGCTGCTGAGGGTATCCCTGACCAACGTCAGCGCCCCCTTCTTGTCGAGCGCTTCCCCCCCCAGCGACACCAGATGGCCATTCACCTTGAGGGTGGGCGGCGAACCCACCGTCACAAACAGATCCGATCCCTTTCGCTCGACCAGCTCGCTCAGCAGATCATCCAGATTCATCATCTATCCCTCCCTGGGTGCGAGTCTCTTAAATGCTGTTGGGATCGACGGCCTTGGCCTTGGCATCGAGGGATGCCACCACACCGCGGCTCACCAGCTGCTTGAGGCTCTGATCCATGGTCTGCATGCCGTGGGTCATCCCGGTCTGGATCACCGAGTAGAGCTGGGCGATCTTGTCCTCCCGGATGAGGTTACGCACCGCCGGAATGCCCATCATGATCTCGTGGGCCGCCACCCGACCGCCGCCAATGCGCTTGAGCAGGGTCTGGGAGATGACCGCCCGCAGGGATTCGGAGAGCATGGAGCGCACCATGTCCTTCTCCGCGCCGGGGAAGACGTCGATGATACGGTCGATGGTCTTGGCCGCCGACGAGGTGTGCAGGGTGCCAAACACCAGATGGCCGGTTTCGGCGGCGGTCATGGCCAGACGAATGGTCTCAAGGTCGCGCATCTCGCCCACCAGAATGATGTCCGGGTCTTCCCGCAGTGCCGAGCGCAGGGCGTTGCTGAAGCTCTTGGTATCACGGTGCACTTCCCGCTGGTTCACCAGACAGCGCTTGTTCTCGTGGACGAATTCGATGGGGTCTTCGATGGTGAGAATGTGGTGATGGAAGTTCTCGTTGATGTAGTTGACCATGGCCGCCAGGGTGGTCGACTTACCGGAACCGGTCGGGCCGGTCACCAGTACCAGACCCCGCGGGAACTCGGCAATCTTGCGGAAGATCTCCGGCGCATCGAGATCCTCGAGGCTCAGCACCGTGCTGGGGATGGTACGAAATACCGCGCCCGAGCCGCGCGCCTGCTGGAAGGCGTTAACCCGGAAACGGGCCAGATTGGGTACCTCGAACGAGAAGTCGACCTCGAAGTTCTCCTCCAGCTCCTTGCGCTGATGGTCGTTCATGATGTCGTAAATGAGGGCATGCACTTCCCGGTGTTCCAGGGCGGGCAAATTGATCTTGCGAACCTCACCATCAACCCTGATCATCGGGGGAACCCCGGCCGAGAGGTGTAGATCCGAGGCTTTATGCTTTACACTGAAAGCCAATAACTCTGTGATATCCATAGACTTGTCATTCTCCCATCACAAGATCACTAACGAAATATGAACCAGATTGCCCAGCACCTGTTTCAGGTAAAAGAACGTATTGCCCAGGCCGCCGAACGAGCGAGCCGCAACCTGCAGCAGATCCGCCTGCTGGCCGTGAGCAAGACCAAACCTGTCGAGGCCATCATGGCCGCCCATGCCGCAGGTCAGCGCTGCTTTGGCGAATCCTACGCCCAGGAAGCAGCGGCCAAGATCGATACCTTGCGCCAGCAGCCGGAATATAGCGACATAGAGTGGCACTTTATCGGCCCTTTGCAATCGAACAAATCCAAACTGGTCGCCGAACGGTTTGACTGGGTGCAGAGCGTGGATCGGGACAAGCTGATCGACCGCCTCAACAACCAGCGCCCAACTACAATGGCACCGCTAAATGTTTGTCTGCAAATCAATATTAGCGGAGAGAGCAGCAAATCCGGAACGTCGGAACAAGAGATTTTCCGCCTTGCCGAGCTGGTCTCCCACAGTGAGCGACTGGTGCTGCGGGGGCTGATGGCCATTCCCGAACACACCAGTGACGAGAGCGTACTGGCCGCCCAAATGACCCGTATGCAGACTCTGTTCACCGAGCTTGCGCGACAATACCCCACGGTGGATACCCTCTCGATGGGCATGACCGAGGATCTTGAACTGGCGATAGCCCACGGCAGCACCATGGTGCGGGTCGGCACCGCCATCTTCGGCGCCCGTGACTACTCATAGGCAAGGCCAGCGGATAACCCATACGTCCGCCTCTTGCCCGACTTCATCAACAGGAGCGTTTGATGGAACACCGAATTCTGGCGTCAGGTGGTGCAGGCAGCACCCACCCCGCCGCGACCCCATGTGCAACAGGAGCATCTGATGCAGCATAGAACGCTGGCCTTTATCGGCGCGGGCAATATGAGCCGCAGCATCATCGCCGGACTGGTCAAGGCGGGTTATCCTGCTGGGCAGATCACTGCAGCCAACCCCAGTCTGCCCAAGCTGGAGGCGCTGGCGAGCGAACATGGCATTCGCATCACCCAGAGTAATGCCGAGGCGGCCCGCGACGCAGAGGTGATCGTGCTGGCGGTCAAACCGCAGCTGATGGCCGGCATGCTGGCAGCACTGGTTGAAGAGCTGGGCTCCCTTGAGGGCAAGCTGCTCATCTCCATCGCGGCTGGCATCAAGGTGGCGCGCCTTGGCGAGATGGCCGGTGGCCATGACCGCATCATCCGCACCATGCCCAATACCCCGGCCCTGCTGGGTCTGGGCATGACCGGCCTCTATGCGCCCGAGCATATTGCCGCCGCGGATCGCGACTTTGCCGAGCAGATGATGCAGGCGGTTGGCAAGACCCTCTGGGTGGAGCAGGAGTCTGGCATCAACGGCGTCATCGCCTCAGCGGGCAGTGCTCCGGCCTACTTCTTCCTCTTTATGCAGGCGATCGCCGAAGAGGCGGAGGCGATGGGTTTCTCGCCCGATCAGGCACGCCTGCTGGTGCAGCAGACCGCGCTGGGCGCAGCCGCCATGGTGGAGCAAAACCCGGAGCTGGCGCTGCAGACCCTGCGTGAGCAGGTCACCAGCAAGGGCGGCACCACAGCCGAAGCCATCAAGACATTCCAGCAACAGGGGCTGATGCCGCTGACTGCGCAAGCCATGCAGGCGGCCGTTGCTCGCGCCACCGAAATGGAAACCCTCTTCTAACAGGAGCCCAGATGAACACTGCTTACTTTCTGATTAACACCGTTTTCGATCTCTACCTGATGGTTATCCTGCTGCGCGTCTGGCTGCAGTGGGCCCGCGCCGACTTCTACAACCCGATGAGCCAGATGGTGGTCAAGCTGACCAATCCGCTGGTGATCCCGCTGCGCCGCGTTATCCCTGGCTTTGGCGGCATCGATCTCGCTTCCGTGGTGCTGGCGCTGGCTGTCGCCTTCCTCAAGCTGGCCCTGCTCAAGAGCATGAACGTACTGCTGGCGGACTGGCTCAGCATCAGCCTGTTTGCCGCGCTGACCGTGCTGAAGAAAGCGGGCTCGATGATCTTCTGGGTACTGCTGATCCGCGCCATCCTGAGCTGGGTCAGCCAGGGCCGCAACCCTATCGAATACGTGATGCATCAGCTGACCGAGCCGTTCCTCGCCCCTATCCGCCGCGTACTGCCGGCACTGGGCGGACTGGATCTCTCGGTGCTGATCGCCTTTATCGGCCTGCAAGCCATCAACTACCTGCTGGGTGACCTGTTCGGCCAGCTGTGGTGGATGATTTGATGCCAGCCGTCCTGCAACAAGGGGATGAACTGGTACTGCATCTGGTGATCCAGCCCAAGGCGAGTCGGGATCAGATCATCGGATTGCATGGCGAAGAGCTGAAAGTGGCCATCACGGCGCCGCCGGTTGATGGCCAGGCCAACAGCCATCTGATCAAGTTTCTGGCCAAGCAGTTCAAGGTGGCCAAGGGACAGATCACCATAGTGCGGGGCGAGCTGGGGCGACACAAAACCGTCTCCATCGACAGCCCCAAACAGTTGCCGCAAGAAGTGAGTGCACTGCTGAATGACACGCAAGGCTGAATGAATCGGCCTGCGCCAACCGTAGATATGAGAGGGATGACAGATGAAAACAGCCTGGATGAGTGGCCTACTAGCACTGCTGATGACCCTGCCGCTCAAGGCAGAACAGATGAAGGAGCTGGGGCCCTGGCTGGTGCACTACAACGCCTTCAACTCCAGCTTCCTCACCCCCGAGGTCGCCAAGGCGTATGGACTGGAGCGCAGCCGCTATAACGCCATAATCAATATCGCGGTACAGGACAAGCAGAAAGTGGCGCAAGCCGTGGGGATCACCGGTGAGGCCAAGAACCTGACCGGTACCATCCGCACCCTGAACTTTCAGGAGGTAAAAGAGGGCGATGCCATCTACTATCTGGCGACCCTCCCCTACCGCAACGAAGATACCTATCAGTTCACCCTGAAGATCATGGGCGGTGGGCAGCAACAGAACCTCAGCTTCCAGCAGACCTTCTACGTAGACTGAGCAGCAACAAGAAGCCCCGACCAAGGCCGGGGCTTCATTTTATCCATATGACAAGGGCGCCATCAGGGCGCCCTTGTTACATCTATTCCGTACCGCAGCAGTTACAGGGCGAGGAACAGACCGGCCAGACAGGCGCTCATCAGGTTCGCCAGCACGCCGGAGAGAATGGCGCGCATGCCGTAACGGGCGATGAAGGATTTGCGCTCCGGCACCATGGAGCCCAGACCGCCGATCAGGATCGCCATGGAGGAGATGTTGGCAAAGCCACACAGGGCGAAAGTCACGATGGCCTTGCTCGACTCGCTCAGGGTCTGATCCTGCACCAGACCGATAAAGGCGACGAACTCGTTGACCACGATCTTGGTACCGATCAGGGCGCCAGCGGCTTGCGCCTGATCCCAGGGCACACCGATCAGCCAGGAGACGGGGGCAAACAGCCAGCCCAGAATGATTTGGAAGCTCAGATCCAGCCCCACCAGACCGCCAGCCCAACCCAGCAGACCATTGAGCATGGCGATCACGCCAACGAAGGCCAGCAGGGTCGCACCGACCGCCACCGCAATATTGAGGCCAGACATGGCGCCATCGGCCGCCGCTTCGATCACGTTGGTGGCGCGGGGGATCTCCACATCCTGATGGTGATCGACCTCTTCAGCTCCCGGCGGCACCAGGATTTTGGCCATCGCCAGACCGGCAGGGGCCGACATGAAGGCGGCAGCGATCAGGTATTTCAGCTCAACCCCGAGGCTGGCATAGCCCACCAGGGTGCCACCGGCGACGGAGGCGAGACCACAGCTCATCACAGCGAAGAACTGGGAATCGGACATCTTGGAGAGGTAGGGTTTGACCACCAGCGGCGCTTCCACCATGCCAACGAAGATGTTGGCGGTCGCGGAGAGGCTCTCGGCGCGGCCGGTGCCCAGCAATTTCTGCAAGCCACCACCCAGCAGGGCGATCACCCGAGGCATGATGCCGATGTGGTAGAGGATGGCGATCACCGCGGAGAAGAAGATTATGACCGGCAATACGTTGAAGGCAAAGATGAAGCCCAGCTTGAACTTGGCCAGATCACCGAACAGGAAAGCGATCCCCTCCTGACCATAACCGATCACGCTGCTTACGCTCTCGCTGACCCCGTTCAGCACATGCTGACCGGCAGGCAGCCAGAGCACCAGACCGGCAAACATGATTTGCAGGCAGAGGGCAAGGCCAACTGTTCGCAGCGGGATACGACGACGATTATCAGAGCAGATGACGGCAAGCGCCAGGATACTCAAGATGCCGAGCAGGGCAATCATAGGGACTCCATCAGGTGGGGCAAAAGATGGGCGCGGATTCTGCGCCTCTCACCCCGTCACTGCAAGTCCGCTTGGTTACAGCTCTGTTAGAAAAAACGTTTGCACGATATCGGTTGCGCCAACTGGCTGATTTGGTTCGATTTTAGTATCAAAAGAAATCAAGAGTTCTTGTATGGAAACAATCATTCCTCACCGCCGGACAATTTACCCCCGAGCCAGGGGGCCAGTCGCTGCTCCCAATAGGGTTCGGGGCCAAAGCGGGCCTTGAGGAAATCGATGAAGAGACGGATCTTGGGATCCAGATGTTCGCGCCGGGCATAAACGGCGTGTACCGCCATCTGTTGGTTCGGTCGCCACCCTGGCAGCACAGGGATCAGCTTGCCGCTCTGTAACTCCTTGTCCAGCAAGTAGTTGGCAATATAGGCGATACCGAGCCCGGCCAGTGCCGCATCCCGCACCGCCTCCGCCATATCCACCCGATAGTTGCCCGCCACCTGCACCGTCTGGCGCTCCTTGCCCTGGCGAAACGACCACTGGTGATAGCGCCGCTCCCGACTCTGGTAAGTGATGCAGTTGTGCTGGGCCAGATCCTTGGGATGAAGTGGCGTGCCGTGGCTAAGCAGGTAATCCGGCGAAGCCGCCACCACGAAGCCAATGTCGGCCAGCCGCTGTCCCACCAGTCCTTCCGGCTTATCCTCATAGGTGGTGAGCCAGAGATCCAGCCCCTCATCCACCAGATTGGTTCTGTGGTCGAACAGCGAGACCTCCAGCTCCAGCTCGGGATAGCGATCCTGAAACGCCTTGAGATGGGGAATGACGTGCAGACGGCCAAAAGATTGGCCCACCCCGAGATGGAGCACGCCGCTCACCTTGCCACGCCGCTCGGCGATCATAGAGTCCGCCTCCTGCGCCACCGCCACCAGCGCATGACAGTGACGGGCGTACTCCTGACCCAGCTCGGTCAGGACGAAGCGGCGGGTAGTGCGCTGGACCAGCTGGGCACCGAGGGTGGTCTCCAGCAGCGCCAGCTGCTTGCTGATATGAGATTTGGAGACCCCGAGACGACGGGCGGCGGCAGAGATCCCCTGCTCGCGCACCAGCGCATCGAAGATCACCATTTGAGGAAGACGTTGCAGCACAGGATAACCGGATTGAGTGGCGGGAGCCCATTATTCCAGAGCCGCCCGCCAAGGGGTAGGGTCAGAGCCCCAGCGCCCGGGTGATCTGCAGTTTGAGGGGGTCGTCAGCCGGATTCTGGTTGGCGCCGTAGCTGGCGATCAGCTTGCCATCGCGCCCCACCAGATACTTGTGGAAGTTCCAGTTCGGCTCATCCCCATCAGCGGCCGCCGCCAGCCCCTTGAACAGTGGCACTGCATCAGAGCCCCGCACCGCCACTCGATTGAACATCGGGAAGGTGACGCCATAGTCGCGGCGACACACCTCGGCGGTCTTGGTCTCGTTGCCCGCCTCCTGCCAGAAGTCGTTGGAGGGGAAGCCCAGAATAATCAGACCCTTATCCTTGTAACTCTGGTAGAGCTTCTCCAGATCGCGGAACTGGCCGCTGTAGCCGCAATAGGAGGCGGTATTGACCACCAGCACCACCTTGCCCTCGGTCAGCTGACAGAGGTTGTGGCGCTGGGCATTGTTGAGCTCCCGCATCTCCACATTGAAATAATCTGGGCACGCCGCAGAGGCCGCGCTGGCCCCCAATAACAGCAACAGAGTGAACCATTTCATCGCCAAGACTCCTTTTGTTTTGTCCATCATACGCGGTTACCAGAGCCGCAGTTCACTCTCAATGCAGGGGAATGCCGGTCAGCCAGCCGTGGCCCCAGAACACCAACAGCGCGGTGGCAGCCAAGCCCGCCCCGACGCTGATGCCGGTACCCGTCCAGTTGGCCGCCGGACGGGGATATCGCTGCCAGTCCCGCACCGAAATCCAGACCATGCTCACCAGCGCCCAGAGCCCGATGCCGCCAAACAACACCAGAGAGCGCGCCTCGCTGTTGACCAGCAGATGGGCCACCGCCCAGAGCAGGGTACCGAGCAGTTGGGGATGCACCAGCCAGCGGCGCAGATGGTTGGGCCCCTGGCCGGAGAAGAAGAGGATCAGAGCAAAGGGCATCATCACCGTCATGGTCATCGGCCCCCACTCCGGCAGGAAGTAGAGCGGCAGCGAGCTGGCCGAGCGCCAACCGGCGATGATGCAGGCAATGGCGACAAACACCAGCAGGGAGAAGAGCCCCTTGTAGCGATTCTCACCCAGCCGTTCTCTCAGTCGCGCCCGATGGGCCACCGCAAAACAGGGGTAGAGATGGATCAGGGTAAACAGCGCAACCCCCAGGGTCAGCAGGAACATGAGTCTCTCCTTGTACTTGGTACGACCACTATGCCGTAAAGGGAGATTTGCGCCTATCAAAACCGCGCTTACCCATGGAGTCAAAAGTGTGGCAAGACAAAGGAGCAGAAAGAAAAGGGCCGATCACGATGGATCGGCAAATAAGTGCCTGGGCCGTCAGACATCTCGCGGGATAGGAGATGCCCCAAACGGGGATATTGAGTGGCCGATGGGGCGCATCGGCCAAACCGGATCAGCCCTTGAGCTGATAGAGCGCCGCTACGTTGCGCGCAGTGAGTTGAATATTGGTGCTGGCGCTCTCCAGCGCCTCCGGCAGAGACATGGCGCGGTTGACCACGGCGAATACCGCATCCAGCCCGTGCTCGTGTACCACGCCACAATCGTCGGTCAGGCAACCGGAGATACCGATCACCGGCTTGCCGAACTGCTTGGCGCAACGTGCGACACCGATTGGCGTCTTGCCATGGATGGTCTGGCTGTCGATGCGCCCTTCGCCGGTGATGACCAGATCCGCATCGGCCACTTCCTCGGCCAGTTTCAGCGCTTCAATCACGATCTGGATGCCGGGCTTGAGCTCGGCGCCAAGCAGGCCAACCAGCGCGGCGCCCATGCCACCGGCGGCGCCCGCCCCCGGAATATCCTTCACCTGTTTGCCGAGCGCCTGTTCGATGCAGTCGGCATAACGGGAAAGGTTGGCATCGAGCTGCGCCACCATCTCGGGAGTCGCCCCCTTCTGCGGGCCAAACACCGCGGAGGCGCCTTTCGGGCCGCACAGCGGGTTGTTCACATCGCACGCTACCTCGATAATCAGCTCGCTCAGGCGCGGATCCAGACCGCTCAGATCGATGGTCGCGAGCTCACTGAGACCTGCGCCACCCAGCTCGATGGCTGAACCATCGGATTTGAGCAACTTGCCACCGAGCGCCTGGATCATACCGGCACCGCCGTCATTGGTGGCGCTGCCGCCGATACCGAGGATGAGGTGCTTCACCCCCATCTCCAGTGCGGCCAGGATCAGCTCGCCGGTGCCGAAGCTGGATGTGAGCAGCGGATTGCGCTGCTCGGGCGCCACCAGATGGATGCCGGAGGCGGCGGCCATCTCGATGACGGCGCGCTCGCCATCACCCAGCAGACCGACGAAGCCCTGCACCTTGTTACCTAGGGGCGCGGTCACTTCGACCGGCAGGATGCGGCCACCGGTGGCATCCACCAGCGATTGCACCGTGCCCTCACCGCCATCGGCCATCGGCAATTTGACGTAAGTGGCGTTTGGCAACACCTGTTTGAAACCAGCCTCGATGGCATCAGCCACCGCCATGGCGCTCAGGCTCTCCTTGAATGAATCGGGGGCAATAACAATTTTCATATCAATTCCTTAGGCGAGGCCAAACACGCCAAACATCAGGGTGGAGACAGTGGCAATGGTCAGACCGACTGCAGTTTCGTAAGGGATAAGTTTCAGGCGCTCACCCACCCCCATGTGGACGCTGCCACCGGTGGCATGGAAGAAAGAGCCGTGGGGCATGTGGTCAAACACGGTGGCACCGGCATGGATCATGGCTGCTCCGGCCAGACTGCTGATCCCCAGTTCAATCAGGGTGGAGCTGAATACGTTGGAGGCCACCACGGTACCGGCGGTAGTCGAGGCGGTTGCCAGCGACATCAGGGCACCAGAGATAGGCGCCAGCAGGTAAGAAGGCAGACCGGAGGCGGTCAGGCCGCTGATCAGCACATCTTTCAGGCCGGAGTTGGCGATGATGCCCGCCAGGGTACCGGTACCCAACAGCATGATGGCGACCGGCGCCATACGAGCGAGGCCGGAGACCGCAAACTGGTTCACCTTGCTGAATTTACCCATCATCAGGGCGCCGACCAGACCACCGAGGGGCAGCGCAATCAGCGGATCCACCACGATACCGGCAACAGGACGCAGAGCCAGCAGCAGGATGGCGACCAGCGGCGCGCTGATGGCGGCGGCAAAGCCTGGCAACTTGGCACCGGCAAAGCTCACCACTTCATCAGCAGCAACCTTGCTGCCCTTGTTGTTCAGCCGCTTGGCGAGCCAGTAGGCCATCACCAGACCGAACAGGCCCGGAATGATGCCCGCCGCCATCACAGAGGTGAGGGGCAGATGGAAGGCATCAGCCGCAGCAATGGCGTTGGGGTTGGGGGACATGACGTTACCCGCCTTGCCGCCGCCGATCATCGCCAGCAGGATGGCCGCCTTGGAGAGATCGGCACGGCGGGCGATGGCCAGCGCGATGGGCGCCACCGTGATGACGGCCACATCCACGAACACGCCGACCGCAGTCAGGATCAGGGTTGCCAGCGCCAGCGCCAGCAGGGCGCGGGTTTCACCAAGTTTCTTGACGATGGTCTCGGCGATAGTGGTAGCCGCGCCCGATTCGATCAGTACGCCCGCCAGCACACCGGCTGCCAGGATCCGCATCACCGCAGTGGTGATCCCCTGGGCACCGCCGATCATCAGGGCGACGGTCTGGGTCAGATCGGCACCGCCAATCAGGCCACCGGCCAAAGCTCCCACGATCATGCCGTAAGCGGGCGGCACCTTCTTCAAAATGAGGATGATAGCGATGGAGAGCGCCGCGATGGCGCCAAGGGCTGTAACCGGGATCATGACGGACACCTTCAATGGGAGTGAATGGCCGCCATTATGGAGATCTGTAATCAGAATGCTTTGGCTTACAAACCAAAAATTGCGTCATGTAAACGTAGTTTTTTGTCAAATCTCACAATCACAAGTCGAGATTAAGGCCGAGATAGAGCAAAAATTTGTCGTCTAACTTGTTGAAATTCAACCCGGTTATCTGCTCTATCCGCCCCAGCCGATAGCGCAGGGTATTGGGGTGAATGAACAGGGCTTCGGCACAGCGATGCAGATCACAATCCTGCAAGAAATAGTGGCGCAGGGTCTTCTGCAGCGCCCCCTTGCAATCTTCCCGGGCCAGTTTTTGCAGCGGTGTGCGCAGCTGATCCGCCTGCCAGGAGTCCGCCAGACTGCCCAGCAGCACCGGCAAACGGTAGTCCTCAAAGAAGTAGACCTGTTTGCGCGGCGCCTGCCGCATGCCACGGCGCAGGGTATCGCGCGCCGTCTGGTAAGAGCGCGCCAGCCCGTCGATCCCGGCGAAGTAATCGCCCACCGCGATATGCACCTTGAAGTGGGGAATGCGGGCCAACAACTGCTTGATCCGGCTGCGCTCCTGCGCCGATTGCCAGACGCCATCACTCAATTGCGCCGGTTTGAGCACCACTATCTCGTCGAGCCCGTTGATGGCGACCAGATTGTCCCGCTCCGGATTTTCCAGCTGATGAACCAGCTCTCGCAGACGCGCCGGATCCGCCTCCTCCAGCGCAAGCACGGCCACCACCCTAGGCTGGGCCAACTCCAGCCCGAGAAAACGGGCCGCCTGCTGCAATTGATCGACTCGCCCCTCACCACGAATGAGCTGCAACACCAGCTCCTCCTTGTGGCGCTTGTCCCACTGCAACTGCTCGGTGAGCGCCGCCTGCTCCAGGATCAGCTCTGCCGTCATTCGCACCAGCTCGGCGTAAGCACGAACTTCCTCCGGATCGCCAGAGATACCGATCACCCCGATCAGCTCCCCCTGATAGGAGATGGGTAAATTGATGCCGGGTCGCACCCCTTTGAGCTGCAAGGCAGTCGCTTCGCTGATCTCCACCACCCGGTTTTCGGTCAATGCAAGCACGGCCCCTTCGTGGCGCTGATGGATCCGCTCCGGATTGCCGGACGCAATGATGAGGCCGTGTTCGTCCATCACGTTGACCGAGAACGACAGGATTTTCATCGCGCGCGCGACGATCTGGCGGGCAAGGTTATCGTTTAGTTGCATAACATCTCCGGACAAGGGGCTGATCTGGCGGCGCAACCTCGGGCCGATTCAGGGCACATGGGCGCAAAGATGCCACATCATCAAGACAAGCGAGAGGGGGATCGCTAGAATAGGCCACTTTACCCGATGTGTGCCCCGCCATGGAGCAGGAATTGCGTGCTTGCACCCGCCTGCCCGTGATGGCCCATCCCTCCGATCTGGACTGTGCTATGGATTATGAATTTCGCCGCGACCCGTTTGGTGGCTATCGCGCCCGGTTCTCCATGGGCCATGAAGCCATCGGTCAGTGGCTGATCGACGAGGTTGGCAAGGATGAGGAGAAGCTCGACGAGCTCTTCTCCATCATTGATCAGCTCTCCAACCGCACCCGAGTCGAATACCGGCTCAACGGCGGTGACTACTCCCTGCTGCTGACCCATGAAGAGGCGGAGGTGAAAGCCAACGCCCTCAATATCGAGCTGGGTGAGGATCTTGACGATCTCGCCTACTACGATGATGAACAGCTGGCCATGTGCGGGCTGGAAGATTTTGCCCAGGTGCTCGGCTCCTGGCGCGCCTTTATCCGTAACGAGGATATGGGCTGATTGACCCAATGTCGGATTACTATGTCGGGCAAACGTGCCCTTTTGCCTAACTCAACAGGATTGACTATGTCTATTTACGATTTTGATGACGAACTGCCGGAAGACGAAGAACAGGAATCCACCAAGAAAGCGGCTGCACCAGCCAAGAAGAAAGGCAAGCAGGTGATGAACACTCAGGTCAACCTGAGCCCGCGCGATGCCAGCCGTCTGAACGGCATGCACGTTGAAGCGATCGCCACGCTGGACGACGTCAGCCTGCCGAAGAACGTCATCTTCAAGGCTGGCCTGATCGCCCTGGGCGAACTGGAAGCCGGCAAGCGCGCCGATATTATCGCTCGCGTGATCGCCGAATCAGGCCGCTAATCGCCCCTGAAGGCATAAAGAAAGCCGGAGCCACTGCTCCGGCTTTTTGTTTTCCGCCCAGGTACTCTCAACGGCAATCGATCCCCTTTCCGGCTCGGGAGACCAGTTGGTCATAGCGACCATCGGCACGGGCGGCAGCTAGGGCATGATTGAAACGCTCAAGCAGGCTGGCGGCCTCCGGGTACTGCCGTGAAATGATCAGGTAAAAGGTGTCGCTCTGACGAAAGTGGGGCAATGCCTGCAAATGGCAGGGGTCGCCAAACAGCTGACGGCTGGCATCCCGGGTCACCGTCTCGTTCATCGGCAGCAGATCGATCCGTTTGCGATCCAGCAGTTGCAGACACTGTGCCAGGGTCTTGGGGCGCTGCAGATCCAGCCCGAAACGCTTGATCACCCCGTCAGCATGGCTGGTACTCCACCCCAGCGGAATACAGACACGCAACCCTTGCCAGCGGCCAGCCTGAATGGCCTCGCTCCCCCGATAGGTAAACCAGGAGAGGCGATCAATATGAATGGGAGCGCTGTAGTGGAAGAGCTTGGCCCGCTCGGCAGTCCAGGCGTAGGGGAAGGTGGCCGCAACCAACCCATTACGGGTCAACTGATAGCCGCGGGGCCAGGGCAGGTAGTCGACCTGGATCTCCCGATACCCGGCCTCTTGCAGCAGGGTCGTCACCAGCCGGGTGCTCTCGCCGCCTTCAGGCAGTGCCTTGCCGGTATAGGGGGTGAACTCACCGGTCACCAGCAGCAAGGGTGCGGCCTGCAACCAGACACACCAACAACACAACAACCACAGACAGTGCTTCATCAGCTGCTCTCCCTTTACCCTGTTGATGAGTATAGAGAAGGGATCCGACCACCTCCTGCGCGGTTGTCCTGCTGACGCCCACTTGTTAAGGTTGCCGCCTGCCTCGATCAAGGAGATCCAATGTTACCCCTCCCCGACTCATTTATCTGGGGCGCGCTGGCGCTGGCCGTGCTGCTTGCCCTCTTCCGCCAGCGTCTTCCCGCCTTTGCTCTGCTGGGACTCTCCCTGCTGCTGGCACTGTGGCTTGAGCGAATGACGCTACCCGCCCTGCTGGTCTCGGTCGCAGGATTACTGCTGGCGTGGCGTACGCCAACCCTCCCCGCCCGCCGGGCGATGGCGGCCAGAGTGGTGCTGTTCCTCTGGGCGATTGCACTGACCCTGCACCTGATCCCCGGCTTCAACAATCTCAAGGTGCTGGATCAGGCGCTGGCAGGCCCCGCCAGCGTGCCGTTCAACATGTATCTGAACCTCGACAAGCCGCTGCTGCTCTTTGGCTTGCTGCTGGCCTGCCCGATGCTGCTGGGCAAGGGGGGCGCAATCCGCTGGCGCTCTTTGGCCCTGTTGCTGCTGCCGCTGGGTTCCCTGCTGGTCATCGCCTGGCAGTTGGGGGCACTGAAACCGGAAGTGGGTCTGCCCCACTGGTGGTGGCTGTTTGCACTCAACAATCTGCTGTTCACCTGCGTGGCGGAAGAGGCGCTGTTTCGCGGCGCGATCCAGCAGGGGCTGACCGAACGTTACCGCCCCTGGATTGGCATCGTCGTGGCCGCGCTACTGTTCGGAGCCATCCACCTGCCCGGTGGCCCACTGCTGGCGCTGTTTGCGACCCTGGCAGGCTGCTGCTACGGCCTGGCATTCCAGCTCAGCGGGCGACTCTCCGTGGCCATCCTGATCCACTTCGCCTTCAACTTCGCCCATCTGGCGCTCTTCACCTACCCGCTGGCCCACCGCTAACTCCTGAAGGCGCCTGACACGGGCGCCTTCCCTCGCTCTTCCCTCTCTCTTTAAGCGTGCTGCCTCGCTCGCTTTACACCTCCACAAAGCTCCAAACAAAACCAATTAATTTACTTGTAACCAAAATGTAAACAAACTGACCTCTGCATTCGCCATAACAGTCACTTTCCATTGCCCTGCAACCAAAAGGATCCTGTGATGCAGAAAACCCTCAGTTATGCCGCCCTGCTGCTGGTCAGCCAGTTCCCGCAACTGGCACTGGCCGATACCGATGTCTATCTCACCAACAACAGTCCTGAACCGCTTCAGATCGACATCCGCCAAAGCGGCAGCGGCCAGTTGCAACCCGGCAGTCAGTGGAGCCAGCACCGTACCGAGCTGGGCCCGTGGGAGAGCGCCATGGTACTCAGCTTCAATCGCTATGAGGGGGTCAAGGCGGGCAAGAGCTATCTGTTCGAAACCCGCGTGACCACAGCGGGTGGCGACGTCTATCGGCTCAACCAGCTGATGGAGGGAACCTGGTGGAACACCACCTTGCAGCACGGTGGCGAAACGCCAACCGGCGCATCTGGCTGGCAAAACGATCGGGCGATCCATCGCGTTGCAGGGCCACAAGAGCTGGCCTTTGCCGCCAAGTTCACCGGCCGCTACGACGATCTGCACTATATGATCACGCCCCCCCAAAAACAGGAGCAACCGGAACCGGCAGAACACAGGCTCAAGGTGGCCAGCTACAACGTCTGGGCGCTGCCTGTGATCGCCTCCAGCATCGGCGAGCGGTTGACCTTGCTGCCTGATTATCTCAAGGGTTATGACGCCCTGCTGCTGCAAGAGGTATTCGATGGCCGCCGCGAGGGCTTTTTACAGGCGCTGGCGAAAGAGTACCCCTACCAGACCAAAGTACTCGACAAGCCCGGGGTCAACATTCATGACGGCGGCGTGGTGATCGTCAGCCGCTATCCCATAGTGCGGGAGGCCCAGCTGGTCTATCCCCAATGCACCGGCACCGACTGCTTCGCCGACAAGGGGGTGATGTACGCCGAGGTGATCAAGGGGGGCAAGGCGTGGCACCTGTTCGCCACCCACACCGCCAGCTTTGACACCGACGAAGCGCGCAAGCTGCGGCAGATCCAGTTCGGTCAGATCCGCTCTCTGGCAGCCAGCCTCAAGATCCCCGCCAGCGACACCGTCATCTACGGCGGTGACTTCAACGTCAACAAACGCAAGTTTGCCGATGACTACGCCAATATGCTGGCCAATCTGAACGCCCATGAACCCGCC
Source organism: Aeromonas sp. FDAARGOS 1417 (assembly GCF_019046985.1). NCBI lineage: Bacteria > Pseudomonadati > Pseudomonadota > Gammaproteobacteria > Aeromonadales > Aeromonadaceae > Aeromonas > Aeromonas sp. FDAARGOS 1417. Next base: position 3,659,225 of record NZ_CP077221.1, on the reverse strand, counting down.
TATGGCGGCTATACCGAAGCCACCTTCGATCCCAGGATCAACCCCTATGCCGGTGGCCCACTCTCCGGTGGCGCCAACGTCGAGTATCTGGACTATCTGGTAGTGAGTCGGGAGTACGGCAACGCCAGCCACAACCTCAACACGGTCTGGATCCCGCGCAGCAGCGATGGCAGCCTCTGGCCCGCCAGCAACCTCTCAGACCACTTCCCGGTCAAGGGAGAGATCAGCCGATGACTCGCCGTTACGGGATACTGGCGCTGGCTATCCTGACCCTTTTGCTGGTGAATCTGGGCTGGCAGGAAGAGCCGTCCCCGATATCACCAGAACAGTCGGCGACGCCCTCTCCGGCCGATATGCAGTTACCAACAGAACCGGGGAGCCCGCCTCCCCGCATGCCAAACGCTGAGGGGATGGATGACAAAAGCAAAGAAGTGTCCAGCAGCTGGCAGGCGATGCCGGATGAACTGATCAACCAGCTTGCCAGCGAGATCAGCGACAGCGAGTTGCCGCTGGCGCAGCGTGTGAGCAATCTGGAAGCAACAGAGGCCGGGTGGCTGAGTGAGGGGGAGAGCCTGACCCGGTTACAGGGGCGCTATGCCCTGGCGCTGGATCAGTTGGCACAAGAGAACGAGCAGTTGCCGCTGGCCGAGCGAATGACCGCCCTCACCCGCTTGCAGGATCAGTGGGCAGCGGATCATCCGGATCTGGCAGGCGAGCTGTTCAACCCGGATGCCCGCCTGCAGCAAGCCCGTCAGCTGTGGGGAGATGAGGAGCTGGCCACCCTGGCCCATCACTTCCTACCCGCAGAGAAAGTCGAAGCCACGCTGGCGTTTGCCGAGGCGCGCCAGCAGCAGCTCGATCAACGCAGCCGCTACCAGCGAGAGCTGGCCGAGCTGGAGCAGCAACTGGCAATCAGCCAACAGCAGATGGATCCTGCGCTGTGGCAACAGCACAAGGAGGAGGTATTGAGCCAGTGGCGTCGTGACTTCTTCGCGCGGGAGTAAGGCAAACCCAGAGGTCAGCGCTTGCCCTTGAACTGCTTGACGCTGCGCTTGGCCTGAGTACGGCGATTGGCCTGCTTGTCACGAGGGGGGCGCTTGCCCTCCCCGCTGGCAGGCTGGTCGGTAACCGGGAATCCAGCCAGATCGCCCAACGGCAGTTCGCGGCCGGTCAGGGTGCGGATAGCTTGCAGCATGTCACTCTCGCCATGACAAACCAGCGAGATGGCCAGCCCCTCTCGGCCAGCCCGGGCGGTACGACCGATGCGATGTACGTAAACAGGGGCGCTGGCGGGCAAGTCCAGATTGATCACTACCGGCAGCGCCTCCACATGGATGCCGCGCGCCATCAGGTCGGTGGCCACCAGCACCCGAATTTTGCCCTCTTTGAAATCGCCGAGCGCCTGCTCGCGCACCGCCTGCTCCTTCTCGCCATGAAGGGCGGCCACCGCAATGCCCGCCTTGGCCAGCTTTCTGGCAACCCCGTCGGCATCATCCCGCGCACTGATAAAGACCAGCACCTGCGGCCACGCCTGCTCCTTGAGCAGGCTGATGAGCGCCGGGACCTTGCTGCTCTTGTTGACCAGATAGAGCCGCTCTTCGATCTCGTTCACCACGCTGTTGAGGGGGTTTGCCTCGATACGGTTAGGATCGCGCAGCAGGCCGTTGGCCAGCGTCTCCAGCTCGGCAGGCAAGGTGGCGGAGAAGAGCAGGGTCTGGCGATCCGCCGGAATAAAGCCGAGCAGCGCCTTGATGTCGGGAGCAAAGCCCATCTCCAGCAGGCGATCCGCCTCATCCAGCACCAAGAGTTGCAAACCATCCAGCCCCAGCACCTGTTGGGTCAGCAGATCCCTCAACCGCCCCGGCGTGGCGACCAGCAGCTGTGGCCCCAGCGCCAGTTCGGCCTGTTGCCACTCCTGCGCAACGCCCCCACACAACGTCACGATGCGCAGCCCCAGCGCCTCGGCACCCTCTTTTAGCGCGGCAGTGACCTGAATCGCCAGCTCGCGGGTCGGCACAAGCACCAGACCCTGCACCTGACTGGAGGCAGGATCCAGCCGTTGCAGCAGCGGCAAGCCAAACGCCAGGGTCTTGCCGCTGCCGGTCTGGGCCAGCGCCAGCAGATCCTGCCCCGCCAGCGCCGCCGGAATGGCCAGCTGCTGGATGCGGGTCGGCGTCTGCAAGGTGACGGGCAAAGAGGCAAGCAAGTCGGGATGAAGGGCAAGTTCGCTAAAGGTCATGGCGCTACGTCAATAAAGAAGTGGGAGGCGAAGTCTAGTGAGCGGGGGCCGAGAAGTAAAACCCTATCCATGATGGCCTGGCCGAGGGGGCTGGCGACGGGCTGACTACACTTTAGCTGACCCATCACCAAGAGAGACACGCCATGACCAGACACATCCCCCTTCTGCTGCTCGTGGTCACCCTGCTCGGCAGCGCGACTCTCGGCCTGTCGCAAACTCCGGAGAACGACGCCGCCCCCGAGCCGCCGAAGCCGGTGCGCATCCTCAATGCCCACCTTGGCGAGCTGCCGGGGCTGATCAATGCCGACAAGACAGGCCCCTTTGTCGACCTGGTGCACGCCATCGATGACCTCTACCCCGATGTAACCATCAAGATCACCATCTACCCCATCGCCCGTGCCATGGCTGGGGTGATCTCCGGCAAGGCTGATCTGGGGCTGCCCGCCATCCGCAACCTCAAGGATATCGATATGCTGGCTTATCGCTTCAGCACCCGCAGTTTTGGCAAAGTTGCCCATGTGATTTACAGCAATACCGCCTATCCGGTCACCACGGATATGGCCTACGGCATAGTGCCCACCAAACGGGATCTGCTGATTGAAGCCGTTCCCGACTATATGCCCTTCCCGGTGCAGCGTTCGATGAGTATCGAGCAGTCACTGCGCAAGCTCTCACGCGGCCGTATCGACGCCTTTGTCTGGGCACAAGAGGAGGCCGACCTGATGCTCAAGCAGGTGGGGCTGACCAATATCAGGCGAGAATTTTTCGGTGATTTCGAGGATGTCTTCATCATCCAGAAAGGGACAGCTGGTGATGAGATGGACGAATTTCTCCGGCAAGCCATCGATCAGCTGGCTGCCACCGGCAAACTGGCCGAGATCTACGAGAAGATCCACCGCCCCTATGTGGAGTGGCAACCCTCTCCACCCGCCAAGGCTGAACCGGCAACCACCCCGCCAGCTACGCCCTGAACGGACAATTCCCGCATAAAAAATCCCGCCGAAGCGGGATTTTTTATGGCTTGCGGCCTTACAGCACGGCCAGCGCCGCAGCGTAGTTCGGCTCGTCGGCCACTTCGGCGACCAGCTCGCTGTGCAGCACCTTGTTGTCACCATCCAGCACCACGATGGCGCGAGCGGTCAGACCGACCAGCGGACCGGAAGAGAAGGCCACGCCGTAATCTTCCATGAAGGCCGCACCGCGCAGGGTAGAGAGGGTTACTACCTTGTCCAGACCTTCGGCGCCGCAGAAGCGGGACTGGGCGAACGGCAGATCGGCGGAGATGCACAGTACAACTGTGTTATCCAGCGCGCTGGCCTGCTCGTTGAACTTGCGCACAGAGGTCGCGCAGGTCGGGGTATCGACGCTCGGGAAGATGTTCAGGATTTTGCGCTGACCGGCAAAGCTTGCCAGGGTCACGTCGGAGAGATCCTTGGCCACCAGGGAGAAGGGCTTGGCTTGCTCACCGGCGACCGGGAAGTGACCAGCGACGGAAACCGGGTTGCCTTGCAGAGTGACTGAGTTGCTCATGTGTTATGTCCTTTATTGGTGTAGTAAAAATCCGAGTGATCAGTATAGGGGCGGCGGGACCAGACAAACACCCGCGAAGACAAGGGATATAAAGGGGTTGACCTTGGACTTAACACCAAGGTTTAGACTCCTTCTCGGTAATCAGGGATCTCGCAGGGGCGGGATCCATCAAGAGGGACTCATCATGAGCAAATCCTGCTGCAATCATCAGCACGCCGCCTCCATCAAGGCCGTCAGCAAGGCGGCCCCCGGCCAGAGTGAGCATCACCACGATAGCCACTGCTGCGACAACACCACGCCCGTCAGTTGCTGTTCAACCCCGACGCCTCATGAGCACGCATCCCGTGACGGCAATGAATCCCCCGGGGATGAAGAGCCTCCCCGAGGAAGCTGTCACGATCAAGCGTGCTGCAGCGCCCCCTTATCGCCAGCTCACGATCATAAGCATAAGCATGAGCATGAGCATGAGCATGAGCACGATATGCCACCTGCCGACCCGCTGGTTGCGCCTGCGCAAGGCAACAGTCGCCACAGCTGGCAGGTGTTGGGGATGGATTGCCCCAGCTGCGCCCGCAAGATCGAGACCGCCGTCAGCCGGGTGAGCGGCGTGCAACAGGCGCGCGTGTTGTTTGCCACCGAGAAGCTGGTGGTGGATCTGGCCCCAGGCCTCTCCCCCGATCCCGTCACCGCCGCCGTGCTGGCCGCCGGTTTCCAGCTCAAGGGGGAAAGTGCTGACAAGCAGGCAGCTGGCCGCAAGCAAGCTTCACAACAGCCCCTGCAAGGCAATCTATTCGGTAACTTTTTGGGCAAATATTGGCAGCCCCTGTCACTGGCCGGCCTGATGCTGGTCGCAGCCCTGCTGCCGAAAGAGCTCGGTCAGCCGCTCTTTACTCTGGCGACCCTGTGGGGCCTGTGGCCCATCTCCCGCAAGGCGTGGGCGCTGACCAAAAGCGGCTCCCCCTTCGCCATCGAGACCCTGATGACGGTCGCCGCCGTGGGGGCCCTGTTCCTCGGTGAAACCGCCGAAGCGGCCATGGTGCTGCTGCTCTTTATGCTGGGTGAGCATCTGGAGGCCTACGCCGCCGGACGCGCCCGGGCCGGAGTGACCGCGCTGATGGCGCTGGTGCCTGACAAGGCGCTGCGCATCCGTACCACTGCCGAGGGCGAGGTGCGCGAAGAGGTCGGCGCCGATGAGCTACGTCCCGGCGACATTATCGAAATCGCTCCGGGTGCCCGCTTGCCTGCCGACGCCCGCCTGCTCGATGAACTCGGTGCGTTTGACGAGAGCGCCCTGACCGGTGAATCCATTCCGGTGGAGCGTCGCCAGGGGGACAAGGTGCCGGCCGGCAGTCTGGCTGCCGATCGGGTGCTGCGCCTTGAGGTGGTGTCCGAACCCGGCAACAACGCCATCGACCGCATTCTGCACCTCATCGAGGAGGCCGAAAGCCAGCGCGCGCCCATCGAACGCTTTATCGACCGCTTCAGCCGCTGGTATACCCCGGCCATGATGCTGGTCGCCCTGCTGGTCGTCATTATTCCACCGCTCGCCTTCGGCCAGAGCTGGGACGAGTGGATCTATCGCGGGCTGGCGCTGCTGCTCATCGGCTGCCCCTGTGCGCTGGTCATCTCCACCCCGGCAGCGGTCACCTCGGCGCTGGCCGCCGCAACCCGTCAGGGGGCGCTGATCAAGGGGGGTGCCGCACTGGAGCGACTGGCCCATATCGATACAGTCGCCTTTGACAAGACCGGCACCCTGACGCTGGGCAAGCCGCAGCTGACCGAGCTGGGGAGCCTCAATGGCCAACCGGAGACCGAGTTGCTGGCACTGGCGGCTGCCATCGAGCAGGGCTCCCACCACCCGCTGGCCCGCGCCGTGGTCGCCAACGCGACCGAACAGGGGCTGACACTGGCGGAGGCCCGCGACCTGCGCGCCCTGCCGGGCATGGGCGTTGAGGGACGCATCAACGGTGAACTGTGGCAACTGCTGGCACCGAGCCGGGTGGCGGCCCTGAATATGGAACAGCAAACCCGGATTGCTTCGCTGGAGCAGCAGGGCAAGACCGTCGTGGTGCTCTGCCAGAGCAGCGGCGACAAGGCGCTGCCGGTCGCCCTGCTGGCGCTGCGGGATCAGATCCGGCCGGAGGCGGCAGCCGCACTGCAAGAGCTCAACCGGCTCGGGCTCAACAGCATCATGCTGACCGGGGATAACCCCCGTGCCGCCGAGGCGATCGCCACCGAGCTGGGCATGGGCTGGCGTGCCGGCCTGTTGCCGGAGGGCAAGGTCGATGAAATTGCCAAGCTCGCCAGCTCGCAGAAAGTCGCGATGATCGGCGATGGCATCAACGATGCCCCCGCCATGAAGCGGGCTAGTATCGGCATCGCCATGGGGGGCGGCACCGATGTGGCGCTGGAGACCGCCGATGCGGCGCTGACCCACAACCAGCTCGGCGGTATTGCCGCGATGATCCGGTTGTCACGGTCGGCACTGGCCAATATTCACCAGAATATCGCGCTGGCACTGGGACTGAAGGCCATCTTCCTGGTCACCAGCCTGCTCGGCATCACAGGACTGTGGATTGCGGTGCTGGCCGATACCGGCGCCACCGCGCTGGTGACCGCCAACGCCCTGCGGCTGCTGCGCAAGCGTTAAGCCAGCCAAAAGCCGTCCCCCAACCGGGACGGCTTTTCTTTTTCCTCTCATTCCTCTCACGGCACCCCGTAAAAGAAAAAGCGCGCCTGCCGGTCGGCAGTCGCGCTTTGCTTACTCTCTCGGAGTTATCCCACCCTTGGCGAGGTGGAATTCAACCCGGGGGCGCCGAGCCATCCCCCGGACTCAATGGCTTGCTTACTTGACGCTGCACTCCTGAATGACGGCTGTGCCCGCCTTGACGCCAGCCGGGTCAACCTTCACCAGCACACTCCACAGCCCCTGCGGTAAGGTGATGCTGTTATTGGCACTGCCCCCCTTGGAGAAGGCGAACGAATAGCCGGTTTCAGCGTTCACCGCACCGCCACCGTTGAGCAGGTACTCCTTGCTCCAGTCCTCGTTGGCGACCTTGAACTCGGTGCTGCCGGCATAGTTGAACGCCGCCTGATAGATGGCGAGATCGCCGTCCATCCCCTTGTAGCTCAGCTGGTACTGAGGTTGGGCTCCCCAGCCGGAGAGCTCACCCTTGACGAACAGGTTGTAGCCGAGCGGATTGCCCGCCACAGTCTCCAGCACCTTGCAGCTCTGCACCGGCTCGGTGAAGCTGACGCTCAGGGTCGGTTTGTCCTTGTTCATGGCGGTGAAGACAAACTTGTAGCTGCCTGCCTTGGCCAGATCGACACCGATATTGCCGGTTTCTCCCCCCTTGCAAAGGGTCAGCGGAGTGCCGACCACCAGCTTGTCACCGGCGTTGCAACTGCCGTAGTTGACCGGCCCCCAGCTGGCGTCAGCGATCTTGACGTTGGTGGTACCCAGCTTGTCGGTGCTCACCTCGGTAGTGAACTCGTACATAAAGTTGCCGCTGAAGGTCATCTGGTTGGTGTTGCCCCACTCATTGAGGAACCCCTTCAGATAAACATCGGTGTTGCCAAACGGTGGCAGGGTGCTCAGGTCGGTCTTCTTGCTGACCGGCAGGCCCGCGCCCTGGGCGCCATTCTGCGGCTTGACGAACACGGCGGCAGACCAGGCCCCCAGCATCAGCTGGCCATTATCATAGGCGGCGCCGCTGGCGATGCTGTCGACTGCGCGATGCTTGCTGCTTAGCACCATACCGCTCAGATCGATCGGCTGATCGTTGCCGTCACGGAAGTCGCCGATGCTCTGGCTCTGGTTGCTGGCGTTGATCATCACCACCAGGCCGTCAATGGCCGGATCCAGATCCGCCCCGGCACTGACGCCATCATCCACCGTCATGACGATAAGGCCGGGCACCTGATCCGGGCCGGTATTGCGAAAATCAACCCGCTTGATCACCTCGGCACCGCTGCCCAGACGCAGCAGACGGGAGGAGTTGCGCAGCTCCGCCAGCTCCTGATAGAAGCTCACCATCTGCGCCATCTCGGCCGAGCCCGGCTTGGCATGCTTGCCGAGCACCTGCTCGATCAGCGGATAGTTGTCGCCATCCTTGTCCTTGCGCGGCAACCCCTTGTCGAAGTTGTTGTCGCCCAGGGTGTAGTCGACCTTGTTGTACCAGTCGCCCGAGTCATAGCTGTCCCGCTCCATGGATTTGGAACGCAGCAGCTCGACACCGGCGTGGGTGAAGGGAATGCCCTGACCCAGCATGGCAGTCGCCAGCGAGACCCCCTGCATCCTCACCAGATCGGCTCCGGCAGGCGCCTTGTAGATCAGGTTGTCGAACAGGGTCTGGTTGTCGTGCTTGTCGACATAGTTCTGCACTTCCACCGGATCCTGGGCATAACCGGCGCTCTGACCGTTGTAGTCGATCTCGGCCCCCTTCTTCGGCATGCCATCCTTGTCGGTCAGCACGAACTCCTTGAGGTTGCCCGCCATGCCGAGCCGCACCAGATCGGACTGGTGCAAGGCAGTAGCCAGATCCACCTTGCTCATTTCGTTAGGATCGACGAAAGCACCGTTGCCAAAGCCCTGGGTCTTGCGAATGGTATCGCCGCCGTCGAACGGACTGCCGCCGCGCACCGCATCGCGCAAGCGGTCCGAGAAGGAGCCGATACCGGTACCGCCCAGATGCTTCTGGGTCGCCTGCACGAAGCGCTTGTCATCCTGCACTTCGCCGAAGTTCCACCCCTCGCCGTAGAAGTACATCTCGGGATTGACCTTCTTCACCGCGGCCAGCGCCTGCACCATCTGATCTTTCGGATGGTGGCCCATCAGGTCGAAGCGGAAGGCGTCGATCTTGTAGTCGCGCGCCCAGGTGACCAGAGAGTCATCCATCAGCTTGGCGAACATGGCGTGTTCCGGCGCCGTGTTGGAGCAGCAAGTGGAGTTCTCCACCGAGCCGGTCTCCGGATTGAGGCGCTGATAGTACCAGGGCACTATCTTGTCGAGCACCGACTTGGGGCCGAGCCCGGATTCGTTGGTGTGGTTGTAGACCACGTCCATCACCACGTTCATGCCGATGTTCTGCTTGATGGCCTTGACCATCTCGCGGAACTCCAGAATACGTTTGGTGCCCTCGGCATTGGTGGCGTAGGAGCCTTCCGGCGTGGTGTAGTGGTAGGGATCATAACCCCAGTTGAAGGAGTCGACGCCGCGCAGGTAACCGGAAAGCTCCTGCACCTGCGGATTATCCTTGCTGTCGCCCCCTTGCAGGTCGGCCAGCACATCTCCCACGGTCTGACCGCCACCGCAATAGCCGCCAAATTTGGATGTTTTCACATCCGGATTGACCTGACAGAGCTTGCTGAAGTCATCGCCGAGATTGGCTACCTTGGCCGGATCCTCGTTGACGGTGGCGATATCGAACACCGGCAGCAGGTGCAGGTGGCTGACGCCGCTTTTGGCCAGCGCTTTCAGATGGTTGACCGGTACAGAGTCGGGCTGGGTCAGACCGACAAACTTGCCGCGCTTCTCTTCATCGGTGGAGGCATCGTTACCGGTCAGGTCGCGAATATGGGCCTCATAGATGGTGATGTCGGCGGGGTTCTGCTGGCTGTGTGGCGCCTTGAGGCTGTCCCATCCTTCCGGTTTCAGGGCCGGATCGTCGAGATCCACTACCTGACTGAACTCGGAGTTCATCGCCAGACTCAAGGAGTAGGGATCGGTCACCTCGTAGTGCTCAACCTTGCGGCTCAGCGGATGGTAAACCTCCATGTCGTAGCGGTAGAACTGGCCGATCAGCTCGCTGCCCCCTTCGTAACTCCAGCTGCCGCTGGCGCTGTCGAAGGTCATGGCCACTTCACCACTCTTCTGGTGGCTGGCGTTGTAGAGGGCCAGCTTGACCGACTTGGCGGTCGGCGCCCAGAGGCGGAAGATCACCCGGTTACCCTCCACCACGGCACCATAGCTCAGCTTGGTCGCCTCGGGAGCATAAAGCGCATCGAGGGCGCCGGCGCTCTGCACCAGGGTCGCCCCCTGCAGGATACCGTCAGCATCGGTGCCGATAGCCACCAGCTCACCCTTGAGCAGGGGCTTGAGATCTTTACCGGCCGGCAGGGCAAAGGCGGCGGCATCCTTGAGATGCGGATATTTGGCCTGCTGCTCGGCAGTCAGGCCGGTCGCGGTCAAGCTGATATAGGGGAAATTGAACACCCCATCGGCATTGGCCTTGATGGTGCCCGAGTCGCTGTAATAGAGGCGAACGTGGGGCTTGTCTTTGCCCCCTTGCCAAATCAGGGTATTGCCATCGATAAGATGAGCGCTGGCACCCGCTACGCCAAAGGCGGCGGTAAAGGCGTCGGCACGGCTGCCAAACAGATCTTTCTTGCCCGCGACGATGGCCACGGTGCGATCCGGGTGCTCACTGAAGCTCACCTTCATATCGCTGCCGGTCAGGTTGGCCAGATCGCCGTTGCGAGCGATAAAGTTGATGCACCCTTCCACATTTTTGAGCGGAACAACCCAGGCCGGACCAAAGCTGTCGGCAGTGGCAGGAGTCTTGCTCTTGTCATCCCACCCGGTATTCAGGCCACTATCAGCCGTTGCCTGGCAGGCGTCGTTATTCCAAAGGTGCAGGCTGTGGCTGTCAAACGGTGCCTTGGCCCCTTTGGCTGCCGACTGGGTATCCACCAGCGCAATGACCACCTGATTCTCCCCGGCAACCAGCAACTCTTTCGGGGGATCCATCTTGGGCAGACGGGCGACAGGCCCATCGGTGACTTCAGGTGTAGGCGGTGTAGGGGGGACGGGGTTCACACCGGAGGCATCAGAGCTGTTGTCATTACAGCCAGACAAAAGCGCGAGCAGTGAGGCTGTTACCAGCGCCACTTTGGTCTTTTTCATATCCATATTTTTATAATTCCCGCTGTAGTTAGTCTCGATAGTCGAGCACCCGGTCATTGCCAGGCGGTGCCATATTAATCAGCGGCAATCGATTCAAATGTGAGCGGAAGGGCAAAAAAACCATCCAGTTTCAACAAGATAACGTTTTCAGACTGAAACTTCGATCCGGCTCACAGACCTCGCAGCCATTTGGCCTCATATCTGGAAAACGGCAGTCACGGGGTCAGAAAAGCAATGTCTGATCAAGTGGATAGACAAGGAGTAAACAATGAAACGGATTGAAGAGCAGGCAAGACGACTCGATCAGGAGTATCAGGCGATCGGGCAGCTGTTCGACCAGTTTTGCCAGCAGGCTGGCACCCTGGCCGAGCAGTATCACTTCTTCAACTGGCCAGATTATGAAGACTCGCCCCCGCTGAGCCGCGCCTTCACCCTGCTGGGGGAACCCCGCGAACTGCGGCTGCGCTGTCAGCCCGGTGAGCGCTCCGCCCTCAATGGCCTGATCCAGGTGGTCTCGGAGGATGGCACCATAGATGCCAGCCTCGGGTTTCGCGCCGATGGTCAGCTGCTGCTGGAGTCCGGCAAGCTGCTGGACAACCCGCCCGGACTGCTGCTCAAGCTGCTGCTCGGCGCTGTGTGGCAACACAAGCCCCAGGAGGAGATCACCGGGCAGCCGCACTGACATCAGGGAACCAACGGCACTGAAACCAAGGGGGCCAAGGGCCCCCGTTATTTATCCTGTTCGCTGGCGATCTCGATGGTCACATGCACCAGCTCTTCATGGATCGCCAGCCGCTCACGGATCTGCTGCGCCGGTAGCGGATTGACCATCAGCAAAGAGAGCACGCAGGCATACTGCTGCTGCCCCACCCGCCAGACGTGCAAATCGCGGATATCAGTGCCCGGCAGCTCGGCGATGACCTCGCGGATCTCCGCCACCAGCGGGGTATCCATCTCGGCATCCAGCAGCACCCGACCGGAGTCGCGCAACAGGCCCCAAGCCCATACAGCAACCAGCCCTGCACCCACTATGCCCATCAGCGGATCCAGCCAGTCGGCCCCCCACAACATACCCCCAGTCAGCGCCAGAATCGCCAGCACGGAAGTGGCCGCATCCGCCAGCACGTGGATATAGGCGGCGCGCAGGTTGAGATCCTGATGGCCGTGGTGATCGTCATGGTCATGATGATGAGCGTGGTCGTGATGCTCATGATGGTGGACATGCCCATGGTGATGGTGGCTGTGATCATCCTTGAGCAGCCAGGCACAGGCGAGGTTCACCAGCAGCCCCACCAGCGCGATAGCGATCGCCTGTTGATAGTGGATCGGGCTGGGATCGAGCAGCCGGAACACCGACTCGAACAACATCAACCCGGCCACTCCCACCAGCAACAGGGCGCTGGTGAAGCCACCCAGCACCTCGATCTTCCAGGTGCCGAAGCTGAATCTGTGGTCGCGGGCGAAGTGGCGGGCGGCGCGGTATGCCAGCACCGAGAGACCGAGCGCCAGCGCGTGGGAGCTCATGTGCCAGCCATCGGCCAGCAGCGCCATGGAGTTGTAGAACCAGCCGCCGCCAATCTCCGCCACCATCATGATGACGGTCAGCAATACGGCCCAGCGGGTCTTCTGTTCGGCCAGCGGATTGCCCTCGTGGATGACGGGTTGATGGCAGTGTGATTGAGCGAGGGATGACATGGATTTCTCCTGAGAGCGATGATGCAATATACTATACCCTAGTATAGTTTTATTGATCGAGAGGATCCGTCATGTCCCACACCATTCACGACAAAAAGAAGCTGCTGGCACGGGTGCGCCGCATCAAGGGACAGGCCGGTGCGCTGGAGAACGCGCTGGAGCAGGAGAGCGACTGCACCGCCATTTTGCAGCAGATCGCCGCCATCCGCGGCGCCGTCAACGGCCTGATGCTGGAGGTGCTGGAGGGGCATATGCGCGAGCATCTCGGCGCCCCCGATGCCACCCCGGCCGAGCGGCTGGAGGATCTGGATCAGGTGGTCAGCGTCCTGCGATCCTATTTGAAGTAAGCAGGATCGCGGCGCCATCCCTTCAGGCTCGACCAGCATCGGGCTTGAGCCACCGCCAGCTTTGCGCCATGATGTCCAGCCCGGCTGACCGCCGGTTTTACTGGACAGTCAATTTCAAGGATCCCCCATGTTTGAACACGTCGATGCCTATGCTGGCGACCCCATCCTGACGCTAGTCGAGACCTTCCACAAAGACACCCGCGAGCAGAAGGTGAACCTGGGGATTGGCCTCTATTACGATGAGCAGGGCCGCATTCCGCTGCTGCCGTCGGTGCAGCAGGCCGAAGCCCAGCGCGCCGCCGCCCCGGCCCCACGCCCCTACCAGCCGATGGAAGGCGCCGCCAACTACCGCACTGCGGTGCAGCACCTGCTGTTCGGTGCCGACCATGAAGCGGTCAAGGCGGGACGTATCGCCACCATCCAGACCATCGGCGGCTCAGGGGCGCTCAAGATCGGCGCCGATCTGCTCAAGCGCTACTTCCCGACCTCCGAGGTGTGGGTCAGCAACCCGACCTGGGATAACCACAAGGCGATGTTCGAGGGCGCCGGCATCAAGGTGCACGACTACCCCTACTACGATGCGGCCACTGGCGGCGTGCAGTTCGATGCGATGATCGACTGCCTGAGCACCCTGCCGGCCAAGAGCATCGTGCTGCTGCACCCCTGCTGCCACAACCCGACCGGGGTGGATCTCTCCCGCGCCCAGTGGGATCGGGTGATTGCGCTGGTGGTCGAGAAGAACCTGATCCCCTTTATGGACATCGCCTATCAGGGCTTCGGTGATGGACTGGAAGAGGACGCCTACGCCATCCGCACCATGGTGGCCGCCGGTGTCAGCTTCTTCGTCAGCAACTCCTTCTCCAAGAACCTCTCCTTCTACGGCGAGCGCTGTGGTGGCCTGTCGGTCATCTGCAAAGATGCCGAAGAGGCGAGCCGAGTGCTGGGCCAGATGAAGGCCACCGTGCGTCGCAACTACTCCAGCCCTCCCACCCACGGTGGCCAGATCACCGCGGCGGTGATGAGCCAGCCCGAGCTGCACGCCATGTGGGTCGATGAAGTGACCGAGATGCGCACCCGCATCAAGGCGATGCGCCAGAAGCTGTTCGAGGTGCTGAGCGCCAAGGTGGCGGGCCGTGATTTCAGCTACTTCATCAACCAGCGCGGCATGTTCAGCTACACCGGCTTCACCCCGGAGCAGGTAGATCGCCTGCGCGAAGAGTTCGCCGTCTATCTGGTGCGCTCCGGCCGCATGTGCGTGGCGGGCCTCAACAGCCGCAACGTCGACTATGTGGCTGACGCCATGGCTGCGGTGCTCAAGGGCTAATCCGCGCAAGCCCCGCTTTGGCGGGGCTTTTTGTCTGTTGCGTTCGCAGTCACCTCTTGAGGAGTCTGCTCACCCTCCCCCTGCTGTGAGAGAATGCCAGCAGGTCACGTTGAATCTTTCTGATTCCAAGCCTGTTTATCTTCATCAATTTCAGGAGCCACTATGGATCTGATCGCTCTCTCTAGGCTGGGAGGTCGCCATCTGGTCACCCTGCACCTGTTGCTCGACAACCAGAACGTCACCCGCACCGCCGAGCGGCTCTGCACCACCCCTTCCACCGTCAGCAAGACCCTCAACCAACTGCGGGATCTGCTGGGGGATCAACTGCTCTACCGTCAGGGAAACCAGCTGTTGCTCACCCCCATGGCCGAGCGACTGGCTCCCACCCTGCATCGACTACTGGGGGAACTGAACGGCCTCACTCGCCAGAACGCCTTCAACCCCCAACAGTGGCAGGGCAGCTTGCGGCTGGGATTGCGCGAGAGCGTGATGACCTGGCCGGTGGGCCCCATTCTGGGTCAGCTGATGAAAGAGGTGCCGGGCATGGTGCCGGAGATCTGGAACAAGGATGAGCAGGGGCTGGAGGCGCTGGCAGCGGGCAAACTCGACTTCGTGATCCTGCCCCATGACCAGAGCCAGCCATTGCCGCGCCAGCCCGGGCTGGTGTGGGAGACCCTGCGGGAAGAAAAACTGGTCTGCCTGCTGCGCAAAGACCACCCCGCACTAGCCAAGCCCTGGGATCTCGATGCTTATCTGAGCTGGCGCCATATCGCCATCCGGGATCAGGAGCTGGCCAACCCCTTCTTTGAGCAGAGCCTGGCCCAGCAGCAGGTGCGTCGCCAGATTGGCGCCACCCTGCCCGATTTTGCCAGCGCGGCGGCCCTGCTGCCCCAGACCGACCTGATCCTCACCGCCATCGGTGGCTGGGCGGCCTGCATGGCCAGTCAGCCGGATCTGGTGATGCGTCCGGCACCGTTCGATTACGGCAAGGTGAGTCACAGTCTGGTCTGGTATGGTCCGGCCGGTGATGGCTCGGCCCGTCACTGGTTCCGCCAGCGGATCCTGCAACTGGGTCGTGAATTGATTGAGCCCTGAGCCGGACGACAACGAGCAGAGATTGATGTTTCACCGCGGCGAAACATCAACAGCAAGTAGGGACTAGGGACGTTTGGTATAGATGGGGCTGGGGAAGGAGGCGACGTTGCTGCCCAGATCCGTGATGCGGGCAGCCCCCTGCTTTTTCACCTGATCGATGCGCAGCACCTGATGCATGGGAATAAGGGTCTGGCGCACATCGGCAAATTCGCTCTTGAGCTTCTCGTGACTGGGATCGACGATAAGTGCCGTATGGTTGTCCCAGACAAAGTCGGCAATCTCGATAAAACCGAACAGCTGGCCCTGATTGACTTCGCGCACATAGACTTCGTAGCGCTCGCTGTGGCAAATAAACTGAACCCGATATAACGCCTTGCTTTCACTCATGATTATCTGTCATTGAGGGGTAAGAAGATGGCCATTATTCTAGCCGCCGTTCTCGCCCCCTCCAATAGACAGAAATCACAGTTGCGGCCTTTCCATGCCGCACCTCACGCCATAACGGTCACCGGATGACGCAGCCACTCAGCCCATCAAGGCAGGCAGTGAGACCGGCCCCAATCCCGCTGCACGCAAACGACTGGTCAGCTGTTCCAGCTCGGTTTGGCTAGCCTCTGGCCATTGCGCAGCCTCACCCCGTACCCCATGGTGGCGAAAGCCGTTGAGGCGAATGGGCACAGGCCCAAGCTGCTGCAAGAAGGCGGCGAGATCCGCGTCCAGCTCACCACTCGCATCCAGAAAATCGCTCTTGCCCGGCACATGGAGCAGCCGCAGTTCGGTCAGCTTGCCGTGGCGTGCCAGCAGTTGCAGCGATCCCAGCACCCGCTCGCGACCATAGCCGGTCAGGGTGTGATGCACCGAGTCACGCCACCCCTTGAGATCGAGCATGGCGCCGTCGAGCACCGGCAGCAGCCGCTGCCAGCCGGTTTCGGCCAGCGAGCCGTTGCTGTCGAGCAGGCAAGTGAGATGGGCCAGATCCGGCGCGGCCTTGATGGCGGCAAACAGCGCAACCACAAAGGGGAGCTGGGTGGTCGCCTCGCCGCCGGAGACGGTTATCCCGCTGAGCAAGGGGCCGTAGCGGCGCAGCAGGGCCAACACGTCGTCCACCGTCATGGTGGCAGTCTTGGGATTGGCACTGCGCGGGCAGACATCCAGACAAGCGTCGCAGTCGGTGCAGAGCGCCGCCTGCCAGCGCACTCTGCGCTCGCCAAGGGGGCCCTCATCCAGAGTGAGGGCGCCGCTCGGGCAGACCGCAAGGCAGTCACCGCAATCGTCACACAGCCCTATGGTGTGCGGGTTGTGGCAGCCGGGGCAGCGAAAGTTGCAACCCTGCAGAAACAGCACCAGCCGGTTACCCGGCCCGTCGACACAGGAGAACGGCAGCACCCTGCTTACCAAGGCGCTGCGTGTTGGCAATACATCAGCCATCGGTGCGAACTCAATACTCGCCGATGGTCGATTCGTGGGCGACCACTCGCGGCGCCCTCTGACGAATGGCGGTCACTTCACTCGCCTCGGCACCGAGACAGGTGGTCTGCAAGCGCGACCCCTCCTCTGCGAAGCGGGCCACGTCGCTCTTGCGGATCATATAGCCGGTCACCCGCACCAGATCGCTGTCGGCCACGTTGGCGGTGAACTCGCGCATACCGATAGCGAGCGCCCCTTTGCAGAGCTGCAGCAGTGCCTGCGGGTTCTGGCGGATGGTGGGATCCAGCGTCAGGATCTCGCTGATCCCCGAATGGTAATAAGTGTGGTGCGGTGCCAGTGCCAGCACATGGCTGGCCGGATCCGGCTCATGCCCGTAGGGAATGCGCACCCCGGGAGTGACCGCTACATCGATGCTGAGGCCACCCTGTGAGTGCAGCAGCGCGCGACCACCCCAGGCATGGGTTTGCGGCGTCGCAGTAACATATTCCGAGAGTTGGGCCGAGATGCGATAGCCAAGCTGGTTCGCCTCCTCGCCATGGCCGTAGCGATCCGGCAGATTCTCTTTATCCATCAGGATATTGACCGCTTCCGCCATGCCGTAGATGCCGAACATGGGGACAAAGCGATCCTCATCCAGCAGCCCCTCTTTCACCAGAAAGCTGTCGAAGAAACCGGACTCATCGTGGAGGAATGCGGCCCGCGCCTCGATCAGCTGGGAGGCCAAGCGGCAGTAGTGGGGCAGCAGGCAGCCGAGGAAGTCATCGATCCCCTGACACTGCTCGGCGACCCGCTTGAGGGAGATGCGCACCAGGGTATTGGCGCCACCCGCCTGCGGCAGGGCGTTGTAGCAGCTGACGATGCCAAAGCCGCGATTGTCGAAGGTGTCGCGGTGGATCGGGTAGTTGGCGATGTGCGGCTTGCTGCACTCGGCGATGCTCTTCACCGCCTGCAGCAGCAGATCGTCCGGGGTCTGCTCCGGATCGTGGAAGAAGGTGAGGTTCGGCGCCACCTGCTTGAGCTCGTTGTCGATGCGCAGGATCAGACGGCAGATGCGGTTATCATCCGGCCCGATGTTGACGTGCATGAAGGCGTCCGGCAGCACCCTGTCCAGATAGACCCAGAACCCCTTCAGCTTGCGATAGAGGGTCTCGTCATCCAGTTCGCCGACAAACGGCAGCAGCAGATGGTCGAGCCGACCCAGCCAGACCGGCATGCCGGTGACGGAGGGGACATGGTGATACAGGATGCGCAGGGCGTTGAGCGCCTCGTCGAAATCCTGCGGCGCCGCCAACTCCAGCCAGGCAGAGCCCTGAGTCAGGAATTTTTCATAGTCCGGCAGTACATAACGTGGCTTGTAAGGGGCGTGCCCTTCGAACATGTCGCAGATAAATCCCTGCTCCATCGCCTCGGCGACTGCGGCAGGCAGGTCGGGGTAGGGCAACGCATTCTCGGCGGCCAGCGCCAGCGCGTGGCTCTTCTGGGCGGCGGAGAGATGGGGATCGCGCACGATGCGCTGACAGGTTTCGATCAAAGACATGGGACACTCCTTCACGGACAGAGCCCATATCCTCACCATTTGCAGGATTTTTTTGAAGTGACATTCATGACATGACGGATGTCGAATAATGACATCCATTACACAAGATCACGGCTCGCGCTTCACCAAGGCAAGAGCTCGGCTATGCCTCCCAGCCAGCGCAGCAGGAAGAAGCCCCCCATTCCACCCACCACCACAACCAGAGTCGGCAGCCGCAACAGGGTCAAGAGCATCACCCACAGGGTGGCAGTCAGGTAGTCAGGATCCCAGTCAAGACCTATCCCCGGCTCGTAGCTAAAGACGATGGGCAACCAGATTGCAGTCAGCACCGACTGAGCCGAAAAGCCGAGAAACGCCCCCATCTCGGCACCCGGCTGATATCGGGTCAACCGAGAAAAGAAGGCGAAGCGGTTGAAAAAGGTGATCAGGGCCAGCAGGCCAATCATCAGCCAGCTCACGCTACCTCCTCATCCGGTGCAGCACATAGCCCACCACCATGCCAGCCAGAGCCGAGACGATGATGTGGATCTCCGCCAGCAGCGGCTTGGTAAGCAACGCTGTGCCGCCGCTCACCAGAGTGGCCGCCACCATGGGCAAGTTTTTCATGGCGGGAATGGTCATGGCGATGAAGGTGGCCGCGATGGCAAAATCCAGCCCCATGCTGTCCAGTCCATCGATGTACTGGCCGGCCGCGATGCCGAGCAGGGTCGCCAGATTCCAGAACAGATAAAAGACGAATCCCGCGATGAGCGCGTAGGCCGGATCAAAGTGGCCGCCGCGCTCCCGGTCTTTCAGCGCCACAGCGAACATCTCATCATTCAGGAAAAAAGCAAGGCTGGCCCGCCAGCGCAGGGAGAGCGGCAATACGTCACGGCGGAAGGTGAAGCCGTATAGTAGATGCTGGGAAGTGATCACCATGGTGGAGCCCATGATGGGCAGCAGGGGCGTGCCCGCCCCGAACAGGGTCGTGGCCGAGAGCTGGGCGGCTCCAGCGTAGACCAGCAACGACATCAGCTGAGCCTGAAGCGGACTCAGCCCTGCCTGCAACGCCAAAGCGCCACACAGGATCCCCCAGGGGATCACCGAAATGGAGAGCGGGAGCATATCCAGTGTGGCACGCCACCAGAGCATCCCCGTTCGCTCGGGCACGCTCGTTACTGACATCATGTGATCTTCCTTGTCACAGCCAAAGCGAGCCGAAAAAACTAGCACGGGACAGCAAGCGCTGTCACGTCATCACTGGCGGGAAATAAAACGCCCGCGGAGTCGCGGGCGTGCACAAGGGGATCAGGGCTCGATGACGATGGGCGTACCCGGGTCAATAGCGTCCCACACTTCATCCAGCTCGTGGTTGAGCATGGCGATGCAGCCGTTGGTCCAGTTGGAGGGCTGAACCCTGCGGTTGCCAATGCTGTTGCGCTGGCCGTGGATCATGATCATGCCACCCGGACGAACACCCAGCTCATTGGCGCGCTTGATGTCATCCAGGTTCGGATAGTTGATATGGATGGCTTTGTAGTAGCCGGAATTGGTCTTCTTGTAGTCGAGGGTGTAGCGCCCTTCCGGCGTACGCTGATCCCCTTCCTGCTGCTTGTGCCCCTTGGGCGCCGGGCCCAGAGCAATCCAGTAGCGCTTCAGTTCTTTGCCATCCTTCATCAGGGTCAGGCTATAGGTCGACTTCTTGACCACCACCAAATCGGCTTTTTCGGTCAAGGCAAAACTCAATGCGGGCCAAAGCCCCAACAAACACAGTAATACGGCTCTCATTCCATCCCTCGACAAGCCTCTGGTGCGGGCTTTTCTTGTTACCAGATCATCTGAACGATGCCCGCCGAGCGGCGAGCGAGCGCCATGATATTGGATCGCCATCAATACTCAATATGCCTAGCAAAACATATCTTGCCGCAACCTGGCCATCTTCCTTGAACGCCGTCATTTGGCATTATTAATTAACAGTTAAAACAACAAGATACAAAAAATTATCGCGCTGGCACCCGGGGCAATGATCGGCGAAGATAACACTCCACTCCCCGACAGGATCATGCCATGCGCTCTTCGTGCCGCCTCGCCACCCTGCTGTTCTCGCCACTCCTGCTCTGGCTGCCCGCCAGTGTCGCCGCCGATGCACTCTGGCTGCGCGAGCCCGCCCTCTCCCCCGATGGCAAGCAGCTTGCTTTCACCTGGCAGGGGCGCATTTTTGTCGCCAGTGCCGAGGGTGGCCCCGCTACGGCGCTCACCGGCAGCGACTACCTGAGCCAGCGGCCAATCTGGTCACCGGATGGCAAACAGCTCGCCTTTGCCGCCAATCTCTACGGCAACGAGGATGTGTTCGTGGTACCCGCCAGCGGCGGCGAGATGATGCGCCTCACCCGCGATTCGCGCACCGATCTGCCGCAAGCCTTCAGCGCCGATGGCAAACGACTGCTGCTGAGCAGCCAGCGCCTGGGTGCGCCCGATGCCGACCATTTTGTCGCGGAAGGCTACCAATGGGGCGAGCTCTACTGGACTCCAATCTCCGGCGGCACCTTGCAGGCCGATCTGCCGCTGCCTGCGACCCTGGCCCGTCCCCATGGGGAGCTGCTCGTCTACCAGATGCCCGCGGCGGATCAACCCTTTCGCAAGCATCAGCACTCGTTCGCGGTGCCCCGTCTCTGGCTGTTTGATGGCAAGCAGCACAAGCAGCTGACCGAAGATCGGGCGGCGGCCACCGATCCGGTCTGGAGCGACAAGGGGGATACCCTCTTTTACCTGAGTGAGCGCAGCGACGATTTCAACGTCTGGCGCCGAGATCTCGCCAGCGGCAAGGAGCAACAGCTGACCCACTATCAGGGCCATCCGGTGCGGGGGCTCAGCGCCTCTCGCAATGGCGATCTGGTCTGGTCATGGCTGGGCGAGCTCTATCGTCTCGATGCTGGTAGCAGCGAGCCACGCAAGCTGACCCTCACCCCGCAAGTGGCGAGCGCGCCGGATGAGGCGAGCGAGGCCCTGACCCTGGCAGATGAAGCGCTGGTCAGCGAAGAGGCGGACGAGCTGATCCTGGTGAGCGAGGGCAACCTGTTTGCCGTCGACCCCGAGCGGGAGCGAGTGCGCCAGCTGACCCGCGATCCGAGCGAGCAGTCCAGCCCCCTCTTCGCAGAGCGGGGCCGCGCCCTCATCTATCTGTCGGAGCAGCAGGGGCACGCCGCCCTCTATCGCCTGCGCAAGGGAGATCCGGATCTGCTGTTCAGCGATCCCGGCACTCTGACCGAGAGCCTGCTGCTGGCGATTCCCGACAAGGGGATCAGCCGTCCGGTGCTCTCCCCCGATGGCAAACAGCTCGCCTTCGTTGTGGATGGCCAGGCCATCCACCTGCTGGATCTGGCGAGCAACAAGCAGCGGGAGCTGGTGCCTGCCAGCTTCAACCCGTCGCGCCACGAGGTGCATCTCGCCTTTGCCCCCGACTCCCGCCATCTGGCGCTCACCTTCCGCCCCGATGCGGCGGAACAGGAGATCGCAGTGATCGACACGGCCAACCTCAAGGCCAAACCGGTCAATGTCAGCCTCAACGGCTATCAGGATGGGCAACCAAGCTGGAGTCAGGATGGCGCCATCCTCTACTGGCAATCGACCCGGTTTGGCGCACTGGGGCCCGATGGCGAGCCCCTCGTCACCAACCTGCTCGGCATTTACAGCAGCCGCGCCGCCAGAGCCGATGCGATTGCCGAACTGGAGCCGCCGAAAGGGGGATACGGCTTTGAGAGCGATCGTCTCAACCATCGCGAAGCGCTGCTGCTGCAACCCACCGGTACCCTGCTCGCCAGCCGCATCATCGGCGACCAAGTGATCTATCTGGTGGAGGAGATGGGGGTCAACAGCGAGAGCGAGATCAAGGGCTACAGCCAGGATCTGCGCAAAGGCAAAACCAGCGAACTGTTTGGCGAGCAGCCCGGCCCAGCGCTGGCAAGCCTCAACCAGCAGGGCACCCTGGCTACCCTGGTGCGGGATGGGGAGATAACCCGGATCCACCTCGACTCCGGCGAGGCCACCAGCGCCCCCTTCGCCTTGCAGCCCACCAGCCGCTGGCAGGAACGCATGACCGCCGCCTTCGATCAGATCGCCCGGCTCACCCGGGACGAGTTTTATCTGGACGATATGAACGGGGTGAACTGGGATAGCTATGTCGCCGCTTACCGCCGCCTGCTGCCAGGCATCGGCAACCCGCGGGATTTTGGCAACCTGCTAGCGGAGCTGGCTGGCGAGCTCAATGTCTCCCACACCTGGGGCAGCGGCCCCGCCCCCTTCCCCCGCATGGCGGACGAGACCGCCAGCCTGGGCGGCTACTGGCAGGATGGCGAGCAGGGGGTGATGCTCACCGCCATGCTCTCTGGCGGCCCGCTGGATCAGGAGAGCGATATCGCCCCGGGCGCCCGCCTGCTCGCCATCAACGGCGTCCCGATTGCCAATCTGGCCGAGCTGGATCAAGCCCTTAACCATCAGGCCGGTGCCCGGCTCGCCCTCATCTTCCAGCAGGAGGGCAACAAGCAAACTGACGAGGTGGTGCTCATCGCCATCGACAAGCAGCAGGAGTACCAGCTGCAACAGGATCGCTGGATTGAGAAACGGCGGGAGCTGGTGGCCAGCCTGAGCGGAGGAAGGGTCGGCTACGTCTATCTGCCGGCAATGAACAGCGAGGTCTACGATGCAGTGGTAGCGGATGCCCTCGGCAGGCAGCGCAATCGCGAGGCGCTGATCGTCGATGTCCGCTTCAACAGCGGCGGCTATCTCGCCAATACCCTGGTGGAGTTTCTGACCGGCAGCGGCAGCACCAAGGGGATGGCCAGCAGCTGGCCCCGTCAGGGCAAGGGGGAAACCGACGCCGCCACTCGCCAGTGGACCAAGCCCTCGGTGGTGCTGGTCAACGCTGGCAGCTACTCGGAAGGCTCCGCCTTCCCCGAGTATTACCGCGCCCTCAAGGTCGGCCCCATCGTCGGCGATCCGGTGCCCGGCACCGGCACCATGGTCTACAGCCACGACTCCAGGCTGATCCCGGGCCTCTCCTACGGCATTCCGACCCTGGGGCTGCGCAAACCGGACGGCACCTTCTACGAGAATCAGGAGCTGATCCCGGACCTGCAGGTGCCCCTCACCCCCGCCGACATGGTGGCCGGGCGCGACCCGCAACTGGAGGCGGCGGTACAAGCCGCCCTCAAGCAGTTGTCAGCCAGCGCCAAATAACGGCCCCCATCGAGCTCAACGAAAGCGGAACAGCTCGCGATGCAGATGCCCGTCCGGCAACAGCCGGGTCAGGGCATCTGCCATCCCCTCCGGCCCGCAAAACCACACCTGCTCGGGCGCATCCTGCGCGATGCGGGCCAGATCCAGCCGCCCGGCCGCCTTGTCCAGATGCAGCTGATAACGCACACCGGTGCGATGACAGAGCTCGGCCAACCGTTGGTGATAGACAGCCCCCGCCAGATCCGGCGCACACTGGATCAGGGTGATCCCCTCGCCCCGCTCGCCACGGGCAGCCAACCCCTCCAGCCAGGCAACAAACGGCGTGATACCGATCCCGGCCCCCAGCCAAAGGGCTCGCCCTCCCCCTTGCGGGGCGACAAAGGCGCCATAGGGCCCGGTCACCACCACCCCATCCCCGGCGCGCGCCTCTGCCACCAGCTGACGGGTATGATCCCCGAGCGCCCGCACCGCGATCACCAGCTGGCGCCGATCCGCCGACACCCGCACTAGGGTAAAGGGATGCGGCCCCTCCTTGGCATCAAATTCGAAGAAGGCAAACTGACCCGGGCGGTAATGGGCGAGCGGCCGCTCCAGCTGCATGGTCAGCTCGCAGGTGTGATCCGCCAACGCCCGCACCGCAATGACCCGGCCCGGATGGCGATCCCTCGCCCCCACTTGTCCCAGCAGGGAGTAGAGGGCCCCGATAGCACCGATCCCGCCGACCAACCAGATCACTACCCCAACCGGCGTCATGGCTCCCACCTGAGGCAGCAGGCAGAGCCCGTGGCCCCAACCCGCCAGATAGATGAGCGGCGCCAACCGGTGGATCAGCCGAAAGCGGCCATAACTCACCAGCGCCAGCAAGCTCACCACCCCCAGCGCGATCAGCAGATAGAAACTCCACTCCCCCAGGGTATTGCCAAGGGCATGGAGCGAGATGCCATTCCCGGCGCCAGCACCAGCTCCGGCCGCGCTGGCCCCACGCCTTGCGGGGCGGCTCAGCCAACCCGCCGAGACCGCCCACTTGGGCGCCTCCACCACCAGCCAGTGGGCGGTCAGCGCCAATGCACCGCCGATGGCCATCTGGCGGTGCAATCGCAACATCCGGTCCAGACCGCCACACCACACCTCCAACTGCGGCAGACGCAAGGCCAGCAGCAGCGAAATGGCCATATAGGCCATCCCCAGCAGACCCGTCAGCAGCAACATCTCATGGCGCCAGGGCCACACCCCGTTGGCATCCCCCGCATAACCCAGCCACCAGACTCCGACCGCCAGCAGCGGCAACAGCCACCACATCCATTTGTTCGTCATAACATGCTCCCAGGTTCCATCGCGGCAGGGCCTCATCTCCCTGCTGATGGCACCATTGCACACCCGCCCGGTCACAAGACTTTGCCAGAGGGGGAAGCTTGTGTGGCAATGTGTGACAAACGGAAACAAAAGAGGGGCCGACCGGCCCCTCGTGATCACCCTTGTTGGCTCGCCCCTCTTCACAAGAGATGGCGCACAATCCACCTCCGCTGTGATTGACGACCTGCCATAAAAAGGAATCAAATGGGGATGGTATATATCTGCGGCGAACAACCTGCTGCCCACTCTTCCGGACAAGGAGTCCCCCCTTGCTTTCATCCACCGAACAACGCGTCTGCCCCAGCTGTCAGCGCGAGACCAACCATGTCGTAGTGCTGGTCGACAAATCCTATGGAAAAGAGGTGAAACCAGAGCAAAAGCGCACTGCATTTATCAAAGACTTCATTACCGGCTGGGCCGCCGGCCCCTTTCTGGCCAACATGGATCGCTTTGAACGCCATGCCATCTGTGAAAATTGCGGAAATAAAGTTATTGATGAATGAAAAATTAGGGGCAAAACGACTGGTTTTGGGAGTGTCGGCGACATCGCTATGGCAAACCGGCCCGAAAAAAACGCTCCGGGTACCCCGTCCGCTTCGCAGTGTTTGATCGGTGATAAAAAGTGAGGGGCCGACCGGCCCCTCATGATTACGGCGCTTTTGAGGCCGTTCGCTTGCCCACCAACCGGTGCAGCAGCCTATTGTATTTTGCCCAGGAGTGGATCAGCAGGAAGATGCCGAACAGCAGGGCCAGAAACAGTTGTCCCACTTCGATGGCATCCAGCGAGCCGATAAAGCTCTCATCCTCCTCCGCCTCCAGATAGTTGAGCCAGGGTTGCAAGGCCAGAAAAATCCAGCCGACCCAGGTCACCAGCAGGATCAGCAGATCCCGCAGCCGATACTTCCAACTGCGCCGGGTACCGTTGCTGATGATCATCTCCTTCGCCAGCTTATGTTTTGTCACGGAATGACTCCCCCCTGTCAGGACTCTCCCACACCGCCAGCTGGCCACGACGACGCAGGATCGCCTTGGGCACCGCCACCACCACGGTCACCAGATTGAGCAGCCAGTAGATGAGCGGGTACCAGACACACCAGATAAAGCTGCGGGCCATGCTCTTGTCGTAGTGGTTGTCGATAAAGATGCTGACCCCGAACTGCACCAGACAAATCGCGGTCATCATCACCCCGGTCCACTGGAACAGATGACCCACCGCCAGTCCGCTCACGTCAGGCTCAATCAGCCAGATCAGTGCCAGCAGCAACATGCTGTAGCACCAGGCAACGCTGGAGATATACTCCAGCAGCAGCAGCCAGAAGCGTCGGTTGCGCCAGCGCATCGCCTGCAACCCGTAGCGCAGAAACACCTCGGCGCCCCCCTGCGCCCAGCGCAGCCGCTGCTTGTAGAGACCGCGTACCGTCTCCGGCATCAGCACCCAGCAGAGTGCCTGCGGCTGATAGTGGATGAGCCAGCCGGCCAGCTGCAGCTTCCAGCTGATGTCGATATCCTCGGTCACCATGTCATTGCTCCAGCCACCGACCGCCTCGACCGCCAGCTTGCGAAAGGCCACCACCACCCCGGAGACGGTAAAGACAGTGCCGTAGATCCGCTGGGCCCGCTTGATGAGGCCGATGATGGAGCTGAACTCGCCGGTCTGGATCTTGCCGATGATGGTGGAGCGGGTGCGTACCCGCGGATTGCCGGTGACCGCCCCGACCCTCGGGCTCTCGATGAAGTGCTTCACCATCCAGCGCACCGCGTCATAGTCGAGCACCGCATCGCCGTCGATGCCGACCAGGATCTCCCCGCTGGCCACCGCCAGCCCGTTGTTGAGCGCCATCGCCTTGCCCTGATTGTGCTGGTGGAGCACGGTCAGGCGCGGATCCTGCTGCGCCAGCCTATCCAGCCGCGCGCCTGTGTCGTCCTTGCTGCCGTCGTTGATGGCCAGCACCTCGAAATCGGGATAGCGCTGGCGCAGCAGGTGGCCGATGGTCTCCTCGACGTTGGCCCCCTCGTTGTAGCAGGGCACCATCAGGGTCACTCTGGGGTAATAGGGGAGCTCCAGCCCCCGCTTGGCCAGCGCGATATCCCTTCGCTCCCACTGGAAGTAGTAATAGAGACCACCACAAACCCACACCATGGCCATCAGACTGGGATAGGCCAACGTAAAGATGGCTATCCCTTCCAGAAGATCCTTCACCGCATCGCCTCCCCTGGGGTGGCTTTAGCTGCACTGACTGCGACCGGCGTCACCGGCAGCTGGGTCGGCTGAGGCTGGGTCTGCACCGAGAAGACCGGCTTGAGCACCGCCGGATCCGGCTGGTTGTTGTGAAAATCATCCGGGTAGTAGCCAAAGTTGGTCACCCCCTTGCGCTGGATGATCTGCATCCAGCGTACCAGCTCGGCATCGGGGATAGGCTGGTCGGTGCGCCAGTTGCGGCTCTGCAGTTCGAACACCAGCCGATTGGCCGGCACCTGTGCCAGTGAATCCTCCGCCAGCCTGGCCAGCCACTCATCGGGGTTTTCTGCCTGCTCCATATAGGGCATCGCCATCACGGCGGTGTAGTCATAGGCCTTGGCAAACGCCGCCATGCTCTGGGCAAACCACTGCTGGGATTGCGGCTCTGTCACCAACGCCGCATAGATGTTGCGGGCAGTCTTGAGACCGTCGGCGCCCCCTTGCCGGTAACGAGCGGCGGCATCACGCAGCGCCATGGTGAAGTCGATCAGCAGATCGGTCTTCTGCTCTCCCTGCGCCTGCAACGCATTCGGGGTGCGAGCCAGCGACATCGGCCCCTCGTAGTCGCTGAGGAACGCATCGTCATGGAACAGCAGACCATCGAACTTGGTGTAAAAACCGAGATCCTCGTAGATATCCAGCAGCAGCTGACGAGTGGCAGGATCCCAGGGCGAAAGGCGTAGATACTGCCCCTTGGCGGGGGCGCCGGTACGGCTGTCGGTGACATAGGCGTGGTTCGGCCCCATGTCGTAGGCCATCACCGGCATCCAGGCGAACACCTTGACCCCGGCACGGGTCTTGAGCTGCCAGGCCACCCGGTTGAAGAGATCCGCCTTGACCGGCATATGACGGTTGGGGAAATAGAGCGCCTCCGCCACCCCGTCGCCGTTGTCATCGGCATAGGCCTGCAGATAGACGGTGGTGATGCCATACCCCTTGATCCGATCCAGCAGCATGTCGATGTTCTTGTTCATCTGCTGCGGATCCTTGTCGTAGACATAGTCCAGATCCACGTGCACCAAGCGCTCCACCTGCCGCTCCCAGGTATTGCCCCCCATGATCTCATCCAGGGTTTCGAGGCTGGTGTCCTCCTCCAGCAGATAACGGCGCACCGTGCTGCCCGAGTCACTCAGCTTGTTGAGCCCTTCCGCTAGGGTGAAGGTGTAGGGCATCCCCGCCGCACTGGCCAGCTCCAGCGCCGTCTGGTTGAAGGCGCCGTAGGGCCAGACCAGGATCCGTGGTGCCCGACCGGTCTGCTCCCTGAGCTGGCTGGCTGATGCGTCGAAGTCCGCTTTTATCCGGGCCCGATAGTCGGCCATGCTCTCGTAGCCATTCTGGCTCCAGCCTGCGGTGGTCACCGCCGGCTGCACGTTGCCCTGCGGGTTGGCGAGCAGCCCGTAGTGGGAGGTGAAAGTGTGGGAGGCCAGCTCCACCAGTCCGGAGTCCTGCATCTCGCGGATCTGAGGCCAGCCGACGAAGTAGCTGCGTGGTAGCTTGTCATTGCCGTACGGGACCATCTTGTCATCGGCAACATCCAGCCAGCTGCCCACCAACGCAAAGACCGCCGGATAGTTGTAGAGCTTGAGCAGCGGATAGACCAGCCGGTAGAAGCTCTCGTAGCCGTCGTCGAAGCTGAGCAGGATCGCCTTCTCCGGCAGCTGTGCTTTGCCCGCTTTGGCATCCAGGATCTGCTGGAAGCTGACCGGGTGATAACCCTGCTGCTTGATCCAGTTGAAGTGGCGGATCAGGGTGTCGCGCCGGATGGTCTGGGGATAGAGCTTGAGGTTGGGGGTCAATTTCAGATCGACGATATCGTGGTAGCAGAGCACCACATAGTCATCGGGTTGCCGGGCTGCCTGCGTCAGCGAAGGCAGCAGTGCAAGCAGCAAAACGAAAGGAGCAAGCCAGCGTCTCATCACATGAAACTCCATTGCAGATTGGCGAAGATGAAATTTCCGAACTCGGGATTGCCGTCATAGATGGCCTGACGGCGGCCAAGGCCATAGCCCAGGCTGAGGGCGGGAGAGAGGATCCAGTCGTGGCGATAGCTGAGCTGCCACCCCTGATCGCTGCCATAGCCTTGCTGCCAGTAGTGGTTGCCACTCATGGTCAGGCTCTGTAGTAAAGAGCGGCGCCCATCCAGCGGCAGCCGGTAGCGCCCCGCCAGCTCCAGCTCCAGATTGCGATCCTGCAAGGGGTTGAAGTAGTCGACCTCCAACGCCTCGTTGCGGGAGGTGGCGCCGCGCAAGGTGGTATCGAACCACCAGCGATCCCGACGCCAGAGATCCTGACGCAGCCAGCCGGAGGCGGTCAGCCGCCGGTTGCCGTCGCTGATATCCATCCGCTCCAGCCGCAGCGCCCCCTCGCGGGTCTCATCCTGACGCCAGCCCAGATCGAACTGGTATTGATCGGCGTAGTTGCCGCGCGCCAATGCCCGCAGCGGGGTGTCGGCACTGTTGAGATTGATGGCTGCACCCAATGTCCAGTGATCATCCAGCCGCCAATCGAGGCGACTCCAAAGATAGCCTTTGTGGTTGAGCTCGCTGCCCGTGCCCCCCTCCAGCGTCAGTTGCAGCGGGTAGAAAAAGATCTCGGCCCCCAGCCCGGTATAGGCGGCGCGCTCGGGCTGCTGGTCGAACTCGCCAAAGCTGCCCTGACGACGGACAAACAGCCGATCACCGCCATCAGTGCGAGCGCTGTAGAGGCGGCTGTCGTAGCTCCAGTCACGGCTGGCCTGCACCGAGCCCCCTTCGTTGCGGCCATGGGTCAGGTCGGTAACAAATTGTGGCGCCTGCTCCAGAGTCAGCCGCTGCTGCAACTCCTGACGATCCCGGGTCAGGTTGCCAAGGGTGCGCACGGCCTGCGGCGTGCCCTGCCAGTCCCCCTTGTCGAGCCGGGCGTTGAGGCGACCCGGCTCGGCCAGCACGGTGCGTCCTGCTGGCAGCCAGCGCACAGCCTGCTGATAAGCCTGCTCGGCTTTATCGGGATGACCCCGCCAGCGGCGGATATCCCCCAGTTGCAGCCAGAGCCAGGGATTGGCAGGCGCGGTTTTCAGCCATCCTTCCAGCTGCCGCTCTGCCGCGCCCGCCTCACCACGCCAGGCCTGCAGCAAGGTTTTCAGCTGCAACACCTTCTCGTAGTCGTCGTTGGCCATCCGCATGTTGCCGGTGAAATCCCAGCGAGTCGGCGGCTCCTGCCAACCGGCCAGCAGCCCCTGCGCCGCGCCATAGCGCTCTCCATCCGAATAGGCATAGAAGCGCTTCTCCAGCAGGCGTTTGTCTTTGGCCCGTGCCGGGGTCGCCAGTTGCTGGTAAATCACGGAGGCCTCATCCACCCGCCCCAGCCCGGCCAGTGCATCGGCGCGCGCCTCCAGCACATAGTCAGGCAATGGCCCCTCGGCCTGCAGCGTAGCGGACTCCCGTTCGGCCCGGGCAAACTCGCCGAGGGCCACCAGCGTCACCACTACATCTCGGCGGGCACTGATATAGAGCACATGATCGTGGGGGGCGCGGGCCAAGATCCGTTCTTGCAGCGCAAGAGTGCGGGTCAGGGAACGGCGGGCCAGCACCGGATCCTCGGTCTGGGCCGAGATCCGCAGCAGATTGACCGCCTGGTAGTAGTCGAGCCAGAGCCGGTCGACCGGTTTGAACAGCTTGGGGTAACGGCTCATCATGTCTGCAGCCGCAGGGCCTGCCCCCAGGCTCACCGCTACCCGATAGAGCGCCAACACCTGCTCGGGATTATCCGGCTCCAGCTCCAGCCACTGCTGACGGGCCAGCAGCTCACCCATGGGATCTTCACCCTGGCGAGCGGCATAGATGCGGGCTTCGAGGATCGCTTGGTCGCGGCCGAAACGGGCTTCATAATCAGCAGCTGCGCGGCGGGCCAGCTCGCGGTTGCCCTGATCACTGGCAGTGAGAAACAGCCCGAGCCAGCCATTGCGGTTGGCCGGATCGCGTCCCTGCAGGATGCGGTAATAGCTGATCGCTTCGGAGTAGCGCTTCTCGTCGCGGGCGGCACGGGCCAACCCTTCCAGCGTACTGTTGCTGATTTGGCTGAGCTCGCACGGCTCACAGGCGGCCAGCGCCCCCTTGCGATCACCCCGCCACAGCTGCACGGCGATCAGATCATCGAGCACCTTGCCATCACCACTTTGTCGATAGAGAGCATCCAGCCCGTGCACTGCCGCATCCAGCTCTCCCGCCCGGGCCTTGATCACCCAGGCTTCACGCACTCTGTCCACCTCACTGGCACACACCAGCAGGGGCAACAGCGCCAACATCAAAAAGATGCGATTCATTCGCAACATACCACCCATAACAAACGCTGGTCATATCGTCCCTGCACGACCATACGGATATACACACCCGTCCGCTCCTGCCTGATGAGCAAGAGGGCTTCCTGACTTGTGTGCTGATTTCGAGGGTGAAAGGCGGGCAGCGGCCACACCTTTCCTATGTGCGGCCCAGCCATCTCCGGGCGGAGATCTGAGGCTTTCCGAACCCGATTCACATCGGGAGTGGCAAGGTGGGCGATTTTGCAGCTGTGGACAATTTAGTCAATCCAACAAGATGGGAATGGTTCTCAAAAAGATGAATAGATCAATCTTTATGCACAAAGGTGAGTGCAAAAAACACTATTAACAAAACAGACATAACAGCGTGAATCACCGAATCTATTACCTTGCGGCTCACTGTTCACGTTCATCTTCATATGAATACATATTTGATGGGAAAATCGCGGACACAATTGCCAAAGCGACACCTGGTGTCGTACCCATCCCTAGTGAGGTGTCCCCCACTACAGCTGTAACAAGGGATAGCCATAAGGCGCCGTGCTCCCGGCATGCTCACCGGGAGCACTGTGGTTTACGCGGCTGACGCTCGTCGGTAATGCTCAACGATCCACGCCTCGAAGTCGGCCAGCATGCGGGTTTCCGACTCGCTGTTGTCGGCGATAAGCTCGGCGCCGTGTACCACCCGGATATGGGCGTCGACCGGGCTTCCCTCGCCAGCCGCGGGGCGCTGCTGGGCGGCGGCCATGCAGGCTTGCGCCTGTTGCCACGCTTCGGCGGCGCTCAGGTTGCATGCCTCGGCCAGCGGCACGGCACTGAAGCCTTCACCAGTCAGGCTGCGCAAGGTCTCATCATGAGTCATGCCGTTGCCCGGCCCCCAGTAGTGGGCGGCCAGATCCGGCCCGATACGCGGGTTGTCGGTGAGGTAGCCATCACGTTTGAGGAAAAAGGCGCGGGTCTGCTCCACCGCCATCAGCGCCAGCAGGTAGCCGTGATAGGCGCAGGCCGACTCCTGATTAAGGAGGTGCGGAATGGCCAGCAACGGACGCGGGCTCTCGACACCGAGGATCTTGCACTCCCACTTGCGGGCCAGCGCCAACACCGCCTCGGGGCTACGTTCGGCCTCATCCATGGCGTAGAGATCCCGTTCGAAGTAGGCCACCAGCGCGATCTGGCGCTCGTTGAAGGCACGAAACGGCTGACGCGCTTCGATCATCTCCTTGATGAGGGCGTCGGGAACAGCCTCTCCCGCCGCATTTCTGGCGTAACGTTTCAGCCAGTCGGCATCGTCCAGCAGGCTGTCGCAGAACATCGACTGGGTCTCGGCATAGGCCATGGAGGTGGGCGGGAACTCCTGTGAGAAGCAGGGGGCGTTGCCGGTGACATTGGCAAAATGCGCGGCGTGGCCCCCCTCGTGGAACAAGGTATTGAGGCCGTTCCAGCCGCTGCCCACCTGCGCCGGATCGGCCAGGCTGGTGAAGTTGACCACAGCCGGCACCCACTCCCCCTGCTGGAAGAAGCTCGGTACCGGGCCGTGGCAGAAGCCGTTCTCGTATTTCCCCTCCCTGGTCAGCAAGTCCAGCGTCAGGGTCGCACCACGATACTGGATGCCGAGCCGGCGGAAGCTCTCGACCCAATCCCGCAGCGCCCGCGAGAAGGGCACGTAAGGATCGAGCTGGCGGGTCACATCGCCGCTCACGCTGTAACGCAGGTTGTGGGGCAGCAGAGCCGCCTCGCCCTTGGCGGCCTTCAGCTCAACCAGACTCTGCTGCAACCGGGCGTCGGTGCGGGCAACAAAGTCGTCGAGGATGGCGAACAGCTGCTCCGGGCTCATCTGCTCGTTCTTGCGCACCTTGTAGTCGAAGTAGTCGCGATAGCCCATGGCGCGAGCAAAGCGGTTGCGGATCGCCACCACCTCGAGAAAACCGTTGCCGACCACCCACTGCTCCAGGGTGTGGAACATGGCGAGCGCGCTCTGGCGCACCACCTCGTTTGGGCTGGCGGCGAGCGAGGTACTGGCGGCGGGCAGGCTGCCTGCAACCTGCTGGCCCTGCTCATCCAGCAGGGTCAGTTTCAGCCCCTTGCGGCGGGCGAACAGCTCCGCCTCGGCAGCTACCAGCTCATCCATCAGGGCGGCAGCGGCGGGATCTTCAATCACATTGCACTCGAAGAAGGCGATCCAGCCTTGCAGACCGCGCTTGAGATCATCCTCGTCGGCCTGCACCAACATCTCCCGCAATTCGGGCAGACGGGCCGGATTGGCACAAAAGGCCTTGTAGGCCTGCTCGGCCGCGGTGAAACCGGCCTGATCATCGCTGGTGCCCATATAGGTGGACCAGAAGAGATCCTCCTTGCGCCTGTGCACCTGCAGGTAGTCGGCGTTGAGCTGGTTGAAGTAATTCCTGGCAATGGAACTCATAAATTCCCTCTTGTTATGGGGTCACCCGCAACGGGGCCCACTCCTTTTTTTGAAGAAATGCCAAACCATTCACACTCTTTGGCAAAAATTGCGCTGGGATGCGCATCAACACGCTACCAAAAAGTGGGGGTTGCTGTCTGCTGACTATACTGATGTTAAAACGCTCATTTGAGAAAGCTCGGCAAGAGACTGAAAGTAAATGAGTTGTTAACTCTTACGAACTGGCTGCCGCGGTACAGAGCCACATAAAATCAACAGGGAAATGAGGGTTTAGTCATGTTCAAGCTCGGTGATATTACCGTGAGCCGCAAATTGATTTTGCTGCTCGCACTGGCTTTTGTCGGTTTTGTCTCGCTGCTGCTTATCTCGGCCAACGCGCTCCAGCGCAATCTGATGAGCGAGCGAGAGGCGCGGCTCAATGCGGTACTGGAGCAGGCCATGAGCCAGATCCAGTTTCTGGCCAGCACCCTGCCAGCAGAGCAGGCTCAGCAGGAGGCGCGCAAGCTGCTGACCAACACCCGCTTTGATGGCAACAACTACCTGTTCGTCATCGACGAGAACCGCACCATGGTGGTTCACCCCATCCGTCCCGAACTGGTCGGCCAGAAGATGGGTGAAGGAGGCGCCGCCACCGCCGGGCAGTTCTGGTATCAGATGGTGGATATCGCCAAAGGGGGCAAACAGGGCACTCTGCAATATGTGTGGGTCGGCCCGTCGGGTGAAACCGCCGACAAGCTCTCCATGGTCTCCGGCTATCAGCCCTGGGGCTGGATCCTCGGTTCCGGCATGCTGCTGCAAGATATTCAGCAGACCATCTGGGCCCAGTACATGAAGATGGGGACCGCCACCGCCATCGTGATCCTGCTGATGGGGCTGCTGGGCTGGCGCATCACCCACTCCATCGTCTCCCCCCTCAGCCAGATCAACCACGCCATGCAACGAGTCGCCAAGGGGGATCTGGTGGTAAGCATCCCGGTACAGGGCAAGGATGAGCTGGGAGTGGTCGCCCGCTGCACCAACCAGAGTCTCGATGCCATCCGTCACGCCCTGCTGGAGGCCAGTCAGGGGGCTCGCAACGTGGCCGATGCCGCCCTGCGCATCGCCGCCTCCGCCGAGCAGACCAATCAGGCGGTCACCAGCCAGCGGGATCAGCTGGCCCAGCTCGCTACCGCCATGAACGAGATGAGCGCCACCATCTCCGATGTGGCTGGGCACGCCGAAAATACCGCGCGGGATACCCAGGAAGCGACCGGTGAAGCGGGTCTCGGCAACCGTGACGTTCATGCCAGCGTGCACGGTATCAAAGCGCTGGCCACCGAGGTGGAGCAGGCCACCCAGCAGGTCAACCAGCTCAAAGAGGGAGTGATGCAGATCAGCGAAGTGACCGCCGTCATCAGCGCCATTTCGGAGCAGACCAACCTGCTGGCCCTCAACGCCGCCATCGAAGCAGCCCGTGCCGGTGAGCAGGGCCGCGGTTTTGCCGTGGTGGCCGACGAGGTGCGCCAACTGGCCAGCCGGACTCGCCAATCCACCGAGGAGATCCAGAGCACCATTGCCCAGCTGCAGCAACGGGCAGTCACCGCCGCCAACGCCATGGATACCAGCCGCAAACTGGCAGAGAGCAGCGTCAACCAATCCCAGCAGGCGGGGCAGGATCTCACCCTGATCGTCAACCACATCCAGCATGTAAGCGACATGGCGACCCAGATCGCGACCGCCGCCGAGCAGCAGAGCATGGTGGCCGAGGATATGAACCGCAACGTCAGCGGCATCAACGACTCGGCGCTGGAGATGTCCCAGTCCGCCTCGCAACTGGCGCAGGAGAGCGAGCTGCTGGCCGGTCTCTCCCGCAGTCTGGATGAGCGACTTGCGGTGTTCAAACTGGGTAAGGAGTCCGCCGCGGCGCCGATGATGGCACCCCAATCTCCCCCCTCCGGCGAGCAGCACGCCCGCCATTGATAGCGTCAATATGTGTCGCCTTGTCATCCGACCTGCCAGCTCAGCTGGCAGGTTTTTTTACGCCGCAAAACACGCAGCAAGCATGCACCTTATTGGCATATTCAACGGTATTCGACGCCATTCACAAATAAGAGAACAATTTAAAAACAGCCAGTTAGAATGATTTACGCGCCATTGGATGATGCATTTAAACATTCAACTTCAAATAACGAATCAATGCAGTGCACAATGCTGATGGCCGAACATTTGGCCCATCACTAATCATCTAGTCATTTGGCAAACTGACCGAAAGGTCGGGACGCAAAGCCTCCGGTCTACAGACGTTTTGTCCAGGATAGCGGGGTTGCCACACGCAAGTGTGTATCGGGGAATCCCCAGGCCAACTGACTGCCCACATCTGTCGAACAGAGGAATGTATGGCAGCAAAAATCCAACTCAATCACATCGCAGCGGTGCTGGCTCTGCTGGCCAGCGGCAGCGCCCTGGCTCATGGCTACATCAGCCAGCCAGAGAGCCGCAACTATCTGTGCAAAACCGGCGGCAACAGCCAGTGTGGCGGCGTGCAGTGGGAACCCCAGAGCGTGGAGGGCCCTTCCGGCTTCCCGCAGAGCGGCCCACAGGATGGTCAAATCGCCTCGGCGGGCAGCCCGCGCTGGAGCGAGCTGAACATCCAGACCAGCGACCGCTGGACCAAGCGTGAAGTACAGCCCGGCCCCTTCGCCATCAGCTGGACCTTCACCGCAAACCACGTCACCCGCAACTGGCGCTACTACCTCACCAAGCAGGACTGGAACCCCAACCAGCCGCTCACCCGCGCCTCGTTCGACCTGACCCCCTTCTGCGTCATCGACGGCAACATGGTGCAGCCACCCAAGCAGGTGACCCACAACTGCATCCTGCCGGAGCGCACCGGTTATCAAGTGATCCTCGGCGTGTGGGAAGTGGGCGACACCAGCAACAGCTTCTACAACATCATCGATGCCAAGTTCAAAGATGGTAGTCAGCCGCCGCTGGAGTGGAGCCAGTCCGGCACCATCTACCCCTCCATCGACCTCGCGGCAGGCGACAAGGCGATGACCCGGGTATTCGATGCCAACGGCGAGCGCCCCGATCTGCAAACCGTGCTGACCATCACCACTGCCGAACAGGGCCAGAAGAACAACTGGGCCCATGCCCTTGCCAGCAAGATCAACGCCGAGCAGAGCCTGATCCGCGCCGGTCAGCAAGGAGCCGATGGCCAGTTCAATCCGGTCTACGGTATGAACCCCATCTATCTGCATCGAGACAGCAAACTGGATCGAGTCGAGATTGACCTGCAACAGCAGCAACCGCCGGTGGTGGACAGTATCAGCGTCAGCGGTCTGGCCAGCGACTATGTGCTGGACAACGGTAAGGCAACCCTCGATTTCACCGTCACCGCACAGGGCGATCTGGCCGTCACCAACACCCTCTATGACCACGGCGGCGTGGCCAAGGGTGAAAGCAGTGCCGACATCAAGGACAGCAGCCACACCTTTACCATGGCGCTGAAGGGGCTCAAGGCAGGTCACCACCAGCTGGTGATCAAGGCCACCCCGAAAACGGGCGGCGAGACCATCCAGCAGACCATGGATCTGATGTTCAAGGATCAGAGCAGCGGCGAATATGACTTCGTCTTCCCGAACAACATCAAGTCCTACACCGCCGGTACCAAGGTGCAGCAGCCGAAAAATGGCAAGGTCTATCAGTGCAAGCCCTTCCCCTACAGCGGCTACTGCGTGCAGTGGGCCGCCACCGCCACCCAGTTCGAGCCGGGTGTCGGATCCCACTGGCAAGAAGCCTGGATTGAGCTGAAGTGATCCGCTGCGGGTCATGACGCCATCCATAAAACGGGGAGCCAGTGGCTCCCCTTCTTGTCTTCTATCCCCGTTAAAATCTGGACGTCGATGGCGGGCTAGCGGCCCATAACACCTCCCCGATAGCCTGCACGACTCTTGCGCAGTGCTCGCAATCCATCTCTATTGCTCATATCAGCCACTCGCATCGGGAGCCGGACGCAGACTCTGTGAGCCATGCCCCTCTGCCACCTTGAACCCTGTGCCATCATGGGATCAGGCAGCAACGACGCGAAAGGAAGCCGCCATGTGGATCAATGCCGAACCCGTCAACGGAGCCCTGGTCTCGCTGGCCATCGGCCTTATCATTGGACTGGAGCGGGGCTGGCAGGTGCGCCAGCTGGGGGATAACCAGCGCATCGCCGGAATGCGTACCTACGGCCTTATCGGCCTGCTCGGCGGGGTCTGCGGTTTGCTGCTGCCCACCCTGGGCCCCTGGCTACCACTGCTCGGCCTGCTGGCGGTGGTGACCGGCTGCGGCCTCTCAGTCTGGCTGGCCCAGCGCTGGCAAGGGGAGTTCGGCCTCACCAGCTCGGTGGCCATGCTGCTCACCTATCTGTTGGGGCTGATGTCGGTGCTGCTCAGCCCGAGCGAGGCGGTGGCCTGCGCCGTGCTAGCGGCACTGCTGATGGGGCTCAAGGGCAAGATCCAGCAGGGGATGCTGTTTCTCAGCGAAACCGAATTCCACGCCACCCTGCGCTTTCTGCTCATCTCGCTGGTGCTGCTGCCGGTACTGCCCAACGAGGAGATGGGGCCCCTCGATGCCTTCAACCCCTTCAAGATCTGGCTGATGGTGGTGGTGATCGCCGGCATCTCGTTTTGTGGCCACTTCGCGGTACGCCTGCTCGGTACTCGCGCCGGACTGGTGCTCACCAGCATACTGGCGGGATTGGCCTCCTCCACTGCCCTCACCCTGCAGTTCGCTCGCCTCAACAAGGAGCAGGGGGGGCTGGAGCGACTACTGGCTACCGGCATCCTGCTGGCGGGGGCAACCATGTGGCTACGGCTGCTGGTGCTGGTGTTGCTGATTCACAGCGAACTGGCGATGCGCCTCGTCGCCCCGCTCGTGTTGCTGGCGACCACGGTGTACGGCTTTGCCTTCTGGTTCTGGCGCCAGCGCGAGGAGCTGACCGACGGCCCGGTACAGCCGGAAACCAGCAACCCGCTCGATCTGGCCACCGCCATCAAGTTTGGCCTGCTGCTGGCGTTGATCGGCTTTATGGCAACGCTGCTGCAAGACAAGGTAGGCAACTCCGGGGTCTATCTGCTGGCGCTGGTTTCGGGGATCACCGACGTGGATGCCATCACCTTGTCGCTCTCCCAGCTCTCCCACAAGGAGCTGGCGCTGGAGGTGGCGGCCCGCGGCATCCTGCTCGCCGGTTTGATCAACTCGCTGGTGAAGGGGTTGCTGGCCCTCGGCATCGGCGGTCGCAGTCTGGGGCTGCGGGTGCTGCTCCCCTACTTCGTCTCGGCCCTGCTGATCCTCCCCCTTGTCTGGCCAGCAGGATGACGGGGATCACCTGCCAGAAGTGACAGACTGACGCCTCTCGCGCTTGTCACGTATACTGCCCCCTCTTGCAGCATGAGGAGGTAGCAATGGCGAGCGACTGGGACAAGGTACTGGCAGGCGGGGCGCTGGATGGCCAGAGCGAGGAGATAGCGAACGACCGGATCCGCGGTCAGGCGCTGCTGGCCCGGCTCAATGGTTCACCGGCGGGCGATGGCCCTCTGCGCCAGCAGATCTGCCGCGAGCTCTTTGGCCACTGCCCCGACTCCTGCTGGATCAGCACGCCGTTCACCTGCGAGTTTGGTCGCAACATTCATATCGGCGAGAAGACCTTCTTCAACTTCAACGTCACCATTCTCGATCTGGGCGAAGTGCATATCGGCAGCCATGTGCTACTGGCCCCCAACGTGCAGATCTACACCGCCACCCACACCATGAACTATCTGGAACGACGCAACTGGACCGCCTACAACAAGCCGGTGCGGATCGGTGACGACTGCTGGATTGGCGGCGGCGCCATCATCTGCCCCGGCGTCACCATAGGGCCGCGCTCCATCATTGGCGCGGGCGCCGTGGTGACCCGCGACATCCCGGCCGACTCGGTGGCGGTGGGCAATCCGGCCAGGGTGATCCGCACCCTCAAACAGGACGAGGAGCGCTGCTGGGAGTTGGCCCAATGATGGCGCTGGCGCTGCTGCCACTGGGCGCCGCCCTCTGGCTCGGCCTCGACGAGCAGCAGTGGTGGCCGCTGGCCGTGTTGCTCTCCATGAGCCTGCTCACGGTAGCCGCCTACGCCTGGGACAAGCGGCAGGCGGTACGGGGTGAGTGGCGCATTCCCGAATCGAGGCTCCATCTGCTGGAGCTGTGCGGCGGCTGGCCGGGGGCGCTGGTTGCCCGCCAGTGGCTGCGCCACAAGACCCAGAAGCGCAGCTACCGGCTGGTCTTCTGGTTTATCGTGCTGCTGCACCTCACCCTGTGGGCGCTCTGGGTCGGTCGACCCCTCTGGCAGCAATAGCCACCTGGGTAACAAGATTGTGGCTTGGCCGCCCCCTCTGGCAGCAATAGCCAACTGCATCACAAAGGCGAAACGGGACCCATTGCGGCCAATTGGCGGCTGTGAGAAAACAGAACGGATCCCATCAGCGTTTTCGCCGTTTATAGACGACAAGGAGTCGTGACATGACCATGTGGACAGGCATAGTCCTGATCGTATTTATCAGCCTATTGTTCGGATATCTCGGCAAACGGGCTCGCTACCAGATGGGGGATGCCCGCATCACCGATCGCCTCGGCAAGCAGGATATGATCATAAGAGAGCTACAGGAGCGGATCGCCAATCTGGAGGCGATCGTCATCGAGGAAGAGAAACGGCGCCCGTTTCGGGAGCTGTGATTTTTCGCCATCAGGCGTCAGATAACCAAAATTCAAATCAAAGAAAGAGGGCTGCATGATGCAGCCCTCTCTCGTTTCAGCAAATTCAGATTGCCAGCGGCAGCAACTCCGCATAATCGCGGATCGCCGGAAAAGCGGTGATGCTCTGCTCCGGCTTGCAGCTATCCGGATTCTGGATCGCCAGCTGATAGCCGATGCCATAGTCGGCGGCAGCCCGGAGGATCCGCTCGCTGTCATCCACAAACAGGGTGCGGGCCGGATCGAACGCCAGCCGCTCGGCCAGCGCCTGCCAGCAGTGCTGGCTCTCCTTCGACCAGCCAAGTTCGTGGGTACTCACCATCAGATCCAGATGCTCGGCAAGGCCAAGCTGCGCATCCTTCACCGACAGACTGGCGGGGTGGGCGTTGGTGAAAAGCACCAGCTGCTTGCCCGCGGCACGCAACTCGGCCAGAAAGGGGATGGCATGGGGACGCCACTGGATCTTCGCCAGCAGCTCCTGCTTAAGGGCACGAATATCGAGCCCCAGGGTCTCGCTCCAGTAATCCACGCAGTACCAGTTGAGGGTGCCGTTGACGGCGTGATAGTGGACGTCGATCTGCGCTTTGGCTTCATCCAGCGGCAGGCCGAGCCGCTCGGCGTAACGCTCCGGCACCAGTTGCTGCCAGAGGTGGTTGTCAAAATGCAGATCGATCAGGGTGCCATCCATATCGAGTAAGACGGTATCTATCTGGCGCCATGGCAAGGTGGTGGAGCAGGAGTGTGGCATCGGGCCTCTTGAGCACGGATCTCGGAAAACGGGGCGGCAGTATAACGGATTTTTCCTCCCCCTTTGCCATCCCTGGCCCGTGGTGTTCGGTGTGAGAGTCGTTTACTCTTGAAGCACGATTTTTTAACGAGCAGCCAGCGTCCGATGAGCGACCCCCACAAGAGCAAACCCGAGCACATCTCAGCCGACCAACTGGATCACCCCAAGAGCAAGCCGGAGATCCTCAAGGCCGATATCGTCGCCGAGAGCCGACTGTTCAAGGTGGAATCGCTACACCTCAAATTCTCCAATGGCGAAGAGCGGGTCTACGAGCGGATGCGCGGTGGCAACCGGGGCGCCGTCATGGTGGTGCCGCTGTTCGATGCCCACACCCTGCTGCTGGTGCGCGAATATGCCGCGGGCACCCACTCCTACGAGCTGGGTTTTCCCAAGGGGCTGATCGACCCGGGTGAAGATGCCTTCGAGGCGGGCAACCGGGAGCTGATGGAGGAGGCGGGCTTTGGCGCCAACAGCCTGACCCTGCTCAAGCAGGTGTCGCTGGCGCCCGGTTACTTCTCCAGCCGGATGGACATTTTACTGGCGCGGGATCTCTTCCCCGAGCAGCGGATCGGCGACGAGCCCGAACCGCTGGAAGTGATCCCCTGGCCGCTGAACCGGATCGACGAATTGCTGGCGCGGCCCGACTTCACCGAGTCGCGCAGCATCAGTGCCCTGCTCTTGGCCCAAAAGTGGCTGGCGGAGCAGGCAGAGTAGCCCGCAGACGGGCAGTTAACAGACAGAGGATAACGAGATGCAGGAGTTGTTGGCCTGGGTGCCGGGGGTCAAGGAGATTGCCCGCGAAGCCGGAAGGATCCTTCACGACATCTATCATGGCGGTCAGTTCGAGCGTCAGCTGAAGGAGGATGCGACCCCGGTCACCAGTGCCGATCTTGCTGCCGATGCCTACCTCAAACAGGCGCTGTCGGCGCTCACCCCCCATGTGCCGGTGCTGACCGAAGAGGCGGCCGACATCCCCTTCAGCCAACGATCCAACTGGCGGCAGTACTGGCTGGTGGATCCCCTCGACGGCACCGGCGAATTTATCGCGGGTAGCGGCGATTTCGCCACCCTGATCGCCCTGGTGCGGGACAATGTGCCGGTGCTCGGGGTCATCTATGCTCCCGAGTCCAACGTGCTCTACTGGGCGGTGCGCGGCTACGGCGCCTTCAAGGAGGTGAATGGCGAGGTGTTGCCCATCAGCGCCATGCACCACGAGCATGACCAGCCTGACTCGCTGGTGGTGGCCATCAGCCGCCGCCAGAAGCTGGAAAATCTCACCCGCCGCCTCAACCCGGCCATCAACTACGAGCTGATCCCGCTCGGTTCCAGCTCCCTCAAATCCTGTCTGGTGGCGGAAGGGGCAGCCGATTGCTACGTGCGGCTCGGCCCCACCGGCGAGTGGGACACCGCCGCCGCCCAGTGCATCGTCGAGGCAGCCGGTGGCCGCATCCTCAGCCTGGCGTTGCAGCCACTCAGCTACAACGAAACCGAATCTCTGGAGAACCCTGACTTTATCGTGATGGGAGATCCGGATCTCGCCTGGGGCAACATTCTGGCCCACTAGACGAGTAGCAATATCATCACACCAGACAAGCAGGCGGCCCGATGGCCGCCTGCTTTTTCAGAGTCGTTGTCCGGGGTGATGGCCGGAGTGATCCGCTGGTCAAGGCGCGCTTGCACAGCGTGATGCGCTGGCAAAGCGGCAAAATGATAGTGAAACATCACAATCGGTCGGCGAGAAATGGTGCAATTTTTCACGTAATTCTGAAAACCCCTGATTAGCCAAAATAAAAAAATGAGAGAAGATCGAATTTTGGTTTTATATTTCACAAAAACCACCAATATCAGTTTTGTTTCATTCTGCGCCCCAGATTCCATTCCCAATCTCGCTGGCTAAACCCCGCA
Organism: Aeromonas sp. FDAARGOS 1417; assembly: GCF_019046985.1. Classification (NCBI taxonomy): domain Bacteria; kingdom Pseudomonadati; phylum Pseudomonadota; class Gammaproteobacteria; order Aeromonadales; family Aeromonadaceae; genus Aeromonas; species Aeromonas sp. FDAARGOS 1417. The sequence continues at coordinate 3,616,165 of NZ_CP077221.1, read as the reverse complement.
ATGGCAGTGATATGTTTCAGTCTCGCTTTTTGAGAATTAAATCCCGATAAACCACAATAAACTCAGATTAAAACACTAACAAAAAGTGAATTAGTAATGAGTTTATCTGTAGAGGCTACCAAGGAGCTATCCGGTTCCTGCTCCACCACGGTCAGTACCACCCGCTGGCGCCGTCACGACACCCACTGGGTCATCAGCCTGTTTGGCACCGCCGTTGGCGCCGGCATCCTGTTCCTGCCCATCAATCTGGGTCTGGGCGGGATCTGGCCCCTCGTCATCGTCGCGGTACTGGCAGGCCCCATGACCTTCCTGGCCCACCGCGGACTGGCGCGCTTCGTGCTCTCCTCGTCACGCCCCCACGCCGACTTCACTGAAGTGGCGGAGGAGCATTTCGGCAAGATGGCCGGTCGCCTCATCTCTGCGCTCTATTTCCTCTCCATCTTCCCGATCCTGCTCATCTACGGGGTCGGGCTGACCAATACGGTGGAAAGCTTCATGGTCAACCAGCTCGGCATGGCAACCCCGGATCGGGTGATGCTCTCCGGCGTGCTGGTATTCGCCATGATCGCCGTGATGCTGGCGGGTGAGAAGGCGATGCTGCGCGCCTTCGCCTTTATGGTTTATCCGCTGGCGGCCATTCTGGCGGCCCTCTCCTGCTACCTGATCCCTCAGTGGCAATGGCCGGAAGTGACCGCGTTTGAAGGGGTCAGCTTCCTCAACACCGTCTGGCTGGCGCTGCCGGTGACCGTGTTCGCCTTCAGCCACGCCGCCGCCATCTCCGGCTTTGCCAACGTGCAGCGCCGTGAATATGGCGAGCAGGCGGAAGCCAAGAGCGGCCTGATCCTGCGCAACACCACAGTAATGCTGGTGGGCTTCGTGCTGTTCTTCGTCTTCTCCTGCGTGCTGAGCCTCTCGCCAGCCCAGCTGGCTGAAGCCAAGGCCCAGAACGTCTCTGTGCTCTCCTATCTCGCCAACATCACCGACAACCCGGTGATCGTGACTCTGGGGCCGCTAATCGCCTTTATCGCCATCAGCTCCTCCTTCCTCGGCCACTTCCTCGGTGCCCGCGAGAGCCTGAAAAGCCTGATCGCCAAGCCCACAGGTCTACCGCTGGCCAAGGCGGACAAACTGGGTATCGCCCTGATGTTCTTCGCCATTTGGGGTGCCGCCGTCATCAACCCGGGCATTCTGGGGCTGATGGAGACCCTCTCCGGCCCGGTCATCGCCATGATCCTGTTTATCATGCCGGTGATTGCCATCTACAAGGTGGAGGCGCTGGCCCGCTTCCGTCACGGCTGGACCAACGGCTTTATCCTGCTGACCGGTTCGCTGGCGGTATCGGCGCTGATCTTCAGCCTGTTGAAGTAACGACTCACAGCAGATAACAAAAAGAGAGGCGACCTTGGGTCGCCTCTCTTCTCTCTGTTCAGATGTGAACTCAGCCCAGCTTGGCGCCGTTCTCCACCGCCTGCTCGGGGATAGCCATCACTACGGCGCCATCCGGCCGGTAGAAACCGGTTAGCAGAAATTCAGACTGAAACGGGCCGATCTGCTTGGTCGGGAAGTTGACTACGGCGATGATCTGGCGGCCCACCAGCTGCTCTGGCTGGTAGAGCGCGGTGATCTGGGCACTGCTCTTGCGTATCCCCAGTTCGGGGCCAAAATCCGCCCACACCTTGTAGGCCGGTTTGCGCGCCTCGGGGAACGGCTCGACCCGCACCAGGGTACCCACCCTCAGTTCCACCATCTCGAAATCCTGCCAGCTAATCGTCTCCATCTTGGCTCCTGTTTATCGTGCACCTTGCATGACCCGCAGCATGGCCCAAAGAGAGCATCTCGTCTTCGGCGATCAGCCGTTTCGTTGCGGCAGGCGGCCGTTTTGCTGGCGCCAGAGGGACGGAGTGAGCCCGGTCTCACTCAGGAAGCGCTCGCCGAACGCCCCCTGATTCTGGTAACCGCAGCGGCTGGCAATCTCGCCAACGGGCAGTTGCGTACCGGCAAGCAGGGTACGCGCCAGCGCCATGCGTCGACTGCGAATGTAGTGGGAGACGCTTACCCCCAGTTGTTGGCGAAAGGCGAGCTTGAACTGGCTCTGGCCAAGGCAGGCGATGGCGGCGAGTTGCTGATTGGTCAGCGGGGCGGCGAGATTGGCCTCGATATGGCGCTGCACCTTGAGAATGCGAGCGGCAAGACGCTGGGTGGCAGTGCTCTGCATCCCCTGCCCTTCAGCCAGCAGAGAGAGCCACACCTGCTCCATGCCCGCCACCTGCCGCCCCTCGGCCACCATGCGGTGCAGAAAAGCGAGGTAGTGGCGCTGGGGCTCATCCAGCTCGATAAAGGGGCGGGCCGCCAGATCGCCGGGCAGCCAGCCGCTCTCCTGCACCAGAAACGAAAGCGCGGGATCGGCAGCGTAGTCGTGCCGCTCGCCGGGGGCGATGACACAGGCAGAACCGGGGGCAAGCCTGCGCCCCCGGCCCTGCACCTCGATCTCGAGGGGGCCGTCGAGGGGGATCACCAGCTGGGCAAAGTCGTGGCTATGGCTGCAGACGTGGTGGTGATAGTGGCGCAGGCTGAAGCGGGACATGGCTGATAGCAATGACGCGGCCAGGGCCGCGTCATTGGGGGTTATTCCTTGTCGAAATCTTCGATCTCTTTGCCCAGCGCTTCCATGATGGCGCGCGCTTCAGCCGGGACACTGTCCGGTTGATCCTTGCGCAAGTCTTCGTCGCAAGGGAGCGGCTGGCCGGTGAAAGCGTGCAGGAAGGCTTCACAGAGCAGCTCGCTGTTGGTCGCATGACGCAGGTTGTTCACCTGACGGCGGGTGCGCTCATCGGTCAACACTTTCAACACCTTGAGCGGGATCGAGACGGTAATCTTCTTGACCTGTTCGCTCTTCTTACCGTGTTCCGCGTAGGGGCTGACGTAGTCGCCGTTCCACTCTGTTCCCATGACTCACCTGTTCTCATTTAGCCGTGAGCGCGGATTTTAACCCTTAAGGAAATTAATGGCAATCCAACAGCAAAGCCATTTAGACGTCTGGAAGTGTTGACGGCTTTTTTAAGCTGGCGTAGTGTGGTTGTCCATGAGCCCGCAATGGCGGGATAGCGTGTGGCAGCAAGATGCCGGCGTGTGAAAAGACATCAAGGAGAGTGATATGACCCACAAGGCCACCCTGGCGGTTCGCACCGGGATTGAGACAGACACACAGCACGGTGCCGTGGTGCCCCCCATCTACCTCTCCAGCAACTACACCTTTGCCGACTTTGGCGAGCCCCGTCAATACGATTATGCCCGCTCCGGCAATCCGACCCGCACCAATCTGGCGGACGCGCTGGCGGCGCTGGAAGGGGGCGCTGGCGCCGTGGTCACCGGCACCGGCATGGGGGCCATCCATCTGGTCACCACAGCACTGCTCAAGGCGGGGGATCTGCTGATCGCCCCTCACGACTGTTACGGCGGCACCTGGCGTCTGTTTGAGTATCTGGCGGCCAAGGGCCACTACCGGGTGCAATTTGTCGATCAGGGTGACGAGGCCGCTCTGGCCGCCGCGCTGGCGCAAAAGCCTGCGCTGGTATGGGTGGAGACCCCCTCCAACCCGTTGCTGCGAGTGGTGGATATCAGCGCCATTGCCAGCGCCGCCCACGAGGTGGGTGCGCAGGTGGTGGTGGACAACACCTTCCTCTCCCCCCTGCTGCAACAGCCGCTGGCCCTTGGTGCCGACGTGGTGGTGCACTCCACCACCAAGTACATCAACGGTCACTCCGACGTGGTGGGCGGAGTGGCGATTGCCAAGGAGGCAGCACTGGCCGAGTCGCTGGTGTGGTGGGCCAACTGTCTGGGGCTCACCTCCGGGGCGTTCGACTCCTACCTCACCCTGCGCGGCCTGCGCACTCTGGCCCCCAGATTGCGCACCCATCAGGAGAATACCGACCGCATCCTCGCCTTCCTGCAACAACAGCCGCTGGTAAAACGCATCTATCACCCCAGCCTGCCGAGCCATCCGGGCCATGATATTGCGCGCCGTCAACAGTCCGGCTTCGGCGCCATGCTAAGTTTTGAACTCGATTGCAGCGAGGCGGGCATTCGCGCCTTCCTCGCGGCCCTCACCCTCTTCTCGGTGGCCGAGTCCCTCGGCGGGGTGGAGAGTCTGGTGGCCCATCCGGCCAGCATGACCCACAGGGCCATGACCCCGGCGGCGCAGCAGGCAGCTGGTATCAGCGCCCAGCTGCTGCGGTTGTCGGTCGGTATTGAACACGGTGAAGACCTGGTGGCCGATCTGGCTCAGGCTTTTGAACAGGCGCAGCAGGCAGAACAGGTAGCGAAGTAATGGAACAGCAGCAACAAGGAGAGATCGCGGTGGCAGCAGAAGCAGGATTGAAGCGACGTCACGTCCACAAATTTGGTGGCAGCAGTCTGGCGGATCCGGTCTGTTATCGCCGGGTCGCCAGTATCGTTGAACAACAGGTGGGCGGGGATGAACTGATCGTGGTCTCCGCCGCCGGCAAGACCACCAACCGGCTGATCCAGCTGGTGGAGCTGGCCGAAGCGGGGGACGAAGCCGCCGGTGAAGCCATCTCTGCCCTGCAGGCCTATCAGCAGAGCCTGATCGACGGCTTGCTGGAGGGTGAACTGCAGCTCGATCTGAGCAAGCAGCTGGCCGACGACATGCAACTGATAGCCAAAACGCTTGAAGGGCAGTTTGATCGCTTCGCCCGCAACGGCCTGCTCGCTTTTGGCGAAGTGTGGTCGGCGCGCCTGCTGGCGGCTCTGCTCACCAGCCGCGGCGACAAGGCTATCTGGCTCGATGCCCGCAGTTTCCTGCGCGCCGAGGATGGCGCTCTGGTCAAGGTAGATACTGCGCTCTCCAGCGAACTGCTCAAGGCGCGACTGGCGGAGCATGCCGGTCGCATCGTGGTAACCGGCTTTATCGCTGCCGACATGGAGGGGCGCTCCCTGCTGCTCGGTCGCAACGGATCCGACTACAGCGCCAGCCTGTTGGCGCTGCTGGCGGACGGCGAATCCACCACCATCTGGAGCGACGTGGCCGGGGTCTACAGCGCCGACCCGCGTCGGGTGAAAGAAGCACGCCTGCTGGAGCGCCTGAGCCTCGCGGAAGCCAACGAGCTGGCCCGTCTTGGCTCCTCGGTATTGCACTCGCGCACCCTGCAACCGGTGGCCGACAGCCGCCAGCGCCTCACTTTGCGCTGCAGCTACAACCCGGACGAGGGCTGCACCCACATCCTGCGCCGCGCCCCCCGCTCCGGTGGCGCCCGCATCGTCTCCTCGGTGGATCAGATCGCCCTCATCGAGCTGAAGGTGCTGCCGCAGACCAACTATGAGCAGACGGTGGCCACCATCGAGGCCCATCTGGCCCGTCACCGCCTCAACCCGCTCACCCTGCAGCGCCAGCCGGATCGCCGGATCCTGCGCCTCGCCTACACCCTCGAGGTGGCACAAGGCGCCTTCGAGCTGCTGCGCGACTTCCAGCTGCAAGGGAGCTTCACCGGCCTAATCCAGAAAGAGGGGTTCAGTCTGGTGGCGCTGGTCGGCGCCGGTGTCACCGACAACGCGGAGCAGTGCCATCGCTTCTATCAGCTGCTGGCAGATCAACCGCTGGAGTTCGTCCAGGTGGCCCGAGATGGCCTGAGTCTGGTGGCCGTGCTGCGTCAGGTAGTGCTGGAGCCGCTGCTCATCGCCCTGCACAGCGCCCTCTTCAGCCGCCCGACCCGGGTCGGACTGGTGGTGTTCGGCAAGGGCAATATCGGCGGCCACTGGCTGAGTCTCTATGCCCGCGAAAAGGCACGGCTGGAACATGAACTCAATCTGGCGCTCACCCTCTACGGGGTGTTCAGCTCGGAAGGGGGGCTGCTGGATGAAGAGGGACTCAACCCCCTCAAGGTACAGGACAACTTCAATCCCAAACAGCTGATCTGGCCGGAGTTGCTCTCCCAGCTTGAACAGCACGGCTTCGATGCGCTGGTTGCGCTGGACATGACCGCCAGCGAAACGGTGAGCCGCTACTACCCGGATTTTGCCCAGCTCGGCATTCACATCATCGCCGCCAACAAGTTTGCCGGTGCCGCCGACAGCGAGTTCTACCAGCGCATCAAACAGACCTGCCGTGATCATCAGGTGCAGTGGCGCTACAACGCCACCGTGGGTGCCGGGCTGCCGATCCAGTCCAGCATCCAGATGCTGCGCCAGAGCGGCGACCGCATTCAGGGGGTCTCCGGCATCTTCTCCGGCACCCTCTCCTGGCTGTTCCAGCAGTATGACGGCACCCGCCCCTTCTCCGAGCTGGTGGACGAGGCGTGGCAGCACGGCCTGACCGAACCGGATCCCCGCGAAGATCTCTCCGGTCAGGATGTGCGGCGCAAGCTGCTTATTCTGGCGCGGGAAGCAGGCTTCGAGCTCGACTCCGCCGATATCGAGCTGGAGAATCTGGTACCCGTCACGCTGCGCAAGGTGACCGCCGATCAGTTCATGGACAGACTGAAAGAGCTGGATGGCGCGATCCAGACCGCCTTCGAAGGGGCCAAGCGCCTCGGCAAGGTGCTGCGCTACGTCGCCCGCTTCGAGCATGACGGCAAGGCCCGGGTCGGACTGGAGGCGCTGGAGCCCCATCACCCGTTTGCCAACCTCTTGCCGTGCGACAACATCTTCGCCATCGAGAGCGACAGCTACCGCACCAACCCGTTGGTGATTCAGGGGCCGGGGGCGGGTCGGGAAGTGACCGCCGCCGCTATCCAGTACGATCTGTGGCAGATCTGCGCCAGCCTCTAAGGCTGATATGCAAAGGGAGCAGCACCTCAGCTCCCGCGCACAATAAAAAAGCCCGAGTCGATGACTCGGGCTTTTTGCTGAATGCCGCTTCGATTAGGAGAAGCAGGCCTGCAGCACGTAGAAGATGGCGATAGCCAGAATGGCACCGGCAGGCAGGGTGATGATCCAGGAGACCACGATGTTGCGCAGAACACCCAGATTCAGCGCCGCAATACCGCGCGCCAGACCGACACCCATCACAGCACCGACCAGGGTCTGGGTGGTGGAGATGGGTAGACCGGTACCGGAGGCAATCACCACGGTCGCGGCAGTGGCCAGCTGGGCAGCAAAACCACGGCTCGGGGTCAGGTGAGTGATGCCGGTACCGACCGTCGCCATCACCTTCTCACCCATAGTCGCCAGACCGATCACGATACCGATACCGCCAAGGGGCAGGATCCACCAGGCAATGGCAGCCTGACTGGAAATCTCGCCACCGGAAGCCACGATAGAGGCCACCGCAGAGAGTGGGCCGATGGCGTTGGCCACGTCGTTGGAGCCGTGGGCAAAGGCCATGGCACAGGCGGTGATCACCATCAGGATGCCGAACACCTTCTCCACGTTGGCGAAGTGCATCTTGCTGTCATCCTGCGGGTTGTACTTCTGGCCGCGAATGTAGATCCAGCCGGCAAACGCCACTGCGATGGAGATGGCGATGGAGAGCAGAATGCCCTCGCCATCGCTCAGGTGCAGACCGACGTGGGTCAGCCCCTTCTTGATGGTCACCAGACAGATAACCAGCGCAGTCAGGAACATGTAGAACGGCACATAGCGCTTGGCGTTGTTCAGGGGATCATCGGTGTTGAAGATAAGCTTCTGCACGCTGATGAACATGAAGTAGGCGATGACACCTGAGATGGCCGGGGTGATGACCCAGGAGCCGACGATGCCACCAAACTTGCTCCACTGCACCGCTTCCGGGCCAATGCTCACCACCGCAAAACCGACGATGGCGCCGATGATGGAGTGAGTGGTAGAGACGGGCCAGCCGAAGTAGGAGGCGAGGATCAACCAGGCGCCTGCCGCCAGCAGGGAGGCGATCATGCCGAGCACCAGCAGGTCCGGGCTATCGACAAACGCATTGCTGTCGATGATGCCGTTACGGATGGTGGCCGTCACTTCGCCACCGGCCAGATAGGCACCAGCAAATTCGAAGATCATGGCAATGATGATCGCCTGACGGATGGTCAGGGATTTGGTGCCGACCGATGTTCCCATGGCGTTGGCCACGTCATTCGCGCCAATGCCCCAAGCCATCAAAAAGCCGAACAAGGCCGCCACGAGCACCAGAGTGGTGCCGTAATTCGCGATAATGTCCATTAGTAGTGTTTACCCAGTCAGTCGATTACGAACGAGCCAGCATCAGTTCCAGACGGGCGCCTACGCGCTCGGCCTGATCTGCCAGGTCACCTACCCATTCGAGGATCTTGTAAAGGAACATCACATCGATCGGATTGTAATTGTGCTCAACCGCTTGCAGCTGTTGGCGCAGTCCGATCTGCATGGTGTCTGTATCGTCCTCGATCAGATCCAGCTGGTGGATCATCTCGGCAACCATTTCCACTTCCCGTCCTTTGAAGCCGGTCTCGAGCAGCTCGTCGAGCTCCCCGATCGCTTTCTCGGCCTGAGCGGTCGCATCAATACAACGTTTGAGGTAAGCCATGAAATCCGTCCGCATTTCGGCGGGGAACTCCATGCGACGACCAAGCATGCGGCCGGAGATATCCTTGGCACGGTTGGCAATCTTGTCTTGCTGGGTCAACAGCTCCAGCAGGTCGGTACGTGCAACCGGCAGGAACAGGCCGCGAGGCAGTTTCAGACGGATTTCACGCTTGAGGGTATCTGCCTCTTTTTCCAGTTGGGCGATCTGCTGCCGGATCTTCTCGGCATCTTCCCAACGGTCTTCGGCAACGGCGTCAAAGAAGGGAACCAACTGCTGGGAGCACTGGTGAACCTTGACGATATGCTTCTGCAGCGGCTTGATGGGGGACTTGGCAAAAAGCCCCAAAATAGTATTTACTGGCATGGCCAAACCTGTGTCGGTGAAAAAACACTCGATACGATTTTATGAGGCGCGCATGGTAACCGAACTGCGCCCTCAATTAAACCGCGAATTAATCTAGTCGTCTCGCGGGCATTATATCCCCGCGACCCGAATCCTGCCCCCCAAAGTTGCCTGCCAGCCCGGAATGACTATGCAAACTGAGATCGAGATAAAGTTTTTTGTCGCCCGCGACATTCAACCCGAGTTATCCAACCTGCTGAATTCTCTTGAGATTAAAGAATCATCACAACAGCAGCTCGGCAACGTCTATTTCGATACGCCGACCCTGGCTCTGCGCCAGCTGGAGATGGGACTGCGGATCCGCCGCTGCGATGCCTTTGCCGAACAGACCATCAAATGCCGCGGCCAGGTGGTGGGCGGCCTGCACGCCAGACCCGAGTACAACGCCCCCGTCAGCAGCGATCTGCCGACCCTCTCGTCCTTTCCCGATGAGATTTGGCCGACTCTGACTGAGCGCGACCACATTCAGCAGCAGCTGGTCGCCCAGTTTCGCACCGACTTCCTGCGCCGCCACTGGCTGATCGCCTTCGAGGGGACCGAGATTGAACTGGCCTGGGATCAGGGAGAGATCATCGGCAGTCAGGGCTGCACCACCATCAACGAACTGGAACTGGAGCTCAAATCAGGCGCTACCGCGGCGCTGTTTGCACTGGCCCAACGCCTCGCCAAGCTTGGTGGACTGCGTCTCGGCGCCCAATCCAAGGCCCAGCGCGGCTATCGACTGGCTGGTCTTGGCAAACCGCTGGCCCTGCAGGCGCTGGTCGATCATGAAGGTATGGATGGCATAACGGGGGTAAGCGAGGGGCTGCGTCACTGGCAGCATCACGAGCAGCTCTGGCTGGAGCATCCTCAGGATAAAGGCATGCAACAGCTGGCACTCGCGGCCCTGTGCCAGGGGATCGATCTGGTCGCCCGCACTGCGGCCGCGCTGCCACAACCCGCGCCCTGGCTACCCGCCCTGACCAGCCTGCACGCCCATCTGCAAGCCCAATCGGACGAGCAAAACGAGTGGCCTGCCGAACTGGCCGATCTCTTCCTCTATCCGGCATATGTCGAGTTGCAACTGGCCATCGCTGCCTGGCTACATCACGCGGCCTGAGTGGGGCGATGTCGTAAATAAAGGCCAGAAACGCCGAAAACAAAACGGGTGAGCCTTGGCTCACCCGTTTTGCATTACAGCAGGTTGAGCTGCTGCATAGCGCTGCGAATGCGCTCGCGGGTCGCTTCCGACAGCGGCATCACCGGCAGTCGGCACTCCTCGCTGCAGAAACCGAGCAGGGAAGCGGCATATTTGGCACCGGCCGGGCTCGGCTCGGCAAACATCGCCTGATGGAGCGGAATCAGCTTGTCTTGCAGCTCACGCGCTTCTTGCCACTTGCCAGCCAGCGCGAGGTTCTGCACCTCAGCCACCAGCTTGGGGGCCACGTTGGCGGTCACCGAGATACAGCCCTGACCGCCGCCGATGTTGTAAGCAACCGCAGTAGCATCTTCACCGGAGAGCCAGGAGAAGGGCTTTTTGATCAGCTGGCGCTCGGTCCAAGGGCGGGCCAAGTCGCCGGTGGCATCTTTCACCCCGGCAATACGCGGCAGCTCGGCCAGACGAGCCAGGGTTGCGGGTTGCACGTCGACGATGGCGCGCGGCGGAATGTTGTAGACGATGATCGGCTTGGCTGTGGCATCGTGGACCGCCTTGAAGTGGTGGTAGAGCCCCTCCTGATTGGGACGGTTGTAGTAACCGGCCACATGCAGAGTGGCATCAGCCCCCACCCGCTCGGCATGGAGGGTGTACTCGATGGCTTCGACCGGATTGTTGGAGCCCGCTCCGGCAATCACCGGAATACGGCCAGCGACCTGTTTGACCACCAGCTCCACCACCCGGCAGTGCTCGTCATGGGTCAGGGTCGGACTTTCCCCCGTGGTACCCACCGGCACAATGCCGTGAGTGCCCTGTTCGATATGCCACTCCACCAGACGCAACAGCGCCTCTTCATCCAGCTTTCCCTGTCGAAACGGGGTGATCAACGCAACGATTGAACCTTGAAACATGGGATCTCCTTCTCCTAAATGACGCGCATATGGCAATAAAAAACCCCGGTACGATGTGCGCAACCGGGGTTTGAAGCTTCTCAGGGATGAGAGGTTACGCGCGAACGTCGGCAGGCCCGAATTTCAGGCTTTTTTTGTGCTTTCGTTTCAACCCGTTGAACCGCATTTCGTCATCTCTGGTCAAAAAATGGTGTCTGGGCATATTTCGGGAACACGGCATAAATGTCAAGGCGAAAGGGGCTATGTATAATGGCCGCCCAAAATTGCGTGGAGTGACCCGATGAGCAGCCCTATCAGTGCCGTCAGCCAGATGCTGGAACGAAACCAAGCCCTCTTTGTCGGCAAGCGGCTACTTGTCTGCGGCGCGCTGGAGGATGACTACCCCCACCAGCTGGCGAGCCTGGCCCAGACCCTGACCGTCTTTACCACCGATTACTGCTACTACCGCAGCCAGCAGGCCGCCCTCGGCGAGGCTATTCTGTTCGACCACCAGCTTGGTGGTGCCCCCCGCTTCGATGCCCTGTTGCTGCTGATGCCCAAGGCCAAGGCCGAGGCACAATATCTGCTGGCCATGATGACCCCCTTGCTGGAAGCGGGTGCCGATCTGTTCCTGGCCGGTGAAAACCGCGGCGGCATCAATGGCGCCGACAAGCTGCTGGCCCCCTATGGCGAAAAGCCGATCAAACGTGACTCGGCGCGCCGCTGCTCTCTCTATCACGGTGAGCTGAGCCAACCGGTTGAACCTTTCAATCTGGATAGCTGGTTTGGCCGCTATCAGTGCAAGGCGGGTGATACCGAGCTGACCGTGCTGGCGCTGCCCGGCGTCTTCAGCGCCGCCGAGCTGGATCTCGGCACCCAGATGCTGCTGGCTGCCGTGCCACCGATGACGGGCGAATTGCTCGATTTCGGCTGCGGCGCCGGGGTGATTGGGTCCGTGCTGGCCAAGCGCAATCCGGATCTGCAGGTCAACATGGTGGATATCAGCGCGCTGGCACTCGAATCGAGCCGCCGCACCCTGGCGATCAACGGTCTGCAGGGCAAGGTCACAGCTTCCGATGTCTATTCGGATGTCTCCACCCGTTTCCAGCACATCGTCTCCAACCCGCCATTCCATGCGGGTCTCAAAACCTTCTATGCGGCGACCGAGCAGTTCCTGGCCAAGGCGCCGGAATTTTTGCTGCCAAATGGTTCACTGACCATTGTTGCCAACGCCTTCTTGCGCTACCAACCTATACTGGAGACACACTTCAAACGGACTGAAGTGATCAGCAGTGATGCCAAATTCAAGGTCTATCTGAGCAAAATGTAAATAAGTGTAAGCAGCACAATAAAACAGCTAGAGAGCGCCATCCGGCATCTGATAAGGTATTAAGCACACGATAAAAACCACCCCTTTAGGGGTGTTTTTATACCGAACATTGAAAACCTTTTCATGTTGTTAATTCAGGGAGAGAAATACGATGGCAGGCATTTTGACCATGATCCTGGCTGGTGGCGAAGGTACTCGCCTGCAGCCTCTGACCACCACCCGCAGCAAGCCTTCCGTCCCCTTCGGTGGCAGCTACCGGCTGATCGACTTTGTCCTCAACAACTTCGTCAACGCCGACTTTCTGCGTATCTATGTACTGACCCAATTCAAATCCCAGTCCCTTTACCTGCACATGAAGAAGGGGTGGAATATCGTCGGCATCACCGACCGCTTTATCGATCCCATCCCGGCCCAGATGCGAATGGGCAAACGCTGGTATGACGGCACCGCCGACGCCATTTACCAGAACCTCGGCTTTATCGAACGGGCCGAACCGGATCACGTCTGCATCTTCGGCTCCGACCACATCTACAAGATGGATGTGAGCCAGATGGTCACCTTCCACAAGCAGAAGAACGCCGCCATGACGGTCGCGGCACTTCGCATGCCCATCGAAGAGGCCAGCGCATTCGGGGTGATCGAGGTAGATACCGAAGGGCGGATGATCGGCTTTCAGGAAAAGCCGAAGCAGCCCAAGCACATTCCCGGCGATCCGACCCAGGCGCTGGTCTCCATGGGCAACTACATCTTCGAGACCGATGCTCTCTGCCGCGAACTGAAGCGGGATGCCGCCGAGGAGAGCTCCAGCCATGATTTTGGCAAGGATGTGATCCCGAGCCTCTACCCGCGCGCCCCCGTCTATGTCTACGACTACAGCACCAACGTCATCCCCGGCGAGAAACCGCACGTCTACTGGCGGGATGTGGGCACCCTCGACTCTTATTGGCAAGCACACATGGACTTGGTGGCCGACAATCCCCCCTTCTCCCTCTATAACCGCAAGTGGCCCCTGCACACCCACTATCCGGCGCTGCCGCCTGCTACCTTCATCGACAGCGACGAGTGCAAGGTGAAGATCGCCAACTCCCTGATCTCCGCCGGTTGCTTCATTCAGGGCAGCCAGATCCAGCGATCCATCCTTGGTTTCCGCTGCAATATCGGCGCGTGCAGCCATATCAGTGAATCCGTACTGCTGGGGGATGTGAAGATTGGTGAAGGGTGCTCCATCCGGCGCGCCATCATTGATAAAAACGTTGAAATTGCGCCAGGCACCGTTATCGGTGAAAATCTGGACCACGATAGAGAGCGATTTACCGTATCCGAAGGCGGTATCGTGGTGGTACCTAAGGGAGCAAGAGTTGGCTATTAACCCACTGAAAATCCTGTTTGTTGCCTCGGAAGTTGAGGGGCTGGTCAAAACCGGGGGCCTGGCCGATGTCGCCAGAGCCCTGCCGATGTACCTGGCCCAGAAGGGACATGATGTCAGGATCATGTTGCCCTTCTACAAGACGATAAAGCGACGAGATGAGGCCAGACTGGTAGCGTCACGCTGGTTGCCAACCCACCCCGGGCTGCCTGATATCGGTTATCGCATCTACCAGATGGAGCTGGATGGCGTCTGCGTCTATCTGCTCGACTGCCCACAATATTTCGATCGTCCCCAGCTCTACGCCGAGAACAATCAGGCCTATCCGGATAATGGCGAGCGCTTTGCCTTCTTCTCGGCCGCGGCCCTCCATGCCTGCGAGCAGCTCGGCTTTGCCCCGGATATCGCCCACTGCAATGACTGGCACACTGGTCTGCTGCCACTGCTGCTGAAAACCCGTCACGCCCACAACCCCTTCTTCCAGCAGACCCGCAGCGTGATCAGCATTCACAACGCGGCGTTTCAGGGGGTGTTTGGCCGCGAGCAGTTCTGGGCCATGCCCGAGATCGCCGACTACGAACGCCGCATCAATTACGACTACGGCCACGTTAATCTGCTCAAATGCGGGGTGCTCTACGCCGACAAGATTAACGCGGTCAGTCCCAACTATGCTCAGGAGCTATTGACTCACCTCGGCGCCCACGGCATGGCGCATATCTTCCAGCAACGGGCGGCAGATCTCTGCGGCATCCTCAACGGCTGCGACTACAAGGACTGGGATCCGGAGTTCGACGAATTCCTGCCTGCGACCTACAGCATCGACAACATGGCTGGCAAACAGATCTGCAAAGAGAGCCTGCAGCAGGAGGCGGGGCTGGCCGTGGCGGACTTGCCCATCTACGGCATGGTTTGCCGCCTGACCGAGCAGAAGGGCGTTCCCCTGCTGCTCCCTGCGCTGGAGAAATTCCTCCACCATCAGGTACAAGTGGTGATCGTCGGCTCTGGCGATCCTGCGCTCGCCACGCAACTGCAAACCATGGCCCGGGATTATCCGGGCAAGCTCGCCTTCATCAACACCTATGACGATCGGCTGGCTCATCTGGTCGAAGCCGGTGCCGACTTCTTCCTGATGCCCTCGCTGTTCGAGCCTTGCGGCCTCAACCAGATGTACAGCCTCGCCTATGGCACCCTGCCACTGGTGCGTGCCGTGGGTGGTCTGAAAGATACCGTGGTGGATTGGGATGCCGATCCCGAGCATGCCACCGGCTTCTGCTTTAACGATCCGACTGCCGCCATCCTGCTCGATACCATGCGCCGCAGCCTGCTCTATTTCCTGCAGGACAAGGAGCGTTTTACCAAGGTACAGCGCAATGCCATGAGCACCCGCTTCAACTGGCCTGACTCGGTCACCCAGTATGAACGGATGTATCAGAGCGCATTGGGCCGTTACTGAACGCCAAACGTCAGCTGATTGCTGAAGTTTTGTACCCTTGGCGCCACTTTGGGCGTCAACAGCGAAAAAAGTCCCCTTTGGCTGTTGACGCTCCCCCAAAACTCTATAGAATCCCCCTCCGCAGTGATGCGAAGGTGGCGGAATTGGTAGACGCGCTAGCTTCAGGTGTTAGTGTCCCACGGATGTGAGGGTTCGAGTCCCTCTCTTCGCACCAATACTGCCATGCTGATTCAGCAGCATGTAAATCCAACTAGAAAACCCGAATGTGCGAAGGTGGCGGAATTGGTAGACGCGCTAGCTTCAGGTGTTAGTGCCCCCCGGGTGTGAGGGTTCGAGTCCCTCTCTTCGCACCATGCTTCTCCAGACAGCATGTAAATCAAAACTGGTAACACAATGTGCGAAGGTGGCGGAATTGGTAGACGCGCTAGCTTCAGGTGTTAGTGTCCCACGGATGTGAGGGTTCGAGTCCCTCTCTTCGCACCATGCTTTATCCAGACAGCATGTAAATCCAGACTGGAAACCCGAATGTGCGAAGGTGGCGGAATTGGTAGACGCGCTAGCTTCAGGTGTTAGTGCCCCCCGGGTGTGAGGGTTCGAGTCCCTCTCTTCGCACCATGCTTCTGACATGTAAAAACAGAGCAATGCGCTCCAACCGCATTTAAAAACCAGCTGGAGAAAATCAGTGTGCGAAGGTGGCGGAATTGGTAGACGCGCTAGCTTCAGGTGTTAGTGTCCCACGGATGTGAGGGTTCGAGTCCCTCTCTTCGCACCATTCCTTACGCAAAAGGCCCATCACGAAAGTGATGGGCCTTTTGTTTTTACTCCTTGTTATGGCTATGCTTTTGACGACTCCCCGCTCATCGTCATGCCAAGGAACGCATATGATACTGGATACCGACATTCACAACTTTTACGAACATCTGGTGCTCAAGGAGATTGAGAAACAGGGGCTGCAGCAAAAGCTCAACAGCGATCAGATGGCCGACCTCTGCTGCCTTACCCTCAACCAGCTTCCGGCCCACTATATTCGCCACAATGTCGACATGATCTACTTCCTGACCGACGCCAAGCGCACCGAAATGGAAAAGCTGGTGGTCGAATCGCTCAAGGTGGCACAGCAGAAGATCAAGCAGGCTCCCGTCAAAAGCTCATAACCAGGGCTGCTGCCAGAGCAGGGTGACGATACCGGTCAACCCGGCCACTGGCAGCAAGATCAAGGCGGGCCGCAATCCGGGCTCCAGCATCACCCAGGCAGCCAGCAGAAAACCGGCACTCCAGGTGCCGTACTCTTTATCCTGACCCCATGCGAGTACGGCCACCGCCACCAGCAACATCATACCCCGCAATATCCAGCGCATTGTTTTCTCCCCCACCAACAATTGATAATAATTATCATATTCATCTACTGGGGATACAAGTGGTGTCACAATCAAGCTTCGTATGTGACCCTTTGTGTCAACAGGCCGCTCAAAAACGGGTTATGAGATCAACTAATTTGTGATTTTTTCAATCAAATGTGCATTTTTGCCAATTTGATGGGGCTTTAACCCGCCGGGTTTGTGGTAGATTGCGGCCTCTTTTTGGGTTGCCTCCTCGGGATCGATGTATCCACAGGACGAGAGGGAGTGACCTTGGCGAGCAAGAGTTTAGGAAGTATCTATGCAAAACCAACAAAACCACATCCGACTACCGGGCATGGCACAGGTATTTGCCTGTCTGGCCATTTTCCTGGCCCTGGCATTCTCGTTCACCAGCGTGCTCGATCTGCCGATCCAGCTGGCGTTGTTCATCGCCTGGTTCGTCATCATGGGGCTTGGCATCAAACTCGGCCACGATTACAAATCCCTGGAACAGGCAGCCGTTGACGGCGTTGCCAAGGGGATGGGGGCCATCCTGATCCTGGTCTCCGTCGGTGCCCTGGTCGGTACCTGGATAGCTGGCGGCATAGTCCCCAGCATCATCTACTTCGGCCTCAAGGTGATCCACCCGTCCATCTTCCTGCTGGCAACCCTGATCATCTGCTCCCTGACCTCGCTAGCCACCGGCACCTCCTGGGGCTCTGCCGCCACCGCCGGTATCGCCATGATGGGGATCGGCCACAGTCTCGGCGTGCCTGCGCCGCTGGTAGCCGGTGCCGTGCTCTCCGGCGTCTACTTCGGTGACAAGCTATCTCCGCTCTCCGACTCCGTGGTACTGGCCTCGACCATGTCCAACGTCGACGTGGTGGAGCATATCAAGGGGATGCTGCCCATCAGCCTGCTCTCCTATGTCATCACCGCCGTGCTGTTCACCGTGGTGGGCATGCAGTATTCAGGCAACGTCAGCCTGGAGCAGGTCAATCTGGTGATGGAGGCCCTCGACAACCAGTTCAACATCACTCCGCTGGCCATAGTGCCGGTGGTACTGGTGCTGGGGCTGTTGGCCAATCGCAAGCCCGCCTTCCCGGTGATCAGCTTCGGCGCCCTGCTAGGCCTGATCTGGGCCATCGCCTTCCAGGGCATGGATCCGGTCAAGGCAATGCACTCGGCTTATAGTCCGTTTGCCATCACCTCCGGCATCGATTTTATCGACAACATTCTCGGTCGCGGCGGCATGGAGTCCATGCTGGGCTCGGTCGCGGTCATCATCTTCGGTCTCGGGTTTGGTGGCCTGCTGGAGAAGGTCGGCATTCTGGAAGTGATCGCCAGCGCCTTCGAGAAGCGCATCAACAGCGTCGGCAGCCTGACCAGCCACACCATCGGCACTGCGTTTCTGGCCAACGTGTTTGGCTCGGCAATGTATGTGTCGCTGATCCTGACCCCCAAGATCATGGCCAAGAACTACGACCGACTGGGACTGGCGCGCAAGAACCTCTCTCGCAACGCCGAGTTTGGCGGCACCCTCACCTGCGGCATGGTGCCCTGGAGCGACAACGGCATCTTCATGGCCGGGGTACTGGGGGTGGCAACCCTCGACTACCTGCCTTACATGTGGCTGAGCTTCACCTGCATCATTGTGACCATCACCCTCGCCTACATGGGCAAGGCAGTGAACCGGGTCCCGCTGGTCGCGGCGGCAAGCTCCCGCTAAGCCATTCTGCAAACAACAAAGGCGCCATCGAGGCGCCTTTGTTGTTTCAGAGAAATGCTGTTTGATGGAGCACACTGAGCACCACAAACAAAAACAGCCCTCGTTGCCGAGAGCCGTTTCATCAGACCGATAATGCCGATCAGATGGAGAAGCTGGAGCCACAGCCACAGGTCGTGGTGGCATTGGGGTTGGTCACGGTGAAGCGTGAACCTTCCAGACCCTCGGTGTAATCCACACTGCCGCCTACCAGATATTGCAGGCTCATGGGATCGATCACCATGGTGACGCCATTCTTCTCGACTACGGTGTCCCCGTCGTTGATCTTCTCATCAAAGGTAAAGCCATACTGGAAACCGGAGCAGCCCCCACCCGTGATGTATACCCGCAGCTTCAGCTCGGGATTCTCTTCCTCGGTGATCAGGTTCTTCACCTTGTTGGCCGCCGCATCCGTCATCTGGATGGGCAGCGGAGCTTCTGCTACTGCACTCATTACTGACCTCACAACCATTAGATCCACAAACATGGAAACCGCGAAATTATCCAATACCCGACCATTCAGTTCAAGTATTCACCACGTTTAACCGGCAGCGGGAACCGGAGCAGGCGGCGCGGCGACCAGCGGCTTGATCACCTCGCCCCACTCAACCAGCAGCTCTTGCGCCGGTTGCCTGCCATCCTTGTTGATGGTGACACGGATCCGATCCGGCACAAAGCCTTCCGGCAACTGCCAATTCCCTTCCAGCAGCTGGAAATAACGCAGGGCATAACGCCACTCGCTCACCTTCATTCCGAGATCGCGACCGGTCAGCGTCTTCGGCTTGTCGGCCAGGCTCCCCTCGACCCGGATCTGCACCTGACCACGGAACAGCTCCCGCTTTTTGGCGGGCTGGGTCAGGGCTAGACGGTAGTGGTAACGACCGGGAATGCTGGTCTCCTGCAGGGTCAAGTTGTCGATCACCACCCCCACCTGTTCGCCGGTGGGGCGCATGATCCGCTCGAAAAAGGCCAGCTGGCGCTTGAGCTCCTGCACCTGCGCCTCCTGACTCTTCAGGGTGGTCTGCAACTGCTCGAAGGCCGCTTTCTGGGTCGCCAGCTGGGTATCTTTCACCCCCAATTCGGTCTTGAGCTGGCCGATGGCCTTGCCCTGACGATCCAGCGTCTCCTGCTGTACCACCAACAGACTGCTCTGGGCCAGCTCCTGACGGTTCCCGACAAAGTAACCGATGAGCCCGCCAACGGCTAACACGACCAATAACTTCAATAGATTGGACATAGCCCCTCATCCCGTTATCACGCCATTTACGGCAGCGCCTCTCCCTTCACTATACCGCCCTGACCGGGGCCAAAGGCGATAAAGGGAAAAATTAACTGGCCGTGGCGCTGCCATCACCCCGCTTTTGACGCGCGGCGAGCCGTAAAGTTCGCTCCAGGATCTGGGAATAGATGGGCCGGCCACCCAGCCACTGGGCAACCAGAGTCGCCCCGACCGTGGTGATCATCATCGGCAAAATCAGCTGATAGTTGTCGGTCATCTCGGTGACCAGCACGATACCGGTGATGGGGGCACGCACGGTGGCAGCAAACAGCGCTCCCATTCCGGCGATGGCAAAGGCGCCGGGCTCGATGCCAAGCTCGGGAAACGCCGCATGAAACAGATGGCCAAACACCACGCCAAACAAGGTGCCCAACGCCAGGGTCGGCGCAAACACCCCGCCCGGGGCACCGGAGCAGAAGCAGATGAGGGTCGCGACCAGCCGCACCGAAAAGATGAGGAACAGGGTCGCCATCGCATACTCATCCCCCATCAGATGGGGAATAAGCTCGGTGCCGCCCCCCGTCACCGCGGGAGCAAACAGCGACAGCACGCCAAACGTTCCGGCGACCAGCATGCCGATGGCCACAAAACGGTGGCGCTTGTTCTGGTGCAACGCCAGATAGCCATCCTGACAGGCCAGCACCAACTTGTTGAAGACAAAACCGAGCACCCCGAAGGTGGCTCCCATAAAAAGGAACAGCCAGAGCGCCTTGAGGGCTGGCGCATCGTAGTGAGGCAAGGTGATCACCGCCCCCTGCCCTTTCATGTTCTGCAACATCAAGGTCGCCATGATGGCGGAGATCCCCACCGCCTTGATGGCCAGAAAGGAGTAGCGAAACTGCGGTCGCATCTCCTCCATCACGAACAGGATACCTGCCAGCGGCGCATTGAAGGCTGCCGCCAGACCGCCCGCCGCACCGGCGGCCAACAGGGCGTGACCATGCTCCTTGGGCAACCGGAAGATATCCGCCACCATCTTGCCGAGGTTGCCGCCGATCTGTACCGAAGGCCCCTCCCGCCCCAGCACCATACCGGAGCTCAGGGTACAGATGCCGCCGAAGAACTTGACCGGCAACACTCGCCACCACCGCACCGGGCGCAGCTCGTCCATCGCCCCCTCGATCTCGGGAATGCCGGAACCACCCGCTTCCGGGGCAAAGGTATGAGTGAGGAAGTAACCGACAAATCCCAGCAAGGCGCTGAAGCCAAAGCCAAGCAGACCGAGCTGCCACCAGGGACGGTCTGCCAGCAAGGCGATACGTTGTTCTGCCAGCCAGTGGACTCCCGATTCGAACAGGCCGCACACCAGTCCGGCCAGGGTGCCGACCAGCGCCGCCAGCAGCAGCACCAGCAAGGGCATCTTGTCTTGCCGGATAATGCGGGAAAGCGGCCCCCGCGCAGAGGTATCGGCTTCAGAGGAGAGAGCTTGTTGCGCCATCTTGTTACACCAACTTGGAAAAACCATATCGTCAGCTAGCTGAGATCAGGATCACCCGGCGCGTTGCTCGGCTGCCCAGGGCTGGGGCTTTCTGCTATAGTCGGCCCGTTAAATTTTTGTCACGGGAGCAGACCGAGAGTCCGGGTGGCGAGAGCGCAAAGCATACTCCTGATGCTCCGGCCTGCCGAGTCTCAATCGGCTGCAATCCCTTGTGTGACGACCAAAATCCCATTAAGGATGATCCATGTCAAAATCAGATCAGCTGTTTGAACAGGCCCGCCAGACCATTCCGGGTGGCGTCAACTCACCGGTCCGCGCCTTCAATGGGGTCGGCGGCACGCCCCGCTTCATCGATCACGCCGATGGCGCCTATCTCTATGATGTGGATGGTCAAGCCTACGTGGATTACATCGGCTCCTGGGGACCCATGCTGCTGGGTCACAACCACCCAGCCATCAAGGCTGCCGTCATCAAGGCGGTGGAAAAAGGGCTGAGCTACGGTGCGCCGACCGAGATCGAAGTGCTGATGGCCGAGAAAGTGCGCCAGATCGTCCCCTCCATGGAGCAGGTACGGATGGTGAACTCCGGCACCGAAGCCACCATGAGCGCCATTCGTCTGGCCCGTGGCTACACCGGCCGCGACAAGATCGTCAAATTCGAGGGCTGCTACCACGGCCACGCCGACTCCCTGCTGGTCAAGGCAGGTTCCGGCGCCCTGACCCTGGGTCAACCCAACAGCCCGGGCGTTCCGGCCGATTTCGCCAAACACACCCTGACCTGCGTCTTCAACGATCTGGATTCGGTGCGTGAAGCCTTCACCCAGTACGGCAGCGAGATCGCCTGTATCATCGTCGAGCCGGTCGCAGGCAACATGAACTGCATCCCGCCGGTGCCGGGCTTCCTGGAAGGGCTGCGCGCCATCTGTGACGAGTTCGGTGCCCTGCTGATCCTGGACGAAGTGATGACTGGCTTCCGCGTCTCCTTGCGTGGTGCCCAGGGCCACTACAACATCGACCCGGATCTCACCACCCTCGGCAAGATCATCGGTGCCGGCATGCCGGTGGGCGCCTTCGGCGGCAAGAAGAAGGTGATGCAGCACATCGCCCCGACCGGCCCTGTCTATCAGGCGGGTACTCTCTCCGGCAACCCGGTGGCCATGGCTGCCGGTCTGACCATGCTGGATCTGCTGCTGGAGCCGGGTCTCTATGAGCAGCTGAGCGCCAAGACAGCTCGTGTTGCAGAAGGGCTGAAAGCCGCCGCGGCCAAGCATGGCATTCCGCTCGCCATCAACTATGTGGGCGGCATGTTCGGCTTCTTCTTCACCGAAGAGAGCGAAATCACCCGCTACGAGCAGGTCACTCGCTGCGATATGGAACGCTTCAAGCGCTTCTACCATCTCATGCTGGAAGAGGGCGTCTATCTGGCGCCGAGCGCCTACGAGGCGGGCTTCCTGTCATTGGCTCACGGCGACAAGGAGATCGAACATACCTTGGCTGCCGCCGAGCGCAGCTTCGCCAAGCTGGCTGGCTAAATCGCCGTTGGTTGTCGCAAAGGGCCCGTCATGGGCCCTTTTCTATTACAGAGCCTCCATCACCACACAGGGCGGCAATACGCCCATTTCTGGTGCATTCCCCCCTCGTCATCCACCGATTTGTCATCCTCTGGTGCAACTTTGCCCCGCCATCCCTGTCATAAAGCAGGCCCACTATTTGCACATTCACCACAAGAGCCCACGTCACCGAGGTCCATATGGCAGAAATGAGCCCCATCGATGTGCTGCGGCGCTATCAGGAGTATCAGGAGGAGTTGGCCCCGCTACTGCAGGGGCTGCTCAGCGCCCCCCTTGTCTCGCTCAAGGGGTATCCCTTTGTCGTCAGCATTGACCATTATCAGGGGCCGATGTGCATCCAGCCTGCGGCACCGGCCGCCCATAACCGGTTGCACCTTATCGTGCAGGGGCAAGGACGGGAGATCACCGTCTGTCTGAATCAGCTGATTGGCTGGTTGATGGGAGACAGGGAGCGCCGCCGCGCCATGCCCTGGTTCAAGGCGGTCTATGTGGTGCTCAGCATGGCGCTGTTTCTCATCGTCGCCACCCTGATCTGGCACGGGCTGGAGCAGCTCTACCAGCTATTGTGCGGCGAGCAGCAGAACCAGCTCGGCGCCTTTAGCGCCATCATCTTCCTGACGCTGGCACTGGCGGTGTTCGATCTGGGCAAGACCATTCTGGAAGAGGAGGTACTGCTGCATAAGGATATCTTCCGCCACAGCGCCATTCGCCGCACCATCACCCGCTTTATCGCCGCCATTCTGATCGCGGTCTCCATCGAGGGGCTGTTGCTGCTATTCAAAGGCTCGCTCGGCCAGAGCGAGTTGCTCTGGCCTGCGGTCGGAGTGATGGGGTGTGCGGTGGGTTTGCTGCTGGCGCTTGGCCTCTATGTTTTTCTGGGGGCCAAGGCCGAAGCGGCACTGGTACAGGCTAGCCTGCGCTCTCCACCGTCAGCTGCACAGGGGAGCGACGCGCCGCCCGCCAAGAAGCGTACATGGTCCAGGAGGTATAGATGACGATAAAGGCAACCAGCCACTTCAGCATCTCCATATCCATGGACTTGACCAGCATGGCGGCCAACACCACACCGATGGGGCCGAAGATGGCTACCGCCAGCACCGCCTTGGCATCGAACGCCCCTTTGCGGATAAAAGTGCCTGCGGAGAAGACGCTGAGCACGGCGGTGGAGCCCATCATGATGGGAAACGCCGCCAGCGGATTCATCCCCAGCAGATAAACCAGCGTCATGCAGGGGGCAAACAAGCCGATACCGACATTCATCAGCACCCCGAAGATGAAATTGCCAAGCAGGGCGATCGCCAACTTATAGCCGCTGAGCCCCATCGCATCGCCGCCTACAGGGAAAAGACCCAGCAGACCGGCAAAGATAAGCCCTGCAACGATCAGTAAAGAAATGGCCATCACCAACCGGATGGTCTGCCGATCAAACGAGGCCACATGGCGAGCGCCCCAGGCAGCGCCCGCTGCGGCGGCCATCATCATGCTGATCAGCGTCAGCGGATCCACCGCTACTGCGCCGACGAAGATCAGCGACTGAGTCACGGTCGGCAGCACGCACTGCCCATTAAGGGTGCCCGGCAGCACCCGATCATCGATCAGCTTGAACTGCTTGTAGCAGGCGGTCTTTACCGCAAAGCTGCCCACCCCCAGGGTATCGAGGAAGTTGGCAACCCCACCGATCAACGCCACCGGCCAGAAGGGGGTCGCCTCAAAGGATCCACTCTGCTTCTTCCGCCAGCAGGCTTGCACCAGCATAAAGATGAATACGAGGCCTCCGGCTATAAAAACCAGCCGTAAAATATCAACTAACATAGGGGTTTCTCCTGCAACGGGCGGCGATTCTAAGGCAAGCAGCAGAAAAAATCTTGACCGGAATTAAGCAATGTTCACGACACACCTCTGCGAGGCGAAATATTTATCATTAGACTCCGAACGGCTCTGCTAATACTTGTTACTGAGGCCAACAGGCCGGGTCCTGAGCACGTTGTTATGGTCCTTTCGCGACGACCACCTGTGCCAAAGGACATAATAAAAAAGAGGGCCGGTAGTGATACCGACCCTCTTTCTGTATCTGGCCGAGGCGCTGGGCCCTCGACCATAACAACTGCTTATTGAATGCTCTTGCCGGCACGCACGTCCTTGATAAACCCCTTCAGGCTGGCCAGATCACGGGGAGCACCGCGCAGGATCTGATCACCGATGATGAAGGCCGGGGTACCGGAGATACCGAGCGCTTCAGCCAGCGCACGGTTGGTACCGAGGTTCTGGTCAATGCTGCCATCCTTGATCTTGGCCTCCACCTTGCTCCAGTCCACACCGGCCGCCACAGCCAACTGCTTGACCTGTGCTTCATCAGCGAGCGGGCCCTGATGGCTATAGAGCTTCTCGTGGAACGCCTGGTACTTGTCAGGCTGACCCAGCTGGACCGCCAGCGCAGCACGGGCTGCGAAGTAGGAGGACTCGCTCAGAATGGGGAACTGCTTGTAGATGTACCGGATGTCTTTGTCTTCCGCCATCAGCTGCTTGACCAGCGGATGGGCCCGCTTGCAGTAACCGCAGTTGTAATCGAAAAACTCCACAATGGTCAGAGATGCCTTCGGATTCCCCATCTCGGGATCCTGATTGGCATAAAGCTGCTTGGAGTGAGCCTTGATCAGCGCCTTGTCACTCTCGGCCTGCTGGCTCTCCTGCTTGGCACGCAGGGCATTGGACATCTCGACCAGGATCTCGGGATTCTTGACCAGATAGTCGCGAACGATTTGCTCGACATCGCTTTTGGTCAGCTCGCTTGCATGTACCGGCGTCGCCAGCAGGGTCACGCCAGCCAGCGCGCAAAACAGGGCATTTTTAATAGTCATAACGTTATCTTGCAGAGGATATGATAGAGGCCACTATAGTGGTTGAGTCTGTTTTCAAGTCAAGTTATCTGGCCAAAAAAGCGCTTGATGCGCCCTGACTGCCACTTTTTCATGTCATTTCGCGCAATTAACCAGCAATCAAACCGGACGGGGATTTACAAGCCGGATCAGCATGGTAATATTCGCCGCACTGCTGCGGAGGGGTGGCAGAGCGGCTGAATGCACCGGTCTTGAAAACCGGCGATGGGCGACCATCCGTGGGTTCAAATCCCACCTCCTCCGCCATTCATACCGAGCCCATGCAACCATGTTGCGTGGGCTTTTTGTTTGCCTGCGATTTGCCACTCCTCATAGATCTCAATACACTAGTCTTCTTCAACTCCTTTCTTGATCTTCTCACCTGCGGGCTCAACAGCTGCCACAAGATCACCTATCAACATCGAACCTCTGCGTTCCTGCCCGTATCCCTTCCCATTTCCTTATTACCCCAAACAACAGCGACCCAATGCAGCGACCACAGCTCCAGCATGTTGGTACCGTCAATAACCCCTCTTCGGAATACAATCAGGGTCGGTTTGTAGTGGTCAACTAAATCCGGACACTTGGTTAGGCCGAACCTCGGCTTTTGCTGGCGGTATCCCGTCATTGTGGTGATGTGGACGCCGCCAGTTGTAGTAATCCATCAGGTAATAACTGATATCCCGCTTCGCCTCTCGCAAGCTCATATATCCCATAGCCGGGAGCCACTCTGACTTCAGGCTCCTGAACAGTCGCTCCATCGGGGCGTTATCCCAGCAGTTGCCACGCCGACTCATGCTCTGGGTCATGCGATAGCGCCACAGTCGTTGCCGAAATGCCCGGCTGCCATATTGGCTGCCCTGGTCAGAGTGAAACAGCACGCCTGACGGACAACCTCGTTGCTGATACGCCATCTCAAGTGCTTTGATGGCCAGCTCTGCATCAGGCTTATCAGACATCCCCCAGCCCACGACCCGCCGGGTGTACAGGTCAAGAATCGCTGCCAGGTAACGCCAACGACCACCTGCCCAGACGTAGGTGATATCGCCACACCACACCTGATTGGGTTGCTGGACATCAAATTCGCGGGCCAGCAGATTGGGAATGTCCGGTCGTTCAGACCGAGCGACCTGATAGCGATGAGCGCCCGGTTGCTTGGATACCAGACCGGCTTCCTTCATCAGGTTACGTACTTTGAATCGACCAATCTGATACCCCAACTCCCGCATCATCGACATCAAGGCGCGGCTGCCCGCTGAGTTCCGGCTTTCTTTGAACAAACGGCGCAACTCACAGCGCTGTTGCATACGTTCACGGTTAATCGTCCGCCTGCGAGCCAGATAATCGTAAAAACAGGAGGTGGGAACATCGAAAGCGCAGCAGACCAGAGTGATGGGGGCTTGCTCCCTTAATCGGTCTATCAGCGCGTACGTGTGAACTCGTCCGCCATCAAGAGAGCAGTAGCCTTTTTTAGTATGTCCTTTTCACGTTCGAGCTGGTTGATGCGGGCTTCCAGCTCCTGAATTTTCTGCTGCTCCGGAGTCAGTGCTTTGCTGATTGGGGTTGTGCCGCAGCGTTCGGATTGGAGCTGCTGAACCCAGCGACGCAGTACGGTTTCACCGACATCCAGTGAACGGCTGGCTTCAGGGACAGAGTATCCCTGGTCGAGTACCAGGGATGCGGCTTCGAGTTTGAATTCGGCAGTAAATGAGCGACGTAATCTTGTCATTGAACACCTCAGGTCATGGTGGCGACTGTACCACCTACAATGGTGTCCGGGATGATTAGACCACTACAGTTAACACAGTCATAGAAAAGCAGGGATGATGGGGTTGCGGCTTAAAAAGAGGGGACGGCTAACTCAGGAAGCCTAGACCCCAAGCAAGAGAGCATGACGTATAGGCGATCATGGGATTCACGGGTTATGGCGATGCCAGCCCTGCCATACAGAGCAATGGCTTTACATGAAGAAAGAGTAAAAGCGTAACATCAGGCTATTCGTTGAACCAAAAGATAACGGTGAGTAACAATAAAAACAGAAGAAAGGAATAATTCAGGTCAAATATCAGACGATTTAATAAATTGCAGGCAATAAAAAACCCCGCTCATTGAGCGGGGTTCTTGTATTGGGTGCCTGGCAGTGTCCTACTCTCGCATGGCGAATGCCACACTACCATCGGCGCTACCGCGTTTCACTTCTGAGTTCGGCATGGGATCAGGTGGTTCCACGGCGCTATGGCCGCCAGGCAAATTCTTAATCTAGAAAGCTGACGTGAGTAGTGATGTTGCGCTTGGCTTGTCACTATCACTGAATTTGAGTAGTTCGTTCTATTTGCTACAAGCCTTAGAACACTTCTTGGGTGTTGTATGGTTAAGCCTCACGGGTAATTAGTATGGGTTAGCTCAACACGTCGCCGCGCTTACACACCCCACCTATCAACGTTGTGGTCTCCAACGGCCCTTTAGGACCCTCAAGGGGTCAGGGATGACTCATCTCAGGGCTCGCTTCCCGCTTAGATGCTTTCAGCGGTTATCGATTCCGAACTTAGCTACCGGGCAGTGCCACTGGCGTGACAACCCGAACACCAGAGGTTCGTTCACTCCGGTCCTCTCGTACTAGGAGCAACTCCCTTCAATCATCCAACGCCCACGGCAGATAGGGACCGAACTGTCTCACGACGTTCTGAACCCAGCTCGCGTACCACTTTAAATGGCGAACAGCCATACCCTTGGGACCGACTTCAGCCCCAGGATGTGATGAGCCGACATCGAGGTGCCAAACACCGCCGTCGATATGAACTCTTGGGCGGTATCAGCCTGTTATCCCCGGAGTACCTTTTATCCGTTGAGCGATGGCCCTTCCATTCAGAACCACCGGATCACTATGACCTACTTTCGTACCTGCTCGACCTGTCCGTCTCGCAGTTAAGCTGGCTTATGCCATTGCACTAACCTCCTGATGTCCGACCAGGATTAGCCAACCTTCGTGCTCCTCCGTTACTCTTTGGGAGGAGACCGCCCCAGTCAAACTACCCACCAGGCACTGTCCGCGAGCCCGATTCAGGGCCCTGCGTTAGAACATCAAACATACAAGGGTGGTATTTCAAGGACGGCTCCAGCGCAACTGGCGTCACGCCTTCAAAGCCTCCCACCTATCCTACACATGTAGGTTCAATGTTCAGTGCCAAGCTGTAGTAAAGGTTCACGGGGTCTTTCCGTCTAGCCGCGGGTACACCGCATCTTCACGGCGAATTCGATTTCACTGAGTCTCGGGTGGAGACAGCATGGCCATGGTTACACCATTCGTGCAGGTCGGAACTTACCCGACAAGGAATT
>NZ_CP077221.1:3357500-3582500 GCF_019046985.1 Aeromonas sp. FDAARGOS 1417 | reverse complement strand
GCTCTATATCGCCCACGAGGTGGGTCACCGCTACGCTCCACGCGTACTGCTGGCCGATGAGGTGGGTCTGGGCAAGACCATCGAAGCGGGCATGATCATTCATCAGCAACTGCTCTCCGGCCGCGCCCATCGGGTGCTGATCCTGCTGCCCGAAACCTTGCAGCACCAGTGGCTGGTCGAGATGTTGCGCCGCTTCAACCTGCACTTCTCCCTGTTTGACGAGGAGCGCTGCATCGAAGCGTTTGCCGATGCGGAGAACCCCTTCGAGACCGAACAGCTGGTGATCTGCAGCCTCGACTTCCTGCGCAAGAAGCGCCGTCGCTTCGAGCAAGTGCTGGAAGCCGAGTGGGATCTGCTGGTTGTCGACGAAGCGCACCATCTGGAGTGGAGCGAAGAGGCGCCAAGCCGTGCCTATGAGATGGTGGAAGCGCTGGCCGAACAGGTGCCGGGTGTGCTGCTGCTGACCGCAACCCCGGATCAGCTGGGTCACCAGAGCCACTTTGCCCGTCTGCGCCTGCTCGATCCCGAGCGTTTCTACGACTACGAGGCCTTCCTCGCCGAGGAGCAGGCCTATGGTCAGGTCGCGAGCGCCGCACAAGAGCTGCTGGATGGCGAGACCCTGAGCGATGAAGCCAGACAGATCCTCGCCAGCCAGCTGGAAGGGTTGGACTTGAGCGATGCCGCCGCCCGCCAGCAGGCGGTCGCCAAGCTGCTGGACCAGCATGGCACCGGCCGGGTGCTGTTCCGCAACAGCCGCGCCAATATTCAGGGCTTCCCCGAGCGTCACCTCAACGTCTACCCCATGCCGCTGCCGGAGCAGTACAAGACTGCCATCAAGGTGATGGGCATGATGGGTGGCAACGGTGGCGATCTGCAGACACGCGCCCTGCGCTACCTCTATCCCGAGAAGATCTTCCAGCAGTTCGAAGGCGACAACGCCACCTGGACCCAGTTCGACCCCCGTGTCGAATGGTTGCTGGAGCTGCTGCTCTCAGCCCGTCAGCAGAAGGTGCTGGTGATCTGCTCCGAAGCAGCGACCGCCATCGCGCTGGAAGAGGCGCTGCGTACCCGTGAAGGGATCCGTGGTGCCGTGTTCCACGAAGGGATGTCGATCCTTGAGCGGGACAAGGCCTCCGCCTATTTCGCCCAGCAAGAGGGTGGCGCCCAGGTGCTGCTCTGCTCCGAGATCGGCTCAGAGGGTCGCAACTTCCAGTTTGCCAGCCATCTGGTACTGTTCGATCTGCCTCTCAACCCGGATCTGCTGGAACAGCGTATCGGCCGACTGGATCGTATCGGTCAGCAGAACACCGTCGAGATCCACGTTCCCTATCTGGAAGGGACTGCCCAGCGCGCCCTGCAGCTCTGGTATCACGATGGCCTCGATGCGTTCGAGCAGACCTGCCCGACTGCCCGCCCGGTATTCGAAGCGGTACGTGAAGAGCTGTTCGAGCTGCTGGCCGCCAACACCGGCGATCAGGCAGCTCTCGACGCCCTGCTGATCAAGACCCGCGAACTGCACGAGCCGCTCAAGGCTCGACTGGAGCAGGGTCGCGATCGCCTGCTGGAGATCCACTCCAGCGGTGGTGCCGCCGCCCAGCAGCTGGTCGACAAGCTGGCCGCCGAAGATGACGACACCGGCATGATCTCCTTCGCTCTCAAGATGTTCGACGAGATCGGCGTCAATCAGGATGACCGTGGCGAGAACGCGCTGGTGCTGACTCCCGGTGATCATATGCTGGTCTCCAGCTTCCCGGGCCTGCCGCAAGACGGCATGACCATCACCTTCGATCGCAACACAGCCCTGTCGCGGGATGACATGGCGCTGCTCTCCTGGGATCACCCCATGATGCGCGGCGGTATCGACCTGATCCTGGGCTCCGAGATCGGTGCCACCTCGGTCGCACTGCTCAAGAACAAGGCGCTGCCCATCGGCTCCATCCTGCTTGAGCTGATCTTCGTTGCCGAGTCTGCGGCCCATCCCCAGCTCTACCGCTTCATGCCGCCGACGCCGATCCGTCTGCTGATGGACAAGAACGGCCAGAATCTGGGTGAGAAAGTGGCGTTCGATGCCTTCAACCGCCAGCTGACGCCGGTCAATCGCCACCTCGGCAGCAAGCTCGTGACTGCATCCCAGCCGGTGATCCACGGTCTGATTGGCAAGGGCCAGGCCATTGCCGAAGAGCTGAAAGCTGGGATTGTCGACAAGGCCCGCGCCCAGATGGCGCAGACCCTGCAGCAGGATCTCGATCGTCTGGAAGCGCTCAAGGCGGTCAACCCGAACGTGCGAGACAGCGAACTGGATTATCTGCGCAATCTGAAGGCAGAATTGCACCACCTGATCGATCAGACCCAACTCAAGCTGGATGCCATCCGCTTTATCGTGGTCACCCATAACTGACAAGGTACCGACCGACAGCGGCCAGAACCAGCTCAAACTGGATACCCAAGGCCACTTTGTCGTGGTTACCCATAACTGATGGGGGCTTGCCCCCACCTTCTGATGCGAGACATTTATGTTTGAATACTCACCGCCTCTGGAACCCTGGCTCGATATCCTGTTCAAGGACAAGGACATCATGGTGGTCAACAAGCCCACTGGCCTGCTAAGCGTCCCCGGGCGCGGCCCCGAGAATGAAGACAGCGTCCTGCATCGGGTGAAACAGCAACACCCCAAGGCGGCGGCAGCTCATCGCCTCGACATGTCCACCACTGGCGTCATTGTCATTCCCCTCAATCCCAACTCTCATCGGGAGCTGAGTCGGCAATTTCGCGAGCGGGAGACCGAGAAGCACTACCTCGCCTGGGTGTGGGGTGAGCCGGAAGCAGAGTCGGGACAGGTTGACCTGCCGCTCTGCGTCGACTGGCCCAACCGCCCGAAGCAGAAGGTGGATCACGAGGAGGGGCGTCACGCCCTGACCCTGTGGGAAAAACTGAAAGTGGAGAACGGCAACAGCCTGATCAAGCTGACCCCCATCACAGGTCGCTCACACCAGTTGCGCGTCCATATGCTGGAGCTGGGGCATCCGATCCTGGGTGACAACCTCTATGCTCATCCGGATGCGCTGGCGGCGGCACCCCATCTCTACCTGCATGCTGCCATGCTGACCATCAGCCACCCCCGTAGTGGCGAGCGGATGACCTTCGAGGCGCCGGCTCCTTTCCCGGTCTGAGCCAGCTAGGTAACAGCCAATAAAAAGAAAGC
Organism: Aeromonas sp. FDAARGOS 1417; assembly: GCF_019046985.1. Classification (NCBI taxonomy): domain Bacteria; kingdom Pseudomonadati; phylum Pseudomonadota; class Gammaproteobacteria; order Aeromonadales; family Aeromonadaceae; genus Aeromonas; species Aeromonas sp. FDAARGOS 1417. The sequence goes on along the minus strand of NZ_CP077221.1, from coordinate 3,579,298 downwards.
CCCCATCGAGAGATGGGGGCTTTTTTATCGCTCAGACGCGGATATCGATATTGCTTCCGAGGGAAGCGCTGGCCGATGTCGGTGCTGACGAAGCGGGCGCTGCTGCCGTCTGGATAAGCTCCAGAGCCTGCTGGCCTTGCTGGGTTTGCTGTTTTTTGGCCAAACTGGCCGCTAACAATGCATAACCTTCCGATGTGGATGCAGAACTTGATATATCCATAGGGTTCCTCCTGCACTCAACAGTATCGGCCAAGCAGCCCCGAACATAAGCACTGAATGCAAAACAATCTGACAGTCGCTTTTCTATCAATCAGATAGCAATAGCATTCATGGCCCCTGTTCACCGCTGGATGACGCCTTCAAGCTCCTGTGCCGTCATCGGCCGAAGCACCTTGCAAGGGTTGCCAGCCGCCACCACATTGGCGGGCACATCTTTGGTCACCACCGAACCGGCGCCGATGACGCTGTTGTCACCGATAGTAACGCCGGGGCAGATGACGACGCTGCCGCCGATCCAGACGTTGTGACCGATCCGCACCGGCTTGCCGAACTCGACACCCCTGATGCGTGGCGCCACCGCCACCGGGTGAGCGGCGGTGTAGATCTGCACCCCGGGCGCCAGCAGCACGTTGTCGCCGATGTACACCTCGCAGACGTCGAGGATGGTGCAGCCCACGTTGGCGTAGAAGTTCTCGCCGACGAAGATGTTGGCACCATAGTCGCAGAAGAATGGCGGATTGATGGCACACTCCTGGCCGCGGCCACCGAGCAGCTCATGAAGCAAAGCATCCCGCGCCGGTTTCTCCTGCCAGCTGGTATTGAAGGTGTGATAGAGCCTGCGGCAGCGCTCACGTGCCGCTTTCAGCTCAGGATCACCCGCATCATAGGGCTCCCCCGCCACCATCTTCTGCCACTCGGCACCACGCGCATGCTGCTGTTCAGCTGCAACCATTTCCTCGCTCATCCACTACTCCATCAGCCAGATCAGGGATTCATAAGGGCGCAGCATACCCGATTGCGGTTGAGCTGGACTATCGGGGTAGTTGCCGAGCAGCAGCCGACCTTGCCCGCTTTGCAGCTCGGCAGGCAAGGCAAACTCAGCCGGCTCGCCGTAGAAGTTGCTCACCACCAGCAGGGTCTGACCGTTGGCGCGGCGGGCATAGGCCCAGATCTGCGGGTGCCCGGTCAGCAGCTCCTGATAATCCCCCTTGGTGAAGATGGGGTGCGCCTTGCGAAGGACGATGAGATCCCGATAGTGCCAGAACACCGAGTGCTGGTCGGCCAGCGCCGCCTCGGCATTGATTTCTGGGTAGTTGGCGGCAGGTTTGAGCCACGGATTGCCTGCCGTAAAACCGGCGTTCGGGGCGGCACTCCACTGCATCGGCGTGCGCGAGTTATCCCGGGACTTGGCACCGAGAATCGCGAGGATCTCGGCCTCGCTCATCCCTTCCGCCTGCTTGATGGCGAAGATATTGCGGCTCTCCACATCCTGATAGTCGTTGATGCACTGATAGCCGGGGTTGGTCATGCCGATCTCCTCCCCCTGATAGATGTAGGGAGTGCCCTGCAGGCCGTGCAGGGTGCTGGCCAGCATCTTGGCGGCCACGACGCGATGCTCGCCCTCGTCACCAAAGCGGGAGACGATACGCGGCTGATCGTGGTTGCACCAGAACAGCGCCGACCACCCCTTGCTATGCATGCCGCTCTGCCAGTGGTTGAAGATGCGCTTGAGTTCGAGGAAGTCGAACGGCGCCTTGGTCCACTTGTCGCCGTTGGGGTAATCCACCTTCAGATGGTGGAAGTTGAACACCATGGAGAGCTCGGAGCCATCGAGGGCGCCATAGCGCTGGCAGTGCTCCAGCGAAGTAGAGGACATCTCCCCCACCGTCATGGCGCCGACAGGAGCAAACACGTCGCGGCTCACATCCTGCAGGAATTCGTGGATGCGCGGCCCGTCGGTGTAGAAGCGGCGGCCATCGCCAATATCGTCGTTCGGGAAGGTCTGATCCTTGGAGATAAGGTTGATAACGTCGAGTCGGAACCCATCCACCCCCTTCTTCGCCCAGAAGTGGATGATCTTTTTCACCTCGGCGCGCACTGCAGGATTTTCCCAGTTGAGATCCGCCTGCTCGCGGGCAAACAGGTGCAGGTAGTACTGGCCGGTGGCTGCATCCAGCTCCCAGGCGCTGCCACCAAACTTGGATTGCCAGTTGTTCGGCACACAGCCATCCACCGGATCGCGCCAGATGTAGTAGTCGCGGTAGGGGCTGTATTTATCCCCCAGAGCCGACTTGAACCAGGCGTGCTCGGTGGAGGTGTGGTTCACCACGATATCCATCACGATGCGGATATCGCGCGCGTGGGCGGCGGCCAGCAGCGCCTCGAAATCATCCATGGTGCCGTAAGCGGGATCGATGGCAAGGTAGTCGGCGATGTCGTAGCCGTTGTCCACCTGCGGGGAGACGTAGACAGGGGTCAGCCAAAGGGCATCGACCCCCAGGGTTTTGAGATAGTCGAGGCGCGCCATGATCCCCTTGAGGTCGCCGGTGCCACGGGCCGCGGAATCCTGAAAGCTCTTGGGGTAAATCTGGTAAATCACGGCACTCTGCCACCAGGGTGTTTGGCTCATGGGTCTTTCTCTTGTCTCGAATATGAAATGGAGAGGGCGACCCGCGGGTCGCCCTGATAATCAGTGTCAGGCGCTGGCTTGGGCCAACTTGCCAGCGGCTTGCTGGCGCTTGTAGACCAGCAGGGTCAGCACCACCGGCACCACGATGGCGACCAGCATGGCGATGGCAAATACCGCCCAGTATTGCGGCTGGATGGAGAGGATGCCCGGCAGGCCCCCGACCCCGATGCCGTTGGCCATCACCCCAGCGAAACCGCAGATGAGGGCGGCAAGGCTGGACCCCACCATGGCGCACAACATGGGGAACTTGTACTTGAGGTTGATACCGTACATGGCCGGTTCGGTCACCCCGAGGTAGGCGGAGATGGCAGCAGGCACCGAGATCTCCCGCTCGTTCTCCTTGCGGCTAATCAAAATGATGCCGACAACCGCAGACGCCTGGGCGATGTTGGAGAGCGCGATCAGCGGCCAAATCGGGGTGCCCCCCATGCTCTGCATCAGCTGCAGATCCACCGCGTTGGTGGTGTGGTGGATACCGGTAATGACCAGCGGTGCATAGAGGAAACCGAACAGGGCAGCACCGATGGGAGCGAAGGAGCCGGTCATGGCGGCCTTGGCAGCGAAGCCAACGCCATCACCAATCCAGCGACCGAACGGGCCGATAAAGGCGTGGGCCACGATCACTGCCAGCAGCAGCGAGACAAACGGCACAATCACCAGATAGAGATAGGCCGGAATGATCCGCTTGAGGTTGGTTTCCACCCAGGCAAGGAAGACACCCGCCAGCAGCGCCGGAATGACCTGGGCCTGATAACCCACCTTCTGGATCACAAACAGGCCGAAGTCCCACACCTCGGGAGTCTGCTGACCAATGCCGTAGGCGTTCATCAACTGCGGTGACACCAGCGTCACCCCCAGCACGATACCCAAGATCTCGGAGCCGCCCATCTTCTTCACTGCAGACCAGCAGACGCCGACCGGCAGGAAGTGGAAAATCGCCTCGCCCAGCAGCCAGAGGAAGGCGTGTACCTGAGCCCAGAACTGGCTGATCTCGGTGAGGGTGTGAGTGCCATCGTCGAACATCTTGATGTCGCCGATGACGTTGCGAAAGCCCAGGATCAGACCGCCGGTGATGATGGCGGGCAGCAGCGGTACGAAGATCTCCGCCAGATGGGAAATGCCCCGCTCCAGCGGATTCATATTCTGGCGCGCCGCTTGCTTGGCGGTCTCCTTGCTGCCACCGCTGACGCCGAGCTGCTCGGTCAGCGCCTTGTACCACTGCTCTACCTCGTTGCCGATCACCACCTGGAACTGACCGCCCTGGGTGAAGCATCCCTTCACCGCCGGGATGGTTTCGATGGCCTTGCTGTCGGCCTTGGCCGGATCGTTCAGGACGAAGCGCAACCGGGTCAGGCAGTGGCTGACGGTGGCGATGTTCTCCTTGCCGCCGATCTTGTCGATCAGGGTGGCAAGCTGCTGTGCGTTGATCTTGGACATGGGTCTTCCCTCTGTGACGCCATTGAATAGTGGTCTGTATCGCCCTTTTGAGCCAGTCTGTCGGCCGGAGCGTTTTTGGTATCGTTCCCATTTAGCATGCCGACAATCTGGCCAGATCGAAATGGGAACGTTCCCAATTCGTGGCCAGCATCACAAAAAGCGTACTTTTTGTTCAGTCCGGAGTGATGGGGGTCACAGGGTTCGACAGGGGGCGATTGTCACCAGCGGAGGCTGAGCCTGCTCAATCTGGCCGAGCAGCTGACGCGCCGCCTGCTCCCCTGCCCCCTTGTAGCCAAGATCGAGACTGAGGGCATTGGGGAAGAGGAAACTGAGCATGGGGTTGTTGCCAAGGCCGGTCACCAGCACCTCGCTACGCCCTTGTTCTTGCAGGTATTTTGCCGCACCGATGGCGAGGGTGTCGCTGGCGCAGACCAGCGCCTGGGTGGAGGGCGTCAGCAGCTCGGCCGCCAGCCGGTAGCCGCTCTGCAGGCTGAGATCGCCGAGGGCGCTGCGCGGGCGCAACCCTTGCTCTGCGCAGTAAGCGAGATAGGCGTCGAGGCGGCGCTGGCCGGTGGTGAGATCCGAGGCATCAACCCCCAGATAGGCGATATCGCGGACACCACGGCTTGCCAGTTGCGCCAGCATGGTGCGTACCGCACCGGCGTCGTCGAAGCAGACCGAGGAGAAACCGGGATATTCACGGGCGACCAGCACCAGCTTCTCTTTCAGCGGGGCCATAGCGGCATAGTCCAAGTTATTGAAGGCGAACAGGATAATGCCATCCACCCCGCGCCTCTCCAGCACCGCCAGATGCTCCTGTACCTTGGCGGGGGAGAACTTGCTCTCCATCAGCACGGCATCATAGCCGCGCTGGTAAAGGGTCTCCAGCATGCCGCGCACCGCCTGATTCTCCGAGCTGGAGTCGAGCCGCGAGACGATGATCCCCACCACCTGCTGGCTCTGGCTGCGCATGGCCCGCGCCGATTTGCTCGGCACGAAGCCATGTTCGGCGATGATCTGCTCCACCCGCTCGCGGGTCTCCTGCTTCACCTTGGGATCCTGATTGAGCACCCGGGAGACGGTCGACTTGCCGACGCCACTCAGTCTGGCGATATCGAGGATGGTCAGTTTCTTGTCCATGAATTGGCTCACAGGAGGCTAGGCGGTGGAATTGCCCACATTGTTGTGATTAACCCCTGTGAATACAAGCCCATGGCGTTAGAATGCCCTTTTTGCCCCGCTTTAGGCGGCGCATCAGGAGGACGTCCACCATGGATCTGCTGGCCAGTCTGCTCTTCTCCCTCTCCATCACAGGCCCCATCTGCGTGGTGCTGCTGCTCGGCATCTTGCTCAAGCGGCTGGGGCTTTTGCCGGATCCCTTCACCGAATCCGCCTCGCGACTGGTGTTTCAGGTCACCCTGCCTGCTCTGCTCTTTCTCAGTATTCTGGGTACCAACTTCGCCACCATGCCGAGCCTCTGGTTTATCGGCTATGGCCTGCTCGCCACCGTTATCAGCTATCTGGTGCTGGAACTGCTGGCCGGACGTTTTATCGGGGAGCAGCGACTGCGCGGCATCTTCGTGCAGGGGAGCTTTCGCGGCAACAGCGCCATTATCGGGCTCGCCTATGTGCAGAACGCCTACGGCCACGAGGGGTTGGGGGCGGCGGCCTTCTATGTCGGCGCGGTGACCGTGCTCTACAACATTCTCGCTGTGATCACCCTCACCCGCAGTCTCGGCGGCGCTACCGGCATTCGCCCCATCCTGCTCGGCATCATCAAGAATCCGTTGATCATCGCCATTGTGGCGGCGCTGCCCTTTACCCTGCTCAGTATCAAGATGCCGCAACTGCTGCTCACCACCGGCAGCTACTTCGCCAACATGACGTTGCCGCTGGCGCTGCTCTGCACCGGCGCCTCACTCAGCCTCGACGCCCTGCGTGGTGGTGCAGCCATTGCGGGCTGGGCCAGCATCATGCGGCTCTGTCTCATTCCGGCTGCGTTCACTCTTGGGGCGGCCCTGCTCGGCTTCAACCATCTGGAGCTGGGTATTCTGTTTCTCATCAGCGCCACCCCGACTGCCGCCGCCAGCTATGTGATGACCCGCGCCATGGGGGGCGACAGCGTGCTGGCCGCAAACATCATCGCCACTACCACCCTCGGTTCGCTGGTCACTACCAGCCTCGGGGCGACTCTGATGAACTACCTAGGGTTGATGTACTAACGGCTTGACCTTGCCGGAGGCGGCAGCTTTAGGCTGGCGCCCATCAACAGAGGAGATATCCCATGACCATCGAACTCACCGTGTCCGGCATGTCCTGTGGTGGCTGCGCCGCCAGTCTGCAAAAAGCGCTGCTGGCCCAGCCTGCGGTCATCACCGCAACCGTCGATTTCGCCAGCAGCAAGGCCGTTATCGAGAGCGAGCTGAGCAAGGCAGAACTGATCGCCCTGATCGAAGCCAAGGGTTTCTCTGCGAGTTAAATTATCTCCATATAGGTATAAAACAGGTTAAAAATCTGTACTCACCTGTCTTTTGGTGAGTTTTATCACAGACCCGGGTTATTAAACGGGCAAACTTGCTGCGATTATTCCAACCATAAGGATTTGCAGCATGACCCTACCGATCCGCAAGACCCTGCTCGCCGCCGTCGTTGGCCTGACCCTCTCCCCCATGGCAATGGCCCTGCCCAACGTCCATATTCTGGCAACCGGCGGCACCATTGCCGGGGCTGGCCAGTCGGCTACCCAGTCCAACTACGAGGCTGGCAAGGTAGCCATCGAGACGCTGATCGCCGCGGTGCCCGAGATGAAGAACGTCGCTGACGTGCAGGGTGAGCAGGTGGTGAAGATCGGCTCCCAGGACATGAACGACGAGGTGTGGCTCAAGCTGGCCAAGCGGGTCAACGAGCTGCTGGCCAAGGATGACGTGGATGGCATCGTCATTACCCACGGCACCGACACCATGGAAGAGACCGCCTACTTCCTCAATCTGACCGTCAAGAGCGACAAGCCGGTGGTGCTGGTCGGCGCCATGCGCCCCTCCACCGCCATGAGTGCCGATGGCCCGCTCAACCTCTACAACGCCGTGGTGACCGCCTCCGACCCCGCCTCCAAGGGCCGTGGCGTGATGGTAGCGATGAACGACACAGTGCTCGATGCCCGCGACGTCACCAAGACCAACACCACCGGGGTGCAGACCTTCGCTTCCCCCAACTTTGGCCCGTTGGGTTACATCCACAACGGCAAGATCGACTATCAGCGCAGCCCGGCCCGCCTGCACACCAGCAAGACGCCGTTTGACGTGAGCAAGCTCGACAAGCTGCCGCAAGTGGGCATCGTCTACAGCTACGCCAACGCCACCGACTTGCCGGCCAAGGCGATGGTGGATGCCAAGTTCGACGGCATCGTCAGCGCCGGGGTGGGCAACGGCAACCTCTACCACACCCTGTTTGATACCCTGGCCAAGGCGAGCAAGGATGGCATCCGCGTCGTGCGCTCCGCCCGCGTGCCGACCGGCGCCACCACCCTGGATGCCGAGATCGATGATGCCAAGTACGGCTTCGTGGCCTCCGGGACTCTCAACCCGCAGAAAGCGCGGGTGCTGCTGATGCTCTCCCTGACCCAGAGCAAGGATCCAGCCCAGATCCAGCGTTGGTTCCAGCAGTTCTGATAAGGCGTTTCGGAACTGAGATGAGAAAGGGCGGGACTTCCCGCCCTTTTCCATCCTGACATGCCAGCTCGCCCATTACGCCGTTTGGCGGGGCCATCCCTCCCTTTTCCGGCCATCTTTTTCAGCCATCCCAGAGCGCTGTCATCAAATTAGCGAGCCGGATCACCCGCTTTCACAAGCGCATCGCCGCCAAATTCATTACACTGCCAGCGATCTTATCCACTCAAGGAGTGCTGTTGCTGTATGGAAATATTGATCCTGCTGGGATTGATTTTGCTTAATGGCGTCTTCGCCATGTCAGAAATCGCCATCGTCACCGCACGCAAGGCTCGCCTCGGCAAGCTTGCCTCTGAAGGCAACCGCTCCGCCGCCATTGCCCTCAAACTGGGCGAAGACCCGACCCATTTTCTCTCTGCCGTCCAAATCGGCATCACCAGCATCGGTCTGCTCAACGGTATCTACGGCGAATCCCTGCTGGCCCAGCCCTTCTCCCTCTGGTTGCAGGAGTGGGGGCTCCCGGCCAAGAGTAGTGGCCTGATCGCCACCATCATAGTGGTGGTGGTGGTTACTTATCTCTCCATTGTGGTGGGGGAGCTGGTGCCCAAGCGGCTCGGCCAGCTCAATGCCGAACGCATCGCCTGTCTGGTGGCCCGCCCGATGCACTGGCTCGCCACCCTGACCCGCCCCTTCGTCTGGCTGCTGTCGGCCTCCACCAATGCCAGCCTGCGGCTGCTGCGGGTCAACCAGAACGGCAGCGCCAACGTCACCGAGGAGGAGATCCACGCCATGCTGGTGGAGGGCTCTGAAGCCGGGGTGATCGAGGATCATGAACACACCATGCTGCGCAACGTCTTCCGTCTCGACGAGCGCAGCCTCTCCTCCCTGATGGTGCCGCGCAGCGATATCCGCTATCTGGATCTGGCGCTGCCGCTGGAGAGCAACCTGCAGCGACTGGTGGAGTATCGCCACAGCTATTTTCCGGTCTGCGACGGCAACCTGTCAGAATTGGTGGGTATCATCAATGTCAGCAAGGTGCTGCACGCCTATATCAAGGGGGAGCCCATCGATCTGGCTGCCCTGACCCAGGAGGGCAGCCTGCTGCCCGAGACCCTCAACGGCGTCGAGCTGCTCAACCACTTCCGCACCCACAGCGAACAGATGGCGCTGGTGGTGGACGAATATGGCGAGTTGCAGGGGCTGGTCACCCAGCAGGATCTGCTGGAGGCGCTGGCGGGGGATTTCCAGCAGGAGGATGGCGAGGACAACTGGGCCTTCCGGCGCGCCGACGGCAGCTGGCTGCTCGATGGCCTGATCCCGTTGCCGGAGTTGAAGGACTGTCTGGAGCTGGTTCGTCTGCCAGAAGAAGAAAAACATCACTATCACACCCTCGGAGGGCTTATCATGCTGCTCCTTGGTCGTGTTCCACAAACCGGAGACCTGGTGACACTGGAACAGTGGCAACTGGAAATTGTTGACATGGATGGCCTGCGCATCGACAAGGTGCTCGCCATGCCCTTGACCGATCAACCCAGCTAACCTGCGGAGTTTGCAAGTATGGAGCAGTTTTACCAACTGGCTCACGCCTTTATGAATCACGATCTGAACACACTTTCCGATCCCAAGATGGCCTTCATGATCTGTGGTGTGATTCTGACGTTTCTGGTACTGGAAAACGGATTCATCCCTACCGCCTTTCTGCCCGGTGACAGCCTGCTGATCCTCACCGGCGTACTCATCTATCAGGATGTGTTGTCTCTCGGGGTGATCCCGCTGTTGATCATGGCCACCTTTGTCGGCACCTGGCTCGGTTACATGCAGGGGCGCTTTCTCGGCCACACCCAGCTCTACCATCGGCTGATGTCCCACGTGGAAGAGCGACACCAGCAGAAGGTCTACCACCTGCTGGACAAGTACGGGATCATCACCCTGATCACCGCGCGCTATATCGCCTTCGTGCGCACCGCCTACCCCTATATCGTGGGTGCCACCGAACTGCCCCAGGGGCGCTTTCTCATCGTCAATCTGATCAGCTCCATCATGTGGATCTGCCCGCTGGTCGGGTTTGGCTACTACCTGAGCCACACCAAGCTGGCCGCCGAATACCAGACCCAGTTCTTCAACATCATCATCTATCTGCCGGTGGCCCTGCTGCTGGGTGGCATGGTGGCGCTGGTCTGGCGCTGGATCAGCAAACGCAGGGCCGCGCAGCCGCGGGATTGACCCCTCGCCCAACGCCCGACCTGAAAGCCCTCGCCAGAGGGCTTTTTTGATCGCCTATTTTGCGCAAATAGCAGAAATAGTCCCGCTCGGCCCTTGTAAAGCTGGGGTAAAAATGAGTGAATCTAGCGCCTTTTTTTGGATGGGAACGGAGTCGGTTGTATGTGGTGTCGGATTCGCGCAGCAGCGCTGGTTGTCGGGTTGATGGGAATGCTGGGATTGCCTGCGGTCAACGCGGCACCCAACCCAGCCAAACTGGAAGTACGCTCGAGCAGCGCCCTGGTCGTGGATGTAAAAACGGGCAAGACGCTCTACCAGAAGAATGCCACCAAGGTGCGTCCCATCGCCTCTCTCACCAAGCTGATGACAGCGCTGGTGGTGCTGGATGCCAAGCAGAATCTCAACCAGACCATTACGGTCGACAAGAACGATCTGGATCGGGTCAAACACACTCACTCCCGCATCCGCATGGGCACCAAGGTGACCCGCCGCGACGCCCTGCATCTGGCGCTGATGTCCTCCGAAAACCGGATGGCCTCGGCACTGGCGCGTCACTATCCGGGCGGTCGCAGCGCCTTCGTGCGGGCCATGAACAATAAGGCCAGACAATTGGGAATGCGTAATACCCACTTCTACGACTCCACCGGCCTCTCCACCCGCAACGTCTCCACCGCCCAGGATCTCGGCAAGCTGGCCGCCGCCGCCTATCGTCAGCCGCTGATCCGTCAGTTCACTCAGGATGAGAACCGGGAGATGCGCTTCAGCACCCCCGCCTATAGCCTGATGTTCAACAACACCAACCCGCTGGTGAAAAACCCGGATTGGGACGTACGCCTCTCCAAGACCGGCTTCACTGACGAAGCGGGGCGCTGTCTGGTGATGCGCGCCAAACCGGACAGCCGCGAGCTTGCCATCGTGCTGCTCAACTCGGTGGGCAAACGCACCCCTATAGGCGATGCCAACCGCATTCGCAAATGGTTGAAAAGCTGAGTCAATATCTCAACACAAAAGGATGCTGCGGCATCCTTTTTTATTGCCCGCAGAACGCCTCAGCAGGCCTTGCAGGATGTTGATAGCCAAACCCTAAGTGATGAGCTGCGCGCAGTCCCCCGCAGCAACAGCAGGCATACAGCCCGCTTGCAGATGAGGCAAAGGCTTGTACCGTTCAGAAGAACGCGGCTCAATAACAGAAGAGGTATAAAAGAGGACAAGGACAGACAGGCAGGAGGGTGACCCGGCCGCCACAGCGAACGCGGATCCACACGACAGGGGTAAATGTCGCCCATAAAAAAACAGCCCCGACCGAAGTCGAGGCTGTCTGTATGGTGCGCCCGAGAGGATTCGAACCTCTGACCACCTGGTTCGTAGCCAGGTACTCTATCCAGCTGAGCTACGGGCGCTCATAAACTTTTGGTACTGCTTGAAATATGGTGCGCCCGAGAGGATTCGAACCTCTGACCACCTGGTTCGTAGCCAGGTACTCTATCCAGCTGAGCTACGGGCGCTCACAAACTTTTGTCTACTGCTTGAAAAATGGTGCGCCCGAGAGGATTCGAACCTCTGACCACCTGGTTCGTAGCCAGGTACTCTATCCAGCTGAGCTACGGGCGCTCATAAATCGTTGTGTCGTTTTAAATGGTGCGCCCGAGAGGATTCGAACCTCTGACCACCTGGTTCGTAGCCAGGTACTCTATCCAGCTGAGCTACGGGCGCCCTGTTTTAAAACGATAAAAAAAGCTTACTTATCAGTAAGCCTTTTCCAAAGTGTCGACTTGCTGATGGTCAACACATGACTCTTGCTTGAGTCGTAATATGGTGCGCCCGAGAGGATTCGAACCTCTGACCACCTGGTTCGTAGCCAGGTACTCTATCCAGCTGAGCTACGGGCGCAAATGGCGGAGAAGGGGGGATTCGAACCCCCGATGCGGGTATAAGCCGCATACTCCCTTAGCAGGGGAGCGCCTTCAGCCTCTCGGCCACCTCTCCGTTTGCGGGGCTGATAATACTTCACAGGGATTTTTAGTCAAACACTTTTTTGGAGAAAAAAGTGCGTTCGCTCAGCATTTGGTCAAAGCGTGGAATATTCAAACAATATCAGCACTTATCCCGCAGTTTCGCGCCCTGCAGGGCAATTTCAGGGGGCCGGAAAAACAAAAGGCGACACATGAGGTGTCGCCTTGTCACAGCCATGAAAGTGGCTTAGAAGCTCGGTTGGCCCGGAACTTTCTCGGCCTGGATGCGCTGGTAGATCTCTTCGCGGTGTACGGAGACCTCTTTCGGCGCGTTAACACCGATACGGACCTGGTTGCCTTTAACGCCCAGTACGGTGACAGTCACTTCATCACCAATCATCAGGGTTTCCCCAACACGACGAGTCAAAATAAGCATTCGCTTGCTCCTGTATCCTGTTTTGTTTTTATATCGATATGCGACATTATCTAACAAAGATACCGATATGGTAAATGGTTGAAACTAAATCAATCAGAGATTGTTAGCCCAAGGGCTGCTCTTGCGGTGCCTGATCCAACCCGAAAGCCGCGTGCAGGGCTCGCACCGCCAGCTCCAGATACTTCTCGTCAATCACCACAGAGATTTTGATTTCAGAGGTCGAGATCAACTGCATGTTGATCCCCTCCTCGCCCAATACCTTGAACATGGTGCGCGCAACACCGGGATGGTTCCACATGCCGACACCGACAATGGAGACCTTGGCAATCTCGCCATTTCCCTGCACGCAGGAGGCGCCAAGTTCGGTGGCGGTCTCCTCCAACAGCGCCCGGGCGCGGCGATAATCATCACGATTCACCGTGAAGGTGAAGTCAGCGGTGCCATCTCCCAGGGTGTTCTGCACAATCATGTCGACATCAATGTTGGCGTCGCTGATCGGATTCAGGATCTGCGCGGCAACGGTTGGTCTGTCCGGCACGCCCAGAATGGTCAGGCTGGCCTCGTTGCGGTTAAAAGCGATCCCGGATACCAGGGGAGCTTCCATCCTATCACCTCCATATGTGATTAAGGTTCCCTCTCCATCGATAAAGCTCGACAGCACCCGCAGCGGGACGCGGTACTTGCCCGCAAACTCCACCGAGCGGATCTGCAGCACCTTGGCGCCGAGACTGGCCATCTCCAGCATCTCCTCGAAGGTGATGGTGTCGAGACGACGCGCCTTGGGCTCGATGCGCGGATCCGTGGTGTATACCCCATCCACATCGGTAAAGATCTGGCACTCATCGGCCTTGATGGCCGCCGCCACGGCAACCGCCGTGGTATCCGAACCGCCGCGGCCCAGGGTTGTGATGGCGTTATGCTCGTCACGGCCCTGGAAACCGGCGATCACCACCACCTTGCCCGCAGCCAGTTCGGCATGAACCAGCTCGGTGTCGATGTGGGTGATGCGCGCCTTGCCATAGGCGGAATCGGTATGAATCCGTACCTGATCGCCAGTCATCGAGACCGCCGGGCAACCGCGTTTGTTCAACGCGATGGCAAGCAGCGCTATGGTGACCTGCTCACCGGTGGAGACCAGTACATCCATCTCGCGCCGGTTGGCATCAGGATCCAGTTGCTGGGCCATGCCCAGCAACCGGTTGGTTTCGCCCGACATGGCGGAGACAACCACCACCACGTCGTGTCCCTGGGCGCGGGTCTGCTCGACCCGCTCAGCTACCGCCTCGATCCGCTCCAGTGTGCCGACCGAGGTGCCGCCGTACTTCTGTACATAGAGTGCCACAGATCACCTCGCCCGATTACAGGCGCTCTTCCAGCCAGGAGTGAACGGATTGCAGCGCTGCCGGCACCGCCTCAGGCTGGGTACCACCCGCCTGTGCCATGTCCGGACGGCCACCGCCCTTGCCACCCACCTGCTGGGCAACCAGATTGACCAGCTCACCGGCCTTGACCTTGCCGGTCAGGTCGTTGGTGACACCGGCGATCAGGTTGACCTTGCCGTCGGCACAGGTGGCCAGCAGCACGACACCAGACTTCATCTGGTTCTTCAGCTCGTCCAGCATGCCGCGCAGGGATTTCGGATCGGCCCCTTCCAGCGCTGCAACCAGCACCTTCTGACCGTTGATCTCGATCACCTGACCCAGCAGGTCGTTACCGGCCTGAGCAGCCAGCTTGGCCTTGAGTTGCTCCAGCTCGCGCTCCATCATCTTGGCCTTGTCCAGCATCTGGCGAACCTTGTCGGCGATGCAGAACTGGTCGCCTTTCACCAGGGCAGCAGCCTCTTCGATCTGCTCGCCAACCTGATGCATGAAGTCGATGGCCGCTTTGCCGGTCACCGCTTCGATACGGCGCACGCCAGCTGCGATACCGCTCTCGGCGATGATCTTGAAGAAGCCGATATCACCGGTGCGCTTGGCGTGAGTACCGCCGCACAGCTCGGTGGAGTAGTCGCCCATGCGCACCACGCGCACGTCGTCTTCATATTTTTCACCAAACAGCGCCATGGCACCGGCGGACTTGGCCGCTTCCAGATCCATCAGCTGGGTGGTGATTTCGTGGTTGGCGCGGATCTGGTTGTTGACCAGCTCCTCGACCCGGCGAATGGTCGCCATGGTCAGCCCCTCGAAGTGGGAGAAGTCGAAACGCATGCGCTCGGCCCCAACCAGAGAACCTTTCTGGGTGACATGCTCGCCCAGTGCCTGACGCAGGGCAGCGTGCAGCAGGTGAGTCACGGAGTGGTTCAGGGCGATGGCCTGACGACGGTCAGCATCCACCACGGCTTCCACTTCGGCGCCCTTCTCCAGAGTGCCCAGCTCCATGTAGCCCTTGTGGATGATCGCCTTGCCCGCTTTCAGGGTGTCGGTTACGGCAAAGATGCCGTCGTCCACTTTCAGGGTACCGCTGTCGCCAATCTGGCCGCCGGATTCGGCGTAGAAGGGGGTCTCTTCCAGCACGATGACCGCTTCGTCACCGGCGATCAGACCGCTCACCTCTTCCACACCCTTGTAGATACCAACCACGCGGGTGCGCTCGGTCAGGGTCTTGTAACCGGTGAAGGGGGTCTCGAAGTCGAGCTTGAGCATCTCGTTGTAGTTCACGCCGAAGCTGGAGGCCTCTTTGGCACGAGCACGCTGCTTCTCCATCTCGGCCTTGAAGCCCTCTTCGTCGATGCCGATCTCGCGCTCGCGCACCACGTCAGCAGTCAGGTCGGCCGGGAAGCCGTAAGTGTCATAGAGCTTGAACACCACTTCGCCCGGAATAACCTTGGCATCGCCCAGATTGGCCAGAGCGTCCTCCAGCAGCAGCAGACCGCGATCCAGCGTGCGGACGAACTGCTCCTCTTCGATGCGCAGCACGCGCTCGACCAGCGGCAGCTGGGCGATCAGCTCGGCAGCGACATCCTTCATCTGCACCGCCAGCTCGGCAGCCAGTTTGTAGAAGAAGACGTCGGTGGCACCCAGCTTGCGGCCGTGACGCACGGCGCGGCGGATGATGCGACGCAGCACATAGCCACGACCTTCGTTGGACGGCATCACGCCATCTGCCACCAGGAAGGCGCAGGAGCGGATGTGGTCAGCGATGACGCGCAGGGACTGGTTGCTCAGATCGGTGGTGCCGACAATCTCGGCCGCTTTCTTGATCAGCGCCTGGAAGATGTCGATTTCGTAGTTGGAGTGCACACCCTGCATGATGGCGGAGATACGCTCCAGACCCATGCCGGTATCCACGGACGGACGCGGCAGCGGCTCCATGGTGCCGTCAGCCTGACGGTTGAACTGCATGAACACCACGTTCCAGATCTCGATGAAACGGTCGCCATCCTCTTCCGGTGAGCCGGGACGGCCACCCCAGATGTGATCGCCGTGGTCATAGAAGATCTCGGTGCAGGGACCGCACGGGCCGGTATCGCCCATGGCCCAGAAGTTGTCGGAAGCGTAAGGGGCACCCTTGTTGTCACCGATGCGCACGATGCGATCGGCCGGGACACCGACCTCTTTTTCCCAGATATCGAAAGCTTCATCGTCAGTCGCGTAGACGGTCACCAGCAGGCGCTCTTTCGGCAGCTGCAGCACCTCGGTCAGGAAGCCCCATGCAAACTTGATGGCATCCTGCTTGAAGTAGTCACCGAAGCTGAAGTTACCCAGCATTTCAAAGAAGGTGTGGTGACGAGCGGTATAGCCGACGTTTTCCAGATCGTTGTGCTTACCACCGGCACGCACGCAACGCTGGGAAGTCGTCGCGCGATTGTAGGCACGCTTGTCTGCGCCAAGGAACACGTCCTTGAACTGGTTCATACCCGCGTTGGTAAACAACAGGGTCGGGTCGTTATGCGGTACCAGCGAGCTGGAGGAGACAACCTGGTGCCCCTGGGAACGGAAATACTCGAGAAACGCAGCGCGAATCTCTGACGTGGACATATACATGGAAAATCCTGCTTGATTCGAATACGGACTTTTAACCGCATTAATGTAAGTTTTCTGCGGGGTAAAGTAAAACGGACAGGGCCGCCACGGGCGAAAAAGCGCACATAAATGGGCCAGAAAAGAGCGGCACCGCCTACAGTGGCTTTTTCCACTGTCGAGAGGCAAAAAAGCAGCGCATAAAGAGAGATGAGATGAACAAAAGGCCGCTTTTTCGGGATTGTGCGCGCAAGCTACTGTACGGACAGGAAAAACCTGCCACAAGGAGAGGTGAAACGACGTTTGCCACGCAGTGGCGTTACTCTTCCTGCTCCTGCAGAGCAGAGATGGCGTAACGGGCCTGATCCTGGGTAAAGCCGCGCCCCAGCAGATATTTGAGCCACTTCATCCGCAGCTTGAAATCCGCCAGATCGGCCACCCGGGCGCGCCGTTCGAGCAGGGCAAACGCCAGTTCGAACCAGTCCAGCTCCGGCTGATCGAATGCGGCATCAATCTGCATATCGTCGAGCCCCTTGCGGCGCAGATCGAAGCGGATCTTGATGGGGCCATGCCCCTTGGCTGCACCGGCACGTACAGCCATACCGCCGTAACGTTCGTCATTGACCCAGTTGTAGCCGCGGCAGTAGTCGACCACCGCCTCGATCACCTCTTCATTGAAGCCCTGCTGGCGCAGCCGGTTAGCCAGCTCTGACTCGGCACTCTCGCGACGGGCCAGACTGCGCATGGCAAAGGCGCGGGCGGCGGCCAGCTGCTCTGCAAAGGTCGGTTCGGCAGGCTCGACCGGTTCGGTAACGAATTCATCAACCATCATAAATAACAAGGCCGGGTATCTACCCGGCCTTCCTTTGTTCCTTATTCGAACTCTTGTTCGCTTTCGGCATCGAACTCTTCTGCCTCAACCGGTGCAGCCTTGTCATCGACAGGCACTGCGCCGGAGAGCAGCAGCTCGCGCAGGCGGGCTTCCACTTCGCCAGCCATCACCTTGTTCTCGGCGAACAGCTTCATGACGTTGGCCTTGCCCTGACCGATCTTCTCACCGTTGTAGCTGTACCAGGCACCGGCCTTGTCGATCAGCTTGTGCTTGACGCCGAGATCCACCAGCTCACCCTCTTTGGAGATACCGGCGCCGTAGAAGATCTGGAATTCGGCCTGCTTGAAGGGCGGGGCCACCTTGTTCTTGACCACTTTGACGCGGGTCTCGTTACCGACCACTTCATCACCTTCCTTGATGGCGCCGATACGACGGATATCCAGACGCACGGAGGCGTAGAACTTGAGCGCGTTACCACCAGTGGTGGTCTCCGGGCTACCGAACATGACGCCGATCTTCATCCGGATCTGGTTGATGAAGATGCACAGGCAGTTGGCGTTCTTGATGTTGGCAGTCAGCTTGCGCAGCGCCTGGGACATCAGACGGGCCTGCAGACCAACGTGGGAGTCACCCATCTCCCCTTCGATTTCCGCTTTCGGCGTCAGGGCCGCCACGGAGTCGACGATGATGACGTCAACCGCGTTGGAGCGAACCAGCATGTCGCAGATCTCCAGCGCCTGTTCACCGGTATCCGGTTGAGAGATGAGCAGGTCGTCGACGTTGACACCCAGCTTGGCAGCATAAATAGGATCCAGCGCGTGCTCCGCATCGACGAAGGCACAGGTTTTGCCTTTCTTCTGGGCTTCCGCAATCACCTGCAGGGTGAGGGTGGTTTTACCGGAAGATTCCGGGCCGTAGATCTCGACGATACGGCCACACGGCAGACCGCCAATGCCCAGCGCCACGTCCAGCGAGAGGGAACCGGTAGAGATGGCTTCGATATCCATGGTCTTGCTGTCGCCCAGACGCATGATGGAACCTTTGCCGAACTGCTTTTCAATCTGACCCAGCGCAGCCGCCAGTGCCTTCTGTTTGTTCTGATCCATGCCAATCTCCGCTGGAAATCGTGAGTAAGAAGTGAAGTTGGGCCAAGTATACTGTCTATTCATACAGTATCAAGCCCAATTTATCTGAGCAGGGCCAACAGACCCGACAAGGCCTGTCTCACCGCCTGCTGGCGTACCTGTCGGCGATCCCCGTCGAAGCGGGCGAGCAGAGAGTGGTGACGACCGTTGCAGTCGGCCCAGGCGAACCAGACGGTGCCGACCGGCTTGCCTTCGGTGGCGCCGCCGGGGCCGGCGATGCCACTGATAGCAACGCTGATGGAGGCAGACGAGTGCGCCAGCGCGCCGCGGGCCATCTCCAGCACCACAGCCTCGCTCACTGCACCGTGCTGTTCAAGGCTCTCGCTGCTCACCCCCAACATCTGCTGCTTGGCCTCGTTGGTGTAGGTGACAAAACCACGATCGAACCAGCCGGAGCTGCCCGCGATATCGGTAATAGCCGTAGCCACCCCACCGCCGGTACAGGATTCGGCGGTCGCCGCCAGCCAGCCCCGCTGGCCAAGGGCCCGTCCCAGCTCGATGGCAAGGTGCTCTATCTCTGCATCCAGTTTCATCACGACTCCTTCTGATCCGCTCAAGAGGCACATTATGCGATCCCGCTAGCGCCGCCCGCAACCACGGCAGACCGCCCTTGCCTGCCGCAATGTGAGGTGCCGCACCGGCGTCATGCCTTCAATAGTGCAGAACAACCGCGCCCGGAACACCCGCTCCCCCGTCGCGGCGCTTATGTGTAGAATGGCGCCATCAAGCTCAAGGCTCATCACCGCAGACACTGGCCCGCAGAGGCCCCTTCTGGAACAGAACATGACCGCACAACACCAAGCCAGCGGCGCCACAAGCTCCGCTCCCGGCGCCAATCTGAGCGCCCACACGCCCATGATGCAGCAGTACCTTGGCCTCAAGGCCGAGAACCCGGAGATCCTGCTGTTCTACCGGATGGGCGACTTCTACGAGCTGTTCTATGACGATGCCCGCAAGGCCTCCCAGCTGCTCGATATTTCCCTGACCAAACGCGGCCAGTCGGCGGGCAGCCCCATCCCGATGGCGGGGGTGCCCTATCACGCTATCGAAGGGTATCTGGCCAAGCTGGTGCAGCTCGGCGAATCTGCCGCCATCTGCGAACAGGTGGGGGATCCCGCCACCAGCAAGGGGCCGGTGGAGCGCAAGGTCATTCGCATCATCACCCCGGGCACCGTCTCCGACGAGGCTTTGCTCAGCGAGCGGCAGGACAACCTGATCGCCGCCGTCTACCACGATGGCCGCCGCTTCGGCTATGGCACCATGGACATCGGCTCCGGCCGCTTCTTCATCAACCAGTTCGAGAAAGAAGAGACCCTGCTGGCAGAGCTGCAGCGCACCAATCCGGCCGAGCTGCTCTATCCCGAATCGTTCGAGTTCCTGCACCATATCGAGGGTCGCCGTGGCCTGCGTCGCCGCCCGGAGTGGGAGTTTGAGCTGGGCACCGCCCGCAAGCTGCTCTGCCAGCAATTCGGCACCCAGGATCTGGTGGGCTTTGGCGTCGAGCAGAGCGAGACTGCCCTGTGCGCCGCCGGTTGCCTGATGCAGTACGTCAAAGATACCCAGCGCACCGCCCTGCCCCACATCCGCAACGTGCGCCTCGAACAGCCGGATCACGCCGTCATCATGGATGCCGCCACCCGCCGCAATCTGGAGCTGACCCAGAATCTGGCCGGTGGCTACGAAAATACCCTGGCCGAGGTGCTGGATCGCACCGCCACCCCCATGGGCAGCCGCCTGCTCAAGCGCTGGATCCACCAGCCGATCCGCGATCGGGTGATCCTGAAAGGTCGCCAGAGCACCATCAGGGAGCTCATCGAGCAGAACCTCTACGATGAACTGGGCAGCCTGCTGCGTCAGGTGGGTGATGTGGAGCGGGTGCTGGCCCGTCTCGCCCTGCGCTCGGCCCGCCCGCGCGACCTCACCCGCCTGCGTCAGGCTTTCGCCCAGTTGCCCGAGTTGCAACGCCTGCTGGCGGACAACGAACACGAAGCGGTGCAACAGCTGGCCGAGCGGGCCAGCACCTTCCCCGAGCTGCTCGACCTGCTGGAGCGCGCGGTGATGGAGGTGCCGCCGGTGCTGATCCGCGATGGTGGCGTCATCCGTGACGGCTTCAATCAGGAGCTGGACGAGCTGCGGGATCTGGCCAACGGTGCCACCGCCAGCCTCGCCCGCATCGAGGAGCGGGAGAAGCTGCTGACCGGCATCAACACCCTCAAGGTGGGTTACAACAAGGTGCACGGCTTCTATATCGAGGTGAGCCGCGCCAACAGCCATCTGGTGCCGGCCCACTACATCCGCCGCCAGACCCTCAAGAACAACGAACGCTACATCATCGATGAGCTGAAGAAGTACGAGGACAAGGTACTCACCGCCCAGTCCCAGGCGCTGGCGCTGGAGAAACGGCTCTACGAAGAGCTGCTCGACGCCCTGCTGCCCCACCTCGGCGATCTGCAGGATTCCGCCGCCGCACTGGCGGAGCTGGACGTGCTGGCCAATCTGGCCGAGCGGGCCGAGACCCTCGACTACCGCTGCCCCACCCTCATCGACGAAGATCAGATCATCATCGAAGCGGGCCGCCATCCGGTGGTTGAGCAGGTGATGACAGACCCCTTTATCGCCAACCCTATCCGGTTGGAGCGGGAGCGGCGGATGCTGATCATCACGGGTCCCAACATGGGCGGTAAATCGACCTACATGCGCCAGACCGCGCTGATCGTGCTGCTGGCCCATATCGGCGCCTTCGTGCCCGCCGACAGCGCCCGCATCGGCCCCATCGACCGTATCTTCACCCGCATCGGGGCGTCAGACGATCTCGCCTCCGGCCGCTCCACCTTTATGGTGGAGATGACCGAGACCGCCAACATCCTCAACAACGCCACCGCCCGCAGTCTGGTGCTGATGGACGAGATTGGCCGCGGCACCAGCACCTACGACGGCCTCTCGCTGGCGTGGGCCTGTGCCGAACAGCTGGCGAGCAAGATTGGCGCCTACACCCTGTTTGCCACCCACTACTTCGAGCTGACCCGCTTGCCCGAGCTGATGAGCGGGCTGGCCAACGTCCACCTCGATGCGGTGGAGCACGGCGACACCATCGCCTTTATGCACGCGGTACAGGAAGGGGCGGCCAGCCGCTCCTACGGTCTGCAAGTGGCGGCGTTGGCCGGGGTGCCGAAATCGGTGATCCAGCAGGCCCGTCACAAACTGCATGAGCTGGAGAGCGCCACCCCGGTCGCCGCCGGCGAAGTGCGCCCGGCCCCGGTGGCCCTCGCCCCGCAGCCTCATCCGGTGGTTGAAGAGCTGGAAGCGGTGCGCCCCGACGAATTGACCCCCCGTCAGGCCCTCGACCTGCTCTATCGCCTCAAGCAGCTGCTGTAAGCAGCTGCCGCCGCGCAAGCATGCAAAAGGGGAACCGCGAGGTTCCCCTTTTTATGTTCAGCGCATCATATTCAGCACCCGGCAAACCAGTCAGGCCACCGCCCGCACCTCTCCACGGGCCCGCAACAGACTCTGGCGCCCCTGCCAGTAACCCTGCAGATAGCCGGACTCCAGCTTGACCGGGTCCTGGGTAAAACGGGAGACCATGAAATCGGCTGGTGGCGCGATCACCTCGATCTCGCAATCGGCAGGGGGATTGGCGATGAAATCGAGCGCCCGGTTGTAGGCACGATCCCGCTCCAGCATGGCTTGCGCCAGCGCAGGCTGGGTTTTCAGCAAGGCTTTGACCATCCAGCAGAAACGGGCCGGCTTCTTGCGATATCCCCAGTGCTCCGACAGCACCACCGTCATCCGCCGCGCCCCGCGACGATAAGCCTCGATCACCGGAATGGAGTCGCTGATCCCGCCATCGGCCATGGGGCGACCATCGACGCAGGGGGTATCGTGCTGCACCACCGGCAGGGCGCAGGTAGCGGTCAGCACCTCATCCATGTTGTCGGGCCGCACCGGCAGATAGATGGCCTTGCCGCTCGCCACATCGGTCGCCACCGCGTAGAAGGGAATGTCGCGGGCGCAGAAAGTGTCGAGATCCAGCGGGAAGTGATGGCGACTGGCCTGCCACAGCCAGCCGATGTCCACCAGATCGCCCCCTTTGACGAAACGCAGGGGATCGAGAAACCGGGAGCTGCAAGCCAGCTCGGTGATGATGTGGTGACTGCGGCGCGGCTGCTCGCTCAGATAAGAGACCAAATTGGTGGCACCGGCCGAGACGCCCATGACGAAATCGAACGGGTAGTGGTGACTTTCGACAAACGCATCGAGCACGCCGCTGGCAAAGATGCCGCGCATCGCGCCCCCTTCGACAATCAGGGCGCCAGAGTGGGAATTAAACATAACAAGGCTCCGTCAGCTGTAATACCTGCCGGGATCGATCCCGGCCCAGTGATGGACGCCTTCATGCAGAACATCAAGACGCCGCAGCAGGACGATTCAGGCTCACTCGCACAAGCCAGAAGCGGGCAGGAGCAAACCTGAACCGTGAAGCGCCCCCCAGTATATGCAGCGCACCAACCTTCAAGAAATGAATTTAAATAATAAAAAACATGCCTTTTTGGCATGATTTAGCACATCGGCAGAGAAGGCCCTTTATCCGGTAACAGCGCCATCAGGATCAAGGCAGCCCGGGCCCGAACGTCCCGTCGATGGGGTTGTAGTGGTACGCCCGATAATCAAAGTCCACCTTATCAAGGCGCGGATTGGCCAACTCGAACAACAGGCGCCTGGGGAGCTGCGCCTGCTCGAGGGAAGGTTTGAAGTGGCGCAGCCAGAGCTGTTGCAACGAGCCATCCCGCCACGCCAGCTTGAGGCCGACCGAGAGGCGGCGGATGGCGGCCTGATTATCCTTGTGGGTGTAGAAGAGGTGGAGGAAGGGATAGTGCAGCGCCACTCGCCGATCCACGGTGAGACCGGGCAGATCACTGTGCTGCTCCTGCTCGATAAAGAGCTCGTTGGCCCCGCGGCAGAAGAGATCGATGCGACCGCGCGCCACCAGCTTGAACAGCCGCTCGTAACCGTCGATCTCCTGCACCTTGAATCCCCCATGACGCAGGATCTCCGCATCCTGCCAGCCACGCCCCTGCCCGTGCAGAAATTGCTGCAGCTCGGTCAGGGTATTGATCCTTGCCACCGCGTCGGCCTGCTGCGGACTGACAAAGCAGATGCGATAACCGAGGATGCCCAGCTCCACCGGAAAACGGACGTAATCCAGCGCTCCGCTCTCCGCGGCCGTGCGCAGACTGTCGGCCACAAACAGATTGGGGTATTGCTGAGTCTGCACAATCTGTCGCATCCGGATACGGTTCATCGGCGGCGCGGTTCGCAGCTCGTAGTCACCGAAGCTATCGCGGGTCTTCTCCAGCGCCAGCTGCAACAGATCGCGAAAATAGAGGGTACGCAAGTCCCGATCGCTCTCGGGGCTGATATGAGTGATGACGTCGCTCGCCCGTAGGGGAGTGGCAAGGAGAGAGAGGCTGCACAACAGCAAGCAGGAAGCGAGGCGATGAAAGGTCATACTGCTCATCCCGGAAATACAGGCTCACTAGAGTGTAGCGCCGGGACGAGCCGCCTTCTAAAGGGAAGCCCGGCCTACCAGAACATCCGGCCCAGCAGGGGTGCCAGCAGCACGGTCACCATACCGGCGATCATCATCACCATACTGGAGACCACCCCTTCTTCGTTGCCCATCTGATAGGCCTTGGCGGTACCGGCGCCGTGGGCCGAGGCACCAAAGCCCGCCCCCTTGCCGAGGCGACTGCGAATGGCCAGCACGGTGAGCACGCTCTCCCCCACCGCCATACCAATCACCCCGGTCAGCACCACAAACAGCGCGGTGAGATCGCTCTGACCGCCGATGGCGCGGGTCGCCTCCACCGCAAACGGCGTGGTGATAGAGCGCATCGCCAGACTGCGCTGCAACATGTCGGAGAGATCCAGCCAGCGAGCCAGCAGCACGGTACTCCCCACCGCCATGATGACCGAGGCGACCACCCCCACCGACAGCGATAGCCAGTGGCGGCGAATGAGCTGGCGGTTCTCGTAGACCGGCACCGCGAAGGCGACGGTGGCGGGGCCCAGCAGCCAGAGCAGCCAGTGGGATTCGGCCATGTAATCCTGATAGGGGATGTGGAACAGCAGCACCACGGCCACCAGCAGGGTCGGCGCCAGCAGCAGCGGCATCAGCGGCAGAATGCGCTTTTTGCCATAGAGCCATTTGCTGGCGTAGTAGAAGAGCAGGGTGAGGGCGAAACAGATCAGCCCGAGCAGGGTATCAGACATGACGGCGACTCCGGCGGGCCAGTTTCAGTTCGAGGCGGTAGACCCGATCCACCACCAGCGCGGTAGTACCGAGCACCAGCGTGGTGCTCACCAGCAGCACCACCATGATGCGCCACCCCTCCTGCAGCAGCAGATCCTGATAGTTGACCACCGCAACCACGGCGGGCACGAAGAAGAGCAGCATCTCGGCCAGCAGCCAGCGAGCACCCGCGCTGAACCACTCGGCCTTAACCACCCCGAGCAGGATACAGGCCAGCAGCAACAGCATGCCGGTGAGGTTGGCGGGCAGCGGCAGATGGAGGGTACGCACCGCGGTATCGGCCAGCAGCCAGATGGCTGCCAGCAACACAATCTGGAAGGGAGTCTGTAACCAGCGCAAGCAGAGGGCTTTCATGATCATCGTCTTTCTGTGAACCGGCTCACAGTATAGAGTTGAGCAAAACCTGCCAGAAATGAATTAAAATTATCGAATTCATGCCTCATAGGCATACTTCATCCCGTACCCGCCAACACGAGTCGAGAGAGTCCATGGATATTCGCGCCCTGCGCTATTTTGTCGAACTGGTGCGAGAAAAAAGCTTCACCCGCGCCTCTGAAAAGCTGTTCGTCACCCAGCCCACCATCAGCAAGATGATCCGCAATATCGAAGAGGAGCTGGGCCAACCCCTGCTCAACCGGGAAGGGCGCCGCTTCACCCTGACCGACAGCGGCCTGGTGCTGTTCAACCGGGCCCAGACCATCTTGGCTGAGATGCAACAGCTGGAGGCCGAACTGGCGGATCTGCAGAGCCTGCAACATGGTCGCCTCACCCTCGGCATTCCCCCCATGGTGGGTCACGTCTATGCAGATCTGATCCGCGCCTACCGCACCCGCTATCCCAAGGTGGAGCTGACCCTGGTGGAGTACGGCGGCCGCCGCATTGAACAGGCAGTGCTGGAGGGGGAGCTGGATCTCGCCATCACCATGCTGCCGACCAAAGAAGGGGGCGCCCTCAGCGCGCTGGAGCTGGATCAATACCCAATCCGGGTAGTGCTGCCTGATCAACCGCGCTGGCATGGCGAGGCACCGCTGCGGCTGGAGTCCCTGCAGGAGGAGCCCTTCCTGCTCTATACCCAGGCATTTACCCTGAGCGAGCGGCTGGAGCAGGCGTGTCAGGAGGCGGGCTTTGTGCCGCAGGTGGCAGCGCGCAGCAGCCAGTGGGATTTTCTCACCGCCATGGTACGCAGCGGCATGGGGGTCGCCTTCTTGCCGGAGCCGGTCTGCCACCGGCTGACCCCGGATGGTCTGGTGCTGCGGCCACTGGAGCCCGAATTGAGCTGGCGACTCGGGGTGATTTGGCCGAGCGAGCGCTATCTCTCCCGCACCGCCGAGGCCTGGCTGGCCCTCTGCCGCCAGCGGCAGGCACCTCAGTAATCGCCGAAGCGATCTGTCTGCGGATTGTAGAAGTAGGGCCGGTAATCGAAGCTGATCCCGTCGAGGAAGGGATTATCCAGTCGCAACAGTCGGCGCTGGGAGAGCTTGGCAAAGGCGATGGCCGGGCCAAAGCTCTTGCGCCACAGCGCCTGTAGCGAACCATCCTGCCACGCCAGCTGCAACCCCCGCTCGACCCGCTGCAGCGCCTCGCGATTGTTGGGATTGGTGTAGAAGACCCGGGGCAGCGGGTAGTAGATCAACAGCGCATCATCCACCAGCAGATCCGTCATCTCATTGTGGGTCAGCTGCTCGCTGCGCAGCTCGCTCACCCCACGGCAGAAGAGATCGAAGCGGCCCCGCGCCACCATCTTGAACAGCTTTTCGTACCCCTCCACCTCCACCACCTCCATCCCGGCGTAACGCAAGATATCCACATCCAGCCACCCCTTGCCCTGACCGAAGGTGAACTGGCGCAGCCCCTTGAGGTCAGTCACTTTGCTCACCGCCGCCTTTTGCTGCGGACTGACAAAACAGATGCGGTAGCTGACGATCCCCAGATGGATGGGAAAACGGACATAGGCAAGCCCCAGATCCTCGCGGGTGCTGCTGTAGCTGTCCATCACAAAGAGGTTGGGATAGCTGTCGAGCTGCATGCTGAGCCGCTCGCGCGCCTTGGTCATGGGCGGCGCAGGCTCCAGCAGATAGTCGCCAAACTGGTCGCGGGTCTTGTCGAGGGCGAGCCGCAGCAGCTCCCGATCATAAGTGGTACGCGGATCCCGCTCGCTCTCCGGGCTGATGAAGGTAAACCGGGTGGCCGCCTGTCCGGTCAGCGACAACATGCAGAACAGAGCGACGGCCAGCAGATGCAGGGGTGACATAAACCGCGCCTTGGCTGAAGGGGTACTTTCAGTGTAGCCCTGAGCGTGGCTGCTCGGCCCTGCCACCACCCCACGCTCTCCTCCCCTTTTCGGCCAACTGCATCCATCAGCCTACTCCCCCACCGGAGGTGTGCTTCTGAGCGATGTGGCATAACGCTGATAGGCAGCAGAGTCGCGCACCTGCTCGATAGCATCCCACACCTGCCGGCTTTGTCGGGGATGGGCCTGATAGAAGCGGTGAGAGAAGACCAGATAGTAGGGCTTCTCCACCAGCACCGGCGACAGCCGCTCGATGCGAGTCTGCAACGCGGGATGGGCCGCCAGAATACTGTCGGCCACCTCGGTCTGGATGGCGGTCGCCTGCGCCCGATCCATCACCAGCTTTTTCAACATGATCAGCGGGTCACGGCTGGAGTCATCCACCTCGGCCCCCGCCGCCAGCAACAACTCAACGATGGAAAATCCCGACTGGGCCGCCACCATGCCCTTGACCCTGAGGGTGGTGCCATCCCACTGGCTCTTACCCCCCTTGAGCTGGTAGAGACTGTAGCTCTCGGTCAGCAGCCGCTTGGCAGGGTCGGGTTTGCCCTCACGCATGGGATAGACCCCCACCTTGGTCGCCCGCTCGACGCTGTAACTCATCTTGATGGCCGCATCCATCTGGCCACTGCTCACCCGAGAGAGGCAGCGCTTCCACGGTAGCGGCGTCAGTACGATCTCGGCATCAAGAGCGGTAGCAACCGCCTTGAGGTGATATTGCACAACCCCCTCCCCCGATTGCAGCAGCCAGGGGTAGGAGTCACTGTTTTCAAAGCAGGTACGCAGCGTAAAGGCTGGGGTCGCACTGCCGGTGGCGGGCAGCAGCAACGCAATAAAGAGCAGATAGCGGGCAAATGCGCGCATGGGCCATATCCTTGGCGGCAATTATTCCATCTCCACTATATCAGCCAGGAGTGAGCCAACAAGGATACATCCGGGCCACCACAGGCCCGGAGGGCAGGTTCACACCGTGCCCGGCACTACTCTTCGCCGATGGGAGCGGCGATCCACTTCATCAGCGTCAGCATATCCTGCGGCGCCACGCCGACCGAGAGGCCGCGCTTGCCGCCGCTCACCAGGATCTCGTCAAACTGCAGCGCCGACTCATCGAGCACGGTAGGCAACTGTTTCTTCTGCGCCAGCGGGCTGATGCCACCCACCTTGTAGCCGGTCAGCTTCTCCGCTTCCGCCGGTTTCATCATCTCCACCTTCTTGAGACCGGTCGCCTTGGCCAGCTGTTTCAGACTGCACATGCCGGATGAGGGAACGATGGCCACCACCGCCTGCTTGTCGTGATGGGCGACCAGAGTCTTGAACACCTGCGCCTCCGGCAGCCCGAGCTGGGTCGCGGCATGCTTGCCGAAATCGTCGTGAGCTTCGCATTCGTAGGGGTAGAGCTTGTGGGGAATTTTGAGCTTTTTCAGCAGGTTGATGGCAGGAGTCATGATGGTTGCCTTGAATCGAATCGCATAAAAACAAGGCCAAACAGTCTGCGCCTGCGTGGCGAGGGATGCAAGCCGGAGCGGCTACGTTGAATGTCGGGAAGCAATCGTATCTTTCTCTTCACCCAAACAAGTAGGGCCCCTAAAACCCACTCATCACAATGGCAAGCATCATCTCCTAAATAGCTGTTCCGAATAGTAGATCACAGGAGGAAGGGAACTCAGTCCAGTTTGTGCGATCTCATTAGTCGCCAAACAAAACAAGCCACACCCAAAGGACTGAGTTGATGCCTATCCTACCACCCCTGCCGCGACCACAACGGCGCCGCATTCACAAAATCATCCATGCCACCCGTGATAAAGGACATGCTCGTCGCTTGATGGCCATCTTGCTGTTACATGAAGGCCGCACGATAACTGATGTTCATCACCTTACCGGCGCTGCACGCTCGACAATCGGTCGTTGGCTTCGGTGGTATCGAGATGAAGGCATAGATGCGCTAGAAGCCTTACCGGCTGGCCGTGCCCCGGTCCTACCTGTCGCCAAGATTGTCACCTTACTGGTGCTGCTCATGCAGTTTTCTCCGCAAGATTTTGGTTATCAGCGCAGCCGCTGGTGTACTGAGCTATTGGCCATCAAAATCAATCGGTTAACAGGCCTCAATATGGCAGCCTCCACGCTCCGCCGATGGTTACCTCGTATGGGCATTGTCTGGCGCAGGCCCGTGCCAACCTTGCGGATAAAAGACCAAGCCTATCAGGAGAAAATGGCGAATATCGACGCTGCGCTGGCCCGCTGTGACGCCGATAATCCGGTGTTTTATGAAGATGAAGTCGATATAGACCTCAATCCCAAATTAGGGGGCGACTGGATGTTCAGAGCGCAGCAAAAGCGGGTTGTCGCACCTGGGCAGAACGCGAAACATTACCTGGCAGGCGTTCTCCATGCAGGCAACGGAAGAGTGCTTTACGTCAGTGGGATAAAGAAAAACTCATCCCTGTTTATCGCCATGCTGGAAAAGCTGCGTCGCCACGACCGGCGAGCCAAAACAATCACGCTGATCCTCGATAACTACATCATTCACAAAAGCCAACAGACCGAGCGATGGTTGAAGAAGAACCCCAAGTTCTGCCTGGTGTTCCAGCCAGTTTACAGCCCTTGGGTTAATCACATAGAACGGCTGTGGCACAAGTTACATGAAACCATCACACGCAATCATCAATGCAGAGGAATGGCCAACCTGCAGGCCCGAGTGAAACACTTCATGGATACCGTGTCTCCTTTCCCGGGGAATGGCTATGGCACAGCGAAGGTGTAGCACTATTGGGATCAGTTATTTGGACTGATGACTTAATGACGAGAAACATCCAACACAAACACGTCAGTTAGCCCCAATAACTCTGCGGGGAGTTTTTCTTCAATATCTATTTTCAGCATTTCGGCAGATTCAATTCCGTGCTTCTTTCATCCTGCAACCTCTTCATTCGCACCAAACCAGATAACTAAAAATATTCCTTTAAAAGTCAGCGAGTAATCGCACTGCGTCCGTTTCACACCTTGTCCCATCGGGCTCTCCATTTATTGGGGGGAAAGGTGTAAACCATATTCAGGACGGGACAACAGCCGTAACAAAAAAGCCAATGAGCAACTCATTGGCTTTTTGCTTTTATCGCGGTGAGAACAGGTCAGCCCTTGGGACGAACCCCCAGAGTATGGCAGATGGCATAAGTCAGCTCGGAGCGGTTCAGGGTATAGAAGTGGAAATCCTTCACCCCTTCCTGACTCAGCACGCGCACCTGATCGATGGCGATGCTCGCCCCCACCAGATTGCGGGTCATCTGATCGTTATCCAGCCCCTCGAAACGCTGATGCATCCAACGCGGGATCTTCACGTTGGTAAAACCGGCAAACTTGGCCAGGGTCTGATAGTTGGAGACCGGCAGGATCCCCGGCACGATTTCAGCATCGATGCCGATGGCGGCGCAGCGATCCCGAAAGCGCAAGTAAGTTTCCACATCGAAGAAGAACTGGGTGATAGCACGGTTGGCACCAGAATCGATCTTGCGCTTAAGGTTGAGCAGGTCGGATTGCGCACTCTTGGCCTCCGGGTGACCTTCCGGATAGGCAGCAACCGAGATATCGAAGTCCGCCTCTGACTTGAGCAGAGCAACCAGATCGGTGGCATACATATCCGGCTTCTCCAACCCCTGCGGCAAGTCACCGCGCAGAGCCACAATATGGCGAATGCCGCTGTTCCAGTAATCGCGGGCGATGGTGCGCAATTCGTCGCGGCTGGCATCGATACAGGTCAGGTGAGGCGCCGCAATCAGGCCGGTCCGCTCCTTGATGTCCTTGATCACCTTGTGGGTGCGATCACGGGTGCCGGAGTTGGCGCCATAGGTGACGGAGACGAACTTGGGTTCCAGCACTTTCAGCCGTTCGATGGACTGCCAGAGGGTATTCTCCATCCCTTCACTGTTGGGCGGAAAAAACTCGAAACTGACCGATATATCGCCATTCAAATCTGCCAAGCTCTGGTTGAGCGCCTCAACCTGACGTGCACTGTGAAATCCCATCTGCTTTTCTCCCTGTCCTGCAATCCATCTGTCTACGTCAAAACGGATGTTTGGACGTCTAAACGTCTTTATATTTATGAGCAAAACGACACAAAGTCAACAGGGATTTACCTCACATCCGATCTGACGAACGTCATATTTACAAAATTAACGGTACGTAACCGAAAAGTGCCCATCCCAAAATCGCCCCAGTCGAGTTATGATGGGGGCAGATCGTCCTGGACGTTCTGAATCTGCGTGTGATTGTTTGGCCGGAGGTTTCTCCGGCCCCTTTTCATCTATTTCCCACTCCTGCCGATAACAGAATGAGTCTTTGCAGGAGCACCATCATGGATACCCACCCCGGCTTTGCCACCGACTTGCTGTTCGATCGCTATCAGGGCGAGGTTGTTCAGCACGATCAGTTCTGGGCTGTTCGCACGCCGGATGCTCCCGACTATTACTTCGGCAACTACCTACTGCTCCCCACCCCGCCCAGCGACCGCGACAAAGGCTGGCTGGAAGCCACATTTGATCAGCTGATCGGCCAAGATCCTCGAGTGCGCCATCGCACCTTCCAGTGGCCACTGGCGGCCGGGCAAAACAGCCGGATCGCCGGTTTTGTCGCAACGGGTTACCAATATATGGAGTGCGTGGTGTTGGCGCTGGATGAGCAGAGCTGCCCACCTCTTCACGACGACATGAACAAGGTTGAGGCACGCACCTTCAACACTGCTGATTGGCCTGAGTGGCTCGACTTCGAACTCAATGAACGGGATGAGGGACACTCGGAACAGAGCTATCTTCCCTATCTGCGATCCCGCCAGGCGCTCTATCAGGCCATGATTGCCGATGGTCTCGGGGACTGGTGGGGGGTCTGGCAAGATGGGCAACTGGTCGCCAGCTGTGGTCTCTTCTTTTGCGGCACACTTGGGCGCTTCCAATTGGTACGCACGCACCATGCGTGGCGCAACCAGGGGTTATGCCGCCAGTTGCTGAGTCAAGTGGCTCGCGCAGGATTGTCCCGCGCCAAACAGCTGATCATAGTGGCTGACGAGCACTACCATGCCCAGCGCATTTACCGCTCTCTGGGGTTTGCCCCGGTTGCCCGCATCGGCAGCCTCTGCCGCTGGCCCCACGAAGCACAATAAAGCGATACCTGCTGGCCGCGAGCCATAAAAAACGGGAGGCTGATGCCTCCCG
This sequence comes from Aeromonas sp. FDAARGOS 1417, assembly GCF_019046985.1. NCBI lineage: Bacteria > Pseudomonadati > Pseudomonadota > Gammaproteobacteria > Aeromonadales > Aeromonadaceae > Aeromonas > Aeromonas sp. FDAARGOS 1417. Next base: position 3,547,162 of record NZ_CP077221.1, on the reverse strand, counting down.
CTCTTATTGATGCAGATGACCTATTGCTGTGGCTGCTGTGGCGCCTCCAGCTCGTTGGAGAGCGCCTGTTCCACCTCATCAGACGGTGCCGGTAATGGTGCAGCGGCGGCTGATGCGGGTTCTGCGGGAGTCACAGCAGGTGACACCACGGCCGATGTTTCACTGGTCGCGGGAGCTGCGGACACCTCAGTCGTCGGCGCTGAAACAGGAGCAGGGGCAACCGCATCACACTGACAATCCGCGCTCTTGGCCTTGTTGCCCTGATGAGGGACATACCAGCCCTTCAAGCCACTTTCCAGTCGATCCGCGGCAGCTTTGGGCTCCATCTTGCCAAGCAGCACAGCCTGACTCACCTCGGCCAGCTCATCCCCCAACTTGGGCGTACCACGGGAGAGGATCTGGGTCGCCACCCGAATGGTCGAGTCACACTGATCGCGCCATTCCATCATCTCTTTGGCCGCCGGATTGGTGACATCGAAAAAGTGGTTGGAGAGGGAGAAGAATCCCGGCAGCGAGTTGGTATAGAGCTCGGCAAATTGCGGCGTCGTCAGCCACTGCAGGAAAGCCATTGCTCCCTCTTTATTCTTACTGGCCGGATTCATCCCCATACCGATATCGGTGTGGTCGGTAAAGAAACAGCCATCACCCTGTTTGGCCACCGGCGGACGCATGACGCCAAAATCGACCTTGCCGGTGAAGGGGGCAATTTCCCAGGACCCCGCCACGTAGAAGGCGGCCTTGCCCGAAGTGAACAGCTCGTTACTGGTCGCATAATCGCGGCTCTCGCCACCTTCACCGAGGTAGGAACGCCAGCGGGCCAGCTCGTCGAACACCTTCACATATTGCGGGTTGTCCAACCGCTCCTGCCCGCCGATCAGTGCCAGACGGCCGTCCTCTCCCTTCCAGTAATTCGGACCAATGTTCTGGAACCCCAGTTCGGAGGCAACCCAGCTCTCGGAACCGCTCATGGCCAGCGGCACATAACGCCCGTCGGCCTTGATCTTGTCCAGCACGGCGAAGAACTGGTCGCGGGTTTGCGGCAAGGTGAGCCCCAACTCACTGAAGATCTTCTTGTTATAGAAGAAGCCATGGATCACCGAGGCCATCGGCACGCAGAAAGTCTGGGCACCGGAATCGGTCTGCCACGGTGACTGGGCAAAACTCGGGAAGTTCTCCATCCCCGCCATTTCGGTCAGCTCGGCCAGATGGCCAGCCTTGAACAGGGCGAGCGAATCATCAAACGGACGACAGGTAATGAGATCCCCCGCCTTGCCCCCTTTCAGGCTCTCCCACAGAGTGGGCATGTAGTTGACGTTCTGCACCGGATGAAAACTCACCTTGATGCCGGGATGCGCCGCTTCAAAGGCCGGGATGATCTTCTGCTCCCACAACGCCTTATCATCGGTTCGCCAGCTTTCAATCACCAGCTCGCTGGCCATCAGCTGGCCACACAACAGGAGACTCAGGGCTCCAATCCACTTTTTAGACATAAGCCCTCCTAGACCTTGAAATGTGCGATCAATTGCTGCTGTTTGGCGACCAGGTCGGCCAGTACTTCACTGCTGCTGGCGGATTCGCGCGCCTCCCGCTCGGTCTCGTATGCCACATCGGCAATACCGGCGATATGACGAGCGACCCCCTGACTGACGGAGATTTGCTCCTGAGCGGCATGGGCCACCTGATCCGCCATCGACTTGATGGCACCCATCCGATCGGCAATGGATTGCAGCGCCACATCCATCTCGCGAGTCTGCTCGACACAGCTCTGGGTCTGCTCTTGGCTACGCCCCATCACTTCAACCACATGCTTGCTGGAGCTTTGCAGGTTCTCAATCATCCCCTGGATCTCTTCGGTCGAAGTCTGGGTGCGATTGGCCAGTGCCCGCACCTCATCGGCCACCACCGCAAAACCGCGACCTGCATCGCCAGCACGGGCCGCTTCGATGGCGGCGTTCAAGGCCAGCAGGTTGGTTTGCTCGGCAATACTGCGGATCACATCGAGAATGCTGCCGATGTTGTTGCTGAATTCCCCAAGCTTATAGGTGATGCCGACCGCCTCCTCCATGGCGCCAGCCAGCTGCTCGGTGATCCGGCGAGTGGTGGCCACTTTCTGGCGGCCACTGCGTGCCTCGTCATCGGCCAGATCCACTTCGCGCTTGGTGCCATCGGTAGAGCGGGCCACCTCGGTGGCGCTCACTTCCAGCTCGGTAATGGCGGCGGCCACCTGATCGGTCTGGCTCTTCTGCTCCTGTACCCGGGACATGGCCCGTTCGCTGATCTCGGCGGCGCGGCTCGCCTCATCCACCAGATGGCGGGAGCCCGCATTGATTTGAGAGAGTAGCTCGCCGGTCTTGCCCGCCAGCGTATCGATAGAGCGGGAAAGGCTGCCAAATTCGCAACTGCTGCGGTAGTTGATGCGGCGGGTCATGTCACCGGCCGCCATGTAATCGAGCTCCTTGTTGATCATCTGCAACGGGCGCTGAATGCTGCGCGCCGTGGTATAACCGATCACCAGCGCCGCAGCGGCCGACATCGCGGCAACCACTAGGATCCAGAAGCTGGCACTGCTGACCGCCGCATCGGCATTGATCCGGCTATCGCTGGCGATGGCACCGGCGGACTTGCCCATCTCATCAAGCAAATTGAGGCTGTTGACTAGACTGGCATCCAGCTGCTGGTTTTGCGTAGCCAGCGACAGCGCCAGTTGCTGGGCTTGACGCATGGTCGCCAGCAAGCCCTGCGCGCCGAGCGCCAGCTCCTGCATCCGATCCAGATTGGAGACAAAGCGCGCTTTCACATCATCGGGCACCAGCACCCGCTCCAACCGCTTGCGGGCCATCTCGATATCCTTGCTGAGTACCTTTTCCAGCTCGTTCAGGTCGGTTTTGGCATCGGCACGGCGGATATTCTTCAGATCGCGAGCGATACCCGAGGTAATGAGCTCCGCCTTGTTGCGCATGGAGCGCTTGCTGGCGGTTTGTTGCAGCAGCAGATCCGCCGCCCACTGGTAGGTATCCTCAAGGCGGATAAATTCCATCTCCAGCTTGTGGCGCTGCTCCAGCGCACTGACCCACTGCCGATGCTGGGCCAACACCTGATCCGCCAAGCCATAAAATTGGGTGGTAGCACTCTCGACCTGTTGGAAGCGGGTACGAGCATCCGCTACGTCGGTAAATTTCCCCATCTCCTGACTCAGCTGGGCGAAGCGGTTCTGCTGCTCCTTGAACTGATTGGCCAGCTGCGGCAACTGGGCGGCATCTTCACTGGTACGGTAGACAAGCACCCAGCGGTTACTATCCTGCAGTGCCCCCTTGAGACCTGCGACAGCCACCACCAGCGGGGTTGCCCGGTCAGATACGGCAGAGAGGCCGTCATTTATACCCTTGATTTTAAAGGTACTGATCACACCAAGCAGGATCAGCAACAGCAGCATCAACACGAATCCGGCGATGATCCGCTGCACGATAGATAAACCCATGGAGACATCCTCTCACTCATTGGGGGAAGGTAAAGTGAACATAGTCACTATCGGCAGGGGTGGCGAATAACTGAAATAAAGCGGCAGGTATTTAATTGATTTGTATCGGGTTGGATCACAGTCCAGACAAAATCAGCCAACCAAAAAAAGCCCGGCACAAGCCGGGCTGAAAGAGACGTACTTTGCTATCTGCCGCGATCCGTTCAGAACCGCAGTCAGAATCATTAGAAGCGGTAGCCAACACCCACCATAAAGGCCATCGGGTCAACCTTGGTATTAATGGTGCCAATCGCAGTATGCACATCGGTATCGATATCCATGATCCAGGCTGAACCGTTGACAAACCAGCGATCAGTGATCGCCATATCGATACCAACTTGTCCGGCAACACCCCAGGAGTCATCGACTTTGACATCGGTTCCTGACAGTGCACCACGACCCTCTTCATCAAAGAAGGTGGTGTAGTTCACGCCAATACCCACATACGGGCGAACCTTGCTTTGAGCATCGCCAAAATAGTACTGACCCATCAGAGTCGGCGGCAAATGCTTGATCTTGGCAACTTCAGCGCCACCCAGTTTGACTGAATGAGAGAAGGGGGTTGCAGCCAGCAATTCGACACCCCAGTTATCAGTAATCATGTAAGAGAGAGTCAATCCCAATTGCATGTTGTCATTAATTTCCAGCTCTACAGGCGTGCTGCTTTCCTGCGGCGATACAAATGCCAAACCACCACGAACCAGAATATCACCAGCCTGATGGGCCATGGCGAAAGGAGAGGTCACTGCAGCGGCAATCATCAGAGGAAGTAATTTTTTCATCACGTAATCCCTTTTTTTGTTTTCATTTGATGCTGTAAGCCCGCTGACTATATGCCCTTGTAAATGCAAAGTTATTGACTTGGAGCAAAGGTTGCACAGAAATAAATCGATTGGTGTGACATCTTTGCGCGCCATCCCAATCTCGTTGAGTCCCCAGATAACAAGCTGAAATGCCTGTTTCTGCAGGTTGTAACTCCCCGCACACAGCGCCAAAAGAGGCAAGCAAACCACATCTTATTGCGCGGCAGAGCGGCTATTAATTGTTGTTAATATGGGCAAATCAGCGTATTTTTTGCGCCATGCAAGTTACTGGGAAGTAATGGTTTGTTTATGAAAAATGAGTCGAAATGGCAAAAGGTGGGGGCCTTTCTCGCGGCCGTGTGGGGTATCGGATCCTTTCTCTTTATCCTGCTCGGTTTTATTGTCGCCCTGGCCTATCTGGTATTGGTACGGCAGGGTTAATCCGGGTTGACAGAGTGCAGCAGGGTGATATTCCCCCCTTCGGCAAGCTGTTCCGGAGTCTGGCCCATGCCCTCCGCAGAGAGGGTACCAGCATAGCCAAACCACCGATTTCGCCCGCCGACTTTGGCCTGGTACAGCGCCATGTCCGCCAGTTTGAAGCTGTGACTCCAGAATGAATCCGGACACTCCGGGTGCAACGGATAGCGGCAGAACCCCAGCGACACCGTCAACCAGAGTGGCGCATCCTCTTTGCCAAAGCGGTGCTGAGCGACACGCTGGCGCAGATATTCGACCCGCAGCGCCAACTCTTGCTCGTCATCCACCTGCAACAGCAACAAGAACTCCTCCCCGCCCAGCCGGATGATAGGCTCGCGCTCTCCTGTCACCACCTTGCGCAGCAGATCCGCCAGCTGTTTCAGCACCAGATCCCCGATGTCATGGCCAAGGCGGTCATTGATCCGCTTGAAATGATCCAGATCCAGCAGCAATAACAGACAAGGTTTGGCCCGGTTGGCCTGCAACCAGCCATCGAGATAGCGACGATTGAAGCAACGGGTCAAGGGATCGGTGAATGCAGCCATCTCCATCTGGCTGGATTTTTCCAACAAATCATCATGTTGCTGACTAACCTTGCTGGCCATCTCCCTAAACTTGCCACTCAGGGTCGCCATCTCGGCGCTGCTGTCGATATAGGGGATCAAGGTGGCATCTGGCCGATCGCCAAAGCGTTGCAGCGCCGACACCAGCTGCTGCAACGGGGTGAGCACAATGCTGTTGAGCCGATACATGGCGATCATGACGCAGATAAAACTGATAAACAGCATACCAATAAAGGTCCAGAGAGCCCCCTCCATGACGCCACTCAAGATCTTTCTCTCCTCCTCAATCACCAGAGTCAGCACCGGCTGGTTATCGCTGTTGAGCAGTCGCACCTCTCCCCTAAGCCGGGTGAGCCCAAGGTCGATCAGGCGATACGTTATTTGCGGTTTCAGTGGTTTGAAGGTAGCGGTGACATCCAGATTGGCGTGGGAAATCGCCAGAGGCATCGCGGTACGCTCCGATACTTGCTCGAGGTAGGCCTTGTCGAGCCAACGTACAACCAGCAAGAAACCGTTGAACGGAGCCGACTCTTCACTGTTTCTGATCGGCTGCCACGAGTACATCAGCGGCCCCCACTGGGAAGCACGGATCCCGTGCAGATTGATGCCCCCTTGCGCCACCGAGCGCTCCCTTAACTGCTTTTTCAGTTCATCAAGGAAGTAGGGAAACTGATCCGGATTAACCCCCGGCGCATCGGGTAGCAGGGTGCGCGTCCAGATTTCGTAGCCGGTGAGATCCATGAAGCTCATCAGGTTGAGACTAAAATCCCGCATCGGCATATCACTGAACAGATTGGATTCGATGTACCCCTGTTTTTGTTGTCCATAAAACGGTGACTGTCATCCCAGATGCCCCAATCCCGACTGAATGCATCCAGAGCGGCCACATCCGCCTGCACCGCCTTGGTCACGCGCAGCAGATGCTCCTTCATTCGCTGCTCTTCAATCCGGCTGGCGGCCGGGATCTGGGCCCACGCCAGCAGGACCAGCAATAGCAGGATCGCCCCCAGCCAGATGGGGAACATGGAGTAAGCCAACTGATGATCAATCGTGCGCGGAGCCTGAGCCATAACCCGATATATCCATTACCATGATGCTGAGATGCCAAACCTGCCCACACCTGACGAGCGTCCCCCTATGCTCCCGATTTTTATAACAAAAAGGGGCCAAAGGCCCCTCGATTATAACGGCTTATCGCGCCAATAGTGGCCGCAAAAAACGAGCTGTATGAGACTCTTTATTGGTGCAAATCTCTTCCGGCGTCCCCGTCACCAGAATGCGGCCACCACCGGCGCCTCCCTCCGGTCCCAGATCGACGATCCAGTCGGCAGTTTTTACCACATCCAGATTGTGCTCGATGATGACGATGGTGTTACCGCGATCCCGCAGCTGGTGCAGCACCTTGAGCAGTTGCTGGATATCGTGGAAGTGCAGCCCGGTGGTCGGCTCATCCAGAATGTAGAGGGTCTGGCCGGTATCCCGCTTGGAGAGCTCACGCGCCAGTTTGACCCGCTGCGCCTCGCCGCCCGACAGCGTGGTGGCCGACTGGCCGAGACGGATATAGGAGAGGCCCACGTCCATCAGGGTCTGCAGCTTGCGCGCTACCGCCGGCACCGGATCGAAGAACTCGCGGGCATCTTCCACCGTCATCTCGAGGATCTCGTGGATGTTCTTGCCCTTGTACTTCACCTCCAGGGTCTCGCGGTTGTAGCGCTTGCCCTTGCAGACGTCGCACGGCACGTAGACATCCGGCAGGAAGTGCATCTCCACCTTGATGACCCCATCCCCCTGACACGCTTCGCAGCGGCCCCCCTTCACGTTGAAGGAGAAGCGGCCCGGCTGGTAGCCGCGCGAACGCGCCTCCTGGGTGCCGGAGAGCAGCTCGCGGATCGGAGTGAACAAACCGGTATAGGTGGCCGGGTTGGAGCGCGGGGTTCGACCGATGGGGCTCTGGTCGATATCCACCACCTTGTCCAGATGCTCCAGCCCCTCCACGCTGCGATAGGGTGCCGGGGTGGACTCGGTCGCCTTGTTGAGCTCGCGGTGGGCGATGCGGAACAGGGTGTCGTTGATCAGGGTCGACTTGCCGGAGCCGGAGACGCCGGTAACGCAGGTCATCACTCCGATGGGCAGATCAAGATTGACGTTGCGCAAGTTGTTGCCGCTCGCCCCCTTGAGTTTTAGCCACTTGCCGGTAAGCGGGGTACGCTCGGCCGGAATGGCGATCTGCTTGCGACCGGAGAGGTAGTCACCGGTCAGCGATTCCGGATTGTCGATGATCTGCTGGGGGGTGCCCTGCGCAACAATCTCGCCACCGTGCACGCCAGCCCCCGGGCCGATATCCAGCACATGGTCGGCGAGGCGGATGGCATCCTCGTCGTGCTCCACCACGATCACCGTGTTGCCCAGATCGCGCAGATGGGTGAGGGTCTTGAGCAACCGCTCGTTGTCGCGCTGATGCAGACCGATGGAAGGCTCATCGAGTACATACATGACGCCCACCAGCCCGGCACCGATCTGGCTGGCCAGTCTAATGCGCTGCGCTTCGCCGCCTGAGAGAGTCTCGGCACTGCGGGACAGGCTCAGATAGTTGAGACCGACGTTCACCAGGAAGCCGAGCCGCTCGACGATCTCTTTCAATATCTTCTCGGCAATCTGGGCGCGCTGGCCAGTGAGGTTAAGCCCCTCGAAGAAGGCGAGCGCATCGCCGATGGACTGCTCGGCAATGGCCGGCAGGTTGCGGTTGTCGACGAAGACGTGACGCGCCTCTTCCCGCAGTCGGCTGCCACCGCAGCTGGTACAGGATTTGTTGGCGATGTATTTGGAGAGCTCTTCACGCACCGAGTTGGACTCGGTTTCGCGGTAGCGCCGCTCCATGTTGTGCAGGATCCCCTCGAACGGGTGCTTGCGCACCACCACATCGCCGCGATCGTTCATGTAACGGAACTCGATCTCGGTACGACCCGAGCCGCGCAGGATCACCTCCTGGGTCTTGACCGGCAGATCCTCCCACGGCGTCTCCAGATCGAACTTGTAGTGTTCGGAGAGGGATTTCAGCATCTGGAAGTAGTAGAAGCTGCGCTTGTCCCAGCCACGAATGGCGCCGTTGGCCAGACTGATGGCCGGATCGCCGATCACCTTGGCCGGATCGAAATATTGCTGCACCCCGAGGCCGTCGCAGGTCGGGCAGGCACCGGCCGGATTGTTGAAGGAGAAGATGCGCGGCTCCAGCTCCGACATGGAGTAGCCACACTCCGGGCAGGCGAAGTTGGCGGAGAAGGTCATGGGGGCAACCCCCTCCTCCCCGTCCATTGGCACTACCAACACGATGCCGCCGGAGAGGGTCAGCGCCGTCTCGAACGACTCGGCCAAACGCAAGGCAAGGTCCTCGCGCACCTTGAAGCGATCCACCACCACCTCGATGGTGTGCTTCTTGTGCAGCTCCAGCGTAGGAGGATCGGAGAGATCGCACACCTCGCCGTCGATACGGGCACGGATGTAGCCCTGGGCCGCCAGATTTTCCAGCAGCTTGGTGTGTTCCCCCTTGCGATCACGCACCACCGGGGCCAGCAGCATCAGCTTGCTCCCCTCCGGTTGAGCCAGCACCTGATCCACCATCTGGCTGATGGTCTGGGCGGCGAGCGGAATGGCGTGGGTCGGACAGCGGGGCTCACCGACCCGGGCGAACAGCAGACGCAGGTAGTCGTAGATCTCGGTGATGGTGCCGACGGTCGAGCGCGGGTTGTGGGAAGTGGATTTCTGCTCGATGGAGATGGCGGGCGAGAGCCCCTCGATATGGTCGACGTCCGGCTTCTCCATCAAGGAGAGGAATTGGCGGGCATAGGCGGAGAGGGACTCCACATAGCGGCGCTGCCCCTCGGCATAGAGGGTATCGAACGCCAGAGAGGATTTGCCCGAACCGGAGAGGCCGGTGACCACGATCAGCTTGTCGCGGGGCAGGGTCAGATTGATGTTCTTGAGGTTGTGGGTGCGAGCACCCCGGACCACGATCTTTTCCATCTTGTTGCACGCTCGATACAGAAACCTGAGCGAGTCAGTATGGCATAGAGACTACTGGATGAATAGACAGTCATGAGATGAAATGCGCATCATCCGGCGCACGCCATCTGCTCTTTTTTCTCCACCAGCAGCCGCTCGTTTTGCCATATCCGGGCGGTGACCTCGACCCGATAGGGGCAACGCAAACCCAGCCCTATTTTGCCAACCGCCATGACCACTCCAGCCTGCAGCGACAGATTACGGCTCTGGCGCTGAGTCGTGCTCCCGGCCGCCCCTTCGCTGCGCACCAGCAACCTGACACTCACCGTCACGTCGCGCTTGCTGAACAGCGTCGGTGCAAGTGACAGCCCCTGCTCGCTCTGCACCATATTGAGGGACAAGCGGATCGACGGATCGGGTTCTATCTCGGTTTCCCTTGCAGTTACTGGTGAAGGAACGCAATAAACCAGCATCAACCCACAGAGCAGTACCAATAAAAGAGGGGCCCGCAGGCCCCTGAATCCGGAGATAACCATCAGTTGCTACCAGAACCCTGATAGACATAGGCATGGTTATCGCTGCCCAATACGGTCACATTGGCAGTATTGAGGCTGTCGGTTTGTGCTACGTCGACTTCATTATTGCCACCGCCCATGCCGCCATTGACGTAAACGTTGGCCACATGTTTTTCACCGAACTGGCTCACGGTGAGCGTGTTGTCGCTCCCCAGATAGGATTCGACCTTGGCGCTGTTTAGTTTCCCATCCTGAGTCACTGTCACCACAGAGTCAGAGTGAGACGCATCGGCATAAGCCCAGTTGTCAGTGCCTTTCTGAGCCACGACCAGCTCGTTGTCCGAGCCCCAGGTCCAGGCTCCTTTGCCCTCAACGCCACGCGCGGCGGCAACCTGGTTGCCAGTGCCGTTCTGGTCAATATCGACCTTGTTGCGACTACCTTCCTCTTGCACTGCATTGGCATAGTTGTCGCTACCCAACTGATCGATAGTGACAGACCCACCCACGCTGCTGGCCAGCTGATCAACCACTGCCTGGTTATTGCTGCCATTCTGAGTGACCTGTGCAGTGTTGCCAGACCCCTGCTGGTTGGTATCGGCCTGGTTGCCATTACCCAGCTGAGTCACGACCGCCGTTTCACCAGTACCGCTCTGTCTGGCATTGGCGATGTTCTCGTTACCATTCTGGGTGATGGTCAACAGATCCTCAGAACCTCTCTGCTCAGAGTCGATCTGGTTACGACTTCCGGTCTGGGTCAGAAGGGCGGTTTCACCGGAACCAGCCTGCTTGGCCAGCAGGTTGTTCCCTTGTCCGGCGGTCGCACCAGACTGCTGGGCTGTCACGCTGCCAGCGGTCCCGCTTTGCTCCACCGTTGCCACGTTGGCCAGCCCCAGCTGAGTGACCTCTGCAGTGTTGTCATTGCCACTTTGCTTGACGACCGCAGAGGTGCCCTCGTTTGCGCCGTAACCGAAGTTGCTGGTACGTTGTGCGACTAAGGCCGTGTTATTGCCACCCTCTTGAGCCACGCTGGCAACGGCACCATCGGATTCGCGTTGATCGACATCCGCAATATGCCCACCTTCTCCTGACTGGGTAATGGTTGCGCTGGCATAATCAGACCAGTAGTTATTGATCTGCGCGCTGTTACCATCCGCTTGCTGCTCAATCACTGAAATGGCGCCGTTACCATCATCCTGTTTAATGAGAGCATTGTTACTGTCACCGAGCTGGCTCACCCGAGCCGTGGCCTCACCGTTGTAGTACTGCTGGGTAATCGAGGCCTTGTTCAGCTGCCCGCTGGTATCAATGGTCGCGGTCGATTTATTGGTCACCCCCTGCTGCAATACCTCCCCTTTGTTCTGGCCGCCGGCTTGCTTGATATCAGCAGTGGAAGCACCGGTATTGCGCTGTTCGGTCGAGGCGAGGTTGTCGTTACCCTGTTGATAGATCGCCGCCTTGTTAGCCGTGCTCTCCTCGACCTGCTGGATGTACGCCAGGTTGCCGGTGGAGAATTGAGCCTGAGTCACCTCAGCCTGATTGCCAGTAGATGCCGCCCAAGCGGTGCTGGTCGCCAGAAGAACTGCCGAGGCAATGATGGTACGTTTAAACATGATTTCCCTCTCGTGCTAATGGTTGAGCCTAGGCTCAGTTGGTTTGAACGACATTTACTTGCTGATTGGCTCCCGTCTGAATAACGGTTGCCGCCAATCCATACCCGTTTTGCTCGATGCTGGCCTGATTGCCATCACCCAGCTGGATCGCCCGGGCCTGATTGTCTGCCCCTTGCTGACTGATCCAGGCTTCATTGCCGCTGCCTTGTTGCAGCAGCCAAATCCGGTTATTGATGCCCGCCTGATAGAGCTCGGCGCTATTGCCCTCGCCCAGTTGCGCACCATTGACCCAGTTCTCATCTCCCACCTGGGAGAGCGCCAACTCATTGGCCCAACCCTGTTGCAGCAGACGCGCCTGATTCAGCTCCCCTTGCTGGGTGAGGTGCAGTTGCTGCTCGCTACCGAGTTGCCACAACAGCGCCTGATTCCCATCGTTCTGCAGACCGGAATCCAGCTCGCTTGCCATCGCCAGCTCGTCGAAGACGGCAGGCTCTGCGGCGAGTTGCGGGGCGCCCGATATCAGCAGAAAAAAGAGAGCACTCAACAGGTGTTTCATCGCGCCATCGCCTTGTTGGAAAACGCCCACAGTATCCCTGTCAGACCAAAGGCGGCCTATCAGGCACTCCGCTGATTCGAGGATGAAAAGCGCCGCCCTGTCGCTGAGCAGAAAGTCTTAATTCGTATTCGATGGAGGCCAAAAAAAATGCCCTCCACCAGGGAGGGCATTGCGCGAGCGGGAAAACTCAAAGCAGCGGGGCATTGTCTTGCAGGTACTCCTGCAGGATCGGATTGTCGATATCCCGCTGGTCAGCCAGTTGCCACAGATTGTCCCGCACGCCATTGGCTATTAGCCGGATCACCCCGGACTCGATAGCCGACATGACACACATCTGTACCGGCTCATTGGTGCTGAAACCGGCCTCGGCCTCCAGCAGGCGCTTGTACTCGACGAAGCGGAATACCCCGGCCTGCACCTGTTGCGACAATACGGTCTTGGAGGTGGTGACACTGTTCAGGATCCGGCCTGAACGGATATCGACGGCACGCAGATTGACCGTCACCTGATCGACCCGATACTCCCCGCTGGCGCCGATGCCAAAATACTTGGCCCCCGCCCCGCCGGTTCGCACATTACTGTCATAGGCGACGATCCCCCCCTCGATCAGGATGTTGGCGGCGACCAGCGAGGGCAGTTGATTGGCATTGTTGCCGGGAACATTGGGCTTGTTCTGGGCCGCCCGCACAATCTTGCGCTCGGTCAGCAGGTTCTGCAGCCCTTCCCGCTCCAGCGGCACAAACCATTGGGAATCCCACAAGGCCGTGCTCAGCATGGCGACCCCGCCCTGGGTGACCGCCGTGGAGAAGTTGGAGGCTGGTGCTGGCAGGTACTGACCGGTCTGATCGCGAAAATCGTAGACGGCCGCGACAATTTTCCCTTTTGGCTTGGGCAGACTGATCAGCTCCTTGTAAGAGACGGATCGCGGCATCAGGGTTGCCTTCTCATCGGCAACGGGCGAGCCGATATGGGTCGCACAGCCAGCCAGCGCAAGCAGGGGCACTATCAATAACAGTTGTCGTTTCATCGCGCCCTCAGTCGGCAATCAGGCCATTCACTTCGATCATGGTGGTCTGGTTGGTCACCCGGTCGGTGATCGAAACCACCAGAGTGCCATCTTCATCCACCACATTGATGGCAAAATCATCGGTCACCAGACTGCCGCTCTGGCTGCCATCCTTGCCGATATCGGCCAACAGCTGGCTGATCAGGCGGGATTGCAGGTTGGAGGTCAGGCGATCCAGCGCCGAGGTGCCGCTGCTACCGCTGCCACTGGCGGGATCCTTGTAATCATTCTGCGCATTGGCGGTGCCAAGCAGATGACTGCTGTTGAGAGGGTTCCCCCCAAAGCTGGGGTTGACGGGGCGATAGACAAGCTCCGACGCATGGAGCGTTGGCGCTATCAGTGCAGCAACTAGCCATAACCGGGCACGCATGAGAAATATCCTTATAGTTCATCATGTTCCAAATCGAAGGTATCCATGAACAGGGTCGCGATCTTCTGCTGTTCGAGTGTCTGCCTGACCTGTGACCAAGCCAGTTTGGCGCTCTGCTCCTGCTGATTGCGGCCGGGAGAGAGCGCGGTTTTAAAAATCACCTTCCGGTTATGGGTGATCCAGATCAGGCTGCCCCAGCGGGCTGTCGGGCGCTCATGAATCGTCAGATTTTCTCTGGCATCCGGGTCTTCATCACTGCGCAACCGGGTAAATTCGTTATAAAAGCCCTGACCGAAGCGGGTAAAAGTGCGATCCAGCACCAGACCATCCACATCCAGCCGATCACTCTCCTGCTCCGGCTGTACCGACTCCAGCGGTGCCTCGGCCTCGGCCGCTACAACGGTCGTGCAGCCCCAGAGCAGCGCGAGGCAACACGCCACAGAGAGCGCTTTCATCAGTGGGAGTCCGGAGTATCGAGATATTCTTTGGCCCAGCTCACCGCCTGGATCCGGTTCTTCACATTCAGCTTTTTAAAGACGTTATAGAGGTGGGATTTGACGGTGTGCTCGCTGACAAACAGGCTGTCGGCGATCTCGACATTGGAGGCGCCCGTCATCAGATAACGGATGATCTCCTGCTCTCTGGCGGTCAGCAGAGTGTCGTTACGCAGCAGATAGCTATTGCCCTGGCGATAGTATTCGACCAGCTCGCACAGCAGGTGGCGCGGCATCCAGTACTCGCCCAACAGGATTTTCTGCAACCCGGCAACCAGTCTGTCGAGCGGATCCTGACGGAAAAACAGACCACAGATCTGCGGCCACATCAGCAGCAGGTCGCGATCCGTCGCAGTGGGAGCATTGAGCAGCACAGTGGTCGCCATGCCAAAGCGTTCGGAGATCGCCCGGTTCCAGCCCAGTGACTGGCCAGAGCGGATATAGTCGAGATCGATGAGAAACAGCGTGCCGTCACACTGGTTATCTAGCTGATTAATCTCGTGGATTAGCTGGACGGGACGGCTCAAATGAGAGATGAGGTATGCAGCAAATGTGCTGGCCTGCACATTATTTTCAGTGACCAGTGCGATCGGGCATGCGGCTTTCATTGTGTGCTCTTCCTTGAACCTGTAAACCACCTAATCTGGCCGACTGAGTCTACCAAGGAGGTATGGGAGCACAATATTAAAAAAGTATGAGAATGGATCTCATAAGTATCGTAACCATATGTTTTTAGTCGATTTAAAAACCGATTACAATTCGCCAATCAGCCAGCATAACAGGAATATATGGCAGAAATGTGATGCCGGACGCGCCGGAAACAGCTGCAACCCGACCATCACTGCAGCAGGAGCCAACAGTTGCCTTTGGCACATCAAGCAGGTTAAGGATGCTGCCAATCCGCTTCGCAACTGTTACTATGACCGTCACATGCGTCTGCGGGACATTGCGCCCCGCACACAGCAACTAATCAGGTATCTAGTCGTGTTGGACCAGGTTTCGACCTGGCCGGTAAATAAGGTGGAAGAGAGATTATGGCCAGTCGAGGCATCAATAAAGTCATTCTGATCGGTAACCTCGGGCAAGACCCGGAAGTACGCTACATGCCGAGTGGCGGTGCTGTGACCAACATTACTCTGGCTACCTCCGAAACCTGGCGCGACAAGCAGACCGGTGAGCAGAAAGAGCGCACCGAGTGGCATCGCGTCGTCTTCATGGGCAAGTTGGCCGAAGTGGCTGGCGAGTACCTGAAGAAGGGCTCCCAAGTCTATGTGGAAGGCAAACTGCAAACCCGCAAATGGCAGGATCAGAGCGGCCAGGAGCGCTACACCACTGAAGTGCTGGTCGACAGCTTTACTGGCGTGATGCAGATGCTGGGTGGTCGTCCGCAAGGCGGTCAGGGTATGGGCCAGAACATGGGTGGCCAATCCCAGGGTAACTGGGGTCAGCCGCAGCAGAGCATGCCTGCCCAGCAGCCGATGAATCAGCAGCGCCCGGCGCCAGCTCCGCAGCAGAATATGCAGCCGCAAGGCGGTTATGGCCGTCCTGCACAGCAGCCGCAATCTGCGCCGCCGGTATATAACGAGCCGCCGATGGATTTCGACGACGATATCCCCTTCTAAGAACAGAATATTGAAAAGGCCCTGATAACTCAGGGTCTTTTTTTATGCACTCAGGCTGAACCTCTCAGCCCGAAAGGGATATAACGCTTTTTGGTTGCCTCCCTTACAGTGATAGATATCCTCCACAGGAGCGCTTTGTGAAAAGTGCAATGAAACTGCTCACCCCTTTATTGCTAATGCTGACCAGCATGCTCTCCGGCCAGTTGCAGGCAACGCCACTCAAGGTCGGGGTCAGCTTTGCCATCCCCCCTTATGTCATCGAAAGTAATCAGCGTGGCATTGAGCTGGATCTGCTGAAAGAGGCGTTCGCTGGCAGCGGCTATGAGCCCAGCTTTGAATTTCTGCCGCTGGAGCGTACCTTCCGCCTGTTCGAGTCAGGAAAGCTGGATGCCATCATCAACGTCAGACCCGGTATGGTTGATCCTCACGTTCTGACCCAGCCCGTTATCACCTTCCATAACCGGATCTTCACCCTGCGCAGCGCCCACATCAGTACTCTGGACGACCTGCATTCAAAACGGGTCACCGCCTTTCAACGGGCAAGGATCATTCTGGGGGGCGCGTTCGCCACCATGGCCAACCAGAATCCCCACTATGAGGAGGTAGCCAAGCAGCAGGTGCAGGTACATCAGCTGATGCGCGGCCGGGTGGATGCAGTCGTACTGGAGGAGCGGGTGTTCTACTACTACCTCGATCAGCTGATTGCCACCGCCCAGGCAGGCGAGCACTACGAGCGCAATCAGGTCAGGCAAGCAGACCTCTTCCCGCCCACTGTCTATCATTTTGCCTTCCGAGCGGCCGATGCCCGCAATCTGTTTGATAAGCGCCTTGAGGCGATGCGTCAGGATGGTCGTTATCACCAGATTTTCGCGGCTTACGGCGCCACACCGTGAGCCACAAACATAAAAGCCAGCCGGTAAGGGCTGGCTTTGTACTGGCTCCGAAGGAACAGCAGTAGGGGAGCGTTACTTCATTGCGCTGCCGTTTTTCAGTTCTGCTTTCTGACGTTTGGCTTCGCGTTTCTCTTTCAGTGACATCTGCGGTTTTTTCTTGGCATCTTTGCCGTTGTGATGTTCTTTGTTACTCATCATCAAACTCCAAAAATGTTACCCAGACAGTTGGTTCCTCATGGGAGCCAGCATGCCATCCGAATCATCAACTTCAGTACGCTTGGTGGGATGGTGCAAGACCATCACCAGACCCAGCATACCCTCCAGCGGCATCCGGATCCAGCCTCATTCTCGTCCAAAAAATGCCGCGCGCAGCCCCTTGAGCGGGGAGGCCAAACGACCTCGACAGGAAAGACCAAAAAAGAGTAATTCGCATTATTAAATGTTGTCACGCTTATATTAAGTCATCGTTACCTAGATATTTTCACGGATAAATATAAATCCCTCTCATTATTTATTGCTGCGCAAGAGGTCACCATTTTAATAAGCATTCGCAATATCATCAGAAACATCAGGTTACAACACCGAATAGGTTATTTCCGGTCAGCCGGATATAATGCGCGCCGCACCGAAATATCCGTTTTTATTCAGGAAGCTGTACATGAACAGAAAAACCAGAGCCGCCATGGTGTCGGTCTGCTCCAATATCAGTCTGATCATCATGAAAATGGTAGCCGGGTTCGCCAGCGGCTCGGTCAGTATCATCTCGGAGGCGATCCACTCCGCCATGGATCTGGTGGCGGCCCTGATCGCCCTGTTCGCGGTGAAAAAGTCCGATCTCCCGCCCGATGAGAGCCACCCCTATGGTCACGACAAGATTGAAAATGTCTCCGGTGTCATCGAAGCACTGCTTATCTTGCTGGCCGCAGGCTGGATCATCTTCGAAGCTGTCGACAAGCTAATCACCCCCAGCCCGATTGAAAGCATTGGCTGGGGCGTGCTGGTGATGGTGATCTCGGCGCTGGTCAACAGCGGCGTCTCAGCCTACCTCTACAAGGTGGCCCGGGAAGAAGAGTCAGTTGCATTGGCGGCCGATGCGCTCCATCTCAAGGCGGATGTGCTCACTTCAGCCGGTGTCGCCGTCGGTCTTGGCGGGATCTGGCTGGCCGGTCTGTTCGGCCATTCACTCGCCATCCTCGACCCGCTGGTCGCCATTGCGGTCGCCATCTTTATTGTCAGAGAGGCCATCAGCATGCTCAACGAGGCCTTCCAGCCGCTGATCGACCAGAGCATGAGCCCGGAAGAGCTGGCGATGACCAGCCGCATCATCACCGAATGCTGCCCTGCCGCCAGCGGTTTCCACGATCTGCGCAGCCGTCGTGCCGGACGCCGCCGCCATATCGACTTCCACCTCACCCTGCCCCCGGAGATGAGCATCGGCGAAGCCCACGATATCTGTGATCGCATCGAACACGCCATCATGGCGCAGCTGCCCCACGCCATCGTGCTTATCCACGTCGAGCCGGAGGAGCAAGAGCTGCCCTCGCCGCTCGCCATAAATTGAAATGTGGCAAACAGGCGGGAAAGTGGCAGCGAAATAACGGAAAGTTGGCACAAACCCGCATTTTTACTGCCGGAAAGCCGATTGCATAAGAAGTGATCGGCACAACTGTGTTAGGGTGTCTAACCACCCTGCCGCAGGAGCGCGCCGTGAAAAAGCTGGAAATGAAAGATCTCACCGAGGCCGAAAAAGCCGAGATAGCCTTGTTATTGCAAAAAGCACAAGCCAATGCAGACCACCAGCTGACCAACGGAGAGCGGAACAAGATCCGCGAAGAGGGTCGCCTGAAAATTGTGGCCGACCGCGCCGAAGCGGCCAAGGCAGCCTCCAAGCTGGCTCGCGAGAAAGCCAAAGAGCGCGCCAAGAACCAGGTACTGCCGGAAACCTTCAGCTGGATTGATTCGGTCAGCAACAAGTTTCGCAGCAAGCGCTGATCCCCTCTTGCAAAACGCCCGCTGGCACTTGTGCCTGCGGGCGTTTGCATGTCTGGGCGATGCTCGATGAGCCAGATTTGGCGCCGCCATTGATTTGCCGCTCAGAAGCTAATCGCAGCAGCAAAGAAGTGATTTACATTGTGAGTTAGAGAGAACGCCAACTGACAATCCCATCTATCGCCAGCTTTTCATTTTTTCTCATATTTTTTGCCAGAACTGGCTACATAGTCAGGACAAAAAAGCTGAATCCGGCTTGCAACAGGGTGATATGAGTCTGCACTGATTTTTCTATGCCGTTGAAATGCATCATGTTTACTATAAAAAATGATATTTTTGGCTGTTACAAAACATTAATATCGAGATAAAGTTTGCTTTAAAAATGAGAGCGTGTTTTAATCTTTCTCGATGGTTCGGCAGTTCAGACCTGATTATGTTAGGCAGTCATTTTAGTAAAGCAGTGATTAGCATAAGCGTTATCCTCGGATAATTCTTATCAAATAATTCTCCTTCTTTAGTGCTCCCCATACGTATTGCTGACGAAAAATCAAAAATTGCCACTTAGGTGGCATTCAACACTATTTAAGGAAATTATTATGTCTAACAAAATGACTGGTACCGTTAAGTTCTTCAACGCTGAGAAAGGTTTTGGTTTCATCTCCCCGGCTGACGGCAGCAAAGACGTGTTCGTACACTTCTCCGCTATCCAGTCCACCAGCTTCAAAACCCTGGACGAAGGTCAGCGCGTTGAGTTCACCATCGAGCAAGGCCAAAAAGGCCCGGCTGCTGCCAACGTAGTTGGTCTGTAATTCAAGCCGGAGCATGCTGCTGATGGCTTATGCCAACTGCTGACAGCTCTGCAAGAATTTAAAAAAACCCGCTTCGGCGGGTTTTTTGTTGTTCCCCGCTTTTTTCCTCACTGATCTCCCCTCCCCCGACCGCTTGATCCCTCCCTTACACGCTCTCACCGCTTGAGTCTTAGAATGAGCTCCGAATGGACTCAAAATGTAAAATAGTGACGAAAAAGTCAGGTTATCCGCTGTATTTGCCGCGAATTCTTGCTATTTTGCGCGCCACCAACGCAAACGATTTCCTTCACACTTTCAGGATTAGTTATGGCAAAGCAAGATATGGCCGCCCAAACAGGGACTGGCGGCTTTCTGGACTCTTATTTTTCCATTTCTGCGCGCGGCAGCAGCGTGCGCCAGGAGCTGGTCGCGGGGCTGACCACCTTCCTGGCGATGGTCTACAGCATCATAGTGGTGCCGAACATGCTGGGTGCTGCCGGCTTTGAGCAGGGCCCGGTGTTTGTGGCCACATGTTTGATCGCCGCCTTCGGCTCCCTGCTGATGGGTCTGTGGGCCAAGCTGCCGATGGCTATCGGTTGCGCGATTTCCCTCACCGCCTTTACCGCCTTCAGTCTGGTGCTGGGTCAGGGACTGAGCATTCCGGTCGCGCTGGGCGCCATCTTCCTGATGGGTGTGCTGTTTACCCTGATCAGCGTCACTGGCGTGCGCCAGTGGATCCTGGATAACCTCCCCTCCGGCATCGCTCACGGCACCGGCATCGGTATCGGTCTGTTCCTGCTGCTGATCGCCACCAACGGCGTTGGCATGGTGATCAAGAACGAAGGGGCCGGTCTGCCGGTGCAGCTCGGTGAGGTCACCGCCTTCCCGGTGATCATGACGGTGCTGGGTCTGGCCGCCATCTTCGGTCTGGAGCGTCGCAAGGTGCCGGGCGGCATCCTGATGGTGATTATCGCCATCTCCATCCTCGGCCTTATCTTCGACCCGAAAGTAACCTGGCAGGGCTTCTTCGCCATGCCGAGCCTGACCGGTGAGAAAGGCTCACTGGTTGGCAGCATGGATCTGCTGGGCGCCCTCAATCCGGTAGTCATTCCGACCGTACTGGCGCTGGTGATGACCGCCGTTTTTGACGCCACCGGCACCATCCGTGCCGTGGCCGGTCAGGCTGGCCTTATCAACGAGCGTGGCCACATCATCAGCGGCGGCAAGGCCCTGACTGCCGACTCCGTCAGCAGCATGGTGGCAGGTGCCGTTGGTGGTGCTCCGGCTGCCGTCTACATCGAATCCGCCGCAGGCACCGCGGCCGGTGGCAAGACCGGTCTGACCGCCGCGCTGGTCGGCGTGCTGTTCCTGCTGATGATCTTCCTCTCCCCGCTGAGCTATCTGGTACCGGCTTACGCCACCGCACCGGCGCTGATGTATGTCGGTCTGCTGATGCTGGGCAACGTCACCAAGCTGGACTTCAGCGACTCGGTCGATGCCCTCTCCGGCATGCTGTGCGCCGTCTTTATCGTGCTGACCTGCAACATCGTGACCGGCATCATGCTGGGCTTCGTGGCGCTGGTCGTTGGCCGCATCTTCGCTGCCGAGTGGAAGAAGCTGAACGTCGGCACCGTCATCATCGCCCTGGCGCTGGTGATCTTCTACGCCGGTGGCTGGGCAATCTAACCCGTCCACATATTCCGGTTATAGCCAAGGGCCCTGCGGGGCCCTTTTTCATGGCTGTGAGTCAGCTAACAGTTTCCCGCCCGCTTGCCCTGCGCCGTTTCAGATTGAAACACCGAATCCCCTTCTGCTGTTTCAAATCCGAACCAAACAGGCCGTCATTTTTATCCCTCTTTCTGTCGTTAGACTGGCTCCATCAACCATTTGTCCACCCGTGCGGTGGCAAGCCAAGGAGTGAGCTATGAAGAAACTGATCAATGCCGTCGATGCCGTGGTCCGTGAACAACTGATGGGGATGGCGGCCGCCCACCCCGAGCTCAAGGTACGTATCGAACCCCACTACATCACTCGCGCCGACTCCCCCGTGATGGGCAAGGTGGCGCTGGTCTCCGGCGGTGGCAGCGGCCACGAGCCGATGCATGGCGGGCTGGTGGGCAAAGGGATGCTGGATGGCGCCTGCCCCGGCGAGATCTTTACCTCTCCGACCCCGGATCAGATGTACGAGTGCGGTCAGGCCGTTGATGGCGGCGCGGGCGTGCTGTTTCTGGTGAAGAACTACACCGGCGACGTACTCAACTTCGAGACCGCGGTCGAGCTGCTGCACGGCGATGGTGTAAAAGTGGGCTTCGCCCTGATCGATGACGACGTGGCGGTCAAAGACAGCCTCTACACCGCCGGCCGCCGTGGGGTTGCCACGACAGTGCTGTGCGAGAAGCTGGTCGGTGCCGCCGCCGAGGCGGGCTACGATCTGGCGCGTTGCGAGGCGCTGGCCCGCCGCATCAACAACCAGAGCCGCACCATAGGCGTGGCCATGCATGCCTGCACCGTGCCTGCCGCTGGCAAGCCCTCCTTCACCCTGGCGGACAACGAGATGGAGTTCGGCGTCGGTATCCACGGCGAGCCGGGCATCGAGCGCCGCCCCTTCACCGACCTCAATACCCTGGTGGACGACATGTTCAGCGAGCTTGCTGACAACACCCCCTATGGTCGCACCCTGCGCCACTGGGATCGCACCAGCGGCAGTTGGCAGGAAGAGCACACCTTTATCGAACCTCTCAACAAGGGTGATCGGGTCATCGCGCTGGTCAACAGCCTCGGCGGCACCCCGATTTCAGAGCTCTACGGTGTCTATGGTCGCCTCGCGACCCTGTGCGAGGAGGCGGGCATCCATCTGGTGCGCAACCTGATTGGCCCCTACTGCACCTCCCTCGACATGACCGGCATCTCCATCACCCTGCTCAAGGTGGATGATGAGCTGATGACCCTGTGGGATGCCCCCGTTCACACCCCCGCCCTGCGTCGCGGCTGCTAAGGAGACCCCATGTTAAGCAAGCATCACATCGTCAACTGGCTGCTCGACTGCGAACACATCTTTACCGAGCAGCGTGACTACCTCACCGCGCTGGATACCGACATCGGCGACGGCGACCACGGCCTCAACATGCAGCGCGGCTTTGCCAAAGTGGCCGAGAAACTGCCTGCGGTGGCGGACAAGGATATCGGTCAGGTGCTGAAAACCACCGGCATGACCTTGCTCTCCTCGGTCGGTGGCGCCAGCGGCCCGCTCTACGGCACCTTCTTTATCCGGGCCGCGGCCAGCAGCGACGCCTGCCAGAGCCTGAGCCTCAGCCAGCTGTGCAAAATGCTGAGTGACGGGGTCGAGGGGATCGTCTCTCGCGGCCGTGCCGAGCCCGGCGACAAGACCATGTGCGACGCCTGGTGGCCGGCACTGGCCGCCCTGCAACAGGCGCAGCAGCAAGAGTTGTCGCTCAACGAAGCGCTGGACAAGGCAGTAGCGGCCGCCGCAGCCGGTACCGAGGCCACCATCCAGATGCAGGCCCGCAAGGGGCGCGCCAGCTATCTTGGCGAGCGTAGCATCGGCCATCAGGATGCCGGGGCCACCTCGACCCTACTGCTGCTGACTGCCCTGCGTGACAGAGCGAGGTTGTGACATGATCGGAATCGTAGTTGTCTCTCACAGCGCCATGCTGGCGGCCGGCTTGAAAGCGCTGGCCGACCAGCTCGGCAGCCCGGCCCGATTGCTGCTGGCGGCCGGGGTCGATGACCCCGACCACCCCATCGGCACCGATGCCATCGCGGTGATGAGTGCGATTGAAGAGGCGGATGACGGCAGCGGCGTGCTGGTGCTGATGGACTTGGGCAGCGCTCTGCTGAGCGCCGAGACCGCCCTCGAACTGCTGCCCCCTGAGCTGAGCGCGAGGGTGCGGCTCTGCCCCGCCCCGCTGGTCGAAGGCACTCTGGCCGCAGTGGTGGCGGCCGGTTCCGGCCTGACGCTGGACGAGGTAGCCGCCGAGGCGCTCGGTGCCCTTGGCCCAAAACAGGCGATGCTGCCAGCCAGCGCGGCGCAGACCGCCACCGAGACGGCCCCCGTTGCCGATGACGGCTGGCTGCGCTGCGAGGTGGTGGTGGATAACCCCCACGGCCTGCATGTGCGCCCCGCAGCCCGACTGGTGGCTGCCCTCAAGCCCTTTGCCGCCGAACTCAAGCTGCAAAAGGGGGACAAAGAGGCCAATCCCCGTAGCCTGACCCGGCTCGCCATGCTCAACGTGCGTCAGGGCGACCAGCTCACCCTGCTGGCGCGCGGCGAGGATGCCACCGCCGCCCTGGCCTGCTTCCAGCAGCTGGCCTTTGATCGCTTCGGCGACTGACGCCACTGTTTCAAGGGCTGCACTCGCTCGCTGAGCCTGTGCTGCACCACTGTTGTGCAAGTAAAGACGAAGGAGTCCCCGGCACAGCCGCCCCTTCGCCCCGATTCTTAATTCATAAAGAGAGAGGGATAGAATATGGACCGCATTATCATCAGCCCCAGCAAATACGTACAAGGCAACGGGGCCCTCGCCAATATCGGCAACTACGTCAAGGCGCTCGGCAGCAAGCCGCTGATCCTGGCCGACGCCTTCGTCACCAAGCTGGTTGGCGATACCGTGGCTACCAGCTTCCACGGCGCCGGCATCAAGCCGGAGTTCGACTGCTTCAACGGCGAGTGCTCCCGCCCCGAGATCGACCGCCTGCTGGCCCGCTGCAACCAGACGCCGTTTGACGTCATCATCGGCATCGGCGGCGGCAAAACGCTGGATACCGCCAAGTCGGTCGCCTTCTACCAGAAGGTGCCGGTGGTCATAGTGCCCACCATCGCCTCAACCGATGCCCCCACCAGCGCGCTGGCGGTCATCTACACCCCAGAAGGGCAGTTCAGCGAATACCTGATGATCCCGACCAACCCCAATATGGTCATCATGGATACCGGCGTGGTCTCCCGCGCACCGGTGCGGCTCTTGGTCTCCGGCATGGGGGATGCGCTCTCCACCTATTTCGAGGCGCGCGCCAACAAGGTCTCCGGTTGCCAGACCATGGCCGGTGGCGCCTCCACGCTGGCGGCGCAGGCCATCGCCGAGCTCTGCTACAAGACCCTGCTGGCCGACGGCTACAAGGCCAAGCTGGCGGTGGAACAGGGGCTCTGCACCAAAGCGGTGGAGAACATCATCGAGGCCAACACCTATCTGAGCGGTATCGGCTTCGAGAGCAGCGGTCTGGCCGCCGCCCACGCCATCCACAACGGCCTGACCCAGCTCGCCGAGTGTCACCACCTCTACCACGGTGAAAAAGTGGCGTTTGGTACCCTGGTACAGCTGGTGCTGGAGAACGCGCCGATGGCGGAGATCGAAACCGTGCTGGGCTTCTGCCGCTCGGTGGGCCTGCCGACCAACCTGCATATGATGGGGGTCAAGGAGCTGGATATGGCGCGCCTGATGGAGGTGGCCAAAGCCTCTACCGCCGAGGGCGAGACCATCCACAACATGCCGTTCAAGGTCACTGCCGAGGATGTGCTGGCGGCCATCGTCACCGCCCACCAGCTGGGGCTGTAACCACGCCACCACTGACCTGCCATATAAAAACGGCCCCGCATCTGCGGGGCCTTTTCGTTTTCAGCGGGCCTGTTGGCGAACGGTCGGGCCGGCGTCAGCCGTGATAGTCAGCGGGATCGATCTCGAGCAGTTTGAGCCGCCGCCAGAGGGTGGTGCGGCTGATACCCAGATGCTGGGCCATCTGGCTCACCTGCCCCTTGCAGGCATAAGCGCAGCGCAAAATGGCTTGCCGCTCCAACTCCGCCAGCGTGAGCAGCGGTTGCCCCACCACCTCGTCTGCCACCCGCTGATAGCCGTGGCGAATGGCGGCGGGCAGCGCCTCGGGCGGGAGCGGCCCCTGACCGGCATGAAGCAGCGCATGCTCGACGGCGCTGCGCAGCTCCCCCAGATTGCCGGGCCAGGGATAGGCGAGCAGACAATCGAGGGCCGCCGGACTGAACTGGCGCACCGGTTCGCGCCCCTGCGCCCCTAGCTGCTGGCTGATAAGGCCCGGCAGATCGGCCGCGCGCTCCCGCAGCCCCGGCAGCCACAGCTCGCACGCCTGCAAGGCATAGAGCAGCTGGCGGCCAAACAGCCCCTCCTGTACCAGCTGCTCCAGCGCGGCGCTGCTGGTGGCAATGATCCGCACCTTGAGCGGCAGGATGCGGGCCGAATCGAAGCGCTGGATGCGGCCGGTCTTGAGCAGTTGCAGCAGCGCCGCCTGCATCGGGGCAGAGAGGCACTCCACCTGCTCCAGCACGAGCGTGCCACCGTGGGCCAGCTCGAACTTGCCCGCCCGCTCCTGCCCCGCCTCGTCGGAACCCATCAGCTCCAGCGCCATCCGCTCGCTCGGCAGCGCCTTGCAGTTGAGGGTAATGAGCGGCCCGGCGGCCCGCTCGCTGCCAAAGTGGATCGCCTCCGCCAGCTGGGCCTTGCCCACCTCCTCCTCGCCGCGCAGCAGGATCGGCCCCTGACTCTGGGCCGCCTGCCGGGCGTAGCGCAGCAGCTTGCGCATGGCGCTCGATTCCCCCACCAGCGCCGACAGCTCGGGCACCGTTTGGCGCAGCTGATGAATGGCCCGCAGCCGATCGACCGGGTGCAGCAGGGCGATAAAGCTGACCCCCTCCGGCCCCGGCAGCGGCTTGAGGCTCACCAGCGCATTGATAAACTCCCCCTCCTGAGCGCCGAGTCGCTCCAGCGTCACCTCCACATGACTCAGTGGCGTCTGCCCCTTGATGGCCAGCTGCAACCGCTGGGGCAGCAACAGGTGCTGCTCCAGCGGCTGGCCAAGACAGAGCGCCGGATCGAGCCGCAGCCGGTGTGCCGCCAGCGCGTTGAGGTAGCGCAGCCGACCCTGCGGGTCCCAGGCCAGCACGCCGTCATCCATACCATCGAGCAGGGCGTAAAGCTCGCTCAAGTGGTGCTGGGACTCCTGCATCAGGGTCTCCATCTGCAGCAGATGAGCCAGCTCGCGCCCGGCACTGACGGTGAGCGCCAGATCGCCCGCGCTCGCCTCCTCCACCTTGCAGATCAAGGCGATGATGGCGACCTGACGGCCATTGCTGTTGTAGACCGGGCTGGCGCAGCTGTGCCACAGGTGGAGGGTCTGGTTGAAGTGCTGGGGGCCGCTGACGCAGAGCGGTACCCCCTCCAGCGCCGCCAGATTGATGGCATTGGTGCCGATGCGCCCCTCGCTGAAAAAAGCGCCGGGGCCAAACCCCAGCGCCGCCAGCTCGCGCAGGGTGTCGGGGTGGCCGGTCTGGGCCAGCAGGCAGCCACTCTCGTCGGTGAGCAGCAGGGCGCAGGGGCGCCCCTCCATAAATTCGTAGAGATCCTCGAGGGCCATCTCGCCGGTGGTGAGCAGATCCCGCTTGCGCTGGCGCAGGCTCTGCAAGGTCTGCCCCTTGGCGCTGTGGGGCGGATGCCAGAGGGTGGCACTGGTCTGGTGGGCGCAGCGCAGCCAGGATGCCTGCAGATAGTCGGGCCAAGCAAGCAGCGGCTGAAGGTCAGATGGCATGGTCACAGCAATATCCGGCAAGATGTGAGCCGACCATTTAACCACGCCAGCGCCCCCGATTCAGTGACCAGCCTCAGAGGGTGGCAAGTCCGTCCCCATCCCGGTCGGGTTCACCGTCGGCAAATTGCTGGCCGAGCCAGTGGGAGAAAGCGCGGCACTCCTTCGATTTTTTGATATATAGCCCCCGATCACACTACAGACTTGTTTATGAAGAAGAGGCCGGATGGTGCTTTTCATTGCCGCCCCAGAAGTGTATTTTTGCTCGGTGGCAAAAAGTAGAGCCAAAAGAGGATGTTGCTCGAGTGAGCTCAGCACTATAGGAAGGCCTGTAACACTATGATTTAAAATGATTTTTTAGCTAAATCGCTCATGGCGAACCGGAGTTATATGGAAGGCTCTATTAACGGATTAATACCGCCTTCCATCTAATCACTGTTATACATAAGGGCGTGTGAACAACACGCCCTTTTGAGAGGAGCTTAGAAACAAAATTCTTTCAGAATCTCGAATCGACGTTGCCTATTGTGGCCCTTCTTCGAACCCTCTTGACTCAAATCACGGTACTCCTCAACTAAATCAAGAGTGTTGTCGGGGTTGTTGTTCTCATAAATAGTAAAGAACTCTTCTAGCTTGTTGGCAACCAAAGTGGTGTCAACAGCCCTAATAGTTTGAAGATTGAGGACATGATATGAAATTACAAATATGTAGAACAAGTGGCCTTTCTTCTTGATAACTGATGTTAACGTTTCACGACCAGAAATAAGGGTGTTCATTACTCCTAATATGTCATTAACCAACGCTCTATCATCGTCTGCTTCAGGGTAGTTTTCATTGTACTGGTCATAAGCTTTGTTAATTGAACGTTGACTGTTGTCTTGTTCTATGCCCATACGAATGAATATCAGCAAAGTACTAATGAATTGGATGTCTTGCATTCTACGAATGTCTGGTTTGGTAAACACGCAGTAGTCAGACCAGAAATCATGTTGGGCAATCTCGGCTGCCAACTTAAGAAACAAACCGTTGAACTCAGCGTTTCTCAACTCTTGTGGGTTTAATGTTGTGCTCGTTCTATTTAATCGTAAAAACAGCTTTGCAATTTCATCTTTACTTAGGCTTTCGTTGATAAAACGAGACGAAAACTGATAACGCCAGAACTCTCTCTTGCGCTCAGGTGTAAGCTCAGAGAAAGACTTCCCTAAATAGTCAGCGTCTAAATTATCTATTCCTGATCTGGTTAACTTAAACTCATCATTCAAGAAACGCTGTATAGTTTTAAGGCGCTGTTGACCATCAACAATAGAGTACATCGTTTCACCGGTGTCGGGGTTTGTATCATTCGCCCATAAATAAATTTCCGGTATTGGGTAGCCTAGTAAAACCGTTTCAATGAGAGCTATTTGGTCTTTAGGCTGCCAAATATATTTTCGCTGATATGAGTCATCTACAGTGATAACCCCAGAACTAAGGTTGTCAGTCAACCATTTGATATCTTTTGACTCTACTTTAATTAAATCAATGGCTCTCATTCGTTTGTTTCCTCTAACTTTTCTTTCAGCTTTTTTAATCCGGACAGGTGGTAACGCTCAACCGACTCCCAAGAGTCGTATACTCTATAGTTTACCTCATGGGGTATACTAAAGAGCGTCTGAAAATCTTTCTTCAAAGGTTCTACTTTTCTTGACCATGTGTCAAAGAAACCTGCACGATTGTCGATTTCTTTTAAAGACACGAAGCCCTTGAATATATTCTTAGCGACCGATGCATAGGTGGGTAAGTATCCCCTAAGGTGCAAGTCAAGGTAGGCTTCCCACGATGCTTTAAAGATTGGTGAAGATACAACTACCAAATCGATATCAGATTCATCATTGAATCCACGATAGTCTTTGGTAGGGCTTAAACTAAAGCCCATCTTAGCGCTCCCTACGATAGCTATGTTATTAACGTGTAATTCAAGCTTTTTTGACATGTATAACTTGAAATCATCATAGTCCTGAGCGTAGTTAGCAGATTGTTTATGCTCCCTAAAATACCATGTATCATGCCCTAGGAGATAGCGCTGATATACATCTCTGATATTGTCTTCAATTAGTTTAGCTTTGAACTCTTCTAACATTTTACCAACTAAGGCCTTGAAAAATAATAGCTATTATACTGCGATTGTGATTGTGTTTAAATTGATTTTAGTGCTACTAAATGTATAACAAACTGTTTAAGAGTGATTCGCAACGCGTGGCATTTTTACCATGCGTTGAGTTTAGTGTTTAAGGTGGTATGCGGGAGCTGCTGTATTGCGTTACTCACACCTTAACAGAGTGTAGGTTCGATTAGCCGTCAGGCGTAATCGGACGTTCGCGTAAATCGAATTCCCCGCGATAACGGCGACTCTCATTTCCCCTCTGCCAGGTGCCGCTGATTCAAGGAAATACTGGAACAGCGGCATCTCGATCGTCCGATTACGCTTCGCTAATCGAACCTACATGGGACGGTAATAAAGCACAGAGCCGCCCTTATGGGCGGCTCTTGGTATCAGCGATGGATGGCTGAATCGTCTTGTTACCGAATCGTCTTTTTAATGAATCGTTATTGGGCCTTGGGCGCTTCCACTGCGGCTGTCGCCGGTTGGTCATCTTCCTTGATCCAGGCATCCAGCAGGGTGTAGCCCACCGCCAACACGACCGGGCCGATAAAGAGACCGATGATCCCCATGGTCAGCAAGCCACCGATTACCCCCACCAGAATCAGGATCAGCGGCAGGTCGGCGCCCCGCTTGATCAGGAAGGGGCGCAGGAAGTTGTCCATGGTGCCCGCAATCAGTGACCACACCAGCAGGAAGGTGCCCCAAGTGGTGTCGCCGCTCCAGTAGAGGTAGCCGATACAGGCCAGCAGCACCGGGAAGGGGCCGATCTGGGCGACGATCAACAGGAACATCACCACCACCAGCACCATGGCGTAGGGGATACCGGCAATCAGCAGGCCGACACCGGCCACCGAGGATTGCACCAGCGCGGTCACCACCACCCCCATGGCCACGGCGCGGATCGCCTGTGAAGCGAGCACAGTGGCGTTGTCGCCACGCTGACCCGCCAGCCGGTGGGCAAAGCGGCGAATGCCGGTCGCCACCACTTCACCGGAGTGATAGAGCACCCCGCAGATACCGACGGTCAGCAGGAAGTGGACGAACAGCAGCCCCAGATTACCGGCCTGAGACGCCAGCCAGCGGGCGGTCTGGCCGAAATAGGGGGCCAGCTTGGCAAACAGCACCTGACCACCGCTCGCCAGAATTTGCTGCCAGAAGTCATAGAGCTTGTCGCCCACCAGCGGAATTTGTTGCAGCCAGAGCAGCTCCGGCGGCGGTGACTGGCTGATATGGGTACCCAGCTCTATCAGCATGGGCGCCTTCTCCGCCACATTGGCCAGCGTCATAAAGAGCGGGATGACAAACATCAGCAGCAACACCAGCGTCATAAAGAGGGCCGCCAGGGTGCGCTTGCCCCACAACAGCCGCTGCACCATCAACATCAGCGGCCAAGTGGCGATGGTGATCATGGTGGCCCACACCAGCGCAGGCAGGAAGGGCTGCAACACCAGGAAACAGGAGATAATCAGGATGCTGAGAAACAGCACCCCCAGGGTTATCTTGGCCAAATCCACTTTTTTCACATTCATAGAGTTCCCTTTTCAGAGCCGTTGCCCTTGGGTCGTGTGTCGCATTTCAAGAAAGAGAGTATCCACCAGAGGCCAGCGCTCAACCAGAGCCCCAGCCCGAAAAAGAGCACAAACTGACCAAGCAGGATGGCCAGCGAACTGCTGGTCAGCAGCGGTAGCGCCCAGAGTCCTGCCCCTATCACCGCGCCCCCCGCCAGGGTGACCACGCCGGTCACAATGGGGGGATAACCGCCGCGAGTCAGGGAGCGCAAACCGCCAACCCAGAGCCCGAGCGCTGCCATGCCGATCCCGGCCAGATGGGCCGATTGGGTCAGCCCCCCGAGCGCCAGCGCAGATGCAATCAGCAGCAGCCAAGCTGCCGACTGCCTGTCGGCACGCCAGCAGGGGCGGGCGGCCAGCAGCAAGGCGCCGATCAGCAACCCCGCCGCCACGTCCGAGATAAAGTGTACCCCGAGCCAGATCCGCGCCAGACCTGTGGTCAGCGCCAGCAGCAAGGCCAGCGAATAGGCCAGCCCGCGCCGGGCAGGCCAGAGCCAGCCAAGCAGCGCGCCCCAGAACAGCAAGGCCGAGGCGGTATGGCCGCTCGGCATGCCAAAGCCTTGCGCGCTCTGGGCCGCCAGCAGCGGTTGCAGATGGAAGGGGCGCGGCCAGCCGATCCCCTCCTTGCTCGCCTGCACCAGCAAGCCGAGCCAGAGCATGGCGAACAGCAGCTGGCGCAGCCGCGGCCACCCCAGCAGCGGGAGCAGCAAAGGTATCAGGGCAAGCTGAAAGCCGCCTGAACCAAACAGATTGCTGACCGACAGCCACCAGACATCGGGCCCCAACCACTGTTGCAGACGCAGCATCAGCGGGATCTCGACCTGATGCAGCGCATTGCCCTGCGCCACAAAATCGGCCTGCCAGTGCACCTCGCTCTCAGGCACCTTATCCAGTCGGGATTGCAGCCAGTCGAGCTGATCCGGGAAACGGCGCTGCTCGCGGGGGAGCTGGTCGATAGCGATCAGCCGGGCGTTAAGGATCTCTCCCCCCAGATTGGGGGCCTTCAGCAGCGAGACAAAATCGGAATCTTGCTGCGCGACAATCGGTTCCAGCGTGCGACAAGCGAAGATAACCGCCCGCTGCCAGCGACCCAGCTCCTGCACCACCTCCCCCCGCAAGCCGGTCTCTTCATAGAGTTCGCGCAGTGCCGCCTGCTGCGGGCTCTCGCCGCCATCTATATAGCCACCGCTCAGGCTGTAGCGGGAGGAGATGCGATCCTGCACCAGCAGCAGTTGATCCTGATGGCGGATGGCGCAGGCCGCTGCCGTTGGGCCAGCCGGTTCGGCACTCAGGGCTGGCAGAGCGGCAAACAGCGCCAGCAAGAGTAAAAAGAGGGTTCTCGACATCAATTTGCTTTCCCTATGCACAATGGCGACAAGCCTCCCAGAAATCAGATAGTTGGGCAACGGTAGCGGCCGGATCGCTGCCGTTCCCGCCGCGCTGACGGCGTACGGAAGATTGCGATGAAGCAGGGCACTCCCTACTATTGGCGGCTATCTTCAATTTCATGCAGCAAACGCTGGAGCCCTTCATGAGACAGTTCGGCTTTTTCCTCGGCATCGCCATCGGTGTCATTTTGATCCTGTTCGGCAGCATCGTCATCTTCCAGGCGCTCCCTGCCGCACTGGATGTACTGGAGATGCCAAGCCGCATCCCGTTCGTGCGCGAGGTCTACACCTGGCTGATGACCAGCGCCAACGGCCTGACCGCCCAGTTGGAGCAGAACTTCCTGGAAGCCTTCCAGACCGTGCTC
This sequence comes from Aeromonas sp. FDAARGOS 1417, assembly GCF_019046985.1. NCBI lineage: Bacteria > Pseudomonadati > Pseudomonadota > Gammaproteobacteria > Aeromonadales > Aeromonadaceae > Aeromonas > Aeromonas sp. FDAARGOS 1417. Next base: position 3,514,873 of record NZ_CP077221.1, on the reverse strand, counting down.
AAGCTGATCCTGCTCATCACCTTCATGTGGGTCTGCGTCAAGCTGGTCAACATGGGGGTGCTGATTATCCGTGCCGGGGTTGACCTCATCCGTACCGCCATCGCCCACAGCGAAGGCCCCCACGACCAGAAGAAGCCGGATCAGCACGATCACTTCTGACTCTGACATGGTCAACGGATGTGAACGCTGCCGCCCCCAACCGGGGCGGCAGCTTTATATGCGCGGTATGGAGGCCCCTCCCAGCCCCTATGAATACCCGATAAAGCAGCGGCTTTCCCTTGTGAATCAGCAAACTGCCCATATGTTGCATCACCTTGACATGGTTTGCGCCCCGCGCTGCGGCGACCCGGTTTCTATCCCGACCCCGTGCTCTGGTATAATCGACCACCTCTTTTCCCCGTTATGGAGCCTGTTCATGCCCAATCATGCAGAAAGTGCCCTCGAGGTTCGTCTCGACAAGTGGTTGTGGGCGGCCCGTTTCTACAAGACCCGCTCCATTGCGCGGGATCAGATCGACGGGGGCAAGGTGCACTACAATGGTCAGCGCAGCAAACCGGGCAAACAGGTGGAAGTGGGGGCACTGATCCGCTTCTGGCAGGGGCAGGACGAACGCGAAGTGCGGGTGCTGGCCTTGAGCGAGCAGCGCAAATCGGCTCCGCTGGCCCAGCAGCTCTATGAAGAGACCGCCGAGAGCCTGAAAAAACGGGCCGAGAACAGCGAGGCGCGCCGCTTCAACAGCCAGTTTGCCCCCAGCCCCGAGCGCCGCCCCGACAAGCAGGAGCGACGCCAGTTGCTCAAGGTCAAACAGTACTGACCGACCCCGATTTGATACCGGGCTGGCATCAACCCCAGCCCGCCCGATTTACCTCACCGAAAAGCCAGGAATACATGATGAGCAACCAAGATCTGCTGTATCGCTATCTGTTTGAAGAGTACGAAGTGCGTGGCGAGCTGGTCCAGTTGGATCACACCTACCGCCACGTAGTGGAAGCCCAGAACTACCCGGTGCAGGTGCAAAAACTGCTGGGCGAGCTGCTGGTCGCCACCAGCCTGCTGACCGCCACCCTCAAGTTTGAAGGCTCCATTACCGTACAGCTGCAGGGCGATGGCCCGGTGCGTCTGGCCGTGATCAACGGTGACAACAACCAGCAGCTGCGCGGCGTGGCCCGCTATGAAAGCGAACTGCCGAGCGATGGCAAGCTGCAGAGCCTGATTGGTAATGGCCAGCTGATCATCACCATCACCCCGGAGCAGGGCGAGCGCTATCAGGGCATCATCGCGCTGGACGCCGATACTCTGGCGGGCTGCCTGGAGCACTACTTTGCCCGCTCAGAACAGCTAGCCACCAAGCTGTGGATCCGCACCGGCTATCACGAAGGTGCGCCGCGCGCTGCCGGCATCATGCTGCAGGAGCTGCCCGCCCAGAGCGAGGATCACAGCAACGATTTCGATCACCTGACCCAGCTCACCAGCACCATCAAGGATGAAGAGCTGTTCGGCCTGCAGGCAGAAGAGATCCTCTACCGTCTCTACCATCAGGACAAGGTGCGGGTGTTCGATCCGCAGGCGGTCGAGTTCCGCTGCACCTGCTCCCGCGAGCGCTGCGAAGGGGCCCTGCTGCAGATAGAAAAGGAAGAGGTCATGGAGATGGTGCAGGAGCTCGGCAAGATCGACATGCACTGTGATTATTGCGGCGCCCAGTACCAATTTAATGGGATCGATGTCGAAACCCTGTTCAGCAGGGCTCCCGGCAATGATGCAAACCAGTTACACTAATTAAAGGCGGGCAAAACCCGCCTTTAACTTTAATAACAAAAAAATACCCTATTTTATAAAGTTTGATGGCGATCGCTAAACTCTACCACCTAAGTGATAGGATGACCGTCAGATAGAACCCTACCAACCTCTGAACCCAGGAGAATACAATGACAATCGTGGCAGAACCCACCCTGGCCCAACAATTAGGACTGGACCAGTACGGCATCAAAAACAGCCAAGAAATCGTTCGCAACCCCTCTTACGAGCAGCTTTTCGCGGAAGAGACACGCCCTGACCTGGAAGGGTTCGAGCGCGGTGTGGTGACCGAGCTGGGCGCCGTCAACGTAAACACCGGTATCTTCACCGGCCGCTCCCCGAAAGATAAATATATCGTCAAAGACGCCACTACCCAGGATACTGTGTGGTGGTCTGACCAGGGTAAAAACGATAACAAAGCCATTACCCCGGAAGTGTGGTCACATCTGAAAGGGCTGGTCACCAAACAGCTCTCCGGCAAGCGCCTGTTTGTGGTCGATGGCTTCTGCGGTGCCAACCCGGATACCCGCCTGGCCGTGCGCATCATCACCGAGGTGGCCTGGCAGGCACACTTCGTGAAAAACATGTTCATCCGCCCGAGCGATGAAGAGCTGAAAACCTTCAAGCCTGACTTCGTGGTGATGAACGGTGCCAAGTGCACCAACCCGAACTGGAAGGAGCAGGGTCTCAACTCCGAGAACTTCGTTGCCTTCAACATGACCGAGAAGATGCAGCTCATCGGTGGCACCTGGTACGGTGGCGAGATGAAGAAGGGCATGTTCTCCATGATGAACTACTTCCTGCCCCTGCGCGGCATTGCCTCCATGCACTGCTCCGCCAACGTGGGTCAGGACGGCGACGTCGCCATCTTCTTCGGCCTCTCCGGCACCGGCAAGACCACCCTCTCCACCGATCCCAAGCGTCAGCTGATCGGCGATGACGAGCACGGCTGGGATGACCACGGCGTGTTCAACTTCGAAGGGGGCTGCTACGCCAAGACCATCAAGCTCTCCGAAGAGGCGGAGCCGGACATCTACCACGCCATCCGTCGCGATGCGCTGCTGGAGAACGTGACCGTTGCTGCCGATGGCACCATCGACTTTGATGATGGCTCCAAGACCGAGAACACCCGCGTCTCCTACCCCATCTATCACATCGACAACATCGTCAAGCCGGTCTCCAAGGCTGGTCACGCCACCAAGGTGATCTTCCTGACTGCCGACGCCTTCGGCGTGCTGCCTCCGGTCTCCAAACTGACCAAGGAGCAGACCAAGTACCACTTCCTGTCTGGCTTCACCGCCAAACTGGCCGGTACCGAGCGCGGCATAACAGAGCCGACTCCGACCTTCTCCTCCTGCTTCGGCGCAGCCTTCCTCTCCCTGCACCCGACCAAGTACGGTCAGGAGCTGGTGAAACGGATGGAAGCGGCAGGTGCAGAGGCCTATCTGGTCAACACCGGCTGGAACGGCACCGGCAAGCGCATCTCCATCAAGGATACCCGCGCCATCATCGATGCCATCCTGGATGGCTCCATCGAGAAGGCCGAGACCAAGGTGCTGCCAATCTTCAATCTGGAGATCCCGACCGCGCTGCACGATGTGAACCCGGCAATCCTCGACCCGCGCGACACTTACGCCGACAAGGCCGAGTGGGATGCCAAGGCCGTCGATCTGGCAGGCCGTTTCATCAAGAACTTCGAGCGCTTCACCGATAACGACGAAGGCAAACGTCTGGTTGCGGCAGGCCCGCAGCTGTAACAGGCTCGCTTCGTATCAGTGACATCATGCCGGTCAGCCACGCTGACCGGCATTTTTGTTTTTGTGGAGCCCCGAACGCCGCCATCGGCCCCGTTAAAGGGGCCAAAACCTTGCCTTTGCCTGTTGTGACAGGTTAGATTCAGCCAAACTTTATACAATATACAATTCTGTAACGCCCAATCGTGACCCGACCATGACCCCACCCTACAAGACCCGAACCCAGATGGTGATGGAAAACCTCCGTGGCCGGATCCTCCGTGGGGAGTTCCCCGCTGGCGCCCCCTTGCGTCAGGATGCCATTGCCAAAGAGCTGGCCGTGAGCCGCATCCCGGTGCGCGAAGCCCTGATGCAGCTGGAAGCGCAGGGGCTGGTGAAGTTCGAAGCCCATCGCGGCGCCGTGGTCACCATGCTGGACGCCTCGGCCATTGAAGAGCTCTTTTATTTGCGAGCACTGCTGGAAGCCGATACCCTGTTTCACGCCGTCGACAAGATGACGGAAGCCACCTTCGCACAAGCGGAGGCGATCCTCGCCCAGTTTGATCACGCCCTGGAGTCAGGCACCCAGATTGAACATTGGGCCGAGTTGAACCACAGCTTTCACGCCACCCTCTATCAGGCAGCCGGTCGCCCCCAGGCACTTGAACTGATCGCCCAGATCAATCTGAGCTGTGACCGCTATGTCCGCTTCGAGCTGCTCTTTGCCAGCGACGGTGTGGACAAGGCGGAGCGTGAACACGCCCAATTGCTGGAACTGTGCCGCGCCCGGCGCAAGCACGAGGCGGTGGTGCTGCTCAGGCAGCATATCGAAGCGGCAGGTCAGTCGATCAAGCGGATCCTGGCCAGCGGCCATAAAAACTGAACACTCATATAGCAACCATCTGGCACTAACGACATGAATAATTTCGAGATAATTGAAACCCGCGTCGCCCAAGTCAGGGCCGAGCTGGCCATGCAGGAGTTGGACGCCTTTATCGTCCCCCACGATGATGAGCACCTCGGCGAGTACATCCCCGCCTATGCCGAGCGGCTTGACTGGATCACCGGTTTCAACGGCTCTGCCGGCGTCGCCATCATCATGGCCCAGCGGGCAGCCCTCTTTGTCGATGGTCGCTATACGGTGCAGGCGCGGATGCAAACTCCCGCCGAACTGTTCGAATTCCTCCACCTCATTGAAAATCCCCATGTGCAGTGGCTGGCCGAGCAGCTGCCGTCAGGCTCCCGGGTTGGCTTCGATGCCCGCCTGCACAGCCTGACCTGGTACAAGAATGCCAAGGCCGTGCTGGCCGACCGCGGTATCGAGCTGATCCGCGTCGAGCAGAACCCCATCGACCTGAACTGGAGCGATCGCCCGGAGCCGACCAAGAGCCCGGTCATCCTCTACAGCGAGGAGCTGGCGGGCCAGTCCAGCCAGTCCAAACGTGAACAGCTGGCGGCCGACCTGCGCAAGCGCGGGCTGGATGCCGTGCTGCTGACCCAGGCCGAGCCCATCAACTGGCTGCTCAACCTGCGTGGCCGCGATATCGACCGGCTGCCGGTGGTGCTGGGCTTTGCGGTGCTCTACGCCAACACCAGCATGGATTTCTTCGTCGATACCGACAAAATTGACTGCTTCGCCTTTACCCAACACGTGGGGCAGGATGTCTCCGTCTACCCCATCGACAAGCTGGGCGACGTGCTGCAGCGCATCGGTGAAGATCAGCAGAAGGTGCTGGCTGATCCGGACAGCGCCAACGCCTGGACCCAGCTCGTCATGGAAGAGGCGGGTGCCATTCTGGTGGCTGGCCAAGACCCCACCATGCTGCCGAAAGCGTGCAAGAACGAAATCGAGCTGACCGGTATGCGTGCCGCTCACCTGCGTGATGGTGTGGCCATGACCCGCTTCCTCGCCTGGCTGGATCGGCTGGTCGCCTCCGGCGAGTTCGAGGGGGTGGATGAAGGCACCCTGGCCGATCAGGTGGAAGCGTTCCGCCGCGAGCAGGAGCACTACGTCGAGCCGAGCTTCGATACCATCTCCGCGCTCGGCCCCAACGCCGCCATGTGCCACTACCACCATACCAATGGCGCCCCGCGTGCGTTTGGTCAGGACAGCCTCTATCTGCTGGACTCCGGCGCCCAGTATATGGATGGCACCACCGACATCACCCGCACCATCAAGGTGGGTGAGGTGACCGACGAGCAGAAAGCGATGTTTACCCGGGTACTGCAGGGCCATATCGCGCTGGATCAGGCCCGCTTCCCCCGTGGCACCGCCGGTATCCAGCTCGACGTGCTGGCCCGCATGCCGCTGTGGCAGGCCGGTTACAACTACGACCATGGCACCGGTCACGGCGTCGGCCACTTCCTGAGTGTCCACGAAGGCCCCCAGCGCATCGCGCCGAAAGGGAGCATGGTTGCCCTGCAACCGGGCATGGTGCTCTCCAACGAGCCGGGCTACTACCGTGAAGATGGCTTCGGCATCCGTTGCGAAAACCTGGTAGTGGTGACCGAGCTGGAACAGGTTGGCGAGCTGCCAATGCTGGGCTTCGAGCGTCTGACCTACGTGCCGTTCGATACCCGCCTGATCGACCGCAGCCTCCTGAGCCCGGCCGAATTCCGCTGGATCAACGAATACCATGTCGAGGTGTTCCGCCGCCTGAGCCCGCTGCTCGAGGGCGAGGATCTCGCCTGGCTGGAGCAGGCAACCAGCCTCATCTGATGACACAGGGCCTGCGGGCCCTGTTTTTTATCCCCCCTTTTGACCTGTATCAACATCCCATGCGAGCAGGTCAGGAGAATGGCGGCCATGAAAAGTCATCATGCCAGCCCAGCCCGGGGCTCACACGCCGCAGCCAGCAAAAAGGCGAGTGACCATCCCAGACTCATGCGCGAGCAGCAGACGGTCAGCGCCATGATCCGCCTCTACTGCCAGCACCATCATCAGGATCCCCATTGCCGCCACTGTCGCCAGTTGCGGGATTTCGCCCATCAGCGCCTTCGTCGCTGCCGTTATGGCCACGGCCACAAACCCACCTGCGCCAATTGCAACATCCACTGCTACGCCCCGGCGATGCGCAAACAGATCCAGCAGGTGATGAAGTGGAGCGGCCCGCGCATGTTGCTGCGCCACCCCTGGCTCACCCTCCGCCATCTGCTCGACGGCTTGCGCAAAGCGCCCAAACTGCCCCAGAGCCGCCCCCTGCCGCCATAGCCGCCATAGCCGCCAATCCCTTGCATCCGACAGGGGATGACCACTACCCTATGACTCCTTTTTTGCCGTTGACCCCAAGGTCAGCGGCGTTGCCGATCCGTTTGCTGCCGATGGAGTCCTGATGCACCACAACCCGCCCCTGCTACGCACCGCTACCCACAATGACATGCACGCCATCTGGCAGATCGATGCCAAGGTGTTTGGCGAAGATGTCTATCCCGCCTTCTTCTTCCGTCAGGCGATGGATTTGTGGCCCGAGTTGTTGCTGGTGGCCGAATACGAGGGGCAGCTGGTGGGGTATGTGCTGGGGGGATTTGGTCAGGAGCGGTCGCAAGGCTGGGTACTCTCGCTGGCGGTACTGCCCGAGGCACGCGGTTTTGGTCTGGCCGAGCGAATGATGCGCCAGATGGAGGCCAACCAGCAGGCGCTGCAGATCAGCGAACTGCGGCTCACGGTCGATCCGGCCAATCCGGCCCAGCGCCTCTACTACCGGCTCGGTTACACATTGCAGGCAGAAGTAGCCGACTATTTCGGCCCCGGAGAAGACCGTCTGCTGCTGGTTAAAACCCTCTCCGGTACAGCTGCGATTCAAGGACAAAACCGGTTACAGAACGCATAATTGGTTACATTTTGCCGATTTCATGTGTGACGGGGTTGGAGTAAAGTTCACTCATCAACCGGATTGTTCAAATTACGTGCAGCCCAGGAGGCCCACCATGTTGAAGCGTATGACCCTTATTGCCCTGCTGGCAGCAACCACCATCACCGGATGCGCCAACAGTGACGTTTACTCTGGCGATGTTTACACCAAAGACCGCGCCAAACAGGTGCAGACCGTCAGCTACGGCACCATCATCTCCACCCGCCCGGTGAAAATACAGGCCGATGAGAACTCCCTGATTGGCACCATTGGCGGCGCCGTAGTCGGCGGCCTGCTGGGCAGCACCGTTGGTGGCGGCACCGGACGCGACATCGCAGCCGCAGGCGGCGCCATCGCCGGTGCAGCGGCAGGCAACGCCATCGGCAACAAGATGAATCAGGTCGACGGCGTCGAGCTGGAGATCAAGAAAGAGAACGGCGAAGCCATCGTGGTCGTGCAGAAAGCCAGCCCCACCTTCACCCCGGGTGCTCGCGTGCGCATGACCCAGGGCAATGGCAGCATCAACGTGGCCGTCGTGAACTAAGCGTGTGAACTCAGGCTTTGCAGCTTTAGAGTCATAAAAAAACCGCCGATCCCGGCGGTTTTTTGTTGTCTGACGTTAGGGATTACATGCTGTAAGCCTTCTCGCCGTGGGAGGTGACATCCAGCCCTTCCCGCTCGGCATCGCCGTTCACCCGCAGGCCCACCAGCATGTCGACCGTCTTGAAGGCAATCGCCGCCACGGCACCGGACCAGAGCAGAGTAACACCGACCCCGATAGCCTGGATCTTCACCTGAGTCAGGATGGAGTAACCCTCGGCAACCTGATTGGTGACATAGTCCCACACCCCGGTACCGCCCAGATCCGGGCTGGCAAAAACGCCGGTCAGCAGGGCGCCGAGAATACCGCACACCCCGTGTACGCCAAACACGTCCAGACTGTCATCGGCCCCCAGCAGGCGCTTGAGACCGTGGACACCCCACAGACCCGCCACGCCACTGATAAGGCCCATCACCAGACCACCGCCCACACCGACGAAACCGGCTGCCGGGGTGATCACCACCAGACCGGACACCGCACCGGATGCCGCACCCAGCAGGGAGGGACGTCCCTTCATCACCCACTCGGCCAAGGTCCATGAGAGAGCTGCCGCAGCCGGCGCCACCCAGGTGTTGATAAAGGCGAGTGCGGCGATACCGTTGGCTTCCAGCGCGGAGCCCGCGTTGAAACCGAACCAGCCGAACCAGAGCAGGGAGGCACCGATCATGGTCATGGTCAGGCTGTGGGGGGTCATGGGATCACGACCGTAGCCCAGACGCTTGCCCACCAGATAGGCACCCACCAGACCCGCCACGGCAGCGTTGATGTGCACCACTGTGCCGCCTGCAAAGTCCAGCGCACCATGCTGGAACAGATAGCCGGCAGTGGCGGTCGCCGTGGCCGCAGCCTCGGCGCTGGTATAGGCATCCGGACCCGCCCAGTACCACACCATATGAGCCAGCGGGATATAGGCGAAGGTGAACCAGATCACCGAGAAGAGCAGCACGGCAGCAAACTTGATGCGCTCGGCAAACGCCCCCACGATAAGGCCGCAGGTGATGGCGGCAAAGGCCCCCTGGAACACCACATAGATCAGCTCGCTGATCCCGACACCCTTGCTGAAGGTGGCGGCGATGGAGTCAGGGGTCACCCCCTTGAGCAGCACCTTGCTGAAGGAGCCGTAGAAATTGCCCCCTTCGGTAAAGGCCAGCGAATAGCCGTAGATCACCCAGAGCACGCAGATGAGGCAGAACAGGGTAAAGACCTGCATCAGCACGCTCAGCATGTTTTTGGCCCGCACCAGACCACCGTAGAAGAGGGCGAGACCGGGGATCGACATCAGGATCACCAGCGCCGCCGAGAGCAGCATCCAGGTGTTGTCACCCTTGTTGATTGTCATGGCGGCAACCGGAGCCACCGCCGCCTGTACCTGAGCGACCTCTTCGGCCCAACTTGGGGTAACCAGCAAGGCAGGCAACATCGTCAGACCCGCCATCATCCATTTTTTGACCATAGAGCACTCTCCTTCCCTGTCGTACCGGTACAAGACCGGCTCCGTTTCCCTGATTGAATCTGTGGCGAACCGCAAGGTGTTGCTGCAACCCGCCAGAATCACACCCGCGCCCGGCACGGGGATGCCTCTTGCCACTTCCTCATCACTGCGTCTGCCGCCGATGACCGCAAGAGACCGTCTGACATGTAAAATGCATAAAGCAGGCCATAAATTTAAATCCTTTTAAATCATGGCATTAATAAGATTTCGGATCATCAATGCACCAATTTGGCGCATGAGCTGCGCTAACCTGCCCAGGGTCGCCCTGTCACAGGGCAGGCGATACTTCACGCACCAGAAGTGCGCAAACCCTGAGCCAGCCCACAAGCTGACGTCATCGATATCGCGCGCTGCGGGTCCGCTCGTTTACACTGACAGACCAGCCGTTTCCTGTTATCCGACCACGGCATGCCATTACGCAGCCTCTTGTTTGCAACCTGATGGCAGGCCCAATCCGAGGAACACCATGCAGTTCGATCGTCTCGACATCAGCCTCTCCCACTACCGTCATCTCGACCGGGAGCATCGCGCCCACATCGCGCTGCTGGGGATAGTGATGCTGGCCATCATGGCCCTTCATCTGTTGCTGCTGCCCCACTTCCCCTACGAACGCTTTTACGCCGTCAGCTTTGGCTTCGAGGTGATCAACTGGCTCACCATGCTGTTCCTGTTCTGGGTGGTGCAGTGCGCCCACCTGCCCACCCATACCTACCGCATGCTCTCCTGCGGTCTGATGTTGTGGATCATGGGGGCCACCGCCGACATCATGGATGAGCTGGTGGCGCAGCCACTCTGGCTCGCCATCTATGCAGAGGATTTGCTGCGCTCCAGCGGCATCCTGCTCAGCAGCATCGGTATCCTGAGCACCATGCACCACCTCTTCCACATCAACACCCAGCTCAGACAGCAGGCGCTGTTCGACGATCTGACTAGGCTGCCAAACCGGCGCTACTTTCATCAGCAGCTGTTTCTGGAGCAGGGGATTTGCCACGTTCTCATCCTGCTGGATCTCGATCACTTCAAGCGGATCAATGACAACTACGGCCACGATATCGGGGATCGGGTGTTGCAGCAGTTTGGCGAGCTGTTGCAACAGCACTGCCCGCCCGGTGCGCTGGCGGCCCGTGTCGGGGGTGAAGAGTTTGCCCTGCTGCTGCCCGTCGCCCACGAAGCCGAGCTGCAGCAACTGGCCAACACCCTGCTCACTGCGACACGTACCATAGCCCCAGATCCGGCCCATACCATGACGGTCAGTCTGGGAGTGGGGATCCGCGAGCCTAGGGAACCGGCAGTCTCGCTGTTCAAACGGGTGGATCAGGCGCTTTATGGCGCCAAGGAGGCGGGCAGAAACTGCGCGGTATGGGCGACGCCGACTAACAAGGAGGTATGAAGATCTGCAGGTTGATTGCCGATCACGGCGAAACATTGCTGCTGAAACAGGGGCCCAATGGTCCCTGTTTCATAGGGAAAATCCCCTCGCTTAAAAGCGGAAGGTAAGACCGATATTGACCTGCCACTGGGTTACCAGCTCCCCGCGTACCTTGAACACGCACTGCTCCGGGTTGCAGAGAAACTGGTTGTTATCGTTGACCAGCGAGCCATAACCGCGCACCTCGGCCCGCAGGGCCAGATGCTCGGCGAGGCGTGGTTGCACCCCGAGCGCCAGCGACATGGAAGGAGTCACCTCGCTGTCGTAGGCGGCAAAGCGGGTCACCCCGATCCCGGCGCCGATATAGGGCGCCATCAGGTTGTCAGAGAGAGTCAGCGCACCGGCAAAGTGCAAAGTATCCACCGTCAGGCGATCCGGCTGGTCGGGAGAGAGGGTGGTGGACTGATGGCTGTAGAGCAGCTCAATCATGCCGGGATCATCCACCTCCTTGCTGATAAAGAAGCCCCAGCTGCCGGAGCTCTGTCCTTGCAGTGAATCGAGCGAGGCCGAGCGCGAGACCGGCTGCACCTCATCACTCTTCTCAAAATCGATGGCTGAGCTGTAGCCGAAAAATGGCGTCACCTGCCAACCGGATGTGGTCGCGGCCTCGCTACTCCAGGCCTGCCCCAGTGGCAGCAACAGCCCCATCATCGCTATCCCGGCTCTCTTCATCATCATCCCCTGCTCCCTGTGTGATTGTGCAGAAAGCATACCAGAGGCGTCCTGCGCCCATCCTAAACAGCGGCTGTACCGGATCACTTTCATCGCGCGATGTCCCTCTCGCCTGAACCCTGCCACTCCGCCCCACTGGCGCCGCTATGCGCCCCTGCCACCATTCATCGACGGTTAACCTCTGCCACGTATGCTGGCGCAAAATCGGGCCATCGGGGCCCGTTATCACCACTCAGAAGGACATCAGGGAATGGTTGCCGCGCAACTCAACGACCCCAAAACTACCCTCGCGGATACCCTGCGGGCCACCGCGCATGCCATCGACGAGAGCCACATCAGCCTGCGCCAGATGCTTGCGCTGGTGGGCGAGCAGGGCATGCTGCTGTTTTGCGTGCTGCTCACCGTCCCCTTTCTGTTGCCGGTCTCCATCCCCGGCGTCAGCACCCCGTTTGGCCTGCTGATCCTCTTTATCGGCATCGGCATCACCCTCAATCGGGTGCCCTGGCTGCCCGCCATGCTGATGGAGCGCCGCTTTGCCGCCGACCAACTCAAGCCGACCCTGCACAAGGGGGCGGATCTGCTGGCCCGGGTCGATCGCGTTATCCGCCCGCGCCTGCTGGTGCTGACCGGCAGCAACACGGTCAACCGCTGCAACGGCCTGCTGATCATGCTGGCCGCCCTGCTGCTGATGCTACCCCTGGGCGCCATCCCGTTCACCAACGCCATGCCTGCCTGGGCCATCCTGCTGCTGGCCACCGGCATGTTGCAGCGGGACGGTCTGTTCGTCGCCAGCGGCTATCTGCTGGTAAGCGCAACCCTGGTCTGGTTCAGCGTGCTGGCCATCGGCTTGCTGATGGCGGGCCAGAGCGCCAGCGGCCTGCTCGGCTAACCCCGATGCACAGAAAAAGGGCGACCAGATGGTCGCCCTTTTTGATTTGTGCGGGATACCGCCCGGTCAAAGCAGATCGTAGATAAGGGCCGAGATGGCAAGCAGCCCCATCACCAACACAAAAAGGGTACTCGGCCCGCGATAACGCTTGAGTGCGGGCAAGCGATAGATGGAGCAGGCCGGCAGCAGAAACAGGATCACCGCGATCAGCGGGCCACTGACGCGCTCGATAATGTCGAGCACGTTGGGGTTCAGATAGGTGATGACGGCGGTCACCATAAACAGGATCACCGATGACACCCGGGCGATGGTCGACTCCTTGAGGGAGAGCCCCAGCCCCTGACAGGCACCGCTCACCATGCTCACCGTCCCCTCGCTCACCCCCATGGAGGTGCCGAGGAAGGATTTGGACATGGCCAGAATGGCGATGAGCGGCCCCACATAGGCGATCAGCGGATTGGAGAACTTGTTCGCCAGCGCCGACAGCACGGAGATATTGTCGGTGCGGGCCAGCGCCATCTCGGCCTGACTCAGACTCATCACGCAGCTCACCACGAAAAAGAGCACGCTGCCGCAAATCAGCAGGCTGCTGTACTTGATGATCCGCTTGGCGCGCAGGTCAGCACTCTCCTGACAACGCTTTTTCTGCGCCGCGCTGAAGGAAGAAATAATGGGCGCATGGCTGAAGGAGAACACCATCACCGGCACGATCAGCCAGAGGGATTTCCAGAACGCCGGATCCCGCCAGTCCACCGACTGACTCTCGCTGAAATAGGAGAGGCTCCACTGGGGCAGCAGATAGATGGAGAGGCCAATCAGAAAGGCGACCATCGGTAGCGCCAGCACGCTGATGGCCGACACCACGATCTGTTTGCCGGCCAGCAGCACCAGATGCAGGCCCAGCATCACCCCCAGCACCAGCAAGCCGCGCGGAAGCTCGGCATCCCCCAGCTGGTGGACTACAAAGCTCTGGATCGCATTGGTGATGGAGATGCTGTAGACCAGAATGATGGGGTAGAAGGCCATCAGATAGACCAGCATCAGCAGCTTGCCCGCCTTGGCACCGAAGTGCTCCTCCACCACATGGGTGATATCCCCTTCCCGATGGGAGCTGGAGAGCACAAAGCGGCTCAATGCCCGATGGGAATAATAAGAGAGCGGAAAAGCCAGCAATAAAATAAACAGTAAAATAACCGGAGAATTACTGCCAACCGTAATAGGGAGAAATAACGTACCGGCACCGACAGCAGTGGCATATAGGCCCATGGTCCATACCGAATCGCTTTTCTCCCATTTCAATTTTGAAACAGGGTTACTCTTTTCAGCAATAGAAACACTCATTGCAATATATACCTTATTAATCTGTCATCATTATTTTTATTGGCCCGAATAACAGGCTGGAGATATGTCTTTGCATATCGCCATGCACATGAAAAAACAACGCCGCCAGCGGCCAACAGGGCCACCGGAGAGAGACGGAGCTGCCACGCTACCATCGTTGAAATCGCTATCCGGGTCAAGGTTAATAATTCATGACTGTTTGAATCGGAATGTTTCAAAAGACAACAGGATGTATCACATTCGTCACCCAAAACCAGATTCACGCCTGTTTGATAACATACCGATAAAACCTCATGCTGTTGCCCAACAACACAAATAAGACCAGCGATCAGGCCGATAATATTAACACCTTAAGCTGTGGAATATGAGTTAAATAATACGGCCAACTTTTCTACTAATTGACAGTGATGTCAGCCAATTTATTCAGGGTAAAAGCGCAGGCTATTTCCCACAGCGACCGGAGCGGCACTTTCAACCTGCCGGGCAGTGCGCCACCCGGTTGCGCCCTGCCCGCTTGGCCCGATAGAGCCACTCGTCGGCCCGGGCCAGCGCCTGATTGATCTCCTCCTCCGGCTGCACCAGGGTTGTGCCCAGACTGACCGTGATGGCGACCGGATCGGCAGGCAATGCTTCGACGGCGGCACGGATCTGCTCCGCCATCTGCAGCAAACCGGCCTCATCGATCCGCGGTAGCAGGATCAGAAACTCCTCGCCACCGCTGCGCACAAAGAGATCGTCCGCCCGCAACAGGGCATCGATGCAGCCACTGAATCGCTGCAAGGCTCGATCTCCCTGCTGATGGCCGTAACGATCGTTGATCTGCTTGAAGTGATCGATGTCGAGCATGATAAGACCGCAGGGCGCATCTCCTGCCCGCAACGGCTGGCAGTGCTCAAAGAAGAACCGGCGGTTGTAGAGGCCGGTCAGCTGGTCGGTTTCACTCTGGCGCAGCAGTCGCTGCTGCAACTCGTACTGGCGGGTGATATTGCGGGTCACCCAGGCCACCGCCCGCTTGCCGTCATAGAGGGAGGGCAGCGGCGCAATCTTGCCCTCAAAACGCTGTATCCCTTGCGGCCCGGCGGCGGCATTAATCCCCCCCACCTCGGCGGCGGAGAGCTCATACTCCACCACTAGCACCTGACCGCTCGCCAGCGACTCTGCTACCTGCGCCTTGACCCATATGGCCATCTCGGGTGGCAGCACATCGGCCAGCTGCTTGCCCGCCAGCGGATTGCCATCGTGATAGGATTGCTGCTCCATGCCGCCGATATATTCCACGTAATAGCCATCTTCACTGAGGATAAAGACGGGATCTGGCAGCTGGGCCATCACTTCATAAAGCTGGGTTACCGAAAGCGCCACGGAGACTCCTGTACTTCAGCGTCAAACAGGGGGGAGATATTCTGCCTCAAGAGGACTCACTCGCCCTCATCGGCAGCGCAGAATAATCTGCGGCCACAGCCAACAATCCTTTACATCTAGCAGCCCCCAGCCTCTCGGCCACCACAGGTGGCCAGCGCGTTGCAACTCCCGCCACTGCGCTCGCTCACGGCGGCGAAAGCCCCCTCACCCAGTCACGCATATCCCGTTGTTTCAACTCACAAGTTCATTTACGCTGGCCGTCCTGAGTCCAGTTTTCACCTCATCAGCCATCAGGAACGCCAGCCGCCCGCAACCGCAGGGGCTGTACCACGGAAAAGGAATCGCCAGATGAAAAACGCCATCGTTACCGCCCGCTTCGACGCCATCAGCACCGAAGGGGAACAGCTCACCCTCAAGATCGCCATCAAGGCCCCCGAGCCGGATCCCAAGTCCGCCAGCGGTGACTGGCGCTGCAAGGTGAAGCTGGCGGGGCTGAGCGACAAGACCTTTATCTACGGCATCGACAGCCTGCAGGCCCTGAGCCTCGCCATCAAGTTTGTCGAGACCGAGCTGCGCGCTTTCTCCGATGCAGGCTGGCAATTCTATCTGCCCAATTGCCCAGATCACCCCATCGACATGAGCGCCTGCTACTTCCCGGCGCTCTAGCCCGGCCAATCCAAGGAGACCAGATGCACGGACCCGATCCCGCCAATCCCCACCCCATGAACGGCTTTCCCCAGGTGTGCTTTATCAAGAACACCATCAAGGGGCCCAATATCGAGGTGGGTGACTACACCTATTACGACGACCCGGAGGATTCGGCGGGCTTCGAGCGCAACGTCCTCTACCACTTCCCCTTCATCGGCGACAAGCTCATCATCGGCAAGTTCTGCGCCATCGCCCGCGGGGTGAAGTTCATCATGAACGGCGCCAACCACCAGACCTCCGGCTTCTCCACCTACCCCTTCTTTATCTTCGGCAACGGCTGGGAGCATGCCGCACCCGCCCCGGGCAGCCTCCCCTACAAGGGCGATACCGTCATCGGCAACGATGTCTGGATTGGCTATGACGCCCTGATCATGCCGGGAGTAAAGGTCGGCAACGGCGCCATTATCGCCGCCCGCTCCGTGGTCACCGGTGACGTGCCCGCCTACGCCGTGGTCGGTGGCAACCCGGCCAAGGTGATCCGCTACCGCTTCGACGACGACACCATCGCCCGTCTCAACGCCATCGCCTGGTGGGACTGGCCGGTGGAGCAGATCAGCCGCAACCTGCCGCTTATCAGCGGCGGCGAGATAGCCGCGCTGGAAGCGGCAATCCCATAGAGACAACCTGTAAACCAAGCGAGATCGTAGAAACAACAAAGGGCGCCTTGTCGGCGCCCTTTGGCTTGATGGATATCGCTGAAGCCTGTTGGATTGAGCTGACTATCAACCGGTGTTGCGCATACCTGCAGCAATACCGGCGATAGTGACCATCAGCGCCTTGTCCAGCTCGGGGTGCAGGGTCTCCGGGTGGTTGCGGGAGCGGTTGAGCAGCTCGGCCTGCAGCACGTTGAGCGGGTCTGTGTAGGGGTTACGTAGCTTGATGGACTGCTTGATCCACGGCTGATCCTCCAGCAGATCCCCGCGCGGGCTCAGTTTCAGCACCACCTCGATGGATTCGGCGAGCTCCTGACGCAGCTGTTTGCCAAGGCCCCACAGCTCCTGCGGCACCAGACGGGTGTCGTAGTACTCGGCGAGCCAGACGTCCGCCTTGAGGAATACCATCTCCAGCATTTCGAGGCGAGTGCGGAAGAAGGGCCACTGGGCGCTCATCTCTTCCAGCACCGCCAGCTTGCCGCCGTCGATCGCCTGCTGCAGCGCCTTGTGGGCACCGAGCCAGGCCGGCAGCATCAGGCGGTTCTGGGTCCAGGCGAAGATCCACGGAATGGCGCGCAGGCTCTCGACGCCGCCGTTGGGCTTGCGCTTGGAAGGACGGGAGCCGAGCGGCAGCTTGCCGAGCTCCATCTCCGGGGTGGCGGCACGGAAGTAAGGGACGAAGTCCGGATGACCGCGCACGATACTGCGGTAGTGCTCGCAGGAGTCGGCGGCCAGCTGTTCCATCACCTCGCGCCAGCACTCTTTCGGCTTGGGCGGCGGCAGCAGGTTTCCTTCCAGCACGGCGCTGGTGTAGAGCTCCAGACTCTTGATCGCCACTTTCGGCAGACCGAACTTGAAGCGGATCATCTCCCCCTGTTCGGTGGTACGCAGACCGCCGCGCAGGGATCCCGGCGGCTGGGAAAGGATGGCCTGATGGGCAGGCGCACCACCACGACCGACGGTACCGCCACGGCCATGGAACAGGGTGAGTCGGATGTTGTTGGCTTCGGCCAGCCCCACCAGGGATTCCATGGCGGCGTACTGGGCCCAGCCTGCAGCCATCATGCCCGCATCCTTGGCGGAGTCGGAGTAGCCGATCATCACGTACTGACGGCCCTGAATGTAGCCGCGATACCAGTCCACCGAGAGCAGGCGCTCCATCACGGCGGTGCCTGCCATCAGGTCATCCTGGGTTTCAAACAGCGGGGCGACCGGCATGCGGAACTTGCAGCCTGCCTCTTTGAGCAGCAGTTGCACCGACAGCACGTCAGACGGCGCACCTGCCATGGAGATGATGTAGATGCCGAACGCATCGGGGTCGTGCTGGGCGATGACCTGACAGGTATCCAGCGTCTCGCGCACCTCGGCGCTCGGCTCCCAGTCGTGGGGAATGAGCGGGCGACGGGAGTTCAGTTCGTTGAGCAGGAAGGCCTGCTTGTCATCTTCGCTCCACTCGGCGTAGTCACCCAGACCCAGATAGCGGGTCAGCTCGGAGAAGACCAGCCCGTGACGCTCGCCATCCTGACGGATATCCAGCTTGACCAGATGGATGCCGAAACAGGCGACTTTGCGCAGCACGTCCAGCAGCATGCCGTCGGCGATGTTGCCCATGCCGCAGGCGTGCAATGAGTGGTAGCAGAGTTCCAGCGGCTCGCGCAGCTGGGCGGTGGTCTTGACCAGATCCTGGCTCTCGCTCACCTGACCCTGCACCTTGGCGGTGAGGTGCTCCTTGGTTTCGCGCAGCGCTTCACGCAGTTCGCGCACCAGCGCACGGTAAGGCTCGGGGTGATCGCCAACGCGAGCACGCACGGCGTCGGTACAGTCGGACATGGAGAGCTCGGAAGTGAGCTCCTTGATGTCTTTGTAGAACAGGCTCACCGCCATCCAGCGGCCCAGCTCCAGCACTTCGGCAGTCACCTTGGCGGTGACGAAGGGGTTACCATCGCGGTCACCGCCCATCCAGGAAGTGAACTTGACCGGCGCGGCATCCAGCGGCAGCCGCACACCCAGATGGTGTTGCAGACGCTCGTCCAGATTGCGCATGAATTCTGGGATGGCTGGCCACAGGCTGTTCTCCACCACGGCGAAGCCCCACTTGGCCTCGTCGACCGGTGTCGGGCGCTGTTCGCGGATCTCGTTGGTGTGCCACGCCTGATTGATGAGCTGCTCGATGCGATTGAGGATCTTGTCCCGCTCGCGGGGCAGCAGGTCGGAAAGCTCCAGCGCCTCGAGGCAGTCGTTGAGCTGTACGTGCTTGTGGATCAGGGTGCGACGGGTCACCTCGGTGGGGTGAGCGGTCAGCACCAGATCGATATCCAGCTCGCGCACGGCCTGAATGATGGCCTCTTGCGACAGGTTGGAGGCTTTCAGCTTGTCGAACATCTGCTCCAGCGGATCCGGGGTGCAGACCTGCTCTTCGCAGCGACGGGAGATGGTGTGAAACTGTTCCGCCACGTTGGCCAGATTGAGGAACTGGCTGAAGGCGCGGGCCACCGGCAGCAGTTCGTCATCGCTCAGGGTGCGCAGGGTATCGAGCAGACGTTCCCGGTCTGACTCATTGCCCTTGCGGGAGGACTTGGCCAATTGGCGAATGGTTTCGATCTTGTCGAGAAAGGCCTGACCCTGATGATCCTTGATGGATTTACCCAGCAGCTGACCCAGCATACCTACGTTGGCGCGTAGTGCGGCGTACTTTTCGTTCATTCCACATCCTTATCTTGTTGGTGCCTGACACCCATCCGGGGTGCTAGACGACCTCACTTATTGTTGTGCGATTACAACATATGCTCCGTCATCTTAGGGTGACAATCTACCCAGATTGTCTGCGCAAGGTCAAATAACAGGCCGATTCAGAACATGTATTTCCATCACCACTCCACAACCGGCTTGTTATGTAACTTACTTACAGTTTTTACGCCCCTTTCACCGCCGCCGCTACAGGCAAAAACGTCTGATCAGGTGCTGCAACACCGAGGTGGTCGGCTTGACGAAGGAGAGGTCGAGATACTCATCCGGCTGGTGCGCCTGGGTGATATGACCGGGGCCCATCACTATGGTCTCGCAGCCAAGCTGCTGGATAAACGGCGCCTCGGTGCAGTAGTTGACCGACTCGGCGGCGCGACCGCTCGCCTTCTCAGCTTCGCGTACCAGCACAGAGTCATCGGCGCAGGCGTAGGCGGGAATGGGCTCATGCAGATGCTGCAGATGCAGGCAGCCCGGCTGGTGGATCTCGATGGGCGACAGCGCCTCTTTGAGCATCCCCATCAACTCATCCGGCCCCACCTGCGGAGTGGGTCGCAGGTCGATATGCAGCTCGCAGCAGCCGCAGATACGGTTCGGGCTGTCACCGCCCTGAATGTAACCGAGGTTCAGAGTCGGCTGCGGCACGGCAAAGCGGTGGTCGGCGTAGCGATCTTTCAGATCCTGCTGCAAGCGCAGCACCTGCCCCATCGCCTTGTGCATGATCTCCATGGCGTTGACACCGTTGGCGGGATCCGAGCTGTGACCGCTCTTGCCGGTAATACGGATCGCCTCCGACATATGTCCCTTGTGGGCCACCACAGGCACCAGCCCGGTCGGTTCGCCAATCACGGCGTAGTCGGGTTTGAGCTCGGCCGCCGCGGCGATGGCGCGGGCCCCCGCCATAGTGGTCTCTTCATCGGCGGTAGCGAGAATGCGCAGCGGCTTGGTCAGCTTGGTGAGATCGATTTCTTTGAGCGCTTCCACTATGAAGGCGAAGAAGCCCTTCATATCGATGGTGCCGAGGCCATAGAGGCGATTGCCCTCTTCGGTCACCTTGAAGGGATCCTTGCTCCAGCCCCCCTCATCGAACGGCACCGTATCTGTGTGACCAGCCAGCAGCAGACCACCCTCCCCCTGACCGAGCGTCGCCACCAGATTGAACTTGCCCGGCAGGTCGGGGAGCGCCGTCACCTCGCACTGAAAACCGAGCTGACCGAACCAGTCAGCCAGCAGCCGGATTACCGCCTCGTTGCTCTGATCCCACTTGGGATCCGTGCTGCTGATAGAGGGAATCGCAATAATATTCTTATAAAGTGAAAAAAAATCCAGATTGGCCATCAGCTCCTCCTTGCGTCCCCGGAATGTTTCTGTTAGAAAATACAAATGCAAAGTGAGTGCATGAATATTCTGTAATTTTACCTGAATATCTGGCTCATCAACAAAGGCTTCTAGTTGTAAGGGAAAGTTAATGTTCTGTCACCTGATCTATAACCGACGACACACACCCGCCTGAATTGCCCCTCCGCACTTGTGCAAAGGGGCGCTCGAACACCCTTGTGCACTGCAGCGTCATGCTGTGAATCTCGAACTCTGACTTGGAATTTTCAACATGCTTAACACCGTTATCGTCGGTGCCAGTGGCTACGCGGGAGCCGAACTGGCCGCACTGGTACAGAACCATCCACAACTCAAGCTGTTCGGCCTCTATGTCTCCGCCGGCAGTCAGGATGCCCACAAGCGCTTCTCTTCCCTGCATCCCCAGTGGGTCGGCGCCCTCGATCAGCCGCTGCTGCCACTGGACGACGACGGCATGACCCGGATCCTGACCCAGGCCGATCTGGTGCTGCTGGCCACCGCCCACGAGGTGAGCGCCGAGCTCGCACCCAAGTTTCTCGCCAAGGGGCTGCCGGTGTTCGATCTCTCCGGCGCCTTCCGGGTCAAGGATCAGGGCTTTTACGACAGCTTCTACGGCTTCACCCACGACAGCGAGCAGTGGCTGGATCAGGCCGTCTATGGCCTGGCTGAGTGGAACGCCGATGCCATCGCTACCGCCCAGCTGATTGCGGTGCCGGGTTGTTACCCAACCGCCTCCCTCTGTGCTCTCAAGCCGCTGCAGCAGGATGGCCTGATTGCCAAGGGGTGGCAGCCCATCATCAACGCCGTCTCCGGGGTTTCCGGCGCCGGGCGCAAGGCCGCCATCAACACCAGCTTCTGCGAAGTGAGCCTCAATCCCTACGGCACCTTCAACCACAGACACCAGCCGGAGATCAGCCACCACCTCGGCAAGGAGGTGCTGTTCCAGCCCCACCTTGGCAATTATGTGCGCGGCATCCTGGCCACCATTTATGTGCAGCTGGCGGATGGCGTCACCCCCACGCAAGTGGATCAGGCCTTCCTCAAGGCTTACGAAGGCAAGCCGCTGGTGCGCCTCACCGGCCAGATGCCCTCTATTCGCGGTGTGGCAAACACCCCTTACTGCGATATCGCCTGGCAACAGCAGGGCAACATGCTGGTGGTGGTCTCCGCCATCGACAACCTGCTCAAGGGCGCCGCCTCGCAAGCCATGCAGTGCATAAATATCAAATTTGGATTTGAACCGGCCACCGGCCTGATTTAAGGACTTAGGAAGGATCTCGAACATGGACAAACAGACGTTGGTAATCAAGCTGGGCGGCGCCCTTATCGAGAACGACGAGGCGCTGACCGCCCTGTTCGCTACCCTCAAAACCTTTCTCGACGATCAGCACCGTCCGCTGGTGCTGGTACACGGCGGTGGCTGTCTGGTGGATGACCTGCTCAAGGGGCTGGGTCTCACCTCCACCAAGAAGAATGGCCTGCGGGTAACCCCGTTCGAGCAGATCCCCTTTATTGCCGGGGCGCTGGCAGGGACAGCCAACAAGCAGATGATGGCCAAGGCGATCGCCACTGGCATTCCGGCAGTGGGGCTCTGCCTGGCGGATGGCGGCCTCTGTCAGGTGACCCAGCTCGACCCGGATCTCGGCGCGGTCGGCGAGTGCAAGCCGGGCAACCCGGCGCTGGTAGCAGGCATCCTCGGGCAGGGCTTCCTGCCAGTGGTGAGCTCCATCGGCATCACCGCCGAGGGGCAGCTGATGAACGTCAACGCGGATCAGGCGGCCACCGCCATTGCCGAGGCCCTCGGTGCCGATCTGGTGATGCTCTCCGACGTGAGCGGCATCCTGGATGGCAAGGGCAAGCTGGTACCCCAACTCGACAAGCTGACCGCACTGGATCTGATGGAGAAAGGGGTGATCACGGACGGCATGGCGGTCAAGGTAGAAGCGGCACTGCACGCCGCCGAGACTCTCGGCAAGCCGGTCTGTGTCGCCAGCTGGCGTTACCCGGATCAACTGCTCAAGCTGCTGGCTGGCGGCGCGGTCGGCACTCAAGTGGCCATTTGATCTCCACCGGAACAAGGAACATCCGATGCAACATCTTCTGAAAGACAGTGATCTGAACAAAGCCCAGATTGAAGCGCTGATTGCGCTGGGCAAAGCAGTGAAAGCCGACCCGAAGAAGTACAGCCAGGCGCTGGCCGGCAAGAGCGTGGTTACCCTGTTCGAGAAGCCCTCCCTGCGTACCCGGGTCACTTTCGACATCGGCATCGCCAAACTGGGCGGCCACAGCGTCTATCTGGATCAGCAGAACGGCGCGCTGGGCAAGCGGGAATCGGTAAAGGATTTCGCCGCCAACCTGTCCCGCTGGTGTGATGCCATCGTCGCCCGGGTGTTCGATCACCAGACCCTGGTCGAGCTGGCGGAGCACGGCACAGTGCCGGTGGTGAACAGCCTGTGCAACCTCTACCACCCCTGTCAGGGGCTGGCCGACTTTATGACCATTGCCGAGCACTACGACGACCTGTCGAAGGTGAAGCTTGCCTACCTCGGTGATGGCAACAACGTCAGCCACTCTCTGCTGCTGCTGGGGGCGACCCTCGGCACCGACGTCACCCTGATCTGCCCGAAAGGCCACGGCCCGGATACCCAGATCTTCCTGCAGGCGCAGGCGTTGGCGGCCAAGTCGGGGGCAACCATCCACATCAGCGATGACGTGGCGGATATCGAAGGGTTCGACGTGGCCTACACAGATACCTGGGTCTCCATGGGTGACAACACCCCGATGGAGCAGGTCAAAGACCTCTTTATGCCTTACCAGATCAATCAGGCCCTGCTCGACCGCACCGGCATTCAGCATGTGCTGCACTGCCAGCCGGCTCATCGGGAGCTGGAGATCACCTCGCAGGTGATGGATGGCCCCGCCTCCCTCATCATGGACGAGGCCGAAAACCGGATGCATATCCAGAACGCCGTGTTGCTGACCCTTCTCGGCGGCAAGTAACGCGGCAATCAACCTGAATCACGACCCTTTTATTGAATCATCACGGAGAGAAGTAACATGAGCGGAATCAACAAGATCGTACTGGCTTACTCGGGTGGACTGGATACCTCGGCCATCATTCCCTGGCTGAAAGAGCACTATGACGCCGAAATCATCGCTTTCGTGGCCGACGTAGGTCAGGAGCGCGACGATCTGGAAGGGATCGAGCAGAAGGCGATCGCCTCCGGCGCCACCAAGTGCATCATCAAGGATCTGCGGGAAGAGTTCGTCAAAGAGTACGTCTACCCGACCCTGAAGACCGGCGCCGTCTATGAGGGCACCTATCTGCTGGGCACCTCCATGGCCCGTCCGGTGATCGCCAAGGCGATGGTCGAGGCCGCGCTGGCGGAAGGGGCCGATGCCATCTCCCACGGTTGCACCGGCAAGGGTAACGATCAGGTGCGTTTCGAAGGCGCGGTCGCCGCGCTGGCGCCCCAGCTGAAAGTGATCGCCCCCTGGCGGATCTGGGACATGCGCTCCCGGGAAGATCTGCTCTCCTATCTGGAGACCCGCAACATCCCCTGCAAGGCGACCCTGAAGAAGATCTACAGCCGCGACGCTAACGCCTGGCACATCTCCACCGAGGGTGGCGAGCTGGAGAGCACCTGGAACGAGCCCTCCGAAGCGGTCTGGCAGTGGACCGTACCGGCCGAACAGGCACCGGATCAGCCGGAGTACGTCAAGCTGACCGTGGCGCAGGGTGAAGTGGTGGCCGTGGATGACCAGCCGCTGAGCCCGCACCAGATCCTGATGACCCTGAACGAGCGTGCTGGCAAGCACGGCGTGGGCCGCATCGACATCACCGAAAACCGGATGGTGGGGATGAAGTCCCGCGGCTGCTATGAGACCCCGGGCGGTACCGTGATGGTCGCCGCGCTGCGCGCCGTGGAAGAGCTGGTACTGGATCGCCCGACCCGCGCCTGGCGGGAGAAGCTGGGTGCCGAGTTCTCCCATCTGGTCTATGACGGTCGCTGGTTCACTCCGCTGTGCAAGGCGATCCTCGCCTCGGCTAACGCCATCGCCGAAGATCTCGACGGTGAAGTGGTGCTGAAGATGTACAAGGGTCAGGTCACTGCGGTGCAGAAGAAGTCGCCGAACAGCCTCTACTCCGAAGACTTCGCCACCTTCGGCGCCGACGAAGTGTATGACCAGAGCCATGCCGAAGGCTTTATCCGTCTCTACACCCTGGCCAGCCGGATCCGCGCCATGAAGGAGCAGCATCAGGCTATCGGTGGCGACCACACCCACGGTTAAGCAAGCGCGATAACCCGTTGATTCCGTTGAGGGGGCATGGCCCCCTCTTCTACAGGCAGAGGGCATGCCCACTGACCCATCATCGGCAGTGTGACAAGAGCGGCAGCGCCCCGGCCGCTTCTGTGAGATAACAGACTCGCAGAAAAACAGGGCACGATTTCAAGCTCGACGGTGCAAAGCGCCGCCGACAACGCATTCAAGGAGAGCAGTATGGCACTTTGGGGTGGACGCTTCAGTCAGGGAGCCGATAGCCGGTTCAAGCAGTTCAACGATTCGCTGCGGTTCGATTACCGGCTGGCGGAGCAGGATATTCAGGGCTCCATGGCCTGGGCCAAAGCGCTGGTGAAGGTGGGCGTATTGACCGCCGATGAGCAGGGCAAACTGCAACAGGCGATGGAGGTGCTGCTCGCCTCGGTGCAGCAGGATCCCCAGCAGATCCTGAGTTCGGACGCCGAAGATATCCACTCCTGGGTCGAGAGCCAGCTGATTGCCGCCGTCGGCGATTTGGGCAAGAAACTGCACACCGGCCGCTCGCGCAACGATCAGGTCGCCACCGACCTGAAACTCTGGTGCAAGGCGCAGGGCGAGCTGCTGCTCGGCTCCATCTCCGCCTTGCAGCAGGGGCTGGTCGCCTCCGCCCGTGCCAATCAGGCTGCGGTGCTGCCCGGTTACACCCACCTGCAGCGGGCCCAGCCGGTCACCTACGCCCACTGGGCGCTGGCCTATGTGGAGATGCTGGAGCGGGACTACTCCCGCCTGCAGGATGCGCTGAAGCGGCTCGACACCAGCCCGCTCGGCTGCGGCGCGCTGGCGGGCACTGCCTACGCCATCGACCGCGAAGCGCTGGCGCTCGACATGGGCTTTGCCGGCGCCACCCGCAACAGTCTGGATTCGGTCTCCGATCGGGATCACGTGGTGGAGCTGATGCACGTGGCGTCCCTCTCCATGACCCACCTGTCGCGCTTTGCCGAAGATCTCATCTTCTACAACACCGGCGAGGCGGGCTTTGTCGAGCTCTCCGATGCGGTCACCTCCGGCTCCTCCCTGATGCCGCAGAAGAAGAACCCCGATGCGCTGGAGCTTATTCGCGGCAAGACCGGTCGGGTGGTCGGCGCCCAGATGGGCATGCTGATGAGCCTCAAGGCGCTGCCGCTGGCCTACAACAAGGACATGCAGGAAGACAAAGAGGGACTGTTCGATGCCCTCGACACCTGGCACGACTGCCTCGATATGGCGGCGCTGGTGCTGATCGATCTGAAGGTGAACGGCGAGCGCACCATGGCGGCGGCGCAGGGCGGCTATGCCAACGCTACCGAGCTGGCGGACTATCTGGTAGCCAAGGGGATTCCGTTCCGTGAAGCGCACCATATCGTCGGTGAAACCGTGGTCTTTGCCATCAGTGTGGGCAAACCGCTGGAGGAGCTCTCCATCGGCGAGTTCCAGCGTTTCAGCCCGGTGATCGAGTTCGACGTCTACCCCAATCTGGAACTGGAAGCGACCCTGGCCAAGCGGGTCGCCAAAGGCGGCGTCGCCCGCGAGCAGGTAGAAGCGGCCCTGACCGCAGCCGAAACCGGGCTGGCAAAACGGACGGGGTAAACCAACCTGCTTGTCATTCGAACTAGAAAGCAAAACGGCAACCTCGGTTGCCGTTTTTTATTGCTCACCGCAGTTCAGGCGCTGGCATTTAGCAGTTTGCCAACCCCCTCCCCCTTACCATTCGGCAGGGTCTGTTTAAAGGTGCCGAGCAGCTGATCGAGATTGAGATGGCTGGCACCGAGGGAATCCTTGAGGGTATCGAGCTCGCTTTGCAGGGCATCGAGGCGGGTGCTCTGGGTGCCGCTCGCCAGCTGGTTGCGGGTGCTATCGATGGCGGCAGGGAGGGATTGGCCGCCATTTTCCTGCCCCAGGGTCTGCATCAGCTCCCCCATAAAGTGGTTGATGGCCGAGCGGTTCTGTTCGCTATCGGCATCCTTGATACCGAGCCGCTGGAACAGGCTCTGGACGGTCGGGGCTAGGTGCACCTCCTGTACGGCAGGCTGCACGGGCTGGGGTTTGCTACGGCTGCCAAGCAGCTGACTGCCCAGCTTGAGGGCGATTGAGGCAAGGGGAAGCAGGCTGCTGATCATGATAACTCTCCGCGACAACGACCCTGAATGGTATTGCCAAGAGATGTGCATAAGCGGGGCCAGCACGGCGATAAAACGCACCGCACCGACTAATCCCTTGAATGGCTGATCTATTTATTCAACCAGCACGCAGGAGATAGCCGAGCGCAAAGGGGAGTCAGGCGGCCAGTAGCTGCCGCCACGGGCGGTAGTGGCAATGTGGTAGCAAAGCTTTTTGCCGCCCACCCGAGCCGCGACCCCTTCCTTTCACACCCTGATCGCCAACTCTTTGAGCCACTTGCGCTGCTGATGGCACCAACAGAGTAAAACCTGACAAAAGCACCGCAGCGATCAGGCACAGAATAACGACCTGCGGGCTTACTAATCGAGCGGAGATCCGCCCACAAGGCGTGACCAATAGAAATGAAAAGAGGCTCCGAAGAGCCTCTTTTTGTATCCGTGTCTGAACCCGACTCAGCCCAGCAGCATATAAAGCTGGTGCGCTGCCACCCCGGCGCACAGGCCGCCGACCGTGTGGGCGACAATGGCGCGGGAGGTGAGGTGGCGATAGCCGAGGGCATCAAGCATGGCGGTGTGGGTGCTCAAAAAGCCGCTCCAGCACATCCCCATGGCGGTAAACACCGCCACCTCGTTGCCGGTGATCCACCCCTTGGCGATGAAGGGGGGCACTAGCGACATGGCGGCACCGACTGCGCCGAGCGAGGTAGCCGGGAAGGCGACCAGCTCTGGCTGCTGGAAGCCAAACAGCAGGTCAAACAGCCAGCTTACCTTGGCGGCCAGCACCGGCAGCAGGGCAACCCCCTGAAACGCTTCGCCGGTATAGCCCTTCTCCCCCGGGCCGAAGGTGAGCAGCATGACGAAGGTACTGATGATGAGCACGCCCGGGATCACCGCCATTCCCAGCTCCACACCGGATTTGCCGCCATCGAGCAATGAGTTGAGGATCCGCAGCCAGCCCGGCGCCACCTCTTTGCTGACCCCGACCTTGTGCCCCTTGGCATCAGTCGGCTCATCGTCCAGCACCTCACCCACCAGCGGGCGGATCATCCGCTGCATCAGTCGGGTAGAGACCACCGAGCCCACCAGAGCACCGAGCAGCCCGATCAGCGCCGCGCTGGCGGTGGATTCACCGCTCGGCAGTTGCAGGGTGGCCATAAAGGTGACCACGATCAGCCCCATGCCGAAGGCGGTACCGAAGTTGGTCAGCGACACCAGCTGCCAGGGGGTGAAGCCCTTGCGAAAGCGGCTGTCCTTGGCGAGGCTGATCACCGCCGGGTTGTCGGAGAAGAAGGTCATCAGGGCCGCCAGCGCGGTGCGACCGGGCAGGCGAAACACCGGCTTCATCAGGGGGGCCAGCAGCACCTCCAGCAGGCGGATCACCCCGAACTCGCTCAAGAGCTGGCTCAGGGCACCGGAAAGCACCGTAATCCCCATGATAAAGAGCACGGTATTGAGCAGCAGCTGGTGGGCGGTATTGAACAGGGTGTTGACCATGGCAGAGAGGCCCATCTGGCTGCCGAGGTAACCGAACAGGCTGCCGAGAATAAGCAGCACCAGCACGGGTTCCATCCAGTTCCGAATGGCGGCAAGTCGCCCCTTTGACTCTATAACTACATGATTTTCCATATCTATCCTGCGGTTCATCTGTGCGTGTATGGTTGTTTTTATGGTTAAAAAATGGCTGCGCCAAATAGAAAAAAGCCCTTGTCTTGCGACAAGGGCTTTTTGAATTGGCTCCTCCTACTGGACTTGAACCAGTGACATACGGATTAACAGTCCGCCGTTCTACCGACTGAACTAAGGAGGAATTGTAATTGGTGCCCAGAGACGGAATCGAACCGCCGACACGGGGATTTTCAATCCCCTGCTCTACCGACTGAGCTATCTGGGCAAATGGTGCCGGCTACCGGAATCGAACTGGTGACCTACTGATTACAAGTCAGTTGCTCTACCTACTGAGCTAAGCCGGCACACTTTAAACCATTGTGCATGAACAAATTTTTTATTTCATGGCACCAAAATTGGTGCCCAGAGACGGAATCGAACCGCCGACACGGGGATTTTCAATCCCCTGCTCTACCGACTGAGCTATCTGGGCGTGGGCGCTATTAAACGGATTTTAAGGCGGATGGTCAACGGGAAATTTCACTTTTTGTCTCGTTCGTCTCTTTTTTGCGCAACATCGTCCATTTCTGCCACTTCTTCGGCACGGGCCGCGCCTTTTCGCCCCCAGACTCTGGGTTCCTCCCCCTTGAGCAGGCGGGAGATATTCTCGTGATGGCGGATCAGAATGAGGCAGGAGAGCAGGGAGACTGGCAGGGTATATTCGGGTTTGAGCAGATAGGTAAAGAGCGGCGTCAGCAGCACGGTAATGATGGAGGCCAGCGAGGAGTAGCCACTTACCAGCAGCACCAGCAGCCAAGTGCCAATCACGGCGCCCCCCATGGTGAAACCGATGGGCATCATGGTGCCCAGCGCCGTCGCCACCCCCTTGCCACCACGAAAATGAAAGAAGATGGGGTACATATGGCCGAGGCAGGCGGCGACCCCGATAAAGCCGAGGTAGACGGGTTTGATCTGCAGATACCAGGCGAGATAGACGGGCACAGTACCCTTGAGCACATCGAGCAACAACACCACCAGCGCCGCCATCCTGCCACCGAGGCGCAGCACATTGGTTGCCCCCGGATTGTGGGAGCCATGATCCCGCGGGTCGGGCAGACCGGTGCAGCGGGAGACCAGCACAGCACTGGATAGTGAACCACCCAGGTAGGCCAGAATAATCATCAAAATAGTCAGGGCCGTCATCTTGGTCGTTTTTACCACGATATGAATGGGGTATGATGCGGGCCACATACGCTGGCATGGGCCCATGCCCACCCAGAGCGCCTCGGCAAGCCTGTTGCCCGGCCAGCATCCCTGCGCTGTCATCACAGCCCATCAAGAGTAAAGAAGAAGTACAGTCATGGACAAGGTGTTTATTCGCGGACTCGAAGTTTTGACCACCATCGGTGTATATGAGTGGGAGAAGGGCATTCGCCAAAAGCTCCGTTTTGACCTCGAGATGGGGTTCGACAACCGCCCCGCGGCTGCAACCGACGACATCAATCTGGCACTGGATTATGCCGACCTCTCCAACAAGATTTGCGAGCATGTCAGCGGCAAGGTGGTCGAGCTGGTCGAGACCATGGCCGAGCAGGTTGCCATGCTGGTGCTCGCCGACGAGCGGGTACAGTGGGTCAAGGTGACCCTCACCAAGCCGGGCGCCGTGCCCAATGCCGCCGGAGTCGGCGTCGAGATCCTGCGCCATCGCACCCCGGCCGCGAGCAGCAACTGATGACCACCATCTATATCAGCCTCGGCTCCAACATCGAGCGGGATCGCCATATCCGTGCCGGGCTCGATGCCCTGCACGCCGAATTTGGTGAGCTGCGGGTCTCCCGGGTATTCGAGAGCGAGGCGGTCGGCTTCAACGGCCGCCCCTTCTACAACCTGGTGGCGGCTGCCGAGACCGATCTGCCGCTGACCACCGTCTGCCAGCGACTGCGGGCCATGGAGTTCGCCCACGGCCGCGAGCCGGATGCCAAGAAGTTCGCCCCGCGCACCCTGGATCTCGACCTGCTGCTCTATGGCGATCTGGTCTGCGACACCCCGCTGGTGCTGCCGCGCGGTGAAGTGCTCACCAACGCCTTCGTGCTGTGGCCGCTGGCCGAGCTGGCCCCCAAACTGCGCCACCCCGTCGATGGCCGCACCATGGGCGAGCTGTGGCAAGCCTATGACAAGGCCTCCCAGCAGCTGTGCCCCATTCCCTTTCACTGGGAAGCGTGCGAATTGCAGCATCACTGATACGCAAGGGCGCCTCACGGCGCCCTTGTTGTTTTCACGGACAGGGTTGCTTATCACGGATAAGAAAGTGTCATTGGGCCTGACCCTGCGAGGCTGGCAGGATAGCGCCCACTACAGGAGAACCCCATGCCACTCGATACCATTCACCATTTCAACTGCCAGCTGCTGGCCGAACTGCCCCACCAGCGCTATGAGCATGAACCCATCCTCGACTACGCCACCGATGAAAAGGTCAAGGCCCGCCTCGGCTGGCAGGCTGAGTTCAGCAAGACCCTGTTTCTCAAGTTCAAGGATGGCCGCTTCGCTCTGCTGCTGACCCACAGGGACGGGCGGCTCGATAACAAGGCGGTCAAGGCCGCGCTCGGCGCCAAACCCTCCATCTGCACCGCCGAAGAGATGCAGGCGGAGATTGGCTGCCTGCCGGGGGCGGTGTGCCCCTTCTTGCCCCGCGCCGATATTCCGCTACTGGTGGACCCGCAACTGCTCAACCACACCGCCTTCACCTGGACTCCGGGCCACCCGGAGCAGACCTTTCTGCTGGCAACCACCCATCTGGCCGAGGTACTGGCGCAGCTCCCCTGCGAGGTCAGCTATCTGCCCTCGCCGACGGCGTAGCCCCATCGCGCGCCAGCTGGGCGAAGATGAGCGCCGCCAGCATGGAGAGCAACCCGACACAGAGGTAGGTAAGGTGGAACCCGGCCAGCCACTGGCCGTTAGCCGCTGAGGTACCCGCCGAGAAGAGCCCGAGCAGGCTGGCGGCAATCGCCACCCCCAAACTCATGGAGAGCTGCATCACCACCGAGAGCAGACCATTGCCACTGCTGGCCAGGGTCGGGCTGAGATCTTGCAGCGTGAGAGTGTTCATGGCGGAGAACTGCAGCGAGTTGATGGCGCCGAAGATCGCCAGCCAGCCCAGCAAGACCCCGTAGGGGAGCTGGTTGTCGATGAAATAGAAGCTGGCGATCATCGCCCCCAGCAACAGGGTGTTGCCGATCAGGATGCGGCGATAGCCCACCTTCGGAATAAGCTTGTTCACCAGCGTCTTGGTCAGCATGGCGCCAATCACGGTGGGGATCATGGTCATCCCCGCCTTGCTCGGGGAGAAACCGAGCCCCAGCTGCAGAAACAGCGGGGTGAGGAAGGGCATGGCGCCGCTGCCGAGGCGGGCAAACAGGTTGCCCCAGATGCCGATGGCAAAGGTGGTGGTCTTGAACAGGTTCAGGCTAAAGAGCGGCTGCTGTGCATTGGCGGCATAGAGCCAGTAGCTCGCCATCGCCGCCAAGCCGAAGATCAGTGCAAACAGCGCCCAACCGGTGGAGATGCTGTGCTCCCCCAGACCCTGCAAGCCGACCGACACCAGCACCATACCGACGCTGAACATCACAAAGCCCTGCCAGTCGAACCGGGCGGTCTGCTGCCGCAGCTCCGGCATAAAGTGCCAGCTGGCGATAAAGCCGAGCAACCCCACCGGCAGGTTGATGAGAAATACCCAGTGCCAGCTCGCCACTTCCACCAGCCAGCCACCGAGTGCCGGCCCCATCAACGGGCCGAGCAGCCCCGGAATGGTGACAAACGACATCACCCGCAGCAGCTCGTGCTTGTCATAGACCCGCAGCACCGCCAACCGTCCCACCGGCATCAGCAGCGCACCGCCAATCCCCTGCAACACCCGGGCGGCCACCAGCATGGAGAGCGAATTGGAGGCGGCGCAGGCGAGCGAGCCGAGGGTAAAGAGCGAGATGGCAGCCAGATAGATGCGGCGGGTGCCGAATCTGTCAGCCAACCAGCCGGAGGCCGGGATCAGCAACGCCACCGTCAACATGTAGGCGATGATCACCGACTGCATCTGCAGCGGGCTCTCCCCCAACGTCTCGGCCATGCTGGGCAGGGCGGTGTTGAGAATGGTGCCATCCAGCGCCTGCATAAAGAAACCGACCGCCGCCAGCAGGGGCAGCCACTTGCGCTGAGCATCTGTCACTGTGTGGCTCATTGCCACCTCCATTATTTTTGCGGGGGAGCGGCGGCGGTCAGGAAGAGATCGACACAACTCAGGGTCCAGGCATCCTGCTCGGCAGCGCTCTGGGTCAACGACAGACCCAGCTCACGGAGCATGCGCTCCTTGCCCTGCCACATCAGCAACAGCTGCAAGGCGGCCTGTTCGCTGTCTTGATGGCAAAGCAGGCCTTGCTGCTTCTGCTGCTCCAGCCAGTTGGACAGCATCTCGGTCACGTAGAGCGGGCCCGCCTCGAA
Source organism: Aeromonas sp. FDAARGOS 1417 (assembly GCF_019046985.1). Taxonomy (NCBI): domain Bacteria; kingdom Pseudomonadati; phylum Pseudomonadota; class Gammaproteobacteria; order Aeromonadales; family Aeromonadaceae; genus Aeromonas; species Aeromonas sp. FDAARGOS 1417. Next base: position 3,481,735 of record NZ_CP077221.1, on the reverse strand, counting down.
AAAAAGGGTGGCCAGCTGGGCATCGTTGCAGCTGATGCAGGTGCGAAAGATATTGATGGCATCATCGCTCAGGATCAACTTGCGAAAGCTGCGACCAAAGGCAATCAGGCTCTCCCGCACATTGTTGCCACGCAACAATACCTCCGGCATCAGCTCACTGCTGACGCACTTGCTGCCCACCGCTTCGGCAAACAGCGACTCCTTGTTGGCAAAATGGCTGTAGACCGTCTGCTTGGAGACGCCCGCTTCACTGGCCACCATGTCCATGCTGACCAGATGCAGACCGTGCTGACAGAAGAGCCGCCCGGCAGCATCGAGGATCGCAGCCCGCTTCTGCTGACTACGGGGTGAAATGTTCATTTTTCCTCCACAATCAAACTGGACAGTCTAGTTTCGAAAAACTAGACTCACCGGTGTGATTTGATGTTATGTCAACCAGAGGATGATGTCATGACACTTTGCTTAATCCTGCTGGCGCTGTTACTGAGTGGCTGCAGCCCGGTCACAGAGTCAGAAGAAACACCCGCCCTGACCCGGGTGATCGCCCAGCCGCTGCAAGCCAGCGATCACTACCCGGTGCTGCACCGCTTCAATGGCCGGGTGATCGCCCCCGAGCACAGCCAGATAGGCTTCGAGCTGGCAGGGCGGGTCGCTACCCTGCACAAGGGACGCGGAGAGCCGGTCGCGGCTGGCGAACTGCTCGCCACACTGGATACCCGGCTGCTGGCAGTGGAAGCCAAAGAGCTGGCCGCCCGGGCTGCCCAGAACGAGGCCGAGCTGACCCTTGCCCGGCAGACGCTCGAACGACTCACCGCCCTGCGCCAGCAGCAGTTCAGCTCCCGACAGGCGCTGGATGAACAGCAAAGCAAAGTCCGCATGCTGGAGGCAAGCGCCAACCAGCTGGCCGCCGCCCTCGAAGCCAACCGGGTCAAACAGGAGAAATCACAGCTGCGCGCCCCCTTCAACGGGATTGTGGTCAGCCGCGAGCAGGCATTGGGGGCCGTGGTGGCCGCAGGCCAGCCTCTCTTCTCTCTGACCCGCAGCGGCCAGTGGGAGGCCGATATCGGCGTGCCGGTGAAACAGGCCGAGTCCCTGAGCGTCGGCCAACACTACCCCCTGCAAAGCGGTGCGCAATCACTGGAGGGGCGCCTGCTTAATCTGGGGGTACAAGTGGACGGGCAGACCCACACCCGCACCGCCCGCTTCCAGCTGACCCGGGGCGGCGAACAACTGGCAGAGGGGCAACTGATCACCCTGTTGCATCAGACCCGCGAGCCTACCCGCGCCTACGAAGTGCCGCTCACCGCGCTGACCCAGGGATTGCGCGGCAGCTGGACCCTCTATCTGCTCAACGACGAAACGCCACCCCGGGTGGTCAGTCGGGACGTCACTCTGCTGCAGCAAGATGGCGAGCGGGCCTGGATCAGTGGTGCCCTGAATGGACAAGAACAGCTGGTGACCGATGGCCTGCATAAACTGGTGCCGGGCCAGCAGGTCACCCTGACCACCAGCGTGGATCATCAGGCGGCGCATCCGGAGCCACAGTCATGATCCGCCCGTTTATCGAAAATGGCCGCCTGTTGCTATTGACGGTCGCGCTGCTGCTGACGGCCGCCCTTGCGGCATTGCAGACCCTGCCCAGAACCGAAGATCCCCAGCTCACCAGCCGTTTTGCCAGCGTGGTTACCCACTTCCCCGGGGCCAGCGCCGAGCGGGTGGAGGCGCTGGTGAGCGAGCCCATCGAGAACCGGCTGCGGGCCCAGAGCGAGATCAAGCTGATCGAGTCGAGCTCTCGCCCCGGTCTCTCCATCATCAATCTGGAGCTCAAGGATGAGGTCAGCGATGTCGAACCCGTCTGGTCCAGAGTCCGTGATCGGCTGGCAGATCTGGCCGCCGGGCTGCCAGCCGGCGCCAGTGCCCCCAAGCTGGATGACGAGAAGGGCTACCCCTTCACCCGGCTGGTCAATGTGGTCTGGCGCGGGCCGGGCCAGCCGCAGCTGGATCGTCTCGCCCGCTACAGCGCCGAGCTGGAACGCCGGGCTCGCCAGCTGCCGGGCACCGAATACGTCGAGCGGGTCGGGGCACCGCAGGAGGAGATCGAGGTACGGTTCGATCCCCTCGCCCTCAGTGCCAGCGGTATGAGTGGCGAACAGCTTGCCCAGGCGCTGAGCGGTGCCGATGCCAAAGTGGCCGCTGGGGAGTTGCAGGGCAGCCACAATCGCTTTCAGGTGGAGATCCGCGGTGCCCTCGATACCCTGGAGCGGATCCGCCAGATCCCGCTGCGGACTGGCGAGCAGGGCCAGACCCTGCGCCTTGGCGATCTGGCCGAGGTACGGCGTACCCTGCACCAGCCGGAGAGCCAGCTGGCCTTTGCCAATGGTGAGCGGGCCGTGGTGGTCGGTCTGCGCATGGCACAGGATCACCGTATCGACCTCTGGTCGGCACGGGTCGACTCCATGCTGACTCAGCTGCAACAGGACTTGCCGGATAATATCGGCCTCGTCACCAGCTTCGATCAGCAGCGTTATACCGATCAGCGGCTCGACACCCTGCTTATCAACATTGTGCAGGGTTTTCTCATCATAGTGGCCGTGCTGCTGGTGACCTTGGGTGTCAAGGCCGCCATTATCGTGGCCCTGTCGCTGCCGCTTACCGTGGCGTTCTCATTCGCCTGCATGAACCTGATCAATCTGCCCATTCACCAGATGTCGGTCACCGGTCTGGTGGTGGCACTCGGGATCATGGTGGACAACGCCATCGTCATGGCGGATCGGGTGCAGTATCAGCGCCGCCACGGCATGGCCATGAGTGCCGCCGCACTGGAAGCCATCGGCCACCTCTGGCTGCCACTGCTGGGCTCCACCCTCACCACCATGCTCGCCTTTATGCCGATCATTCTGATGCCGGGCCCGGCGGGCGAGTTTGTCGGCGGCATCGCTTGGGCGGTGATCTGCTCGCTGCTGGGCTCCTACCTCATCGCCCACACCCTGGTGGCTGGCCTCGCAGCCCGCTGGATTGGCAGTGACCAGGGGGGGCGCTGGTATCAGGATGGCTTGCACATGCCCCGGGTGAGCGCCCGTTTTCAGCAAAGCATCGCCATGGCGCTGGCTCACCCCTGGCGTACCCTGCTGCTGGTCAGTCTGCTGCCCCTGCTCGGTTTCTGGGTGGCGGGCCGCCTCACCGAACAGTTCTTTCCCCCTGCCGACCGGGACATGATCCACATTGAGGCCAGCCTCTCCCCACAGGCGAGCCTGGCGCGCACCCGCGAGCTGGCACTGGGGATCTCCGCCGAGCTGGCCAGCCTCCCCGAGCTGGTTCGTCAGGATTGGGTGGTGGGCGACAACGCCCCCAGTTTCTACTACAACCTGGTGCCCAGAAAACAGGGGCGGGCCGATTACGCCCAGGGGATGATCACCCTGCAGGATGCCGATGCCGCCGAACGGCTCATTCCACAACTGCAGCAGCGGCTCGATGCAACATTTCCCGAAGCGCAGATCCTGGTGCGCAAGCTGGAACAGGGGCCGCCTTTCAATGCCCCGGTCGAGCTGCGGCTGTTTGGCCCCGACCTTGAACAACTACACCGTCTGGGAGAGGAGCTGCGCAGTCTGCTCGCCAATACCCCGGCAGTGGTGCAAACCCGCGCCACCTTGCAGGCCGGGGCCCCCAAACTCTGGTTGCAGGTCGATGAGGAGGCCGCCCGACTGGCAGGCATGAGCCTGACCGATGTTGCCTCCCGGCTGGCGGGCGCACTGGATGGCAGGTTGGGCGGCACTGTGCTGGAAGGCACCGAGTCAATCCCGGTTCGGGTGCGACTGGCCGAGCCCTTGCGTCAGGATCCGGATGCGCTGCTCAATGTGCCGCTGTCGCTCACCGGCACCGGCCAGCAAGGGGCAGCCAATCTCACCTTGCGGGCGCTGGCCACTCCCGAGCTGCTGCCAAGCTGGGGGGAGATCAGCCGTCGGGATGGTGAGCGAGTCAATGTGCTGGAGGCCTATCTGGCGGTCGGCGTACTGCCGCAAACCGTGCTGGAGCAGGTCAAAGAGAGACTGGCCGCCAAGGCGCTGGCATTGCCGCCGGGCTATCGACTGGAGTTTGGCGGGGAAGCCGCCAAGCGGGATGAATCGGTGGGCAATCTGATGGCCCATGTCAGCCTGGTCGCCGTGCTGCTGGTGGCCGTGCTGGTGCTCAGCTTCAACTCGTTCCGGCTGGCAGGCATCGTCACCCTGGTGGCGATCCAGTCGGCTGGGCTCGGGCTGCTGTGGGTCTGGCTGCTGGGGTACCCCTTCGGGTTTACGGTGATCATCGCCCTGCTGGGACTGATGGGGCTGGCCATCAACGCCGCCATCGTCATTCTGGCTGAGCTGAAGGCAGACCCGCTGGCACAACAGGGCAATCTGCCGCAGATCCGTGACCTGGTGGCCGGTTGCAGCCGCCACATCGTCTCGACCACCATCACCACGGTGGGCGGCTTCATCCCGCTATTGCTGGGGGGCGGCGGCTTCTGGCCACCCTTTGCCATCGCCATCGCCGGTGGCACAGCGCTGGCAACCCTGCTCTCGTTCTACTTTGTGCCGGTGGCGTTTGTGTTGTTCAACCGCCGCCGTCCTGACCCGGTACAGGAGAGCTGCAACGCGCAAGATCAGTTGTCGGGCTGACCCAGCATGGCTTTGAGCCGCTCTTCCAGAGTGGGCTCGGGGGCCTTGAGGGTCGCCATAAAGAGCTGCTCGATACCGGCCTTGTCCTGACTTTTCACGATAAACACCAGTCGGGACTGGGCCTTGCCCTCCGGCCAGTCGCCCAGCGCCTGCAGCGGATAGAGCTGGCCGTGGACGCCGTGGATCACCACCGGCTGGCTCTCCCCTTCCAACTGCAAGATCCCCTTGAGGCGCAGCAGGGCATCGCCATATTGGGCCTGCACCGCATCGATGGCGGCCAGCAGGCGGGAGGGCTTGAGCGGCTCGCCGATACGCAGGGAGAAACTCTCGATGTTGCCGTGCTCGAAGTGGGTGGGCGCAGCTGTGCCCACCTTGGCGGCGAACGGTTGCATCTTCGGCTGCATGGGTGACGCCAGCCCCTGCTTGGGGGATTCGGTGCGCAGCCAGGCCAGCAGCTGGCGCACATCGCGCCCGGCCGCTTCGTTGTAAGCGCCGAGCTTCTCCAGCACAGCTGGCGACAGTTCGCCATTGGTCACCTGCTGGATGGGGGCCGCAGGATTGAGTGCCGCCAGCTGGGCTTCGACCCGCGCCAGCTGTTCGCCGTCCACCAGATCCCCCTTGCTCACCACCAGCAGATCCGCCAGCGCCACCTGTTTCACCGCTTCATATTGAGCCGCCAGCTGCTGCTCGATATGGCCGGCATCCACCACGGTGACAGTGCCATCGAAGCGGTAGCGCTGGGCGATAAAGCCCTCTTCGCGCAGGGTAAATAGCACGGGGGCCGGATCTGCCAGACCGGTGGTCTCGATAATCAGCCGCTTGAACGGTTTGATCTTGCGCTGGATGGCCTTCATAAAGAGCCCCTGCAACGCCTCCACCAAAGAACCCTGTACCGAGCAGCAGATGCAGCCGGAGTCGAGCAGCATCACCTGCTCATCCACCTGTTGCACCAGATGGTGATCCAGCCCCACCGAGCCGAACTCGTTGATCAGCACGGCGCACTCACCGAGCTCCGGCTGCTTGACCCAATGGTTGAGCAGAGTTGTCTTGCCGCTGCCGAGAAAGCCGGTCAGCAGGGTCACAGGGATACGGGTATCTTGCATATCGGTCATGTCAGATCCTTACCGGTTGGCAAACAGGTCGCTGAGCCAGCGGTTTTCAAAGCGGCCGTGGGGGTCGAGCTCGGCTTTCAACGCCACGAAGTCGTTCCAGCGCGGCAGCAGGGTCGGGAAGTCGTAGAGATCCATCGCCAGATGCTTGCCGAAGTGGGGAATGCCACCGAGCGGCACCAGCAGTTGCTGCAGCTCGCGCATCTGCTCCATGGAGCCGTTGACGAAGGTGCCGTCCGCTGCCAGATAGACCAGAAAACCGATCCAGCAGACCGACTGGCCATAAGCGGCACTTAACCAGGCCTCGGAAGGGCCGGTACAGCGCAGGATAAAGGGGTAGTGCAACACACCCGGATTGGCCTGCTGCCACGCTTGCAGGGTCTCCAGCGCCTCGTTCATCCGATGCAGCGGCACCGCCACCTCGCAGTTGATCTGGGGTGCCGGGATCCCCTTGCAGAGGATCTGGTAGACGTTGCCCACCAGATCGGAGGCATCCTTGAAGCGGCGCACCGTCTCGAAGTGCTCCCCCGCCAGCGCCTCATCCTTGGTGTCTTTCGCCATCTTCTGCAAAGTGGCATCAATGGTGGCATTCATGCGGGCGTCGATATCGCCATCCAGCAGCAGCGGCTCGCTGCCACCTGCGCGGTAGCGGGCAACCTCCTCATCGGAGGCGGGATCCACCAGCCAGATGTGGCTCTCGCCGGTCCAGGCAAACCACCAGCTCTTCACAAAGCCGTGCTCGCGGTTGAGCCGCTCGTTGTGCTCCAAGAGGAAGGGGTAATCGGTGGTGAACTTGGTGCAGCGCATAATGCGATTTGGCACGGTGCGCAGGGTGACGTCGAGCAGGATGCCGAGCATCCCCATCCCCATCACGAAGGCGCCGAAGCGCGGGTCGGTGCGATCCACCCGGATGATGTCGCCACTGGCCAGCATCACCGTCATCGCCTCCACCGCATCGCAGAGGGCTGACTGGTGCAGCCCCTGGCCGTGGGTGCCGGTGCTGAGGGCGCCGCCCAGGGTCTGGATGCCGATAACGCCCGGGGATGCGGGCAGCATCCGCTCCATGGCGATCAGCTCGGCATAAACGGTATCGAGCGGCGTCCCCGCCTGATAGGTCACGGTATCGGCCGTTTTCGCCAGCTGGCCGCGCAGGTGGTGCAAGTCCACCAGCAGCGCCTGACTGCCCTCGGCATAGACGCTGTGGATGGGTTCGAAGGAGAGGCCGGAGCCGATAAGGCGCAGCTTGCGCTCGGGGTGTTCCCGCAGCAGCATTTGCAGCTCGTCGCGGCTTTTCGGGCGCCATACCTGATCCAGCGCCCCGAGGGGATTGGTTCTCGACCAGTTGAACAGCACCTCCCGATTACCGATCGCCTTGATGCTGTGAAATGCCTGGAACTGAACCGTCATACCGCGCCTCATCTTTTACTGACGTCAAAATGAGCGCTGATTCTACCGAAAAGCGAGCCGCAAGGCATGAAAAACAAGCCCCTGCACTCGAGGGGGGATAGGGAGAGAGCACTCCCCTACCCTGCCAGACGGGAGCTTGTCCGCCCGTCAGTCACCGATAAATCAGGTCGCATTCGGGATGCCTCGCACCCCATCTGGCTGGCGGGTCTGTGCCTCTTCCGGCAGCAGCTCCTCACAGAACTGGCGCAGCGGCATGGGGCGGGCAAACAGGTATCCCTGCAGATAGTCGACCCCTTTGGCCCTGAGGTAGTCAGCCTGACGCTCGCTCTCCACCCCTTCCGCCACCAGCGCCAGACCGAGCCGGGTCGCCAGATCGATCACGTTGTCCACGATATGTTCCGAGAGCGACTCGGTACCGATGCGGGCGATAAAGGATTTGTCGATCTTGAGGTAATCCACATGAAACTGCTGCAGGTAAGCCAGGCTGGAGTGGCCGGTACCAAAGTCGTCGATGGCGAGTTTTACCCCCATCTCGTCCAGCTGGCGGAACAGGGAGAGGGTCTGGGGATCTGACATCAGCAGCTCCCGCTCGGTCAACTCCAACACCAGTACCACCTTGCCGGGGAGGAAATGCCCGAGGAAGGCGCGACACTCGGCCAGCAGGGCAAAATCGTGGCAATGGGCGGCGCTGATGTTGAAGCTGATATGAAACCCATCGGGCAACTGCTCCTGAGAGCGGTTCAACCGTGTCGCCACCTGCTTCATGATATGGGTGGTCATGGGAACGATCAGTCCCGACTCCTCCGCTTGCGGGATAAAGAGATCGGGCCGGATCACCCCTTCATTGACATGCTCCCAGCGCATCAGCACCTCGGCGCCCATCATCTTGCCGTCGTGGCTGGCAATCAGCGGCTGCAAGTAGGGAACAAACTCCCTGGCTCGCAGGGCCCGTCGCAATTCATCTGTTGGCGAGCCGGGACGCCCCAGTACCCACCACACCAGCCAAGCCAGCAAAAGCGAGGAAACCGCCAGCCACGACAGCGCCACATGCCGCGCGGCCCACAGCGACTTCCAGTAGACCGGCATGGCATAACCGGCATGGATGGTGAAAGGATAATGGGATGAGGTGAGGGCCTGGCTGATCCCGCGATGGAGGGTGGGCGCCTCGCTCAGATAGCGGCCAGACTCATTGAGCCAGGCCGACCCCACCTGCAGATAGAGCGCACTGGATTTTCCGCTCATGGAGAGCATGAAACTGAGCTGGGTACTGTCGATGGCACTCAAGGCGGCATCCTTGCCCTGCTCGGTGCGCACCACCAGCAGCGGGTGATTTTGCCGCACCCGGTTGCCACTCATCAGCAGCAGCTTGCGGCCGGTGTAGATGGAACCATCATCGGCATCATTGGCCTCACCAAACAGCGAGGTGCAATTGATGATGCCGTTTCGCACCAGATTGACCGAACGCAGGAAGGGCTCAATGGCGACCTTCTTGCGCAGCACCAGCAGGTTGTCACGACAGGGAGCCTTCACCAGAGGCAGCACGGAGCGATTGGCCTGCTCCGCATGATCCAGCATCGACTCCATCAGGGTTCTGGCCTTGTGGGCCGAGGCGCTGGATTCCGCTTTCAGCTCCTGCACATAATTGCTGTGGATGAGCCAAGCTCCCACCAGCAGCGGCAGGGTAAAGACCAGCAAGGCACCGCCGAAGCGTAACCCGGTTCGGGAGAGATCGATCCTGAACAGAAACATAAAGAACCACGCCGCAATTCGTCAGGCCTGCCAACGCAAGCACCCAGTGAACAGATATCCACTTTCCCTCGATAACGATGCCTCATCATTACCGCACATAACCGAACAACATAACCCAAAGCGTTTATAAAACGAACCACCAAACAGGTGGTTGGATCTCTCTAGCAAGGATCGTGCAAACAATCTTCAAAAAAGACGCTGAATAACACACAAATAAATAATGCCGCGTAAATACGCGGCATTATTAGCTTCTTATCGCGCAAATCGCGCAAGAACTCCGTTAAACGGCTTGCTGCAGGATCACCGCATCAGCCTTCTTGGTGTAGGAGGCGATCTCGTTGAAGTTGAGGTAGCGGTAAGTATCTGCCGCAGTGGCATCGAGCGCCTTGGCGTATTGCAGGTACTCCGCCACGGTCGGGATCTTGCCGAGGATGGCGGCAACGGCGGCTAGCTCCGCAGAGGCCAGATAGACGTTGGCACCTTTACCCAGACGGTTCGGGAAGTTACGTGTGGAGGTGGAGACCACCGAGGCCCCTTCCGCTACTCGCGCCTGGTTGCCCATGCACAGGGAGCAGCCCGGGATCTCGATGCGGGCACCGACGCGACCAAAGATGCCGTAGTAGCCCTCTTCGGTCAGCTGATCCTTGTCCATCTTGGTGGGCGGCGCGATCCACATGCGGGTCGGCAGCTCGCCCTGATACTTCTCGAGCAGTTTGCCGGCGGCACGGAAGTGACCGATGTTGGTCATGCAGGAACCGATGAACACTTCGTCGATCTTGTCGCCAGCCACGTCGCTCAGCAGACGGGCATCGTCCGGATCGTTCGGCGCACAGAGGATTGGCTCCTTGATGGTGGCCAGATCGATCTCGATGATTTCGGCGTACTCGGCATCCTTGTCCGCTTCCATCAGGGTCGGGTTGGCCAGCCACTCTTCCATCCCCTTGATACGACGGGTGATGGTGCGCGGGTCACCGTAACCTTCGGAGAGCATCCATTTCAGCATCACGATGTTGGACTTCAGATACTCGATGATCGGCTCTTTATCCAGCTTGATGGTGCAACCGGCAGCGGAACGCTCGGCGCTGGCGTCCGCCAGTTCGAACGCCTGCTCTACCTTCAGGGTCGGCAGGCCTTCGATCTCGAGAATGCGGCCGGAGAAGATGTTCTTCTTGCCCGCTTTCTCGACGGTCAGCAGCCCTTTCTGGATGGCGGCATAGGGGATGGCATGAACCAGATCACGCAGGGTGATGCCCGGTTGCAGCTCGCCCTTGAAGCGCACCAGCACGGACTCCGGCATGTCCAGTGGCATCACGCCGGTAGCGGCGGCGAAAGCCACCAAACCGGAGCCCGCCGGGAAGGAAATGCCGATGGGGAAACGGGTGTGGGAGTCACCACCGGTACCCACGGTATCCGGCAGCAGCATGCGGTTCAGCCAGGAGTGGATGACGCCGTCACCCGGACGCAAGCTCACACCGCCGCGGTTCATGATGAAGTCCGGCAGGGTGTGGTGGGTCTGTACGTCGATGGGCTTCGGATAGGCGGCAGTGTGGCAGAAGGACTGCATGGTCAGATCGGCGGAGAAGCCGAGACAGGCCAGATCTTTGAGCTCGTCGCGGGTCATCGGGCCCGTGGTGTCCTGAGAGCCGACCGTGGTCATCTTGGGCTCGCAGTAAGTGCCCGGGCGAATGCCCTTCACGCCGCACGCCTTGCCCACCATCTTCTGGGCCAGGGTGAAGCCTTTACCGGTATCGGCCACCGGCTGCGGGCGACGGAATACGGTGGAGAACGGCAGACCCAGCGCTTCGCGGGCCTTGTCAGTGAGGCCGCGGCCGATGATCAGCGGGATACGGCCACCGGCGCGCACTTCGTCGATCAGCACGTCGGTCTTCAGTTCAAACTGCGCCAGCACCTGTTCGGTGCCGTGTTTGCAGATCTTGCCGGCAAACGGGTAGATGTCGATCACATCGCCCATTTCCAGCTTGGAGACGTCCACTTCGATAGGCAGAGCGCCGGCATCTTCCATGGTGTTGAAGAAGATCGGGGCAATCTTGCCACCCAGACAGACACCGCCAGCGCGCTTGTTCGGCACGAACGGAATGTCGTCGCCCATAAACCAGAGCACCGAGTTGGTGGCGGATTTACGGGAAGAACCGGTACCGACCACGTCACCCACATAGGCCAGCGGGAAGCCTTTCTCTTTCAGGGCATCGATAGTCTTGATGGGGCCGACGGCGCCATCCTTGTCCGGAGTAATGCCGGGACGGGCGTTTTTCAGCATCGCCAGGGCGTGCAGCGGAATGTCCGGGCGGGACCAGGCGTCCGGTGCCGGAGAGAGGTCGTCGGTGTTGGTTTCGCCGGTTACCTTGAACACGGTGACAGTGATCTTCTCGGCCAGCTCCGGGCGGGAGAGGAACCACTCGGCATCAGCCCAGGACTGCATCACTTGCTTGGCGTGGACATTGCCCGCCTTGGCCTTCTCTTCCACGTCGTGGAAAGAGTCAAACATCAGCAGGGTGTGGGAGAGCCCCTTGGCGGCAAGCGGCGCCAGAGTGGCGTGATCCAGCAGGTCGATCAGCGGTTGAATGTTGTAACCACCCTGCATGGTGCCCAGCAGCTCAACGGCTTCGGCGGCAGTCAGGATGGGAGAGTGGGCTTCGCCCTTGGCGACGGCGGTGAGGAAACCGGCTTTGACATAGGCCGCTTCATCAACACCGGGGGGAATACGGGAGGACAACAGCTCTTTCAGAAAGTCTTCTTCGCCAGCGGGCGGGTTCTTGAGCAGCTCAACCAGGGCGGCGACCTGCTCTGCATCCAGAGGTTTGGCAACCACGCCCTCGGCGGCACGTTCTGCGACGTGTTTACGGTATGTTTCAAGCACGACTAATTCCTCTTTGGTCTTTTTTTGGGGTTCGCCCACGCTCGCGGCGATCGTCCTTGCGGGACACCCCGTAGGGTGCTCCCCACTATATAAGTTTTAACGACTAATTAAAATCCAAACCCTGTTTACTTATTCACCACAAAATCGTAACCAATTAAACAGACTGGTATTTTTTGAAAATTAATTGAACGCCCTCAACCAGAGTTAACAAATTGGCATCATTTCAGCATTATTCGAACGTACTGCCCAATTGCAGATAGAAGACGTCATTGCCCCCCTCCGCCATGCCGTAGCCGAGGAACACTGGGCCGAGGAAGCTCTCCACCCCGACATAAACCGACCCGGCGGTGAAGGAGCTCTCCAGACTGATATCCTCACCCTTGTTCCAGACCCCGCCCTGCTCCAGAGATCCACCCAGATAGAGCGGCATCTTGAGGGCACCGAAGTCATTGTCCGCCACCCGATAGATGTAACGCAGGCCACCAAACAGGCTGTAGCGACCGCTCAGCTGGTAGCGCTGGAAACCGGAGAGGCGGAACAGCCCGCCCAGATCCTGAATATGCAGTGGCACCACCTCTTCACTGCCCGAGCCACCCCCTTCGAGGATCAGGTTGAGGCTGTGCCTGTCCCATGACCAGGGCTTGATCATCGAGAGCTGATAATTCCAGCCTTCACTGCGGCCATCTGCCGACTCGAGTCCATCCACACTGACGTGGGAGTGGCCCAGTTTCATGTCCCATTTCATCCCCTGATAGGGGAAATAGAGGCTATCCAGATTGTCGTGTTCAAAGCGGACATAGGGGCCCCACGCCGTGGCATCCATCTCCAGTCCCTTGAAGTTCTTCACATCAATCGTGCCCAGTTGTCCCTCCAGTCCCATCGACAACCGGCTCCAGGGCTGGCGGTTCCAGCCCACCGCCAGATCACCGCTGAAGAAGGAGTATTCGGAGTCGAGATAGCTTATCGAAACCGCCTCGGGATCCGGATTGGGGAAAAACAGGCGGCGCAGGGTCTGGTCATAGGCCAGACTCGCCTCACCATAGAAGGTCTGGGAGGGTTCGAGCGGGGTATAGAAGTCTGTCTTGATATGTTTGGCCGTGCCCAGCGACGCCTCAGTCAGCCACTCGGCCCCCCACTCGTTGACGTTGGTGAGGGTATAGGACATGCCGACGTTGTAGTTGGAGGTGTTCTCGAAGTCATCGGTGAAACCGAACTGGAAGTTGAGGTAGCCCGGCCCCCAGTTCTTCTCGCTGGCGTCCACCAGCAGCACATTCTCCCCGTCACGCTCCTCCACCTCGTAGGTGATGCGATCGAAGGACTCCAGCGCGTAGAGGCGGCGAATGCCCGCTTCCAGACTCTCATTGGTCTGCACCTTGTCCGGCCGCACTTTCAGCATGGCGCGCACCGTCTCGTCGGAGAGGCGCGACTTGTTGATAATCTCCACCTTGTCGATGAAGTAGGCGGGCTGACCGCTACGCTCGGCACGGCGGCTCAGCTTCTGGTTGCGATAGGCGTTGTACTGCGCCTTGGTGAGCGACAGTTTATCGAGTTGCAGCGACACCTTGTCAGCCGCCGTCTCACCGATCTTGATCCCCTCCGGCATCCGGGCAAAGTCGGCGATCCCCATATCGCCAAACTCGGGGGCGATCAGAATATCCTTCGGTCCCATCAGCGCCTTCTGCTTGTCGGTGCCCACCTGGGTCATGTAGGTGGTGAGCTGGTCGATCATCGCCAACCCTGACTTGAGGGACTCCCGGGTACGCAGCTTGGCACCGATATCCACCGCGATCACCACATCGGCCCCCATCGCCTTGGCGACATCCACCGGCATGTTGTTGACGCTGCCGCCGTCCGCTAGGATGTGTCCCTCCCACTCCACCGGCTTGAGGGCGCCGGGAATGGACATTGAGGCCTGCATCGCCTTGGCAAGGCTGCCGTGATCCAGCACAAAGGGGGTGACCGTCTCCATGTCGGTCGCCATGGCGCGGTAGGGAATGGGGAGATCATCGAAACTCGCCTGCACCGGCAGGTTGGAGGTGGCCCCCCGCAGCAGGCTGGCCATGGATTGGCCCTGGAAGAAACCGTCCGGCAGCTGGGTGGTGTCGCCATTCACCCCTATGTCGGTGCGCAGTTGGTACTGCTCGTTCTGCTGCTTTTTGCGCAGCGACAGCTCGTCGCGGCCAACCTTGTCCTGATACCCCTTGTTCCAGTCGATGGCCAAAGTGGTGCGTTCCACCTCCTCGGCACTGAGCCCCATGGCATACATCCCCGCCACATAAGAGCCCATGCTGGTGCCGACTATGATGTCGACCGGAATCCGTTTCTGCTCCAGTACCTTGAGGATGCCGATATGGGCCGATCCCTTGGCGCCGCCGCCGCTGAGCACCACCGCAATTTTCGGGCGCTCCCCCTGTGCCGCCACAGCCAGCAGCGGGCAGGCCGCCAGCATCACCAAAAGCAGACGGGTCCATCCCGCACCTAAGCTGCGCATCATATTTTCCATATTATTCAGAGGGTCAGTCACCAAGGATGGCCTCTACTATAAGGGGCCCGGCAGTTAGCGCAACCGTCAATCCGCATCCCGCCTGTGCTGCATGGCGAAGGGGCACGCCGCCGCCCCTGTGAGCGCAAACGTAATCCGCAAATAAAGGGCTGCAAGCCTCATGGGTAGCGCCGCGCTGCCGCTAATATGAGCGTCGTCAATCTCAACCTTTTGAGCACCTTTATGCTGGCAACCCTCACTCTTAAACAGAAAATACTGGCCACGGTCACCCTGGCCGTGGTCGTCTCCTGCCTGCTGGTAGGCTACTTCAGCCAACGCTCGGCCCAGCAACTGATCGAAAACCGGATGTTCGAACAGGAGCTCCCCAACCTGACCCAGCGGATCAGCAAGGAGATTGAACAGGATCTCCACGGCATCGCCCAGGCCGCACGCCAACTGGCCACCGACCGCTTCATCCTCGACTGGGTGGATCGGGGCATGCCCAAAGAGCAGGAGCCGATCCTCATCAACCAGCTCAAGGATGTGGCCAACCAGTACGGGCTGGTGACCGCCTCCTTCGCCGATCGTCAGAGTGCCGCCTACTACAACCAGGATGGCTTTCTGCGCAACCTGACCCCCATGCAAGATGCCTGGTTCTATGACTACACCAAGAGCCAGAAGGAGATGACCCTCAGCATCTTCCGCGAGAGCAACGGCGAGGTGAAGCTGTTCGTCAACTTCCAGCAGCTCAACGGGCGCGGGCTGGCGGGCTTTGCCAAATCCCTCGACACCATGGTGACCATGGTCTCCAACTTCCGGCTGGAAGAGAGCGGCATCGTCTTTATGGTCGATGGCAGCGGCAAGGTGAAGCTGCACCCCGAGGCTAATCGCATCGAGCGTGACACACTTGGCAACATTGCCAGCGATGATACCGGCAGCCTGCTGGCCAAACGCCCCTTTGCCGTCATCAACGCCGAAGTCAATGGCGAGCCCATGGTACTGGCCAGCAGCTATATCCCGCTGCTCGACTGGTATCTGGTGGCCCAGGTGCCAGAAGCCGAGATCTATGCCGAGCTGGATCAGACCCGCAACGAGATCCTGATGGTCTCGCTGGTGATTGCGCTGGCCATGGGGCTGATGGGGATGCTGTTGGCAGGCTCGGTCAGCCGCCCGCTCAACGAGTTGGCCCGCCTGTTCAAGGAGCTGGGCAGCGGCGATGGGGATCTTACCCAGCGCCTGAAAGTGGAAGGACGTGACGAACTGAGTCAGGTCGCCACCGGTTTCAACAACTTCGTCGCCAAGATCCACGGCTCCATCGAGCAGGTGGCGGAGAACTCTCGCCAGCTCGCGGCCACCGCCAACGAGGTGGCCAACAAGGCGCAGCTGACCCAGCACAACTGTACTGCCCAGCGTGACCGCACCGTGCAGGTGGCCACCGCCATCCACGAAATGGGGGCCACGGTGAGCGAGATCGCCGGTAACGCCTCGCTGGCAGCCGAAGTAGCCAGACAGGCCAACGATCAGGCCGATGCAGGTGCGGTAGTGGTGGCGCAGGCACGCCACGGCATCGTCGACCTCTCCGGTGAGATTGAGCAGGTGGCAGGGGTTATCGAGTCGCTGGCGAGCCAGACCGACTCCATCGGCAGCATCCTCGAAACCATCCGCAGCATCTCGGAGCAGACCAACCTGCTGGCACTGAACGCCGCTATCGAGGCCGCTCGCGCCGGTGAACAGGGTCGCGGTTTCGCCGTGGTGGCAGATGAGGTGCGCAATCTGGCCAACCGCTCCGCCGCCTCGACTGCCGAGATCCAGGGGATGATCAACCGCTTGCAGGAGCAGAGTGCCCGCGCAGTCAGCGCCATGGCGCAGGGGCGTAACCAGAGCCTAGAGGTGGTGAGCCAGGCCGATGAGGCCAACGCCGCCCTCGGCCAGATCACCGCCCACATCACCCAGATCAACGACATGAATATCCAGGTCGCCACCGCCACCGAGGAGCAGTCGAGCGTGGTCGGCGAGATCAACCGCAACGTGGAAGATATCAACCAGCTCACCATGGAGACCGCCGATATCGCCCACCAGCTGACCGAATCGAGTCGCAGCCTGCAGCAGCTCTCCGGCCAGCTGGACAAGCTGGTTGGCAACTTCCGACTCTGACCCCGACCTTGACTTGAGTACTCAACAACAGAGAGCGCCGTGGCGCTCTCTGTTGTTTTGGTGGCGGCTAATCCGGCATAGCCGTCAGCCCTTGCCATCCCGTTTACGCTGATACATCAGCTCATCTGCGCGGGTGAGCAGCTGGGCAAGGGAGACACAGCCGTGCCCGTCATAGCAGACAATTCCGGTGCTGCAGGTCAGCGCATAGCCGCAACCACTGTGCTGATTGTGCTCGGCCAAGATGGCATTGAAACGCTCATAGGCCAGTTGTGCCTGCGCCTCCACCACATTGGGCAGCAGGACGACGAACTCATCGCCGCCCATGCGGGCAAACACGTCTGCGCCACGAAAAGCCTGCTTGAGCAGAGTGGCAAAGGCGATCAGGGCCCGATCCCCTTCTGCATGCCCCCACCGATCGTTGATCCCCTTGAAGCCATTGAGATCCAGATAGAGCAGCGCCAGTGGCATCTGCAAGCGACTGGCAAGCGAGAGGCTCTTCTCCGCCAGCATCACGAACCCGCGCCGATTGGAGATCAAGGTCAACTCATCAATGGTGGCCAGCTGCACCGCTTCGAGCTCCCGCACCACCATCGCCGCCAGATCCTTGAGCAGCCCCACATCCTCCTCACTCAATTCCCGCGGCACCGTATCGATGATGCAGAGTGTCCCCAGTTTGCAGCCGTTGGCGATCCGCAGTGGCTGTCCGGCATAAAAGCGGATGCCGGGCCCGCCTACCACCAGCGGATTGTCGGCAAAGCGGGGATCCTGTGAAGCATCCGGCACGATAAAGGTCTCATTGCCCATGATGGCGTGGCCACAGAACGAAATGTCCCGGGCGGTCTCGCGGACCTCCAGTCCGATACAGGATTTGAACCACTGACGATCTTCATCCACCAGACTCACCAGCGCGATGGGGACATTGAACACCCGTCGGGCCATGCGGGTCAGCCGGTCAAACCGCTCCTCAGCCTCGGAATCGAGCAAAGAGAGCCGCCGCAGGGTCTCCAACCGCAATGCCTCATCGGGTGGAATGGGTGCTTCTAGCATCGTGCCTCTCTCATCAGTGCCAAAACCTATCTTTAGCATATTCTAGTGGTCAACTAAATCCGAACACTTGGTTAGGCCGTTCTTCGGCTTTTGCTGGCGGTATCCCGTCATTGTGGTGATGTGGACGCCGCCAGTTGTAGTAATCCATCAGGTAATAACTGATATCTCGTTTCGCTTCTCGCAAGCTCATATATCCCATAGCCGGGAGCCACTCTGACTTCAGGCTCCTGAACAGTCGCTCCATCGGGGCGTTATCTCAGCAGTTGCCACGCCGACTCATACTCTGGGTCATACGATAGCGCCACAGTCGTTGCCGAAATGCCCGGCTGCCATATTGGCTGCCCTGGTCGGAGTGAAATAGCACACCGGATGGGCAACCCCGCTGCTGATAGGCCATCTCCAGTGCTTTGATTGCTAATTCTGCATCAGGTTGATCAGACATCGCCCAGCCCACGACCCGCCGGGTGTGCAGGTCAAGCACCGCTGCCAGGTAATGCCAGCGACCACCTACCCAGACGTAGGTAATATCGCCACACCACACCTGATTGGGTTGCTGGACATCAAATTCGCGGGCCAGCAGATTGGGAATGTCCGGTCGTTCAGACCGAGCGACCTGATAGCGATGCGCGCCCGGTTGCTTGGATACCAGCCCGGCTTCCTTCATCAGGTTACGTACTTTGAATCGACCAATCTGATACCCCAACTCCCGCATCATCGACATCAAGGCGCGGCTGCCCGCTGAGTTCCGGCTTTCTTTGAACAAACGGCGCAACTCACAGCGCTGTTGCATACGTTCACGGTTAATCGTCCGCCTGCGAGCCAGATAATCGTAAAAACAGGAGGTGGGAACATCGAAGGCGCAGCAGACCAGGGTAATGGGGCTTGCTCCCTTAATCGGTCTATCAGCGCGTACGTGTGAACTCGTCCGCCATCAAGAGAGCAGTAGCCTTTTTTAGAATGTCCTTTTCACGTTCGAGTCGATTGATACGGGCTTCCAGCTCCTGGATTTTCTGCTGTTCCGGGGTCAGAGCTTTACTAATCGGGGTTGTGCCGCAGAGTTCGGATTGGAGCTGCTGAACCCAGCGGCGCAGTACGGTTTCACCGACATCCAGTGAACGGCTGGCTTCAGGGACAGAATATCCCTGGTCGAGCACCAGGGATGCGGCTTCGAGTTTGAATTCGGCAGTAAATGAGTGACGTAATCTTGTCATTGAACACCTCAGGTCATGGTGGCGACTGTACCACCTACAATGGTGTCCGGGATGATTAGACCACTACACCTGGCAGCCCCTATCGGCCCAAAAACGGTTCCCAATCCTTGAACACCGGCTGCAACCCCGCCTGCCGCACGGCGGCGGCCACTTCCCCCACCGGGCGGTCGTCGTGGATGGCGAACTGCTCCAGCTCCTCTTTATCCCCTTCGGCATAGCCCCCCGGCTGGGTGCGCGACTCGGCCGACATCTGGGTGATACCAAGGCGCACCGCGCCATTGCGAAAGGTGGCTGACTCGCGGGTGGAGAGGGACAAGTCCAGCGTGGGCGAGAAGAGGCGCCAGGCGCAGATAAGCTGGGCCAGCTGGCGATCCGACATGACTACGGCAGGCTCCAGCCCACCGGTGCAGGGGCGCAGGCGCGGAAAGGAGAGCGAGTAGCGGCTCTGCCAGTGGTGACGCTCAAGCCAGCTCAGATGCTCGGCAACAAAGTAGCTGTCGGCGCGCCAGTCCGAGGATAGACCGATCAGCGCCCCCAACCCGATTTTGTCAATACCGGCGCGGCCGAGCCGATCCGGCGTGGCGAGGCGCCACGCGATGTCCCGCTTGTTGCCGCGCAGATGGTGGCGGGCGTAGGTGGGGGCGTGGTAGGTCTCCTGATAGACCATGACGGCATCGAGGCCGAGGCTTTTCAGCTCGGCATAGTCGGCCTGCGAGAGGGGCTGCACCTCCATCCCCACCGTGCTGAAGTGGCGGCGGATGATGGGCAACACCTGCCGAAAATAGGCGAGCCCCACCTTGTGCTCGTGCTCGCCGGTCACCAGCAGCACGCTGTCAAAACCGCGCGCCTTGATGGCCAGACACTCGCGCTCAATCTCCCCTGCATTCAAGGTCTTGCGCTTGAGGCGGTTGCTCATGGAGAAGCCGCAGTAGGTGCAGTCATTGGCGCAGAGGTTGGACAGATAGAGCGGCACATAGAAGCCGATGGTGTTGCCAAAACGCTGGCGGGTCAGCCGCTCGGCCTCGGCCGCCATCTGGGGCAAAAACGCCTCGGCAGCTGGCGAGATCAGCGCC
Source organism: Aeromonas sp. FDAARGOS 1417 (assembly GCF_019046985.1). NCBI lineage: Bacteria > Pseudomonadati > Pseudomonadota > Gammaproteobacteria > Aeromonadales > Aeromonadaceae > Aeromonas > Aeromonas sp. FDAARGOS 1417. The sequence continues at coordinate 3,461,970 of NZ_CP077221.1, read as the reverse complement.
ATAAAATCGGCCAGGGTGCGGCGCGGTGCGCTCAGGGCGCGGGCCACATCGGCGGCCGTTTTGGCGCGGATCTGCATGCCGATATCGTCCCACTCCAGCTCCTGCCAGCGCTCGAGAAAGGTAGGCTCCTTAGCCCTCACCCCCGGCGCCCTCACCCCCAGCCCCTCTCCCAGAGGGAGAGGGGGGCAAACCTCTGGCTGCCCTTGGGGCAAGGGGGAGATGTTCATGGTCGCCCCTGTTTCATGACTCATAACGCCCCCAGAAAATCGGTCAGCGGGCTGGAGGCTTGGGCCTGCAGGGCGCGGGCGCCGAGACCGGCTTCATAGGCACTGCGGCCAGCCTCACAGGCCAACGCAAAGGCGCGGCCCATGGCGACCGGGTCGCCGCTCACCGCGATGGCGGTGTTGACCAGCACGGCATCGGCGCCCAGCTCAAAGGCGGCGGCGGCGTGGCTCGGCGCACCGATCCCCGCATCCACCACCACAGGCACATTGGCCTGCTCGACGATGATGGAGAGAAACTCCCGGGTCACCAGCCCCTGATTGGAACCGATGGGCGCCCCCAGCGGCATCACGGCGGCACAGCCCACCTCTTCGAGCCGCTTGCAGAGCACGGGGTCGGCGCCGCAGTAGGGCAGCACCACAAAGCCCTCTCTCACCAGCTGCTCGGCGGCTTTCAGCGTCTCGATGGGATCGGGCAGCAGATAGCGCGGGTCGGGGTGGATCTCCAGCTTCAGCCAGTTCGTCCCCAGCGCCTCGCGGGCGAGATGGGCGGCAAACACCGCCTCGGCGGCGGTCTTGGCGCCGGAGGTGTTGGGCAGCAGCTTGACCCCGAGTTGCAGCAAGGGGCTCAGGATATCGTCGTGGGCCTTGCCCGGTTCGAGCCGCTTGATGGCCATGGTGACCAGTTGGGAGCCACTCGCCTCGATGGCGGCGGCCATCAGATCCGGGCGGGCAAACTTGCCGGTGCCGGTAAAGAGGCGCGATGAGAAGGTGTGATCGGCAATTGTCAGCATGTCAGCCTCCTGCAATGGCAGTGAAGAGGTGAAGTTCATCCCCGTCATTGAGACGGGTCTCGGCCCAGCGGCCACGGGGCAGCACGGCTCCGTTGAGGGCCACCGCTACTCCTTGGGGACTGACCCCCTGCGCGGCCAGCAGGTCGGCCACGCTCTGCCCTGCCGCCAGCTGCTGGGCTTTATCGTTGAGTCGGATGGTGAGGGTCATGGGGTGATCTCCTTATCGTCTGTCGGGCATCGGCGCTGTCCGCAAACCGGACAATCGGGATCCGGGGCCAGAGTGAGGGTCTGCCACTGATGGCTCAGGGCATCGAAGCGGCGCAATGTGCCGGCGACCGGGCTAGGCATCCCGAGCAGCAGTTTCAGTGTCTCCAGCGCTTGCAAAGAGCCCATCACCCCGACCAGCGGGCCGGTGACGCCGCTGGTCTCACAGCTCTGGCTCACCTTGGTATCCTGCGGATAGAGGCAGGCGTAACAGGCGTGCTCACTGCTGGTGCGCGCCATCAGCTGCCCCTGCCACCCCACTGCGGCGGCGGAGATCCAGGGCTTGCCCTGAGCCACGCAGGCGGCGTTGATGGCCTGGCGGGTGGCGAGGTTGTCGCAGCAGTCGATCACCAGATCCACCTCGGCCACAAACTCCGGCAGGCTGGCGGCATCGAGCCGCTGGTTAATGGCAATCAGCTCCACCAGCGGGTTGTGGGCGGCCAGGCGCTCACGGGCCAGCTCCGCCTTGGAGTGGTTGACCGCCTCGCTATCGAACAGGATCTGGCGCGGCAAGTTGCTGGAATCGACCGTATCGCCATCGGCCAGCCACAAGGTGCCCACACCGGCCCCGGCCAGATAGAGGGCAAGCGGCGAACCGAGCCCGCCCAAGCCCACGATCAGCACAGACTTATCTTTCAGCCGTGCCTGCCCTGCTTCGCCCACTTCCGCCAGCATCAGCTGGCGGCCGTATCGCAGATACTCTTTGTCACTAAGAGAAGCAGCATCAGAGCGCATGTTCTGCCTCCCGTATAACGGTGGCCGAGCGTGGCTCATCCCCCGCCCCCACTGCCGCGAGCAGCCGTTCGGTCGCCCCCTGCCAGTCGTCGCTGGCAGTGATGGCCGAGACCAGCGCGATACTGCCGACCCCGCTTGCCTTGACCGCCGCCACCCGCTCCTCGCTGATGCCGCCGATGGCCACCGTCGGCCACTCCGCCATCAGGGCGCAGTATCGATGCAGCCGCAGCAGCCCCTGCGGGCGCGAAGGCATCGTCTTGGTGTTGGTCGGAAAGATATGACCCAGCGCAATATAGGAGGGGGCCAGCTCGCGGGCCCGCATCAGCTCGAAGTAGCCGTGGGTGGAGATGCCAAGGCGTAGCCCGGCCGCCTGAATGGCAGCGAGATCGGCGGTCTCCATATCCTCCTGCCCCAGATGCACGCCCCAGGCGCCCGCCTCGATGGCCTGCTGCCAGTAGTCGTTGATAAAGAGCCGCGCCCCATGGTGGCGACCGAGCTCTACCGCATCACGAATGGCCGGTGCCACCTGGGCGGCGGACAGATTCTTGATCCGCAGCTGGATGGTCTTGACCCCCTGCCCCAGCAGGCGGCGCAGCCACTTGACCGAGTCCACCACCGGATAGAGGCCCAGATGCTGTTCGGTTGCGGCAAAAGGGCCCTGCGGCAGGCGGGCACTGCTTGTCTCATAGAGCCCGAAACGACGATCGAGCATTGAGCCCGCCAGCACGGCACGGGGGAAGTGGGCCAGATCGGCTGGCCAGCCAAGATGGGCGATGGGCCCAGGGCCTGCCCCCACTCCCTGCGCCGCCGCCAGCCCCTGTTGCAGGTAGGCTCGAGCGAGGGTAATGGCATCTTCCACCGGATAATCCTGCGCCACCACGGCGGCGATGGCGCTGGCGTAACAGCAGCCGGTGCCATGGCCGTGGCGGGTATTCAGACGCGGCGCGGCGAGCCAGAATTCGCGGGTCTCATCCTGGTAGTAGTCGAGGCAGAGATCGCCGCTCCACTCCAGATGGCCGCCCTTGACCAGCACGGCGCGGGCGCCGAGTTCACGCAGACGGCGGGCGGCGAGGCGCACCAGCTCGGGGCTGCTGACCGGCAAGCCGGTCAGGGCCTCCAGTTCGGGGCCGTTGGGGGTGATGAGCGACAGACGTGGCAACAGCTGCTCGCGCACTGCCTCCAGCATATTGGGCTCCGCCATCGGGGTGCCGGTGCTGGCGATGGCCACCGGATCGTAGACCACGCAGGGACTCTCAATAGTTGCCAGTCGGCGGGCCAGCACTTCGACGTGAAGCCGGGTCGGCAGCAGGCCGATCTTGATGGCGGCAGGCGGCAGATCGACGCCGAGGGCGTCGATCTGGGCGGTGAAGGTCTGCATCAGCACGGGGTCAACCATCTTCACCGCCACCGAGTTCTGGGCGGTAATGGCGGAGATAACCGAACAGCCGTGCACGCCAAGGTCGTGCAATGTGTGCAAGTCGGCCTGAATGCCGGCGCCACCGCCGGAGTCTGAACCCGCAATAGTCCAGACCACAGGACGCGAGTCCGTCACAGGCAGCTGATCGGCGGGGCTGACAGCCCCGCTTGCGCTGCTCACGCCTCCTCCCCTGCGGCCTGTTTCAGCGCCGCAGCCTGATGGTAGATCTCGCCGCCGGTCTCCTTGAAAGTCTCAGCCATGCGGGCCATGCCGCTCTCCACCTGAGCCACCACCTGCTCCTGCTGGCCATCCATACCGACCAGCTTGATCTCCACAGCCTCAAGCTTGGCGGCATAGTCACGCACGTCCTGAGTGATCTTCATGGAGCAGAACTTGGGCCCGCACATGGAGCAGAAGTGGGCCACCTTGCCGGACTCCTGCGGCAGGGTTTCGTCGTGGTAGGCGCGGGCGGTGTCGGGATCCAACGCCAGATTGAACTGATCCTCCCAACGGAACTCGAAGCGCGCCTTGGACATGGCGTTGTCGCGGATCTGGGCCCCCGGGTGACCCTTGGCCAGATCGGCGGCGTGAGCGGCGATCTTGTAGGTAAGCAGCCCCTGCTTCACATCCTCCTTGTTGGGCAGCCCCAGATGCTCCTTGGGGGTGACGTAGCAGAGCATGGCGCAGCCGTACCAGCCGATCAGCGCGGCGCCAATGCCGGAGGTGAAGTGATCGTAACCCGGGGCGATGTCGGTGGTGAGCGGGCCCAGCGTATAGAACGGCGCCTCGTGGCAGTGCTCCAGCTGCTCGGTCATGTTGCGCTCGATCATGTGCATCGGCACGTGACCCGGCCCCTCGATCATCACCTGTACGTCGTACTCCCACGCGATCTTGGTCAGCTCGCCCAGAGTGCGCAGCTCGGCGAACTGAGCCTCGTCGTTGGCGTCATAGATGGAGCCCGGACGCAGACCGTCGCCCAGCGACAGCGCCACGTCATAGGCGGCGCAGATCTCGCAGATTTCGCGGAAGTGCTGGTAGAGGAAGTTCTCCTTGTGGTGGGAGAGGCACCACTTGGCCATGATGCTGCCGCCGCGCGAAACGATGCCGGTGAGGCGCTTGGCGGTCATCGGCACAAAGCGCAGCAAGACGCCGGCGTGGATGGTGAAGTAGTCCACCCCCTGCTCGGCTTGTTCGAGCAGGGTGTCGCGGAACAGCTCCCAGGTGAGGTCTTCGGCGATGCCGTTGGTCTTCTCCAGCGCCTGATAGATGGGCACGGTACCGATGGGCACCGGGCTGTTGCGCAGGATCCACTCGCGGGTCTCGTGGATATAGCGGCCGGTGGAGAGATCCATGACAGTGTCGGCGCCCCAGCGGGTGGACCAGACCAGCTTTTCGACCTCCTCCTCAATGCTGGAAGTGACCGCCGAGTTGCCGATGTTGGCGTTGATCTTCACCAGAAAGTTGCGGCCGATGATCATCGGCTCCGCTTCCGGGTGGTTGATGTTGCTGGGGATAATGGCGCGACCGGCGGCCACCTCATCACGGACAAATTCAGGGGTGATGTTCTGGGGCAAACGGGCACCAAAATCGCGGCCCGGATGTTGGGTACGCAAGAGCTCGGAGCGCACTCGCTCGCGACCCATGTTCTCGCGAATGGCGATAAATTCCATCTCGGGAGTCACGATGCCGGCACGGGCGTAGTGGAGCTGGGTGACCCGGCGACCCGGCTTGGCGCGGCGCGGCTTGGGCAGATGTTCGAAGCGCAGGTGATCCAGCCCCTCGTCGGCCAGCCGCTCCTGAGTGAAGGTGGAGCTGAGCCCCGGCAGTTCGTCGGTATCATCGCGCTCCAGCACCCAGTTCTCCCGCAAGCACGGCAGGCCGCGGCGCACGTCGATGGCGCCCCCCTCCTCTCCGTAACGGCCAGAGGTGTCATAGACCGGAATCGGCTCGTTGGGTTCGAATTGGGGATTTTCTTTGGTGCCGCCGACGAAGGTATCAGCCAGCTGGATCTCCCGCAGGGGAACACGAATATCGGGGCGGGAGCCTTCGATAAAGATGCGACGGGAGTTGGGGTGAGCCATCCCCTTGAGGCTGTCGATAAAGGCCTGAGCGCTGGAGCGCTGCTCGCGGCGGCTGGATTTGGTGATATCAGATACGGAAGTAGACATAGCAAAACTCACATTAACTGGTTGAAGTTATGGGTGTTTGCTTGTCTGGAGTTCGAGGAGAAGATGAACTTGCGGCGGGGTGTTTATCTCGGGAGGGAGTGCGTGCGGGATAGATCTCCGCGCTGTTGTTCTGCCGCTTTCCGCTCTCTGCACGCTGTGGCAAGGCGCCCCACGTGCTGGACAACCGGACGGGACAGACTCCCTCCTGTGCGCCCTGACCCATCAAGGATGATCCCTTCGATGAGCGGAAGAGGCTTGTCCCTCCTCCGGCGCGGTAACCCGCAAGTTACCCTTGTTCCCTTCGCAGGTTTTAACCTGATCAGGTTCCACGGATCCCGAATTAACGGTCTCAGCTTCGCGTCGTTCGACGGTCAGCACTCCGACAAGATGGCGCCAGTATAAGGGGGAAAATTTAAAGCACAAGCCGTTAACAATCTGGCCAACACGCCTCTTTCAACAAATGAGTGAACGATGCCTCGCTCACGGGGCCACCCCAAACAGAGGTCAAATCTGCGTTGGCATCACCTTGGCACGCCACAGGTTCCCGCTGTGATCATTCAGGGACAAGAGGAGAAAAAGAGGGAAAATCGAGGGGCGCAGGGCAAGTGCATCGTCTTGCGCAGAACAGAAACAGGCCCCTATGAAAGGGGCCTGCGAGTGAGGTTATTGAACCGGAACTATGGTCAGGGATACATTGCCAAACCCTTCGTTGGCAAGGGCCTCGCTGTCCAGATCCACACCGGTAAGCGCCACCTCATCGGTAGAGGCACTGCGCAACTGGGCAGCCTTCGCGGAACAGGTCTGGGGCTGACCGATTTCGATATCGCCGGCAAACTGGCTCTCGGCATAGAAGTCACCGGTCACTGCCGAACGGATCGGGCGCAGCACACGACCCAGGTTATTCTGCATGGTCGACAAACCATACTCGCTGATGGTCCAGTTCCAGTCCCACCACTTCACTTCACCCGGGATATAACGCTTGTCCCACTGGTAGCGGATGCTGCTCGCCTTGTCGCGGAACGGGCCGACGGCAAAGGTGTGCTCCCAGGTCGGACGATTCTCCGGATGGGTATACCAGGCATTGCCGCCCCAACGCAGGAAGCCCTTCATGGTCAGGTCATAATTGACCTCGGCCTTGAACTCGTAGGGGTAGGAGATGTTGGACTTGTAGAGAGCAACCCGCACCGGCAGGCTGGAGTGAGGCGGCACCGTGGGGCGCGCTTCAACCGAGACGGTCTCGGTCGTCGAGCCCCCTTTCTGGGAGGCCCAGCTCTGGCTCGCTGCGATCTCGATGGCCAGTTCGGTTTCCCCCACCAACGGCCACTGAAACTTGTTCTTGGTGGTCACCTTCTCGCTCAGACTGTAGGTGTCGGTCTTCGACCAGTTGGTGGCCTTGTCGTACTTCAGGGTCACCACCACCTGCTGGGGCAGATCCGTGTAGTTGGTCGCATTGGCCGTGATGGTCTTGACCAGCTGCTTGCCGCTCTCGGTGACCTGACCATGGCTGAAGGAGTCGGGTTCCAGGGTATATGAGAAGTTGCTTACCTTGATGGAGCTCTTCTCCCCGCAACGATATCCGGAGCAGCCGCCGTCATTATTTCCCTTTATCAGCCAGCCATCGCCAACCCGGGTAACATCCATATCTTCCCCGACATAGGGGCTATGATTTCCACCTACCCAGGCGTATCCCAAATAATGAGCGAGATAACTGACTGGCTTGATAAAATAATCATTGTCGTGGACAAGCCGCCATTGCACATCGACCTCATCACCCGCCGGAATATTCCAGCCAGAGAGTGTTGGTATTTCTCCGGAAACCGGTGAGTTGGGATAACACCAGGTTTCTCCGGCAGTGCCCTGTTTGATTTCGCCATTATATCCCGGCCCCATAATCACCCAGCGATCAGCCAGCCCGGTGATCTGCCACTGCCCCATGCGGCTGACCAGATTACCCTTGATACTCATGGCTTCATCGCGGGTCAGAGGACGATAACCACTGGCACAGACGCCCGTCCCAAGACCCGCCCACTTGACCTGATCAGGGTAGACAGGCTCAGCCGCCTGCACCTGAGCGAGCATCAATGAAGACGCCAAAAACGCCAGATTGGCGGTAATTATTCTATTCATCATTTATCCCTCTTTCAGACATACGATAATTGTTATTGTGTAGAAATATCCTTTTTCATTTGACAGGTATGGACTCCGACAAAACCTGACACAAATAAAATAAACCACCAAAAAATATCCATGACAAACAAAATAATGGTGATACAGGAAAATAATTAGAGCGATGACTTTATTGAGGAATAACTCATAAATATTGTGGCAGCCATTATTTAATGGCTGCCACAATATGGTGAAACTATATTAAATAAGAAGATGCTGAATTACTCTTCCGGATTGATCACTTCAATTCCCTGCAATATTCCATCCGCCGAACGGATCAATACCAGCTCGCTCCCGGCATGCAGATCGGCGGCCGAACCGTTGACCCAGCGCACCTGTGGATTGAGTGGCACAGTGCCCAGGGTGGCCAGCGTGAGCTGCCGTTCATCGAAGGATTGCAGGCGATCTTGCGCCCGCTGCCAGGGCTGATTGGCCAGCGGAGCTCTGGCGGTCAGCAGCTCAATCCGGGTGGCAACGCCATCGGCCACCAGCAGGGCGAGCTGGTCGCCGGGTTTGAGTGGCTGCGGCCAAATCTCCCCCTGCCGCCAGACGGCGGCACTGCCCTGCTCCACTTCGGCCCCCTGAAATTGCAGGCGGATGCCATCGCTGTGCTCCAGCTCCACCAGCCACAATTCGTCGGCTCCCGCCTGCGCCGCCCAGAGCGGCACACCCAGCATCCATGCACACCACTTTCTCGATTGTTCCATCTTCGTTCGTCCCTGAACAAAAAGCCCATGCAGGACAAGCATGGGCTTCATTCGGGAGCATTTCTAATCGGAACGCAGAGATCGGATCAGTCATCCTCGCGGCAGCGGCTCAGGCGCATGCCGTCAAACTTGCACTCCAGCTCGAGCCAGCGCCCTTCAAACGGCGCCAGACTGTTATCCGAGGTGGTGTAGCCCCAGATCCGCCCCCCTTCCACCGGCCCCTCCAGATCCATCTCGTCCTTGTCATCTTCGTCGAGAGCTTCGACCTTGCGTACATAGCGCACGCCGTTCTCAACCACCCCTTTCATCTCGACCCAGGTACCACCGAGATCATCCTCGTTGAGCCAATCCTTGAAGCGAGTCTGGTCGTCGATCACGAACGGCATGCCGTTGACCATCAACTGGCCAAGCTGCCAGGTGGTGCGGCCGGTCAGTTTGAATTCGGTCGCCTGTGCGGTGCCAAGTGGCAACAATATCAGCAGCAGAAGGGCGCAGAGAGACTTCTTCATCAGGGATCCTCGGGGTTACACTGGCAAACAGGATGCCGAATCCGGTGTGAAAAGAGCGTGAAACGCTCGCCAACCAGGAGAGCAAAGCATGAAGATTTTGGTAGTGGAAGACAATCCTCAGGTGGCGGAAACCATCATGGATTATCTGGAGCTGGCCGGTCACCGCCTCGATTGTGCCTATCACGGTCAGGCGGCGCTGCAACTGCTGGAGGATCAGCGTTTCGACGTCATCATCATGGATGTGATGATGCCGCGCCTCGATGGCCTCAGCACGGTGGCGCGCCTGCGCGAGCAGGGGATTGCCACTCCCGTGCTGTTTCTCACCGCCCGCGACAGCCTGGAAGACAAGCTGGCAGGCTTCAAGGCGGGGGGGGATGACTATCTGGTCAAGCCGTTCGCCATGGAGGAGCTGGAGGTACGGCTGCAAGCTCTGAGCCTGCGCGGCCCGCGCGGCGATGTGGGGGCCATCAGCTTTGGCGATCTGACGGTCGATGTCGCCAGCGGCCGCGCCACCCGCGCCGGTGAGCCCCTCAAACTCGGCAAGATCCCGTTCCAGATCCTCGCCCTGCTGGCCCGCCGCGCCCCCGCCATCGTCAGCCGTCAGGAGGTACTCGACACCGTCTGGGGGGATGAGGAGCCCGACTCCGATGCCCTGCGCAGCCATATCTACGCCCTGCGCAACGCGCTGGACAAACCCTTCCCCACTCCCATGCTGGAGACCCTGCACGGTCAGGGCTACCGACTGGTGAGCGCATGAGCCTGCCGAGCCTGCGCCGCCGCCTGATCATGGCGCTCGGCGGCGCCGGGGTGGTGCTGCTGATCCTGCTCTCCGGCTTGATGCTGGTGGCCGAGGACAAGATGGAAGAGCTGAGCCTGCGCCACTGGCTGGAAGCCGAAGTGACCCGCTATAGCGATGACTGGCTGCGACTCGGCCCGGCCGCCGCTGCCCCGAGCCCCAGACAGTTCTCCAGCTACTGGACCGAGGCGGGCCGCCTGCCGAAATGGCTGAAGCCCTACCAGACCCCCGGCTTTTTCGAGCATCAGCTGGGCAAGGAGGACAAACACTTTCTGGTGGCCCGTCACCCCTCCGGCGAGGGACTGCTCTATCTGGTCTTCAACGACGACGCCGACGACTACCTCGACCCCTACGAAGACAAGCTGCATCTGGCGACCCGGCTGATCGGGGTGACCCTGCTGCTGGGCTGCCTCGGCTTCGGCATCTGGCTGGTGCGCCATATCACGGGGCCGCTGCAACGGCTGCAACAGAGGGTCGCCCACCTCACCCCGGATCAGGCGGATTTCGAGCCCGATGCCCCCTGGCAGGAGCTGCGGGATATCGAGCTGGCGCTGCTGGCTGGCAAGCAGGAGGTGAGTGCAGTGTTCGCCCGCGAACAGGAGTTCAGCCGCTTCGCCAGCCACGAGCTGCGCACCCCCAACATGGTGATCCAGGGCTCGGCGGCCCTGCTCGGCAAGGTGACGGATCTGCCCGCGCCGGCCGCCCGCGCCACCACCCGCATCCGCGCCGCCGCCGACGAGATGGCACTGCTCACCGAGACCTTCCTGCTGCTGGGCCGCAAGGAGGCTGTGGAGCGACCGCTGCAACAGGTGACCCCGCTGATCCGTCAGGAGCTGGCCCGCCTCGCTCCGCTGTTGCAGCGGGAGGCACTCGATATCCGGCTTAATCTGGACGAGAGCAGCGAAGTAAACGCCCCCCTCTCCCTGCTCGCCATTGCCCTCGGCAACCTGCTGAAAAATGCCCTGAGCTATGCCGAAGGACATATCGACATCGAACTGTGTGGCCCGGTGCTCACCATCAGCAACCCGACGGCGGCGGCGCCGGATCAGATCCTCGGCTACGGCTGCGGCCTCACCATCATCCAGCGCATCTGCGAGAAGCTGGGCTGGCAGATCGATACCCGGCTGGAGGATGGCGTATTCAGCGCCCGGCTGGCGATGATCACCAGCGAACCCACGAAGGCATAGCCCCCTCATCCCTGGCCCTTCCCCCCGTCTATTCAAAGGAGAAGGGAGACAACAGACACTCCCCGGCAAGCCCGCTGCCCACCAGCCAGATAGCAACAAGGCGCCCGAGGGCGCCCTGTTTCTATCTGACGGATGCAAGCCTGAGGCTCACTCCGCCGGTTTGTTCTTGCGGCTCGCCTTGAGTTCGAGGAACTCGATGATCTTGCCGGCCACATCCTTGCCGGAGGCGGCTTCCACCCCTTGCAGGCCGGGGGAGGAGTTGACCTCCAGCACCAGCGGGCCACGGGCGCTGCGCAGAATATCCACCCCCGCCACATCCAGCCCCATGATCTTGGCGGCCTGCACCGCGGTTGCGCGCTCTTCCGGGGTGATCTTGATCGCCTCGGCGGTGCCGCCACGGTGCAGGTTGGAGCGAAACTCCCCCGGCTGGGCCTGACGGCGCATGGCGGCAACTACCTTGCCGTTGACCACCAGACAGCGGATATCGGCGCCATTGGCCTCGCGGATATACTCCTGCACCAGAATGTTGTTGTTGGTCTGGATAAAGGCCTCGATCACACTCTCGGCGGCTTTCTGGGTCTCGCACAGCACCACGCCAATCCCCTGGGTTCCCTCCAGCAGCTTCACCACCAGCGGCGCCCCGCCCACCATGGTGATGAGGTCGGGCACGTCGTGGGTGCTGTGGGCATAGCCGGTGATGGGCAGGCCGATGCCATGGCGGGAGAGCAGTTGCATCGCCCGCAGCTTGTCGCGGGAACGACTGATGGCCACCGAGCTGTTGAGGGCCATGGTGTTCATCATCTCGAACTGGCGCAGCACGGCGGTACCGTAGGCGGTAATGCTGGCACCGATCCGGGGGATCACGGCGTCATAGCTTCCCAGCTCCCCACCCTCGTAGTGAATGGAGGGGTTGTGGGAAGCGATATTCATATAGCAGCGCAGGGTGTCGAGCACCTCTACCTGATGACCGCGCGCCTGTGCCACCTCGACCAGACGGCGGGTGGAGTAGTTTTTCGGCTCACGGGATAAAATGGCGATCTTCATGACAATTCCGCTAGAAGGCTGTGCCTGGGCAGGATGGGGCGGGAGAGTATAAGGTGCCACAGCGCCAAGACAACGCCAATTGTTTATCCTGACAACAAGACAAACCACACCAAACCGCACGCTACCACATCACTGTGACCAACAGGTTAAACGGCGGCTCTGCGCAGGTTGTTCAACCCGTGCAAGGATGCCGCCGTTTCTCGTTAAAGATCAACCGGTGTCACGCGGGAGTCAGCTCAGGTTTGGCCCCAACCAGCGTTCGGCCTCTGCCAGCGTCATCCCCTTGCGAACAGCGTAATCTTCCACCTGATCTTGCTGGATCTGCGCCACCGCGAAGTATTTGCTCTCGGGATGAGAGAAGTACCAGCCCGATACCGCCGCCCCCGGCCACATGGCGTAGGATTCGGTGAGCTGCATGCCGATAGCCTGCTCCACCTCCAGCAGCTCCCAGATGCTCCCCTTCTCGGTGTGCTCCGGGCAGGCCGGATAACCGGGCGCCGGACGGATGCCCTGATAGTTTTCGCGGATCAGCTCCTCGTTGCTGAGGGCCTCGTCCGGGGCATAACCCCAATGTACCTTGCGCACCTGTTCGTGCAGGTACTCGGCAAAGGCCTCGGCCAGACGGTCGCACACCGCCTGAATCAGGATGGCGTTGTAGTCGTCATGCTGCGCCTTGTAGGCCTTGGCGATGGCCTCCTCACCGAGGCCGCCGGTCACCGCGAAGGCGCCGATCCAGTCGGGCTTGCCACTCTCTTTCGGCGCCACATAGTCCGCCAGACAGTAGTTGGGGAAGCCCTGCTTCTCGCTCTGCTGGCGCAGGTGATGCAGCACCTTGATGACCTCGGTGCGGGACTCGTCGCTGTAAACCTCGATGCTGTCCCCTACCGCGTTGGCGGGGAACAGACCGATCACCCCGGCGCAGCGCACGCTCTGATCCTTTTCCAGCTGGTCCAGCATGGCGTTGGCATCGGCAAACAGCTTGGTCGCCTCCTCGCCAATGATCTCGTCCTCGAGGATGCGCGGATACTTGCCCGCCAGCTCCCAGCTGAGGAAGAACGGCGTCCAGTCGATGTAGGGGCGCAGCACCGAAATGGGTACATCTTCGAACTTCTGCACCCCGAGCTCGTGGGGCTTGGGTGGCTGGTAGCCAACCCAATCCAGCTGATGCCGGTTAGCGCGGGCGTGGGCCAGACTGACTGGGCGGGAGCGCGGCTGCTTGCGGGCATGCTGATCCCGGGCAATCTCGTACTCCTTGTCGATGCGGGCGACAAACGCCTCCTTCAGATCCGGGCTGAGCAGGCTCTGGGCCACCCCCACCGCGCGGGAGGCGTTGGAGACATAGACCACAGGCTCCGAGTAGTTCTGCTCGATCTTCACCGCAGTGTGCGCCTTGGAGGTCGTAGCGCCGCCGATCAGCAGCGGCAGCTTGAAGCCCTGACGCTCCATCTCCTTGGCCACATGCACCATCTCGTCCAGCGACGGGGTAATGAGACCCGACAACCCGATGATATCGGCACCGACCTCACGCGCCGTCTTGAGAATCGTCTCGCAGGAGACCATGACCCCGAGGTCGACAATCTCGAAGTTGTTGCACTGCAGCACCACCCCGACGATGTTCTTGCCAATGTCGTGCACATCCCCTTTCACGGTCGCCAGCACGATTTTGCCGTTGCTGGAGCCGCCCGATTTTTCCGCCTCGATATAGGGCTGCAGATAGGCCACCGCCCGCTTCATCACCCGCGCCGACTTCACCACCTGCGGCAGGAACATCTTGCCCGCACCGAACAGGTCGCCGACCACGTTCATGCCATCCATCAGCGGCCCTTCGATGACGTGCAGCGGCTTCTCGGCGCCAGCGCGTGCCTCTTCGGTATCCTCTTCGATAAAGTCGGTGATCCCCTTGACCAGCGCGTGCTCCAGCCGCTTGCCCACCGGCCAGCTGCGCCACTCCTGATCCCGCGGATCCTCAGCCTGGGCACCGGCACCACGATACTTCTCGGCGATGGCCAGCAGCTCTTCGGTGGCGTTGTCATTGAGGTTGAGCACCACCGCCTCGACCTTCTCTTTCAGCTCCGCCGGAATGTCTTCATAGATGGCGAGCTGACCGGCGTTGACGATCCCCATGTCCATGCCGTTCTTGATGGCGTGGTAGAGGAAGACGGCGTGAATGGCTTCGCGCACCGGCTCGTTGCCACGAAACGAAAACGAGACGTTGGAGACGCCGCCGGAGATCATGGCGTGGGGCAGGTGCGTCTTGATGTCCTTCACCGCCTCGATGAAGTCCACCGCGTAGTTGTTGTGCTCGTCGATGCCGGTCGCCACCGCGAAGATATTGGGGTCGAAGATGATGTCTTCCGGCGGGAAACCGACCTGATCCACCAGGATCCGGTAGGCGCGCTGGCAGATCTCGAACTTGCGGGCGCGGGTGTCGGCCTGACCCACCTCATCGAACGCCATCACGATGACGGCGGCGCCGTAGCGGCGCAGCAGTTTCGCCTGCTGGATGAACTTCTCCTCCCCCTCTTTCATGGAGATGGAGTTGACCACCGGCTTGCCCTGCACGCACTTGAGGCCCGCTTCCAGCACCTCCCACTTGGAGGAGTCGATCATCACAGGCACCCGGGCGATATCCGGCTCACCGGCGATGAGATTGAGGAAGCGCACCATGGCCGCTTCGGCGTCCAGCATCCCCTCGTCCATGTTGATGTCGATGATCTGGGCGCCGTTCTCCACCTGCTGCTTGGCCACGTCTAGGGCCTCGTCGTAGAGCCCTTCCTTGATCAGCCGCTTGAACTTGGCTGAACCGGTAACGTTGGTGCGCTCACCCACGTTCACGAACATGGACTCGGGGGTGATGATCAGCGGCTCGAGGCCCGACAGACGGCAGGCCACCGGCAGCTCGGGCAGCATGCGCGGCTTGATGCCCGCCACGGCGTCGGCCATGGCGCGGATATGGGTCGGGGTGGTGCCGCAGCAACCGCCGACCAGGTTGAGAAAGCCGCTCTGGGCCCACTCGCGGATATGCTCCGCCATCTCGACGGCATCGAGGTCGTACTCGCCGAACGCATTGGGCAGACCGGCGTTGGGGTGGGCACTGACATGGGTCTCGCTGATGCGAGACAACTCCTCCACATACTGGCGCAGCTCGTCCGGCCCCAGCGCACAGTTGAGGCCAAACGATACCGGTTTGACGTGGCGCAGCGAGTGGTAGAAAGCTTCGGTGGTCTGGCCGGAGAGGGTACGACCGGAGGCGTCGGTAATGGTGCCGGAGATCATCACCGGCAGGCTGTAACCCAGCGCCTCGAACACCCCTTCCACCGCGAAGGCGGCGGCCTTGGCGTTGAGGGTGTCGAAGATGGTCTCGATCAGTATGATGTCGGCGCCGCCCTCGATCAGGGCGTGGGTCGATTCGGTGTAGGCAGCCACCAGCTGGTCATAGGTGACGTTGCGCTTGCCGGGATCGTTCACATCCGGCGAGATGGAGGCGGTGCGGTTGGTGGGGCCCAACACCCCTGCTACGAAACGCGGCTTGGCGGGATCTTTTGCCGTCCACTCGTCTGCCACGGCGCGGGCCAGACGGGCGGCTTCACGGTTGATCTCGGCGGAAAACGCTTCCATCTCGTAATCGGCCATGGCGATGCGAGTGGCGTTGAAGGTGTTGGTCTCGAGAATGTCGGCCCCGGCAGCGCAATACTGCTCGTGGATCTCGCGGATCACCGCCGGACGAGTCAGCACCAGCAGATCGTTGTTGCCCTTGATGTCGGTATGCCAGTCGGCAAACCGCTCACCCCGATAATCCGCCTCCCCCAGCTTGTAGCCCTGGATCATGGTGCCCATGGCCCCGTCGATGATCAGGATCCGCTCCCTGAGGCAGGCTTCCAGCTTCTTTGTTACGTCCGACTGCTTGCTCGGCTCTCTGCTCGACATTACGTTCGACACCGCGTGTTCCTCTTACATCCATGCAACTGCGTAAACAGCATCCTAACAGCAAACAAATAAAATGGAAATCTAGCCGTCTATCAGTCCAAATGCGCCACCATATACTCATTTATGGGTAATGAGTAACATAGGGCCCGAGAGTAACCTATGCCCGTCCTGCATAGGGATACGTGCTTGCTGTCTACCAACGAGAAAAAAATAACTATGAGCGTCTACTACACACTCTGTTTTCTGGCAGCGTTGGCGATTTTTATCGCCTTTGCCAACCAGTATGTTGTGAAGATCCAGACCACCATCGCCATTACTGCGGGCTCCATGCTGATCTCCGCACTGCTGGTGCTGTTTGGCAAACTGGGTTGGTTCAATCTGGAACCTCTTGCCGTCAAAACCATGGAGAGCATCGACTTCCAGAACTTCCTGCTGAAGGGGATTCTGGGCTTCCTGCTGTTCGCCGGTGGCCTCGGCATCAACCTCAAGGCGCTGCGTAGCCAGAAGTGGGAGATCACCATTCTGGCCATCATTGCCACCCTGCTCTCCACCTTCCTCATCGGCTACGGCTTCTGGTTTATCGCCAAGCTGCTGGGCTGGGAGTTGCCGCTGGTCTACTGCATGCTGTTCGGCGCGCTGATCTCCCCCACTGACCCGATTGCCGTACTGGCCATCGTCAAGAAGATGAAAGCGCCACCCCAGATCGCCATCCAGATCGAAGGGGAATCCCTGTTCAACGACGGTGTTGGCCTCGTCATCTTCGCTACCGTGTTTGCCGTCGCCTTTGGCGGTGTCGAGCCCACCTTCGGTAGCGTGGCCGGTCTGTTCCTGCACGAAGCCCTCGGCGGCATCCTGTTCGGTGCCGTGCTGGGCCTCATCGCCCACGTGATGATCAGCGCCACCGATGACGGTTCATTGGAGCTGCTGCTGACCCTCTGCATCCCGACCGCCGGCTTCGCCTTTGCCAACATGATCGGCGTCTCCGGCGCACTGGCCATGGTGGTCACCGGCATCATGATCGGCAACTGGACCCGTCACTCCGGCTTCTCCGAGCAGAGCAGCCATCACCTGGATCACTTCTGGGAGTTGATGGACCAGTTCCTCAACGCCCTGCTGTTCCTGCTGATCGGTCTGGCGCTGGTACTGCTGGATCTCGCCTGGCGTGACTGGATCCTGCTGGTCATTGCGGTGCCGCTCTGCCTGGGTGCCCGCTTTATCAGCGTGTCGCTGCCCTATGTGGCTTTCCGCCGATTCCGCAATTACAACACCTTCTCGGTGCGGATCCTCACCTGGGGTGGCCTGCGCGGTGGTCTGGCGATGGCGATGGCACTGGCACTCCCCTCCGGTGTCATGATGATCCCGGAACATGGCGTCGACCTGCGTCAGGTCATCCTGGTGATGACCTACTCGGTGGTGATGTTCTCCATCGTGGTGCAAGGCATGACCATCACCCCGATGATCACGGCAGCCAAAAAGGCCTGTGGCGACTACTGAGTCGGTCCACTGTGCTGATTGCAGAATGAGAGAGGGCTCCCGTCGGGAGCCCTCTTGTTATGGCGGATAGTTGCGAATATTTACTGCTGATAGCACCTTGATTACACAGAGGAAAAGCGTATTGACTTCAACATAGGCAAATTATTGTTTGCTTTTTATTCATTTCGAGGAGAGAATGCGCGTCGGCTAGTTAATCAGCCCTGTTTATGTTTACCCTGCAATGCTTCACCTCACGATGAATCCTGCCAGTACCCGCATAACCTTCTTCTGATTTACTCGCCTTGAGAACCGTCAGGCTGTCTGCCTGCGTTGCCCGGCTCTCACGGTGCAGACCCGATCTGCCCACCCAATTTGATTTATGCATCAGCATATTCCTTGAAAGTGCAGACGCCCCTTAACCGGGCTGGGTATTCCTGCGCGCTTGTCGTTCACCCAATCGACCGCGCCCATTGACCTGACATTTGCCAATACAAGGAGCAAACACCTAATTTATATAGAGAAATACCATGATGAAAGCAGTACAAACACACAAGCCCCTGCGTCGCAGCAAGCCCATCAACCTACCTGTGCAAGAGCACGACAATGATGCGTTTCTGATCCAGTTCAGCACCCGCTTCAGCGGCGGTTTCGCCATCTCCTGTGATGGTATCGCTGGCGAGTTCTCCATCGAAGACCTCAACTGATCCTGCCTGCCCTCCGGCAGCCCCCGATGCAGACAGGCCGCAACTCACGGCGGCCTCTTTGCTTCTCTCACGCCTTTAGCCAGACCCGGGCTCTTGCTTGTCACTCAGCCTGACAGCCACCTCGCCATTCGCTTTCCCGCTCTCTGACCTTGATCACTGCTCCAGCAGCAGGCACTCATCGGCATCTTCGCTCAATTTGACCAGTCGACTGCGCACCAACCCCAGTTTGGCCAGCAGGCCGATGGATCGCTCGTTACCCGGGGTGACGATGGCGACCACCTGCCCGATCCCCAATCGGCTTTTGCCATCGGCAAGAGCGGCCTGCGCCGCTTCAATAGCGTAGCCATGCCCACGATATTGCGGCAGGAAGGCGTAACCGATATCGACCTGCTCCAGGGTATCGCGCTTGATCAAACCGCAGATACCGAGGCTGGCACCGTCCTCCTTGCGCTCCACCAGATAGAGTCCGTGACCATAGCGGGCATAGCTGACCGCCGGCCCCTGCTGGATATACTCCTGCGCCTGCTCCAGGGTGCGAATGCCCCGATCGCCGATGTAGCGATAAAAGTCGCCGTCATTGAGCAGCTCAAGGATGAAGGGGGCGTCGGTGGCGATCATTTCGCGCAGGATCAGGCGGGAGGAGGCAATCATGGCAAGGGCTCTCAAACGGAAAGTGAAGGGCAAAGAGTGCCCCGTCACTCCCGAGCTGGCAAGCCTGTGGCACCATCGGCCATAAAGAAGGGGCCATATTGGCCCCTGATGAGATGGGATAAACGGGCTCAGGCAGCCAGCAATCCGGCATAGCCATTACCCTGCTCGCGCAGCGCAGTGAACTGGGCGGCACAATCGGCCCAGCTCAACCCCAGCGCATCTGCCACCTTGTGGGGCCACTCGGGAGGCGCCTCTTCACCCACATCGGATTGTGCTGCCAGCACGATCGCCAGATGGATCAACCCGGCCTCGGGAGAGAACTCCTTGGCCAGCATGGGGTTGTAGTGATACTCCACCGCATTGCTGATGGTCTCGGGGAACTTCCAGTAGCGTGCCATGGCCGCCCCGACCTGGGCATAGTTGAAGCCGACCACCAGCTCTTCCGCCTTGGCCCGCCCCTTGTGCAACTCCAGATCGTGAATGTGATGGACGGTGTTTTCCGGCAGGCCCACATGCATCACCAGTCGGCCAAGATCGTAGAGCAGGGCGCAGGTAAAAACCTCATCTCCCTTCATCCCCTTCTTCACCGCCAGACGACGGGCCAGCTCAGCCACGTTGAAAACGCAGCCCCAGAAATGTTTGAGGTCAATGCCGGGCACCGCAGTGACCGATTCGGTGAGCCCGCAGGCCAGCACCATGTTGCGCACCATCGCCAACCCCAGCCGCACTGCGGCTTCATTGACGGTGCCGATCTGACGACTGCTGCCGAATTTGGCCGAGTTGGCCAGGCGCAGCAACTTGGCGGAGATGACAGGGTCCTTGTTGATCAACTTGCTGATCTTGAGCAGATCCGGATCCTTTTCATTGAAGGTCTGGATCAAATCGCGCATCACTTCCGGGATCTGGGGCAGTAGCTTGGGCTCGGCCAGCAGGGAATCTATCGTGGGCATAGGCGTGTCCATCCATGTTATCTGTGTTCCAACCTGTTTGCCTTGGCAAACTCCTCCTAATTATGGGTAACAAATGGCCTCCCCATCGGATTGTTTATTCGCTGGTCATTCAAGGTGTTAGTCACATTCAGGCTATACTGGCCGCCACATTCACTGTTGCGGATATCCCATGAACGACACTCAGGAATTTTTTGACGAAGACGCGCTGCTGGAGATGGTGGAGAACCAGCTCAACGATGGTCACCCGCCCCATGTGAAGGCGACTCTGATGCGGCTGGTGATGAAGGGCACCCCGCGGGAAGAGGCACTGCAATATATCGCCTGCGCCCTCGGAGCCGAGCTGATGGCGATGGAGGCCGATCAGGGCCCCTTCAATCTGACCCGTTACGGCGAGTTCCTCGACAGCCTGCCCGAGATGCCGTGGGCAGACGAGTGACCCGAGCTGAATAACGGATGCAAAAAGGGCGGGTGCCAATGGCCCCGCCCTTGTTGCATGGATCCGCTCCGGATCAGAACTGGGAGTTGATGATCACCTCTTCTCCCAGCGCCCCTGCCAACGGCAGTGGCCGATAGCTGGAGTTGGCGGCCCGCAGCAGACGAATGCCGCGAATGCCGACCTCCTGCGCCGCCTTGATATCCCCGTCGGCGTCGCCGTAGAAGAGCTTCATCTGCTTATCCTTGAGCCACTGCACCTTGGTGTTCTGGCCCGGCTGATCACCGGCGAAGATCACCGGATTGAGCTGGTCGGCCGGAATATTCATGGTCTGCTGCAAGGTCTGGCTCACGGTTTCGGTCTTGGTAGCCGAGCGACCGGTGACGAAATAGATATGGTCACCGCGCTTGAGATGCATGGCGATGAGCGCCTTGCCCACCTCTTTCGGCATGCTGAACGCATCCCAGCCATTGTTCATCTTCTCCCAGAAGGCGGGGTTCTTCAGATAGCTCTCGTCGTTGGGCGAGAACTCCTGCTTGCCGCGATAAAAGCCCGGGCTGGAGAAGAGCAGGGTATCGTCGATATCAAACCCGACCGCCATCGGCGGCAATCCATCAAGGCTCTTGGCAATCTGCTCCACTGATACCCAGTGGATTGGCGCCTGGTGGGCCAAGGTGACGGTGGTGACACCGGCAGGGATCGGCTGAACGGTAGCGGCTTGACCCGCGACTACAGGCAGAGAGAGGGCAGCAGCCAGCAAGGAGGCAAGCAGCGCCGGACGAGAGATGTGTTTCATAAGGCAGGTTGTCATCTTGAATCAAAAGAGGGGGCCAATAGTGCCCCCATCCCGCCTCTCAAATCTGTGAATGCTCCTGCAAAAGGGAGCATTTGACGCCCGATAATTAATCCTCGATTGGCAGCAGATCGGTAAAGACAAAGCCGTCGCGCAGCACTGTCTCGCCGACCCGAATGCCGAGCGGACGGGAGAACATGGGGCCATCATAGGCCAGGGTGTGAAACTCGCCGTTCTCGCCGCACGGATCGACCCCCTCCGGCAGCGCCGCCAGCAGTGCCTCGTCAAAATCGTGGCCCCCCAGGCTGGCATCCAGCTTGTTCGGGTCGAGAGCACTGATCCGCGCCTTCAACCCAGCGGCCACCATCTGCGGCGCCAGTTCACGGGTATTGCTGCCCCAGAGCGGGAACAGTGGTTCGATGCCGGTACCTGCCAGCTGCTTTTCACGGTAGGCGCGCACATCCTCGAGGAACAAGTCGCCAAAGGCCATATGGCGGATCCCCTGTGCCACCACATCAGCGATAAAGCCGGTCATGATGCGGGCGTAATCCTCGTTGCTGCAGGGCCAAGGCAGATCGATGGTGATGAGGGGCAGCCCGACGCAGGCGGCCTGCTCGGTCAACAGCTGCTTGCGCACCCCGTGCATCGCCACCCGCTCGAATGCCTGATTGAGGGTGGTGAACAGCCCCACCACCTCAATGGCGGGATCTTGCCGCAACTGATGCAATGCCCATGCGCAATCCTTGCCGCTGCTCCAGGAGAGCAGTACCCGTTTCTTTTCCATCATTCCTCCGCCAGCGGGGCATTCGGATTGCCCCAAAAAGATGCAAGACAGTGTTGCGAATTGCGCGATTTACACACAAGAGGCAGGCAGCATACTCTCGATCACCTGTATATGCCCCTTGCACGGGGCGACAATAACTAAAAAAACCGATGGGAAACATACGGATATGACCACGACCATACAACAACACGATCACGCCCGCCCCCTCAATCGACAGGATTACAAAACCCTGAGTCTGGCTGCCCTCGGCGGTGCGCTGGAGTTTTACGACTTCATCATCTTCGTCTTTTTCGCCGTGGTCATCGGCGAGCTGTTCTTCCCAGCCGACATTCCCGAGTGGCTGCGCCAGTTCCAGACCTTCGGCATCTTCGCCGCCGGTTATCTGGCCCGCCCGCTCGGCGGTATCATCATGGCCCACTTTGGTGATCTCATCGGTCGCAAGCGGATGTTCACCCTTAGCATCATCATGATGGCGCTGCCGACCCTGTTGATCGGTCTGTTGCCCACCTATGCAGTGCTCGGCATCGGCGCCCCCATCGCCTTGCTGGGACTGCGGATCCTGCAAGGCGCCGCTATCGGCGGTGAAGTGCCCGGCGCATGGGTGTTTGTCGCCGAGCACGTCCCTGCCCGTCGGGTCGGGGTCGCCTGCGGCACGCTCACGGCGGGATTGACGGCAGGTATCCTGCTCGGCTCCCTGATCGCCACTGCGGTCAACAAGAGCCTGACCCCGGCCGAAGTGAGTGACTGGGGCTGGCGAGTGCCCTTCCTGCTCGGCGGTATCTTCGGCATCGTCGCCATGTACCTGCGTCGCTGGTTGCACGAAACCCCGGTCTTCGCCGAGATGCAAGCCAACAAGACCCTGGCTGACGAACTGCCCCTCAAGTCGGTGCTGCGCAACCACAAGAGCAGCGTGGTGGTCTCCATGCTGCTCACCTGGCTGCTCTCCGCAGGGATCGTGGTGGTGATCCTGATGACCCCGACCTATCTGCAGAAGGTTTATGGCATCAGCCCGGCCGACGCCCTGACCGCCAACTCGCTGGCCATCGTGGCCCTGACCCTCGGCTGCATCGTCTATGGTCGACTGATCGACCTGCTGGGCAGCGGTCTCACCTTCATGTTCGGCTCCCTGCTGCTGGCGGGCTCCAGCTACGCCTTCTATCACGGTCTGGCGGCCGGTACGAGTCAGCTGGTGCCGCTCTACATGCTGGCAGGCTTTGCGGTCGGGATTGTCGGCGCCGTGCCTTACGTGATGGTCAACGCCTTCCCCCCGGTGGTGCGCTTCTCCGGTCTGTCATTCTCCTACAACGTGGCCTACGCCATCTTCGGCGGCCTCACCCCGATGGCGGTGACCCTCTGGATGAAGAGCGACATGCTGGCCCCCTCCCACTATGTGGTGAGCCTGTCGGTGCTGGGTTTCGCCATCGGTCTCTGGCTCTGGTTCCAGCAACGGGCCATCCGGCAGCAGCAAGCGCCGCAAGCGGCCTGACCCGAACAACAAGCCCCGGTATCTGCCGGGGCTTTTTTGTACTGCTTATGTTCAGTTTCGCCAGCATAAGATAGCCTCCCTCTGGGGCCTGCCACCCGCATCGCCCCATGGCTTCCAACTCTTTATCCGAGGCTCAAGATGTTCTTTCAGGTCGTATTACTCACCTTGCTGGCGCTGCTGCCCATGGTCAACCCGCCCACCACGGCCACCCTGCTGCTGGGACTGAGCAAGGGGATGTCGCGCGAACACGTGCGCCGTCAGGTCAATCTGGCCGCCATCTATCTGTTCTGCACCCTCTGCATCACCTTCTTTATCGGATCCTCGATCCTGGATCTGTTCGGGATCTCCATTCCGGGCTTGCGCCTGGCCGGTGGCCTCATCATCGGCTTTATCGGCTTTCGCATGCTGTTCCCCGCCCCCAGCCAGCAGAGCGGGGTCGATATAAACCAGAGCATTGCCTTCGTACCGCTCACCATGCCCAGCATGTGCGGGCCGGGCACCATGGCGCTGGTGATAAGCGGTGCCGCCCAGATTGCCGAGCTGCCTGACGAGTACAACCGCCTCACAATCTACGCCGGTGTGGTAACGGCGTTTGCCCTGATGAGCCTGATCAGCTGGGGGGTATTGAAGCTGGCGGATCCGGTCTGCAAGATCCTGGGTGCCACCGGCATCGACGCCATGACCCGCATCATGGGCTTCCTGCTGGTCTGCATGGGTATGCAGTTTTGCATCAACGGCATCAAGGAAGTGGCACAGGATCCGGTCTTCCACGGCGGCCAGACCGTGCAAACCGCACCTGCGCTCCCAAAGGCTTCCGGCACGTTTGATCAGTTGCCGCAGAAGCCCACCGGCTCTGATTGAAAACGGTATCAAAAAGTCCCTGACGATCTGCACTGATCTTGTTCCTGATCATGTTATTGACACACAAATGAGTTAGTTTGTTTTTCATACAGACTGTATTCAGATGGACGCTGATAGGTTTGTTGATGAATACCCACTCAACTTCAGGAGAGTATGCAGATGGACAAGATGCTGACCGAAATAGGGAGCCATAGCCTGTTTCACGAGTACCTGAACGTGGTTGGGATTGCGAGCCCATCCCTCGCCAAGATCGAGCAACGCTGGGAATATAAAGATCAAGAGCAGCTGGTTGCCAAAATCCAGATCGACAAACAGGGTAACGCTCGCTATTTCATCGACGCCCGCGCCATATCCGTCAACTGATACCGAATCACCCGCCAGCCCCGGTCCAACGACCGGGGCTTTTTGTTGTCTGCGATCCCCTGAATAGCAAAACCCCGGCAAGAGCCGGGGTTTGAATGCGTCGGGTTACGCCGCTGCGCGGCTAACCCAAACCTACGACGTGCCACCCACGGTGAGCTGATCCAGTTTGAGGGTGGGTTGGCCGACACCGACCGGTACGCTCTGCCCCTCCTTGCCGCAGATGCCGACACCGCGATCCAGCGCAAGGTCGCTACCCACCATGGAGACCTGGCTCATCGCCTCGGGGCCGTTGCCGATCAGGGTCGCGCCCTTGATGGGAGCGGTGATCTTGCCATCCTCGATGAGGTAGGCCTCGGAGGCGGAGAAGACAAACTTGCCGGAGGTGATGTCCACCTGACCGCCACCGAAGTTGGGGGCATAAATGCCCTTCTTCACCGAAGCGATGATCTCCGCCGGATCATACTGGCCCGCCAGCATGTAGGTGTTGGTCATGCGCGGCATCGGCATGGCGGCGTAGGATTCGCGGCGCCCGTTGCCGGTGAGTGGCACGCCCATCAGACGGGCGTTCTGCTTGTCCTGCAAGTAACCCTTTAGGATGCCGTTCTCGATCAGCACGTTGTAGCCACCCGGTGTCCCCTCGTCATCAATGGAGACGGAGCCGCGCCGACCCGGCAGGGTGCCATCATCGACGATGGTGCAGTGCTTGGAGGCCACCTGCTCGCCGATGCGACCAGCAAATGCGGAAGATCCCTTGCGATTGAAATCCCCCTCCAGACCATGACCTACCGCCTCGTGCAGCAGCACGCCAGGCCAGCCGGAGCCCAACACCACTGGCATGGTACCGGCTGGCGCGTCGATGGCTTCCAGGTTGACCAGTGCCTGGCGCACAGCTTCACGCACATAGCCAAAAGCGCGGCTCTCCAGCCCGTCCAGTTCGAGGAACCAGTCGTAACCAAAGCGCCCGCCGCCACCGGCACTGCCACGCTCGCGGCGATCGCCCTTCTCGGCGATCACAGTCACCGACAGACGCACCAGCGGACGCACATCGGCGGCCAGGGTGCCGTCGGTGGCTGCCACCAGCACCTCTTCATAGACGCCGCTGATGGAGGCCATCACCTGATTGATGGCGGGATCCAGACTTCTGGCGAACTTGTCCATCTGCTCCAGCAGGGCGATCTTCTGGTGCTTGTCGAGGGTCTGCAGCGGATCCATGGCCGGATAGAGCAGGTTCGCTTCGGTGCGGGCCCACGCCTTCACCTTGCCGTGAGCACCTGCTGCGGCGATGCCGCGAGCGGCAGTCACCGACTGTTGCAGCGCCAGCAGGCTCAGCTCGTCCGAGTAGGCGAAGCCAGTCTTCTCGCCGCTGACGGCGCGCACCCCGACTCCCTGATCGATGTTATAGCTGCCATCCTTGACGATGCCATCTTCCAGCATCCAGGACTCGTGCCAGCTGCGCTGGAAATAGAGATCGCCGAACTCAACCTGATGGCTCATCAGGCTGCCGAGCAGCTGCTGCAGGCGCCCTTCGTCGAGGTCGTTGGGGGCCAACAGGGAGGCACTAACCTGGCTCAATAGACTCAATCTTCTTCTCCACTCTCGTAACGAGCTGTTTTAAATCGTCTTGCCGACGGATTGGCAACAAGCCACACCATCACAACAAACGGGCATGCTCCAGCACGGGCAAACGGCTGCGTTTCAATTTTTCACCACACCATCAGAGCAAACGGGCGTGTTGCAGCACTGGCATGGTGCGTTTCAATTCGTCGATAAGCCCGGGCTCCATCTTCGCCAGCACTGTGCCGCGCCCGGACTCTTTGCTCGCCTGCACCCGACCCCAGGGGTCGATCACCATGCTGTGGCCCCAGGTCTGGCGCCCAGTCTCGTGAGTGCCGCCCTGATTGGCAGCGACTACGTAGCACTGGTTTTCGATAGCGCGAGCCCGCAGCAGCGGCTCCCAGTGCGCCTCGCCGGTCACGGCGGTAAAGGCTGCAGGCACCAGCAGCACGCGGGCACCGGCACGGGCCAACTGACGGTAGAGCTCGGGAAAGCGCAAATCATAACAGATCGAGAGGCCGAGGGGACCAAAGGGAGAGTCCACCAACACAGGCGCTTCCCCCGGGCTGAAGGTCTCCGACTCACGGTAGCGACCGTGATTATCCGCCACATCCACGTCGAACAGGTGGATCTTGTGGTAGTGGCCCCTGAGCTCACCGCTGGGGTCAAACACCAGCGAGCTGGTGTGGATATGGTCGGAATCTGCGATGGTGGTCGGCATGGCTCCGGCCACCAGCCAGATGCCGTAATCGCGGGCCCATTCAGCCAGTTGCTGCTGGATCGGGCCCTCACCTATTGCCTCGGCACCATCCAGATAGCCCTGTCGTTCGCCAAACAGGGCAAAGTTCTCCGGCAGCAGCACCAGCAGCGGCCGCTCTTTGGGCAAGGCCGCCAGTTCGGCGGCGATCTGCTCCCGGTTATCCTGCCAGTGACGGCCAGATACCAGCTGTATTACGGCTAACCACATGACTCTCTCCTTGTCCGCGTTAATCACGATCCACAATATTCGGGTCTTTATCCATCTCGGCCAGCAGCTTGCGAAGATGATGCCTGACCAAGCCACGCTGGCCCCGTTCCGCCCATTTGAGGCAATCGAACAACTCCCACACCAGGCCATCCCCTTCAGCCATATAGGCAGGAAAGTCCCAATGGCTTGGGGCAGGGCCAGATACCTCAAGCGCACCAAGGGAGGAAGTTTTATCGAACAGTGGCAAATAAGGTTTGGCAAGGGGGAACTCAGCCCCCCGATCAAGGATGTGGATCTCGATGCTGGACATGTCGAGGAATATGAAGCGCCAGTATGAACAGACCTCTTCATGTCTTCCTTGCCAGCAGTGAAAGATGGGCCGATCCCCCACAATGGTGCGCACCAGTTCGTCTCCCTGCTTATGGAAGCCCGGCTCGGCCAGCAGCAAGAGATCGACATCTGATACCCTGTCTGCCTTGCCCTTGGCGAGCGACCCAACTACTACCCCAGCATCAATCGCAGGATGGGCTGCGCCATGTTTCATAACTGATTCCAGCAGTGCGCGCTGCAGTGGCGGGATGGCAGACCAGCGCTCATCCTTCATCATGACGGAACCCCGACAGCAACCGCATCACCGGGCTGCAGGGTGTAATCCAGCACTATGATGCGCTCCAGCACAGGGCGGAAGATGGCCTTGAGGGCATCGTGATCAGGATGGGGCAGATAGCGCTGGCGGGCCGCTTCGTCGGCGAAGGTCATCAGCACGCTGTGGGTAAACCCCTCGGCTCGCCCCTCCGGGCTGTCATCACGACCCCACTCCACGGCGGTCACGCCGCTGACCTGATGGGGAATGGCGAGAAAGGCGGTACGCACCGCATCTATCCGGGCAGGCTGGGTGCCCGGCTTGAAGGCGATCAGCAGGATATGTCGGATCATGGCTCACTCCTTGTGATGATGCCGGGCCGCTCGTTCAGCGCTGAGCGGGCCCTGCGTGTTTGGGGCTCAGCAGGAAAGGGGTCACCTCTTGAGTCGGCAGGCCGGGGGCAACGGCGTCAACCGCCTCTTTCTGCTGCTGGTTGAGCTTGATGCGCGCGCGATCTCGTCCCGCCTCGATCAGCTTGGGTGCGTCGAGCGGGCCCGATATGCGAAAATCGATGCGGGTCACCACATCCACCACCGGCTCCAGCAGTTTGGAGAGGGCCAGCACATAGAGACCCGTGACCGGCGTGATGGAGAAGGCCGCCACCACCGGCAGGGTGCCCCCCAGATTGGGGGAGAAGCTCAGCTCGTAGTCGAGCTGCCAGCGCACCAGATCGGCGATCCCCTCACCGCGCAGGTTGCCTGCCGCCCCCTTCATATAGAAATCATCGTTGCTGACCTGCCCCTGCTTGATGGTGGCAGAGGCGGACATGGATTCGAAGTAGAAGCCCTTGTCGAACACATCGCGAAAATCGAGCCGCAGTTTGCGCAGCAGGGAGTCGAGACTGAGCAGGGAGAGCAGCCGTGCCCCCTTGTCGTTGATCTCCCGCAGGGTGCCGCCCTCCAGCTGATAGTTGGCACTTCCCCCCAGAGTCGGCAGGCTCGGGCGATAGGGCACATCCTGCCAGTTCAGATCAAAAGCGAGGGAGCCGGGGGCATCGCCGATGGGCGAGGTGTAGCCGAGCCGTTTGAGCAGCAGTTCGCTGTTGTTGCTGGTCAGCTTGCCACGGGCGCGGGTCTCCATCCGGTTGCCATCGGCCAGCCAGTCGACGCTGCCGGTGAGCTGACTCCCCGCCAGCCGCACATCCAGCCCCTTGAGGGTCACCTTGTTGGCGCCGGGCACCAGCTCCCCTTTCACTTCACCAAGAGGTAGCTCGCCAAAGCGGCAATCGACACAGCTCACCTTCAACCAGGGGATGGATGCCATGATGGCGTTGTCCTGCTGCGCATCGGGATCCGGGCTGAGATCCGAACTCTTGCCGGACCAGTAGATGCGGGCAAACTTGGCATCCACCGGGCGATTGGCCACTGCGGGCAGGCGGATCACCCCCATCACGTCGGGGCTGTCGATCATCACTTCGGTCGCCTGATTGGTCGGCCCCACGGTGAAACGCGCCGCCTTGAGGGTGGCACTGCCGATATAGGCGCGAGCCAGTTGCCCATCCACCCACCACTCCTGCGGCAGGAAGGCGGGGCCGACCACCGCATTGCCGGTCTGGTTCTGCGCTGGCAGCCACTGCTTGAGTCGCGCCAGCCAGCCGCCCACATCGGCCTCCTGCTGGTTGATGGCAAGCAGCATGGGAGCATCGCGCATTACCCGGGCGCCCGGCTGACCCACATCGACCCGCACCCGGCTGAGATAAGGCACCCCTTCGCCGTAGACCAGTCGGGTCTGCATATCCACATCAGCCCCCAGCACGGCACGAATGTCGGCGCTGCCATCCCGGCCACGAGCGATCACCTTGAGCGGCAGCCGGCTGGCGCTGCTCTTGGCCAGCGGCAGCGGCAGATCCAGCCCCATCCCCTGCAAGTTGGAGTCGAGCGCCAGCTGGAAGCTGAACGGCTTGCTGTCGGGCAGGGTCAACCCGAGCTTGCCGCCCCAGTTGCTGCGGCCGTTGAGAATGCCAAATGAAGAGATGGCGGCGGGCTGGCGGCGGCTATCCCACTGCCCCTTGAAATCGAGGTCGACCTGATAGTGATCCGGATGCTGGCGCCCCTGATAATCGAGGGTCAGCGGCTGGTTCCACAAACTCGCCTTGAGGTTACTGAAACGGGTCTGTTCGTTGTCATATTCGAGGCGCCCCTGCACCTTCTCCAGCGGCAGATCCAGACTGGCGACCCGCACCTTGTTGTTGCTGAAGGTGGCATCGCCGCTCGCCTTGACCTCGCTCTCGCCATCGAGAGGAATATCGAGCTTGACCGAACCGGCCATCGGGCCGCGGATCTCGATATCCCGCAGCGCCTGTCCCACCGAACTACCCAGCGGGGAGTCCTGCAGGTAGTCGCTGATGGCCTTGCCCTCCCCCTGCACCTTGGCATCCACATAGAGGTGGGCGCCGGGGGAGAGATCCGGGATCCAGGCATGCACCGAGTCGGAGCTCGCCTTGCCGAGTTTGGTGGATCGGCTGCGCATATCGAGACCGGCATTCTGGAACAAGAGATCGATCTGCAGGTCGGTGAGCGGTTGCCAACCGGGGAAGAACTCGTAGGTGGCCTGCTCCAGCGGCACCGCCACCTGGAAGATGCCCTTGCCGTTGTCGTAGGGGAAATCCCGAAACTCCCCATACCAGAGCAGGTCGGCCCCCTTGGCCTTGCCCCCCTTGATGGCGCCGCTCAGGTAATCCACCAGCCCCTTGTCCATCGCCTGCAGCGGGAAGTAGCGATCCGCATGGCCCGCATTCTTCACATCGATGCGACCGGTCAGGGCGAGGAAAGGGTGCTCGAACAGATCGAGGCGGAAACGGCTGGACAGGGTCAGATCCGGGTTATCCAGCGCGATATCCTGCCCGTAGAGCACCCAGCCCTGTTCCTCACGCCACCAGTCGAGGCGGGCCGAGAAGTTGTCGACCGGGATCGGCATCTTGAAGTGACGGGCGGGATCCACCTTGTCGTTCGCCAGCGCCAATCTGGCGCTACCGCCGGTCGGGGTAAGCCAGAACTCGCCGTTGAGATCCTGCATCCCGGGTATATCCTGCCAGGCCTTGAGACGCACCTTGCTGAAGCGGCCACTGAGGGAGAGCTCCTGCCAGTCGGCATTGGCCAGCAGCGTCAGATCCTGCACCGAACCCTGCGGATTGGTCTGGCGCAGGGTGTCGCAGAGTGTGGGGTAGAGCGCCGAGACCAGCTGACTGATCTGGGTGATCTTGTCGAACTCAATGCTGGGCAGATAGCCCTGCACCCGATCCCCGATCCGCTCCAGCTGCAAGCGGCTCTGCAACCAGGGTTTGCCGTCCAGCTTGAAGTTGACGTTGTGGCTGGCCAGTTGCCAGTCGGTGCCCTCACGGCGCAGCTGGATCTTGCCACCATCGAGGCCGAAACGGTGCATCTCCCCTTTCTTGGGATCCTTCCAGATCAGGTAGTTGTTGCCAAACGCCAGCAGGGTATTGCCCAGCTTGCCGCTGTCAAACTCGCTCCAGAGCTGGAAGTCGAGCTGACCGGCAACCTTGGGTTCGCCCGCATGGATTTTGGCCAGGGTCGGGGTGATATCGAGCTGGCGGGCCCCCAGATAGAGCTGACCCTTGAGGCGATCGAGCCGGGCAGTCGGGGCGTCCACATCCAGAATCAGATCGAGGGTGCTCTCGCCCACCCCGTTGATGAGATAAGCCTTGCCGACCCCCTGATGGCGCTTGCCACGGTTCTGCCAGCGCAACTGGGCAATGTCGAGCGCCCGCAGATCACCGAGGGAGGTGGTGACGCTGAGGCGAGTGTTGTGCACATCGAAGGTGGAGAGCTGGGTCAGCAGAAAGCGCAGCAGGGCGCCCTGCTGGGGATCGCCGGAGGGGCTGTCGTCAGCCGGTTGGCGCAAGTCGATGGTGATATCGCCATCGCTCAGGATCAGCTCGCCAAACACCGGCTTGAGCTCGTTAATGGTGCGCCAGAAGTCGAGGTGCACCCAGGCTTTGCCGAGCTGTACGGTAAAACGCCCCGAATCCGGGGCGATGGCAAGTTGCTGCAGTTCGAGCGCGGGCCCGGACTGTGTCCAGTCCAGCCCCACTTGCTCCACGCTGACCTTGAGCTGTGAATCGCCCAGCAGAGTGTGGATCAGACTCTCCCTGTATTGATTCAGCAAAGGGCCCCCGACCCGTACCAGGGTGACCAGCATGGCCATCAGTACGAACAGGACCCCCAGGGCCAACCAGCCCCGACTCAGCCAGCGATAGACCAATTACATCATCACCACGTCGAACTGCTCCTGACCGCAGAGGGGTTCGCTCACTACCCGCACCTGCTTGCCGATAAACACTTCCAGCTCCGCCAGACTGTGGGACTCCTCGCCATGGAGGTAGTCGGCCACGGCCGGGGCTGCATAGACGGTGAACTGATCCGCATCGTAGGCACGATTGACCCGGATGATCTCCCGCAGGATCTCGAAGCAGACCGACTCCACCGTCTTGACCCGGCCGCGTCCCTTGCACTCGGGGCACTCGGAGCAGAGCACATGCTCCAGACTCTCGCGGGTGCGCTTGCGGGTCATCTCCACCAGACCGAGCTGGGAGAAGCCATTGACGTTGGTCTTGGCGCGATCCTTGGACAACGCCTGCTCCAGGCTGTGCAACACCCGACGGCGGTGATCTTCCGACTGCATGTCGATGAAGTCGATGATGATGATGCCGCCGAGATTGCGCAGGCGCAGATGACGGGCAATGGCCGCCGTCGCCTCGACGTTGGTGTTGAAGATAGTCTCTTCCAGGTTGCGATGGCCGACAAAGGCGCCGGTGTTGATATCCACCGTGGTCATGGCTTCGGTCTGGTCGATGATGAGGTAGCCGCCGGATTTCAGCTCTACCTTGCGCTCCAGTGCCCGCTGGATCTCGTTCTCCACGTCGTAGAGATCGAAGATCGGCGACTCGCCTGGGTAGTACTCCAGCTTGCTGGCCAGCTCCGGCACATACTCCTCGGTGAAGCGCTTGAGCTGATCGAAGCTCTGGCGCGAGTCGACGCGGATCTTGTCGAGCTCGGCGCCGACAAAGTCGCGCACCACCCGAAAGGCCAGACTGGGATCCTCGTAGAGGATCTTGCAGGGGGGATACTTCTGCTTGCGCTCGAGGATCTTGCGCCACAGGCGTTTCAGGAAGGCAGCATCCTGCTCCAGCTCCTGCTCCCCCACCCCTTCGGCAGCGGTGCGGATGATGTAGCCACCCAGCTCGTCCACATAGCCAGCTACGGTACGCTTGAGGCGCTCCCGCTCCGCTTCGGACTCGATACGCTGGGAGACGCCGACATGGGCGCTGCCCGGCATAAAGACCAGATAGCGGGATGGCAAGGTGATATCGGTGGTGAGACGGGCACCCTTGGTACCCAGTGGATCTTTCACCACCTGCACCATGATGTCCTGCCCCTGACGCACCAGCTCGGCGATGTTACCGACCTGGAACTGCTCCTTCTCCTTCACCGCCACACATTCGGTGTGCGGCACGATGTCGGAGGCATGGAGAAACGCCGCCTTGTCCATGCCGATATCGACGAATGCTGCCTGCATGCCGGGCAGCACCCGACTGATCTTGCCTTTGTAGATATTGCCGACAATGCCGCGCTTGGCCTGACGCTCTACATGCACTTCCTGCAGCAGACCGTTTTCGACCAGAGCGACCCGGGTTTCGGAGGGGGTAACGTTAACCAGCAGTTCTACCGACATAAGTAACCTTGCCTGTTCCAGTTTTGAATTCTATAGAGCCAATCCGGTACAACGCGCGCAAGGAAGAAACGCAGCAGAGCACAGCTGACGGGAAATTATTTGAGCTGTTCCAGATGATGCTTGATCAGCAGGTCTGTCTCCAGCAGGGGCAGGCCGACCACGGCGCTATAGCTCCCTTCGATGCGGCTGACAAACTTGCCGGCAATACCCTGAATGCCATAAGCCCCGGCCTTGTCACAGGGCTCACCGGTCTGCCAGTAGGCCTCGATCTCGGCCTCGTCCAGCTTGCGAAACGCCACGTTGGTGGTGACCAGACGCACGTCACAACGATCCTTGCTGGCCAGCGCCACCGCCGTCATCACCTGATGCACCTTGCCGGAGAGGGACTCCAGCATATCTTTGGCATCCAGCAGATCGGATGGTTTCTCCAGCACCCGGTCGCCCAGCACCACTATGGTGTCGGCACCCAGCACCGGCAACGCCGTCGGCGCACACGCCACGCCCGCCATCGCCTTGTCACGGGCGAGGCGGCAGACGTAATCCTGCGCCTTTTCACCCTCTTCCCGCTGCTCGGGCACATCCAGTTTCAGCACCTCGAAGCGGTAACCAATCTGGGTCAGCAGTTCACGGCGACGGGGAGAAGCCGAGGCGAGATAGAGTTGTGGTTCGTTGTTTTTGTTCATATTTACCTGATATTGAAGCGGCGCCGCACCTTGCGCAGCACCAGAAACACCCAGGGCCATATTAGCATCGTCGTCAACGTCGACCAAAAGTAGGAGAAGTTGAGACTGGCCTGGCTGAACAGATGCTCGGCCCAGAATACCGTCATTTTACCCACCAGCGAGAGGCCACCGATGATCAGTGCCTGCTGCCAGAGGGAGAAGTTGCGGATCTTCTGGAACTGGAAGGCCGCCAGGTAGGTGGTGATGGCCATCGCCATCGCCCGCACGCCGAGGGTGCTGCCAAGCAGCACATCCAGTAGCAGGCCCGCCACCCAGGCAGTGCCGACGTTGGTCCGATGCGGCAAAGCCAGTGCCCAGTAGATGAGCACCATGGCCAGCCAGTCCGGGCGGAAGGGGTCAAATTCGAAAGGAAGCGGCAGGATCGACAGGCTCAAGGCCAGCAGGATCGAGATCCAGATCCAGATCCTGCCGCTGGCGGGTTCTAGCATCAGCGGGTGGCTCCTGCGGCGGACGCAGCGGGAGCCGCCCGTTCGCCATCCTCATCATGAACTTCAGGCTTCTTGTCGGTCCACAGCAGCAGCAGATAACGCAGTCTGTCCAGCTCCACCAGCGGCTTGGCCTCGACCTGGGCGAAGGGCTTGCCCTCCACATACTCGGAGCGGGTCACAGTCGCCACCGGATAACCTTCCGGGAAGCGGCCACCCAGACCCGAGGTGACCAGCAGATCACCCACCTGAATATCGGTGTTGCGCGGCAGGTTGCGCAGCTCAAGCTTGTCGAGCTCACCACTGCCGGAGGCAATAGCGCGCAAGTCGTTGCGCAGCACCCGCACCGGAATACCGTGGCTGGAGTCGGTGATCAGCAGCACGCGACTGGTGGTGGAGCCCACGTGGAGCACCTGACCAATCACCCCCTGATCGTTGATCACCGCCTGACCGTTGTAGACGCCATCCAGCGCCCCCTTGTTGATCAGCACCTGATGGCTGAAGGGGTCAGAATCCACTGACAGCAGCTCGGCCACCATCTTGCGGGACTCCTTGTGCACCGGCGAACCCAGCAGCTCACGCAGCCGCTGGTTCTCGTGTTCCAGCTGATCCATTTTGAGCAGACGGGCACGCAGGGTAAACAGCTGTTGCTCCTGCTGTTTGGTCTGCTCGATGAGATCGGCGCGGGTCTGCACCTGGGTCGACATGGTGTCGAGCAGGGTACCCGGCGCATTGGCCATGTATTGCAGGGGACTGACTAACGAACTGAGGTAGACACGGACATGGGTAAACACACCGAAGCGGGAATCCGCGACGATGGCAGCGATGGAGATGATGACGGCGAGAAACAACCGTAACTGAAGCGAAGGGCCTCTACCAAAAATGGGTTTCATGGGTCGTCAAAAAAGAGCCGGCACGCTGGCCGGCTTTGGGTCTTATTCGTAGTGGAACAGATCGCCACCGTGCATATCGATCAGCTCCAGCGCCTTGCCGCCGCCACGGGCCACACAGGTGAGGGGATCTTCGGCCACGACGACAGGAATGCCGGTCTCTTCCATCAGCAGACGGTCGATATCTTTCAGCAGTGCGCCACCACCGGTCAGCACCATGCCGCGCTCGGAGATGTCGGAAGCCAGTTCCGGCGGAGACTGCTCCAGCGCCACCATGACGGCAGCCACGATACCGGACAGCGGCTCTTGCAGCGCTTCCAGGATTTCGTTGGAGTTGAGAGTGAAGCTGCGCGGTACACCTTCAGCCAGGTTGCGGCCACGGACTTCAATCTCGCGCACCTCTTCGCCCGGATAGGCGGAGCCGATCTCGTGCTTGATGCGCTCGGCAGTCGCTTCACCGATCAGGCTGCCGTAGTTGCGACGGACGTAGCTGATGATGGCTTCGTCAAACTTGTCGCCACCGATACGGACGGACTGGGAGTAGACCACACCGTTCAGAGAGATGATGGCCACTTCAGTGGTACCACCACCGATATCAACCACCATGGAGCCGGTCGCTTCGGACACCGGCAGGCCGGCCCCGATGGCAGCAGCCATAGGCTCGTCGATCAGGTAGACCTCGCGGGCACCGGCGCCCAGTGCGGACTCCTTGATGGCGCGACGCTCAACCTGAGTTGAACCGCACGGTACACACACCAGCACACGCGGGCTGGGGCGGAAATAGTTGTTGTCGTGAACCTGTTTGATGAAGTGCTGCAGCATCTTCTCGGTCACGTAGAAATCGGCGATCACGCCGTCTTTCATCGGGCGGATTGCGGAAATGTTGCCCGGGGTACGGCCCAGCATCTGCTTGGCGGCATGACCGACAGCAGCGACCGATTTGGCGTTCCCGCGCTCTTGGCGAATGGCGACAACTGAGGGTTCGTTAAGGACGATCCCTTGATCTTTTACATAGATCAGGGTGTTGGCAGTTCCCAAATCGATCGACAGATCGTTGGAAAAGACGCCTCTGAGCTTTTTGAACATGGCTACGGGAAATCCTAAGAATTTGGAGGTGCAGAAAACCGGCTAACTTTACCAATGCCCACCCCAATGGGCAAGCGCTCAAACTGTCGCCAATCAATCAGGCGCGACAAAAATGCGAGTCATCACTCACTCGCACACGCTTGCAAACACTAATAAACAAGGATTTAGGGGGATGCTGTTGAGCCAACCCCCCTTACACATCATTTACTGCAATACTTCGCGCCGATAAATAATTCTGTCATTACCCCGGCTGGAGCCGAAAATGGCCTCACCTTGCAGGTTGCCGTCATTGGCACTCGTTGGGTCAGACAACCAGAGGGGCTGCGACGGCTGTTTTGCCAATTCGACCTTGTAGGGAATGCGCACCGAGATGTCCGGCTTGGCAAAGTGGAACAAGATCTCCCCGTCTTTCGCCAGTGCAGCATCCCCACCTGGTGCAGAACTGCCCAACCCCAGCTTGATCTTGCGACCCGCCCCCAGATTCAGCTCGCGAGTCGCCGCATCAAAGGTGTGACTCGGATTGAGGAAAGTGAACCCCTGATTGGCCAAAGAGAGCTGGGTACATTGATCTTCCTTGTTTTGCAGCCAATTGCCCGCTTCGTAATATTGCATCTGCAGTGGAATGGCCAGCGGCGCCGAGGCCAGACCCGCCGCCGTGCCCGCCTGCAGGCGGCCGTACAACAGCTTTTGAGTACCCAGCAGCACCGCATTACACCCCGATCCGGAACATGTCCCAGCGACAGCAGTATTCATATTTGGATTAGCCAACAGTGTATTGCCGCCATCCTTATCATCGACTTTGAGACCAAAGCTCAACGTGGCGAAAGGTGCTTCTGGACTCACTGCACGATCAAAGCGGGT
The DNA here is from genome assembly GCF_019046985.1 of Aeromonas sp. FDAARGOS 1417. Taxonomy (NCBI): domain Bacteria; kingdom Pseudomonadati; phylum Pseudomonadota; class Gammaproteobacteria; order Aeromonadales; family Aeromonadaceae; genus Aeromonas; species Aeromonas sp. FDAARGOS 1417. The sequence continues at coordinate 3,424,677 of NZ_CP077221.1, read as the reverse complement.
ATTCAGCCCCAAAGGTGACTGCTGATTAACGCTCGCAATACCACTTGCCCAGCTGAGCGAGGGAGATAGTGTAATACGCTTGTCACGCGCAACCCCATCCAGAGCATTGGCAGCCACCATCTCAGTAACCCCTTTAGCGAACGCCCCCTTATAGTTCTCTGTCGTCCCTTTCTGCAGATTGCGTGCAGTGAGGACAAAACCGCTGGCAAAGGGCTGGCTCATATATGTAAAGGCATTGCAGGCAGGCGTGATAAAGCCATTACTCAAACTGTAATCCCAGGGTACGAAGCGGCCCACCGGCACGCTGCTGGCGGGAGGGATGGTGTAGCCGAAATAGCCCGTAGATACAGTGCTTCCTTCTGGCGGCTTTGCCACCGGTGGTGTCGCCGTCATCCGGAACACTCCCACCTCGCTCACAGTCTGGCTAACGTTATTGGCACTGTTGGCCGCAGCCACATGGCTATAGGTGGTATTACCCAGCGTTGCATTGGTGCCCGGATTGGGTGCCACCAGCGTACTGCCCAGAGCAATATTGGGCAGGGCAAAGTTGGGCGTAGTCTGATTCCCTACGCAGATATCCCCATCATTGGCCGACTCCCAGGCCATCGCCTTGATATCTACCAGGAACGTTTCCCCTGCTTTTTTGAATACCGGACAACTGCTGTCACCCACCGCGCAGACCCCTTGCGGAGGGGTTATACACAAGCCGACAGGACGTGCCACAAACGTGTCGGCCCCCGTCATCACCAGACCCTCCGTCTCACCACTGCCATTATGACTGGCTGAAAGCTGCATCTGACCCGCATCCGGGTAGGTCACTTTTTTCAAGGTCGCTTTACCCTGATTATCAAAAGTCAGGTTGAGGGTGGTTGGTGTTGGTGAAGAAACACTGCCGGCATAAGTTGCAATAGCGTTGCCATCGATGGAAATCTTGCTACCAAAGCTATTGGTATTTGGATTGTTGTACGTTCCCCAAAAGCCGACAGACCTCACGCCGGTAAATCCGGGCACACATTGCTTGGTAATGTCGTCTTTTTTGACCGCACTGATAGTCACATCCTGAGGCTGGTTGGAATAGGTATCCAGCACATCAAAGATAAAACCACTGTCAGCGAAGTCGATTGTGCAAGCACCGATCGAATAGGCACCACTGCCCATCCTGCACAAAGTCGAGCTTAAAGGTCTGGTCGCGGGCGTGGATCCTTCTACTCCCAGTGTTATCTTGCCTTTAATCGGGCTGCGTAAGCGCAGATCCACTTTCCCGCCGCTGAACGTCACTTGATCATTGGCTAACACGTTGCCCTGACTGTCGCGCCACTCTCCTTGCGCAAGTTTTTTAGGTAACAGATAAGCAGTCACAGGACCTTTATATTGAACCGAACAGTCACTATTAGCACAGGCCGTTAGCGTGACATCTTGTGGATTACAGGTCAGCGGCACACGACTGTAGTCAAAACGAAAGTGATCGATCTGCACATTCAATGGCCGACTTTTTAGCGCACATACCTGAAAATTATCGAGCTCATGGAAATTGGTTAAACCGCCAGTCGAGCCCGTCAGAGAGAGCTGAAAATCATTAGGCGTCGTTACCTGACCTTTTAGCTCAAAGCGAGGAATGAGGATGGTGAATTGATTTCCGCTGGTACGGCGACTGACTTCTACAAAGGTTTTATTACTCTGGCGCGAGTCAACTTCAATCCGGTAACGATGCACTGGGTTAGCACTACCGTTACCATCGACTCTTGGCGAGAGGCAAGAACCGGTATTCTGGGTTCCATTTATACAAGCACCTGCAAGATAACTATAACCCGAGGTACCACTACCCGAACCTCGGATCACCACAGACTGGGGGCGTCGAGCCCCAGGTCCAGCCCCCCTTGGCCCACCTTCAGTAGAAAAGTTCCCATACTCATCAAGACCGATACCTAACCAACCACCGGCAAAACCGTTGACATTGCTGCGCGCGCCATAACCGAGAGGCCCGCCAGCCGCACCTGGTTGCGCTGTCACTAAACCATCTGACAAAACAACGGCCATTCCATCAGCCCCTGATCCACCGTATGCAAAGTGATCAAATTCCAGAACAACCTGATTGTCAGCGCCAGGGAACAGCATCTTGTAAGTCGCAGCCGTAGATTGGCTGTTGTCATTAGTGGTTAATTGCAGTCGCCCATTTTTGACTGAAGGCAGTGTACTTTGGGCTGCCGCAGATAATGCCCACATAGCCAGCGAATTTGCTGAATCAAAGGTTTCTGAACTCTCACATTTAAATGGAGGCACACCACCATCGTATATAACCTTACTATTGCCCTTCAAGTTGACATTCTTCGCACTCACTCGACCAAAAAGAGTCACATCATTCTCAAACGTAGCATTACCCTCAACATAGTAAGAGCCAGCTAAGACATTATTACCTGTGAGTGTCACTGCTCCAGATATGTAAACCTCCATATCTGAATTAGCTGACAGCTGAGTATCACTATAAGCATCAAAGTCGCCTTTAACGAAAAGGCGTGTTGGAGCACTACCTATCAGTTTGATCTCACCGGAACTCAATTTGAGGTTGCCGTCAATGACATATGTCTTACCTGAAATTAAGGTTACAACTCCCTTATTCTGTATTGTTAATCCTTTAATGACATATGTATCGTAAAAATCAGAAAAACCCAAAGTTCCTGGGCGACCATCATACCCACCTATGTTCCCAGATACAGTAATCTGACCTGCATCCCAACGCGAACCAACGGCCTTACCATAGTTAGACGTTTGCCCTAGTACAACTTGGGAAGGGTTTCCCCAACTTGGTATTGAATAGGTTTTGTTATCTGTCCCACTAGGCATTATCAGACTAACCTGTTTTTTACTCGAAATACCGGTTATCTCACACTTACCTGTACCACAAGCTAACGAATTCATCTCTTCGTTATAGGCCCTAACTTTCTTAAAACATACTTCAAATCCATTGTAGTTATCTACACGAGCACCACCTTGCATATAAAGAGTTCCGTCTGCATCATGGCTCTGAATCGGTCCAGGGAAAATACTATTACAATCAATTGTCGCCCAAACTGGTGAAACCATGATGTATAAGCAAATGATCAGAAATAAATTGCGCATCAGGGAGTTCCTCCATCATAAGCTTCTACCATCAGGGTTCGGCTCACGGCAAAATCAGGGTTGGCACTGTTAAGGTTGGAGCTGCCACAGGTTCCGACACTCTCGAGACGATAGCCATTGGTCACAGATCCGTTGTAGGTCACCGGCACCGTGGCGCAACGAACAACTGCCTGGCAGTTGGTCAGCCCTGGATTGCTGGCAAAGCTCAGTGGGCTGCTTGCCAGGCAGACCGCTGGGGGGGTCGGTTGGGCAAGCGTGCGCTTGGGGAACAACCGATAGAGCGCCACTTCCAACCCGCTCTGGGCGACCAGCAGGGCCCGCACGCTGCGCACCTCCACCGTATTTTTCTCGCCGCTATCGACCAGAAAACGGCCCATGGCAGCCGCCAGCAGTGCCATCACCACAATCACAAACAGGGCGATCATCAAGGCACTGCCTCGCATCCGTCCGAAAGCCTGTGGATCAGGGCACATTGAACACCTCTATCTTGTGGTTGAAGGTGACCGACTCCCCCTTGCGCTCGAAGACAAAGCGCATGCCAAACTCCCCTTCGGCGTTAAACGCCGAGGTTTCCCGATAGAAGGTGCCAATACGAAGGGAATCCGCCATCAACACGCCCTGTGCAGGTAAGGATGCTCCAATGGGGGCTGTGGCACGGGTCAGCGTGTTTCCTTCCACACAGTAGCGAACCTGCTGGTTGGCAAAGTAGACCCGGCTGCCGGGAGAGAGGCCAGTCAGACTCTCGGCACTGGTATAGCGGATGGTTTGCGCTCCGGATACGGGCGTCAGCACATCCGTGACCTTGGCTACGCAGCGGCCATAATCGCAGCCTGCCGTGAGCGAACCGACTTTTTTGTCCGGCACGGGGAAGACGATCAGCTGATCATCTTTTTTGACGGCGGTGGCATCCACATCCAGCGGATTGGCAGCAGAAGCCGGGGTCGCCATCACCAGCTCAAGGGTAGCCGTGCTCCCCGACATGGCGCGGTTAAGTGCCAGATAGCGGCTCGAGGTGCTGATGGGCCAGAACCGCAAACAGGCACCGGTGTCGTCCCATGTCCCGCCAGTCGTCTCGATCCGCTCCGAGCCCGGCACCGCATCACGCAGTTCGCGGTTAAGCCGCTCCATGGCGAAGCGGGCATCGCTCATCAGCTGCTCACGGCTGCTGGCATCACCATAAATCTGGGTACCGATACCGATAAACTGGCTGGTAAAGGTCGCCATTATCCCGAGCAGCAGGATGACCATCACCAGCTCGACCAAGGTAAAGCCACGGTTACCCCGAGGTTTGCGGTAGGTTCGATTAGCCGCCAGGCGTAATCTGGCGCCGGAGTTGGCTAGGGGCGCTGAAATTCTGGTAGACAGGCAACACCTGATAGCGGAGCGATCCATCAGTAATTCCCCCGATAGAAGGAGAAGTCGAGCACGCTCTGATCCGGTAGCTTGATCTGCAGATCAATGCGCTTGCCCACAGAGCAGGGGGCGACACAACTCTTGAAGGTGCCGTCGCTGAAATCGGCTCCACTCACCGCAATTTTCACCTGATAGTTGCGATACTCCTCGCTGCTGACTCCCACCTCAGTTTGGGTCAGCGTGTTGGCATCCACCCAGTTACCTGCGGTATCGAAATCATCCACATCGTTATAGGCATAGGATGCGGGCTCGCCATCCGGACCATAACTGGTGGAGCAGGAAGAGATGGTCACCCCTGCCACCTGCTCGCCACAACGATAACGACCACCGTTATGATCCGAATGTTCATCAAACGACTTTTGCAAGATCTCGCCGGAGAGGCGCTGGGCCAGCTGGGCGGCGCGTACCTGCTGCACCGGATCCACCGCCTGTGGCGCCTGATTGATAAGCAACCCCAAAATGCCGGTCAAAGCCACCGCCAGCAGCACTATGCCAACGATCAGCTCAATCAGGGTGAAACCGCGCTTAAGGGATCTCATGAATAAACCCCTCGGATTCAATCTTGATACGGCTGATTTCGCGGCCATCACTCACCAGCAAGGTACAACCGGTGGCGCAGCTGCCTAGCGGTCTGCCCATCTGATCGAAGCGCAGCACGAAGCGGTTGTTGTTATCTAGGGAGATGGAGATACCGGCAGAGGGCGTAACCAGTCGACCACGAGTCTCCAACTGGGGAGTCCAGCCACTATTGGTATCCAGATCATCGCTGGCGGGACACGCAGCATAAGTTCGGTGGGCAAAACGGGGAGAGGCAACCACCAGCTGGGTACAGCGGTTGGCAGGCTCATGCATATTGACGGTCTGTACCAACCGCAGCCGGGTAAGCAGCTCGTCACGCACGGTTTGAGTTTCAAAGCCGCCTTTGCCCAGCCATTTGGGCACGGCAAAGGCGGCCAGAATCCCGAGTAACAGGATCACCAGTACCAGTTCAATGAGGGTAAAACCCTTATGCCTTGACTCTAACATGTCAATAGAAAGGGTAGGAATTGACTCCTACCCTTTCCATCATCCAATTACTTACAGCCAACCAAACTGATGGTCGGTGTACCGTTAGAAACGGTAACTTCCTTGTAGGTAACAGAACAGCTGTCACCTTTACCGCTTGGAGCAAAAGTTATGGTGTTAGCTGCTACAGCCCCAGAAACTTTCCAACCATCCAGCGCCACCGCCTCGCTGATTGTGGCTGCAGTTGGATAGCCATATGCTACAGCAACTTTATCGATTGGAGCGGCCATAGAGATCGGCCCAGCACTGGTCTCATAGCCATTCAGAACAGCTTTGCTATAAACCAGCGCAGAAGCACTTTGCAGGGCAGCTTGTACGCCTTGTGCAGCAGACTTACGAGCATCATCCTGCAGATTCAGGAACTTGGGTGCAGCGGTGACCGCCAGAATACCCAGAATGATGATCACGATAACCAGTTCGATCAGGGTAAAACCCGCCTGTTTTTTCATTTCACTTTCCTCTGTTAATTAATATTGGTGGTCACCTGACCGGATGCCGGGCGGTAACTGAAACTCATAAATGCATCAGTCTTGCCTTGCGGATCCTGATACTTGCCATCACTGCCCTTACTCAAACTATTGACCAAATAGTAGCGGCAGACCGAATCAAGCCCGCTACCACTCACGGTGGCATAGTATTTCAGGTCATTGCCGCTACCACGCACTTCATTGAAGGTGGCCGTAGCCTTGGGCGGGTTTTGCAGTAACCCCTCCCAAATATTGAGACAACGTTCGGCGGTCAGATTAGCCGGATCCACACCGGGATTACCACTGGCAACGGTATCCATCGGATAGCCGGGCGACAGCTCGCCGTTGCTGATCTGGGTCTCGGTCGGTGTGGTCAGATAGAAGCGACTACCGTCATAGAGCACGGTATTGAGACTGTCCTGTTTGGCGCGACCTTCCGCCTCCCATTGCGCCCGCACCAGCGAAACGCCGGTAGCAAAACCGCCAGAGACTCCCTCCACGCTGGCCTTTTTCGCTTCGTCAGTCACATCGAGAAAGCGCGGCAGTGCAGTCACCGCCAGGATCCCCAGGATCACGATAACGATCACCAGCTCAATGAGGGAAAAGCCGGCAGACCGTCTTCTCATCCCGTTTTCCGGCATTGTTGGTGCCATTGGTTTCATTGTCATGCTCCCTCCGTAATGCCCCACATTATTTCATGCAGGCCCAAAAAAATCATGTAGTTGGGTCATATGATTGGTTTCATTCAAGGCTTTTTCATCACCCGCCCGTCAGAAAACTGATAAACCAGCCAATAACCATCCCACCCCATCTCGCAACCACTGCCATCAGGACGGGCCAGAACCTGCAGGGGAGGCACGCCCCCCTTCGCCTCACCCATCAGTGCCAGCCACAACTGACGGCAATTTTCCGAAGGGGATTGCAGCGGCACCAGCCCCAGAGGCCAACCCCGGGCGTCAAACTGCCACCCCTTGCCGGCAACATGCAGTGTCTGCGGACGCCGCTCATCGAGCCAAATGCCGTGCAAACGCTGTGCCCGCTCGGCAAATTGCTCCCCCAGCAGGGTGAGAGTGAGCTGCTGCGCCTCTTCCCGGTGGCCCTGATAGCTACGCACCAACGTAGCAACAATCACCATCAACAGGATGATCACGGCGATCCGCCGATATCCGGTCAGCCAGCGATCATCTTGCTGCGTCTGTCTGTTCATCCAGCCCTCGACTCCACCGATCACATGCCTCATACGGCTCTCATCATGTCCCACCACTCAGGTGTGAAGATATCCAGTTCCAGCAAGATTACTTGCCGCGAACTGCGCGCATCATGTCCCACATGGGGGTGAAGATACCCAGTGCCAGGATCAGTACCATCACCGCCACGATCCCGATCAGGATCGGCTCGATCCGAGCGGTGAGACTCTTGAGGTCATAATCCACCTCCCGCTCGTAATACTCGGCCGCTTCGTGTAGCAGGTCATCGACCTGACCGGTCTCCTCACCCACGGCGATCATCTGCATCACCAGCGGGGTGAACAGGCCGCTGCTGCTGGCGGTGCGCAGCAGGCTCTCGCCCCGCTCGATACCGGCGCGCATATCCCGCACCCGCCCCGCCATATAGGCGTTATCCACCGCATCGGCCACCAGGGTCAGCGCCGTGTTCAGCGGCACCCCGGCCTTGAGCATCATGGAAAAACTGCGGGCAAAACGGGCCAGCAGGGAGCGCTCTATGATGGTGCCGACGATCGGCAACTTGAGCTGCCAGCGGTGCCAGGTCAGCTTGCCCTTGGTGGTGGCGACCCAGCGGCGCCAGCCGAACACCATCCCCGCCAGAATGGCGAGCAGCAGCCACCAGTAGTGGACGAAAAAGTGGGAAGTCGCGAGCAGAATGCGGGTCGCCAGCGGCAACTCCACCCCGAATTTGGCGAACATGCCGGCAAACACCGGGATCACCATGATATTGAGGATCACCATGGCGATACCGATGGCGATCATCACGAAGCTGGGGTAGCGCATGGCGGTCTTGATCCGCTTGCGGGTCTCCAGCTCCAGCTCGAAATAGTTGGCGAGCTGCAAAAAGGCCTCTTCCAGCTGACCTGTGTTCTCACCCACATGGATGATGGCGACGAACAGGCTGCTGAATACCTTGGGGTGCGCCTGCATCGAGCTGGAGAGCGGGCGACCGTTGCCAAGATCTTCCCCAAGCGAATGAAGCGCCCGCTTGAGCGGCTTGCTGTGAGTGCTCTCCTCCAGCCCGGCAATGGCGCGCAGGATCGGGATCCCGGCCCGGGTCAGGGCATACATCTGGCGGCTGAAGATCACCAGCTCATCCAGCTTGACACCCCCTTCCAGCAACAGCGACCAGTCGATGGCGGCGGATTTGGCCTTGCCCGGTTTGAGCTCGGTGGGCATCACGCCGCGGCGCATCAGCTGCTCGGCGGCCGCCATCTCGTTGGCCGCTTCGACCACGCCACTGGTGGCGTTGCCCTGGCTGTCACGCCCCTTGTAGGCAAAGTTAGCCATCGCTTACCCCAGATCCTCGGCCAGTCGCAGCACCTCATCCACCGAGGTGATCCCCTGACGGGCATAATCGAGGGCAGTGAGGGCCAGCGGCCGGTAGTGTTCGTGTTGACGGGCCGCCTTGGCGAACCCTTCCGCATCGTTGCGGCGCAGGGCATCCATCATCGGCTGATCCAGCTCCAGCAGCTCGTAGACCCCGATCCGGCCGGAATAACCGGTAAAGTTGCAGCTCTGGCAACCCCGGCCCTTGTGATAGGTGTGCTGGCCGGGCACCTCGCCGGAGAGCACGGTGAGCCAGGTGGCCTGCCCTTCGTCGGGCGCCTTCTCCTCGACGCAGTGCTCACATACCCGCCGCACCAGCCGCTGAGCGACCACCGCCCGCAGGGCGCTCGCCACCAGATAGCCGGGCGCCCCCATGTCGATAAGGCGCAAGGCACTGGTCACCGCATCGTTGGTGTGCAGAGTGGTCAGCACCAGGTGACCTGTGATGGCGCCACGCAAGCCGATCTCTACCGTTTCGTTGTCACGCATCTCACCCACCAGCAGGATGTCCGGATCCTGACGCAGGGTGGAGCGCAGCACGTTGGAGAAGGTGAGGCCGATCTTGGGGTTGACCTGCACCTGATTGACGCGGGAGAGACGATACTCCACCGGATCTTCCACCGTGATGATCTTGTTGCTGGACTGGTTGAGCTCGGAGAGGGCGCCATAAAGGGTGGTGGTCTTGCCGCTACCGGTCGGGCCGGTCACCAGGATCATCCCGTGCGGCCGCTTGAGCTGGCGACGGAAACGGGTCAGGATCTCCGGCGGCATGCCGGTCTCGGTCAGCGACAGGATGCCGGAGGATTGATCCAGCAGACGCATCACCACAGACTCGCCATACTGCACCGGCATGGTGGACATCCGCACATCCACATCGCGACCGCGCACCTTCATATTGAAACGGCCATCCTGCGGCAAGCGCTTCTCGGAGATATCGAGCCCCGCCACCAGCTTGAGGCGCAGCACCAACGCCTGGGCGATGCGCACCTCGTTGAGGATGTTCTCGTGGAGGATACCGTCGATCCGCTGGCGAATCCGCAGCACCTTCTCGTCCGGTTCGATGTGGATATCCGACGCCCCCACCTGCACCGCATCCTCGAACAGGGAGCGCAGCAGCTTGGCCACCGTCGCCTCCCCCTCGTCGTTGGCCCCTAGGTTACTGGAGCCCAGCTCAAAGCCGGAGTCCTGATACTCCTCCTGCAGCTGTTCGGCGAAACTCTCGATCTCGCGGGTACGGCGATAGAGGCGGTCGAAATACTCCAGCAGCTGCCCTTCGCGCGCCACCGCCAGCACCATGATGCGCGGGCTGAGCAGGGCGGCGATGGCATCCAGTGCGCTCAGATCCGCCGGGTCCGACATGGCTACCGTCACCTTGTCGTCGGTAAGGTTGACCGCCAGCGCCCGATAGCGACGCGCCTGCACTTCGGGCAGCAGTGGCACCGCAGCGGCGTCGATGGTCAGGTTGTTGAGATCGAAGAAGGGCACATCCAGCTGGCGGGCGAGAAACTGCAACAGCTGCACCTCGCTGATAAAGCCGAGGTCGATGAGGGTGGTGCCCAGCTTGCGGCCGGTCTGACGCTGCTGCTGCAGGGCAAGCTGCAGCTGATCATCAGAGATGATCTGCTCTTGTACCAGCAGGTCGCCGAGGCGCATTTTCAGTCTGGGTTGTGCCATGTTTGCTCCGATCTCTGTTACTTCACACCCGTTGCCGTATCCGATTCCACTTCGCTAATCGAACCTACTGTTTATCAAGGGGTTAGTTGGCCAATTCGTTGTTCCAGCCAGTTGGTCGATGCCTCGCCGAGGTTGCCGTGCAGCAAGGCGTTGCGATAGGCATCGAGCGCCCGCTGGCTGTGGCCCTGACCATCCTCGGCCACACCGAGGCCAAGCCACCAGCGGCCCTGATCAGGCTGCTGACGCAGCAGCTTCACATAGAGCGCCGCCGCATCGGCATTCTGGCCCAGCTCCTGAGTCAGCCCGGCCCAGGTCGCGTAGTAGTCCATGTTGCTGGCGAGATCCGGCTGATAACCGGACAACCAGCCAAGCGCCTGCTGCTGTTGCCCCTCGCTGATGGCAAGGCGGGCCAGCAGCAGACGAAAATCGGCCTGTTGGGGATCGAGCCGGATCCCCTCTTCCAGCAGCTGACGCGCCTCGGTCAGACGGCCCTCGCCGTAGAGCAGCCCCGCCAGCTGCTCGCGCGCCCCCTGATTGTAGGGATCGTGGGCCAGCACCTGATAGTAGTTGTCCTGCGCATCCCGCAGGCTTCCCTTGGCCATGGCGGTCGTCGCCTTGCGCTCCGCCAGTGCCGCCAGCTCCTTGGCCGACAGCTCCACCGTCTCGATCTTCAATACGCTCGGTTTGCGCGGCGCGCTGGCGACTGCCTGCTGCTCTGCCGCCAGTTCGGCGTAAAGCTCGGGCTGCAGCTCTTCATCGGTCGGCTCGGACTCGTCAACATCGCTGGAGGCATCAAAGGGCGCACCGTCGGCCATGCCATCCGAGTCACTCTCGCCTGCCTCATCATTCACCTCATCCTGACTTGGCAACGGCAGCGCGGCCGCCACCTCGACCGACTCGGGCTGGCTGACTGGCGCGGCGGCCCTTGCCACAACATCGGGAGTCACCGCATCGGGGGCGATCACTTCGCTGGCAGCCGTCACGGTATGGGTCTGCTGCCAGTAGATCCAGGTTCGCCAACCAAGGATCCCCAGTGCCAGACCGCAGATCAGGGTCAGCAGCAACATCCACCATCCCTGCTGACGCGCAGGGGCAATATAGATGGCAGCACCTTCGGATCCTTGCTGGCGCCGATCCAGATCTTTCAGCATCTGGTTAATGACGCTCATGGCCAGACTCCATAAGCCAGGGCGCACCCCAGCAACAGTAACAGGGGCCACCAGCGCCGTGGCGCAAAGCGGCTGGCATCGTCGGTATCGCGAATGGCGAGCCGTACCAGACGGCTATCGACCTGACGCACACCCTGACCATAGGCCAGCATCAGGCACTTCTGCGCCAGGATATTGATCAGTCTCGGGATTCCTCGCGATGCGCGCCACAACAGACGCATGGCGCGACCTGCAAACAGCGGTGCCCCGCGGTAACCGGAGACCTGCAATCTGTGCTCCAGATAGGCGCGGGTCTCGTCAAAACGCAGCGGCCGCAGGCAGTAGGAGAAGCCAATCCGCTGGCGCAGTTGGCGCAGATGCGGCTTGGCCAGTCTGGTATCCAGCTCCGGCTGGCCGAACAGCACGATCTGCAGTAGCTTGCTCGATTCGGTCTCGAGATTGCCGAACAGGCGGATCGCCTCCAGGGTCTCGTCCGGCAGCGCTTGCGCCTCGTCGATCAGCACCACCACCCGACTGCCCTGCTGATGCAGGCTGATCAAGTGACGATGGATACGATCGGTCAGATCCAGTTCGCTCTGATCCCGTACCGCCAACCCCAGCTCCAGCGCCAGCGCGATGCGCAGCTCGGCCGGAGTGAGGTGGGGATTGGGCAACCAGGCAAGCCGCACCGGACGCGCTTCCGAACCCAGCTCGCTGAGCAGCTTGCGGCAGAGCAGGGTCTTGCCGGTACCCACCTCGCCGGTCACCTTGATAAAGCCCTCCCCCTGCGCCAGCGCCCAGTTGAGCACCTGCAGCGCCTCTTCGTGAGGCGGCAGGCCGTAGTAGAAGCCGGTATTGGGAGTGAGGCTGAACGGTGCCTCCTGCAGGCCGAAGTGGGTCAGGTACATGAGACCTCACCTGCCACGGCAAGCAAGCAGCCTGTGCTGGCAAGGCCGCACAGGCCGTTCGGGATAAGGATGACCGCATCTAGTGTCATGGGTCAGCCCTTGGCCGGATACCACTTGTCGAGCAGCTCGGAGGAGCGTTGCAGCTCGTTTTGCCAGGTATCTTTCTCCACCACGGTCGGTTTGAGCATGATCACCAGCTCCACCTTCTTGGTGCTCTCGCGGCGGTTGGTAAAGGCTTCACCCACCCAGGGAATATCCCCCAGCAGCGGCACCTTGCTGACGATCTCCTGCTTGTCGGTCTTCATCAGGCCGCCGATAACGATGATGTCACCGTTATTGGCCTGCACCACGGTATCGGATTCGCGGATCGAGCTCTTGGCGAGCGGCAGTTGCAACTTGCCACCCGAGGTACCCATGTCGATCACCTTGTTTTGCTCTTCGGTATCGATAACCGAGGGATGAATATGCAGCAGCACCTTCCCCTCTTCATCGATCTGCGGCGTTACGTCCAGTGCGATACCGGAGAAGAAGGGGGTCAGCTCCACGTTAGGTGTCTTGTCTGTGCCCGTCGAGGTAGTGGTAATAGTGGTGGACGCATTGGTGACGTAATACTCGTCCGTCCCCACCTTGATCACCGCCTTCTGGTTGTTGGTTGCGGTGACACGGGGACTGGAGAGGGTATTCACATCGCCCTGGGTCTTGAGCAGGTTGACCGCCACATTGAAGTTGCCGTCAGAGATCTTGAAACCGGCGCCGCCCCCCAGCGCACTGAAGATCTGGTTGGGGGTGCTAGGCAGCTGAGTATTGGCAAGCGACTGCCCACCGGTAATCCCCTTGTTGCCATCCCAGCTGGCAGAAAGACCGCTCCAGTCCACCCCCTGCTCATACCCTTCATTGAGAGCAACTTCGATGATCCGCGCCTCCAGCACCACCTGCCGCTTGAGGTGACTCTCGGACTGGGTCAGGAATTCACGCACCGCCTTGAGCTCTTTCGGGTAGGCGCGAATGGTGACCAGACCTGCCTGCGGGCTGGTGATCACCGCGCGACCGTCACCCGTGCCAATCAGGGTCTGCAGAGAGTCGCGCAGATCAGTCCAGTAGTCGCTGTTGGTGTCGGTTTCGATACGGGTGCCGTTGTTGTTGTCACCGCTCGAGTTGTTGCTGGTTGAGCTGTTGCTGCCGCTGTTGTTGTTCGACGCACTGTCAAAACTGCTGTCGCTGCTGTTATTGCTGTCATTGGCCGTCACCCCGCCGGTGCTGACCGAGGTGCGGGAGAGGCCACGACGGGACATCATCAGATAGTTGACCGGGATGGTTTCGGTACGCAGACCCGCCGGATAGATATGGAAGACATTGCCCTTGCGCTGCACGTCGAAGCCGTACATATCGCCCACCACAGCCAGCACCTCCGGCAGAGTCACATCCTTGAGCTCGACGGAGACCAGCCCGGCCACCCCGGGGTGCACCGCCACGCTGTAGCGGGAGCCCTTGAACAGGGAACCGAAAAACTCCACCGCCTCCACGTCGTGAGCCGCGATACGCAGCCGCTTCTCCGGCATGCCGACCGGTATCTGCGGCCGGTTCAACTGCAGCAATTCACTTTGCACCGATTTGGGCAACGCGGTCAGAGGGGCAGCCTGTTTCTGCTGTTCGTTCATGGCCTGTTTGAGGGCATCCTTGGCCTGGGTCGGCTCGGGGTGCTGATACGTGGTACAGCCTGCAGCCATCATGGCCACGGTGATCAGACAGAGACGGTGTTTTTTCATGTAATTAGGGCACCCTGACTTGCAATTAAACTCGATAAAGCCGATTCACCTCTCGAGAGGCAAGCACGACTCAAACCCGGATCTTGCTGGCAAACAGTGTTACCGCATGGCGTTTTCCCGCCTTTTCCAGCACCACGGCATCGGCATTGATGGCCACCAGCGTATAGCCGTCCACCTGTTGTCCGACCCGATAACTCTTGCCATTGAGTACCGCCAGTGCCGGGCCATTGCCCAGCACGACACTCTGCAGCTTCGGCAAACCGGCACTGCTCTCGCCAGTTGCACGGGTGCCAACCGCCACATCCGCCAGTGGCGCGGTTGGATCCTGCAATACCTCGACCTGCTCCGCCTGTACCAGCAAGCTGAACAGGCAACAGCACAACGCAAACACTCTAGCCACGGATAAACTCCTTGCTGGTACTCAGGGTGTAGATCTCCATCTCCACCACCGCGCCGGGATAGGCTTTGACCTGATAGTCGAACTGCTTCCAGTAGAAGTGGCGCGGCAAGGCTTCCAGCGCTTTAAGATATTGATACACATCGAAATAGCCGCCTTCAAGCTGAAGCCGGATACCATGCTTGTAGAGATTGACCTTCTGCTCCCCCGCCATCAGCGGGGTCGGCTCCAGCGAACTGAGCGCCAGCATGTGAAGGTTGGCGGAACGGGAGAGCAGCGCCTCCAGCACCAGCGGCATCTCGTGCGCCGGGATCAGATCGACGGTCTGTGCCTTCAGCTCATCGTCGATCCGGGCCAGATCCGCCTCGACCTGCGCCAGCTGGTCACGAACTCCCTGATTGGGATCCCGCTTGAGCCGGGCCTGCTTGCCGAGGTTTTCCAGCTCCATGATCTCGAGGTCGCGCTCGGCGGCGCTCAGGGCCATGCGATCCTGTTGCAGACGGGTATCTGCACCATCGATCCAGCCGTAAATGCCAGCCGCGCCCAGCAGTACCAGACCAGTCAGCAGGATCAACACCCGCTCCCGCTGGCTCAACAGGGCGATACGCTGGCCCCATGCCTGCCACTGTGCTTTCAGGTTCATCAGGGTTTCTCCCGCGCAATGCCGCTCAACTGGAAGGTCAGACGGCCCTCCTTGTCACGGCCAAGGGTCAGTTCACCAAACTCCTTGCCCACCAGACTCGGGGTCTGCTTGAAGCGGTTGACCCAGGCCGGCACATCCTGACTGCGTCCGGCAAAGCCGGAGAGGTTGATCCGCCCTTCGTTGATCTCGATGCGCTGCAACGAGAGGTTGCTGTTGCGAATGCGGGAGAGATCCGCCATCACGCTGGCATAGCCCTGGGATTTTTGCAGGGTCAGGCTGCCCAATTGGCGCATCAGCCCCTGCTTGGCCGTCAGCTCATCCTGCGTGTTGACCAGTTGCTGTTGCAGCCGGGGATCCGCCTGATGGCGCGCCAACTCGGCATCGAGCCGCTGCGCCTCGCTGCGCTTGAGTTCCAGCTCGGCAGAGCGCTGCGCCAGCGCCCGGCTGACCTGCTGCTGTTGCCAGCTGTAACCAACCCCCGTCAACAGGATCAGCAGCAGCGCAAAGCCCCATACCAGCGCCATCTGATTGAGGCTGGCCCACTGCCGCTTGGGGCGAAACTCGGCGCCATAGAGGTTTATCTGACGTTTCATCACGCATCCTCCCCGATGGCGGCTGCGTAGGCCGAGAGGTATTCGACGCCAGCCAGGATCGCCTTGTTGGCCATGGCGGAGACGGCAAAGCCGAAGGTCTGCTCCATGTGGCGCACTAGGGTACCGATAAAGGGCGAGGCGACGGCAAACTGCATCTGCCCCAGCTCGGGCAATTTCAGCTGGCCCGCCAGATAGTCGAGGGAGCGCTGGATCTCCAGCGCCAGTGAATCGAGCAGCATGCTATCCGGCTCATGCTCGCCAGTCAGGCTGGTAAAACCGCGCAGCTGGCGGGAGAAGCAGAGCCCGCCCTGATGGAAGACCAGCAGTTGCAGATCCTGCCCCTTGGGCTGCCACAGCAGCATGCGCACCGTGTCATCCGCGTCATAGAGAGAGGTCAGCGCCAATTCGTCGCTGATGATGGATTGCAGGGTCGCGATGCCGTTGATGGCATCGGCCAGCTGTTGCACCCGGCTCTTGGGCAGGCAGATCACATTGATGCGCGGGCGACCGGCAGGCGGGGTGGGCAAGTCCACATAATCCATCGCCAGTTGCAGCACGGGTTCGCTGACATAGTCCTTGATGGCCCAGGGGAGCGCCCCCGCCATCTCGGCGTCAGGCACGGCAGGCTTGTCGATCTGGATCTGTTGATAAAGGCTGGCGGCGAGGGCCACCCGCACCGTAGACTTGGCCAGCCCATGACGGCTGAACAGCTCGTTCATGGCCACTGCCCACTCCTGTGGGCCGTTGATGGTGCGCGTCGCGAAGACGGGGGGATTGCCCACCGCAGCCAGCATGATCCTGTCATTGGCCAGCAAGAGCCCGACTTGGCGGCTTGGCGTCGACCGTCTGAACAGTTGTTTCATGTAAGCCCGCCCATCAATAGTGATTAAATGTATGAAATATTAACATAAACAGCAGATTAGCCTCCAGATTAAAAGACGGACTCACCATTGCAAGCCAGCCTTTCCGCCGAGTCAGAGGGTCAAGCCATCCTCCCTTCCCCCTTGCAACGCCTCCACCATCCGTTGCTGACCCGCTATGGTGTCGAGCTGTGGTGCAAGCGGGATGATCTGATCCATCCGGCCATCTCCGGCAACAAGTGGCGCAAGCTCAAGTACCACCTGCTGCATGCAAAAGAGCACGACAAACAGCATCTGCTCTCGTTTGGCGGCGCCTACTCCAATCATATCCACGCGCTGGCGGCAGCGGGGTGCCAATCTGGTCTTCGTACTACCGGTATCATACGGGGCGAATATGACGCCGTCAGTAACTCTACCCTGCGGGATGCCCGGCACTGGGGCATGGATCTCGTTTTTGTCGACCGCCAGAGTTACCGGCGACGGCAGGATCCCGACTGGCTGGCCCAATTCGATGCACCCGATACCCTGATCGTGCCGGAAGGGGGGAGCAGCCCGCTGGCCATCCCCGGGGTGGCGGAACTGGTCGGCGAGGTGCCCTTCTCGCCGGATCTCTGGGTACTGCCCTGCGCCAGCGGCGGCACTCTGGCGGGCCTGATCGCCGGCAAACGGGATCGGGAGCAGATCCTCGCCATTGCGGTACTGAAAGGTGGCGGCTTTATCGCTGACGAGGTGTGTCGCCTCCATCCCGCGGCTGCCAATATCCCCGGCTGGCGCATCGCGCTCGATCACCACGATGGTGGCTATGCCAAGTTCAGCCCGGACCTCTGGCAGTGGGTGCAGAATTTCAGCGCCACGACCGATCTGCCCCTTGAGCCTATCTACAGCGGCAAGGCGATGTGGGGTCTGTTTCGCGAACTGGCGGCGGGCCGTATCGCCCCCGGCAGCAAAATCGTCTTTATCCACACTGGCGGCATGCAAGGGCTCGCCGGTCTGCGGGAGCAGGGGCGACTGTGAGCCCCGCCTGACGGCAACCGCAAACAGCATCGCAAACAACAGAGGGTCGCCCCAAGGCGACCCTCTGTTGTTTATCTCAATCACCAGCCGGTTCCAGCACCAGCCGCTGGGGCTCGGCAAACCAGGGGCCCTGCCCGGCATGCACCCCGAGGTGGCGCAGCATCTTCCACTCGTCGCCACTCTCCACCCCCACTGCCAGCACCCGGGTACGGGTATTGGCGCAGCCGCCTACCAGACTGCGTACCGCCATCTGGTTGACCTGACGGGCATGGATCTCCCGCACCAGACTGGGGTGCAGCTTGAGGAAGTTGATCTCGAACTCCTTGATGTACTGGGTGCTCACCACATCCTGACCGGCATGATCGATGGCCAGCTGGCAGCCCAGCATCCGCAGGGAGCGCAGCGGCCGCTTGAGCGCCTCGAAGTGGCGGGTCACCTGGGATTCCGAGAGTTGCAGGATCAACCGCTCGTTGGTGCTACGCGGCAGCTGGAACAGGGCGAAGAAGAGCCAGCGCTGGAACTCGCGGTTTAGCAGGCTCTGGGCACTGAGGGTCAGGCTGATGGGGCAGCTCTGCTCGGAGCGCTGGCGCAGCAGGGCGAGAGTGCGCTCCGCCACCAACCGATCCAGTTGCAGCAACAAGCCCACCTTCTCCGCCATCGGCATGAAAATACCCGCCTGCAGGGCACGCCCCTGCTCGTCGTGCAGATAGGTGAGCAACTCCTGCTGCAGCACCACCTGCCCCCGATCCTGCTGGATCGGCTGGGTGTAAAATTCGATGCCGTGCTCTTCGAGACGGCGGCTGATCAGGGTGCGCCAGCGTACCGTGCCCTTGCTGCTCTGCTCTTCATCCAGCTGCTTCTCGTAGAGGAACCAGCCGTTGTGCCCCTGCAGACGAGCGCTCTTGAGGGCAAGCTCAGCCTCCTCCTGCACCTTGAGCAGGCTGTCTTGTGCCTGATAACAGACGGCGCCGAGATAGACCGCCGTCTCGGGGTTGACCTCCTGCGGCCAATGCAGCCGTTGCAGGCTCTTGAGCAGCTGGCTGGCGCTATCCACCATCTCGCTCTCGGACATATTGGGCAGCAACACCGCAAAAACCTGACCGGCGTAGCGGGCCTGCAGGGCGCCGTTATGCTTGCGCACGAAGGCACCTATGGTGGCGCTCGCCTCCATCATCAAATCGTGCCCCAGCAACTCGAACTGATCGGCCTCCAGCTCCTCCAGACAGGCGAGATCGATCAGCAGCACGCCGCCGCTCATCACGCTCGCCTCCATGATGGCGCTCTCCAGCCGGTTGTCGAAAAACAGCCGGTTGCCGATGCCGGTCATCTTGTCGACGAAGGCGTTGCTTCGAATGAAGTTGTCGAAGCGGCTGCGCTCCTTGCGGGCATCCGCCAGCTCGGCGAGCAGATGATCGAGGGCCTGACTGGCGGCCACCGGCCACTCTTCGGCGGGGTCATGACTCAGTTTGGAGAGTTTGTCATCGAGGATCAGCTGGGCACGAATGCCCAGCAGCTCGGCCCCGCGCAGCTGCTGGCGCAGCCAGCGGATGGAGTACCAGAGACCGAACACCACGATAAAGATGCCCAGCGAGATGCCGGACATTGCCTTGATGGAGTATTCCGCCTCCTTGAAGGGGCGCTCCAGTTTGAAGTTGGCCTGCATGCCGGCCTGATGGGGCAGCGGGTGGCTGTATGGCACCAGCAGCTGTTCGTCGACCGGATTGCGCACATCGCGGAACCAGTAGACCCGCTGGTTATTCTGGCGTACCTCCAGCTCCACCACATGGGCAGCCCGCAGCAGGGTAGGCAGCCAGTGGCTCATATCTTCCATGTCGTGAGCAACATCGAGCTGCTTGTCGATCACTTCGACCAGCGCATCGACCTTCTTTTGCTGCAACTCCATGCCCAGCTCGCGAAAGCTGAACACCCCGCCAATCAGCACGGTCGCCATGGCTGCGATCACGCAAAGGGTGATAAATGAGACAAGCTGTGTAGTGAGTTTCATGCGCCTTTCCGTATGCCCAGCATCATCCATGTCGCCTCATGGTAGCAGCGGCGATCGGGCCACAGCTATGGATGAAGATCCCGCTTCTGCAATTTAAGCGGGCAAGCATAACCCAAAGCAGAGGGAGAATACCAAGGATGACGGGCTACAGATGCGGGACAGGGCGGGATGACAGACAGAAAAATGGTCCCTCAAAGGGGACCAAAAGGAACACTCATATCAAAACTAACACTCTGTGCTACTGACAAAAAACAGATACAGGAGTATTGAACACACGGTGAGTCAAACCGCAGGGCTACTCTAATGCAGTTCGGATAAGCTGAGCAATTGTCATTTATGACAGGTCAGCGATTGAATCTAGCCAAAGTTAATAATAAACACATTTAAAATCATGCAGTTAAAAAATCAATCAACAAGTGTGACAACTCGGACTCAAATTGATTGCACTAATGCTCTATGATGGCAAAGTCCATTTGTGTCTCATGAAACTGGCAGGTACTTCCTTTGCGTAAATCACCCGTCTGGATCGCTCTGTTGCTGTTCGTCCTGCCTGTCGTGGGCAGCCAGTTTCTCGGCCTGTGGTTTGCCAAGCCGATGGCCTTTCATCTGCTGGAAGAGAAGGTTGCCGAACTCAAGGGAGCCATGGCCGTACGCCACCGGGAGCTGGATGCTGCCATCAACAAACAACTGGCACAATTTGAGTTCAACTGCGGCGCCAAAGACATGGAGCTGCTGCGCGATCCGCGCTTCTACAGCGCTCATATCCGCCTGCAAGGGCTGGAGCTCGCCTCCGGTAACAGCTGCTCCAGCCTGGGGGTGGAGATCCCGCTGATCAAAGAGCTCCAGAACAGCGGGCAGAAGTTTGGCAAGTTGGGGATCACCGCCACCGTGGCCAAATACAATACCGAGCAGGAGCTGATGGCCTTTTACCGATCCGGTGACAACCTCGCCTACTGGGTGCTGGATAACAGCTGGAGCCACGACCTGCTGCAACACCCCTGCAGCCACTGCTTCTATCTGGAGTTCAGCCGACAGGATGCCGATGCAAGCACAGTCCACTTCCCCCGTGGTGACAAGGAGATCAAACAGGAAGAGAGCAATATCAGCCTCAGTTTCTTCGATCCCAATGAACTCACCAAACAGACGGTCTGGGCGGGAAAAGCGCTGGAGCAATATGCCCATGACCAACTCAATCACTACGGTCTCTGGTTCGGTATCGCGCTCGGTGCCCTGTTAAGCGTCACATACTGGCTGCTGCGCAGCTATCGGCGCTCCCTCAAGGGACTGCTGCAAACAGGATTGATCCGCAAGGAATTTATTCCCCTCTACCAGCCGATAGTGGATGCCCGTACCCACCAAGTGGTGGGATTCGAGGCGCTGCTGCGCTGGCAGCGTGGAAACGAGCTGATCCCTCCGGGCACCTTTATCGAATATGCAGAGGAGCAGGGGCTGATCCTGCCGATGACCGAACAGTTGCTGGAGCAGGTGATCACCGACCTGCCGCAGCTGGCGCCAGAGCAGTGGGTCAGCGTCAATCTGGTGGCGGCCCATATCGAGCAGCCCCTGCTGCGCACCCTGCTCGCTCACAGCCAAAACCCCTCACCCGCACGGCTCACCTTCGAGCTGACGGAGCGCAAGCCGATCCTCGACATCAAGGCGGCCACCGAGGAGATCACCCTGCTGCAACAGATGGGGTATCACTTCAAGCTGGATGATTTCGGTACCGGCTACGGCGGCTTTGCCTACCTGCAGAGCCTGGGGATCCGCCAGATCAAGATCGACAAGATGTTCGTCGATACCATAGGCACCAACGACCTCAAGCGCAGCGTGCTGGATGCCATCATCGTCTTCGGTCGGGAATCGGGCATGGAGATGATCGCCGAAGGGGTCGAGAGCCAGCTGCAGGTCGACTATCTGAGCCAGCACGGCGTCTATCTGATCCAGGGCTACTTCTTCGGCAAGCCCATGCCGCTGAAGATACTGACCCACTGGCAACGGGAGTGGCAGTTGCAACACCAGAAGGCCAGCTAACACAGAGATGGCAGGATTTGGCCGTGAAACGGTTTGGCCAGCGGCTCGACATCATCAGGTTGATGCTGGCGGTAGCGCCGTAACCCAGCCCGGCCATCAGGCGGGTAAATCCCCCAGCAGACCCGGGCCCGGCTCCATGGTGAAATCAAACCGTCTCCTGCCACCCCTTATTTACATTCAGCAACAAAATGATCTGCCCTGACGCGGATAACAACCTTTATCATAAGGAGCCGGTTATTGCGCAACCGATAACCGAGCAGCCTGTTTATGTCATCCGGTCGTCAAGACCCCCAATAGAGAACCATTGCCTATGAAGACAGTTATCCGGCAAGAGATTGCCCTGCCCGTTGGCCTGCTGACCCTGCTCTTTTTCAAGACCCTGGGCAGTGACCTGCTGACAGAGACAACTCCGCTCGGGATCTATCTTCCGGTTTCAGCGGCACTACTGGCCATCGTCACCTGGGCCATCTTCTCGGTGGTGCGCCACTCCGATGCCCTCGCCATCAAGCTGGGCGAGCCCTTCGGCACCCTGATCCTCACCCTCTCGGTCATCTCGCTGGAGGTGGTGATGATCTCCTCGGTGATGCTGACCGGCGAGCCCAACCCCACCATGGCCCGCGATACCATGTTTGCGGTAGTGATGCTGGTGAGTACCGGTCTGGTGGGCTTCACCCTGCTGTTTGGCGGCTGGCGCTACCACACCCAGAGCTTCAATCTGGACGGAGTGAAATCTTATCTGGTGGCCATCATCCCGCTGGCCCTGCTCTGTCTGGTGCTGCCCAACTTCACCGAGGGCGGTGCAATCGGCAGTATGTCGCGCGCCATGTCGTGGATGCTGATCATCATCTCGATCTTGCTCTACGGGGTCTTTCTGCTGATCCAGACCCGCAGCCACAGCCACTTCTTCGTCGACAGCGATCACGAGGATTATGAGGAGCACCACGGCCCGCTGCAGAGCAACGTCTATCACACCATCCTGCTGCTCGCCTACCTGCTGGTGGTGATCCTGCTGGCCAAGACCCTGGCCATCCCCATCAACTACGGGGTGCATGTCATGGACGCGCCCGCCGCACTGGGCGGCTTTATCGTCGCCTGCATCGTGCTGGCTCCCGAAGCAGTCGGCGCCATCAAGGCCGCCTTCAACAACCAGCTGCAGCGGGCAATGAACCTCTACTTCGGCTCGGTGCTGGCCACCATCGCTCTCACCGTGCCTGCGGTGCTCTTTATCGGCTCCATGCTGGATCAGGAGGTGCGCCTCGGCCTCTCCCCAGCCGATATGGTGCTGCTGGTCACGACCTTGATGGTCTGTAAAGTGACCTTCAGCAGCGGCCGCACCAATGTGCTCCATGGTGCGACCCATCTGGTGTTGTTTGTGGTCTATCTGTTCCTGATGTTCGAACACGAATAACCGCTTTCAACCAACGTCAGAAACGCCAAGACCGCCCGATTGGGCGGTCTTTTGTTATCTGCTCCCGGCTGTCACCGGCGCCTGTGAAGCGGCTTTCCCCTCATCCCCAACCCTTCTCCCGCCAGGGGAGAAGGGTGATCAAGGCTTACAGGCTGGGCAGCACCCCGGCCGGGATCAGGTCGTTGTAGCTGGCACGTCCCAACAGGGCGGCGGCAGCTTCGATATCCGGCGCGAAGTACCTGTCCTTGTCGTAGAAGCTCACCTCTGCCCGCAGTCGTCCCTTGGCCAGCTCGATCAGCTCGGTACTGCGCAGCGGCGCGCGGAAATCGAGCCCCTGCGCCGCCGCCAGCAGTTCGACTGCCAGAATGCCACGGGTATTTTCCGCCATATCCGCCAGCCGGCGGCCGGCGAAGGTTGCCATGGAGACGTGATCCTCCTGATTGGCCGATGTAGGCAGACTATCCACCGAGGCGGGATGAGCCAGGGTCTTGTTCTCGGAGGCGAGCGCAGCCGAGGTGACCTGAGCGATCATAAAGCCGGAGTTGACCCCGCCATTATTGACCAAAAACGCCGGCAGACCGGACATCCGAGAGTCAATCAGCAGCGCCATGCGCCGCTCGGAGAGGGAACCTATCTCGGCGATGGCCAGCGCCAGATTGTCGGCGGCGAAGGCCACCGGTTCTGCGTGGAAGTTGCCACCGGAGAGGATCTCCTCGTCATCGGCAAACACCAGCGGATTGTCGGAGACCGCGTTGGCCTCGCTCGCCAATACCTCGGCAGCGTGGCGGATCTGGGTCAGGCAGGCGCCCATCACTTGCGGCTGGCAGCGCAATGAGTAGGGATCCTGCACCTTCTCGCAGTTGTGATGGGACATGCCGATCTCGCTGCCATCCACCAGCAGGTGGCGATAGCAGGCGGCCGCGTCGATCTGGCCACGCTGACCACGCACCACGTGGATGCGTGCATCGAACGGCCGGCGGCTGCCAAGGGCAGCCTCCACGCTCATGGCGCCTATGGTGATGGCACCGGCGAACAGATCCTCGGCGTGGAACAGCCCTTCCAGCGCGAAGGCGGTGCTGGCCTGGGTGCCGTTAAGCAGCGCCAATCCTTCTTTGGGTGCCAGCGCGATAGGCTCGAGCCCGGCAATTTTCAGCGCAGTAGCGGCGTCGATCAGCTCGCCCTTGTGGCGGGCCTTGCCTTCACCGATCAGCAGGCAGCTCATATGAGCCAGCGGCGCCAGATCGCCGGAGGCACCGACGGATCCCTTCTTCGGGACTACCGGATAGACTTCGGCGTTGATAAGGGTCATCAAGGCCTCAAGCACCGTCAGCCGGATGCCGGAGAAGCCGCGCGCCAGCGAGTTGAGCTTGAGCACCATCATCAGCCGCACGGTAGCGTCATCCATGTACTCGCCAATCCCTGCCGCATGGGAAAGCACGATGGAGCGCTGCAGCTCGTCCAGCTGCTCCACCGGAATGCGGGTGTTGGCCAGCAGGCCAAAACCGGTGTTGATGCCATACACCACCCGGTTCTGTTCGATCACCTTGGTAACCACGGCGGCGGAGGCGTGGATCCCCGGCAGCGCGGCCGGATCCAGTGAAACATGTACCGGCTCGCGGCTGACGCGGCGCAGGGTGGCAAGATCCAGCTCGCCCGGAGTAATAGTCAATTCAAACATGGTGTTACACCTTTCCTTTGACACCGTTGGCGCCGTCAATCATCGGCAGATCCAGTTTCGCCTCATGGGCACAGTTGATGGCAATCTCGTAGCCGGCATCCGCGTGGCGCATCACCCCGGTGGCCGGATCGTTGCGCAGCACCCGACCGACGCGGCGGGCAGCGTCATCGGAGCCGTCACAGACGATCACCACGCCGGAGTGCTGGGAGAAGCCCATGCCGACCCCGCCGCCGTGATGCAGCGAAACCCAGGTCGCGCCGCCAGCGGTGTTGAGCAGAGCGTTGAGCAGCGGCCAGTCGGAGACGGCATCGGAGCCATCCATCATCGACTCGGTCTCGCGGTTCGGGCTCGCCACCGAGCCAGAATCCAGATGGTCGCGGCCAATGACGATGGGGGCTTTCAGCTCGCCGTTTTTCACCATCTCGTTGAAGGCCAGACCGAGGCGTACCCGATCCTTGACCCCGACCCAGCAGATCCGCGCCGGCAGCCCCTGAAACGCGATGCGCTCGCGGGCCATGTCGAGCCAGTTATGCAGGTGAGGATCGTCGGGGATCAGCTCTTTCACCTTCTGATCTGTCTTGTAGATATCTTCCGGATCGCCGGAGAGGGCCACCCAGCGGAACGGCCCAATCCCCTCGCAGAACAGCGGGCGGATATAGGCGGGGACGAAGCCGGGGAAGTCGAAGGCATTTTTCACCCCCTCCTCAAGCGCCATCTGACGGATGTTGTTGCCGTAATCCAGAGTCGCCGCACCGCGCTCTTGCAGGGTCAGCATCGCCTCCACCTGACGGGCCATGGAGCGACGGGCGGCCACTTTGACCTCGTCAGGTGCGCTCTTTTGCAGCTCGCGCCACTGGGCCACGCTCCAACCCTGTGGCAGGTAGCCGTGCACTGGGTCGTGGGCGGAGGTCTGGTCGGTTACCACGTCAGGCGTGATGCCGCGGGCCACCAGCTCGGCGAAGACGTCGGCGGCGTTGCCGAGCAGACCGACGGAGATGGCGGTGCCGCTCTGTTTGGCCTCTTCGATCATGGCCAGCGCCTCATCCAGGCTGTGGGCCTTCTTGTCCACATAGCGGGTGCGCAGGCGAAAATCGATGCGGGTCTCGTCGCACTCCACGGCGATCATCGAGAAGCCGGCCATGGTCGCAGCCAGCGGCTGGGCACCGCCCATGCCGCCGAGACCACCGGTGAGGATCCAGCGCCCCTTGGGTTCGCCGTTGAAGTGCTGATTGGCCACCGCGAAGAAGGTCTCGTAAGTGCCCTGCACGATCCCCTGAGTACCGATGTAGATCCACGAACCCGCAGTCATCTGGCCGTACATCATCAGGCCCTTCTTATCGAGCTCGTTGAAGTGCTCCCAGTTGGCCCAGTGGGGGACCAGGTTGGAGTTGGCAATCAGCACCCGCGGTGCATCCTTGTGGGTCTGGAACACCCCGACCGGCTTGCCGGATTGCACCAGCAGGGTCTGATCCTCCTCGAGCCGGGTCAGCACCTCGACGATCTTGTCGAAGCAGGCCCAGTTGCGGGCAGCGCGACCGATGCCGCCATAGACCACCAGCGACTGGGGATGCTCGGCCACCTCGGGATCCAGGTTGTTCATCAGCATCCGCAGCGGCGCCTCGGTGAGCCAGCTCTTGGCGGTCAGTTCAGTGCCGCGCGGGGCACGGATCACGCTGTTCGGATCATGACGGGGATCCTGCTGTTGCACAGACATACACACTCCTTGTTGTATCAATAGGGTGCCTTCGGTGATATGCGGCCAAAGGGTTAACGGGTCAACAGATGAACCAGTCGCGCGGCCACGCGGGCGCTGCGGTTATCCTGATCCAGCGTCGGGTTGTACTCGGCCAGATCAGCGAGCCTGAGCTTGCCGCTGGCCCGGATATGAGCGATCAGCGGTTCGATCACCGCCAGCTCCACGCCGCGAGCGGCGGGGGCACTCACTCCCGGCATAACGGCGCCGGGCAGCACGTCGAGATCGATGGTCAAATAGAGGTGATCGCACTGGGCGATAAAGGCGTCCAGTCCGCTTAGCAAGGCTGGCAGCTCGGTCTGGGTCATCGCCTCGTCCAGCACATGCCACACACCCAGCGCCTTGGCACGGGCAAACAGGGCTTGGGTATTGGCGGTCTCGGCTACCCCGAGGCAGGCGTAGTGAAACGGCGAGCCCTGAGCGGCGCACTGCTCGGCGATCTGGAAGAAGGGGGTGCCGGAGCTCGCCTGCTCCTGTTTCATGCGCAGGTCGAAGTGGGCGTCAAAATTGATAATACCGACTCGCCCCTGACCCGCCAGATGCAAGTTGAGGCCGCTCCAGCTGCCGAAGGCCACCTCGTGACCGCCCCCCAGCACCAGCGGGAAGTGGCCCAGATCGAGCGCAGCGGCGACCTGCTCGGCCAGACGGCCGTGGGCAGCGTCGAGATCATCATCGGGGCAACTCACATCCCCGCCATCGTAGACGGGGCGATTCAGGTGCCAGGCAGTGTTGGCCAGCAGCTTGCGCACCGCTTGCGGCGCACCGGCGGCGCCGACACGCCCCTTGTTGCGGCGCACCCCTTCATCGCAGGCAAAACCGAGCAGTACTACACCGGCAGAGTCTTGTGCCCCGGCAGCCCAGGGCTGCGCCTCATGCCAAGGCAGAACTTTGTCATGCCAGCGCAGGGCCAGTTCGCCATCTTCCGGATCCTGTCGTCCCTGCCAGAGCGACATATCGACCGGGTTGAACTTATCCATGGAGAGTCTCCTCGCCGTTGAAGATGCGGCCTGCCAGCTGATCGACGCCGACCATGTAGCTCAGCTCGGCCGGATGGGCGCAGTGCCAGATCAGGAAATCAGCCGCCATGCCCGCCTTGAGCTGGCCAAGGCGATCCTGCTCGCCGAGCGCTTTAGCGGCGTGACGGGTCACCCCGAGCATGGCCTCCAGCGGAGTCAGGCCAAACAGGGTACAGGCCATGTTCATGGCCATCCGCAGCGAGACGACGGGGGCCGTGCCCGGGTTGATGTCGGAGGAGACCGCCATCGCCACCCCCGCCTTGCGCAGCGCGGCGACCGGCGGCAGTTTGGTCTCTTTGAGGAAGTAGAAGGCGGTGGGCAGCAGGGTGGCGACCACGCCACGGTGGGCCAGCGCCAGGATCCCTTCCGGATCCAGATACTCCAGATGGTCCACCGAGAGGGCGCCAAAGTTGGCAGCGAGTGTGCTGCCACCGAGATTGGAGAGCTGATCCATATGCCCCTTCACCGGCAGGCCGTATTGATCCGCCGCCAGATAGACCTGCTCGGTCTGGGCCAGCGAAAAGCCGATGTGCTCGCAGAAGACATCTACCGCATCGGCCAGACCCGCCTCGGCGGCGGCCGGGATGATCTCCTGACAGATGGTCTCGACCCAGCTGTCGGGATCGTCGCGATACTCCGGCGGCACCGCATGGGCCGCCAGCAGAGTGGTCTTGACCCGGATCGGCAACGCCTCTCCCAGTCGACGGGCCACCCGCAGCATCTTGAGTTCATCATCCAGCGTCAGGCCATAGCCGGACTTGATCTCCACCGTGGTGACCCCTTCGCGGATCAGGGATTTCACCCTCGGCAACGCCAGCTCGAACAGCAGCTCTTCGCTGGCGGCACGGGTCGCACGCACCGTGCTGATGATGCCACCGCCCCGACGGGCGATCTCCGCATAGGGCACCCCCTGCTGGCGCAGCTCGAACTCCTCGGCACGGCTGCCGGCGAAGACCAGATGGGTGTGACAATCGATAAGGCCGGGGGTGACCAGCTTGCCCTGCATATCCTGCCAGTGAGCGGGATACGACCCCTTCAGTTCGGCCATCGGCACCAGCGCGTGGATCTTGCCATCCTTCACGCCGATGGCGTGGAGCGGCAGCAGGCCGTAGTCGGCCAGCTCATCATTCAGGGTAGCGGGCGTCACGTTGAGCCAGACCCGCTCGCAGTTCAACAGTTCCTTGTTCATAGCGACCTCAAATGTATATACATATTCTTATAGTCGATCTCTATGACGAAAGGAAGAGCGAAATTCACATCCTGATAACAGCATCAAACTTAGAGTTTAAGCACAAAAAAGCCCACCAAGAGGTGGGCTTTGCAACATCGAGTTGTATATACATTCACTCCAACTGAGTCTTGGAGCTTAGCTTGTAGCGGGAACCGGGGGAGAGCAAACGGGCATAGGAGACCAGATGCCCCTCCGACCAGGTACGCCGGTGCAACAACAGGCAGGGGGAATCTACGCGGATCTGCAACAATCCCGCCTCACCGGCGCTCGGCAGCACGGCTTCCACCACGTGCTCCATCTCCGAGAGGGGGCAGACATCCATCAGATAACGGTTGGGAGTCTGTTGGGTAAAATCCTGCTCGCCATAGCCCGGCAGGCGCCCGGCATCGACAAAGCGCTCCTCCAGCTGCAACGGCTCGCCATCGGCCTGATGGACGATCAGGCTGTGAAAGATGGGGGCGCCAACCCGCAGCCCCAGTTGTACCGCCACCTTCTCGTCGGCGGCCAGTCGCTGTAGCCGGATCACCCGGGCGCTGTACTCACCGCCACGCTCGGCGATCTCGTCGGCAATATTGCGAATAGCCAGCAGCGGTGACTCGGTACGCCGGTCCGCCACAAAGCTGCCGGAACCGGCGGTACGCACCAGCCACCCCTCAGCCACCAGTTCCCGCAGCGCCCGGTTGACCGTCATCCGGCTCACGGTGAATTGCTCGCACAGGGCAGCTTCGGTCGGGATCCTGTCCCCCGCCTGATAGTGGCGTTCGCGGATCCCGTCCAGAATGTGCTGCTTGATCTGCAGATAGAGAGCTGGCGCCACCATGAAGCTCCCTAGCGCCGACGGTGGGGCGGACGCATATCCGGCCAGGCGCGATAGACGTCAGGGATCTGATCCGGGCCGCTGATGCAGAGATCGAGATCGTGCAGCAGACCGTCTTTAATCCCGTAGATCCAGCCATGCACCGCCAGCTCCTGCCCCTTGCGCCAGGCGTTCTGGATGATGGTGGTGTGGCAGACGTTGGCGACCTGCTCGGCCACGTTCAGCTCGCACAGGTAGTCGAAGCGCTCATGCTCATCCTCGATAGCCTCGAGCTCTTCACCATATTTGAAGTAGACATCCTTGATGTTGCGCAGCCAGTTGTCGATGAGACCCAACTCCTGGTTCTGCATCGCGGCCTTGACGCCGCCGCAACCATAGTGACCGCAGACGATGATGTGCTTCACCTTGAGCACTTCTACCGCGTATTGCAGCACGGAGAGGCAGTTGAAATCGGTATGCACCACCAGATTGGCGACGTTGCGGTGGACGAAGACATCCCCCGGCAGCAAGCCCATCAGCTGGTTGGCGGGGACCCGGCTGTCGGAACAACCAATCCAGAGGTATTCGGGGGCCTGCTGGGCAGAAAGAGTGGCAAAGAAATTGGGATCTTCGGCTTTGATCCGTTCGGCCCACTCACGGTTGTTGGTAAACAGGTCGTTCAACAGTTTCACTTCTGCTCTCCCTAATGTGGCAGTGGCGGCAACATAACACACTCAAGGGTAACCAAAGCAAGGCCGACCAGATCCTTGCGAAACAAAAACAGGGCCATCAGGCCCTGTTTTTATGAGAGGAAGCATCAGGCTTCCATGGCATCTTTCAGCTTCTTGAGTGCGTTTTTCTCAAGCTGACGCACACGCTCGGCAGAGACGCCGTAGGTATCGGCCAGCTCCTGCAGAGTGGTCTTGCTGTCATCATCGAGCCAGCGGGCGCGGATGATGTGTTGGCTGCGCTCATCCAGGGTGGCGAGGGCAGAGCTCAGGCGACGGGTCGCGTGATCGTCCCAGTTGTCGTTCTCGATGGTCGCTGCCAGATCGGAGGATTTGTCCTCCAGATAGTGAACCGGAGCGAAACCGCCCTCTTCTTCATCATCATCACCAACCAGATCGAACGCCTGATCGTAGTTGGCCATCCGCGCTTCCATCTCGGTCACGTCAGCGGCAGAGACGCCGAGATCGGCCGCCACGGCCTGAACCTCTTCGTGGTTCAGCCAGCCCAGACGCTTTTTGGATTTGCGCAGGTTGAAGAAGAGCTTGCGCTGGGCCTTGGTGGTCGCCACCTTGACCATGCGCCAGTTGCGCAGGACATATTCGTGGATTTCGGCCTTGATCCAGTGCACGGCAAAGGAGACCAGACGCACGCCGACCGTCGGGTCGAAGCGCTTGACCGCCTTCATCAGGCCGATATTGCCTTCCTGAACCAGATCGGCCTGGGGCAAGCCGTAACCGGCATAACTCTTGGCGACATGAACGACAAAGCGCAGGTGCGACATAACCAGCTGACGAGCAGCCTCGAGATCGCCATCCTGCTGCAAACGCTCAGCCAGTTCACGCTCTTCCTCTGCGCTCAGCACAGGAATAGAGTTTACTGCCTGGATATAGCCTTCCAGACTACCTTGCGGAATCAGAGCCATAGTGCGCTGCAATGAAGTTCCCATCTGTTACCTCTTACTTTTCAATCGAATCAGTCTAACACCCTGAGAGGGTCTGTCTACTGACCGGATGCCATTCTGCGGCGTGTATCAAAGAACATGCCCAGTTTTAGACCGGCTTATCTTAAGCCTGCAGGATGAATCATGAATGAACAGTCAAAAAAAGGGGGTCACAATGAAGGACCCCCGAAAAGTAGCATGCTAAGTCCATTGTTGCGGAGCTCGCAACCTTCACATGCTTGCCAAGTCTGACGAGCAAGGCAGAGGGGCCACACCCGTATAAATGCTTCAGCTTTAATAGACTGCTTATAAATCAGAAGGTTCACTGGATCTAGCGAAGATCCGGAAGATCATTGTTATTCAGAATACTCTGACTATGGGGGCCAAGCCAGAAACGGCCCCTCTTTTACTTGATCCGCCTCTCAAAATCCAGCGATTTACTTTGATGACAAAATAATCAGGATGGTTCGATGTCGCGAATGTGGCGATGGACCGAGAACCAGGAGGCAATCAGCCCCAGCAGGGCGCCCAGCAAGATCAGATTGATCCCGTCTACCGCTCCCATGCCAACCAGCCGGAAGTTACTGTTATACAAGCCCGCCAGCTCCTTCACCACCCCTTCGCTCCAGATCACCATCACTTCGGTCAGCCACCAGGCCAGCATGCCGCCGATCACCCCGAACCAGATGCCGGTATAGAGGAAAGGACGATGAATAAAGGAATCGGTCGCCCCCACCAGCTTGAGCACTTCAATCTCGGAACGCTGGTTGAGGATGTTGAGACGCAGGGTATTGCCGACGATCAGCAACACGGCGGAAAGCAGCAGCACCGCGATACCGGTAATGGTGTGGCGCAGCAGGTTCATGATCCCCTGCAACCGGGTCAACCACTGCAGATCCAGCTTGCCCTGCTCGACCCCCACTTCGTTGTTGAGCTTGCTGAGCAGCTCGGCGGCCCCTTCCGGGTTCTGCCAGCGTGGATCCGGAATGACGCTCAGCACAGGCGGCAGCGGGTTGCTGTCCAGATAATCGAGCGCATCGCCGAAGCCGGAGATCTCGCGAAACTCCCGCAACGCATCGTCACGGCTCAGGTAGGTGACCGAATCCACTTCGGGATAGAGCAGGATCCGGTGCTGCAGATCGAGAATGCTCTGCTCCGGCAGATCCTTGCGCAGGTAAAGAGAGATCTGGGAACTGCTCTGCCAGCTCCCCTCCACCACCTCGGCGTTTTTCAGCAACACGTGGAAACAGGAGGGCAGCGCCAGACTGACGCCAAGCACCGCCAGCGTCATCAGCGAAGCGAGCGGATTGCGCCACAGCTCCCCGAGACTGGCAAACGCCTGCCGAACATGGTCAACCCCGTACATCATCAGACGGCGCAGCGGCGGTTGTTTATGACGAACGATAGCCATCAGAGCTCCTCCCCGGCCGAATACATGCGACCCGCCTTGAGGGTCAGGGTGCGATAGCGCATACGGGCGATCAGCCCCAGATCGTGGGTAGCAATCAGTACCGAGACCCCAAAATTGTTGAACTCCTGAAATAGCCGCATGATATCCATGGAGAGCTGGGGATCCAGGTTGCCGGTCGGCTCATCCGCCAGCAGCAGCGGCGGCTTGTTGACGATAGCACGGGCGATGCCGACCCGCTGCTGCTCACCACCAGAGAGCATCCGCGGCTGGTAACGCTCCTTGCCGAGCAGCCCCACCTTGTCCAGCGCCGCCGCCACCCGCTTGTTGATGTCCGCATGGCTGTAACCATCGATCACCAGCGGCAGCGCCACGTTGTCGAACACGGTTCTGTCCATCAGCAGGCGGTGATCCTGAAAGATCATCCCGATCTGGCGGCGAACATAGGGGATCTGACTGCGCTGGATATGGCTGACATCATCGCCATGAAAGAAGACACGACCATCGGTCGGGCGCTCCATCACGCTGATCAGTTTGAGGAGGGTACTCTTGCCCGCCCCCGAGTGCCCGGTCAGAAAAGCCATCTCCCCCTTGCGCAGGTGAAAGCTGACCTTTTGCAGCGCCTGATGGCCGCCGCTGTATACCTTGCTGACCTTGTCAAAACGAATCATAACGGTTCCCTGAAATTGACAAACCCCGACCGGAGTCGGGGTATGCAACACTTACTCATCACGGCTGAGCTGACTCATCACGGCCGGACTTATTCATCGCGGCTAAAGAGCGCCTCGATGAAATCGTTGGCAACGAAGGGACGCAGATCGTCGATCCCCTCGCCCACCCCGATATAGCGGATCGGGATCTGGAACTTGTCGGCCACCGCGAAGATGACGCCGCCCTTGGCGGTGCCATCCAGCTTGGTGAGGGTGATGCCGGTCAGGCCAACCGCCTCGCTGAACAGCTTGGCCTGGCTCAGGGCATTCTGGCCGGTGCCGGCGTCCAGCGTCAGCATGATCTCGTGGGGCGCCTCTTCATCCAGCTTCTTCATCACCCGCACCACCTTCTTGAGCTCTTCCATCAGGTTGCTCTTGTTCTGCAGGCGACCGGCGGTGTCGGCGATCAGCACATCAGCCCCGCGGGAGCGGGCGGCCTCGATAGCGTCATAAATGACGGAAGCGGAGTCGGCACCGGTATGCTGGGCAATCACCGGAATGTTGTTGCGCTGACCCCAAACCTGCAGCTGTTCGACCGCTGCGGCACGGAAGGTGTCACCCGCCGCCAGCATCACGCTCTTGCCTTCAGCCTGGAACTGCTTGGCCAGCTTGCCGATGGTGGTGGTCTTGCCGACGCCGTTTACGCCGACCATCAGGATCACATAAGGCTTCTTGCTGGTGTCGATCACCAGCGGCTGCTCGACCTTGGCCAGCATCTCGCCCATGTCCTGCTTGAGCAGGCCGTAGAGCGCCTCGGCATCCTTGAGCTGCTTGCGGTCCGCGTGCTGCACCAGCCCTTCGATGATGCGAGTGGTGGTATCCACACCGAGATCGGCGGTCAGCAGCTGGGTTTCCAGCTCTTCAAACAGCTCATCGTCGATCTTCTTGCCACGGAACAGGCCGAAGAAACCGGAGCCGATATTCTCCTTGGTGCGCACCAGACTGCGCTTGAGGCGAGCAAAGAAGCCCTCCCGCTGCGGTTTGTCCTGGGTGTCGTCGTCTACCTTGGCGGCCAGCGGCAGAGCAGCCAGTGCGGCGGCCTCAGCCTCCGTCGCGGCGACCAGGCGCATATCTTCCGCGCGCTGTGCCTCTTTGGCGATACGGGCTTCTTCCGCAGCCTGAGCTTCAGCGGCAATGCGAGCTTCTTCCGCAGCACGGGCTTCGGCGGCGATACGAGCCTCTTCCGCGGCGCGAGCCTCGGCAGCAATGCGAGCCTCTTCCGCAGCACGGGCTTCGGCGGCAATACGAGCCTCTTCCGCAGCGCGGGCTTCGGCAGCAATACGAGCCTCTTCCGCAGCGCGGGCTTCGGCAGCAATACGAGCCTCTTCCGCAGCGCGGGCTTCGGCAGCAATACGAGCCTCTTCCGCAGCGCGGGCTTCGGCAGCAATACGAGCCTCTTCCGCAGCGCGGGCTTCGGCAGCAATGCGAGATTCTTCCGCGGCGCGAGCCTCGGCAGCAATACGAGCCTCTTCGGCTGCCTTGACCTCAGCGGCTTGCGCTTCTGCGGCAGTGCGAGCGGCTTCAGCGGCACGCTCCTCTTCGGCGATCAGCGCTTCGTTGACGATCACCGGCTCCAGATCGGAGGCGCACTCCTCCACCACCAGCGGGCCGTGATCGTCCAGCTCGGTAGGCAAGCAGCAATCATCTTGCAAAACGGAATTCTGTGCGCTGGCAGGCACTTCGGGGGCAACAGCCGGCGTACTATCGGAAACAGTGGTATCGGAAACGGGAGCGGGGGTAGCAGTGACCTCGGGCTCAACGGTAACGGGGGTGGCTTGGGGTGTCTGTGGTTGGACAGCCTCAGCCTCTTCTTTCTTGCGGCCGAAACCCAGCCAGGAAAACAAACCTTTTGCCATCTAAAAATACTCACATCAAAGGCTGACTGCTAAGATAGCCGTCCCTTGGCGGGTCGGCATAAAAATGAACCGCCTTATACTACCACTTTATTTTCTGACGATGAAACGCGATGCCCAGAGTGAAATCCAGCCGTAGCAACCCGAGCAAGAGTCCCGCCCCGCAAGGAAAATCGGGCTTTGTAAGAATCATCAGCGGCCAGTGGCGAGGCCGCAAATTGCCGGTCAAGGATGTGGAGGGGCTCAGACCCACCACGGATCGCGTCAAGGAGACCATCTTCAACTGGCTGGCCCCCCACATTCGCGGCACCCGCTGCCTGGATCTGTTTGCCGGTAGCGGCGGACTCGGACTGGAGGCGCTGTCGCGCTATGCCGAGCAGGTGACCCTGATCGAGATGGACAAAGGGGCCGCCGACCAGATCAAGAAGAACCTGACCGCCCTCGGCAGCAGTCAGGGTCAGGTGATCCAGTCAGATGCAGTGAGCTGGCTGCAAGGCCCGGCCACGCCGTTTGATCTGGTATTCCTCGATCCGCCGTTTCGCCGCGAGCTGCTGCCGCAAGTGTGCGAACTGCTGGAGCAGCGCGGCTGGCTGGCGCCGGACGCCCTCATCTATCTGGAGCGGGAAAAAGAGATGGCCGATCTGGCGCTGCCCGCCAACTGGCAGTTACTCAAGGACAAACAAGCAGGTCAGGTCTGCTATCAACTCTATCTAAGAGAGGTAAACAATGAAGCGAGTCTTTAATCTGTTGGCGATGGGGCTGATATTGTTCTTCTGGTTTGGCGTGCTGGTGAGCCTGATTGCCCCGCTGCCCGGCAAACTCAACGGCTTTCTGCCGGTCTGCGGCGTGATCGTCGCCCTGCTGCACTGGCTGCAGGCCAGCATGATCAAGGCAGCTTGCAAACGCTACTTCGCTGTCACCAAGGCCGAATTTGTCACTGTGCTGATATTTGGCGTGTTTGGCATGGTCGACATTCGTCAGCGCCTGCAAGAGATCGTCAACGCCGCCCAGCGCGGCAATCTCTCGGACAAACCATAAAAGAAAAGGGGACGGCGGTAGCCGTCCCCTAGAGTCGTGTCGTCCTGTCCGTAGAACTGCAATGCTCCCTGCAATCCCTGACGTTATCCTAATCCTTTGGAATATCCCCTTTCCAATCCGTTGGCGTGTCCTGCGGCGTTCCTAGCCTGGCAATTCATCCTGAACTGCTTCCCTGTCTCCATCCTGGAGGTGTCCATTACCACGTCCTGTGGGGTTCCTTGCGTCTTCCTGACAGATAACCATCCGGGTTATCTCACTTCATCCTGAAGTATTCCTCTCGCATCCGGCGAGGTCCTGTTCATCCTGAAGAACGAGGTTCCGTTCGTTCTGCTCCCATCCCGAGAGTGTCCTGCCGCATCCCGCGGTGTTCCTTTATTCATCCGTGACGATAATCATCCTGATTATCGAGCTCATCCTGAGGTGTCCCTTGTCCACATCCTGCGGACTATTCCATCTTTATGCGCTGCCCTGCATCCTGCCGGACCAGCTCCGTCCTTGTGAGACCCATACTAAGGAAATGCGCACCCCGAACAAGGGCCATCCAATGATAAAGATCCGATGCAGCTCCCATCCAAAAATACGAACTTAAAAACTAATCCTTTAATATCAGCCATTTATTTAGTTTCACAGGAAAGCTCGATCATTCTGGCATGGCTTCGCGTACGGCTCAAAGCGCCAGCCTCTTACAGTCGCTATGGCAGATCTCTTACACGGGTTTCGCCCCCAAAAACGGGGCAGGAAAACGGTTCAATCCTGACGTTAAGACTTAAAAATTAGTTGAATAAATATGCTTAAAAAAACCGCAAAAAAAAGAGCCGAGACCAGGCTCGACTCTTCAACATTCCAATCTTTTAATCAGCTCAAGCGGTTGGCCGGATTGAGATAGGCCTTGCGCAGCGATTCCGGTGCCAGCACTTCCAGTTCACCGCCGATGTTGTTCAACCAGCTGCGAAACTCCGGGGTGTCCTGCACTTCTGTCTCCACCACCACACTGCGCTTGTCATAGCGGGTCATGCGCGGATTATTGCCGGGGATCTGGTTATCCACCAGCGACTGGCTGTTGGCATCGATCCGGCCGACGAAGCGGATCGGGCCGCTCACATCCTGATAGCCCTGATCGCGGATCAGCTTCTGGATATTGAAATCCTTCGGCTGGGTGGCGCTGAAGTTGGTCAGCTCCACGTTCTTGATATGGTCAAACGGAATGCCGTAGACCTTGGGATCCAGCTCGGACAGAGTGCAGAGCAGGATCGGGCCGTCCGGCTGATTGAGAATGCCGAGCGGGTTGATACGGTCGTAGCAGAGCCACACGGTGCGCTCTTTGATCACGCGCTGGATCTCGGCACTGAACTTGCGACCACGCCAGAGCGCATCGCGGATCAGGGTGCTGCGGCGGATCTCCGGGTTGCCGGCAAACGGACGCGGTGACTGGTGGACACTCTCCAGCCAGCGTTCGGCCAGTTCGCTCTGGCTGTCGCGGATCACCTGGCTCGCCTTGTCGACCAGCGGGTTCAGTTCGGTCAGTACGCTCGCTGGCAACAGTTGGCTCGCCTGATCACTCCAGGTTTTCAGGGCCACCGCCAGCGAGAGCGGCATGATATTGGCAAAGTCGTTGAGGCCGTGGCGCTCGAAGCACCAGCCATGGGGTTTGCTGCGCTCGTCCGAGGTGAGGTCGAACAGTCCCATGCCGGACATCTCCTCCAGGTCCCGTTGCACGGTACGCAGACTGACGTGGATACCTTCCTCTTCCAGTTTTACCTGGAGTTGGCTGGCGGTCAGCTTGTAAGGGCGGTGCGGGATGCAACGCGCCAAGGTCAGTTGTCGTAACAGCTTCTTGCTCATGGTGCTTGCCTTCACTGGTTTAGCGTTGACTGTATGCTAGTCGTGACTTGCGACAGTCTATGTCGCAAGTTTTGCTGCGACAACTGTCGCCATTTTCATACAAAACACACTAAACAGTTGATTTATAAAGACAATGAACTCAAAAAAGGAGCCGCTAGAGGCTAAAATTAGCCAAAAATCCCTCAAATGAAAGTTCTATCTTGCGATTTATTGTTAGCATAAAACTCCGATTAATTAATTCATCACAGAATATGATTTCAGGGGAGAGCATGACTCTCCCCTTTTGCTCACATCAGCCACGACCAGGCTGACTTGGTGATAGCCGCACCGACCATGTAGCCAAACACCGCCAGTGCCGCCACACCGGCCACCAGCTTCTGACCGCGGGCCGGGCGCTTGAGCGCCATGACACCCAGACCGATATAGAGCACCAGTGCAATCAGTTTGGCCATCAGCCAGGGTTGTTGACCCGGGCTCAACTGCAAGGCCACCGCCAGCAACACACCAAACAGCAGCAGGAAGGTGTCGTTGATATGCGGCAGGATCTTCAGCCACTTCTGCTGCAACCGATCGCTGCCGGCCAGCGCCAGACTCCAGCGATAGATAAAGAGCAGCAGACTGACCAGTGCCAGCGTCATATGCAGGTGTTTGAACATGGGGTAATAGGCAATCATTTTGCTTCCTTGTCGTCGGGTAGCCCGCTATTCCAGTTGTGGGCATGGATACGCTCCTGCCCCTCCTCGTCGTCTTGCAACAGATCGGAGAGGATCTCCCGGTATTGCAGGCTCTTGTTGATATAAGTGTGTTCGTCGTCCAGATAGTTGACCTGCTCGCGCAACAGCCAGTTATCGTGCTGCTTGAAGGTCTGCCCCGCCCGCCAGGCCTGGTTGGCCCTAAACCCAAGCTGGGTCAGGGCTTCCACCCCCAGATCGACCGCAGAGCCGAGGGTTTCCCGGTGCACGCTCTCGACCCCGCGGCGCAGGATCTCGTGGGCGTGGGGCCGATCTAGCGCTCGCGCCAGGATCTTCAGGTGCGGGAAGTGCTTCTGCACCATCTCGATCACCGCCAGCGAGGTAGCCGGATCGTTGATGGAGAGCACCAGCAGCTTCGCCTTGTGCGCCCCGGCGGCATGGAGCAGGTCGATCCTGCTGGCATCGCCATAGAAGACCTGATAGCCATACTTGCGCAGGGTCTCTATCTGGCTGGCATCCTGCTCGAGGATGGTGGTACCGATGCCGTGACCGTGCAGCAGACGCCCCACGATCTGACCGAAGCGGCCGAAGCCCGCGATGATCACCGGATGCTCCACCAGCTCCGGCTGCTCATGCTGCGGCGCGTCGCTCTGGTTACGGTAATCGAACCAGGGCTGGATCACCCGATCGTTGAGGATCAACAGCAGCGGCGTCAGCGCCATCGAGAGCGCCACCACCAGCGTCAGCAGCGAGATGGTCTCGCCGGGCAGCACCCGGTTCTGGGCGGCAAACGAGAAGAGCACGAAGGCAAACTCGCCCCCCTGCGCGAGCGCCAGCGCGAAGGTCCAGCGTTGACTCGGCGAGATGCGGATGATGAAACCGAGTGCCATCAACACCAGCCATTTGAGCACCATCAGGCCAACCACCAGAGTGGGTATCAGGAAGGGGTGTTCGGCAAACAGCCCGAAGTCGATCCCCGCCCCCACCGACATAAAGAACAGGCCGAGCAGCAAGCCCTTGAACGGCTCTATGTCGGCCTCCAGCTCATGGCGATATTCGCTGTCGGCCAGCACCACACCGGCGAGGAAGGAGCCGAGAGCGGGCGAAAGCCCCACCGACTCCATCAACACGGCGATAGCGATCACCAGCAGCAGGGCGGCGGCGACGAATATCTCCCGCATGTGGGACTGGGCGATGGCACGAAACACCGGCCGCATCAGGTAGTGGCCACCCAGCACTATGCCTGAGATGGCCGCGACCACCAGCAGGCCGTGCTGCCACCCCGCCAGCTCGGAACCGCCATTGCTGGCGACCGGCGCCATGGCCAGCAGCGGCAGGATCGCCAAGATCGGAATGACCGCAATATCCTGAAACAGCAGCACCGCAAAGGCGGAGCGACCGCTCTCGCTCTGCATCAGCTTGCGCTCCTGCAGGCTCTGCAACACGATGGCGGTGGAAGAGAGCGCCAGAATGAGGCCGATGGCCAGCCCCTGTTGCAACGGCAGACCGATCAGATGCGCCACGCCGGTCAGTGCCGCCGTGGTGAGCAGCACCTGCAGGCCGCCGGTGCCGAGGATCGGCCCCTTCAACTGCCACAAGAGGGCAGGACGCAATTCAAGACCGACCAGAAACAGCATCAGCACCACGCCAAACTCGGCGAAGTGCATCACATCCTTCTGTTCCCCCACCAGCCCCAGCAGAAAGGGGCCTATGATGATCCCCGCCAGCAGGTAGCCGAGCACCGAACCCAACCCCCAGCGTTTGGCCAGCGGCACCGCGATGACGGCGGCAGAGAGATAGATAAAGGCATCAAACAGGATCCCGTGGCCCATCAGTCAGCCCTCAGTGTGAACATCCGGTCCGGCTCATAAGCTCGGCCAACAAGCAGCCCGTGTTTCATCAGAGCACCTCCAGCAAGTCGCGCAGATAAGGGCGCCCGGCCAGTTGCTCCGGGGTCAGCTGATCGTCACGCAGGGCGCAAAGCAGCTGGCGATAGTCCTGACCACAGCGGCGCAGGGCGGCGGGATCCTTGATCTTGTGAAAGGAGTGCAGCACGAAAGGGGGCAGCCAGTTCATGCCGCACAAGGTGGCCGCCTGCTGAAATGGCAGCAGAAAATCGAGCAGCGGTCGGCTGTTGTAACCCTCGCTGCAGTAGGACTCCGGCGCCCCGCCGGTGGTGATGGCGCTCAACCACTGCTTGCCCTTGAGGGCGTGGGCTTCGGGGCCGTAGGCATAGCCATACTCCAATACCAGATCCATCCACTCTTTCATGATGGCCGGGCAGGAGTACCAGTAAAACGGGTGCTGGAAGACGATGATATCGTGCTCACAGAGCAGCGCCTGCTCCCGCTTCACATCGATGAACATGTCGGGATAGTGCTGGTATAGGTCGTGAACCGTGACCCCCTCCAGCCCCTCAATCGCCTGCAACAGCTGCTTGTTGGCCCGCGAGCTCTGCAGCGCGGGATGGGAAAAAATAACCAGAATGCGTTTCATGACCACATCACCCGAACAAAGCCTTGCGGTGCAAGGCGCGGTAAACAGAAAAGGGGAGTCTGGGGAGCTGCATCGTAAAGGTGCACAGGAGAGCGACCTTATCAGGAAGCGCCATAGCCTGCCAACTCGGGGATCAGCTCCCGCAGCGCCGGATTGAGGGTCTGGTGGGCGGGATAGCAGAGCCCGATCCGGCGAAACATCCGCGGCCCGCTCACCGGCAGGGTACAGAGACCCGCCTCATCTTCCACCAGCCCGTCCGGCAGAAAACTGATGCCGACTCCCGCCAGCACCAGCGCCATCACCAACCCCTTGCTTTCGGCCTTGGCCACCAGATTGAGGGTAAGGCGGTCACAGGCCAGCAGGCCGATAGTCTGCTGATGGGCTTCGCAGGGCGGGCACTCAATAAAATCATAATGTTGCAGCTCGGCTAGTTCGATCCTTTCGCGACTGGCCAGAGGGTGATCGACCGGCACGCAGAGCACGTAATCCTCCTCCCACAGCGGCAGAAAGATCTCGTCCTCCCGGCGCAAGGCATCCAGCGTCAAGCGGCAGTCGGCGGGTGTGGTGTAGTCGGAGAGGGTGAGATCCAGCTGCGGCAACACGCCCTGCACTTGCTGCAGCAGCCCGGCCACCCGGCGGCGACTCAAGTCCGGCATGATGGCGATATTGAGCCTCGCACGCGTCGCTTTCTGGCGAAACAGCTCCGGCAGACGGCGCGCCTCCTCCACCAGCTTGACCGCGTGGGGATAGAGATAGTGGGCCGGATCTTTCGCCACCACCCCCTTCTTGCCCCGGACAAACAGGCTGTCACCGAGCGCCTCTTCCAGCTGGCGCAGCCCCGCCGAGAGGGAGGGCTGGCTGACGTGGCAGCGCTCAGCCGCCGCCGTGATGTTCTTCTCTTCATAGATGGCGATGAAGAAACGCAGCAATCTCAAGTCCAGCATAAACCAACCATAGTTTTTTCAGATGATAACCAGCGGAAAACAATATTTATCACTTATAGATACAGTGACTATAGTGATTGGGTTCCGTGCTGGCCAGCCACCTGTTTGCTCAAACCGACTCTTGAATCAGAAGGAAAGACCCATGTCCAAATCTCTCGTCGTGATCACCGGTGCCTCCGCCGGGATCGGTGCCGCCATCGCCCGTGCCTTCTCTGCCGCCGGTCATCCGCTGCTACTGCTGGCCCGCCGGGTCGAGCCGATGCAGGCGCTGAACCTGCCCGATACCCTCTGCATCGGGGTCGATGTGACCGATACCGCCGCCATGAAAGCCGCCGTCCAGCAGGCAGAAGCCAAATTTGGCCCGGTCGGCTGCATGGTCAACAACGCCGGCGTCATGCTGCTGGGTCAGGCCGATGTGCAGGATCCCGCCGAGTGGCAGCAGATGCTCAACATCAACGTGATGGGGGTACTGAACGGCGTCCACGCAGTGCTGGCAGGCATGAAGGAGCGCCGCAGCGGCACCATCATCAACATCAGCTCTATCGCCGGTCGCAAGACCTTCCCGAACCATGCTGCCTACTGCGCCACCAAGTTCGCCGTGCACGCCCTGACCGAGAACATCCGGGAAGAGGTGGCCGATGTCGGCGTACGGATGGTGACCATTGCCCCGGGTGCGGTCGAGACCGAGCTGCTCAGCCACACCACTGACGAGAGCATCAAGGCCGGTTACCACGACTGGAAAGATCAGATGGGTGGCGTCATTGCGCCGGAAGTGATCGCCGATGCCGTGCTCTACGCCTGGAACCAGCCTGCCAACGTCTGCGTGCGCGAGATCGTGCTGGCGGCGACCCGTCAGCAACCTTAATCCTGGCTGACTGACACCATGGGGAGGGCTTGACCCTCCCCCGGGGCACAGGGTTACCATGTGCCCCTTGTTTTTTCCGAGTCATTCCATGGTTCTCACCCGTCGCCAACTCGCTCACGCCCGTCGCTGGCTCCCCTTGTGGAGTCTGGTGCTGGTGTTGATGTCGTTTGGCAGCCGGGCCGCAACCGACCTCTGTACCCTGACCACCCACTGCAGCCAGAGCGAGCGTACCCTGGAAAAAGCGATGCCCTGTGGCAGCTTTACCACCGCCCTCTCGATGACGCTGGTAGGCAGCGACAGCCTGACGGTCGCCGTACTGGAACCGGATACCCCCGACTTCGCCTCCCCCTCTCTCTTTATGCCGGACGCCCCGTGCGAGCGGCTCGAACGTCCCCCACGCATCCAGATCTGAAACGCATCCCGTATCGGGCATCTTTTCTTTCAATCTGAGGTGAGTGATGTACAAACCCCTGTTACTGGCCATGCTGGCCGGTACCGTCAGCTTTTCGGCTCTCGCGGCCGAGAAGATGACCGTCTACAAATCCAAATATTGTGGCTGCTGCCAAAGCTGGAACGAGCACATGGAGCAGAATGGCTTCGAACTGGACGTCATCGAAACCGAACAGCTCGGCGCAGTGAAGCAGCAATACGGTATCGCGCCGGAACTGGCCTCTTGCCATACCGGTATCGTAAATGGCTATGTGATCGAGGGGCATGTACCGGCCGCCGATGTGCAGAAGCTGCTCAGGGAAAAACCGGCGATCCGTGGCCTGACCATTCCGGGCATGCCCCAGAGTGCGCCGGGCATGGATATTCCGGGCCATCCCTATGAGGTACTGAGTATCAGCAACGAGGGCGCGACCAACCGCTGGTCGAGCTACCCAGGCTGACGAAAACTGGCCATGAGAGGGCACTCCCATATCATGTGAGGCACACCTGAGCGGACTCTTGCCGCTCATGGCCAGAAAGAGGGCCGCTATCGCGAGATAGCGGCTTTTTTTGATTACATTTCCTGAAATAACAAGGGATTGCTTGCAACCACCGGCAACAAGGGGCAGATTTAACCCCAATTCATGGAGCCGATGCTCAGGTCTACCAACCCTTTCCAGCGCCAAGGATGCGACATGTTTACCTTTTCCCGAGGAGTTCTGCTGCTAGCCTTTCTGACAGTTCTCCCCCCCACTTATGCCAATGAAGAGCCCGCCATGCTGACAAGCGAACATCCAATCCAGCCGCCCGTGGCCGCCAAACATCCCCGCACCCTGAAAAAACACGGGGATACCCGCATCGACAACTACTACTGGCTGCGCGACGACCAGCGTCAGGCGCCGGAAGTACTGCAATACCTCGAGGCCGAGAACGCCTATACCGAGGCCATGCTCAAGCCGACCCAACCCCTGCGCGAACAGCTTTACAAAGAGATGGTCGCCCGCATCCCCCAGCAGGATGAGTCGGTACCCTATGTGAAAAATGGCTACCGCTACCAGACCCGCTATGAGCCGGGCAAGGAGTACGGGATCTACTCGCGCACCAAGCTCGGTGAAGAGCAGGCGAGTCTGCTGCTCGACAGCAACCTGCGAGCCGAGGGGCACGAGTTCTATGCCCTCGGCGCCCTTGAGGTGAGCCGCAACAATCGCTGGCTGGCGGTGGCGGAAGATTTCCTCTCCCGCCGTCAGTACCAGATCCAGTTCCTCGATCTGGAGAGCG
The DNA here is from genome assembly GCF_019046985.1 of Aeromonas sp. FDAARGOS 1417. Taxonomy (NCBI): domain Bacteria; kingdom Pseudomonadati; phylum Pseudomonadota; class Gammaproteobacteria; order Aeromonadales; family Aeromonadaceae; genus Aeromonas; species Aeromonas sp. FDAARGOS 1417. The sequence continues at coordinate 3,379,915 of NZ_CP077221.1, read as the reverse complement.
GCCAGTGGGCCACCGACAAACTGGAAAATACCTCCGGCAATCTGGTGTGGGCCAACGACAACAAGACCGTCTTCTATGTGCGCAAGCACCCGCAGACCCTGCTTCCCTATCAGGTCTATCGCCACACGCTCGGGACGGATCCGGCCACAGACAAGCTGGTCTACGAGGAGAAAGATGACTCCTTCTACATCAGCCTCTACGCCACCACCTCGGAAGATTTCATCGTCATCGCCCTCTCCAGCACCACCACAGGCGAAGCACGGCTGATCGATGCCAACCAGCCGGAGCACGCCCCACGCCTGTTCCTGCCCCGTCAGGTGGATCACGAATACAGCCTGGATCACTACCGCGGCCGCTTCTATGTGCGCTCCAACAAGGACGGCAAGAACTTCGGCCTCTACGAGACCAAAGAGAGCCCGGTCGATCGCTGGAAGGCGGTGATCGCCCCCAATCCGGAGGTACTGCTGGAGAGCTACGCCCTGTTCAAGGATTGGCTGGTGCTGGAAGAGCGCAACAAGGGACTGACCCGACTGCGCCAGATCAACTGGCAGAGCGGTGACGAGAAGGAGATCGCCTTCGACGATCCCGCCTATGTCACCTGGCTCGCCTACAACCCGGAGCCGGATACCAGCGCCCTGCGTTATGGCTACTCCTCCATGACCACCCCCGCCTCTACCTATGAGCTGGATATGGCGAGCGGCAAGCGCACCCTGCTCAAGCAGCAGCCGGTGGCCGGCTTCAAGGCCGACCAGTACGCCAGCGAGCGACTCTGGGTGACCGCCCGCGACGGTGTATCGGTGCCGGTGTCGCTGGTCTATCGCAAGGACAAGTTCAAGAAAGAGCAGGCCGATGCGCCCAAGAATCCGCTGCTGGTCTATGGCTATGGATCCTACGGCGCCAGCATGGATCCCGACTTCAGCAGCTCGCGCCTGAGCCTGCTCGATCGCGGCTTCGTCTACGCCATCGCCCATATCCGGGGTGGTGAAGAGCTGGGTCGTCACTGGTACGAAGATGGCAAGTTGCTGAAAAAGCAGAACACCTTCAATGACTTCATCGATGTCACCAAGGCGTTGGTAGAGCAAGGCTACGGTGCCAAAGATCAGGTCTACGCCATGGGCGGCAGCGCCGGTGGTCTGCTGATGGGGGCCGTCATCAATCAGGCGCCCGAACTCTATCGCGGCGTGGTGGCGCAGGTGCCGTTCGTTGATGTGGTCACCACCATGCTGGACGAGTCGATCCCCCTCACCACCGGGGAGTATGACGAGTGGGGCAACCCGAACCAGAAGCGCTACTACGACTACATGAAGAGCTACAGCCCCTACGATCAGGTCAAGGCGCAAGCCTATCCCAACCTGCTGGTCACCACCGGGCTGCACGACTCGCAAGTGCAGTATTGGGAGCCCGCCAAGTGGATCGCCAAGCTGCGCGAACTGAAGACGGATGATAACAAGTTGTTACTGAACACCGACATGGACGCCGGCCACGGCGGCAAGTCGGGCCGCTTCAAAGCCTACGAGGATATCGCGCTGGAATACGCCTTCATCCTGGATCTGGCCACCCCGGCCAACTGATCTCTCATGACTCCGGCCCTTGTCATTCAAGGGCCGCATAAGAATCCTCTCGTAGTTTTTCCCTCTTCCATTTCCCTTCATATCAAATTAATCTTCGGCAAGAAAATGAATGATCGAGGTCATGTTTCTCAAGATTTAACTCCGTTATTTTGCCATTTCGTTTGATTTATGTTGGGTGAATGTGCTTAATCGGAGTGCTTGCAACTTTTTATTTGGCCCCTCAGGGGCCAATTTATCTTCGACCGACAGGAGGTCGGTAGCCTCACCACAGGATGAGGGTGACTGCCGGAAAGGGGGTGATCAACTCCCCCGCTTTCGCGCAACGAGAAGAGCGGGCAAGCCCGGCGCAGAACGGGATTGCCATCAATTTATCCGGGGATCGGATAAACAAAATCAAAGAAAAGGGAGAAAAAATGAAAGGATTAACTTTGGCATGCGCCCTGTCGGCGGCTCTGGTCGGTGTCTCATTCGGTGGTCCGGTACAAGCGCAGGAGCGCTTCGTGACCATAGGCACCGGCGGTCAGACCGGCGTCTACTATGTCGCTGGCCAGTCCATCTGCCGCTTCCTCAATCGCGGCGCCGCCGATCACCAGATCAAGTGCAACGCCCCGGCCAGTGGCGGTGGTGTTGCCAACGTCAACGGCATCCGCAGCGGTGAATTCAACTTCGGCATCATGCAATCCGACCACCAGTTCAAGGCGATGAAGGGGCTGCCACCGTTCCAGGCCGAAGGGGCCATGAACGACATGCGCGCCGTCTTCTCCCTGCAGAGCGAGGTGTTCACCATCCTGGCTCGCCGCGATGCCAAGATCGCCAGCTTCGACGACCTGAAGGGCAAGCGCGTCAACATCGGCAACCCGGGCTCCGGCCAGCGTGACACCATGGAAGAGATCATGGCGGTCAAAGGCTGGAAGAAGGGTGACTTCGGTCTGGTCTCCGAGCTGAAGCCGGCAGAACAGGCCTCCGCCCTCGGTGACAACAACATCGACGCCATGAGCTACTTCGTCGGTCACCCGAACGGCGCCATTCAGGAAGCCTCCACCACCACAGATGCAGTACTGGTACCTGTGACCGGCGCCGACATCGACAAGCTGCTGGCCGAGAAGAGCTACTACAGCAAGGCCGAGATCCCGGGCGGCATCTACAAGGGCAGCGACAAGCCGACTCCCTCAATCGGTGGCAAAGCGGTGCTCTCCACCAGCGCCAAAACCGATCCGGAAGTGGTCTATCAGCTGGTCAAGTCGGTGTTCGACAACCTGGATCGCTTCAAGCGCCTGCACCCTGCCTTTGCCGACCTGAAAGAGGCCGACATGATCAAGGTGGGTCTCTCTGCACCGCTGCATGAAGGGGCTGCCCGCTACTACAAAGAGCGCGGCTGGCTCTGATTAAAGGCCCCGGGGCCTTTGTCACTCTCTTCGACACCCGTCTGCCGCCTGATTGCGGGGGCGGGTGTCGCTCTTGTTGTACTCGTTGGCACAAGTTAACCCTATGCAAGATAAACAACTCTCTACCGAGGAACTGATCGCCCAGGATGTGGGCGCTCGCCTGCCGCTGGGCCCGCTGGGCTGGATCATCACCACGCTGGCACTGGCCTGGTCGCTGTTCCAGCTCTGGATCGCCTCGCCACTCCCCTTCATGGTGGGGTTTGGCGTACTCAATGACACCGAAACCCGCTCCATTCACCTCACCTTTGCCCTGTTGCTCGCTTTTCTGGTGTTCCCGGCATTTCGCTCCTCGCCGCGGGATCGAGTTCCCCTCGGTGATATCGCCCTCGGTCTGATCGCTGCTGGCGCCGCCTCTTACCTGTTTGTGATGTATGAAGCACTGGCGCTGCGTCCCGGCACCCTCACCACCGCCGATCTGGTGACCGCCTGCATCGGCATTCCGCTGCTGCTGGAAGCGGCGCGCCGCGCCCTGGGGCCAGCACTGGCGGTCATCGCCATCGTCTTTCTGATCTACAGTCTGGCGGGCCCCTGGATGCCGGGACTGCTGGCACACCGCGGGGTAGGTTTCACCGCGCTGGCCAACCACCAGTGGATCACCACCGAAGGGGTGTTCGGCATCGCCCTTGGCGTCTCCACCAGCTTCGTGTTCCTGTTCGTGCTGTTTGGCGCCCTGCTGGAGCGTGCCGGTGCCGGTCACTACTTTATCCAACTCGCCTTCAGCCTGCTCGGTCACCTGCGCGGCGGCCCCGCCAAGGCGGCAGTGGTCGCCTCCGGCCTGACCGGTCTGATTTCCGGCTCGTCAATTGCCAACGTGGTGACCACCGGCACCTTCACCATCCCGATGATGAAGAAAGTGGGCTTCAGTTCAGAGAAAGCGGGGGCGGTGGAAGTGGCCTCCTCGGTCAACGGCCAGATCATGCCGCCGGTGATGGGGGCTGCGGCTTTCCTGATGGTCGAATACGTGGGTATCCCCTATGTGGAGATCATCAAGCACGCCTTCCTGCCTGCCGCCATCTCCTACATAGCGCTGCTCTACATCGTCCATCTGGAGGCGTTGAAACTGGGCATGCAGCCCATCGGCAACCATCAACCCAAACCCTGGCTGCGTCGCCTGACCGGCTTTGCCTTTGGCGCGGCCCTCATTAGCGGCCTGTCACTGGCGGTCTACTATGGCCTCGGCTGGCTCAAACCTGCGCTGGGTGACTACGCCCTGCCGGGGATCTCGGTACTGCTGGCTGCCACCTATGTGGCCCTGTTGAAGATCGCCGCCAGCAATGAACCACTGCCTGCCGAAGATCCCGACAAGCCGCTCACCGAGCTGCCCAACACCCGCGCCGTGCTGCTCTCCGGCCTGCACTTCCTGCTGCCGGTGGTGGTACTGGTGTGGTGCCTGATGGTGGAACGCCTCTCGCCGGGGCTGTCGGCCTTCTGGGGTACCGTGATGCTGGTGATCATCCTGCTGACCCAGCGCCCGCTGCTCAACTGGCTGCGCAAGGACGGCAAGCACGACTACGGCACCGTCGCTGATGGCGTGGTGGATCTGCGGGAAGGGCTGGTTGCCGGTGCCCGCAACATGATCGGTATCGGCATTGCCACCGCCACCGCGGGGATTATCGTGGGTGCGGTCTCCCAGACCGGGGTTGGTCTGGTGCTGGCGGATCTGGTGGAGTTCCTCTCCATGGGTAACCTGCTGCTGATGCTGCTGCTCACCGCCCTGCTGAGCCTGATCCTCGGCATGGGGCTGCCCACCACTGCCAACTACATCGTCGTCTCCAGCCTGCTGGCACCAGTGGTGGTGACGCTGGGGCAGCAAAACGGGCTGATCGTGCCGCTGATCGCGGTGCACCTGTTCGTCTTCTACTTCGGCATCATGGCGGATGTGACGCCGCCGGTGGGGCTGGCTTCCTTCGCGGCTGCGGCTGTCTCCAAGGGTGATCCCATCAAGACCGGGATCACGGCGTTTTACTACAGCCTGCGTACCGCGGCGCTGCCATTCCTGTTTATCTTCAACACCGATCTGCTGCTGATCGACGTGGACTTCGCCCACGGGGTGCTGATCTTCATCGTGGCGACCATCGCCATGCTGATCTTCGCCGCCGCCACCCAGGGCTGGTTCCTGGTGAAGAGCCGCTGGTACGAGAGCGTGCTGCTGTTGCTGGTCGCCTTTACCCTGTTCCGCCCGGGTTTCTGGATGGACATGGTGCACGACCCCTATCGTGAGACCCCGCCTGCCCAGCTGGCCCAAACCATGGGTGAAGTGGAGGCGGAGAGCACCCTGCGGCTGCGGATCCTCGGTGAAGATGCCGTGGGCAAGCCACGCAAGTTCACCCTGCTGGTCGCCGTACCGGATGGGGCAAATGGCGAGGAGCGGCTGGCCAATCTGGGGCTGAGCCTCTATGAGCAGGATGGCAAGACGCTGATCGACAACGTCGCCTTTGGCAGCCCGGCCGCCACCATGGGACTGGAGTTCGATCAGGAGATCCTCATCGTCAAGGCGCCGACCGAGCGCTGGACCAAGGAGTGGATGTGGATCCCGGGCTTCCTGCTGTTCGGGGCGATCGTCTGGCTGCAGCGTCGCCGCAGCGTCAAGGCCGGTTAATCCACCGGGCAGATGAGACAGAGGGCCGCTATTGCGGCCCTCTTTCTATTGCCTTGTTATTGCCTTGCCCTCTGCGGCTCTTGCGATGAGCAACAATCATGGAAAAAGATAAACGGTGGCGAGCGGCCAAAAAAGTGGGGTGACATGTCCATGTCACCCCCTCGCAAATAGCATGTTCCATATTGGAGTCCGGCCACGCCGGGTCTCTGTTTCACTTTCCGATAGTTCGCGACCCATCTGAAGTGCGCGCCAATTGCAGCAATGCAACCGACCAGCTACCCGTTACAACCTTCATCCACACGGCAGACAAGCCACCGTGTTTGTCCTTGCAACTGAAATATTACGCATAAAAACAAAATAAAAAACGTTTTTATGCTAATTCCATTCACATCAGAGTACAAAAAACAGCCTTATCATCACCACTAAATTGTTATAAAACAGCAAGATAGATTCATGCATGGTTATTCACCCGCAAAGGGTATCAGCAATGGCTTACAAGGCTTTGCGAGATCTCGCACAAAAAATGGCCGCCTCACAGCCAACGGCGCAGGGGCAACCAGTCGCTAAGGCGGGCTATCAGTCGCCTTGACCACCCTTCGGGTTTGCGCGGCAATCCACCCGCCTGCTCCTGCCAGCGAGCCAGCCACATTCGCAGCGCCTCGCAGATCAGCGGGCAGTGCAAATGCAGCATCAGTTCGGTATTGAGAAACAGCGAGCGGGGATCGAGGTTGAGGCTGCCAAACAGCGCCCGCTCCTCCCCCAGCAGGATCAGCTTGGCGTGCAGGCTGCCGTGGCCATGGTCAAACTCGGCGACCCGGATCCCGCAGCGCAGCAACCAGCCGAGATAACGCTGATAGGCGCCATAGACCAGCGGCACATCGGTGCTGGCCAGCGAGTTGGTGAGAATGTCGATGGCGACCCCCTGCTGGCGCAGCCGCGCCAGACGGTGCCGAAACCCGCGAGTAAGGATGAGGTAAGGGGTCACCAACCCCAGCGAGCCGGGATTGTCAGCCAGCTGCCGCCAGAGCTGACGGGCAGTGGTGGGACGGGAGATAAGCCCCTTGCCGGGACGGTCGAACCACACCTCGGCCCGCCCCTCATGCCATTGCAGCGGCAAATCGCGCTCGTCAAACAGCGCCGCAGGCAGATCGTAGACCGTCGCCACCGCCGGATCCGTCATGGTAAACAGGAAGTCGTTGACCACCTCTATTTCGGCGGGCAGCAGCTCGCGGCGCAGCAGATGGCGGATGGGGTGACTCCAGCGGCTGTGCCAGAACTGCTCGAACCCCTGCACCATCTGCTGGCACAGTCCCCCCTGACAGGCAAGATCGAGATCCACGAAGGGAGCTTGCGGATCCAGACCGAAGTAGCGATCGCCGATGTTGCGCCCGCCGATCAGCGCCAGCTTGCCATCCACCAGCAGCAGCTTGTTGTGCATCCGGTGGTTGATGCGGCGAAAGCTGAGCAACCCCTCCAGCAGCAGTGCCAGCGGGCGCCAGCCCCGCAGCCAGAAGGGGTTGAACAGCCGCACCTCGATCCCCGGGTAGTGAGCCACCATCTCCAGAAAGCGGTTGTCACCGGCATAGAGATCATCCACCAGCAGCTGCACCTTGACACCGCGCCGGGCGGCGTGAAGCAGCTCGCTCAGAAGCAGCTTGCCGCTGCTGTCCTCCTCCCAGCTGTAGTACTGCGCCTGGATCCGCTCGCGGGCATGACGGATCCAGTGGCAGCGCACCTTGAGCGCCAGCAGGGGATCGTCGATCAGGGCAAAGGATCCGGGGATCATGGTGTCATCCTGCTGTCATGGCCGGGTGTCATAACGCTGGCGAGCCTCTTCACATATTCAAAAGGAGTTGCTGATGGAACTGCATGATACCCCGATGTTGCGCTATCTGGGCCAGCTCAGCCAGCCAGATCTCATCCCGGCCACCGGCCCTGCTCACTGGTTTTTGCAACACAGGGACGGTGGCTGGCAATTGCCGACCGTGCAGGCGACCCTGCCGGTCAACCGGCTCAGGGCTGAGCCGCTTCGATAGCGGCAGCCTTGCCCTCGATCTGGGGCAGGCTGAAACGATAGGCTACGTAGTACTTGTAGATGGTGCCGACATAGTTGATCGGCCCCTGTCCGACTTCGTTGGCCACCAGCTGATCCACGTTACCGAACCAGACATTGGGATCGAGCCCCAGTTTCTCCGCCTTGCCTCGCAGCGCCTGCACCCGGTTCGGCCCGGCGTTGTAGGCGGCAAGGGCAAACAGGTGGCGGTTGAGCCGATCCAGCTTGGGATCATTGAAGTAGGTATCGAGGATCAACCGCATGTAGCGGCAGGCGGCCTCCACATTTCCCTCCAGCGTGGTGAGTCTGGCGCCGTTGATGCCGACTTCCCGCCCCGTACTGGGCAGTAGCTGCATGAGGCCCACGGCCCCCTTGGGCGAACGCGCCTTGGGATTGAGGCCGGACTCCTTGTAGCCGAGCGCCGCCAGCATCAGCCAGTCGAGATCGTATTGATTGGCGTACTTCTCCAGCACTTTGCGAATGGTCGCGAGGCGCCCCATGGGATCCGGCGCCAGGATATTGCTCATCTGATCGCTGCGAACCAGCAACCGGCGCAGGGTCATGTCACTGTAAAGGCTGTTGCGGCTGACACTCGCCAGATAGCCATTGACCGCCTTGAGCAGCTCGGGGCTGTTCTTGCGCAGCGCCCAGGCGCTGGTGCCATTGCTGCGCAGGGGGATCAGCTTGTGGGCCTTGAGGCCGGAGATCATGCCACCCAGCCAAATCCGCCCCTTGTAGCTGTCAGTCACCGTCAGGGGAATAATGCCGGCGGCTACCATCTCCAGCAGATCACCATCCTGCAGGTATTCGGGCACCGTTTCGATATAGACGGGGGGCAGCCCCAGCTCGCGAAATAGCCAGTTGAGCTGGCGCAGACTCTCGTAGTAGCTGGAACTGGCGCGCACCCAGACCCGCCTGCCGGAGAGCTGGGTAATGCGGCTGAAGGCGGGCAGGCTCTGCTGGCTCACCACCCACTCCTCGATGGATGAAATGAGCGGTCGGGAGAAGGCCACCTGTTCACGCCGGGTCGGGGTCACCGTCATGGTTGCCGCCACCAGATCGCCACGCCCCTCGGTCAGATAGTCCAGCAGCTTGTCCTGACGCACCGGGATGTAGACCACCTTGAGTTTGACCTTCTCTTTGGCGAGATAGGTCTTGTTCAGCCAGCGCTCGAACCCTTGCAGCTGATTGACCAGAATGCCGTACTGGGCGCCGCGATCGAGAAAGTAGAAGCCGCGCTCATAGACCACCAGAGCCCTGAGTTCGCGCTTTTGCAGAATGCTTTCGAGGTCCCCGGGTTGGGGCAGACGCTGTGGCTTGAGTTCAGCCGCCAGCAGGGGAAAACAGCAGAGGGCCAGCAGAGCCCAGATCCAGCGTCGCATCACGATGGCTGCCCCTGTGCTGACGTCACACCTGCTGCCTGTTGGCAGCACGGATCACGATAGAGGCTGGGATTGGGAGCAGAGATCCATCGCTGCGTCATGATGTTTGCGCCTTCTGTTGGCCGACTCGCGCCGGGCAAAAACGTCTGTGGGATAGAGTAACTATAGAACGCCGACCCACAGCAGAAGGGTCAACACGGCAGGCAAACCTGCCGCGTTATCAGACAACTCAGATAGAGCGGGCCCGCATTTCGAAAATCAGTTTTTCGGCGGTGCAGGTGAATTGCAGGCGGGCTTTCAGGATCACGCCGTTAGCGCCCTGGGTCAGTTCGCTGCTCACTTGAGCTTCGGCAGTGACCTGTTTGGCCAGTGCTTCATAGGCAGCCAGCTTGGCGCGGGCATCCGCCTCGGCAGCGGCTTCAATCACCAGATCCATCACATCGTCGCCTTCGCCGATGATGGTGCCGATCTCGGCAAAACAGCCGCAGCTGTCACAGGTTTCGTTCAGTTCAACTTTCTCGTCTACAGACATTTTCTACTCCTACTGCTTATTTCGGATGATTTGCGTCGTCACGCATCGCCTTGCGAAAATCTTTGATGGCGGTACCCAGATCCTCACCTGCACTGGCAAGACGCTTGCTGCCGAAGACCAGCACAACAACCAGCAAGAGGATCAGCATATGCCAGATATGAATTCCACCGAGTCCCATAGGGATACTCCCTCACAAAGAGATATCTGTTACTTGTATCAAAATAGAGCGCAGGGATTGTTGGGCAAAATCAAGGCAGGTGCAAGTGAGCAAATAAATCATAGCCAAAAAATAGGGCGACCCTGAGGTCGCCATATTGATTGTGCTACATGTCCCCTCAACCGCTACATCCTGTACCAGTGGTTCATGCGAACCTGAGACCATTCGAGGATAAGATCGCCAAGATATGAAAACAAATGGTATAAATTCATCTTAGAATTGAAGAGGATTCATATCATGCTGCTGGAACAACTGGGTCGCATCGACCTCAATTTGCTGATTATCCTGCAGGTACTGCTGGAGGAGCGCAACGGCAGCAAGGCGGCACGCCGCCTTCATCTGAGCCAGTCCGCCGTCAGCAAAGCCCTCGGCCGTCTGCGCGATACCTTCAATGATCCCCTCTTCATCCGCTCTGCCTACGGGCTGGAACCCACCGGCCGCGCCCTTGCGCTGCAACAGCAGTTGCAGCCCATCCTGCTGTCGCTGGACAACCTGATCCAGCCGCCCGAGTTCGACCCCGCCAGCTCGGAGCGAGAGTTCGTCATCGCCAGCATGGACAGCGCCTTCACCCTGTTTGCCCCGCTCTACCTGAGCGAGCTGAAGCGGCAGGCACCAAGGATCCGCTTGCGTTACGAGGAGTGGACCGAGAACAGTCTGACCGAGATGAGTCAGGGACAGGTGGACATCGCCTTCGCGGTGCGAGAGAACTGCATCAGCTCCGATTATCGGCTCGATACCCTGCCCGACAGCATCTGTCAGCGAGTGCTGGCTGTCGATGATCTCACCTGTCTGGTGCAGCAGCACCACCCCGCGCTGCGAGAGCCCAACTGGAATCTGGAGCACTACCTCAGCTATCCCCATGTACAGACTTACTGCGAGGGGCGGGACCGCTGGATGCTGGATCACAAGCTGGCAGAGCAGGATCTCTACCGGCGTATCGAGGCAACCGTACCCTCCTTCGAGGCTGCGCTGCGGATGGGGATGCACTCCGACATGATAGTGACCCTCTCCAGGCTCTACGCCCGCCACGCTACCCAGGTCTATCCGCTGTTACAGCTGCCGCTGCCCATCGGGTTGGACAGCATCTCCCATCTGCTCATCTGGCATCAGCGTCACAGCGAGGATCCGGGCCACCGCTGGCTGCGGGAATTGCTGCTGTCCCTCATCATGAGCAAACTGGAACCCGCTGCGACCACTCACGGGTGACGGTACGCCTGCTCGGCGGCACAAAAAACGGGGCTCTGCGTAGCCCCGTTTCATTCACTTCAAGATGTAACCCACTCAGCCCTGACCGGTCACCGCCAGATAGTGATGTACCCCGTCCAGCAACATCTGGACCGAGATCATCACCAGCAGCATGCCCATCAGCCGCTCCACCGCAGTGAGTCCCCGCTCACCCAACAGCTTGTTGAATACCTCGTAGAACATCAGGATCACCGCGCTGGCAGCCCAGGCCAGAAAGAGTGCCAGCGACCAGTCCACCATCCGGGTCGGCTCCTGATTGGCCAGCAGCATCAAGGAGGCGAGGATCGAGGGGCCGGCAATCATCGGGATCGCCATCGGCACCAGGAAGGGCTCCTCGCCCGCCGCCAGCCCGGTCACGCCCCCCTCACTCGGGAAGATCATCTTGATGGCGATCAGGAACAGGATAATGCCCCCCGCAATGCTGACCGCCTCCTGCCGCAGGTTGAGGAAGCCGAGGATCTGCTGACCAACGAACAGGAACAGCATCATGATGGCCAGCGAGAAGAGCAGCTCGCGCACCATCACCTTGCGACGTCGCTTGGGATCGATATGACGCAGGATAGAGAGGAAGACCGGCAGGTTGCCCAGCGGGTCCATGATCAGAAACAGCATGACTGCGGCAGAAAAAGTATCCATACAACGTCCGGGCTACGCCCTGAATAGGGAAAATAGAGGGGGCGAAATATAGCAAAGGGCGAAGAATTGAGCGAGCGCCATGATGCGCTCGCAGCGGGATTAACCGTGGTTGCAGATCTTGTCGGCACGGGTCTGGAAACCCTCGGCCGAGTCGATGAATTTGCCGCGAGCAGCCAGAAAGTCGATCAATGCTTCCGCATCCATCTCGCTGGCGCTGCAGGTATGAAAACGGGCCTCGGCACCAAACCGCTCTGCCATCGCCAGCTTCAGGCTGGCACGGGTAAATTGCCCTCCTTGCGCCAGCATCATCTCCATCACTTCGTGACCATGAACCGATTGCGACATCTCTCACCTCAATAATGAACATATTTAATGCCAATTAAATATCTCCACGCCCGGAGGGATCTTGATATAGGCCAATAAATTGCGCATTACCTGGTCAGGAGAGTGGTCACCGCCACCGCTTTGTCGATAATGTGGCAACCCGCGTCAGGGATCGCTACACTGGCGCCCCTTTTTGGCCATCGCAGACAATGTATAAGGATATTGGCGTCATGCTGTTCCATGGAGAGGCTCTCAAGCCCTGGCAGATCTGGACCCGCCGACCACTCTGGCTCAAGACCCTGATCGGTATGCTGACAGGGGTGGGTCTGGGCGTCGGCTTTGAAGAGCAAGCCCTGCTGCTCAAGCCCCTTGGCGTCCTGTTCGTCAACACCATCCAGATGCTGATGGTGCCCCTCATTTTCTGCTCGGTCATCGCCGGTCTCACCTCGCTGCTCAAGGGCAAGGCCCTCGATCGCATCGGCAGCAAGGCGATCTGCCTCTACTTCTGCTCGACCGCCATCGCCATTTGCATCGGCCTGATGATGGGCTGGCTGCTGGAGCCCGGCATGGGTGCCGACATGGGCCCCTATGAGCGGATCGGTATGTCGGAACCACCCACCCTGGCCAGCGTGCTGAGCCATCTGGTGCCGAGCAACCCGGTACAGGCGATGGTGGATGGCAAGATCCTGCAAGTGATCGTCTTTGCGGTGGCGCTGGCGGTCGCCCTCAATGCCAGCGGTCGCCGTGGCCGTCCCGCCATCCTCTTCTTCATCTCGCTGGCCGAGGGGATGTTCAAGCTGACCCAGATGGTGATGGCACTCGCCCCTTATGGTGTCTGCGCCCTGATGGCCTGGATGACCGGCAAATATGGCATCGACCTGCTGCTGCCCCTGCTCAAGGTGATCGGCGCCGTCTACCTCGGCTGCCTACTGCACGTGCTCGGGGTCTACAGCACCCTGCTGCTCCTGCTGGCACGGCTCAATCCGCTGCACTACTTCAAGAGCATCGTTGATGCCCAAGCGGTGGCCTTCACCAGCAGCTCCAGCAACTCCACCCTGCCCATCAGTCTGGCCTGCGCCGAGAAGCGGCTGGGAGTCTCCCCCGCCATCACCGCCAAGGTGCTGCCCATCGGCGCCACCATCAACATGGATGGCACCGCCCTCTATCAGGGAGTGACTGCGCTGTTCGTGGCTCAGGCATTCGGGGTGGATCTGCACATGGTCGATTATCTGACCATCATCAGCATCGCCACCCTGGCCAGTATCGGTACGGCAGGTACCCCTGGCACCGGGCTGATGCTGCTGACCCTGACCCTGACGGCGGTGGGCTTGCCGCTGGAAGGGGTGGCACTGATTGCAGGCATTGACCGGATCCTCGACATGGCGCGCACCACGGTCAATGTATCGGGGGATATTCTGGTATCGGTGCTGATCGCCCGCAGCGAAAACGAGCTGGATCTGGCGACCTATCACGATGCCAGCGCAGGGGAAGATATCGAGTTCCCGCCGCGCTAGCGGAAGAAAGCTCAGCTGTCGTGGGGATCGTGGTGACAGCGCCAGCAGACGTCGAAGTTGGCGCCGTTCTCCTCCCCGCACTGGCCGCACAGCCAGCCATTACCCTGACGCTGCTGGTAACGCTCGATGACCCGTCCTGCCTTGCTGCGATCCTCGGCCCGCACCATCAGGGTCACCTGCAACATGTCGACCGGCAGTTCGCCAAGGGCGCCCGACAGCCCCTCGCCATTGAGGCGCACCAGCACCCCTTCCGCCTCCAGCGCCCCTTTCAACGCGTGTGCCTCCAGGGTGTGTGAGGCGCGATAGAGATTGATCCAGTTATCCATAGCTCCCCCTTACAACAACTTGTCGATGCCAAACTCGGCGCCGTTATCAATCATGAAATCGATGAATGCCCGCAACTTGCGCGGCATCAGTTGCCGCTCCGGAAACAGCAAATAAATCGGCACCCTGGGTTGCTGCCAGTCTGGCAGCAGGATCACCAGCTCGCCGCTGGCCAGCTCATCCTGACAGAGCATAGCGGGTAACGAGGCCAACCCCAGCCCCGCCTTCGCCGCCTCCCGGGCACAGGTAATATTATTGACCCGAAAACGGGATGGGGGGTCAACCAGCACCTCTCTGCCATCCAGCTCGAAACACCAGTGAGAGGCGAGAAACCCGCTGCTCACCGTCACCCGCTCGTGGTTGGCCAGATCCTCCGGCCGCTCGATGACCGGACTACGGGCCAGATAGTCCGGGCTGGCACAGAGCAGCCTTCCGGTGCTCCAGAGTCGGCGCGCCGCCAGATTGGAGTCGCTCATGTCGCCAATCCGCACCACCGCATCCAGCCCTTCGCTGATGGGGTCCACCACCCGGTTGGTCAGCTCCAGCTCCACCTGCAGGGCGGGATAGGCCTGCAAAAACTTGGCGACCAAGCGCCCGACCACCAGTTGCCCCGTCTCGATGGGCACCGCCAGTTTGAGGGTACCGGTCACCTCCTGCTGGCTGGCGCTCAGCATCAGCTCGGCTTCGGTCAGGGCATCGACCGCCTTGCTGCAGTGCAGGTAGTACTTCTCCCCCTCCTCGGTCAAAGTAAGCTGACGGGTGGAGCGATAGAGCAGGCGTACACCGAGCCGCTGTTCCAGCTCGGCGATGCGGCGGCTGACCATCGCCTTGGTCATCCCCAACTCACGGGCAGCCCCCGTAAACGAGCCCTTGTCGACGATACGCACCAGAATTAACGCGGCATTGAGATCCATTGTTGCACCAGTGAAACTGTATATCTCGTGAACCAATACTAATCGAAACAGTTGACCAGTGTTAGCCTGCGCCCCTTAAGTTCAGGAATCACAAAAATGAGTCAACACAAAAAAATTCCCCTGCTGGCAGCCATGATATTGGCACTGCTCGGTCTGCTGTTCGCCGGTTACTGGTATCTTCACGGCCGCTATTTTGAAAGCACCGACAACGCCTATCTGCAAAGTGAAGTGACCGGGATCAGCTCCAAGCTGCCCGGCTATATCCGCGAAGTGCTGGTCACCGACAACCAGCCGGTCAAAGCGGGCCAACTGATCGCCCGGCTCGATGATCGCGAATACAAAACCAGGGTCGCGGAGGCCGAAGCCGACCTGCGCCTCAATCAGGCGACGGCCGAAAATCTGGCCGCCACCCGCACCCAACAACTGAGCCTGATCCAGCAGGCCGAGGCCAAAGTCGCCTCCGCCAATGCCGAACAGCTGCGCGCCAGCCAGCAGGTCAACCGGATCAGTCAGCTCAACCAGCGCCACTACAGCTCGCAAGACAGTCTGGACGAGGTGCGTGCCGGCCTGCAGGTCAATCAGGCGCAAGCCCGGGAGGCCCAAGCCGCCCTGCAAGCGGCCCGTGAGCGACTGCTGGTACTGGATGCCGAGCGCAAACAGAATCTGGCCAAGCTGGCATTGAGCGAAGCACAACTGGAGCAGGCCAAGCTGGAGCTCGGCTACACCGAACTGCGGGCGCCTGCCGACGGCATCATCGGCAAGCGCAGCCTGCGGGAAGGGCTCTACGTCCAGTCCGGCATGCAGGTCGCCAGTTTGGTGCCGCTGCAACAGGTGTGGGTCGAGGCCAACTTCAAGGAGACCCAGCTCGCCCATATGCAGCCGGGCCAGAAGGTCGAAGTGGTACTCGATGCCTACCCGGATCAACCGGTCGAAGGGATCATCGACAGCCTGGCCCCGGCGACCGGCGCCAAGTTCGCCCTGCTGCCACCGGAGAATGCTACCGGCAACTTCACCAAAATCGTGCAGCGGGTACCGGTCAAGATCCGCATCCCCGAGCCGGGCCCGCTGGCAGGCAAGTTGCTGCCGGGTCTCTCCACCGAAGTGATCGTGGATACCCGCACTCCTGAGCCCGTGGTGGCTGCCAACTGATGGAACCCATTCCACGTCGCAACTGGATCGCGGTCATGGGGGGCCTTATCGGCGCCTTTATGGCCATCCTCGATATCCAGATCACCAATGCCTCCCTGAAGGACATTCAGGGGGCCCTGTCAGCCACCCTGAGCGAGAGCTCCTGGATCTCCACCTCCTATCTGGTGGCGGAGATGATCGCCATCCCCCTGAGCGGCTGGTTGAGCCGGGGGTTGAGTGTGCGCCGTTACCTGCTCTGGACCACCGGTGCGTTTATCGCCGCCTCCGTGCTCTGCTCGTTCAGCTGGAACCTCACCAGCATGATCGTCTTCCGGGCGCTGCAAGGCTTCACCGGCGGGGCGCTGATCCCGATGGCCTTTTCCCTCATCGTCACCCTGTTGCCGCTACAGAAGCGGGCCACCGGCATGGCGCTTTTTGGCCTCTGCGCCACCTTCGCCCCCGCCATCGGCCCGACCCTCGGTGGCTGGCTCACCGAGCAGATGTCGTGGCACTACATCTTCTATCTCAACGTGCCGCCGGGACTGCTGGTGATGGCCATGCTGGCCCACGGGCTTGATAAAAAACCGGTGGACTGGGCCGTGATCAAGCGGGTGGATCTCATCGGGATTGTCACCATGGCGCTTGGCCTCGGCTTGCTGGAGGTGGTATTGGAGGAGGGCAACCGGGAGGACTGGTTCGGCTCAAGCTTCATCGTGCGACTGGCGGTCATCTCGGCGGTGGCGCTGGTGTTCTTTGTCATCAGCCAGCTGATCCGCCGTCACCCGCTGGTCAATCTGCGGCTGCTGCACAACCCGCGCTTCGCACTCGCCTGTTTTGCCTACCTGATCCTCGGCATGGCGCTGATGGGATCTATCTATGTGTTGCCGCTCTACATGACCCAGATCCACAACTACAACGCGCTGGAAATCGGCGAAGTCCTGATGTGGATGGGACTACCGCAACTGCTGGTGTTGCCGCTGGTGCCCAAACTGACCCACAAGATAGACCCGCGCTATCTGGTGAGTTTCGGCTTCCTGATCTTCGCCGTCAGCTGCTTTATGAACGTCAACATGAGTGCCGACTACGCCGGGCCGCAGCTGATCCAGTCGCTCATCGTGCGGGCGCTGGGGCAGCCCTTCATCATGGTGCCGCTCTCCCTGGTCGCCACCGCCAGCCTGAGCCACGACGAGATCCCCTCCTCCTCGACCCTGCTCAACGTGCTGCGCAACCTCGGTGGTGCGTTCGGTATCGCCATCATCGCGACCATGCTCGACAACGATACCCGCACCCACGTGCTGCAAATTGGCAGCACTCTGGCCGCCAGCAGTATCGAGGGGCAGAGCTATCTGCTGCAACTGGCCCAGAGCATGATGGCGCAGGGTTCAGGCCCCGAGATAGCCCAGCAACAAGCCCACGCCATGCTGGCCAATACCATCAACCGGGAGGCGGCCATCATGGCCTACAACCAGGTGTTCTACATCATGGGGATCTTCCTTCTGATCGCCAGCGCACTGATGCTGTTGCTCAAATCCCCCGCCCCACGGGCTGCGGATGCCGAACCGCTAGAGGCGTGAAAAACCGCCGGGCATAAAACGAAAAACGGGCCAAGGCCCGTTTTTCGTTATCTGTTACCTGCACTCAACCAAAAGGCGTTATCCCGCCAGCGACCCTGCAATCAGGAATTGCGCTGCGAAGTAGCTACTCATCACCCAGGCGCGGGCGTGGGGAAAGGGGCGGCGGAAGCGATCGAGCGCCAGCATGCTGTCGGAGAAGAGGAACATCAGCGCCCCCACCAGAGCGGCGGCAGAACCGGCAGTGAGAGAGGCGTGCCAGGCACCGGCGGCCACCCAGGCCATGCCAATGATCACCAGCATGTAGCAGAAGACCGGGATCCGCATCTCCCCCAGCTTGCCCCACAGCAGGCCAAAAACCATGCCAGCGATCAGCAACAGCAGCAAACCATCCACCAGATTGAGCAACAACGGCCCCTGGGCAAAACCGACGATATAGCAGAGATGCGCGACAAGAAATGCCGCCAACCCCTGAATGAAGCGATCGCTTGGCAACATCAGCAGCACATCGCCCGCCAGCGAGAGGCAGAGGCCAAGCAGGATCCAGGCGTGTGAGCCATCGTGGTCATAACTCTGGTAGCCGAACGCCAACGCGATGATAAGCAGCATGGTCAGCGGCTTGCTGATATAGAACTGGCGGCTGTCTGAACCATAGGCAGCACGGATATGCCACCAACCTGAAGCGATGATCAAGAAACTCAATAACATGCCCTGCTCCTCACCTGTTGCTCGCAGTCATACGGCAACCGTTTTTATCATGGTGCAGGGTAACAAATTCCCTCCCCCAGTGGCAGGGGTGCTTATCAAATGGGCAGGCTAAGCCTAAAGTCTAATTGCCGCACCGAGTGGTTCAGGGCATAAGTGACGGGTCTGGAGGATCACCATGGAAGAAGCTATGAAGAACTATCTGCCCGCCATCGATATCATGATGTGCCATCTGGGGATCAGCTTTGAGCAGGCCTGTGAACAACTGGGTCTTAGCCAGCAGGAGCAACAGGCGCTGGATCAGTTGCAGCAACAGCAGAGCCAAGCCAACTAAGCCCTCCCGTTATTGGATATCATGATGCGCCATCTGGGGATCAGCTTTGAGCAGGCCTGTGAACAACTGGGTCTCAGCCAGCAGGAGCAACAGGCACTGGATCAGTTGCAGCAACAGCAGAGCCAAGCCAACTAGCTTGAGTTGAATCATAAAAGAGAAGACCGCCAGCAGGCGGTCTTCTCCTTTAGTCTCTGTGATAATCGGACGGCATCATGCAATACCTGCCAGCAAACGACTCCAGTTGCGTTTACCTGCGATAAAGCCGTCCCGCAGGGCCCGATACTCCAGTTGCAGCTTGAGGCGGTCATAGCGCGCCAGCGCCTTGCGCTTGCGCAGCTCCAGCAGCCGCTTGCGACTGGCATAATAGTGTTGCAACTGCTGGCTCAGCTTGTCGTATTCCTCCTGCAGCAGCGCCTGCCACAGTTCTCGATCTTCCTGCTTGCGCAACTTGGCTTGTGCCCGTTTCAGCTGCATCTGCAGCCGGGCCTGCTCGATACGCTCCTCCGGCGAAGATCTGAGATCCCCCGCCAGACCACACCAGGAGGCGAGCCGGATCAACCACTTGGTCGGATCGAACTGCCACCAGTGAATGCCGTTGCGGTAGTCATTCTCGAACAGGTGGTGAAAGTTGTGATACCCCTCGCCAAAGGTGAAAAAGGCCAGGATGCCGTTATCGCGAGCGGTATTGCGGTCGGTATAGGGCTGACTGCCCCAGATATGGGCCAGCGAGTTGATGAAGAAGGTGGTGTGGTGAGTCATCACCATTCTCAGCACGCCCGCCAACAGCAACATGCCGAGCAAGTCCCCGTGCCACAGGCCGAGCAGCAGCGGCAGCCCCACATTAGCCGCCAGTGCCAGCGTCAGATAGTGACGGTGCTGAAACGCGACCACCGGGTTGTTCTGCAGATCACGCACATTGCTGTAATCGCCATAGAGATCTCCCTGATGCTCCCGCAGCATCCAGCCGATGTGGGAATACCAGAAACCGCGCCCCGCGCTGTAGGGGTCTTTATCGTTGTCATCCACATGACGATGGTGACGGCGGTGATCGGCCGACCAGTGCAGGGCAGAATTCTGCAGCGCCAACGCACCGCCGATGGCAAATAACCACTGCAAAGCGGGGTGCGCCTTGTAAGCCTTGTGCGACCAGAGCCGGTGATAGCCTGCGGTGATGGAGAGACCACTCAGGCAGAACAACAACAGGAAACTGGCCCACTGCCAGAAATCGTAACCGTGGCTCATGCCGTACCAGGGTACGACAATCAACGCCACTATCCCGGAGAGGGAAAACAGAAGGGTATTGGTCAAAATAATGGGGGGTCTGGCCATCTCATTGCATCCTTTCAGCGAACAGCTGTTAGCCATTTTCTATGGTGATTTCCTCACGGTCAATGGTAAAAAAGTAGGATACAAACCTGATCCTGAGGCGCCTTCGGGTTATCATTTGTCCTCGTTAAGCTGAAGGTGACTGATTTCGTGGGTATTCGCGCTCAACAAAAAGAAAAAACCCGGCGTACATTGATCGATGCTGCATTCAGCCAACTGTGCGCCAATCGGAGTTTCTCCAATCTCAGCCTGCGGGAAGTCGCTCGCGAAGCGGGTATCGCGCCCACCTCTTTCTATCGCCACTTTCGCGATATGGAGGAGCTGGGCCTGACCCTGGTTGACGAAGGAGGCCTTACCCTGCGCCAACTGATGCGCCAGGCACGCCAGCGCATTGCCGGTGGTGGCAGTGTCATCAGCACCTCGGTGCAGACCTTTATGGAGTTCGTCGAGAACAACCCCAACATCTTCCGGCTGCTGCTGCGGGAACGCTCCGGCACCTCGGCCGCCTTTCGTCAGGCAGTGGCTCGCGAAATCCAGCACTTTATCGCAGAGCTGACCGATTATCTGGAAGCTACCACCGAAGCACCACGGGAAGATGCCTACATCCAGGCAGAAGCCATGGTCACCATCGTCTTCAGTGCCGGTGCCGATGCACTCGACATGACCAGCGAAGAGTGCCGTGCACTCTCCGACCGAACAATTCGCCAACTGCGGATGATCGCCATGGGCGCCGAGGTACAAAACCAGAAGCGCCGTGAACCTCACCCATGACCACAGGATGGAGAACGATATGACTGAACAGCTTATGATTCCGAAAAAACCGCTCGCCATGGCCATGCTGATTGGTATCTGTGGCGATGCCTCTCTGGCCGTGCTGACCAACTCGGTTGTGCCTTTCTCCTTCTTCCCGCTGATTGCCCTCTGGCTGGCGGCCTATCAGCTGTTCCAGCACTATCGCCATGAACCCATGGTGGGCAACACCCCCATCTGCACCCTGCTCTGCTTCTTTATCGGTGCCTTCGGCCACTCAGCGCTGCTCAAGGTGCAATACCCGGAGCTTGGCAGCAACTTCTTCTCCCTGATCATGATGCTGCTGTTACTGGCGGCCCTCTCCATCAAGCTCGGCCTGAGCATTGGCAACAAAGAGAAGCCCTGATAAATAGACCGAGTGATGGTAATCAGCTGATACATAAAGCAAAGAGGCCTTCCCGTCGGGAAGGCCTCTTTGCTTGAACAGTACCTGATTAATCCGGCAATCTCGGTATTCCCAACCTAGCCAAGCTGCTGGGCTTCAAGATCGATGTGCAGATGGAAGAGGGGTCGTCAATATGGAACTGCCCTGTAGTCAGCAAGCGGCAGAAGCCTGATTTGACCACCTGCAGGATCGTTCAAATGGCTGTAAATGAAGCTGATATAACGCAGATATAGCCAGAAAATGATGGAAATAACCGGCTATCTGGCACTCTCTCGGCAGGGAAAAGCCAGATATTGGTGATTTAAGGCGCTTAAAATACAAAAGCCCGGTCGTGAAGCCGGGCTTTGTGTTGATTCTGGTGTGCAACCATCGGGGTCAGTGGGTAAAAACGCCCATAGCAAAAAGGCCTTCCCAATCGGGAAGGCCTTCAAATTATTGGCGGAGCGGACGGGACTCGAACCCGCGACCCCCGGCGTGACAGGCCGGTATTCTAACCGACTGAACTACCGCTCCGCATTCGGTTAGCTTGCGCTAAATCTTCTGCTGCTTCTTCTGAGGTGTCATCCTCGCAGCCAGTGACGTGATTCTTCACATCGCTGTTTAATTGGGTGCCTGGCAGTGTCCTACTCTCGCATGGCGAATGCCACACTACCATCGGCGCTACCGCGTTTCACTTCTGAGTTCGGCATGGGATCAGGTGGTTCCACGGCGCTATGGCCGCCAGGCAAATTCTTAATCTAGAAAGCTGACGTGAGTAGTGATGTTGCGCTTGGCTTGTCACTATCACTGAATTTGAGTAGTTCGTTCTATTTGCTACAAGCCTTAGAACACTTCTTGGGTGTTGTATGGTTAAGCCTCACGGGTAATTAGTATGGGTTAGCTCAACACGTCGCCGCGCTTACACACCCCACCTATCAACGTTGTGGTCTCCAACGGCCCTTTAGGACCCTCAAGGGGTCAGGGATGACTCATCTCAGGGCTCGCTTCCCGCTTAGATGCTTTCAGCGGTTATCGATTCCGAACTTAGCTACCGGGCAGTGCCACTGGCGTGACAACCCGAACACCAGAGGTTCGTTCACTCCGGTCCTCTCGTACTAGGAGCAACTCCCTTCAATCATCCAACGCCCACGGCAGATAGGGACCGAACTGTCTCACGACGTTCTGAACCCAGCTCGCGTACCACTTTAAATGGCGAACAGCCATACCCTTGGGACCGACTTCAGCCCCAGGATGTGATGAGCCGACATCGAGGTGCCAAACACCGCCGTCGATATGAACTCTTGGGCGGTATCAGCCTGTTATCCCCGGAGTACCTTTTATCCGTTGAGCGATGGCCCTTCCATTCAGAACCACCGGATCACTATGACCTACTTTCGTACCTGCTCGACCTGTCCGTCTCG
>NZ_CP077221.1:3177500-3352500 GCF_019046985.1 Aeromonas sp. FDAARGOS 1417 | reverse complement strand
AACGACTCATGTCGATCCCCAGTTCCTGTTGCGCCAACAGCAGCATACCTGGCTCCGGCTTGCGACAATCACAGGGGACGCCGTGATCCGGATGATGGGGGCAGAAGTAGATGCCATCGAGATCCACATCCCGATCAGCCAGTGACCAATCCATCCATTCAGTCAGATTCATGAAGTCATCTTCACTGAAGTAGCCGCGGGCGATTCCGGACTGGTTGGTGACGACGACCAGCAGATAGCCTTTCTTTTTGAGGAGCTGCAGGGCGTCTATGACTCCGGGCAGAAAATGGAAATCATCGACCTGACTGACATAGCCAGTGTCTTCATTGATGACACCGTCACGATCCAGAAAAATGGCAGGGTTGCTCACGGAAACTACCTCTATCAATGGTTTTGTCCAGTATCTCACAGGCCATAAATAGCCCCAAAAATAAAAGGGGTGGCCGAAGCCACCCCTTTTCATGTCTGTATATAACGAATCGATTAGGCGATTACGCTAGCTACAACACCAGCACCTACGGTACGGCCACCTTCACGGATAGCGAAACGCAGACCGTCGTCCATTGCGATCGGAGCAATCAGGGTAACAACCATTTTGATGTTGTCGCCCGGCATTACCATCTCTACGCCTTCCGGCAGTTCGATGGTACCGGTCACGTCGGTAGTACGGAAGTAGAACTGCGGACGGTAGCCTTTGAAGAACGGGGTATGACGACCACCTTCTTCTTTGGACAGTACGTACACTTCAGATTCGAACTTGGTGTGCGGCTTGATAGAACCCGGCTTGGCCAGTACCTGACCACGCTCTACGTCTTCACGCTTAACACCACGCAGCAGCGCGCCGATGTTCTCGCCTGCACGACCTTCGTCCAGCAGCTTACGGAACATTTCAACACCGGTACAGGTGGTAGAAACGGTATCTTTGATACCAACGATTTCTACAGTCTCACCTACTTTAACGATACCGCGCTCTACACGACCGGTAACTACGGTACCACGGCCAGCGATGGAGAATACGTCTTCGATAGGCATCAGGAACGGCTGGTCAATCGCGCGCTCCGGCTCCGGGATGTAGGTATCCAGGTGGCCAGCCAGCTCGATGATCTTCTCTTCCCACTGAGCGTCGCCTTCCAGCGCTTTCAGTGCGGAACCACGAACTACCGGCAGGTCATCACCCGGGAAGTCGTACTCGGTCAGCAGTTCACGAACTTCCATCTCTACCAGTTCGAGCAGCTCTTCGTCATCAACCATGTCACACTTGTTCATGAACACGATCATGTACGGGATACCAACCTGACGACCCAGCAGGATGTGCTCACGAGTCTGCGGCATCGGGCCGTCAGTCGCTGCTACTACCAGGATCGCGCCGTCCATCTGGGCAGCACCGGTGATCATGTTTTTAACGTAGTCGGCGTGACCCGGGCAATCTACGTGGGCGTAGTGACGGGTAGCGGTGTCGTATTCTACGTGGGAGGTGTTGATGGTGATACCACGCTCACGCTCTTCCGGTGCCTTGTCGATCTGGTCGAAGGCGAAAGCTTTACCACCGAAGTGCTTGGCCAGCACGTTGGTGATAGCTGCAGTCAGGGTGGTTTTACCGTGGTCAACGTGGCCGATGGTGCCGACGTTTACGTGCGGTTTATTACGCTCAAATTTTTCTTTAGACACGACGTAGTCCTTCTAGGTTAAACCCGCCTACCGTCGTAGGCGGGGAATCTTAAATTACTTGGATTTGCGCTCTTCGATCACGGCTTGTGCAACGTTGGTCGGTGCATCGTGATACTTGGCGAATTCCATGGCGTAGGAAGCACGACCCTGGGTAGCGGAACGCAGTGCAGTTGCATAACCGAACATTTCGGCCAGCGGCACCAGAGCACGTACGATCTTGCCGGACGGGCCATCTTCCATACCTTCGATCAGGCCACGACGACGGTTCAGGTCACCGATAACGTCGCCCATGTAATCTTCCGGAGTTTCAACTTCTACTTTCATGATCGGCTCGAGCAGAACCGGGTTGGCTTTCATGAAGCCAGCCTTAAAGGCCATGGAAGCAGCGATTTTGAACGCCAGTTCGGAAGAGTCGACATCGTGGTAAGAACCGAAGTGCAGACGCACACCCAGATCCATAACCGGGTAACCAGCCAGCGGACCAGATTTGAGCTGCTCACGGATACCTTTATCAACACCCGGGATGAATTCACCAGGAATGACACCACCTTTGATGTCGTTGACGAATTCGTAGGCTTTGCCTTCTTCCAGCGGGTACATGTCGATAACAACATGACCGTACTGACCGCGACCACCAGACTGCTTGGCATGCTTGCCTTCGATGTCTTTAACGGTGGTACGGATGGTTTCACGGTAGGCAACCTGCGGCTTACCTACGTTGGCTTCAACCTTGAACTCGCGACGCATACGGTCAACGATGATGTCCAGGTGCAGCTCACCCATACCAGCGATGATGGTTTGACCTGACTCTTCGTCAGTCCATACGCGGAAGGACGGATCTTCCTGAGCCAGACGGCCCAGTGCCAGACCCATCTTCTCCTGGTCAGCCTTGGTTTTCGGCTCAACCGCGATAGAAATTACCGGCTCCGGGAATTCCATACGCTCGAGGATGATCGGTGCGTTCGGGTCACACAGGGTATCACCAGTGGTCACGTCTTTCAGACCGATGGCAGCAGCGATGTCACCAGCGCGTACTTCTTTGATCTCTTCACGCTTGTTGGCATGCATCTGAACGATACGGCCAAAACGCTCGCGCTTGTCCTTGACGGAGTTCAGCACGGTGTCACCGGAGTTGATCACGCCAGAGTAGACACGGAAGAAGGTCAGGTTACCAACGAACGGGTCGGTAGCGATCTTGAACGCCAGAGCAGAGAACGGCTCGTCATCAGAAGCGTGACGCTCGTCTTTGGTCTCGCCGTCCATTTTCAGGCCGTCGATAGCAGCAACGTCGGTCGGAGCCGGCAGGTACTCGATCACGGCATCCAGCATGGCCTGTACGCCCTTGTTCTTGAACGCGGAGCCACAGGTTACCAGGATGATTTCGTTGTTCAGCACGCGCTGACGCAGAGCACCCTTGATCTCTTCCTCGGTCAGCTCTTCGCCGCCCAGGTATTTTTCCATCAGGTCTTCAGACGCTTCAGCAGCGGCTTCAACCAGATTCATGCGCATTTCTTGCGCCTGTTCCAGCAACTCGGCCGGGACGTCTTCGTAATCGAAGGATACGCCCTGATCAGCTTCATTCCAGTTGATGGCTTTCATCTTGACCAGGTCAACAACGCCCTTGAAGTTCTCTTCAGAGCCGATGTTCAGCTGAAGCGGAACCGGAGTACCTTTCAGACGGGTCTTGATGTGCTCAACGCAGCGCAGGAAGTTGGCGCCGGTACGGTCCATCTTGTTGACGAACGCGATACGGGGAACTTTGTACTTGTTAGCCTGACGCCATACGGTTTCAGACTGTGGCTGTACGCCACCTACGGCACAGTACACCATCACGGCACCGTCCAGAACACGCATTGAACGCTCTACTTCGATAGTAAAGTCAACGTGGCCCGGGGTATCGATGATGTTGATACGGTGCGGTTGGAACTGTTTACCCATACCGGACCAGAAAGCGGTGGTCGCGGCGGAGGTGATGGTGATACCACGCTCTTGTTCCTGTTCCATCCAGTCCATGGTGGCAGCGCCATCGTGAACTTCACCGATCTTGTGACTTACACCGGTGTAAAACAGTACGCGCTCGGTAGTAGTAGTCTTACCGGCGTCAATGTGAGCGGAGATACCGATGTTACGATAACGCTCAATGGGGGTTGTACGAGCCATTGTCATCCTCTTACTAAGGCGCTTGTCCCTAGATAATTAAAGGTGCGCAGAGTCAAAAGACCCTGCGCAAGCGGATTACCAGCGGAAGTGAGCGAAGGCTTTGTTCGCTTCAGCCATACGGTGAACGTCTTCACGTTTCTTGACAGACGAACCCTTATTGTCAGCGGCATCCAGCAGCTCGCCAGCCAGACGCTGAGCCATTGATTTTTCACCACGTTTACGAGCGGCATCAACCAACCAGCGCATTGCCAGGGCATTGCGACGTACCGGACGAACTTCTACCGGCACCTGATAGGTTGCACCACCGACGCGACGAGATTTAACCTCGACCGCCGGACGAATGTTATCCAGAGCTTCTTCGAATACGGCCAGGTGCTCTTTGCCAGATTTGGTGGCAATGATGTCCAGGGCGCCATAAACAATGGCTTCTGCAACAGATTTCTTACCGTCAACCATTACTACGTTGACAAATTTAGCCAGCAGCTCTGATCCGAACTTGGGATCTGGCAGGATTTTACGCTGACCAACAACACGACGTCTTGGCATTTCAAATTCTCCGTAACTTCAGGGATTACCCAAAACTAGAAAGCTATCTAACTAGAAACGAATTAACGTTTGGCCTTACTTAACGGAGAACCATTAAGCTTTAGGACGCTTCACGCCATACTTGGAGCGAGCCTGCTTACGGTCTTTAACACCGGCACAGTCCAACGCACCACGAACGGTGTGATAACGAACACCTGGCAAGTCTTTTACACGACCGCCACGGATCAGAACAACAGAGTGCTCTTGCAGGTTGTGACCTTCACCGCCGATGTAGGAGGTGACTTCGAAGCCGTTGGTCAGACGTACACGGCACACTTTACGCAGTGCAGAGTTAGGCTTCTTCGGGGTGGTGGTATATACACGAGTGCATACGCCACGCTTCTGAGGGCACGCTTCCAGCGCCGGCACGTTGCTTTTCACAACGAGCTTGATGCGTGGCTTGCGAACCAACTGGTTAATAGTTGCCATCAAAAGGCTCCTGATAATGACTTCATAAACGTGTGGAAAATCCTCCCCGCAGATACGGGGACGCGAAATTTTATGCCCTGTTGTCTGGGGAGTCAAGATTTATACAATTTGCGTCACAAAAGGGCAATTCGGATACGTTTGATTTCACGACATCACCTTGAATTTTCTTGAAAATATGCTTATCAGCCACCCCAGGTGCGCGGGGAACCTTTTTGCGCAATCAGTGCCACCAGACCCGCCATATCGAACACATTGCCCACCCGATGCTGCAAACCGCGGGCTTGCAGATCTTCCTGCATCACATACAGCGGGATACCCGCCAGCCGCGCGCTCCACTGGGGAGCCGATGCCGCAATCACGGCATCCTGCATCAGTACCAGCTCATCCTCGGGCTGAAGGTATGAGAGCGCCTCTGCCAGAGCCTGACTCTGAAAGGGGGAGTTCAATATCAGATGCAACATGGAAACCTCAAAAGCTGATGTGAGTCGAACATTGTGCCCAGCGCCGAGCCAGTTCCTGGCGCGGCAGACTCTCGACGGGGATCAGCAGATCATCCACTGTCACGCCACGCTCTGCCAGCGAGTCAGCACAAACATAGACCTCTTCGATGTCGTAGAGTTCCAACATCTTGAAGGTGGGCGCGTAGTGGCGCTGCAAAATGGCGGCAGGCTGCTGTTCCTTGAGCAGTTGCAACACACCGTCCCCAATCAGGAAGAGGGCCAGCTCATCGGTCATGGCCGAGGTGGCCAGCAAGGCATCCAGTCCTTCCCGGCCGGCGGCATGGCCATGGGGACCACGACTGCAGATAAAGGCGATTTTCTTGCTCATGACTCCCCCTAAAACTGAACCAGCCGATCGGCGGTGAGCGCCGCCTCGGCCAACTGGCCCAGACCGCTCAGGCAAAATGGCGCTTGCAGATTGAAGTGCTCCAGCCCTGCCCCCTTGGCTTCCTGTTCATCGAGCACACCGCGCCGCATGGCGGCGGCGACACAGACATCGATACGGATCCCCTGCTCTTTCGCCAGCTCTAGCCACAGACGAACCAGGTCGGTCTCATCGGATGCTGGCAGATGCAGACCGTTGCCGTTGCAGACCCCATCCTGATAGAAGAACAGGTGGGACAAGGTATGCCCCTGTGCCAACAGTGTGCGGGCAAAACGATAGGCTGTGCTGGCCGATTGGGTGCCATAGGCGGGCCCCGTGACCAGGATGGCAAAACTCAGACTCATAGCAGGACTCCTGTGCTGACCCGGTCCATTTTACGCCAAAAACAAAAAAGCCCCTGCCAGGAGGGGCTTGATTCGATCTGTTGATCAGAGATGGGCAATCGCCTCAACTTCGACCAGCACATCTTTCGGCAGACGGGCCACCTCTACGCAGGAGCGAGCTGGCGCCGCATCGCCAAAGTAGCGGGCATAGACCTGATTGAAGGCAACGAAGTTGTTCATGTCGCTCAGGAAGCAGGTGGTTTTGACCACTTTGCTGGCATCGGCACCCGCAGCGTGCAACACGGCAACCAGATTCTTCATCACCCGCTCGGCCTGCTCTTCAATGCCGCCAGCCACGATTTCCATGGTGGCAGGATCGAGCGGGATCTGCCCGGAGGTGAAGATCATCTCGCCAACCTTGGTAGCCTGAACATACGGACCAATCGCGGCAGGCGCCTTGTCGGTTGCAATCACTTCTTTAGCCATTCATCTATCCCCTTCTGGAATGAGTTACTCGTTCTCGTCTTCACCCTGCTTGCGCTGTCGGATGTAAAGATAAACGGTATGTTTTGAAATATTGAGTTTGTCCGCCACCAGATTGATCGAATCCTTGATGTCGAAAATGCCCTTCTCGAACAGCTGGGTCACGATGAAGCGGTTCTTGGCATTGTTGGCCACGGTGGGATCGCGATTGATCTCGTCGATGGTGTTATCCACCGTCTGGGCAACCAGTTCTTCCACGCTGTTGGCAAAAGTCTCTGGTGACTGGCGTGCCGCCTGCTGGGGCGTCGGGAAAAATTCGGCCACGAACTCGTGGAAAGGCGCATTGATGTGCAGATTGATGCAGATAAGCCCCACCACTTGGCGCTCGCTGTTGCGAATGGCGATGGTGCTCGACTTCATCAGCGCGCCGGTACGGCTGCGAGCGAAATAGCTCTGGGTGTAATCCTGGCCGGTGCTCTCGATGTCCTTGAGCATGCGCAGGGCGAGATCGGTGATGGGCGCCCCGAGGGTGCGTCCGGTATTGAAGCCGTTGGCGATCTTGATCACCGACTCGTGCAGATTTTCCAGGGAGTGGAGTACCACTTCACAATGCTTGCCGAACAGCTCGGCCAAGCCATCGATGAGCCCATCGTATGAGCGCAACAATTCCCTGTCTTCATCTGTAAAAGTGCGGCTGATCAGCTGTTCTTCGGGAAGCATGGCTTCCTCGATACCGACAGTCATGTTCTACCCCTGTAATAACCATTCAACTTTCCCGAGTTTTAAATTGCAGGGGAGTAAAGTCAACTTTTTTTGATTTTTTACTCTACAACTTTGCTCTGGATCATCCTGAAACCCGCGCTGCGTCTACCTTTGCCGAGGAATTGGCCAACAAAAAGGGCTCCTTGAAGGAGCCCTTTTCAATCACGGATGACGAGTTACTCTTCGTCGAAGCTACCGGCTGCGTTCAGCAGATCCGCCAGGTTCTGCTCCGCTTCATCAGCGGTCACCTGCGGGGTACCAACAGCACGAGCTGCGGCAGCACGCTGGTTGATCCGGCTATGGTGGTAGGCAAAGCCGGTACCAGCCGGGATCAGACGACCCACGATGACGTTCTCTTTCAGGCCACGCAGTTCGTCACGCTTGCCACCAACGGCGGCTTCGGTCAGAACGCGAGTGGTTTCCTGGAAGGAAGCCGCGGAGATGAAGGACTCGGTGCTCAGAGATGCCTTGGTAATACCCATCAGTACATGACGGTAGGTCGCAGGGGTCTTGCCCTCGGCAACCAGCTTACGGTTGGCAATCTTCACACGAGCCACTTCAACCTGTTCGCCTTCGATCAGATCGGTATCGCCAGCGCTCAGGATCTCGCACTTGCGCAGCATCTGACGAACGATGACTTCGATGTGCTTGTCGTTGATCTTAACGCCTTGCAGACGGTAAACGTCCTGCACTTCGTTGGCGATGTAGTTGGCGACCGGGCTGATACCGCGCAGACGCAGGATGTCGTGAGCAGACTCAGGACCGTCCGCCAGCACTTCACCCTTCTCAACTTTTTCACCTTCGAACACGTTCAGGTTACGCCACTTCGGAATCATCTCTTCGTAGACGTTGCCACCATCGGTCGGGGTGATGACCAGACGGCGTTTGCCCTTGGTCTCTTTCCCGAAGGAGATGGTACCGGAGATCTCGGCCAGAATTGCCGGTTCCTTCGGTTGACGTGCTTCGAACAGATCCGCAACGCGCGGCAGACCACCGGTGATGTCCTTGGTACCGCCGGACTCTTGCGGGATACGCGCTACCGCGTCACCCACGCCCACGTTGGCACCATCTTCCAGGTTCACGATCGCCTTGCCCGGCAGGAAGTACTGGGCGGCTACATCGGTACCCGGGATCATCACGTCTTTGCCGTTCAGGTCGACCAGTTTAACGGTCGGACGCATCTCTTTACCGGCGCTCGGACGCTCGTTGACGTCCAGAACAACGATAGAAGAGAGACCGGTCAGCTCGTCGGTCTGACGAGTGATGGTCACACCATCGATCATGTGTTCGAACTGCAGGCGACCTGCCACTTCGGTGATGATCGGGTGGGTGTGCGGATCCCAGTTAGCAACGGTCTCGCCAGCACTCACGGCCTGGCCGTCCTTCACTTCCAGCACGGAACCGTAAGGCAGCTTGTGGCTTTCCTTGGTACGGCCCATGTCATCCATGATGGTCAGTTCGGTAGAACGTGAGGTGATAACCAGTTTGTCATCGCTGTTGTGAACGAACTTGGCGTTCTGCAGCTTGATGGTACCGGTGTTCTTGACCTGGATGCTGCTTTCAGCAGCGGCACGAGATGCAGCACCACCGATGTGGAAAGTACGCATCGTCAGCTGGGTACCCGGTTCACCGATGGACTGGGCGGCGATAACACCGACAGCCTCACCCTTGTTAACCAGGTGACCACGGGCCAGATCACGGCCGTAGCAGTGAGCACAGTTACCGAAGTCGGTTTCACAGGTGATGGCAGAACGTACCTTCACACGGTCAACGGAGTTACGCTCCAGCAGGTCACACAGCTGCTCGTCGAGCAGGGTGTTGCGAGCAACCAGGATCTCGTCCTCGGTACCCGGCTTGATGACATCTTCTGCCACCACACGACCCAGCACGCGCTCACGCAGCGGCTCGACCACGTCGCCACCCTCGATCAGCGGAGTCATCCACAGACCGTCGGTAGTGCCGCAATCGTCCTCGGTGATCACCATGTCCTGCGCCACGTCTACCAGACGACGAGTCAGGTAACCGGAGTTCGCAGTCTTCAGTGCAGTATCCGCCAGACCCTTACGAGCACCGTGGGTAGAGATAAAGTACTGCAGTACGTTCAGACCTTCGCGGAAGTTCGCGATGATCGGGGTCTCGATGATGGAGCCATCCGGCTTGGCCATCAGGCCACGCATACCGGCCAGCTGACGGATCTGGGCGGCGGAACCACGCGCACCAGAGTCGGCCATCATAAAGATGCTGTTGAACGAGGCCTGCTCTTCTTCTTCACCCAGCGAGTTGACGTTACGCTCTTTGGACAAGTTCTCCATCATGGCCTTGGAGACGCGCTCGTTGGCGCTGGCCCAGATATCGATAACCTTGTTGTAACGCTCGCCCGCAGTTACCAAACCTGACAGGAACTGGTCCTGGATCTCGGCAACTTCGGCTTCGGCTGCCGCGATGATGTCTTTCTTGGCATCCGGGATGACCATGTCATCGATACCAACGGAAGCACCGGACAGGGCCGCGTAGTGGAAACCGGTATACATCAGCTGGTCAGCGAAGATAACGGTGTCCTTCAGGCCCTGCTTGCGATAGCAGGTGTTCAGCAGACGGGAGATGAGCTTTTTGCCCAGCGCCTTGTTGGATACGCACTTGATCCAGTTCTGCGGATTGGCATCCAGATCAGCCTGTTCTGCAGCAGTCAGCACCTTCGGCTCGTCGATCAGGGCGTATTCCATACCTTTCGGCAGGATCAGGCTCAGGATCGCACGACCAACGGTGGTGTTCTTCATCTCGGTGTGTTCACGCAGAGAACCGTCTTCATGACGCAGGTATTCGGTAATGCGTACTTTCACACGAGCATGCAGATCGGCCAGACCGGCGCGATATACTTTCTCGGCTTCTTTCGGGCCGGCCAGCACCATACCTTCGCCTTTGGCGTTGATACGGGCACGGGTCATGTAGTACAGACCCAAGACCACGTCCTGAGAAGGAACGATGATCGGCTCACCGGAGGCAGGCGACAGGATGTTGTTGGTAGACATCATCAGCGCACGCGCTTCCAGCTGGGCTTCCAGGGTCAGCGGTACGTGGACCGCCATCTGGTCACCATCGAAGTCCGCGTTATACGCAGCACAAACCAGCGGGTGCAGCTGGATTGCCTTGCCTTCGACCAGAGTCGGTTCGAATGCCTGGATACCCAGACGGTGCAGAGTCGGTGCTCGGTTCAGCAGAACCGGGTGTTCGCGGATCACTTCGTCCAGGATATCCCAAACGACAGCTTCCTCGCGCTCCACCATCTTCTTGGCGGCCTTGATAGTGGTCGCCAGACCGCGGGTTTCCAGCTTGCCATAGATGAACGGCTTGAACAGTTCCAGCGCCATCTTCTTCGGCAGACCGCACTGATGCAGACGCAGAGTCGGGCCTACGGTGATAACGGAACGACCGGAGTAGTCGACACGCTTACCGAGCAGGTTCTGACGGAAACGACCCTGCTTACCCTTGATCATGTCGGCCAGGGATTTCAGCGGGCGCTTGTTGGAACCGGTGATGGCACGACCGCGACGGCCGTTATCCAGCAGGGCATCGACGGACTCTTGCAGCATACGCTTTTCGTTGCGCACGATGATGTCCGGAGCAGCCAGATCCAGCAGACGCTTCAAGCGGTTGTTACGGTTGATCACGCGACGGTACAAATCGTTCAGATCGGAAGTCGCGAAACGGCCGCCGTCCAGCGGTACCAGCGGACGCAGGTCCGGCGGCAGCACAGGCAGCACTGTCATGATCATCCACTCCGGCTTGTTGCCGGACTGCAGGAAAGCTTCCATCAGCTTCAGACGCTTGGTGGTCTTCTTGCGCTTGGTCTCGGAGTTGGTTTGATCCAGCTCCTCACGCATGGTTTTGACTTCACCTTCCAGATCGATAGCGCGCAGCAATGCCAGGATTGCTTCGGCACCCATCTTGGCGTCAAATTCGTCGCCCCACTCTTCCAGCGCATCCAGGTACTGCTCTTCAGAGAGCATCTGGCTGCGTTCGAGGTTGGTCATACCCGGCTCGATTACGACGAAAGATTCGAAGTAGAGCACGCGCTCGATGTCGCGCAGGGTCATGTCCAGCAGCAGACCGATACGGGACGGCAGGGACTTCAGGAACCAGATGTGGGCAGTCGGGCTGGCCAGCTCGATGTGGCCCATACGCTCACGACGGACCTTGGTCTGGGTCACTTCAACGCCGCACTTCTCACAGATCACACCACGGTGTTTCAGGCGCTTGTACTTGCCGCACAGACACTCGTAGTCCTTCACCGGTCCGAAGATACGGGCGCAGAACAGACCATCACGCTCCGGCTTGAAAGTCCGGTAGTTGATGGTCTCAGGCTTTTTGACCTCACCGAATGACCAGGAGCGGATCATGTCAGGAGAGGCCAGACCGATCTTGATACTGTCAAACTCTTCGGTCTTGGTCTGAGCCTTCAAAAACTTGAGTAAGTCTTTCACGTGTTTCCCCTGTCAGGAGTCTAACCTCGGCGCCCCAGCTGCCAAAACAGCGGGGCGCCCACGTCAATTCTCGAACAATAAGAGCGAGCTCTTACTCTTCGTCCAGCTCGATGTTGATACCCAGAGAGCGGATTTCCTTCAGCAATACGTTGAAGGATTCGGGCATGCCCGGCTCCATACGGTGGTCGCCATCCACGATGTTCTTATACATCTTGGTACGGCCATTCACATCGTCAGACTTGACGGTCAGCATTTCCTGCAGGGTATATGCCGCACCGTAAGCCTCCAGGGCCCACACTTCCATCTCACCGAAACGCTGACCACCGAACTGAGCCTTACCACCCAGCGGCTGCTGGGTAACCAGGCTGTAAGAACCGGTAGAACGCGCGTGCATCTTGTCGTCGACCAAGTGGTTCAGCTTGAGCATGTACATGTAACCAACGGTTACTTTACGCTCGAAGCGGTTACCGGTACGGCCATCGAACAGATCAATCTGACCGGATTCCGGCAGATCAGCCAGCTTCAGCAGGGCTTTGATTTCGCGCTCTTTGGCACCATCAAACACTGGAGTAGCAACCGGCAGACCCTTACGCAGGTTACCCACCAGGGTACGTACGTCGTCATCAGACAGTTCGGCGATGTTCACTTGCTGGGTGTCCTTCTCGCCCAGGTCATAGACCTGTTGCAGGAAGTTGCGCATCTCGTGCAGCTCGCGCTGCTCTTTGACCATGCGATCGATCTTCTCGCCGATACCCTTGGCCGCAAGGCCCAGGTGCACTTCGAGGATCTGACCGATGTTCATACGGGATGGTACGCCCAACGGGTTCAGTACGATGTCGACCGGACGGCCGAACTCGTCATGAGGCATATCCTCGACCGGACAGATCTTGGAGATAACACCCTTGTTACCGTGACGGCCCGCCATCTTGTCACCCGGCTGGATGCGACGCTTGACTGCCAGATAAACCTTGACGATTTTCAGTACGCCCGGCGCCAGATCATCACCCTGGATAATCTTGCGACGCTTGTTCTCGAATTTCTTGTCGAACTCGGCTTTCAGCTCAACGTGCTGTTCAGCGATCTGTTCCAGTTCGGTCTGCTTGCCTTCGTCTTCGATGGCCAGTTCAAACCACTTGGAGCGATCGAGCTTGTTCAGACGATCTTCGCTGTAACCGGCGGCCAGCAGCAGGTTGCGGGAGCGGCCGAAAATGCCGTCTTCCAGGATCTTGAACTCTTCGGTCAAGTCCTTCTTCGCTTCCTTCAGCTGCATCTCTTCGATTTCTTTGGCGCGCTTGTCTTTTTCCACGCCATCGCGGGTAAAGACTTGCACGTCAACCACGGTACCGTACACACCGTTCGGTACACGCAGGGAGGAGTCCTTCACATCGGACGCCTTCTCACCGAAGATGGCGCGCAGCAGCTTCTCTTCCGGCGTCAGCTGGGTTTCACCTTTCGGGGTTACCTTACCGACCAGAATGTCGCCGCCCTTCACTTCGGCACCCACGTAGACGATACCGGACTCGTCCAGCTTGGACAGAGCGGCTTCACCCACGTTCGGGATGTCAGCAGTGATCTCTTCCGGACCCAGCTTGGTGTCACGGGAGATACAGGCCAGTTCCTGGATATGGATGGTGGTCAGGCGATCTTCCTGAACAACACGCTCGTTCACCAGGATCGAGTCTTCGAAGTTGTAACCGTTCCACGGCATGAACGCGACGCGCATGTTCTGACCCAGCGCCAGTTCACCCAGATCGGTGGACGGGCCGTCAGCCAGTACGTCGCCAGCCATAACCGGCTCACCCAACATCACGCAAGGACGCTGGTTGATACAGGTGTTCTGGTTGGAACGGGTGTATTTGGTCAGGTTGTAGATGTCGATACCGGCTTCGCCTGGCATCAGCTCATCTTCATTGACCTTCAGGACGATACGGGAGGCATCGACATAGTCGATTACGCCGCCACGCTTGGCTACTACGGTTACACCGGAGTCAACGGCCACAGCGCGTTCCATACCGGTACCTACCAGCGGCTTGTCAGCACGCAGAGTCGGTACAGCCTGACGTTGCATGTTTGAACCCATCAATGCGCGGTTCGCGTCATCGTGTTCCAGGAACGGGATCAGAGCCGCTGCCACAGATACGATCTGCTGCGGGCTCACGTCCATATACTGGATCTGGTCGGCGTTCATAAAGGTGGATTCACCTTTGTGACGGCACGGGATCAATTCATCTTTCAGACGGCCATCTTCGGTGGTCGCGGCGTTAGCCTGTGCGATCACGTACTTGCCTTCTTCAATAGCAGACAGGTAGTCCACTTCGTCGGTGATCACACCGTCAATGACCTTACGGTACGGGGTCTCGAGGAAACCGTACTCGTTGGTACGAGAGTACACGGACAGAGAGTTGATCAGACCGATGTTCGGACCTTCAGGAGTCTCGATAGGGCACAGACGACCGTAGTGAGTCGGGTGTACGTCTCGGACTTCAAAGCCGGCACGCTCACGAGTCAAACCGCCCGGGCCCAGCGCGGAGATACGACGCTTGTGGGTCACTTCGGAGAGCGGGTTGTTCTGGTCCATAAACTGGGACAGCTGGCTGGAACCAAAGAACTCTTTGACTGCGGCGGAGATCGGCTTGGCGTTGATCAGATCCTGCGGCATCAGGGTGTCCAGGTCGCCCAGGGAGAGACGCTCCTTGACCGCACGCTCGACACGCACCAGACCAACGCGGAACTGGTTTTCAGCCATTTCACCGACAGAACGGATACGACGGTTACCCAGGTGGTCGATATCGTCCACTTCGTCGTTACCGTTACGGATGTCGATCAGGCGCTTCATCACATCGACGATGTCGTCTTTGGTCAGTACGCCCGCGCCAGTCTCGTCTTCACGACCCAGACGGCGGTTGAACTTCATCCGACCTACGGTAGACAGGTCGTAACGCTCGGCGGAGAAGAACAGGTTTTCGAACAGCTGTTCTGCAGCTTCGCGAGTAGGCGGTTCGCCCGGACGCATCATGCGATAGATCTCGACCAGCGCTTCCAAACGGTTGGAGCTGGAGTCGACACGCAGGGTCTCGGACATGTAAGCACCGTGATCCAGTTCGTTGGTGAACAGAACCTCGAAATGCTTGAAGCCGGCTTGGGACAGGTTGGCGATCGCTTCCAGGCTCAGCGCCTGGTTGGCGGTCACGACCATCTCGCCAGTTTGCGGATGTGCGTAGTCCTTGGCAGCAACTTTGCCAACAACATACTCAACCGGCACCTCAATTTGGGTAACGGCGTCTTTTTCCAACTGACGGATGTGACGCGCAGTCACACGACGACCGGTCTCAACCACCACGGCGCCATTGGCCACGATGTCAAAGGTCGCAGTTTCACCACGCAGACGCTCCGGCACCAGATCCATCATCAACTTGCCATCTTTTACTTCAAAACCGATGGTCTCGAAGAAGGTGGCCAGGATTTGTTCGGAGGTGAAGTCCAGGGCGCGCAGAATAATGGATGCTGGCAGTTTGCGACGACGGTCGATACGGACAAACAGGTTGTCTTTCGCATCGAACTCGAAGTCCAGCCAGGAGCCACGGTAGGGGATAACGCGAGCGTTATACAGTACCTTACCGGATGAATGAGTTTTGCCTTTATCGTGGTCGAAGAAGACGCCCGGGCTGCGGTGCAGCTGGGAGACGATAACCCGCTCGGTACCATTGATAACAAAGGTGCCGTTCTCGGTCATGAGCGGAATTTCGCCCATGTATACTTCTTGTTCCTTGATGTCTTTGACGGTGCCGGCAGCTGCTTCACGGTCGTACAGAACCATACGAAGCTTGACACGCAGCGGCGCGGAGTAGGTCACTCCACGGATCTGGCATTCTTTTACGTCAAATACCGGCTCACCCAGGCGATAGCTGACATACTGAAGCTCAGCACTACCGGAGTAACTGGTGATCGGGAAAACGCTACGGAAAGCGGCCTCTAGGCCATATTCACCTTCCGGGTCAGCCTCGATGAACTGCTTGAAGGAGTCCAGCTGAATGGACAACAGATAAGGCGTGTCCAGTACCTGGTCTCGCTTACCGAAGTCCTTACGAATGCGTTTTTTTTCGGTATAAGAGTAAACCATAGGGTTCCTCAGCTCGCTGATAAGTGACCCACTCTGTCCCGCGGGACAGCTCTGTCTCAACACCGTTTTGTGTTGGCCCGGACGAAAGAAGACAGTCCGGATTGCTAGTGCACCGAGAGTCGTAAACGGTGTGAAATGCTCTCAGTCTACAGCGCAAAAAGGCTGGTGAACAAAAATTCACCAGCCCTAGCCTGTTTTATCAGGCTAATCTACATAAATGCAGATTATTTGATCTCAACAGAAGCACCGGCAGCTTCCAGCTCTTTCTTCAGAGCTTCAGCTTCGTCCTTGGACACGCCTTCCTTCAGGTTAGCCGGAGCAGCTTCTACCAGATCTTTGGCTTCTTTCAGGCCCAGACCGGTAGCGCCACGAACGGCTTTGATAACGGCAACTTTGTTGGCGCCAGCAGCAGTCAGAACTACGTCGAACTCGGTCTTCTCTTCTACTGCTTCAGCAGCAGCCGGGCCAGCCATTACGGCAGCAGCGGCAGAAACACCGAACTTCTCTTCCATAGCTTCGATCAGCTCAACAACTTCCATTACGGACATGGAAGCAACGGCTTCGATGATTTGGTCTTTAGTGATAGACATGACAAAAATTCCTGATGTTGAATAAACTCAAACAGCCTAAATAGGCGAGAATCAAGCAGCAGCTTGTTTCTGGTCGCGAACAGCAGCGATAGTACGAACCAGCTTGCCAGCAGAGGCTTCTTTCATAGTCGCCATCAACTTCGCAATTGCTTCTTCGTAAGTCGGCAGCGTGGCCAGACGATCAATTTGTGCTGCGGCGATAAACTCACCGTTAAAAGCGCCAGCCTTGATTTCGAACTTTTGGTTCGCTTTGGCAAACTCTTTGAACAGACGAGCAGCAGCGCCCGGGTGTTCGTTAGAGAAAGCAATCAAGGTAGGACCGGTAAATGCGTCGTTCAGGCACTCGTATTCGGTACCTTCTACCGCGCGACGCAGCAGGGTGTTACGCACAACGCGCATGTACACACCGGCTTCACGAGCGGTTTTACGCAGGACGGTCATCTTGTCTACAGTTACACCGCGAGAATCGGCAACAACTGCAGAAAGAGCGCCTTTGGCAGCTTCGTTGACTTCAGCAACAATTGCCTTTTTGTCTTCGAGTCCCAATGCCATTGGCTTAACTCCTGGATTGAATCCGGGTCTATTGACCCAGTACTGACACATCCCCCCTACCTTTACAACAGAGGGGAACGATGCGGTAGCAGGATTCCAGAAGAGAAAGAATCTTTCTCGCTGGGTTTCCGGCACCGTCTACGCAGGAAACATTAAGGCTTTGCAGCCTCCTGCGGTCTTGGACGGAGGTCGAAACCCCCAACCAATCAAGGCGCAAAATTATAGATTAAATTTTGCGCCTTGTAAAACCCATCAATTAGGCCTGAGCTTCCAGAGAAGCTTGGTCTACGGCAACACCGGCACCCATGGTGGTGGAGATGCTGACTTTCTTGATGAATTGACCTTTGGCGGAAGAGGGCTTGCCTTTTTTCAGGGCAACCAGCAGAGCTTCCAAGTTTTCTTTCAGCTGAACTTCGTTGAAAGAAACCTTACCCAGAGTGGTATGGATGATACCATTCTTGTCGTTACGGTAACGAACCTGACCAGCCTTGGCGTTCTTGACAGCTTCGGCAACGTTAGGAGTTACAGTACCAACTTTCGGGTTCGGCATCAGGCCGCGCGGGCCCAGGATTTGACCCAGTTGACCAACAACGCGCATGGCATCCGGGGATGCGATAACTACGTCGAAGTTCATCTCGCCTTTCTTAACCAGATCGGCCAGGTCATCCATACCTACCAGGTCAGCACCGGCAGCTTTAGCTGCTTCGGCGTTGGCACCTTGGGTAAATACGGCAACGCGTACATCACGACCGGTACCGTGCGGCAGTACAGTAGCACCACGTACGTTCTGGTCAGATTTACGAGCGTCGATACCCAGGTTGACAGCAACGTCAACGCTTTCAACGAACTTGGCGGTAGCCAGTTCTTTCAACAGGGCAATGGCTTCGTTGATGGAGTACTCTTTGGTACCGTCAACTTTTTCGCGAATAACGCGCATACGCTTGGAAAGTTTAGCCATTGTCTTAATCCTCCACTACCAGACCCATGGAACGAGCGGAGCCTGCGATGCAAC
The DNA here is from genome assembly GCF_019046985.1 of Aeromonas sp. FDAARGOS 1417. NCBI lineage: Bacteria > Pseudomonadati > Pseudomonadota > Gammaproteobacteria > Aeromonadales > Aeromonadaceae > Aeromonas > Aeromonas sp. FDAARGOS 1417. Next base: position 3,334,450 of record NZ_CP077221.1, on the reverse strand, counting down.
GTACTTTTGCATCCAGATCGGCACCAGTCATATCCGGCTCTTTGGTCTTGGCGATTTCTTGCAGCTGGGCAACGGTCACCTTACCAACCTTGTCTTTGTTCGGCTTGGAAGAACCAGACTTGATGCCAGCAGCTTTCTTCAGCAGGAAGGAAGCAGGCGGAGTCTTGGTTTCGAAGGTGAAGGAACGGTCGCTGTAAACGGTGATCACGACCGGAGTCGGTGAACCTTTTTCCAGCTTCTCTGTACGAGCGTTGAACGCCTTACAGAATTCCATGATGTTAACACCGTGTTGACCCAGTGCAGGACCAACGGGAGGAGACGGGTTGGCTGCACCAGCAGCAACCTGCAGCTTGATATAAGCTGTGACTTTCTTAGCCATTAGGAAAATACCTCAAAAATGGGTTCTAGCGCCTCGGAGACTTGCTCCTGCAAACGGCTCCCCAACTAATAAAGGGGCAGCGAATTATAGAGATATTCGCTGCCCCTGACAACCGTTAAACGTACAGAATTCAATCAGCCTTTTTCGACCTGACCAAAATCCAGTTCAACAGGAGTAGAACGACCGAAGATCAGTACAGAGACCTTCACGCGGCTCTTCTCATAATCGACCTCTTCAACGGTACCGTTGAAGTCGGCAAACGGACCATCAGCAACCCGCACCATTTCACCCGGTTCAAACAGGGTTTTCGGACGCGGCTTGTCGTGGGCATCCTGCAGACGGTTCAGGATAGCATCGGCCTCTTTGTCGGAGATCGGTGCCGGACGGTCGGAAGTACCGCCGATGAAACCCATTACACGCGGTACGTTACGCACCAGGTGCCATGTGGTTTCATCCATGATCATCTGGACCAGGACATAACCCGGGAAAAACTTGCGCTCACTCTTGCGCTTCTGGCCAGCACGCATCTCGACCACTTCTTCGGTCGGGACCAGTACTTCACCGAACATGTCTTCCATGCCATGCATCTTGATATGTTCACGCAGGGACTTGGCTACACGGCCTTCATAGCCGGAAAAAGCCTGCACGACATACCATCTCATACGTTGTTCACGTTGTTCAGTCATGGCTTATCCTTACACACCGGTAATCAGGTTGACCAACCAGACCAAGGCACCGTCCAGAACGAACAGCAGCAGCCCCATCACGGCGGTCACCGCCAGCACAATCAGGGTTGTCTGAATGGCTTCCTGACGGGTCGGCCATACGACCTTGCGGACTTCCAGGCGAGACTCACGGGCGAATGCCAGTGTTGCCTTTCCCTTGGTGGTTTGCAGGGCTACTGCACCGGCAGCAGCAATGACAACGACCACACCCAGGGCGCGGACGGCAGCGACAACATCGTTGAGCAGGTAATTACCCACTACAGCGGCCGCCAGGATAATGAAAACCAGGCCCCAAAGCAGGGTATCCTTGCTTCCGCCCTGGCTCTCAGAACTAACACTCATACAACCCACCTGTATCTGACGTAACCAAAGACACAAAAGCCCCGTACGAGACGAGGTATATGGCAGGGGCGGCAGGACTCGAACCCGCAACCATCGGTTTTGGAGACCGCTGTTCTACCAATTCGAACTACGCCCCTACACAAGAAAGCCCCTATTATAGGGGCTTTGCTTTATTTATGTAAGCCAAAGATTAAGCGATTACGCTGGCTACAACACCGGCACCTACGGTACGGCCACCTTCACGGATAGCGAAACGCAGGCCGTCGTCCATCGCGATCGGAGCAATCAGGGTAACAACCATTTTGATGTTGTCGCCCGGCATTACCATCTCTACGCCTTCCGGCAGTTCGATGGTACCGGTCACGTCGGTAGTACGGAAGTAGAACTGCGGACGGTAGCCTTTGAAGAACGGGGTATGACGACCACCTTCTTCTTTGGACAGTACGTACACTTCAGATTCGAACTTGGTGTGCGGCTTGATAGAACCCGGCTTGGCCAGTACCTGACCACGCTCTACGTCTTCACGCTTAACACCACGCAGCAGCGCGCCGATGTTCTCGCCTGCACGACCTTCGTCCAGCAGCTTACGGAACATTTCAACACCGGTACAGGTGGTAGAAACGGTATCTTTGATACCAACGATTTCTACAGTCTCACCTACTTTAACGATACCGCGCTCTACACGACCGGTAACTACAGTACCACGGCCAGCGATAGAGAATACGTCTTCGATAGGCATCAGGAACGGCTGGTCAATCGCGCGCTCCGGCTCCGGGATGTAGGTATCCAGGTGGCCAGCCAGCTCGATGATCTTCTCTTCCCACTGAGCGTCGCCTTCCAGCGCTTTCAGTGCGGAACCGCGAACTACCGGCAGGTCATCACCCGGGAAGTCGTACTCGGTCAGCAGTTCACGAACTTCCATCTCAACCAGTTCGAGCAGCTCTTCGTCATCAACCATGTCACACTTGTTCATGAACACGATCATGTACGGGATACCAACCTGACGACCCAGCAGGATGTGCTCACGAGTCTGCGGCATCGGGCCGTCAGTCGCTGCTACTACCAGGATCGCGCCGTCCATCTGGGCAGCACCGGTGATCATGTTTTTAACGTAGTCGGCGTGACCCGGGCAATCTACGTGGGCGTAGTGACGGGTAGCGGTGTCGTATTCTACGTGGGAGGTGTTGATGGTGATACCACGCTCACGCTCTTCCGGTGCCTTGTCGATCTGGTCGAAGGCGAAAGCTTTACCACCGAAGTGCTTGGCCAGCACGTTGGTGATAGCTGCGGTCAGGGTGGTTTTACCGTGGTCAACGTGGCCGATGGTACCCACGTTAACGTGCGGTTTATTACGCTCAAATTTTTCTTTAGACATGATCGTCCCTCTAAACTAACGCTGAGTACGCGGTGGCAAGCTAACCACAGAACAGTTTATATGATGGATTTGAATCTGGTGGGAAAGAGAGAGGTGCTGATGGCTGGTTCGCTTGCCGAACTCACCCTAGGGTGCGGCTCTGCTAACGCCTGAGCCATATCAGCATCTTGGAGCGGGCAGCGGGAATCGAACCCGCATCATCAGCTTGGAAGGCTGAGGTAATAGCCATTATACGATGCCCGCATTTCTCTAACCCAAAGAACTCAAACCGCAGAGAAATATGGTGGAGGGAGAAGGATTCGAACCTTCGAAGGCAGAGCCGTCAGATTTACAGTCTGATCCCTTTGGCCGCTCGGGAACCCCTCCAGACGCCAGATTGTCACAACGGTAATTCTGCTTGCACCCGTTGTGTTTATCGCTTTTGCACGGCAAATAGACGACAGACAGTCAAGCGTCGCGCATTTTATTGTAAGGTTTTGGGGGATGCAACCATTGAACCCGGCAAAATATGCTTTATTGCCGGGAAGTTTGCAAAAAAGCGGGGGCAAACAAGCCAATCCTGCTGCGTCCCTTGTCGCTCCCCCACCCTTGGTGTATGGTCGCCGTGCCCAAGAAACAGTGATGACACCATGACGACAGAGCATAACCCCTATCTGCAATTCACCCGCGAACAATGGGCGTTATTGCGCGATTCGGTCCCCCTGACCCTGACCGAACACGATCTGCAGACCCTGCGCGGGATCAACGAGAAGGTGTCATTGCGGGAAGTGGAAGAGATCTATCTGCCTCTCTCCCGCCTGCTCAATCTCTATGTCAAAGCCAAACAGCGTCGCAGCCGGGTGCTGGAGCAGTTTCTCGGCCAGTCCCGCGGCAAGGGCACCTATATCATCAGCATTGCCGGCAGTGTGGCCGGGGGCAAAAGCACCACGGCCCGTATTCTGCAGGCCCTGCTGGAGCGCTGGCCGGAACACCCGCGGGTGGAGCTGGTCACCACCGACGGCTTCCTCTACCCCAACAAGGTACTGGAAGAGCGCGGCCTGATGCGCCGCAAGGGATTCCCGGAATCCTACGATATCCGCCATCTGGTGGAATTTGTCGCCAATATCCGCGCCGGTCACGAGAAGGTCGAAGCGCCGGTTTACTCCCACCTTATCTACGACATCATTCCCGATGAGAAGAAGGTGGTGGAGCAGCCGGACATCCTGATCCTGGAAGGGCTCAATGTGCTGCAAAGCGGCATGGATTACCCTCAGGAGCCCCATCGGGTCTTCGTGTCAGACTTTGTCGACTTCTCCATCTATGTGGATGCCGATGCCGAACTGCTGCGTACCTGGTATATCGAACGGTTCCTCAAGTTCAGAAGCGGCGCCTTCTCGGATCCCGACTCCTACTTCCATAACTACGCCAAGTTGGCGGAGAGTGAGGCGACCCAGATCGCCAGCAACATCTGGCAAGATATCAACTATCTGAATTTGCAAGAAAATATCCTACCAACGCGTGAGCGAGCCAACCTGATCATGACCAAGGGCCATGAGCACGCCATCGAGCAGATCAAACTGCGCAAATGATGACAGCGGTTGCCGGATAACGAAGAGGGGGCCCACGGGCCCCCTCTTCTTGTTTGGCATCATGAGCGGCCTTACTGACCCTCAGTCGCCCCGGCGCAGGGAGAGCTCGCCCCCCAGATAGAATTTGATCCCTTCGCCTGTCTCCAGTCGCAGGGCGCCGCGATCGTCGATGCCGCGAGCGATGCCACGGATCTCCTGATCCCCCATCAGCAGGCGCACCGGGCGACCGGCAAAGTGATCGAGCCGGTTCCACTCATCGACAAAGCTTGCCAGCCCCTGCTGCTCAAAGGTGTGCAGCGCCCGCTGCAGATGGACGATCATCCGGGCTGCCAGCTGATTGCGATCCACCAGCTCGGGATTGATGTGGCGCAGCTCAGCCCAGGCCTGATCAATCTTCTCACCTTCGCGGGCAGGCATCGCCAGATTGAGGCCGATGCCGATCACCAGATGGCAACTGGCACCGGCACTACCGCTCATCTCAACCAGAATGCCCGCCAGCTTGCGGCCCTGATAGTAGAGGTCGTTCGGCCACTTGAGCTCGACCCCCTGATAACCAAGGGACTCCAGCGCTTCAACCACTGCCACGCCGACCGCCAGACTCAGCCCCATGGCCGCCGCCATGCCTTGTTCCAGCCGCCAGTACATGCTGAGGATCAGCTGGCAACCAAACGGCGAAATCCAGGGTTTGCCACGACGACCGCGCCCGGCAGTCTGACACTCGGCCAGACAGCTCTCACCGGAGCGCAGCTCATTGACCCGATCCAGCAGGTGTTGGTTGGTCGAGCCAATGACCGGAAAACAGTGCACCGGCGCCATCGGGGCCAGCGCTTGCAAGGTGGCCTGATCATAGAGCGCCATCGGTACCGCCAGCCGGTAGCCCTTGCCGGTCAGGCTAAAGAGATCCAGCCCCAGCTCCTTGAGTGCCGCCATGTGTTTGCTCACCGCCGCCCGACTGATGCCAAGCTGCTCGCCCAGCTGTTCGCCGGAGTGAAACTGGCCGTCGCTAAGCAGAGTGATCAGGGTCTGTCTGATGGGAGTCAACGTCATGAAAGCACCTCGTCGAGCCAGGTTTCACCGTGCGCGCCCATAAAGCGCACCTCATGCTCCAGTGCCACTCCAAACTTTTGTTCCACGCTATCGCGGACATGGGCCGCCAGCGCGATCAGCTCCATGGCACTGGCGCCCCCCAGATTGACCAGCACCAGCGCCTGCTCCTGATGAACGGCGGCGCGACCGATGGCGAAACCTTTCAGACCGCACTGATCGATGAGCCAGCCCGCCGCCAGCTTGGCCTGCCCTTCTCCGGCCGGATAGCAGGGCATCTGCGGGTAGCGCGCCTTGAGATTCTCCGCCAGCGCGGCAGGCACCACCGGATTCTTGAAGAAGCTGCCCGCATTGCCGAGCACCGCAGGATCCGGCAGTTTGGCCATGCGGGTGGCACAGACGGTATCGAAGATGGCCTGCGCCGAAGGCGCGTCACCGAGCGCCGCCAGTGGGCCATAGCCCTGCACCGGTTGCCACGCCTTGGGCAGTTTGAGCCCGACGGCGGTGATCAGGTGGGAATCCTGATACTCGTGTTTGAAGATGCTGTCACGATAACCGAAGCGGCACTCTGCCGCCGCGATCCGTTCAATCTCGCCACTCTGCCAGTTGAACGCCTCGACATAGGCGCAGAAGTCGGCCAGCTCAACGCCATACGCACCGATGTTCTGCACCGGCGCGGCACCGACCGTACCGGGAATGAGCGCCAGATTCTCCAGCCCGAACCAGCCCTGTTGCAAGGTATGACGCACCAGCTGATGCCAATCTTCACCGGCCGCCACATGGAGCAACCAGTGATCGCCACCATCTTCAGCGGTAATCCCCTTGAGCCGGTTGAGCACCACCAGACCGAGAAAATCGGTGGTGAAGAGCATATTGCTGCCGCCGCCCAGATTGAGGCGCGGCAGCTGGTTGAGCTGCGGGTCGGCACGCAGGGTCGCCAGATCGGCAACCTGCTCCACCTCGGCCAGCCAGAGGCAGTACGCATCGAGGGCAAGGGTGTTGAGCTTCAACAAGGAGGCGTTGGCATTCAGTTTCATCGGTCTATCCCGGCTTGGTGCAAGGGCGCAGTCTACCTCAAGTTGCCCCATGACGAAAAACCCGAGCCCTTTTCGGGGGAATAGCAGTGGTTTAGAGTAGGCGACTTCAACTGCTGAGGAACAACTCATGAACAACCAGTTTGCCGTCATCGGCCTGGGCCTGTTTGGCAGCGCGCTGTGCGAAGAGCTGCAACGGCAAGATGCCGAAGTACTGGCCATCGATATCGACGAGAGCAAGACCCGGCAAATCGCCGCCCTCTGCAATCACGTTATCGTGGCGGATGCTACCGACGAGGCCACCGTGGCCGAGCTGGGACTGGCCAATTTCGATATCGTCTTCGTTGCCATCGGTGACAACCTGGAGACCAGCATCCTCACCACCCTCGTCTTGAAAGAGGCGGGCGTGAAGAAGGTGTGGGTCAAGGCGCGCGACAAGTTCCACGCCAAGATCCTGCAGAAAGTGGGCGCCGACAAGGTGATCAACCCGGAGTGGGACATGGGCCGCCGGGTCGCCCAGAGCATGCTGGACAACCGGCTGTTCGACTATCTGGAGCTGGGCCACGACATGGTGCTGACCGAGTTCGTGATCGGCCTGCAACAGAACGGCCGGGAACTAGGCGACTTCCATCTGCTGCAACAGAGCGATTTCCAGCTGCTCGCCATCAAGCGTGGTGATGTGCTGCACAACGTGCTGACCGGCAAGATGGAGCTGCAACTGGGCGACATCCTGATCCTGGCGGGCAACAAGCACGCTATCGACCACTGGCTCGAAACTCTATGATCAACTGGCGCAGCAGCTACGCCTTCGCCCTCCATCGGGAGCAGGACTCTCGCTGGAGCGAAGCCCGGCTGATCCTCGGCAGCTTTCTGATCATTCTGCTGATTGGCACCATCTTTCTGGTGCAACCCTCCAGCCACAATGGCGAGGTTACCTTCGTCAACGCCCTGTTTACCGCCACCTCGGCCATCAGCGTGACAGGTCTTGGCGTGGTGGATACCGGCACCGCCTTCACCCTGCAGGGGCAGATTTTCCTGCTGATGCTGATGGAGATCGGCGGTCTGGGCCAGATGACCATGACCCTGCTGCTGATCGCCATCTTCAGCAAGCGGGTCGGTCTGCGCCAGCAGGTACTGGCCAAGGAGGCGCTGGGACAGGAAGGCTCGGTCAACATCATTCAGCTGGTCAAACGGATCGTGCTGTTCGCCTTTATCGCCCAGATGATCGGTACCGGCATCATGGCGATCCGCTGGGTGCCCGAGATGGGGTGGGTGCACGGCCTCTATGTCAGCTTCTTCCACGCGGTCTCGGCCTTCAACAACGCCGGGTTTTCGCTGTTTGCCAACAACCTCATCGACTATAGAGACGACCCCATCATCAGCCTGACCATCGCCGGCCTGCTGATCCTGGGGGGGATCGGCTTTACCGTCATCGTCGATCTGGTGCGCAACCGCCGCTGGCGCAAGCTGAAGCTGCACAGCAAGCTGATGCTGCTGATGACCCCGGCGCTGCTGCTGGCCGGTACCCTGATGTTCTGGCTGCTGGAACACAACAACCCGGGCACCCTCGGCAAGGCCGGTATCGGTGGCCAGCTGCTGGCGGCCTTCTTCCAGTCTGCCAGCGCCCGTACCGCCGGTTTCAATACCATAGATATCGGGCTGATGACCCCGGCAGCGCTGCTGTTTCTGATGATGCTGATGTTTATCGGTGCCGGTGCCACCTCCACCGGTGGCGGTATCAAAGTCACCACCTTCGCCGTGGTGCTACTGGCGACCAAGGCGTTTCTGACCAAACGGCCCCATGTCACCGCTTTTGGCCGCACCCTGTCGCCCCAGATCGTGACCCGCTCGCTGGCCATCATTATCGTCAGCACCATGGTGCTGATGCTGGCGATGTTCCTGCTGATGGTGACCGAGGATCTGCCGTTCGACAAAATCATGTTCGAGACCATCTCGGCATTTGCCACCGTCGGCCTCTCCACCGGCATCACCGCCTCCCTGAGCGAGCCGGGCAAGCTGATCCTGGTGCTTGTGATGATCTGCGGCCGTCTCGGCCCCCTCACCCTGGCCTTTATGCTGGCCCGCCCGGTCGAGACCCGCATCCGTTATCCGGAAGAGAACGTCTATACCGGCTAAGCGGAGCTAGGCCATTACAGCGATAAAAAAGAGAGAGGAGCACATGACTCCTTTTTCTTTTTCAGCTGACCGCTTTTGTGTATCAGCCTATCCGCCCCCTCATGCGGTCAGGCCGCCTTGCTTCTGGCTGTGCGCTTGCCCGTACTCTTGCGAGGCGCTGCACCGCTGGCCGCTGGACTCTTGCGCCTGGTAAAACGTCGCTTGCCGGCACCCGGCGCCTCCTTGGGCAGGGCGCTGAAGCTGGCGCCGGAGTCCTGCCGCGCCCCTTCAATCAGACCGTTGAGCTGCTCGGTGAGCGGCCCCATAAACTGCTGGTAGCTGCCGTGGCGCTCGGCGATCTGGCCGAGGCTCTGCTCCCACAGCGCCGTCATATCCGGCGTGGTGGCAGTAGCAGGCAGCGCCTGCACCAGCGCCCGCCCGGTCGGGGTCGCCTTGATGCTCTTGCCCTGACGCACCAGAAAGCGGCGCTTGAACAGCAGGTCGATAATGCCCGCCCGGGTCGCTTCTGTGCCGAGACCATCGGTGTCGCGCAGGGTCTTGCGGATCTCGGGATCCTGCACATAGCGGGCGATGCCGGTCATGGCCGCCAGCAGAGTGGCATCGGTGAATGACTTGGGCGGCTGGGTCATCTTCTCCTGCAGCTCGCCCCGCTCGCAGAGCAGCTGTTCGCCCTCCTTCAAAGCCGGCAGCGTGCCTACTTTCTCTTCGTCGTCATCCTCCTCCACTCCGAGCAGCGCCTTCCAGCCCGCCTTGAGGATGCGCCGCGCCTTGGCCTGAAACAGGCCACCGGCGATGCGCAGCAGCACCTTGCTGTCGTTGTATTCGAACGGGGGATAGAACTGCAGCAGATACTGGCGGGCAATCAGGCCATAGAGCTTCGCCTCGTCGGCCCCCAGCGTGGCGGGGTTGCCCTGCTTCTCGGTGGGGATGATGGCGTGGTGGGCATCCACCTTGCTGTCGTTCCACGCCTTGCTGCGGATCTTGCCGTCCGCCTCGGCAACTGCCTTGGCCAGCACAGGCGCTGTGGCGGCGATGGCACCGCGCACCTGCTCGGCCCGCTTGAAATGGTCGGTCGGCAGATAGCGGCTGTCGGAGCGCGGATAGGTGATGAGCTTGTGACGCTCGTAGAGGCTTTGGCAAATGTCGAGCACCCGCTTGGCATCCATGCCGAAGCGCTTGGCGGCATCGATCTGCAGGCTGGAGAGGTTGTAAGGCAGCGGCGCCGCCTGCTTGCGGGCCTGCTCCTCCACCGATTCGACTTGCGCAGGCTGGCCGTTGATCCGGCTCACCACCTTGTCGGCCAGCGCCCGGTTGAGCACCCGCCCCTCCTCGTCCTGCCACGGCAGACAGGCTTCCGATGGCAGCCACTTGGCGGTGAAGCGCTCGTTGCCCTCGGTCAGCAGATGGGCCAGCACCTCGTAGAAGGGTTTGGGCACGAAGGCCTCGATCTCGAGATCCCGCCGCACCACCAGCCCCAGCAGCGGGGTCTGCACCCGGCCAACCGAGAGCAGCTCGCTGCAACCCGCCTTGCGCCCGAGCAGGGTATAGGCGCGGGTCATGTTGATGCCGTAGAGCCAGTCGGCCCGACTGCGGGCCAGTGCGGAAACCGCCAGCGGCACGAACTCCTTGTTGTCCCTGAGCTTGTCGAGGGCACGGCGCACCGCGGGCGGGTTGAGATCGCTGATGAGGCAGCGCTGCACCGGCTTGGTTTTCGGGTAGCCGAGAAAGTCGATCACCTCATCCACCAGCAACTGCCCTTCCCGGTCCGGGTCACCGGCATTGACCACACAGTCGGCCTGTTTGATCAGTCGCTTGATGACGGTGAGCTGGGTTTTGGTCTTGGGCTTGGCCACCAGCTGCCACTGAGCGGGGACGATGGGGAGATGCTCCATCCGCCACTGCTTGAAGGCAGCGTCATAGGCATCGGGCTCGGCCTGCTCCAGCAGATGGCCGATGCACCAGGTGACCACATCCCCCTGGGCTGTTTCGATAAAACCGTCGCCCTTCTTATGGGGCTTGGGCAGGGCATCGGCAATGGCGCGGCCCAGCGTGGGCTTCTCGGCGATAAAGAGTCGCATCGGTGGCTACCTGCAATACTGTATATGCAGACAGTATACAACTGCCACCGCGAAAGCCCAACAGCCCCTATTCGTCGAACGGGTGATCGTGGATGGCGGCAAACAGCCGCGCCTGATTGAGCAGCGGCGCATAGTGGAAGGCATTTTCGCCATCTTCCGCCAGCAGGTAGTCGGTCAGCTGTTCGCGCACCGCCTCTTGCAGGGTCTCCAGCTTCCACGGCTTGGCAAGGTAGTAGTGCAACCCCCCGCGATTGACCGCTTCGACGGTGGCCTCCAGCCCCGCTTGTCCGGTCAGCAGCAATTTGCGGCTGGCGCGGGTGGTGGCACGCCGGTTCAGCTCCACCAGAAAATCGACCCCCAGGGTTCCCGGCATGATGTGGTCACAGAGGATCAGCGCCAGCTTGTTGCCGTCGCTCTCCCACTCCTCCACCACCGCTCGCGCCTCATCGACGCTCTCGGCGGCTTCCAGTTCGAAGTGGGAACGGAACGGGGCGAGATCGTGGATCACCGCATCCAGCACCTCACGCTCATCGTCCACACACAGGATCAGATAGTGTTTGTTCATTGCTCCTCCTTGGCGACATGGTTTGGCACGCCGCGCGATTGATGCTGGCGACGGCTCAGGCCGCATGCTCCTTGTTGTGATGAGGTTCGCCCCCGTAACCGGCCTGCCCCATGCCGTCCAGCGGCAGACAGACCCGCATCCGGGTGTAACGGCCCGGTTCGGAGGCCACCTCAATCCGGCCGTGGTGCTGCTGAACTATCTGCAGCGAAACGCTCAGACCAATCCCGAGACCGAAATGTCCCTCCCGCTTGGTGGTGAAGTTGAGATCGAAGATCCGCTGCCACAGCTCGGGCTCGATGCCGCAACCGCTATCCTCGATCTCTACCATGACCCACTCGGGCTCCAGCAACCCGGTGCGAATGGTGAGTCGCCCCGGGCCGCTCATGGCATCCAGACTGTTGGCGATCAGGTTGGTCCACACCTGTTGCAGGGCGATGGGGTGACAGCGCACCAGCGGCAACGGCTGGTACTCCTTGCAGAGCTCATGATGCTTGAGGCGGTTTTCGAAAATCATCAGGGTATCTTCCAGCCCCTCGTGCAGGTCTACCAGCGAGGGCTCGGCCCGATCCTGCCGCGCATACTGCTTGAGGCTCTTGACCAGATCGCCGATGCGACGGGCGCACACCTCGATATTGCGCAGGAAGCTGCCGGTCTGCTGGAACAGCTCCAGCCGGGAGAGCAGCGCCTCCCGCTCGTCGGCAGTGCGGCTGGCAAACCAGCGTTGCCAGTTCAGCTCGTCATCCAGATTCATCTGTACCGCCAGCCGCGCCTGCTGGCGATCACCAAAGCGCCCCTCAGCCTGCCGGGTCTTGTCACGGATCTCGCTGGTCGAGACCGGCTGTGAGGAGAGCGCCTGACAGAGGGTCTGGTTGCCCAGCCCTTTGATGGGTGCTGGCAGCTCGAGATTGACCAGATCGGGGATGGCGGCCCGCAGGGTCTCGCTGCCACGGATAATGGCCGCCACCGGGTTGTTGAGCTCGTGGGCGACACCGGCCACCAGCTGACCCAGCATCGCCATTTTTTCGCTCTCCACCAGTTGGGCGTGAGCGGCATCGAGTGAGTTGAGGGTCTGTTGCAGCCGCATCTCGGTGCGGATGCTGTTTTGCAGACGGCGGTTGAAGTGGCGCAGCAGCAGGTTGGTAAAGGAGGGGAGCAGTTCGCTGCGCGCCTGCATCACCCGGGAGAATTGCAGCTTGTCGAGCTTGATCACCTCGGCACCGGTCAGGGTCACGCCGGTGGTGAAGGCGGGTTCGCCGGTGACGAAGGACATGCCCCCCACCAGCGAGCCGGTGCGGTAGTGCACCACCTCCTGATCGATCCCCTGCTCGTCCCGCTTGCGCAGCACCACCTCCCCCTTGGCGATAAACCAGAGAAAGCTGTTGGGCTCCCCCTCACGGGTCAGCACATGGCCCGAGCTGTAGTGGCGGCAGACCCGCTCCTCGTCATTGCCCTCGAAAAACTGGTAGAGGCCGTCGATCACCACCCGGGAGAGTTCTTCATCGCTGCAGTGGGTGTAATCCATAAAGCCCTGCCGATAGGCAGCCAACTGGCGATCGACGTGGGCTCGCAGCAGCTTCTGGTTGTCGAGCACGGCGGCATAGCTCAGCAGATCCGCCTCGGGGCGCTGCAATACAAAGTGGCTCGCCTGCTCGATCACCGCCCGGCGCAGGCTGCCATCACGCCAGGGGCGTTGCAGGTAGTAGTCGAGACGACCGAGATTGACCGCCTCGATGATCGATTTCATCTCCGGCTGGCTGCCGAGCAGGATCTTGCGGCACGCCTCGTGACGGCTGCCGAGGCGGATCAGAAAATCGGCCCCTCGCCCATCCCCCAGCTCGCTGTCACACACCACCACGGCGGGTGGCTGCCCCTTGCGATCCAGCTCGTCCAAGGCCAGCTCAGCCGACCCCTGACCGACCACCACCACCAACGCGAAATGGCCGAGCAGCGGAGCCAACTCCTGTTCGAATTCGGCCAGCAGTTGCACGTTGGCGGCGACACACAGCAGTGAGAAAGGGCTCATCAGCGACACTCCGTTGAGGCTCACTGCTCACTATATCAGCGAATCTTGTGGGGTTTTGCGAGGGGGCTAACAGCTGTCGCGGAAAGTGCACAAATAGATAAAACAGAAAACAATTGAATTTAATTCGACAATTATGTCAATAACAAAACAAAAGACAAAATGTGACAACAATCAAAAATATAAACCATGATGGAGGTCAACGCCTTATCCCTATCATTACTACTACTATTGGACTAGTACTATGTAGGTAATTATTGACCGTAGGAAAACGCCGCCATGATTGGAAAACTGATAAGAAAAACCTGGTTCTGGCTCCTGCTGCTCGGGGCCCTGCTGGGTGTCGCGGCACTGGGTGTCACCGTGACCGTGCTGCACAAGACCAGCTCCACCGAATTCTGCGTCTCCTGCCACTCCATGCAGACTCCGCTCGCCGAGTATCAGGGCAGCGTCCACTTCCAGAACACCAAGGGGATCCGCGCCGAGTGTGCCGACTGCCACATCCCGGGCGACCCCACCTCCTACCTGTGGACCAAGATCCGCGCCGTGAAGGATATCTATCACGAGGCGATCGGCACCCTGGATACCCCGGAAAAGTATGAAGCCCACAAGCTGCGGATGGCCCAATCCGTCTGGGACGAGCTGAAAGCCAACGACTCCGCCACCTGCCGCAGCTGCCACAGCTACGAGGCGATGGACATTCTGGCCCAGCGCCCCAATGCCCGTGCAGAGCACCCGGTCGCCATCAAGGAAGGCCAGACCTGTATCGACTGCCACCGTGGTGTCGCCCACATCATGCCTGACATGAGCGGCCTGGCTGCCGCCGGTGCCAGCGAGCTGGCGCAGGCTGCGGCCCAGACCCCGGCCAACGTCACCACCCGTTACGCCATCGCCACCACCCCGCTGTTCCTCGATGCTGCCGCCAAGACCGACGAAGGCACCCTGATGCCCTCCACCAAGGTGGAAGTGCTGGCCAACGAAAACGGCCGCGCCAAGGTGCAGATCGAAGGCTGGCAACAGGATGGTGTGAGCGAAGTATTCTACGCCGCACCGGGCAAACGGATCCTCAGCGTACTGATCGGCGATGCCGCCAAGAAAGCGCTGGTCACCGGCCAGAGCGAAACCGACAGCGCCACCAACCTCACCTGGCATCAGGTCAAGCTGACCGCCTGGGTCGACCAGAGCCAGCTTATCGGCGATCAGGGCAAGCTGTGGCAATACGCCTCCACCCTGATGTCCAACAACTGTACCGGCTGCCACGGCCTCACCGCGCTGGATCACTTCAATGCCAACCAGTGGATCGGCGTCATCAAGGGGATGGAATCTCGTACCTCCCTGACCCCGGAACAGGCTCGCATGTTGACCCAGTATGTCCAGAAACACGCCAGTGACATGAGCGCGGCCCACTAAGGCTGGCACAGAGGAAAACCGTTATGACTTTTTTCAATGACAAGAAGACTAATCTGTCCCGCCGCAACCTGCTCAAGGGGCTCGGCGCCTGCGCAGCCCTGCCCCTGCTCGGCGGCATTTTTCCCAAGAGTGCGCTGGCGCAAGCCATCAGCACCGCATTGAGTCAGTTCCCGACCCTGGTGCCCGCCCAGAAGGGCATTCTGACCGGCGCCCACTGGGGTGCTTTCGAGGCGATCGTCGAGGATGGCCGCATGGTGCGCGTCCAGCCGGTGGCCGATGATCCGGCGCCGAACGATCTCATCGATATGGCGCCGTTCCAGGTGCACGCCAAGAACCGCATCAAATACCCCATGGTGCGCAAGAGCTGGCTGGAGCATGGCCCGGGCGCCAAGCCGGAGCTGCGCGGTGCCGACGAATGGGTACGAGTGAGCTGGGACAAGGCGATCGAACTGGTGGCCGGTGAAATCCAGCGGGTGCAGAGTGACTTCGGCCCGCAGGCGATCCACGCCGGTTCCTACGGCTGGAAGAGCGTCGGCATGTTCCACAACAGCCGCACCCTGCTGCACCGCCTGATGAACCTCTCCGGCGGCTTCACCGGTTATGCCGGTGACTACTCCACCGGCGCGGCTCAGGTGATCATGTCCCACGTGATGGGTTCCATCGAGGTGTACGAGCAGCAGACCGCCTGGCCCAACGTGGTCGAGAACGCCGAACTGGTGGTGCTGTGGGGGGTCAACGCCCAGGTCACCCTGAAGAACAGCTGGAACATGCCGGATCACGAGGGTCAGGCCGGCTTCATGGCCCTCAAGGAGAAAGGCACCCGCGTCATCAGTATCGACCCCATCTACAACGAGACCGCCAAGCTGGTCGGCGCCGAGTGGATTGCCCCGAACGCCTACACCGACGTGGCCATGATGCTGGGTGTGGCTCACACCCTCTACACCGAGAAGAAGCACGATCAGGCCTTCCTCGATCGCTACACCGTCGGCTTCGACAAGTTCCTCGCCTATCTGCTCGGCAAGGATGACGGTCAGCCGAAGAGCGCCGAGTGGGCGAGCAGCGTCTGCGGCGTCGATGCCAAGGTGATCCGCCAGCTGGCCCTCGACATGGCCACCACGCGCACCATGATCATGGCCGGTTGGGGGATGCAGCGTCAGCAGCACGGCGAACAGCCGAACTGGATGCTGGTCACTCTGGCCTCCATGCTGGGCCAGATCGGCCTGCCGGGCGGCGGCTACGGCTTCAGCTACCACTACTCCTCCGGTGGCAGCCCCACCGCCAAGGGTGGCATTCTGGCCGGTATCTCCGCCGGCAACGCGCCGAAGAACAGCCCGGCACCGATCCCGGTGGCCCGCATCGCCGACTGTCTCGCCAACCCGGGCAAGACCATCGACTTCAACGGCCGCAAGGTGACCTATCCGGACATCAAGCTGGTCTACGTGGCGGGCGGCAACCCCTTCCACCACCATCAGGACACCAACAACCTGCTGCAGGCGTGGCGTAAGCCGCAGACCGTGATCGTTCACGAGCCTTACTGGACGGCGACTGCCAAGCACGCCGACATCGTGCTGCCGGTCACCACCAGCTACGAGCGCAACGATCTGGAGATGGGTGGCGACTACTCCCAGCGCTATGTGTTCCCGATGCACCAGTGCGTGCCGCCCCAGCACGAGTCCCGCAACGACTTCGATATCTTCAGCGCCATCGCCGCCAAACTGGGGGTGCAGGAGCAGTACACAGAAGGGAAGGACGAGATGCTGTGGCTCAAGCAGATGTACGACGGCATGGCGGCGCAGGCCCGCGGCGCCCGCGTCGCGCTGCCGCCGTTCAACATGTTCTGGGAGTCCAACAACTACATCCGCTTCCCGATCCCCGAGGCCAACCGCCAGTGGATCCGTCACGCCGATTTTCGCGAGAACCCGCTGCTCAACCCGCTCGGTACCCCGTCCGGCAAGATCGAGATCTTCTCCAACACGGTAGCCGGGATGGGTTACGCCGACTGCGCCGGCCATCCCAAGTGGTATGAGCCCAAGGAGTGGGTGAAGAGCGAGGTGGCGGCGCGCTATCCGCTGTCGCTCAACACCTCCCACCCGACCCAGCGGCTGCATTCCCAGCTCGACAACACTCCGCTGCGGGACAAGTTCGCCATCGCAGACCGCGAGGCGATCATGATCCATCCGCTGGATGCCAAGGCTCGTGGTATCGCCCAAGGGGATCTGGTGCGTGCCTTCAACGAGCGCGGCCAGATCCTGGTGGGCGCCCTGCTCTCCGAAGATGTGCGCCAAGGCGTGGTACGGATCTGCGAAGGGGCCTGGTACGACCCGGCCAAGCCGGGCGAAGCGGGCAGCATCTGCAAAAACGGCAACGTCAACTGCCTCACCTTCGACGAAGGCTCGTCCAGTCTGGCACAGGGCAACTGCGGCCACATGGCCCAGCTGCAGATCGAGAAGTACACAGGCCCGGTGCTGGCCAACACCGCCCACGCGGTACCGGCCAACGGCTAAGGCGATTGCCACCCAATAAAAACGGCGCCATCAAGGCGCCGTTTCTTTATCTGTCTGCCAAAGCGCAGGCATGGGGATGGGTTTAGAACTCCCCCTCCTCCATATACTCCTGCGCGCACTCAACCAGCTGCGGCCACAGCTCTTCCGGCACCCAAGCGTCCGGGTCATCTTCGTCCCCGTCGTACTGGCTCCAGAAATAGCGGCGCAGGCCGGAGGCAAACTCGTCGCTGATCTCGGCCAGCTCCGAGAGCGGCCCCAACCAGGCGATGCGACGCAGGCCGGAGGCGAGATCGTTGATGGCATCCATCAGGGTGCGATCGTCGAAGCTCTGCTCCACCAGCAGGGTGAAGCGCTCGCGCGCCTGCTCGGTCTGCTCCTCGTCCAGCTCGCCCACATCGGCCAGCAGGTCGACAAAATCTTCCAGAAGGAACGCGATCAGGCCATCCCTGTCTTCAAACCACTGGATCTGGGCGCCCTTGACCCCCAGCACAGAGGCATCAAACGAATCGTCAAGGTGACACAGTGCCCACGGATCGTCGGTCATGCTTCTCTTCCTCAGGCTAAAACAAATGCCATATGTTATGCCTAGCTCTCGACTCTTGCCACCTTGGGCAACGAGAGGGAGGCGGCCAGACCGCCCAGTTCGGCGCGGCCCATGATGAAACTGCCCCGATAGGCTTCCGCCAGATCGGAGACGATATTGAGGCCCAGGCCCGAGCCCGGTACCTTCTCGTCGAGCCGCACCCCGCGCAGCACCGCCTTGGCGATCTGATCCTCGCTCATGCCGGGGCCGTCATCCTCGATACGCAGGGTGATCCAGCCCCCCAGCTCGGCGCTGGAGATGCGCAGCTCGCTGGCAGACCATTTGAAGGCGTTCTCCAGCAAATTGCCCGCCATCTCGTCGAAGTCCTGCTCCTCCACCCCGACCGCCAGATTGGCGGGCACTTGCAGATCCACCGTCTTGCCCGGATAGAGGCGGGAGAAGGCGCGGCAGATATACTCCACCCGCGCCCGCACCGGGGTCGAGACCCCGAGGATCTTGGCGGCGCCGGTCACCCGCGCCTTGCCGAGGTGGTAATCGATATGGCGCTGGATCTGGTCGAGCTGCTCGCCGATGGCAGCCTGATCCTCCGGCGGCAACTGGGCCACCTGATTGCGCATGATGCTGAGCGGCGTCTTGAGGGCGTGGGCCAGATTGCCGGTGTGGGATCGCGCCCGCTGAAGCAGCTCGCCGTAGTGATGCAGCAGCCGGTTGATATCCTCCACCAGCGGCTGGATCTCCAGCGGATAGCGCAGCCGGAATCCCTCCTGATGACCCTCGTGAACCCGCCCCAGTTCGCGCCGCAGCAGGTGCAGCGGCCGCAAGCCGTAGACGATCTGGAACATGAAGCCGAGCACCAGGCCGGCGGCAGCAAAGCCGAGACCGAGGAACAGGCTGATGCGGGTCTTGTTGAGGGTCTGGGTCAGGGCGCTGCTGTCCTTGGCCATCACCAGAGTGAAGACCCGATCCGAACCGGGAAGCAGCACGGTGCGGGTCATGATCAGCAGGGGCTCCTTGTTGGGCCCCTTGCCGACAAAGAGGTCGGGATCGCCAAACGCCGACTTGAGGCCATCGCTCTTCAGATTGGTATCCCACAGGGAACGGGAGCGCCCCACCACATCGCGGCCCAACTCCAGCTGCCAATAGTAGCCGGAGTAGGGTTGATTGAAACGGGGATCGGAGAGGGAGCCGGTGACCACCGGCAGGCCGGTTTTGGCCACTTCCAGCCGGGAGAGCAGATCATAGAGCTGCAGGCGCAGACCGTCGGCCTCCGCCTCCTGCCAGTAGTTGCGCATCATGGTCTGCAGGCTGAAACCGGTGGCGAACAGAAACAGCCCGCACCACACCAGCGCGATGGCGACCAGTCGCCCCCGCAGGGTTCTGACCAGCCTCATTCGTTGATCCGGTACCCGAGGCCGCGCACTGTCTCAATCAGATCGGGGTTGGTTTTCTTGCGGATCCGGCCGATGAACACCTCCACGGTATTGGAGTCGCGGTCAAAATCCTGAGCGTAGATGTGGTCGATCAGCTCGCTGCGCGACACCACCTTGCCCCGGTGCTGCATCAGGTAACCCAGCACCCGGAACTCGTGGGCAGTCAGCTTGATCGGGGTCCCTTCGTACCACACCTGCGACGCGGCCATGTCGAGCCGCACTCCGCCAATCTCCAGAATGGAGCTGGCGTTGCCTGCCGCCCGGCGCACCAGCGCATGGACCCGCGCCACCAGCTCGGCCACCTGGAACGGCTTGGTGAGGTAGTCATCGGCACCGGCGTTGAGCCCCTCGATCTTCTCGTGCAGCTGGCCACGGGCGGTCAGCACCAGCACCGGGGTATCGATCCCCTTGCTGCGCCACTCTTTCAGCACGCTCAGGCCATCGCGCCCCGGCAGGCCGAGGTCGAGAATGATGGCATCGTAAGGTTCGGTCTCGCCGAGAAAACCGGCCTCGTTGCCATCGTGGCAGAGGTCGGTGACAAAGCCGGAGAGGCGCAGCTGTTCGGCCAGCTGGCCAGCCAGAATTTTTTCGTCTTCAACAATCAGAATTCGCATGAACAGGCTTCCACACAGGGGTTATTCATCATCCTCGACCGGGGGCTTTGGCGGTTCGAACAGCCGCTCCAGATGGTGGCCCTTGGCCCACACCAGCTCAAGGTTGTCGGCCCGATAGGCTACCTTGATCACGCTGTTTTCCCGATCGATGACTCGCAGTTCATAGAGCCAGATACCATCCTCTTCCCCCAGATCCACCCGCAACACCCGCACCGGCAATCTGGCCGCCACCTCCATCATTTCATGGAAGGGCCGAACCCGTCCCTCATGGACAGCTTGCTGCAGCATGGCTTCATCAGGCGTGACCGCCTGTGCCAGCAACGGCAGCAATAACCCAAGCAGAGGGAGCGCTCTATTCATGGATGATTCATCTCCAAAAACCTAACATAATGGCGTTTATAGTCTGCCAGCCATGAATCCGGAATGAATATGATCCCACGCAGTTTCCTGCTGATCCTTTGCCTGTTGAGTGCCACAAGCTGGGCGGCCCAGAGCCGTCTCGACATGGCCGGGCTGGTCAAACTCCTGCTGGCGCAAGGGTATCACGACATTCGGGAAGTGGAGCTGGAAGGGGACAAATTCGAGGTCAAAACCCTCAATCGCCAGGATCAGAAGGTGCATCTCATCGTCGATGCCTACACCGGCGAGATCAAACAACGAGAGGCCGATTAGGCCTCTTTTGCATTCCAGCGCCCCCGCATGGGGCGCAGCAGTTTCTCCCGTCTCGGCCAGAGCAGGGCGCAGGCCAGCAGCAGGTAGATGAGGGGCTCCCCCCAACCGCTCTTGAGCGACCACCAGTAATGCACCGGCACCAGCAGGGCGATGGCATAGACCCAGTTGTGCAGCTTCTGCCATGCGGCGCCCATGCGTCGCTGCAATGCGGGCAGCGAGGTGATGCTGAGGGCGGCCAGCAGCAACAGGGCCACCATCCCCACCACGATATAACTGCGCTTGACCAGCTCGCCGCCAATCAGCCCCCAGTCAAACTGCAGATCCAGCCCCAGCCACGCCATGAAGTGGAGCAGCGCCCAGGCAAAACACCAGAGCCCGAGGGGGCGGCGCAGCTTGATAAGCTGCCCCTGCCGCCAGCGCTTGGCCAGCGGCGACACCAGCAGGGTGATCAGCAGCAGGTTGAGCGCCCCCTTGCCGAGGTAGTGGATAAGCTCTGGCACCGGATCCCCCCCCAGCAGACCTGCCGGAATGGCAAAAACCAGCCAAAGCAGGAAGCCGAGGGAGCCCAGATGCACCAGCGCCCGCAAACCGCTGATATGGGCTGGTTTCAATCTCAGTACCATTGGCGCAGATCCATCCCCTGATAGAGCGAGGCGACTTCGTCACCATAGCCGTTGAACATCAGGGTCGGCTGACGCTTGGCGCCAAACACTCCGCCCTCACCGATGAAACGCTCGCTTGCCTGACTCCAGCGCGGATGATCCACCTGCGGATTGACGTTGGCGTAGAAGCCATATTCGTTGGGAGCCAGCAGGTTCCAGGTGGTCGGCGGCATCTCCTCTACCAGCCGGATCGAGACGATACTCTTGATGCTCTTGAAACCGTACTTCCACGGCACTACCAAGCGGATCGGCGCGCCATTCTGGGCGGGCAGGGTCTTGCCATAGAGCCCCATCGCAAGGAAAGAGAGAGGGTGCATCGCCTCGTCGATACGCAACCCCTCCACATAGGGATACTCGATGCCGCCCCCCAGACTGGAAGCCTGACCCGGCAGCTGTTTCGGATCAAACAGGGTCTCGAAGGCGACAAACTTGGCACGACTGGTGGGCTCGGCCCGGCGGATGATCTCTGCCAGCGAGATGCCGTTCCAGGGCAGTACCATGGACCAGGCTTCAACGCAGCGCAGCCGGTAGATCCGCTCCTCCAGCTCGCTCTTGTTGATGAGGTCCCACACATCGAGGGTAAAAGGCTTGGCCACCTCCCCCTCCACCTTGAGGGTCCAGGGTTCGGGCTTGAGGTAATGGCCGTTGCGAGCCGGGTCGGACTTGTCGGTGCCCAGCTCATAGAAGTTGTTGTAACTGGTGGCCTTCTCTTCCGGTGTCAGCACCAGATTGGCCGGGCGATCGGCAGGCTTGCTGTTGAGCGGTTTGGTGGCTAACTGGGGAGCATCCTCTTTGCCGCGCAGCAGGTCGAGCACTCCGGCCTGAGTGGGAAACGCCAGGGTGGCCGCGCCCAGACCCAGCCCCTTGAGAATAAGGCGGCGGTCCTGATAGACGGCTTCCGGGGTGACATCCTGTTCGGTGAGAGGGTGGGCGGTACGACGCTTGATCAACATGAAAAACTCCCGGGGCTGAGTGAGGCAGTATGGATAAGACCCGCCCCGGCAGATTTTTATTTCACACAGATTTACATCATGTGGTGCAGGGGCAGTGCCTTGGCCATGGTGCCGACCAGAAACAGGACTACGAACACCAGCAGGGGAACGATCACATTTGGCGCCATCAGACTCACTCCATGAGCAGGACAGGGCCTCTAACTATGGCCGACTGTCAGGCCGGTCACCAATGAATTTTTTTCGCGAGCGCAAGCGTATTCCTGAGTTGAAAAGGGTGATGAAGATCACACACAATTCGGCCCCCGCTTGCCGCCCCGATTGCCGGGGGTAGGCTGCCCATTTTGCGAAGCCAACTGAAGAGTCGCCCCATGAGCCCACTGATCGCCATCGCCATCACCACTGGAATTCTATCCGCCGTCTGGGGCTGGACTGCCGTCGCGTTCGGCCTTATCTCCTGGGTCGGCTTTCTCGGCTGCACCAGCTATTTCGCGTCAAGCGGTGGCTACAAGGCGCTGTTGCAGACCATCTTCTGCAACACCAGCGGCATGCTGTGGGCACTGCTGCTGATCCATGGCGACAGTCTGTGGGGAGCGGGTGTGGCGGGTTATGTGATGACGGGGGTGGTCGCAACCCTGATGTGCGTACAGGCCAAGCAGCAGTGGCTCGGCTACATTCCCGGCACCTTTGCCGGTTGCTGTGCCACCTTCGGGGCGGCTGGCGAATGGCGGCTGATCCTGCCCTCTCTCATCATTGGCGCCTTGTTCGGTTACCTGATGAAGGCGAGCGGCCTCTGGCTCTCCCATAAAACTCAAAAAGCCGATGCCGCTCCGGCGGTGGTTGATCCCGCCTGATTTATCCCTTCGATTTGAAGTTTGCTGCTTCAATACCGTGCCGATTCAATAACTTGTAGAAATCGGTACGGTTTCTGCCCGCCATGTTGGCCGCCAGGGTCACATTGCCCTCGGTGGTGCGCAGCAAACGGATCAGATACTCCTTCTCGAATTCGGCCCGCGCCTCGTTGAACGAGGGGATGCCACCACCGCCGCCACTCAGGGCGGACTCCACCATGGAGACCCCGATCACCGGGCTGCAACAGAGGCTGGCGAGCTGCTCCACCACATTGCAGAGCTGGCGCACGTTGCCGGGCCAGGCAGCGGCCGCCAGCATCGCCAGCGACTCGGGCGAAAAACCCATGGCGGCGCAGTCGCTGTGGCGGCTGCGGTAGTCATCGAGCGCCTGACGGGCCAGCAGGGGGATATCCTCGCTGCGGGCACTGAGAGACGGCAAGGTGATATTGGCGACGTTGAGACGGTAGAAGAGATCTTCCCGAAAGCGCCCCTCCTCCATCGCCTTGACCAGATCCTGATGGCTGGAGCTGAGCACCCGCACCTCCGGCGTGCCCTGACCATACTCCTCCATCACCTGCAGCAGCTTGGCCTGCAGGGATTCGGAGAGGCTGCCAATCTCGTCGAGAAACAGGGTCGCCCCCTTGGCCTGCTCGAACAGACCGGACTGGCCATCTTCACCAAACAGCTGCAAGTCGAGTGACGCCCACGGAATGGCGGCGCAGTTGATGGTATGAAGCGGCTTGTCGCGCCGCTGGCTGGCCTGATGCAGCGCCTGCGCCATCGCCCCCTTGCCGGAGCCTGACGGCCCCATGATCAGCACCGGCACCTCCATGGTGGCAATGCTATGGGCCTGGATCAGCAGCTGTTCCAGCTGGGGATTGCGGGTCAGGATCAGCGACTGCCACTCCTGCTGCTGTTTCGGCCGCGTCAGACTCAGCGCATGTTCGATGGTTGCGAACAGCTCATCCTTGTTGATGGGTTTGGTCAGAAAGCTGAAGACCCCGGAGCGGGTCGCCTGAATGGCGTCCGGGATGGTGCCGTGGGCGGTCATGATGATCACCGGCAAACCCAGCCACTGGGCCTGGATCCGCTCGAACAGCGCCAGACCGTCCATGCCGGCCATCCGCAGATCGCTCAGCACCAGATCGGCCCGTTGCTGACGCAACCGGTCGAGAGCCCCTTCCGCACTGTCGGCGGTATCCACTTCATAACCCTGACTGCGCAGCCGCATGCTCATCAGTTTGAGCAGGCTGACGTCGTCATCCACCAACAGGATCCGGCTCATGGTATTACCTCACGATTCTCGTTCAGCTTGCGCTGGTTGAGCTGGTCGTCGATAGCGGTCAGCTGCTCGATCTGGCGGCGCAGCCGCTGGATCTCCTGACTCTGGTCATCGCGACGGCTGTCGCGAGCCAGCAGCTGCTCGCCGAGGGCGATCCAGCTACGTAAAAAGGCCTGCGCATCGAGACCCAGTTCGGGCAGCATCTGCTTCAGGCGCGCCAGACCGGCGGTGCGATTGGCCACAGATTCGGCGGGGTGGGAGTCCACCATGGCCAGACTGACCCGGCTCTCCAGATCGTCGGCCCCTTTCAGACGCTGACGCTCCTGCACCCGTTGCTGGGGGTGACTGGCCAGCAGCCAGTCGGAGTATTGCAGACGCACCTGCATCTCCTTGTTGGCAAACTCCATCCGCTTGGCAAAAGCGATATCGGAGGACTCCCGCTGTGCCTGTTGCGGCAGCAAGGAGCAACCCGCGAGCAGCCCTGCCATCAGAGCTGGAAATACGCGTTGTATCTTCATAGTCCTCATTTCAACGTCAACCTGAAACAGACATCAGCCTGTTCATCCTCTACCAGAACCAGTTCCCCCCCCAGGCTGTTGGCAGACTCGCGGGCGATGGAGAGGCCCATGCCCGAGCCTTTCAAGAGACCTTGCCGCACAGTGCTGCCCTGCTCGAAGGGTTCAAAAATGCGTTGCTGATCGGCCACGGGGATCTTGGGCCCCTCGTTGGCCACTTCCAGCCAGCTTATCTGTTCATCCTGCCCTGCCCTGATCCAGATATTGCCCCCGCTGGCGCCGTAACTGACGGCGTTGGAGAAGAGGTTATCGAGGATCAGTCGTAGCCGGTAGGGCTCCGCCCACAGGGTAACCGGCACGGTCGGCAAGTGTACACGGATCTGCTTGGACTCCAATGCAAGCCGGTACTCGGCAGAAAGTTCCGACAACATCGGCAGCAGGGGGACGGGCTCCAGTTCGAAGGCCTCCTGCTGACTGAGCCGGTTGAAGTCGAGCAGCCGCTCGATCAGGGTCTGCAGGCGCCGACTGTTCTCGTCGAGCATCTGGCAGATCTCCAGCTGATCCGGCGTCAAAGGCCCGACCAGCTGCTCGCAGAGCAGATCCGTCCCCTCCCGCAGCACCGCCAGCGGGGTCTTCAGTTCATGGGATACATGGCGCAGGAACTGGTATTTCTGCAACTCCAGCTCCTTGAGTTTGTCGTGCAGCCAGACGATCCGCTCCCCCAGTAATACCAGCTCGGCAGGGCCGTCAACCGGCTTGGGATCGGGTTCGACCCCGGCACCCAGACTCAAGATGCGCGACTCAATCTGTCGTACCGGGTGGATGATGAGGTAGGTGAAGATAAAGACCATCAGCAGGCTGAGCGCCGCCACAGCTCCGCTCACCCACCAGAGCTCGCTGGTCAGTCCGGCGATGGTGAGCTGCACCCGATCCATGTGTTCGTCAACCCGGCTGCGGGTGACTATTTCGAGCTGCTTGTTGGCATCGTTGAACTGCTCCAGCTTGTCCCCCGCTACCGCCGCCCGGGCCAACGCGGCATCCTGCAGGCTGTCGAGCCAGGCCAGCCCCTGATCGAGCCCGCTGTAGAGCTGGCCGTCGGTGATGGAGTTGCGGTGTTCCGCCAGCAACACCCGATAACCATCGAGTTGCTGCTGGTAGCTGGTGAGACTGCGGCGATCCCCCAGCACCGCGAAGCGGCGCAAGGTGCGTTCGATATCGATGGCTTGCGCCGTCAGCAGGGTGGCGCGGCGGGTATCCTTGACCGCCCGTTCCATCTCGTCGCTGGTGAGCTGACTGAGGTGGGCAAGAGAGGTGCTGTTGTGCCAGATCATGCCGCCCAGCGGCATCAATACCAGCACAAACCCCATCAATACCACCTGCAGCAGGGAGCGTGGGCGAACCTTGGTCATCATCTCTTCTCTTGCATTCTCACCGGTGCGCCAGCATAGCCGCACCGCCCCAAAAAACAAAACCGGCCAACAGGCCGGTTTGTATTATCTGGATTGTGGTGATTCACGCCAACGCGACAGAGGCCAGACAGATAATCATGATCATCGCCAGCGCGCCCGAGGCGGTCAACAGCGCCCATTTCAGCTCCACACTCATGCAAACCTCCTTTCTGCCAATCAGTGCCGGATCACAATAGATAAGACAATGTTAAGCCATAGTTAATCCGATAACCGTGAGCTGCGTATACATTTCAGATGAGCCCAACCCCGGGAAGGTGAGCATGTTCTATCTGTGTAGCATTGGTTCCAATCTTGACCCGCACATCCATGTCAGCCGGGTGCTGGCCGAGCTGCTTGCGAACGTCGGCCCCCTGCGGCTGAGTTCGGTGATCCGCACCAAGCCGGTGGGAATGCGCTCCAGCCACGACTTTCTCAACTGCCTGCTGGTGGTGGAGAGCCCGCTCGATGCCGCCCGCCTCAAGCAGCACTTTGTCGCCCTCGAGGTAGCTCACGGCCGGGATCGCAGCGATCCGCTCTGCAAGGTGCACGACCGGCCGCTCGACATCGATATTCTGGCCAGCAACAGGAGCGGTGACTTTGCCTCGGCAGAGGTCGATTCCTATCTGGCGGAGCTGCTGGCCGAGCTCTATGGCCATGGCGAGGTGCATGACCCCAAGGTGGCGCTGCAAGTGACGCTCCCCGCCCCGTCGGGCAAGCTCAAACCCGGCAAGGGCTTGCTGACCCGGCAGGTCGGGCTGGGGCCGCAGATGCTCGGCAACCCCTCAGAGGGTGGCCAGCGCGCGCCCGCCATCCACCTTGATGCTGGCCCCCGTCATATAACTGTTCCCCATCAGTAACTGCACCGCCTGCCAGATGGGCTCAAGCCCTCCCTCCCGCGCCAGCGGTGTATTCGCCAACACCTGCTGGCGCCATGCCTCGTCATGCTCGTCGAGAAACAGGATCGGCCCCGGCTCTATGGTGTTGACTCGCACCGCAGGCGCCAGCTCCCGGGCAAAGCTCATGGCCAGCGAATGGGCCCCTGCCTTGGTCGCCACATAGCTGGCAAAACGGGGGGCCGGGGCATGGATATAGATATCGGTGATATGAATGATGCTGGCGTTGGGATTGCTGGCAAGCTGGGGGGCCAGCGCCCGATTTAGCTGGAAGGGGGCCGCCATGTGTACCCGGTAGAACAGTTCGAACTGGGCCAGTTGCGCCGCCGGATCAGTTGCCTGCGGCTCGAAGGCCGAGGCGTTGTGGATCACCAGCGTCAGATCCTGATGGGTCGCCAGCACATCGATCAGCTTGCCAACGTCCTCTTCCCGACCAAAATCCGCCTGCACCAGCTCGACCCCCAGTGCCGCCAGCGTGGCCAGCTCCGGCCGCTCGCTGCGATAGCTGCCCGTCACCAGCCAACCCGCCGCCACCAGCTGTTCACAGAGATAAAATCCGAGTCGACGGCCGCAGCCCGTAACCAATGCACGCATACGATCTCCTTTCCCTTTCATGGTCTTGCATGAACGAAGCCCGCCTGCCAGCGGATCACCGCCGATGGCTTGTGCCTATCAATCCCTGCGGCACAAGCCATTGGTCACGGGCCACTCGCCCGCGTCATAGTGGCGACATCCCCTCTTGCGGAGTCACCACCATGCTGAAAGTACACCACCACATGGGTCGCCTGACCCACTCCCTCACTGCTGGACTCGGCCTGGCAGAAGCGCTGGATCGCCTGCATCAATCGGGTCTTGGCGGCCTGCCGGTGCTGGATGAGCAGAAACGGCTGATCGGCTTTCTTTCCGAACAAGATTGCATCCCCAGCCTGCTCACCGGCAGCTACCACTGCGATACCCGCACCCGGGTGGAGGATCTGATGAACCGTTCGCCCCTCTCGGTCGGGCCGGATGAGAGCATTCTGGATCTGGCTCGCCAGATGGCCGATGCCAAGCCCAAGATCTACCCGGTGCTGCAACAGGGCAAGGTGATCGGCATCATCAGCCGCCGTCAGGTGATGCAGGCCCTCAACCAGCAGATGAAGGTGTGCCAGCAGACCTAGATCTGGTAACGCCCCTTGTCACCGATATCGAAGTGCAGGGGCATCCGCCACTTGGCCAGCGCCAGCAAGGTCAACAGGGCGCCGCAGACCAGCGCCACCAGTGCGGCGGCCCACTCCACCCGCAACCACTCCAGCAGCCATAATGCCGGCAGCAATACGGGCACCAGCTTGATGCCGGGAATAGCGAAGCAAAACTGCTCCTTGAACGCCAGCCCGGAGAGGGTCGCCAAGGCCGCGCCCAGCACCAGCGCATCTGGTGCCCCCACCGCTGCCAGGGCCAGTGCACCCCAACCAAAACCCTGAAGAATCAGGCGAATCCGCTTGTCGTAGATATGCAGCGAGAAGCCGCAGATTGCGCTTGCCACTGCCAGCGACATCAACCATTGTGCCGACGGGAGCAATGCCATCCCGCTCAGCAGCGCCGCACCGCGGCAAAGCAGCAACAAGGCTGCCGCACTCAAGCCAAGGCGGTAGAGCGAGACGGTCAACTTGTCGATCCCGTCCAGCGGGCTCTCGATTTCAGGATTTGCCATAAACAGTCGCTTCTAACGGATCAGGTGCCATCCAATATACTGGAATCAGGTCTTGGAATATCTTCAAACGGGCTCAGGAGACGTAGTTTGCGTGTGATCCCCCTGTTTTGGTTGCTGTTTCCACTCGGATTGCCCGCCAAAGAGCTGGTGATCTGCGGCACCATGGAGCCCCCGCTCAAGTATCTCGATGCCGATCAGAAACCCCGCGGGCTCGATATAGACATCGTCACCGCCATCTTCGACAAGCTGGAGACGCCCTTTCGGATCGAGCTGGCCGACTCCGGTGCCCGCCTCACCCGCAACGCCGAAACAGGCGCCTGCGATCTGGTGATGACCCACTCCTACAAGGCAGAGCGGGAGAGTTATCTCATCTATCCCCAACAGGCTCATCTTCGCCACAGCTGGCACTTCTTCGTGCGCAAGGCGGACCTGACGAAGATCCGCTACGAAACGCTGGCCGATCTCAAACCCTGGCGCATCGGCGTGACCAAGGATTTCTCCTATACCCCTGAACTGGCAGCGGCCATGGCCGACCCGGCCTATCAGTTTCAGGAGATCACCATGAACCAGCTGCAACTGCGCAAACTGCTGGCCGGACGGATCGATGCCGTGCCCATGCCGCTGGTCACCGCCTTCACCCAAATCAAGGAGGAGGGGCTGACGGGAAAGATCGATTACCTGCCCAAACCGCTCAAGAGCAGCCCCTACTTCAACACCTGGGCCCGCGCACGAGCGGATGCACAGACCCCCGCCCTGATGGCGGCCTACGATGCCGAACTGCTGCGCATGAAGCGCAACGGCAGCCTCAAGGCCCTCTACGACAAGTACGCCATCCCCTATATCGAACCCTGATCAGGGGGTCAGGGTTTCGCACGGGAGATGGATCTCTACACCCTACCCCTTATACAACCCACCTCAAGGCTTCACGTCCCGCAGGATCGGATTCTGCAACGAGATCAGGGTTTCAGTGGACTGGATCTCGTCGATGGTCTGGATCTTGTTGATCAGCACTATTTGCAGCTCGTCGATGGAGCGGGTCATCACCTTCATGAAGATGCTGTAGTGGCCGGTGGTGTAGTAAGCCTCCACCACCTCGTCCAGCGCCTGCAGCTTGGCCAGCGCCGAGGGGTAATCCTTGGCACTCTTCAGATTGATCCCGATAAAGCAGCAGACGTCGTAACCCAGCTTCTTGGGGTTAACCTGCACCCGCGTCCCCTCGATGATCCCCGCCTGTTTCATCTTCTCCACCCGCACATGGATGGTGCCCGGGCTGACCGCCAGTTGTTTCGCAAGTTCGGCGTAAGGGATCCGCGCATTCTCCATCAGAGCGGTGAGGATGGCCTGATCGAGATTATCGATCCGGTAATTTTCCGGCATTTTTTTGCCCTCCCGTTAGCGATACATCATTAAAAACACCCTTATTTTGAAGAAAAAAATACACAAAGCCTATTTCTATTATCGAATATTGAATTTAGTTAGCAATCCGTTGAAGAATCACCACATCCAACGGGGTTTGAAACAGGAATTCAGCATGAAACAGCACTACATTCGCAGCCAACAGCAGATCAGCTTCGTCAAAGAGATGTTCTCCCGCCAACTCGCCCAGCAACTGGGTCTGATGGAGGTACAAGCCCCCATCCTGAGCCGGGTCGGTGATGGCACTCAGGACAACCTCTCTGGCCACGAGAATGCAGTGCAGGTCAAGGTGAAGACCCTGCCGGAGCACAGCTACGAAGTGGTGCACTCACTGGCCAAATGGAAGCGCCAGACTCTCGGTCGCTTCGGCTTCGGCCCGGGTGAAGGGATCTACACCCACATGAAGGCGTTGCGTCCGGATGAAGACAAGCTCACCCCCATCCACTCCGTCTACGTGGATCAGTGGGACTGGGAGAAGGTGATGCCGAGCGAGCGCCGCGATCTGGCCTATCTGCAGGAAACCGTGCGCGGCATCTGGGCCGCCATCAAGGCCACCGAGCGCGCAGTCTGCGCCGAACATGAGCTGACCCCCTTCCTGCCAGCCGAGATCCAGTTCCTGCACAGCGAAGAGCTGCTGGCCCGTTACCCGGACCTCGATGCCAAGGGGCGCGAGCGTGCCATCGCCAAAGAGCTGGGGGCCGTGTTCCTGATCGGCATCGGCGGTGCCCTCTCCCACGGTGAGCGTCACGATGTGCGCGCCCCGGACTATGACGACTGGAGCAGCCACAACGAGCTGGGTCTGGCAGGTCTGAACGGTGACATTCTGGTGTGGAACCCTGTGCTGCAAGACAGCTTCGAGATCTCCTCCATGGGGATCCGGGTCGATGCCGAGGCGCTGCGCCGCCAGCTGGCCATCACAGGCGACGAGGATCGCCTGCAGTACGACTGGCATCAGGACCTGCTGGCCGCACGGATGCCGCAGACCATCGGCGGCGGCATCGGCCAATCCCGTCTGGCCATGTTGCTGCTGCAAAAAGAGCACATCGGTCAGGTGCAGGTCGGCGTCTGGCCAGCCGAGATGAAAGCTGCCGTGCAAGGCATGCTGTAACGAATGAAGGCCATGCCGGCGCCATCGCAGCTGGCATGGCAACAGGCAGGTGGCCGTCGGGGTTGAGCGAGCGCATCCTCGGCAGGCTGTAAGAAGCGAGGCCAGCAGTGGCCGCGCTTCGCAATCGGGGGCTTGCCCCTGCGACCCGCTCAACCCACGTCAGGTCGCGTCACTACATTCCTCCCGGCAATCTTCGGATTGCCGTTTTTTTTTGCGCCCGAGTCCCTGCCACCAGATATGACAACGCCAGCCCGAGGGCTGGCGTTGCAAACATCGATACGAGACTGGTTACTGGGTCATGGTCAGGCCGTTGCTGTCGGCCCCCAGCAGCAGTTTTTTGCCCGGCATGATGCGGCCGGAGAGCAGCGCCTGCGCCAGCGGGTTCTCCACCTTCTGCTGGATCGCCCGCTTGAGGGGACGCGCCCCATAGACGGGGTCGAACCCGGCATGCACCAGCTTCTCGAGCAGCGCTTCGCTCACCTCCACCTCGTAGCCCTGAGCCTCCAGTCGCCCCATCAGGCTCTTGAGCTGGATGCGGGCGATGGACTTGATGTGATCCTCGCCGAGGGGATGGAACACCACCGTCTCGTCGATCCGGTTGATAAACTCCGGCCGGAAACTGCGGGTCAGCACATCCATCAGCATGGCCTTCATCTCGTCGTAATCCTTCTCGGAGTGGTGCTCCTGAATCAGATCCGACCCGAGGTTGGAGGTCATGATCACCACCGAGTTGCGGAAATCGACGGTCCGACCCTGACCATCGGTCAGGCGGCCATCATCAAGCACCTGCAACAGGATGTTGAACACATCGGGATGCGCCTTCTCCACCTCGTCCAGCAGGATCACCGAGTAGGGACGACGGCGCACCGCCTCGGTCAGATAACCACCCTCTTCATAACCCACGTATCCGGGAGGCGCCCCCACCAGACGGGCCACGCTGTGTTTCTCCATGAACTCGGACATATCGATCCGCACCATGGCATCCTGGGTATCGAACAGGAACTCGGCCAGCGCCTTGCACAGCTCGGTCTTGCCCACCCCGGTGGGCCCCAGGAACAGGAAGGAGCCGATGGGGCGGTTAGGGTCGGAGAGACCGGCACGGGAGCGACGAATGGCGTTGGAGACCGCATCAACCGCCTCTTCCTGACCAATCACCCGGCTGTGCAGCTGCTCTTCCATCCGCAGCAGCTTGTCGCGTTCCCCTTCCAGCATGCGGGCGACCGGAATACCGGTCCAGCGGGCCAGCACGTCTGCAATCTCCACGTCGGTGACCCGGTTGCGCAGCAGACTGGTCTCCTGCATCTCGGCTTGAGTGGCGAGATCCAGCTGTTTCTCCAGCTCCGGAATGCGGCCGTACTGCAGCTCGGACATCCGGCCCAGGTCACCTGCGCGGCGCGCCACATCGAGATCCTGACGGGCCTGCTCCAGGGCCGCCTTGATATGCTGGGTGCCGGCAAGGGCGGCTTTCTCGGCCTTCCACACTTCGTCCAGCTCGTTGTATTCCCGATCTTTTTCGCCAATCTCCTGATTGATCAGCTCCAGACGCTTGCGGCTGGCGTCATCGTCCTCCTTCATCAGCGCCTGCTGCTCCAGCTTGAGCTGGATGATGCGCCGCTCGAGGCGATCGAGCGCCTCCGGCTTGGAGTCGATCTGCAACCGGATGCTGGCCGCCGCCTCGTCGATGAGATCGATGGCCTTGTCCGGCAGCTGGCGATCCGCAATGTAGCGGTGGGACAGCTGGGCCGCCGCCACGATGGCAGGATCGGTGATCTGCACATGGTGGTGCAGCTCGTAACGCTCTTTCAGGCCGCGCAGAATGGCGATGGTGTCCTCCACGCTCGGCTCTTCCACCAGCACCTTCTGGAAACGGCGCTCCAGCGCGGCATCTTTCTCGATGTACTGACGGTACTCATCCAGGGTGGTGGCGCCGACGCAGTGCAGGTCGCCACGGGCCAGCGCAGGTTTCAGCATGTTGCCCGCGTCCATGGCCCCTTCGCCCTTGCCGGCGCCGACCATGGTGTGCAACTCGTCGATAAAGAGGATGACATTGCCCTCCTCCTTGGCGAGATCGGTCAGTACAGCCTTGAGCCGCTCTTCAAACTCGCCGCGATACTTGGCACCGGCCACCAGCGCCCCCATGTCCAGCGACAGCACCCGCTTGTTCTTGAGCCCCTCCGGCACTTCGCCGTTGATGATGCGCTGGGCCAGCCCCTCGACGATGGCGGTTTTACCGACACCGGGAGCACCGATCAGCACAGGGTTGTTCTTGGTACGGCGTTGCAGCACCTGAATGGTACGGCGGATCTCGTCATCGCGGCCGATCACCGGGTCGAGCTTGCCGATTTCGGCCCGCTCGGTCAGATCGATGGTGTACTTCTCCAGCGCCTGACGGTTCTCCTCGGCGTTGGCATCCTCCACCTTCTTGCCGCCACGCACCTTGTCGATGGCCGCTTCGAGTTTCTCCTTGGTCAGCCCCTGGGCGCGCAGCAGCTCACCCAGCGTTCCCTTGTCGTCGAGGGCAGCCAGCACGAACAGTTCGGAGGAGATGAACTGATCCTTGCGCTGCTGGGCCAGTTTGTCGCAGACGTTGAGCAGGCGGCCGAGGCCGTTGGAGAGCTGCACGTCCCCTTCCACACCGCTCACGCGCGGCAGGCGATCCAGCTCCTCACCGAGACGGGAGCGCAGGGCGTTGATATCCATCCCGGTCAGGGTGAGCAACGGACGGATAGAGCCGCCATCCTGATTGACCAACGCGGTCATCAGGTGAACGGGTTCGATGAATTGGTGGTCACGACCCAGCGCAAGAGACTGGGCATCGGAAATAGCAATCTGGAATTTGCTGGTAAGGCGATCGAGGCGCATTGCACTCCCCCTTCAAACAGGCAGACGCCGCTTGCGCGGCAAACAACATAACTTTCTGAGATGAAAGATGAGGCCCGTACGGGCTATTTCAAGGGCATGGGCTGGTTATTTTTTCTGCAAGACGGGACAAGAACAGGATCCCCGCCTCTCTCATACAGATCGGTTCTTGAGAGAGACGGGCTATTACTTGGCGGGTGATTGCTTAGCGGGCCAACCAGATGAGAGAGGCCATACGGCCGGTCTGGCCGTCGCGACGATAAGAGTAGAACTGCTCGCTATCGCCGAAGGTGCAGTAGTCGCCGCCATAGACGGCGGTAACGCCGGCACGGGCGAGGCGCAACCGCGCCAGCTGGTAGATATCCGCCAACCATTTGCCGTCGTTGGCGGAAGGCACGAAAGCCGCGACCGCTTCAGCCTGCTCAGCCATAAAGGCCTCGCGCACCTCTCCCCCCACTTCAAATGCAGTGGGGCCAATGGCCGGGCCCATCCAGGCCAGGACCTCGCCCGGCTCGCAGCCCATGGCGGCGATGCTCGCCTCCAGCACGCCCTCTTTCAGTCCACGCCAGCCTGCGTGGGCCGCTGCGACCACGGTACCTGCCCGATCGCAAAACAACACTGGCAGACAGTCGGCGGTCATCACGATGCAGGCCTGATCCGCCTCATGGGCGCAGGCGGCATCGGCATCCGGTGCTTGCAGATAATGGCTGCTGACCGGATGGACCACGGTGCCATGCACCTGATTGAGCCAGTTGAGGGGCCCCGGGATGGCGGCCACCTGCTGCAGCCGGGCCCGGTTAGCCTCGACTCGCGCCGGTTCGTCACCCACATGGGCGCCCAGATTGAGACCGGTAAAGACCCCTTCACTGACGCCGCCATCCCGGGTGGTCGACAACGCCCTGACACACGCCGGGGCTGGCCAGTCGGGTTCGATCCATTTCATCTGTGACTCCTTCAATTCACCGATATAAAAACGGGGCTCCTGCAAGGGAACCCCGTTTGGCATCTGTTCGGGCCGGATGACGCCAGAAACCGACGCTGCAGGCCCTATCGCATCAGTTCCAGACTAAATCATCCGGATTGGCGAGAGTATCCGCGCGCAGCACTTCCATCAGCTCCACCATGTCTTGCGGTGTAGCTGAGTGCCACTGCATCACTTCCCCCGTGATGGGGTGAGCCAGTTGCAGCATGGTGGCATGCAGCGCCTGACGGTTGAAGTTGCGCAGTGCCTGGGTCAGCTCGGGGGTCGCGTTGCGCAGCGGGCGCAGACGGCCACCGTAAGCGGGATCACCCACCAGCGGGTGTTTGATGTGCGCCATGTGGACACGGATCTGGTGGGTACGGCCGGTCTCCAGACGCAGACGCAGACGGGTGTGGCCACGGAACTTCTCGTGAACCCGGTAGTGGGTCACAGAGGGGCGGCCATTGGGCACCACGGCCATGTGGGTACGCTGGGTCGGGTGACGGCCGATGGGCGCATCGACGGTGCCACCTGCGGTCATGTGACCGATGGCGATCGCTTCGTACTCACGGGTGATCTGGCGCGCCTGCAACGCTTCCACCAGATGGGTCTGGGCAGGAACGGTCTTGGCAACCACCATCAGACCTGTGGTGTCTTTATCCAGACGGTGCACGATACCGGCACGGGGCACCTCGGCAATGCCGGGGTAGCGGTGCAGCAGGGCGTTGAGGATGGTGCCATCGGG
Organism: Aeromonas sp. FDAARGOS 1417; assembly: GCF_019046985.1. Classification (NCBI taxonomy): domain Bacteria; kingdom Pseudomonadati; phylum Pseudomonadota; class Gammaproteobacteria; order Aeromonadales; family Aeromonadaceae; genus Aeromonas; species Aeromonas sp. FDAARGOS 1417. Next base: position 3,298,627 of record NZ_CP077221.1, on the reverse strand, counting down.
CGTGCCTGCGCCCGGGTGAACCACCAGTCCGGCCGGTTTGTCGATCACCAGAATGTGTTCATCTTCATAAACGATGTTGAGCTCGATCTCCTGGGCATCCCAGCGGGTATCGGCTTCCAGCTCGACATTCACATGCACCTGTTGCCCGGCCAGAATTTTCTCGCGCGGGGTGTTGGCAACCTGACCGTCCAGGGTCACTCTGTCCTGTAAAATCCACTCCTTGATGCGGGTGCGGGAGTAGTCTGGAAACAATTCGGCCAGGGCCTGGTCGAGTCGCTGCCCGAATTGGTGATCCTGGAATTCGCCTGTCAGTTCAATATGCTGGCTCATGTATGGTCTCTTGAGCGGGGGGTATCAATTCGAAATAATCCGGGTATTCTAGCTTTTCTTTTAGCCAAGCATAACGGATACTTTGCCAATTTCGTGGAAATGGACCGGATGTTGTTGATGGGAAAGAAGTCTCACCTGCTGATGTCGCTCGCCTTGGTCGCTACCTTGATCACAGGCTGTTCCAGCACCAAACCCAAGGTACCCGACGAACCGCCGGAGACCCTGTACCAGAAAGCACGCCTCAAACTGGACGTTGGCAATTACGTGCAAGCCACTGAATTGCTGGAGGCTTTGGACTCTCGCTACCCGTTCGGCGCCTACTCCAACCAGGTGCAGCTTGACCTCATCTATGCCTACTACAAGCAGGATGACACCGCTCAGGCGATCGCCAATATCGACCGTTTTATCCGCCTCAATCCGGCGCATAAAAATATCGATTACGTCTTCTATATGCGCGGCCTGACCAACATGGCGGCGGATTACAACTTCTTCCAGAGCCTGTTCGGCATCGGTCGTGACGACAAAGACCCGGCTTATGCCCGTCAGGCATTCCAGGATTTCAAGACCCTGTTGCAGAACTACCCCAACAGCGTCTATGCCGCCGATGCCCGCGCCCGCATGATTGGCCTGAAGAATCGTCTGGCCCGATATGACCTGAGCGTGGCCGAGTATTACGTGAAGCGTGATGCACTGGTCGCTGCCGCCAACCGGGCCAAGCTGATTGTCGAAACCTACCCCGACACAGCCGAAACCGAGAAGGCGCTGGAGATCATGGTCGAGTCTTACGACGCTCTGAAGATGCCGCAGTTGGCCAAGCATGCCCGCGAAGTGCTGGCCAAGAACTACCCGGAGAACCGCCTCGGCCGTGGCTGAGTGATACGGATAAACCGGTAACAAAAAACCGATGCCTTGGCATCGGTTTTTTTATCGCTGCAATTTACCCTCAGCTGTTACCCGCAGATTGCTCTGCAGAGCTGGGGCAACGTAACGGCGCCTTCCCAGCGCCGTCCGTCATCGCAACGCTTACTTCGCGACATTACCCGCCACGTTCAGGGCATCCCAGGTGCGGGAGAAGGGCGGCGCGTAGGCAAAGTCCAGCATGCCGAGCTGCTCGGTGGTCACTCCCATGGTGATGGCCACTGCCAGCGCGTCGATGCGGTGGACCGCCCCCTTGCGACCGAGGATCTGACCACCCAGCAGCCGCTTGCTGCCCGCCTCATAGACCAGTTTGACGTGAATGTCGGACTGACCCGGGCAGTAGTTGGTGTGGCACTTGTCCTTGATCACCACGGTGCGATAGTCGATACCCATCGCCTTGGCTTCCTGCTCGGAGAGGCCGGTACGGCCCGCCTCCAGCCCCAGCACCTTGAGCGCCGCAGAACCGAGGGTACCCGGGAACTCCTGCTCGGCCCCGGCCAGGTTCTCGCCCACCATGCGCCCCAGCTTGTTGGCGATGGTGGCGAGCGGCACATAGACCTGCTGCTGCTTCACGCTGTGCCAGACGCTGGCACAGTCACCGGCTGACCAGACGTTGGCGAGCGAGCTGCGCCCCTGACGATCCACCTTGATGGCGCCGTTGCCGAGCCGCTCGATGCCGGTATCGGCCAGAAACTCGGTGTTGGGCTTGACCCCGGTGCAGACCACCACAATATCGGCCTCGTACTCGCCATGGCTGGTTCGCACGCCGGTCACCCGGCCATCCCCCAGCAGCGCTTCAACTCGCTCACCCAGATGGAGAGAGACCCCCTGCTCGCGCAGTTCGGTTTCGATGTGCTGAGTGATCTCGCCATCAAACGCATCGGGGATGACCCGCTCCGCCAGCTCGATCAGGCGCACCTCTTTACCCTGATGGACCAGCGCCTCGACCACTTCCAGCCCGATAAAGCCGGAGCCAATCACCACGGCGCGGCGATTATGCTTGTCTTGCACCGCAGCTTTGAGCGCCAGTCCGTCGGCCATCCGGCGCAGACCGAATACCCCTTGCTGCTGCAGACCGGGGATGGGGGGCATCACTTCGCGGGCACCGGTGGCAATCATCAGGCGATCGTAGCGATCGGTGAAGGTGTCGCCGTTGTGCTCCACCTCCAGAGTCTGGGCAGTTGCATCGACGCTCAGCACCCGATGGCCAATCTTGACCTCGATCCCCTTGGCGGCGAACTGCTCGGGGGTGAACTCGGCCATGTAGCCGGGCTCCTGAAACTCGTCACCGACGAAGTAAGGCAGGCCGCAGGCACCGAAAGAGATCACCTCGGAGGCCTCATACACCACGATTTCGGCATCTTTGGCCAGACGGCGCGCCTTGGCCGCCGCGCTCATACCGGCGGCTTCGCCACCGATGATCAGAATTCTCATTGTTTTTCCTCTCAATGGCGCAGGGAGGGCATGCCCTCCCTGCGGTCTCTGACGGGAAAGAGTCACCCCTTTCCACGAGCAGATCAACCGACGCAAATCAGACGGTGGACTCTTCGCCGTCCAGACTCACTTCGTGATCGCTGTTGAACACATGCATGTCGGTCTCGCCCATCAGGCGGCTGGTGACCGTCCCTGCGGTGATGGAGCCGGAGACGTTCAGCGCGGTACGACCCATGTCGATCAGCGGCTCGATGGAGATGAGCAGACCGGCCAGCGCCACCGGGAAGTCCAGCGCGGAGAGCACGATCAGCGCGGCAAAGGTGGCGCCACCGCCAATCCCGGCCACCCCGAAGGAGCTGACGGTGATGATGGCGATCAGGGTCATGATAAAACCGGGATCCATCGGGTTAACCCCGACGGTCGGGGCAATCATCACGGCCAGCATGGCCGGATAGATACCGGCACAGCCGTTCTGGCCGATGGTGGAACCGAAGGAGGCAGCGAAGTTGGCGATCCCCTCAGGAATACCCAGCGACTTGGTCTGAGTCTGCACGTTCATCGGGATGGAGCCCGCGCTGGTGCGCGAGGTGAAGGCAAACGCCAGCACCGGAGTGATCTTCTTGAGGAAGCGCAGCGGGTTGATGCCGACCATGCTCACCAGCAGCAGGTGCACGACAAACATGATGGCGATGGCGCCGTAAGAGGCCATCACAAAGCTGAGCAGGTTGAGGATGTCAGCATAGTTGGAGCCGGAGACCACCTTGGTCATCAGCGCCAGCACGCCGAACGGGGTCAGGCGCAGCACCAGAGTCACCATTCGCATCACGATGGCATGAGCCACGGCCACGAAGTGGCTGAAGCTGGCGAAGATCTCCGGCTTCTTGCGGGCGATGCCGGTGGCGGAGAGGCCGATGAAGATGGAAAAGATCACCACGGCGATGGTGGAGGTCTTGCGGGCCCCGGTCATGTCGAGGAAGGGGTTGGCGGGAATGAACTCCAGCATCATCTTGGCGAACGACATGCTCTCGACGCTGCCGAGGGTGGTCTGCAGCGCGGCGCCACGAGCGCTCTCGGCGGCACCGGAGGTGAGCCCTTCAGCAGTCAGGCCAAACAGGTTGGACATCAGGATGCCCGCCCCGGCGGCGATGGCGGTGGTGAAGATCAGCACGCCTATGGTCATGGCGCTGATCTTGCCCAGCGCGGTGCCGCCATTGAGCTTGAGAATGGCGCTGATGATGGAGACCATGATCAGCGGGATGATGATCATCTGCAGCAGCTTCACATAGCCGCTACCCACAATATCCAGATAGTCGATGGTCTGAACAATGACGGACGAACCAGCACCGTAAAGCAGTTGCAACGCGGCACCGAACAGAATACCGAGCCCCAGGCCGGCAAATACCCGGCGGGTGAAGCTCACATGTTTTTCCTGTAACCGGTAGAGAAAGAACAGCAAGATGGCGGCGATGGCCAGATTGCCGATAACGCTAAATGTCATGGTATGACTCCCCAAAAAGCGGGCTTGGGCCCGAGAAACAAGAGCAAGCGCCATGCTTGCCCTGGCAACCGTGTCAGACGGTCTGCGCCGTCGTGACAAGAACAAGGGGGTCTATCGCCCCCTTGTCACAGATTCACTGCTTCTGCTGTTTCGCTCGCATGATGTTGATGATTTCGATGTCGGTATCCAGCATCCCCTCTTTGGAGAGGCGGCCCAGATTGGCGATGGTCTGGTCCACATCGTCGGAGACGATCCCCTCGCTCTGGGGCACATGCAGGTTGTTGATGGCCATCAGCGAAGACTTAACCGCCGCCGAGGTGGAAGTGGAGACCTTCATGGAGCAGGCGCTGCCCGCGCCGTCGCAGATGATGCCGGAGACATCGCCAATCATGTTGTTGATGCAGTGGCTGATCTGCTGATACTGGCCGCCCAGCAGCCAGGTGATGGCGGCACCGGCCCCCATGGCGGCGGTACTGGCGGCGCAGAGGGCCGACAGCTTGTTCTGATAGGTCTTGATGTAGATGGCCACCAGATGGCTCATCACCAGTGCTCGGGTCAGCTGCTCGTCGCTCGCCTTGAGGAAGCGGGCCGCCGCGACCACAGGCATGGTGGCGGCAATGCCCTGATTGCCGGAACCGGAGTTGGACATGGCGGGCAGCATGGCGCCATCCATCCGCGCATCGGAGGCTGCGGAGGAGAGTCGCATCGCCAGGGTCATCAGGTCATCGGAGAGCAGCTTGCGCTCCACCTGCTCGGTGAGGATCTTGCCGATCTTCAGGCCGTAACCCTGCAACCCTTCGTCCGCCAGCGCCTGATTCATGGTGGCGGCCTCGCGGATAAAGTCGATCTCCGCCAGCGGCACTTCCAATGCAAAATCGACGTTCTCCCGCAGGGTCATGGCCGGTTTGGCGGATTTGGCTGGCTGGATCTGCACGCCGGGGGCACTGGCCTGCTCCATCAGCACCTCGCCATCCTTCTCCATCAGGATGATGCGGGTGTGGTCGGTGCAGATCACCACCCGGGCGCTGTGCCCTTCAACTTCGGCCAGCACCTCGGCATAGAGCACGTCCGGCACATCCTTCACATCCACCTTGATCACCGGCAACAACGTCTTGGCCGCTTCCACCTGTTCTGGTGTGAGGGTCTTGAGCACCTCCAGCCCGGCATCGGGGTTGCCGCCGGTGATACCGACCGCAGCGGCCACCGGCAGACCGATCATGCCGGTGCCCGGTACTCCGACCCCCATGCCGTTCTTGAACAGATTGCCACTGACCCAGACGCTGATGCGGGTCGGGGTCTCCCCCAGCAACTTGCGGCAGTTGGCCGCCGCCAGCGCCACCGACATCGGCTCGGTACAGCCCAGGGCCGGCACCACTTCACGCTTGAGCAGGGTAATAAAGTCGGTCCATTGTGCTTTCATCGCAGTGTTTCTCATGTTCAGGGTGCCCGCAGGCAGTTATTGCTTGTTCAGATCCGCCTTGTGGTTGCGGATATGCAGATAAACAGTATGACGGGAGATGCCGAGCATCCGGGCAACCAGCTGGGCCGCCTCCTTGATCTCGAAGATCCCCATGTCGAAGAGCCGGGTCACTATCTCCTTGTTGCGCACCGTGCAGGAGAGCGAATCGTCCCGATCCACCTTCTCAATCACCTGAGTCACCAGATCGTCCACCGAGCTGGCAAAGGTCTCGTTGTTGAGCGGCGCCGGTGCCGCTGGCAGCGCAAAGGTATCGAGCAGACTGCCAAGGGAGGTATCCAGACTGAAGTTCACGCAGAGCATGCCGATGGGCTTGCCCTGCCGGTTGCTGATGGTGATGGAGGAGGACTTCATCAGCGTCCCGTCGCGGGTACGGCTGAAGTAGCTGCTCCACTGGCTGCCCGCCTCCCCCTGCAAGCGGTTGAGGGCAAAGTCGGTGACCGGCGCCCCCTCCCGACGACCGGTGACATGGCCGTTGGCAATCTTGATGACCGATGCATCCAGCGTATCGAACGCATGCAGCACCACCTCGCACCCTGCGCCAAACAGCGCGGCCAGCGCCTCGACCGCGGGCTCGAAACTGGCGATCAGATGACGTTCTTCATCCGTTAACGAATTGATCTGGTCAGTGGTGGCTGCAGTGGACATATATGAGTAACTTTGAGTAAACCGCAGTTGATTCTACTATCAACAAGATCAACTAATGTTGAGCGGTATCCCCTTTTTGCTCGCCATTATGCCCACCTTTTAACAAAGTGCGACAAATTGTGAAGCGGCGCACAGCAGGGCGGCAACTCAGAGGTGATAGCGAGCCAGCAACTGCTTGTAGGCGGGGGTCTGTTTGAACGCCTTGAGGGCAGAGGAGAAGCGGATAGCCAGCTGGTCGTGGCCGGGCTTGTGGGTAAACGCGAGGAAGTTGCGGTTGTCGTCGGTCAGCAGACGCGAGCCGTGGCTCACCTGATCCTGCAACCCCTGGGTATGCAGCAAATAGCGACCGACCCGCTCGTTGAGCACCACCCCGTCCAGCCGACCGGCCATCATCAGATGCAGCTGTTTGATGGCATTCCCCTCCCCCGTCATCGGCATCCGGATAACGCCGGGATCGGTCAGAAAATCGGGGCTGTAGGCATAATCTTCCTGAATACCTATCCGCAGACCCTTGAGGTCGGAGAGCTGCCTGAAATCCACCGGACGAACCGTCGGATAGAAGAGCACTTCGCCGCTGTAAGAGAGCGGCTCTTCGGGGTAGTGGAGCCAATGCTGGCGGGAAGGTTCAAAGAAGACGTCGACTACCGCATCCCCCTGCTTGAGACGGGCTTGCTGCAGAACCCGCTTCCAGGGCAGCACCCTGATTTCGGTGCGATAACCCATCTGGCGCAACACGGTACAGGCCAGATCGAGATCGGCGCCGGCCAGCTCGCCATTGTCACCACGCATCACATATGGGGGCCACAGCTCGGTCAGCAGCGTCAGAGTCGGCGGCTCGTCCGCCGCTACGGCCGAACCAGCACCAAACAGGGAGGCCAGCAGCCAGCCGTATAACCCGATCCTTCGCCAACCCTGACACCACATCATGGAGATCCCTCATGGTCCGTATGGATTGAGGATATACAAGGGATGAGCAATAAAAAAGGAGGCCGAAGCCTCCTTGATATCCACTCTCTGAGTTGCACTTACAGTGCTTTCAGGATTGCCTCGACGCTGGCCTTGGCATCGCCAAACAGCATCTGGGTATTCTCTTTGAAGAACAGCGGGTTCTGGACACCGGCATAACCAGTGTTCATGGAGCGTTTGAAGCCGATGACATTCTGCGCTTTCCACACTTCCAGCACCGGCATACCGGCGATCGGGCTGCCCGGATCTTCCATCGCGGCCGGGTTGACGGTGTCGTTGGCACCGATCACCAGCACGGTATCGGTATCGGCGAAGTCGTCGTTGATCTCGTCCATTTCCAGCACGATGTCATACGGGACTTTCGCTTCCGCCAGCAGCACGTTCATGTGGCCAGGCAGACGACCGGCAACCGGGTGGATACCGAAACGCACCTTGACGCCGCGGTCACGCAGCTTCTGGGTGATTTCAGCCACCGGATACTGGGCCTGCGCCACCGCCATGCCGTAGCCCGGGGTGATGATGACGGAGCTGGAGTTCTTCAGCAGGTCAGCCACTTCCTCGGCGCTGGTTTCGCGGTATTCGCCCATCTCCTGATCAGCCGTGGAGGCCACGCCATCGGAGCCGAAGCCACCGGCGATCACGGAGATGAAGGAGCGGTTCATCGCCTTGCACATGATGTAAGAGAGGATCGCACCGGAGGAACCTACCAGAGCACCGGTGACGATCAGCAGGTCGTTGGAGAGCATGAAGCCCGCCGCCGCTGCCGCCCAACCGGAGTAGGAGTTGAGCATGGAGACCACAACCGGCATGTCTGCGCCACCGATGGAGGCAACCAGATGCCAGCCGAAGGCGAAGGCGATCAGGGTCATCACCAGCAGGGCGAAGGTAGAGCCGCCCGCGTTGACGAAGTAGACCATCAGCGCCAGCGAGGCGACCACGGCCAGCAGGTTCAGCTTGTGGCGGTGCGGCAGCATCAGCGGCTTGGAGGAGATCAGACCACGCAGTTTGCCGAAGGCAACCACGGAACCGGTGAAGGTCACGGCACCGATGAAGACGCCCAGGAAGATCTCGACCAAGTGGATGTTCAGCATGGCACCGGTCAGGTGCTCGACCTGGGCAACGCTGTTGGCCTGCTCGAACGCCGCACGGGCGGCTGCCAGAGTGGCATCCAGGTTGGAACCGACGGAGACGACCACCTCAGCAGGGGCAGAAGGGTGCAGATCGATGAAGCTGTTGAAGCCCACCAGCACCGCTGCCATACCGACGAAGCTGTGCAGCACGGCCACCAGCTCGGGCATCTCGGTCATCTCGACCTTGAGCGCCAGACGCACGCCGATGGCACCGCCGATCACCATGGCCAGGATGATCCAGTGAACACCACTGGTCTCCGGGTTGAATACGGTGGCGAGCAGGGCGATAGCCATACCCGCGATACCGAACAGGTTGCCATGCTTGGCCGTTTCTTGCTTCGACAGTCCCGCGAGACTGAGGATGAAGAGCACGGCGGCAACGATATAGGATGCTGTTACCAGTCCTTGAGACACGTTAAACCCCCTTAATCCTTACGGAACATCTTCAGCATGCGCTGAGTGACGGTGAAGCCGCCGAAGATGTTGATACTGGCAATCAGCACGGCGATGAACGCCAGCGCGGTGACCAGGGTCGACCCTTGCCCGATCTGCAGCAGGGCACCGACCACGATAATGCCGGAGATGGCATTGGTGACCGACATCAGCGGCGTGTGCAGGGCGTGAGAGACGTTCCACACCACGTAGTAACCGACCACACAGGCCAGGATGAATACGGTGAAGTGGGAGAGGAAGGCTGCCGGGGCAACGGAGGCGATCCAGCCGAAGGCGGCGATGCCGAGGGCACCGAACACGAACTTCTTGTTGGAAGGCTTGGCCTCTTCCTTCTTGGCTGCCGGTTTGGCGGCGGCCGGTTTCTGCGGGGCAGCAGAGACGGAGATGGCGGGCGGCGGGAAGGTCACTTCACCGGCCTGGATCACCGTCATGTTGCGCTGAACCACGTCTTCGAAGTCGATGGCAACGTTGCCGTCCTTCTCCTTGCACATCAGCTTCATCAGGTTGACCAGGTTGGTACCGTAGAGCTGGGAGGATTGGGCTGGCAGACGACCCGGCAGATCGGTGTAACCAATCACCTTGACGCCGTTGGCAGTGACATGCAGTTCGCCCGGCACTGTGTATTCACAGTTGCCGCCAGCCTGAGCGGCCATGTCCACGATGACGGAGCCCGGCTTCATGCTGTCGACCATCTCTTTGGTGATCAGCTTGGGAGCCGGCTTGCCCGGGATCAGGGCGGTGGTGATGATGATGTCCACCTCTTTGGCCTGCTGGGCGAACAGCTCCATCTCTGCCTTGATGAACTCATCGGACATGACTTTGGCGTAACCATCGCTGGATGCGCCATCTTCGCCACCGAAGTCCAGCTTGAGGAATTCCCCACCCATGGATTCGATCTGCTCGGCCACTTCCAGACGGGTATCGAACGCACGCACGATGGCACCGAGGGAACCGGCAGTACCGATGGCAGCCAGACCGGCCACACCGGCACCGATCACCAGTACCTTGGCAGGCGGCACTTTACCGGCTGCGGTGATTTGACCGGTGAAGAAGCGACCGAACTGGTGCGCAGCTTCAACCACGGCGCGATAGCCACCGATGTTGGCCATGGAGGAGAGGGCATCGAGGGACTGGGCACGGGAGATCCGCGGCACCATATCCATCGCCATCACATTGATGTTGCGCTCGGACAGCTTCTTGACCAGCTCAGGGTTCTGGGCAGGCCAGATGAAGCTCACCAGAGTGGCGCCATCTTTAATTTGTGCGATCTCGGCATCGGTCGGCGCATTGACCTTGAAGATAAGGTCGGCTTGCCAGACATTCGGCACCACGCTGGCACCGGCAGCCTCGAAGGCGGCATCATCGAAGCTGGCCGACAGGCCTGCGCCGGTCTCGATGGCGACCTCGAAGCCGAGCTTTTTCAGCTGCTCGACGGTAGCCGGGGTCGCTGCGACCCGGGTCTCACCGGCGAGACTCTCTCTCGGTATTCCAATCTGCATGACTATTCCCTGATGGTTAATAAACAATCGCTGCCCAGTGTCTCACTTCTGACGAAACAAGACATGACCAAAGTGCAGGTCCAGGGCTCTTTGTTATGAAAATCAGTAGGCTTTACCTCAACCTCCTGTCATGGTCAGGCCCCCGCTTTTCAGGCGCGAAGGTGATTAGTATCAAATTTTGGAGTTTTATTACAACCGCAGTCCCGACGGCACTCGTACAGAATTCAGCCCATCCCTAGCTACGATTAAAAAAAACAAACCAAATTAGAGGCTTATACCAGTAAAAACGGCTGAAAAAAGTGATCCAACCAGTCAAAAAAAATGTTTTACCGGCCCTCTATCTTAGCGTTTTTTGTTCTTACGAAATCCGCTTTCGTCTCACTTCTCGCAGCGAAACGCCGAAAAGTAACATTTTCCCAACAAAAGCGGGGCCACTCAGCCGCCAGAAGGCGGGAGAGGGCCCCGGCAATTCAATCGTTTCGCCCGTCTGGCACCGATTGGCGGCCCTTACCAGGCCGCTTCATAAATATGCTGGCTCTGCACCAGATCGATATCGCTGTGCTCGCCCAGACGGGTCATGCCGTGCTCACCCAGCTTGCCGATCAGGGTGTCGATACCCAGATCTTTCAGACCGTACTCGCGCAGTCGGGTCTTGACCCCCATCCGCTCGAAGAAGTCGCGGGTCGCGGCGATGGCATCGTCGATGCGCTCCGCTTCGCTGCCGCTGTTCAGACCCCACACCCGCTCTGCGTATTGCAGCAGCTTGGCATGTTTCTGTTTGCGCTTGGCCTGCAGCAGGGCAGGCAGCACCACCGCCAGAGTCTGGGCGTGGTCGAGGCCGTGCAGGGCAGTCAGCTCGTGACCCAGCATGTGGGTGGCCCAGTCCTGTGGTACACCGGCACCGATCAGGCCGTTCAACGCCATGGTGGCGCTCCACATGATGTTGGCGCGCACCTCGTAGTTGTGCGGCTCGGCCAGCGCCTTGGGGCCCTCTTCGATCAGGGTCAGCAGCAAGCCTTCGGCGAAGCGATCCTGCACCTTGGCGTTGACCGGATAGGTGAGGTACTGCTCCACGATGTGGACGAAAGCATCCACTACCCCGTTCGCCACCTGACGCTCGGGCAGGGTGTAGGTGAGCACCGGATCCAGCACGGCGAAGCGCGGCATCACGAACGGCGAGAAGAAGTGCACCTTGTCGCCACTGCTGCGACGGGTGATGACGGCGCCCATGTTCATTTCGGAACCGGTCGCCGGCAGGGTCAACACGGAACCGAGCGGGATGGCGGAACGCACTTCGCTGCCGAAGGTCTCGAGAATGTGCCAGGGATCTTTGGCCAGATCGTAGTGCGCGGCAGCGGCGATAAACTTGGTGCCATCGAGCACGGAACCACCGCCAACGGCGAGCAGGAAGTCGACCCGCTCGGCACGGGCCAGCTCCACGGCGCCCATCAGGGTCTCGTAGGCCGGGTTCGGTTCGATGCCGCCAAATTCAAACAGGGTCATACCGGCCAGCTCGTTGCGGATCTGCTCCAGCAAGCCGCTGCGTACCACGCTGCCGCCGCCATAGGTGATCATGACGCGGGCATCGCTCGGGAGCTGCTCGCGCAACTGGGCGATCTGCCCTTGGCCGAACAGGATTTTGGTCGGGGTATGGAGAGTAAAGTTGTTCATCGACATTGCCTTCTTCTGATAGTCAGGGCGGCCAGGCCGCGAAATCGTGATTGCATTTTTCTCCAGAACCACCCTACCATCAAGACAACATCCTGCTTGATTCTTGCCTATTTCTACAAAGCAGCGAAAACCGGAACTGTCGAATCAAAGAGCGCCCATGCAAAACCGTTACAGCGACCTCGCAACCAGATTGACCCGCCACGTCACCGCACCCGGCATCACCCCATCACCGGTGAAACAGGTCAACCTCATCTATACCACCGAGCATCATGGCCGCACCCCGGTGCTCTACCAACCGCGGATGATCGTTATCCTGCAGGGACACAAGGTGGGTTATCTGGCGGATCAGGTGTTTCGCTACGACCCCAACCACTATCTGCTGATGACCCTGCCGCTCCCCTGCGAGTGCGAGTGCTTCGCCTCCCCCGAGCAGCCGCTTATCGGTTTTACCATCGAGATCGATCTGGTCACCCTGCAAGAGCTGCTGCTGGAGCTGGGCGATGCCCTGCCCGCCCCCGCACCGCAAAAGAGCGGCGTCCACTCGGTCCCCCTGTCGGAAACCATGTTTTGCGCCGCCGAGCGACTGATCGAGCTGATGGACAACCCGCTGCACGCCAGGGTGCTGGGGCCGCAGACGGTGCGGGAGATGCTGTTCCACGCCCTCACCGAGGGGGGCGGCCCGGCGCTGCAAGCGCTCGCCAATCGCCACAACCATGTGGGCCAGATCGCCCGGGTGCTGCGTATGATAGAGTCCCGTTATGCCGACAACCTCACCATGGAGGAGCTGGCGCGGGAGGTGAACATGAGCGTCTCCGCCTTTCACCACCACTTCAAAGCGGTCACTGCCACCTCGCCGCTGCAGTACATCAAGTCGTTTCGCCTGCACAAGGCGCGGATGATGATGCTGCACGATGGCATCAAGGCGGGCACCGCGGCGGCCAGAGTCGGTTACGAGAGCAACTCCCAGTTCAGCCGGGAGTACAAGCGCTTCTTCGGCAGCACGCCGACGGATCAGGCCTCCCGCTTCCGGGATGGCCAGCTGCGCATCATTGAGGGATAACAAGAGAGGGATTACTTATGCGTTCACTGCTTTGCCTGTTCACCGCTTTACTGCTGACGGCCTGTACCGGGATTGCCGACGGCATTCGCCCCGTTACCGGCTTCCAGCTCGACCGTTATCTTGGCACCTGGTACGAAATCGCCCGCCTCGACCACAGCTTCGAACGGGGGCTGGAGCAGGTGAGCGCCACCTACAGCCTGCGGGACGATGGCGGCGTCAAGGTGCTCAACCGCGGCAAGCAGAGCGATGGCAGCTGGCGCGAAGCCGAGGGCAAGGCCTACTTCGTCGATAGTCCTGACGAGGCGCGGCTCAAGGTGAGCTTCTTCGGCCCCTTCTACGGCGGCTACAACGTCATCGACCTCGACCCCGATTATCAGCTCTCGCTGGTGACCAGCTACAACCACGACTACCTCTGGATCCTCTCCCGCTCACCCAACCCACCCAAGGCGAAGGTGGATGCGCTGGTCGCCAAGGCGAAGTCGCTGGGCTTTGCCACCGACCAGCTTATCTGGGTCAAACAGACCCCTTAAGCCAGTCGTGAAATAACAAAGGGCAGCCCGCGGGCTGCCCTTTTTCATGGAGAGTTGGCGGAGGATCAGAGCCGGAAGCGGCCGATCTCCTGCTCCAGCCGCTCGGTCAGCGACTTGAGTTCGGCCGCCTGCACCGCCTCGTTGCCCGCCTGCTCGGCCAGCTCTTGCGAGACGTGGCGGATATTCTCGGTATTGCGGCTGATCTCGCCGGTCACCGAGGTCTGCTCCTCGGCCGCCGCCGCGATCTGGGTCGCCATGTCGCTGATGGAGCCGATCGCTTCGTTGATCCGGGCAAGGCTCTGGTTGGCCGCTTCCGCATCCTCGACGCTGGTACCCGCCAGCTGACGGCTGGTCTCCATGCCACCCACGGCGCGACGGGTGGTCTGCTGCAGGGTCTCGATCATCTGCTGGATCTCATCGGTGGAGTCGTGGGTACGGCGCGACAGCACCCGCACCTCGTCCGCGACTACCGCAAAACCGCGGCCCTGCTCACCGGCCCTCGCCGCCTCGATGGCGGCGTTGAGCGCCAGCAGGTTGGTCTGCTCGGCGATGCCGCTGATGGTCGCCAGAATGCCGCTGATCTTCTGGGCATGGCTGTCGAGCTCGTTGATGATCTGGCTGGCATCGGCCACTTCGTCCGCCAGACCGGTAATGCTGCGCTGACTCTGGCCAACCTGGGATTGACCGGCGACCGCCAGTGCGACCGCATCGGTGGCGGTAGTGGCGGCAAACTCGGCGTTGCCGGCGATCTCCTGGGTAGCGGAAGCCATCTCGGTCACCGCGGTCGCCACCATTACGATCTCGTCCTGCTGCTGGCGCACCCGCTGACTACGGGCCTGCGCCCCGGCCGCCTGGACACGGGACTGTGCCGCCAGCTCGACGGTCACATCCCGCAGCCGGCTGACGATACCGTGCAACCGCGCCACAAACTGGTTGAAGTTCTGGGCCAGCTGACCCACCTCATCCTTGCTGTGGGTATTGATGTGAACGGTGAGATCCCCCTCGCCGTGGGCAATGTCGTGCAGGGCGTGCGCGACCCGACCGAGATCGGCGAACAGGTATTTGAAGGTAGCGGTGAGCAGGGCACTGAACACCAGCATCAGCACCAGGGTCAGCCCCACCAGCTCCCACAGCAGACTGCTGAGCGGCGCCTCCAGCACATCGCGATACATCACCATGGCCAGCAGCCAGTCGGTGCCCGGTACCGGTTGTACCGCCAGCAGCACATCCCGCCCGTCGAGGGTGGCGGCGTGCAGCTCGCTGTTTTCGCGGCCCCACTGCTGGAAGGTGGCGGCAGAGAGTCCCGGCGCCAGCTCGGCGATGGGCTTGAGTGCCAGATCCTTCTGCGGATGGCCGACGATGAGGCCACTGCTATCGAGCAGCATGGCATAGCCTTCACCCTGCACCTTCATCGCCAGCACTTCGTCGATCAGTTTGTCGAGCGCCAGGTTGGCCCCCACGGCACCGACCAGCTCGCCCTGATGGCGCACCGGCTCGGAGAGGGTGACCACCAGCTTCTGCATGGTGACGCTGACATAGGGGGCAGTGACGATGAGCTGACCCGCTTTCACCGCATCCTGATACCAGGGGCGCTCGCGCGGGTCATAGTTACCGGTGTTGAGGGAGGGATCCTGCCGGGTCATCACCCCCTGCGCGGAGCCAAAATAGGTGAGGCCGAACCCACCGGAGGTGTAGGCCTGCTTCAGGTGCGGCACCAGCTCGGCTTGGGGGTTATCGCTGATCAGGTTGACCAGCGCATGGACGGTGTTCTTGCGATCCGTCATCCAGTCGCCGATGGCGACCGAGTAGGCGTGGCCATAGTTGACCGCCTCGCTCTGGATGGCGCTCATGGTGCGGGATTTTAGGGTGTGAAAGGCAACGATGCCGAGCAGTGATGCCATCAGCAGCACCACACCAAGACTGGTGGCCAGCAGCTTGCCGCGCAGAGAGAGGGTCATGACGACGAATCCTTGTTGTTGTGTCAGGCAGGGAAAACCCTGATGTATCAAAGGCTATCGGCCGCAATATGAACAGACTTTAGTGAATCTGTATATTTTCCCATCTATCAACAACAGAACGCGCTATTCGTGTGAACCAGATCGCTATTCCATGCTACTGACTGTTGTAACAACAAAGCGGCAGGCCGCCCGAAGGCGGCCTGTCACTTACCCCTGATATGCACCGGCGGAGTAGGTCAGCTCATAGCTGTGGCTGTAGATCTCGACGATATTGCCGAAGGGATCTTCCATGTAGACCATGCGGTAGGGCTTCTCGCCCGGGTAGTACTCGCGCACCGGCATCCGCTGCTTGCCGCCCGCCGCGACGATGCGCGCCGCCAGCCCCTCGACATCCGGATCCTGCACGCTGAAGTGGAACACCCCGGTCTTCCAGAATTCGAAGTTGTTCTCACGGCGCTCGCTGTTGGGGAACTCGAACAGCTCGATGCCGATCTTGTCGCCGGTGGAGAGATGAGCGATGCGGAAGGAGCCCCAGCCCGGGCCAAACACGTCGTTGCACATCACGCCGATGGCGGAATCATCCTCGCTGATGGTGGTCGCCGGCATGATGAGATACCAGCCCATCACCTTGGTATAGAACTCGACTGCCTTGTCGAGGTCAGTCACCGTGATGCCGATGTGGGAGAAGTTGCGCGGGTAAGTCATACGTCACCTTGAAATTGTGTGTGGGAAACAGGTGACATGATAGGAAGGGGCGACATAATGAAAAATAAGGTCAAACTAATGGAAGGCATAAATTAAATTTATGGTTAATCCACTCTGGCTCCACACCCTGGTGGTGGTGCATGAAACCGGCAGCTTTACCCGCGCCGCCGAGCGGCTGGATCTCACCCAGGCCGCCGTCAGCCAGCATATCTCGCGTCTCGAGGCCGAATTTGGCCCCCTGCTGCTGCGCAAGCCCCGTCAGCTGGAGCTCACTCCGCGCGGGCTGATGCTGCTCGACTTCGCCCGCCAGCAGGCGCAGGCCGCCGAACAGCTGCGGGCACGCCTCTCTGACGATGACCCTCACCACGGCGCCATCACCCTGTCCACCCCGGGTAGCATCGGTCTGCTGCTCTATCCCCTGCTGCTCGACCAGCAACAGGAGCACCCCGGACTCACCATCCAGCACCGCTTTGCCCCCACCCCCGACATAGTGCAGGCGGTACTGGCAGGGCGCAGCGATCTGGGACTGGTGGATCAAGCGCCTGAACACCCCAGCATCGCCGCCGAGCCCTTCGCCCGCGAACCCCTCTGCCTGGTGGTGCCCAACGACGGCGAGGAGCAGAGCTGGCAGCACCTCTGTCAGCTCGGCTTTATCGACCACCCGGATGGCCGCAGCATGGCACAACGCCTGTTGGGACGACGCTACCCCGGCCAGCGCGTTGACGAGATCCCCCTGCGCGGCTTTACCAACCAGATCGGCCTGATCCTGGAGCCGGTCGCCCGTGGCCTCGGCTTTACCGTGCTGCCCCGCTTCGCCGTCACCGCCTTTGCCCAGCAGGAGAAGATCCGGGTGATCCAGAGCAGCATTGAAGTGATCGACACCCTCTGGCTGATCTACCGCGCCGAGTGGCCGCTCCCCGCCCGCCACCAGAGGCTGGTCACCGTCCTGAAACAGCGGGTTGCTGCACATTGAACGCTCTTGCGGCAGACATCGAGATCAATCTGGCCACAGTCACCGGACTGCTAACGGCAAGAAGGAGAAGAGAAAGGAGAGAGGGATAAATTGGCGAACGCCGGAAATGCGAAAGGCCAGCTCAATGAGCTGGCCTTTCTGAAAATGGCAGGGGCGGCAGGACTCGAACCCGCAACCATCGGTTTTGGAGACCGCTGTTCTACCAATTGGAACTACGCCCCTGCAACAAACGAGGCGTAGTATACAAAGTGGAGATCAAAGGTAAAGGCTTTTTTTACGCTTTCGATGCGATTGCACAAATCCCGAACAAGTCGCGCTTGTTTGTGCAGCAAAGCGGGATAACTTGCTGTATTTGCAGCCCTACCGGGGTAGGAATGGGACATAAATGGGGGTAGGGTGAAATCAGGTACCGGGAGGCCACTTATGCTCAATTACCGATTGCTCCAACAACTGGCGCCCCTCAATTTCAGGGATGAACGCAAGACAGAGGCCCTGCCCGCCTATCTTGAACGGGTCGCGCCGCTGGTGCCCTTTATTCCTGAAAATGTGCTTTCCCAGTGGATTTACCGCCATTGGCGCGGTTTTGAGTCCAATTGGAGCTTTATCGATCTCGCCAGCCATCAGTTCACCTGTGAAAGCTGGCCCACCGCGCAGCTGGTGGATCAGGTGGACTCCCGCCATATGGAGGTGATCGAGCGCTGGGGGGAGATGCTGCGCAGCAACCGTTATGTCCGCCGCTCCTGGCTCGGCGAGAAGATGCTGAGCGA
Organism: Aeromonas sp. FDAARGOS 1417; assembly: GCF_019046985.1. Classification (NCBI taxonomy): domain Bacteria; kingdom Pseudomonadati; phylum Pseudomonadota; class Gammaproteobacteria; order Aeromonadales; family Aeromonadaceae; genus Aeromonas; species Aeromonas sp. FDAARGOS 1417. Next base: position 3,280,610 of record NZ_CP077221.1, on the reverse strand, counting down.
CGGCACCTGGCCCGAACCTGTCATCGTACTGGCGCCGGAGGAGGGAGCCAGCTACCCGAACGGCCATCCCCTGCCCCGCCCCTACTGCCTGCTGGAAGGGCACCACAGACTCGGTTATTTGCGCGCCATGGTCCGCGATGGGGAATCGCTGCAAGAGACGCACAGAGTGTGGATTTGTCGTCATATTTCCGCCACTTAAACGTTTTTCATGCTGAAATTGGCATCAGAAATAAAATTTTGACAATTAAAAAAGCGGCCCTATAATCTGTCCGGTTTTGAAAAAGGTCGGGACGAAACGATGCAGTTTTTGATTCAGAAAACAGCCTTGCAGACGGGTGGTGCGCACCAGAGCGGCCCCGTTGTTTCCGGTTCCCACCCCAAAGATCCCCAGTTATTTTTAAAAAAAGCCCCTGTTTCAGGGGCTTTTTTTTGTGCCCGAAAAACCTCCAATGATGTCAAAGGGAATGCAGACGATGACCAATCCACTCTATAAGAAACATGTCATCTCCATTTCGGACCTGACCCGGTCAGAAATGGAACTGGTAGTCTCAACCGCACAACGGTTGAAGGCTGAACCTGACACCAGCCTGTTGAAAGACAAGCTGGTTGCCAGCTGCTTCTTCGAAGCCTCCACCCGCACCCGCCTCTCGTTCGAGACCGCGGTACAGCGCCTTGGCGGCAACATCATCGGCTTCGCCGACGGTGGCAACACCAGCGCCAAGAAGGGCGAGACGCTGGCTGACTCCATCAAGATCATCGGCTCCTACTCGGATGCGGTGGTGATGCGCCACCCGAAAGAGGGCGCGGCCCGTCTGGCCTCCGAGTTCTCCCGCGTGCCGGTCATCAACGGCGGCGACGGCTCCAACCAGCATCCGAGCCAGACCCTGCTCGACCTGTTCACCATCCATGAGACCCAGGGTCGTCTGGACAACCTCAACGTCGCCTTCGTCGGTGACCTGAAATATGGCCGCACCGTGCACTCGCTGGCTCAGGCCCTCAGCCTGTTCAACTGCCGCTTCTTCTTCATCTCCCCGGAAGCGCTGGCGATGCCGGACTACATCTGCGAAGAGCTGGAAGAGAAGGGCATCCAGTTCAGCGTCCACCAGACCATGGAAGAGGTGATGCCGGAGCTGGACATTCTCTACATGACCCGCGTCCAGAAAGAGCGCTTCGACGAGACCGAATACAAGCACATGGCCGCCAAGTTCATTCTGGAGCTGGCAACCCTAGAAGGGGCCAAGCCCACCATGAAGATCCTGCATCCCCTGCCCCGCGTCGACGAGATCGATGTGGCGGTCGACAAGACTCCCCACGCTTGCTACTTCCAGCAGGCGGAGAACGGGGTCTATGCACGCCAGGCGCTGCTGGCACTGGTACTGAACGAAACTGTCTGAGCTTAGGGGAATATCATGTCTGACAAGAACCAACTGCAAGTCGAAGCCATCCGTCACGGCTCCGTCATCGATCACATCCCCGCTGGCCAGGGCATCAAGATCCTCAAGCTGTTCCAGCTGGTTGAAACCCAGGAGCGGATCACCGTCGGCTTCAACCTGAAATCCGGCGCTCTGGGCAAGAAGGATCTCATCAAGATTGAGAACACCCGTCTGACCGAGCAACAGGCCAACCAGCTGGCGCTGTTCGCCCCGAAAGCGACCGTCAACATCATCGAAGACTTCAATGTGGTGAAGAAGCACCAGCTGGAGCTGCCGGAGTTCATCGCCGGGGTGTTCCACTGTCCCAACTCCAACTGCATCACCCACAACGAGCCGGTAGACAGCTACTTCCGGGTGCGCGAAGTGAAAGGCGTGGTACGGATGAAGTGCAAATATTGCGAGAAGTCCTTCACTCAGGACATCGTCAGCGAGCGTTACTGATATCTGATTGGGCCCCGCGGGGCCCATTTTTGAACCCTGTCACATCACCGAATTTCCAGTCAGCTATAATTTGCCATCGCAAGATGGTAATGCCCGCTCATTCCCTGCATATAGATGGATTATCAGTGTTTTTGCCTGATAACTGACTGCTATGGCAGATATCGCGCGTTTACCTCCGGTCATCATCAAAGGAAGTCGCCGTGGTCAAAACCCTCAGTCGTCCCGTTGCCCAAGAGCCCGACCTGGCCCAGCTGGATGCCTGTCGCCAGATCATCGGTCAGCACTGCTACAGCACCCAGGAAGAGATCCGTCGCGAGCTGTCGGAGCGCGGCTTTGCCGACATCAGCCAATCTACCATCTCCCGCCTGCTGCGCCGTCTCGGCGTGGCCAAGGCGCAGAATGCCAACGGCAAGAAGGTCTACACCCTGGTCGATGAGCAGCTGGAACCCGCTGGAAGCACCCGCTCGATCCACGACATGGTACGCGAAGTGGTGCACAACCAGCAGATGGTGCTGATCCACACCACTCCGGGGGCCGCCACCGTGGTGGCTCGCCTGCTGGATCGCAACGCCAATCCCGAGATCATGGGCGCCGTTGCGGGCAATGACGTGGTGCTGGTCGCGCCGCGCCATATCAGCCGCACCCGTCAGGCCCACGCCGCCGTGGTGCGCACGCTGGCGCAGGCCCGCTAAGCTCTCTCCCCCAAATGCACTGAGGCGACCCGCGGGTCGCCTTTTTGTTGCCTGCTATTTTGTGTCCATCACTTCTTGCGCCCATAAAAAACGGGAGCCCGCAGGCTCCCGTTTCATCTTGCTTGTTATCCCTCAGGAGAGCACGGCGCCCAGGCTCAGGCAGACCACGATCAGCACGGTCAGGATACCGAGCAGCGGAGCCACCCACTTCAGCCAGCGCACATAAGGCACCTTGGCAATTGCTAGGCCACCCATGACCACGGCGGAGGTCGGGGTCACCAGGTTCACCAGACCGGAGGCTGACTGGTAAGCAGTCACCACCAGATCGCGGCCCACGTTGGCGAAGTCGGCCAGCGGCGCCATGATCGGCATGGTCAGTACGGCCAGACCGGAGGAGGACGGCACCAGGAAGGAGAGCACCACTTCCAGCACGAACATCACGTTGATAAAGACGATGGTGGAGAGGCCGGTCACGATCCCTTCTGCACTGTGCAAAATGGTGTGAGTGATCATGCCGTTATCCATTACCACCACGATACCGCGGGCGATACCGATGATCAGCGCCACCCCCAGCAGGTCGCGGGCACCGTCGATAAAGTTGGAGGTCAGCTCCTCTTCGCTCATGCGGGAGATGAGACCGACGATGATGGCGGCAGCCAGGAACACGCCGGAGATCTGCGCCATCCACCAGCCCAGCACGGCCACACCGTAGATCATCACGGCGAAGGCGGCGACGAAGATACCCAGCACGATTTTACGGGTCAGGGTGAACTCCAGCATCTGGTCGCTCTTGTTGCCAAGGAAGTGGGCACGGTTCTCTTCCCACTTGTCAGCCACCAGGGATTTGCTCGGGTCGCTGCGCACCATCTTGGCGTAACGCATGACGTAGGCAACGCAGAGCAGCCAACCGGCGACCAGCATGGCAACGCGCAGCCAGATACCGTCGGTGAAGGAGATACCCGCGGCGTTGGCGGCAATAACGGTGGCAAACGGGTTGATGGTGGAACCCAGAGTACCGATACCGGCACCCAGCAATACGGTTGCTGCAGCCACCACAGGGTCGAAGCGGGCGGCCATCATCACCGGCACCAGCAGGGTGTAGAACGGCAGCGACTCTTCGGCCATCCCGTAGATGGTGCCGCCTGCGGCGAACAGCGCCATCAGGATCGGGATCATCCACTCTTCCCGGCCACGCAGACGGTCGGTCACACGTTCAATACCGGCATCGATGGCACCTGTCTTGGTCACAATGCCAAGAAAACCACCGATGATCAGGATAAAGAGGGAGACGTCGATGGCGCCAGCCTCATAGGTGTCGTGGTTGTAGAGGCCATCGATAGGTGCCAGCAGCACATCGACGATCCCCTGGGGATTCCCCTCCACCAGTTTGTAGGTACCCGCCACCGGCACTTCTTTGCCGAGGGCTTCGTTCATGGTCATCTCATATTTGCCGGCCGGCACTATCCAGCTCAGGGCGGCCACCAGGGCGATCAGCACAAACAGTATCGTGTAGGCTGACGGGAACTTGAATTTGGTCATGGTCCAGCTTCCTTCTGTGGGTGTGGTATCCATGCAGGCTGCGGGTTGTAGGGTTAGAGGTATTATGCCGCTGTCACATGGTCGAAAAGCCGGGGGTCGCCCCCCGGCACCACTACTGCGACCTTAGTCGCCCAGCGTAGCAACCATCACTGCCTTGATGGTGTGCATCCGGTTTTCGGCCTCGTCGAACACGATGCTGTGCTCGGATTCGAACACGTCCTCGGTCACTTCCAGGCCTTTCATGCCATATTTGTCAGCCACTTCCTTGCCCATGGTGGTCTCGTCGTTGTGGAACGCGGGCAGGCAGTGCATGAACTTCACATCCGGGTTCTTGGTGGCGTTGATGACATCCATGTTGACCTGATACGGAGTCATCAGTTTGACGCGCTGATCCCAGGCTTCTTTCGCTTCACCCATGGATACCCAGACGTCGGTGTAGAGGAAGTCAGCACCCAGTACACCCTCTTTCACATCTTCGGTCAGGGTGATGCGTGCGCCGGTCTCTTCGGCGATCAGGCGGCACTTGGCAACCAGCTCCTCTTCCGGCCAGAAGGCTTTCGGAGCGACCAGACGGATATCCATACCCATTTTGGCGGCGCCGACCATCAGGGAGTTACCCATGTTGTTGCGGGCATCACCCAGGTAGGCGAACTTGATTTGATCCAGACGCTTGCCCTTGCCGTGCTCCAGCATGGTCATGAAGTCGGCCAGGATCTGGGTCGGGTGGAATTCGTTGGTCAGGCCGTTCCAGACCGGGACTCCGGCGTAGGCGCCAAGCTCTTCCACGATCTCCTGACCGTAGCCGCGGTATTCGATACCGTCATACATGCGACCCAGTACACGGGCGGTGTCCTTCATGGACTCCTTGTGACCGATTTGGGAACCGCTCGGGCCAAGGTAGGAGACTTGCGCGCCCTGGTCGAAGGCCGCCACTTCAAACGCACAGCGGGTACGGGTGGAGGTCTTCTCGAAAATCAGGGCGATGTTCTTGCCGACCAGATGCTTGCGCTCGTAGCCACCGTATTTGGCTTTTTTCAGGTCGATGGCCAGGTCGATCATGTATTGGATTTCGCGCGGGGTGAAGTCCAGCAGTTTCAGGAAGTTACGGTTACGCAGATTAAAAGCCATGATGAGTTCTCTCTATATATGTTTCAGACCAGTTCGGGCAGTAGTGTTGACTACGCATTCTCAGTACAGATATCGGTAATTACGCATGTACGGTGCGGGTGGCGACGATATTGGTGCCGGCTTCACCCTTGAGGATGGCGAGGCCATCTTCCAGCGAGCCGATGCCGACCATGCCGCCGGTCGCTTTGACAAATTCACAAGAGGCTTCGACTTTCGGTCCCATGGAACCTGCATCGAACTTGACCCCGGCCAGCTCGTCCGGGCTGGTGACTCGCAGCGGACGCTGGGTCGGCTTGCCCCAATCCAGATAGACGGCATCGGCGTCGGTCAGGATCAGCAGGGCGTCGGCCTTGATCTGCTTGGCCAGATAAGCGGCAGACATGTCCTTGTCGATGACGGCTTCGATACCGGTCAGGCTCTGGCCATCCCAGGTCACAGGGATGCCACCACCACCGGTACAGATGATGAGGTGGCCCTGGGCAATCAGGGTTTCGATGGCGTCGCCTTCAACGATGCGCTGGGGCAGCGGGGACGGCACTACACGGCGGAAGAACTTGCCGTCAGCCTTGACCACCCAGTGCTTCTCTTCTGCCAGGGTGCGGGCTTCAGCCTCTTCGTAGACGGGGCCGATAAATTTGGTCGGGTTGGCAAATGCCGGATCCTTGGGATCGACCTGCACCTGAGTCAGCAGCGCGGTGACGTTGCGGCTCGGCATCAGGTTTTTCAGCTCCTGGATCAGCATGTAGCCGATCATGCCTTGGGACTCGGCACCCAGCACATCCAGCGGATAGGGGGATACCTTGGTGTAGGCGCTGTTTTGCAGGGCCAGCAGACCGACTTGCGGACCGTTGCCATGCACCAGCACCACGTTGTACTCCTGAGCAATCAGGGCGATAGTCTTGGCGGCTGTGGCGATGTTCTTGCGCTGGATATCCGCTTCCAGTGGCTCACCACGACGGAGCAGTGCATTGCCACCCAGAGCGACGACGACAGTTGGTTTTTTCATAGTGGTTAATCTCGAGTTTGGTTCTGTGTGGCACCAGCTTCTGCCAGCGCCACGCCGTCTCATCAGATGCTGTCGCGTTCCATCGGGCAGCTCATGCAGCGGGCGCCACCGCGGCCACGGCCCAGTTCATCACCTGGGATGGAGAGGACTGTGATACCGGCTTTGTCATATTTCTCATTGGTGTAGGTATTGCGCTCGTAACCCACCACCACGCCGGGACGTACTGTCAGTACGTTGTTGGCGTCGTTCCACTGCTCGCGTTCGGCTTCGAAGCTGTCACCGCCAGTGGTGATGATCTTCAGCTGATCGACGCCCAGTGCTTTCTCGATAGCGGTGACGAAGTAACCCTCTTCCTTGATGTTCATGCCAGTGGCGCCGCCCGGAGTCAGGCTCCAGCACTGCACATCCTTGCGGATCACTTCCGGATAGACGGAGAAGGTGTCGATATCCATGTGGGTCATGACGGTATCCAGGTGCATACAGCTGCGGTGCTTCGGCAGCTCCATGGCGATGACCTGTTTGGCCTGACCGTGTTTGAACAGGCTGCGAGCCAGGTGCTCGACACCTTGCGGGGTGGTGCGCTCGGACATGCCGATCAGCACGGCACCGCGGCCGATAACCAGTACGTCGCCACCCTCGATGGTGGAGTTGTCGTAGTCACGCTCCTCGTCACCGAAGTACTTGATGAAGTCCTGACCGGCAAACATCGGGTGCCAGCGGTAGATGGCCTTCACATGGTTGGTCTCGCGGCGACGAGCCGGCTTGGCCATCGGGTTGATGGAGACGCCGCCATAAACCCAGCAGGAGGTGTCACGGGTGAAGAGGTGGTTGGGCAGCGGTTCGATGATGAAATCGGTCGGAGCGTGCATGCCAACTACCATGTTGACGCCGCTGTAGGGCATCTCGGAGTAAGTCAGACCGCCGGAGAGAATGCGGGCCAGTTCGCGGTGCGGCATGTCAGCCAGGAAGCAGCGCACATCGTTGGCAAAAGAAGAGCCGAGGCGGTAGTCGGAGACCTGATGTTGCAGCAGCCAGGTTTTGGCTTCCGGCACATCCAGGGTTTCCGCCAGCAGATTGGTCAGCAGGAAAACTTCGACATTCTGATCGCGCAGTACCTGAGCGAATTTGTCGTGCTCCTGACCGGCGCGTTCAACTGACAGGACGTCATCGAACAGCAGATCCTGGCAGTTGGAAGGAGTCAGACGCTTCAGACTGAGGTTGGGGCGGTGCAACATGACACGGCGCAATTGGCCAACTTCAGAACCTACATAAAATTTGCTCATGATTATATTCCGTCTAGCAATGGTCCCTGCGAGTGATTGAATAGATTCCTTCTATTCATGCTCGTGGCTAAGGCGGGATATTCTTTATGTAGGGTAACCGGCTTATGTTCTATCCTGCCCTTGCCTTTCGAGACCGAGGTTAGCCCTGCGAATCACGACAAACTTAGACATTGATCACATTCACTCAGAACTGAATATATTCACCATCCAATCTATGACCCCGGTAGCAAATTGCGCATTTTCCACACAAAGCGCACCGAATAACCATGCAAAACCACCCTGCTATATTTCAGATTGATTCATTTTTTATTCATGCCAGTTCACTGGAGTGATTAAATGAAAATAACAAAAACCGTTAAAAATCATTACTATAAATAACTTTACAAATATAATTTGAATATTATTCCCTAGGTATTGAATACATCGCCGTGACGGGATGAACACGGGAGAAATAAATACTCACATCGACCACATTCACTGCATAAATCTTTTCTTGTTCCAGATCATGGCATTGATGCCAACCCCATCAGGCTCGGCCCCATAAGTCACCACCTCTTTGTGCGCTTCAACTTAATATGCACAAAGTCCGCATCAAGGTGGGCAACCATCCTCGTCGGTCACCACAACGCCTTTTGATACTTTTTTCATTAATTGAATTTATTCGTCTCACCTTGCGCTGGCGCCAACCTCGACTTAACTCAGAAAGTGATCCAGATCACACAGGAATGGCACTACCAAGGAGTTGTTATGAAGATGAAACCCATGCTGTTGCTCGCGACTTTGCTGCTCTCTGCGCTCCCCACCCTCAGTCAGGCTGAAGGAGCCCCTGCCATGCCCATGGTGGTATGCCATGTTGACAAGGCCCCCCAGATGCTGGTGCCTGACTATGTCTGCCGCTGGCAGGGAGGCAGCGTTCATTACTAGTCGAAACAACGAGAGGAGCATCACTCCTCTCGCCTTGTGATGAGACTGGCCCCTCCTATACTGAAATCAGCGGTTTTCTCATGGATAGGGGAACGTCATGATCTTGTTGGTCGGTGGAGAGAAGGGGGGGAGTGGCAAGAGCTGCCTGGCACAAAATCTGGCGGTCTACCTCAGATCCCAATTTCAGGGGGAGGTGTTACTGGTCGACTGCGACCCGCAGCGCACCACCTCTGACTGGATTCAGGAGCGCAATGACAACCCTGAGCTACCACAAATCAACTGCGTGCAGCTCTATGGCAATATTCGCAACGACCTGCTCAGCCTGAAAAACCGCTACGACTACGTCATCGTCGATTGTGGCGGGCAAGACAACCGGGCTCTGCGCTCCACCATGGCTGTCGCCACCCACGCCCTTATCCCCTTGCGCCCGAAACGTCGCGACCTCAAGACCCTGCCCCACATGGAAGATCTCATCACTACCTGCAAGATGGTCAATCCGACCCTCAATGCAGCCGTAGTGCTGACCCAGTGCCCCGCCCTGCCCAATCAGGTAAAACGCATTCTGGAGGCGAAAGAGGTTTGCTCCTCGTTCGGTGTCGACGTCCTGAACGCCATCACCTATGGCCGCAACATCTATGACGACAGCGAAGAGAAGGGACTGTCGGTGATGGAGATCGAGCCGGATGGCAAATCCGCCGAAGAGATCCGGGCCATCGCCAAAGAGTTCCTGCAAGTGGGGGTGTGAAATGGGTCTGGCCGATCTGAAGAAAAAGCACCAGTTGCATCACCAGAAGAAGTTCACCGTCGACGAATTTATCGAAGATGCGGAGTTCTACGCCAAGGGCAAACCCAAGGTGGTCAGCCTTGAACTGGGCCAGCATCGTGACGAAGCCTTGTCGGCGCTGGCCTTTATCGAGAGTGGCGAGCACCTGAAGCCCAGCTACAAAAAAGCCACTTTCTCCATGAGCACGGTGGCAATCGACGAGCTGGGTAATCTGACCCAGCAAGATGGCATGAACAAGTCCCTGTTGCTGCGCCTCTTTACCCACTACTTCTCTTCGCTGACTCCTGAAGAGCGCCAGACCATCTATGAGCGGCTCAACCAGCGCTCATAATTTCTCCTTTCAGCCGCTCTTTGTGTGCCTCACCAACTCACCCCGAATGACCATCATCAGACTGCAAAATCTGTTTCTGAAGCAACCAAAACGCCGTGTAAGAGATCTGCCATTCCATATGTAAGCCAACAGCCGAAAAGATCCCCGAGATAATCGGAAGATAAGATCTTAAAACATGAAGATGAGCAACTTAACTAGCTGTTTATAAATGAATAAATCGAAACTCACCACTTTCGAAATAGCTAATGACAAAAACGTTTTCCAATCTGACGTTGTAGCCGGTTAGAAAATCCTTATAGTTACTCATGCACGGACGCAATGAAGTCGGTCAGGAAGACTGGCTGCCAGGGTTGGGCAAATGGACTCTCCACAGGATGTGGTAAAGGACACCTCCCGGGACGGAGAAAGTGCGACGGGACAGGATGACTCGTCAGGCCAAGATGGCTAAAGGACACCCCAAAGGATTGGGAAGGGGAAACCTAAAGGAAGAGGTAAACAGTCAGGGATTGCAGGGAGCAACTTCGTTCAAGGATCTGAGCGATACGACTACCGGGGGCGACGCAAGTCGCCCCCATCTTTTTATCTGCGTTTCACCGCGACCATTGCTTGATTCCCAATTGCTTGCCTCAGCGCAGAGACATCTTACCAGAACCTTCCCGACCCGCTGCTTAAGCAAAAATACAGATGAGAAGGGCGCCACGATGGCGCCCTTTTCTGTTTTCTAATCGGCAAACAAGCTTATATCACGCGAGAGAACTGCTGCTGGCGCGCCTTGTTGCGCAGATAGACATCGAAGCACATGCAGATATTGCGGATCAGCAGCTGCCCCGTGGAGGAAACCTCCAGACCATCCTCCGTCATACGCACCAATCCATCGTTGATGAAGGTCTGCAGCAGCTTGAGATCGTCGGCAAAATACTCTCTGAAATTGAGCCCGTGCGCCTGTTCGACAGCGGCAAAGTTCAGGCGGAAATCACAGATGAGCCGCTTGATCACCTCACGGCGGATCAGATCATCCTGATTGAGCGAGCAGCCTTTCCACTGGGCATGACCCAGCTCTGCAACCTGTGCGTAATAAGCCTTGAGCTCTTTCTGGTTCTGGGAATAGGCATCACCGATCATGCTGATGGAGGAGACCCCCAGCCCCAGCAGATCACAATCTCCCTGGGTGGTATAGCCCTGGAAGTTGCGGTGCAACTTGCCCTCGCGCTGCGCCACTGCCAGCTCGTCATCGGGTTTGGCAAAATGGTCCATACCGATGAACTGGTAACCCTGACCGGTGAGGAAGGCGATGGTGTCCTGCAGCATGGCCAGTTTCTCCTGCGGCGCAGGCATATCCACCTCTTTCAACTTGCGCTGGGCGGCAAAGCGGCTCGGCAGATGGGCATAGTTGAAGATGGAGAGGCGCGCCGGATCCGTCTTGAGCACCTCTTCCAGCGTATGGTGGAAGCTGGTACGATCCTGATGCGGCAGGCCATAGATAAGGTCGAGGTTGGTCGAGCGGAAGCCAAGTTCACGGGCCCGCTCCAACATGGCTTTAATAAAATCGTTGTCCTGCTCGCGGTTGACGGCGACCTGCACATCCTTGTTGAAGTCCTGCACCCCAAGGCTGATGCGGTTGAAGCCGACATCTCGCAGCACATCCAGCATGGTTATGGCAATCTCGCGCGGATCGACCTCGATACTGAACTCCCCCTCTTCGGCGAAATGGAAATGCTCACGCAGCATGGCCATCAGGCGGCGCGTTTGCGCTTCATCCAGATAGGTGGGTGTACCGCCACCCCAGTGCAGCTGGGTGACCATACGGTGCTTGAAGAGCGGGGCTTGCGCCTTGATCTCCTGCTCCAGGTAGTCGAGGTACTCGTCAGCCTTGTGCTGATGGCGGGTAATGACCTTGTTGCAGCCGCAGTAGTAGCAGAGCTTGTGACAGAAAGGGATGTGCACGTAGAGCGACAGATTGCGCTCGGGATACTGGCCGGCAGCGCGGACAAAATCCGGATAGCCGAAGCTCTCGTTGAACTCCAGCGCAGTGGGATAAGAGGTGTATCGCGGGCCACTGTAGTTATATTTTTCGATCAGGGCCTGATCCCACACAATCTGTTCTGCTTGCACGCTCGCTTCCTCTCTTGTTGTTATTGTTGGCTCACCGACCTAACTGAAAATCCTTCAGCTGGGCCACATCCTTGAGGATCTGGGCCTCCAGCTCGGCCTCGTAGCCGCTGCGTTCGAGATCCATCTTCATCACTTCATTGCGCTTGAGGGCACGTCTGGCCTCATGAGTCGGCATATCTTTCACCTTCTCATACAGCCCGTACAGACCCGGGAACTCGGCAACGAATGCTCGCCCCCCCTTGATCTGTAACGCATCCAGCAGATTGGTCAGCCGAATGGCGCCTTCGGAGTAATCACACTGCCCCTCCTCCACCGCATGAGCAATGACCCGTACGCTATCCAGAATTCGTTCATTGCGATCGGTAATCGCCTGCCACTGCATCGCTTGCTGCCGTCTCAGCCTGGCCAGCAGCATGCCTGCATAGATGGCCAATCCTGACAAAATCAGGCCGCCCAACAGGGCGGCCAGCATCCATCCACTCATCACTTTTTCTTTGGCTCAGGCTTGGGTTCCGGCTTGAAATCGACCTGGTTGAAACGGTCCCACAACTCCTCTTCGGAGGCTGGTTTCTGCTCGTCGAACTCGGCGTCATCGCCATCATCAAACTGCAGCTCATCATCTTCATCATCGTCGTTGTCGATGATGCCCAGCTCATCCATCAGCTCCTGATAACGGTCGACACGCTGATCAACCCAGGCCTGCTCGGCCGCTTCCAGGGTTTCACCGGCATCAAGACGATCCAGCAGATCATTCAAGCGGTCATCGTTTTCGATAGAAGCCAGCTCTTGCTCGGGCGTCATCACCAGCTTCTTCTCTTTCACCGCCTTGGGTGCTGCCGGCTTCTTCTGTTTGTCATCCACCACCAGAACTACCGGCTTGCGGGAACCGATACGCGGATCTTTGGACTGGCTGTTGCCAGACTTGTTCTTCGGCTGTTCAACTTGCTGACGAGAACCAGCCTTCAGGCCCTTGCGCTTGGCAGCCCGTTTACGCTCACGGCCTTCCTGAGCACTGACATCAGATTCTTTGCGCTTGCCAGTAGGCTTGCGAGTGAGTTGTTTGGCAGACATGAATGGCTAACTCCGAAAAAAACTGGTTTGACCCGTACCCGGGATGATCTCACCCGGTGGGATACGATGCGAGGAACAGTAAGGCTGGAACAAGAGCAGGATCCCGCACCAATCAGGCCCAATCAGGCCACTGAACACCGCAGGATCGGTATCCTCTGGGCATGTTGCTGGTATTTTGACACAGAATGGCTAATCGGGTTAATGACCCAAAAGAAAAAAGGCAGCCGAAGCTGCCTTGATATGTTCATGCGTGCGCCATCCTGAATGGCAAAACAGTCTGTTTCGTCCTCTCCATGACAACTTGTCGCCGCATCATATCGTTGTGTGGTCATCCTGACCTTATATTGGTCGTTCCTGAATGTGCGTGTGCTTGTTTGACCCGTCTCGACCGCATCCTGCCATCGTGCCGGGGAGTCTGCATCCCGCAACCCCATCCCGCTCCGGAGATGGTCACCATCCTGATCCTTCAATCCTTTGCCAGCTCATCCGAGCCCATGACATCCCGCCACGCCAGCCATCCTCTGCTCACAACACCCTGTCGTGAAACCGCCACCCAATCCATGGGTGAATCCATTAAGCCTACTGTACCAACTCTATAAAGCGGCTCAATCCACTCAAAACATTCTCAACATGTCGAAAAATATTAATATTCATATAATTTATTGATAAATAATGATTATTTAATATTTTATGCAATTTTATGAGCCTTGGCCTGCCTTGAGAATGGGAGATCTCTTACAGAACGGGGGGATTAAACCGAGAATTATCTGAAAGCTATAAAAACAACGGGGAGCCCAGGCTCCCCGTTTCAACTCAAATCGACCGTATCGACTATATCAGTGCAGACCCGCCACATATTTGGAGAGGGCTTCGATATCCTGATCAGTCAGTTTCTTGGCAACGTCCCGCATCATGCCATTCGGATCGTTGTCACGCGTGCCGGCACGGAATGCGGTGAGCTGAGCCTTGATATAGGCAGGATGCTGGCCGGACAGGTTGGGATACTTCGCCTGTTCGACACCCGAGCCACGGGGACCATGGCAAGCCGTACAAGCTGCCAGACCGCGACTCATGTCACCACCCATATAGAGTGCCTTGCCCGCGTCGACCACGTCGTCAGGGACAGCGATAGGGGTAACCTTCAGGCTGGAGAAATAAGCCGCCAGGTCATCCATGTCCTGTTCCGACAAAGGTAACGCCATCGGCCCCATCACTGGCGCAACCCGGCCAATTTGACCAGAAGCGGCAGCCTTCAGTTCAACTAACTGCTTTTTGATATATGATGCGTGCTGACCAGCAATTTTGGGGTACATATCAACCAGGCTGTTTCCGTCCGGTCCATGACAAGCCGCACAAACGGCAGCCTTGGTCTGTCCCGCAGCGGCATCGCCCTTGGCTTGTGCCATCCCCGTTACGCCAACCATCAGAGCAAGAGTAATGACTAGGTTCTTCATGGCGTTCCAACTTTTCGTTATTAGGCTTCCAGATCCCATGCCGCTGAAGGCATGTTAAAATAAACGCGTTTAAGCGACGCTATTTTACACCATTTTACAAAAAAGTAACTCTATAACCCTCTATCTCCATGGGGAATTTACGTTGGATACACAAACTCTGAATTTCAATAAGGTGCATTTTGTGACCAGCGCACCCGACATCCGTCACCTGCCAAATGATGGGGGTGTCGAGATCGCGTTTGCCGGCCGTTCCAACGCCGGTAAGTCATCTGCATTGAACACCTTAACCAAACACAAGAACCTGGCGCGCACCAGTAAGACACCCGGACGTACCCAGCTGATCAACCTGTTTGAGCTGGAACCGGGCAAGCGTCTGGTCGACTTGCCGGGTTATGGTTATGCGCAAGTTCCGCTGGAAATGAAGCTCAAGTGGCAAAAGTCACTGGCAGAGTATCTGCAGCGCCGTGAGTCATTGAAAGGTCTGGTGATCCTGATGGACATCCGCCATCCGCTCAAAGATACCGACATGAACATGCTGGAGTGGAGCTCGCACCGCCAGCTGCCCGTCATGCTACTGCTGACCAAGGCTGACAAACTGAGCCCCGGCCCGCGCAACAACCAGGTGATCAAGGTGCGCCAGGCCGTTGCCAACCTCGGTTCCCAGATCCAGGTCGAAGCGTTCTCCTCCCTCACCAATATCGGTGTGGAGAAGCTGGCGCAAACCCTGACCGAATGGTACGTCAGTGGTGACGATACCGACCTGCTGGACGCTGATGAACAGCAACCTGCCGAGGAGTAATCTACTCCTCGCTCTCCTTGCAATTGGCGGAGCACTCCTCCGCTGATTGAAAGGGTTTCAGATTGCCGCTTTCACCTGCCTCACGACAAATACCCCGCATTCGCCTCCCCCTGCTATATCCAATACTGCTTAAAGTTCATATAGATAGGCAGTTAATTCACACGAATAATTAACTTAAGTAGGCGTTGATAGCGTTTTCAAATTCGTTCTTTCAAAACGAACAAGAATCACAAAAAGAGACAAAAATGAAATTTAATTACAAGGTATAACCGAAAGGGATAAAAATGAGGCCGGACGACAGTGATGCCATCCAGCCTGAAATAATAAGTTCAAAAAATTGGGAAGAAGCTGAATCTTGAGTACCAGACGACAGGTATTCCTCAAGAAGCAGCCTCATTCTATCAAATGCATCGCCAATTTAAAGCATTTACTCTAAATGACACACATAAAAAAACACCCCGACGAGAACCTCATCGGGGCAGCTATTCAGCCACATTCAATTACGTGAAATAAAAGGTCTGAAAGATAGAACATCTTACCTCTGTACCCTACGCAGACAACTGTACAGCAAAGCAGCAGAAAGTGAAAGTAATTTATGTAATTTAGTTTCACAACTTACAGATTAATAAAAAACCCTTTACTTTCATGTAGATAAAAAAATCCCCAGTACGAATACCGGGGAGTTATAAAGGTGACTAGCTAGCACTTCCTCAACTATCTAGTTAGTCAGCGCCATTTCAAAGTAGTTCCGCTACAAAACAAAAAAACTTTGAAAAATCAGAGATAGATAGCGCCATCTTCAGCAAACTCTTGTTCTTCAATGAGTTTTTCAGCCATGTCCTCAATATCAAAACGTACACTTTCGAAGGCTCTGACGATGTCATCCTCCCTCGTCAGCGCCAGACCTGTCATTCTCTCCAGTCGCCGCTGGCTAATGTAACAATCTATCAGCGCCCCCATCTGCTGGGCAGGAAAACGCACCCGCTGTTCGTCAGCCTGCCACTCCATCAGGTCGGGAAACAGAATACCCTGGTTCATATCACCCCCAAGTTACGCTTCAACTCTCTCAATACCTGTTTAGTCCCGGGACGAATTCCGCGCCACACGGTAAACGCTTCGGCGGCCTGTTCCACCAGCATGCCGAGTCCATCCATGGATTGACGGGCCCCATGCTGCTTGGCCCAAGTGATAAACGCCGTATCCGAGGCGCCATACATCATGTCGTAGATGGCAATATCAGTGTGGATCAGGGCAGGGGCCAACGGCGGCAGCTCTCCTTGCAGGCTGGCGGAGGTAGAGTTGATGACGAGATCGAATGGCCCTGCCAACTGCTCATAGGTCTGAGCAGTCACAGGCCCCAGATCGTGGAATTCGGCAGCCAACTGTTGCGCTTTTGTGTGGGTACGGTTGGCGATCACCAGCTCGCTCGGCAACTCAGCCAGCAGCGGCGCCAATGCACCGCGAGCAGCGCCACCGGCACCCAGCAGCAGGATCCGGCTATCCGCCAGCGTCACACCATGGGACTTGAGATCGGCGACCAATCCGGCACCATCGGTATTATCCCCCAGCAACACGCCATCATCGGTCAGCTTGATGGTATTGACCGCGCCCGCCCGCTTGGCCCTCGGGCTCAAGCGATCGACCAGAGTGAATGCCTGCTCCTTGAAGGGAACGGTGACATTGCATCCCTTGCCCCCTTGGTCAAAGAAGGTGCGCAGGGCTTGGGCAAACTCGTCGACAGCGGATTCAGCCAGCCCATACTCCAGCTCTTGCTGGGTTTGTCTGGCAAACAGGGTGTGAATGAAGGGGGACTTGCTGTGGCGCACCGGGTGGCCAAAAACCAGATAACGATCCATCAAAGAGTTCCATCAGAGGGCAATATTCCGATTTAACGGGTTTTCACTCTCGGGAACAAGCCGAATATCGGCCAGTAAAAAGGGGCCATCATGGCCCCTCGGGTCACCGCCACTCTCGCGGCGTGAGGTAATCGGTGTAGAGCAAGGCTTCAGGAGTGCCCGCTTCCGGCTGCCAGTCATACTCCCAACGTGCCAGCGGTGGCATCGACATCAGGATCGACTCGGTACGTCCGCCAGTCTGCAACCCGAACAGGGTGCCCCGGTCATACACCAGATTGAACTCCACATAACGGCCGCGACGATAGAGCTGGAACTCCCGCTCCCGCTCGCCATAGGGCAGCGCCTTGCGTCGTTCGATGATCGGCAGGTAAGCATCAAGATATCCCCGACCTACCGCCTGCATAAAGGCAAAGCAGTCGGCAAAAGGCCAGCGATTAAGATCGTCGAAGAAGAGACCGCCCACCCCTCGCGTCTCGTTGCGGTGCTTGAGGAAGAAGTAACGATCGCACCAGGATTTGAACTCGGGGTAGATCTCATCACCAAAGGGCCGGCAGAGATCACGGGAGACCTGGTGCCAGTGCTGCACATCTTCGGCAAACGGGTAGAAGGGCGTCAAATCGAAACCACCGCCAAACCACCAAATGGGCTCTTCACCCTCTTTCTCGGCAATGAAGAAACGGACGTTGGCATGGCTGGTCGGCACATAGGGGTTGTGCGGATGGATCACCAGCGACACGCCCATTGCCTCGAACTTGCGACCGGCCAACTCTGGCCGGTGGGCTGTAGCAGAGGCAGGCATGGCATCGCCATAGACATGGGAGAAGTTGACGCCCCCCTGCTCGATCACCGCACCGTGGCGCAGCACACGGGTACGACCACCGCCACCGCCTTCACGGCTCCAGGCATCTTCCACAAAGTGTCCACTGCCATCGGCCTGCTCCAGACCACGGCAGATCTCGTCCTGCAACTGCAACAGGAAGGCCTTGACCTGGGCCACATCCGGTTTGCTCATCTTGTCTCCAGTCAGGCAGGATCGTGAACGCCCTGTCCATTTTTATAGTTAAATCAATCCGATGAACTCACCGCTCAGCGGATTGATAGCAAATCATGACGTATCCGCCAGCTCAGGAGGGGCGAATAATGGCGCCGGTTCGGGCGTCCTTGATCTCGGAGGGGTTAGCTTGACCACCCACTTCACCGGGCAGGATATAGGCTAACTTGCTTGCCAGCCGCTCACCGATATCGGCTACCCGACGGGCAGGCTCCTCACCGGTCAGGTTGGCGCTGGTAGAGACCAGCGGCTTGCCAAAGGCGCGACACAACGCCTGCACCTGAGGATGAGCCGTCACGCGCACCGCCAGGGTCTCGAACTGCCCGGTCAGCCAGGTCGGCGTCGTCGCACGGGCAGGCATGATCCAGGTAAAAGGACCGGGCCAGCTGGCTTCAACCCGAGCCAGTTGCTCACCGCTAAGTTGGCTCAGATCGATGTAATCCTGCAATTGCGCCACGTCGGCAGCAATCAGGATCAACCCCTTCTCCACCGGACGCTGTTTGATGGCCAGCAGTCGCTGCACCGCAACTTCGGAGTCGGGATCACAACCCAGACCAAACACGGCCTCGGTCGCATAAGCAATCACCCCTTCCTGTTGGAGGGCGGCAACCGCCTGTTCAAATTCATTTGGCATAGGAAAAATGCGGCAGCCACGCTGCCGCCTCGTCACTTAGTAGCAAGTTGAATCCGTATGGCGGCGACCATGGCAAAGTAACGTGTTGCTGTTGCACAGGAAAAATACGACACATCCGGATCGCCACCTATTCACTTACTTGAGTTGAGCCTGCAGGGCGGCATCCTTGGCCATCACCTCTTCGGCATTCTTCTGGCGTTCGGCCCGAACCTTGGCCGCCAGTTCATCATCGGCTACTGCCAGCATCTGGGCTGCCAGATAACCTGCGTTCTTGGCACCGGCTTTGCCGATCGCCACGGTCGCCACCGGTACACCACCCGGCATCTGCACGGTGGAGAGCAGCGCATCCAGCCCCTTGAGCGGGCCACCATCGATGGGTACCCCGATCACAGGACGAGTCGTGATGCCGGCTACGGCACCCGCCAGATGCGCCGCCAGACCGGCAGCACAGATAAAGACCTTGCAGCCACGGGCCTCGGCATCGGTCACATACTGATGAGTCGCAGCCGGCGTGCGGTGCGCGGAGGTGACTTTGACTTCCACTGCGATATCAAATGACTTGAGCACCTCGAGGGTGGTCTGCATCACGGGGAAATCAGAATCAGAGCCCATCAATACGGCAACAAAGGGTTTATTCATGGTGGGAATTTCCTTACTCCAAGTGGGGGGTTGAAGTTCACCGAAAACGTTTCAATCCGGTTGCGGCGGCCGGATTATACCTGCTCACTTTGGTGGCCGCATTTCTTTTGCGGACAGACCCAACGCAGAGTTCCCCTCACTTTTTTCTCTACCATGATGCCCCAACCACACGCGGGACAAGGCATGGGGATCGGCTTGTCGTTCACCACATATTTGCAGTGTGGATAGCCATCACAAGAGTAAAACTGCTTGCCGTAGCGGGAGGTGCGGCTCACCAGATGACCCTTGCCGCACTCGGGGCAGAGTATCTGGGTATCATCGCTCTCCTGCAGGGATTCGATGTGCTGACAGGCCGGATACTGGGTACAACCGACAAACAGACCGTAACGCCCCTTCTTGATTGCCAGCGGCTCTCCACAATCGGGACAAGCAGAGCCTTCGAGCACCTTTTCGATGTCGCGGCCGGATGGCGTCAGGGAGCGAATGTAATCACAGGCAGGATAGGCAGAACAGCCAAGAAAGGGGCCATGTTTGCCCTGGCGGATCACCAGCTCGGCCCCGCACTGCGGGCACGGCTCGCGCTCGAAGGCATGTTCGTGGGCTGAAAAGAGGTGATGATCGATTTTTGACATGGGCCGCGCCTTGAAATCCAGATGGCCTGAATTCTACCAGCGCGGCACCGGACTGTCAGTGAATGACGCCGTCTGACTCATCAAACACCAGCTCTTCCATCTGCTGGTAGGCATTTTCACTGCCCGGTACGTTGAACAGCACCATCATGACGACCCACTTCAGGTCATCCAGCTCGATATCCGGCTTGTCCAGCTCGAGCAGGCGCTCGATACAGATCTCGCGGGTTTCGGCATTCAACACCTGGGCCTGTTCCAGAAAGAGCAGGAAGCCGCGGCACTCGGTGCTGAGGCGTGCCAGCTCTTGCGGAGCATAGATACGCATCGAGCCTTGCGCGCTGGCGGTGACATAGACCTCCCGCTCGCTATCGTGCAGATTGGCCAGTCGCTCCAGCCAGTCGAGTGCCTTGTCGATCTCTTCTTTATCGAAACCGGCCCGGCTCAACTCGTCGGTGAGCTCATCCTGCTCGACCATCACATCTGCATCGCTGTGGATGTAGGTCTCGAAAAGGTACATCAATACATCAAACATGATTCGCCCTCCTCGCTCTGACGTATCCACCGGCTACCGCCATCACTGCACCGGCCAGTTCCAGCTCTACCAACCTGCCCAATACCACTTCGACAGGAAGCTGGGCCCGCTCGGCAACGGTATCCACGCTCGTGGTCTCATAATCTACGTTATCCAACAAATCGGCATAAGGCAATTCGCTATTATGCGGTTGCTCAGATGATGTAACCGACGGATCTGGCCGTGCGACCCACTCTGGCAACTCTTCCACTATATCGGCCGCACTCAGCACAAGTTTGGCCCCCTGCTGAATTAATCTGTTACACCCTATCGCCTGGGCATTTTGCGGGGCGCCGGGTACCGCAAAGACTTCGCGCCCCTGTTCAAGCGCATAGCGAGCTGTGATCAGCGAACCGCTCTGCTCGGTCGCCTCCACCACCAGAGTTCCCAGCGACAGACCACTGATAATACGGTTGCGACGAGGAAAATGTTCAGCCAGCGGCCCTTTATCCGGCGCCAGCTCGGAAATAAGCAAACCACCGCTCTCCAGAATCTGGCCTGCCAGCCCCTGATGGCGTTTGGGGTAGAGGCAATCCAGCCCGGAGCCCAGCACGGCAATGGTAATACCACCAGAAGCCAGCGCCTGCTGATGGCAGACACCATCGATACCGAGCGCAAGGCCCGAGGTGATGGCTAACCCGCATCCAACCAGCTCGCTACAAAGGCGGGAGGCATTATCTTTGCCTGCATAGGTAGGATGGCGTGTCCCCACCATTGCCAGCTGGGGTAGCGATAGCGCAGCAAGATCTCCACGACAGTAGAGCAACAGGGGGGCCGCGGGAATTTCCCGTAACAAGGGTGGATAAACCGGGTGATCTTGCGGAATAAGGAGATTGTCAGGCAAAGCGGCCCAAGCCAGGCTCTGCTCAACCACCGGCGAGGGCCAGCGCAGTTGTTTGATCTGCTCTGACGACAACCCCATACCATGCAGTTGCGCTTCATCGCTCTGAAACAGGGCCTCAATACTTCCCCCGGCCCGTTCCAACAGACGTGCAGCGGTCACCGGACCAATACCGGTGACCGCATCGAGAGTTAGCCAGAGCGCCAGACGCGCGTCGGGGTAGTTCACCTCAGAAGTGAGTGACCTGATAGCCCGCACTCACCATGTCGTTACTCTGCATGATGAGACCGTAACTCAGCTTGTCATACACCTTGAACAACATGACACGGGCAATCGCTTCAGAGGGCAGTGGTGCCTTCTTGTTGCTGCTGTAAAACACCCGGTTAAAAACCGACGAGAGCTCCTTGTACTGTACATCGCCATTCTTGGTGACCAGAGCAGCACCGGGCCGTCTGACATCCAACACATCCCCGGCGACCAGTTGATCACGGCCACCCCGGTTGATCAGCACCACATCAAACTTGCCACCGCCCCGGGTCTTGTTCGGCAAATCGATGATATAGCCCGGCGTGATGGCAGGTGCCGCTTTCGGTGTGAAGACGGCGGGCATGTTTTCCTGAGCCGGCAGCGGCATCACCTTGTCGCCCTGCAGCACTTCGCGCTGGTTATGAGTCAGAGTCACCTCGGTCCGATCGCCATCAAGACGCGCCACGGCACGCACCACACCGGCAAAGATCGCCTCCTGGCCCAGCAGTTCACCGGTTTCGCGATCCTTGTAGACCACTCCGGGGTGATAAATGCCATAAACCTGCCCCGGCGTCAGGGAGCCCTGCACATAGAGGGTGTCCCCCTCCAGCATGCCGATATGTTTCTGATCCGACCCCAGCAGATAGGGCAGGGTTTTCTGCTGCTGGCTGTCAGCCAGAATATGATCGGTTTGCAGGAAGGGGCCGATCTCGCTGATAGGCAGGGTCGGAATGGGGTTGGCTTTGTTCTCGTAACGGGTTTTCGGGCCGAGACGGATGACTTGCTTGCCACCCTGCATCGCCTTGCCGAGTCGGGGTTCACCATTGACCCAGCTCAGATGCAGTACATCACCGGGGTAGATCCAGTGAGGATTGGCAATCTGCGGATTGATATTCCAGAGACGGGGCCAGAGCCAGGGTTCGGAAAGATACTTGCCGGAGATATCCCACAGGGTGTCGCCTTTTTGCACTACATAACTTTCGGGGTAACCCGCTTTCAGCCTGAGCTGATCGGCCAATGCTGCCTGACTCACGGTCACCAGCAGGCAGGCGAGGATGGTTTGCTTCAGATACATAACACTCCCTGTTACTTCTGTACGCAAAGTGTTGCTGTTTTTTGTCGGCGTAAATGACTAGAATTACGCCAATATTGACTGCATTTATACGAAACTAAAGAAAAAACTATGGCCATTCTAGATGTATTGCGTTTTCCCGATGAGCGCCTGCGCACCGTTGCAGCCCCTGTCGAGACCTTTACACCCGAGTTACAACAGATTGTAGATGATATGTTCGAAACCATGTACGCGGAGGAAGGCATTGGCCTGGCCGCGACTCAGGTCGACATTCACCAGCGCATCATAGTGATCGATGTCTCTGAAAACCGTGAAGATCCTCTGGTATTGATCAATCCGGAGGTCATCGAGCAGTGCGGCAGCACCGGCATTGAAGAGGGTTGCCTCTCCGTGCCCGGCAGCCGTGCTCTGGTGCCTCGCGCCGAACAGATCAAAATCCGCGCCCTGGATCGCAACGGCAAGCCGTTCGAGCTGGAAGCCGACGATCTGCTCGCCATCTGCATCCAGCATGAGATGGATCATCTGGTCGGCAAGCTGTTTGTGGATTACTTGTCCCCGCTCAAGCGCCAGCGCATTCGCCAGAAGCTGGAAAAGATGGCCCGTGAAGATCGCAAAGTCCTCTGAGGATCTGCCCCATTGAATAAGCTGAAACTGATTTTTGCCGGTACTCCCGACTTCGCCGCCCGTCACCTGGCGGCGTTGTTGTCTTCCGACCACGAGGTCGTTGCCGTTTATACCCAGCCCGACAAGCCAGCAGGCCGTGGCCAGAAGCTCACCGCCAGCCCGGTCAAAGAGCTGGCACTGGCCCACAACCTGCCGGTTTACCAACCTGCCTCTCTGCGCAAGGAAGAGGCGCAAGCCGAGCTTGCTGCACTGGGTGCCGACCTGATGGTGGTGGTGGCCTATGGCCTGATCCTGCCCAAGGTGGTGCTCGATACCCCGCGTCTGGGCTGCATCAACGTCCATGGCTCCCTGCTGCCCCGCTGGCGCGGCGCCGCACCGATCCAGCGCTCCATCTGGGCGGGCGATGCCGAAACTGGCGTCACCATCATGCAGATGGATGTGGGGCTGGATACCGGTGCCATGATCCGCAAGGTCAGCTGCCCCATCGCCGCCGACGAGACCTCCGCCAGCCTCTATGACAAGCTGGCCGAGCTGGGCCCGCAGGCACTGGTCGACACCATCAATGCCATGGCCGCCGGTGAAACCGCTGCCGAGGCACAAGATGATGCGCTGGCCAACTACGCCGAAAAGCTCTCCAAGGAAGAGGCCCGCATCGACTGGTCGATGGAGGCTGTTGCCATCGAACGCTGCATCCGCTCGTTCAACCCCTGGCCCATCAGCTGGTTTGAAGTGGCTGACCAGACCGTCAAGGTATGGCAAGCCGCCGTCATTGACAGTGACCACGGCCAACCCGCCGGCACCCTGCTCAAGGCCGACAAGCAGGGGATCGATATCGCTACCGGCAAAGGGGTACTGCGCCTGCTAACCCTGCAACCGCCCGGCAAGAAGGCGATGTCCGTTTCGGATCTGCTCAACTCTCGCCGCGACTGGTTTGAACCCGGCACGCAATTGAATTGAACTGGATTGAATTGACACAAGCGGGGCCCAGGCCCCGACTTGCGCATCTAAGGTAACTCTATGAAAACACGTGCACAGGCCGCTCTCGTTATTCAACAGGTGCTGGATCAGGGTCAATCCCTCTCCGCTGTTCTGCCTGCTGCCCAGGAGAAGGTTGCACCTCGCGACCGCGCTCTCCTGCAAGAACTCTGCTATGGCACCCTGCGCTGGCTGCCCCGCCTCGATGCGGCAGTCAACGAGATGATGGACAAGCCGCTCAAAAACAAGAGCCGCATTTTCCACTACCTCATCCTGGTCGGCCTCTATCAGCTCATCTACACCCGCATTCCGGCTCACGCCGCGGTGGCCGAGACCGTCAACGCCGTCAAACTGCTCAAGGGCACCTCCCTGCGTGGCCTCATCAACGGCGTGCTGCGCAACTTCCAGCGCAGCGCCGAAGTCATTCTGCTGCGCATCGACCGCGTTCCCAGCATTCGCCTCGGTCATCCGGAGTGGCTCACCAAGCGTCTGCGTCAGGCCTATCACGATGAGTGGGAATTCATCATGGAGGCGAACAACCAGCGCCCCCCCATGTGGATCCGCAACAACAGCCAGCGCCAGAGCCGCGATGCCATGCTGGCTCGCATGGCCGAAGCCGGCATCAATGCCGTGGCCGGTGAAGAGGGCGAGGATTGCATCCTGCTGGAGCGTCCTTGCGATGTGACCAAGCTGCCCGGCTTCGAGGTCGGTGACTGCTCGGTACAGGATGGTGCAGCACAACAGGCCGCGGCACTGCTCGACCCGCAACCGGGTGAGTGGGTGCTGGACGCCTGCGCCGCCCCCGGCGGCAAGACCGCCCACCTGCTGGAGCGTCAGCCCAAGCTGGCCGGAGTGGTCGCCGTTGATGCCGACGAGAACCGCCTCAAGCGGGTGCAGGAGAACCTGGATCGCATCGGCCTGACCGCCAAAGTGATCCATGGCGATGCCGCGGCGCCGGAACAGTGGTGGCCGGAGGGCCAGTTCGACCGCATCCTGCTGGATGCCCCCTGCTCCGCCACTGGTGTTATCCGTCGCCACCCCGACATCAAGTGGTTGCGCCGTGATCAGGACATCCGCGAGCTGGCCGAGCTGCAGCGCCGTATTCTGAACGCCCTCTGGGGCAAGCTGAAAAGCGGCGGCACCCTGCTCTACGCCACCTGCTCCGTCCTGCCGGAAGAGAACCGCGAACAGATCCGCGCCTTCCTTGCCGCGACCAAAGATGCCAAATTGGTACCGTTGCACGAACAGGACACCCCGGACTGCCCGGGTCGCCAGTTCCTGCCGGGTGAAGCCGAGATGGATGGCTTCTACTACGCCAAACTGGTCAAGCTCTGAGCCGGGCATGACAAACCTCATTCGGGAGAGCTGCCAGATCCATTCTGGCGCTCCCCTTTACAGCATCAACGTGAGTAGACGTTCCCTATGAAGATCATCATTTTGGGAGCCGGCCAGGTCGGCGGCACTCTGGCCGAGAACCTGGCCGGGGAGAACAACGACATCACCATCGTCGACACCGACAGCGAACGCCTGCGCGAACTGCAGGACAAGTTTGACCTGCGGGTGGTCAACGGTCACGGCGCCCACCCCAAGGTGCTGCGCGAAGCGGGCGCTCAGGATGCCGACATGCTGGTCGCGGTCACCAACAGTGACGAGACCAACATGATCGCCTGTCAGGTGGCCTACTCCCTGTTCAACACCCCGAACAAGGTGGCACGGATCCGCTCGCCAGCCTATCTGACCGAGCGGGATCGCCTGTTCCTGCCGGAATCGGTGCCGGTGGATCACCTGATCGCGCCGGAGCAGTTGGTGACCGACTATGTACGTCGCCTGATCGAATATCCGGGCGCCCTGCAAGTGGTTGATTTTGCAGGTGGCCGCGTCGGTCTGGTAGCGGTCAAGGCCTACTACGGTGGCCCGCTGGTGGGCAACGCCCTCTCCACCCTGCGCGAGCACATGCCCAACATCGAGACCCGGGTAGCGGCCATCTTCCGTCAGGGCCGCCCGATCCGCCCGCAAGGTACCACCATCATCGAAGCGGATGACGAGGTCTTCTTCGTCGCCGCCGCGGGCCATATCCGTGCCGTGATGTCGGAGCTGCAGCGCCTCGAGAGCCCCTACCGCCGCATCATGATCGTCGGTGGCGGCAACATTGGCGCAGGCCTCGCCCGTCAGCTGGAGAAGCGCTACAGCGTCAAGCTTATCGAGCGCAACCAGAAGCGGGCTGAGCAGCTCTCCGAACTGCTGGAGAACACCATCGTCTTCTGCGGCGATGCGGCGGATCAGGAGCTGCTGGCCGAGGAGCACATCGACCAGATCGACGTCTTCATCGCCGTGACCAACGAGGATGAGGCCAACATCATGTCGGCGCTGCTCGCCAAGAAGATGGGCGCCAAGAAGACCATGGTGCTGATCCAGCGCGGCGCCTACGTCGATCTGGTGCAGGGTGGCTCTATCGATATCGCCATCTCGCCCCAGCAGGCCACCATCTCGGCCCTGCTGACCCATGTGCGCCGGGCCGATATCGCCAACGTCTACAGCCTGCGCCGCGGCGCTGCCGAGGCGATCGAGGCGATTGCCCACGGTGATGAGAACACCTCCAAGGTGGTCGGCAAGACGGTGGGCGAGCTCAAGCTGCCGCCGGGCACCACTATCGGCGCCGTAGTGCGCGGGGATGAGGTGCTGATCGCTCACGATCGCACCAAGATCCAGCAGGATGACCACGTGGTCATGTTCCTAGTGGACAAGAAGTACATCCCGGAAGTGGAGCGGCTGTTCCAGCCAAGCCCCTTCTTCCTGTAACGTCTTCATGCGCACAGGCTGTCAAACCAGACCCGGCTCAGCTCCCCCAAGGGGATGGTCCGGGTCTTTTGTTAATCAACGACCAGGTTATCGAACATGATCAAGCTGCGTCCCATTATCTTCACCCTCGGGCTTGTGCTCTCCAAGCTGGCGCTCTTCATGTGGCTGCCCACCTTGCTGGCACTGCTCACCGGGTCAGAGGGATTTGTCGAGTTTCTCAAGTCCGTGCTGATCACCCACGGCGCTGCCCTGCTCTGCCTCCACTACGGTCGCAAGGCGGAGTTTCATCTGGGGGTGCGGGAGATGTTCCTGCTCACCACCTCGGTCTGGGTGGTGGCCTGCGCCTTCGGCGCCCTGCCCTTTGTCTTCATCACCCACATCAACTTTACCGACGCCTACTTCGAGACTATGTCGGGGGTAACGACCACGGGCTCTACCGTGCTCTCCGGCCTCGACAACATGGCCCACAGCATCCTGTTGTGGCGTTCCATCCTGCAGTGGCTGGGCGGGGTCGGCTTTATCGTGATGGCGGTAGCCGTGCTGCCCTACCTCAACGTCGGCGGCATGAAGCTGTTCCAGACCGAGAGCTCGGACTGGTCGGACAAAAGCGCCCCGCGTGCCAAGACAGTCGCCAACAACATCGTCGTGGTCTATCTGGTGCTCTCCATGCTCTGCTTCATGGCCTACTGGGCCAGCGGCATGAACATGTTCGAGGCGATCAACCACGCCATGACCACTCTCAGTACCGGCGGCTACTCCACCTCCGATCAATCCATGTCCCACTTCTCCAACTCGGCACACTGGATTGGCACCCTGTTCATGTTCCTCGGTGGCCTGCCCTTCCTGCTCTATGTGCAGAGCCTCAACCACAGGGACAACAGCCTGTTCAAGGATGCCCAGGTGCGCGGCTTCTTCTGGCTGGTGGTGTGGGTCACCGTCATCATGACCTTCTATCTGTGGGAGAGAGACCTGTTCGGCTTCTGGGATGCCCTGCGCATCAGCTGCTTCAACATCGTCTCGGTGCTCACTACCACCGGCTACGGCCTTGGTGACTTCGGCACCTGGGGGCCGCTCGCCAGCATCGTCTTCATCGTGCTGCTGGCGCTTGGCGCCTGCTCGGGCTCCACTGCAGGTGGTCTCAAGATCTTCCGGGTACAGGTGGCATTCGCCCTGTTCAGAAAGCAGATGCGCCAGCTGATGCACCCCTCTGCCGTCTTCCCCCAGAAGTACAACGGCCGGACGGTCAATGACGCCATCATCCGCTCGATGATCTCCTTCGTGCTGGCCTACTTCGCCATCATTCTGGTGATAGCCGCGCTGCTGGGCGCTATCGGGCTTGATCCTCTGACGGCCATCTCCAGCTCCATCACCGCCGTTGCCAACGTCGGCCCGGGTATGGGCCCGGTGGTCGGCCCCAGCACCAACTTTGCCAGCCTGCCGGAATCGGCCAAATGGCTGCTGTCATTCGGCATGCTGCTGGGACGACTGGAGATCCTGACGGTCGCCGTTCTCTTCTTCCCCTCCTTCTGGCGCCAGTAATCCCTCACTGCAAGCCAGCAAAAAGCCGCAACGTTCACCCGCTGCGGCTTTTTTATCTCACCCATCCCCACGACTTTCGTTCGCCGCTTATCAGCCCACTCATCATCCATTGCTGATGGCCTGAACGAGCTCATCAGGATGGCCAGAGCGGATCACAAGCATAAAAAAACGGACCCAAACCAGAGGTTTGGGTCCGTTTATCAGTGAACCGTCAGCGGCCGCAAGGGCTGCCGAGACTCAGCACATGGCATTAACCACGGCCAGAGCGCTTGCGATCCAGCTCGGTCAGCAATTTCTTGCGGATACGGATGTTCTTCGGAGTCACTTCTACCAGTTCGTCGTTGTCGATGAACTCGAGAGCCTGTTCCAGAGTCATGCGGATCGGCGGAGTCAGCACTTGAGCTTCGTCAGTACCGGAGGCACGCATGTTGGTCAGCTGTTTGCCTTTCAGGCAGTTAACAGTCAGGTCGTTGGAACGGGAGTGAATACCGATCACCTGGCCTTCGTACACTTCGGTCGCGTGACCGATGAACAGACGACCACGGTCTTGCAGACCGAACAGGGCGTAGGTCAGAGCCTTACCGGTTGCGTTGGAGATCAGCACGCCGTTCTGACGCTCGCCGATGCTGCCACCCTTGTGCGGACCGTAGTGGTCGAAGGTGTGGTACAGCAGACCGGTACCTGAGGTCATGGTCATGAACTCGGTCTGGAAACCGATCAGGCCACGGCTCGGGATCATGAAGTCCAGACGGACACGACCCTTACCATCCGGAGTCATGTTGGTCATTTCGCCTTTACGCAGACCCAGTTGCTCCATCACGGAACCCTGGTGCGCTTCTTCAACGTCCACCGTTACGGTTTCGAACGGTTCTTGCAGAACGCCATCAACGGTACGCAGGATTACTTCCGGACGGGACACAGCCAGTTCGTAACCTTCGCGACGCATGTTTTCGATCAGGATGGAGAGGTGCAGTTCACCACGACCGGATACACGGAACTTGTCCGGATCATCAGTCTCTTCCACACGCAGAGCCACGTTGTGGACCAGCTCCTGGTTCAGACGCTCCAGAATGTTACGGGAGGTCACGAACTTGCCCTCTTTACCGGCGAACGGTGAGGTGTTGACCTGGAAGGTCATGTTCACGGTCGGCTCGTCAACGGAGAGCGGCGGCAGCGCTTCAACAGCACCGTTGTCACAGATGGTGTCGGAGATTTTCAGCTCGCCCAGACCGGTGATAGCGATGATGTCACCCGCTTGCGCGTCGGTAACTTCAGTACGGGACAGACCCAGGTAACCCAGCACCTGACCGACTTTACCGTTACGGGTCTTGCCGTCAGCACCAACGATGGTGACCTGCTGGTTGGTCTTGACGCGACCACGGGTGATACGGCCGATACCGATAACGCCCACGTAGGAGTTGTAGTCCAGCTGGGAGATCTGCATCTGGAAACCACCTTCGGCATCAGCCTTCGGCGCTTCAACGTTGTCAACGATAGCCTGGAACAGCGGCTCCATGTTCTCGGACTCGACGTCCTGATCCATGGTGGCCCAACCGTTCAGTGCAGAGGCGTAAACAACTTTGAAATCCAGCTGTTCATCAGTCGCGCCCAGGTTGTCGAACAGGTCGAATACCTGATCCATTACCCAGTCAGGACGAGCACCCGGACGGTCAACCTTGTTGATGACCACGATCGGCTTCAGACCCTGAGCGAACGCTTTCTGGGTCACGAAACGGGTTTGCGGCATCGGGCCGTCAACGGCGTCAACCAGCAGCAGCACGGAGTCAACCATGGACAGTACGCGCTCTACTTCACCACCGAAGTCGGCGTGACCCGGGGTATCAACGATGTTGATGCGGTAGTCATTCCAGCGGATCGCAGTGTTCTTGGCGAGAATGGTGATGCCACGTTCCCGTTCCAGATCATTGGAGTCCATGATCCGTTCCTGGCCTTCCGTGGAGCGGTCCAGGGTGCCGGACTGCTGCAGCAGCTTATCAACCAGAGTCGTTTTGCCGTGGTCAACGTGCGCAATAATCGCAATATTGCGTAAATTCTCTAACATTCTCGCCTCAATCACCGGGTAAAATTGGGCGCTAATTGTACTCTTGCCTTTGTGATCTGCCTAGCAGAATTGCAGTACATTCGCGCATAACAACAGATCTGGATCATAGACCTCTCTGACAAACCCTGCTTAGATGGGCGGTGACCGTATTTCGCGCACCATTACAGTGCACCAAAACGATCCACCATCGCACTAAATTGATGCAACGCGAGTCGAGATCGCCTGATTTTGGGGAGCCTCTTCAGCAAGATTGCCCTGAAATCAAGCTGTCACAAACTTGGCACGATACTGGCTTATGTGAATACGACGACGCATTCACCCAGAGAGTTTTAACACCGGAGGTTACTTAGCATGTCAGCCCAGAACGTTTTGGCCCTGATCCAGGAACACGAAGTCAAGTTTGTTGATCTGCGCTTTACCGACACCAAGGGTAAAGAGCAGCATGTATCCATCCCTGCTCACCAGGTTGATGAAGATTTCTTCGAAGACGGCAAGATGTTCGATGGTTCCTCCATCGGCGGCTGGAAGGGCATCAACGAATCCGACATGGTGCTGATGCCGGACGCAGCCTCCGCCAAGCTGGACCCGTTCACCGAAGAGACCACCCTGAACATCGTTTGTGACGTGCTGGAGCCTGCCACCATGCAGGGCTACGATCGCGATCCGCGCTCCATCGCCAAACGTGCAGAAGATTTCCTGAAGTCCAGCGGCATCGCTGACACCGTGCTGTTCGGGCCGGAGCCGGAATTCTTCATGTTCGACAACATTACTTTCTCCAACACCATGGGCCACAGCTTCGTGAAAATCGAATCTGAAGAAGCCGCATGGAACTCCGGCACTGCCTATGAGCATGGCAACAAGGGTCACCGTCCGTTCGTGAAAGGCGGTTACTTCCCGGTTGCACCGGTCGACTCTTCCCAGGATATCCGCGCCGCCATGTGTCTGGTGCTGGAAGAGATGGGCCAGGTCGTTGAAGCTCACCACCACGAAGTGGCCACTGCCGGTCAGAACGAGATCGCTACCCGCTTCAACACTCTTACGCTGAAAGCTGACGAAGTACAGGTACTGAAGTACGTGATCCACAACGTGGCTCACGCCTACAACAAGACCGTCACCTTCATGCCGAAACCCATGTTCGGTGACAACGGCTCCGGCATGCACTGCCACCAGTCTCTGGCCAAGAACGGCGTCAACCTGTTCGCCGGCGACCTGTATGGCGGTCTGTCCGAGATGGCGCTGCACTACATCGGCGGTATCATCAAGCACGCCAAGGCCATCAACGCCTTCGCCAACCCGACCACCAACTCCTACAAGCGTCTGGTTCCGGGTTATGAAGCACCGGTCATGCTGGCCTACTCTGCCCGCAACCGCTCTGCCTCCATCCGTATTCCGGTGGTTCCGAGCCCGAAAGCCCGTCGTATCGAAGTGCGCTTCCCGGATCCGGCAGCCAACCCGTACCTGGCCTTCGCAGCTCAGCTGATGGCTGGTCTGGACGGTATCATCAACAAGATCCATCCGGGCGATGCCATGGACAAGAACCTGTACGACCTGCCGCCGGAAGAGGCTGCAGAAGTACCGACCGTTGCCGGCTCTCTGGACGAAGCACTGGCTGCTCTGGATGCTGACCGCGAGTTCCTGACCCGTGGCGGCGTGTTCAGCGATGATTTCATCAACTCCTACCTGGAACTGAAACAGCAGGATGTTGACCGTGTGCGCATGACCCCGCACCCGCTGGAGTTCGAGCTGTACTACTCCGTCTAAGTCTCAGCAGACTGGCCGTTTAAATCAGGTCAGCTTGCTTAATCGTGACAAAACCCGCCATCTGGCGGGTTTTTTCTCTGATAGGATTAAGCAAAATACCGTCAAGGAGAGATGGATGAACAACAAGCATGGCATAGGGGTGCTCAGCCTCCTGTTGCTGACCTCGTTCGCTGCGGACGCGGCCAAGGTCTACTCCTGGGTCGATGGCAATGGCATCACCCACTACTCGGATGCGCCACCACCCGGCAAAAACGCCAAAGAGGTCGATCTGCGGGTCGCCCCGCTGCTGGGCAGCAGCGCGCCCAGATCGGTGCAAGTGGATAACTTCAACAGCCTGACCGGCGCCGATGCCAAGAAAGAGAAAGAGGCTGCCAAGCTGACCATCGAACTGCTCTCCCCGGAACAGGGCAGCACCCTGCGCGACAACACAGGCAATATCGTCTTTCAGGGTCAAATCAGCCCCAAACCGCCAACCCAGTATGATGTGCGCCTGACCCTGGATGGCAAAGCCGCCCCCATCGTCAGCAACAGCCTCTCTGTCCGCGTCGAAAACGTCGATCGCGGCGCCCACGAGGCTCAACTCGAGCTGCTCGCCAAAGACGGTACGATCCTTGCTAAATCCAGTGCAGTCACCTTTTACCTGCATAGAGCGAGCGTGACGCCGGCTCCCAAACCCACCCCCAAAGCCGACTAGGGGTGATATAGCGCACCGATGCGGGTAAACTCTATGCACCATATCGGTGCATGACAGGTGTGTAGCACCGTTTTAGGGAGAAACCTGTGCCAACCCGCTCGGACAACGCCAAAACACTCTTGGATAATTTGCTGACCGCCGTGATCCTGATGGATGAGCGGCTCTGCATCCAGTTCGTCAACCCGGCGGCTGAACAGCTGCTCTCTCTCAGTGAACGCCGGCTGATCGGCATCGAACTGCCCCATCTACTGGAACATATCTCCCTCGATTTGCAGCGGCTCAAGCAGTGCCTCGTGTCAGGGCAAGGCTTTACCGATAGCGAAGTGACTCTGGTGGTAGAGGGAGAACCGCGACTGGTGGAGCTGAGCGCCACCCCGATGGCCGACCACGAACAGCGTCTGCTGGTGGTGGAGCTGCGCAAGATCGACCAGCAGAAGAAGATCAGCCAGGAGCAGCAGCAACATGCCCAGCAGCTGGCGGCCAAGGAGCTGGTGCGCGGGCTGGCCCACGAAATCAAGAATCCCCTCGGCGGCCTGCGCGGCGCAGCCCAGCTGCTGCAAAAAGAGCTGCCGGATCCGGCGCTGCGCGAATATACCGGCATCATCATCGAACAGGCTGACAGGCTGCGGGTACTGGTCGATCGGCTGCTCGGCCCCCAGCGCCCCGGCCGTCACCAGATGCACAATGTCCATTCGGTGCTGGAGCAGGTACGCCGACTGGTGGAGCTCGAACTCCCTCCCTCTGTTCGCATCGAGCGGGATTACGATCCCAGCATCCCCGAATTCGAGATGGAGCCGGATCAGCTGCAGCAGGCGTTTCTCAACATAGTGCGCAATGCCGCCGAAGCACTGGGGGATCAGACCGGGCTTATCCGTATCAAGACCCGCACCGCGTTCCAGATCACCATACACGGCCAGCGTTACCGGCTGGCAGCGGAGATCAAGATCATCGACAACGGCCCCGGCATTCCCGATGCCATTCGCGACACCCTGTTCTACCCCATGATCACCGGCAAGGAGGGGGGAACCGGGCTCGGCCTCTCCATCGCCCAGAACCTGATCGACCAGCACAAGGGGCGAATTGACTGCATCAGCTGGCCGGGTCACACCGAATTCACCATTTTTCTACCGCTTCGCAAGTAAGGGAACCCCATGACCGCCAAAGTGTGGATCGTCGATGACGACAGTTCTATCCGCTGGGTGCTGGAGCGCACTCTCGGTAGCGAAGGCTTCAGCTGCGAGAGCTTTGCCGATGGCGAAGCCCTGCTGCACGCCCTTGAGCTGCGCTCGCCCGATGTGATCCTCTCCGATATCCGGATGCCCGGCATCGATGGTTTGAGCCTGCTGGAGCAGATCCACCGCCGTCAGGCCGATCTGCCCATCATCATCATGACCGCCCACTCGGATCTCGACAGCGCGGTCAACGCCTACCAGCGTGGCGCCTTCGAGTACCTGCCCAAGCCGTTCGACATCGACGAAGCGGTGACCCTGGTGCGGCGCGCCGAGAATCACCTCAAGGAGCAGCGCACCAAGCGCAAGTCTCGCCAGCAAGAAGCCACAGCTACGCCGGAGATCATCGGTGAGGCGCCAGCGATGCAGGAGGTGTTTCGCGCCATCGGTCGCCTGTCACGCTCCAGCATCTCGGTACTGATCAACGGCCAGAGCGGTACCGGCAAGGAGCTGGTCGCCCATGCGCTGCACAAGCACAGCCCGCGCGCCCACAAGAACTTCATCGCCCTCAACATGGCTGCCATTCCGAAAGACCTCATCGAATCCGAGCTGTTCGGTCACGAGAAGGGGGCCTTTACCGGCGCCAACAACATCCGCCACGGCCGCTTCGAGCAGGCCGACGGCGGCACCCTGTTTCTCGACGAGATCGGCGACATGCCGCTGGATGTGCAGACCCGGCTGCTGCGGGTATTGGCCGACGGCCAGTTCTACCGGGTCGGTGGCCACCAGCCGGTGCAGGTGGATGTACGGATCATCGCCGCCACCCACCAGAATCTGGAGAAACGGGTCGCCGATGGCGAGTTTCGGGAAGACCTGTTCCACCGTCTCAACGTCATCCGCATCCACATCCCCGCCCTCAAGGAGCGCCGTGAGGACATCCCCCAGCTGGCCCGTCACTTTCTGCTGCGCGCCGCCAAAGAGCTGAATGTGGAGGCCAAGAGCCTGCACCCGGATACCCAGGCCTATATCAGCCGCCTGCCCTGGCCGGGCAACGTGCGCCAGCTGGAGAACGTCTGCCGCTGGCTCACCGTGATGGCCTCGGGGCAAGAAGTGCTGGTCGGCGACCTGCCTGCCGAGCTGCTCACCCCCATCACCCACAACGCCGAACCGGGCCAACCGGCGTTGCCCGGTTGCTGGCAGCAACAGTTGCAGGAGTGGGTGGCCAGCAAGTTGGCGCTGGGAGAGACAGACATCCTGGCCGATGCCATGCCCCAGTTCGAGCGGATCATGCTGGAAACCGCGCTGGAACACACTCACGGCCACAAGCAGGAGGCCGCCCGCCTGCTTGGCTGGGGTCGCAACACCCTGACCCGCAAGCTGAAGGAACTCGATCTCTCCTGAGTCCCGGGGAAAAACGATTCCCATCACGCCCTGACAAATCACCGCCCGCCAGAACCCCGTTTAACCATAAACGGGGTATCTTTTTTGAAAGCCCCGCCTAGAATGGCAGGCTTTCAAACCTGACTCGACGAGGGCGCCCCCATGATTGACAGATCTCTCCCCCTGACCGACCTGCACCGCCATCTGGACGGCAACATCCGCCCGCAAACCATCCTCGAGCTGGGTCGCCAACACAATATCCCGCTGCCCGCCTTCGAGCTGGAAGCACTGCGTCCCCACGTGCAGATCGTCGAGAACGAGCCGAGTCTGGTTGCCTTTTTGAAGAAGCTGGATTGGGGCGTGGCCGTGCTGGCTGACTATGACGCCTGCCGCCGGGTCGCCTACGAGAACGTGGAAGATCTGCTGCGCGCCGGTATCGACTATGCCGAGCTGCGCTTCAGCCCGGCCTATATGGCGATGACCCACAAGCTGCACCCGCAGGGTGTGGTGGAAGCCATCATCGACGGCGTGGCCGCGGGCAGCCGCGACTTCGGCATCAAGACCAACCTGATCGGCATCATGAGCCGCACCTTCGGCACCGAGCAGTGCAATCAGGAGCTGGCCGCCTGTCTGGCCCACCGCGACAAGCTGGTCGCCATCGATCTGGCCGGTGACGAGCTGGGCTTCCCGGGGGAACTCTTTGTCGACCACTTCCGCAAGGTGCGCGATGCAGGCATGCGCGTCACCGTACACGCCGGTGAAGCCGCTGGCCCCGAGAGCATGTGGCAAGCCATTCGCGAGCTGGGTGCCGAGCGTATCGGCCACGGCGTCAAAGCGATTCAGGATCCGGCTCTGATGGCCTATCTGGCCGAGCACCGCATCGGCATCGAGTCCTGCCTCACCTCCAACGTCCAGACCACCACGGTAGCGAGCCTGACCGAACACCCGATCCGCCAGTTCCTGGCTGCCGGTGTACTGGCCTGCCTCAACACCGACGACCCGGCAGTAGAGGGCATCGACCTGCCCCACGAATATGAGGTGGCGGCTCCGGCCGCTGGCATGACCGCCAGCGAGATCCGCTCCGCCCAGCAGAACGGCCTGACCCTGGCCTTCCTGAGCGATAGCGAGAAGGCCGAACTGAGCGCTCGCGCAGCCAGCCGCTGATCCACACCGGCACTGCAAATAGAAACGGCCCACTTCGGTGGGCCGTTTGCTTTACGGATTGCTGATGATGGGTAAGCACTGGGCCAGCAGGCAGATAGCAAAAGGCCCAAACCGGGTTTGGGCCTTGGCTGATGACGGTGCAGGTAAAAACTACTCCTGCTCCTTGTCGCGCTCCAGCGCCCGTTCCACTAGCGGCTCGGGCAGGCTCTTGGTCACCTCCACCCCCAACTCGCGGAAACGCTCGACCTGCGCAATCAGGTTGCCACGGCCGTTGACCAGCCGTCCCATCGCCTTGTCGTAGCTCTCCTGCGCCTTGTGCAGGCTGCCGCCCATCTGCTGCATCTCCTCGACAAACAGCCGCAGCTTTTCGTAGAGGCG
The DNA here is from genome assembly GCF_019046985.1 of Aeromonas sp. FDAARGOS 1417. Lineage (NCBI taxonomy): Bacteria > Pseudomonadati > Pseudomonadota > Gammaproteobacteria > Aeromonadales > Aeromonadaceae > Aeromonas > Aeromonas sp. FDAARGOS 1417. Next base: position 3,243,529 of record NZ_CP077221.1, on the reverse strand, counting down.
ACCGGCCCGTTCGGCAATCTGGCGAGCATTCTGGTTCTGCCGCTCGTAGCGCCACAGGTTCTCGATGGTGCGCAGCGCCACCATGAGATTGGTGGGGCTCACCAGCAGGATGTTGTTGTCGAGACCGTAACGCACTAGCGAGGGATCGGCCTCCATCGCGGTGAGGAAGGCGGGCTCCACCGCCACGAACATCAGCACATAGTCGAGGGTGCGTACCCCGGGCAGCTGCTGGTAATCCTTGCGGCCCAGCTCGCGGATGTGGTTGCGCACCGAGGCGACGTGCTCCTTGAGCGCCACCGCCTTCTCCAGCTCGTCATCGGCGTTGTACCAGCGTTCGTAGGCGGTCAGCGACACCTTGGCGTCGATGATGATGTCTTTCTCTTGTGGCAGGTGGACAATCACGTCGGGCTGGTAGCGCTTGCCCTTCTCCACTTCGATATTGACCTGGGTGTGGTACTCGTGACCCTCGCGCAAGCCGCACTCGCTGAGGATCCGTGCCAGCACCACTTCCCCCCAATTGCCCTGCTGCTTGCTGTCACCCTTGAGGGCGCGAGTCAGCGCCGCCGCCTCTTCGGTCATGCGGGCATTGAGCTCGGCAAGGCGCTCCAGCTCGAACTTGAGGCTGTGGCGCTGAGCCGTCTCTTGGGCGTGGGTCTCCCCCACCTGACGACGAAAGCCCTCGAGCTGCTCCTTGAGTGGCGTGAGCAGCAGATCGAGGCTGTTCTGGTTCAATTCGCGGAAGTTGCCGGAGTTTTGCTCGAAGATCCGGTTGGCGAGATTCTCGAACTGCTGGCTGAGGCGCTGCTCCGCCTCCTGTTGCAGCTGCAGCTTCTCGGCGGCGGCAAGCCGCTCGCTGCGCAAGGTCGCTTCCGCATCCTTGAGGCGGGCGGTGAGCTTGATCAGCAGGGTCTGTTGCTGATCAAGCTTCTGCTGGCCCTGCATCCGCTCATCCTGCAACTCGTCGAAGCGATCCTGTAGCGCCTGATGGCGCTCCTGCACCAGCATCAGCTCCTGAGCCTGCGCCGTGGCGGCCCGTCGCCCGATCAGCCAGCCAAACCCGAGGGCCAGCACGGCGGCGGGCAACAAGATCCCCCATAGTCCGGGGTCAATCATTTGCGGCTCCGCTGGCGCAGGAAGAGTTCGAGATAGCGGTTAACCAAAATCCAGATCACCACGTAGATAAGGTAAGCGGCCAGCACCACCCACTTGTGGGTGTTGACGCCGGTATCGAGCTCGGCGAACTCGATATCCTTGATGCGGCAGTAGGCCCACATCAGCAGGGGAAAGACATAGAGCAGGGACGCACGCCAGAGAAATAGCCACATATGATTTCATTCAACCACGTAAAAAGACCCGCCTAGCTTACACAAGGGCAACTGCGCTTGCGATCCTGACGGCCGCTATTCTCTGGCCTGCTTCCCGAAACTTCGATAAAATTAACCCCTAATAGGTATCAGGGGCGAGCATGACTCACTATTTCCTCCGTTGGCTGACACAAGGTTGGCAAGCTTCCCGCAAGCCCGCCGTGGTTTGCCATGAAGCGCGCCCGCCATGGGCCATCGAGGAGTCCCAATACCTCTCCCTCTGCTCCCGCTGTGGCGAATGTTTCAAGGCCTGCCCACGCGGTCTGCTCAAACCGGCCACCCAGGAGGAGTACGAGGGGAGCCCCATCGCCGGTACGCCAGTGCTCGATCTCGCCTGCGGCCAGTGCAGCTACTGCGGCAGCTGCGCCAGAGCCTGTCCCACCGGCGCCCTCGACCTGCAACTGGGCCGTCAGGTGCAGACCCGGGTACAGATTGAAGAGAGTTGTCAGGCACGGCAGGGCTTCTACTGCCTGCTCTGTGAAGATGCCTGTCCCCAGCAGGCGATCAAGGCCACGGCCGACGGCATCAACGTCAATATGGATGCCTGCAATGGCTGCGGTGCCTGCGGCCTCGCCTGCCTGCACGGCGCCATCACCCTGATCCGCCAGCCAGGCAGTCGTTAAAAACCACCTGCGTACAAAAGCAAAAGGGGCCATCAGGCCCCTTTCACATCTTGTTCGATATTCCACGCCCCGTCAGGCCATGGTCACAATAGTCTCTTGCTCGATACCCAGCAGGTGGCAGAGACGATTGGGATCGCGCACCGCATCAGCCAGAGTGTACTCACCCAGCACTTCGAGGAAGGCGTTCATGGCGCGGCGCAGAATGCCCTGAATACGGCAGCCACCGGAGAGACGGCAGTTCTCGCGCTTGCAATCGACCGGACAGAGCACATGCTCCATGTCCATCACCACATCCCGCAAATTGATGGAGACCGCCGAGCGACCGAGGCGGATGCCACCGTGCTTGCCACGCACCGTCTCGATATACCCCTTGATGCCAAGCTGGTGCACAATTTTGACCACGTGGTTGCGAGAGATGCCGAAGGTATCGGCCACTTCGGTAATGGTCGACAGACGATCCCCCGGCTGAACCGCCAGGAAGGTCAGGGTACGCAGGGCGTAGTCGGTAAATCGTGTCAGTTGCATGGTCGCACTTGCCTCTTACTACAAGCCAGGAATCAGGACGACAACATTGAGCTAAGAGGCAGGAGACAACCGGTTCGCCTCTGTTTGCCCATTGGTTCGCCAGAGGGGGCCTGTCTCTTAATCTGAGTTGCGGAGTGACAGGTTAAGAGCAGCACAACCGGGTGTCGATGAAGATGCACATAAATCGACACTTTCTTTGATTGATCGCAAACTTGCCGGGTTAGCCCGGCGTTTGCCCGCTTTATGGCGGGTAAATCTCCCGAATAGTTCCCCTTACCAAGCCCCTTCGACCAGCAGCCATATGGCCCGCGAACCGCCCCTGAATCGACCGCCAGCAAGGTGGTTCAGTGAGGCTGTTTCAGCCAGTTTTTCAGGGCAACCGAGGGGATGGAGCTCTCGGAGGCGACGGCAAACGCCCCCCAGTCCACCGCGCACTGTAGCGCATCCTTGATCGCCATGCCTCGCGCCAGACCATGGATCAATCCGCCAGCGAAGGCATCCCCCGCCCCCGTGGTATCGACCACAGATACTGGCCGGGCGGCAACCCTAATCTGCTCATCGCCGTGGATGGCCACGGCGCCTGCCTTGCCTTCGGTCAGCACCAGCCATTCGAGCTGCTCCCCCGCCAGCTGGCGGGCATGTTGCCAGGGGTCGCTCACCTCGCCGAGATCGGAGCGGGAGGCCACCAGCACATGGCAGGGGCGGCGCGCTTGGCCGCCCTTGGGATACTGGGCCACCACGAAGCTCTTGCCGAGCATCTGGCGCATGTAGCTGATGATGGCGGTGCCGGGATAGTTCACATAGAGGCAATCGATCCCCTCCAGCGGCAGATCGCCGGGCAGATCGGGGCGCCGCGGGCGGCGCAGTATGGTGCGCTCGCCGGTGGAGTCCACCAAAATGAGCAGCTCGCCAGTCTCGCCGCCAAAGCGCTCCACATGGCTGCAATCCAGCCCGTAACCGGCCGCCTGCTCCAGCAGCCAGTCGCCGGTCTCGTCCAGCCCGATACGGGAAGCAATGGTCACCTCGTGGCCCGCCCACACCAGCCCGATGCCGGTGTTGGCCGCGCCACCGCCGAGCCTGCGCCCCTGATCCACATATTGCAGCCGGGCCCCCGCCACCAGCGGTTCGGAGAGGGAGAGCACATGATCACAGTTGAGATTGGCAAGCAGCAGAATGCGGGACATAGAGACCTCGGACGATGGAGATAGCCCAAAAGAGACAGGCTGAACCCCGAGTAGAGCCCAGCCTGACAGAAGAGACAACCGGCAGCGATCGGGAATCCGATCGGGATCAATAGATGGGCAGCTCTACCCCGGCCAGCAGCTCGTCGATGCGCGCCTGACTCGGCTGCTGCATCACACTCTGGATCACCTCCTTGGTGAGGTGGGGCGAGAAGGAGCTGATGAAGTCATACATGTAGTTCTGCAGCAGGATGCTCTTGCTGAAACAGATCTGCGCCGGGCAGGGCTTGAACAGGTGCTCCAGATTGATGGAGACCAGTCCGGGGCTGTCGGTGTCGTTGGCCACCAGCGAGGAGATGATGCCGATGCCAAAACCCAGCTCCACGTAGCGCTTGATCACTCCGGCATCCATTACCGTCATGTAGTAGCTCGGGGTGAGACCGGCGGCATGGAATACCTCGTCCTGCACCTGACGGCCAGTGGCGCCACTCTCGTAGCTGAGGATGGGGTAGTGACAGAGCTGCTCCAGGGTCGGCTTCTTCACCTTGGCCAGCGGGTGATCCTGCGGCACCACCAGCGAGAGAGTCCAGAGGTAGGCGGGCAGCGCAATCAGCTCCTTGTCGAAGCCAATCTCGTGGGCAACGATGGAGAAATCGGAGTAACCCTTGCTGATCTGCTCCTTGCTCGCCGACATTACCGGATGGAGGTGGAACGAGATCTTGGGATACTTCTTGGTGAAGTAGGTGACCGACTTGGGCAGCAGGTAGCGGGCGATGGTGTGGGTGGTGTGAATATTGAGGGTGCCCACGGTCGGGTCCAGATACTCGCGGGAGATCGCCTTGATCTTGCTCTCGATATTGAGCATCGCCTCGGCACACTTGATGATCTCTTCCCCCACCGGCGTAATGCGGTGCAGGTGCTTGCCACGGCGCTCGAAGATCCGCACCCCCAGCTCGCTCTCCAGCAGGCCAATCTGTTTGCTGACCCCCGGCTGACTGGTGAAGAGCGCATCGGAAGCCACGGACACATTGAGGTTGTGGTCCCGGATCGCGATCAAATACTTCAATTGCTGTAGTTTCAAGGCGTCACACTCTCACACTGGTTTGGCTCAGACAGGTTTGGCTCAGGCCGGGACGGCAATCAAGCCAGACAAACAGGCCGCCACATGGGCGGCCAGTGTACCATCCGATCCCGACATCTCAGCGCTTGATCCTTCATTTTGCTACAAAATCTAGCATCCGAAGGGGTGGCTGACAAACCGGGCTCAGGCCGCGCCAGCCCGCAGCGGCAGGATCCCCAGAAACTGCAGCAGCCACTGCATCATGGTCGCCGAATCCACCTCTCCCTCCAGCGAGGAGAGGCTGCTCTGGTAGCGCTCGTCGGGCAACAGGCCGCGGCGCCGCTCGATCAGCGCCCGGTTGTACTCCACCGAGAACTCCGGATGCCCCTGAATGGCAACGATGTGATCCCCCTGCAAAAACATGAAGTTGGGACAAAAATCATTGCCTGCCAACCGGGTCGCCCCCGGCGGCAGCAGGGCCACCTGATCCTGATGACTGGCCAGAATGCGGATCTGATCCCGCGCAGGCGCCATCCAGGGCTCATCTGCCAGCATGGGGTGCACCGACACTCCCAGCCCCCATCCCTTGGTGGACTTCACCACCTCTCCGCCCAGCGCCTGGGCGATCACCTGATGACCGAAGCAGACACCGGCCAGCTTGACGTCGGCATCGTGCGCCTGACGGATCCACGCCCGCAGTGCCTGAATCCAGGGAATATCGCTGTAAGCATCGTGGCGCGAGCCTGTGATGAGCCAGGCATCGCACTCATGCAGATCCTCCGGCAGCTCCCCATCGAGAGCCGACCAGACCCGAAATTCCAGCTCGGGGGCCAGGGCCGCAAAGCCCCTGATAAACATCTCGGAGTAAACGGGGCCAAAACGATCCGCCAGATCGGGATCGAGCCGGTCACAATCGAGAATTCCCAATCGCATCTGTTGTTCCTTTACAGAGTTCGCCCCCGCCAATCATCGACCGGCGGGGGCAAGAGGTTAGGCCATGAGCACGTGCCAGCACGTCACTTCATGGTCGGCATGGAGAACTCGGCACCACTGCGCAGGCTCTGGGGCCAGCGCGCCGTCACCGTCTTCATCCGGGTATAGAAGCGAACCCCGTCCGGCCCGTGCATGTTGAGCGGCCCGAAGATGGAGCGCTTCCAGCCGCCAAAGCTGTGAAACGCCATCGGCACCGGAATGGGAACGTTCACCCCTACCATACCGACCTGCACCCGCGCCGTGAAGTCCCGCGCGGTGTCGCCGTCGCAGGTAAAGATGGCGGTGCCATTGCCGTACTCATGTTCATTGATGAGTCGCAGCGCCGTCTCGTAGTCCGGTACCCGTACGATGGAGAGCACAGGGCCAAAGATCTCCTCGCGGTAGATGCGCATCTCGGGGGTCACCTCGTCAAACAGGCAGCCGCCGATAAAGTAACCCTCGTCGTGGCTCAGGGTGCGACCATCGACCCGCAGCGCGGCCCCTTCGGTCACCCCCTGATCCACGTAGCCACGCACCTTGGCCAGATGTTCCTTGCTGATGAGCGGCCCCATCTCGTTCTCCGGGCTCTGACCCAGCCCCGGGCCCACCCGCAGTGTTTCAACCAGCGGTGTCAGCTTGGCCACCAGCGCATCGGCGGTCTCGTCACCCACCACCACGGCCACCGAAATGGCCATGCAGCGCTCGCCCGCTGCCCCATAAGCAGCCCCCATCAGGGCGGAGACCGCCTGATCGAGATCCGCATCCGGCATCACCACCATGTGGTTCTTGGCGCCGCCCAGCGCCTGTACCCGTTTGCCGTGGGCCGAGGCGGTGGCATAGATGTACTGGGCGATGGGGGTGGAACCGACAAACGACACGGCACCCACTCGCGGGTCGGTCAGCAGCACATCCACCACCTCCTTGTCACCGTTCACCACGTTGAGCACGCCGTCCGGCAGACCGGCCTCCTTGAGCAGCTCGGCCATCCGCAACGAGAGGGAGGGATCCTTCTCGGAGGGTTTGAGAATAAAGGTGTTGCCGCAGGCGATGGCGACCGGGAACATCCAGAGCGGCACCATGGCCGGGAAGTTGAACGGGGTGATACCGGCGCAAACCCCCACCGGCTGCATCATGGAGTAGCTGTCCACACCGCGGCCGACGTTGAGAGAGTGTTCCCCCTTGAGCAGATGGGGAATGCCGCAGGCAAACTCCACCACCTCCAGCCCGCGGGTCAGCTCACCCTGCGCATCGGAGAAGACCTTGCCGTGTTCACGGCTGATGAGCTGGGCCAACTCGTCCCTGTGCTGCTCCATCAACTCCTTGAAGCGGAAAAAGACCCGGGCCCGCACCAGCGGCGGGGTTTGCGACCAGTCGGCAAAGGCGCGTTCGGCGATGGCGATCGCCTCCTGACACTCGGCGGCGCTGGAAAGCCCCACACTCCCCTGCTGCTTGCCGCAGGCGGGATTGAAGATGGCCCCCTGGCGCTCGCTGCGACTCTCCTGCGGCTGGCCGTTGATGAAGTTGCTGACCCTGTATGTCATGTATCCTCCGTGATAACTGATGTGGTAAATGCGCTGAGCAAACCAACGCAAGGCCCCGCAGTGCGGGGCCATCAAATGGATTAAGGTTGTACCTGCAGGGCATCCTGCAGCAAGGTGAAGAGATCGTCGATCTGGCTGCGCTCGATGATGAGGGGCGGCGACAGAGCGATGATATCGCCGGTCACCCGGATCAATGCCCCCTTCTCGAAGCAGCGCACGAACACCTCATAGGCGCGCTTGCCCGGCGCATCCGGCATGGATTCCAGCTCGATACCCGCCACCAGCCCGTAGTTGCGCACATCCTTCACATGCTTGCAGCCCTTCAGCGAATGGGCCGCCTCCTCCCAGTAGCCCGCCAGATCGGCAGCACGGCTGAGCAGGTTCTCGTTGCGATAGATCTCCAGGGTCGCGAGCCCTGCAGCAGCAGCCACCGGATGGCCGGAGTAGGTGTAGCCGTGGAACAGCTCGATAGCCCCCTTGCCTGCCGCCATCATGTCGTCATAAATGTGCTTCTGCACCAGCACCGCCCCCATGGGGATAGCGCCGTTGGTCAGCCCCTTGGCGCAAGTGATCATGTCGGGGATGACATCGAACTCCTGTGCGGCGAAGGGGGAGCCGAGGCGACCGAAACCGGTGATCACCTCGTCAAAAATCAGCAGGATGCCGTGCTTGGTGCAGATCTCCCGCAGCCGCTTGAGGTAGCCTTTGGGGGGCATCAGCACGCCGGTACTGCCAGCGATGGGCTCGACGATCACCGCCGCGATATTGCTGGCATCGTGCAGAAAGACGATCTTCTCCAGCTCGTCGGCCAGCGCCACATCCTCCTCGGGCAACCCTTTGGTGAAGGCGTTTTTGGCGATGTTGAGGGTGTGTGGCAGATGATCAACCCCGGTCAGCAGGGAGCCGAACCACTTGCGGTTGCCAGGAATCCCCCCCACCGAGATGCCGCCAAAGCCGACCCCGTGATAGCCACGCTCGCGGCCAATCAGCCGGGTGCGGGTGCCCTGACCGCGAGCCCGCTGCCAGGCCAGCGCGATTTTGAGCGCGGTATCGACCGACTCGGAACCGGAGTTGGTGTAGAAGACGTGGCCAAAGCCCTTGGGGGCGATCTCCACCAGCTTGTTGGCCAGCTCGAACGGCAGGGGGTGGCCCATCTGGAATGTGGGAGCGAAATCGAGGTGGGAAATCTGCTGGGAGACCGCCTCGGCAATCTCGCGCCGACCATGGCCCGCGTTGCAACACCAGAGTCCGGCTGTGCCATCCAGTATCTTGCGGCCATCCTCTGAGTGATAATACATCCCCTCTGCCGACTTCAGGATACGCGGCGCCGCCTTGAACTGCTGGTTGGCGGTGAACGGCATCCAGAAGGCGGACATGTCGGAGGGCGTATTGATGTCGCTGATCGGTTTCATGGTCACCTCATCCTTAAGGTGTTTAGCAACTGTCGGCCAATGCCTATTAAATTAAACACCTGAATCCATAAAAAAGGGCCCGTTATCGCCCTGTCTGGTGCCACCCCTAGCTAGACGCATCAGCAGGGTGGTATAAGATATTTAACACAATTTTAATAATAGTAAACAGTCAAGGAGTGTCTATAGATGGATATCGGTCACCGCCTCAAGGCGGTTCGCACCAAGGCGGCCCTCTCCCAGCGCGAGCTGGCCAAGCGCTCCGGTGTGACCAATGGATTTATCTCCCAGATCGAGAAAAATCAGGTGAGCCCCTCTGTCGCCTCCCTGCGCAAGGTGCTGGAAGGGATCCCCATGTCGCTGGCCAGCTTCTTCACCGAAGAGACCGAAATGGGCACCGAAGTGATCTTCCGCGCCGCCGATATGCCTGATCTCGGCACGCATCCCATCAGCTACCGGCTGGTCGGGCACAGCCGTGCCAACCGTGCCATCGGCATGTTGCAGGAGGTGCTGCCACCGGGCGCCGACACCGGCGACGACATGCTGAGCCACGAGGGTGAAGAGTGCGGCATCGTCATCAAGGGCGAAGTTGAAGTGACCGTGGGCGAGCAGATCTACCTGCTGGGTGCCGGGGATGGCTACTACTTCGACAGCCGCACCCCCCACCGTTTTCGCAATAGCGGCGAGCAGGAGTGCGTGCTGATTTCGGCCAACACCCCCGCCAGTTTCTGACATTCAGAGGCGCATCGGCAGGGGGGCAATGTTTAATGAATTGTTACAAGATGGATTTACAAGCGGCAGGATGTTTAGCATATTGATACGCGGAAACTGACTTTTGCCGGTTCAAGGAGTGAACATGAGTGACCTGACCCTGGCCCAGTGGCAACACAAGGCCGCCCATCTGACCCTGCCCTCGCAAGCCTTTATCAACGGCAGCTATCGGGATGCCGTCAATGGCGCCACCTTCGATTGCATCAACCCGGCCAATGGCAAACTGCTGACCAAGGTGGCGGCCTGCGATGCCGCCGATGCCGAACTGGCGATACAGGCTGCGCGTGACGCCTTCAACGACAAGCGTTGGAGCGGCCTGCCGCCGAAACAGCGCAAGCAGATCATGCAGCGTTTCGCCGAGCTGATGCGCCTCAACAAGGTTGAGCTGGCGCTGCTGGAGTCGCTGGATATGGGCAAACCCATCGGCGATGCCATGGGCTATGACGCCCCCGCCGCCGCCAACTGTATCGCCTGGAACGCCGAAGCGATCGACAAGATTTACGATCAGGTCGCCCCGGTGGAGGAGTCAGCACTGGCGCTGGTGACCCGCGAAGCGCTCGGGGTGGTTGCCGCCATAGTACCGTGGAACTTCCCGCTGGTGATGGCCTGCTGGAAGCTGGGCCCGGCGCTCGCTACCGGCAACTCGGTCATTCTCAAACCTTCCGAAAAATCGCCCCTGACCGCCCTGCGTATCGCCGGTCTGGCCAAGGAGGCGGGTATTCCGGACGGCGTGTTCAACGTGCTGCCGGGCTTTGGTCATACCGTGGGCGCGGCGCTGGCCATGCATATGGATGTGGACTGCATCACCTTCACCGGCTCCACCAAGATCGGCAAACATCTGGTGGAGTGCTCCGGCAAGTCCAACCTCAAGCGCGCCTTTATGGAGTGCGGCGGCAAGAGCCCCAACATCATACTGGCGGATGCGCCGGATCTGGACGCCGCGGCCAAGAGCGCCGCTGGCGCCATCTTCTACAACCAGGGCGAGGTGTGCACCGCCGCCTCTCGCCTGCTGGTGCAAAACAGCATCAAACCGCAATTTATGGAGCGACTGCTGGCCCATGCCCGCGAGTGGATCTCGGCCAACCCGCTTGACCCTGCGACCCGTATCGGCGCCATGGTGGATCACATCCAGATGGAGCAGGTGCTGCGCTATATCGAGATTGGCAAGCAAGAGGGGGCCAAGCTGCTGCTGGGGGGCAACCGCACCAATATGGAGAGTGGCGGATTCTATATCGAACCCACTATTTTCGACGACGTAACCCCGCAGATGCGCATCTTCCGCGAGGAGATCTTCGGCCCTGTGCTGGCGGTGACCGGCTTCGATACGCTGGAAGAGGCCATTGCGCTGGGCAATGACACCGACTACGGCCTAGCCGCGGCGATCTGGACGGCGGATCTCAACAAGGCGGTGAAGGGCTCCCGCGCCCTGCGCGCTGGCACCGTGTTCGTCAACAACTGGGACGGCGGTGACATGACCATGCCATTTGGCGGCTTCAAACAGTCCGGTAACGGTCGCGACAAGTCACTTCATGCGCTGGAGAAGTACACCGAGCTGAAAAGCACCTGGATTCAGCTGGAATAACACGACAAAGCAGCACTATCGGATCAAAAAGGGGGAGAAATCCCCCTTTTGCATTTTTGGCCTTCCATCACCGGGCTCAATCCTTATAATGATAAAAAAGCCAACATGTTAAATATAAAGACAAAAATGCTATTTTTTCTGGGAAGCGTACTTTTTCTGGTGATCGGTTTGCCCCTGCTGTTCTTCGTGCTGGGGCACGGCGAGGCCTACGTGACCTGGGGCCCCTGGATCTCCGCCATCGCCCTGATGTTGTGGCTGTTGATGGACGTCGACAAGATCCGCCGTGGTAAAGGCTGACCGGCCAGCAACACACCTCCTTTCCCTCAAACTTCGTTTATTCGCTTCTTTCCCCGCAGAAGGATCGCTACACTGATTTTTTGCGATGTTTTCCCGCATCCAACGCTTCAGTAAAGGTCATCCGCATGCCGCAACAGATCCAGCGTCAGGGCGTCATCTACGCCCTGTGCGCCTATACCCTTTGGGGCATAGCCCCCATCTATTTCAAGACCATCTCTGCCGTCCCGGCCGCCGAGATCCTGACCCACCGGATGATCTGGTCCTGCGTGCTGCTGATGGTACTCACCCTGGCAGGCCGTCAGTGGCACAAGGTGCAGGCGGTGCTGCGCCAGCCAAAAGTGCTGCTCACCCTTGCGTTTACCTCAGTTACCGTCGGCGGCAACTGGCTGCTGTTCATCTGGGCCATCAACAACGGCCATATGCTGGATGCCAGCCTCGGCTACTACATCAACCCGCTGTTCAACGTACTGTTGGGAATGGTGTTTCTGAGCGAGAAGCTGCGCCGCCTGCAGTGGTGGGCGGTGGCGCTGGCCTTTGCCGGCGTGGCCATCCAGCTTATCGCCTTTGGCTCCTTGCCCTGGATTGCGCTGGTGCTGGCGTCGAGCTTTGCCATCTATGGGCTGGTGCGCAAAAAACTGGCCCTCGATGCCCTCACCGGTCTGCTGATCGAAACCATGATCATGCTGCCGCCTGCGGCCATCTATCTGTGGGGCTTTGCCGACAGTCCCACCAGCCATCTCACCCAGAACGACTGGCACCTCAACCTGCTGCTGATCGCCGCAGGCGCCGTCACCACGGCCCCCCTGCTCTGCTTCACCGCCGCCGCGACACGGCTCAAGCTCTCCACCCTGGGCTTCTTCCAGTACATAGGCCCCAGCCTGATGTTCATCCTCGCCGTTACCCTCTATGGGGAAGCGCTGGCGATGGACAAACTGCTCACCTTTGCCTGCATCTGGAGCGCGCTGGTACTGTTCAGTCTGGATGGGCTGCGCAGCGGCAAAGCCACGCCAAGCCGGACCTGACACCGCCTCACCACCAGCGACCCCGGCTCATCAGCCGGGGTTCTTTTTCGTGCCACCAGCGGCCTTCAGACTGCGACTTCCCCCTTCTCCAGAGCCGACTCGCCATCAACAGACCACATCCGAGTCTCACTATCCCGCCAGAGAGCTATGCTATCCATGAACGGAGCCGAATGGAGGCAACATGCTCAAGCACATTCACGACAGATCCCTGCTTTTTGGTCAGGTTCTGGGGATCATGGTCATTATCACGCTGATCTCCATCAGCTTTTTCGGGCTTTATTCGGTCCGGAGCGCAGCCGACCAGATGGGACAGGGGAAGGATGTGGTAGCCGATATTCTGCCGCCGCCTCTCTACCTCATCGAATCCCAGTTGCAGGTCTACACCCTGCTCCATGCCAAACCGGAGGAGCGGGAGGCCCTGCTGCAAACCCTCGCCCGACTGCAGCAAGAGTTCGAGAGCCGTAACCGCTTCTGGCAAGAGAGCAGCCTGAACGAGCCCCTCAGGGAGCTGCTGCTGGGAGAGCAAAAAGTGCAGGGGGAACTGTTCTGGCAGTTGCTCAACGACAAGTTTGTCCCCGCCATCAAGGCGGGGGATCTGGCGCAGGCGGGCGCGCTTGCAGCACGCCTGCACACCCTCTATAACGCCCACCGGCTAGGGGTGGACGCCACCGTCATCCGCGGCAACGAGTATGCCGCCGAGCAAATGGCCCATCTCGCCAACACCACTCGACTCTGCTACGGCCTGCTGTTGTGCGCTGCACTGCTGGGGGCCGGACTCATCTTCTGGCTGGGACGCCCCACCCAACAGCGACTGCTGGCCGCAGGCAAGGCCACCGCCGCCATCGCCGAAGGGGAGTTGAACCGCCCCATGCCAGAGCCGGGCCTTGATGCCATCGGCGAGCTGATCCGCCAGATCGGGGCCATGCGTGACCAGCTGGCAACCCTGGTGGAATCGCTGCAACGCAGCGCCAGTACGCTGGATGATCGCGCCACCAGCCTGACCACCATGGCACAACGGCACACCGATGACAGTCAGGCGCAGGTCGGGGCGGCCCACCATATCGAACAGGCCATCGAACAGCTCACCCACTCCATTGAACAGGCGGGTAGCCAGCTGCATCAGGTGGGGGAGCAAACCCTGCAGTCAGCAGAGCGGGCACAAGAGGCGACACTCGCCATCCACACCGTGGAACAGGTGATCGGGGAACAAGTCACGGGAGTGAAGCAGGTCTCCCAGACCATTTCGGATCTGGCTGGCCTCTCGCAGCAGATTGCCGGGCTGGCGGGCGCCATTCACGATATTGCGGAGCAGACCAATCTGCTGGCGCTGAACGCGGCCATTGAAGCGGCGCGGGCAGGTGAACAAGGGCGCGGTTTTGCCGTGGTAGCCGATGAAGTGCGCTCGCTGGCGACCCGCACCGGCAGCGCCACCACCGAGATCAACACCATCATCGGCAAGATCCAGGATGTCAGCCTGCGCGCCGCCAGCGAGATGGATACCGAACTGGCACGGGTCGAACAAGCGGTCACTCACACGATGACAGCGCGCCAGAGCGTCGCCCGGATCGCGCAGAGCTGCGAGGAGATCAATCAGCGCATCGCTCAGGTCGATCAGTTGATGAGCGATGAGACCCGGCTGGTGCAGGGGATCCACCATCAGGTCGGGGAGATGTCGCGGTTGGCGGCCGAGGCCAACCAGAGCGCCAGTCAGGCCGCCGAAGAGGCGACCATGGTCGCCCAGCACGCCCGCATCCTGACCAGGCAGACTCACCACTTCCATCTCGACACCACTCGCCATTGATCCCCGGCGCTGACGGGAGTCAGCGCCCCCCTTTTTCTCTGCACTGGTTAAATGGGTAGCATTAGACTCCGTGAGGGAATAGGATCCGCCCCTCTAAAAACCAACTTCAAGGATCAACTGACATGACTCGAAAATGGTCGCTCCCCATCGTGGTAATCGCGGGGGGAGCGTTACTCTGGCTTGGCAACACCTTTGGTATGAAATGGGCTCTGATGGCCCTGATCGGATTCGGCTTCGGCTTCACCCTCTCCTTCAGTCGCTTCGGCATCGTATTCGGTTGGCGCGAAATGCTGACCAAGCGCAACAGCTACTACGTGCGGGTTCACCTGCTCACCATCGCCATCGAAATTCTGCTGTTCACCACCTTCCTCTCCTTTAGCCACGCCCTGTTTGGCGATGCCATGGTGGGTAACGTGATGGCTATCGGCATTCCTTTCATCGTCGGTGCCTTCCTGTTCGGCATCGGCATGCAGCTGGCTGGCGTCTGCGCCACCGGCACTCTTTACTGCTGCGGCGAGGGACAACCCCGCTTCTGGCTGGTGCTGATCTGCTACGGCATCGGCACCCTTATCAGCAACCAGTTCCGCCCCGAACTGGAGGCCACCTTCTCCAGCCATGTGGTATTGGCCCGGGATCTGACCGGCAATATCTGGAGCGGCATGCTGCTCAACCTGGCGCTGGTCGCTGCGCTGTTCCTGCTGTTTCGCAAGAGCGAACTCAAGCGCACCGGCGAGCTCAAGCCCCTCTTCAGCGGCAGCAATCTGTTCTGGCGCGATGGCCGCTTCACCGTGCTGACCGGCGGCATCATCATCGCCCTGCTTAACTCGTCCGTGGTCGCTCTGCACGGCTCGGCCTGGACCATCACCGGCGCCGTCTATGACATGGCGCTGCGCGGAGCCTCCCTGTTTGGCCTGTTCGAGGGGAACCCCAAGCTGGCCCAGCCACTCTTCATCAATCCCATGGTCGGCATGTTCTGGCTCGGCATTCTGGGGGCCATGCTGGCGCGCTGTTTGAGCGGTGGTGGTAACTTCGCCCCGATGCGACTCGGCAACAGTCTGGCCTCAATCATCGGCGGTCTGCTGATGGGGATGGGCGCCATGTACGCCGCCTGCAACCTCGGCGGCTTCTTCGATGGCACAGCCTCTGGCAGCCTGCACGGCTGGGTCTGGATGCTGATGGCCCTCGCGGGCAGCCTCATCGGCATTCGCCTGCGCCCGCTGTTCGGGCTCTGAGGCTCGATATCGTAAACACCCCATAAGAAACGGGAGGCCAAGCCTCCCGTTTTTACATTTATTGCTCCCGTCGCTCTGCTTATTGGACAGGCTGGGAAACCCCTTCCAGATGAATTTCCACCCGGCGATCCGGTGCCAGACAGGCGATCAGCTCTTGCTTGGAGCGGCTGGCACAGCTGTTGCCAGTGACCGGATTGGCCTTGCCACGCCCCTCGACCCGTACCTTGTCGGCATACAAGCCTTTGGATACCAGATAGCTGGCCACGCTCTGAGCCCGCTTCTCGGAAAGGGCCAGGTTGTAGTTGTCTGAGCCGATGCGGTCGGTATAACCGATGACGGTTGCGACGCCATCTTTCGGATTGGCCGCCACAATCTGACTGAACAGGGCATCGAGCGCCTGATTGGCAGCCGGCTTCAGGGTCGCCTTGTTGAACTCGAACAGCACATCGGAACTCAGGCTGAAGGTTTTGGGCTCCACCACGGCTACAGGTGCCGGTTCGGCGGCCGGAGCGGGCGCCGGTGTTACGACCTCGCCACCTTGCTGACCGAAGCGATAGAGCATCCCGAACGAAATCAGGCCGTTATCCATCTCGATACCGGAGCGATCGAGAGACGCATCACCCAACGGCGTAGTGTACTGGTACTCCAGACGGGCGGCCCAGTCACGATCGATGGCATATTCGGCACCCAGCGCACCAACGAAGGCGGCGCCATGCTTGTTACCACTTTCCTTGATGAAATCGGTAGCAGTGCGGGCTGATAGCTCACTATTGGTCCAGGCATAGCCACCACCAATCCGGCTATACAGATCGAACACATCGTTAACCGGGAAGCTGATCTTCATGGTGGCCTGAATCATCTGGCTCTTAGCTTCACCTTCGATCTTGACCCCACTCATCTCACCGGATGAGGTGTACTTGCCAAACCAGTCATAACCCAGCTCAAACGCCAGATTAGGGTTAACCTGGTACCCGGCAAACGCCCCCAATCCAAGAGCATCTTGGCTAGTACCTGTGTTGCCGAGCGCTCCCAAGGTGCTGGAAACCACCTGCTTCTGATCGACGTCAAAATACTTTGACCAACCGGCCTTGCCACCGACATACCAGGTATTGTCCTGAGCGGCGGCCTGCACGGCTCCGGCCGCCAGCAAACCACTGACCAATACGGCAAGCATGGATTTATTCATATTTTCGCCTCTGCAATAAGTCGTTATGGGCGCCTGAGTGCGCACTTTCCCTGTGTGAAGCCGTCAGGCGGCCTCTCCGCTATTCAGGGTATCCCATCCGAACGCAGCCTCAAATGACCAGCAGTTCAGGAGTGTGAAGCGGCCTGCATTATCGCGGTATCGTCGGTCAAAATGGTCTTTGCCAGCATTCTGGCCTGCTCCAGCGCCAGTGGCTGCTGATAGCTGTGAGCCATCACGATCGCCCCCTCCAGCAACAGGCAAAGCTCGGTGGCCTGTGCCAGAGAACAGTTGAGCTGGTTTATCACCCAGCCCAGTAACGCCTGCTTGTGGGCCATCACCAGCTTGCGCACCGGATGGCGCGGGTCGGCAAACTCGGCACTGGCGTTGATAAAGTTGCAGCCATAGAAATCAGAGCGGCCAAACCACTCTGCAAAGCCGTCAAACAGCGCCTGCAGACGAGCTTCACGTCCGCTCACACCGGCCAGCCGCTGGTCAAGCAAGGCGAAAAACTCCCGGTCACGAGCGAGCAGCACCTCCTCAATCAAGGCATCCTTGGTCGGGAAGTGGCGATAGAGGGTGCGCTTGGTACTCCCCGCCTCGGCCCAGATACGATCTATGCCGGTGGCATGAAAGCCATGACGGTTGAACAGACGGTAGGCCGTCGCCACCAGTTGTTGACGCTTCTCACTCATGATTTGCCTCTTGAAGTACACCGATCTGTCTACCTAATGTGCCTAATCAGTTCTGGCAAACCAAGAGGAAAGCATGATGACAAAATGGTATGGCCCGTTATGGGCAGGCG
Organism: Aeromonas sp. FDAARGOS 1417; assembly: GCF_019046985.1. NCBI lineage: Bacteria > Pseudomonadati > Pseudomonadota > Gammaproteobacteria > Aeromonadales > Aeromonadaceae > Aeromonas > Aeromonas sp. FDAARGOS 1417. Next base: position 3,226,161 of record NZ_CP077221.1, on the reverse strand, counting down.
TGGGCGCCGCACTCACCATCGGCATATTGGGATGGCTCAATCTGAGCTGGCATGTCGCGCTAGTCATGGCACCTTTCGGGGCCAGCTGTGTGTTGTTGTTTTCCCTGCCAGATAGTCCGCTGGCGCGCCCCAAAAACGTGCTGGGCGGTCACCTGCTGACGGCCTGCGTCGGACTGGTGATCGGCATGCTTCCCCTCCCCGCAGAAGTGCAGATGGCGCTGGCAACCGGGCTGGCCATCGCCCTGATGCAGGGACTGAATATCCTCCACCCTCCAGCGGGCGCCAATCCCTTACTGATCCTGATGACAGGACAAGAGCCAGCCTTCCTGTGGCAAACGGTACTACCCGGAACCCTGCTACTGATGGTGCTGGCTCATGGATTTCAATGGCTAAGACAAAAATGGCCAGTTGCAGCCTAAAAACTGAGGGAGGCCAACGCCTCCCTCTTTCCTCATCGCAGCATCAACTAGCCAGGAACAACCGGTAGGCGGGGTCGTCGCTCACCTCTTTCCAGCCGTAGCCAATCTCGCACAGGTAGTCGTAGCGGCTGGCTATATCTTCATCCAGCAGCTTGAGAGAGGCAGGTGTATGGAAAGTGGTCTGTTTTGTACCAACGGCCAAGCTGGCAACTGTTGATCAATCATGGGGGTGATCTCGGCCCAATAATCTGAGGGCAAGAAACATCGCTCTTCAGGCAACAGGTCATCAGGCAAGGATGACAGCTCGCTAATCAAGGTAAGTAGCTGGCAGCAAGTCACGTCCCCCCTTAGGGCAAGCCTTCCCTGCTCAACTTCTCGAACCAGCCAGGAAATTGCCGTTACATGCCGCATCACACATGCCATCTCTAACCATTGAATCCCCCGCTTACCCTTCTTGGCTTCCAGTAAAGCAAAACACATGACACTCGCCTTATGCCGCAAACTGACACCTTTCTTGAGCCATTCACGAGATGCCTTCTGCTCTGCCGGCGATCCGGACTCAAGCAATCTGGCAAGGCAGTAAATAGCCCATGTATGCCCCCTGGTTGCCGCCCGGCGATACCAATACATCGCCAACCTCTCATCCTGACGGTCCCCCCGCCCATGCTGGATGTTGAAAGCCAGAGAATACATCGCACTATCTGACCCGGATTGTGCTGCCTGCAGAAAACAGGCGTTTGCCTGCTCCCACTCTCCTGCCAGAGAGTGGATATCGCCCAGGGCACACATAGCGATTGCGCTTCCCGGCTGCGCAACGGCCTCATACCAGTGGCGGCCTTCCATCGGGTGTTCACTGGTGCCCGCCAACATATTCATGGCATCGGCACAGCCTTCGCTCGCCCCCTGTAGCCACAATTGGCGAGCGTGGTTTTTATCGATCTGTTTACGCTCACATGACAACCCGACCCCGTAATAGAATTCAATCCCGAGATTGCATAGTCGCGCCAATCGCCGCTTTTTAGCTTTATCAGAGCAAGACATGACGTGGATGCCTCGACAGCAATAAGCAACTTTCCTGCGGTAAGTAGTTAAACAGGGCATTGTGTAACACCTTGGGTGCCAGCAATGCTTTAAGTTCCTGATACTGGTTCTCAAAATCCTCTAACGTCATCCCCATGCATTCCTCCTCTGAAGCAATCCTCAGTGAGTAATCAATTCCTTGCAGAGACGCGGCATGGCGCGGCAAATCATTCTGCGCCAACAACCAACCATAACGATGAGACTGCAATAATGTCTGAACCTCATGACATTGACCTGGTTGCAAATAATCATCCGGTGCCATCCAGCCATACAACCAATTGATAACAGCCACCCCATCAACCCCAGGAGCATGTAGCTGTGACTGGTGTTCCGGGGTCAGAAACGAGGGGGATAACCAGATAGTAATCCTGGTGCGGTTTGCCACCCATTCCAAAAAGGCGAGAGAGGGAGGCGCCAGGTCAATCACTACAGCAACAGGGGTATTGGCATCTGTATGTGCCAACTCATCCGGGGTGCGATAAAGGATGCCTTCAGGCTCAACACCTATTGGCGGCGACTCGGTAATCAACATCAGCATGGGAACATTCCGGGTTAATCGGCTGGCAGTTATTGAATAACACACTGACGTCATCCGGTGACGCTTGCCGCAACAACTCTGAGTGACGCAACTCCCGTTTATAACGTTGCACACATCACAGCAACCAAGTTAGCAGGAGAGTTCAATGAGTCATTACTTCACCATCCTCTGTCCACATTGTGGTACGACAACCACAGTTTCCACCGCCGTAGCACGTAATGGTACCGGTGTCGGCCAGTGTCGCAATTGCCGAAAATTGGTGCGTATTCAGGTCGATCATCGTGGTGGAATCGTAAGAGTTAAATGACATCAGACCTAACAACAGCTTGTTCTGGCAACAAACTTGGCTCTGGTTCAGAAAATATCAACGCGTCACTTGAGTCAGACTAAAACCGGGGGCTAGTATGCCCCCTCTTCAATAGGCTCTGACTCCATTGCCATGTCCGATACCCAAACCCAACGCCATTTCGCCATCCTTAGCTATTTGCCTTACGAACCCCAATCAATTTCTACGACAGAAATCGTACTCAAACTGGAGCGCGATGGCTTTGATGTCACACTGCGCAAAGTGCAGCGCGATCTGGAGAGCCTGAGCTGCCGTCATAGCATCCTCAGCGATGAGACAGTGCGTCCGTATCGCTGGTCACGCAAACAAGGCAGTAAAGGTTGGCTGGATATGACGCCCAGTACAGCCTTGGCACTTTGTATGGCCAAGCAACACCTTCAGGGGCTGTTGCCACGCCAGTTACAAGGTAATCTGGCCGATTTCTTTGCCCAAGCGGAGCAGCGGCTCGCCAATTCCCACGAAAAGCTGGCGATGTGGCCCAACTGCATTGCCTCCCATCCGGCAGGTTTTCAGTTATGTCCACCCAAAGTGAATACGCTGGTACTGGAAGGTGTCGAACAGGCGCTGCTGGAAAAACGGGTTATCGATATCGAATATACCCCCCGCCCGCCAAACGTGGCCAAGCATTATCTGGTTAATCCTCTTGCCCTGGTAACCAAGGGGTCAACCCTCTATCTCATCGCAACGCTTGTAGATAACGGGGAATATCGAAACTTTGCCCTCCATAGAGCAACCCAGATCGAAATCATTGATAAGCCAGCCACCACGCCCCCGGGATTTAGTCTTACCGACTATCTGGCCAAGGGGAACCTGGCCTTCGCCCGACACCGCAGCATTGAGCTGGCATTGCGAGTGGATTATATCAAGGGGTATCACCTGCAAGAGAGCTGGCTAAGTGAAAATCAGCGCATCGAACCAGACGGCTCATACCATTTCATCATCCATGCCACCGTCAATGACACGGAGGAGTTGTGTTGGTGGCTGATGTCTATTGCAGATATCAGCGAGGTGATATCTCCGCCCGACTTGCGCGACACCATGCTGGCCAGACTGCGTAAAGGGCTGGCCAATTATGCTGTCCGCTAGCTGGCCACGGGCTGCCGTGACGACGAACGTATCTCATCGGGAAGGTGCATCTGCCCGGAATCCAGGTCAAACGGTACGGCCCAGAGCCGCAAAGGCTGCCTGGCCGCATTAGCCAACAAGAATAGTCCAATGACCCGGTTCAGCCCACGCCATTTGGGGTAAATAAGGAGCATATCCCCCACCCCCTTCTGATAGGTCTGCCCATAGGCCAGCATTTGATAAAAATCTTGCTGGCAAAGGCCGAACTTGTCTCGACGATTATCCTGCTCGAGCCGTTTCCACTTGGTATCCATGACCCGCAGGCTGGCGTGCCCTTCCAGCAGCAAATCCGGCTTTAGCTGAAACATGGCTCCCTCAGCATGACCCAGCTGACCATAGTGGCAAAGATATTCAGCGCTCGATTGAGTTTTCAGGCCAAGACCTGAGGGGAGCTGACGCCTCAGTTGGCGAGCAACATAAGCCTCAAATAGTCGCTCCATAGGATAGAGCAGGCTGAGCCCTCGCCACTGCCCGTGGAGCGCCATCGGCACCTGTCGATGCAAAATGATGATGGAGGGTCAAATCCCCTACAACATGTTCAAGAAGGGTCTGAAATTGATACCGAAGGAAGTGCGCACTAAAGTAGCGTAAACAAAACACCGGTTTGATGCCGGTGTCAGGCGATAACTAGATCTGTACAACAGGATATTCACTTGAATTTAACTTGCGTTAAAGTTTACGTTTATAAGTGGTTGCCTTTCATTATTTGAATTCCACTCCTGTGCAATTTTTATTAGCTGTTTTTCAAGAAAATCAATTTCATCAATGTTATTTACGGGTAACAAGGCGAACCAAATTTTATCGATACCCTCCTGAGCAAATCTCAGAGAACCATTGAGTCGCACAAGACTATTTCCATGGTTTTTTCGATACCAGTCACGGATCTCAATGGGAAAGCCGGCGAGTCCGCACTCAAGGAGAAGTGGGGCATATTTTTTTGCCAAATTACACTGGGATTTGCTTCCCCATATGTATCGCCCAAATCGCTTCTTGAAGCTTGTCGTCGTTTTACCTATGTAAACAGGGGAATGGTCTCCGCCCCATATATATATACCTGGTGAATTAAAAATTTCCTTGTCTTGCTCTCTTGCCAACTTGCCATCTTCCCAAAAAACCCTTTTATTGGTTACACTTCCTGACTTCCACAGGTCATTTTCCATTAGTGTATTTATATAATGAGAGAAAGCATCATAGAGCGCGACACCATTATTACTTTCTTTTAATAACTCATGCATTTAATATTCCTTTTGGGAATGCTTTTCATTTTTATGTAGTATGTAGAAAATCGGAACTGGCGTTTGTGTATCAGTGCTACTTGACATATTGATGTCATCTTTCCACAAGTATGCCAATACAGGTCAGGTCAATGTCACTGAACAAATAACTCTCGTTTTAGTTGATGATGTTGAGTCCAAATTTTTTTATTGCTTGTACTGACTTGAATAAAGCAAAAAATGCACGATTCAACATCAGCTAAACTCATAGATGTAGCTCTAGCCAAGATGGTGCAAAAATGATGATAGTGCTTGTATTGCTCATCACTACAGCCATAGTCACCCGCTTCGCGGATACGGGAATCGAGCACAGGAAAGTTATCATTAAAGAATCGGACGAACTTGGTTGCATAAGTATCGCCAATACCTTTGATTTTTTTTATCTCTTTCAAGCACCCAAAATCTAGTCGACTGGCTAATACATAAGCTTGTTTAAGTATCAGATTATAATCGCGCTGGTTATCGATGAAGTGTGTCGAGCTACGGCCCCAGATCCGATAGCCGCCCCCAAAGGTCACAATGACAGCATGCAATAATGGCTCCATCATCTCTGCCTCGAAGCCACTCTCTATCCAGAGAGAGACGCTCTGTTTTGCTGTTTCAGTATCGACAGAGTGATTGAATGTATTGAGAAGTTGCGGCATCTGATCAATATGAAAAGAGGCCCCTTTGGGGAAAATAGAGGAAACGGGAAATACAACACGATTATCCAGCAACTGCAACATAATGACCTCTAAGCGAAAAGATTGAAATTCCTAACTCTTGCTAGAGGCATTATCTGCAATCAAGCGTCATTTCATGACGCTTGATTGTTTTGATGAAAACAATATTTATTGCTCAATTTAAAAACAAGCTGGGCATAACGCCTCCCTCCTGATGAGTTGTTGAAGCCCCCCTTGCTCAACTGGCCAGGAACAGCCGGTAGGCGGGGTCGTCGCTCACCTCTTTCCAGCCGTAGCCAATCTCGTGCAGGTAGTCGTGGAAGGCGGCCACGTCTTCGTCTGGCAGCTCGAAGGCGCAGAGCACCCGGCCATAGTCGGCGCCGTGGTTGCGGTAGTGGAACAGGCTGATGTTCCAGCGACAGCCGAGGGTCTCGAGGAAGCGCATCAGGGCGCCAGGCTGCTCCGGAAACTTGAAGCTGTAGAGACGTTCACCGAGGGGTCGGGCCGGGCGGCCGCCAATCATGTAACGCACGTGGTTCTTGGCCAGCTCGCTCTCGGTCATGTTGACCACCGGATAGCCGTTGCCGCCGAGTTGATCGATGATCTGGCCCAGCTCCTCGTCACCGCCGGTGAGGCGCACCGAGACGAACAGCGACGCCTGCTCGGCATCGGCGTAGCGATAGTTGAACTCGGTCACCATGCGGGGTCCCAGCTGACGGCAGAAGTCGAGGAAGGCCCCCTTGCGCTCGGGGATGGTCACCGCCAGCATGCCCTCGCGCTTCTCGCCGATCTCGCAGCGCTCCGACACGTAGCGCAGGCTGTGGAAGTTGACGTTGGCGCCGGACAAAATGGCCGCCATCCGCCCCCCTTTGACCTGCTCCCGCTCGCTGTAGGCCTTGAGGCCAGCCAACGACAGGGCGCCCGACGGCTCGGCAATGGCGCGGCAGTCATCGAAGATATCTTTCAGCGCAGCGCAGATCTGGTCGTTGGAGACGGTCACCACCTCGTCCAGATACTGGTTGCACAGGCGGAAGGTCTCTTCGCCGATGCGCTTGACCGCCACCCCGTCCGCAAACAGCGAGACCCGCTCCAGATTGACCGGCTCGCCGGCCGCCAGCGCGGCCTTGAGGCAGGCGGAGCCCTCCGCCTCCACCCCGATCACCTTCACATCCGGCAGCAGCTGCTTGATATAGACCGCCACCCCGGCGGCCAACCCGCCACCGCCCACCGGCACAAAGACGTGAGTGAGGTGGGTATCCTGCTCCAGCAGCTCCTTGCCGATGGTGCCCTGCCCGGCGATCACCTCGACGTCGTCAAACGGCGGGATCAGGGTGTAACCCTCCAATTCAGCGAGGCGGCGACTCTCGCCGTAGGCCTCGTCGAAACTGTTGCCGAACAGCATGACGTTGCCGCCCTGACGGCGCACCGCGTCGATCTTGATGTCCGGCGTGGTCTTGGGCATCACTATGATCGCTTTAATACCGAGCTTGGCGGCCGACAGGGCGACCCCCTGCGCGTGGTTGCCAGCAGAGGCGGCGATAACGCCGCGCGCCTTCTGCTCCTCGGTCAGGGTAGCGATCTTGTGGTAGGCGCCGCGCAGCTTGAAGGAGTGGACCGGTTGCAGATCCTCCCGCTTCAGGCTGACATGGTTGCCGAGTCGCTCGGAGAGTTTCTTCAGGGTTTGCAAGGGGGTGACCCGCGCCGCCTCATAGACGGGAGAGAGCAACACCTTGCGTAGATAATCAGCCGCAGAGACCATGATTTATTCCCCCAACAGGGTGCGATCGCGCACCGCGCCCTTGTCGGCGCTGGTGGCGAACATGGCGTAGGCGCGCAGGGCAAAGGAGACCTGACGCTGACGATCGAGCGGCTTCCAGCCCCGAGCCTCGACGGCGACGCGGCGGGCAGCCAGCACGCTATCGGCCACCTCCAGCACCATGCTGCGGGCCGGGATGTTGATGCTGATGATGTCGCCATCCTCCACCAGACCTATGGTGCCGCCGGAAGCGGCCTCCGGCGAGACGTGGCCAATGGAGAGACCCGAGGTGCCGCCGGAGAAGCGGCCGTCGGTGATCAGGGCACACGCCTTGCCCAATCCCATGGATTTCAAATAGGTAGTGGGGTAGAGCATCTCCTGCATGCCTGGGCCCCCTTTCGGCCCTTCGTAGCGGATCACCACCACCTCGCCCGCTTTCACTGTGCCATCCAGAATGCCGTTCACCGCGCTCTCCTGGCTCTCGAACACCCGTGCCGGGCCACGGAAGGTGAGGTTCTCCTCATCCACACCGGCAGTCTTGACGATGGCGCCATTGACCGCGAGGTTGCCAGAGAGCACCGCCAGACCGCCCTCCTGGCTGTAGGCGTTATCCAGCGAGCGGATGCACCCTTCGGCTCTGTCCAGATCCAGCTCCGGCCAGCGGCAATCCTGACTGAACGCTTTGGTGGTGCGGATCCCGGCCGGGCCAGCGCGGTAGAAGTCCACCACCTCCTGACTCGGCTGGCGGCTGACATCATATTCATCGAGCTGTTCGACGAGGGAGCAACCCAGCACGGTACGGGTATCCCCATGCACCAGACCCGCTTTTTCCAGCTGGCCCAGAATGGCCACTACGCCACCGGCACGGTGCACATCTTCCATATGGTATTTCTGGGTGGAGGGCGCCACCTTGCACAGCTGGGGCACCTTGCGGGACATGCGGTCGATATCGGCCATGGTGAAGTCGACGCCCGCCTCCTGCGCCGCCGCCAGCAGGTGCAGCACGGTATTGGTGGAGCCGCCCATGGCGATATCGAGCGCCATGGCGTTCTCGAACGCCGCCTTGGTGGCGATATTGCGCGGCAGTGCCGAGGCATCGTCCTGCTCATACCAGCGCTTGGCCAGAGTCACGATGCGCTGGCCCGCCAGCTTGAACAGCTGCTCGCGATCGCTGTGGGTTGCCAGCATGGAGCCGTTGCCCGGCTGGGAGAGGCCGAGCGCTTCGGTCAGGCAGTTCATGGAGTTGGCGGTGAACATGCCGGAGCAGGAGCCGCAGGTGGGGCAGGCACTGCGCTCCACCTGTTCGCTCTGGGCATCGGAGACCTTGGGATCGGCGCCCTGGATCATGGCGTCCACCAGATCCAGCTTGATGATCTGGTCGGAGAGCTTGGTCTTGCCCGCTTCCATCGGGCCGCCGGAGACGAAGATCACCGGAATGTTGATGCGCAGGGCGGCCATCAACATCCCCGGGGTAATCTTGTCGCAGTTGGAGATGCAGACCATGGCGTCGGCGCAGTGGGCGTTGACCATGTACTCCACCGAGTCGGCGATCAGCTCCCGGGATGGCAGGGAATAGAGCATGCCGCCGTGGCCCATGGCGATGCCGTCGTCCACGGCGATGGTGTTGAACTCCTTGGCAACACCACCCGCTGCTTCGATTTCGCGCGCCACCAGCTGGCCCAGATCCTTGAGGTGAACGTGGCCCGGCACGAACTGGGTGAAGGAGTTGACCACGGCGATGATGGGCTTGCCGAAATCCTGATCGGTCATTCCGGTGGCACGCCACAGGGCGCGTGCCCCGGCCATGTTACGTCCGTGGGTGGTGGTGGCGGATCTCAACTTCGGCATGTCTCTACTCCCTGAATGCCCATATGGGCTAGATGCGTTATACGGTGATGATACAAGTGGATCGGAATCGATCTTGGTGAAGACTCCTCTGGGAAGCGCTCACCGGAAGCGACTCGGGGAGGCATGACACCTCCCCTCTCTCATCAGTCGTTGACGGGCGTCAGCCAGCCCCACTTGTCTTCGGTCTGGCCATTGAACAGGCCGAAGAAGGCATTCTGCAGCTGCTCTGTCACCGGGCCACGGCTGCCAGCGCCCACCTTCATCCGATCGACTGAGCGCACCGGGGTCACCTCGGCGGCGGTGCCGGTCATAAAGATCTCGTCCGCCACATAGAGCGCCTCACGGGGCAGTGCCTGCTCGCGCACCTCGTAACCCAGATCACGGGCCAGCGTCATGATGGTGTCGCGGGTGATGCCGGGCAGGATGGCAGCGGTAGCGGGCGGGGTGAACAGCACGCCATTCTTCACCAGAAACAGGTTCTCCCCCGCCCCTTCACTCAGGTAACCGTTCACATCCAGCGCCAGCCCCTCGGCGAAGCCGTTGCGTTTGGCCTCGCGGCTGATCAGCTGGGATGACAAATAGTTGCCCCCGGCCTTGGCGCCGGTGGGAATGGTGTTGGGGGCGAGCCGGTTCCAGGAGGTGACGCAGACATCCACCCCGTTTTTCAGTCCCTCTTCCCCCAGATAGGCGCCCCACGGCAGGGCCGCCACCATCAGGTCGGCCTTGGCATCCAGCGGCGGATGCAGCCCCAGCCCCACGTTGCCGACAAAGGCCAGCGGGCGCAGATAGCCGCTCTTCAGGCCGTTCTCGCGCACCACGGTGCGACAGGCTTCATTCACGTCGGACTCGCTGTAGGGGACGTCCATCCAGTAGATCTTGGCGGAGTCGAACAGGCGGCGGGTGTGCTCCTGCAGACGGAAAATGCAGGTGCCTTTGGGGGTATCGTAGGCACGCACCCCCTCGAACACCGAGGAGCCGTAGTGCAGGGCGTGGCTCATCACGTGCACCTGGGCATCCTGCCAGGGCACCAGTTTGCCGTTGAACCAGATGTACTTGGGTTGAGAGGCTGATTGGGAAGGCTGTGACATTGGCTTTGCTCCTTAAGCTCTGATCCGGGGTTGCTGTTCCAGTGCATCGACCCGGGAGACGTCCACCAGCTTCACCAGCTGGCTCCACAACTGCTGGATGGGACGCACCGACTCGACAGTAACCGTGATCCGCAGCTGTTGGCAATCCTGCTCCATATTCAAGGCGCAGAGATTGAAGCCACGGTGACGGACCACCCGCAGCACCCTCTCCATCACTTCGGGTCTGGGTTGGGCATGGATATACAGGGTGTGCTGTGCAAATGCTGGCTGGGCAAGGGTGTGCGGGTTCATGGGCGTTGCTCCATCATCTTGTGGTTGGCGACTCCCGGCGGAACCAGGGGCCAGACGTTTTCTTCCTCTGAAATAGCCACATGCAGCAGATAGGCACTCTCGCTTGTCAACAGGCGATCGAGGGCGCCGGCTATCTGCTCCTTGCATGTGATGGTCTCGCCCGGAATGCCGAAAGCGGCAGCCAAGGCGACGAAATCGGGGTTATCGGAGAGGATGGTTTCGCTGTAGCGGCCGTCGAAGAACAGCTCCTGCCACTGGCGCACCATGCCGAGGCGCTGGTTATCCAGCAGCACCATCTTCACCTTGAGCTGGGCGCGGCGGATGGTGCCGAGCTCCTGCACGTTCATCATGAAAGAGCCGTCACCGCTCACCAGCACCACTTCATCCTCCGGGCGAGACATCTTGGCGCCGATGGCGGCAGGCAGGCCGAAACCCATGGTGCCGAGACCGGCGCTGGAGAGGTGGTTGCGCGGGCTGGTGAAGCGCATGTGTTGGGCCACCCACATCTGGTGCTGACCCACGTCGCAGGCGACCACGCAGGTCTCCGGCAACTTGACAGATAGCTGTTTGAGCAGAGCCGGGGCATAGATGGCCTGACCGGGATGGTCGTAGCGAAACGCATATTCGCGGGCCATGGCGGCACAGTGTTCACGCCAGGGGGCAATGTCGAGAGTCATGGCGAGGCGCGGCAGCACCTGTTTGAGATCCGTGGTGATACCCACCTCGGCAGCGCGGCGCTTGCCGAACTCGGCAGCATCCACATCGAGATGGATCACCTTGGCCTCGGGAGCAAACTCCTCCAGCTTGCCGGTCACCCGATCATCGAAACGAGCCCCTACCACCAGCAGTAGATCGCACTGCTGCACCGCGTAGTTGGCCGCCTTGGTGCCGTGCATGCCGAGCATGCCCAGATAAACAGGGCTGTCGGGATCGAGCGCGCCAATCCCCTTGAGGGTGGTGACCGCTGGCATGCCGGTGGCGGCGGCAAAGTCACGCAACTGCTGCTCGGCATTGGCCATGCCCACCCCACCGCCAACGTAGAGCACCGGGCACTTGGCGGCGGCCAGCAGGGTGCGGGCAGCAGTCAACTCCGAGGGGTTGAGCGCCTCCGGCTCCTCCACTGCAAACAGCGGGCTCTGGGGCGGCACTGCAGCAAGTTGCACATCCTTGGGGAGATCGATCAGCACAGGACCGGGGCGCCCTTCGGTGGCGATGGCGAAAGCCTCTGCCAACACGCGTCCCAGATCGGCGGCATCAGTCACCATGAAGGAGTGCTTGGTGCAGGAGAGGGACATGCCGAGCACGTCGACCTCCTGAAACGCATCGGTGCCGATAGCGGCACAAGGCACCTGACCGCTGATGGCCACCAACGGCACCGAGTCGAGCAGCGCCTCCGCCAGACCGGTTATCAGATTGGTGGCGCCGGGGCCGGAGGTGGCAATGCAGACTCCCACCTGACCAGAGGCGCGGGCATAACCGACCGCAGCCATGGCGGCGCCCTGCTCATGGCGGCAAAGCTGATGGGCCAGACCACCGTCATACAGGGCATCGTAGACCGGCATGATGGCCCCGCCCGGGTAACCAAACACCTGGGTCACACCCTGTTTCTTGAGAGCCTGTACCAAAAACTGCGCGCCGTTCATGTGGAAAATCCTGTCCTTTGGTCGAAAAAAAACCCCCGAGCTGTGAGGCTCGGGGGTCGCTTGTTTCGTTCTGTCCGGTAGTGGGTCTATCCCTTGTTCCGTGCAGCTAAACGAGCCCCGAGCGGTGAGATAATAATCACCACTAGGACCACAATAATGCTGACGAAACGGGAGGCCATGTTCATAGTTACAACCGGAAATCCTGTGAAATTGGGGCGGTTTCTACCGCGAATGGCTATTAGAACTAGCACGGTGATTTTTATTGGGCAAGCCTTTTTTCTGTGACAACCCACTGATTTTGGCTATTCCTCAGCCGGAACTCTGGAATAAAAAACCAACAACAAGCAGTTAGTCAGAACATATATCAACTCAAGGACGGGATTTATGTCATTAGCTGTGGTTTATAGCCGTGCCAGCCTCGGGATCGCGGCCCCGCAAGTTACGGTGGAAGTTCACCTCTCCAACGGCCTGCCCGCCTTCAACATGGTCGGCCTGCCGGAAACCTCGGTGAAAGAGTCGCGAGATCGGGTGCGCAGCGCCCTGCTCAACGGCAATTTCGAGTTCCCGAGTAAACACATCACCGTCAATCTGGCCCCCGCCGATCTGCCCAAGGAGGGAGGCCGCTTCGATCTGGCTATCGCTATCGGCATTCTCGCCGCTTCCAAGCAGATACCGGCAAAATACCTGCTCGATCACGAATTTTTAGGTGAGTTGGCTCTGACCGGCGAAATTCGTCCCGTACTCGGGGTACTGCCTGCCGTACTCGCCTGCCGGGATGCGGGACGCACCCTGCTGGTACCGCGAGAGAACGGCCCGGAAGCCTCTCTCATTCAGGATGCCGAGGTGCGCACCGCCCACCAACTGCTGGCCGTCACCGCCTGGCTGGCAGGCCAGTACGAACTGCCGCTGCCGGATCCCCAAAGCGCGGAGAGCCTGCCCGATGTGCCGGACCTGCAGGATGTGATCGGCCAATCACAGGCCAAGCGGGCGCTGGAGATCGCCGCCGCCGGCAGCCACAACCTGCTGTTCATCGGCCCGCCCGGCACCGGCAAGAGCATGCTGGCGAGCCGATTGCCCGGCATCTTGCCGCCGCTGAGCGAGCAGGAGGCGCAGCAGACCGCCGCCATCCACTCCATCGGCGGCCTCACTCCGCGCGCCGGCCACTGGCACCATAGACCCTATCGCACGCCGCACCACAGTGCCTCCGCAGTAGCGCTGGTGGGGGGTGGCAGCCACCCGCGGCCCGGCGAAATATCCCTGGCCCACAACGGAGTGCTGTTTCTGGATGAACTGCCGGAGTTCGAGCGCAAGGTGCTAGACTCCCTGCGCGAGCCGCTGGAGACGGGCCACATCACCATCAGCCGGGCCGCCCGTCAGGTCGATTTTCCCGCCCGCTTCCAGCTGGTCGGCGCCATGAACCCCAGCCCCTGCGGCCACTATGGTGACGGCCAGACCCGCTCCAGCCCGGATCAGATCTTGCGCTACCTCGGCAAACTCTCCGGCCCCTTTCTCGACCGCTTCGACCTGACAGTTGAGGTGCCGCTGCTGCCCAAGGGGAGCCTGACCGGCAAGGCGGAGCGGGGGGAGTCGAGCCAGCAGATCCGCGATCGGGTACTGGCGGCGCGAGAGCGCATGCTGAGCCGTAACGGCAAGCTCAACAACCTGCTTGATAGCCGCGAGATAGAGGATATTTGCCGACTATCACCGCAAGATGCCGAATTTTTGGAGAATGCCATCCAGAAGCTGGGGCTCAGCATCCGGGCCTGGCACCGCATTTTGCGTGTGTCACGCACCATCGCCGATCTGGCCGGGCAATCCGCCATCGGCAAGGAGCATCTTATCGAGGCGCTCGGTTATCGCGCCATGGACCGGCTGCTGTCGCGACTGCGCAGCAGCTGACAGAAGGGAAAGGGTGAGTCCGACCCCGTAACGGCTCTGAATGGTCTCACGGGCAATCGGCTGATATTATGGCCACAGATCTGACCACTTGATGGCCCTTTATCGACAGCAAGACGGACCCGACTCATGCCCAACAAGCTGACAGAGCGACTGCGCGGCAGCCTCTCCACCCTGCTCTATTTTTTCAACACCCTCTTCTGGTTTGTCCCCATCTTCTCGCTGGGTCTGCTCAAGCTCCTGCTCCCCCTCAAGGGGTGGCGCACCCTCTGCAACTGGCTGCTGGATGGCTGTGCCAGCTGCTGGATCGGTTTCAACAATCTGATCCAGAAAACCATCATCAAAACCCCTTTCGAGGTGGTCGGAGTGGACAAAGGGCGCCGGAATGAGTGGTATATGGTGATTGCCAACCATCAATCCTGGGTCGACATACTGGTACTGCAGCGGGTTTTTAACCAAAAAATCCCCTTCCTGAAGTTTTTTCTGAAGAAAGAGCTGATTTGGGTACCTTTTCTCGGTCTGGCATGGTGGGCGCTCGACTTCCCCTTCATGCGGCGATATTCCAGGAAATTTCTGGAAAAACATCCCCATCTGAAGGGAAAAGACATTGAAACGACCCGTAAGGCCTGCGCCAGGTTCCGCCACATTCCGGTGAGTGTGATGAACTTCGTCGAAGGCACCCGCTTCACCGGCAGCAAGCATCAGAAGCAGGGCTCACCCTATCGTCATCTGCTGCTCCCGAAAGCGGGGGGCATCGCCTTTACCCTGGCCGCCATGGGTGATCAGTTGCATCAACTGGTGGATGTCACCATCGCCTATCCGGACGGCATTCCCAGCTACTGGGACTTCATGTGTGGCCGGGTCGGGCAAATCAAGGTTCAGGTCCGCTATTTGCCGATCGACCGCAAGCTGGTGGGGGATTACTTCAATGACCCCGAGTTCCAACAAGAGTTTCAACAGTGGTTGAACGGGATCTGGCACGAAAAGGACCAGACCCTGAGCCAACTACTGGCAACCAAGGCGCAGTAAACATTCATGCTATCCCTGCTTCCCGGCCCCCTGGTGCTGATCATCAGCGCGGGCCTGACCATCCTTTTCACCGCCTTGTGCGCCAGCTTGATCCTGCTGGTGTCGCTGGCCAAACTGCTGCTGCCGATCCCGGCCTTTGGTCGCGCCTGCAGCCGCCTCAACAACCGCTTCATGAGACTGTGGCTGGCCTGCAATGCGCTGGTGATCCGCCTCACCACCCGTATTGAATGGCAGGTGGAGGACAATACCAAGCTGCGCAAGGATGGCTGGTATCTCATCATCAGCAACCATATGAGCTGGACCGATATCGTGGTGCTCGGCCACCTGTTCCGGGATCGGCTGCCGGTGCCCAAGTTCTTTATGAAGCACGAGCTGATCTACATCCCGCTGTTGGGGCTCGCCTGCTGGGGGCTCGATATGCCCTTTATGCGCCGCTATTCGCGAGAGTTTCTGTTAAGAAATCCCCATCTGCGCGGCAAGGATATCGAGACCACCCGCAACGCCTGCGAGAAGTTTCGCCACATCCCCACTACCGTCATCAACTTCGTGGAAGGGACCCGCTTCACCGAGCAGAAACGGGACGCATCACGCTCCCGCTACCGCCATCTGATGCCGCCCAAGGCGGCGGGGCTGGCCTTTACGCTGGCAGCCATGGGCGAGCAGTTCGACAGCCTGATCAACGTCACCATCCGCTATCCGGAGAACGCCGAGACCCCGTTCAAGGACTTCCTGATGGGGCGGGTAAAACGCATTCAGGTGCGGATTGAGGAGCTGCCGGTGAATGAGCAGCTGATTGGAGATTACTTCAACGACAAGCAGTTCAAGCGCGGTTTTCAGGAGTGGCTAAACCAGCGCTGGCAGGAGAAGGACGAGGTGCTGGAGGGGTGGCAGAGCGGTCAGTCACCGCTGCCAGTTGCCGCCAAATCCGGGGAGGAATCCAAAGAGAGTGCCGAGGCCAACTCGGCCAACTGATCTTCGGAAAAGACTGTAATCCCGTGGCGGCGCAGCAGGGCAGTGGTCTTGCCCTCGCCCGCCACAGAAACACCTTCGAAGCGGCCGTTATAGATACGGCCGCTACCACATGAGGGGCTCCCCTCTTTCAGCAGGGCGAAGCGAATGCCCTGCGCCTGACAAATAGCCAACGCCAGCTCGGCGCCGCGATCAAACTCTTCAGTCACATCCAGCCCGCTCGCCGTCACTACCAGCTCGCCCTGTCGCTCGGCAGGGGGGCGTGGGGTCGGCAAACCGCCAGCCACTTCGGGGCAGAAGGCCAGCACCCGCCCCTCGGCACCCAGCTCACTCAGCCAGTCGCTGACAATCCCCTTGCTCTGACCGTCGTAACGCACCGGCTGACCAAGCAAGCAGGCACTCACCAGCACCTTGTGCACGCCGGTCTCACTCATGCTTCCGCTCCATGCATCACCTGATCGAACATCACGCAGCAGGGGCTCTCCAGCCGATAGAGAATGGCGGGGCGCTGTTTGCCGGTGCGCTTGCGGCCGGTATCCACCAGAATGTCGGCGCGATGGATCCGCTTGCGAAATGCCGCCGTATTCATGGGTGTTTGCAGGATGATTTCGAAGGCGCGCTGCACCTCGGATAGGGTGAACTCGGGCCCCAGCAGTTGCAGCGGCAGGGTGCTGTAGCGGCTCTTGATCCGCAGCCGCTCCAGCCCCTTGGCGATAAGCTGGACATGGTCGAAGGCGAGGCTCAGCCCCGGCAGGTTGGCGAGCGGATGCCAGCAGCCGTGGATCGCTTCCACTTCCGGATCCACCAGACAGAGATAGACCAGGGTCGTGGACCAGCCGCGGGGGTCCCGCTCCAGATTGCCGAGGGTGCAGACCTGCTCGCTATAGCAGTGACCGAGCCCCCACTCCGCCAGCAGACGGCGCTGGGCGGCATCCAGATCCCGATCCCGGGTCTCGTCGATGCGCAGCGCAGGCAGTTGCCAACAGTGGGCAAAGGGGGGGCGATCGCGGGTCTCAAGCAGCAGCTCGAGCCGCTCCTCATGCAACCGCAGCACCACCATATCCAGACTCATTCTCAGCATGCCGATCGCCCTGCTCGCCTTCCATTAATGTTTGGTAGATAATATCACACGAATAGTATGTGCAGGAGCCAATCATGGGAACCGTCGCCAGCCTGGATATTGATGCGCAGAAGGGCTTTACCCCCCTCTGCCCGAACGAACTGCCCGTCGCGGGCGGTGATGATATTGTGGCTGCGCTCAACGCTCAGGCCACCCTCGCCACGCTGCGGATCGGCAGCAAGGACTCTCACCCCGCCAATGCCGACTGGGCCGTTTCTGACCCCGCAGGCATGCTGTTGCCGCTGGACCTGCCCAACGCCGACCTCACTTGGCCGGTGCACTGCGTACCGGGTAGCAAAGGCTTCGAACTGCTCGACGGCCTGCCCGCCCCCATCGACTATGACTTCTTCGTCTGGAAGGGGGTCGAACCGGATCTCCATCCCTACGGCACCTGCTTCCACGACCTGGCAGAACGGCGCAGCACCGGACTCATCGAATTCCTGCAAGCCCGCAAGGTCGATACCGTACTGGTCGGCGGCCTCGCCACCGACTACTGTGTCAAAACCAGCGTGCTGCAACTGCGTCGCGCCGGTTTCCGGGTGATCGTCCATCTCGATGCCTGCCGTGGCATCGCCCCCGAGACGGTTGCCAGCGCCCACACCCAGATGATCGAGGCTGGCGCCGAACTGGCCCAGACCCTGATCGATGTACAACGCCTGCTGGACGCCTGATATGCCACCGATTCTTACCAGCCTGCTCGACACCGACGCCTGCACGTTACATATGCGGCAGGGGAGCTCCATCGTGCTCACCAGTCTGCGAGGAGCCTGATATGCCCCCAATCCTCACCAGCCTGCTCGACACCGACGCCTACAAGCTGCATATGCAGCAGGCGGTGTTCCATCGCTATCCGGATGCCGAGGTGGTGGCCGAGTTTCACAGCCGCAATGAAGAGGATCTGCTGCCCATGATGGGGCAGATCGAGGAGCAACTGCGCCTCGCCGGATCCCTGCGACTGACCAGGCCAGAGCTCGATTTTCTGGCCGAGCGTCCCTTCTTCACCCCTGACTACCTCGACCACCTGCGCCGCAAGCCGCTCGACGCCTCGCTACTCAAAGTGTTCGAGCAGGATGGCCGCATCAATGTGCGGGTCGAGGGCCCCTGGCAGGATGTGATCCTGTGGGAGATCCCGGTGCTCGCCATCATCAGCGAGATGCGCAACCGCTTCCGCTACCCCCAGTTCGGCGTCAGCCACGCGCTGGAGCGGCTCGATCAGAAGATCGACAAGCTGGAGAAGGAGCTGAGCAGCGACGAGATGAGCGAGTTTAACCTCATCGACTTCGGCACCCGCCGCCGCTTCTCTCACGCGGTACAGGATGCGGTAGTGGGTCGCCTCAAGGAGCGGCTGCCGGCGTTTCGCGGCACCAGCAACTACATGCTGGCCCAGAAGTACAAGCTGCCCGCGGTCGGCACCCAGGCCCATGAGTGGTTCCAGGCGCACCAGCAGCTCGGCTTCCCGCTGGAACACAGCCAGCGCGCCGCCCTCACCAGCTGGCTGGACGAGTTCACCGACCATCTTGGCATCGCCCTGACCGACTGCATCACCATGGATGCCTTCCTGCGGGACTTCGACTTCGAGCTGGCCAGCAGCTACCAGGGCTTGCGCCACGACTCCGGCGATCCCGTAGTGTGGGGCGAGAAGGCGATTAGCCACTATCAGCGCCTCGGCATCGACCCCACCGACAAGACTCTGGTCTTCTCCGACGGGCTCAACCTCGACAAGGCGGTGCAGCTGTTCCGTCACTTCCGTGGCCGCATCAACACCAGTTTCGGCATCGGCACCAAGCTCACCTGCGATCTGCCCGGTGTCAGCCCGATGAACATCGTCTTCAAGCTGATCGAGTGCAATGGCGGCCCAGTCGCCAAGATCTCCGACAGTCCGGGCAAGACCCTCTGTCGGGATGCGGAGTTTATCCGCAACCTCAAACAGGCGTTCCACGTCGGGGTCTGATCTTCCCGATCACCAGAAAACAAAAAGCCCGCCGGTTCGCACCGGCGGGCTTTTTTATCGACTCAAGGGGTATCAGTCTTTCTTGGCCAGCAGGAACTGCACCAGCTTGTTGAACTGCTCTTGAGAGGTGATGGATTCAATCTTCACCATGTACTTGCCGTTCACCAGGAAGGCCGGTACACCACGAATGTTGTAGCTCTCGGTGTTGCGATCGAACTGGGAGACCATGCCGGAGACGGCGAAGCTGTCGACGGCACCGTCGAACTCTTCAGCCGGTACGCCGTTGTCCACGAAGATCTTCTTCACATCGTCACGGCTCATCGGCGGCTGACGCTGGGTGTGGATCTTGGTGAAGATGGTCGGAGTCAGCTTGGCTTCGGCATTGAGCAGGCTGGCAACAGCGTAGGCACGCTGCATCTCGGGGCCCATCTCGCGACCGAGGAAAGCAACCGGGTTCTTCTTGAGGGGCACACCCTCTGGCAACCCGGCCTTCAACTGTTCAACGATCGGTTCGAAGGTAGCGCAGTGCGGGCAGTAGTAGGAGAAAAACTCCATCACTTCCGGCTGGGCACTGCCAGTCTGTTTGACCACATCGTAGTTGACGCCTTCCTTGAACTCGGGGGCGGCGTGAACCATGGGGATCATCAGCATGGCAGCAAGGAAAAATAGAACTTTTTTCATGATGTTTCCTGTTAAGGGATCACTGTGAGGCACGCCCGGCGAACCGAAGCAGTGCCAAGCCTATTGTTTCGCCATGCTGACGTCAATGGTCAGGGCCGGAGATCGAGTCCCCCTTGCCGCGCAAGATCCCTTCTATTTCACCAGTTTGGCATCAGGCTCAACGGTGGCGCCTTGAGTGCCTCCAGCTGATCGTGCAGTGTCGCTATCTGTTGACGCCAGTAATGATCGGTATTGAACCAGGGGAAGTGACGGGGGAAGGCGGGATCTTCCCAGCGCCGCGCCAGCCACGCCATGTAGTGAACGATGCGCATCGCCCGCAGCGGCTCGATCAGCGCCAGCTCCCGCGAGTCGAACTCCATAAACTCCTCGTAGCCCGCCAGCAGGGTGTCGAGCTGGATCTGCTGCTCGTGGCGCTCGCCGCTGAGCATCATCCAGAGATCCTGAATCGCGGGGCCGGTACGGCAATCATCGAGGTCGACAAACATGGGGCCATCGCGCCAGAGGATGTTGCCCGGGTGGCAGTCGCCATGCAGGGAGATCTGCGCCACATCCAGGGTCATGGCGTCGCTGACATGTTTGATCAGCTCGTCGAGCACCCCGAAGAATTGCTTCGCCAGCCCGCTTGGCAGCCACTCGCCAGACGCCAGCAGCTGACGTGGTTCGTGCAGCATGCTCTCCACATCGAGCCGTACCCGATGGTGGAACGGCTTGCTGGCGCCGATCTGATGAATGCGGCCGAGGAAACGCCCCACCCACTCAAGCTGGTCGAGATTATCCACCTCGAACTGGCGGCCACCGACGCTCTGCCAGATGGCAAAGGGGTAACCCTCGTGCTCCAGCAGGGTCTCGTCCGCGAAGGCGAGCGGCGCGGCAACCGGGATCTCAGCCTCTGCAAGGCGGGTGGCAAACTTGTGCTCCTCGAGGATCTGGGCCCGGCTCCAGCGGCCGGGACGGTAGAACTTCACCACATAGCGGCGACGATCCTCATCCTGAAACTGGTAGACCCGGTTTTCGTAGCTGTTGAGCTCGATAAGGCCGGAGTCGAGCCGCAGGCCACTGAGATCGAGCGCATCCATGATGAGGTCGGGATTGAGGTCGGAATAGTTGAAACGCATGTCATCCACCATAAAGAAAGGGGCGCCGTTGCGCCCCATTCTATCACCACTGCCCGCCATTGCCGTGCTCGCTGGTGACCGGACTGGTGTCACGCCCGGCCCGCAGCCACACGCAGTTACAACCGGCTGATAAACTTGCTGCCCTGGCGCAGGTTGCCCTTGCTGTCATCGGGCGCCGCCCCCTCCCGTTTCAGCACGAACTGGATATCCAGCGCCGGCCGTTTCAGGTTGTAGGGATCGACCGCCAGACTGACCGGCAGGGTGTAGATCTCGCCCGCCTTCAGGGTCACTTCACGGGGGCCGAACCACTGATACTCGGGCAAGCCCTCAACATCCAGCTGGTAGGTCTGGGACTGCAGGGTCTTGTTGAGGATCTTGAGGGTGTAGGTGTTCTCGATAAGCCCCTCGCTGTTTTCGCGGAACAGCTGGTTGCGATCCCGCAGGATATCGAGCCCCATCGGCATGATGGACATGGCGTTGTAGACAAATACCCCCAGCATCACTGCCATTACCAAGCCGTAACCTATCAGCTTGGGCCGCGCCACATGGGTGGAGTCGTTGGCCAGCTTGTGCTCTGTGGTGTAGCTGATGAGCCCTTTCGGGTAGCCCATCCGCTCCATGGTCTGGTCGCAGGCATCGACGCAGGCACCGCAGTTGATGCACTCATACTGCAGGCCATCGCGGATATCGATACCGGTCGGACAGACCTGCACGCAGAGATCGCAGTCGATACAGTCACCCAACCCCATCGCCTTGGGATCCGCCTTGCGGGAGCGGGCGCCACGGGTCTCGCCACGCTTGGTGTCATAGCCGACGATGAAGGTGTCCTTGTCGAACATGGCGGACTGGAAGCGGGCATAGGGGCACATGTGGATACACATGATGGCACGCATCCAGCCAGCGTTGCCGTAGGTAATGATGGTGAAGAAGATCACCCAGAACAGCACCCATCCGCTGGCCTGCAGGGTGAAGAGGTCCGGCACCAGTTCAGTCACATCCTGGAAGTAGGCGACGAAGGTCAGGCCGGTAACCAGCGAGATCGCCAGCCAGGCCAGATGCTTGGCTCCCTTGCGGGCCAGCTTCTCGCCGCTCCAGGGCGCCTCGTCCAGCTTGCGCCGCTTGTTGGCGGGCCCTTCCAGCTTCTCTTCAAACCAGATGAACATGAAGGTCCAGACCGTCTGCGGGCAGAGATAGCCACACCAGACCCGGCCAAGGAAGGTGGTAATAAAGAAGAGTCCGAAGGCGGCGATCATGAAGAGCCAAGCGAGCAGGGTCAGATCCTGCGGCCAGATGGTGGCGCCAAAGATATGGAACTGCTGGTGACCGAGGTCGAACAGCACCGCCTGTCGCCCGTCGTAACGCAGCCAGGGCAGCAGCACGAACAGCGCCACAAAGAACCAGCCCATGGCCTTGCGCATCCGCTGCCAATACCCTTTCTGGGCCCGCACATAGATGCGGTTGCCCGGGTTGAATCTGTCGTCGCTGGCTTTGAACGTATTGGGGTTGAAGGTCCCGGTTACGCCCTTGTCGGTGACGTCCTTGATATCGATTTTATCGTGGTCGGCCATTGCAAGACATCGCTCCCTTATTTGTTATGGAGCGGATTATATCTTAAACAGCATGCTAATTGTGTGGATTAGATGTATCTAATATTGGGGTTGGATCTCAATTTTCGGCAACAAAAAAGCGCATCACCCCGAGGTGATGCGCTTCCGCTAAAGATTCACTTGATTCCGCGCGCCTTGAGCAGTGCCTCTTTGAAATCGGGCACATGATCCTTGGCCAGACCGGGGATCATCGCCTGCTTGTCGGATTCCCGCATCTTGAGGTGATAGATCAGCATGTCGTCGGTCAGCTCGGACAGAGGCCCTTCAAATCCCGCTTCTTGGGCCAGTTTGGCAACAAACTGCACCAGGCTGAGATCCTGTTCCTTGATCCAGGCAGGCTGCAACAACTCCAGCAGCTCTTCGATACGATGACATTGCATAGACAACCTCTTTAATCTGTCACGTTAAATTCAGGCAACCTTACCCATCAAGGCTACTTCGATTCGATCCCGCCCATTATGCTTGGCCTGATAGAGTGCCGCATCCGCTTTTTGGATCAAATCGGCGATTTTCATGCTGTTGTCCGGTATCAGTGTCGCAACACCAAAACTACATGTGACCCGACCGGAGACCAGTGACTTCTGGTGCGGGATGGCCAGCTCCTTGAGCGCCTGCCGCACATTGTCCGCCACCTGCAATGCCCCCTGCATGCCGGTGCAGGGCAGCAGCAAGGCGAACTCTTCGCCCCCGTAACGAGCCGCCAGATCGTCCTCGCGCCGCTCCACCTCGGCCAGCAGCCCCGCCACCTGTTGCAGGCAGTCATCCCCCAGCTGATGGCCGTAAAGATCGTTGAACTGCTTGAAGTAATCCACATCCACCAGCACCAGCGACAACGGCGCCCGGGCGCGATGGCAGCGCCGCCAAGCCCGCTCCAGAGAGTCGTCGAGATGGGCGCGGTTGGCGATGCCGGTCAGGCCGTCGAGGCGGGAGGTGAGACGCAAATGCTCGGAGACCGCCTTCAGTTCGGCAACCAGCTCGGCGTTGGAGAAACGGTGGTGGAGCGAGGCGATCTGATCCCGCCGCATCCGGCGCAGCAGGGTCGGCAGAAAGACAAACAGATAACCCGCCAGCATGCAGGAGACGATCCGCTCCTGCTCGTTGCCATTGCCCAGCTCGAACAGCATCGCCATGCCCAGCGGCAGGGCGGAACCATAGAGGGTACGGCGGCTGCCAAACAGCATGATGGCGCTGCCGGTAAGAATGAGGCTGGAGAGCATCATCATGGCGGCCCGGTAGGTATCGGGCAGCTTGTCCATGTAGAGCAGCACCCCGAGGGCCCAGATGATTGAGGTGATGGTGGCTCCGATAAAGAGCTCCCGCTCCAGCACCGGCAACGGAGTCTGGTGCAGGCGGGCTCGGCGCCAGCGCAAGTGCCAGCCCCGACCCAGCAGCCACAGAAAAGTGCCTGCCAGCCAACCGAGCGCTTCGATGGCGGGTAGATAGTCGTGAAACAGCAGACTCCAGCCAAATGCCAACACGCCCAAACAGGGGAGACTGAACGATGCATGGGTATAGAGCTGGGCCATAATGGCCTGCTTAACCTGGCGTGTCACACTCTGGGTCAACTGAGTACTCCTGTACAAGAGCCGAGCAGTCTACCATTACCCCCTGACCCGCAACAATAAAGCGCCGCTTATTAAGAAGTTAATCAATCAATAACGATTTCTTCTGCGCTGGCAGGTGAGTCCTTGCTCACCCTTTCTCCAATTCGTCGAGGATCGGGCACTCGGGATTTTCATCCCCGTGGCAGCAGCAGACCAGCCCTTCCAGGGAGGTAAGCATGGCCTGCAGCCCGGCGATGCGGGCGCGCAGATCGACGATCTTCTCCTGCGCCAGCTTCTTCACCTGGGCACTGGTTCTGTGTTCGTCACGGTAGAGCGCCAGCAGCTCCTGACACTCCTCCAGATTGAAGCCGGTCTCCCGCGCCCGCTTGACGAAACGCAACTCCCGCAACGCCCCCTCGGTGTAACTGCGATAACCGTTGTCACTGCGTACCGGGGCTGTGATGAGGCCAATGCTCTCGTAATAACGGATGGTCTTGGCGGTCAGCCCAGTGGCCTTGGCAACCTTGCTGATGTTCATTTATGCCTCCTTACTGATCGGGTTGGATGCTGGCCCGTGCGCCGCCCTGGGCTGCCAGCGTTTCAATAACAGGGAATTGCTCAAAACGGTGATGCTGCTCAGGGCCATGGCCGCCCCCGCCAGCTCGGGGCTGAGGTAGCCCAGCGCCGCCAGCGGAATACCGATGATATTGAACACGAAGGCCCAGAACAGATTCTGCTGTATGGTGCGCCAGGTCGCCGCCGAGATATCGATGGCATCAGCCACCAGCCGCGGGTCGGAGCGCATCAGGGTGATGGAAGCTGTCTCCATCGCCACATCGGAGCCGGAGCCCATGGCGATGCCGACGTCCGCCGCCGCCAGTGCCGGGGCGTCATTCACCCCGTCCCCCACCATGGCCACCAGCCCGCGGGTTTGCGCCCGCAGCGCCTCCACTTTCTCCACCTTGCCCGCTGGCAGAACGGAGTCAAAGGCTCCGTCCAGTCCCAGCTTGGCAGCGATATGGGCCACGGGGGCCGGCGCGTCGCCGCTCACCAACCAGCTGGCAATGCCGCGCTGACGCAGATTGGCGATGGCTTCCGGACTCTCGGGGCGCAGGGTATCGGCCAGCGCCCCGATGCCGGCCACCACGCCGTCGATGGCCACCCAAACCCGGGTCGCCCCATCGGCGGCTTGTTCATCCTGTTGCGGCAATTCAATGCCGAGCTGGGCCAGCAGGGAACCATTACCGATAGCGACCCTGTGACCCTCCACCTGACCGACTATACCGGCACCGACCCGCACCTCTACCTCATCGGGCTGAGGCAGTGCCACCCCGCTGCCGACTGCCTCGCGCATGGCCAGCGCCAGCGGGTGTTCGCTCGCCTGCTGCAGGGCGGCAGCGAGGCGCAGTTGCTCGTCATTGCCGCTCCAGCTCGCCAGCACGGGCTTGCCTTGGGTCAAAGTGCCTGTCTTGTCGAAGATAAGCGCCTTGATGGCGTGGGCCTTCTGCAGGGTATCCACATCCTTGATCAGAATGCCGTGGCGCGCCGCGACGCCGGTACCGGTGACGATGGCCGCCGGGGTCGCCAGCCCCAGCGCACAGGGGCAGGCGATAACCAGCACCGCCACCGCTGCCAGCAGCGCCTGACCGAAGTCGTTGCTGATGGCGTACCACACCAGCAGGGTAAACAGGGCTATGGCCATCACCACAGGTACAAACACGGCAGAGACCTTGTCCACCAGCTGTTGCAGCGGGGCCTTGCCCATCTGGGCACTCTCCACCAGTGCGATGATCTTGCTGAGGCTGGAGTCCTCCCCTACGGTAGTGGCTTCAATTTCCAGCACGCCGGAGCGGTTGATGACGCCGCCCAGCACCTTGTCGCCCGCACTGCGCGGCACCGGCAGGCTCTCGCCGGTGAGGATCGACTCGTCCAGTTCGCTGGCGCCGCTCACGATTTTGCCGTCCACCGGCACCCGCTCACCCACCAGCACCCGCAGCCGATCGCCACGCAGCACCTCGTCGATGGCGACGCTCTGCCAGCTCTCGCCACGCCAGACGGTGGCGGTTTCCGGTCGCAGCGCCATCAGTTCGCGAATGGCGGACTGGGTGCTGCGTCTGGCCCGTGCCTCCAGCAACTTGCCGAGAGAAATCAGGGTGATGATGATGGCGCTCGCCTCGAAATAGAGCTTGCCGCTGGCGGCCATCCCCAGCGTAAACAACAGATAGAGGCTGTAGAAGTAGGCGGCGCTGGTACCGGTGGCCACCAGCACATCCATATTGGCTGCGCGGTTCTTGATGGCGAGCCAGGCGCCGCGATAGAAACGGGCTCCGATCCAGAACTGTACCGGGGTGGCGAGCAGCAGCTCCAGCCAGGCGGGCAGATGCCAAGGGAACAGTCCGGCCATGGCCAGCATCCCCACCAGCAGCGGCAAGGTCAGCAAAGCCGAGACGATGACCCGGGTCTGCGCCTGACGGGCAGTGGCGACCTCCTGCGCTTCCCGCTCCAGCAACTGCTGGCGGCGGCCGCTGGCCGAGCCTTGTGCCAACTGGGCGCCAAAGCCGAGCGCTTCGATCTGCTCGCGCAAAGCTGCCGGGGTTTGCATCCCGGGGACCAGCACGATCCGGGCCTGTTCGATGGAGAAGTTGACCTCGGCCGAGATAACGCCGGGCAGCGCCGCCAGCATCTTGTTCAGGCGGGCAGAACAACCGGCACAAGTCATGCCGGTAATCTGAAACAGGATTGTCTCGCTGCCGTAGTCGTAACCCTGACTCTTGATGCTGTCGAGCACCGCAGGCAGGCGATCGGGGCTGGCCAGCTCGATGGCCGCCTGCTCCAGCGCGAAGTTGACGGTGGCTGATACCCCGTCGAGTTTGTTGAGGGCGGTCGTGATGCG
Source organism: Aeromonas sp. FDAARGOS 1417 (assembly GCF_019046985.1). Lineage (NCBI taxonomy): Bacteria > Pseudomonadati > Pseudomonadota > Gammaproteobacteria > Aeromonadales > Aeromonadaceae > Aeromonas > Aeromonas sp. FDAARGOS 1417. The sequence continues at coordinate 3,199,286 of NZ_CP077221.1, read as the reverse complement.
GCCTGCGCAGTTGGCGCAGCTCATGCCGCTGAGCGGCAACTGCAGATGAATGGGTGATTGAAGATGAGTGGTCATGTTGTTCCTCCCCGGAACCCGTCGGCACCACAAAACGCCGACTGGCAAACCCTAACCTTTACTGTAAGGGTAAGCTCAAGCCACATGATCCACTTTTTGCAGATGAAAAAACGGCACCCGTTTGCTGCCAGAGAGCAAACGGGCGCCGCATTCAGCTATTGCGCGGTGTGAGCGGAGCTCAGATACCGTACTGGGCGCGGTAAGCCTTCATGGCAGCCAATTGCGCCGCCAGCTCCGGCTGCTCGGCCTGCTTCTCCTCCAGATACTGGATCAAGTCGCTCATCTGGATGATGGCGATGATGTGGGCGCCGTAGTCACGCTCCACTTCCTGAATGGCGGAGAGTTCGCCCTTGCCCTTCTCCTGACGGTCCAGCGCGATCAGCACGCCCGCCAGCGAGGCGCCGTTGGCCTGGATCAGATCCATGGATTCGCGGATGGCGGTACCGGCGGTGATGACATCGTCCACCAGCATGATGCGACCTTTGAGCGGGCTGCCCACCAGATTGCCGCCCTCGCCGTGATCCTTGGCCTCCTTGCGGTTGAAGCACCAGGGCACGTCCACATCGTGCTGCTCCACCAGCTGTACGGCAGTGGCGGAGGCGATGGGGATCCCCTTGTAGGCCGGGCCAAACAGCACATCGAACTCGATGCCGGCATCCATCAAGGCTGCGGCATAGAAGCGGCCGAGACGGGCCAGATCGCGGCCGCTGTTGAACAGACCGGCGTTGAAGAAGTAGGGGCTTTTACGACCGGATTTCAGGGTAAATTCACCGAATTTGAGGACCTGCTTCTCCAGGGCGAACTCGATAAATTGACGCTGGTAGGCTTTCATTCTGGCTCCTTGCTTGGCTTGTCGTTGTCTTGTGTGGGGGTATAAAAAAACGCGGTCAATGCCGCGTTTTTAAAATCAGGAGAGCGACTGCTTCTGCAGCGCAATGATGTCGGCAATGCCGCCCTTGGCGAGCGCCAGCATCTCCAGCAGCTCTTCATGGGTGAAGGGCTCGGCCTCCGCGGTGCCCTGCACCTCGATGATGCGACCATCTTCGGTCATCACCACGTTCATGTCGGTCTCGGCGGCGGAGTCTTCGATGTACTCCAGATCGCAGATGGCTTCGCCCTGATACATGCCGACGGAGACGGCGGCGATCATCTGCTTGAGCGGGCTCTGCTTGATCATGCCCTTCTCGACCATCCAGTTCAGCGCATCCACCAGCGCCACGCAGGCACCGGTAATGGAGGCGGTACGAGTGCCGCCATCGGCTTGCAGCACATCACAGTCAACTGTGATGGAGTGCTCGCCCAGCGCAGTCAGGTCTACCGCCGCGCGCAGGGAGCGGGCGATAAGACGGGAGATCTCCAGAGTACGGCCACTCTGCTTGCCGGAGGCCGCTTCGCGGTTCATCCGGGAGTGGGTGGAGCGCGGCAGCATGCCGTATTCGGCAGTCACCCAGCCCTGGTTCTTCCCTTTCAGGAAGCGCGGAACGCTGGTGTCGACGCTGGCGGTGCAGAGCACGCGAGTGTTACCGAACTCCACCAGCACTGAGCCTTCTGCATGTTTGGTGAAATTGCGGGTAATGGTAACCGGGCGAAGTTGCGCGGCACTGCGATCGCTTGGACGTGACATGGAACGGACCTCTGGGCTGGCTCAAATTGGCGGGGGATTATAAGTGATCCTGCCCCAAATATCAGCCGCTAAAACCACGGCATCGGCTGACGAACAGGGCCGGGCTGAGTATACTGGCCGCACACTTCATCAAGCCCGGAACAATCAATGATTCACAGCATGACCGCCTACGCCCGCAAGGAATTCAAGGGCGACTGGGGCACAGCCGTTTGGGAAATTCGTTCGGTAAACCAGCGCTATCTGGAGACCTACATTCGTCTGCCGGAGCAACTGCGCAGCCTGGAACCGGTACTGCGTGAGCGTTTCCGCGCCAAACTGCAGCGCGGCAAGGTGGAGTGCAACCTGCGTTTCGAGGCTGCTCAGGCCGCAGCCAGCCAGCTGCACATCAATGAAGAGCTGGCCAAGCTCATCATCGACAGCGCCAGCTGGGTAATGAAAGAGGCGGGTCAGGGCCAACTCAATCCGGTCGACGTACTGCGTTGGCCGGGTGTCATGGCTGCCGCCGAACAGGACATGGACGCGGTCGCCACCGAGCTGCTCGGCGGTTTTGACCAGACCATGGAAGATTTCCTCGCCTCCCGCGCCAGCGAGGGGGCCAACCTCAAGGCGCTGATCGAACAGCGTCTGGCCGGTATTCAGGTGGAAGTGAAGAAGGTGCGCGTCCACCTGCCGCAGATCATCGAGTGGCAGCGCCAGAAGCTCACCGACCGTCTGGCCGAAGCCAAGGTTGAGCTGGATCCGGCCCGCATCGAGCAGGAGATCGTACTGCTGGCCCAGAAGATCGACGTGGCCGAAGAGCTGGATCGTCTGGAGATGCACATCAGCGAGACCAACAAGATCATGAAGAAGGGTGGCGCCTGCGGTCGTCGTCTCGACTTTATGATGCAGGAGTTCAACCGCGAGTCGAACACCTTGGGCTCCAAGTCCATCAATGCCGAAGTGACCCAGTCCGCCGTCGAGCTGAAAGTCCTCATCGAGCAGATGCGCGAGCAAATTCAGAACATCGAGTGATGAGTCGCTGACTATCCGGTTGTTGCCTGCAAAAGAGCCCTTGATTCCTCAAGGGCTCTTTTATTTTCAGGCCATCGCACCTGTCGCCCGCCGCCGGTGAGTCAACGGCTGGGGAGCCCCTAGCCTATCGGCATCACCAGCGCCGGTTGGTGAGGGTCGCTCAGCCGTTCGGCCAGATAGTCCACCAGCAGCCGCACCTTGGGGGAGAGGTGGCGGTTGTGGGGATAGAGGGCCCAGATCCCCTCCGCCGGCGCTCGCAGTTCGGGCAGCAGCTCGATCAGCTCCCCCTGGGCCAGATGGTCGCTCACGTAGTAGTCCGGCAGCTGGATGATGCCGATCCCCTTGAGAGCCGCATCCAGCAGGGCGTGGCCACTGTTGCACTGCAACAATCCGCGCACCCGCACGCTGTGGGGGCGGCCATCCAGGGTGAAGTGCCACTCGTCGCTATTGCCCACCAGACAGGTGTGGCGGGTCAGCTCGGAGAGGCTGTTGGGCATGCCCTGGCGGGCGGTGTAAGCCGGTGAGGCGCAGACATAGGGCACCCGCTGTGCCAGCTTGCGCGCCACCAGCGTCGAATCCTTGAGATGGCCGAGCCGCAGCGCCAGATCGTAGCCTTCATGCACCAGATCCAGCAGCTGGTTGGTGAGGTTGAGGGTCACCTCCAGCTGGGGGAAGCGCACCATAAAGTCATTCACCAGCGGGGCGATGCGGCTCTCGCCGTAGGAGACGGGGGCCGTGATGCGCAGCGACCCTTGCGGCACCGCCTGATGACGCCCCACCGCCAGCTCCGCCTCGTAGAGGTTGTCCAGCAGCTGACGGCAGTGGCGATAGTAGATCTCGCCAAGCTCGGTGAGCCGCACCTGACGGGTGGTGCGCAGCAGCAGCTTGGCCTGCAGCCTGTCCTCCAGCTGTGCCACCTGACGGCTCACTTGCGCCACCGACACCCCCAGCTTGCGCGCCGCCGGGGTAAAGCCCCCCTGCTCCGCCACGCTGACAAATTCACAGATCCCTTCCCAGCCGAACATTATTACCTGTGTGTAAAAGTGATTTGAGATTTGCCCTCATTATCACCAAATCGGCGGGAAACTACACTGAACGTCCGAACTCATCTCTGTTCACCCTGCTCAACAAGAAGGATGTCATTCATGGCACAGGTTCAAAGCATCAAGTGTAAAGCCGCCATCGCCTGGGGCCCGGGTCAGCCCCTCTCCATCGAAGAGATCGAGGTCATGCCGCCACAAGCGGGAGAGGTGCGGGTGCGCATCGTCGCGACCGGCGTCTGCCACACCGATGCCTTCACTCTCTCCGGTGAGGATCCGGAAGGGGTCTTCCCCTGCATTCTCGGTCACGAGGGGGGCGGCATCGTCGAATCGGTCGGCGAAGGGGTCACCAGCGTCAAGGTGGGGGATCACGTGATCCCGCTCTACACCCCCGAGTGCGGCGAGTGCAAATTCTGCAAGTCCGGCAAGACCAACCTCTGCCAGAAGATCCGCGCCACCCAGGGCAAGGGGCTGATGCCGGACGGCACCACCCGCTTCTCGAAAGATGGCCAGCCCATCTATCACTACATGGGCACCTCCACCTTCAGCGAATACACGGTACTGCCGGAGATCTCCATCGCCAAGGTGGATCCGGCCGCCCCGCTGGAAGAGGTCTGCCTGCTCGGCTGCGGCGTCACCACCGGCATCGGCGCCGTGATGAACACCGCCAAGGTGAAAGAGGGTGAGAGCGTCGCCATCTTCGGTCTGGGGGGCATCGGCCTCTCGGCGGTGATCGGTGCTCGTCTGGCCAAGGCCGGTCGCATCATCGCCATCGACATCAACGAGAGCAAGTTCGAACTGGCCCGCAAGCTGGGTGCCACCGACTGCATCAACCCGAACGATTACGACAAACCGATTCAGGAGGTGATCGTCGAGCTGACCGATGGCGGCGTCGACTTCTCCTTCGAGTGCATCGGCAACGTCAAGGTGATGCGTGCGGCGCTGGAGTGCTGCCACAAGGGTTGGGGCGAGTCGGTCATCATCGGCGTGGCCGGAGCGGGTCAGGAGATCAGCACCCGTCCGTTCCAGCTGGTCACCGGTCGGGTCTGGCGCGGCAGTGCCTTCGGCGGGGTTCGCGGTCGCAGCGAACTGCCGAGCTATGTACAGCGCTATATGCAGGGTGAGTTCCGCCTCGATGACTTCATCACCCACACCATGGCGCTGGAGCAGATCAACGAGGCGTTCGATCTGATGCACCAAGGCAAGAGCATCCGCACCGTCATCCACTACTGAGCATGATCGCCCCGCCCGCCATCGTGGGCGGGGTACAGGAGTCCTTCGATGAATCTGGAGATTATCAGCAGCAACAAGAGCTTCGGCGGCTGGCACAAGCGCTATCGCCACCACGCCAGCGTGCTCGGCTGCGAGATGAATTTTGCCATCTATCTGCCGCCTCAGGCCCTCACCGGCCAGAAGGTGCCCGTACTCTACTGGCTCAGCGGCCTCACCTGCACCGATGAGAACTTCATGCAGAAGGCGGGTGCCCAGCGCATCGCCGCCGAGCTCGGCATCGCCTTGGTGGCGCCGGACACCAGCCCCCGCGGTGACGGCGTAGCGGACGATCCCGGTTATGACCTCGGCATGGGCGCGGGCTTTTACGTCAATGCCAGCCAGAGCCCCTGGCAGGCGCACTACCAGATGTATGACTACATCACCCGCGAACTGCCTGACTTGATAGAGACCCACTTCCCGGTCTCGACCCGCCGCGCCATCAGTGGCCACTCCATGGGCGGTCACGGTGCGCTCATAGCCGCGCTGCGGGAGCCCGGTCGCTACCGCTCGGTCTCGGCGTTCAGTCCGATCTGCCACCCTAGCCGCTGCCCCTGGGGTCAGAAGGCGCTCGGCGCCTACCTCGGCAGCAATCCTCTGCTGTGGCAGGAGTGGGATGCCTGCCAGCTGCTGCGCCACCAGCCGGTTACACCGCTACCGACCTTGGTAGATGTGGGGCTGGATGATCCCTTCCTCGCCGAACAGCTGCATATCGAGGCGCTGGCCGAAGTTGCTGCCAGCAAGGAGTGGCCACTGGAGCTCAACCGCCACGAGGGCTATGACCACAGCTACTACTTCGTGGCGAGCTTTATCGAGGCGCACCTGCGCTTTCACGCCAACCACCTCTGATCAAACAGGCCCGTAACGGGCCTGTTTCAGTTGTGGTGATCGGTTGGCTTCAGCTGCCCGCTCGGGTCACTCCGCCGGAGCCCACGATCTGCTGCTCCACCTCGGGGTCACCCCAGTAGGTGATGTTGCCAGTGCCTGCGATGCCGATCTTGAGCGTCTGCTGGGCCCGCACCTCCACATCACCGCTGCCGGCGATATTGACCTCGACCTCGTTGCCACGCATTTCGCTGCCCAGCACATCGCCAGCACCGGCAATGTTCAGCTCGATGCTGGCGGCAGAGCCGCTCCCCAGATCCAGGCTGCCTGCACCAGCGATATTGCCTTTCAATCGCTGTACCTCCAGCTGGCTGGCGACGATACCACCTGTTCCCGCCACTGACAGCTCCAGCGCCTCACCCTTGAAACCGCTCAGATCGCCGTTGCCGGTACCTGCCAGCGCCATTTCACTGAGCTCTGGCAGGGTGATGGTGATCTCCAGCGGTTCGGTAGGCCGCAGCTGGTAACCCTCCTTTACCTCGATCTCCAGCTTGCTGCCGCGCTCGGTCAGCTCCAGATAGGGCAAGAGATTTGCCTGCCCCTTGATGAGGATGCCGCGCTGCTCCCCTGCCACCAGATGGAGGGTAGCTGGAGTTCCCGCCAGCACTCGGGTCACCCGCTCGCCCAGCGCCTGCTGGCGCTCGACCGGGACACCTTCCCCCTTGATCTCGGTGTCGGCAAAGACGTTGCAACCTCCCATCACCAACGCCACCAAGACGCCAATCATCCACCGCATAACTGTTCTCCTTTTTATTTATTGATAAGCCACCTGACTGGCCCTGTTCGAAACCACAAAAATAGAGGCCGTATGAAACCACAGTTAGCAATGGCCATGCCAGACCATAACTATATGATTTTCAATAAAAATAAAATCAACAGTAAGATGTGATACGCACAAAAAGATCCATTTAGACCACCATTTGGCGAATTTGACCACCCCCTAACAGGCAGGTGGAGAGCTGGCTGGCGGGTCGTCCTGCCGGTCACTATGCTGACAGCCCGTGGAAGTTTTTAATTGCCCTGCCGGTCTGTTGAGCCAATAGTGGTACTTCGTGCGTACCAAGCTCTCCATTGCGGTAATGTCATTACCACTGTCTTGTCAGTCTTCACTGCCAACAAGGAGCCAGAGCGTGACCCAAGCAAGCCCTCTCTATGCCACCGCCACCGGTCTGCCGGAACCGACTCGCACCCCGCTGCTGACCGGCAGCGATCCCGAGCAGAAACGGCGCGAGCTGCTCGCCTACTTCTGCCAGACCTTCGATCTCTACGACTCGCTGTTCGACTGTCTGGCCGATGAGCGGGCCTGGTTCAACAAGGCGATCCCGCTGCGCCACCCGCTCATCTTCTACTACGGCCACACCGCCGCCTTCTTTATCAACAAGCTGCTGGCGGCACGCCTGATCGACCAGCGGCTGGATGCCCGCATCGAGGCCATGGTCGCCATCGGGGTGGACGAGATGAGCTGGGACGATCTGGACGAGACCCACTACGACTGGCCCAAGGTCAGCGAGCTGCGCAGCTATCGGGCCAAAGTCCGTTCGCTGGTGTGCGATTTCATTCGCCAGATGCCGCTCACCCTGCCCATCGACTGGCAAAGCCCGGCCTGGGTGATCCTGATGGGGATAGAGCACGAGCGCATCCACCTCGAGACCTCCAGCGTGTTGATCCGCCAGTTGCCGCTCGCCTGGGTGCGACCGCAGCCTTATTGGCCCGCCTGTACCGAAGCCCGCCACCGCATTGACCAGGTGCCCGCCAACAGCCTGCTGCCAGTGGCCGGCGGCAAGGTGCGCCTTGGCAAGCAGGACGCCACCTACGGCTGGGACAACGAATATGGCGAGCGCCATATAAAGCTGACCCCGTTTCAGGCCAGCCGCATGCTGGTGAGCAATGCCGAGTACCTCGCCTTCGTCCAGGCGGGCGGCTACGGCCAGCAACAGTGGTGGGATGAGGAGGGATGGGGCTGGTGCCAGTACGCCAAGGCGCAAATGCCCACCTTCTGGGTGGGTGACCCCGCCGAGCCCGAACAATTGCAGCTGCGGCTGATGACCGAGCAAGTCGCCATGCCCTGGGACTGGCCGGTCGAGGTGAATCAGCTGGAAGCGGCTGCCTTCTGTCGCTGGCAGGCAGCTCGCACCGGTCTGCCAATCCAGCTGCCGAGCGAGGCGGAGTGGATGCTGCTGCGCGAGCAGCTACCCGGCGATCAGCCGGACTGGACACAGGCCCCCGGCAATATCAATCTGGCCCGTTTTGCCTCCTCCTGCCCGGTGGATGCCTGCCCGCAAGGGGAGTTCTTCGATCTGGTGGGCAATGTCTGGCAGTGGACCAGCACCGCCATCGATGGCTTCGACGGCTTTAAAATCCACCCGCTCTACGACGACTTCTCTACCCCCACCTTTGATGGCAAGCACACCCTGATCAAGGGGGGCAGCTGGATCAGCACGGGCAACGAAGCGCTCAAATCATCCCGTTACGCCTTCCGGCGTCACTTCTTCCAGCATGCGGGTTTCCGCTATCTGGTCTCCCGTTATCAGGAACCCGTTATCGTGAATCCCTATGAAACCGACACGCTCGTCGCTCAGTACCTCGACTTCCAGTACGGTCCGAGCCACTTCGGGGTAGCCAACTACGCCAAAACGCTTGCTGATCTTGCTGGCGAGCTGTGCAGCAACCACCAGCGGGCGCTGGATATCGGCTGTGCCACCGGCCGCGCCAGCTTCGAACTGGCTCGCCACTTCCAGCATGTGGACGGGGTCGACTACTCGGCCCGCTTCATCGATGTGGCGCTGGCCCTCGCCAGCCAGGACAGCTTCCGCTATGCCATTCCACTGGAGGGTGAACTGGTGGAGTATTGCGAGGCACGCCTGTCGAGCCACGGGCTGGGGGCGAGTCAGGCTGAGCGCATCCACTTCAGTCAGGGGGATGCCTGCAACCTCAAGCCCAAATATGACCACTACGATCTGGTGCTCGCCTCCAACCTGATCGACCGGCTGCGGGAGCCCGCCCGCTTCCTGCGTGACATAGCTCCCCGACTGCGCAGCGGTGGCCTGCTGGTGCTCACCAGCCCCTATACCTGGCTGGCGGAATATACCCCGCCCGCCAACTGGCTCGGCGGCATTCGCGAAAACGGCGAGGCGCTCACCACCTATCAGGCGCTGCAACGGCTGCTGGCGGCGGAGTTCGAGGAGCACTGCCCGCCCCGGGATGTGCCTTTCGTCATCCGCGAGACCGCCCGCAAATACCAGCACACGGTGGCGCAGCTGACCGTCTGGCGCAAACGCTAATCCGCCGATCTGCATGCAGATGAAAAGAGGGAGGCCAACGGGCCTCCCTCTTGTTATGGCAATAAAAACAGCGCGAGTATCACTCTCCCTGCTCGTGGTAGCGGCGGGCCAGCACGGCGCACACCATCAGCTGGATCTGGTGGAAGATCATCAGCGGCAGCACCATCACCCCGACGCTGGCGGCCGGGAACATGACGTTGGCCATCGGCACCCCGTTGGCCAGACTCTTCTTGGAGCCGCAGAAGACGATGGTTATCTCGTCCGCCTTGTCGAACCCGAGGCGACGGCTGATCCAGACGTTCCAGCAGAGCACCAGCGCCAGCAAGATGCAGCTCAGCAGCACGATACTGGCCAGATCGTACCAGCCTACTTGATGCCAAATCCCCTGCACCACCGCCTCGCTGAAGGCGACATAGACCACCAGCAGGATGGAGCTCTGATCCAGCTTGCCGATGAGCGGCCGGTGGCTGTCGACCCAGCGGCCAATGAGCGGACGCGACAGGTGGCCCACCACAAAAGGCAGCATCAGCTGCATCATGATGGACTGGATGGAGTGCCAGGTGTCGATCCCTTCCCCCTGCACGTGGATCATCATCCCCACCAGCACCGGCGAGAGGAAGATGCCGAGGATGCTGGAGGCCGAGGCGCTGCACACCGCCGCCGACACATTGCCGCCAGCCATGGAGGTAAAGGCGATGGCTGACTGCACGGTGGCAGGCAGGGCGCAGAGATAGAGGAAGCCGAGGTAGATAGCCGGGCTCAGCCAGCCCGGCACCAGCGGGGTGAGCAGCAGCCCCAGCAGCGGAAACAGCACGAAAGTGCTGAGCATCACCACCAGATGGAGCCGCCAGTGACCGAGGCCCGCCAGCAGGTTCTGGCGCGACAGCTTGGCGCCATGCATGAAGAACAAGAGCGCCACCGTCAGCTTGGTCAGCAGACCGAACCAGACGGCCACCTGCCCCTCGCAGGGAAAGAGGGAGGCCAGGGTGACCACCGCAATCAGCACAACAGTAAAGGGATCCAGACGCACGAAAGGTCTCCATCAGAAGGGCATCCTGCTGCCATGGCGGCAGTCAGGATTGGGGAGGACAAGAAACAGAGCGGGAGATGTCTGGCACCTCCCGCTAAAACGAACCTCCAGCTTACCCCGATAACGGAGAGGCGCAACGTTGTGCAGCGGTTAATTGTTCATCAATGCTTAACGCCTTTGCTTTGTCGAATAGCGGAAGTTGATGACCCGCGGCCAGATAGCGCCAAACCGGCGCGAAATGGATAAAAAAACGGGCGACCCAAGCCGCCCGTCTCGCTTTTTCGCTCTGCCGATCAGCGCTGGCTGGCCAGCTTGCCGTTGCCCGTTTTCTTCGCATTGCCGGCAAGCTTGCGAGCCTGCCGCTTCTCGAAGCGGGAGATCCACCAGTAGGCCAGTGCCGAGAAGACCGCGGTCATAAAGACGTTGATGAAGAAGGCGCGCACCAGATCCACCCCGGCCGGGAAGGCGGAGGCGCTCATGCTCACCACGAAGATGGCGATCAATACAGACACCACCCCCATCCCGAAGGTGCGCGACCCCATGCGGAAGTCGCGGGGTGTGTCGTCATGTTTCCAGCGGAACACGAAGTAGGCCACCATGATGAAGATCGGCGGCAGCATGGCGGTACCGGCGGTGAGGTTGATGGCAGTGTTCATCATCTGCTGCACCGACTCGGAACCGAAGCCGTTGACCACCAGCATCGCGAACACGAAGACAAACTGCCACCAGGCGGCGCGCACCGGCACGCCGTGCTCGTTGAGCTGGGTGGTCTTCTCGCCGTAAACCCCCTGCGGGATCTCGGAGAAGTGGATCTTCACCGGCGCCGAGGTCCACATCATCATGGAGCCGAACATGGCGATAAACAGCACCACGCCGACGAAGCGGCCCACCAACGCCTCGGAGAGCCCGAAGTACTGGGCCATACCGGTGAAGATCTCTACCATGCCGCCGGCATAGGTGAGGCTCTCGCGCGGCACGAACACGTTCACCAAAAGGGAACCGACCGCATACATGGCACCGATAACGATACCCGCACTGATGATCACCTTGATGAAGGACTTCTGACCGCCCTTCACGTCATTGAGGTAGGCCGCCGCGGTCTCGGCACCACCCGCCGCCTGGAAGATCCAGCACATGATGCCGAGGGTCGCCCAGTTGACGGTGGGAGTCATCGCCTCCAGGGTGATGGGCTGGGCCGGCACATGATCGCCACTCAAAGCCATCAGGGCGCCCAGCACATAGATGGCGAACAGGGCAAACACACCGTAGGCCACTATTTCGGCAATCTTGCCAAGCCAGCTCGCCCCCTTGGTGGAGATGTGGGTCGCCGCCGCAAACAGCACGATGGAGATGATCGAGGTGACCATGGGCGAGAAGCTGTACTCATAGCCCAGCATGGCGTAGGAGGCGTAGGCGATGACGTTGGGCAGCAGGGAGACAAACCAGAACAGGTTCACGAACCAGTAGAGAAACGAGCCCAGATAGGCCATCCGGGTGCCGAGCGGTTTTTTCAGCCAGTCGTACATCCCCGACTCGGAGTTTTTATTGGCCGAGACGAACTCGGCGATGATGAAGACGAACGGGATGAAGTAGACGATGGTCGCCAGCAGGAAGATCGGGGCGGAGCTGAGCCCCAGCTCGATGTTGTTGTTGACGATGTTGCGCACGTTGAACACGGCGGCAAAGGTCATCGACAACAGGGCAAACTTGCCTATGGTGCCGCGTACGGATTCAGACATGGTGTCCTCCAGTGGACTTGCGCTCCCTGCGGGGAGCGCAGTGACTCAGTGATGTGTTCGGCAAGGGTCTGTCGGCCCCGCGCTTTACTCTCTTGTTATGATCGGGCCGCGTGCACGGCCTCGTTGCTGAACCGGTACCGTCTCCCGCACCGGCTCGCAATACCATTCAGACGATCGGAGTGCCCGGCGCCATCGGCACCCGCGGTTGCAACAGCACGCTCTGGCTCTCGTCCGGGGTCTCGGCGCAGAGCAACATGCACTCGGATCGCTCGCCGCGCATCTTGGTGGGCTTGAGGTTGGTCAGTACCACCACCTCGCTGCCCATCAGCTCCTCTTCGCTGTAGTAAGGCACCAGACTGGTGACGGTCTGCAGCGGCCGCTCGCCCCCCACGTCGATCTGGACGATGTAGAGTTTGTCGGCCCCGGGGTGACGCACCACCTCCAGCACCTTGCCCACCTTCATCTCGACCCGTTTGAATTCGGCAAACTCGATCGTCTCGCTCATTCTCTTTTCCTTTTCTGGTTCAACGGTTTGCGGGTGGCCAACGGCCACCCGGTTTGATTGGGATTCAATGCAGTGGCTATGGCGTCTGCATGGCAACCTGCGCCGTCGGCTGGGCCTCTTTGGCACGCGCTTCGGCACTGAGGGACGCCTCGTATCTGTTGTATTTCCACCAGGCGAAGCCAAGGAAGATCACGATCCCGCCGACGTTGTAGAAGATGATGGTCATGATGTCGGCGCCGGTCGGGAAGGTGGAGGCGAGGAAGCCCACCGAGAAGATGGCGATCAGCACCGAGACCACGGCGATGCCGGTGGTGCGCGAACCCATCCTGAAATCCCGCGGCAGGTGATCGAGCTTCAGACGCAGATTGAGGTAGGCCAGCATGATGAACAGCGGCGGCAGCATGGAAGCGGCGGCGGTCATGTTGATGACGGTGTTCATTAGATCCTGCGCAGTGTTGGAGCCCAGAGTCGGGATCACCATCAGCGGCAGCACGATGAGGTACTGGATCCAGGCTGCGCGGGCGGGCACGCCGTTCTCGTTCAGCTCGACGGTTTTCTTGCCGAAGATGCCGGCCGGGATCTCGGAGAAGAAGATCTTCACCGGCGTCGCCGTCCACATCAGCAGGGAGCCGAACATGGCGGTAAAGGAGACCAGCCCGACGAAGCGGTTCATCAGGATCTCCGGCAGGCCGAAGTAGGCCGCCAGCCCTTCAAACACCTGCACCGAGCCGCCGGTATATTTCAGGGTACCGCTCGGCACGAACACGTTGATCAACAGCGAGGCGATGGAGTAGAGCACGCCGATAAAGATCCCGGCGACGATGATCACCTTGACGAAGGATTTGGAGCCGCCCTTCACGTCATTGACGTAGACCGCCACCGACTCGGCGCCACCGGCTGCCATAAAGATCCAGGTGGTGATGCCCAGAAACGCCCAGCTGAAATCGGGGATCATGGCCTCTACCGTGATGGGGTCAGCCGGCTGCACGCCGCCCACCAGTGCCGCACCTGCCAGCAGAATGTAGGAGAGGGTCAGCAGCAGCATCAGGGACGAGGTCACCGAGGTGATGGGGCCGAGCATCTTGGCGCCGTTGGTGGAGACGTAGGTGGCAAAGGCGAACAGCACCATGCTCAATGCCGTGGTCGCCACCGGGGTGAGAATGTACTCGTAGCCGAGAAAGGCATAGGAGGCGTAGGCGATAACCCGCGGCAGCAGCGAGGTGAAGAAGAAGAGGTTCACGAACCAGTAGGTGTAGGCGGAGATAAAGGCCCAGCGACCGCCGAGGGAGCTCTTCACCCAGGCGTAAACCCCCGCTTCGGAGTTTTTGTTCAGTGACACAAATTCCGCAATGATCAGGCAAAACGGAATGAAGTAGAAAATGGTGGCCAGAAAGAACATCGGGGCCGAGGCCAGACCGATCTCGATGTTGTTGTTGATGACGTTGTTGAAGCTGAATACCGCCGCGAAGGTGAGCGACAGCAGACCAAACTTGCCTATCGTATTGCGTTTGGAATCAGACATGGTGCATCTCCAGACCTGTAGTTATTGCCGCGAAAGGGCGAGGCATGGGTTGTAGGGTGAGCCCCGCCCTTCCGGCTTTTATCAGTGCAGAACCAGCGGCTTGTTATTTGTTCTTGAAGTAGCCGCCTTCGACGGTGACCTTGATGATCACTTTGCGCACCGGCCCGTCGCCGACGAACCGGTAGGCTTCATCGTTCTCGAAGATCACCACCTGACCGTTGCCGACTTTCTGGCGCTCACGCACCTCGCCGGCCAGCCACTCGCGGTCGGTGGTGTCGTCATAGGCCTGCTCGACCCGCAGATCCGGCTTGGCAGCCCACTCCACCGTCTCTTCCCCTTCCAGGTAGTAGTGGACGTCGAAGTAGCGGCGCTGCCCCTCGAACAGGGAGGTGGCCGGGCTGGCCCCCTCCTGCAAGCGGTAGGTGAGGGAGTCACCGATGGAGTGGCAGATGCCGGGCTTGAGGTTCGGCAGGTTGTTGATGGCCTCCACGCAGCGGCCCCACTTTTTGCCCTCCCGGTAGATGTTTTTGAACAGGGTCAGGTTGTCCAGGGTGATCATGCGAGGTTCCTCCCGCCGTTGATGGTGAGATCGAACCCGGCCAGCGCAGCCGGATTGAGGTTGCCACGGGCGATGGGCAGCAGAGTCAGGCCGAAGCTGAACGGCTCGAAGCGCACCCGCCAGGAGTCCAGCACCTCGGAGCCCCAGGAGTTGGAGCCGAGCCCCAGCACCTTGTGATCCAGATTGAGGGTGAGATAACCGCTCGGTTCCAGCTCATTGATGTGCTGCGCCGCGTGGATATGCTCCCAGCTATAGGGCCAGACGCTCAGGTTGATGGGGGCATCGGGGCGCACGTAGAGACCGGCGCCGTGACGGTTGGTCAGGGTCGCCCAGCGCACCTGCTGGCGGTTGCCGTTGTCCTGCGGGAACGGGTAGTGCTCCCACATCTCGCCGACTGTGCTCTGGAAACTGTCGATCCAGTTGCTCTGGCGGCTGTCCTGATAGTTTTCGCCCGGCCCCATGCCGTAGTAGTGCACCCGGTCGAGATCCTGACGAATGCCCAGCTCGAAGCCGATCTTGGGGATGATGTCGTCATAACCGCCGTAGGGCTGACCGGACAGCGCCACATGCAGCTGACCGTTCGGGCTCAGGGTGTAGACGTAGCGGCAGCGCATGCCGAAGTCGAACACCGGCGGCGCGATCAGGCTCTCCACCGTCACCTCGACCGCGTCACCCAGCTGACGCCAGCTCAGAGTGCGGAAGTGCTCCTGCATGATCTGCAGGTGGTTCGGGTGCCACAGGCTCTCGTACTCCTGCTTGTGGTTGTCGATCATCGGCTTGAAGAAGGTGAGGCGCGGCGAGCGCTCGATGAGCTCGATACCGTCCTGCTGCCAGCTCACCAGCTTGCCGTCAAGGCGCGAGAAGCGCAGGGCGAAGCCGCTGCCGCTCAAGGTCAGATCAAGCTGTTCGTCGGCAATCTGCAACGGGGTGGCGTTGGGATTGGCAAAGGGCTGCAGCTGGCGAGTCGACTCTTTCAGCTGGAACTGGTACTGGCCCAGCTGGTGCTCCGCCGCGCTGTAACGGGTGGCGGTGGCCTTGATGACCCGCAGCTGGACGAAGGTTTCCCGCCCATCGAGGGATGGCAGTTCGAGTTGCAGCTCTGTGGTGGCACCGGGAGCAATCCCTTCCAACCGGATTTGCTGGCTGGCCAGCAGTTCACCCTCTGCCTTCACTTCGACCAGCAGGCGGATGTCGTCGAGAGAGGAGAACCAGTAGCGGTTTTCCACCGCCAGCTTGCCGCTCGCCAGGTCCAGCGCCCGCACCTTGACCGGGCAGATCACCTGCTTGTATTCGCGCAGGCCAGGCCCCGGGGTCTGATCCGGATAGATGAGGCCATCCATGCAGAAGTTGTAGTTGTTGGGGTAGTCGCCGTAGTCGCCGCCGTATTTGTAAACGGCACGCCCCTGCTCGTCCTGATCCAGAATGCCGTGATCGCACCACTCCCAGATGTAGTGACCCTGAATGTGGGGATGGCGGTCAAACACCTGCTGGTATTCGCTGAGGCCACCCGGGCCGTTGCCCATGGCGTGGGCGTATTCGCAGAGAATGCGCGGCTTCGCCATCGGGAACTCGCCGAAGCAGTTCATCTGGGATACGCGGGAATACATGGTGCTCACCACATCCACCACCTCGGCATCGCGATCCTCTTCGTAGTGCACCAGCCGGGTCGGGTCGATCGCCTTGCAGCGCTGGTACATGGCTCTGATGTTGCAGCCGTAGCCGGACTCGTTGCCGAGCGACCAGATGATGATGGAGGGGTGGTTCTTCTGGGCGTGCACGTGGCGCTCGATGCGATCCACGAACACCGGCTCCCAGAAGGGGTCGTCGGTGATGCGGCTGAGATCGCCGACGTTGGCAAAACCGTGGGTCTCCACGTCGGTCTCCGCCATCACGAACAGACCGTACTGGTCGCACAGCTCGTAGAAGCGCGGGTCGTTCGGGTAGTGGGCGGTGCGTACCGAGTTGAGGTTGTGCTGCTTCATCAGCACGATATCGCGTTCAACACGGTCCATGCCGACTGCGCGACTCTTGAGGTGATCGTTGTCGTGACGGTTCACCCCGTGCAGCTTGAGGTAGTGGCCGTTGACGTAGAAGAGGCCATCCTTGACCTTGATTTCACGCACCCCAACCCGCTGCGGGATCACTTCCAGCAGCTCACCCCGACCGTTGTAGAGGGAGAGTTGCAGCTGGTAGAGGTAAGGATCTTCGGCGCTCCACAGATGGGGATTGGCCAGATCCAGCGTGAAGCGGCAATCACACTTGCCGTCGATGGCGAGATGGTCGAGGGAGCCGCTGGCGATCTCGCTGCCTTGATCCAGCAGGGACCAGACCAGACGGTGATCACGGGCGGCCGCCCCCAGGTTCTCGAGCTGGATATCACAGCTCAGGGTAGCGCTCTGATTGTCATCGGCCAGCGCGGTGCGGATGAAGAAGTCCTGCACATGGGCGGCCGGTTTGCCCACCAGATAGACGTCGCGGAAGATCCCCGCCATCCACCACATGTCCTGATCTTCGATATAGGTGGAGTCAGCCCACTGCATCACCCGTACTGACAGCAGGTTCTCGCCAACCTTGGCGTAGGCGCTGATATCGAACTCGGCGGTGAGACGACTGCCCTTGCTGAAGCCGACGTAGTGGCCGTTCACATAGACCTCGAAGTAGGTCTCCACCCCGTCAAACTTGATGCTCACCTGCTCGCCGTCCCAGGCCGGGCTCAGCGTGAAGCTGCGCTGATAGGCGCCGGTGGGGTTGTTGGTCGGCACGAAGGGCACATCGATGGGGAAGGGAAAACCTTCGTCGGTGTACCGCAACTGGCCATGTCCTTCCATCTGCCACATGTTGGGCACGGTGATCTGGCCCCACTCGCTCATGGGGCTGTGATAGAAGGCCTCCGGCACCTGCAGGGGGTGATCGAAGTAATGGAACTGCCACTGACCGCTAAGGCCCAGAAAACGGCGGCTCAGCTCGCGCTGCATGGTAGCCGCCAGCGCGTGGTCGGCATAAGAGAAGAAGTAGGCACGCGGGGCCAGCCTGTTTTCACCTACGAATTGGACGTTTTCCCAGTTATTCACATGTCCTCCCGGAACAAGGCAACGTTAACTGGGTAAACTCTAGATAAACATTTACTAAATATCAGCTTTGGATTGGTAAAGTTTTAACCTGATCACAATGAACAGATGGTTTTGTGAGCGAGATCAGAAGCTGGAGATAAAGGAAGGCAAGATATGGATGAGTGGCATGGATGTTGATAAGAGTTGGCTGATTAGCAATAAAATCAACTATAAAACAATATGATATGAAGTTACTGGATGATATGGAAAAGAGGTTTGCTTGGGAGAGGTGTCGCACCACCGCAAGATGGTGCGACTAAAAAGCAGAGCGTTTTACTAAAATCAGCGAGTGGTGCCGCGCAGGGTCAACTTGCTCGGTACCAGCACCCGGAGTGGAATATCCCGCTCGTCTCGCAGCCGCTCAACCAGCAAATTGACCCCCTGGGTACCCATCAACTCGGAGTGGATCCGCACTGTAGAGAGTGGCGGGAAGGTGAACTTGGCGGTCGGAATATCGTTGACGCTGATAAGCTCGATCTGCTGGGGAATCGCCAATCCCTTCTCATGAATGGCACGCAGCACACCGATGGCGATGGAGTCGGAGGCAACGAACAGCGCCTTGGGCCAATCCCCTGCCAGCATCTCCTTCGCCAACTGGTAGCCGGAAGCGCTGGAGAAATCTCCACGATAGAGGTCGCTCTCCTGCACCACCCCCAGCCGCTGGCCATAATCCCGGAAGGCCAGTTCGCGCAGATCCGGATTCTCATCCTGGCCACCGATATAACCGATACGCTGGTGCCCCTGCGCGATGAAGTAATCGACTACCTGCTGGCTGATCAGGGCGAGATCCACATCGACCGAGTCGAACTCTCCCTGTGAACGGCAGTCGACAAACACCAGCTGGCTGGAACAAGCCCTTAGCTGGACGAGACGCTCGGCTGTGAGGGTACCGACCACCAGAATGCCATCTACAGGGCTCAGCTCACGCCCTTCACCGCAGTTGTAGAGATGGGTCAGCTCAATATTGAGGCGGGCACTCTGGGTCTCGATACCATAACGGATGGCGAGATAGTAAGGATCGTTGACCTCGGTACTCTGGGGATAGGCATAGACCACCAGAAAGTGCAGCTTGCTCTTGTGTACCCCCTTGCGGGCGCTGCTGGTCTTGTACTCCAGCCGTTCGGCGATCTCGAAGATCCGCTGCTTGGTCTCTTCCTTGACGCTCAGGCTGGGATCCTCGTTCAGTACCCGGGATACCGTCGCGAGAGAAACCCCCGCTTCCTGTGCAATTTCCTTCAACGTAGCCATCAATACCTCGCTGGCAGCATCACGTGTTAATCGGTAACGGCTAAAGAGTAACGGGCAATCCCTTGATAGCCCAGCACTTTTACTAAAATGCCGGCGGCATGGCAGATTTTTGAATTACAGAAATGCAAAAAGGCCTCCCGAATGGGAGGCCTCTTCTAAATAGGTGCCTGACAGTGTCCTACTCTCGCATGGCGAATGCCACACTACCATCGGCGCTACCGCGTTTCACTTCTGAGTTCGGCATGGGATCAGGTGGTTCCACGGCGCTATTGCCGTCAGGCAAAAGCTTTTAAAACTAACTTGAAAATGGTGCTGATACCCAGAATCGAACTGGGGACCTCATCCTTACCAAGGATGCGCTCTACCGACTGAGCCATATCAGCACACTAACCGGTAAAGACCACGCTGGGCGTAATCTTGAAATTGGGTGCCTGGCAGTGTCCTACTCTCGCATGGCGAATGCCACACTACCATCGGCGCTACCGCGTTTCACTTCTGAGTTCGGCATGGGATCAGGTGGTTCCACGGCGCTATGGCCGCCAGGCAAATTCTTAATCTAGAAAGCTGACGTGAGTAGTGATGTTGCGCTTGGCTTGTCACTATCACTGAATTTGAGTAGTTCGTTCTATTTGCTACAAGCCTTAGAACACTTCTTGGGTGTTGTATGGTTAAGCCTCACGGGTAATTAGTATGGGTTAGCTCAACACGTCGCCGCGCTTACACACCCCACCTATCAACGTTGTGGTCTCCAACGGCCCTTTAGGACCCTCAAGGGGTCAGGGATGACTCATCTCAGGGCTCGCTTCCCGCTTAGATGCTTTCAGCGGTTATCGATTCCGAACTTAGCTACCGGGCAGTGCCACTGGCGTGACAACCCGAACACCAGAGGTTCGTTCACTCCGGTCCTCTCGTACTAGGAGCAACTCCCTTCAATCATCCAACGCCCACGGCAGATAGGGACCGAACTGTCTCACGACGTTCTGAACCCAGCTCGCGTACCACTTTAAATGGCGAACAGCCATACCCTTGGGACCGACTTCAGCCCCAGGATGTGATGAGCCGACATCGAGGTGCCAAACACCGCCGTCGATATGAACTCTTGGGCGGTATCAGCCTGTTATCCCCGGAGTACCTTTTATCCGTTGAGCGATGGCCCTTCCATTCAGAACCACCGGATCACTATGACCTACTTTCGTACCTGCTCGACCTGTCCGTCTCGCAGTTAAGCTGGCTTATGCCATTGCACTAACCTCCTGATGTCCGACCAGGATTAGCCAACCTTCGTGCTCCTCCGTTACTCTTTGGGAGGAGACCGCCCCAGTCAAACTACCCACCAGGCACTGTCCGCGAGCCCGATTCAGGGCCCTGCGTTAGAACATCAAACATACAAGGGTGGTATTTCAAGGACGGCTCCAGCGCAACTGGCGTCACGCCTTCAAAGCCTCCCACCTATCCTACACATGTAGGTTCAATGTTCAGTGCCAAGCTGTAGTAAAGGTTCACGGGGTCTTTCCGTCTAGCCGCGGGTACACCGCATCTTCACGGCGAATTCGATTTCACTGAGTCTCGGGTGGAGACAGCATGGCCATGGTTACACCATTCGTGCAGGTCGGAACTTACCCGACAAGGAATTTCGCTACCTTAGGACCGTTATAGTTACGGCCGCCGTTTACCGGGGCTTCGATCAAGAGCTTCGCTTGCGCTAACCCCATCAATTAACCTTCCGGCACCGGGCAGGTGTCACACCCTATACGTCCACTTTCGTGTTTGCAGAGTGCTGTGTTTTTGATAAACAGTCCCAGCCATCTGGTCACTGCGACTCCCAACTGCTCCATCCGCAAGGGACTTCACTGTCAAGAGCGAACCTTCTCCCGAAGTTACGGTTCTATTTTGCCTAGTTCCTTCACCCGAGTTCTCTCAAGCGCCTTGGTATTCTCTACCCGACCACCTGTGTCGGTTTGGGGTACGATGACTTGTAATCTGAAGCTTAGAGGCTTTTCCTGGAAGCAGGGCATCAATGGCTTCCACACCGTAGTGTGTTCGTCTCGTGTCTCAGTGTTGTGTCTCCGGATTTGCCTAGAAACACCACCTACGCACTTTCACCAGGACAACCGTCGCCTGGCCCACCTAGCCTTCTCCGTCCCCCCATCGCAATTACAAGTCGTGCAGGAATATTAACCTGCTTCCCATCGACTACGCCTTTCGGCCTCGCCTTAGGGGTCGACTCACCCTGCCCCGATTAACGTTGGACAGGAACCCTTGGTCTTCCGGCGAGGAGGCTTTTCACCCCCTTTATCGTTACTTACGTCAGCATTCGCACTTCTGATATCTCCAGCATACCTCTCGATACACCTTCGCAGACTTACAGAACGCTCCCCTACCACTCACACATAAGTGTGAATCCGCGGCTTCGGTGCCTGGTTTGAGCCCCGTTACATCTTCCGCGCAGGCCGACTCGACTAGTGAGCTATTACGCTTTCTTTAAATGATGGCTGCTTCTAAGCCAACATCCTAGCTGTCTGAGCCTTCCCACATCGTTTCCCACTTAACCAGAACTTTGGGACCTTAGCCGGCGGTCTGGGTTGTTTCCCTCTTCACGACGGACGTTAGCACCCGCCGTGTGTCTCCCGGATATTACTTACTGGTATTCGGAGTTTGCATGGGGTTGGTAAGTCGGGATGACCCCCTAGCCCAAACAGTGCTCTACCCCCAGTAGTATTCGTCCGAGGCGCTACCTAAATAGCTTTCGGGGAGAACCAGCTATCTCCGAGTTTGATTGGCCTTTCACCCCCAGCCACAGGTCATCCCCTAACTTTGCAACGTTAGTGGGTTCGGTCCTCCAGTTGATGTTACTCAACCTTCAACCTGCCCATGGCTAGATCACCCGG
>NZ_CP077221.1:3127500-3172500 GCF_019046985.1 Aeromonas sp. FDAARGOS 1417 | reverse complement strand
ATACCTTGGCAAGACCCGGCACGGCCTCCAGCTGACTCCACAGGGTCTGGTGCAGGCGCAAAGTGATATCGGCATCTTCCGCCGCATAGGGAGCGGCCTGCTCCAGCTCGATCTGGTTGAAGGTGAGCTGTTTCACCCCTTTGCCCGCAATATCTTCAAAGGAGGTGGTCTCAACCCCGAGGTAACGCTTGGCCAGCGAATCCATGTCGTGGCGACTGGCGGTGGAGTTGAGCACGTAGGACTCGAGCATGGTGTCGTAGGCGATGCCCTGCAGGTCGATGTCATGGTTGAGCAGCACGTTGCGATCGTACTTGAGATTCTGCCCCACCTTGAGACGGGTCGGATCTTCCAGCAGCGGCTTGAGCTTGCCCAACACCACGGCCTCGCTTAGCTGTACCGGTGCCCCCAGATAGTCGTGGCCAAACGGCACATAAGCAGCCTTGCCCGGCTCAACCGCGAAGGAGACACCGACGATCCGCGCCTCCATATAGTCGAGACTGGTGGTTTCGGTATCGAAGGCAAACAGCGGTGCCGCTTTCAACTGTTCCAGCCAACCGTCAAACTCGGCTTCGTCCAGAATGCAGCGGTAATCGGTTTCGATGGCGGCAACCGGAGCGGTGTTGTCATCGCCAGCGTCGCCCTGTCCGGCGCTCTCGCTCCCCTCTTCACCACCGGATTCCAGCTCCTTGATCAGGTTGCGCAGCTCGTATTCGCGATAGACCGCCAGCAGGGATTCCTTGTCGACCGGCTTGAGCAACAGCTCTTCCAGACTCTGTTCCAGCTCGACATCAGTCTTGATGGTCGCCAGTCGATAGGAGAGACGAACCAGCTCCTCCTGCTCGCGGAACTTGTCGGCGAACGCCTTGGAGCCACGGAAGCCTAGGGCGGCGACCTTGTCGAGGTTGGCGGCAATCTCGTCGATGCTGCCAATCCCCTGCAGCAGAGCCAGTGCGGTCTTCTCGCCGACACCGGTCATGCCGGGAATGTTGTCGACCTTGTCACCCATCAGGGCCAGATAGTCGATGATGAGCTCGGGCGGTACGCCGAACTTCTCGATCACCCCTTCCCGATCGGTCTTCACATCTTTCATGGTGTCGATCAGGGTGACATGGTCGGAGACCAGCTGTGCCATATCCTTGTCACCGGTGCTGATCAGCACCGGCAGCTGCTTCTCGGTCGCCTGGCGGGCCAGGGTGCCGATCACGTCGTCGGCTTCAACTCCTTCCACCATCAGGAAGGGAAAGCCCATCGCCTTGATCATCTGGTGGATAGGCGCGACCTGGCTGCGCAGATCGTCCGGCATGCTGGCGCGGGTCGCCTTGTACTCGGGATAGATGTCGTCGCGGAAGGTCTTGCCCTTGGCATCAAACACCACGGCCACATGACAGTCAGGATATTGCTTGCGCAGGCTGCGCATCATGTTGGCCATGACACGGACGGCGCCGCTCGGCAAACCGGTCGATGTGCGCAGATCGGCCTGCTGGGAGGCGAAGAAGGCGCGGTAAAGATAAGAGGAGCCGTCGACCAGAATAAGGGGGTTGCTAGGGGCCATGAAATCGTCCTGCCAGAGATAAACAGCCGCTAGGATGCCACAGGGCCCCCCTCACACCAAGGGGCGCAGCAACAGCACACAGCGCCTGATTAAGGGACTCAATCTGTGGATAACTCTGTGTTCAAAAATGGGACGCATCAGAGCGCACAGTGATAAAGCTGTGCATAAGAATATAAAAATCTATTAAAAACAATTCATTGAGATCGTAAAAACCGATCGCGAGACAGTTAGAATGATCTCGATCAATGTGGAAAAAGATTTAAGGGAGTTGGTACGGCAGGATCCAAAACGAAACAATCCTAGCACAGCAAGATGACTTGACCAGCGGAGGGCGAGCGATAACCATACAAAAGTACAACAATCCATCCTGGCTCACATTTTCAACAACGAGGAGTTTGCCATGAAAAAAGTGGCCGTGATTTTGAGTGGCTGCGGTGTCTTTGACGGGGCCGAAATCCACGAGGCCGTCATCAGTCTGCTGGCGTTGGCCCGTCAGGGAGCCGCCGTCCAGTGCTTCGCCCCGAACGTGGCGCAGCTCCATGTCATCAACCACCTGACCGGTAAAGTGAGCGAGGGAGAGAGCCGCAACGTGCTGGTCGAAGCGGCCCGCATCTGCCGTGGCCAGATCAAGGATGTGGCCGAGCTGGATGCGGCCGATTACGACGCGCTGCTGGTGCCCGGCGGCTTTGGCGCTGCCAAGAACCTGTGCGACTTCGCTATCAAAGGGGCCGAGTGCCAGATCCAGCCCGATGTGCTGAAAGCGTGCCAGAGCTTTGCCAAAGCCAACAAACCGGCCGCCTATATCTGCATCGCACCCGCCATGATCCCGCTGATCTATGGTGCCGGGACGCTGGCGACCATCGGCCATGACGAGGGTACCGCCAACGCCATCGAGGCGATGGGTGGCAGCCATCTCAACTGCCCGGTCAACGAATTCGTGGTGGATCAGGAGCGCAAGGTGATCTCCACCCCCGCCTACATGCTGGCCAACAACATAGTCGAAGCGGCGGACGGCATCGAGAAGACGGTCAAGCAACTGCTGGCGCTGTAATTCCCATCCCGCCAAAAACAGACGGGCCGCTCATGGAGCGGCCCGTTTTCAATTCTGCCTGAAGGCGATGAATTAGATGGTTTCGCCCATCTGATCCATTTTGCCCAGCAGGGCACGCAGACGCTCCTGCCATGCAGTGTGCTCGTTGCGCAGCTGATGGTTCTCGTCTTGCAGCTTGCTGTTCTGCTCTTTCAGCTCGTCCAGCTCCATCTTCAGCAGGGAGATGTTGTCGACGGCGGATTGTACTTTGGATTCGAGTTGCTCAAGGACTTCTAGTGACATATGCATACCTGTTTGTTCAATTGCGATGCCCCACAGAGGGCGATTCAAGCGCGTGAAGCCAGCATACCCCGAGCGCATCGGCACAAACAAGCCAGTGCGCTGTAAAATGCGCCTTCCATAGATGTATTGTCTAAATATGCGTCTATTTTTCTCGCATCCTGCGCCAGAGCCGCGACAACACACTGAACCGTGCGTAAAAAGCCCCGCCACCCGCGCATCATTGGCACCCTCCTGACGGCGCCGCCGTTATCCATGCAAGGCGATATAAGCCCCCAGCAACAGACAGGCGACCACATACATCAGCAGGCCGTAGAGCAGGTTCCAGCGCAGGATCAGCCCGGCACTGAGGTTGTAGCGGGAGGCCAGCGCCAGATTGGATCCGGAGAGCGGACTGGTGCCGGTGGCAAGCCCCCACCCCAACAGGAAACACATGCCGAGCAGGCTGGGATCCGGCGCCAGCGGCCAGAGCAGCGGCGCCAGCCCGGAGATACTGATGAGCGGATGTACCCCGACGATGGCCACCAGCAGGATCAGCAGCAAAGTGAGGGACGCCTCAAGCCAGTCAAAGTGGTTGAACAGTGGCAGGCCGTGGCCAGCGCCAAGATCGATGACCGACAGCGCACTGTTGATGCCTGCCGCCAGCAAACCGGCCCCCAGAAACAGCACCAGCTGACCGCCGATGGCGGGGAAGCGCTCCACCACCTGCCGCTTGAGGGCCGCCTTGCGCCCGACCGTCGGCATAAAGAGCAGTGCCAGCAGCGGGGCCACCAGCGCGATCACCGCCAGAATGCCGAGCTGGGGCCAGATCTGCTTGATGAGCAGTACCAGCAGCGCCAGCGTGACCGGCAACCCCAGGGTCTGCAGCCGCAGCGGATAACCGGCAAAGTCGGCCACCCCGATCCGCTCCACCTGCCAGGCAGTCAGCCCCATCGCCAGCAAGGCGGCGAGGATCCCGAACGGCAGAATATGGGAGAGCTGCAAGCCCGGCGCATAGGTGAGCGCCACCGCCATGGCGACAAAGAAGGGTGACCAGAAGGCAGCCGCACAGAAGACCCGGCTCAGCACCATCACCTGACGCCGCTCCAGGGTGCCATTGCGCTCCAGCCGATCGCCGATGATAAAGAGCACCGAGAGGTTGATGACCGCCCCCAGCAGATTGAGGCTGGCCATGGTGCTCCACAGCCCCTTGCGCCCGGTCCAGGAGGTGGTGCCGGTCAGCAAGCCGGAGGTGGCAAGGTTGAGGGTGCTCACCGCGGCAAACATGGTGAGCATATTGATGTTAGGCAGCAGCCAGTCACCGGCGGTGAGGGTCGCTCCCTGCCACCAGGAGAAGAAGAGCAGCAACAGCGCCGCGCCATACAGGGCCAGCGCCTGCCGCTTGGCGGCCCCCACCAGCCAGGGCCAGGTGAGCAGTGATGCCCCCCAGGCCGCAATGGCAGCAGGCCAGGGGGAGAGTCCCAGATAGAGATGCAGCAGGTTGAGCAGCCACATCCCCAAAATCAGATAACCCGACCAGCGTTTGGCCATCGACTACTCCGGCCGGGAGATCAGAGACACTGATCCATATCCAGTGAAGGCTTGTCGCACTCCGGACGGCCGACGATCTTGGCAGGTACGCCAGCGACCGTGGTATGAGGCGGCACCGGGTTGATCACCACGCTGCCCGCACCAATTTTGGCACCCACGCCCACTTCGATATTGCCGAGCACCTTGGCGCCCGCCCCTATCATCACACCTTCGCGGATCTTGGGATGGCGATCGCCGCTCTCCTTGCCGGTACCACCGAGGGTCACGCTCTGCAGGATGGAGACATCATCTTCAATCACCGCCGTCTCGCCCACCACTATGCCGGTGGCATGGTCAAACATGATCCCCTTGCCGATGCGGGCGGCCGGGTGCACATCCACCCCGAACACCACCGAGATCTGGTTTTGCAGATAAAGGGCCAGCGAGCGGCGCCCCTGACGCCACAGCCAGTTGGCGACCCGGTACCCCTGCAGGGCATGGAACCCCTTGAGATAGAGCAGCGGGGTGGAGAAGAGATCGACCGCAGGATCGCGCTCCTGCACGGCGCAGATGTCGGCCGCCACTACCGTCAGCAGCTCGGGCTCGCTGCGCAGGGCCAGCTCGATCACCTCGCGCAGGGCGATGGCGGGCATGGTGGCGCTGTCGAGTTTGTTGGCCAGCTGGAAGCTGAGGGCCGAACGCAGATTCTTGTGATTGAGAATGGTGGAGTGGAAGAAGCTGGCCAGCATCGGCTCCTGGGCCGCCATGCACTCCGCTTCTTGCTGAATTTTGTGCCAGGTTTTGGCAACCAGTTCATCCATGTTGCAGCCTACTGTTGTTCTGGGTGAGGGCTCTGTTGTTCTTTTGTCAGCACCGAGATGGGGTCCATGTGGATGATGACATCCATCCGCTCGAATGCCTGGCGTACCGCCAGTTCGGCTTCATCGGCGATCTGATGGGCCTTGACCAGGGGGATCTGATCATCCAGTTCAAGATGCAACTGTACGAATCGGGTCGGCCCGGATTGACGGGTGCGCAGGTCATGTACGCCGTGTACACCTTCTACGGCACAGCAGAGCGCCATTATTCTCGCTTGTTCTTCCGCTGGCAACTGACGATCGAGCAGCGCCTGCACCGACTCGTAGCCGATGTGTCCCGCCCCCCACAGCAGGAATAGCCCGATCAGGATGGCAAACAGGCCATCGGCCCAGTACCACCCCTGCCCCGCCAGCACCAGCGCCAGCAAGACACCGGCATTGAGCAGCAGATCGGAACGGTAGTGCAGCATGTCGGCCTTGATGGCCACACTGTTGGTCTTGCGAATGACAAAGCTCTGGAAGCTGACCAGCAGCAGGGTCAGCACGATGGAGCCACCGCTGACCCAGAGACCCGCCTCCAGCCGCAAAATAGGCGCCTGATTGAGCAGGGATGAAATTCCGTGCATCACCAGCAGCAGGGCGGAGCCGGAGATAAAGGCCGACTGGATGAGGCCCGCCAGCGACTCCGCCTTGCCGTGACCGAAGCGGTGTTCGTCATCGGCGGGGGCAAGCGCATAGCGAATGGCCAGCAGGTTGATGATGGAGGCACTCACATCCATGAAGGAGTCGGTGAGCGATGCCAGCAGGGTCGATGAGTCGGTCATCAGCCAGGCGATCAGTTTGCCGATGATCAGCAAGGTAGCGGTGGTGACCGCCGCTATGCTGGCAAAGGTCACCCAACGGGAATATTGTTGATGGCTCAAAACCGGCTTTCCTCTGGCGATGAAAAACTTATTATACCCTGACCCCGGCGTCAGTTTGGCGCGAAAATCTGCGGAATAACACCAGATGAACAGAATACTCCTGGTCGACGACGATCTTGAATTGACCCAACTGCTCACCGAAATTCTGACCCTGGAGGGATTTCAGGTCACGGTCGCCGAGGATGGTGAAGAGGGGCTGCAACGGCTGGCGGAGCAGAGCTTCGATCTGGTGCTGCTGGATGTGATGATGCCCAAGCTCAACGGCTTTGCCATGCTGACCAAGCTGCGCAAGACCCACGACACCCCGGTGCTGATGCTGACCGCCCGCGGTGACAGCCAGGACCGGGTTAACGGTCTGGAAGCGGGTGCCGACGACTATCTGGCCAAGCCGTTCGATGACAGGGAGCTGCTGGCCCGGGTACGCGCCATCCTGCGCCGTACCCAGAGCGCCCCACCCCAGCGCGGCAACTCCTCCGACGAAGTGCACTTCATGGATATCGTGCTGCAACCCGGCCTGCAGCAGGCCCGCTGCGGCGAACAACTGCTGGAGCTGACCGCCACCGAGTTTGGCCTGCTGGAGTGCCTGCTGCGCAATCCCGGCCAGATCGTCAGCAAGAGCCACCTCTCCGAGCAGGTGCTGGGCAAGAAGCTGGAACCCTTCGATCGGGCCATCGACATGCACCTGAGCAACCTGCGCAAGAAGCTGCCGGACCGCACCGATGGCCAGCCCCGCTTCAAAACCGTACGGGGGCGCGGTTACCTGTGGCTAGAGCAAGAATAGAGCGTATCAACTCCCTCAACGGGATCTCGACCCACATCTTCCTCTGGTTCTGGTTCATGCTGCTGGTGATGCTGGCCGCCGTGATCAGCCTGCCGACCCTGGATCCCCGCAACCAGATCCCGCTGCCGACCCACGAAGTCGCGCGGATGCAGAACAACGTGCAAGCCCTGCTCAACGCCGCCGAGCCGGATCAAGATTTCGATCTGGCCAAGGCGATGGACAAGATCGCCATGCTGCCGGTGGACAACGTCTACCTGCGCGACGAGAAGGGGCAGATCCAGTCCACCACCCATCCGCGCAAGTTCGTGGTGCGCTTTATGGTGGATGCTGACGACCCGGCCAATCCCATGCTGGGCAACGAGGATCGCAAGGCGATCGCCGGCCCCTTCCTGATGGAGCACCACGGTCATCGCTATCACGTCTATTTCGGCCTCAATGCCGAGAACCCCTATCTGTTCCTGTTCATTCAGGTGCTGGATCACCCGATCCGCATTCTGGGCATCTCGATGCTGGTCAGCACCCCGCTCTGCCTGCTGCTCGCCTGGCGGCTGACCCGCCCCATCCTGCAGTTGCAGAAGTCGGTCTCCCAACTGGCGGCCGGCAATCTGGAGGTACAGATCCCCAACCTGGGACGGGGCGACGAGATCGGCCAGCTGGCGGACAACGTCAGCCGCATGGTAGAGACGCTCAAGAGCATGATCCAGAAGCAGAAACAGCTGCTTTCCGATATCTCCCACGAGCTGCGCAGTCCCCTCACCCGGATGCAACTGGCGCAGGCGCTGATCCGCCGCAAGCAAGGTGACAGCGCCGAGCTGGCGCGGATCGAATCGGAGATCGGACGGCTGGACAAGCTGATCGGCGATCTGCTGGATCTGTCGCGAGTGCAGCAGCATGTGGAGGCGCCGGTGGTACACCCGCTGGCCGACCTGCTGGAACCCATCCTCGAAGATGCCATGTTCGAGGCAAACCAGAGCGGCAAACAGCTCAGACTGCCGCCGCTGCCCGCAGAGTCGATCCAGATGTGGCCCGAGCTGCTGGCCCGGGCCGTGGAGAACCCCCTGCGCAACGCCCTCAAATATGCCCGCGAGTTCATCAAGGTGGACTGGTATCGGGAGGGACTGGAGTGGGTGATGACCATTCGGGATGACGGCCCCGGGGTGCCAGACGAGCAGCAGGCGCTGCTGTTCCAGCCCTTCTTCCGGGTCGATGACGCCCGCAACGCCAAAACTGGCGGCACCGGGCTGGGGCTGGCCATCGCCTCGGAGGCAATACAGCGCCATGGCGGTACCATTGCGGCCAGCAACAATCACCCGACCGGGCTGACCATCACCATCCGCTTGCCCATCGCCTGATCCTTTTCATCCGGACGGGCGCTGGGTATGCTGGCGCCCCTTCTTGGCTTTACACCTCTTTGCAGGAGCTCGTCATGCTCGATATCGTCCTCTACCAGCCGGAAATTCCGCCCAACACCGGCAATATCATCCGGCTTTGCGCCAATACCGGTTACCGGCTCCATCTGATCGAGCCGCTGGGATTTGAGTGGGATGACAAGCGGGTAAAACGGGCGGGACTCGACTATCACGAGTTTGCCGAGGTGAAGCGCTGGCCGAGCTATGAGGCCTTTCTGGCCGCCGTGGCGCCCAAGCGGGTGTTTGCCTGCACCACCAAGGGCCGCACCGCGCACTCGGCAGCACAATATGCCCTTGGCGACGCCCTGCTGTTTGGCCCGGAGAGTCGCGGCCTGCCCATCGAGATCATCGAGAGTCTGCCATTCGAGCAGCGGCTACGCATCCCTATGGTGCCCCAGAGCCGCAGCATGAACCTCTCCAACGCGGTGTCTGTCTTTGTCTACGAGAGCTGGCGCCAGCTCGGCTACGACGGTGCCATGTAAGCGCCACCGATGATCAGTGGCGGGCGTCGAGCAGATGCCCGCTGCGCTCCAGCCGCCAGCAAGTTACCCCCAGCGACAGACCGCGCCCCACCATCAACGCTGCCATCGCCGCCCATAACGCGGCCACGCCCCACGACTGACAGAGCCACCAGATCGGGAAGAAGCCGCCAAACGCGGCCAGCAACATGCTGTTGCGCATCTCCCGCGCCCGGGTCGCCCCGATAAATACGCCATCCAGCAGGAAACACCAGACCGCCAGCAAGGGCATGGCGATCAGCCAGGGAAGCTGACGATGTGCCTCCGCCACCACGGCCGGAATGTCGGTGATATAGCCGATAAGGTGGGCACCGAAGAGGGCAAACACTAGGGTAAAACCAGTGGCGATGAGGGCGGCCCAGCCCAGATTGAGCACGATGGCCTCCCGCAGTTTCTGCCGATCCCGCTGACCGATGGCTCGTCCTACCATGGCCTCCACCGCATAGGCAAAACCATCGAGTCCGTAGGAGATGAGCATCAGGAAGTTGAGCAGCACCGCATTGGCGGCCACCGCCACATCCCCCAGTCGTGCCCCTTGCAGAGTCATGAAGGCGAAACAGAGCTGCAAACAGAGGGAGCGCAGGAAGATATCGCGGTTGAGGCCGAGCAACCGCACCATGGGCGCAAGCTGCCGCCAGCGCTGCCAACCATCCTGCCACACCGTCGGCGCCAGTTGCCGCAGCTGACGGCGTACCAGCCAGATCCCGACCGCCAGCGCGCAGTAGTCCGCCATGACCGAGGCCGCCGCCACACCCCGCACCTGCCAGCAGAGCCCCAGCACAAACAGAGCATCGAGCGCCATATTGACCAGATTGGTGAGGATCAACATCACCATGGGGCTGCGGGCATCCTGCATCCCCAACAGCCAGCCCATGATCACCAGATTGCAGAGCGCCGCCGGGGCGCTCCAGATCCGCACCGCCACATATTGGCCCGCATAGAGCTGCACCTCGAGCGAGCCGCCACTCAGGGCGATCAGTCGTGGCAACAGGGGGAAGAGCAACAACAGCAGCGCCAGGCCAAGAGCAATGGCCAGCCCCAGCGCCCGCAGCAGGGTATCGAGCTGGGCACGACCGTCGGCGGCGCCGTGCGCCTGCGCCGTCAGGCCGGTGGTCGACATCCGCAAGAAGCCGAGCAGCCAGAAAATGAGGTTGATCAGGGTTGCACCGACCGAAACGCCCCCCAGAAACCAGGCCTGACCGAGATGACCGATCACCCAGGTGTCCACCAGCCCCAGCAAGGGGGTGGTGATATTGGAGAAAACCATGGGCAGGGCGAGCGCAAAGACGGCGCGGTGGCGAGAGGGATCTCGCCACCAGGGGGCAACAGCTGGGGTCACGCTCAGTGGCCTGCCAGCTTCAGGATGCGGGAGAAGTCAGAGAGCATGGTGGCCATCTGCACCCTGGGCACCTGACCCGGCGCCACTTGCGGACGGAATACCGCCTGCAGCTTGCCCTTGGGATTGATGAGCACGATGGAGGCGGAGTGATCGATCAGGTAATCCTTCTCCCCCTGATTGGCGATGGAGTAGATGAGCCCCAGATTGCGCACGAACGGGAACAGCTTGTCGTGGGGGGCAGTGGCTGCCTTGAACTCGGGATTGAAGAAGGCGGTATAGGTCTTGAGGCGTGGAATGTCGTCACGCTGGGGATCCGCCGAGATAAACACCACCTGACTGTCGGGCGCCATCTTCTTCAGTTGGTCATAGACGGAACGCATATCTGCCAGCGTGGTGGGGCAGATATCGGGGCAGAAGGTGTAACCGACAAACAGGAAGGTCCAGTGCCCCTTCAGGTTGGCAGGGGTGAACGGCTGGTTGTCCGCATCGGTAAAGGCGAAATCATTGATGTCCCGCCCCGCCGGATAATAATCGGCCTGTTCCGGTTGCTCTGGCTGCGTGGCGTAGAACACCAGGATCAGGCAGGCTGTCAGCAGCAGAAAGAGCAGGGGATAGCGGAGCTTCATCATAACAAGAGACCCTTTCAGTTCGAGGCAGATGGCCAGCAGTGACCGGACAAGAGGGGGGCATTGTACCCCAGCGAGCCGCCAAGGTGGTTCAACCTTGTGCAACGCCCTGTCAGGAGTCGACCATTTGGCATAATTAATCGCCAGTTGCGGCCATAAAAAAACCGGCCCCCTCGGGTGCCGGTTATGAATGGATTTGTTTGTCTCTTCTGCTCAGGGGCGAGCGTTACGCCCCTGCTGCAACATCTTGCCGATGGCCCGCACGCCGATGGGAATCACGGGGGCCAGCCAGTCCTCTTCCCCCTGGCGATCGCCATGGCCACGCTTGAACAGCAATACCAGACGCACCACCTTCTCTTTCGGGCATCCCAGCCAGAGCGTCCAGTGCGAACCACGATGGTGCAGCCAGAGACCGTAAAACCAGGTCATCCGGCTACCTTTGACAAAACGGGTGATAGACGATTCTGCTGGCGTAGCCCCAGCCTCTGAATCCCATGGCGATCTTGATGCCATACCAGTCCTCCTTGACCGACAGGTCATGTTGCTTCGCCGGCCTGAACTGGGAACAGGCCCGTCACGACTATCTGCAACCATTACGAGTGGTCCCCTTTGCCCGACAAGGCTCGGGATCTCCCCACTCCCCCTTCATATCCCGTGAAGGTGTACTGCCTGATTCTCGTTGTTACCGGCCCTCCCGTCACGGCGCATTGCGATGGTCAGAGGGAGGCGCCAAGCCCTGTCTCGGCGACAGGGCACTGATCTGAGCATATATCTGAAATGGATGATTGGTAGCCGGTCGCGCAGGACAAAAATGCCGCCACCGATGATCTGTTTGATATGACAAGGAAAGTGCGCCAGAAACAGCACGGCCTCCCGAAGGAGGCCGTGTGGCAAACGCAGTTGGCGGAGATGATTACATCCAGTCGGCGTTGCGGATCACCCCGACCGCCAGCCCTTCGATGGTGAGCTGCTGGCAGGAGAGATCCACCTCGATGGGGGAGAGCTCTTCATTCTCTGGCAGCAGCCATACCTGACTGCCCTTGCGCTGGAAGCGCTTGACGGTGACATCCTCATCGAGACGGGCGACCACTACCTGACCGTTGCGCACCTCCTGGGTCTTGTGCACCGCCAGCAGATCGCCATCCAGAATGCCGATGTTCTTCATGCTCATCCCCTGCACCCGCAGCAGAAAATCTGCGCGCGGGTGGAACAGGGCAGGATCCACCTGATAGTGGCTCTCGATATGCTCCTGAGCCAGGATAGGTTCACCGGCAGCCACCTTGCCGATGAGCGGCAGGCCGCTCTCTTCCAGCACCTCTTCCTCTTCGAGCAACAGGCGAATGCCGCGGGACGTGCCCGGCATGATCTCGATGACCCCTTTTTTGGCCAGGGCCTTCAGATGTTCTTCGGCCGCATTGGCCGACTTGAAACCAAGCTTCTGGGCAATCTCGGCACGAGTCGGCGGCATACCGGTCTCGCTCATGTTCACCTTGATCAGCTCCAGCACTTCGGCCTGGCGGGGGGTAAGGGGTTTCATAGAATTGGCACCTGTCTTTTTATACAGCACACTGGCAGTATATACAGTGCAGTGGCCAAGGCAAGGCGCAGCTGACATTTGTCGCAACCAACCCCCTCATTTACTGCTGTTTTGATCCTGCGCAGCCGACTCATCGTACCTCTCGGCGACAAGGGGCTGTCGATTTGCTATGCTCACGCCGCATTTTTTTGGAGAGCAGACGCACATGTCCCTAGGACAGAAGATTTCCAGAGCCATCTTGCAATGGCCGGTCAGCGGCTTGGTCAATCACAAGAGCCTGCCGGAAAATCCCATCACAGAACTCAATCTGGATCCGGCCAGACCCATCGTCTATGCCCTGAAAACCAGTTCGATCACCGACCTGATGACCCTGCAGCAGTGCTGCGAGGATCTCGGTCTGCCCGGTCCCTTCACGCCGCTGGAACTGAACGGCCAGCTGCTGCCGCGCTATGTCTGTCTGGATCGTCCGCCTCCCCTGTTTGGCAAACGCAGCAAACCGCTCCCCTTCCTGCAGGAGTTCCACCAGCTGCTGGATCTGCACAAGCAGGATCCCGAACTCGATATCCAGGTAGTGCCCGTCACCCTGTTCTGGGGCCGCGCTCCGGGTCGGGAAGGGGAAGAAGCCTCCGGCCTCAACATCATCAGCAGCCTGGCGCCGAACCGGCTGAAGAAGGCGCTCATCGTGATCCTCAAGGGTCGCGAGAATCTGGTGCGCTTCTCGCCGCCGCTCTCCCTGCGCTACATGGCGGACAAACACGGCACCGACGAGGCCATCGCCCACAAGCTGGCACGAGTGGCCCGAACCCACTTCAGCCGTCAGCAGCTGGCTGCCACCGGCCCGAAACTGCCGAACCGCAACCTGCTGTTCAAGCAGTTGCTCGACTCCGCGGTGATCCAGCAGGCGATTGAAGAGGAGGCCCAGCGCGAAGGGATCAGCCTCGAGAAGGCGCAAAAGCGTGCCCATGGCTACATGGACGAGATCGCCTCCAACTTCTCCTACCGGCTGATCCGCCTGGGCGAGAGCTTCCTCGGCTGGCTGTGGAACAAGCTCTACCGCGGTTTGTCGGTCAATGGCGCCGAGAAGGTGCGCCAGTTGGCGCAGGAAGGGCACGAGATCGTCTACGTTCCCTGCCACCGCAGCCACATGGACTACCTGCTGCTCTCCTACGTCATCTACCACCAGGGGATGGTGCCGCCCCATATCGCGGCAGGCATCAACCTCAACTTCTGGCCGGCGGGCCCGATTTTCCGCCACGGCGGTGCCTTCTTCATTCGCCGCACCTTCAAGGGCAACCCGCTCTACAGCACGGTATTCCGCGAATACCTCAACCTGCTGTTTGCCAAGGGTTACTCGGTAGAGTTCTTCACCGAAGGTGGTCGCTCCCGTACCGGCCGTCTGCTGCCGCCCAAGACCGGCATGCTGGCGATGACCCTGCAGGCAATGATGCGCGGGCTGGACAGGCCGGTCACTCTGGTGCCGGTCTATCTGGGCTACGAGCACGTGATGGAGGTGAACACCTACCACAACGAGCTCAAAGGGAGCCGCAAGGAGAAGGAGAGCTTCCTGCAGGTGCTCGGCATCCTGCGCAAGCTGCGTAACTACGGCCGTGGCTTCGTCAACTTCGGCGAACCGCTGACCCTCAACAGCTACCTGAGCGAACATATTCCCGACTGGAAAAAGCACATCGGGGAAGAGGAACGTCCGGAGTGGATGGCGGGCACCGTCAACAATCTGGCCGAACTGCTGATGACCCGCATCAACGGCGCTGCCGCGGTCAACGGCCTGACCCTGAGTGCGCTGGCGCTGCTGGCCGCCGAGCGCCACGCCCTGACCCGCGACGAATTGCAGGCCCAGCTCAACACCTATCTGGATCTGCTCAAGGCGGTGCCTTACAGCCCGCAGAGCACCATTCCGGATGAGGATGCCAAGACCCTGCTGGATCAGGCGATGGAGCTCAACAAGTTCGAGGTGAGCGAGGACAAACTGGGGCAGATCATCAGTCTGGACCGCTATCAGGCGATCCTGCTGACCTATTACCGCAACAACATCCTCCACTTGTTTGCCATGCCCTCTCTGGTGGCGGCACTGATCGAACGGTGTGAAGGGATCTCCCGCAGCGAGATCATGGCTCGTTGCATCGACATCTATCCGCTGCTCAAGACCGAGCTGTTCCTGCGTTATGAAGAGGAGGCGTTGCCGGCGCTGGTCGACAGCCTGCTCGACGCGCTGCAGACCCAGCAACTGATCGAGACCCGCGATGACGGCTACTGGGTCAATCCGGCCAACCAGATGCGCCTGCTGCTGCTGGCGGAGAGCATTCAGGAGACCCTGCAACGCTACGCCATCGTGCTGACCCGGGTGCTGGCCCAGCCTCATATCGAGGCGGAGCAGTTGGAGGCGGACGGCCTGATGATGGCAGAGCGCCTCGGCACCCTGCACGGCATCAACGCCCCCGAGTTCTTCGACCAGAAGCTGTTCAGCACCCTGATCCACACGCTGCGCAAGGAGGGCTACCTCTCTCCCGAGTGCAAGCCGGATCTCGGCCGCTTCCAGGCGCTGGCCGACAACATAGTGCCGCTGCTGAGCAACAAGATCCGCCGCACCATTCAGGCAGGCAATCAGCTCTGATCTGCAACGCAAACAAAGAAGGCCGCATGATGCGGCCTTCTTTTTATCCAGTTTTACTCGGGGCGCAATCACGCCAGCAGGTAGTCAAGCACCAGACCGGCAAACACCAGCGCCCCCACATAGTTGTTGTTCAGAAACGCCTGGAAGCAGGCTTCCCGCTGCCGCTCGCGAATGAGCCGCTGCTGATAAACAAACAGCACCGCCGCCCCCAGCAATCCCCAGTAATACCAGCCCCCCAGCGTCATCAGCTGCCCGACCGCCAGCAGCAGCAGCAGCGTCGAGAGTTGCAATGCGCCGATGATCCGTTTGTCGTAACGACCAAACAGGATGGCGCTGGATTTGAGGCCGATCTTGAGGTCGTCATCCCTATCCACCATGGCGTACTGGGTGTCGTAAGCCACCGTCCAGAGCAGATTGGCGAAGAAGAGCAACCAGGCCACCAGCGGCAGGGCATCCGCCTGCGCCGCATAGGCCATCGGGATCGACCAGGAGAAGGCCATCCCGAGCACCAGCTGGGGATTGGAGATAAAGCGCTTCATGAAGGGGTAGCTCACCGCCAGCAGCAGGGCGACAAACGACAGACCGATGGTGAGCGGATTCATGGTCAGCACCAGACCAAACGAAATAAGCGCCAGCACGAAGAAGAGCGCCAGCACCTCCCACGGCTTGACTCTGCCCGTGGGCAAGGGGCGACCAGCGGTGCGTTTGACATGACCGTCGAAGTTGCGATCCGCATAGTCGTTGATGACGCACCCTGCCGAGCGCATCAGAAAGACCCCGACCACAAATACGGTCAGCACCCAGAGATTGGGCAGGCCACCAGCGGCCAGCCAGAGCGCCCACAGGGTTGGCCACAGCAGCAGCAGAGTGCCTATGGGTTTGTCGACGCGGGCCAACTGCATATAGGCAAGTCCCCGCTCCTTGGTTAACAGATTCACTCCAGCTCCTTGTCACAGACGAGAGAGGGCAGAAACAGCTCGTGCACCAGCAGTGGCCACTGCCCCAGAAACAGACGGGAACGACGCCCCCAGACAGTGGCGGCCGGGCAACGGGGATTGGCGGTAATATCGAAACGGGCCAGTTGCAGATGATCGCGGCGGGCTGGCTCATGGCCAAATACCCGCTCACCCAGCGGCTGATCGCCAAGCTCGGCAATGCCGCTCCCTTGCAGTGCGTCATCGGCAAACAGGGTCCAGCCCAGCACGGCGGGTCCACGATCCCCGTGCAGGATCACCTCACGGCAGGTACCGGCCGGCGAGGCCGAATCCACCAGCCACTGCTCATCGGCAGTAAGGGCGACCGGGTGATTGCCCAGCCACTCCACCGAAAAGTGGCGATTGTGCTGACGCAGCCGCCGGGTCATGGAGCCGGGCTCCAGCAGCCAGGGGCGCAAGCTGGCGGGCAATTCGCAACATTCGGGGGCCAGCCACCCGCTTAACGGCGTGAGGGGAACAGTCAACTCGGACTTCACAGCTTCACCATCCAGAGATTTCCGTGTTCAGGTTAAAATCCGGTTTATTATCCGTAAATCAATAGCGAAATGTAAGAACATCCGTGCTTGACGGCCCCGATGGCAACATCAAAAATGGGTTATCTCTTGCTGATGAGCCATCTATATGAAGATCTTCAAAATTCTGCTGGTGTTGTTACTGAGCTGTGGCGCCCTGCAGCAGCAAGCTCTGGCTGAAGATGAGCCGCCCGCCGAGGGCGCAGAGGGGGCTGCCAAGCCCGGTTTCTCCTACCACGCGCTCGATCCCGACATCATCACCAACTACCTGAGTGATAGCAAAACCCTCGGTTATATCCGGGTCACGGTAGAGCTGATGGCGGAAAACGAGGCCGATCTCAAGCTGCTGGAGCAGCATGACCCGCTGATCCGCGATGCCATCATCCGTCTGATTGGCAGCAAAAATGCCGATCAAGTGAAGTCCCTGACCAACCGAGAAGAGCTGCGCAAGGAGTGCGAGACAACCGTCAACGAACTGCTGGTGAAAGAGACCGGCAAGAAAGCGGTGCGCGAGCTTATCTTCACCAAGTTCCTCTACCAGTAATCCATCCCGAAACAATCGCTTATTGGCATATCGGCCAATAAGCGAGCTTTGCCGGTTTATTCGAAATGAAAATCGATTACAATACGGCCGTCAAGTCGTAGAGGTAGTCGTTATGGGCAGCAAAACCCTGTGTGAATGGCGCCGTCACGAGATCCCCACCGATCTCAAGGCGCTGAGAAAAATCGTGCGCAAACCCAAGTTTGTCTGCAGCAAGTGCGCCCGCAGTGCCAATGACAAGGGTTACCTCTGCCAGCCGCTGCGTTTGAAAGAGGAGTAACGCCCCTCCCTGTCAGGGCGTTATTGATCGGTCCACCCCTGACGCCCCTGTTCGAACAATCTGCGTGCCTGGGTATCATTCGGGCAAACGCCGCGATACTCCTCGCCTGAGCGGCCAGCCAGATAGAGATGCTCGGGGCGGCAATACCATGCCAATCCCTTCTGATGTCCCTGCTTCCACAGTTCGGCATCCACCTTCTTGCCACATTGCCCCTGATGGAACTCGATCCGCTCGGTGGTGAAGCCCAGCTTGCCATCCGCCTCCCCAACCTCACTCCACACCTTCTCGCAAGGGTCATCGTTGGAGACACAGCCACCCAGCAGGGCAGCCAACAATATGATGGAGAGTCGCATAGTCATCCTTGAGCGTCATTTGGGCAGTTCATTCTACCCAGCGCCCCGCCCCTGACCAAGGACGAACGCTCAGCCATGTGAGCGCGGCAAAAAAATCAGGCGGGCCCAAAGCCCGCCTGTTCGTTCAATGCCGTGGTTCACTGGTCATCGAAAGTGTCATCATCCTGCCAGCTTTCATCTTCCCACTGATCCAGCTCTTCTTCCCAGGAATCCGGCTCCCAATCATCATCAGAGGAGTCGTAATCCGGCTTGTGTCCACCCATCTTCACTCTCCTTGGATAGTTCACCCGCAATCCAATTCTATCCGGAAATGTCGGGCTCGCCAGTCGTCAGAGTTCAAAGTTTGACCAGAGTGCGCCCCGCGATTTGACCCAGCGTGATGGCCTCGGCAGCCTCGACCACCTGCTCCAGCCCGATCTCGGTGACCGCCTGAGCAAAGAAGCTGGCTGGCAGATCCCGTGCCAGTCGCTGCCAAGCCAGTTGACGACGTGCCAGCGGGCACATCACCGAATCGACCCCCTGCAGCCGCACATTGCGCAGGATGAAGGGCATCACACTGGTAGGCAGATCAAAGCCGCCCGCCAACCCACAGGCCGCCACGGCGCCGCCATAGTTCATCTGGGCCAGCAGCTTGGCCAGCACCTGACTGCCGACGGTATCGATGGCCCCGGCCCACAGCTGCTTCTCCAGCGGTTTGGCGGGCACCAGCAGTTCGCTGCGCGGCACGATGCGGCTGGCACCCAGCGCAGTGAGCATGGCGCCCTGCTCTTCGGGCCGACCGGTCAGCGCTGCCACCTGATAGCCAAGGGCTGCCAGCAGGGCAACCGAGGTGGAGCCAACACCGCCTGCCGCGCCGGTGACCAGCACCTCGCCACTTGCGGGAGTAATGCCCGCCTCTTCCAGCGCCAGTACGCAGAGCATGGCGGTGAGACCGGCGGTACCGATGCACATGGCCTGCCGTTCATCCAGCCCGGCGGGCAATGGCACCAGCCAGTCCCCCTTGACCCGCGCCTGTTCGGCCATACCACCCCAGTGGCCTTCGCCCACGCCCCAACCGGTCAGCACCACCTTGTCGCCGGGCTGATAGCGGCTGTCGGCAGACTCGAGCACGGTACCGGCGAAGTCGATGCCGGGCACCAGCGGCCACTGGCGCACTATCTTGCCCTTGCCGGTGATGGCCAGCCCATCCTTGTAGTTGATGGAGCTGTAGCTCACCGCTACCCGCACCTCACCTTCCGGCAACTGGCTCTCGGCCAGCCGGGTCAGAGTCGGTACAGTCTTGCCGTCTTGGTTTTCCAGTAACAGAGCCTTGAACATGGTTGCCTCTTTGATGACGTGTGAAACGGGGATCAGCTGCTTTGACGCTTTTGCAGTTGAAAATCGAGGGCCAGCGCAGTGCCCATCACGGGCTCCCCGGCCAGTTGGCGCAGGATCAGCTCGGCAGCCTCCTGCCCCATTTTGCGATAGGGGATCCTGACCGAAGTAAGGGTCGGATAACAGGCGCGCGCCACATCCAGATCGTCAAATCCGGCGATGGCGAGTTTGCCCGGCACATTCAAATGGCGGCGCTGGCACTCGAACAGCACCCCGGCCGCCAGTTCATCGTTGACGCAGATCAGCGCGTCCAGCTCGGGCCAGCGCAGCAGAAATTCACCCAGCATGGTGGCGCCGGTGCTGAAACTGGGCCGCTCAGAGGTGTTGATGATGGCATCGGGGGAGAGGTAGTTGTCGAGCAGCGCCTTCTGCCAGCCCTGCATCCGCTGTTGCAGCATCCACTGCTCCTGACGGGCACAGAGAAAACCGATATTGCGGTAGCCCCGCTCGATCAGGTGGAGGGTGAGC
The DNA here is from genome assembly GCF_019046985.1 of Aeromonas sp. FDAARGOS 1417. NCBI lineage: Bacteria > Pseudomonadati > Pseudomonadota > Gammaproteobacteria > Aeromonadales > Aeromonadaceae > Aeromonas > Aeromonas sp. FDAARGOS 1417. The sequence continues at coordinate 3,153,006 of NZ_CP077221.1, read as the reverse complement.
TGATAACCGGCATCGAAGTTGGAGACCCCCACATTCATGTCGATGGGGCTGCGGGCCATGGCACCCACTTCCACCACCGGCAGGCGGGAGGCTTTCAGGCGGGTACGAATCGTCTCGCCGGGATCGCCACCAAACAGCACCACCGCCGCCGGATTGTGCTGCAAAAAGCTGGTCAGCAGGCTCTCTTCCTGCTGTTTCAGATGCTGGGCATCCCCCAGCATGATCTGGTAACCCTCCTCGAGCAGGGTCTGTTGCAGGCCAGCGATCATCTCGCCACAGCCCGCTTCCGCCAGACTCGGGACGATCACTACGATGGTCTGGGAAGTCGCAGAGGCCAACGCCCCGGCGGCCCGATTGGGGATATAGCCGAGCTCTTCCACCGCTGCTTCGATGCGCTCGCGCATCCTGTCGGAGACCATCTCCGGCGTGCGCAGGGCACGGGAAACCGTCATGGCCCCCACACCGGCCAGCTGGGCCACATCGTTGAGGGTCACCCGACCCGTGCTACGGCGCTTTTTCGCTTCTGACATCCATCCCTTCCTCGGCTTGCGGCTGCTCACTTTAAGGCAAAAGAGCGCCACTGACTATTTGCTCAGGGCCGATTCTACTCTCTTTCCCCTACCGCAGGGGCAAGATGGCTCCCGTTAATGGGTGAAGTGATAGCGCTATCACAGTTTCATGTTAGCGCTACCTGATAGCGCTAACTTTCGCGATCACCCTCACAGTTTCACCACCGCAAGATCGATAGATTGGCGCCATCTTAACTAGCCGGATCACCACCATGCTGACTCAACTGCTGACCGAGGATGTCATCCGCATCGAACCCGCAGCCCGCGACTGGCGTCACGCCATCGAGCTGGCAACGGCGCCCCTGTTGGCCAATGGCACCATCGAACCCTCCTACGTGGCGGCGCTGTTTCGCTCTCATGAAGAGCTCGGCCCCTACTACGTGCTGGGCCCCGGTCTGGCGATGCCCCATGCCCGCCCCGAAGACGGCGTCAACCGGCTGGGTCTGGGGCTGACCGTCATCAAGCAGGGGGTCAACTTCGATTCCGAGGGCAACGACCCGATCCGGCTGCTGATCACCCTGGCCGCCAGCGACAGCAACTCCCACGTGGAGACCATCGCCCAGCTGGCCGAGCTGTTTATGAATGAAGAGGACGTGGCGGCCATTATCGCGGCCGACACCAAAGACGACATCCTGCGCATTCTGGCGCGCTACTGATCTGCGCCACGGCGCACCTGACAGAGGAAGAGACAATGAAAATTCTGGTTGTATGCGGTCACGGTCTGGGCACCAGCCTGATGATGGAGATGAGCATCAAGAGCATCCTGAAAGAGCTGGCAGTCACCGCCGAGGTGGATCACCGCGATCTGGCCTCCGCCGGTAGTGAAAGCGCCGAGATCTTTGTCGCCACCCGCGACATCGCCGAGCAGTTACAGAGCATGGGCGTCAACGGCCGTCTGGTGGCCCTCGACAACATGGTCGACAAGGCCGCGATGAAAGAGAAGCTCGCCACCGCCCTGCGCGAACTGGGCGCCCTCTAAGGATCCTCCATGCGGCCTGCGGGCCGCATCTTCCGTTGCCAGGAGCTGACCATGGAATTTTTCAACTTTCTGATGTTTGACGTGCTGTCCGAGCCCGCCGTGCTGGTCGGCCTGATCGCACTTATCGGCCTGATTGCCCAGAAGAAACCGGTGACCGAGTGCATCAAGGGCACGGTCAAGACCATCATGGGTTTCGTCATTCTGGGGGCCGGTGCCACTCTGGTGATCAACTCGCTGGGTGACTTTGCCGTCATCTTCCAGCACGCCTTCGGCATCAAGGGGGTCGTCCCCAACAACGAAGCCATCGTCTCCATCGCCCAGACCTCGTTTGGCAAGGAGATGGCGATGATCATGTTCTTCGCCATGCTGGTGAATATCCTGATCGCCCGCCTGACCCCGTGGAAATTTATCTTCCTGACCGGTCACCACACCCTGTTCATGTCGATGATGGTGGCGGTGATCCTCTCTGCCGGCGGCATGAGCGGTGTGCCGCTGATCGCGGTGGGCAGTCTGGTGGTCGGTGTCGCCATGGTCTTCTTCCCGGCCATCGCCCACCCCTTCATGAAGCAGATCACCGGCTCCGATGACGTGGCGCTGGGCCACTTCTCCACCTGCTCCTACGTGCTCTCCGCCCTGATCGGCGCCAAGTTCGGCAACAAGGCCCACAGCTGCGAAGATGTGCAGGTACCGAAGAGCTTGCTGTTCCTGCGCGATACCCCGGTGGCCATCTCCTTCACCATGGGCATCATCTTCCTGGTGACCTCCGCCTTCGCCGGCCCCGAGTTTGTCTCCAGCGTCGCCAAGGGCAAGCACTGGTTCATGTTCTCCCTGATGCAGTCCATCACCTTCGCCGCCGGTGTCTACGTGATCCTGCAGGGTGTGCGGATGGTCATCGCCGAGATCGTACCGGCCTTCAAGGGGATCTCCGACAAGCTGGTGCCGAACGCCAAGCCGGCGCTCGACTGCCCCATCGTCTTCCCCTACGCCCCCAACGCCGTACTGATCGGCTTCCTGTCGAGCTTTGCCGCCGGCCTGGTGGGGATGGCGCTGCTCTACGCCATGGGCCTGACCGTCATCATCCCGGGCGTGGTACCGCACTTCTTCGTCGGCGCCGCTGCCGGAGTCTTCGGCAACGCCACCGGTGGTCGTCGTGGCGCAATTTTGGGCTCCTTCGCCAACGGCCTGCTGCTGCTCACCATTCTGCCGGTGTTCCTGCTGCCGGTACTGGGCGACCTCGGCTTCGCCAACACCACCTTCAGCGACTCCGACTTCGGTGTGGTCGGCATCCTGCTGGGGCTGATCGTTCGCTAATCCCGGCCACCGCCAAAAACAAAACGGAGCGCATCGCGCTCCGTTTTTTTATGGCCGGACTGTATGAAAGGCTGACACTCAGTCGTTCTCCAACGCGGTGAGGCAATGAGAGAGGGTGCGCGCCAGGGCTCCCTGATTGCGCAGCACCACGGCGCGGGCCTGCTCCCCCATCTCGCGGCGGGCGTTGCCGTCGGCAAACAGCTGGCTCACCCGCTCGCCCAGCTCGGCAGCATCGGCCACGATGGCTGCGCCACCCTGAGCCACCAGCTGGCGAGTGATATCGCTGAAGTTGAAGTAGGCGGGCCCCGTCAGGCAGGGCTTGCCGAGGGCTGCCGGCTCCAGCAGGTTGTGACCGCCGATCTTCACCAGACTACCGCCAACAAAGGCCACATCGGCCGCCGCCAGCATCAGCGGCAGCTCGCCCATGGTATCGCCGAGATAGACCTTATCCTCCGCACTCACCGCAGCACCATCAGTGCGCCGCACGCAGCCGTAAGGGGCGCACAGTTCGGCCACCCGGTCGAACCGCTCGGGGTGGCGCGGCACCAGAATGAGCAGCGCTGCGGGATGGCGTTTGAGCAGCAGATCGAAGGCGGCCAGCACCTGCTCGTCCTCACCCAGATGGGTACTGGCGGCGATCCAGACCGGCCGATCCGCCCCCAGTTGCTGGCGCAGGACTCGCCCTTTGGTCTGCACCTCGTCACCAAACTGGATGTCGAACTTGATGGAGCCGGTCACCGCCAGCCGCGAACGATCGATGCCGAGGCGGGCGAAGCGGTCGGCATCATCCTGATGCTGGCAGAGCAGATGGGTCAACGGCCGGCTCAGGGCGTCGAAGGCGCCGTGGAAGCGGTCATAACGCTGGCAGGATCGCTCGGAGAGGCGGGCGTTGATGATGGTCACCGGCAAATGGCGCGTCTCGCAGGCGGCCAGCCAGTTCGGCCATAACTCGGTCTCCATCACCCAGAGCGCGCGCGGCTTGAAGGTGTCGAGAAAGGCAGCAATGGCCCAGGGGTAGTCGAGCGGCGCGTAGCGATGGATCACCAGATCCCCCAGCCTGGCAGCCTGATCGGCGCCGGTGCGGGTGGTGGTGGTGAGCAGGATCGGCAGATCGGGCCGCTCCGCCTTGAGGGCGCGAATGAGCGGCGTGATGGCCAGCGTCTCCCCCACGCTCACCGCATGGATCCAGAGCGGCGCCTCCTGTCCGGTGGCGGGCAGCCGCCCGAGATGCTCGGCCCAGCGCTTGCCAAAGCCTGGCTTGCCTTTCTTCGGCTTGTAGAGGGCCAGCAGCGCCAGCGGCAATCCCAGATGGATCAGCAGGTTGTAGAGCAGACGGTAGGGCATCTTACTGACTCTGCTCCAGCTTCTTGCAGGCATCGACCACCTGCTCCGGCGCCAGGTCGATCAGGCACTTGAGATGGCCGAACTTGCAGGTGCGCTTGAAGCAGGGGCGACACTCGATGTCGGTGTGGACGATCTCGACCCGATCCGCCAGCGGCGGGGTGTAGAGCGGCGAAGTGGAGCCATAGACGCCCACCAGCGGCCGGTTGAGGGCGGCGGCGATGTGCATCAGGCCGGAGTCGTTGGAGATGACCCGGCTGGCCAGCGCCATCAGATCGATCGCCTCGTGCAGACTGGTCTTGCCCGCCAGCACGTGGCAGTTGGGGCGGGTCAGCAGATTGACCCGATCCCGGATGGTATTGGCGACCGGCACATCCTTGTTGGAGCCGAAGATCCACACCTGCCACCCTTCGTCCAGATGCTGCTGGGCCACCACGGCGTAGTGGCCCTCCGGCCAGCGTTTGGCCGGGCCAAACTCGGCACCGGGACAGAGCACCAGCACCGGGCGGGCGCGATCCAGCCCCAGTCGCTCCAGCGCCTTGCTCTGGTTGACCAGATCGACGTGCAGAGAGGGGTGGGGAATGGTCGGAATATCGGCTCGGCTCTTCATCTGCTCCTTGGGATAAGCGAGCGCCAGATAGCCCTCCACCATCAGCGGGAAGGCGGACTTGTTGCTGCGCATATCGTTGAGCAGGCCGAAGCGGTGCTCCCCTTTCCAGCCGGTACGCACCGGAATGCGGGCAAACCAGGGGATCAGCGCCGATTTCATGGAGTTGGGCTGGACGATGGCCTGATCGTACTTCTCGGCTGCCAGCTGCTTGCCGAGGCGGCGGCGCGCCACCAGCTTGAAGTCACCGTGGCCAAGGGGCATGGTGATCGCCTTGTCCACCTCCGGCATCCGCTCCAGCAGGGCGCAGCACCAGGCGGGGGCCATCACGTGCAGCTCGCTCTCCGGATGGTTGGCCTTGATCGCCTTGTAGAGACTCTGGGACATCACCATATCGCCGACCCAGGAGGGGCCGATCACCAATATTTTCATTACGCGTCTTCTCTCGGGTCTGGCCCGGCGGTTAATCATCACTGGGCGAGATTATGCCCCAAGAATGACTGGATAAATAACAGAAGATCCTTGGCAATCCCCCCTGCCGTCTCATTTTTCCACAGGTCTTCTGAAGAGATGCAACGCCAGCCGAGCAGGCAAACAGCTGATAGAAACGGGCAATGGCGGCTCTCTCTTTGGCCCGTTTTTCCGTTAGAATGGCCCATCAATACGCATTCGACCCGCCAGCCGGGCAATAACCGTGAGCCCACATTCGTGAAAAAACCGACTCTGGCTGCCGTTCTGATCGTCAAGAATGAAGCCGACAACCTGCGCAAGTGCCTCGCCTCCCTCGACGGACTGGTGGACGAGATCGTCATTCTGGACTCCGGCAGTCAGGACGAGACCCCGGCCATTGCCGCCGAGTTTGGCGCCCGTTTCTTCGTCAACGCCAAGTGGCCGGGCTTTGGCAAACAGCGCCGACTGGCCCAGTCCCATGTGCAGTCCGACTGGGTGCTGTGGCTGGATGCCGACGAGCGGCTCACCCCCGAGCTGAAAACCGCCATCGCCAACGTGATGGCCAATCCGGCCAGCGATACCATCTACTCGATCCCGCGCCTCTCCTGGGTGTTTGGCCGCTTTATCCGCCACAGCGGCTGGTATCCGGATCGGGTGCTGCGTCTCTATCCCAAGGCACTCACCAGCTACAACGAGGCGCTGGTGCACGAAAAGGTGGAAGTACGGGCCAACATGAAGATCGTCAATATTCATGGCGACCTGCTCCACTTCACCTATCGGGATCTGGAGCACTATCTGGTCAAATCCGCCGGTTATGCCCGCGCCTGGGCCGATCAGCGCACCGCCCGCGGCAAGAAAGGCTCCCTCAGTCAGGGGCTGATCCACGCGGTCGGCTGCTTCCTCAAGATGTACCTGCTCAAAGCGGGCTTCCTCGATGGCAAGCAGGGGCTGCTGCTGGCGATCCTCTCCGCCCACTCTACCTTCGTTAAATACGCCGACCTTTGGGTGCGCCAGCAACCGCAGCAGCCGGAATAACCGTCATACGAAACAGGGCCCCGCGGGGCCCTGTTTGCATTGCTGCATACGTTATTTGCGCCAGAAAGGCGCCGCCCAGCGGGCCATCACCGGCACCATGGTCTTGGGATCGAGCTGGCTCATATCCTCAGGATGGTCGCTATCCTCAGGCGGGCTGAAGGCAAGGTGACGCCCTTCGCTGTTGAGGGGCTTCCAGCGCAGCGGAGTGGCGGAGCGGCGCATCGGAAAGAAGCCGATGGTCGGCACATCGAGCGCGCCGGCGATATGGAGCGGGCCAGTACTGCCTGCAACGAACAGGGCTGCGTTGGCCAGCACCTGACAGAACATCGGCAGACCATCGCTGGAGCGGTAGATCCAGCCGTTGCCGCCGTGGGCCAGCAACTCGGCCGCCAGCTGTTCGGCCATCTTCTCCTCGCCCGGGCCTGCGGTCAGCACACACTGCAGCTCGGGGCAGGCCTGATTGAGCTTGATGATGATACGGGCATACTGCTCGATGGAGAGGTTGTTGGCCGAGCCACCGCTGCCGGCATGCACCATCAACCAGGGGCGGCTGGCATCGAGCTTAAGCTTGGCCGCCAGCTGCTCGCGCACCTGCTGCAGGCTCGCCTCATCGAAACTGAGGAAGGGAGTCTTGGGCTCCACCACGGCCACCTGTTGATCGGCCAGGAAGCGGCGGATCAGCTCCAGGTTGTACTCGGACTCCGGCTTTTGGGAGCGGGAGCGGCGCTGTACCAGTCGCTGGTTGTAGAGCACCTGCGCCAGCTTGGTCGCCGGTGCCAGCCGGTAAGGGATGTGCGCCTTCCACACCAGCATGGCGTTGCGGGAGTTGGAGAAGAGGCAGATGGACGCGTCGAACGCCGCCGCCTTGATCCGCGCCAGCAGCGCTCGCTGTTGCTCCTTGTCGGCCCGCACGCCCGGATCGATGATCACCTCGTCAATCCAGGGGCAGAGCCGGGCCAGCGGCGCCGTGTAGGCCGGAACCAGGGCAGTCACATGACACTCCATGGAGCCTTTGAGCATGGCGAAGCTAGGCCACGCCAGCATGAAGTCACCAATCTTGTCATTGCGAACGACCAGAATACGTTTCATAAAAAATCCCTTTGCTCCCTGTCACCAATGCAAGGAGGCTTGATGCGCGATGGCGTATTCTTGCCTGATGCACTGCTATTCTCAAGCGACGACCTTATAATGCGACCAAATTTCCAGGTTGCAGGACCGCAAAGATGACTACCAGGGTAATTTATCCCGGGACTTTTGATCCCGTTACCAATGGCCACGCCGATCTCATCGGCCGCGCCGCCAAGCTGTTTGACGAGGTGGTGGTCGGGGTCGCCAACAGCCCGAGCAAGCGCCCGCTGTTCGATCTGGCAGAACGTGTCCAGCTTGTCCAGCAAGTGACCAGCCAGCTTCCCAACGTCAAGGTAGTGGGCTTCTCCGGTCTGCTAGTCGATTTCGCCAAAGAGCATCAGGCCAACGTGCTGATCCGCGGCCTGCGCGCCGTCTCCGACTTCGAGTACGAGTTCCAGCTGGCCAATATGAACCGCCGCCTGATGCCGGAGCTGGAAAGCGTCTTCCTCACCCCGGCGGAGGAGAACTCCTTTATCTCCTCCACACTGGTGAAAGAGGTGGCGCTACACGGTGGCGACATTCGTCAGTTTGTCGACCCGGTAGTGGCCCAGGCCATCGCAGCCAAACAGAAAGGGTGATCTCCTTCCATACTCGCCATTCCCAACGGCAACTACGAACAAGGGCTACCCACGGGTAGCCCTTGTTGTATCTCTCTCGCATGGAGAGACCAGCCTGCTTGCCGGTTACTGACGGGCAAACCGCTCATTCATCTCCTGCACCAGCAGATCGAGCCACTCGTAGCGGCGCCGGTACATGGCCCGCTTCTTGGAGGCGATCTCCTCCAGCGGCTTGCGCGGCTGGGCTTGCAGGGCGACGAAGTTGGCATCCACATCCCGGGCGTCGAACTCCTGCCACAGGTCGTCATAATCGGCCTGCAAATTGGCTTTCTGCTTGCTGCTGTAGCGCTTGGCCTGAAACACGTGGGCCCGCTTGCGCACCGCCAGCACCTCTGCCGCCCCCATGGCCTGTGCCAGTTGCAACACCAGCTGCACCAGCAGGGATTTGGGCCGCAGGCCGTGCCCCTCTTTGGTCAGCTCGCGCACCCGATCCTGAGCATTGTCGACCGCAGGCTCCGGCCCCTGCATGGAGCCGATCATCAGAATCAAACGATCCACGCTGCCCGCCAGCGAAAAGGCGCAGCTATAGAGGCGCTGTCCCTCGCCATTGACGATGGAGAGCGCCAGCTCGGCCTCGCGGCGGAAGGTGCCATCGTGGCGCAGCAGAATGCGGCAGCCGCTCTGGGGATAGTGCCCCAGCGCGATCCCCTCGCCCAGATAGAGGGGGTCGATCAGCTGTGGGTAGCACTCCAGCAACAACCGATAGTGATTTTCCAGCATCTCGGCCCGCTCACGGGCGCTGGCACAGGCGAAGCGATAGGGACGCATCGGCTTGTCGAGCAGCTCGGGATAGACCGCTGGCAGTGCCTTGAGCGAGTCGCACTGAAACAGGCTGAAGACCCGGCTCAGCGACTTGCGATAGAGCAGGCTGCGCAGCACGAACTTGCCGCGATTGAAGGTTTTCCGGTCACATCCCTCGGGGTAGAGGAAGCGGGCCATGGATTTTGCGCAATAGCGCTCCTGCCGGGATAAATATTCCCAGTCTATTGATTTAACTGTCATTTTTATATTCTCAAACCGCCTGAACGGTCGGGATACTAGTGACAGCTGTGCAAATCTTCAACAGAGTGGAAATACGCTGTTACAACTTCCCCCGGATCGGGGCAAAAAGTGCGCTCAGCGCTGGCAATGACTGCAAAAAACCGTGGTGCGCTGGCCCATTCTTGTCTCGGTCAGCAGGGTGTGGCAGTGGAAACAGGGCTGACCGCCACGGCCGTAGACCTGCAACTGCTGCACGAAATAGCCCGGCTTACCATCGGCACTGGTGAAATCCTTGAGGGTAGTGCCGCCCTGGCGAATCGCCTCGGCCAACACGCGCTTGATCTCGGCCACCAGGGTTCCCAGCAGCTCGGCACTGATATTGCCCGCCGCCCGTTTGGGGTGAATGCCGGCAGCATAGAGCGCCTCGTTGGCGTAGATGTTGCCCACCCCGACCACCACCTGATTGTCCATCAGGAACTGTTTGATGGCGGTGCTACGCCCCTTGGCGCGCCCCTGCAGGTAATCAGCACTGAAGGCATCGGTGAGCGGCTCTGGCCCCAGCTTGGCGAGCAGCGCGTGGGCTTCGGCCGGTTCCCGGGTCCACAACAGGGCGCCGAAGCGGCGCGGATCGTTGAGCCGCAGCAGCTTGCCATTCTCCAGCTCGATATCCACGTGGTCGTGCTTCTCGGCCGGGGTGCCGATATCCAGCACCCGCAGGCTGCCGGACATCCCCAGATGAAGGATGGCGGTGCCGAAATCGGTCTCCAGCAGCAGGTATTTGGCACGGCGACGCACCCGATGGATGGTGAGATCCACCAGCTCCTGAATCTCACCGGGGATCGGCCAGCGCAGGCGGCCATCCCGCACCACCACGCGCGTCACCTTGATACCGGTGAGCCAGGGGGAGATCCCCTGACGACTGACTTCAACTTCTGGCAATTCGGGCATGGGCACCTCGCAAGGAAAAGAAACTCAGGGAGCAGGACGCAGCAGATCGCGATACTGCTCGGCAGTGAGGGCGAGCCAGAGACCGGAGGGCAGCTGAGCGCCATATTGGCCGCTGTTCTGATAGAGGCCGATCTCGACCGGATCGTTCTGGCCGGCAATCCACACCTTGATGGCCACCGGGGTGCCGCGCACCACCTCGCCGGGGGGCAGCAACCAGCTCTGCCAGCGCGCCAGACGGGCATCCAGCTGAGCCGTGTCGAGCCCCAGATCCGGCACGCTGCGCCAGCCCTGACCAATCCGCTCAATCTGCCAGCTCGGCCCCTGCCAGGTGAGCACCACGGCCGCATCCGGCAGCAAGGGGCGAGCCCGCTTGGCGCTGTTCTCCTGCTGGGCAGTCTCCATACGATGCAACAGGGTGATCACGATCAGCACCACCACAATGATCACGTTATTCCAGCCTTTGCGGCTCAATTTGAACATGGCAAGCCTCCCTTTGAACCGGCAGTGTACTGAATTCGGCGCATAAAAAAACCCGGCACGAAGCCGGGTTTTTGGGAATGCAGCATCAAGTAATTACTTGATTTTGCCTTCCTTGTAGATCACATGCTGACGAACAACGGGATCAAACTTTTTGATCTCCATTTTTTCGGGCATGGTGCGCTTGTTTTTGGTAGTGGTATAGAAGTGACCAGTACCGGCGCTGGAGTTCAGGCGAATTTTCTCGCGAATACCTTTAGCCATGATCTAATTCCTTATACCTTAACACCGCTGGCGCGCAGTTCAGCCAGAACCACTTCAACGCCACGCTTGTCGATGATACGCATGCCTTTTGCGGATACGCGCAGGCTTACGAAGCGTTTTTCACTCTCAACCCAGAAACGGTGAGTGTGCAGGTTCGGCAGGAAACGACGCTTGGTGGCGTTGTTAGCGTGCGAACGGTTGTTACCAACTGCCGGGCGCTTGCCGGTTACTTGGCATACTCTAGACATGTCAGTCTCTCCAAATCTTACTTCATTGCTCGAGCAAATATCTGCCCCGCTGGCCTTCGATTGCGGGGCAAACAGAAGGCGGCATTTTATACAGCATCCGTGATCAAAGATCAACTAATACGGTGCCAGAGCACAGTTATAGCCAACCGCGCTCGGCAAAAGAAACCGTGATGCCATCACCGATCACCAAGTGATCCAGCACTCTGATATCGATCAGGGCCAAAGCGGCCGTGATCCGATCCGTGATCTGGCGGTCGGCCCTGCTGGGCTCGGCGACGCCGGACGGGTGATTATGCGCCAGAATCACCGCGGCTGCATTATGTTTGAGCGCGATCTGCACGATTTCTCTTGGCCAGACGCTTGCCGAGTCGATGGTGCCGAAAAAAAGCTCAACAAATTGAATGACTCTGTGCTGATTGTCGAGCAACAGCAGGGCAAACACCTCGCGCGGCCGATCCCGTAGCTGGGCCTGCAGATAGTCGCGGGTCAGCTGGGGCGAGGTGAGGGCATCGCCCCGTTGCAACTGCTCGGCCAGATGACGTCTGGCCATCTCCAGCACCGCCTGCAACTGGGCATATTTGGCCGGGCCAAGGCCGTGCGCCTCGCAGAATGCCCGTTGATCCGCCCCCAGCAAACTGCGTAAAGAGCCGAATTGATTCAATAGATTACGTGAAAGATCCACTGCACTCAGGCCATTGACGCCGGTGCGCAGAAAGATGGCGAGCAGCTCGGCATCGGAGAGCGCCGCAGGCCCCTGACGCAGCAGCTTCTCTCTGGGGCGTTCATCTTCCGGCCACTCTTTGATGCTCATTTGTCTCTCCCTCATCCCTGTTGAGAAAAAACATAGCAAAAAATTGCGCGCGCCCGACCACACCCCTTGATGCCAACCCCTGTCGTCATCCATTGCCTGTGGTATCTTAGCCGACCAGTCAGAATGAGCCGGATAGAGAAACAGCAGATGAGATTGGCCGATAAACGCATCCTGTTGGGTGTCAGTGGCGGGATCGCCGCCTACAAGAGTGCCGAGCTGGTACGCCGCCTGAAAGATCAGGGCGCCGAAGTGCGGGTGGTGATGACCCGCTCCGCCAAGGAGTTCATCACCCCGCTGACCCTGCAGGCGGTCTCCGGTCATCCGGTGGCCTACAGCCTGCTGGATCCCTCTGCCGAGGCGGGCATGGGCCATATCGAGCTGGCCAAGTGGGCCGATCTGGTACTGATCGCCCCCGCCAGCGCCAACCTGATGGCGCGCATGGCCGCCGGCATGGCCGACGAACTGCTGACCACCCTCTGTCTGGCCACTCCGGCGCCCATCGCGCTGGCACCTGCCATGAACCAGCAGATGTATCTCAACGCCGCGACCCAGGCCAACCTCAAGACCCTGGCCAGCCGCGGCATTCTGCTGTGGGGGCCGGATGCCGGCAGCCAGGCCTGTGGCGATGTGGGCCCGGGGCGGATGCTGGACCCCCTCGAACTGGTGGATCGCTGCTGCCAGCAGCTGGCCGCCGAGCCCTTGCTGGCAGGCGTCAAGCTGTTGCTCACCGCAGGGCCAACCCGCGAGGCGCTCGATCCGGTGCGCTACATCAGCAACCACAGCTCCGGCAAGATGGGCTACGCCATCGCCCGAGCTGCCCGTGAAGCGGGCGCCGAAGTGACGCTGGTGAGCGGTCCGGTGACGCTAGCTACGCCTGCTGGCGTGACCCGTGTCGATGTGGAGAGCGCGGAGCAGATGCATCAGGCGGTGATGAGCCGGGTCGGCGAGTGCGACCTCTTCATCGGCTGCGCGGCGGTGGCCGACTATCGCCCCGAGCAGGTGGCCAGCCAGAAGATCAAGAAAACCGGCGACAACGACCAGATGGTGGTGAAGCTGGTGAAAAACCCCGACATCATCGCGGCCGTCGGTGCCCTTTCAGACAAACCCTTCACCGTCGGATTTGCCGCCGAAACCGTGGATGTGGAACAATACGCCCTCGACAAGTTGCAGCGTAAGCGGCTGGACATGATCGCCGCCAACGATGTGTCCCGCGAGGGGCAAGGCTTCAACGCCGATGACAACGCCCTGACCGTGTTCTGGCAAGGGGGCCAGGCCCCGCTGCCGCTGGCCGACAAGCTGACGCTGGCCCGTCACCTGATCGCCCTGATTGCCCGCCACTACCGGCACTGAGCGTCCCGAAAGAACAAGACTCACGGCGCCCCGCCCTTGCCAAGAGGGGCGCCAATACAAGATCCAACTGAAAAAGCGATTCATGACTACACAAATTGAACTGAAGATTCTGGATGCCCGTATCGGTACCGAGTTCCCGCTGCCCGCCTACGCCACACCGGGCTCTGCCGGCATGGATCTGCGCGCACTGCTGGATGCGCCGCTGACTCTGGCTCCGGGCGATACCACCCTGGTGCCGACCGGTCTGGCCATTCACATCCAGGATCCGGGTCTATGTGCCACCATTCTGCCCCGCTCCGGCCTCGGCCATAAGCACGGCATCGTGCTGGGCAACCTGGTGGGTCTGATCGATTCCGATTACCAGGGTCAGCTGATGGTTTCAGTCTGGAACCGCGGCAAGGATGAGTTCACCATGCAACCCGGCGAGCGCATCGCCCAGCTGGTGATCATGCCGGTAGTTCAGGCCAGCTTCCAACTGGTCGATGAGTTCAATCAGAGCGAACGGGGTGAAGGCGGTTTTGGTTCTTCTGGTCGCCAATAACAGACCACACCAGCCCGATGGGCGGTGCCTAATAATAGAATCAAGCCATTGTTTTTTTAGGGGAATCCATGGCAAGCAGTAATCAGAAACAGAGTCGGCGCGATCAGATCCTGCAGGCGCTCGCCCATATGCTGGAAACCAGTCCGGGTCAGCGTATCACCACGGCCCGTCTGGCGGCCGAGGTCGGCGTCTCTGAAGCAGCCCTCTATCGACATTTTCCCAGCAAGGCGCGGATGTTCGAGGGGCTGATCGACTTTATCGAGGATTCCCTGCTGTCACGGGTCAATCTGATCATGGCGGAAGAGAAGGACACCATGGCACGCTGCCACCACATCCTGCAGCTGCTGCTGGTGTTCGCCGAGCGCAATCCCGGCATCACCCGTATCCTCAACGGCGACGCCCTGCTGGGTGAGCACGATCGGCTGCGGGATCGCATCAGCATCCTGTTTGACAAGCTGGAGACCCAGATCAAGCAGGTGCTGCGTGAGAAGCGACTGCGCGAGGGGCAAGGCTTCCAGCTCGACGAGACCATGCTGGCCAATCTGCTGCTGGCCTACTCCGAAGGCCGTATCAGCCAGTTCGTGCGCTCCGAGTTCAAGCTCAAGCCGACCGCCGGTTTCGAAGATCAGTGGCAATTTATCCGCAGCCAGCTGCTGCAGAGCTGATGGTTTTTTCGCATCATTCAGCAAAAAGAAGGGAGGCTTTGGCCTCCCTTCTTTTTTGTGTCAGGTTTTTATGGCAGAAAAGAAGTACCAGATGCGACCCGTACTGTCGCGCTGCGGTGTTAGATTTATCCACCATAAACCTTTTAGAACCTGACAGGACATCCTATGGAACCCGAAATCATTACCGAAGCGCAGACCTGGCTGGTCAATAATCAGGGACTGCTGATCGAATACGGCGTCAATATCGCCGCCGCCCTGCTGACCCTGCTGGTCGGCTATATCGCCGCCAACCTCATCAGCGGTGGCGTGGTCAAGGTGATGCAGGCCCGCAAGCTGGACACCACAGTCACTCACTTCGTCGGCAGCATCCTCAAATACGCCATTCTGGTGTTCGTGGTGATCGCCGCGCTGGGCCGTGTCGGCGTGCAGACCGCCTCCTTCGTCGCCATTATCGGTGCCGCCGGTCTGGCCATCGGTCTGGCGTTGCAAGGCTCGCTCTCCAACTTCGCTGCCGGCTTCCTGCTGATCATCTTCCGCCCCATCAAGGCGGGTGAGTTTATCGAAGTGGCAGGCACTGCGGGTGTGGTGCAGTCCGTTCAGCTCTTTACCACTACCCTCACCTCCGGTGACAACAAGATGGTGGTAGTCCCGAACTCCGCCATCCTCAACGGCACCATCGTCAACTACTCGCGCATGGATACCCGCCGCGTCGACATGACCTTTGGCATCGGCTACGGCTCTGACCTGCGCAAGGCCAAACAGATCCTCGAGCGTCTGGTAAGCGAAGAGCCGCGCATCCTGAAAGATCCGGCCGCTACCATCGCCGTTGCCGCGCTGGCCGACTCCTCGGTCAATATCGTGGTGCGCCCCTGGGTGAAAACCGCTGACTACTGGGGTGTCTGGTTCGACTTCCACGAGAAGGTGAAACTGACCTTTGATGCCGAAGGCATCGAGATCCCCTTCCCGCAGATGGTGATGCACATGCAAAAACCGCAGGCGTGATCGCGGTTCTGCTGCAACAGACAATGCCAGCCTTCGGGCTGGCATTGTCGTTTCTGGCCCCAGCCCATGGCCATGTCGATGCATAACCACGCCAACCGGATGAAAACAATTTCAGGCTATCGGGGTGGCCCCAATCATGAGCAAGCGCAAGATCCGCCTTGCTTTCGTGACACATAATCCCAATGTTCTGGTTGTATGCTCCCGGCAGTGACCCATTGCGGTAAAAGACAATCGGTAAAAATCTGTTACACGGGCCGCCCTATCGGCTCGCTATAATGCTCGGATAATAAGGTTTGGCGGGACCTTGCCTGCAAGGTTCAAACACAACTTGGCATTTCAGGAATCCTATGAAAAATATCAATCCAACCCAAACCCAGGCCTGGCAGGCACTGGAAGCCCACTTTGCAGCAAACAAAGAGACTCGACTCAAGGATCTGTTCGCGCAGGACCCGAAGCGCTTTGACAAGTTTTCCCTTACCTTCGGCGGCGACATCCTGGTTGATTACTCGAAGAACCTGATCACCGAAGAAACCCTCAAATTGCTGATTGATCTGGCCAAAGAGACCGATCTTCGCAGCGCGATCGATGCCATGTTCAATGGCGACAAGATCAACATGACCGAAGGCCGCTCCGTACTGCACGTGGCCCTGCGCAACCGCTCCGACCGCCCCATCGAGTGCGACGGCAAGGATGTGATGCCGGAAGTGAACGCCGTACTGGCCAAGATGAAAGGCTTCTGCGAGAAGATCATCTCCGGCGAGTGGAAAGGCTACACCGGCAAGGCGATCCAGCACGTGGTCAACATCGGTATCGGTGGCTCTGATCTCGGCCCGGTGATGATCACCGAGGCACTGCGTCCCTACAAAAACCACCTGCAGATGCACTTCGTCTCCAACGTCGATGGCACCCACATCGCCGAAACCCTGAAGAAGATCGATCCGGAAACCACCCTGTTCCTGGTGGCCTCCAAGACCTTCACCACTCAGGAGACCATGACCAACGCCCTGACCGCCCGCGACTGGTTTATCAATATCGCCGGTGACAAGGCCCACGTTGCCAAGCACTTCGCCGCGCTCTCCACCAACGGCAAGGCCGTGGCCGAGTTCGGCATCGACACCAACAACATGTTCGAGTTCTGGGACTGGGTTGGCGGCCGCTACTCCTCCTGGTCTGCCATCGGCATGCCCATCGCCCTGTCTGTCGGTTTCGAGAACTTCGAAGCCCTGCTGCAAGGCGCTTTCGAGATGGACATGCACTTCGCTACTGCCTCCTATGAGCAGAACGTGCCGGTACTGCTGGCGCTGATCGGCCTGTGGTACAACAACTTCTACGGTGCCGAGTCCGAAGCCATTCTGCCGTACGACCAGTATATGCACCGCTTCCCTGCCTACTTCCAGCAGGGCAACATGGAGTCCAACGGCAAGTACGTGGATCGTAACGGCAAGCCGGTTGACTACCAGACCGGCCCCATCATCTGGGGTGAGCCGGGCACCAATGGCCAGCACGCCTTCTACCAGCTGATCCATCAGGGCACCAAGCTGATCCCCTGTGACTTCCTGGCGCCGGCCATCAGCCACAACCCGATCGGTGACCACCACCCGAAACTGCTGGCCAACTTCTTCGCCCAGACCGAGGCGCTGGCCTTCGGCAAGAGCAAGGAAGAGGTCGAAGCCGAGTTCCTGGCTGCTGGCAAAACCCTGGAGCAGGTCAAGGATCTGGTGCCGTTCAAGGTGTTCGAAGGCAACCGCCCGACCAACTCCATCCTGTTCAAGAGCCTGACCCCGAAAACCCTGGGTGCCCTGATCGCCATGTACGAGCACAAGATCTTCGTACAGGGCGCAATCTGGAACATCTTCTCCTTCGACCAGTGGGGCGTGGAGCTGGGCAAACAGCTGGCCAACAAGATCCTGCCGGAGCTGGGCAACAACGAGGCTGTCACCAGCCACGACTGCTCCACCAACGGTCTGATCAACACCTGGAAAGCGTGGAAAGCCTGATTTATCGGGCCTTTCTGAATGCAAAAGCCCCGCTCGATGAGCGGGGCTTTTTTATGACTGTCAGGCTGATTTTTCTGGCTGGCCGAGCGGGTGTCCAGTCCGACCGGCGACGGGGATCGTCATCCCCGCCCCTTCATCATCCAGCTCGATGCAGGCTTAACCGCCAACAGCGATGCGTTTCATATCCTTCATGTAGCCGCGCAGTACCTGACCGATTTTTTCGATCGGGTGGTTGCGAGTCGCTTCGTTGGCCGCCAGCAGCGCCAGGTTATCCACGCTCTGCCCTTCCGCCTTGCTGGCACCCAGATCGCCCGCTTTCAGGGTCGGCATGAAGTGCTCACGCAGCAGCGGCACGGCGGCGTTGGCGAACAGGTAATTGCCGTACTCGGCGGTGTCGGAAATAACCACGTTCATCTCGTACAGGCGCTTGCGGGCAACGGTGTTGGCGATCAGCGGCAGCTCGTGCAGGGATTCGTAGTAGGCGGACTCCTCGTAGATACCGGAAGCCACCATGGTCTCGAACGCCAGCTCGACACCCGCCTTGACCATTGCCACCATCACCACGCCATTGTCGAAGTACTCCTGCTCGGCAATCTTGCCTGCAAACGCCGGGGCGTTTTCGAAGGCAGATTTGCCGGTCTCTTCGCGCCAGCCGAACAGCTTGGCATCGTCTTCGGCCCAGTCGGCCATCATGCCACGAGAGAATTCACCGGCGATGATGTCGTCCATGTGCTTCTCGAACAGCGGGCGCATCAGGGTCTTGAGCTGCTCGGAGAGCTCGAAGGCGCGCAACTTGGCCGGGTTGGAGAGGCGATCCATCATCAGGCTGATGCCACCCTGCTTGAGGGCTTCGGTGATGGTCTCCCAGCCGAACTGGAGCAGCTTGCCGGCGTAGGCCGGGTCTGTGCCTTCGGCAACCAGTTTGTCGTAGCAGAGCAGGGAACCGGCCTGCAGCATGCCGCAGAGGATGGTCTGCTCGCCCATCAGGTCGGATTTCACTTCCGCCACGAAGGAGGATTCCAGCACCCCGGCACGGTCGCCGCCGGTGGCAGAGGCCCACGCCTTGGCGATGGCCATGCCTTCGCCCTTGGGATCGTTCTCCGGGTGAACGGCGATCAGGGTCGGTACACCAAAGCCACGCTTGTACTCTTCACGTACTTCGGTACCCGGGCACTTGGGCGCCACCATCACGACTGTGATGTCGGAACGGATCTGCTGACCCTCTTCCACCATGTTGAAGCCGTGGGAGTAGCCCAGCGCAGCCCCCTGCTTCATCAGAGGCATCACGGTCTTCACCACGTCAGAGTGCTGCTTGTCCGGAGTCAGGTTCAGCACCAGATCGGCGGTCGGGATCAGCTCTTCATAGGTGCCGACCGCGAAGCCGTTGTCGGTAGCCTTCTGCCAGGAGGCGCGCTTCTCGGTGATGGCAGCCTTGCGCAGAGCGTAGGAGATATCCAGCCCGGAGTCGCGCATGTTCAGACCCTGGTTCAGGCCCTGGGCACCACAGCCCACAATCACCACCTTCTTGCCCTTCAGCACGTTGCAACCGTCGGCGAATTCCGCCCGCTGCATGAAACGACACTTGCCCAGTTGGGCCAACTGCTGACGCAGGTTCAAGGTGTTGAAATAGTTAGCCATGGTGATTGCTCCGTTCGATTGATTCCATGCCGGATAGCGGCGTTGTCTGAACCACTATAGCGCGGGACACTTATTGCCTGAACTGATATATTCGAAACAGTACATTGCAATAACTGAAACGCTCACCCTTCATAATCGCCTGCTGAATGTACCGCGAGATGGCAGAAACAAGCCGCCAACCGCTGGATATCGGGCACACAAGCCGCGCCAGGAGCTGAAAGATGGACCTTCGCAATCTCGAGCTGTTTCTCCACCTCGCCGACTCCCTTCATTTCGGCAAAAGCGCCGATACCATGGCGGTCAGCCCTTCCACCCTGAGCCGCGCCATCCAGCGGCTGGAGCAGGAGACCGGCTGCATCCTGTTCGAACGGGACAACCGCTCGGTACGGCTCACCCCCGCTGGCGAGAAGCTGCGCGAATTCGGCGGCGGCCTGTTGCAGGAGTGGCGTCAGCTCAAGCAGGAGCTCAAACGCAGCGATGAACCGCTGCAGGGGCGGCTGCGGGTCTTCTGCTCGGTCACCGCCAGCTACTTTCTGCTACCCGAGGTGCTGGAGCGCTTTCGCCGCCGCTACCCCCAGCTGGAGATCAAGCTGGAGACCGGCGACCCGGCGCTGGCGGTGGACAAGATCCTGGCCGATGAGGCCGATCTCGCCATCGCCGCCCGCCCCGATGCTCTGCCCGCCAAGCTGGAGTTCGCCAGCCTGCAGCTGGTACCGCTGGTCTTTATCGCGCCGCGCAATGCCCCGCAGCTGAACCAGTGGTTCCGTCAGGGAGAACCTGATTGGGAGCAGCTGCCAGTCATCCTCTCCGAGCAGGGGCTGGCCCGCAAACGCAGCGATCAGTGGTTTCGCAACAAGGGGATAGCACCCAACATCTATGCCGAAGTGGCGGGTAACGAGGGAATCGTCGCCATGGTGGCGCTCGGCTGTGGCGTGGGGCTGGTGCCGGCAGCGGTGATCGACCATAGCCCGCTCGGCGACAAGGTGCGGATCATCGACCTCAAGCCAGCCTTCAAGCCATTTGATGTGGGGATCGGGGTACTCAAGAAGCGGCTGGAGGAACCGCTGATCCGCGCCTTCTGGGATACCGCGCAGAATCAGGGCTCACTGCGCTGACACCGGTTTATAGATAAGGGCCGGATCGGCCATCATGATGCGGCTGGGCAGCGGCAAGTCGGGGTTGTGCAGCTCGAGGCGCACCCGCTCATCCAGTTTCAGCCGCCGAATGGTGCTGCCAAATCCCTCCTCGAAGACCCGGTCAAAAGCACCAGACTGCCGCGCCCGCAGCAGGCCAAGCTCGATGCGCTGGGCCAGCTCCGGATATTTTGGCGAGACAAAGAAGAGCAGCGCCAGCGGATAGCGAAACACCAGACGGGGCTCGATGGCGAGATCCGGATGCAGCCTTAGCTCATCCTCGACCTCGATGACCGAGCGCAGGAAGCAGTCAAAGCGCTTCTTGCGCAGCATATTGAAGAGCGCCTCATAGAGATTGCCCACCGTCACCTTGAGGCCGTTAGCCCGCAGCAACTGGGTGTCTGGCCAGGATCTGTGCTGACCGATGGAGAGTCCGGCGCGATGCCAGTCCGCCAACGACCCGATGGCGGCAAAACGCCTCTCATCCCCCTGCCGAACCAGACACACCCGCCACCCCAGCAGCCCCTTGGCCAGCGGAATGTGGATTGCCAGCAACTCCCGTTCTCGCTCACCATCGGGGGCAAAAACACCGACCTGAACCAGCTCGCCGCTGCGCAGCTCCTTCACCGCCCGCCCCTGCTCCATTTGCGGGCTGGAAACCAACTGGTAGGGGCCATATTCGGGCACGGTGAGATCGAGAGAGAGGCGCAGCAACTGGACGACGGCGGGGTTGGGGTGATCCAGCAGCAGATTCCAGGCGCGGATAGGCTGCTCGGTTGCCGATACGCCAACCGTCCACAGTGCCATGCACCACCACCAGACTCTGATCATCCTGCGCACCATCCGTGCCTCATGCTCCTCGCCATACTATAACGCCAGCCAGCACCTCAACGGCGCCCTCTCTGAAAGATGTGTGAGCACTCTCGTGTCAAATCTCGTGTCAAAAGTGACAATAGGCAAACCCGGCAGGTCATCGCAGACTGGGCGTTCATCAACAAACGCCAAGGCGCAGGGAGGAGAGCCATGAAACAGCATCTGGTAGAGATCAAGGGTTCAACCCTGTTTGACGAGTATCTGCAAAGCATGGGCGTGCCCAGCACGGCGCTCGACCGGGAGCAGGATATCTATCTGCAGGAACGCCACCTGGGAGCCATTCGCCGGGTGCAAGGCGAACTGCGCTTTTATCTGCGAGCCAATGCCCTGAACAAACGGTGATCAAGATCCGGTCA
Source organism: Aeromonas sp. FDAARGOS 1417 (assembly GCF_019046985.1). Classification (NCBI taxonomy): domain Bacteria; kingdom Pseudomonadati; phylum Pseudomonadota; class Gammaproteobacteria; order Aeromonadales; family Aeromonadaceae; genus Aeromonas; species Aeromonas sp. FDAARGOS 1417. The sequence continues at coordinate 3,131,685 of NZ_CP077221.1, read as the reverse complement.
CAGAACCCGCAGCAAAGGCGTATTAGACTAGTATCTTCCCCCTTTTGTCGGGAGTGCCCATGAAAGCAAGCGGTCTGGATCGGCTGTTCAAACCCCACTCAATCGCCGTGATCGGCGCCTCGACTGACCCGCTCAAGGCGGGTCATGTGATCGTGCGCCACCTGCTGGCGGGCCAGTTCAAAGGGCCCATCCTCCCCGTCACCCCGCGTAACAAGGCCATCGCCGGCGTGCTGGCCTATCCCGATATTGCCAGCCTGCCGCTGACCCCGGATCTCGCCATCATCTGCACCAGACGGGAGCGGGTCTTGCCGTTGCTGGAAGCGCTCGGCCAAAAGGGCGCGGGAGCTGCCATCATACTGGCCGCCGACTTTTCCCCCGAGGAGCGGCTGGAGCTGAAACGGGTCTGCCAGCAATATGGCATTCGCCTGCTCGGCCCCAACAGCATGGGGATGCTGCTGCCCGGCCAGGGGATCAACGCCAGCTTTTCCCCTATTGCCGCCAAGCCGGGACAGGTCGCCTTTCTGTCGCAATCCGCCGCCGTCAGCACCACCATTCTGGATTGGGCCAAGCAGCATGAACTGGGCTTTTCCGCCTTCATCTCCCTTGGTGATCACTGCGACATCGACTTCGGCCAGCTGCTGGATCAACTCTCCCGCGACAGCGTCACCCGCGCCATTTTGATCTATATGGACAAGTTGCACGACGCCCGCCACTTTCTCTCGGCGGCGCGGGCAGCCTCGCGCAACAAGCCGATCCTGGTACTGAAAAGCGGGCGCCACGAACCGGCCCACGGTCTCGACAATGTTTATGACGCCGCTATCCGCCGTGCCGGCATGCTGCGGGTGCGGGATACCCACGAACTGTTTGCCGCGGTGGAAACCCTCAGCCACTCCATGACCCTCAAGGGGGAGCGGCTCGCCATCATCTCCAACGGTCGCGGGCTGGCCAATATGGCGGTGGATGTACTGCTGGAGCGAGGCGGCAAGCTGGCTCTCCCGCCGCTCGACATCGGCAGCGATGCCACCATCACCACCTATCAGGAGGCGCTGGACAACGTGTTGCAGGAAGATGGCATCGACGCCATCCTGATCATCCACGCCCCCTCGCTCACGGCACCGAGCTCGCCGCTGGCCAGCCATCTTATCGCCCATCTGAAACAGCATCCCAGAGCGCGCCGTTTCAATATCCTCACCAACTGGGCGGGCGAATACTCGGCGCAGGAGGGTCGCAAACTCTTTACCGAGGCGGGCTTCCCGACCTACCGCACGCCGGAAAGCGCCATGGCGGCCTTCATGCACATGGTGGAATACCGCCGCAACCAGAAGCAGTTGATGGAGACACCGGCATCCCTGCATGGCAACCAGCTCAATGTCGAGCTGTGCCAGCAACTGATCCATCAGGCGCAGGAGCGCAAGCAACTGAGGCTGGATACCCATCTAGTACACCCGATTTTGCAAGCCGCCGGTCTCTCGACCCTGCCAACCTGGATCGTTACCGATGCCATCGAGGCGACCCTGACCGCCGAGCAGATCGGCTATCCAGTAGCGGTAAAACTGCGCTCGCCCGATATCCTGCACAAGTCTGCCGTACACGGCGTGGTGCTCAATCTGCGCACCTCGGCCGAAGTGGCGCAAGCCGCAGATGCCATTCTGGACAGGGTCAAACAGCATGATCCGGGCGCCCGCATCGAAGGCTTGCTGGTGCAGCGGATGGCTCGCCGCAGCGGCGGCCTGGAGCTGCGGGTGCGGATCCAGCAAGACGCCATCTTTGGCCCCGTCATTCTGCTGGGCGAGTCGGGCGCCGAACCACAGGAGATGGTAGCAGCGCTACCGCCGCTCAATCAGGCGCTGGCTCGTTACCAGATCATCGGTGCGCTCAAGTGCCGCAAGATCCGCGAACAGGCCACGCCGGAGCGACTGGATATCGATGCCTTGGGCCAAGTGCTTTGCCAGCTCTCCGAGCTATTGCTCGCCTTTCCTGAGATTCAGGAACTGGACCTGCACCCGCTGCAAGCGTGTGGTGCCGAGATGGTGGTGCTGGATGCCAGCCTCACACTGACTGACCCTACCATCCCGACAATCAACCGACTGGCGATCCGCCCCTATCCTACCGAATTGGAGGAGGGTGCCTGGCTTAAAGATCAGCGCCATATCCTGCTGCGCCCAATCCGGCCGGAAGATGAACCGGCTCACAAGCAGTTCGTGCTGCAGGTCTCCGATGAAGACAGGTACAAACGCTTCTTCGCCGATGTAGGCGAGCTGGGCCATGAAGAGCTGGCTCGCATGACCCAGATCGATTACGACCGGGAGATGGCATTCGTAGCGGTGGGGCAAGATGGCGAGCTGCAGGATCAAATCCTCGGCGTGGTACGCGCCATTTCGACCCCGGACCAGAGCGATGCCGAGTTTGCCATTCTGGTGCGATCGGACTTGAAAGGGGTGGGTCTCGGCAAATTGATGATGGAGAAGATCATCCGTTACGCCAAAGAGCAGGGGATTGGCCAGCTATCCGGCATGACCATGCCCAGCAATCGCGGCATGGTCAACCTCGCCAAACGGCTGGGCTTCAAGATCGATGTGCAAATGGAAGAGGGGGTGGTCAATATGGAACTTCCCTGTAGTCGGCAAACGACAGAAGCCTGATTTGACCCCTTGTAGACTCGTTCAAATGGCTGATAAGGCCCGGATATAGCCAGAAAATGGCGGGAATAACCGGCCATCTGGCACTCTTACTTGGCAGGGAAAAGCCAGATATTGGTGGTTTAACACGCTAAAAATACAAAAGCCCGGTCGTGAGACTGGGCCTTTGTACTCGTTCTGATGTGCAAACCTGTGGGTCTTGTGGGCAAAAAACGCCCATAGCAAAAAGGCCTTCCCATCTGGGAAGGCCTTCAAATTAGTGGCGGAGCGGACGGGACTCGAACCCGCGACCCCCGGCGTGACAGGCCGGTATTCTAACCGACTGAACTACCGCTCCGCATTCGGTTAACTTGCGCTAAATCTTCTGCTGCTTCTTCTGAGGTGTCATCCTCGCAGCCAGTGACGTGATTCTTCACATCGCTGTTTAATTGGGTGCCTGGCAGTGTCCTACTCTCGCATGGCGAATGCCACACTACCATCGGCGCTACCGCGTTTCACTTCTGAGTTCGGCATGGGATCAGGTGGTTCCACGGCGCTATGGCCGCCAGGCAAATTCTTCAATCTGTGAAAGCTGATGTAAGTAGTATCGTATTCGTTACAAGGCTCGAAACACTTCTTGGGTGTTGTATGGTTAAGCCTCACGGGTAATTAGTATGGGTTAGCTCAACACGTCGCCGCGCTTACACACCCCACCTATCAACGTTGTGGTCTCCAACGGCCCTTTAGGACCCTCAAGGGGTCAGGGATGACTCATCTCAGGGCTCGCTTCCCGCTTAGATGCTTTCAGCGGTTATCGATTCCGAACTTAGCTACCGGGCAGTGCCACTGGCGTGACAACCCGAACACCAGAGGTTCGTTCACTCCGGTCCTCTCGTACTAGGAGCAACTCCCTTCAATCATCCAACGCCCACGGCAGATAGGGACCGAACTGTCTCACGACGTTCTGAACCCAGCTCGCGTACCACTTTAAATGGCGAACAGCCATACCCTTGGGACCGACTTCAGCCCCAGGATGTGATGAGCCGACATCGAGGTGCCAAACACCGCCGTCGATATGAACTCTTGGGCGGTATCAGCCTGTTATCCCCGGAGTACCTTTTATCCGTTGAGCGATGGCCCTTCCATTCAGAACCACCGGATCACTATGACCTACTTTCGTACCTGCTCGACCTGTCCGTCTCGCAGTTAAGCTGGCTTATGCCATTGCACTAACCTCCTGATGTCCGACCAGGATTAGCCAACCTTCGTGCTCCTCCGTTACTCTTTGGGAGGAGACCGCCCCAGTCAAACTACCCACCAGGCACTGTCCGCGAGCCCGATTCAGGGCCCTGCGTTAGAACATCAAACATACAAGGGTGGTATTTCAAGGACGGCTCCAGCGCAACTGGCGTCACGCCTTCAAAGCCTCCCACCTATCCTACACATGTAGGTTCAATGTTCAGTGCCAAGCTGTAGTAAAGGTTCACGGGGTCTTTCCGTCTAGCCGCGGGTACACCGCATCTTCACGGCGAATTCGATTTCACTGAGTCTCGGGTGGAGACAGCAT
>NZ_CP077221.1:3017500-3122500 GCF_019046985.1 Aeromonas sp. FDAARGOS 1417 | reverse complement strand
GCGCAGAGGTTTCGGTTTCGTGGAGATGCCCGCCGCCGATGCCGCCAAGGCGATTGCCGCTTTGAATGACAAAGAGTATCAGCAGCGCACCCTCAAGGTGCGTGAAGCGAATGACAAACGTGATAAAGAGGAAAGAGAAGGTAGCGAAACTGACGCCTAACCGCTCGTCAGTACTTCACCTCTTCCAGTGATGACAGCCCCCATGCTTGCAAGGGGGCTGTCAGTTTTTGGGCCTCCCCATCCAGCCGGGTACAGTAAGCCCTGGCAATCACCTCTTCTATATGTACAGGCTGCACGGTGGCATGCCCGCCATTGCTCAGCAACCAGGCCACCCGTTTGGCAACGGCACTGCCCGAGTCAATAAGCTGGCATTGCGGCATCAGATGCCCAATCTCTTCATTGAGTAGCGGGAAGTGGGTACAACCGAGCACCAGCGTATCCGGCTGCTCTTCCCCCTCCAGCCAGTCAGCCAGCACTTCACGCAGCAACGCCATGTTGACCGGCAGGCCCGCCAGCTTGTGTTCGGCTTCTATAACCAGCTCGGTGGTGCCCTTGAGCAACACCCGCTTGCCGGGGGCAAACTGGGCGATCAGTTCGTGGGTATAGTCGCGGCTGACGGTGCCCGGTGTAGCCAGCAGACCGATACAACCGTTGCGAGTCTGCACGGCGGCGGGCTTGATGGCAGGCACCACCCCCACCACGGGAATATCCAGTGCCTCACGCAGAGCCGGCAGCGCTATGGTGCTGGCCGTGTTGCAGGCAATCACCACCAAATCGATCTGATGACGGGCCACCATGGTGGTCACCAAGCGGGAACAGGCTGCGATGAGAGCGGGCTCGCTCAATTCACCATAGGGGAAGTTGGCGTTGTCGAAGCAGTAGAAATAGTTGTGTGCCGGCAGAACGCGGCGGATCTCGCGGTAGATGGTCAGGCCACCCATACCGGAATCAAACACGAGAATATTGGCCACTTGAGCTCCCCTTTGGTGCAAGGCGGCGATCATACTCCCGCCTGCCGCCAATAGAAAAGGCCCTGCCAATGGCAGGGCCCCTGATTTTTCCGTGTGGCCGGGTCCGGCTTAGAGTGAGTAATCCATTGTTACGTAGTAAGCGCGCTCATCGGCAGGGTAACCCACCGCCGTCTGATAGTGCTTGTCCAGCAGGTTGTTGATCTTGCCCGATACCTTGAGTGCCGGCGTCACCTTGTAGCCAACGGCCAGATTCCAGAGGCTGTAACCACCCAGTTCGGTGGTATTGGCCACATTGCCATAGCGCTCCCCCTGATAGATCCAGCTCAACGAGCCGTCAAACTGCTGCCACTGCGCCTGCGTAATCCACTTGGCCCCTTTGCGGGAGATCAGCTGCAACTGTTTATCGGTCACCTTGTCTTTGGGATCCTTGTACTCGGCAGAGACTCTATGACTCAACCAGCCGGTATCAAACTCCCCTTCCAGCTCGACCCCTTCAATGCGAGCCTTACCAACGTTTTGTGGTGATGACCCACCATTACCATTAGGGGCCCACTGGATCATCTGCTCGAAATCATTACGATAACCGGTCATACGCCACTCGACACCCGCAGTTTGACCGTCAAGCATCAGCTCGCTGCTCTTCGACTCTTCCGGCTTCAGGTTGGGATTGCCAGAACCCGGATAGTAGAGATCGTTAAAGGTCGGGGCGCGGAAACCGGTACCGTAACGGGCACTCAGGCGGTAATCTTCCGCAAAGCGCCAGCCAGCGCCGGTCTGCCAGGTATTGTGGCGGCCATACTGTTCGTTGTCATCGCTACGGCCGCTCAGCTCACCCTGCCATATCTGGTTGTCAAACTGGGCCAGGGCATAGAGGCCGGTGTTGTCGCGCTCTTTGGCGTCGACCGGATACGTGGAGCCGGAGGAGCGGGAGCGATCATCCAGTCGATCACTCTGCCAATCGGCCCCGCCTCCCAGCGTCCAGCTCTCGCTCAATTTCAAGCTGTTGACCCAGTTCAGGCTGTACTGGCGGGTGTAGGTCCGGGTATTGGCCTGATCGCGGCCACTGTTGTCCTGATAGTCGTACGCATCCTGTTTGGAGAAGGCGCCACGCAACTCACTCAGATAGCGATCATCGTGATAGCGCGACCCCAGCTGATAGCTCTGGTTTTCAGTCCAGGTCTCGTTGCGCTGACGGGTGGCAGGCCCCCAGGCGGAAGCCGCAGAAGAGCGGTCGTACTGGGCGACATTGCGGAACCAGCGGGTTGTACCGAACAGATCCCAATTGCTACCGAGCGCCTGCTGGTAGTCCAGCATGGCGTTGTAGCCCTGATGCCCGTGACGGTCACCATCGTTGATGCCGGGCAAGGGGTGTACGTTGTAACCCTCTTCATCATCAAAACCGCCAGCCACCTTGAGCTGACCCGCCTCACCTACCTGGCTGGCACTACTGAAAGCGGCCTGACGCTGTTGATGGGAACCAACACCGATATTGAACTTGTGCTGATTTGTCCCCTTGTCGGGACGGGTAATGATGTTGATCACCCCGCCGATGGCATCAGAACCATAAATGGTGGCGCGTGGGCCACGAATGTATTCAATGCGCTCCACCTGATTGAGTGGCAGATTGTTCAGTTCGGTCATCCCGGCGGTCAGGGAGGCACTGCGCACCCCATCCACCAGCACCAGCGTCTGGGAAGAGGTGCCACCACGCACCCGCAGCGAGCTGAGCTGGCCTCGGCCACCATTGCTGACCACTTCCACACCGGGCAGGGTCTTGACCACATCGGTCACGGTCTGGGCTTGCAGGCGATCGATCTCGTCCCGGGTCACCACATTGACCGGGGCAAGCACGCTGGAGGCAGGTTGGGCGACGCGGGTAGCGGTCACCACCATGGTGGGATTGACGGGAATGGTCAGCTGCTGGGCAAACGCCGCCGTCGGCAACAGGGCAGCCGCCAGAAATTTCTTCGACATGAGAGATCCTTAAGTTCGCGTAAGTATCTACTTCGTGGCCGGTTTCTCTCGGCCCGAAATACGAACTCTGGCAGGTCTTCGGGCTCGGGGGCTGATAGCCTACGGCGACGGCTTCCCGCCTGACGGCAGTGCCCTGATGTCGCTTCGTTCCCCCTTACCGCTGCGCGCCAGCTCCGGATTCTCACCGGATTCCCTATTAAGCATGATGCGCCAAAGCGGGAGGATTATAGGCAGAGCCAAGCTGGATGTATAGCCATCCAGATTTCTATTTGTTGCCCGCCAGCGCCGCCAGCCGCTGTTGAGCCCCCTCCATCACCGCCTGCACCCCGGGATGAGAGAGATGGCGCCCTGCCGAGACCAGATAATAAGAGAGGGTAACATCGCTCAGAGTCGCAATCCGCTCCACTCCGTAGAGGCGACCAATCTCGTCAGCCATCGCCAGCGGCGCCGGGAAGATCCCCATCCCCGCCTTGCCGAACGACTTCATCAGGGTGGAGTCATCAAACTGCCCCACCAGATGGGGATGAATGCCCTGCTGGCGATACCACTCCAGCAGCCGATCGTGGGTGGCAGACTTCTCTCCGGGGATCAGCAACGGCAGCCCCTCCAGCGAGGCGGGAAAGCCGTCCCGCGCCCGCGCCGCCAGCTCGGGGCTGGCAAACAGCGCCAGCGGGCTGCGCCCCAGCGCGTGGTTATAGCCACGCACGCCGCTGTCGGGAGGGAGCGGGCGATCGATCAGCACCATATCCAGCTTGTGGCGGGCCAGTTCGCTGAATAGCTGCTCGGCCCGCTCTTCGTGGCACACCAGCCGCAATGGGGTCGCCAGCGCCATGGCGGGAGCCAGCAGCTCGAACGCCAGGGTGCGGGGTACCGAATCGGCGATCCCCACCTGCATAGTCAGCTCCTGGCTGGCGTGGCGCAGGGTGTGCTCCAGCTCGGCGCCGAGCGAGAAAATGGCCCCCGCCTGCTCCTGCGCCTGCCGACCCGCAGCGGTCAGCACCAGACGCCGCCCCACCCGGTTGAACAGCGCCACCCCGAGGGACTGCTCCAGCTCGGCCACCTGACCGCTGATGGTCTGCGGCGTGAGATGCAGCTGTTCGGCGGCCTGCGTCACACTGCCACTGCGCGCCACATGCCAGAAGTAGTAGAGCTGTTTGTAGTTGAGCATGCCGTTCCCTATCAGTTTTTACCGAACAACCATCAGCGAGAATCTGATTTTATCGAAACATTGCGGGCTCTAGCATGCAACCATTATCTGAACTGCCCTGCGAACCATCATGCTGGACGTTGTTGTACTCTTCTTTCTGTTTGGTCTGCTGGCCGGTCTGGTGCGCTCCGAGCTCAAACTGCCTCCTGCCCTCTACGACACCCTCTCTCTCTTTCTGCTGCTGGCCATCGGCCTCAAGGGCGGCGTCGGTCTGGCCCAGCAATCCCTGCAGCCTCTGCTGCCGCAACTGGCGCTGGTGATCCTGCTCGGCGTGGTGCAGACCCTGCTCGGCTTTGCTGTGCTGCGCCTCAAGATGAACCGGGTGGATGCAGCCGCCACCGCCGCCCACTATGGTTCGGTCAGCGTGGCCACCTTTGCGGTCGGGGTGAACTGGCTCACCGAGCGGGGCATCAGCTTTGAATCCCAGCTCTCCATCTTCCTGGCGGTGATGGAGATCCCCGCCATTCTGGTGGGCATAGTGCTGGCCCGCGGCATCAGTCGCGAGACCCGCTGGCGCATGCTGGCCCACGAGACCTTCCTCGGCAAAGGGGTGACCCTGCTGCTGGGCGGCATGGCCATCGGCTATCTGGCCGGGCCGGACGGAATTGCCCCGCTCAAACCGCTGTTTGTCGACCTGTTCAAGGGGGCGCTGGCGCTGTTCCTGCTGGAGATGGGCCTGATCGTCGCCCGCCAGTGTCAGGATCTGCGCCGCCACGGCCTGTTCCTGCTCGGCTTCGCCCTGCTGATGCCGCTCGCCTCGGCGGGACTGGGTTTGGCGGCTGGCCAGCTGATGGGGCTATCTCGCGGCGGCCTGACCCTGCTGGCTACCCTGGCGGCCAGCGCCTCCTATATTGCAGTGCCGGCCACCATGCGCATCGCCGTACCTCAGGCCAACCCGGGGCTGTCCCTCAGCGCCGTGCTGGGGGTCACCTTCCCGTTCAACATCATGCTGGGGATCCCGCTCTACCACAGCTGGGCCCGCCACTTCACGGAGTAGCCACATGCAGACCGAGACCCGCACCCTGCTGACCGTCATTACGGAAGCCAATCTGGAGCCGACCCTGCTGCGCACCCTCACCCGCGAGGGGCTGCGCGGCTACACCATCACAGATGCCCGCGGTCGTGGCGATCATGGTGAGCGCAACGCCAGCTGGAGCGAGAGCGGCAACATCCGGCTGGAGGCCATCTGCAGTCGGGAGCAGGCGGAGCGGCTGCTGGCCCACCTGCAGAGTCGCTACTACCCCGACTACGCCATGATCGCCTTTCTGCAACCGGTCGAAATCGTGCGACCCGAGAAATTCTGAGCCGGCTTGCCGGCTCTTTTTGTTTACCAAAAGCAAACGTTTAACAGTAAGGATTCAGAGAAAATGAACACCCCTCCCCTGATCGGCCTGGTAATGGGCTCCGACTCCGACTGGCCCGTGCTGCAGGCCGCCGCCCGTATCCTCAAGGAGCACGGCGTGCCCTACGAGGCTAAGGTGGTCTCAGCCCATCGCACCCCGGATCTGCTGTTCGAGTATGCCGCCACTGCCCGCGAGCGCGGCCTGCGCGCCATCATCGCCGGGGCCGGTGGAGCCGCCCACCTGCCGGGTATGGTCGCCGCCAAGACCACATTGCCGGTGCTGGGGGTGCCTATCCCCTCCCGTCATCTCAAGGGGATGGACTCGCTACTCTCCATCGTGCAGATGCCCAAAGGGGTGCCGGTCGCCACCTTCGCCATCGGCGAGGCGGGGGCCGCCAACGCTGCCCTGTTTGCTGTCTCTCTGCTCTCCGTTGCACAAGACGGCGACGCCCCCCGCTACCGGCAGCAGCTCGACGACTTCCGCACCCACGAGCGCAACCGGGTGCTTGCCCTCACGCTGGAGGAGCCGACATGATCCTGCCCCCCGCCACCCTCGGCATGCTCGGTGGCGGCCAGCTTGGCCGCTACTTCGTGATGGCCGCCCATCGGCTCGGCTATAAGGTGGTGGTGCTTGATCCCGACCCCGCCAGCATCGCCGGTGCCGCCGCCGATCACCATATTGTCGCCCCCTATGACGACCCGACCGCCCTGCACGAGCTGGCCAGCCGCTGCGAGGCCATCAGCTGCGAATTCGAAAATGTGCCCGCCACCACCCTCGCCCTGCTCGAAAAACAAAAGCCGGTACGCCCGGGCGCCAGCGCGGTGCGCATCTGTCAGGATCGCCGCGAGGAGAAAGCCTTTCTGCGCGGAGCCAACATCCGGGTCGCCCCCTATCTGGCGCTACTGCCGGAAGAGCCTATCCCCGCACAGGCCAGCGAACTCTTCCCTGCCATCCTCAAGACGGCCCGCGAGGGGTACGACGGCAAGGGGCAGTGGCAGGTGAGCGATCTGGATGAGCTGGCGACGGCGCTGGCAGCCAGTGGCGTGCCCTGCGTGCTGGAACAACGGCTGGCGCTGGAGGGGGAGTTTGCCCTGACCCTGGCCCGCAGTCCGAATGGTGCCATCAGCGCCCTGCCACTGGTGCAGAACTGGCACAGCGGCGGCATCCTCGATCAGACCCGCTCCCCTGCCAACGTGCCAACGCTGGAGAGCGAAGCCAAAGGAATCGCTGAGCGACTGATCGCGGCCCTCGACTACGTGGGGGTGCTGACGGTGGAGTTCTTTCTGGTGGAGGGGAGGCTATTGGTCAACGAGCTGGCGCCCCGCCCCCACAACTCGGGTCACCCCAGCCTCGACAACGCCGCATGCAGCCAGTTCGAGTTGCAGGTGCGCGCCCTGTGCGATCTGCCGCTGCCAGAGCAGATCGCCGTGCGCCCCGCCCTGTTAATCAATCTGCTGGGGGATCTCTGGCAAAACGGCACGCCCGACTGGGCTGCCCTGCTGGCGCTGCCCGGCCTGCATCTGCACCTCTACGGCAAGGGCGAACCCCGCCCCGGCCGCAAGATGGGCCACATCACGGTAACCGATGACGACTGGTCAACGGTGGAGGAGAGCTGCCGTCAGGCCCGCCAGCTGCTGGGGCTAGCGCCACGCTGATCGAGCATCGGAAATGCAAAGACCCGGGCATGGCCCGGGTCTCTGTTTTTGCTTGCTATGGCAGGGAGGCTTATCAGGCCCGCTCCACCGCTACCGGTGCCGGCAGGCGGATGGTGAGGGAGAGCACCAGCGCCACCACCAGCAACACCAGGATCAGGTGGAAGGTCGCCATAAAGCCGCCAAACAGAGAGGCCACGATGGAGCCGATGATGCTGCCCAGACCAAAGCCCAGATAGATGACACCGTAGTTCTTGGTCAGGTTGTTGAGACCGAAGAAGTCGCTCACCAGCGAGGGGTAGACGGTGATGGTGCCGCCGAAGCTGAACGCCACACAGGCGACCGCCACAAAGAACAGGTTGGCATTGAGCGGTACAAACAGCAGCAGCGCCATGCCCGCCAGGGTAATCAGCTGGGCGATGGTGATGACCCGGATGCGGGACATCTTGTCGGAGAGGATCCCCAGCACCAGACGGCCCCCCAGGTTGGCCATGGCGATGATGGCGACGGCATTGGCAGCCACCACTGCTGGCAGACCCACCATCTTCTCGCCGATATCCTTGGCCACGCCGATGACGTAGAGGCCGCTCATGCAGGCGGTGAGGAACATCAGCGCCAGCATCCAGTACTGCGGCTTGCGCATCGCCTCGGCCAGAGTGAAGTCACGGCTCTCACTCTGCTGTACGGAAGCAGCCTGCTTGGGCGCATCCTTCATCAGCATGCCACCCACCAGCACCATGGACATCGCAATCAAGCCCCACAGCTGGAATGTGGTCTCAAGGCCGGAGCTGGAGAGCAGCAGCAGGTTGATATATTTGAAACCGAGACTGCCGAGACCATAGGCACCGATGGAGCAGGCGGAGATCAGCCCCTTGCGCTCCGGGAACCACTTCACGCAGTTGGAGAGGGTCATCAGGTAGCCGGTACCGTCGGCAAAACCGACCAGAATACCCGCGCAGAGGTAGAGCATCGCCAGATTGCTAGCATGAGCGGTGAGGAAGAAACCGATGCCGAGCAGCACGCCAGCCCCCAGGGTCACGTTGCGCACCCCGAACCGCTCCTGCAGTTTGCCCGCCATGGAGGAGGCGACCGCCAGCGACAGGCTGAGCAGGCCGAAGGCGAAAGCAACCTGACTCACCGGCTCGTCCAGCTTGTCGGAGAGCTGGGCGTTGAACAGGCTCCAGGTATAGACAGAACCCAGTGCAAACTGGGTGATGATGGTACCGATTAGTGTCAGGTACCGGGTGCGGTTCATCTCTTTGGTCATGATGCGTCTCGGTCGATGGCCTTAAGGAAATTGAGGCCACTATAGGCAAGACGCAGCTCGCGCCGATCGATTAAGGCATGAAATGCAGATCGGCGGGAATGAATGACAATCAGAGCCGCATCAGCTGACGGAACGCCTTGATGTTGCTGCGACTGACCGGCACCTCGAACGGCAGATCATGGAGCCGGATGAGATAGGTGCTGTTGAACCAGGGGACTATTTCGCGGATCTTGTTGATGTTGACGCAGTAGGAGCGGTGGCAACGGAAAAAGCCCTCGGCCGGCAGCCGGCTGACAAACTCGCTGATGGTCATGGTCATCACGTAGCGATCATCGCGGGTGTAGACATAGGTGAGCTTCTCGTCGGCTTCCGCGTAGTAGATCTGCTCGCAGGGGGTGACGATGATGCGCTCCCCCTTCACCAGATTGACGGTGCGATTGTGCGGGCTGCTCCCCTCGCCGCTCGCCTCCCCCGTGGAGGCTGGCTGCGACTTGCCCGCATGCTCGAGCTTTTGCAGCAGATTGATGATGCGGGGCTCGTTGTAGGGCTTGAGGATGTAGTCGAACGCCTCCAGCTCGAACGCTTCCACCGCAAACTCCTTGTAGGCGGTAACGAAGACGATGTGGGGCGGATGGCTCGACTTGTGCAGGTTCTTGGCCAGCAGCAGGCCATCGATGGAGGGGATCTGGATATCCAGAAACACCACATCCACCTCGTGATCCTGCAGGTATTTGAACGCCTCCAGCCCATCCTCGAAGCTCGCCACTATCTCGATCTGGCTGTGCTGATTCACCAGATAGATCAGCTCTTCGCGAGCCAGATACTCGTCTTCCACTATGATCGCTTTCAGCATGACAACGCCTCTCCAGTCAGCGACTCGTCTTCAACAGTGATGGCTCTCAACATGGCATCGACTCCTGATCCGGCAGATAGAAACTCACTTCGGTACCCGGCTCCAGCCGCTTGAGGTGCAGGCCGTCGCCATAGAGCAGCTTGACCCGCTGATGCACGTTCATCAGGCCGATGCTGCGGCTCTCCACCCGCCCGGCAGCCACCCCGTCGATCACCGCCTGACTGATGCCGTAACCGGTATCGCGCACCGATACCCGGATGCCGCCCGCCAGCTGTTTCACCTCGATGGTGACCCGGCCCGGCGCGCTGCGGGGCTGGATGCCGTGCAGGATGGCGTTTTCCACCAGCGGCTGCAACAGCAGGCTCGGCACCTGAATGTGCACGTCGTCCACCTCGAATACCACCTCCAGCTTGTCGCCGAAGCGGGCCTGCTCGATGGCCACGTAGTCGCGCACCTGCTGCAGCTCCTCCTGAATGTCGATAAGCTCATCCCCCTTGTTGAGGTTGTAGCGCAGGTAATCCGCCAGATTGGCGATCAGCTGGCGTGCCTGCTGGGGCCGGATGCGGATCAAGGATGAGATGGCGTTGAGGGCATTGAACAGGAAGTGCGGGTTGATCTTGCTCTGCAGCGCGGTGAACTCCGCCTTGCGGGTCATCTCTTTGAGCTGCTCGATGCGCGACACCTCCATCTGGGTGGAGATAAGCTGGGAGAGGCCCACCGCCATCTCCCGCAGCGAGCTGGTGATGCTGTGGGTGCGGCGGTAGTAGATCTTGAGGGTGCCGCTCACCGAGCCGTTCTCCCGCAGCGGAATAATGATGACCGAGTGGAAATCGGAGAGGTGATACTGGCGCAGATCGTTGTTGATGATGATCTGGTCGAGCAGCACCGCCTGCTGGGTCATGCCGCTGATGGCGTGGTGCTCATCCAGCTCGTAATAGTCCTTGCCCACACCGACATAAGCCAGCACGTCATGGGTATCTGTGATGGCCACCGCATCGGCGCTGATGTCGCGCCGGATCACATCGCACACCTGACTGAGGGAGTGGCGATCGATGTTCTGGAAGAAGGGCAGCGTCTTGTTGGCGATATCGAGCGCCAGCTTGGCCTGCTTGGCGGCAATCAGCTCCTTCTCGTCATCCAGATCCTGCACCAGCTTGATGATAAGGCCGATGCAGAGCGCCCCGGCGATCATCGGATAGGCGATATGGTTGACGATCTCCACCCCGACTTCGTGGGGCTCGGTCAGCAGCCAGATCAGCAACATAGTGAGCCCTTCGCAGAGCATCCCCGCCAGAATGCCGTAGAGCCAGAGCCGCGACTTTCGACAGCGCAGGTGCAACCAGGTGGCGAGCAGCCCGGCGATGATGCTGGCGATAAGGCAAGGGATGGAAGTGTGACCATCCATATCGATGAGGTAGCGGTGCAGGCCGGAGATGACCCCGGCCGGAATGCCGACCCAGGGGCCAAACAGAATGCCGCCGGAGATGATGGCAATGATCCGCACGTTGATCAGCGCCCCCTCTACCGGAATGCCGGTGTAGGTACTGAACACCGCAAACAGGCCGAAGATGGAGGCCACCAGCACCAGCTCCGCCGGGGTGTGATCCCGCTTCTGGAACAGCCGCTGGAACGGCCGGGTGCGGGTCAGGAAGAAGAGGGTCATCAGCATCAGCGCCGCCCGTTCGAACACCGCCAACAACATCATCTGATTCTCAAGCATCTGCGCCCCCTTGCGGCAACCCGACCGATCACCCTAATCCTGACCAATAAATCGGGGCCGGATAAACCAGCCCCTGTGACATCAACAGTACTGACCGGCCACCCAGCCGGAGGACCAGGCCCACTGGAAGTTGTAGCCACCGAGCCAGCCGGTCACATCCACCACCTCGCCGATGAAGTAGAGGCCGGGCACCTTGCGTGCCTCCATGGTCTTGGAGGAGAGCTCGTTGGTATCGACGCCACCCAGGGTCACTTCTGCGGTGCGATACCCCTCGGTGCCGTTGGGCAGGATCTGCCAGTCACCCAGCAAATTGGCCACCGCTTCCAGCTCCCGCTCGTTGTACTGGCGCATCGGCTTGCTGACCAGCTGGCCCAGCTCCACCAGCTTGTCGACGAAGCGCTTGGGCAGCTCGCGCCCCAGCACGGTTTTCAGCTCCTGCGCCGGGTGAGCCTGCGCCCATTCACGCAGGGCGGCCGGAATATCCAGCTCCGGCAGCAGGTTGATGTGGATCTTCTCACCCGCATGCCAGTAGGAGGAGATCTGCAGGATGACGGGGCCGGAGAGGCCGCGATGGGTGAACAGCATCGCCTCCTTGAAGCGGGTGCCATCCTCGGCGGTCACCGCGACCGGCAGGCTGATGCCCGCCAGATCGGCGAACGCCTCTTTCTCTGCCTGATGGAGGGTAAAGGGCACCAGACCGGCGCGGGTCGGCAGCACCTTGAGGCCGAACTGCTCCGCCAGCTTGAAGCCGTAAGGGGTAGCACCCAGCTTGGGCATGGAGAGACCGCCAGTCGCCATCACCAGCGAGTGACAGCCGATCTCACCTTTGCTGGTCGTCAACACAAAGCCTTCGTCCTGCTTGCTGACGGTGAGGATCTCGGTCTGGAACTGCAGGGTCACCCCGGCCCAGTCACACTCGGTAAGCAGCACATCGACGATATCCTTGGCACTCTCGAGACAGAACAGCTGCCCCAGGGTGCGCTCGTGATAGTTGACCCCGTGGCGGTCCACCAGATCGATAAAGTCCTGCTGGGTGTAGCGAGCCAGCGCCGACTTGCTGAAGTGGGGATTCTCCGACAGGTAGGCGTGAGCGCCCGCCTGATGGTTGGTGAAGTTGCAGCGGCCACCGCCACTGATGAGGATCTTGCGGCCCGGCTTCTTGGCGTTATCGAGCACCAGCACGGAGCGACCACGGTAGCCCGCCTGCGCCGCACACATCAATCCGGCCGCACCGGCCCCGATCACCACCACATCGACCTGCTTCATCATCACTCACTTATCAAAATAGAAACGGCACCTGGCCAGAACCGAGATTGCCTCTGACGGAACACAACCATAGTGGCTGCCCACCAGAATAAATAACGGCCCTTAAAAGGGCCGTTATTGTACTGGCTGAACACTAAGTGTCCACGACTATCAGGCGTTGCTGTCCATGATGCTGGCAGGGGCGCCCTTGGCCAGCTCGGCCAGCTCCTTGTCGATGAAGTAGAGGCCTTTGCCATCTTCACCCACCAGACCCAGACGGTCGACGATGCTCTTGAACAGCTTCTCCTCTTCATGCTGCTCGGCCACATACCACTGCAGGAAATTGAAGGTGGAATAGTCCTGGGTGGTGAAGGCTACGTGGGCCAGACCATTGATGCACTTGGTGATGTGATACTCGTGCTCCAGGGTGGTACGGAACACGTCACCCAGCGACTTGAACTCGTGGGGAGGGGCATCGATGGCACCCAGCTTGGGCATGGCGCCGGTCTCGCTCACGTAGGTGAACAGACGCTCCATATGCTGGCGCTCCTCGACCGCGTGCTGGCGCAGGAAGGTCGCCGCCCCTTCAAAGCCCTTGTCTTCGCACCAGGCGCTCATCTGCAGATAGAGATTGGAGGAGTAGAACTCCAGGTTAATCTGCTCGTTCAACTTCTCGATCATGGCTTGGGCCAGCATCTTGTTTCTCCTCAGTGATTTGGTATCGATTGTCGCCACACTCCCGCCGCGAATCAACCCGCCAACGAGAGGGAGATCCCGTTTCTTTCAGCTCAGGGGGTCAGCTCGCCAAGGGAGGCGACATCCACCGGCGCAGCATAATCGACGCCCGGCAGCTCGAAGCCGTTGAGCTGCATGAAATCCTGGCGCAGCCCGGCAAAATCCCCCAGCCCGTGGAAATTGTCCGGTGTCACCTTGGGCCAGAGCGCCGAAACGGCGGCCTGAATGGCCGGGTCGAGCTCGTGGTCATCCATCCGGATCAGCCGGTTACCATCGGCCACCACCCCATTGGGCCCGTACATCTTGGCGGCGAACAGTCGCTGCATCTGCTCGATGCAGCCTTCGTGCACACCGCGCTCCTTCATCACCTCCATCAACAAGCCGAGATAAACCGGCAACACCGGAATATAGGCGCTCGCCTTGGTCACCAGCGCCTTGCAGACCGACACCCAGGCATGGCCACCAATCTCGGCCAGTTGCAGGTTGATGGTCTCGGCGGTGGCATGCAGATGCTCCTTGGCATAACCGATGGTGCCATCCCGATAGAGGGGATAGGTGGATTCGGGGCCGATATAGGAGTAGGCCACGGTTTGCGCGCCGGGAGCGAGACAACCGGCCTGCTGCAATGCCTGCATCCAGAGCTGCCAATCCTCGCCCCCCATCACGGTGACGGTATCGCGGATCTCCTCCGGGGTGGCTGGCGCCAGTGACTGCTGCACCAGAGTATCGCGCTCCAGATCCAGCCCCCAGCCGCTGAATGGCTGGCCGGTGGTCTTGAGCACAGAGCGCACCTGCGTGCCATCGGGCAGCACCCGGATGCCGCTCGCCAGCGAGTAGATCACCAGATCCACCTGCCCCAGCTGCTGGCGGATGGTGTCGATGGCCTGCTGGCGCATGCCATCAGAGAAGGCATCACCGATCAGGTTGATGGCGATACGCCCCTCCTGCTCCGCCTCCTTGCGAAACCAGATGTTGTTGTACCAACCGGCGCTGCCCAATCCTTTGTCGGAAGGGCCCCGCTCAAACGAGATGCCGATGGTGTCGGCACCGGCACCAAAGGCGAGCGCAATGCGCGACGCCAGTCCAAACCCGGAGGAAGCCCCCAGCACCAGCACCCGCTTGGGGCCGTTGAACGGGCCAGCGGCCTTGATACGTTCGATCTGCTGCTGCACGGCGGCGCGACAGCCGATGGGGTGACAGTTGCGGGCAACACAACCTTGAATCTGGGGATGAATGATCATGGGAAGGCCTCCAAAGAAACTGGCTACAGCATAACCAAATCGAAAGAGATTAACTTGATGCCGGATCGCTATCAGTCAGAAAAGCCGCGGGAATTGAGGCAGAAAAACAAAAGGGAGCACGTGGCTCCCCAAAGCGGTATTCAGATGCTTTTTGTTGTTTTGTGTTCATTGCGAAGCACGGGCCCATCCTATGCCTCTCCCCCCTGATCGGCAAGCCGAGGGGTGTGACCGGCGTCAAACTCTTGTTTAATTTATAGGCAAATAGTGGTTAATAACTGAGTGGCTGACCCTGTGTCACACGTCATTAAACTCATTTAAATCCCAAAACTGTGCCTGAGGCACCATTTTAGTTTCAGCAGAGATTGGTATAGTGGGCTGAAGGATCGGTAAGGAGAACCCCCATGAGTGGAACAACCTATTACAAGCATATTCTGGCCGCGATCGACCTCTCTGAAGACAACCGCAAGGTGATCGACAAGGCGGTGGACAGAGCCCGCTCCAACGGCGCCAAGCTGTCGGTTATCCATGTCGATGTGGACCTCAAGGATCTCTACACCGAGATGATCGATATCGACATCGACAACGTGCAGGATCAGGTGATCGCCGAAGCGAAAGAGAAGCTGGAGGCCTTCCTCGCTTCGGTGGACTACCCCATCGAGAAGAAGCTGGTGATCTGCGGCGATCTGAGCGAGCGGGTCAATCAGGCGGTCAAGGAGTACGAGATCGACCTACTGGTGTGCGGCCATCGCCAGAGTTTCTGGAGTCTGCTCACCTCCAGCGCCCGTCAGCTGATGAATACGGTGCCCTGCGATCTGCTGGTCGTCCCCTTGCAGAAGTAATGAAACCGGCGTAGTTTGATTTGCTATGAACATGACCGCATTCAATCACAACTACTGGTGGTGCTGCTCCTAAACAGGCGGCACAGCGTTTCTATTCAAGATTTCCCAAAGAAAACACCGTGACCGCCGAGAGGCGGTCAACTGTTTTTATCCCTTTGTCGCCTCCCGGCTCACCCAACTGGAGAGAGTGACATGCACAACCCTGTAATCCTGACTGGCGATCGTCCCACTGGCAAACTGCACATCGGCCACTATGTCGGTTCCCTGCGCCAGCGCGTCGAAGCCCAGCACCACTACCGCCAGTTCGTGATGATCGCCGACTTGCAGGCGCTGACCGACAACGGCCACAACCCGGCCAAGGTGACCGACAACGTACTGGAGGTGATGGCCGACTATCTGGCGGTCGGCCTCGACCCGGCCAAGACCACCTTCTGCCTGCAGAGCGCCCTGCCCGCCCTCGCCGAGCTCACCTGCTACTACCTCAATCTGGTCAGCGTCGCCCGGCTGGAGCGCAATCCCACCGTCAAGGCGGAGATCCAGCAGAAAGGGTTCGAACGCACGCTGCCGGCCGGATTTCTGGTTTATCCGGTCAGTCAGGCCGCCGACATCACCGCCTTTCGCGCCAGCCACGTGCCGGTCGGGGAAGATCAGCTGCCGATGCTGGAGCAGACCAACGAGATCGTCCGCCGCTTCAACTCTCTAGTAGGCAAAGAGGTGCTGACCGAATGCCAGCCGATCCTGAGCGACACTGGCCGCCTGCCCGGCATCGACGGCAAGGCCAAGATGTCCAAGTCTCTCGGCAACACCATAGAGCTCGGCATGTCGGCGGAAGAGGTCAAACAGGCGGTGTTCGCCATGTATACCGACCCCAACCACCTCAAAGTGAGCGATCCGGGTCAGGTGGAGGGAAATACGGTGTTCGCCTATCTGGATGCTTTCCACCCCGACAAGGCGCTGGTCGCCGAAATGAAGGCGCACTACCGGCGCGGCGGGTTGGGCGATATGCGTTGCAAACAGGTGCTCAATGACTGCCTGCAAACCCTGCTCGCCCCGATGCGGGAGCGCCGTGCCGCGGCCATTGCCGACAAGAAGATGCTGCTGGAGCTGCTCTATCAGGGCACCGAGCAGGCTCGCATCATCACCGATGAGGTATTGGCGGAGGTGAAAAGCGCCATGGGGCTCGACTACTTCGCCAGCATCCGCTGAGCGGGAGTACCGAGCGCATCGTCGCCGTAGAGGTCGAACACCAGCTGGTGCAGCAGGCTCTTGAACCAGCCGATCGCCTCGTCATGGGCGGTGAGCGGGTGCCCCGCCATCAGGTAGACGATGGGGATGGCAGGGTCGAGCTGGTGCATCCGCAGCGGGTAGTAGCGGCAGAAGTGGCGCCCGATCATCTCGGGCACCACCACCAGATAGCGACCGGTCGCCATCAGCGGCGGCACCGCCATAAAGCTCGGCAACCGTACGCCCAACTCCCGCTCCACCCCGAAGCGGGCCAGCCAGAGCTCCACCATCGCCTGACTGTGACCCCAGCTGGAGGTGTGGATGTGGGGACGGCTCACCAGCTCGACCGGAGTCAGCACATCGGGCAATTCGCTGCCAAGGGGCGACAGGCAGACCAGCGGGTTGTTGAACCACTCCTCCCGCCACAAGCGCGGTGAGAGGTGATTCGCACCGGCGAAACCGATCACCAGATCCAGCTCCCCCTTCTCCAGCTCCCGCTCGTAGTTGCTGTCGGCAAGCTCGCACACCTCAAGCCGACAGTGAGGGGCCTGCCGATGGAGCCGCTCCACCAGCACCGGCACCAGCCCGTGCTCTACCGAGCCCGGGGTGGCGATACGGAAAATCCGCCGCGCAGTGGCGGGATCAAACCCTTTGGCCTGCCGCAATCCCTGCTCCAGCATCGCCAGCGCCTGCCGTACCGGCCCTGCCAGCGCCTTGGCCCGCTCGGTCGGCATCATCTCGCGCCGACTCATCACGAACAGCGGGTCATCCAGCGCCACCCGCAGCCGCCCCAAGGCGTGACTGACGGTGGATTGGGAGAGATGCAGCCGTTCGGCGGCACGGGTGACGTTGCGCTCCTGCATCAGCATGTCGAATACGGCGAGCAGGTTGAGGTCGAGACGGGCGAGCGAGCTATCCATCGATATTAGCCATAGTTAAATGCCAACAATTCATTTTTACCATAGTAACAGATTGCCTAGAATGCGCTGGCTTAATACATCGGAGATTCAAATGCGTAGCTATCTGTTATTGCTGGCCATTGGCCTGCTGTGGGGTTCCCAGTTCATTTTCATGCACCAAGCCGTTGCCGAGTTGCCCCCCATTCTGGTGGCTGCCGGTCGTGCCCTGTGCGGCAGCCTGACCCTGGGTCTGCTCTGCCTGTTCATGCGACTCAAGAGTGAGCACACCCCGTGGCGCACCTATATGCTGATCGCCCTGCTGGATGCCACCATCCCCTTCATCATGGTCGCCTGGGGCCAACAGTATGTGGATAGCGCCATCGCCGCCGTGGTCATGGGTTGTATCCCGTTTGTGACCATTCTGGCTGCACCGCTGTTTATTTCTGGTGAAAGAATCACCAAAACCGGCCTGCTTTCCGTGATCATCGGCTTTGCCGGTGTGCTCACCCTGTTCTGGCCGAAACTCTCCCAGGGCATGAACGCCGGTCTGCTCGGTGCCATGGCCATCCTGCTGGGAGCCAGCTGCTTCGCCATCGGCCTGCTGATGATCAAGCGCTTCGCCAAGGACCATCCGGTCGTGGTCGCCCGCAATATCCTGATCTCCTCGGCAATCCAGTTGCTGCTGGTCGCCCCATTCATGGTTGATCTCGGCAGCCTGACCCTGCCGAGCACCCAGGCCCTGAGCGCGATCACCGTGCTGGGTACCCTCTGTACCGGTCTGGTCTACTTCCTCTACATGGCGCTGATCCAGAAGGCCGGCCCGACGTTCGCCTCCTTCAGCAACTATCTGGTACCGCTGTTCGGCGTGATGCTGGGTGCCCTGTTCCTCGGCGAGCAGATCCATCCCACCACAGGTGTTGCTCTGGCCCTGATCCTCGGCTCGGTCGCCATGAACCAGTGGGCGCAGCAGCGTCGCATGCAGCGCGAGGTCTCCCTATGTCAGGCATCCTGACCACACTGTGCGGTGGTCTGGTACTGATTGCCGGCTGGCAGTATCGCCAGCGGCTGGCCGGGATCCTGGGCCTGCTGATGGTACTGCTGCCCTGGTTCTTCGATAGCAAGCTGCAAGCCATGCTGAGCTATGCCCTGAATGCCTGAAGTCCATCTCTGAATGTGTGACGAGAGTCTATCTCTCCTGTTTTTGGGACTGTTTTAAAAACCTCCGATTTGTCCCCCGCTACCGGCGCTCTGCGCCGGTTTTTTTATACCTGCCAGCCGGCGTCAGATCAGATAGCGATAGCTGAGTCGCTCGTTCTTGCGCGGCCCGGTGATCTGCCAGCTCAGCAAGAAACCGCCGTCGATCTCGGTCAACTCGGCGCTGTAGTGATCCGCCCCGCACAGATGGGGTTCGGCGGTCAGCCAGCGGCCATCCCCCTGCGGCAGCAGCTCGAACAGTTCGACCGGCGCCTCATAACGCAAATGGGAGAGACGGATCCCCCGCTCGCTACGCTGCCACCAGAAGCTGTTATGCATGGCGAGTTCCCTGCCATGAGGCGTGGTGTAGCGACCCTGCTCGTTAAAGAGTAAGCCACCCTGATGATCGGTCACCTGCACACGCCCCTCGCCCCGACCATTCCAGTCGGTCGCCGACCCCTCGCTATTGCTGGCGGTAAAGGAAAATGCTCCGACCTGTGGCAATCGCGCCCATAAACGCTGGATTGCCGCTTCCATCTCGGCCATCATAGCCCCCTTAAAATTGACAACTGACGATAAATCAAACACATGAACTACTTGATAGGGGTCACCCTGCTCTGGTCATTCTCCTTCAGCCTGATCGGGGTCTACCTCGCTGGCCAGGTGGATGCCTACTTCTCGGTGCTGACCCGCATCGCCCTCGCCAGTCTGGTGTTTCTCCCCTTCCTGCGCCGCCGCTGGCTACGCCCCGATCTGGCGGCCAAGCTGATGGCCCTCGGCGCCATCCAGCTCGGCATCATGTATCTCTTCTACTACCACTCCTTCCTGCTGCTGACGGTGCCGGAAGTGCTGGTCTTTACCATCTTCACCCCCATCTACGTCACCCTGCTCCACGACCTGCTGGAAGGGCGCTTCAAGCCCACCTATCTGTGGGGCGCCCTGCTGGCGGTGATCGGGGCTGCCGTCATCCGTTTCGACGGGCTGACCGAAAGCTATGTGCTGGGATTTATGGTGGTACAGGGGGCCAACCTCTGTTTCGCCCTGGGTCAGGTGGGCTACAAGGTACTGCTGGCACGGGAGGCGGAGCAACCGCCGCAACTGGCGGTGTTCGGCTGCTTCTATCTGGGGGCGCTGGTGATCGCACTGCCCGCCTGGTGGCTACTGGGCAAGCCGCAATATCCGACGTCAGGGTTGCAGTGGGGTATTCTGCTCTGGCTGGGGGTGGGTGCCTCCGGCCTCGGCTACTTCCTCTGGAACAAGGGGGCGACGCTGGTCACCAGCGGAGTGCTGGCCATCATGAACAATGCGCTCATTCCGGCCGGCTTGCTGGTCAATCTGCTGCTCTGGGGCAAGGATACCGACCTGACCCGACTGACCATCGGCGGCCTGCTGATGCTGGCCTCGCTCTGGGTCTGCCAGCGTGACAAGCGCAGCCTACCCTGACCGCACTCAGCCGACGACGGTGTTGTGCTCCCGTCTGGCCTGACTGTGACAGCTGGCCAGCCGGGCCAGCAGATGATCGAGCTGCTCGCCAGCCTGACTCTGCACCAGCCCGATGCTGACGGTGACCGGCCGCTGTGACAACAGGCTGGCATCGGCAATCTCGAGGCGCAGCCGCTCGGCGATCTCCAGCGCACTCATCCGCTCGGTCTGGGAGAGCATCAGGATAAAACCGTCCTCATCCCAGCGGGCGAAGGGATCTTCCCGCCGCAGCTCGTGGCGCACGATACGCGCCAGCTTGGCCAGCATGGCGTCGCAAGCCGCTTCGCCAAACAACTGCTGGATTTTGGCCATGTGATCGACCGAAAACTGCAGCAGACTGAAAGTGCCACTCTCGGTCGCAAGCCGCTCTTCAAGCAGTTGCTCGAAACGGCCACGGCTCTCCAGACCGGTCAGCGGATCGGTGCCATGTCGCTCCTCCACCAGCACGGCAGCGGGATCGAGGTGACGGACGACCCCCAGCAGATAACCCCGCTCATCACGACGTATCCGCTCTTCCAGCCGGATGTAGTGACCGTGATGATGCAGAATGCGGTATTCGAGGCGCAGACCGCTGCTGCGGCCGCTCTGGCAGGCGAGCAGGGCATCTTCCAGCCGGGCAACATCGTCGGGATGCACCCGATCCAGCCAGCCGAGATCATCCGGCCAGCACTCTCCCAATCCCAACAGGCGCAGGCAGGAGGGATCACGCTGCAGTCCATGTTGGGCTGACCAGCTCCAGATCCCCGCCTCCAGCAGCGCCATGGCATCAGACAGCAGACCCGGATCAAGCCGGGCAGTCACATCGACCAAAGGTGTCTTGAGCATTTCCATGGGGCGCCTCGAAACAGGATCTGAATACCTGCTCAATAAGTAACATTGGCGTTCACGCCGAGCAACAGGGTCAGATCGCTTTTCCCTGATACCCGTTCATCAAGGTCTGCCAGTTCTCCGGTACGAAGTGGAAACTGGTATGCAGTTGAGACTCTTTATTGAATGAACGGAGCAAGCGTTCCAGATTGGCCTTCTGCCATTCGCCGGGGGAGCGGATCGCCCCCTTGTCAAAATCGATCACCCACACCTTGCCCTCTTTATCGAGCAGCAGGTTGTGGCTGTTGAGATCGGCGTGATAGACCCCGGCATCGTGCAGCTGACGCACCGTCTGACCTATCTTGTGCCATACCTCGGTCGCCACCGGCCCCTGCTTGAGCAGTGCCACCATATCCTTGGCACCGCGAATTCGCTCAATCAGGATATCGGCACGATAGAATGGGCCCTGTTTGACCATGCGGGCACCAAACGGACACGGCACCGGCAACCCCAGCTCACACAGCTTGGCCAGCAGGGTGTATTCGGCCATGGCACGGCTCGACTCGACCCCTTCGAACCAGAAGCGATCCCGCACCACCTTGCCCACCATGCCGCCACGATAGTAGTGGCGCAGCACCAGATGGCGGGACTCATCCTTGACGAACCAGGTCACCCCCCGCCCGATGGAGGTTCCCACCACCTGACGGTTGTTCTGCCACCAGGCAGGATCGAATAACTGGGGAGAGGGGTCGCGAAAGGCCCCTTCGGCATACCAGCAGATCTGGTTGTGTTCGGTCTGTACTCGCATCGTGGAGATCCCGCTCGGTGGGTCATGGATCGCAATTTTTCAATTGGCGATGAGGCTGCCGCTCTGGCATGCCCGCAATAGTGGCCTTTAATCAACGACGTGCAAAGACAGGTCATGGCGCTGGGCCCGGCCTATCCCGGCTGACGATTGCGCGCAATTTTACAATCCAGAGGGGAGTTTGCATAATGCCATCCACCCTTTTTGCCAGCCGTGCGCCACAACATGCCGCTATTTCAAACGCCCCCCTCCTCCATCTGCATCCTGCGGCTCTCCGCCATCGGGGATTGCTGCCACGCACTGGCGCTGGTGCGCGTCATCCAGCGGGAGTGGCCACAGACCCGTATCACCTGGATCACCGGCAAAATCGAGGCAACCCTGTTTGCCGATCTGCCCGGGGTCGAGGTAATCCCCTTCGACAAGAGCAAGGGATGGCGCGGCTATCGCGATCTCTGGCAGACCCTCAAGGGGCGCAAATTCGATGCCCTGCTCCACCTGCAGGCAGCGATGCGAGCCAGCATCGCCACCCTCGGCATCAGCGCCAAGGTCAAACTCGGGTTTGATCGGGAACGAGCCAACGACGGCCAGTGGCTGTTCACCAACCACAAGGTGCCTTCGCCTGCCTCCCCCCATGTGCTGGACGGTTTCCTCTCTTTCGCCAAAGAGCTTGGCATCAAGGATCTGACCCCGGACTGGCAACTGCCCATCAGCGCCGATCATCAGGCGTGGGCAAAGGAGAAGATTGGCGGCAAACCGACCCTGCTGATCTGCGCCGCCGCCAGCAAGGCCTTCAAGAACTGGACGGCCGCAGGCTATGCCGCGCTGGCGGATCACGCCGCCAACAAGGGCTTTCAGGTTTATCTCTGTGGCGGGCCGGCCAAGCTGGAGCGGGATCTGGCCGCCGAGATCCGGCAACTCAGCCAGAGCAAGCCGGTCGATCTGGTGGGGCAGACCAACCTCAAGCAGCTGTTGGCGCTGATTGGCGAGGCGAGTCTGGTACTGGCCCCCGATACCGGCCCCACCCATATGGCCACCATAGTGGGCACGCCGGTGATCGGTCTCTATGCCCACCACAATCCGGCCCGCACCGGCCCATATCTGTGCCGCGACTACGTGGTCAGCGTCTATCAGGAGCTGGTCGAGCAGGAGACCGGCAAGCCGCTGGCCGAATTGAGCTGGCGCACCCGCCTCAAGGATCCGGAGGCCATGCGAAAAATCACCAGCGAGCAGGTGATCGCCGCCTTCGACCGCCTCTGTGCAGATCGTCAGCTGCCGTAGTGACAGGGCACCTCGGGAATTCCGAGCCATCAGGCAGGGATAACCTGATAGCCTCTGCCCTCAGCCAAAGGCACAATGCAGGCTGATGTGGGTTACGCTCCCGCAGCAAGCTACGAATACTTTGATCGGCTGGAATATGATTCCGGCCGTTTTTTTATTCGCCGCATTCTGGTAAAATTCGCCGCCTTTACATCCTCCTGACTCAAGAATTTTCCGCGTTTTGCGTTTGGCTGTCTCCCTTTCGGGCACAAGACGGCGGTCTCTGCTACAACCAAAACAGCGGTTTCGATTAAAGGTAATAATATGGCGCAACAAGGCACTCTCTATATCATCTCCTCTCCGAGCGGCGCGGGTAAATCCAGTCTGCTCAATGCCTTGCTGACCCAACATAACGCTGCGGGCAAGATGCAGCTGTCGGTTTCCCACACCACTCGCGCCACCCGCCCAGGCGAAGAGCACGGCGTACACTACCACTTCGTTCAGGTGGAAGAGTTCAAGGCACTGATCGAACGCGGTGATTTTCTGGAGTGGGCCGAAGTGTTCGGCAACTACTACGGCACCTCACGCGCCGCCATCGAAGCCTGTCTGGCCAAGGGGATCGACGTATTCCTCGACATCGACTGGCAAGGTGCCCGCCAGATCCGCGAGCAGATGCCGACCAAATCCATTTTCATCCTGCCCCCCAGCCGCGAAGAGCTGGAACGCCGCCTGATTGGGCGCGGTCAGGACAGCGCCGAAGTGATTACCAGCCGGATGGCGAAAGCCATTGCCGAAATGGTGCACTACGACGAGTATGACTATGTCATTATCAATGAAGACTTCGAGCAGGCGCTGTTCCAGCTCAGGTCCATTATTGAGTGCCAACGGCTGGAGATGCGTCACCAGCAACAGGCTCAAAAAAACTTGCTGCAACAGCTACTGGCAGAGTAAGCCAAAAACAAGTAAACTTTTGCGTCATTTTTAAACACTGCTTTTCTAAATACAGAAAGCCCAAACACTGGAGTCCTGCATGGCACGCGTTACTGTAGAAGATGCTGTAAAACAGGTAGGTAACCGTTTTGACCTGGTGCTGGTCGCCGCGCGCCGCGCTCGTCAAATCGCGGTACAAGGCAAAGATCCCCTGGTCGACGAAGAGAACGACAAGCCGACTGTGATCGCCCTGCGTGAGATCGAGCTGGGTCTGGTGAACAATCAAGTGATGGACACCCAGGACCGCTACGAACAGCAAGAGCAGGAAGCCGCCGAGCTGGCTGCCGTTGCTGCCATCGCCGAAGGCCGCGGTTAAGTTATTCCTCCGGTTGGCACCCGCCCGGGTGCCGACTGTTCATCCCCATTTACAACCGCTCGAAAACCTCGCAAACTCAGGGCTATACCCTCAATTCCACGAATTGCCGTTTTACCGCTGCGGGGACTGTCTTGTATTTATTTGAAAACCTTAAAGAAATAGCCAGTTCCTACCTGCCACCCGAGCAGGTTGAGAAGCTCAAGCAAGCCTATGTGGTGGCCCGTGATGCCCACCAGGGCCAGATGCGTTCCAGTGGCGAACCCTATATCACCCACCCCGTTGCCGTTGCCCGAATCCTGGGTGACATGCGCCTCGATCATGAAACCCTGATGGCCGCCGTACTGCACGACGTCATCGAAGACACCTCTGTCACCAAGGCCGATCTGGCCGAACAATTCGGCAATGCGGTTGCAGAACTCGTGGCCGGGGTCTCCAAGCTCGACAAGCTGAAATTTCGTGATCGCAAAGAGGCGCAGGCCGAGAACTTCCGCAAGATGGTGATGGCGATGACCCAGGATATCCGGGTCATTCTGATCAAGCTGGCCGACCGCACCCACAACATGCGCACCCTGGGCTCCCTGCGCCCTGACAAACGCCGCCGCATCGCCCGGGAAACCCTCGAAATCTTCGCCCCCATCGCCAACCGCCTCGGTATTCACACCATGAAGAACGAGCTGGAAGAGCTGGGCTTCGAGGCGCTCTATCCGATGCGATCCCGCGTGTTGCGCGAATCGGTGCGCCGCGCCCGTGGCAATCGCCGCGAGATCATCGACTCCATCCAGAGCGAAATTAGCGGTCGCCTGAAAGAGGCAGGGATCGAGCATCAGGTCAGTGGCCGCGAGAAGAACCTCTTCTCCATCTACAACAAGATGGAGAAAAAAGAGCTGCAATTTCATGAGGTAATGGATATCTACGCCTTTCGGGTCAAGGTGAAGGACATAGATACCTGTTACCGGGTGCTGGGGCAGATGCACAGCCTCTACAAGCCGCGACCGGGCCGCTTCAAAGATTACATCGCCATCCCCAAGACCAACGGCTACCAGTCGCTGCACACCTCGCTGGTGGGGCCGCACGGGGTGCCGGTGGAGGTGCAAATTCGCACCGAGTTCATGGATCAGATGGCCGACAAAGGGGTTGCCGCCCACTGGGCCTACAAGCAGGATGGCGACAGCTCGGGCACCACTGCCCAGATCCGCGCCCAGCGCTGGATGCAGAGCCTGCTGGAATTGCAGCAGAGCGCTGGCAGCTCCTTTGAATTTATCGAGGGGGTCAAAACCGACCTCTTCCCCGACGAAATCTACGTCTTTACCCCGGAAGGACGCATCATGGAGTTGCCCGCTGGCGCCACGCCGGTGGACTTCGCCTACACGGTGCACACCGACATTGGCCACGCCTGCGTCGGTTCGCGGGTCGACCGCCACCCCTACCCGCTCAGCAGCCCACTGCACTCGGGCCAGACGGTGGAGATCATCACGGCACCGGGGGCTCGCCCCAACGCGGCCTGGCTCAACTTCGTGGTGACCACCAAGGCACGCTCCAAGATCCGCCAGTTCCTCAAGAACCTGCGCACCGAAGAGTCGGTGGTGTTGGGTCGCCGCCTGCTCAACCATGCGCTGGGCGCCAAGAATATCGAAGACATTCCCGAGCCGCGCATCAAACAGGTGCTGGCCGACACCAAGCACGAGAACCTGCAGGGGCTGCTGGCCGATGTGGGTCTTGGCAACGCCATGAGCGTGATGGTGGCGCGTCGCATGCTGGGGGATGAACTGCCGCCGGAAGAACAGCCCAAAACCAGCAGCAAGAAGATGCCGATCAAGGGTGCCGACGGCATGCTGGTCACCTTCGCCAACTGCTGCCGCCCGATCCCGGGAGATGCCATCATCGCCCATATCAGCCCAGGCAAGGGTCTGGTGATCCACCAGGAAGCCTGTCGCAACATCAAGGGCTACAGCAAAGAGCCGGACAAGTACTTGCCGGTGCAGTGGGAAGTGGACAAGGAGCAGGAACAGGAGTTCCGCACCGGCATCAGCATCGAGATCATCAATCATCAGGGTGCGCTGGCCGAGCTGGCCAACGTGATTGCCGCCACCGGCGCCAATATTCACGCCATCAGTACCGAGGAGAAGGATGGCCGGGTCTATCAGGTGAGCCTGCTCATCACCACCAAGAGCCGTATCCATCTGGCCAACATCATGCGCAAGATCCGCGTCATGCCCAACGTGCTCAAAGTGAGCCGGCAAAAGAACTGATCACACAGGCGGCGCAAGCCGCCTGCTGCTTTTTAAGAGACAACCATGACCCCCGAACGCTTCAAGCGCATCACCGATATGCTGGCCCAGCGTCAGCTCGATTTGACCGTCTGTATGGAAGAGGTACACAAACCTCACAACCTGGCTGCCATCGTGCGTACCGCCGATGCCATCGGCATCCACCGGGTACACGCCGTCTGGCCCAAGACCTGGATCCACAAGCGCAAGGGCACCGCCCGCGGCAGCCAGAACTGGGTGGATGTAAAACTGCACCCGGATATCGGCAGTGCGGTAGCCGAGCTGAAAGCCTCCGGCATGCAGATCCTGGCGACCCACCTCTCCGACAGCTCGGTCGATTTTCGCGCCATCGACTACACCAAACCGACCGCCATTCTGGTGGGACAGGAGAAGCACGGCATCGGTGAAGAGGCGCTGGCCCTGGCCGATCACCATATCGTCATTCCCATGGTGGGCATGGTGCAATCCCTCAACGTCTCGGTGGCTGCTGCCGCCATCCTCTACGAGGCGCAGCGCCAGCGCGAGCTGGCCGGTTGCTATCAACGCGGCTGCCCGCTCACGCTGGAGGAGCAGAACAGCATCCTGTTCGAGGGGGGTTATCCTATCTATGCCCAACTCTGCAAAGAGAAAGAGATGCCCTATCCCCAGCTCGGTCCGGCCGGTGAAATTCTGGCGGACGAAGAGTGGTGGCAACGGATGCAGCTGACCCGCAAAGGGTGGGCGCAGCAGAGCGAACAGGACGATCCGCAGGAGGAGTGATGGAGAACCCTTTTGGCAGCTGGCTGGAATCGCAAATCATCCGGGATCACCTGACCAACCCGAACATAGAGGCCGGCGACTACAGCTACTACTCCGGCTACTACCACGGCAAGCCATTCGAGGATCACTGCGTCCGCTACCTGCTCGGCGATGGCTCGACCCGCGACACCTGGGAGAGCGGCCTCTGGGGCGAGGTGGACCGGCTGATCATCGGCAAGTTCTGCTCCATCGGCTCGGGCGCCACCTTCATGCTGGCGGGCAATCAGGGCCACCGGCTGGATTGGGTCTCCACCTTCCCGTTCAATCCCGACACCTTTGGCGAAGGGGCCCGCAGCGGCTTTCAGCGCAAGGGGGACACCCGGGTTGGCAACGATGTCTGGATCGGCTCGGAAGCGATGATCATGCCCGGCATCACCATAGGTGATGGCGCCGTCATCGCCACCCGCGCCGTGGTGACCAAAGATGTGGCCCCTTACACCATAGTCGGCGGCAACCCGGCCCAACCGATCCGCCGCCGTTTCAGCGATGAGCAGATCCTCATGCTGCAAGAGATGCAGTGGTGGGACTGGCCCCTGCCTCGCTTGCAAGCCAGCATGGCGCTGCTCTGCTCGGGGGATATCGCCGCCCT
The DNA here is from genome assembly GCF_019046985.1 of Aeromonas sp. FDAARGOS 1417. Taxonomy (NCBI): domain Bacteria; kingdom Pseudomonadati; phylum Pseudomonadota; class Gammaproteobacteria; order Aeromonadales; family Aeromonadaceae; genus Aeromonas; species Aeromonas sp. FDAARGOS 1417. The sequence goes on along the minus strand of NZ_CP077221.1, from coordinate 3,094,825 downwards.
TTATCACCATTGGCAACAGGAGTGTGCCTGATGAAACCCCTCTCTCTTTCCCTGTTGGCCCTGACCCTGTTTTCTGCCGGAGCCCTTGCCGTGACCAATACCTATCAGCTCACCAGCGAAGCCGATGTACCCAGCCTCTACCAGCAAACCCTGCCCGACTTCTGGCGCCAGCATGCGGTGGAAGGAGAGTTCAAGGGCAAGGATGGGGTGACCATCCGCTATGCTGCGCTACGGCAAGCCAAGGTCGATCGCGCCATCCTGATCGTCAATGGCCGGGTCGAGAGCTACCTCAAGTATCAGGAGCTGGCGTGGGATCTCTGGCGTCAGGGCTACAGCCTCTACCTTATCGACCATCGCGGTCAGGGGATGTCTGGCCGGATGCTGAATGACCCGCAGAAGGGATATGTCGACCAGTTCGACGATTATGTGGTCGATCTGAAGCAGTTTCACGACCAGATCATCATGGCGGACCACCCTGCCAAGCTGTTCCTGCTGGCCCACTCCATGGGCGGTGCCATCTCGGCCCGCTATCTCGAGCGCTGGCCGGATGATATCAAGGCGGCCGTGCTCTCCTCCCCCATGCTGGGCATCAATCTCGGCGGTCTGCCCAAGTGGCTGGCCAAGGGATTGGCGAGCACCATAGGCACGGTCGGCGGCTGGATTGGTGAGCCTCCCTACGGCCCAGGTCAGGGCGCCTATCAGGATCACGGCTTTGCCGATAACGAGCTGACTCACAGCCAGCCCCGCTATCAGGCGTTCCGCCAGCTCTACGAACAGCACCCGCAGATCAAGCTGGGTGGCGCGACCGCCCACTGGATTTATCAGGGGATCACAGGTGCCGATGCCGCCATCGCCGATGCGGGCGCCATCAAAACCCCGCTACTGGTGCTGCAGGCTGGCGACGACAGCGTGGTGGACAATGCCGCGCAGGATCGCTTCTGCACCATGGCCAAGTGCGAAGGGGGCAAGCCACTGCGCATCGAGGGGGCCTGGCACGAGCTGTTTATCGAATCCGATGACAAGCGCCAGCCCGCCCTGACCGCGATGGTCGACTTTTTCGCCCGCTTCTGAGCTGGCTATTTTTTGTAACCCTAAATAAATGGGGTGACAGTGCGGGCTAAGGTAAACTGCCCCTGTTTTCAATCGATGCCGAGGTAATGATGTTCAAGGTAGTTGTATCCGATCTCGATGGCACTCTGCTCAACAAGCAGCACCAGATCTCTCCCCGTACCCGGGATACCCTGCACCGCCTGGTAGAACAAGGTGTGAAATTCGTGGTCGCCACCGGCCGTCATCATGTTGACGTTCGCAGCTTCCGCGATGCGCTGGGGATGGACATCTACCTCATTACCTCCAATGGCGCCGTGGTCCATGACAAACAGGATCAGCTGATTTTCAACCAGCCGCTGCCGACCGAGATCGCCGCCGAACTGATTGCCCTGGAGCGCGACCCCTCTATCCACCTCAATGTCTATCAGGGTGATGACTGGGTGGTGGAAGAGGAGCTGCCCTGGCTGCTGCAGTTCCACGACGAGTCAGGGTTCACCTACCGCCTGGTCGATGACCTGAAACAGGAACCGAAAGAGCAGATCAACAAGGTGTTCTACATCGGCGACCACGAGAAACTGCTGAAGATCGAGGCACACCTCAACCAGCGCTATGGCGATCAGCTCAATGTCACCTTCTCCCTGCCGGACTGCCTCGAAGTAATGCATGCCGGGGTGCACAAGGGCAATGCTGTGCGGGCCGTGCTGGAGCAGAACGGGTTCGATATGTCGGAGGCGATCGCCTTCGGCGATGGTATGAACGACTTCGAGATGTTGACCATGGTGGGGCGCGGCATCGTGATGGGCAACGCCCATGACCGCCTGAAAATGGCGCTGCCGGAGTACGAGCAGACCCTCACCTCCGACGAAGATGGCGTCGCCGTCTATCTGGAGAAGCTGTTCAAGCTGGAGAGCGTCAGCGCAGCCTGATCCTCTTCATCCCGACATTCGATTCAACAAAGCCTCACCATGTGAGGCTTTGTTTTTTCAGTGTTTCCAGCCAGGGATTGGGCCGCTGCCAGCTGAAGCTCTGGTTCGCTCCACCGTAGCATTCGGCCAGCCGCAGCGGCGTGCCGGGGGTATGGCGTCGCCCGGCCACATCGAGGCAACGGGAGACCTTGCTGTTGAACAGCCTGTCTTTCTGCCACTCCCACTGCGCCTGACCGTCACAGGGTGCCAGCATCACTTCGCTGTCGTTTTTGGCTTGCAGGCAGAGCTCCTGCAGGCGCAACTCACCCAGATCCCACTCGAACAGTTGATCGTCTTTTCCGCTGCAAGGTTGTGCCAACACCTTCTGTTGGGACACCGCAACGCAAAAATCACCGCTGGTCAGCAAGGGGGAAAGAGAGCGCTCCTCCTGCGGTTGTGAAGCAATGGAGCCCATCATCACATCGGTGGATGGCGGCTTGATGGTACAGCCACCCAGCAGCAAGGCAGCCAGCAGGGCGGGAGAGCAAGCAAAGGAAATTTTGTTATTCATGGAAAAATGCCTGAAATGGGCCGATGACATCCGGTTGTCAGTGACTCGAGGCTGAAGCATAACCGAAAGGCGGGGCGCGCTGCCCAAATAGAGTGTAAACAGACGTAACAGGGAGAGAGTGCTGGCCCAGCGGAGGCCGGAAAGCAAAAAACCCCGCCGAAGCGAGGTTTTTCTAAATGTGGTCGGTGATAAAGGATTCGAACCTTTGACCCTCTGGTCCCAAACCAGATGCGCTACCGGACTGCGCTAATCACCGAGGCTATTTCTTTCAAAATAGTTTACTTCAAAAAAACAAAGACGACCTGATGGTCATCCTCGTCATACAGCAAGTATGGTGCGAAGAGAGGGACTCGAACCCTCACACCCGAGGGGCACTAACACCTGAAGCTAGCGCGTCTACCAATTCCGCCACCTTCGCGTACCTGACAAGCTGTAAAATGGGGTGGCTGATGGGGCTCGAACCCACGACAACCGGAATCACAATCCGGGACTCTACCAACTGAGCTACAGCCACCACAGCTGTTTTCGTTCCACAACAACGCCCGTTTAACCGACGCACTTTTGATGGTGCGCCCGACAGGATTCGAACCTGTGACCTCTGCCTCCGGAGGGCAGCGCTCTATCCAGCTGAGCTACGGGCGCTACGCTGTCGAACGGGGCGCATTATTAATGATGGTTGCTGGTTTGTCTACACTTTTCTGTCACCGAAACACTGTTCGTTGTTTTTTCAAGCACATTGCGCACTTTTCTTCCACTATTCCCCTGCTGCCAGCCGAAAAGAGGCAGATCGCAGTCGCAAATCGCCTTGCTGCCTTGACTTGATTTGATGCCCATCTAGAATGAATGAACGTTCATTCAATCGAAAGTCACACTGATGATTCTGGATAAAAAAGAGAGCATCTTCAACGCGGCCCATGAGGTGCTGGGTGAACGGGGTTTTCATGGTCTGTCGATTGCGGAAGTCGCCAAGAAGGCCAATGTTGCCACCGGCACCATCTATCGCTACTTCGGCGACAAGGATGATCTGATCCGGCAACTGCACCAGCACACTATCTTGCAGTGTGTGCCCATGGTCATGGCCGATGTAGCAATCGATAAAGTTTCATTTCAACAATTTCGCCAATTATGGCTCAATATTCATGCCATTTTTGTTAACGAACCCAACGCTATCCGGTGCAAATTGCAGTACGAGAGCTCTCCGCTAGGGGCAGAATTGGAGACCAATCCTGTCATTCTGGCCGCTTGGGAGCCTCTGGACCGATTTTTTGAACAGGGCGTTGAACAAGGATTGTTTATTGATTTACCGATACGGGCACTCCAGGTGTTGAGTCTGGACAGTGTCATGCATCTGGCCCTGCAGTGCAGGGTGCACAACATCACGCTGACCGAATCGCAGTTGGAAACCGCGATCCGGGCCAGCTGGAATGCCATTTTATCCCCCAATCTTTCCACCTCAGGAGCCTGTTCATGAAAAAGTGGATGGCCATTATGTTGCTGATAGCGATCGCCTTGTTTGGCAGCGTCATCGGCTTCAATTTGTTCAAACAGAAGATGATTGCCCAATATATGGCCAACCGGCCGGAACCCGAGTTCCCCGTCACCGCCATGGTGACCAAGGCGCAGGATTGGGTACCGACCATCGAAGCGATCGGCTTCATCGAGCCGAATCAGGGGGTGACCCTCTCCACCGAACTGGCCGGCACCATTGATGCCATCACCTTCGAGTCGGGCAAACCGGTCAAGGCAGACCAGCTGCTGCTGAGCCTGGACTCCACCGTGGAGCGGGCCAATCTGCGCGCCTCCCAGGCCAAGCTGCCGGCGGCAAAAGCCAAGTTCGATCGTTTCCAGAACCTCTACAAGACCAGCTCCATCTCCAAAGAGCAGCTGGATGAGGCGGAAGCGGCCTATCGCTCGCTGGAAGCGGATATCGAGAGTCTGAAGGCGACCATTGCCCGTCGTGAAGTGCGCGCGCCCTTTAGCGGCGTGGTCGGCCTGCGCAATGTGTTCCTCGGTCAGTATTTGCAGCCGGGCACAGATATCGTGCGCCTGGAGGATACCAGCGTGATGCGCCTGCGCTTCACCGTACCCCAGACCGATATCTCCAAAATCAAGCTGGGCCAGACCATCAAGATCAATGTGGATGCCTATCCGCAAACCCAGTTTGACGGTCACATCACCGCCATCGAGCCTGCGGTCAACTTCCAGAGCGGCCTGATCCAGGTACAAGCAGACATTCCGAACAACGACGGTCAGCTCCGTTCCGGTATGTTCGCCCGCGCCAGCATCATTCTGCCGACGGTGAAAGATCAGATCGTGATCCCGCAGACCGCTATCTCCTTCACCCTTTACGGTCAGAACGTCTACGTGCTCAAAGAGGGCGAAGAGACCGACAAAGAGGGTAACAAGGTGAAAGTGCTGCGAGCCAAGCAGGTTGTGGTCAAGGCTGGTGAGCGCCGTGGCAACGATGTGCATGTGCTCTCCGGCATCCAGGCCGGTGACCAGATCGTACTGTCGGGTCAGGTTCGCCTGAGCAACGACACCAAGGTGCATGTGGTCGAGAACGACGCCCTGGCCGTTCCGGCACAAACCCCGATGCTGTAAGCGCGGAGATCTGCGATGCGATTTACTGACATATTTATAAAACGGCCTGTGCTGGCGATCTCGCTCAGCTTCCTGATCGCCTTGCTGGGCTTTCAGGCCATCTTCAAGATGCAGGTACGGGAATACCCCGAGGTGACCAACACGGTGATCACCGTCAGCACTGGCTACTATGGCGCCAGTTCTGATCTGATCCAGGGGTTCATCACCCAGCCGCTGGAACAGGCGGTCGCGCAAGCCGACAACATCGACTTCATGACCTCCTCCAGCCAGCTGGGCAGCTCCACCATCACTGCGTACATGAAGCTCAACACCGACCCCAACGCCGCGCTGTCCGACATCCTGGCGAAGGTGAACTCGGTGCGCTCCCAGTTGCCGAAAGAGGCGGAAGACCCGTCGGTCACCTCCTCCACCGGTTCAACCACAGCGGTGCTCTACCTCGGCTTTACCAGCCCGGAGCTCAACTCCAGCCAGATCACCGACTATCTGGAGCGGGTTATCAAGCCGCAGCTCTTTACCGTGGGCGGGGTCTCCAAGGTTGACCTCTACGGCGGTGTCGAGTTTGCCCTGCGGGTATGGCTGGATCCGGCCAAGATGGCGGCCTTCAACCTGACTGCCAGTGACGTGATGACGGTGCTCAACAGCAACAACTATCAGTCCGCGACAGGTCAGGCGACCGGTTACTTTACCCTGTTCAACGGCAACGCCGAGACCCAGGTCAAGGATGTCGACGAACTGAAGCGTCTGGTCGTTGCTACCCGTGACGGCAAGGTGATCCGCCTTTCCGACATTGCCAAGGTGACCCTCGAGAAGAGCCACGACATCTATCGTGCCAGCGCCAACGGCCGCGAAGCAGTGGTCATGGCGGTCAACGCTGCGCCGACAGCCAACCCCATCAACATCGCCCACGATGTGCTGGCGTTGCTGCCGAGCCTTGAGCGCAATATGCCGAGCACCATGCGTCTCAACGTGATGTATGACTCAACAGTGGCGATCAACGAGTCCATCCACGAGGTTATCAAGACCATCCTGGAGGCAGCCGCCATCGTTCTGGTGGTCATCACCCTGTTCCTCGGTTCGTTCCGCGCGGTCATCATCCCGATCATCACCATTCCGCTCAGTCTTATCGGCGTAGTGATGATGATGGATATGTTCGGCTTCTCGATAAACCTGATGACCCTGCTGGCGATGGTGCTGGCGATCGGTCTGGTGGTGGATGACGCCATCGTGGTGCTGGAGAACGTCGACCGCCATATCAAGGAGGGGGAAGAACCGTTCCGGGCCGCCATTATCGGTACCCGTGAAATTGCGGTGCCGGTTATCGCCATGACGGTCACCCTGGCGGCGGTATACGCGCCTATCGCCCTGATGGGTGGTATCACCGGCTCCCTGTTCAAGGAGTTTGCCCTGACGCTGGCTGGCGCCGTGTTCGTCTCGGGCATCATCGCCCTGACTCTGTCCCCGATGATGTGTTCCAAGATGCTCAAGGCCAACGAGCAGCCGGGCAAGTTCGAGAGCACAGTCCACCACCTGCTGGAACGGATGACCGATCGCTACGACAGCATGCTGCACGCCGTGATGAAAAAGCGCCCCGTCATCGTGGTGTTCGCCGTCATCGTCTTCGCCAGCCTGCCGCTGCTGTTCAAGTTTATCCCGAGCGAACTGGCACCGTCAGAGGACAAGGGGGTAATGGCCGTGCTGGGTACCGCACCGTCCAACGCCAACCTGGACTACATCGAAAACACCATGGCGGATGTGAACAAGATCCTGGACGACCAGCCCGAGATCGCCTTCTCCCAGGTCTTCTCAGGGGTGTTCAACGCCAACCAGGCGTTCGGTATCGCCTCCATGGTGCCCTGGAGCCAGCGTGAAGCTAGCCAGAAAGAGGTGCTGGATCGGGTTGCCAATCTGGTGAAAGACATCCCGGGTATGGCAATCACCACCTTCCAGTTCCCGGAACTGCCGGGTGCATCGAGTGGTCTGCCTATCCAGTTCGTCATCACCACCCCGAACAGCTTCGAAAGCCTGTTCCTGGTGGCCGGTGAAATTCTGGCAGCGGCGCAGAGTAACGGTCAGTTCGTCTATTCGGATCTCGATCTGAACTACGACTCCGCCACCATGAAGATCCGCATCGACAAGGACAAGGCGGGTGCCTACGGTATCACCATGCAGGATATCGGTATCACCATGGGCACCATGATGGCGGACGGTTACGTCAACCGTATCGACCTGGATGGCCGCTCCTACGAGGTGATCCCGCAGGTCGAGCGCAAGTACCGTCTCAATCCGGAGTCCATCAAGGGCTATTACGTGCGGGCCGCCGACGGCAAGTCGATACCGCTCGGCAGTCTGATCAGCATTGAAGTGGTTGGCGAGCCCCGTGCCCTGCCCCACTTCAACCAGCTGAACTCCGCCACCATAGGCGCCGTTCCGGCTCCGGGCGTGGCCATGGGTGATGCGATCAACTGGTTCCAGACCACCGCCGACGAGAAGCTGCCGCAAGGCTATCGTTACGACTTCATGGGTGAAGCCCGTCAGTTCGTCACCGAAGGCAATGCACTCTATGCCACCTTCGCGCTGGCACTGGCCATCATCTTCCTGGTGCTGGCGATCCAGTTCGAGTCGGTGCGTGACCCGCTGGTCATCATGGTCTCTGTACCGCTCGCCATCAGCGGGGCCTTGATTGCCCTGGCATGGGGACTGGCGACCATGAACATCTACTCCCAGGTGGGCCTCATCACCCTGGTGGGTCTGATTACCAAGCACGGTATTCTGATCTGCGAGGTAGCCAAGGAGGAGCAACTGCTGCGCGGAATGAACCGGATGGAAGCCGTGATGCAGGCCGCCAAGGTGCGTCTGCGTCCGATCCTGATGACCACTGCCGCAATGATTGCCGGTCTGATCCCGCTGCTCTACGCCGCTGGCGCCGGTGCGGCACAGCGTTTCAGTATCGGTATCGTCATCGTGGCCGGTCTTGCCATCGGTACCCTGTTTACCCTGTTCGTGCTGCCGGTGATCTACACCTATCTGGCCTCCGAGCACAAACCCTTGCCGGTATTCGATGAAACCATTCCGCCCAAAGCAAACGGCGGACATTAATCATCAATGACATGCAAAGGCCCCGTATCGGGGCCTTTTTTATGCTTCGCAGGAAAGACGACATAAGTGCATGAAGCAGTTAAACTAAAAAACACCACATCCAGACCGCAAGGACGCCATGTCAGGACTCTTCTCCAAGACCGCCAGGGCCGTAGGCCGCAACGGACTCTCATATCGCCTGCTCTCCTACATTCTGGTTTGCAGTACCGTATTGGCGATGATCATTACGGCGCTGCAACTCGCGTGGGATTACCGCAAGGATGTCGCCGTCATCGAAGACAGCATCGGCCAGATCGAGGCCTCGTTTCTGCAACCCATCGCTGCCAGCTTGTGGAACCTGGATGAAGAGCAGGTCAAAGTGCAAATTGAAGGGATCATGAACCTGCCAAACATGCAGTTCGTGATGGTCAAGGAGATGCTCGGCAACTCCGAAGTCCCGCTGCTGACCCAGGGGGTCGAGCGGGAAAGCTATGATATCTCCCGCGAATTCAACCTCACCTATCAGGGTGAAATCGTTGGCAAGCTGTTCGTTGCCGCCTCTCTCGAGCAGATCTACCAGCGCCTCATCGAAAAATCGGTGCTGATCATGGTCAGCCAGACCATCAAGACCCTGGTGGTCTCATTTTGCATCCTGGTCATCATTTACTATCTGGTGGTCAGGCACATCAACCGCATCGCCAACTACGCCCAGAAGTTCAACCTCGATCGGCTCGACATGGCGCTGGAGCTGGAAGGCCGCCCGCAGCCACGCAAGAAACCCGATGAGCTGGATACCCTGGTCTCCACCCTCAACCAGATGCGTACCCGACTGCGTGACGAGCTGGTTGCCCGCCATCAGGCGGTCGAACAACTGCAAAAGGAACGGGACTTCTCCGCCACCCTGATCAACTCCGCCAACATGGTCATCTGCTGCATGGAACCGGATTTGACCATCGCCAGCATCAACCCGGCAGCCATCCTGCTGACCGGCTACCACCAGCAGGAGCTGTTGCAGCACAACTGGCTGGATCTCTTTGTCAGCCCGGCGCAACGGGAAGAGCTGAACGATATTCTGGCGGCGGAAGGTTCACTGGCCGACAAAGAGGTCATCATGCATGACCAGCAGGCCCATGAGCTGGTACTGCAATGGACCTTCGTACCCTTCTACGATGGTCCCAACCTCAAGTACCAGATCGGCTTCGGCTACGACATCACCCAGCTGAAAAAGGTCGAGCGGGAGATTATCCAGCTCAACGAACAGCTGGAAGGCAAGGTGGTAGAACGTACCCGCAGCCTGAGCGAAGCCAACAACCAGCTCGGCAAGGCGTACGACGACCTGAAACAGGCCCAGCAGACCCTTGTGGAGTCGGAGAAGATGGCCTCCCTCGGCTCGCTGGTGGCCGGGGTGGCACACGAGATCAACACTCCGATCGGCATCAGCGTAACCGCCTCCTCCTACCTGCAGGAGCGGGTCGCCGACTTCAAGTCCCATATCGACTCCAAGCAGCTGTCGCGCTCCTATCTCAACGAGTTCACCGTCAACCTCGACGAGTCGATGCAGCTGCTGCAGAGCAACCTGCGGCGCGCCTCCGAGCTGATCGCCAGCTTCAAGCAGGTGGCTGTCGACCAGTCATCGGAAGCACGCTACAACTTCAGCCTCGCCGACAACCTCCATCAGGTGGTGGTCTCGCTTGGCCACAAACTGAAGAAGAGCCAGTGCGAAGTGGATATTCAGTGCGATCCCAAGCTGTCGATCTTCTCCTTCCCGGGCAGCTTTACCCAGATCTACTCGAACCTGATCCTCAACTCTATCAACCACGGGTTCGACAACTGGGACAAACCGAAGAAGATCACCATCAAGGTGGAACAGCAGGGAGAGGAGCTGTTTATCGACTACTCGGACAACGGCCGCGGCATCCCGCCAGAAATCTTGCCGCGCATCTTCGATCCCTTCGTCACCTCCAAGCGGGGTCAGGGCGGCAGCGGTCTGGGCACACACATCATCTACAACCTGGTGGTGCAACTGCTGAAAGGCCGTATCAGCTGTGCCAGCGAACCGGGCCAGGGCGCCCAGTTCCATATTCGCCTGCCGACCCAACATAACTGAGCGCTGGCTCTTGTGAGCCAGCCGCTTTATCCCCATCATGCTGTGATTGCATTCTTAATGAGCGGAGAACCTCGCAATGGCACAGCATTTTGACTATATCGCCATCGGCGGCGGCAGCGGCGGTATTGCGTCTGCCAACCGGGCTGCCATGTACGGTAAGAAAGTTGCCCTGATTGAAGCCAAAGAGTTGGGTGGAACCTGCGTCAACGTAGGCTGCGTACCGAAGAAGGCCATGTGGTATGCCGGCCAGATCGCCGATGCCCTGAAATATGGCGCCGACTACGGCTTTGACACCACCCTCAACCACTTCAACTGGGCCAAGCTGGTCGAGTCCCGCCAGGCCTACATCGGCCGCATTCACCAGTCCTATCAGAACGTGCTGGGCAAGAACCAGATCACCGTCATCAAGGGCTTCGCCCGCTTCGTCAGCAGCAACACCATCGAGGTCAATGGCGAGCACTACACGGCCGATCACATCCTGATCGCCACCGGTGGCCGCCCGGAAATTCCGGCGATCCCGGGTGCCGAGCTGGGTATCGACTCCGACGGTTTCTTTGACCTGCAAAGCCAACCCAAGCGGGTTGCCGTGGTGGGTGCTGGCTATATCGCGGTCGAGATCGCAGGGGTGATGCAGGCGCTCGGCTCAGAGACCCATCTGGTGGTGCGCAAGCACGCGCCGCTGCGCAACTTCGACCCCATGATCCACGAAACATTGGTCGAAATCATGGCGCAGGAAGGGCCCAAGCTGCACACCCACGCCATTCCCAAAGCCGTGCTCAAGAATGCTGACAACAGCCTGACCCTGCAACTGGAAGATGGTCGCCACCTCACCGTTGACTGCCTGATCTGGGCCATCGGCCGGGTACCGGCTACCGACAACCTCAATCTGGCCGCCGCAGGCATCACGCTGGACGAGAAGGGCTTTATCCCGACCGACAAGTTCCAGAACACCTCTGTCGCCAACATCTATGCGGTGGGTGACAACACGGGTCGCATCCAGCTCACGCCGGTAGCCGTCGCGGCGGGCCGCCGCCTCTCCGAGCGGCTGTTCAACAACAAGCCGAACGAACACCTCAACTACGATCTGGTGCCGACCGTGGTGTTCAGCCACCCGCCCATCGGCACCATAGGCATGACCGAACCTGAAGCCATCGCCGAATACGGCGAGGACCAGGTGAAGGTCTACCGCAGCCAGTTCACCGCCATGTACTCGGCACTGACCCAGCATCGCCAGCCCACCCGGATGAAGCTGGTCTGTGTCGGCCCGGAAGAGAAGGTGGTCGGTCTGCATGGTATCGGCTTTGCGATGGACGAGATCCTGCAAGGTTTCGGCGTCGCCATGAAGATGGGTGCCACCAAGGCGGACTTCGACAACTGCGTGGCTATCCATCCGACCAGTGCTGAAGAGTTCGTGACAATGCGATAGGTACGTTTGAAGTTGGCCTGTCACGAGCAGCCGGCTTCTACAGCCATCTAACCCCTTCCCCCAAACCCGGCTCAGGCCGGGTTTTTTGATCCCTCCTCGCCATTTATCTCGCAAATCCGTCGTTCTTTACGCCGATTTTACGCCTGCCACATGGCGCTTTATGGCGCCTTTACGCCTGTTTTACATACCCTTTCCAGCGTCAATGACACCAACAGAGTCGATATGATCTTACATCGGCTCTCGCAGCTAATTATCTCAATGGAGTCGATATGAATTGGCTATATCTGCTGCTCGTCCTCGCCTTGATGGCCTATCTGATGCGCGCACTCACGCGCAGTCACTAGTGAGGGACTACCTATATGCAGCAAGAAATTATCTACCCGGTGGCCAGCAAACTGCCGAGCCTCGTGAGCAATCCAATGCGTGCCCTGACGCACCGTGACCACGAGTGAGGAACTAGAACATGTGGCAAGAAATAATCTATCCGGTGGCCTTCGTGCTGCTGGTTCTGCTGCCGGCACCGCTGCTGGGCAACTACATCTACCGGGTATTTGAAGGCAAAATCCACTGGCTGGCACCGGTCGAGCGCGCCACGCTGGCTTGCTGTGGCACCGATGGGCGGGAGCAGGACTGGAAGTCCTACGCCCTCAGCCTGCTGGCCTTCAACGGCGCCGGTTTCGGTCTGCTGTTCCTGATCCTGATGGCGCAGGGGTTGCTGCCCCTCAACCCGCAACAACTGCCGGGTCTGAGCTGGCAACTGGCATTCAACACCGCGGTCAGCTTTATGACCAACACCAACTGGCAAGCCTATTCCGGTGAGGCCAGCCTCTCCTACTTCAGCCAGATGGTGGGCCTGACCACCCAGAACTTCGTCTCCGCAGGGACGGGTGCCGCCGTCGCCATTGCCCTGTTCCGCGGTATCGCCCGCCAGCAGACCATCAACCTTGGCAACTTCTGGCAGGATCTGGTGCGTTTCTGCCTCTATGTGCTGCTGCCCATCGCACTGATCATGGCACTGGTGCTGGTATGGCAAGGGGTGCCGCAAAGCCTGTCAGCCTACCTGCCGTTCCACGGTGTGGAAGGTCAGGAGCAGCTGCTGCCTCTCGGCCCGGCTGCTTCGCAAATTGCCATCAAGCAGCTCGGCTCCAACGGCGGTGGCTTCTTCGGCATCAACTCCGCCCACCCGTTCGAGAACCCGACAGCCCTCTCCAACTGGCTGGAGATGGTCGCCCTGCTCACCATCGCCGCCGCCATGGTCTTTACTCTGGGCCGCTATGTGAAGGACATGGCCCACAGCCGCGCCATTCTCGGCGCCATGACCCTCATGCTGGTGCTGGGGCTCTTCGTCTCCCTCTCCCAGGAGCTCAAACCGGATCACGCCCTCGCCCAGCTCACCACTGACGCCAGCAACATGACTGGCAACTGGGAAGGCAAGGAGAGCCGCTTCGGCCCTGTGCTCTCCAGCATCTGGGAAGTGGCGACTACTGCCGCCTCCAACGGTGCCGTCAACGCCATGCACGACAGCTTTACTCCGCTCGGCGGCATGGTGGGCATGATCAACATGCTGCTGGGTGAGGTCATCTTCGGCGGGGTCGGCTCCGGTATCTACGGCATGATGCTGTTCGTGCTTCTGACCGTGTTCCTGTGCGGCCTGATGGTAGGGCGCACCCCGACCTATCTGGGCAAACGCCTCGGCATCACCGAAATGAAGTGGGTCGTCGCCAGCATGCTGGTCATGCCGGTGGGGGTTTTGGTGATCGGTGGTGTCACCCTGCTGATGCCGGATGCCAGCAGCATCATCGGCCATGATGGCCCGCACGGTCTGTCACGCCTCATCTATGCCTATGCCTCGGCTGCCGGCAACAACGGCTCCGCCTTCGCCGGTTTTGCCGCCGGTGACAACTGGCAGTGCATCGCCATCGGTCTGGCCATGCTGCTCGGTCGCTTCGGCTACATCATTCCGGTACTGGCCATCGCCGGTCAGCTGGCCCGTGCGCCCCGTCAGGAGACGAGCGAAGGGGACTTCCCCATCAGCGGCCCGCTGTTCGTTACCCTGCTGATCATCACCGTCCTGCTGATAGGTGGCCTATCCTTCCTGCCGGTGCTGGCACTGGGCCCGGTGGCCGAACATCTGAGTCTGATCGGAGGGGCACTCTGATGAACCTGACCCTGTCGATCACCATCCGGATGCCAATGGCCAACTATCTGATGCTGGGAGCTTTCCAATGAGCAAGTCCACTACAATGAGCACCGACACCATGTTGGTGAAGGGCAAAAAACAGAAATCACAGATCATCCAGGCAATGATTGAGGCCCTCTATCGCTTCAATCCCAAGGCGCTGTTTGGCAGCCCCATCCTGTTTACCCTCTGGCTGGCCGCAGTCATGGCGACCGTGGAGTCCCTGCTGGGGCAGCCCTTCTCGGGGGTTGCCCCCTCGCTGGCCTGGCAGCTGACCGCCTGGCTCTGGCTGACCCTCTGGTTTGCCAACTTCGCGGAAACCCTGGCCGAGGGGCGCGGCAAGGCCCGCGCCGATAGCCTGAAAGCGGGCATGAGCCAGCTCAAGGCCCGCCGGGTGGCGAATGCCAAAGATGGTCAGGGCGAGTGGGTACCCGCCACCAGCCTGATGAAGGGGGACCTGGTGCTGGTACGCAGCGGCGAGATGATCCCGGCCGACGGCGAAGTGATCGCCGGTATCGCCTCGGTCAACGAGGCGGCCATCACCGGCGAATCCGCCCCCGTCATCCGCGAGTCGGGTACCGACCGCAGCGGCGTAACCGGCAACACTACGGTCGTCTCCGACGAGATCTGGGTGCGCGTCAGCAACAATCCGGGCGAGAGCACGCTGGATCGGATGATCGCACTGGTGGAAGGGGCCAAGCGCCAGAAAACACCCAACGAGATGGCACTCGACGCCCTGCTGGTGGGTCTGACCCTGATCTTCCTGCTGGTGGTCGCCACCCTGCCCTGGTTCCTCGACTACAACGGCACCCAGGTCCCGCGTCTCTACCTGATCGCTCTCTTTATCACCCTGATCCCGACCACCATCGGTGGCCTGCTCTCCGCCATCGGCATTGCCGGTATGGATCGACTGGTGAAGCTGAACGTCATCGCCAAGTCTGGCCGTGCCGTGGAAGCGGCTGGTGACGTGCGCACCCTGCTGCTGGACAAGACAGGCACCATCACCTTCGGCAACCGGATGGCCGACGAACTGATCCCGGCACCGGGCGTCGACCCCGCCCTGCTGGCACAAGCCGCCATGCTGGCCTCGCTGGGTGACAATACCCCGGAGGGCAAATCCATCCTGACTCTGGCCAGCAAGAGCATGGCCAAGCCGAGCCAGCTGGAGAGCGACAAGGTGATCCCCTTCAGCGCCGAGACCCGGCTGAGCGGACTGGATCGCAACGGTCATCAATATCGCAAGGGTGCGGTGGATGCCGTGTTGAACTACCTGAGCCTCGACCGCAAGGCGGTGCCTGAGCTGGTGCTCAAGTCAGTCGACAGCATCGCCCGTCAGGGTGGCACCCCGCTGCTGGTATGCACTCAGGAGAAACTGCTGGGGGTGGTCTACCTCAAGGACATCATCAAGCCCGGTATCAAGGCTCGCTTCCAGATCCTGCGCCATATGGGGATCCGTACCGTGATGATCACCGGTGACAACCCGAAAACCGCCGCTGCCATCGCCGCCGAAGCCGGGGTGGATGACTTCATCGCCGAAGCGACGCCGGAGAAGAAGCTCGCCTATATCCGTCAGGAGCAGGCCGATGGTCGTCTGGTCGCCATGTGCGGTGACGGCGCCAACGACGCGCCCGCGCTGGCACAGGCTGACGTGGGGCTGGCCATGAACGAGGGTACCCAGGCCGCCAAGGAGGCGGGCAACCTGGTGGATCTCGACTCCAACCCCACCAAGCTGCTGGACGTGGTGCTGGTCGGCAAACAGTTGCTGGTGACCCGTGGCGCCCTAACCACCTTCTCCATCGCCAACGACGTGGCCAAGTACTTCGCCATCCTGCCAGCCCTGTTCATCGCCGCCTACCCGCAACTGGGGGCACTGAACCTGATGCAGCTGGGCAGCCCGCAGAGCGCCATCCTGTCGGCCATCATCTTCAACGCTCTGATCATTGTGGCGCTGGTGCCGCTGGCACTACGCGGTGTCAACCTGAAAGGGTCGGCCGCCAGCCTGCTGCGCCGCAACCTGCTGATCTACGGGGTCGGCGGCCTGCTGGTGCCGTTTATCGGCATCAAGCTGATCGATCTGGTCATTACCGGCCTGGGTCTGGTGTAACGACATAACCGGGATGCGGGTCAGACCCGCATCCCCAACCATCCTTTTGGAGCAAGAGAATCATGATAGCAATCAGAACCCTGTTGACCCTCACCCTGCTGCTGGGGGTCGCCTACCCGCTGGCGGTCACCGGACTGGCCCAGCTGCTCTTCCCCTGGCAGGCCAACGGCAGCCAGCTGACCGACAGCAAACAGCAACTGATCGGTAGCGCCCTGCTAGGGCAGAAATTCGAGCGGGCTGACTACTTCCATCCCCGTCCCTCCGCCAGCGATTTCAACACCATTGGCGGCAGCGCCAGCAATCTGGGGATGAGCTCACCGCTGCGGGCAGAGTTTGCCGAACAGGTGGCCAAGGCACAGCCTGGAACCCGCTCCCCCGCCATGCTGACCCGCTCCGCCTCCGGCCTCGATCCCCACCTGCCGCTGGATGCGGTGCTGGCTCAGGTGGACCGCGTCGCCAAAGAACGTGGACTGGATCCCGCCCAACTGACGGAGCAGGTCAAGTCGGCCACACAAGCTGGTATCCTTGGCCCGCAGGTGGTCAACATTCTCCAGCTGAATCTGCAACTGGATCATCAAAAGGGCGCCTGATGGTGCCCATTCCGGTTTGGTGATGACCTCGATTTTCGCAACGGGCGGTTGGCTCGATAGGGATAACAATGGCTGATGTAGCAAGCGCTGATGCCCTGCTGACGAGTCTGATGCAGGAGCATGGGGATGCGTGATGAGGTAAGGGCCGACGCCCTGCTGGCGAGCCTGGAACAGGAGCACAAGGGCAAGCTGAAAGTCTTTCTCGGGGCCGCCCCCGGCGTGGGCAAGACCTACGCCATGCTGCAGGCGGTACGGGAACAGGCCAAGGAGGGGGTCGACATCCTGATCGGCGTGGTGGAGACCCACGGCCGTCAGGAGACTCTGGCCCTGCTCGACAAGCTCGCCATCATGCCGCGCAAGATCCACATGCACCGCCAGCAGCGACTGGAGGAGATGGATCTCGACGGCCTGCTCGCCCGCAAACCGGCCATCGCCGTGGTGGACGAGCTGGCCCACAGCAACGCCCCCGGCAGCCGCCACGAGAAGCGCTGGCAGGATGTGGAGGAGCTGCTCAACGCCGGGATCGACGTCTACACCACCCTCAACGTGCAGCATCTGGAGAGTCTCAACGATCTGGTGTGGCAGCTGACCGGGGTCAGGGTGAAAGAGACCCTGCCCGATCAGGTGCTGCTGGAAGCCGACAGTCTGGTGCTGATCGACCTGCCCCCCAAGGAGCTGCTCGGCCGCCTCAAGGAGGGCAAGGTCTATGTACCCCATCAGGCCAAGGCGGCACTGCAATCCTTCTTCTCCCTAAATAACCTCACCGCATTGCGGGAGCTGGCGATGCAGACCGCCGCCAGCCATGTGGAGGGCGATCTGCAACTGCAGTGGCAGGCAGCAGGCAAGAGCACCTTGCCGCTGCGGGGCAAGCTGATGGTCTGCCTCGGTGACCTGCACGGCTCGGCGCTGGTGCGCTACGGCCACCGCTTTGCCCAGCGCCGTCAGCTCCCGTGGCTGGTGGTGCATGTCGACAGCAATGGCCGCCGCTCGGCCGATGTGGAGCAGGCGCTGGCGCTCGCCTCCCACCTCGGTGCCAAGGTGCTGACCCTCTCCAGTCCGGCGGTCGCCAACACCCTGCTGGAGACCGCCGAACAGCAGCAGGTCTCCCAGCTGCTGCTCGGCAAACCTCACAAGGCGCCGTGGCGCCGCTCGCTGGTGCAACACCTGCTCAAACAGGCGCAGGGGCTCGAAATCACGCTGGTCGATACCGAGAAGCAGAAGCCCGAAGTGGGAATGCGCGTCCCGACCCCGAAGGATATTCACCACAGCCTGCTGGCAGTGGTGATCATGGGGATCACCTCGGCCGCCGCCTGGGGGCTCTCTTACTGGCTGCCCCCCGCAGCGTTGCCGCTCATCTTCGTGCTGGGGGTGCTGGCGACTGCCCTCACCACCAGTCTGGTGCCCGCCACACTGGCGGCTGTGCTGGGCTTTATCGCCCACAATCTGCTGTTCACCGCCCCCTACTTCTCCCTGAGCGTCGCCAACCACAGCGACCTGCTCACCCTGTTTGTGCTGCTTATCATCGGCATGACGGCGGGGCGCCTCGCCTCCCGCCAGCGGCAACAGCTGATCGGTCTGCGCGAGACCCAGCAGCTGGGCAATGCCCTGCTCTCCCTCAGTCAGGGGTTAGCCACCGCCAGCAGCCCGGAGGAGGTGCTGAGACAAGGTGCCCAGGCCATTTCACTGGCGCTAGGCCAGCCAACCGTGGTGATCGACAAGGAGTTCAACGACAGGCTCGGCAACGAGAAGCACAGGCCCGGCCAGACCGACAAGGCGGCTATCGACTGGTGTCTGGCCCAGAAGCAGAGCGCCGGGGCCCACACCGCCACCCTCAATGCCGCCGAGGCCCAGTATCACCACCTCAGCGATGATCTGGTGATCGGCATAACGCTGGCCAATCCGCTCTCCTCCTCCGCCGAGCATCAGCTGCAGGCGCTGCTCACCGACATTCGCGCCGCGCTGGCGCGGATCGACCTCAACGAGCGGCTGGCCGACAGCCAGTTGCAGGCAGAGACAGACCGGATGCGCGCGGCCCTGCTCTCCTCGGTCTCCCACGATTTGAAAACGCCGCTGGCCACCATCATGGGGGCTGGCAGCACCCTGCTGGAATATGGTGACCGGATCCCCGCCGAAGACCGCGACGAACTGCTCCACTCGGTGCAGGAGGAGGCGCGCCGCCTGCACAGCTATGTGCAGAATCTGCTGGATATGACCCGCATCGGCTCCCCCGACTTCCAGCTGAAACGGGACTGGGTCGATCTGGCCGATCTGGTGGAGAGCGCCCGCAAGCGGCTCGACTCCTCCTGGCGCCAGCACAAGCTGCTGGTCCATTTCGATCAGCATGTGCCCCAGCTCTATGTCCATGGCGCCCTGATCGAACAGGTGCTGGTCAACATCCTCGACAACGCCTCTCGCTACTCGCCGGCTGGCACCCCCATCGAGTTCAAGGTGATGGTGGCCGAACCCGACCTTATCATCGACATCATCGATATCGGGGTCGGTATCGCCGAGTCGGATCGGGAGAAGATCTTCAACCTCTTTTACACCCAGCCGGTGGGTGATTGCGGCAGCCGTGGCACCGGGCTTGGCCTCGCCATTTCCCGCGCTATGATAGAGGCCCACGGCGGCAAGATTTGGGCCTTCTCCGGCCCGAATGGCAACGGCACCTGCATGCGCATCTCCCTGCCGCTAGCCCTCAATTCACCGGAGGTCTGATGGCTGACCGCCAGCTCGGGTCACTCAGCCCCTCCCACCATTCGCCTCTGGAGGTTCGATGGCGCATATTCTGGTCATAGATGATGAAGCGGCGATCCGTCGCTTTCTGCGGATCAGCCTGATTGCCGAGGGGCATCAGGTGAGTGAGGCGGTGGGGGTCAATGAGGGGCTGGAGCAGTACCGTCACCTCAACCCCGATCTGGTGATCCTCGATCTCGGCCTGCCGGATGGCGATGGTATTCAGGTACTGCAGGCCATTCGCGAACATCACCCCAATCCGGTGCTGGTGCTGTCGGCCCGCGATTCGGAGCAGGAGAAGGTACGGCTGCTGGATGCCGGCGCCAACGACTACATGAGCAAGCCGTTCGGCATCGGCGAGATGATGGCCCGCATCCGTGTGCTCTTGCGCCAGCGGGCTGGCGTAAGCAGTGGCGAGCGGCGCCACTTCCCCCAATGCGGCCTGACGCTGGATGTCAGCAGCCACAAGGTGACCATGAAAGACGAGGAGATCCCTCTCTCCCGCAAGGAGTTCGCCCTGCTGCAGGCGCTGGTGTGCCACCCCGGCAAGCTGGTGATGCAGACCCAGCTGCTCAACGACATCTGGGGGCCGAGCCACAAGGAGGATACCCACTACCTGCGCATCGTCATCGCCAGTCTACGCAAAAAGCTGGGGGATAACCCCCAGCAACCGACGCTTATCGAGACTGAATCAGGTATCGGCTACCGCTTTATCGGCAACTGACGTTTCACGTGGAACGGCGCCCGCAGCAAATCAGCGCCAGCAAACCGCAGCCACTCAGCAACAGGCCGAGATCCTGCAATCCAGCCGCCACCGCCAACCCCAGACTGAGCAGCAGGTAGTAGCCAAGTCCGAACAGGGCGCCAGCACTGCCCGCTACTTCGCGATAGGCCAGCAGCGCCTGACTCAGCACGTTGGGGATCGCCACCCCGAAGGCCACCACCACACCCATCATGGGCAACAGGAACCAGAGGCTGGCCTGAGTCGCCCAAACCAGCAGCCCGGCGACCAGCGCCAGAGCGCAAGCCAACCTGACCAGAGAGGACGGCAGCCACCCCCTCCCCAGCAGATGCTTGTTGAGCAGGCTGCCGAGCAGAGTCGCCAGTGCCAGCAAGATCCCAGAGTAACCAAACTCGCCAGTGCTCAATCCCAATCCGGCAAACAGGAACGGCGCCAGACTGTAGTAACCAAACAGCATGGTGTTGAACAGGGCGACCAGCATGGCACTGCGCCAAAGCCCGCCATCCTTCATCATCCGACATGCCAGCGGCCAGAGTGCGACTCGCTGGCTGGTGGCCGGGCGGGTTTCCGGCAACTGCCAGCAGGTCACCAGCAGCAAACCTACTGCCAGTACCAGCAGACCGCTGAACACCCCGAGATAACCGAACCCTCTCGCCAGCTGGCCGCCACTTAGCAGCCCCAGCACCGGGCTCAAGGAAAGCGCTATACCCATCACCGAGAAGACCCGTGCCAGATCGCTGCCCTGATAGCTGTCGCGCAGCATGGTCTGGGTCACCACGGAGCCCACGGCGGCGCCAAAGGCCGAGATAACCCGGGCCAGCAGCAGGGTTTCAAACTGATTGGCCAGCAGCGCCAGCAAGGTGCCGACACCATAGGTGATCAGACCGGCCAGCATGGCGGGACGCCGCCCGATCAGATCGCAGAGCCGTCCCCAGCAGACCACGCCCACCGCAAACGCCAGAAAATAGACCGACAGGGTCTGGGATGCCTGCCCTTCGCTCACCCGAAACTGGCTGGCGATGTGGGTCAGGGCCGGGCTGTAGATGGTTTCCACAATTTGGGGAAACATCATCAATCCCACCACCAGCCAGAGCGGTGGCAACTTGTTGTTCATGACAAACCTCCTTCACAAGAGGTCGCCATTCTAGAGAGATGCCGATTGTCTGATTACAATAAGCAGGACTATAAACATCAAAAATCGGACATATGGCCTTTATTCTTCCCGATCACCCTTTTGACCCCGACCAGCTGACGGGCAGCGTGATCGGCATCGCCTCCGCCCTCGGCTGGCACGACTCGGGTCTGCATCAACATCAACGCCATCAGCTGCTGTTCGCCCAATCCGGCTGCATGACCATGGAGCTGGAAGGTCGGGTTTGCCTGCTGCCGCCCACCCGTGCCGCCTGGCTACCTGCGGGCACTGCCCACCGGGTATTGATGCGTGGTGTGGTGGCCTACCGCTCACTCTACTTCCAGCCGCACCCCGAGTTGCCCGGCACGGTGGAGGTGCTGGCGGTCAATCCGCTGCTGCACGAACTGATCGAGCGGATGGCGCTCTGGCCGTGGGACAAACCGCAAGAGCAGCAGCAACGGACGGTGGCACTGTTTATGGAGGAGTTGGGGCAGGCGCCACGGGAGTCGTGGCAGTTGCCGCTACCGACCGATCCCAGACTGGGTGACTGGCTACAGCAGTTGAAACGGGGAGATGCCCTGCCCGATCGGCTCAACCGGCTGGCCGAACGGGTGGGTGCCAGTGACAAGACCATTGGCCGCATCTTCATGCGGGAGACCGGCATGAGCTATCAGGCGTGGCGTCAGCAGTGGCGGCTGTTGCGCGCCATGGAGCTGCTGGCCGAAAGCGAACCCATCATCCGGATTGCCGCTGCGCTGGAGTTCTCCAGCGACAGCGCCTTCATCAGCTTCTTCAAACAACATACGGGACAGACCCCCCTGCGCTACCTCAACTCTCGGGGTGAGTCGCCACAGCCTGACTCGCCTCCACCACCAGGGTATCCAGCGCCAGCGGCTTGAGATTGTGCAACGCATCCTGCACCACGGCATGAGATGCCTGTTGCAACTCGCTCTGCACATCTTGCTCCAGTTGGGCACTCTCCAGCTCGGGCCGCGGGTTTTCGTTGGCCATCACGTTCAGGCTCAGGGCACTCACAATCAGGGTAGCGATCAGGCTTTTCATCTGGTTTGCTCCGGTATGGTTGAGATGACCAGATAGCTATTCCAATAGTTGTGCCAATCCTCACGCAATTTATAACATTATGATTTTGTTTAAATTAACTATATCTCGATACCAAATTGAGTCGCAAAATGCATCCCGCACGGTCATTTTTAAACCAACAGTTGGTGCTTTTAACCACGCTTAATTTTTGCACCATGTTCCACGTGGAACGTCCCATCTTTTTGATCGACACCCGCTTTTAAACTGAGCTATGGTGCTACATCCCCGTAACTCAAATCTGGATCTGTCACTGAATGGAATTTTCCTTGTTCGGCGAGAAGTTCACTCGCCACGCCGGCATTACCCAACTCATGGATGACCTCAATCAGGGGCTGACCAATCCGGACGCCATCATGCTGGGTGGCGGCAATCCAGCCCCCATCCCCGCCATGCTGGAACGCTTTCAGGCCGAGGCCAAGAGCCTGCTCGACAACGGCGAGCTGGTCAAAGCGATGGCCAACTACGACGGCCCACAGGGCAAAGACAGGTTCACCAAAGCGCTGGCAGCCCTGCTCAGCAAGGAGCTGGGATGGGACATCTCGGCCCGCAATATCGCCCTGACCAACGGCAGTCAGAATGCCTTCTTCTACCTGTTCAACCTGCTGGCCGGTGAATTTGCCGATGGCCGCAAGAAGAAGGTGCTGTTCCCGCTCGCCCCCGAATACATCGGCTATGCCGACTCGGCGCTGGCCGACGACTACTTCGTGGCCTACAAGCCCACCATCGAGAAGCTGCCCGATGGCCAGTTCAAATACCACGTGGATTTCGAGAGTCTGCAGGTAGGTGACGATATCGGGGTGATCTGTGTCTCCCGCCCGACCAACCCGACCGGCAATGTGCTGACCGACGAAGAGATCGAACATCTCGATCAGATCGCCCGCGACAAGGGAATCCCGCTGCTGCTCGACAACGCCTACGGCGTCCCCTTCCCGGGCATCATCTTCAGTGAGGCAAAGCCGTTCTGGAACGCCAATACCATCCTCTGCATGAGCCTCTCCAAGCTCGGCTTGCCGGGCACCCGCTGCGGCATCGTCATCGCCGACGAGAAGATCATTCAGGCCATCACCAACCTGAGCGGCATCATCAATCTGGCGCCGGGCAGTCTGGGGCCCGCCATCACCATCCCGATGATCGAGAGCGGCGATATCATCGCCCTCAGCGAACAGGTGGTGAAACCCTTCTATCAGCAAAAGGCAGAGCTGGCGGTGCAGCTGCTGCGCGAAGCGATCCCCGACCCGCGCTTCCACATTCACAAACCAGAAGGGGCCCTCTTCCTCTGGCTCTGGTTTGAAGGCTTGCCGATCCACTGTCAGGAGCTGTACGAGCGACTGAAGGCGAAAAACCTGCTGATCGTGCCGGGTCACTACTTCTTCCCCGGCATCGATGACCCCGAGTGGCGTCACAGCCAGGAGTGCATTCGCCTCAACTACTCCCAGAGCGAGGAGCTGGTGCGTCGCGGCATCGCCATTCTGGCCGACGAGATCAACGCCCTCTACGCCGGCTAAGTCAGTCCGGCCAGCCAAAAACAGAAAGGCCTGCAGATGCAGGCCTTTGTCGTTTATCGCGATCCGGTTTGCTTAGCCGGGCAGCGCCAACTGCTCGGGTTGGCCGATGGGGATGGCTCTGGGCTTGAGCGCCTCCGGCAGCTCGCGCGCCAGATCGATGGTCAGCAGACCATGCTCCAGCTTGGCCCCCTGCACTTCCACGTGCTGGCTCAGCTTGAAGGCGAGCTCGAAGTCACGCTCGGCAATCCCCTGATGGAGGAACTGACGCTCACCGGCCGCAGCCCCTTTGCGCCCCTTCACCTTGAGGGTGCCGTTTTCGGTTTCCAGCTCCAGCTCTTCGCGCTCGAAGCCAGCCACGGCGACCGTGATGCGATAGCCATCCTGATCGCACTTTTCAATGTTGTACGGGGGGTAAGCGGCGGTCTTCTGCTCGAACAGACCTTCCAGCTCGCGGGCCATCCGCTCGAAGCCGACGGCGTTGGAATAGAGATGAGAAAAATCGAGGTTACGCATAATCCTATCCTTCTAATAAGCAACAGGTTCAACTCTCCACAGGCCCGTCATCGGCACCCGGGAAATTTTAAAATTTCAGTGAATTCAGGCTATCAGCCGTTGATCTCGATCTTGCGCGGCTTCATAGCCTCGGGCACTTCACGCACCAGTTCGATGTGCAGCAAGCCGTTTTTCAGGTCGGCCCCTTTCACCCGCACATAGTCGGCCAGCTGGAAGCGGCGCTCGAAACCACGTTCGGCGATCCCCTGATAGAGATAGTTGCGCCCGGTATCGGCCTGCTTGTTGCCCTTCACCGTCAACAGATTTTCCTGGAAGCTCAGCTCCAGCTCTTCCTGGGTAAAGCCTGCCACCGCCATGCTGATGCGGTAGTCGTTGTCACCCAGCTGCTCGATGTTGTAGGGGGGATAACCGGCATTGCCATTGCTGGCCGCAGATTCGATGAGATTGGCCAGACGATCGAAACCGATGGCAGAACGATAGAGCGGAGAAAAGTCGATAGAACGCATAGTATTACCCTCTTATGAGCGATAACGGATTGTTTGCCCTCCTTATGGACGGGCGCCTGGTCGAAACCTCTGTCGAGCGTTCCGGCCTTGTTACCTATATAGGGGCTCACTTTTTCCTTTCAAGGGGATTTTTTCAAATTTTTTAAATGGCCGCACCGACCTGTAGAACATCAACCTCTTGGCCCGATAGTGATGATAATCGACCCGTGGGCCACTGATGGCAATGCGCTCCGCACTCCATAATTGGTTGGATATCCACCAGCCAACATGGAGCCATCTCATGAAGATTACCCAGGTTCGTAACGCCACCTTGCTGCTCGACTATGCCGGCACCCGCTTTCTGATCGACCCCATGCTCTCGGCCAAGGGAGCCTTCCCCAGCTTTGAGGGCACCGCCAACAGCCATCTGCGCAATCCGCTGGTCGAGCTGCCGCTACCGATCGATGAGCTGGTCGATGTGGACGCCGTTATCGTCACTCACGACCATCCCGACCACTGGGATGACGCAGCCAGAGCCCTGCTCCCCAAGCATCTGCCGCTCTTGGTGCAACATCAGAAGGATGCCGATGCCATTCGTGCCAGTGGCTTTGAGGATGTGCGCCTGCTGAGCGACCAGCCCGAGTTTGCCGGCATTCGCCTGCAGCAGACCGGTGGCCAACACGGCAGCGACCAGTTGATGGCGGTACTGGGCGAGCGCATGGGAGAGGTATGCGGCGTGGTCTTCTCCCACCCCGATGAGCAGTGCCTCTATCTGGCTGGTGATACCATCTGGCATCCCACGGTCGAGCAAGCCCTGCAACAGCATCAACCCGAGGTCATCATCCTCAACTGCGGTGATGCACAGGTGCCCGGACTCGGTTCCATCATCATGGGCAAGGAGGATGTCGCCGCCGTATATCAGGCCGCACCGCAAGCCACGCTGATCGCCAGCCATATGGAGGCGGTCAACCACGCCGTGCTGTCACGCCAGGAGCTGCGCGACTATCTGGTGGACCGGGGCATGATGGATCGGGTACGTGTGCCGGAAGATGGCGAGGCGATATCGCAGTGATCCGCAGGAGGGTCATGCCAGACATGGCCCTTCGGCTTTCACTGCCGAACGCTTATGATGATAGGTCTGCGCGCAGAGAGGAGTCAACATAATGCCCACCCCGATCGTTGCCGTGGTGACCTTCGATCACTTCAGCCCTTTTCACTGCGCCGTCCCCTGCCTCATCTTCGGCGATATCCTGCCGGGCCAGCCGCTGTTCGAGCTCAAGATCTGCTGCGGTGATGGCAACCCTCATTCACACTCGGCGCAAGGCTTCACCATTCAGGCTCCTCATGGGCTGGAGGTGCTGGCCGAGGCGGAGAGCATCGTCATCCCCTTCTGGCACGACCCGGCAGCACGGCCACCCGCAGCGCTGCTCGATGCCCTGATTGCCGCCAGAGCCAGAGGTGCCCGACTGGTCGGGCTCTGTCTCGGCACCTATGTGCTCGCCTATGCCGGGCTGCTCAATGGTCGCAAGGCATCGACCCACTGGGAGTACGAACAGGATTTCTGCCACCGCTTTCCCTGCGTGCAGCTCGATACCAACGCCCTCTATGTGGATGACGAGGGGCTGGTCACCTCGGCAGGTACTGCCGCCGGGCTGGACTGCTGCCTCTATCTGGTGCGCCAGTACCACGGCTCGGCCATCGCCAACAAGGTGGCGCGGCGGCTGGTTATCCCGCCTCACCGGGAAGGGGGGCAGGCCCAGTTTATCGAGCAGCCGGTGCCCGCCTCCACCCGCGATGTCCGGATGAACCAGTTGCTCGACCACCTGCGTGCCCATCTGGCCGACCCTCACACCCTGGACTCTCTGGCAGATCTCACCCTGATGAGTCGACGCACCTTTACCCGCCGTTTTCATCAGGCAACCGGCCTCTCGGTGGGTGAATGGCTGCTGGCGGAGCGGCTCAGGCGCAGTCAGGAGCTGCTGGAAGTAAGCGGCCATTCCATCGACCGCATCGCCGAGCTGGTTGGCTTCAAGAGTGCCACCTCCCTGCGCAATCACTTTCGAGCCCGCTTTGCCATCTCCCCCAGCGAGTGGCGACGATCTTTTCGCGGAAACAATGTCTGATGACATCCTCTATACCCGCTCACTCCGCTATGGCAGGCTAACCAGAAATCCCGAGGAGTCATCCCATGTCCCGTTCCGAACGCCTGCTGGCCCTGCTCCAGCTGCTGCGCGGCCACCGTTACGCCATAACTGGCGCGGAGCTGGCCAACCAGCTTGGCATCAGCCTGCGCACCCTCTATCGGGATATCGCCACCCTGCAGGCGCAAGGTGCCCATATCGAGGGTGAACCCGGGATCGGCTATGTGCTGCGTCCCGGCTTCATGCTGCCGCCATTGATGTTCAGTGAAGAGGAGCTGGATGCGCTGGTGCTGGGGTCACGTTGGGTCGTCGCCCACGGTGACGGATCCTTGAGTGCATCGGCCAGCAGTGCGCTGGCCAAGATAGAAGCCGTGCTGCCAGCCGACTATCGCCAGCAGCTCCAGAGCAATGCCCTGCTGATCGGCACCTCCCGCAGCGACAGCCTCACCGATGAAGCCCCGCTGCGCAGTGCCATCCGCCAGCAACGCAAGGTGACCCTGATCTATCGGGATCTCAAGGATGAGGCCTCTGAGCGCACCGTCTGGCCCTTTGCCCTCGGCTACTTCGAACAGGTGCGGGTACTGGTGGCCTGGTGCGAACTGCGTCAGGGTTTTCGCCACTTTCGGGTCGATCGCATTACCCAGATGCAGCCGCAAGATTGCCGCTATCCAAAAAGCAGAGAGAGCCTGCTGAAGGAGTGGCGCGCCACCCAGCAAATCCCGCAGCCGAAATTCATTGCTGACAGAAACTGACAGCAGGTAGCGCCATGCTGAGGGGGTCGGCGCAGATGTGCTATTTCATCTGTTAGGTCATATACATCGAAACGAGGTTGCTCAAAAACATGAACAATAAAAGTGGTTATATCGGCGTCAACGGTGGTGAGTTGTATTACGAACATTCGGGTAATCCTGATGGTGAGCCTTTATTGATGCTTCATGGTGGCCTTGGTTCCCTTAATGAACTAATACCCATTCAAAGATATGTTGCCATGGATTATCAGTTGATCAGTGTAGATTTCCGTGGCCATGGAAAATCCCCTCTAGGTAGTAAGCCACTGAGTTACTTGCAGTATCAGCAAGATATCCAAACACTCCTCGACTATCTGGGCGTTGATAAATATTCAATATTTGGCTTTAGTGATGGTGGTATCGTAGGTTATCGACTAGCCGTACAAGAACCCGATAGCGTTTCTTGTTTGGTTACACTTGGTGCAACGTGGCGATTAGAGCCTGATGATCCATCACTCGGGTTGCTAAGCGGCCTAACAGCAGACTTTTGGATTTCAAAGTTTGCCGATGATGTCGCGCTATATAAGGTGTCAAATCCCGAGCCTGATTTCCCAAAACTGGTCGATGCTGTAAAGGCTGTTTGGCTTGATACAACACCATCTGGCTACCCGAGTAACCTAGTTGAAAAAATTCGTTGTCCGACATTAATCATGAGGGGTGATAACGATGTCATATTTTCGCTTGAGGAGTCTGTCGCTTTAAAAGCAAAAATCGCAGATTCCAGTTTTGCCAATATTCCACTCGCGGCTCACTCAGCTCATCAAGAATCGCCTGAACTGGTAGGTAAAATGCTTCAACAGTTCATGTCACAGCATAAAAACTATTAACTCTTCCATAGCACACTGAATATAAAGAATCAGCTCTGTGCAAGTGAACTCATCATCAAAATGCCGAACATCAAATTCGGCATTTTCTTTATCTCAGCCCGATCGCCCATCCTTTCAACTGCCAGTGTTTCACGTGGAACGTCGGGCGGCATCCGGCTGGGCCGTCTGTGCTATCATCCCCGCTCCTTACTCTCTGGAGAAACAATGACCACTCGACATAATCCGCTCGAACTGTACCAGCCGGACAACAGCTCCCCCGATAAACTGAGCGAACGACAGCTGATGCTATTTGCCCTACTACAACAGCGTGAGCAGGAGTTTGGCTTCAACCAGAACGTAATCGTCCACTACCCGGAAGCGAGCTTTCTCACCGCTCCGCTCGATTATCTGGATCTGCTGATCCTGGAACAGCAGCAACAGGGTCACCTCATCAATGAGGTGGTGATACTCACCACTTACCCTCAGGTGCACATCCCACTGGTCGAGCGTGACTATCTGCATGAAGCGGTTCATATGCCCGCAGGTCCGGATCACACGGCAATCTTCAGATTGGATTATGGTGCTAATCCGGCAGGCAAAACCCTCTATATCGAGGCCGTCAATGAGCAGGACCCCAAGATCTGGCCGACCTTTGTGTTGATGTTGCGCGATGAGCATGGTGAGCTGCAGGGCGGCATGTCCGGATCAATCTGGACTCAGGATAAGCGGCGTTACGCCTATATTGGCACTGTGGTGGTGCAACCTGGGCAACCCGCAGGAACCGGCACCCTGCTCGCCAATACCGTGCTGGAGTACCTGACGCAGCAAGGGGTTTACGAGGTCAATCTCGGTACCCAGACCGCCGAGCCCTTCTATGCCAAACTGGGCTTCCAGACCATTCACCACATAGTGCCAGCGTTGCGTCACCGCACAGCTAGCGATGGCGCTGTGCTACCCCACAACCTGGTCATCATGAGCAAAATGCTCTGATAAAGCAGACTACAGATGTAAAAAAGCCGCTCTTGTGAGCGGCTTTTTATTGCAATCAGCGAGTCTGATTAGACGTCGAGGTTGGCTACGCGCAGGGCGTTGGTCTCGATAAAGTCACGACGGGGCTCAACGGCATCACCCATCAGGGTGGAGAAGAGCTGGTCAGCGCCTACGGCGTCGTCGATGGTGACGCGCAGCATGCGGCGGGCTTCCGGATCCATGGTGGTTTCCCACAGCTGGTCCGGGTTCATCTCACCCAGCCCTTTATAGCGCTGGATATAGATGCCGCGTTTGCCTTCGCCCATCAGCCACTCGACGGCTTCCACGAAGTTGGCAACCGGCTTCACCTTCTCGCCACGCTTGATGAAACCACCTTCCTCAATCAGGTTGGCGATCTCCTTGCCCAGCGAGACCAGTTGACGGTACTCACCGGATTGCAGGAAGTCGTAGCTGAGCGGGTATTCGCGATCGACCCCGTGCTGACGTACCACGGCGTGCGGCACGTACAGGCTGCGCTCTTCGTCACGACGAACCTGGATCTGGTACTGGATACCGTGGTTGCTCTCGTTGAGCACGGCTTCCATCCCCTGACACCAGGCCAGCAGATCGCTCTCGCTGTTCAGCAGCGCTTCGTTCAACTCCGGCTGATAGATCAGCTGGGTCAGCACGGCTTCCGGCGCACGACGAGACATGCGGGTGATCAGGTGAGTCACCGAGCGGTGCTGGTTGACCAGGCGCTCCAGTGCCTCGCCACCGATAGCCGGGGCAGACTCGTTGACGTGCAGAGTGGCACCATCCAGCGCCATGGCGGTCTGGTACTGCAGCAGCGCGTCTTCGTCTTTCAGGTACTGCTCCTGCTTGCCCTTTTTCACTTTGTAGAGCGGCGGCTGGGCGATGTAGACGTAGCCACGTTCGATGATTTCCGGCATCTGACGATAGAAGAAGGTCAGCAGCAGGGTTCGGATGTGCGCACCATCGACGTCCGCATCGGTCATGATGATGATGTTGTGATAGCGCAGCTTGTCCGGGTTGTACTCGTCGCGACCGATACCGCAACCCAGTGCGGTGATCAGGGTGCCCACCTCTTGCGAGGAGATCATCTTGTCGAAACGGGCCTTCTCCACGTTCAGGATTTTACCCTTGAGCGGCAGGATGGCCTGGTTCTTCCGGTTGCGGCCCTGCTTGGCAGAACCGCCAGCAGAGTCCCCTTCCACTATGTAGAGTTCGGAGAGAGCCGGGTCTTTTTCCTGACAGTCAGCCAGCTTGCCGGGCAGACCGGCGATATCCAGCGCGCCTTTGCGGCGGGTCAGTTCGCGAGCCTTGCGGGCCGCTTCGCGGGCACGGGCCGCATCGATGATCTTGTTGACCACGATCTTGGCATCGCCCGGGTTTTCCAGCAGGAAGTCAGCCAGCTTCTCACCCATCGCCTGTTCAACGGCGGTCTTCACTTCGGAAGAGACCAGCTTGTCCTTGGTCTGGGAGGAAAACTTGGGATCCGGCACCTTGACGGAGATAACGGCAATCAGACCTTCACGCACGTCGTCGCCACTGGCGGCAGACTTGGCCTTCTTGCTGTAGTCCTCTTTGTCCATATAGGAGTTCAGAGTACGGGTCAGCGCGGTACGGAAGCCAACGAGGTGAGTACCACCATCCCGCTGCGGGATGTTGTTGGTGAAGCAGTAGACCCCTTCCTGATAGGCGTCGTTCCACTGCATCGCCACTTCAACGCCGATACCATCCTGCTCGGTGGTGAAATGGAACACCTTCGGGTGGATCGGGGTCTTGTTCTGGTTCAGGTATTCAACGAATGCCTTGATGCCACCCTCGTAGCAGAAATGCGCCTCGCGGCCATCACGCTCGTCTTGCAGACGGATGGAGACACCGGAGTTGAGGAAGGAGAGCTCGCGCAGGCGCTTGGCCAGGATCTCGTAGTGGAACAGAGTATCGCTGAAAATGGCCGGGCTCGGCCAGAAGCGCACTTCGGTACCGGTGCCGGTGCTGTCGCCAATCTGCTTGAGCGGCGCTTGCGGCTCACCCAGATGATAGGTCTGCTCGTAGACGTGACCGTTACGACGAATGGTCAGCAACAGCTTGTCAGAGAGGGCGTTAACTACCGAGACACCCACGCCATGCAGGCCGCCGGATACCTTGTAGGAGTTGTCATCAAACTTACCGCCAGCGTGCAGCACGGTCATGATGACCTCTGCGGCGGAGCGGCCCTCCTCCTCGTGCATGTCTACCGGGATACCCCGGCCATTGTCACGCACAGAGACAGAACCGTCGGAATGGATCTTGACCAGAATATCGGAGCAGTAGCCAGCGAGCGCCTCGTCAATGGAGTTATCGACGACCTCGAACACCATGTGGTGCAGACCCGAGCCATCATCCGTATCGCCGATATACATCCCCGGGCGCTTGCGGACCGCATCCAGGCCCTTCAGCACCTTGATATTCGAGGAGTCGTAAGTATTTTCACTCATAGCTTACTCTCTGCCTTCTCTAACGTTTCGGAGATTTTACCCTGTTCCACGTGGAACAACTTGCAGTCATTCGCATCCATCATGTCTGCGAGCTGACCGGTGTCGATGGCGGTGATAAACACCTGGGACGCACACTGCTTTAGCCTTGTGGCCAGCAAGCGGCGCTTGTCGACATCCAGTTCAGAGGCAAAATCGTCAATTAAAAAAATACAGCCACGGCTGCTATGTTGATTCAAATAGAGCCCTTGGGCCAGTCGCATGGCGCAGACCAGCAACTTCAGCTGACCCCGGGACAAAATATCCTGAGCGGGTACCCCGTTCGCCTTGAGGCGCACATCGGCTTTCTGTGGACCGACACCGGTATAGCCCAGCGCCCGATCCCGCTCAAACCCCGCCTCCAGCAGATCGCCTAGGGGAGTATCTTTCTCCCAGCCCCGGTAAAAGCCGAGACTGATATCGAATTCCGGCAGAAAATCCGCCGTCATCTCCTTGATCAGGGGCGTAATGGCCTGACAATAACTGGCGCGAAACTCGGCCAGCTCACCCCCCAGCCGCACCAACTCCTGATCCCAGAACGCCAGCTGGCGATATTGGGTGCTCTGGCGCAGTAGCGCATTGCGCTGTTTCAGCAGCCGCCGCACTCGTCCCCAGAGGGCAAAGAAGGTCGGCTCCTGATGGAAAACACCCCAATCGAGCCAGGCGCGGCGAGCCTGAGGCCCGCCCGTCAGCAGGTTGAAGCCATCGGGATGGATCAACTGCACCGGCAACAGCTCCGCCAAATCGGCCAGCCGCTGGGCCTGTGCCCCGGCAATCTTGAGCTGGGTCTCGCCACTCTTGTCTTTGGCAAGACCGATCGGTACCTGACGCCCCTCCAGCTCGCACTGGGCAAACAGGGTAAATGCCCTCTCCCCCTGGCGGATAACCCGCCCGGTCAAATGAGTGCGAAAGGAGCGCCCCAGACCAAGGTAGTGAATGGCTTCCAGCACGCTGGTCTTGCCGCTGCCATTGCACCCGACCAGAATGTTGAGGCCGGGCGACAGCTTGAGACTGGCTTGCTGGATATTGCGAAAGTCGCTGAGCTGGAGTTTGACCAGGGACACGACTAGATCCGCATCGGCATCACCACATACTGAGCATCCTGATGTTCAAAATCCTCAATAATGGCACTGCTGATGGAATCGCTCAGGCTAATCCGAATTTGGTCACATTTTAACGTATTCAGCACGTCCAGCACATAAGAGACGTTAAAGCCGATCTCCATCTCGCCAGCGGCATATTGTACGTCAAGCAGCTCTTCGGCTTCTTCCTGTTCCGGGTTGTTGGCGGTGATGCGCAGCAGGTTTTCCTGCAGATTGAGACGCACCCCACGGAATTTCTCGTTGGAGAGGATGGCGGCACGGGCAAACGCCTGACGCAGATCCTCACGGCCGGCGATGAGCGCCTTGTCGCTGTTGCGCGGAATGACGCGGCGCCAGTCCGGGAAGCGGCCATCCACCAGCTTGGAGGTGAAGATGAAGCCGTCCAGCGCAGCACGCAGGTTGCTGCGGCCGATCTGCAGACGTACCGGCTTGTCTTCTGCTTCCAGCAGACGCACCAGCTCCAGTACCCCTTTGCGCGGCAGGATAACCTGATGATCGGGCAGCGATTCCCCTACTACCTCGCGGCGGCAGGTGGCCAGACGGTGACCGTCGGTCGCCACGGTGCGCAGACCGTGACCTTCGCTCTCGAACAGCATGCCGTTCAGGTAGTAACGCACGTCCTGACTGGCCATGGAGAACTGGGTCGCATCGATCAGCTTCTTCAGCTCCAGCTGGCTGATATCGAACTCGAGCACGGATTCCCAATCCTCGATGTTCGGATACTCGGTCGCCGGCAGGGTCGAGAGGTTGAAGCGGGAGCGACCGGACCGGATGATCAGGCGCTCGCCTTCGGTATTGAGACGGATCTCGGCGCCTTCCGGCAGACCACGGCAGATATCCAGCAGCTTGCGCGCCGGTACTGTGGTGCGGCCATCTTCGCTGGCCCCATTCAGATAGACCTGACCGATCATCTCTACTTCGAGATCGGTACCGGTCAGTGACAGCAGACCATTGCTGACATCAAGCAGCACGTTGCCGAGGATCGGCAGGGTCGGTCGGCCGCCGAGGGCGCCGGACACCAGTTGCAGAGGACGTAACAGGGCCTCACGGCTAATTTCGAGCTGCATCTGTGCTCTCCGTTGTGATTAGGAGGAAAAGATTCGGATCAGGTTGGAATATTCGCGCTGCATCTGTCCACTCGATTCCGTTATCAGGAAGAAAGGGTACGGATCAGGTTGGAATAGTCCTCCTTGATGTCGTGACTCTCCTCCTTCAGCTGCTCGATCTTGCGGCAGGCATGAAGAACGGTAGTGTGGTCACGGCCACCAAAGGCATCACCTATCTCCGGCAAACTGTGGTTGGTCAGCTCCTTGGCCAGTGCCATCGCCAGCTGGCGCGGACGGGCAACGGAGCGGGAACGACGCTTGGAGAGCAGATCCGCCAGCTTGATCTTGTAGTACTCCGCCACCGTCTTCTGGATATTGTCGATGGTGACCAGCTTCTCCTGCAGTGCCAACAGGTCGCGCAGCGCTTCGCGCACGAAATCGATGTTGATGGCACGGCCGGTGAAGTTGGCGTTGGCGATCACCCGGTTGAGGGCACCTTCCAATTCACGGACGTTGGATCGCAGACGTTTGGCAATGAAGAAGGCCACTTCGTCCGGCAGATGGATCTGGTTCTCGTCTGCCTTGCGCATCAGGATCGCGACGCGGGTCTCCAGCTCCGGCGGCTCGATCGCCACGGTCAGGCCCCAGCCGAAGCGGGACTTGAGGCGATCCTCGACACCGTTGATCTCCTTCGGATAGCGATCCGAGGTCAGGATGATCTGCTGGTTACCTTCCAGCAAGGCATTGAAGGTATGGAAGAACTCCTCCTGGGAGCGCTCCTTGTTGGCGAAGAACTGGATGTCATCGATGAGTAGGGCATCGACGCTGCGGTAGTAACGCTTGAACTCTTCAATGGCGTTGTTTTGCAGCGCTTTCACCATGTCCTGAACAAACCGCTCGGAGTGCATATAGATGACTTTGGCATCTTTTTTACTCTCCTTGATGGCATTGCCAACGGCGTGCAGCAGGTGGGTTTTACCCAGGCCGGTGCCGCCATAGAGGAACAACGGGTTGTAAGCACCACCCGGATTGTCCGCTACCTGACGGGCAGCCGCACGCGCCAACTGGTTGGACTTACCCTCGACGAAATTCTCGAAGGTATAGTTCACGTTGGTGTTGCTCTTGTGGTTCGGCTCGGGCTTGGCTTCAGCCTTGCTTTCCCAGCTCTTCTGCAAGTTATTCACAGGCGCGGCACCCTGTACCGGCGCTCTGGCGACAGCAACAGGATGGGGACGATTGCCTATATCAAAACGCAGGGCGGGGCCGTCGACCCCGCAGAGTTCGTTGATGATGCCGTTAACCCGGATGAGATACTTGTCTCGTACCCAGTCCAGAACAAAGCGATTCGGTGCATACAGGGTCAGAGTATTGTCACTCAACTCCGCTTGAAGCGGCCGGATCCACATGCTGAATTCTGCCGAGGGCAACTCATCTTGCAGCCGGTTAAGGCACTGCTGCCATAGCGAAGCAGTCACTCTAAACTCCTGTCGATTGATTAACTAAAGACCGGCTATTCTACGTTTTTAGCCGCCGGATCTCCAGCCATCGCCCGGTGGATCCAGCAAATAAGATCCTTGACTTTCAAGGATCCAGCGCCTTTGGATCGGATTTCATCCCCAAAGTTACCCACAGCTTGATCCACCGTCCGGATTGGTCGATCCCGTGCTTCTCTCCTGTTATTTCATATAACCAAATGTCATTTATTTTTTAAATTTTATTCCAATAACATCAGGGCCAAACCAGTTATTACAACTACAAATACAAGACATTGAGAGAGAGAAACACCATGAAAACATCCATCAAACTGATTTCCGGCGCAGCCATCCTGCTCGCCACCCTGTCCGGTCAGGCCATCGCCCAGGAGACCATCAAGGTCGGCATGTCTGGCAAATATTTCCCGTTCACCTTCGTCAAGCAGGACAAGCTGCAGGGCTTTGAAGTGGATATGTGGAACCAGATCGGCGAGCGCACCGGCTACAAGGTCGAATTCGTGACCGCCAGCTTCTCCGGCCTGTTCGGCATGCTGGAAACCGGCCGCATCGACACCATCTCCAACCAGATCACCATCACCGACGAGCGCAAGGCGAAGTACGACTTCTCCCAGCCTTACGTCTATGACGGCGCCCAGATCGTAGTACGCAAGGGCAACAGCACCATCCACGGTATCAAGGATCTGGAAGGCAAGAAGGTGGCCGTGAACCTGGGTTCCAACTTCGAAGAGCTGCTGCGCAAGAACGACCCGAACAAGAAGATCGACATCCGCACCTATGACTCCGCCTTCGAGCAGGATGTCGCCCTGGGTCGCATCGATGCCTTCGTGATGGACCGCGTCTCCACCGCCCAGCTGATCAAAGAGTCCAAGCTGCCGCTGCAACAGGCTGGCGCACCGTTCGAGACAATCGAGAACGCCCTGCCCTTCCTGAAGACCCCGGAGAAACAGGCGCTGCTGAAGAAGGTCGACGAGGCCCTGACCGCCATGCGCAAGGATGGCTCCCTGCGTCAGATCTCCGAGAAATGGTTCGCTTCCGACATCACCGACAAATAAATGATGGAATTTGACCTCGAATACACGCTGGGGCTGTTTCCCATCCTGCTCAAATACCTGGGCACCACGATGGAAATGGCCCTGTGGGGATTCGTGCTGGCACTCGTACTCTCGCTGGCCCTGGCGATAGTACGGGTGTTTCGCGTCCCCGCGATTCACTGGCTGGCGATGCTCTATATCTCGTTCTTTCGGGGTACACCGCTTCTCGTTCAGCTGTTCCTGCTCTACTACGGACTGCCGCAACTATTCCCGATCTTCGTGGGGATGGATGCCTTTACCGCCGCCATCGTCGGTCTGACCCTGCACTTCGCCGCCTACATGGCCGAGTCGATCCGCGCAGCCATCCTCGGCATTCACAAAAGCCAGATGGAAGCGGCGCTCAGTATCGGCATGAGCCGTTATCAGGCGATGCAGCGGATCATCCTGCCGCAGGCGGCACGCATCGCCACCCCGTCGCTGATGAACTACTTCATCGACATGATCAAGAGCACCTCGCTGGCCTTCACGCTGGGAGTGGCCGAGATCATGGGCAAGGCACAGATGGAAGCCTCCTCCTCCTTCAAGTTCTTCGAGAGCTTTATGGCGGTGGCGCTGATCTACTGGGTGGTGGTGATCTTCTTTACCCGCTTGCAGCATCTGCTGGAAGTCCGTCTTAACCGTGCCTATTAAAGGAGGGCTCTCATGATCAAGCTAACCGGCCTCTCCAAGGCATATCACGGCAATCAGGTGCTCAACGGCATCGATCTGGAGGTCAAAAAGGGGGAAATTGTCGTCATCATCGGCCCCTCCGGCACCGGCAAGTCGACTCTGTTGCGCTGCCTGAACCTGCTGGAGACCCCGGATGCGGGCACCCTGGCCATCGACGATCTCGAGCTCAATCTGGCCAAGGCCAGTGAACAGCAGGCGATCGAGCTGCGCAAGCGGGCCTCCTTCGTGTTCCAGAACTACGCCCTGTTTGCCAACAAAACAGCACTCGACAACATCGCCGAAGGGCTGATCACCGTCTGGAAGCAGCCAAAAGCGGAGGCCCGCGCCACAGCGCTCGGCATCCTCAAGGACATTGGTCTTGTCGACAAGCAGGATGCCTATCCGGCCTCCCTCTCCGGCGGCCAGCAACAACGGGTCGGCATTGGCCGCGCCATGGCGGCCCACTCCAAGGTGATCCTGTTTGACGAGCCCACCTCGGCCCTCGATCCCGAGTGGGTCGACGAGGTTTTGGGACTGATGAAAGAGTTGGCCCGCCAGCACCAGACCATGGTGGTAGTGACCCATGAGATTGAATTTGCTCGTGATGTTGCCGATCGGGTGATCTTCATGGAAGGAGGGCGGATCGTCGAGCAGGGCCCGCCGGATCAGATATTGGTCGATCCCAAGGATCCCCGTACCCGGGAGTTCTTGCGGAAAGTCCTTAAATAGCTCTCTCTTTGGCGGCCTAGCCGCCTTTTTTATTGAGGGATCCCTTGTTTAACCCCGGGTTGCCAGTATAATCCGGAGCCCTTGATCCTCTGGATCCTCACGCTCGGCAGCGGCCTTTTCAAGACCACGGCAGGATGAGAGGGAACGGCGGATTGACTAAAAGCCGAACTCTGTTTAGAATTCGGCCTCTTTTGCTAGTCGTCACACGCTATAGCTGGCGCGTCGGCTAAGTGTGACAATCAAAACTGTACAGAAATACGGAATCGAATCATGAAACGTACTTTTCAACCGTCCAACCTGAAGCGCAAGCGCTCTCACGGTTTCCGCGCCCGCATGGCAACTGCCAACGGTCGTAAAGTTCTGGCCGCTCGTCGTGCCAAGGGTCGTGCCCGTCTGGTAGTTTAATGCCTACCCAGCACACCTTCTCTCGGGAGTTACGTCTGTTAACTCCCGAACACTTCAAACGCGTTTTCGCCGAGCCTGTCCGGGCTGCTTCCCCGCAAATTACGCTTCTCGCCTGCCCCAATTCACTCGAACACTCTCGTCTTGGTCTCGCTGTGCCCAAAAAAGCACTCAAGCGTGCCGTCTGGCGTAACCGTGTCAAACGGGTGGTCCGGGAAAGTTTCCGCCTCAAACAACATCAGCTGCCCGCTATCGACATCGTGGTGATCGCCAAGGCCGGTGTGAAAGAGATGGATAACGAGGAACTGTTCAAGTTACTGGAAAAGCTATGGCGCACTCTGTCACGCCGTTGCAATGGGTAGCTATCAAACTGATACGCCTGTATCAGCTAATCATTAGCCCTCTGCTCGGGCCGCGCTGCCGTTTTACTCCAACTTGTTCCCAATTTGCGATAGAAGCCATCCGACTTCACGGTTTCATAAAAGGCGTTTGGTTAGCTAGCAAACGTCTATTAAAATGCCATCCCTTATCCGAGGGTGGTTATGACCCGGTTCCGCAACCAAAGCGAAGAAACTGAAGACTATGGAATCACAACGCAATCTACTCCTGATCGGTTTGCTGTTCGTGAGCTTTCTGCTCTGGCAACAGTGGGAGTCCGACAAGGCTCCGAAGCCGGCCCCGACTACCGTGGCCCAAACCGAACATTTCGTACCTGAAGCCGGTCAGACCGGTGATATTCCTCAGGTTTCCGAGCAAGCCAACGCGACTGCCGCACGCAAGCTGATCACCGTCTCCTCTGACGTGCTCAAGCTGACCCTGGATACCCAGGGTGGTGACGTCGTGTCTGCCGAACTGCTGTCTCACAAACTGGAAGAGGGCAAGGACCAACCGTTCGTGCTGCTGACCAGCAAGCCTGAGCACCTCTATATCGCCCAGAGCGGTCTGGTGGGTCGCAACGGTCCGGACAGTCAGGCCGAAGGTCGTCCTACCTATGAAGCCGCCCAGACCAGCTATCAGCTGGCCGATGGTCAGGATCAAGTCGTCGTTCCGATGACCTGGACCGACAGCAAGGGCGTAGTCTTCACCAAGGAGTTCATCCTCAAGCGTGGCGACTATGCCGTTGGCGTTGATTACAAGATCGACAACAAATCTGCCGAGCCGGTTCAGGTGCAGTTCTATGGTCAGCTGAAACAGACCGTAGCAACGCCGAAGGATCAGGAAGGTCATGCCATGGTAGCCAGCGCTTACCGTGGTGGTGCCTTCTCCACTGAAGATACCCGCTACAAGAAGTACACCTTCGACGAGATGAAGGATGCCGACCTGAACAAGACCACCAAGGGTGGTTGGGTCGCCATGCTGCAACACTACTTCGTCTCTGCCTGGGCACCGAATGCCGACGATACCAACAGCTTCTACAGCCGCGTGATCCCTGGTAAAGGCCAGGCCATCATCGGTTACAAGGCGCCGCTGGTTGACGTGGCTGCCGGCCAACAGGCTGAAGTGACCAGCAAGCTGTGGGTTGGTCCCAAGCTGCAAGACCAGATGGCCAAGGTGGCTAACCACCTCGACCTGACCGTCGACTACGGCTGGCTGTGGTTCATCGCCCAACCGCTGCACTGGCTGCTGACAGTGTTCCACGGTTTCGTCCAGAACTGGGGTCTGGCCATCATCATGCTGACCCTGCTGGTGCGCGGCATCATGTTCCCGCTGACCAAGGCCCAGTACACCTCCATGGCCAAGATGCGCATGCTGCAACCCAAGATTGCGGCCCTGCGCGAGCGCTTCGGCGATGACCGCCAGAAGATGTCTCAGGGCATGATGGAGCTGTACAAGAAGGAGAAGGTCAACCCGCTGGGTGGCTGCCTGCCGATCCTGGTTCAGATGCCGATCTTCATCGCCCTTTACTGGGCACTGATGGAGTCCGTTGAGCTGCGTCACGCGCCGTTTGCCTTGTGGATCACTGACCTGTCAGTGAAGGACCCCTTCTTCGTGCTGCCAATCCTCATGGGTGCCTCCATGTGGTATCTGCAGAAGATGAGCCCGACCACCGTAACCGACCCGATGCAGCAGAAAGTGATGCAGTTCATGCCGATCATCTTCACTTTCATGTTCCTCTGGTTCCCGGCTGGCCTGACTCTCTACTGGCTGGTGAGCAACGTCATCTCCATCATCCAGCAGACCATCATCTATCGTCAGCTGGAGAAGAAAGGACTGCATTCACGCAGCTAATCTTCCCGTGATGACAAAAGAGGCGGCCTTCGGGCCGCCTTTTTTATTACAATGTCTCCCACTACGTTTTCCTATCAGCGAACAAACGAGCCAAGCAAGATGACAACAGATACGATCGTGGCCCAGGCCACCGCGCCAGGCCGTGGTGGCGTCGGCATAGTCCGGGTCTCCGGCCCCGCCGCCGAACAGGTCGCCGGGATAGTGCTCGGCAAGCTCCCGCGGGTGCGCTACGCCGAATATCTGCCGTTCAAGGATGAGCAAGGCCAGGTACTGGATCAGGGCATCGCCCTGCTGTTCAAAGCCCCCAACAGCTTCACCGGCGAGGATGTGCTGGAGCTGCAGGGCCACGGCGGTCCCGTCATCATGGAC
Source organism: Aeromonas sp. FDAARGOS 1417 (assembly GCF_019046985.1). Lineage (NCBI taxonomy): Bacteria > Pseudomonadati > Pseudomonadota > Gammaproteobacteria > Aeromonadales > Aeromonadaceae > Aeromonas > Aeromonas sp. FDAARGOS 1417. The sequence goes on along the minus strand of NZ_CP077221.1, from coordinate 3,053,655 downwards.
ATGCTGATCCGCCGCATTCTGAAAATCGATGGCATCCGCCCTGCCCGCCCCGGCGAGTTCAGCGAGCGCGCCTTCATCAACGACAAGCTGGATCTGGCCCAGGCCGAAGCTATCGCTGACCTTATTGAAGCCTCCAGCGAACAGGCCGCCCGCAGCGCCATGCACTCCCTGCAGGGGCAGTTCTCCAGCAAAATCCAGCAACTGGTGGAGAGCCTGATCCGGCTGCGCATCTATGTGGAAGCGGCCATCGACTTCCCGGACGAGGAGATCGACTTCCTCTCCGACGGCAAGGTGGCGGGCGACCTCTACGCCATCATGTCCGAGCTGGACGACGTGCGCGGGGAAGCCAAGCAGGGCGCCCTGCTGCGGGAAGGGATGAAGGTGGTGATCGCCGGTCGTCCCAACGCCGGCAAATCGAGCCTGCTCAACGCTCTGGCAGGCCGTGAGTCAGCCATCGTCACCGAGATTGCCGGTACCACCCGCGACGTGTTGCGCGAGCACATCCATCTCGATGGCATGCCGCTGCACATCATCGACACCGCCGGCCTGCGCGACACCCAGGACAAGGTGGAGCAGATCGGTATCGAGCGCGCCTGGGCCGAGATCGAGCAGGCCGATCGGGTGCTGTTTATGGTGGATGGCACCACCACGGACGCGGTCGACCCGCGGGAAATTTGGCCGGAATTTGTTGATCGGTTGCCAAAAAACATCGGCCTCACCGTCATTCGCAACAAGGCCGATCTGACAGGCGAGGATCTGGCACCGAGCCAGGAGCAGGGCCACGCCGTCTACCGCATCTCCGCCAAAACCGAGCTGGGGCTGCCCGCCCTGCGCGAGCACCTGAAAGCCTGCATGGGCTTCCAGGGCAATACCGAAGGGGGCTTTATGGCCCGCCGCCGCCATCTGGATGCGCTGGAGCGTGCCGCCGAGCGCCTGCTGGTGGCCAAGGAGCAGCTGGAAGTGTTCGTGGCCGGTGAGCTGGTGGCCGAAGAGTTGCGCCTGGCGCAGGAGTCCCTCTCCGAGATCACCGGTGAATTCAGCTCCGACGATCTGCTGGGCCGCATCTTCTCCAGCTTCTGCATCGGCAAGTAAGCCGGTCTGGCAGACAACAAAAAGCCCGGGTTCATCCCGGGCTTTTTGTTGTGCATTTTTTGTCCGCAAACCTAGAGGCGACGTAGGCACCACATGAAGTAAGCGCCCCCTAACAAGGTGGAGACCAGCCCGACCGGCACCTCCTGCGGGAAGAGGATCTGCTGACCGACCCAGTCAGCCGATACCATCAACAAGGCGCCGGAAGCGGCGGCCCCAAGCAGGTGCCAGCGTGCCCGCACCAACCCCATCAGTTTGGCTATATGTGGCGCCAGAAGACCGACGAATGAGAGCGGCCCGACCACCAGGGTGGCGCTGGCAGTGAGTACGGCCACCAGCAGCAGGATGGCGAGCTGGGCACGGTTGAGGCGAATACCAAGCGCAGTCGCTACAGCACTCCCCATCGGCAGCAGATCGAGCCAGCGGCTGACAAGCAGGCAGGCGGCCAGCATCAACAGCGCCAGCCCCACCAACCCATAGGCCACCGGCAGGGTGACGTAGTAGGTGGAACCAGACATCCAGGAGAGCAGTTGCTGCACCCGCATGTCGCCGTTGGCCAGCGCGATAGCCTGCAGCGGCTCAAACAACGCCGTGATGGCGATACCGGAGAGCAGGATCCGCTCCGGCTGGAAGCCGTGCTTGCGATTGACCACCACCAGCAGCAAGAGACAAGCGAAGGCCCCGATCAGGCCGCCCAGCAGCATTATGGGCAACGGCAAAGCAGGCAGCAGTAAGGCCGTCGCTATCACCCCCATAAAAGTGCCACCGCTCACCCCCAGCAGCTCTGGGCTCGCCATCGGGTTGTTGCTGACCCGCTGCAACAGGGTGCCCGCCATCGCCAGCAGCACGCCAGCCGCCCCCGCCGCCAGAGTGCGCGGCAACCGCCACTCCAGCTGGGCCTGCCAGCGGAGCCAGCTTGGCCAGCTCCAGCCCGTCATTCCCTGCCCCAACAGCAGGGTGGCGACCACGGCCAGCAGCAGCCCGACCAGCAACAGGCCGATAAGGCGAGCCGGAGCCGGATGGCGAGCCACCAGCAGGCCGGCGTTTGCCTTAGGCGTACCCGACTTGATACCCAGGCGCGGGATCAGCCAGAGCAGCAGCGGCGCCCCCAGCAGGGCGGTCATGGCGCCGGTGGGGATCAAGACTGGCCAGAAGCGGCTCAGGCTCTGCAGCAACAGATCGGTCGCTGCCAGCAGCAGGGCGCCGAGGATCGGTGCCCACAGCAGCCGCTGGCCGAGCTGGCGGATCCCGAGCAGCCGCACCATGGCAGGCGCTGCCAGCCCGATAAAGCCGATCAGCCCCACCACGCTCACCACGCAAGCGGTGACAAACACCGCCAGCCCCAGTCCGGCAAAACGCAGATGCTGCAGGGAGACCCCCAGACTGCGGGCGCTGGCATCATCCAGCTCCAGCACCGCCAGCGGGCGCACCAGTACTGCGGCCAGCAAAGCGGCTGCCAGCAGGCGGGGCAACAGATAACTCACCCCGCTCCAGCTGTTCTGCACTAGCGAGCCACTGCCCCACACCAACAAACCTTTCAGCTCCTCCTGAAAGAACAGCAAGAGCCCCATGCTGATGGCCGCCAGATAGAGGTTGATCACCAGCCCGGCAAAGACGATGACCACCGGATTGAGCTGGCGACGCCAGGCCAGGGCAAACACCAGTGCCATCGCGAGGCAGCCACCGGCCATGGCGATCCACTCCCGCCCCAACAGCAACCAGGAGGGGGCAAACAGGGTCACCATCATCAACGCCAGTTGGGCACCGGAGGCCACCCCCAAGGTGGTTGGTGACGCGAGCGGGTTGCGCAGCACCTGCTGCATCAGGGTGCCCGCCAGCCCGAGCGCCGCCCCGGCCAGCAGGGTGACCGCCAAGCGGGGCAGCCAGCTGAAATGCACCACTGCTTGGCTGACGTCATCCAGATTGGGGGTGAAGAGGCTCTGCCACCAGAGCGCACCGGGCAGCTGGCGAGCCAGCTCCCAATACGCGAGCAAGAGGGTCAACCCCAGCAGGATCGAGACCGGCCGCAGCAGCGGCGATGTGAGCAGTCGCTTCATCGGCTAGCCTCCATACGCTCGGCATCTTGCAGCAATGCATCGCTGAGCAGACCGGCAAAACGGCGGGCGGCAAGTACGCCGCCAAAACTCCAGACCGCAGGCAGATGCAGCACAGGCGCCTGCCGAACCAACGGCAGATGCTGCCACAGCCCAGGCTCCTGCAGCCGTTCGCTCACCCCTACCGGGATGGGATCGACCACCACCAGCCGCGCGGTTGGCAAGGTCATAAACTGCTCGATGCTGACCACCGAGAAACCCCAGTCATTGGTCTGCTCCTGCCAACCATTACGCAGCCCGAGCCGCGTCATCACCGCATCGAACAGGCTGTGGCGACCAAACACCCGCACATGGCGCTCATCGATAAACTGCACCACCAGAAGGGACGGCAGATCCGCAGGCAATCCGGCCTGCATACTGGCGAGATCCCGATCCAGCCCGGCCAGCAGCCGTTCACCCTCGGCGGTTTTGCCCACCATGCGGGCGAGGGTCAGGGTCACCTCATGCAACCGCTGCCACAGATCGGTTTGCCCATCATAAAGGGCAATGGTGCTCACCGGTGCAATGCGGGAAAGAGTTGGCGCCAGCGGGGCCGCCAGCGGCGAGATGAGGATGCGATCGGGTTTGAGCTCCGCCAGCAGCTCGCGGTTGGGCTGGGTGCGCAGGCCGATATCCACCACCCCGGCGGGTAGCCGTGGCTCGCCGACCCATGCCTGATAGGGGCCAGCATCCCCCACCGCCAGCGGCGTCACCCCGAGCGCCAGCAGGGTTTCGGCAATGGTCCAGTCGACGGTGGCGATACGGGGTAGCGGTGCAGAGGCGATCGGGGATGTTTCGGCCTGCGCCGCAAGTGGCAGCAGCAGGCTAATAAGGCAGGGTGCCATCTTCTTCAATAAACGGTTCAAGAGAGCCCCCCGGTCAGACGATGGCGATGGGATGAGCATGAGCCGGGTGGCGAATGACCTCCATCGGAACACCATAGATGGCGTGCAGGGTCTCGCTGGTCATGATCCCCTCCGATTCGCCGTGGGTAAGCAGGCGGCCGGAGTGGAGCGCCACCAGCCGATCGCAGAAGCGGGAGGCCATATTGATGTCATGAATGACGATGATGACCCCGAGGTTTAGCTGACAGCTCAACTGCTTGACCAGCGTCAGCACCTCCACCTGATGGGCCACATCCAGCGCGGCCAGCGGCTCGTCCAGCAAGATGAAGCGACTCTCCTGGGCCAGCAGCATCGCCAGCCAGACCCGCCCCCGCTCGCCGCCGGAGAGGGTATCCACCAGCCGATCGGCAAAGCGTTCGGTATGGGTAAGGGCGATGGCCCGCTCGACCTGACGGTGATCCTCCGCCCCCATCCGGCCCAGCAGGCCGCGCCAGGGGTAGCGGCCCATCTCCACCAGCTCCCGCCCGAGCAGATTCTCGGCGCTCGGCAGATGCTGGGGCAGATAGGCCACCTGACGGGCAAACTCCCGGTTGCCCCAGTCGGGCAGCGGCTTGCCATCGAACAGGATCTCGCCGTCGCTGAGGGGTTGCTGGCGAGCCAGCAGCTTGAGCAGGGTCGATTTACCCGAACCATTGTGGCCGATGAGGCCATAGACCTGTCCCTGCTCGAAACGCAGGTCGGTGGGGTGCAGCAGCGTGCGGTCATTGACCGTGAAGCTGGCTGATTTCATCTCGAACATAAGCAATTCCTGTGCTGGCTTGCCGCCAGTCTCATCGGTGCCGGTATCAAGCCGGCACCTCGCAATCCAGGTGGGCGATAGCATCGCGGCTCACTGCGGCACGGCGCGCGCCGGTCAGTTCGGTGAGTTTTCCCTGCCGCATCTCCAGCAGGCGATCGGCCAGCGGGAAGTAGTGATCGTCGTGACTGATGGCAATCACCGTCTTGCCCATCTCCTTGAGACGCGGCAACAGCACCTGATAGAAGATGCGGCGGAACTGGGGATCCTGATCCGCGGCCCACTCGTCAAACAGCATCACCTCGCGCTGCTCGGCCAGCGCCAGCAGCAGGGCGACCCGCTTGCGCTGCCCTTGGGAGAGATCGATATCGGCGATAAAACCATCCTCGATGGTGAGCTTGCTGCCCATCTGCAACCGCTCCAGCCACTCGGCCACCAGCTCATCCTTGGGTTCCGGTCCCAGCAGGTGCTGGAACAGGTGATAGTCGGTGAAGATGGCGGAGAAGAGCGCCAGATAGCCGTTGCGATCGGTGATCGGCTCACCATCCAGCAGGATCCGGCCCGATACTGGCTGGTAAAGGCCGGTCAACAGCATGGCCAGGGTCGACTTGCCGGATCCATTGCCACCAATGATGAAGATCTGCTCCCCCTTTTCGATGACCAGATCAATGGGGCCAACGGCAAAACCGCCCTCCCCCTGATAGTGAAAGCTCACCTGCTCCAGCTCGATACGCTGCCAGGGGCGGATGGCGGGCGGCAGCGGGAAGTCCGCATCCGGCTCGGCCAGATTGAGGGCGGCGATCTTGTCGAACGCCACCTGAGCGGCAAGCAGGGTCGGCAGGGCGCCAATCCCCTGCAACAGCGGGGTGCGCAGGAACAACAGGGTCAGGGCGAAGGTGGCGGCCACATTGGTGTTGGCCCAGCCAAGGCCGTTGGCCAGAAAGAAGACCAGACCGATGGCCCCCAGCATCATGATATTCGACCAGTTCACCGCGCTCAGGTGATAGGTGTCGGCACGGATGATCTGCTGGCGGTAGTCACGGGCATTCTGCTCATAGAGCTGGTGGTAAACGAAATGAGCCCGCTCGCGGTTGAGCGCCAGCTCCTTGCTGCCGGCGATGATGGCCTGATAGTTCTGATAGAGCCGATCTTCGGCCTGACGCATGTGGGAGAGATGGCGATAAACACGGTTCACCAGCAACCAGCCCACCACCATGGTGACGGTGACCCAGAGCGCGGTCACCCCGAGTAATGCAGGAGAGAGCCAGCCAAGATAGAGGGCAGAGCCCAGCGTGAGCACCAGCCCCTGCACCAGCTCAGGCAGGCGCACGAAGGCGATGGTGATCTGGCCGATATCGCTGGAGAGGGAGGCCAGCAGTGGCCCCTGACCAATCTGGCGGATGCGGGCGACATCGGTATCCAACAGTTGCTTGAGCAGACGGCCACGCAACCGGTAGACAAAATGGTGACCGAGAGTGGTCAGGGCCAGCTGAGATCCGAGTGTGATCACCAGCAGCAGCACAATCAGGCCGACCAGCTGACCGAGGATCGGCAGCGGATCACCTATAGATTCGATAAGAGACTGATTGATAAAAGCAATGACGCCAATCCCGCTGACTGCACTGAGCAGACTGAGCAGGGTAATGGCGATAAAGGGCCAACGATATTGACGATAAACCAGAGACAAGAGTTCCATAACGGACCGGTATTCCAGAGAGATCAGAACAACTGCGGGTGAAAAGAAGGGCGGGAATCCGGTTCCCGCCCGACTTCGATTACCAGCGGTAGTTGATGCTGCCCACTACGCTGCGCGGCTCGCCGTAGTAGCAGTAATAGTCACAACTGGCCACGTAGGTTTCACCCAGCAGGTTGTTGACGTTGAGCTGGGCACGCCAGTTCTTGGCAAAGTCATACCCGATCATCGCATCCCAGACGGTATGGGCCGGCACCTCGGCAGAGCCGTAGATGGGGGTGTAGTCCGCATTCACGGCGCCAATACCCACGCTGGAACCGATATAACGCACACCGGTCCCCAGCTCCAGACCCGAAGCCACCCCTTGCAGCACCTTGTAGTTACCCCAGAAGGAGGCCTGGTGGCGCGGGATCAGGCTGGCACGGCGATCGCCACTGCCGGTGTCGTTAGTTTTGGCATCGGTGTAGGTATAAGCAGCGGTCAGACGCAGTGCATCGGTCACCTGCACGCTCCCTTCCAGCTCAACCCCCTGAGAGGTCACTTCACCCGCCTGGGTCTGCTGGCCGGAACCGGTAGAGACCAGCGAGTTGGTCTGGGCCAAATCGAACAGCGCCAGATTGATGTAACCGTCGAGGAAGGCAGGCGCATACTTCATGCCGGTCTCGTAGAGCTTGCCCTTGAGCGGCTTGTAGGAGTTTCGGGTGTTAGGATCGATCCCCGGCAGCACCTCGAACGACTCGGCATAGGCAAAGTAGGGAGAGAGGCCGTTGTCAGCCAGATACATCAGGCTGCCCGAGAGGGATAGCTCGTGATCGTACTGGCGCTCGTCTTTGCTGGTATTGGTGTTGTGGGTCTCCACATAGTCAAAACGGCCACCGGCAGTCAGCAACCAGCGATCGTCCCAGCGGATCTGGTGCTGGGCATAGAGGCCGCTCTGGCCCTTGCTGCTCTTCTGGTGAGTAGCGGTCGATTCGTCAAAACCGGGGAAGCCGCTGTAATCCGGGTTCATGGTATTGATGGAGCCCATACCGTAGTTGTCGGCCTCGACCCCTTCATTGACATGACGCTGCAGATCAACCCCCAGCAACAAGGTCTGCTCGGTGCTGTCGGTGTTCCAGTAGCCCACCATCTGGTTGTCCATGGTGGCACTCTTGGTATTGCCATCGCGGTAAACCAGGCCACGACTGGCGGTTGTGCCTTCATAGGTCGGGAAGATATAGGTCTGGCGCAGCAGCAGATCGTTATAGTTGAAGCGGACGTTCTGCTTGAACTCCCAGGTCTGGTTGAGCTGGTGGGCCAGCTCGTAACCGGTGGAGATCTGGGTATTGCGGTTGCGATCGTAATCCGGCTGACTCAGGTTGGTGGAGGGATCAATCTGGCCACCTGACGTATTCAGGGTGCCATAGACCGGGAAGAAGCCGTTGGTCGGGACCCCTTCGTCGTGCAGGAAACTGGCCAGCAGGGTCAGGCTGGTACGATCCGAAAGATCGAAGGTGACGCTCGGCGCCAGATAAACCCGATCGTTGTAAGTACCGGTAAGCACACCATCACGCTCTTTATAAAGAGCAACCATGCGGTAACGGCTGTTGTCGGAGAGCGCGTCAGAGACGTCCACCCCGACCTGACGATGATCCCGGCTGCCAAGCTGCAGATCCACCAGCCCTTGCGGCGTGGCGGTCGGTCGCTTGCTGATGGCATTGATCACCCCGCCCGGAGGCGCCTCACCGTAAAGGATCGAGGCTGGCCCCTTCAGCACTTCCACACTCTCCAGACCAAACGGTTCCGGCGTCCAGACGTAGTAGCCGGTGCCAAACAACCGGTTGCCATCCAGATAAGAGGCGGCATCGAAGCCACGTACCTTGAACCAGTCGGTGTTGTTGTCTGAGCCATAGAGGCCGGTCAATACGCCGGAACGGTAGCGAATCGCTTCATCCAGCTGCAACACGGCGTGCTGATCCAGTTCCTCGCGATTAACCACAGAGACGGCGCGAGGGGTCTCGGCCATCGGCACTTCCACCTTCATGGCCGTACCTGTCACCACCATGGTTTCACTGGCTTTGGGCAGCTCAGCGGTGGTTTGTTCGGCCATCAGCGGCAGGGAGACGAGCAAACCGGAGAGCGAAAGGACGCCGAAGGCGCCCTTCTTGCCGGGTCCTGTAGTGTATTTTTGCGCAATCATATTAAAGTCTCGTTTATCAATGAGTTATGTTGTTTTAATTGTTATTTGTGGTCGTTTGTCACGACATCACCCTGTTCCATGGGCGAATAAAGCAGCGCAATCCTACTACAGGAGCCGTGATCGAATCGATTCAATAATTGCTAATCATTTGCATCTACATTGTTATCTAGCTGCATCGTTGGCAGGATTTCGCGGGAGATGGGAGCCATCAGGAGAGCTATGAGCGGAGAAGAAAATGGAGAGGAATATAAAGAAGCAGAAAAAAGATCGGCAGGATGGATCCGGTGACATTATCTGACTGGATCCATTATCCCCAAGCTTTATCCATATTTATCCACACCCTTTGGCGGTAGAATCCGGCTTTCCGTTTCTTTGTCTGAAATCAGGATCCATTCCATGGCCAAACTCAATCTCGTCGTCGGCTCCATGCTGGGCGCCGCCGAATATGTCGCAGACCACGTCGCCAACCTGCTGGAACAGGCTGGCCACCAGACCCGGATCCACAACCCGGCCAAGCTGGCAGAGGTACTGGATGATGCGGGATCCATCCTGCTGGTGGTCACTTCCACCCATGGTGCCGGGGATGTGCCCGACAACCTGCAACCCTTCGCCAAGGATCTTGCCGAGCTGCATCCGGATCTTAATTCATTGAAATATGGCGTGATCGCCCTTGGTGACAGCAGTTATGACACCTTTTGCCAGGGTGGCAAGACGCTGGATCGGCTGCTGGCCGAGTGCGGAGCCAGCCGGATCGGCGAGCGGCTCGACATTGATGTGACCCAACACGAGATCCCCGAAGATGCCGCAGAAGTGTGGATCCGCGACTGGATGACGATGATCGCCTGATCAGAGTGCGGGAGATCCTGAAAAAAAGCTTGATCTCCCCACTTATCCCCAGATCGACTATCCACCATGTTATTAACAGATTGATCCGGGGGAGTTGTTCTACAAGGTTACCCACAACGCCCAGGGGTAATGTGCATAACTATGGTGTAAAGCTCTGCAAAACCTATAGTTATCCATGTATTAGATCCAGACCGACAGACCTCTGTGTATAAAAGTCCTGGTTATCCCCTCGTTCACCGGGCCAGGATCCAAGCTTTTCCACAAGCTAGGATCGTCCTTAAATTAATGATCTTTATGATCAAAAAGTGCTTATCAACAGAAAGGGCGGATCCTAATAAGAGATCCAGTAAAAGATCGATCTAAAGATCCTTAAGATCTAATTAGTGGATCCTCCCTTCATACTGAACGTTAAGTAGACGTTCCCCTCAGGACGCGAAACAGATAGAATGTTCCGCCCTTTAGCCCAGGCAAATAAAGATCTTCAGGCGTGCAGATCAAGGTGATCCCAATGCAATACCATGAACAATTTGATGTGATCGTCGTCGGTGGCGGTCATGCCGGAACCGAAGCAGCAACAGCGGCAGCCCGCATGGGCATGAACACCCTGTTGCTGACCCACAATATCGATACGCTGGGACACATGTCCTGTAATCCGGCGATCGGCGGGATCGGCAAGGGACACCTGGTCAGGGAAGTTGACGCACTCGGCGGGATCATGGCGCGTGCCATTGATCTTGGCGGGATCCAGTTCCGCACCCTCAACTCCTCCAAGGGCCCGGCAGTGCGAGCCACTCGTGCCCAGGCGGATCGCCTGCTCTACAAGGCTGTCGTTCGCCAGATGCTGGAGAACTACCCGAACCTGAAGATCTTCCAGCAGGCTTGTGACGATCTGATCATGGACGGGGATCGTGTTGCCGGTGTGGTCACCCAAAGCGGGATCCGCATCAGTGGCAAGACTGTGGTGCTGACGGTCGGTACCTTCCTGAATGGTTTGATCCACATCGGGATGGAAAACTACAAGGGCGGCCGTGCCGGGGATCCTCCCTCGATCGCCCTGGCCCAGCGCCTGCGTGAACTGCCGCTGCGCATCGATCGTCTCAAGACGGGCACCCCGCCGCGCATCGATGCCCGCAGCGTCGATTTCTCCGTCATGCAGGAACAGCACGGCGACGATCCGCGTCCGGTCTTCTCGTTTATCGGCAATGCCAGCCAGCATCCCCGTCAGGTGCCCTGCTACGTCACCCACACCAACGAGCGTACCCACGAGGTGATCCGCAATAACCTGGATCGCAGCCCCATGTACGCCGGGGTGATCGAGGGGATAGGTCCGCGCTACTGCCCGTCGATCGAAGACAAGATCACCCGTTTCGCCGACAAGACTGCACACCAGATCTTCGTCGAGCCGGAAGGCCTGACCACCCACGAACTCTATCCGAACGGGATCTCCACCAGCCTGCCGTTTGACGTGCAGGTGCAGATCGTCCGTTCCGTGCGTGGCTTCGAGAACGCCCACATCACCCGCCCCGGCTATGCCATCGAATATGATTTCTTCGATCCGCGGGATCTCAAGGCCAACATGGAGAGCAAGTGCATTCCAAACCTGTTCTTCGCCGGCCAGATCAACGGCACGACCGGTTACGAAGAGGCGGCGGCACAAGGCCTGATGGCCGGTCTGAACGCGGCCCTGCGTGCCCAGGACAAGGATCCCTGGAACCCTCGTCGGGATCAGGCCTACATGGGCGTGATGATGGACGATCTCTCCACCCTGGGGACACGCGAGCCTTACCGCATGTTCACCAGCCGCGCCGAATACCGCCTGCTGCTGCGGGAAGACAACGCCGATATCCGCCTGACTGCCATCGGTCGCGAGCTGGGTCTGGTGGATGACGAGCGCTGGAGCAAATTCAACGCCAAGATGGAACAGGTCGAGCTGGAGCGTCAGCGCATGCGTTCAACCTGGATCCACCCGCAACACCCGTCACTGGAAGCGGTCAACGCCCTGGTCAACACCCCGCTGACCCGCGAACAGAGTCTGGAAGAACTGCTGCGTCGCCCCGAGGTGACCTATGATGCGCTGATGGCCATCGAAGGGGTCGGCCCTTCCGTGACTGATCCTGCCGCGGCCGAACAGGTTGAGATCCAGATCAAGTACGCCGGTTACATCGAGCGTCAGCACGATGAAGTGGAAAAGCAGCTGCGCAACGAGAACACCCTGTTGCCGCTGGATCTGGACTATCGCGAGGTGAACGGCCTCTCCAACGAGGTGAAAGCCAAGCTGAACGATGCCAAACCGCAGACCATTGGTCAGGCTTCCCGCATCTCCGGCATCACCCCGGCGGCCATCTCCATCCTGCTGGTTCACCTGAAAAAACACGGCCTGCTGCGTAAAACCGCCTGAGGAATCCCATGTTGGAAAGATTGAACGGCCTGCTCAAGCAGGCCGAAATTGTTATCACCGATACCCAAAAGAGCCAACTGGTGCAGTTGGTCGAGTTGCTGCACAAGTGGAACAAGGCTTACAATCTCACCTCGGTGCGAGATCCGGACGCCATGCTGGTCAAGCATATCCTCGATAGCCTGGTGGTAAGCCCCCACTTGCACGGTGAGCGCTTCATCGACGTGGGGACAGGTCCCGGCCTGCCAGGATTGCCGCTGGCGATCATCAATCCGGACAAGCAGTTCGTCCTGCTCGACAGTCTGGGCAAGCGGATCAACTTCATCCGTCAGGTGATCCAGGAGCTGGGTCTGACCAATGTGACGCCGGTCAAATCCCGGGTTGAAGAGTATCAACCCGAGGTGGGATTTGATGGTGTACTGAGTCGGGCATTTGCCTCGCTGGAGGACATGCTGAGCTGGTGTCACCACCTGCCGTCAGAACAGGGCTGCTTCCTGGCACTCAAGGGACAATATCCCGAGCAGGAGCTGGCCCAGTTGCCTGCCAATATCCGTCTGGTAGCCTGTCATGAGTTGCGGGTGCCGGAGCTGGAAGGCGAACGTCATCTGCTGGAATTCAAACATATCCAGCCCGAATAGGGTCGCAGTTTCATTTAGGGGATCGTGTGGGAAAAGTCATCGCCATAGCCAACCAGAAGGGTGGAGTGGGTAAAACCACCACCTGTGTGAATCTGGCCGCCTCCATGGCAGCCACCCGGCGCAAGGTGCTGGTGATTGATCTGGATCCGCAGGGCAATGCCACCATGGGCAGCGGTGTCGACAAGTATGACGTCGAGCGCACCGCCTATGAGCTGCTGATCGAGGATGCCCCCATCAGCGAAGTGATCATCCCCGAAACCACCGGGGGCTATCACCTGATTGCCGCCAACGCCGACGTGACCGCGGCCGAAATCCGTCTGATGGAATTTTTCGCCCGCGAAATCCGCCTGCGCAATGCGCTGGCTTCGGTGCGGGACAAATACGACTACGTCTTCATCGACTGCCCGCCCTCTCTCAACATGCTGACCGTGAACGCCATGGCCGCCGCCGACTCCGTGTTGGTGCCCATGCAGTGCGAATATTACGCGCTGGAGGGGCTCACCGCCCTGGTCGACACCATCAGCAAGCTGGCCGCCGTGGTCAATCCGGAGCTCAAGATCGAAGGGGTGCTGCGCACCATGTTCGATCACCGCAACCGGCTGGCCAATGATGTGTCCGATCAGCTAAAACAGCACTTTGGTGACAAAGTCTACCGCACCATCATTCCCCGCAACGTTAGACTGGCTGAAGCCCCGAGTTTCGGTGCCCCGGCCATGCACTATGACAAATCATCGGTGGGCGCCAAGGCCTACCTGGCTCTGGCTGGCGAGATCCTGCGCCGCCAGGAGCAGGAACGTCAGGCGACCATCGCAGACCGAGAGAGCATATGACTCCGAAAAAACGTGGACTGGGCAAGGGGCTGGATGCCCTGCTCAGTACCAGCACGGCTGCCCGCCAGAAACAGGTGATGAGCGATCAACGTACTGAAGAGGCCATGGCCCCCACCAATCAGGGCGAGCTGCGCAAGCTGCCGGTGGAGTGGTTGCAGTCCGGCAAGTACCAGCCCCGCAAGGACATGTCCCAGGATGCACTGGAAGAGCTTGCCAACTCCATCCGCGCTCAGGGGGTGATCCAGCCCATCGTGGTACGCCCTCTCGGCGAACAATCCTTCGAAATCATTGCCGGTGAGCGGCGCTGGCGCGCGTCCCAGCTGGCGCGGCTCGAGGTGGTGCCCTGCATCGTCAAGGATGTACCCGACGAGGCTGCCGTCGCCATCGCGCTGATTGAGAATATTCAGCGGGAAGACCTCAATGCCATCGAAGAGGCGGTCGCTCTACAAAGACTGCTGACCGAATTTGAACTCACCCACCAGCAGGTGGCCGAGGCGGTGGGCAAGTCCCGCACCACGGTGACCAACCTGTTGCGTCTCAACCAGCTCAACGACGACGTGAAGCGTTTCGTCGAGCATGGCGACCTCGACATGGGCCATGCCCGTGCCCTGCTGGCTCTGAGCGGCCAAGCCCAGTCCGAACTGGCCAAGCTGGTTGCCCAGAAAGGGCTGACTGTACGCGATACCGAGAAGCTGGTGCAAAAAGCGCTCGAACCGGCAAAAGCCAGGGTCGAACCGGCCCGTGATCCGCAGATCGGCTACCTGGAGCGCCAACTGGCAGAAAAAATTGGCAATCAGGTGCAACTTCAGCCAGGCAAGCGGGATAGCGGGAAGTTAGTAATAAGTTACGAGAATTTGTCCGATTTGGACCGTATATTGGGCTATTTTGGCGTGTCGGAATCGTGATTTTTACGCTTTTTGTAGTAATAAAACATCCATTCCTTTTGATATGACCATAACCCTGATTTGCCGCGGAAAGCCGCAAAAATTAAGGATTTTTGTCATATTGCAATAGCTGCCCTCAAGGGTATAATTTGACCGGCTTTAAGAGCTGTTAACATGGGGTCTTCGGATCCCGATTTTTTACAGTTCTGTAATGTTCAGGGGTAGGTTGGTGAAGCAGAAAATAGCCTTGGAAGGTTTGACACTGGCCTTGGTTATGCTCGTTTGTCAGCTCATCCTGATCCTGGCGATGAGTGCCGTCTGGTTTTACCTGACTGGTGCCAGCGCCGGTTATTCCGCCCTCTACGGAGGGGGGATGTACTGGGTTCCTCAAGCCTTGTTTACTGTCTGGGTGCTGCGCCGCAAGGTGACAACCGAGAGTGTGGGCCTGGTTTTGCGGGACTTTTATGGTGGGGCAGGGATTAAGCTCATTTCTACAACAGGTCTATTCGCCCTGATGTTTGGTGCGGGAGTCGAGGTCGTTACCGTCTCGTTTTTCGCCACTTATATCCTCGCCCTCGTTGTACAGTGGATGGTTTCATTCACGCTTAACAACCACTATTAGGAAAACTCATGTCTGCAACCGGAGAAGTCCTGACTCCTCAGGGATATATCTCCCACCACCTGACCCACCTTCAAGTCGGGTCCGGGTTCTGGACGGTCAATATCGACTCAATGGTATTTTCCGTCGTGCTAGGCGCCCTGTTTATCCTGCTGTTCCGCAAAGTAGCCGTTAACGCTACCAGCGGGGTGCCGGGTAAGCTGCAGTGCTTTGTGGAGATGCTGGTCGAGTTTGTGAATGGTAACGTCAAAGACATCTTTCACGGTCGCAACAAGGTCATCGCACCTTTGGGGCTGACGGTGTTTGTGTGGATCTTCCTGATGAACTTCATGGATCTGATCCCCGTTGACTTTATCCCTCACGCTGCACAATTGATGGGTATTCCCTATCTGCGTGTGGTTCCCTCTGCTGACGTTAACATCACCATGTCCATGGCTTTGGGCGTGTTCTTCTTGATCCTGTATTACAGCATCAAGGTCAAGGGTATCGGCGGGTTTGTGAAGGAGCTGACGCTTCAGCCTTTCAATCACCCGGCGGCCATCCCGGTTAACCTCATCCTGGAAACTGTTACGCTGATTTCCAAACCTGTTTCTCTGGGTCTTCGACTGTTCGGCAACATGTATGCTGGCGAACTGATCTTTATCCTGATTGCTGGTTTGTTACCCTGGTGGTCACAGTGGATCCTGTCCGTGCCTTGGGCAATTTTCCACATCCTGATCATCACTTTGCAGGCATTCATTTTCATGGTTCTGACCATCGTATATCTGTCGATGGCGCAGGAAGACCATGGTTGATGCAACTCAAATAATCCTTTTTATACAATCAATTACATCTAAATAACTGGAGATCCTCATGGAAAACTTGAACATGGACCTGCTGTACATCGCTGCTGCAATGATGATGGGTCTGGCTGCTATCGGCGCTTCCATCGGTATCGGTATCCTGGGTGGCAAGTTCCTGGAAGGTGCTGCTCGTCAACCGGATCTGATCCCTGTTCTGCGTACCCAGTTCTTCATCGTAATGGGTCTGGTGGATGCGATCCCGATGATCGCCGTTGGTCTGGGTCTGTACGTGATGTTTGCGGTTGCTGGCTAAGTCGTTACGACTCTCCAGGCATAACCCATTAACTAACTTAAGAGGACATCGGCTGTGAATATCAATGCCACCCTCCTCGGCCAAGCAATTGCTTTTTTCTTCTTCGTAGTGTTTTGCATGAAGTACGTATGGCCGCCGCTGATTGCTGCCATCGAAGCCCGTCAGAAAGCTATTGCTGACGGTCTCTCTTCTGCTGAGCGTGCCAAGAAAGATCTGGATTTGGCCAAGGCCAACGCCACCGATCAGCTGAAAGAAGCCAAGCTGCAGGCTGCTGAAATCATTGAGCAGGCTAACAAACGTAAAGCCCAGATCATTGATGAAGCTGCCGCTGGTGCCCAGTCTGAGCGGGAAAAAATCCTGGCTCAGGGCCGTGCCGAGATCGAAGCTGAACGTCATCGTGCCAAAGAAGAACTGCGTAAGCAGGTTGCTGCTCTTGCCATTGCTGGTGCAGAGAAGATCCTGGCGCGTCAAATCGACCAGGCTGCCAACAGCGACATCGTCGACAAACTGGTAGCAGAACTGTAACGGGAACGGGGCTATGTCTGAACTGACTACAATCGCTCGCCCCTACGCCAAGGCTGCTTTCGAGTTTGCCGTTGAGCACAAGGCG
Source organism: Aeromonas sp. FDAARGOS 1417 (assembly GCF_019046985.1). NCBI lineage: Bacteria > Pseudomonadati > Pseudomonadota > Gammaproteobacteria > Aeromonadales > Aeromonadaceae > Aeromonas > Aeromonas sp. FDAARGOS 1417. The sequence continues at coordinate 3,037,043 of NZ_CP077221.1, read as the reverse complement.
GTTGACCAGTGGCTGGGTATGCTCGGTTTCGCTGCGCAAGTAGTGGAAAACGAGACCATGCACAACCTGGTAAACGGCTCTGTGGCCGCCGAAGAGCTGGCAACGCTGTTTGTCGGTGTCTGCGGTGAGCAACTCGACGTGCATGGCCAGAACCTGATCCGGGTGATGGCCGAGAATGGTCGCTTGGGTGTGCTGCCGGCGGTCGTTGCTGAATTTGTAGCGTTCAAAGCTGAACTGGATAAAGAGGTTCAGGCTGACGTGATTTCGGCGATCGAACTGACCGACCAGCAGAAAGCCAATATTCAGGCTTCTCTGGAACAACGTCTCGCGCGCAAAGTGAAGCTGAATTGCAGCATCGATGCGTCCTTGATGGCCGGGGTGCTCATCAAGGCCGGTGATCTGGTAATCGACGGCACAGTCCGCGGTAAGCTGGATCGCATGGCTGACGCGCTGCAATCTTGATTGGGGTATTAGAGCATGCAACTGAATTCCACTGAAATCGCCGAGCTGATCAAGCAGCGCATTGCGCAGTTTGATGTAAAGAGCGAAGCGCGTAACGAAGGTACTATCGTCTCTGTGAGCGACGGTATCATTCGTATTCACGGCCTGGCTGATGCCATGCAGGGTGAGATGATCGAGCTGCCGGGCAACCGCTACGCTCTGGCATTGAACCTGGAGCGTGACTCCGTCGGTGCGGTGATTATGGGTTCCTATGACGGTCTGTCAGAAGGAATGAAAGTAAAAGGTACTGGCCGTATTCTGGAAGTGCCGGTAGGTCGTGGTCTGTTGGGCCGGGTGTTGAACACCCTGGGTCAGCCGATCGACGGTAAAGGTCCGATCGACAACGACGGCTTCTCGCCGATCGAAGTGATCGCACCGGGCGTTATCGAGCGTAAGTCTGTTGACCAGCCGGTCCAGACCGGTCTGAAAGCCATCGATGCCATGATCCCAATCGGTCGTGGCCAGCGTGAGCTGATCATCGGTGACCGTCAGGTTGGTAAGACCGCCATCGCGATCGACACCATCATCAACCAGAAAGATTCCGGCATTAAGTGTGTCTACGTTGCAATTGGCCAGAAGGCCTCCACCATCGCCAACGTGGTGCGCAAGCTGGAAGAGCACGGCGCCCTGGCCAACACCATCGTGGTTGTTGCCTCTGCCTCCGAAGCGGCCGCTCTGCAGTACCTGGCTCCGTATGCCGGTTGCTCCATGGGTGAGTACTTCCGTGACCGCGGTGAAGACGCGCTGATCATCTATGATGACCTGTCCAAGCAGGCCGTAGCTTATCGCCAGATCTCCCTGCTGCTGCGCCGTCCGCCAGGACGTGAAGCTTACCCGGGTGACGTTTTCTATCTGCACTCCCGCCTGCTGGAGCGTGCTGCTCGCGTTAACGCCGAGTACGTAGAGAAGTTCACCAAGGGTGAAGTGAAAGGCAAAACCGGTTCTTTGACTGCGCTGCCAATCATCGAAACCCAGGCGGGTGACGTATCTGCGTTCGTTCCGACCAACGTGATCTCCATCACCGATGGTCAGATCTTCCTGACTTCACAGCTGTTCAACTCCGGTATTCGTCCGGCGGTTGACCCGGGTATCTCTGTATCCCGTGTAGGTGGCGCTGCTCAGACCAAGATCGTCAAGAAGCTGTCCGGTGGTATCCGTACCGCGCTGGCCCAGTATCGCGAACTGGCGGCATTCGCCCAGTTCTCTTCCGATCTGGACGAGGCGACTCGCAAGCAGCTGGATCACGGTGTGAAAGTGACCGAGCTGATGAAGCAGAAGCAGTACTCTCCGCTGAGCGTGGCTCACCAGTCTCTGGTGCTGTTCGCCGCCGAGAAAGGCTATCTCTCCGATGTCGAGCTGAACAAAATCGTCGACTTCGAAGCCGCTCTGCTCTCTTACGCCAATACCCAGCATGCCGAGCTGATGGCTGAAATCAATGCCAAAGCCGACTACAACGACGCGATCGTTGGCAAGCTGACTGCGTTGCTGGATAGCTTCAAAGCAACCCAGACCTGGTAAGCGTGTGTGGCAGCGTGAGCTGCCACTTGATGGAGAGTAAGAGATGGCCGGCGCAAAAGAGATACGTAACAAGATCGGGAGTGTGAAAAACACTCAGAAGATCACCGGCGCTATGGAAATGGTGGCAGCAAGCAAAATGCGCCGTGCGCAGGAACGCATGTCTGCCAGCCGTCCGTACGCTGAAACCATGCGCAAGGTGATCGGCCATATCGCTCAGGGGAACTTGGAATACAAGCACCCCTACCTCATCGAACGTGAGGTCAAGCGAGTGGGTTACATCGTCGTCTCCACCGACCGTGGCCTGTGTGGTGGTCTGAACATCAACCTGTTCAAGGCTGCCCTCAATGATATGAAGCAATGGAGCGCGAAAGGTGCCAAGGTTGACCTGGCACTGATCGGTAACAAGGCCTCCAACTTCTTTGAACGGCACGGCGCCAAGGTTAAAGCTCATGTCGCAGGACTGGGCGATAGTCCGAGCGTCAATGACCTGATTGGTTCAGTCAAGGTCATGCTGAAGGCTTACGACAACGGTGAGATTGACAAGCTGTATCTGGTGTACAACAAGTTCGTCAACACCATGGTGCAGCAACCACGGGTCGATCAACTGCTGCCTTTGCCCGTAACTGAAGACAGCAAGCTCGCCAAGAAACACCACTGGGATTACCTCTATGAGCCGGATCCCAAGAAGCTGCTGGATACCCTGCTGGTTCGCTACGTCGAATCTCAGGTTTACCAGGGTGTAGTGGAAAACTTGGCAAGTGAACAGGCAGCCAGAATGGTTGCCATGCAAGCCGCGACTGACAACGCCGGTAACCTGATTAACGATCTGCAACTGGTATACAACAAGGCCCGTCAGGCCAGTATTACCCAGGAGCTGACAGAGATCGTATCCGGTGCTGCTGCGGTGTAAGGCAAGGGTTATCAAAGGTTTAGAGGATTTGACATGAGTAACGGTTTCATCGTCCAAATCATCGGCGCTGTGGTGGACATCGAGTTCCCGCAGAATGCCGTGCCCCAGGTGTACGATGCACTGAAGGTCGTTAGCGAAGGTCAAGGCCAGGGTCTGGTGCTGGAAGTTCAGCAACAGATCGGTGGCGGCGTCGTTCGTTGCATCACCATGGGTTCCTCCGACGGTCTGCGTCGTGGGTTGGAAGTAGTGAATAGCGGTAAATCCATCCAGGTTCCGGTCGGTACTGCGACTCTGGGTCGGATCATGAACGTACTGGGCGAGCCAATCGACGAAAAAGGTCCGATCGGTGAAGAAGAGTGCTGGTCTATCCACCGCGCTGCCCCCAGCTACGAAGATCAGTCCAACAGCAACGATCTGCTGGAGACCGGCATCAAGGTTATCGACCTGGTATGCCCGTTCGCCAAGGGTGGTAAGGTTGGTCTGTTCGGTGGTGCCGGTGTAGGCAAAACCGTAAACATGATGGAGCTGATCCGTAACATCGCGATCGAGCACAGTGGTTACTCTGTGTTCGCCGGTGTTGGTGAGCGTACCCGTGAGGGTAACGACTTCTACCACGAGATGATGGAGTCCAACGTACTGGACAAAGTATCTCTGGTTTACGGTCAGATGAACGAGCCGCCCGGAAACCGTCTGCGCGTTGCGCTGACCGGCCTGACCATGGCCGAGAAGTTCCGTGACGAAGGTCGTGACGTGCTGTTCTTCGTGGACAACATCTACCGTTACACCCTGGCCGGTACTGAAGTATCCGCACTGCTGGGCCGTATGCCTTCTGCAGTAGGTTACCAGCCGACCCTGGCCGAGGAGATGGGTGTTCTGCAAGAGCGTATCACCTCCACCAAGACTGGTTCCATCACCTCCGTACAGGCCGTTTACGTGCCTGCGGATGACTTGACTGACCCGTCTCCGGCGACCACCTTCGCCCACCTAGATGCGACCGTCGTACTGTCCCGTCAAATCGCGGCACTGGGTATCTACCCGGCCGTTGACCCGCTGGACTCTACCTCTCGTCAGCTGGATCCGCTGGTGGTTGGCAAAGAGCACTACGAGACCGCTCGTGGCGTTCAGACCGTACTGCAGCGCTACAAAGAGCTGAAGGACATCATCGCCATCCTGGGTATGGATGAACTGTCAGAAGAAGACAAACTGACCGTAGCCCGTGCCCGTAAGATCGAGCGTTTCCTGTCCCAGCCGTTCTTCGTAGCAGAAGTGTTTACCGGTTCTCCGGGTAAATACGTGCCGCTGAAAGAGACCATCCGTGGTTTCCAGGGCATCCTGAAAGGCGAGTATGACGATCTGCCCGAGCAGGCGTTCTACATGGTTGGCGGTATCGACGAAGTCGTCGAGAAATCCAAGAAACTGTAAGCCTCGACAGGAGGGCCCATGGCAGAGATGATCTCCTTTCACCTGGATGTGGTGAGCGCCGAAGGAAAACTGTTTTCCGGTCGCGTGCAATCCGCTCAGGTATCAGGCTCCGAAGGTGAGTTGGGTCTCCGCCACGGTCATGCTCCGTTGCTGACTGCCATCAAGCCGGGCCTGGTCCGCTTGGTGAAGCAGAACGGAACTGAAGAGGTGCTGTACATCTCCGGCGGTATGCTGGAAGTACAACCTGAATCCGTGACCGTGCTGGCGGACACTGCGATTCGTGCTGACGATTTGGATGAGGCGAAAGCCCAGGAAGCCAAGCGCGCAGCCGAAGAGCGGATCCACAGCTCCCATGGTGATATCGACTACGCCCAGGCCGCCACCGAGCTGGCCAAGGCGATGGCTCAACTGCGAGTCATCGATATCGTCAAAAAGAATTACCGCTAATAACGGTGATGTAAAAAGCGACCTTCGGGTCGCTTTTTTTTTACCCGTTGGATAGACTCCGCCGAGTATTTCTCATGTTCCAAAGGTCAATTTATGTCCCTCAACGTCGTGATCCTGGCTGCGGGTAAAGGTACCCGCATGCGCTCTTCCCTGCCCAAGGTACTGCACCCGGTAGCCAACAAACCCATGGTTTCCCATGTGATCGATACTGCCCGTCAGGTCGGTGCCGAGCAGCTGCATCTGGTTTATGGCCACGGTGCCGAACTGCTGAAAGAGCGGATTGTGGCGGCCGACGTGAACTGGGTGCTGCAGGCGCAGCAGCTGGGGACCGGTCACGCCGTCGCCCAAGCCATCCCATTCTGGAAGGATGAAGACGACGTGCTGGTGCTCTACGGCGATACCCCGCTGATCCAGCCAGAGACCCTGCAGCGACTGCTGGCTGCCAAGGCTGAAAACGGGATGGCACTGCTGACCGTGGTGCTGGACAACCCCACCGGCTATGGCCGCATCGTCCGTGAAAATGGTCAGGTGGTCGGTATCGTCGAGCAGAAGGATGCCAATGCCGAACAGCTGGCGATCCGTGAGGTGAATACCGGCGTGCTGGTGGCCAATGGGGGCCAGTTGCGTCAATGGTTGTCTCGTCTCGACAACAAGAATGCCCAGGGGGAGTTCTATCTGACGGATGTGATCGCCATGGCTCACGGCGATAATTGTCCGATTGCCGCCGTACATCCAGAGCGTGCCGCTGAAGTTGAAGGGGCCAACAATCGGGTGCAATTGGCCCAACTTGAGCGCAGCTATCAGCAGATGCAGGCCGAGAAGCTGATGATCGCCGGTGTCACCCTGATCGATCCGGCTCGCTTCGATCTGCGCGGTACTCTCGAGATCGGTGAAGAGGTGGTGATCGACGTCAACGTCATCATCGAAGGCAAGGTCGTCTTGGGCAATCATGTGCGTATCGGTGCCGGTGCCGTGCTGAAGGATTGCGTCATTGGCGATCACACCGAAGTGAAGCCCTACTCCATCGTTGAAGGGGCTCAGGTGGCAGATCAGTGTTCGGTCGGCCCGTTTGCCCGTCTACGCCCGGGGGCTGTGCTCGAGCAGGATGCGCACGTTGGCAACTTCGTCGAGATGAAGAAGGCCCGTCTGGGGGTTGGCTCCAAGTGTGGTCATCTGACCTATCTGGGGGATGCCGAGGTGGGCGCAAAGGTGAATATTGGTGCCGGTACCATCACCTGCAACTACGACGGGGTGAACAAATTCCAGACCATCATCGAGGATGATGTGTTTGTCGGTTCCGATACCCAGCTGGTGGCGCCAGTGCGCATCGGCAAGGGGGCGACTCTGGGGGCGGGTTCTACCATCACCAAGGATGTGGCCGAGAACGAGTTGGTGATCACCCGGGTGCCCCAGCGTCACATCAAAAACTGGGCTCGCCCGGTCAAGAAGAAGTGATGCCCGATCAATAAAATAGAACCGGCGCCTGATGGCGCCGGTTTTTTTTTGGCTTATGACTGATGGTTGGTGTCACTGGTCGATGACTGGGGGGCCGCCCATGTGGTCGCGGGTGCGCTGTAGTCCATCACTTGATACCAGTCGAGCTTGCGGGTCAGCATCATGATCAGTGCCAGAGTGGCGAACAACAGCACGGCACCGAGCAGCAGGGCGATCTCTTCGGCCTGCAGCAGGCTGTAGAGGATGGCATAGACCAGCCCTAGTAGCGCCGCGAAGCCGATCCCCTGCTTCGGGCCGCCCAGCACATGGCTCAGATAGAAGCCGTTGAGCAGCACGCTGGCCAGCGCGGCCACCAGATAGGCCCAGCCAAAGCCGAGGTGCTCGGTCAGGGCCAGCAGCACCAGATAGAAGATAGCCAGCCCCATGCCTACCAGCGCGTACTGGATCGGGTGAACCCGCAGCCCCTTGTGCAGCTCGAACATAAAGAAGCTGATAAAGGTGAGGCCGATAAACAGCAGGGCATATTTGGCCGCCCTCTCATTGAGTTGATAGTGATCCACCGGCTGCACCAGACTGACGCTGAAGCTGGGCAGATGTTTGGAGGCGCTTTGGATCATGTCAGGGAACTGATTCTCCATATCTGTGGCAAACCAACTTGTCTGCCAGTCAGCATTGAAACCTTGATCTTTTACTGTACGGGTGGTGGGCAGGAAATCGCCCAGGAAGTTGGGGTGGGGCCAGTTACCGGACAAGGTTAGTTTGCTGTCACGACCGACCGGAATCAGGGTGAATTTTTCCATACCCTGTAGGGAAATCTTTATATCGAACCACCCTCCTTGCTGTTGTTTGGTGGTTAGCGGGACATGCACGCCGGATCGGTTGCCAAGCCGTGCACCGGGGGTGACAGTCAGTAGCTCGTTGGCGAAGGTGATGGTTGGTATCTGAATGATGCCTCGAGCGTCGGAGACGATGAGGCTGAGATAGGGTTGGCCGGGTATGCTGTCACGTGGTGGCTGCCAATCAGGGACCGCTGGTAATTGGCCGGTTAGAGTGACGTTAGCCTGATACAGCTGGGCTTGGTAGATCCCCAGTTTGCGTGGTGTTACCTCCATATTCGCTGTGGCCGTTAACTGTTCTGGCAACAGGTAGCGGTAGCGTGTCTCTACCTCTCTCCGAGTTTCCTTACCATTGGTCAGAATCAGCTCTCTTGTATACGGGAGGACAATTACGGGGCCTATTAGGCGCTGCGGTCCACTCGTGCTGGCCATTATCTGTTTGATGGCTTGTGCGCGGTAAGCCTGACGCTCCCGGTTGAGCTCCATGATGGATTGCACCGGCACCATCAACAGCAGGCTGAGCAACAGCAGCAGAAATATCTTGTGGGTGAATATCTGTTTGACCATGACACGTCTCCTTGTTGGATGGCGTGAGTCTGTCAGTCCGGCGTGAAGTGGTGATGGGCTTGTGTGAAGTGGCGGTGAACTGTTGAAAAACGGCGCCATCAGGCGCCGCGGGATTGTTCAGGGGCGGGAGCGCACCAACCGGGCGGCTTGTGCGAAACGATCGGTGTGGCCGTCGATGAGTCCGTGCATAAAGTCGATGTAATAGACCAGTTCCGGCATCTCCTCAATGGAGCTGGAGGTCCAGTAGGGGGCTGAATTTTCCCCGTTGTCATGGATATCGGAGAAGAAGCGCGGGTCTGTCATCGGCGCCCGGCAATTTTCGTCGAGCAGGGTGAAGAGCTCCTCGATGGTGGGGAGTCGCCACCCCTCGCCAAGGCGGGCAGCTTCATCTTTGGCTTCAAGCAGTGTCAGCAGGGCCGGTGTGCCCACGCACCCTTTCCCCTCCAGCCACTGGCTGCCGAGGCTGCACACCTGCCATTCGAGGTGGTTGAGCCGATCATGGATGACTTCTCCCTGCCGCGTCAGGCGGTCGGAGAGATCACAGGCAGCAAGCACCATGCTGGCCGGAAGCCAGAGCAGCAATAGAAATAATTTCATGTTTGTCTCGTTTACGAATGGCGGTCAGCCCGTCGCTGGTGGGCTGACCGTGGTTATCGGGGTTTATCTGGCGGGAAGCGAGATCACTGCTTTTTAAGTTGTGCAGGCAGGGCGGCCAGCACCTCTTCTTTAGCCTTGAGAGAGGCGAACTGCTTGCCGGGCTTTTGCACCACGGTATGGACGAAGATCAGCTGTTTGCCCGGTTTGCTGGCCCAGCCGACGAACCAGCCGATCTGCTGATCGCGGTTGAGGCTGCCATCCAGCTTCTTCGGGTAGCCCATGCCGGTTTTGCCGTGGATCTGCCAGCCGTCGATCTCGCTCACCTTGAGGATATTGGCGGTGTACTGCAGGGTCTGCGCCGAAACCGGCAGCTTGCCGCTCAGCATCTTGCCGAGGAAGCGGGCCTGCTCCTCCGGGCTGATGGCGAGGCTGGTGCTGAGCCAGGCCTGGGTCAGGCCGTCATGTTTGCCCGGATTGCCGGAGAGATCCCGGTTGCCGTAGTCGAAGCGGTCGACATATTGCTGGAAGCGCTCCATCCCCAACCATTCGGTGATCTGCTGGGAGAACCAGACGACCGAGTAGGTTTCCCAGCGGCGCGGGGTCGTAGTTTCGCGCCAAGCGGGCAGCCAGCCGTCATAGCTCGGTTTGTAAGGCAGTGCCGGATGCTCTTCATCAACCAGATAGCCACTGTCGTAACCCATCAGCGCCAGCGGGATCTTGAAGGTGGACGCGGGCGGCAGCTGGCTGGAGCAGTCCCCTTCACTGGAGAGGGTCTGGCCGTTGCCGTCAGCATAGAGAAAGCAGCCGCTGGCGGCGGAGGCAGGCAGGGCTGCGAGCAGACCGGCAGCCAGCAGGCTGGAGAGAAGCAGGCGGGACATAGCATTTCCTTGAGCAAATGGATGAGAGAAAGCGGCAGTCTAATGCCGCTTTGTGTGGGGAATGTGAAGTTGCGGGGGTGACTAGGCGAACGGCAGCCAGAGTTCCGCCAGCGCGCCTCCTTCCGGCCGGTTGCTCAGGGTCAGACGGCCGCCATGCTGGTGGGCCACCTCATGGGCGAAGCTGAGCCCCAGACCGCTGCTCTTGCCCTTGTCCGGGCGCGGCAGGGAGTAGAAGCGCTCGAAGATGCGTGGCAATGCGTAGTCGGGAATGCCGGGGCCGCTGTCGGTGACCCGAAAACAGTAGCCCTCCTGCTGCTGGCTGCCGCTCAGGGTGACCAGCCCGTAGGCGGGAGAGAAGTCGATAGCGTTATCCAGCAGGTTGCCGATGGCCTGCTCCACTAACAGCGGATCCCACTTCTGTTTCGGCGCGCTGGCCAGCTCGGCCACCAACTCGACCTGACGGCGCTGGGCGATAATCTGGCGGGCGTCGAGGGTGCGCTTGCCCAGTTTTGCCGGTTCCACCGACTGGCGATCCAGCCCCTGCCCCGACTCCAGCCGTGCGAGTTGCAGCATTCGCTCGATCAGCTGCTGCATGCGGGCACTCTCCTGATTGATGTTGCCGATAAAGCGTTTGGCAACTTCGGGGGGCGGCGTTTCGGCCAAAATCTCCCCTGCCCCGCGAATAGCGGCCAGCGGGCTCTTCAGCTCGTGGGTCAGGCTGTGCACATAGGCTTCGATGTAGCTTTTGCCATCGAGCTGGTGGCGCATGGTCTCCAGTGAGCGGCCGAGCCGATCCAGCTCGACGGTGTGCAACTGCGGCAGCGGTGCCGCCTCCCCCTTGCTGACCGAGTCGGCGTAGTGCACCAGCTTGCCGATGGCGCGGTTGAGCCACCACACCAGCAGGCTGCCGATCAGCAGCGAGATGAGCAGCATCTGGCCGCCGGCCCGCAGCAGCTCCTGTTCCCCCCGCTCGATGGCAGGCATCAGGGTGCGATTGGGTTTGGCGACGGTGAGGGAGCCGATGATCTCGACCCCTTCCCGCAGCGGCGCCGCCACATACATGGTCGAGCTGGCAGCATCATCGGGATCGGTGCGGGTGCTGCGGGCGCCATACTGGCCGCGCAGGGTGCGGTAGACATCGTTCCAGCGGGAATAGTCCTTGCCCAGATCCGTGCCGTCGGAGTCGTAAATCACCACACCTTGCCGGTCAGTGACATAGATGCGGTACTCCGCCTGCTGCTTGAGGTGGCCATCGATCATTGCATTGATGGGATTCTGGTTGAGGCGGGCGAAGGCGCTGGCCAACCGCCCGTTCATCATATTCCCCTCTTGCAGATCATCGAGGGCGAGCGGCGCCAGCAGCTGGGTCATGTCTACCAGAGTATCCTCGGTGGCGCTGCGCACTCCCGGTTTTATCTCCTCGACGAAGATTTCCAGCACGAACCAGGCGGCCAGCGCGAAGATCAGCAGCAGGCCGCACAGCAGTTGCAACCCGAGTCTCATGCCAGCTCCAGGCTGTAGCCCAGCCCGCGGTGGGTGAGGATCAGGTTGGCTTCTGGATCATGTTCGCGCAGCTTGGCGCGGATGGTCTTGATGTGGGTATCGACGGTGCGATCCAGACTCTCCTCCGCATCCTGCCACACCAGATCCATCAGCTGTTGGCGGGAGTAGACCCGGCCCGGCGCAAGCATCAGGGTCTTGAGCAGCAGATATTCGTAGCGGGTGAGGGCCAGCGGCTGACCGCGAAAGTGAATGCGGGCCCGCTCCTCATCCAGTACCAGCAGGGCGCTGGGCTGGGGGGCGACGGGCTGGCTGCGGCGCAGGATGACCCGCACCCGGGCACACACTTCCCGTGGCGAGAAGGGTTTGGCCACATAGTCGTCGGCACCGATCTCCAGCCCGATCAGCCGGTCTATCTCCTCGCTGCGGGCGGTGAGGAACATCAGGGGGATATCGGTCAGCGCCCTCACCTGCTTGCAGAGTTCGAAGCCGCTGATGTCGGGCAGCCCCACATCGAGGATCAGGAAGTCGGGTCGCGTCTGTTCCAGTCGTGTCAGCAACTGCTGGCCCAGCATGAACCACTCCACCTCGAACCCGTCGGTCTGCAGGGCATAAATCAGGGTGTCGGCGATGCTGGCCTCATCCTCCACCAGCCAGATGACTCTCTTTTGCATGGCATCCTCGTCGCAAATTGGCACCCCATTCTGGCATCGAACCAAATCGGATCCTATTTGCTGTTTTATTTTTCCGAAAAAGGGGCTAATATTTCGATGTTCTTTCGAATCGAAACTTAAAAATGACTAAACGTAATACTCAACAACGCCGCCACACCATAGTGACCCTGGTACAAGAGCAGGGTGAAGTGAGTGTCGACGCCCTCGCCAAACACTTTTCTACCTCCGAAGTGACCATCCGTAAAGATCTGGCTGTACTGGAGACCGGCGGTCTGCTGCTGCGTCGTTACGGTGGCGCCGTCCCTTTGCCGAGCGAGATGGTGGTCGAGGTCAACCCTGAACAAGTTTCGAACCGAAAGTTAGCCATTGCCCGTGCGGCGGCCGAGCGGCTGCGTGATCACAACCGCGTCATCATCGACAGCGGCAGCACCACCAGCGCCATGATCCCCATGCTGGGCAACAAGCGCGGCCTCATCGTGATGACCAACTCCCTCAATGTGGCCGGAGCCCTGCGCGAGCTGGAAAATGAGCCTACCCTGTTAATGACCGGTGGCACTTGGGACCCTCACTCCGAATCCTTCCAGGGGCAGGTGGCGGAACAGGTGCTGCGCTCCTACGACTTCGACCAGCTCTTTATCGGTGCCGACGGTATCGACCCGGAGCGTGGCACCACCACCTTCAACGAGCTGGTGGGCCTGTCGCGGGTCATGGCCGAGGTATCGCGGGAGGTCATTGTTATGGTCGAATCGGAAAAGATCGGCCGCAAGATCCCCAATCTCGAACTTCCCTGGTCGAGCATCCATACCCTGGTGACCGACGAGGGGCTGGCCAGAGAGGCCAGAGAACAGATTCAAGCCCAGGGGGTGACGCTTATCTGCGCCCCGGTCACTTGCTGACATCGAGCTCTGAACCATCCAACTGACTTTACGATTTGCATCTCAAGGAGAAGTGTATGTGTGGCATCGTCGGGGCTGTTGCCCAACGTGATGTGGCTGAAATTCTGGTAGAGGGCCTGCGCCGTCTGGAGTACCGCGGTTATGACTCAGCCGGTGTGGCCGTGTTCAGCGCCAACCAGCCGTTGCAGCGGGTTCGCCGGCTGGGCAAGGTGGCCGAGCTGGCCAAGGCGCTCGACGAGCAGTCCGTTCACGGCGGTACCGGCATCGCCCATACCCGCTGGGCCACTCACGGCGAGCCCTCCGAGCGCAACGCCCACCCCCATGTCTCCGAGCATATCGTGGTGGTGCACAACGGCATCATCGAGAACCACGAAGAGCTGCGGGAAGAGTTGAAGGCGCTGGGTTATGTGTTCAGCTCCGACACTGATACCGAGGTGATTGCCCATCTGGTCCATCATGAGCTGAAGAGCGCCGGCAGCCTGCTGGCCGCCATGCAGACTGCGGTGAAGCAGCTGCGCGGTGCCTACGGTACCGTGGTGATGGACAGCCGCGACGACAGCCGCGTGGTGGTGGCCCGCTCCGGTTCACCGCTGGTGATCGGCCGCGGTATCGGCGAGAATTTTATCGCCTCCGACCAGATGGCGTTGCTGCCGGTGACCCGTCGTTTCATCTTCCTGGAAGAGGGTGATGTGGCCGAAGTGACCCGCCGTGACGTGCACATCTTCGATACCAACGGCAACGCCGTGGTGCGTGAAGAGCAGGAGTCCGAGCTCTCCCACGATGCCGGTGACAAGGGTGAATACCGTCACTACATGCTCAAAGAGATCCACGAGCAACCCAAAGCGATCACCAACACCCTGGAAGGGCGTCTGGGCAGCGATCACGTGGTGGTCGAATCGTTCGGCAACGGCGCGCGCGCCATCTTTGACAAGGTCGAGCACGTGCAGATCGTTGCCTGCGGCACCTCCTATCACTCCGGCATGGTGGCTCGCTACTGGTTCGAAGAGATCGCTGGCGTCTCCTGCGATGTAGAGATCGCCTCCGAGTTCCGCTATCGCAAATCGGTAGTGCGCCCCAACAGCCTGCTGGTGACACTCTCCCAGAGTGGCGAGACCGCCGATACCCTGGCGGCGCTGCGTCTGGCCAAGGAATCCGGCTACATGAGCTCGCTGGCTATCTGCAACGTGCCTGGCTCCTCGCTGGTGCGTGAATCGGATCTGGCCTTTATGACCCGTGCCGGTGCCGAGATCGGCGTAGCCTCCACCAAGGCGTTCACCACCCAGCTGGCTGGCCTGTTGATGCTGGTGGCCTCGGTCGGTCACTGTCGTGGCCACCTGAGCGCCGCCGCCGAGGCTGAACTGGTCAAGGCGCTGCAAGCCCTGCCGCTGCGTATTAAAGAGAGTCTGGCGCTGGCCAAGGATATCGAAACCCTGGCCGAAGAGTTTGCCGACAAGCAGCATAGCCTGTTCCTCGGCCGTGGCAGCCAGTACCCCATCGCCATGGAAGGGGCGCTCAAGCTCAAAGAGATCTCCTACATCCATGCCGAAGCCTATGCCGCTGGTGAACTGAAGCATGGCCCGCTGGCGCTGATCGATGCCGAGATGCCCATCATTGTGGTGGCACCGAACAACGATCTGCTGGAGAAGCTCAAGTCCAACGTGGAAGAGGTGCGTGCCCGTGGCGGTATCCTCTACGTGTTCGCCGATGCCGATACCGGCTTCAAGAGCGACGAGACCATGCGGGTCATGAACCTCAACCATGTGGAAGAGGTGATCGCCCCTATCGTCTATACCGTGCCGCTGCAACTGCTCTCCTACCACGTTGCCCTGATCAAGGGCACCGACGTCGACCAGCCGCGCAACCTGGCAAAATCGGTGACCGTCGAGTAAGTCACTCTCTCAAATGAAAAAGAGCCGCAATCGCGGCTCTTTTTGTTTTGGCTGAGGGGTTACGACAGCCGCAGGTTGGTGATGGTGACCTCATCGAGGGAAGGCACAATGATGCCGCTGGTGATCCCTTTGGCGATGGCCTGACTGCGGTTCTTCGAGTCGGTCTTGTTGGTCACCTGGGTCAGGTGAAAGTTGACCGTCCGCTCACTGATGCCGAGGATGGTGGCGATCTCCCAGGAGGTCTTGCCCTCGCTGGCCCAGAACAGGCACTCCTTCTCCCGATCCGACAGTTCGGTCAGGTATTTCATCATATCCGGTCTGCTTTTGATCAGTTGCAGTGCGGAGTTGAAGATGTAGCTGGCGCAGAACGACAGCAGCGGGACATTTTCAAACATCAGGTCGGAGTTGGATTTCTCCTTGGTGATGAAAGAGAGGATGCCGTGCTCGCCCTGCGGGGTGTGCAGCGGAAAGGAGACGCCATTGCGTACCCCGAAATCAGCCGCAAGGTTCATCACGTCGCGGCTGGCGCTGGGTAGCCAGGGCGAATCGCAGTCGAGCTTGTTCCAGAAGATCGGCTGGGTCTGTTTCAGCCCCAGATAGACCACCGGATCCTGGGTCAGATACTGGTTTTCGCTGTAGGCGTCAAACCAGGTGGTCGGACAGTTGTTGAACAGTGCCACGTGGGATTTTTGCATGCTGATGGGGAAAATAATCAGCAGCCGAAAGTAATCAAAGCCCATTTGATGACTGAAGCGCTCCAGCAGTTGCTGGATATCACTGGTTTTTGTTGCCTTGGTGAACTTGTCGATATGTTCCCAGATCGCATCGTTGAGCATTACTTTCTCCTTTTTCGATCTCTATCACACTGATCGAAAAGATTTTTTATCGTTATTTATATTTGTGCGGTGGCTATTGGCGCCACTTATTCCGTGCGTGCTTAAAAATTATCCTGTTTTTGTGCATAAAGGCCAAGAAAATCCTCTCGTTGCCAGTCCGCCCTGCATTTGAGATAATGATAATAGTTATCATTAGTAAGATGTATTTCAATGAACAAATTATGGGGTGTGGCCCTGCTGCCACTGTCAGTCCACTTTGCTGCCATCGGGGATGAGCTGGTTGCTCCCGCCCTCAAGAACAGCATAGCTGCCGGGAAAGCCTCCCAGCAGCGGGTGGAAAAAGCCGCCGATGCCGCCGTTGCCGCACGACTGGAGCTGCAAAATGCCCAGCTGCAACTGCGCGACCTCGAAGCCTACAACCGCTACATGCAATCTCTGGTGGCCGATCAGCAAAATGAGCTGGGTAAATTGAGCCAGCAGCTGGAAGCGGTGCAAGAGACCCGTCAGGGCTTGATCCCGCTGATGTTGCAGATGCAGGCAGATCTGGAACAGCTGGTGCAAAACGACATCCCGCTGCGCAAGGAAGATCGTTTGGCGCGGGTTGAACAGTTGAAAGCGACCCTGGCTCGCGCAGACGTTAGCGAGGCGGAGAAATTCCGTCAGCTGCTGCAGGCCTATCAGATTGAAGCCGAGTACGGCAGCCGGATGGACAGCTATTCCGCCGAGCTGGAGCTGGATGGTGCTCCGCGTCGGGTCGATGTGCTGGCGCTGGGCCGGCTCTCCCTGCTGGCAATGACGGCCGATCGCAGTCAGGCATGGCGCTGGTCTGCCGAGGCTAAGCAGTGGCAAGCCCTCGATAGCCAGTGGCTCTCCCCTATCGCCGAGGCGATGGATGTGGCCGCCGACAAGAAAGTTCCCCAGTTGCTCAATGTCCCCCTCTCTGTCAGCCGTAGTCAGGAGGCCCAATCATGAGAGTCACCATGAAGTGGTTCCCCCTCCTTATTGCCCTCTCCTGCGGTACCAACGCCGCTGTCGCCGATGAGTGGCAGCAGCAGGAACAGGCTCGTGAACAGCAGGCTCAGCAAGATCTGGCGACCGTTGCCAAGGAGCTCGGCACTGCCCGCGCCAGACTGGCCGAGGCCCAGCGCTTGAGCAAGGAGCTGGCCGGCAAGTTCGCCAGCAACGAGAAGCAGCTGGTCGAGCTTAACGCCCAGTGGGAGCAAGCCTCCGGCGACATGAACGAGATCTTCGCGGTCACCCGTCAGGGCGCCAGCGATGCGGTCAAGCTGCTGAGCGAATCCGCCGTCGAGGGCCAGTTCCCGGAACGTCTCGCCCCGCTGAAAGCCATGGCACAGGATAAACAGGTGCCGGATCGCGCCGCCCTCGCCCTGCTACCCGCCACGCTGCTGCAGGAGATCCGCGAATCTGGCCGGATTGCTCAGTTCAACGGCAAGGTGCTCGATGCCCAGGGGGCTGCCAGCGAGCAGTCGCTGACCCGGGTTGGCAGTTTTGCCCTGCTGGGGAGCGAAGGCTTCCTGCAACCGACCGCCGAAGGCTTGAGCCCGGTACTGGGTCTGCCCGGTAGCGTGCTCTCTGCCGTTGCGGCTTATCAGGGTCAGGAAGGGGAAGCGCTGCCGCTGGATCCTTCGCATGGCACTCTGCTGGCGATGCTGGCACAGGCGCCCACCTTCTGGCAGCAGGTACAACAAGGTGGTCAGGTCGGCGCCATTATCGTGCTGTTGGCCGCCATCGGTTTGGGTATCGCAGCGGTACGGCTGTGGAGCCTCTCCCGCGAACTGGGTCGGGTGCGCCGCCAGCTCAAGAGCGGCGAGTATCACGCCGACAACGCCCTCGGCCGGGTGCTGACGGTGGCAGACAAACACCCCGAGCTGAGCATGGAGACCCTCGAGCTTCGTCTTGATGAGGCGATCCTGCAGGAGACCCCTCGCATGGAGCGCGGCATCGGCATGGTCAAGGTAATCGCGGCCATCGCCCCCATGTTGGGCCTGCTCGGTACCGTGACCGGGATGATCGGTACCTTCCAGGCCATCACCCAGTTTGGTACCGGCGATCCCAAGATCATGGCGGGCGGCATCTCCATGGCACTGGTCACCACGGTACAGGGTCTGGTGGCGGCCATTCCGCTGATCCTGGCTCACAGCCTGCTGCAATCGCGCTTCACCGAGCTTTCCAATGTACTGGAGCAGCAGGTAGCCGGCATTCTGGCCGAGCGCGCCGAGAGCAATAACGGCGGGATGGAGCGAGCAGCATGATGCTCGACATCTGGCAACAGCTGCAGAGCTTCATGGGCCGTGGCGGCCCGGTGCTCTGGGTCATTCTGGCCCTGCTGGTGCTGATGTGGATTTTGATGATCGAGCGGCTGCTCTACCTCAATCTGGGTTTTGGCCCCTTGCAGCAACAGCTGCTCGGCCGCTGGCAGGCCCGCAGCGAGCGCCACAGCTGGCACGCCCGGGCAATCCGCAGCCGCTGGCTGGCCGAGGCCGAGCTTGAGCTCAACCGTCATCTGATCTTCATCCGCACCCTGGTGGTGCTTTGCCCCATGCTGGGGTTGCTGGGCACTGTGACCGGCATGATCGGCGTATTCGATGCGTTGGCTGCGGCCAACCGCTTTAACCCGGAGAGCATGGCGGGCGGGATCTCCCGCGCCACCATCCCCACCATGGCAGGCATGGTGGTCGCGCTATCCGGTGTGTTGTTACTCAGTCGGCTCGAGAGTCAGGCCAAGCGTGCGCTGGCCAAGACCCGGGACGGCCTGCGAGAAGAGAAGGTAATGCAATGAGACGGCAATCCAAACGCCAGCGTGACGAAGTGCAGATCGACATGACTCCCATGCTGGATATCGTGTTCATCATGCTGATCTTCTTTATTGTCACCACCTCCTTCGTGCGCGAAGCCGGGCTCGAGGTGCACAGGCCCCAGGCCAGTCAGGCCAAGGCGCAGAAATCCTCCAGCATCATGCTGGCGATCGGGGCTCAGGGTCAGATCTTCCTCGACCGCAAGCAGATCGATGTGGAGCGGGTGCAGGCCACCATTGCCCGTCTGCTGGCGGAGCAACCCGATGCCAGTCTGGTGATCCAGGCCGACGAGCGGGTGCCCCACGGCAAGGTGGTGCGGGTGATGGATGAGGCCAAGGCGGCGGGTATCGCCAATATCGCCGTGGCGGTGGCGCCGAAATGAAATACAAGCTGATGAGCCTGGGGCTGGGGATCGCCCTCAGTCTGGGCATCCTGCTGTTCATGGCCACGCTGGTTGAACCGCCCCGGGGCGAGAAGGTGGCGAGCGAACAGAAGCCCATCGTCATCAATATGCAGAACGAGGTGACCGAGGTGCAGGTACGCGAGCGTCCGGTACCGCAGGAACCCGAGCCTCTGCCAGAGCCTCCCGCGGCATTGGCCTCGACACCGCTGCCGATGCCTGCCGCGGCCCCTTTGGCGGCCGTTGAGCCGAGTCTGGATCTGGTTTCCAGCCTCAGCGCGGTGCAGGTCTATGCCCCTGGAGTGGCGACCAGTACCGCACCGGTATTGAGTGGCAACTACCACGGCCAGCAGCAGGGAGCGGGTATCGGTGCCGGTGACATGCTGATGCCGCTGCAACGGATCGAGCCGGTCTACCCCTATCGTGCCCAGCAGTCAGGGATCGAAGGATTCGTCACCCTGCGCTTTAGCGTGAATGCTGAAGGTGGCGTGCAGGATGTGGAAGTGGTCGAGGCCAAGCCCAAGCGTCACTTCGAGCGGGCGGCCATTCAGGCGATCAACAAGTGGCGCTATCAGCCGAGACCGGGCGCCACCGACAAGCTGGTGCAAGTCATCACGCTCAAATTCAAACTGGAGTCATAACTATGTTGCGGATCTGGATCTGTCTGCTTGCCCTGGTCGGCCAAGCCTGTCTGGCGATGGAGGTCAGCCCTCACTTCTCCCGTCAGCTTGAACCCGTGATGAAGCTCTATCAGTCCGGTCAGTGGCAACAAGCCCAGAGCAAGGCATCCGGCCTCAAGCCAAATAGCGATGCCGAGCGTGCCTGGCAGGCGCAGTTGCAAGCCTCGCTGGCGGCCAATCTGCAACAGACCGCCCAGGCGAGCCGTTATGTCGAACAGGCCCTTGCCTATAAAGAGTGGCCCGAGCAACAACAGCTCCAGCTGCTGCGACTGCGCGGCGATATTCAGGCCCAGCAATCCAACTGGTCTGGTGCCATCGCCAGCTACAAGGCGGCTCTGGCACTCAAGCAAGACGATGCACTACGCCTGCGTCTGGCCGGCCTCTATTACCACAACAAGCAGTACGGTGACGCCGCCAGCCAGAGCGAACAGTTGTTGAAGAAGGGTTGGCAGAAGCAGGCCGCTATTATTCGTCTCTCCGCCCTCACCGCTCAGCAACGTTATGGCGTGGCTGCCGATCAGGCGGCCGAGTTGATCAGCCACGAACCCAAAGAGAGCAAATGGTGGCAGCAGGCGGTATCGCTCAACCTCTCCGCCAAACGTGGCGATCAGGCGTTGGCTCTGTTGCAAACAGCTATCGACAGAAAACTGATGGATGATGCGTCAGCCCGCAATCAGCTGATCCGTCTCTATGCCTGGCAAGGGCTGCCTTATCGTGGGGC
>NZ_CP077221.1:2937500-3012500 GCF_019046985.1 Aeromonas sp. FDAARGOS 1417 | reverse complement strand
GAACATTGAACCTACATGTGTAGGATAGGTGGGAGGCTTTGAAGGCGTGACGCCAGTTGCGCTGGAGCCGTCCTTGAAATACCACCCTTGTATGTTTGATGTTCTAACGCAGGGCCCTGAATCGGGCTCGCGGACAGTGCCTGGTGGGTAGTTTGACTGGGGCGGTCTCCTCCCAAAGAGTAACGGAGGAGCACGAAGGTTGGCTAATCCTGGTCGGACATCAGGAGGTTAGTGCAATGGCATAAGCCAGCTTAACTGCGAGACGGACAGGTCGAGCAGGTACGAAAGTAGGTCATAGTGATCCGGTGGTTCTGAATGGAAGGGCCATCGCTCAACGGATAAAAGGTACTCCGGGGATAACAGGCTGATACCGCCCAAGAGTTCATATCGACGGCGGTGTTTGGCACCTCGATGTCGGCTCATCACATCCTGGGGCTGAAGTCGGTCCCAAGGGTATGGCTGTTCGCCATTTAAAGTGGTACGCGAGCTGGGTTCAGAACGTCGTGAGACAGTTCGGTCCCTATCTGCCGTGGGCGTTGGATGATTGAAGGGAGTTGCTCCTAGTACGAGAGGACCGGAGTGAACGAACCTCTGGTGTTCGGGTTGTCACGCCAGTGGCACTGCCCGGTAGCTAAGTTCGGAATCGATAACCGCTGAAAGCATCTAAGCGGGAAGCGAGCCCTGAGATGAGTCATCCCTGACCCCTTGAGGGTCCTAAAGGGCCGTTGGAGACCACAACGTTGATAGGTGGGGTGTGTAAGCGCGGCGACGTGTTGAGCTAACCCATACTAATTACCCGTGAGGCTTAACCATACAACACCCAAGAAGTGTTCTAAGGCTTGTAGCAAATAGAACGAACTACTCAAATTCAGTGATAGTGACAAGCCAAGCGCAACATCACTACTCACGTCAGCTTTCTAGATTAAGAATTTGCCTGGCGGCCATAGCGCCGTGGAACCACCTGATCCCATGCCGAACTCAGAAGTGAAACGCGGTAGCGCCGATGGTAGTGTGGCATTCGCCATGCGAGAGTAGGACACTGCCAGGCACCCAATTTCAAGATTACGCCCAGCGTGGTCTTTACCGGTTAGTGTGCTGATATGGCTCAGTCGGTAGAGCGCATCCTTGGTAAGGATGAGGTCCCCAGTTCGATTCTGGGTATCAGCACCATTAAATAGAAAGCCTCCCTGAAAGGGGAGGCTTTTTTGCATCTGTCATTTTTGTGATATCCCCTTACATTCCCTATTCCCGCAACCCCCTCTGCTTGCAGCCGACACTGTTTATCTGCTGGTTTTAGTCCTAATGTGTTACTCATTTGACTGCTATTGATGGTTTTATCCAGATATTTAACCATGATTGATTGACGTAAAACGTTTTACATGTAAAATCCGGCGCGTTTTGCCTATTACGTGGAGAAAGAGCATGGCGCAGGATAACGAATACTGTTTGGGGGCGGTTCCCGCCAAGGGGCGCAAAGGTGTGCTGTCGCTGATGCTGGTGATGCTCGGCCTGACCTTCTTCTCTGCCAGCATGTGGACCGGTGGTGCGCTGGGCACCGGCTTGGTGTTCGATGATTTCATCAAGGCGGTACTGCTCGGCAATTTGCTGCTGGGGATCTACACTGCCTGTCTCGGTTATATCGGTGCTTCAACCGGTCTCTCTACCCATCTGTTGGCGCGCTACTCGTTTGGGGTGAAAGGTTCCTGGCTGCCGTCCCTGCTGCTGGGTGGCACTCAGGTCGGCTGGTTTGGCGTTGGCGTGGCGATGTTTGCCCTGCCGGTGCAGAAGGCGACCGGCATAGATGTGAACTGGTTGATCGCCATTTCGGGCATTTTGATGACGGTAACCGTCTACTTCGGGATCTCCGCCCTGATGGTGCTGAGCTTTGTGGCCGTACCGGCCATTGCTCTGCTTGGCGGCTACTCGGTCTGGCTGGCGGTGACCTCGACCGGGGGCATGGCTGCATTGCAGCAGGTGCAACCAAGCAATCCCATCGAGTTCACCACGGCGTTGACCATGGTGGTCGGTTCCTTTATCAGTGCAGGAACCCTGACCGCCGACTTTGTTCGGTTTGGTCGCAAACCCTGGGGCGCCGTCATGATTACCATGGTGGCGTTTTTTTTGGGCAACACGCTAATGTTCGTCTTCGGTGCTGCCGGTGCGGCCGTGACCGGTCAGGCCGATATCTCGGAAGTGATGCTGATGCAGGGGCTGTTGATCCCCGCCATTCTGGTGCTGGGCCTCAATATCTGGACTACCAACGACAACGCGCTCTACGCCTCCGGCCTCGGTTTTGCCAACATTACCGGCCTCAAGAGCAAGCCCCTCAGCGTGATCAACGGCCTAGTCGGTACCGCTTGCGCCCTCTGGCTCTACAACAACTTTGTCGGCTGGTTGGCCTTTTTGAGTACGGCAATTCCGCCGATCGGTGGCATTATCATCATGGATTTCCTGCTCAATCGTAAGCGTTACCGTCAGTTTGCCGATCAGCAGTTCGAGACGGTGCGCTGGCAGGCGCTGGTCGCCACGGCAGTCGGGGTGGCTGTCGGCAAGTGGCTGCCGGGCATAGTGCCACTCAACGCGGTATTGGGCGCCGCCTTCACCTATTTCATTCTGGTTCGCCTCACCCAGCGGCCGGTTCTGGTACAGGAAGCTAACAAATGCTGATTCAACATATTCGTTTGGCCGATCGGGAAGGGTTGTGGCAGATTCGCTGTCAGGATGGGATCATCACAGCCATCGAACCCCATGACGAACATGCCGTCGCCGGTCGGGTGCTGGACGGGGAGGGCGGTCTGGCGATCGCTCCCTTTATCGAACCCCACATTCACCTCGATACCACCCAGACGGCGGGTGAGCCGAGCTGGAACCTCTCCGGCACCCTGTTCGAGGGGATCGAGCGCTGGGCCGAGCGCAAGGCGCTGCTGACCCATGAGGATGTGAAACAGCGCGCCATCCAGACGCTGAAGTGGCAGATCGCCAACGGCATCCAGTTTGTCCGTACTCACGTCGATGTCTCCGATCCCAATCTGGTCGCGCTCAAGGCGATGCTGGAAGTGCGGGAGGAGATGAAGGAGTGGGTCGAGCTGCAGATCGTCGCCTTCCCGCAGGAGGGGATCCTCTCCTACCCCAATGGCAAGGCACTGCTGGAGGAGGCGCTCAAGCTGGGTGCCGACGTGATCGGTGCGATACCCCACTTCGAGTTTACCCGGGAATATGGGGTCGAAAGTCTGCACTACATCTTCGATCTTGCCGAGAAGTATCAGGTTCTGGTCGATGTGCACTGCGACGAGATCGATGACGAGCAGTCCCGTTTCATCGAGACGTTGGCAACCCTGGCCTACGAGCGAGGTATCGGCCATCGGGTGACGGCCAGTCACACCACCGCCATGCACTCCTACAACGGCGCCTATGCTTCCCGCCTGTTCCGTCTGCTGAAGATGGCGGACATCAACTTTGTGGCCAATCCGCTGGTGAACATTCACCTGCAGGGGCGGTTCGATACCTATCCCAAACGCCGCGGTATTACCCGGGTGAAGGAGATGCTGGAGGCGAACATCAACGTCTGCTTCGGTCACGACGATGTGTTTGATCCCTGGTACCCCATGGGCACCGCCAACATGTTGCAGGTGCTGCACATGGGGCTGCATGTCTGCCAGATCATGGGCTACGAGCAGATCAACGACGGTCTGAAGCTGATCAGCAGCCACAGCGCCCGCACCCTGAACGTGCAGGATCGTTATGGCATCGAGGTGGGCAAACCGGCCAACCTGCTGATCCTGCCTGCTGAGAACGGCTTCGATGCGGTGCGCCGTCAGGTGCCGGTGCGTTATTCAATTCGTCACGGCAAGGTGATTGCCCAGACCCGCCCGGCCCAGACCGAAATCGTGCTGGGTCAGCCAGAGCCCATCGATTTTCGCCGCTGAGATTTCAATCAGGCTGGATGTCGATTAGTTCCGCCTCTGGGCACAAGGGCCGCCATTGCGACATAATGGCGGCCTGACCCTAAGGGAGTGACACCATGCAAACCTGGTTTTATGTTGCTGCAGGGGGCGCCATCGGCGCCTGCCTTCGTTTTGGGATTGCCGAACTGATGGCCTTGCTGCTGGGGCGCCACTTTCCTTACGGGACTCTGGTGGTCAACGTGGTGGGCTCTTTCATCATGGGGGTGGCATTCGCCCTCATCAGTCATGGTCATGTGGTAGAACACCCGATGAAGCCGCTGCTGATGGTGGGGATCCTCGGTGCCCTGACTACTTTCTCTTCCTTTGCCCTCGATACGGTGGTGCTGGCTCAACATGGGGCCTATCTGAAAGCGCTGCTCAATATCGGTCTCAATCTCTTCCTCTGTCTGGCCATGGTGGTGCTGGGCATGCAGTTGGTTGCGAGCCGGGTTTAAGGTGTCCGCACGCCTTTGGCTCTGGTAAACTGGCGGCCATTCTTTGCTCTATGGGTGTTTAAGGGATGTCAGAACAAGCAACGACAACGCATTTTGGCTTTAAAACCGTGGCCGCGACCGAGAAGGAAACTCTGGTAGCAGGTGTCTTCCATTCGGTGGCAGCCAAGTATGATCTGATGAACGATCTGATGTCGTTCGGCATCCACCGCCTGTGGAAGCGCTTCACCATCGATTGTTCCGGTGTGCGCAAGGGTCAGAAGGTGCTGGATCTGGCCGGTGGTACCGGTGACTTGACCGCCAAGTTCTCCCGCATCGTCGGCGAGACCGGTCAGGTGGTGCTGGCGGATATCAACGATTCCATGCTGAAAGTAGGCCGCGACAAGCTGCGCAATCTGGGGGTCGCCAACAACGTCTCCTACGTGCAGGCCAATGCCGAGGCGCTCCCCTTCCCGGATAACCACTTCGACGTCATCACCATCGGCTTCGGTCTGCGCAACGTCACCGACAAGGACAAGGCGCTCGCCTCCATGTTCCGGGTGCTCAAGCCGGGTGGCCGTCTGCTGGTGCTGGAGTTTTCCAAGCCGGTCAGCGAAGTGATCGCCAAGCTCTATGACCTCTACTCCTTCAAACTGCTGCCGAAAATGGGCGAAATCGTCGCGAACGACAGTGAAAGCTACAAATATCTGGCAGAGTCCATCCGCATGCACCCGGATCAGCAGACCCTGGCTGGCATGATGGAAAATGTCGGTTTCGAGCAGGTGGAGTACTTCAATCTGACTCAGGGTGTGGTCGCCCTGCACCGCGGTTACAAGTTTTAAGGTTGCCTATGCCGATGGATGCCATGGTCACCGCGGTGATCGAAACCAGCCTCAACCAGTTGCTGGCGCTGGACAAACAGAGCCCGGAGCGGCTGCGCAAACTGGTGGGCAAGGTGCTCAAGCTGGAGCTGCGTGAACTCAAGCCGCTCTGGTTCGTCTTCTCCGAGCGTCGGCTGGATGTGCTGGCCCAGCATGAAGGGGAGGCGGATGCGGTGCTTAGCCTGTCGCTGACCGCCCTTGGTCTGCTGAAAGACCCGTCCGCTCTGACCCGCTATATCCGCGAGGAGAAGCTGGATCTGAGCGGTGATCCCCAGCTGGTACAGGCATTCAGCGTGCTGCTGGGTGAGCTGGATATCGACTGGGAGGAGGAGCTGTCGCGCTATACCGGCGATGTCGTTGCCCACACCCTGTTCAGCGGTGCCCGTCAGGCGCGTCGCCTGGTCGGTCGCGAGCTGTGCCGCACCCGCAGCCAGCTGGCGGAATATCTGACCGAAGAGGCCCGCCTCGCCCCCGGCCCGCTGGAGGTGGCGAGTTTCAACGATGACGTCGAGGTGCTGGCCCAGCAGCTCAAGGCCGTCGAACTGCGGCTGGCCCGCTTCGAACAGCAGGTGACCTGATGACCCCGAAGGAGTTCAAACGCCTCTATCGCATCATCACCATCCTGCTGGAGCAGGGCATCGACGAGCTGGTGCCCGCCCGCTATCAACCCTGGCCGGGTCGTCTGGCCCGCCGCTCCCTGTTCTGGCTCAAGAACAAACAACCGGATCTCAGCCGCGGTGCCCGCATTCGCCTCGCCTTCGAGGCCCTTGGCCCCATCTTCATCAAGTTTGGCCAGATGCTCTCGACCCGCCGCGACCTGCTGCCGCCGGATATCGCCGAGGAGCTGGCCCTGCTGCAGGACAGGGTGCCCCCCTTCTGTGGTCAGGCGGCGCGCCAGCAGATCGAGCTGAGCCTGGGTTGTCCCATCGAAACCCTGTTTGACGACTTCGACGAGACGCCGCTGGCGTCGGCCTCCATCGCACAGGTGCATACTGCCCGCCTGAAGGAGAGTGGCCGCGAGATCGTCATCAAGGTGATCCGTCCCGACATCGAGCCTGTCATCGAGGCCGACCTGCGACTGATGCAGGCGCTGGCACGTCTGGTGGCCCGTTTTGTGCCCCAGAGTGCGCGACTGCGCCCCATCGAGGTGGTGGAGGAGTATCGCAAGACCATCCTAGACGAGCTCAATCTGATGCGCGAAGCGGCCAACGCTATCCAGCTACGCCGCAATTTCACCGGCTCCGAGGCGCTCTATGTGCCTGAAATCATCACCGACCTCTGCCGCGAGCAGGTGCTGGTGATGGAGCGCATCTACGGTATTCCGGTCTCCGATATACCGGCGCTGGAAGCCAACGGCACCAATATGAAGCTGCTGGCCGAGCGCGGGGTCGAGGTCTTCTTCACCCAGGTGTTCCGCGACAGCTTCTTCCATGCCGACATGCACCCGGGCAACATCTTCGTCTCTTACGAACATCCGGAAAACCCGCTCTGGATCGGCATCGACTGCGGCATCGTCGGTACCCTCAATCGGGAAGACAAACGCTATCTGGCGGAGAACTTCCTCGCCTTCTTCAACCGAGACTATCGTCGCGTGGCGGAGCTGCACGTGGAGTCGGGTTGGGTACCGGCAGACACCAAGGTGGACGAGTTCGAGTTCGCCATCCGCACCGTGCTGGAGCCCATCTTCGAGAAGCCGCTCTCCGAGATCTCGTTCGGTCACGTGCTGCTCAACCTGTTCAACACTGCGCGTCGCTTCCATATGACGGTGCAGCCGCAGCTGGTGCTGCTGCAAAAGACCCTGCTCTATGTGGAAGGGTTGGGGCGTCAGCTCTACCCGCAGCTCGATTTGTGGCAGACCGCCAAGCCGTTCCTCGAGAACTGGATGCACGAACAGGTGGGGCCAAAGTCGGTATTGAACGCCATCAAGGAGAAGGCGCCATTCTGGGCGGAGAAGCTGCCGGAGCTGCCGGAGCTGGTCTATGAGACTCTGCGTCAGACCCGTCATCAGCAGCGTCATTTCGACCAGATGTTTGCCGAGTTCCGCCGTCACAGCCGTCGGCAGGGGCAGGCCCGCTACCTCTTAGGGGTTGGAGCCAGCCTGCTATTGGCGGGTGTATTCTTGCTGACCCAAAAACAACACATTGAGTGGGGACAAGCCAGTCTCGCCGGTGCAGCCCTCTGCTGGCTGGTCGGCTGGTTGCGAACCCGTTCCCATTAATCAACAACCGCGCCGTCAGGCGCCTGTTCTGGAGAGAAAATCATGGGTGGTATCAGTATTTGGCAATTGTTGATCATTGCAGTCATCGTCGTGCTGCTGTTCGGTACCAAGAAACTACGCGGCATTGGCGGTGATCTGGGCGCGGCGGTCAAAGGGTTCAAGAAAGCCCTCTCCGACGAGCCGGCTGATGCCAAGGCCGAGCAGAAAGATGCCGAGTTTCCCCCGAAACAGCTGAACGAAGCGGCCACTCAGAGCAGTGAGACCGCCAAACAGAAAGACAAAGACCAGGCCTAAGCCATGTTCGATATCGGTTTTTGGGAGCTGGTCGTTATCGGTGTGGTAGCACTGGTGGTACTGGGGCCCGAGCGGCTGCCGGTTGCCATCCGCACGGCTACCCACTGGATCCGCCTCATTCGTTCGACCGCGAACTCGGTCAAGTCCGAGCTGGAGCAGGAGCTCAAGTTGCAAGAGCTGCATAACGACCTCAAGAAGGCCGAACAGTTGCAGATGAGCAACCTGAGCCCCGAGCTGCAGGAGTCCATCGAACAGCTCAAGGCGGCGGCCCAGTCGGTCAATCGCCCCTATCAGGTGGAGAACGAGATCCGTCCGCCGCGCCCCGAGCCGGTCGCCCAGGCTGAGCCTGCCACGCCGGTGGAGCCTGCGGTGCAACTGAGCCACGAGGTGCCACCGGTCAATAGCCAGCGAGAGAGTGAGCCGGTGCCGGTCAGCGATTCCGCAGTAAAAGGGGAGGTGAAGCCATGAGTCAGGCCGAACAACCCCTGATCAGCCATCTGGTTGAGTTGAGAACCCGCTTGCTGCGCTCCATTACCGCCATCCTCGTGGTGTTTCTGGCGCTGATCTACTTCTCCAACAACATCTACGACTTCGTGGCCCAGCCGCTGCTCAGCCAGCTGCCGGAAGGGACCAGCATGATAGCGACGGATGTGGCGACCCCCTTCCTGACGCCGATCAAGCTGACCCTGGTGGTCTCCTTCTTCGTGGCGATCCCCTATCTGCTCTATCAGGCCTGGGCCTTTATCGCCCCCGGTCTGTACCAGCATGAGCGGCGGCTGATCATGCCGTTGGTGGTCTCCAGCGCCCTGCTGTTCTATGCGGGGATGGCGTTCGCCTACTACGTGGTGTTCCCGCTGGTGTTCGGTTTCTTCACCAGTACCGCACCCGCCGGGGTGACGGTGGCGACCGACATCGCCAGCTATCTGGACTTCGTACTGACCCTGTTCTTCGCGTTCGGGGTGGCGTTCGAAATTCCGGTGGCGACCATACTGCTCTGCTGGACTGGCGTGACCACACCGCAAAACCTGAAGGAGAAACGTCCCTACGTCGTTGTCGGGGTGTTTGTGGTCGGCATGCTGCTGACGCCGCCTGATGTCTTCTCCCAGACCCTGCTCGCCATTCCGATGTGGGCGCTGTGGGAGATAGGTCTGTTCTTCGCCCGCTTCTACGTGAAGAAAGAAGATGAAGAGCAACAGGAACAACCGGATGGGGAGAGCTGAGGCTCTGTTCGTCACCTGTTTGCCGGACGGCGAGAGGATGACGAAGTCCGCAGGAATAACAGAACGAGGGGAGCTGAGGCTCCCTTCCTCTTTTCATGCTCCCGTTCGAGGCGTATGGTAAGACCCCATTCGGTAGATGGTTTTCAAATACCTGATATGCATTCCTTTTGTTCGGAACGTCTCATCCCATGATCGATATCGGCTTAAATCTGACCAGCAGCCAGTTCGCCGGTGAACAGCCTGAGCTGGTGGCCCGTGCCCGCGCCGCCGGAGTGGAAGCGCTGATCCTCACCGGTACCGATCTGGCTGGT
Organism: Aeromonas sp. FDAARGOS 1417; assembly: GCF_019046985.1. Lineage (NCBI taxonomy): Bacteria > Pseudomonadati > Pseudomonadota > Gammaproteobacteria > Aeromonadales > Aeromonadaceae > Aeromonas > Aeromonas sp. FDAARGOS 1417. The sequence continues at coordinate 3,003,201 of NZ_CP077221.1, read as the reverse complement.
AGCCGCGAGAGCGCTGAGTTGGCCGCCCGCTGGCCGGGCTACTGCTTCTCCACCGCCGGGGTGCATCCCCACGATGCCAAGAGTGTCGATGAGGCGACCCTGCCCGCCTTGCGCGAGCTGGCGGCGCTGCCGCAGGTGGTGGCTATCGGCGAGTGCGGCCTCGACTACAACCGCGACTTCTCCCCCCGTCCGGTGCAGGACGCTGTGTTCGACGCCCAGCTGGCAATGGCCGCCGAGCTCGGGATGCCGGTGTTTCTCCACTGCCGCGATGCCCACGCCCGTTTTATCGAGATCCTCCGTCCCTGGTTGCCGAAACTACCGGGAGCCGTGCTGCACTGCTTCACCGGCTCCGATGAGGAGCTGGACGAGTGTCTGGCGCTGGGGCTGCATATCGGGGTGACCGGCTGGCTCTGTGACGAGCGCCGCGGCCAGCTGCTGCGCGAACAGGTGGCCCGTATTCCGGCCGGTCGGCTGATGATCGAGACCGATGCCCCCTATCTGGTGCCGCGGGATCTGAAACCGCGCCCGAAATGCAACGAACCTGCTTTTTTGCCGCACATCGCCCAGGTGGTGGCGGCCTGTCGTGGTGAAGCGCCCGAGGCCTTGCTGGCCCATACCCGGGCCACCTCCGCCGCGTTCTTCCAACTTCCTCTCCAGGAGTGATTCATGGCTACAACTCTTCCGGGCGCCTTTCCGGGCCGCCGCCTGCGCCGTCTGCGCAAACATGATTTCAGCCGTCGTCTGGTGCGCGAGAACGTACTGACCGTCAACGATCTCATCTATCCGGTGTTCGTGCTGGAGGGGGAGAATCGCCGTGAAGCCGTTCCCTCCATGCCGGGGGTAGAGCGTCTCTCCATCGATCTGCTGTTGGAAGAGGCTGCCGAGTTGGTGGAGCTGGGCGTGCCTGCCATTGCCCTGTTCCCGGTGACCCCGCTGGAGAGCAAGAGCCTGATGGCGGAAGAGGCCTACAACCCGAACGGGCTGGCCCAGCGCACCGTGCGCGCCCTCAAGGCTCGCTTCCCGGAGCTCGGGGTGATCACCGACGTGGCGCTCGATCCGTTCACCACCCACGGGCAGGACGGCATCATAGATGACGAAGGCTATGTGCTGAACGACATCACCACCGAGATCCTGATCAAGCAGGCGCTCTCCCACGCCGAAGCCGGGGTCGATATAGTCGCGCCGTCCGACATGATGGATGGCCGCATCGGTGCCATCCGCGCGGCGCTGGAAAAGAACGGCTTCATCAACACCCAGATCATGGCCTACTCCGCCAAGTACGCCTCCTGCTACTACGGCCCGTTCCGCGATGCGGTCGGCTCTGCCGGCAACCTCGGCAAGAGCAACAAGGCTACCTATCAGATGGACCCGGCCAACAGCAACGAAGCCCTGCACGAAGTGGCGCTGGATATTCAGGAAGGGGCCGACAGCGTGATGGTCAAGCCGGGCATGCCCTATCTGGACGTGGTTCGTCAGGTGAAGGATCGGTTCGGCGTGCCGACCTTCGCCTATCAGGTCAGCGGCGAGTACGCCATGCACATGGCGGCGATCCAGAACGGCTGGCTGAAAGAGAAGGAGACCATCATGGAGTCCCTGCTCTGCTTCAAGCGGGCCGGGGCCGATGGCATTCTCACCTACTTCGCCAAGCGCGTGGCGCAGTGGTTGAAGGAAGATGCCCGTTAAGCCGGGTTGAAGAGAAAAACGAGAGGGGGAGCCGATGGCTCCCCCTCTGTCGTTATGGCTCTCTTTTGGTCACGAGCGGCTGATTACAGCTTGATCCAGGCATCACTCCAGTGGCTGCCGGTACCCGGCGCATAGTGGCTGGCCACACCACCGCACCAGCCGCTGTAGGGCCAGGGTTTGCACTCGTAGTTGCCACCGTTATTGCTGACCCGTTCGCCACTCTGATAAGCGGTGCCCGCAACATAGGCCGGGTAGCTGCCGTTACCACCGTCACTGTCACCACCCGGAGCCTGTTCCACCAACGCCAGGGTGAAGCGGCGCTCGAAGCCCTGCTTGCTCCCCTCAGCCATGCCCGCCAGCAACAGCTCGTAACTGCCGGCCGCTAGGCCAGACTGTGCCAGCTGCAGGGAACCCTGACCATCGATCAGGGCGCTGCCGGTGGCGACCGGATTGCCATCCTGCAACAGGGTCGCGGTGACGGTCACCGGGTTGGCGGTGGTCAGCGTCAGGCTGAAGTCGAGCGCGCCGTTGACGATGAGATATTCGGACGCCAGATCGGTGACGGTGAAGTCACTGCTGCTGCCGGTCGTGGGCAGGATGAAGTCCCCGCTCAGGTAGGTGAGACCGGTCCAGCCGGAGCTGGTCAGCCAGTGCTTGCCATTGGTCTGATAGACGTTGGGCAACTGGGTGCACTGTTTGTTGTCATTGACGAAGCCGATACCGTAAAAGCCCGCCACATTCTTGTAGCAGAGCTGGCGACCATTCTGGTGCAGCACTGGCTGATCCAGCTTGCCCTTGTGGTGGAGTGACAGCCAGTCAAACTGGTTGATGGCCGAGACCAGTGGCACAAACTGGCCATCGGGCTGACGATAACGGATCAGGGATCCGGCATCACAGAGCAGACCATCAGCCTGCTGTTCGACGTAGCCGTAGTACTGCTCGCCATCCTGGAAGGTGAACCGGCAGAGATTGCCTTTCTCCGACTCCTTGGGGATCCAGCCCATCAGCAGTCGCTCCTGATTGTTCAGGGCCGCCAGCTGCCCGGCACTGAAGTCGCTGCCGTTGGCTACCCAGCCTTGCGGCATGGTGGAGAATTGCATGAAGTAGTGGTCGGTATAGTACATGTGGCTGTCAGCGCGGTGCTTGCGAGCCCCCTGACTGACCGAGTTGTAGCGATAGATGTCATTTTCCGGCTTGTGGAAGCCATTGAGATCATCGTCCACATAGGGCAGGTCGCCCTTGCGGATATGGTAGTTGGCCATGCCCGTCATCAGGGGATGCCAGCCGTGGCTGCCACGGGCAAACGCGCTCTCATGGCTGTAGGACTTCCCATCGAAGCCGTGGCCAAATTCGTGGGCAATGATGCCCCAGCCGCCGTAGTAGTGGCTCACAAAGTTAAAGGTATCGACCCCGGTGATGCCACCACTCCCCAGCCCGCCCCCCATGGCGGTGATCCCCAGGTTGAGGTAGGGGCGCTTCATCAGGCTGTGGTAGTAGTAGTCATAATCGGCTGCCGTAAAGATCCCGTTCGGCACATAGCTGTTACCGCCATTGCCGAACATCTCGTAGCCGTTCACCGCCTTGAAGTTGTACCAGACGTGTTTGAACTCCTCGGTCGAGACCATGTAGGCCAGGTTGGTGGCGATGATCAGCCACTCGCGGGCGTAGAGGGCATTGATGGGGCGCCAGGAGCCGCTGGTGTTGGTGGCGAAGCGCACGTTCCAGCTTGGCTTGAGGCGTGCCAGCTTCTGGGCAAACGGATCCGAGTTGGAGCTGAACCTGTGCTCGAACTGGGCGGGCAGATTGATGCTGTTGTCGAGCAGGTTGTTGAGATCAAACACGCCATCGCGGCTGGCGCTGTTGAAGCGTCCCTGCTCGCCAAAGGCGCTCAGTGGCAGGGTGATTTGGGCATAGGCGGGCAGGCGATCGAGCTGGCCCAGGATCAGCCACTTGTTGATACCGTTCAGGCGTGACTCGATATTGATGTCATGCAGCTCTCTGGCGGCATAGTTGGTGATGCGCACCGTGTCGTTATCAAGCAGCTCGGTCTTGACCAGCGAATTGATGTTGACCGAACGCTGGGCGCGATCGATCAGCACCTCGTAGGGTTCGTCATTGCGCAGTATGTAGCTGACTGCGGCCGGCATCAGCTGATCGAAGATCAGCGGGCGAGCCGGCAACTGCTCGTCGGCCGTGAAGCTGATCTCCTTGCTCAGCAGCTGGTTGAAACCCAGGCCACGCTCGTTGGCGGTGACAAGCGCCGAGCCCGCCAGCTGGAGATCTTTCAGCGCCGCCACGGGCTGCTGGTTGATCTCCCGAACAGTAAAGGTCGGGTTCTTGAACTGAAAGTCGTTGGCGATCAGGGTATCGGCATCATGCCACTCGATGCGGTCCTTGAAGTTCACCACCAGCCGATCGCCATCCATGTCGATTTTTTGCAGATTGCTGTCGGCGATCACCTGCTCAGGCGCCAGCGGGGTGTTGCTGGCGATGGCATCAGCCAGTTTGCGCAAGTCATAGATGTAGTAGTTTTTGCCGGCTGTATGGGCCAGGAGATAGTCACCCACCTGATGGAGTTGCACCAGACGGTGGCTGTATTTTCCTTCAAAGGCGAGCCGACCGGCGATGGGGGTCTTGAGGCTGTTCTCCGGCGTCACATCCTGCTGGCGGTAGACCTTGATCTCGCTCAGCGCATCGGCCACCAGCACGTAATCCTGATTGGCAAAGACGGCCTGGGCGCGGTGCAGGCTGTTGCTGCCGGAATCCCGACCGGTTCCCAGGGTGGTGACATGGCGATGTTCATCGGCCAGATCGAAGATATCGACCCGGTGCGAGTAGCGCGAGACCACGTAGAGCAGGTTGTTGCGGACAAACAGTTCGCTGACCTGGTTGTAGGCCGTGGCACTGCCGGTTGCGGTGCCGCGGATCTCGCCAATCTGCTGGCGGCTCGGGATATCGATAATGGCCACATGGCCCGGATTGCCGTTCTGGCTGACATAGAGCCGATCCTGATAGCGCTCGACCGCTGTGATCAGGCTGGCGTCCAGCCCCAGCTGGTCGGCCGTCAGCTCCTCGCCTTTGTCCAGATATTGCAGCGAGGTGGCAAACGAGTTGACGCTGCATGAGCTGGTCTCCATCACCACCCGGGTGCGTTCGCCATTCTGGATCTGGCCGTGGGGGAAGTACTCCAGCAGACAGCCGTTGCCGTAGTCATAGTTGCCAAAGCGCTTGTTGACCGCTACGACCCCACCGTCGTACCAGGTCAGCTCCCACTCCTCATCGAAGAAATCAAAGACGTTACGAATGGCTGTTTCGTCGAAAAAGTGGGGTTTGGGCAGATCGAACAGGATGTGGTTATCCGCTGTCAGCGGGTAGAGCAGGCCGTTGATGGCAAGGTGGCGCTTGCCATCCTTGATGATCACGTTCTGCTCGTCAGCCGCACTCTGATGCAGCGCGGCGAGGCGCGCCGTCATCTGCTCGTAGTGCTCCTGATAGGTTTGTTTGAAATAGGCTTGTTCGCGCTCATCGGCCACGACATGGGCCGACAGCAGCAGTCCGAGCAGGGTGGCAAGCTTGGTGGTTCTTGGCATGGTGATTTCCTTATCTTGGTTGTTGTTGGACGTTTTTTGGTGGTTGGCAAGCATGTAAAAGAGAGGGGCTAACCCGTCCGGGTCAGCGCATCCTGCCCATCGGCAGCGTGGCCGACGGGCAGGATATGGGCGGGGGCCTGTCGGCCTCCGTTAGTGGTTGGGGCAAGGTCAGAGTTTGATCCAGGCATCGCTCCAGGCAGAGCCGGTACCCGGTGCATAGTGGCTGGTCGAGCCGCCACACCAGCCGCTGTAGGGCCAGGGTTTGCACTCGTAGTTGCCACCGGCATTGCTAACCCGATCACCAGCCTGATAGCTGGTGTTGGGGGCATAGGCCGGGTAGTCACCTTCGCCACCGCCGCTGTTCTCTTCGGTCAGCGCAACCGGGAAGCGCTGTACCACCGGCTGCTGGCCATCTGCCAGACCGGTGATGACCACGTCGTAGCTGCCATCGGTGACCTTGCTGCCCTGCAGTACCAGGGTGCTGGTGCCGTTCACCTGGCTGCTGGTGGTACCGTGGCTGTGGCCGCTCTGCTCCAGAGTTGCGGTGATCTGTACCGGGTTGGTGGTGGTCAGGTTGAAGCGGATGCTGACCTGACCGTTGACGATGGTGTACTCGCTCGCCATGGCGCTGACGGTGAAGTCGCTGCTGCCTTCGGCGGGGGGCGTTGTGCCGCCGCAGTCGCTGTCGCCCTGTACGCGCCAGACGCCCCAGTCACCCGTGGTGCCCGGCTCTTCGTTCTGGGTCCACCAGCCTGCCAGCCAGTTCTTGCCGTTGTGGCTGACGATGTCGCCGCCCACATAGACCTTCTTGGCATCCCAGCTGTTTTCACAGACGGCGCCCTGCTCCCTGACGGTCACGTTGCGCTGCTGGGTTACCTGCTGACCGGCGCTGTCGCTCACCTGATAGGTGAGGGTGTAGCGGCCGACCTTGCTGCTGTCGACGTTGCCGCTGACCTTGATTTGGGCGGTCAGGTCGCCATCTTCTTCATCATGGGCGCTGACGCCGGCCATCGGATCGAAAGCGGTACCCAGTTCCAGCGTGGTGTCGGTGACACCGCTGAACACCGGCTTCATGCTGTAGACCTCGATGGTACGTACCTGCTCGGTGACGTTGTTGTCGCGATCGCTCACCTTGTAGGTGAGGGGGTAGAGGCCGATGCGCTGGCTATCTACCGAGCCTTCCACCTGGATCTGGCCAGTCAGGTCGCCATCTTCCTTGTCGTTGGCGCTGACACCGGCCAGCGGATCAAAGGCGGTACCCTGCTTGATGCGGGTATCACTCAGGCCGCTGAACACCGGCTTGCCGTTGTCGACTGGGGGCGTGATCTCCTGATCGTGGATGAAGGGGCCGTAGCTCTTGATGAAGGATTCGTTGTAGGACTGACCGGCGGCGTTGCGGCCCATGTCCCAGTTGATGGACCAGGTCATCACGCCACGCAGCGGTTGCCCCTCGCTCTTCAGGCGGTTGAAGGCGTTGTAGAGCTTCTGCGGATCCTGCACATAGCCGGTGGCGGCGGCGTCGATGTTGGTCGGAATGCCGAACACCAGCTTGTCATGGGGGATCTTGTAGAAGCCGCGGGTACCGTTGCTCAGCGAATCCGCCATGTAGTAGATAAACTCTTCTTTCAGGGCATCGTTGTTCTGGGCAATCCAGCCGATCCCATCGATGTAGATACCGTCACCACCCTGGTTGTAGAACTGGGGGTTGATCCAGTCGTAGTAGCCTTCCAGATTGCGGATATAGGGGATGTAGGCGCCAGTCTGGGTCAGATAGGGGAACTCCGGCGCCATGGTGATGAGGAAGTTTTTCCCCTGGGCGCGGTAGTGATCCTTGACCAGACGCAGGGCCGCCGGGATCACGGTCTGGTTGTCGGCGGCGGTGATGGCGGCCTGTTCCAGATCGATATCCAGCCCGTCGAAGCCATAGGTCTCCACCAGACGGATGATCTCGTCGGCAAAGGCCTGCTCCTGACCCTTGCGCAGCTCGATGTGTGCATCGGCACCGCCCAGCGCCAGCAGCACGGCACGGCCCTGACGGTTCAGCTCGGCGATCTGCTCGATAAACTGGCTTTCGCTCATGCCGATGGCCGGGTCGAGTTTGAAAGTGGGGATGGGATCGCTGCCATAGACCTTCATGAAGGAGACATCGACCACGTTGTATTGCGGGTTGACCTGATCGAGCTTGACGCAGGGGGCGATACCGCCCTTGTAGCCCGAGCCGTCACACCAGTTGTGCCAATAGCCGACTACTACGCCGGACTGGGGGTTGACCATCGCCTGACCGGCACTGGCGGCATATGCCATGGGGGCGCCCATGCCGAGCAGACAGCCCAGCAGGGATAACTTCAATTTGTTCATCTTGATATCTCCATACAGTACAAACGGAGCGTACAGCTATGGCCGAACGCTCCCGGGGGCAGCCCCGCTGTCATAGGTGTTTTCCCTTAGACCGGTGGCTTTGCGTCGCGCCCTTTCGGGTCACTTTGCCTTTTTCACCCGATTTCTGTGCAGCACAGAGAATCAAGTGACCTGAGTAACAGGCTGCTTATGATATGCACTTAAAAACAAATTAATCAATGTATGTGCATGATTTGTTTTGGTTATTAACTTGTTTATTGGTTATTTTCCAAGCATGGAAATGGCCGGTGATAGGCCGCTGTAACCTACTCTTTTGTCGATTGGATTTGGTCTGCTTCCTTGTGGTTCGAGAGTTGAAAAAGCCGCAAAAAGAGCAAAAAAGTACCGATTATTCATGCTGTTGCCGTCCAGTATCTGGCAGAGAGGTGTTTGAGCTCACAAAGAGGGGAAAACAGTGCCGAGAGGTGGATTCCCGCTTGATTATTGCGTGGCTTGGCCACATGTTAGAAAGCCATACAGAGCTGCTAAAGCGGTCTGTTCAAGACCAAACAAGAGGTAACCGGGATGAATAACCCTTTGCTGACAATGGATTCGCTGCCCCCTTTCAGCCAGATCAAGCCGGAGCAGGTTCAGCCTGCCGTGATTCAGGCTATTGCTGACTGCAAGCAGAAGATCAGCGATGTGCTGGCCCAGCGTGATCCCCATACCTGGGATAGCCTGATTGCCCCGCTGGAAGAGGTAAATGACCGCCTGTCACGGATCTGGTCGCCGGTCAGCCACCTCAACTCCGTACTCAACAGCGAAGCGCTGCGCGAGGCCCATGACGCCTGCCTGCCGCTGCTCTCCGAATTCCAGACCTATGTCGGTCAGCATGAAGGGCTCTATCAGGCCTATCTGGCCCTCTCCGAGAGCGATGATTTCCCGCTGCTCAGCGGCGCCCAGCGCAAGGAGATCCAGAATACCCTGCGTGACTTCCGCCTCTCCGGCATCGGTCTGCCTGCCGAGGCGCAGCAGCGTTACGGCGAAATTCAGGCCCGCCTCTCCGAACTGGCCTCCCGTTTCAGCAACAACGTGCTGGATGCCACCCAGGGCTGGCACAAGCTGGTGGCCGATGAAGCCGAGCTGGCCGGTCTGCCCGACAGTGTGCGTGCCGCTGCCCGCCAGATGGCTGAACTTAAAGGCAAAGAGGGGTGGCTGTTCACTCTGGATATCCCCTCTTATCTGCCGGTGATGATGTATGCCGACAACCGCGAGCTGCGCGCCGAGATGTACGAAGCCTTCACCACTCGCGCCTCCGATCAGGGCCCTAATGCGGGCAAGTGGGACAACTCCGCCATCATGAGCGAGTTGCTCACCCTGCGTCGCGAACTGGCCCAGCTGCTGGGCTTTGCCAACTATGCCGAGCTCTCCCTGGCCACCAAGATGGCGGACAAGACCGAACAGGTGGTGAGCTTCCTCACCGATCTGGCGGCCAAATCCCTGCCGCAAGGCAAGGCCGAGCTGGAGGAGATCCGCGCCTTCGCCGCCGAACAGCATGGTCAGAGTGAGCTGGCAGCCTGGGATCTCGCCTACTACGCCGAGAAGCTCAAACAGCACAAGTTCTCCATCTCCGACGAGCAGCTGCGCCCCTACTTCCCCGCCAGCAAGGTGGTGAAGGGGTTGTTCGAAGTGGTGAAGCGGGTGTTCGGCATGAAGGTGCGCGAGCGCCTCGGCATCGACACCTGGCACCCGGACGTGCGCTTCTACGATATCTTCGATGCCGACGACGAGCTGCGCGGCAGCTTCTACCTAGACCTCTACGCCCGCGAGCACAAGCAGGGCGGGGCCTGGATGGATGTCTGTCTGGGTCGTCGCTACCGTCAGGATGGTTCACTGCAAAAGCCGGTGGCCTACCTGACCTGCAACTTTAACGGCCCGGTGGATGGTAAGCCTGCACTGTTCACCCATAACGAAGTGGTCACCCTGTTCCACGAGTTTGGCCACGGTATCCACCACATGCTGACCTGTATCGACGTGGCCGGTGTCGCCGGTATCAACGGCGTGGCCTGGGATGCGGTGGAGCTGCCGAGCCAGTTCCTCGAGAACTGGTGCTGGGAGTCCGAGGCGCTGGCCTTTATCTCCGGCCACTACGAGACCGGCGAGCCGCTGCCTGCCGATCTGCTGGAGAAGATGCTGACCGCCCGCAACTTCCAGGCTGCGATGCAGATGCTGCGTCAGCTGGAGTTCGCCCTGTTCGACTTCCGTCTCCATCAGGAGTTTGATCCGGCCAATCCGGCACAGCTCCCGGCGCTGCTGGATGAGGTGCGCAGTCAGGTAGCAGTGATGACGCCGCCAGCGTTCAACCGCTTCCAGCACAGCTTCTCCCACATCTTCGCGGGCGGCTATGCGGCGGGCTACTACAGCTACAAGTGGGCCGAGGTGCTCTCTGCCGATGCCTTCTCCCGCTTCGAGGAGGAGGGGATCTTCAACCCGGCGACCGGCCAATCCTTCCTGAAGAATATTCTGGAGAAGGGGGGCTCGAAGGAGCCGATGGAGCTGTTCCGAGCCTTCCGTGGTCGTGAGCCCAAGGTGGATGCACTGCTGCGACACAGCGGGATCGCCGCCTGAGATTCCTGACCCGCCGCCTGTGTGAGCTTCAAGCAGGTACACTGTTTTGCGGCATAGTGGGATCGAGTCGTGATTTCTGCGACAAAAAGGGACCTTTTGGTCCCTTTTTTCAAGGCTTTTTAATATCTTGCTGATTGCATATTTGCACTGCCCACGGCTCTTCAGTAGAGTCGTGTTCTAACCTTCAAGGAGAGAAAGCCACTTGCCATGAGGCGAGCACTCGATTCCGTCTATCAAATCATCTCAAGTCTGGCTCATTCGAGCGGCCAGGGATATTTCGATACCTTTGTGAGTGAAATCGCCGCTGCTGTGATGGCTGATGTCGTCCTGATCGCCAGCAGGGAATCAAATGCTTCCCATCTTACGGTTCAGGCTGCCCATCCCTCCTCTCTTGACCCCGATACCCTGACGCTGCCAATCACTGACTCTCCCGATGCCATTACCTGGCAGGAGGGGGAAGCCTGGTTCAGCGATCGTCTGTTGCAGCTGTTCCCCGCGATGCCGCTTGCCGATGCGTGGCAAGCCCAGGCCTACGCCGGGATCGCCCTCAAGGATGCGGATGGCGAAACCATAGGTATCTGCTGCCTGCTCTATCGTCAGCCGCAGGCCAATATGACCAAGGTGATGGGGCTGCTCCGGTTGCTGGGGCCGCTGGCCGGTCGCGAACTGGCCTTGATGCTGCAACGCCAGCTGCCGCAACTCTTACCTGATACCCCTCATGTGCTGCAGAGCATGCTGTTTCAGGCCCCGGTGGGGATCGGCAAGCTCGATCTCACCGGCCGCATTCTCTGGGCCAATCCGGCTATCGAGAAGATGCTGGGCTATCCCCTCGACGAGCTGCTTCATCGCTCCATCTCCGACATCAATCACCCGGAGGATTGGCAGCGCAGCCTTGAGTGCTACGAAGAGATCCGGCGCGGCGAGCGCAGCAGTTTCACCCAGGAGAAGCGCTACTTCTGCAAGGGGGGCGAGATCCTGTGGGGGCGGGTGACTGTCACCCTGATCCGCGACGAGCAGCAGCAGCCGGACTACCTGATGGTGCTGCTGGAGAATATCGATCCCCTCAAGCGCCATGCGGAGCAGCTCAAGCTTTCTCACCGGGTCTACGACAACCTCTCCGAGGCCATTCTGGTGTGCGATGCCGACAGCCGCATCATCTCGGTCAACCCGGCCTTCGAGCAGATCACCGGCTACAGCAGCGACGAGGTGCGGGGCCAGCGTCCCAGCATGCTCAAGTCCGGGCTGCACGATCAGACCTTCTATGCCGACATGTACCATGCGCTGGAGCGAGTGGGGGTGTGGCGTGGCGAAGTGTGGAACAAGCGCAAGAACGGCAAGCTCTATCCGCAGCAGCTGATGATCAGCACCCTGCGCGAAGCTGGCAAAATTCAGCAATATATCGCCATTTTCAGCGATCTTTCCCAGACCAAGGTGGCAGAGCAGAAGATCGCGACCCAGGCCAACTACGACAACCTTACCAGCCTGCCCAACCGCTGGCTGTTTGGCCGCTGCCTCACCCGCTTCTGCGAGCGGGGCGAGCGCTTCGCGCTCATGGTACTCGACCTCAACAACTTCAAGGCGGTCAACAACAGCATGGATCACCATGCTGGCGATGCCCTGCTGCGAGAGGTGTCGGATCGACTGGTGAGCCGGGTACGCACCGAAGATCTGGTGGCCCGTATCGGTGGCGATGAGTTCGCGTTCCTGGTGCCCGGCATCGTCACCCGCCGTCAGGCCGAGGTGTTTGCCAAGCAGGTGATCGGCAGCTTTGCCCGTCCCTTTATGCTGGCCAACCAGCATCTCTATGTGACCGCGACCATCGGCATGACTCTCTGTCCGGTCGATGGCAGCGAGAGCGACGAGCTGCTGCGCAATGCCGAACAGGCGCTGTTTGCGGCCAAGCGACAGGGACGGTTGCTCGGTGCCTACTGCTCATCCATGCGGGAAGAGGTGCGCCAGCGCCACCAGATGCAGCAGGATTTGGCCGAAGCGATCAAGCTGGAGCAGCTGACCATGGCCTATCAGCCCATCTGGGACAATCGCAGCGGACGGGTCGCCAAGCTGGAGGCGCTGGTGCGCTGGTATCACCCCCACTGGGGACAGGTCTCCCCTGCCGAGTTTATTCCGCTGGCGGAAGAGGCAGGTCTGATTCAGGGGCTGGGGGCGCTGGTATTGTGGCAGTCGTGCCGGGATCTGGCGCGGTTGCAGCAATCCGGCTTCCCTGATCTGCAGATGTCGATCAACCGCTCCACCATGGAGTTCCAGACCATCGACCCCGAGGCGAGTGAGTGGCTCAAGGTGATCCAGCACTTCGGGCTCGATCCTGCCGACATCGTCATCGAAATCACCGAATCTCTGCTGATGGAGAGCAGCGATCAGCACAGAGTGCGGATCGATGCCCTGCGCGAGGCGGGCTGCAAGCTGGCCATCGACGATTTCGGTACCGGCTACTCGGCCCTCAACTATCTGCGCACTTTCCCGGTGGATCTGGTCAAGATCGACCGCTCCTTCGTGCGCCATATCCCCTTCAACGAGCAGGATAGGATGCTGCTCGATGGCATCATCAACATAGTGCACAACCTGGGCATGCAGGTGGTGATCGAGGGGGTTGAGACCCGCGAGCAGCTCAACTTCCTCTGCCAGAAGGGGTGTGCCTTCACCCAGGGTTATCTGCTCAGCCGCCCGCTAGCCTATGACGATCTCATTGATTACCTCGCTCTCAACCGTCAGGGGATGAACCTCACTGTCGTGAGCTGATCCACCGCTTCTGTTATCATGGCCGCTTCTGTACGTGCCATGAGTCTGTCTCCTATGCCCCATATTCAGGTTTTCAGTGAAGTCCCCGCCCGTGATGGCGAGCTCGACGCCCTGCGTTTACGCCTTGCCGACGTGGAGTTTCCGGCTCCGTTTGCGCTGGTACTGACTGAAGAGAGACTGGAGCTGCGCAAGCTGGATGAACCCAAGCTGGGTGCCGTCTATGTGGACTTCGTGGAAGGGGCGGTGGCGCATCGCCGCAAGTTTGGCGGCGGTCGCGGTCAATCCATCGCCAAGGCAGTGGGGCTCAAGGCCGGTGCCACTCCGACCGTGGTGGATGCCACTGCCGGGCTGGGGCGCGATGCCTTCGTGCTCGCCTCTCTCGGTTGCAAGGTGACCCTGATCGAACGCAGCCCTGTGGTGGCTGCTCTGTTGCAGGACGGGCTGGCGCGGGCGGCACAGGATCCCGAGATTGGCCCCTGGGTCAGCGAGCGGATGCACCTGCTGCAAGGCCCGGCGGTGGACAACCTGCTGGCGCTGCCGGAGCGGCCCGAGGTGATCTACCTCGACCCCATGTTCCCGCACAAGCAGAAGTCGGCGCTGGTAAAAAAAGAGATGCGGGTGTTCCAGTCGCTGGTAGGGCCGGATCTCGATGCGGATGCCTTGTTGCCTGCCGCGCTCAAGATGGCTGATAAGCGGGTGGTGGTGAAGCGGCCGGATTACGCCGGCTGGCTCAACGAACAGAAGCCCAGCATGGCCATCGAGACCAAGAGCAACCGCTTCGATGTCTACGTGATGGCGGCGTTGGCGGCGGGTTAACAGCCGGAGTGAGTCGCAGATGCAAAAAGGAGGGCCAACGTCATGTTGGCCCTTCTTTTTCTTACTGGATTCAGTTGGTTGGCGCGAAGCGGATCAGCTTCTCTTCCCCTTGCCAGTTCAGGCGCAGGGTCGCCAGTTCCGCCAGACTGAGCCGCTCGCTACTGTGCAGCAGCAGATACTCGACCCCTTCGCTGGCTTCGATGGTGCGGATCTTGTCATTCCACTGGCGACCATCGCGACTGGTGAGGGTCACCGGCAGTTGCCAGCTGGCGGCAATTTCGAGCCAGTCGTAGAGATCGCAGCTGATGGGTTGATAATCCGGCATGATCGGCTCCAAAACAGGCAGGTTGCTGAGTCAGGCTTCCTGTACTCGGGTCGGCCAGCCCATCTTCTGCTGGCGTTCCACTTCAAAGCGCAGCTCGCTGGCGCGCAGGTAGTGTTCATCCATCCAGCCCTTGGGCAGGGTCAGGGTCAGTGACTCCTCTTCTGCCTGCAGGGTGAAGCTGGGCACTGTACCCTGGGTACGGCGCATGCAGAGGATCAGCGCGATGCGCAGGATACGGGCCAGCCGGATCGCCTGACGACCGGTGACTGCACCCTGTTTCTCCAGCGGTTCCAGCTTGAATTCGTCCCGCTGGTTGAACAGCAGGGCCGACAACAGCTTCTTTTGCGCAGGGGTAAAGCCCGGCATGTCGATGTTGTCGATGATGTAGGCAGCGTGTTGCGGCGCCTTCTTGTATTCGATACAGAGGCCGATCTCGTGCAGCAGGGCGGCATAACGCAAGATCGGACGACCGTAGCGTTTGGAGAGTCGCCAGGCCGGTTGCAGCTGGTTGAACGCCTCGACGGCGGTATCGCGCACCCGTTCAGCGTGCTCTTTATCCAGCTGATAACGGCTGATCAGGCTGTCGGCGGTGCGATCCCGGGCATCACAGTCGTGATTGTTACCCAGCAGACCGTAGATCAGTCCTTCACGCAGGGCGCCACCCGCGAGGGTCATGCTCTCGATATCGAGGGTTTCGAAGATGGCGATCAGGATGGCGAGACCGGAGGGGAACACGGTCAGCCGCTCGGCCGCCAGCCCTTCCAGTTGCAGCCGGTCGAGCTTGCCGCAGGCGATTGCCTGACCCATCAGCTCCTGCAGTTTCGGCAGGGTGACCCGTTCGCTCTTCCCTTGCGCCAGCATGATCTCTTGCAGCGCCTGTACCGTGCCGGAGGCGCCGACACAGGTGCGCCAGCCGAGGGCGCGGTAATCTTCCGCCACCTTCTCCAGCACCGCCTTGGCGGCAGCAATCGCCTGCTCGAAACGGGCTTCGGAGAGCTCGCCATCACCGAAGTGATTGTTGAGCCAGGTGACGCAGCCCATGTGCAGGCTGTTGAGCAGTTTCGCTTCGCTGTGCTCGCCAATCACCAGTTCGGTACTGGCACCGCCGATGTCGATCACCAGCCGGTTGCCTTCCCCGGCCGAGGTCCAGGAGACCCCTTCATAGATGGTCTTGGCCTCTTCCTCGCCCGAGATGATCTCGATGCTGTGGTTGAGTACCCGTTCCGCTTCGCTGAGGAACTCGTCGACGTTGGTGGCAAGCCGCAAGGTTGCGGTGCCCACCACCCGGATATTGTCGGCCGGGATGTCCTGCAACTGTTCGGAGAAGAGACGCAAACAGTCCCAGCCCCGTTCCATGGCGGCACGGCTGAGACGATATTCCGGATCAAGCCCTGCTGCGAGCCGAACCTTGCGCTTGACCTTGGCGACGGTGCGCAGGGCACCGGCGACCTCGCGCACCACCAGCATATGAAAGCTGTTGGAGCCGAGGTCGATAGCGGCATAGAGAGGCGAGTTGTGCAACGGGCCTGTCCTTAGCTCTTGCGCGGCGGACGACGACGGTTGTTGCTGTTGCCACCGCCCTGACGATCCCGCATGTTGCGGTTCACCGGCTGACGGTTGCGGAACACCCGTTTCGGCGGGGTCACGTCATCCAGCAGCGCTTCGCGATCATATTTGCTGACCGGAATGGCGTGGTGGATGTACTCCTCGATGGCCGGCAGGTTGAAGGCATAGTCTTCACAGGCCAGGCTGATGGAGTGACCGCTCTTGCCGGCACGACCGGTACGACCGATACGGTGTACATAGTCTTCGGCGTCGTCGGGCAGGTCATAGTTGAAGACGTGGGTCACGTCAGGGATGTGCAGACCACGGGCGGCCACGTCGGTGGCGACCAGAATATCGAGCGCACCCTTGGTGAAGTCCTCGAGGATCTTCATCCGTTTCTTCTGCGGCACATCACCGGTCAGCAGACCGACGCGGTGGCCGTCATTCTCCAGCCAGGCATGGACGTCTTCACAGACATGCTTGGTGTTGGCGAAGACGATCGCTTTTTCCGGCCACTCCTCTTCCATCAGGGAGAGCAGCAGCAACATCTTGTCTTCATTGGAGGGGTAGAACAGCTCCTCCTTGATCCGCACGCCGGTCATCTGCTCCGGCTCAACCTGCACATGTTCCGGGTGGTTCATGTGTTCGTAGGCCAGCTCCTGTACACGCAGGGAGAGGGTGGCTGAGAACAGCATGCTCAGACGCTCGGTCGCGGGCGGCATGCGGCGGAACAGGAAGCGGATGTCCTTGATGAAGCCCAGATCGAACATGCGATCCGCTTCGTCCAGTACCACGACCTGAATGTTGCTCAGATCGATCACCTTGGACTTGAAGTAGTCGATGATGCGGCCGGTGGTGCCGATCAGGATGTCGACGCCCTGCTCCAGCACGGCCAGCTGCTTGTCGTAACCTTCGCCACCGTAGGCGAGGCCGAGTTTCAGGCCGGTAGAGGCGGCGATGCTGTCGGCATCGTTATAGATCTGTACTGCCAGTTCCCGGGTGGGTGCCATGATGATGGCTCTGGGTTGATTAACCAGACGGGGCTTGGTCAGCGGGTGAGTCAGCAAATAGTTGAATGTCGCGGCCAGGAAGGCAATGGTCTTGCCGGTTCCTGTCTGGGCCTGACCGGCGAGGTCATGACCTTCTACCAACAGTGGCAGAGACAGTGCCTGGATGGGCGTGCAATAGTGAAATCCCTTTGATTCCAGACCAGCCAGAACTTCGGGTTCGAGGCCCATTTGGGCGAATTTGTCGGTCGTTAAGTGTGTTTTGCTCATGGCGGTAGGTTATCAGGTTAGGCTTGCAATAATAAACAGGATCATTTCAAATAGGGCAACTATTGCCTTTGTTGATATGTCAATAAAGCCTTAATTACTGACTGGAGTTGGAGATGAGTGACAAGATTGTTCAGCTGAGCGATGCCAGCTTCGAGGCAGATGTAATCAAAGCCGATGGCGCCGTTCTGGTCGACTTCTGGGCCGAGTGGTGTGGTCCGTGCAAGATGATTGCCCCGATCCTGGAAGAAGTTGCCCAAGAGTACGAAGGTCGCGTGACCGTAGCCAAACTGAACATCGACCATAACTCTGATACTCCGCCCAAGTACGGCATTCGTGGTATCCCGACCCTCTTGCTGTTCAAGAATGGCGAAGTGGCAGCGACCAAGGTCGGTGCACTGTCCAAGACTCAGCTGAAAGAGTTCCTGGACGGCAACCTGTAATAATTAAAGAGGAGCGCATTGCAATAATGCGCTCCTTGTGTTTTATCACCTAGACGCTCATCCCGATTGGTGCTAGTTTATCGCTCGTTTGCTAACCTTTTTGCCTGACTCTTTGCTAACCACAGCCTGGCAATCAAATCCGATCAGCATCAATCCAGCAGACTGTCTCCTCATTTCAATCCTTGCTTACAGACTTTCACCACTATGAATCTGACTGAATTAAAGAACACTCCTGTGTCCGAGCTGGTCAAGCTTGGCGAATCCATGGGGTTGGAAAATCTGGCTCGGGCGCACAAGAAAGATATTATTTTTGCAATCCTCAAGGCGCACGCCAAGGGTGGTGAAGATATCTTTGGCGACGGTGTGCTGGAAATCCTGACCGATGGTTTCGGCTTCCTGCGCAGTGCAGACGGCTCCTATCTGGCAGGCCCTGACGATATCTACGTCTCCCCGAGCCAGATCCGCCGCTTTAACCTGCGTACCGGCGATACCATCTCCGGCAAGATCCGGCCACCGAAAGAGGGCGAACGCTACTTCGCACTGCTCAAGGTCAATGAGGTCAACTACGACCGCCCGGAAAACTCCCGCAACAAGATCCTGTTTGAAAACCTTACCCCCCTGCATGCCAACGAACGTCTGCGTATGGAACGGGGTAATGGCTCTACCGAAGATATCACCGCCCGTGTACTGGACCTGGCTTCCCCCATCGGTAAAGGCCAGCGTGGCCTGATCGTGGCGCCGCCCAAGGCCGGTAAGACCATGCTGCTGCAGAACATCGCCCAGAGCATCGCCTACAACCACCCGGACTGTGAACTGATCGTTCTGCTGATCGACGAGCGTCCGGAAGAAGTGACCGAGATGCAGCGGATGGTGAAAGGTGAAGTGATCGCTTCCACCTTTGACGAACCTGCTTCCCGCCACGTTCAGGTTGCCGAAATGGTGATCGAGAAGGCCAAGCGTCTGGTCGAGCACAAGAAAGATGTGGTGATCCTGCTGGACTCCATCACCCGTCTGGCCCGTGCCTACAACACCGTTATCCCGTCATCCGGCAAGGTACTGACCGGTGGTGTGGACGCCAACGCCCTGCACCGTCCCAAGCGCTTCTTCGGTGCCGCGCGTAATGTTGAAGAGGGCGGCAGCCTGACCATCATCGCCACCGCGCTGATCGATACCGGCTCCAAAATGGACGAGGTTATCTACGAAGAGTTCAAGGGTACCGGCAACATGGAACTGCACCTCTCGCGCAAGATTGCCGAGAAGCGCGTCTACCCGGCCATCGACATCACCCGCTCAGGCACCCGTAAAGAAGAGCTGCTCACCTCCGGTGACGAGCTGCAGAAGATGTGGATCCTGCGCAAGATTGTCCACCCGATGGGCGAGATCGACGGTATCGAATTCCTCATCGACAAGCTGGCGATGACCAAGACCAACGACGAGTTCTTCGACGCCATGCGGCGCCAGCAGAAGTAAGTCCGGTCAGAAAATGACGAAACCGCGGCCTTGGTCGCGGTTTTTGTTTATCTGTTTTCCGGCCGCCCTAGTAGTATGAGATCCCGATGTCACATGGATGGAGACGTCATGAAGCCGGTTTTCTGGTTATTGTTGGGGTTGCTGAGTGCAATGCCTGCCTGCGCGCAGAGTGCTCCGGTCGCGGTGACAGCAGAGACGTTGCAGACGCACCAGCGCTATCTGGCGGGCCGTCTGCAGGAGGGGCAATTTGCAGCCATCGACTCTCTGCTGGCGACCCTGAGTCGCGAGCGGCGGGAGTTCCTGCTGTTGCAACTGCTGCGGGATATTCCCGCTACCACCCCTGCATCCCCTGCGTTGCAACAGTGGGTCGAGGCTCAGGCCGACAAGGCCCCCGAGTGGCTCATGGAGCAGCAGGTCGACGGTTTTCTGGTGCAGCAACCTGTCTATGATTTTGCCGCGCAGGCCCGTCAGTTGCTGGGGGAGTGGCAGCTGCAATCACTGATGCAGCGCTATCGGCAGCAGCTTGCCCAGGGCAGCTTCCAGCTAAAGTCTATCTACTACAGCAGTAACCCCGATCTCGCCATGCAGCAGCAAGCCCTGTTGCTGGCCCTCGACACCTTGCCGCAACCGATCTGGATGCGGGAGGCGCAAGCACTGGCCAGCCAGAATATCTATCTGCCCGACAATCACCTGTTGTTCCATCTGTTGCAGCGCACCGGGGAACCGGCGCTCTATGGCATGTTGTGGCGGCGGCCGGCAGATCAGGATGCGCTGCGCGCACTCTCTACCATCAACCGCTTCCATCACGGCAGCGCTGCCAGCGATCTGCTGATTGCCGCCAGTGGCAATGAGGGATTGAAGGGAGCCGCCCTGCGCCAACTGAGCGCACTCTCCCCCTTGCCGCTGCAAGCCCAGAAATACCTGCTGGCGGAACTCTCCAACCGTCAATACGGGGCACTGGTGGCCGGTCTGTTGATGGAGGTGGACGAGCCCCAGCTGCTCTCTGCGCTGGCCAGACGCCTCGGCCAGCGTGACGTGCCACCCATTGCACCGAGTCTGCTACCCGATTCGGGTACACCCGATGGGCAGCCAGGGTTATAATGCGTGACCTCCTGAACCCGGTTGGGAACTTGCATGAAATACAAGGATTTGCGTGATTTCATCGCGCAGCTGGAACAAAACGGACAACTCAAGCGGATCACCCGCGAGATAGATCCCTATCTGGAGATGACCGAGATCAGCGACCGCACCCTGCGTGCGGGTGGCCCGGCTCTGCTGTTCGAAAATCCCAAAGGCTACACCATGCCGGTGCTGACCAACCTGTTCGGTACCCCAGATCGGGTTGCCATGGGCATGGGCCAGCCCGATGTGGGCGCCTTGCGTCAGGTCGGGGTCTGGCTCTCCTATCTCAAGGAGCCCGAGCCGCCCAAGGGATTCAAGGAGCTGATGGAGAAGCTGCCGATCTTCAAGCAGGTGCTCAACATGCCGACCAAGCGCCTCTCTTCCGCCCCCTGCCAGCAGGTGGTGCAGGAGGGAGATGCGGTCGATCTCGACCAGATCCCGATCCAGCACTGCTGGCCCGGCGATGTGGCACCGCTGGTCACCTGGGGCCTCACCATCACCCGTGGCCCCTACAAGAAGCGCCAGAACCTCGGCATCTATCGCCAGCAGAAGATCGCCAAAAACAAGCTGATCATGCGCTGGCTGGATCATCGTGGCGGTGCCATCGATTTTCGCGAGTGGCAGGAGGCCCATCCCGGTGAGCGATTCCCGGTAGTGGTAGCACTCGGTGCCGATCCCGCGACCATTCTCGGCGCGGTGACGCCGGTGCCGGATACTCTCTCCGAATATGCCTTTGCTGGTTTGCTGCGTGGCAGCCGTACCGAAGTGATCAAGGCCATCAGCTGTGATCTGGAGGTGCCCGCCAGTGCCGAGATCGTGCTGGAAGGCTATCTGGAGCCGGGTGAGATGGCGCCGGAAGGGCCTTATGGCGACCACACCGGTTACTACAATGAGGTGGACGAGTTCCCGGTCTTCACCATCACCCACATCACCAAGCGGCGCGATGCTATCTATCACAGCACCTACACCGGCCGTCCGCCCGATGAACCGGCGGTGCTGGGTCTGGCGCTGAACGAGGTGTTTGTGCCGCTGCTGCAGAAGCAGTTTCCCGAGATTGTGGACTTCTATCTGCCGCCGGAGGGGTGCTCCTACCGGATGGCGGTGGTGACCATCAAGAAGCGTTACCCGGGCCACGCCAAGCGGGTGATGCTGGGGGTCTGGTCCTTCCTGCGCCAGTTCATGTACACCAAGTTCGTGGTGGTGTGTGACGATGACGTCAACGCCCGCGACTGGAAGGATGTGATCTGGGCCATTACCACCCGGATGGACCCGGCACGGGACACCACCTTGATCGAGCACACCCCGATCGACTATCTGGACTTCGCCTCGCCGGTCTCCGGCCTCGGCTCCAAGATGGGGCTGGATGCCACCAACAAGTGGCCGGGCGAGACCAATCGGGAGTGGGGTCAGCCCATAGTTCAGGATGAGGCGGTGAAGCAGAAGGTTGATGCCATCTGGGATGAGCTCAATATCCTCGGATGAGGCAAACATGACAGCTTTGCTGCAAAAAGTGATGCGATCCGCACTGATTTGAGTATTCTCGACTGACGGGGCCAGGGCTGCTGGTCGTCACTCCATAGTGAAACAATGAGCGAAGCGGGCCGAGCGAGCCCGCCACAAGGACAAGAATGCAACGTATCAAATGCCGCGTAGAGGAACTGCGCGAATATGTCGACACCATCTGGCATGTGGCCCTGACGCCGCAGCAAGCGATCAGCTTCAAGCCGGGCCAGTATCTGCTGGTGGTGATGAGCGATTCGGACAAGCGCCCCTTCTCCATCGCCAACTCGCCGACCCGCCCGGGCGTGCTGGAGCTGCAAATCGGTGCCACTCCCGAGAACGCCTACGCCGGTCAGGTGCTGGCCCGCATGCGCGAGCAGGGCGAGATCGAGGTCGAATTGCCGGCTGGCAAGGCGTTCCTGCGCGATGAATCTCCCCGTCCGCTGATCCTGATGGCGGGCGGCACCGGTTTCTCTTACGCCCGCTCCATTCTGGAGTACCTGATCGACACGGGCAGCAAGCGTCCGGTGTTCTTCTACTGGGGTGTGCGTCAGGCTCACTGGCTCTATGAGCTGGAGCAGATGCAGCAGTGGGAGCGTGACTATGCACCGCTCACCTTTATTCCGGTGGTGCAGGAGCCTGAGGCTGACTGGACCGGCAAGAGCGGGCTGGTGCACAAGGCGATCATGGATGACTTCGTCAGCCTCCACGACTACGACATCTATGTCGCCGGCCGTTTCGAGATGGCGGGTGCCGCGCGGGAGGAGTTCAAGATCCTTGGCGCCGAGCCGGAGCGCATCTTTGGTGACGCCTACGAATTTATCTGACGGGATCCCCGCTTGGATGACGCAGCCCCCGGTTTTGCCGGGGGCTTTTGTTTTTAGGGCTCCCGCAGTACCGGATCATCCCGAATGAGCGGATTATCGCGGCGTTATCCCATTATTTTTCAATATTTTGGCTATGAGTGGCTACTAATCGAGCCTAGCTGATGGCATCTTTGTGGGGGATTGACAAGAGCATCCATAGAGCAAGCACAAGGAGGCGCAGTGTTGAGTGAAGAGGGCAGGGCATCTGCGGAGGATGACAGGGGAGAGACCGGCTCTGTCGAGCGGGTCGCAACGCTGATCCCGTCCCCTCATGGCGGTGAAATAGCCCGTTTGCAGGCAGAGATCGCCGCTTTGCAGCATGAAAATGGCCTGTTGCAGGAGAAGCTCAATGCCGCCCTCGATGGCACCGGCATCTGTCTCTGGCAGGGCACTATTCCCACCGGCGAGCTGCGCGTCTTCAATCTGCAGAACTTTCAGGCCGGTGACATGGCCCCTCATTTCGATCAGTGGAGCGCCAAGCTCCATCCCGACGATCGCGCCCATGCCATGGGCAGCTACTTTGCCCACCTTGAGGGCAAAACCCCCTTCTATGAAGCCGAATACCGCACCATCAATCCGCAAGGCGAGGTCACCTGGCTGTGGGATCGGGGACGGGTCGTCGATCGGGATGGCGATGGCAAGCCGCTGCGGATCATGGGCTCCCATAT
Source organism: Aeromonas sp. FDAARGOS 1417 (assembly GCF_019046985.1). Lineage (NCBI taxonomy): Bacteria > Pseudomonadati > Pseudomonadota > Gammaproteobacteria > Aeromonadales > Aeromonadaceae > Aeromonas > Aeromonas sp. FDAARGOS 1417. The sequence continues at coordinate 2,980,177 of NZ_CP077221.1, read as the reverse complement.
CGATATCACCCAGCGCAAGGCTTATGAGCAGCGACTGGCGGAGCGCGCCAACAGCGACGCGCTGACCGGCTTGCTCAACCGGCAGGGGTTTGGCAAGGCGTTTGCCCAGCTGCAGCCGCAAGGAGCGGGGGCGCTGCTCTTTATCGATCTGGATGATTTCAAGGGGATCAACGACCAGCTGGGCCATGCCTGCGGCGATCTGGTGTTGCAGCAGATGGCGGACTGGTTGCGCCTTATCATGCCGGGCTCGGCACTATGCGGCCGTTACGGCGGCGACGAGTTTGTGGTGCATCTGCACCGGGATGTGTCGAGCCATGGCCTGGCGCAACTGGCTGACGCCCTGATCAGCCGGATGCACGGCTATGTGCCCAAACCCGGTTGCCCGCAACGGGTGGGGCTGAGTATCGGCATCGCCCTGTGGGAGGAGGAGCCATTGAGCTTCCGGCAGGCATTGGAGGTGGCCGACAGGGCCATGTATGAGGCCAAGGCACGTGGCAAGCGGGCCTGGTATCTGCTTCAGGTGTGATGTTTTTTACAGGTTCAATACAAAGCAAAAACCCCAGCCGAGCTGGGGTTTTTGTTATTCGCCTTTGGCGCCGAGCTGCTGCTCGAGCTGAGCCAGCTTGCTTTCGAGGGCGGCCAGTTTTTCACGGGTACGCAGCAGCACCTTGGTCTGCACGTCGAACTCTTCGCGGCTGACTAGGTCAAGCTTGCCCAGCTGGGCCTGCAATACCTGACGCATTTTCTTCTCGGCCTCTTCACCCATGCTGCGAATGCCGGGCGGCAGGGAGTTGTGCACCTGCTTGGCGATCTCTTCCAGTTTCTTCGGGTCGATCATGATGTCCTCCTTAAGCGTTGGCGGACATTCTACCGACAATTCCCTCACTTTGCCGAGATCGCGGCGGCTTTTTAGTCGTGATGGTGCCCGCTGGCTGGTCGGGTCTGGTGATGGGGCCACAACTGCTACCCTTGCGCCCCTTTGTTAACCTGAAACCATGACATGCACCACAAAGCTGAGTCAGAACTGTCCGGCATGAGTCTTATTTGGTGTTGGTTTTATGTTAACGTTTTGCAGTCGAGGTCGTGATGACCCCGTTGGCTTGTGATGGATAACAACCCTATAAAAAGAGAATAAAAAATGAAGAAGAAGCTAATTTATGCAGCTGTTGTCAGCGCCCTGCTGGCCGGATGTGGTGGAGATGACAACAAGGGAGACACCACCAGCTCCCTCGACTACGTCCTGAGTGGTGCCAACGGGGTGCGCCCGAGCGTGCTGGCCCCCCGTGCCAGCGACGGAACCCTGAAGTTTTCGACAGAAACTGCTGATCTGTCGAACCCGGTATCTGCCCTCTCCACCCTGGATGGCTGGTCAACCACCCAACCCGTCCAGCTGGTACCGGCGACCGTGACCGGTGTCTCTGTGCCGGCACCGGCGGCCAGCGAGTATGCCTCTGCCGTTGCGCCCCTCTACCTGCTCGAGCTCACGCTGGATCCGGTCACTCTGCAACCCAACGGAGTCAAGGGCGGCAAGCCACTGGTTTATGGGACCGACTTTGTGGTCACTGGCGGGGACGGCAAGCTCAATCTGGTTCCGCTCAAGCCGCTCAATCCCTCTTCTTACTACATGATAGTGGCGACCGATGCCCTCAAGGACAGTCGCGGCACACCGCTCAAGGCGGGAGGCGATTACAGCAGCTTCAAATCGACAGCTGGCGCAACTACTCAGGAGCAGACCATCAACGGCCTGATCTCGCTGCAGGAAGGTCTGTTCAAAGCGGCCACCGGGATCACCAGCGATCGGGTGATCTTCTCCGACTGGTTTGCCACCCAATCTGGTGCCGATGTGCTGCTGGCGGTGAAGGGGGCAGCAGCTAAGGTAGTCGAAAATGGTCTGGATGCTGCGTTCGTCTGGAAACAGGATGCCAAGGGCAACACCAGCCTGCCAGCAACCTATACCATCAACGGTCTTAATGGCGGGGTGGATTTTCTGACCCAGCTGGCGAATGAGCCATTCTTGCCGCAGAAAGATCGTGATGCGATTGCTGCCGCTGTGGCGGCTAATGCCACCCTAAACGGAGTTGCAGCGGTGACCAAGGTGTATACCGGTACCGTCAAACTCCCTTACTTCCTCTCAACCCCGGCGATAGCCGGCTCCTGGGACAAGGCCAAGACCCAATCCTGGCACGGCGCCATTCCCAGCCTCTATGCCATCGCCAACGCGCTGAAAGCGGGTGATAGCGAGGTGATCGGTGGGCTGGTCGGGGCGGGCGTGGACCCGGCATTGCTGGGTGAGCTGATCGCCGACCCGAGCCGTCAGAGTGAACTGCTGACCGAGGCAAGCAAGCTGATCGGGGTGACTCTCACCTCCGGTGGCAAGCCGCTGGATGCCGAGCGCAATATCGGCCGTTTCAACCCGTTGCCGACCCTGACCGAAGTACAATCGGTACCGCTGCGGATCTTCGCCGCTGCACCGCTCAATACCATTACCGATGTGATCATCTATCAACACGGGGTTACCTCCATCAAGGAGAACGCCTATGCGCTGGCGCTGGGCCAGATCGGTGCTGGTCTGCAAGTCACACCAACAGCCAAAAATGTCGCTGTGGTGGTGATCGATCATCCGCTGCACGGTGAGCGTGGCTACGCCTTGAGCGGCAGCAAGGATACCGTCACCACCTCCGAGAATCCGACTCCCTATCTGAATTTGGGTTATCTGACGGTGGCGCGGGACAACCTGAAACAGAGCGTGGCGGATCTGCTGGGGCTGCGACTGGCGATCGGCTTGGCCAATCAGGCTGGTTCGATTGGTGCGAAAAATAGCCTCAAGGTGCATTTCCTCGGTCACTCTCTCGGGGCCATTACTGGGGCCAATCTGCTGGCTGTCGCCAACCAGACCACCGGCAGTGCTCAGGCTGATGCCCTGTTCAAGTTCGATACCGGTGGTCTGGCGATGCCGGGTGGCGGCATCGCGCCGTTGTTGCTCAACTCGCCTAGTTTCGGGCCGACCATCAAGATGAGCGTGCTTACCTCGGGCAGTCCGGAGCTGAAAGCGGGCTTTACCGCCTATGCACCGAATTGCAAAACAGCTGCCGCCACTTGCTTCGTCAACGAGTTCCTGCCCAGTCTGGATGCGGCCACGCAGGCGGGTGCGGCGAGCACCTTGCAGAGCTATACCTTTGCCGCCCAGTCAGTGCTGGACTCTGCCGACCCGATCAATCTGGGCAGTGGCGTCGCCAAGAGCTTCCCGCTGTTCGCCACCGAAATTGTTGGTGATGGCGCCCTCAATCTGCCGGATCAGGTGATCCCCAACAGCATCGCCTCTGCGCCGCTGGGTGGCACCGAGCCGCTGTTCCGGGTGCTGGGTTTGCAAGAGCTGAAGGGTTCCGGCGTGCTCCCGGCGGGTCACCATGCTGCGCGCTTCCTGAAAGGGGGCCATAGCTCGCTGCTGGCACCTGACGAGAACTTCGATCAGGCTGGCGCGGTCACCACCGAGATCCAGACCCAGTTCGCCAGCTTCTTTATGAGCGGTGGCGCGGCGGTCAAGGTGACCGATCCCAATCTGATCAAGCAATAACTGCGCAGACCATAAAAAAACGCCGCCCTTCGGGGCGGCGTTCTCGTTTCTGCAACTGCTGAAAAATCAGGTCGGCTGGTGGTTGCGATCCAGCCAGCCTTGCAGCAGGCCGACCAGCAGGCCGGTCAGGTGGGCAATATTGGCCGTGCTGGTGCCGAGCATGTCGAAGAAGCCGAGCACCATCCAGAACAGCATAAAGCCCATCAGCGCCGGCGGCAGAGTGAGGCCGCAGGCCGGTTGCAGCTTGCTGCGCAGCCAGCAGTAGCCGAGCAGGGCATAGACCACGCCGGAGAGGCCACCAAACAGCGGGCCGCTGGCAAAGAACTCGGCGATATTGGGCAGGGCGGCGCCCACCAGCAGCAGGATCAGCAGCTTGCCGCTGCCGAGGCGCTGCTCGATCTGGCCGCCGAGATACCACCACCACAGCAAGTTGAACACTAGATGGAGCACCGAGAAGTGGATCAGGGCGGGGGTGAAATAACGCCACGCCTGCCAGTCGGTGAACTGGGCCAGCGTCGGGTGGAATGCCAGTTGATCAAAAATGGGCAGGCCGATGGCCTCGATCCCGTAGATGGCGAGACAGGCGATGATGACCACCAGCGTCAGTGGCCCTGCCTGATGGAGGAAGTCGGTGATGGGATCTGTCATCCCCTTGCTGTAGTCGATGCGGGCATCGGCGCTACCAGATTGCCAGGAGGCCTCCATGTAGCGCGGGTGGCCCGGCTCGGCCAGAAAGCGCTTCACCTCCAGCTGGGCCTGAGCGAGGCGTTGCTCGTCCGCCAGCCAGATGGTGACCCCCAGCTCGGACTGGGTCAGCTCGCAGGAGATGCCCAGGGTAGCCAGATAGTCTACCAGCGCCTGTGCCATGCGGGCGTTGTCGAGCACCAGCAGCTGGATCATGCCTCGCCTGCCTCGATGGGAAACTCCCGGCGCCACGCCTCGAAGCCGCCATCCAGACTGTAGACCTCGTCATAACCCTGTTGCAGCAGGTATTGGGCCGCCCCCTGACTGCTGTTGCCGTGATAGCACATCACGATGACCGGGGTATCGAAATCCACTTCATTCATAAAGCGCACCAGCGTGCCGTTGGTAAGGTGGAAGGCGCCGACCGCGTGGGCCGCTTCAAAGGATTGCGGGTCGCGAATATCCACCAGACGGGCTTCACCCGCGCTCAGTTTCTGGTGGGCATCATGGGCATTGATATGGGCAAACTGGTCCATCGGGATGTCCTGCGAATAGGTTGATTACGGGCCAGTGTACCGCAAGCTTGGGCGCAAACTAACCCCACAAAAGATAAGGGAGCCAGCGGCTCCCTTGTTGATATGGCATGCGGGTCAGTGGGTTAACCGCCCAGATAGGCCTGCCGCACTGCCGGGTTGGCCAGCAGGGCGGCGCCCGTGTCTTGCAGCACCACGTGGCCGTTCTCCAGCACATAGCCGCGGTCGGCCAGCTTGAGCGCCTGGTTGGCGTTCTGCTCCACCAGAAAGATGGTCATCCCCTTCTGCCGCAACTGTTCGATGGTGTCGAAGATCTGCTGGATGACGATGGGGGCCAGCCCCAGCGAGGGTTCATCCAGCAGCAGCAGGCGCGGTTTGCTCATCAGGGCGCGGCCGATGGCCAGCATCTGCTGCTCGCCGCCGGACATGGTGCCCGCCCGTTGTTGCAGGCGCTCGTGCAGGCGCGGGAACAGGGTAAACACCTGATCCAGCAGGCCATGCTGCTCGGCCTTGTCGACGAAGAAGGCGCCCATCAGCAGGTTCTCCTCCACCGTCAGGCGGGCGAAGATGCGACGCCCCTCCGGCACCACGGCGATATCCTTGCGCATGATGCGGGCGGTGGTGAGGGAGCTGATCTGTTCCCCCTCAAACCAGATGGAGCCGCTGCTGGGCTTGGGTTCGCCGCAGAGTGTCATCAGCAGGGTGGTCTTGCCTGCGCCGTTGGCGCCGATCAGGGTGACGATTTCCCCCTCTTTCACCTCGACGCTGACATCGTGCAGTGCCTGAATTTTGCCGTAGTGGGTCGATACGTTGCGAAGTTCTAACATCTTTTTGTCCTTACGACTCGCCCAGATAGGCCTTGATCACTGCCGGATTGTTGCGGATTTCATCCGGCTTGCCGTGGGCCAGCGGGGTGCCCTGGCTGACCACGAAGATGCGGTTGGAGATGCCCATCACCAGCTTCATATCGTGTTCGATCAGCAGCACCGAGACCCCGAATTCGTCCCGCAGGCTCATGATCAGCTCGTCCAGCTCGTCGGTCTCCTTCGGGTTGAGGCCAGCAGCCGGTTCATCCAGCATCAGCAGCTCGGGACGGGTCGCCATGCAGCGGGCGATCTCGAGTCGGCGCTGCTGACCGTAGGCCAGGTTGCCGGCGGCTCGGTTGGCGAGATCCTTGAGGCCCACTTTATCCAGCCAGAAGGCGGCCCGCTCCAGCCCCTCCTGCTCCGCCCGGCGGAAGGCCGGGGTCTTGAACAGACCGGCGATAAAGCTGGTGTTGAGGTGCTGGTGCTGGGCAACCAGCAGGTTCTCCACCGCCGTCATCTCCTTGAACAGCCGCACGTGCTGGAAGGTACGCACAACCCCCTTGCGGGCGATAAGGTGGCCGGGTAGCCCCTGGATCTCCTCACCTTTGTAGCGGATGGTGCCGCCGCTCGGGCTGTAGAAGCCGGTCAGGCAGTTGAAGATGGTGGTCTTGCCCGCCCCGTTGGGGCCGATGATGGAGATCACTTCGCCCTTGTCGATATCCAGTTTTACTCCGTTGACGGCCAGCAGGCCCCCGAAGCGCATCGACAGATCAGAAACTTCCAATAACTTCTGATGTGTACTCATTTCTTCAACTCCAGATGCGGACGGGTCATCGGCAGCAATCCCTGTGGCCGCCAGATCATCATGAACACCATCAAGAGGCCGAACATCAGCATGCGATACTCGTTGAACTCGCGGGCCAGCTCCGGCAGCACCGTCATCACGATAGCGGCCAGCACCACCCCGATCTGGGAGCCCATACCACCCAGCACCACAATCGCCAGCACAATGGCCGACTCGATAAAGACGAAGGATTCCGGGCTGATAAAGCCCTGCCGCGAGGCAAAGAAGCTGCCTGCGAAACCGGCAAAGGTGGCGCCTATGGTGAAGGCGGTCAGCTTGATGATGGTGGGGTTGAGCCCCAGCGATTTGCAGGCGATCTCGTCCTCCCGCAGCGCTTCCCAGGCGCGGCCAAGGGGCATGCGCAGCAGGCGGTTGATGACGAACAGGGTCACTACCACCAGCACCAGCGCCATCAGGTAGAGGAAGATCACCTTGTGGTTGGCGTTGTAGGTAATGCCGAAGAAGTTGTGGAAGGTATCAAAGCCCCCATCCTTGACGGTGCGGTTGAACTCCAGACCCCCCAGCGTCGGCTTGGGAATGCCGGATATACCGTTCGGGCCGCCGGTCAGGGTAGTCATGTTGTTGAGCAGGATGCGGATGATCTCGCCAAAACCCAGGGTGACGATGGCCAGATAGTCCCCCCGCAGCCGCAGCACCGGGAAACCGAGCAGGAAGCCGAAGGTCGCGGCCATCAGCCCGGCGATGGGCAGGCACTCCCAGAAGCTCAGTCCGAAGTAGGTGTTGAGCAGGGCATAGCTGTAGGCACCGACCGCGTAGAAGCCGACATAGCCGAGATCGAGCAGACCGGCGAGGCCGACCACCACGTTCAGCCCCAGCCCCAGCATGATGTAAATCAGGGTGAGGGTGGCGAGATCGATGGCACCGCGAGAGGCCATAAAGGGCCAGCTCACCGCGAACAGCAGCACCAGCACGGCGGTGAGGTTATAGAGCTTGGGCGCCTCTTCCGGGCTCGGCAGCACCAGCTTGGTAAAGCCGACCGAGAAGCCGCTGATGGAGGCCTGAAACAGCTTGGCAATCTGGCCGCGCAGCATCTGGAACCAGAAAACGAGGGTGGCGCCCCCCAGCAGCCAGGCCAGCGACACATCGAGGCGGCTCACTACCTGCAGGCTGGAGCCATCGGTCTCCAGCTTGAAGCCGAGCAGCCAGAAAGAGAGCACCAGCAGCACCAGGCTGGCGATACAGGCGTGGATAAATTGATGTTTCATCACACTTTCTCCACTTCCGGACGACCCAGGATGCCGGTCGGCATAAAGAGCAGCACAAAAATGAGCAGGGCAAACGCCATCACATCCTTGTACTCGGTGCTGAGATAACCGGCGGTGAGCGCTTCAACCACGCCGAGCAGCAGGCCGCCCAGTACGGCGCCCGGAATGCTGCCGATACCACCCAATACAGCGGCAGTGAAGGCCTTCAGACCGGCCATAAAGCCGAGGTAGGGGTTGATGACGCCGTAATACATGCCGAGCAGCACCCCGGCGACGGCGGCCAGCGCGGCCCCCAGCACGAAGGTGATGGAGATGACCACGTGGGTGTCGATGCCCAGCAGGTTGGCCATCTTGATATCTTCCGAACAGGCGCGGCAGGCGCGACCCATGCGGGAGCGGCCGATGAACTGGGTCAGCGCCAGCATGGTGATGAAAGTCACCACGAAGATAATCAGCTGCATATAGGAGAGGCTGGCCTGAAAGCCATCCTCACCCCCCAGGGTCCAGCCGCCGGAGATCAGGCTGGGCATGGCGATATCCCGCGAGCCCTGAGCCATTCGCATCATGTTCTGCAGGAAGATCGACATGCCGATGGCGGAGATGAGGGGGATCAGCCGGTTGCCACCGCGCAGTGGCCGGTAGGCGACCCGCTCGATGCTCCAGCCATAGGTGCCGGTGATGATGATACTGACCAGGAAGGCGCCCCCCAGCAGTAGAAAGGTGCTGTCGATGCCCATCATCATGAGCCCCGCCATCACCATGAAAGCGACATAGGAGCCGATCATGTATACCTCGCCGTGGGCGAAGTTGATCATGCCGATGATGCCATAGACCATGGTGTAGCCAATGGCGATCAACGCATAGGTGCTGCCTATAGTTAATCCGTTCAGCAGTTGCTGAACCAGATAGAGGAGGTGTTCGGACATACTGCGTTCCCTGTACTTGCCCGCAAAGAGAGGAGGGGGTGAGTGTACTCACCCCCGATCGGCAGATTATTTGACTTGGCTGGAAGTACCGTCAGCGTGCCACTGGAACACACCGAATTCGAAGCCTTTCAGGTCACCGTTCGGTGCCCAGGTCAGGGGGCCCATCACGGTATCGATCGGGGCGGCCTTGATGGCGGCGGCAACGGCAGCCGGGTCATCTTCACCCGCTTTGGCGATACCGGCTGCCAGGGTTTGCACCGCGGCATAGGTAGTCCAGACGAACGGGCCGGAGGAGTCCTGACCCTTGGCCTTGAACGCCGCCACCAGCGGGGCGTTGGCCGGCACCAGATCGTATTTGTTCGGCAGGGTCACCAGCAGGCCTTCGGAAGCCGGGCCACCGATGGCGGAGATATCCTTGTTACCCACCCCTTCCGGGCCCATGAACTTGGCTTTCAGCCCCTTCTCGCCAGCCTGACGCAGGATCAGACCCAGCTCAGGGTGATAGCCGCCGTAGTAGACGAAATCGACGTTCTCTTTCTGCAGCTTGGCGATCAGGGCGGAGAAGTCCTTGTCACCGGCGGTGATCCCTTCAAAGGCCACCACTTTCACGCCAGCCTTGTCGAGCGCCGCTTTGACGCTGGAGGCGATCCCTTCACCGTACTGCTTCTTGTCGTGGATAACGGCCACGCGCTGGGGTTTGACCTGCTCGATGATGTACTTGGCGGCAGTCGGGCCCTGATCGCTATCCAGGCCGATGGTGCGCAGGGTCAGCTGGTAACCGCGCTCGGTGATCTTGGGGTTGGTGGAGGCGGGGGTGACCATCAGGATCCCCTCGTCTTCATAGATGTCGGAGGCGGGCAGGGTGTTGTCGGAGCAGAGGTGGCCGACCACGAACTTGACGCCGTCATTCACCACCTTGTTCGCGACGGCCACCGCCTGTTTGGGATCGCAGGCATCGTCATAGACGACCGCTTCGATCTGCTTGCCATTGATGCCGCCAGCCTTGTTGATCTGCTCGACCGCCATCTTGCCGCCGGTGAACTGCATGTCCCCGTACTGGGCAACCGGGCCGGTAACCGGGCCTGCGATACCGATCTTGATGGTGTCTGCCGCGTGGGCGATGGAGATCGATCCAAACAGAGCCAAAGAAACCGCTGCGCCAACTGTGATTTTGCTCAACTTATGCATTGATTCGTCCCTTAATCAGTGGATTGTTTCATTTCCGTGTGCCATTCCGGATCTACATCCCGTGCATCCGGCTATAGGTATGGTTCTATCATTCCTCACGGGGCAATAACAAGCTGTTAAAGATACTAACCAGAGGGGGTTGGATGGGCGGATTTTGAAATAAATGACCTGTTATTTTCCGCTAATCAGAGTTTAATTTTGATTTGTTGACTTAACATCTTGGTAACGAGAGGCGATTCTGACAAACGCCAGAGGATTAATCTGGCGATATTTTACTCTGACAGCGCTCCCATTTTGACCACAATCCATTTGCGCAAACAAAAATGAGCGCCTAAATTAGCCGGCATTGACAATTCCGTGGCAGAGCTCGTTAAAACCAAGCCTTTATTCGGGAAATCTGCTAATGTTCCGCCTTTGACAGTCAGGAGACAGAGATGGCCACTATCAAGGATGTCGCCTCGCGCGCAGGCGTATCCATCTCCACCGTCTCACATGTGCTCAACCACACTCGGCGGGTCAGCGAAGACGCGACCCAGAAAGTGATTGAGGCGGTGGCAGAACTCAACTACGCGCCCAACTCGGTAGCGCGCAGTCTTAAAATAAATTCGACCAAGACCATTGGCATGCTGGTGACCACCAGCGTAAACCCCTTCTTCGCAGAAGTGGTGCAAGGGGTTGAAGCGTACTGCTTCGAACAGGGCTACAGCCTGATCCTCTGCAACACCGAAAACCAGCCGCCTCGCCAACAGCATTACCTGAGAATGCTGATGGAAAAACGGGTGGATGGCCTGCTGGTATTGGGTACCGATATCGACACCCCGTTGCGTGACATGCTGCGCATCCACAAGAACGTACCGCAGGTGGTACTGGATTGGGGCACGGAGTGCGATTTCGCCAACGTCATCAACGACAACGCCCGCATCGGCGCCCGCATGGCCGTTCGCCATCTGCTGGAGCTGGGGCACCGCGACATCGTCTGCATCACTGGCCAGCTCTCCAAGCCGACCACCCAGCAGCGACTGGACGGGGTACGTGATGCGCTGGGCGAACACGGTCTGACCCTCAAAGATGAGCAGGTCTTCGAAGGGGATTACGAGAGCCAGAGCGGCTTCGATGCCATGCAGCGCATCCTGGCCCTGCAGCCTCGTCCGACCGCGGTCTTTGCCTTCGACGATCCCATGGCGATCGGCGCGATTTGCGCTGCCTGGGAAGCCGGAGTCAAGGTGCCGGACGATATCTCCATCATCGGCTACGACGATGTGGAGATGGCGCGCTTCTCCAGCCCGCCGTTGACTACCATCCGTCACCCTAAGGCCGAACTGGGCCAGCTGGCGGTGAAGCATCTGGTCAGCCGGATCCGCAACAAGGAGCTGGAAGTGGAATCGATGACGGTACAGCCCGAGCTGATTGTCCGTCGCTCGGTCAAACCGCTGCGTTAATCCGCACCCATTGCCAACACGAAAAACCCCCTCTGTCACGAGGGGGTTTTTGTTTATGGGCGGTTTATTTCAGTTCCGGCCAGTAGGCTTTGTTGGCCTCTATCAAGTCATCGAGAATGGACTTGGCCACCGATGCACTGGGCACTGTCTTGGAGAGGGTGATGGCTTGCCACAGTTTCTGGTAAGAGTGCTCAACCCAGGCTTCGACCACCAGTTTCTCGACCGCGACCTGCTGGCCCATCATGCCCTGCTGGAACAGCGGGATGCTGCCCACCTGCAGCGGCTCAGGTCCGCTGCTGCCGACCAGGCAGGGGATCTCGACCATGGCTTCCGGGTCAAAGTTGGGGATGGCGCCGCGATTGGGAACGATCAGCAACATCCGCTCCTGGGTGTTGAAGGCAATGGCGGTTGCCAGGTCAACGATATAGGAGGCGTGTTCATCGATCTCCAGCTCGCCCGCTGCTGAATTACCTGCCTTGACGATGTCGGTACAGGCGGTGAAGACCTGCTTCTCGCGGTGCTCCATCACCTCGTTGGCACGGGTGTGTTCCGGGTTGGAGTGGGCCACCACATAGTCCGGGTAGAGGTAGTACTTCAGATAGGTGTTAGGCAGGGTATCCGGGTCGAGCGCCCACACATCCTTTGCCTTGGCGAAGGTATCGTTCCAGCTTGCTTCGGCATGGCTGGCGCTATTGGGCACATAGCCGTGGCGGGCGACGTGCTCCTTGATCTTCGGCATCAGGTCGTTGCCTTCCAGATCTTCGATGCGGGTCCACCAGCCAAAGTGGTTGAGGCCGTAATAGCGTACCCGCATCTCTTTGCGGGATTTGAGACCGGCAATCTGGGCCATGCGCCCCTCGATCCCGATCGGCATGTCGCAGATGTTGAGGATTTTGGCGTTGGGACGCAGGCGACGGGTCGCTTCGGCCACAATGGCGGCCGGGTTGGAGTAGTTGAGCATCCAGGCATTGGGTGAGTACTGCTCCATATAGTCGACCAGCTCCAGCACTCCGCCGATGGAGCGCATGCCGTAGGCGATACCGCCCGGGCCGCAGGTCTCCTGACCGACCACGCCATGACGCAGCGGGATCTTCTCGTCCAGCTCGCGCATCGGATATTTGCCAACCCGGATATGGGCCATGACGAAATCTACATCGCTAAACGCTGCTTTGGGGTCGGTGCCATAGCTGAAGGCGATCTCGGGAGCCTTCTCTTTCAGCAAGATTTTGCAGGCTTCGGCGATGATCTCCTGACGGGCACCATCGTTGTCGTAGAATTTGATCTCCTTGAGCGGGAAGCGATGTTGATTTTCCAGCAACATCAGAACGATACCAGGAGTAAAAGTGCTGCCACCACCGGCAATGACTACAGAGAATTTTTTCATGATCATGACTCCATTACTAAAGACGATTGTTGATGACTGTTGTTCATAATCGATTCCATATTTTCACGTACCTGAGGTACATGCAGACCGATAATTACTTGGATACTATCGCCATGGCGGACAACACCATGGGCCCCTAATTTAATAAACTTCTCATCTGCAGCGGCTAGCTTGCTGTTAACCAGCGATATTCTTAAGCGGGTGGCACAATTATTCAGACTGCGTATATTTTTGACTCCACCAAGCGCTTCGATAATTTGTGTTGCACTATCACTGCCCCGCTGGTTTTTGGCTGCCTGATAATCTGACTTGGAATAAAGCTTTATTTCACTGTCTTCCCGCCCCGGTGTTTTAAGATTGAGTCTGATAATCAGCGCGCGGAATATCAGGAACCAGATTCCGGTAAAGACCAACCCGATAGCGATCTGGGTGAACATCATTCCCGCATGGTTGTGGAACATGGGTATCCAGTTCTGCGGCAGGAACTGGTCGAGCAGACCTCCACCCATGTTGCCGACCACACCAAACAGGTACATCACAGTCGACATGGTGGCTGCCAGCAGGGCGTGGATGGCAAACAGCAGCGGCGAGATGAAGAGGAAGGTGAACTCCAGCGGCTCGGTGATACCGACCAGAATGGCGGTCAGGGTGGCCGGGATCAGCAGGCCTGCCACCTTGGCCTTGTTCTCTTTGGTTGCCGTGGCATAGATGGCCAGGGCAATCCCCATGGCACCGAAAATCTTCGAGTTGCCGTGCAGGGCAAAGCCACCCTGAGGGAACTGTTCAATCAGCGGGCGAGTGCTCTGGCTGAACTCCAGCATGTGCTGCGCCCAATAGAGCTGAATGCCCCCCTCTACTGCCGCTGGGCCGAAGATGAAGGGGCCGTAGATAAAGTGATGCAGGCCGGTCGGGATCAAAATCCGCTCGAGGAAGGTGTATACCCACACCCCGACCGGACCCGAGACCAGCATGAAATTCTGCAGGGAGGCGATGCCCATCTGTACTTTTGGCCAGCCAAGCAGGGTCAGCCAGGCGCAGGGGATCATCACGAAGAAGGCGACAATGGTGACAAAGGAGCTGCCCTGAAAGATGCCGAGAAAGACCGGCAGTTGGCGATCAAACAGGCGGTTGTGCAGTGCCGTCACGATGCCGGAGATGACGATGGCCCCTATGATGCTGGTATCCAGGGTTTTGATCCCCGCCACCATGGCGAGGCCACTTTCCCCCCCCACATCCTGACTGAAGTCGACCCCGAAATAACTGCCCCAGGTCATGCCCATGGCGTTGATAAAATAGTTCCAGGTCATGAAACTGACCAATACAGCCAGACAAGCTCTGGCTTGTGCCTTATTTGCCAGACCGATTGGCAGACCAATCGCAAATATGAGCGGCATATTTCTGAATACTGTCCAGCCACCCTCTTCAATAATATGGATGATCTGGAAGAATAATCCTTGTGGGTTTGCCAGTGATTCACCGACAAACATCGGGTTTTTCAGCATAATTGCAATGCCTACTACCATACCTGCAAAAGGAAAAAGCAGTACAGGAGTGAACATTGCTCCGCCAAAACGTTGAATTTGACTGAGCATATATTGTCCCTTGGTTGAAATAGCTAATCGAATCCTTGCCGGTGTTGCCAGATGCAAATTAGCAACGATAAAAAGAGACCTCATGAAATATCTTGGAATAATGTGATCTGACGCATGCAGTTATTTAGACAAAGATGTCTAACTTTTGCGATATTGTTGTACCTCTTGGTTTTGTGATGTTCTTGCAGCTTTAGTTGAAAGTTAAGTTATTGTTTTTAAACAATTTAGCCACTTGATTAAGAATAAGATGGTTGGCGTTGTGACCACAGGAGATGTCTAGCAGTGATCTATAAATCGGTGGCTGATCGACTCAGGATCAGGGTAAACGGTGCCGAGTGTCGGGTGGGAGATGTGTTGCCGGGCGAAAAAGCGCTGGCAGAACAGTATGGTGTCTCCCGCATGACCATTCGCAAAGCGGTAGACATGTTGATCGAGTGGGGATTGGTCGAGCGGCGCCACGGCAGCGGCACCTATGTGACGAAAAAGGATGTCCAGCATGAGACCAAAGGGCTGAGCGGGTTTACCGAACTGATGCGCGAGCAGGGGCGCACGTTGACCAGCCAGGTGTTGGAATTTCGCACCATGCCTGCGCCACCGGCCATCGCCAGTCAGCTGAGGGTGAAGGTGAATGAACCCGTCTATTACTCCAGCCGGATCCGCTCGGTGGATGGTCGGGCTCTGCTGCTGGAAGAGAGCTATATGCCGGTCAGACTGTTTCGCAATCTGTCGGTCGCCCATCTGGAAGGGTCCAAATTCGACTACATCGAACGGGAGTGCGGCATCGCGATTGCGGGTAACTATGAGTGCTTCAGTGCCGTGCTGGCGGATCGGGTTACTGCCGAGCTGCTCCATATCGAGCAGGGGGCCCCTATCCTGCGGCTCACCTCGCTCTCATACAGCGAGAGCGGAGAGTTCCTCAACTACTCCATCATGTTCCGCAATGGTAACGACTACCATGTCGACTACCACCTGCACCGTTTTCGTTAATCCGCTCGCCAGCCTGCTGGTTAGTTATTGTCTGGATGCAGGGCCTTTCACGAAGCAGGGAATGACCCTCTATCTGGTGAATATCCCCCCGTTTGACCCACCTCGCATTTTGCCTGTTAATCGTTTGATCAATATCAACAAAGGGTTAAGTTCTGATGGACTCCCGACTTAACCGTTCCATCCTGTAGGTTGGGTATGACTGTCAAGGATGGTGTCTTATGTTCCCCCCTCGCAAGCTGGGTCACCAGATCACGCTGCTGGCAATCGGCGGCATCGTATTGCTCGCCGTGGTGTTGCTTACCTTTAATCTGTTTGAAAATCGCCAGCGGGCGCTCGCGGCCGAGCAGGCTGCACTGCGGAGCCAGCTCCAGAACGTGGAAGCGGTGATCAAAAACACCAGCCATGAAACCGTGCTGGCGGCGACCCTGATCGCCCAGCGGCCGGATGCAGCAAAGGCGGTGGCCGACCAGGATTGGCAGACCCTCGCCAATCTGTTTGATCCGCTCTGGCCTGCCATCAAGGCGCAGGGGATCGAGCAGTTCCAGTTCCACCTGCCGCCAGCCACCTCCCTCTATCGGGTACACAAGCCTGAAAAACACGGTGATGACCTCTCTGCCATTCGCCCCACTGTGGTTGAGGTGAATCGCGAGCATCATGCCGTTGGCGGGCTGGAGATTGGCGTGGCTGGTACCGGTTTGCGCGGGGTCGTGCCGGTCACCTTCAACGGGCAGCCGGTCGGTTCGGTGGAGTTTGGTCGTGCCCTGGATGAAAAGCTGTTTGGCCAACTGCTGGACAAGCAGGTGCAGCTCGCCATCTATCTGTTTGAGCAGGGCAAACTGGTGACGCTGGTTGGCACATCCAGGCTTGGTGAGGCGATGGAGTGGTATCAGCCGGTACTGGCCGGTGAGGAACGTTTCGTCAATATGACGCAACAGGGGAGTGATTTGCTGGTGATGGCGGCTCCCCTGCGCGATTACTCCGGCAAGGCAGTCGGTATCATCGAATTGACCCGGGATCACAGTCTGGTCGTGGCCGATCTGGCTCGTCAGGGCTGGCAGATGGCGATCATCTCTCTGATAGGGGCTCTGGTGATTGCCATGGTGATGGCGTTCGCTCTCAATCGCATCAATCGACCGCTGCTCGACAGCGTCAAGGCGCTGGAGGCGCTGGCCAATGGCTCCGGCGATCTCGGCAGCAAGCTGCCGGTGGCGGGGCCGGAGGAGATCCGCCGGCTCGGGTCGGCGTTCAATGCCTTTGTTGCCAAGATCCGCGACACCATCAGCCAGCTCACCGCCACTCTGGGCGAGCTGGCTGGCGAGAGTGAGCGGCTGTCGCGCAGTGCGGCTGGCAACCTTGGCAGCATGACGCGCCAGCAGGAACAGACCACCCAGCTCGCCACCGCCATGACCGAGATGACCAGCACGGTACACGAGGTGGCCAACAACACGGCGCAGGCGGCCGAAGCGGCCAACGAAGCGGACAATCAGGCGGTCACCGGCGATGAGGTGGTGCAGCAGAGCGTCAACATGATCGAACAGCTGGCCGAGGAGATCGCCAGCGCGGGCAACACGGTGAAAGAGGTTGCCAAGGCCAGTGAGCAGATTGGCTCGGTGCTGGCGGTGATCCAGTCCATCGCCGAGCAGACCAACCTGCTGGCCCTCAACGCCGCTATCGAGGCGGCCCGGGCCGGTGAACAGGGGCGCGGTTTTGCGGTGGTGGCCGACGAGGTGCGCTCGCTGGCAGGCCGCACCCAGCACTCCACCGCCGAGATCCGCGGCACCATAGAGCAGTTGCAACGGGCGGTGGGCACCACGGTGACCATGATCGAACACAGCGTCTCACGGGCGGGGGAGTCGGTGGAGCGGGCCAATCAGGCGGGAGAAGCCCTCGGCCGGATCAAGGGGGCGGTCAACAGCATTCGCGACATGAACACCCAGATCGCCGCCGCTTCGGAGGAGCAATCCTCGGTGAGCGACGAGATCACCCGCAATATCGTCAGCGTCCACGAGATCTCCCAGGCCACCACTCTGGTGGCGCGGGATACCGCCCATATCGCCAGCCATGTGGCGACCCTGGTGGACAAGCTGGGGGATCTGGCCGGACAGTTCCAGGATGGCTCCAACGTGCGGATGGTGCTGAGTCGCGCCCGCGCCGCTCATATGGGTTGGAAGACCCGGGTGCGCGCCTATCTGGATGGGCAGGAGGGGCTGTCGCGCAGCGAGGCGGTCAGCGACAAGGAGTGCCGCCTTGGCCACTGGTACTTCAGCGAAGGGCAGACATGCTGCGGCGATCAATCCGCCTTCAGGGCGATGGCCGCCCCCCACGCCAGATTGCATCAGGTGATCCAGCAGATTATCGAGCTGAAAAATCAGCACAAGCATGAAGAGGCGGAGGCGCTCTACCGCGAGATCGAGCAGAACTCAGAGCAGGTAGTGGGTTGCATCGATCAGTTGCTGCAGGAGATGACCAAACCGGAGCGTTAATGACGAGCGGGCCTGATAGCCAAAGGGCTGACAGCGATGTCAGCCCTTTTTCATGGTGCGGGTCTGGGGCGAGGTTACTGCTCCGGACTCTCATCCTGATAACGGGCGGCGGTGATGAACTGGCCGAAGGTTTCACACCAGACGATCACGCTGCTGTAGCGGGCCGGATCGATCGTGGCGGGCAGCGGTACGATAAAGTTGTCGAAGGTCTTCACCGGCCCGACTCGCACCATCTGATCCTTGAGGCGGGCAAAATCGGCTTCGGTCTCGACAAACTCGGGGGAGAGGTAGAGCTGGTAGTCCGGCCCGGGGGCCAGCTTGCCCATCAGACTGATGGCATCCTGCCCTATGCTCACCTTGCCTTCTCCCCAGTGCAGACGATCGCTGTCTTTCAGATCCCGGCGAAAGGTGCCGTGGAATCTCGCTTGCTGCTGGCTGGCCGCTACCTGCTCGGTATCAGGGGCGGGTGGCGCGATCAGGATCGGCAGGGTGTAGACACCGGCGGCAAAGCCTGCCGCCGCGACCAGCAGATGGGTGCCCAGCAGCAGGGCCAGGGTTTTGCGTTTCATGATATCTCGGTCGTTGATGAATTGATGGCAAAACCATACCAGTCCGGGTGCCCGCTGCCCAGTTTGCTCAGGCCATAGGTGTAGTTATCCATCTATGGTGACGTGGGGTGTGGTCACGCTCATGGCTCAAGGCCGGATAGTGCCGTCCTGGCCTTTGTTGATCTCGCTGGCGGCGTGTACCAGCTGTTCCAGCTGGTGGTGGATCTGGGTGCGATCCAGTTGCTGCAAGGGCTGACGACTCCACAGTACCGGTGTCAGGCTCTCGGTATCGAAACCCAGTACCGGTTTGCATGGGTCCTGACTGAAGAGGTTCTGGGCGGCGGCCTGAGCGCTGGTGGCCGCGTCGAGGCGGGTGAACATCAGCAGATAGTCGGCCGGGTGTTCGGTCAGGTGACAGGTCAGTTCGCCGATCTGCAGGCTGGTGACGCTCTCCTCCTGTTGCGGCGCAGGCAGGGAGAGGGAGAGAAACAGCTGGTGGATGGCGGCGTGATAAAGAGAGTTCATTGATGGCTCCAGATTGATGATGGCGCCATTAGAGCAGGTCACCGCCAGCGGCACTGTTAATGGTGGCTCTCTTTTTTTAGCTTTTCGGTCAGCGAGATAGCACGCCGCGCTCAGTACAAAAATCGCGACCAATCCCGATAGTCCCTGTTGATGGCCTCTCCTAGACTGGCGGCGAAACATCACAAGAAGACAATCATCATGCAGATTCAAGCAAACAACGTCGGCACACAGGCCGTCGCTCACCACAGTGATGCAACCACAGGGGTTGGCCGGATGGGCCAACTGGAGGCACGTCAGGTTGCCACCGGACAAGATGCGATCTTGCTGGGCAACCGCAGCGAACCGCAGAAAGGGCAGGGGCTGCTCTCGCGATTGGGGGCCCAACTGGCCCGTCCGTTCGTGGCCATCAAAGAGTGGATTGGCAACCTGCTGGGGAGTGGCAAGAGTGCCGCTGCGCCGAAGGCGCAAACCGCAGCTTCCCCCGAGGATCTTCAGCGCCTGATGAAGCAGGCTGCATTTGGTAGCTCGCTGGGTGGCTTTGCCAAGGCGGACGTATTGAACAACATCGCAGCCGAACAACTGGGCAAGGAGCACGCCACTCTGGCGACCGGCAACGGCCCACTGCGTTCGCTCTGCACCGCGTTGCAGGCTGTTGTCGTCGGCTCCCAGCAGCCGGAACTCCGGGAGTTGGCTGCCGGGCTGCTGGCTCGCCCCATCGCCGGTATCCCGCTCCAGCAGTGGGGCACTGTGGGGGGCAAGGTGACCGACTTGCTCGCCAGCGCCACCCCCGAACTGCTGCAGGATGCGATGAGCCAACTGCACACCGCGATGGGTGAAGTGGCCGACCTGCAGCGGGCCGTCAAGGCTGAAATCGCTGGCGAACCGGCGCAAAGTGCGACCACGAAAGCGGATGCGGCGTCTGTCCAAAGCGGTGAGAGCAAAGGGGCTGCTCGCGAACAGGTCGCCATGGCGCGGCAGACCCCGGCCACCGGCTACAAGCTGGCGCTGGATCTTATCAGCTATCAGGCCAGCTACCTGCTGCGGGATCAAACCTCGACCGAGGTGACCCTGAGCAGCAGCGATCTCAATGCCCTGCATCAACACATTGCCGATGGCTCCATCAACAGTTCCCACATGGCCAAGTTGCAGACCCGTGGCGATCTGCAAACCCTGCGTACTCTGGCGCTCTCGCTGGCCAGCGGCAGCGATGCCAAGGGCTCTTCCCTTGGTCATGCCCTCGACAGTCTCGCCTCGGCGCGCCCCAACCAGCGGTTGGTGCTGGGCGGCCTGATGCAGTTTGCCGGTCAGACCGAGCAGGCGTGGGTGGACCATACCGCGCTCAAGCCGCGAGAGGAACGGCTCGATGCCGGGGCGCGACTGCGTTTTGACACCGGCCATATGCAGGCGGAGCTGGGGCGTCTCGGCGACAGCGAGGCACGGCAGGTACTGCAACAGCTGGAAGGGGCTTTTGGTGATCGAGCCAGGGCTATCTGCGACTTCGCGGTTGCTCAGGTCTCCGGCTTTGCCGATAGCGAAAGCAGTCCTGAGGCCGTGCTGGTCTCCCGCCTGACCCGCATGGGCAATCTGGTGGGCAGCTTGACCGATGCGCTCAAGGAGCGGCTGCAACTACCCGGGTCCGCCCGTGGCGAGCCGACCATGATCGACTCCGCCAGCCAGCTGACACCGCTCGAACTGGCTGCGCTGGCTCATATCGGCGTCGATGAGAGCTATCTGTAAACCGTCAGCACACAGCCCCTCGGGGCAAGGTGATATGGCATAAAAACGGACACCCTTGGGTGTCCGTTTTCTTATTCGGGCGGGAGTGGGCTGAGGGGAGCAGGGCAGGCCGATATGGCTTAGAGGCTGGCGAAATCCACTGTGGGCAGGGTTTCAAAGCCGGGGCGGGCAAACAGATAGCCCTGCATCAGGCTGATGCCCATCTCCCGCAGGCAGGCCATCTCTTCGCGGGTCTCGATCCCTTCCGCCAGCGGGGTGATCTGCAGCTCGGCAAACAGTGCCAGACAGTGGCGCACTATGGCTTGTCGGGTCGGGTCATGGTCGATGCCCCGCAGCAGGTGCATATCGAGTTTGACGATGTTGGGGTGAAAATCGGCCAGCAGGTTGAGGCCCGAGTAACCGGCACCAAAGTCATCGATCGCCGTTTTGAAACCGAGGGCCTGATAGTGATCGACGATACCGCGAAGATGCTGGCTGTCTTGCACCTGCTCCACCTCGGTCAGCTCGAACATGATCTGCTCGATGGGGAAGTGGTGCTCGCGGGCCGTCTGCAGGGTGGTGCGGATGCAGCGCTCCGGACGGTAGACCGCATTGGGCAGAAAGTTGATGCTCAGCATACCCCGCATATCGAGCCGGGCGGCCAGCGCGATGGCCTTGATGCGGCACAGCTGGTCGAAGCGGTAGCGGTTGCCATCGTTGACCCGGGCAATCACGCTCTGCGCCGGCTCGTTGTTGAGCCCCCGCACCAGCGCCTCGTAGCCGAATATGGTGCGCTGGCTGCAATCAACGATGGGCTGGAAGGCCATGGTGAAATCGAAGTCGAGATCTGCTTTCTCCTGACACAGCTGGCAGATGGACGGGGCGGGGGCGGCAGGTATATCCATGACATTCCTCTCGGGGCGTGGCGGCGCTGGGCACTGTCTCAAATGATAACAGCTCATTACCCCCCTGTAGGTTCGATTAGCGAAGCGTAATCGGACGAACGAGAGGTTTTGATTACAGTTGTTGCCGTTATTCAGGGGCGGCCAGCCGTAGGGGGAAATCGGCTGGCCGTGATAGCGGGAGAATCCATTTACGCGAACGTCCGATTACGCCTACCGGCTAATCGAACCTACGGGCTATATCGACTTCATCCTCATAAAACACCGGATTATCGGCATCACAACGGGCCAGCGCTGCTTCGATATTTGTCATTTTCTCCTGATAGGCTGGGTCTTTTATTCGCAAGGTTGGCACGGGCCTGCGCCAGACAATGTCCATACGAGGTAACCATCGGCGGAGCGTGGAGGCTGCCATATTGAGGCCTGTTAACCGATTGATTTTGATAGCCAATAGTTCGGTACACCAGCGGCTGCGCTGATAACCAAAATCTTGCGGAGAAAACTGCATGAGCAGCACCAGTAAGGTGACAATCTTGGCGACAGGTAAGACCGGGGCACGGCCAGCCGGTAAGGCTTCTAGAGCCCCCACGCCTTCATCCCGATACCACCGAAGCCAACGACCGATGGTTGAGCGAGCCGCGCCGGTAAGGTGATGAACATCAGTGATCGTGCGTCCTTCATGTAACAGCAAGATGGCCATCAAGCGACGAGCATGCCCTTTATCACGCGTGGCATGGATGATTTTGTGAATGCGGCGCCGTTGTGGTCGTGGCAGGGGTAGTAGGATAGGCATCAACTCAGTCCTTTGTGTATGGCTTGTTTTGTTTGGCGACTAATGAGATCGCACAAACTGGACTGAGTTCCCTACCTCCAGTGATCTACTATTCGGAACAGCTATTTAGCTGGAGGGGGCCGTGCGATAATAAATTTACGATAACGTTCTATTATTCCAGACGGCTAATCTACGGGGTAATTGTAAACTATATTATTTTTGGATTAACATAGAGTTAAGTAAATTGAGTTTAAATTTATTTTACTAGAGGTTGCGTTTAATGACTAACTTGGGTAACCGTGGAATTCAAAATTATATTTTTTTAAATAGTGAGATGATAGAATCAATTTGCCATCAGGTTTTTTTTGGCGAAATGAAAGCTAAATATATGGAAAAAAATGTTTCGGTGGGGACATCAGGGATTAATGTTGGCTTTAATATAAAAGAAAAAGACATTACATCCATTCTATATAAATTAAAGGTTGTAGAAGAGCTAATTGATAAGGAAAGTCTGAAAATTAATTTCAGGCCTTCAACTTTGGATATGGCTTATGCTAATTCTTTTTCTTTTGTAAAAGAAACATTTGATGCCTACAAAGTTATTATACCTATGCCTGAAAATATTTTTTCAGAAAAAACAAGTCACATTGTGTTATGGGTTTCTGAACCAGACCCACAACAATACGTAAATGATGGTCTTAACTATCTAGGTACTTTTTTGTTCTTAGTTGAATCATTTAATGCTACTCCCGCATTTCGTGAAATGATTTCTGGTTGTTCTGCGCTTCAATATGTTTATAACCTTAGCAAAGATCTAGATGAGAGCGCTCGGCATCAGAGTGGTGAAGAGCCATTTGGTCGTTGGAATTTTATTCACCCATTAGATAAGATTAAATCAATGGGTGGGAAAGTTGTTTCTAAGAAAAAAATAACATCATTGTATAAAATGAAGTATTTTACTAACGAGCAATCATATACGTTTAATCAGCAAGAGCGCAGAGTTAATGATCTACTATCGTATCCTATTTATATTATTGAAGAAGATGCATATTCAGTATGCTAAATAGCAGGTCATAAATTAAAAACGGCGCCTCGTGGCGCCGTTTTTAATATCACTTACTCAACCAAGATCACTGCAGCAGGGAGATATCCGCGACTTGCAGGAACAGGTTGCGCAGGTTGTTCAGCAGCGCCAGACGGTTGGCCTTGAGGGCTTCGTCGTCGGCCATCACCATGACTTCGTTGAAGAAGGTGTCGACCGGCTCGCGCAGGGCGGCCAGACGGGTGAGGGCAGCCTGATAGTCACCGGCGGCGAACAGCGGGGCCAGTTCGGCTTGCAGTTCGGCAACCTGGGTGGCCAGCGCCTTCTCGGCGGCATCGACCAGCAGTTCCGGTTTGACGGCAGTCGGCAGTTCGCCTTCGACCTTGGCCAGAATGTTGCTCACGCGCTTGTTGGCGGCAGCCAGTGCCAGTGCGGCATCCAGCGTGCGGAAGTGGCTGACGGCCTTGACGCGGCGATCAAAGTCGAGCGGGCGGGTCGGGCGGCGGGCCAGTACGGCCAGCACCACGTCGGCACCGATGCCTTCGTCCTGATAGGCGGCGCGGAAGCGGCCCAGCATAAAGTCGACCACGTCGGTAACGACGGTTTTGTTGGTCAGCTTGTCGCCGTAGACGCGTACCGCTTCTTCAACCAGTTCAACCAGATCCAGATCCAGCTGCTTCTCGGTCATGATGCGCAGGGCACCGATGGCGGCGCGACGCAGGGCGAACGGGTCCTTGTCACCCTTCGGCAGCATGCCGATGCCGAAGATACCGGCCAGGGTGTCGAACTTGTCGGCCAGCGCGACGGCGCAGGCAACCAGACCGGACGGCAGGGCATCGCCGGCAAAGCGCGGCATGTACTGCTCGTTGAGGGCCACGGCCACTGCTTCGTCTTCGCCATCGTGACGGGCGTAGTGCATCCCCATGACACCCTGGGTGTCGGTGAACTCGCCGACCATGTTGGTCATCAGGTCACACTTGGAGAGCAGACCGGCACGCTTGGCCTGAGTGACATCAGCACCGATGCGCTCGGCGATAAAGCCGGCGACGGTCTCGATGCGCTCGACCTTGGCCTTGACGGTGCCCAGCTGTTGCTGGAACAGCACGGTTTCAAGGCGCGGCAGGCGGGAGGCCAGGGTCTGCTTGAGGTCGGTCTTGAAGAAGAACTCGGCGTCAGAGAGACGGGGACGAACCACCTTCTCGTTGCCGCTGATGATCTGGCTCGGGTCTTTGGACTCGATGTTGGTGACGAAGATGAACTTCGGCAGCAGCTTGCCGCTCTTGTCGTAGACCGGGAAGTACTTCTGGTCACCCTTCATGGTGTGCACCAGCGCCTCGGCCGGTACGGCCAGGAACTTCTCTTCGAAGTTGGCGGTCAGCACCACCGGCCACTCGACCAGTGCGGTCACTTCTTCCAGCAGGGCGTCGTCCAGATCGGCAACGCCACCGAAGGCGGCAGCAGCCGCTTCGACGTCAGCCTTGATCTTGGCCTTGCGCGCCATGAAGTCGGCAATCACCATGCCGCGCTCCTGCAGGATTTGCGGGTACTGGCTGGCGTTGTCGATGGTGAACTCGCTCTCGCCCATAAAGCGGTGGCCGCGAATGGTGCGGGCAGAGTCGATACCCAGAATGTGAGCGGGCACCAGCTCGCCATCCAGCAGCAGGGTCACGGTGAAGACCGGACGCACGAACTGGATGGTCTTGTCGCCCCAGCGCATCATCTTCGGGATAGGCAGCTTGGCCAGCGCCTGGCTAACCAGCTCACCCAGCAGATCGACGGCCGGACGGCCTTCGACCTTGGCGGTGTGAACCAGCCACTCGCCCTTGTCGGTGACCAGACGCTCGGCCTGCTCAACGGTGATGCCGTTGCCACGGGCCCAGCCTTCGGCAGCCTTGGTCGGCTTGCCTTCGGCATCGAACGCCTGCGCCACGGCCGGGCCGCGCTTCTCGACGCTCTTGCTCGGCTGTTCGCCGGCCAGCTCGCTTACCTTCAGCGCCAGACGGCGCGGTGAGGCAAACCACTCGACGTCGCCGAAGGCCAGATCGGCCTTGGTCAGTTCGGCTTTGAAGTTGTCGGCAAAGGCTTCGGCCAGGGAGCGCAGGGCTTTGGGCGGCAGCTCAGCCGTACCGATCTCTACCAGAAATGTATGTTGTGCCATGTCCGTTCCTTAACCTTGCTTGTTCTCACTGCGCTGACACATAGGGAAGCCCAGCGCTTCGCGGGAGGCGTAGTATGCCTCTGCCACGGCCTTGGTCAGGGTGCGAATGCGCAGGATGTAGCGCTGACGCTCGGTGACCGAGATGGCCTTGCGGGCATCCAGCAGGTTGAAGGAGTGAGCGGCTTTCAGGATGCGCTCGTAGGCAGGCAGCGGCAGCGGTTTTTCCAGTGCCAGCAGATTCTGGGCTTCCTTCTCGTACTGCTCGAAGCAGTGGAACAGGAACTCCACATCGGCGTGTTCGAAGTTGTAGGTGGATTGCTCCACTTCGTTCTGGTGGAACACGTCGCCGTAGGTGGTCTTGCCCAGCGGGCCGTCAGACCAGACCAGATCGTAGACGCTGTCCACGCCCTGAATGTACATGGCCAGACGCTCGAGACCGTAGGTGATCTCGCCGGTGACCGGCTTGCACTCGAGGCCGCCGACCTGCTGGAAGTAGGTGAACTGGGTCACTTCCATGCCGTTCAGCCACACTTCCCAACCCAGACCCCAGGCACCCAGAGTCGGGTTTTCCCAGTTGTCTTCCACGAAGCGGATGTCGTGGATTTCAGGATCCATACCCAGCTCTTTCAGGGAGCCCAGATAGAGTTCCTGAATGTTGTCGGGGGAAGGCTTGATGATCACCTGGAACTGGTAGTAGTGCTGCAGGCGGTTCGGGTTTTCACCGTAGCGGCCGTCGGTCGGACGGCGGGACGGTTGCACGTAAGCGCAGGCGATGGGCTCCGGGCCCAGGGCACGCAGACAGGTCATGGGGTGGGAAGTACCGGCACCCACTTCCATATCCAGCGGCTGAATGATGGTACAGCCCTGGCGGGACCAATAGTCCTGCAGCTGCAGGATCAGGCCCTGAAAGGTTTTGACATCGAATTTTTGCATAATTTTTTTCGCGCGAAGTGAAAATCAGAGCAAGATTTGCTGAATGTGAACCGAGGGAGTATACCGTCTGGCATGGTCGGATAATAGGCGAAATTGCAGCGGATTCACGGGATGGTGCTGCGCTGTGGCTGGTCGGGCGGGATGTCCGGTATATGATGTGAGCAGTGCCGCCTGCAGAGTGGGCAGGGTCGGGCAAACCGCTGAAATAACGAGGGAGAGGAAATGGAACTGCGCTGCGCCTGGGTGACCAAGGACCCGGAATACATCGAATACCATGACAAACAGTGGGGCAGGCCGGTCTATGACGCCCGCGAGCTGTTTGCCAAGCTCTGCCTCGACGGCCAGCAGGCGGGGCTGTCGTGGATCACCATCCTCAAGCGCACCGAGAGCTATTACCGCGCCTATGCGGACTTTGATCCGGTGCAGATTGCCCGCTTCGACGAGCAGGATGTGGAGCGGTTGATGCTGGACACCGGCATCATCCGCAATCGGCTCAAGGTGCAGTCGATCATCAGAAATGCCCGCGCTTATCTGGCGTTGCAGGAGCAGGGGATCGACTTCGCCGACTACCTGTGGGGCTTTGTCGGCGGCGCCCCCATCGTCAACCAGCGGCAGGGCAACGGCGATATTCCGGCGACCTCGCCGGAGTCAGATGCCATGTCGAAAGCGCTCAAGAAGCTCGGCTTCAACTTCGTCGGCAGCACCATCTGTTACGCCTTTATGCAGGCGGTGGGGATGGTGAACGATCATCTGGTCAGCTGTCCTTGCCACGCCGAGTGGCAGTTACCGCGCTGACGACCCGCCGGTTGGCCAAAAAAACATCACTCTCGCCATCTGTTCAGGCTTGCGTCAGACAATGGCGTGCCAGCGCGTTACAATCCGGCCCCCGGCATGGTGCCGGATTGTTTTCACAGAGGTTTTTTCATGCGAGCCAAGATCCTGGTGCCTGCTCTGGCACTGACCGTTGCCCTGAGCGGCTGTACCACCAACCCCTACACAGGTGAATCCCAGACCTCCAAAGGTGCCTGGGGCGCGCTGGCTGGCGCCGCTGCCGGTGCGGCCGTAGGTGCGCTCTCCTCCAGCAAGGGTGACCGCAAGAAGGGCATCCTGACCGGCGTTGCTGCCGGCGCGGCGCTGGGTGGCGGTATCGGCTACTACATGGACGTGCAGGAAGCCAAGCTGCGCGAGAAGCTGCAGGGCACTGGCGTCAGCGTGACCCGCAATGGCAATGAGCTGATCCTCAACATGCCGAACAACGTCACCTTTGACAGCTCCAGTTCCCAGCTGAAAGCGGCCGGTGCCAACACCCTCTCCGGCGTGGCCATGGTCGTTGCCGAGTTCGACAAGACCCGCCTGAACGTGGTCGGTCACACCGACAGCACAGGTTCCCGCGATCTGAACATGAAGCTCTCCCGCGATCGTGCCGATGCCGTTGCCGCCCAGCTGATTGGTCAGGGCGTAGCTGGTAGCCGCATCTCCACCACCGGCGTGGGCCCGGATCAGCCGGTTGCTACCAACAGCACCGCCGCTGGCAAAGCCCAGAACCGCCGCGTGACCATTACCCTGACCCCGACCGCCTAAGTCGCTCAGGTTTCGGTAACGAAAAGGCCCCGCCAGTGATGGCGGGGCCTTTCTATTGGCGCTGTGGCGAGCAATGACGCCTTGTTGTTTGCTCCCTTCTCCCCTCGTGGGAGAAGGGGCGGGGATGAGGGGGATAAGCGCCTCTTAGACCGCCGCTGTCAGCTGCACTTCGACCTTATAGCCTTCGTGGGCCAGACGGGCTTGTACGCAGGCGCGCACGGGGGCGGTGCCTGCCGGGATCCAGGCATCCCACTGCTCGTTGAAGGCAGCGATATCCTGAATGTCTTTGAGATAGATATTGGCCATCAGGATCTTGTCGACGCCGGAGCCGTTGGCTTCCAGCAGGCGTTGCAGACTCTCAAGCACTTCGCGGGTCTGCTGGTGGATGTCGGCCTCTTCGCTGACGGGCACTTCCACCACGTAGAGGGTGCCATTGTGGATGACCACGTCTGACCAACGCTGGGTGGTGCCGATTCGGGTAATGGTTGTCATGGAGTGCTCCGGTACAGGGGCTTATTGACCCTTGCGGATCAGATAGCGGTAGGGGGCCTGCTCTGTCTCGCTGGCGACCAGGGTGTGATCCATAAAGCGGCAGAAACTGGGGATGTCGCGGGTGGTTGAAGGATCGTCGGCGCTGACCAGCAGGGTCTCGCCATCCGCCATCAGCCGCACTTTTTTGCGAACCATCATAACGGGTTCCGGGCAACGAAGCCCGATTGCGTCCAACTCATGAGTTGCGCCGCAGAATAAATCACTCATCTATTATCAACCTTCAACCTATTCGGCTGCCAATGATACTCAGGGCTAAAAAATAATCAAACAAACGACCCATTCACCAGCATATGTAACCGAAATGTTATT
Source organism: Aeromonas sp. FDAARGOS 1417 (assembly GCF_019046985.1). Lineage (NCBI taxonomy): Bacteria > Pseudomonadati > Pseudomonadota > Gammaproteobacteria > Aeromonadales > Aeromonadaceae > Aeromonas > Aeromonas sp. FDAARGOS 1417. The sequence goes on along the minus strand of NZ_CP077221.1, from coordinate 2,951,473 downwards.
CGGCCCTATCCAGCTTGCGCCGGACGAGTAATATAAAAATTGAACCATATTCAACAAGGAGGTGAATATGCAGGTCTCCTACGGCAGATTACAGGCCTATGCAGGCATGGGGTTCTTGTCCTTCGCCATGATAGTGATGGGCAGCCCGATCGGGAATACCGGTACCTGGTTCGGCTCCATGGTGATGGTCGGGTTGGGGCTCTGGATCGAGCTCAGCGATTACTATGACGAGGATGAGGACGAGAACGATCAATCCTGAATCGGATGACGATTCAACAACAAAGGCGGAGCAATTCCGCCTTTGTCATTTCTGCCGTTTGGCAATGTGCCCGGATCAGCGGGTCGAGCGCATCGCCCGTTCCAGATGCAGCGCCGTCTGCTCCGGGTTGGCCTTGGGGTCGTTGAAGAAGTTGCTCAGCACATCGAGGATCGCCTGTCGCATATTGGTCGGCGTTGCCATCCCCTCCGCCATGCTGGGCAGCAGGTTGTCCTGCTTTTCCGCCAGCAGGAAATCCTGATAGGAGCGGACTGCGCAGCGGTCGAACTTGCTCATGTCGGGATTGGTCAGCGCCGGGATCGACCCCTTCACCCGATTGAACTCCTCCTGAAATTGCGGCGTCATCAGCAGTTGGGCCAGATCCCCCTGCGCCTGCAGCTGGGCCGGATCCCGCTGTTTGAACATGGCGATGGAGTCGAGGTTGTAGCTGAACAGTCCGGCGCTGCCCGGGCTCGGCAGGCAGGCGATATCCTCACCCGGCCGGTAGTTACCGGCACTCAGTTCACCCTTCACCCAGTCCCCCATCACCTGCATGGCGGCGCCACCGCTCTCCAGCAGATTGGTGGCCTGATGCCACTTCAGACCGGCGTATTTTTGCGGCACATAGGCGCGCAGCTGCTGGAAACGGGTCAACACCCGCACCATGTCAGGGCCGGTCAGGGTGGCGCTGTCCTGCTCGAGGAACGCCTTGCGATAGAATTCTTTACCGCCCTCACCAAGCGCCACCGTTTCAAACAGTACTGCCAGCTGCCAGGGCTCGTTGCCAATGGCGAGCGGGGTGATGCCCCGTTTTTTAAGCTGGTCGGCGACGGTGACAAATTGGGCCCAGTCGGTGGGCGGAGTCAGCTTGTTGCGCTCGAAGATCTTGCGGTTGAGCCACAGCCAGTTGACCCGGTGGATGCCGGTGGGCACCGCCATCAGGGCGCCATTCTGGCTGAGGGTGGCACGCACCATGGGCGGCATCTGACTGTACCAGCCGAGGTGTTCGGCCATCGGGCTGAGATCGCGCAAAAAGCCGAGTCCGGCCCACTCCTTGAGCTCGTAGCCCTTGAGGTGGGCCGCTTCCGGCGGGTTGGCCGCCAGTGCCCGGCTCTTCAATACCGTCATGGCACTCTTGCCGCCGCCACCCTGCACTGCAAAGTCGTTCCACTGGTTGCCCTGTTTGGTCCACTCGGATTTGAGCACTTCGACCGCTTTCGCTTCGCCGCCTGACGTCCACCAGTGCAGTACCTCCACCTGGGAGGCGGCAACGGGAGTAGAGAGCAGGGCGATGACAGAAAAAGACAACCACTTCATAAGGTTACTGCCTTGGTAGGGAGAGCGTGGCCTGCAGGCCACCTTGCGGACGATTTTCCAGCACCAGATCGCCGCCGTGGGCGTGGGCAATGTTGCGGGCGATGCCAAGGCCGAGGCCGGTGCCGGCCTGATCCGTGCCGAGCCGGTAATAGGGTTCGAAGATGCGCTCGAACTGATCGTCCGGCAGGCCGGGGCCCTCATCCATGATAAAGAGGATCAGCATCTCTTCGTCATCCATGATGATGATGCGCACCTTCTGGCCGTACTTGATGCCGTTGTCTACCAGATTGCCGATGCAGCGCTTGAGTGCCAGCAGCTTGCCGCGATAGGGCCACTTGCAGTGCCCTTCGATGGTCAGCCGCTCGTCGTGCAGGTTCATCGACTCCGCCATCTGCTCCAGCAGGGCGTTGATGTCGATCTCCTCGATATTTTCGTGAATGTCGGTCTCTTTGACCGTCTGCAGCGCCCCTTTCACCATCAGCTCCAGTTCGTCGAGATCCTTGTTGAACTTGGCGATTTGCACCTCGTCGTCGAGCAGTTCGACCCGCAGTCGCAGTCGGGTGATGGGGGTCTTGAGGTCGTGGGAGATGGAGCTGAACAGCCGTTCCCGATCATCGATATAACGGCGGATGCGGTGCTGCATGATGTTGAAGGCGCGGGTCGCCGCCACGATTTCCGACGCCCCTTCCTCTTTGAGCGAAGGCTGGTCGATATCCTTGCCCAGATTGACCGCCGCCTTGGCGAGACGGCGCAGCGGGCGGGTCTGCCAGCGCACCAGCATAAAGGTGAAGAAGCAGAGGAACACCGTCATCAGGGCGATGAAACGCACCTGGTTGCTTGGCATCACGGTGTCATCCAGCGTCATGTAGGGAGCGGGCAGCAGGGCCGCCAGATAGAGCCACTCCCCCTTTTCAATCTCGATCTGGGTCACCAGCACCGGCGGATTGAGCGGCTCCAGCGACAGGGTGTAGCGGGCCCAGGAGGAGGGGAGATCCGCCAGCAAGGTGTCGTTGTTGAAGACGTGGAGGTCATCGGGTCGGGAGAAGTCCACCTTGATCGCCATGGCGTCGGAGAGCTTGCGGGTCAGCACTCCCTGAACCTCCTCCAGCACCTGCGTCTTGCGTTCGCTGTCGGGGATGGCGTTGATGTGGATCTCCTCTTCGTTGAGCGAGACGAAGAAGCGGCTGCCCCCCATGTTGCGCAGCTGGTCCAGCGCGATATGGCGATACTGCAGCGGCAGGGATTTGAAGAAGTTGACGGTGGAAGCGGCAGACATGGCGAGGTTGCGGGTGGTGCTGAGCATCCCCTCCAGCTCCCGCTTCTGGATCTGCTGCATCCAGATGCCGGTCAGAATGGTCTGGGAGAGCAGGATGGCCAGCAACAGCAGCAGGATCATCCGTGACAACAGGGAGCGGGGCACCAGCGCCCCCCAGGACCACTTGTTGCTCATGGCAGCTCGTGCACCTCGGCAATCAGCATGTAGCCACTGCCGCGAATGGTCTTGATGATGCGCGGGCTCTTGCCGTTGTCGCCCAGCTTCTGGCGCAGACGGCTGATCTGTACGTCGATGCCGCGTTCCATCGGCAGGCTTTCGCGGCCGCGGGTGGCATCCGAGATGGTGTCGCGATCCAGCACCACGCCGGGCTGTTGCAGGAACATGCCGAGCAGCATGGCATCGCTGCCGGAGAGATCCAGCAGGCTGCCATCATCATGGGTCAGCTGGTGGCTCAGGGTGTCGAGGGTCCACTCGGCAAAACGCAGGCGGCGGCTCGGCTCTTTCTCTTTTTCCGGCTGGCGGAATTCGGCGCGGCGCAGCAGCGCCTTGATGCGGGCCTGCAGTTCACGGGGGCTGAACGGTTTGGCGATATAGTCGTCGGCGCCCAGTTCCAGACCGATCACCCGATCCGCTTCGTCGGAGGCGGCGGTCAGCATGATGATGGGCACCTGGGAGTCACGACGGATCTGCTGGCAGAGGGTAAAACCATCCTCGCCGGGCATCATGATGTCCAGAATAATCAGGTCCGGGCTGTGCTGGGCGAGTTGCTGGCGCATCTCGTTGCCCTCCGCCGCCGTCAATACCTGAAAACCCGCCCGGGTCAGGTACTCATTGAGCAGCTCGCGGATCTCTTGGTCGTCATCGACGATCAGCAGTTGTTTGCTCATTGACATATGTATGTGCATCCACCCATTTTTTTGTGCAGATTGAACCTGTCGGGGGAGTAAAAAGCAAGCAAGCCCCCTATCTAATGTGAGGTTTAAGGCAATAACAGCCTATTGATAAGATTAAAACGAAAAAAGGCCGACCCAAACGGGACGGCCAACAGACAGCTTCTGACCACTGACGAGCACCCCGTGTGGCGATCGTCACAGACTTGAAAAGGGGCCAGTCAGACTGGCCCCGAAAAGGGACAACTATCAGTAGTGCATCCCGTCGATCCGGCTGGTTATCACACCCGTTCAAACACGGTGGCGATGCCCTGGCCCAGACCGATACACATGGTGGCAACCCCCAGGGTGGCATCCTTCTCCTCCATCAGATTAATGAGGGTGGTGGAGATGCGGGCGCCGGAGCAGCCAAGGGGGTGGCCCAGCGCAATGGCGCCGCCGTTCAGGTTTACCTTCTCGTCCACCTGATCCTGCAGACCCAGATCCTTCACGCAAGGCAGAGACTGGGCGGCAAACGCCTCGTTCAACTCGAACAGGTCGATATCACCGACAGTCAGGCCGGCACGCTTGAGCGCCTTCTGGGTGGCTGGTACCGGGCCGTAACCCATGATGGCGGCATCACAGCCAGCGATGGCCATGGCACGTACCTTGGCGCGCGGCGTGAGGCCGAGGGCCTTGGCGCGATCGGCGCTCATCACCAGCATGGCGGCGGCGCCATCGGACAGGGCCGAGGAGCTGCCGGCGGTGACGGTGCCGTTGACCGGATCAAACACCGGGCGCAGCTGGCTCAGGGTTTCGACCGTGGTCTCTGGGCGGATCACCTCGTCATAGTCGTAGAAGAAGCGGGCGCCGCTGGCGTCATGGCCTTCCAGCCCGACGATCTCCTTGGCAAAACGTCCTTCCACGGTTGCCGCGTGGGCGCGGCGGTGGGAGCGGGCGGCAAACTCGTCCTGCTGCTGGCGGCTGATGCCGTGCAGCTTGCCGAGCATCTCGGCGGTCAGCCCCATCATGCCGGAGGCTTTCGCCACCGACTTGGCCATGCCGGGATGGAAGTCAACACCGTGGCTCATCGGCACGTGACCCATGTGCTCGACGCCGCCGATGATGAAGATATCCCCGTCACCCACCTGAATGGCGCGGGAGGCATCATGCAGCGCCTGCATGGAGGAGCCGCACAGGCGGTTGACGGTGACCGCCCCCACTTGCTTCGGAATACCGGCCAGCAGCGCGGCGTTGCGGGCGATGTTGAAGCCCTGCTCCAGGGTCTGCTGCACGCAGCCCCAGTAGATATCCTCGATCTCGTTCGGGTCGAGGTTGGGGTTGCGCAGCAGGATGGATTTCATCAGGTGCGCGGACAGATCTTCTGCACGCACGTTGCGGAAGGCGCCGCCCTTGGACCGGCCCATCGGGGTCCGGATACAGTCGACAATGACTACGTCTTTCATGAATGGATCTCCTTTCCGCAATCAGTAGAAGGTTTTGCCCTGGGCGGCCATCTCGCGTAAGCGGTCGCTGACGCGGTAGAGCGGGCCCAAATCGGCATACTGGTCGGCCATGGCCACGTAGCGATCCAGACCAATGGTGTCCAGATAGCGGAACACGCCGCCGCGGAAGGGAGGGAAGCCCAGACCGTAGACCAGTGCGATGTCGGCTTCGGCTGGCGTGGCGACAATGCCCTCTTCCAGACAGAGCACCACCTCGTTGATCATCGGGATCATCATGCGGGCGATGATGGCTTCCTTTTCGAAATCCTGCTTCGGCTTGGCGATGGGGGCCAGCAGCTCGTAAGCAGCGGCGTCAGCCACCTTCTTCGGCTTGCCCTTCTTGTCCTGCTCGTAGGCGTAGAAGCCCTTGCCGTTCTTCTGACCGAAGCGGTTCACTTCGTACATCACGTCGATGGCGGTGCGGCCTTCCTTGCTCATGCGTGCCGGGAAGCCCTGCGCCATCACGTCACCGGCATGGTGACCGGTGTCGATACCGACCACATCCAGCAGATAGGCGGGGCCCATGGGCCAGCCGAACTCCTTCTCCATCACCTTGTCGACGGCGGCAAAGTCGGCGCCATCGGCAACCAGCTTGTTGAAGCCGAAGAAGTAGGGGAACAGCACGCGGTTGACGAAGAAGCCCGGGCAGTCGTTGACCACCACAGGCGACTTGCCCATGGCGGCGGCATAGGCCACCACGCGGTTGATGGTTTCATCGGAGGTTTGCTCGCCGCGGATGATCTCCACCAGTGGCATGCGGTGCACCGGGTTGAAGAAGTGCATGCCGCAGAAGTTCTGCGGGCGCTTCAGCCCCTTGGCCAGCAGGGAGATTGGGATGGTGGAGGTGTTGCTGGCGAGCACGGCGTCTTCGCCGATGATCCCTTCCACTTCGCCCAGTACGGCGGCTTTCACTTTCGGGTTCTCGACCACGGCTTCGACCACGACGTCCACATGCTTGACGTTGTCATAGCTGAGGGTGGGAGTGATGGCAGAGAGCACCTGGCCCATCTTGATGCCATCGATGCGGCCCTTTTCGAGCTGGCCGTTGAGCAGCTTGGTGGCTTCGCCCATGCCAAGTGCCAGCGCCTTCTCGTTGATATCCTTCATCACCGCCGGAATGCCCTTGCTGGCAGACTGGTAGGCGATGCCGCCCCCCATGATGCCGGCACCCAGTACGGCAGCATGGCCAGTGGCCTTGCTCGCCTGTTTGGCCGCCTTCTTGGCCAGCGCCTTGATGTGCTGATCGTTGAGGAAGATGCCGACCAGCGCCTTGGCGACATCGGTCTTGGCCAGCTTGATAAAGCCCTGTGCTTCAACGACCAGCGCCTCGTCACGGCCCATACCTGCGGCGGCTTCGACGGTTTTCACCGCCGTCATCGGCGCCGGATAGTGTTTGCCCGCCACGGCGGCAACCATGCCGGCGGCGGTGGTGAAGCTCATCATGGCTTCCAGTTTGGAGAGGCGCAGCGGCGCTTTCTTGGCTGCGCGACGGCTCTGCCAGTCCAGCTTGCCTGCGATGGCGTTCTTGATCATCTGCAGCGCAGCGCTCTGCAGTGCATCCGGGGCGACCACGGCGTCAATTGCGCCCACCTTGAGGGCGTCATCGGCACGGTAATCCTTGCCGGTGGTGATCCACTCCAGCGCGTTGTCAGCGCCGATCACCCTCGGCAGACGGACGGTGCCGCCAAAGCCCGGCATGATGCCGAGTTTGGTCTCGGGCAGGCCGATTTTGGCGCTGGTGTCGGCAAGACGGAAGTCGGTGGAGAGAATGGTCTCGCAGCCGCCGCCCAGAGCGTGTCCCTTGATGGCGGAGAGGGTCGGAACCGGCAGATCTTCGATGGCATTGAAGATGTCGTTGGCCTTTTTCAGCCAGCCGAGCAGATCTTCTTGCGGCAGATCGAACAGTTCCAGGAATTCGGTAATGTCGGCACCGACGATAAAGGCGTCTTTGCCGGAGGTGAGGATCAGACCTTTTAGTTCACGTTCTTGTTGTAATGCGGCGATCGCTTCGCTCAGGGAGAGCAGGGTAGCGCGATCCAGCTTGTTGACTGAACCCGGGGCATCAAACCTCAGCTCGGCGATGCCGTTTTCGAGGTAGCTGACCGACAGGGTTTCGCCTTGGTAGATCATGAGAGTGTCTCCTTGTTCCCACTCAGTGGGGAGTGGTGCTCCTTAATCCCCAGCAGGGGGCGAGGCTCACTATTGATCCAAAAGGAGACATTTTCAACACCTATTTAAAACATTTGTTTAACAGATCTCGAGTAAAAGCTCTTCATCACAAAACAGGCGAAAGAGAGGCGCCTTGCGGCGCCTCGGATGAATATGAGTTTGTTATCAACTGGTCAGTTCCGGCCGGTTGCGATACTGGTTCAGCACCTCGGGATCGGCGAGGGCATGGGTATTGTTGACCGGTCGGTTGTGTACCACTTCCCGCACCGCCAGTTCGACGATCTTGCCGGACTTGGTGCGGGGGATGGCATCCACCTGCAGGATGCGGGCGGGCACGTGGCGGGCGGTGCAGTGCTGTTTTATCTGCTGGCGGATCCGTTCGCGCAGCGGCTCGTCCAGCTTGCAGCCCGCCTTGAGCTTGACGAACAGCACCACCCGCTCGTCCTGCTGCCACTGCTGGCCGATGACGATGCTCTCTTCCACCTCGTCGAGCTGTTCGACGTAGCGATAGATCTCGCTGGTGCCGATACGCACGCCGCCCGGGTTGAGGGTGGCGTCGGAGCGGCCGTAGAACAGAATGCCGCCGGTTGGGGTCAGCTCGATCCAGTCGCCGTGACACCAGATGTTGTCGAACCGCTCGAAGTAGGCGGCGTGGTACTTGTCGCCGTTCTCGTCACCCCAGAAGTAGATGGGCTGTGCCGGGAACGGCTTGGTGCAGACCAGCTCGCCTTTCTCCCCCTGTACCGGCTGACCCGCCTCGTTGAATACCTGCACCGCGAGACCGAGGCCGCGCCCCTGACTCTCGCCGCGATAGACAGGGCTGAGCGGGTTGCCGATGACGAAGCAGGAGCAGATGTCGGTGCCACCTGAGATGGAGCTGAGCTGCACATCTAGCTTTATTTGCTGGTAGACGTAGTCGAACCCCTCCGGCGACAGCACAGATCCGGTGCTGCAGATCAGCCGCAAGTGCGGTAAGTCGTGGGTCTTGATGGGGGCGTAACCCTGCTTGTGCAGCGCATCGAGATACTTGGCCGAGGTACCGAACAAGCTGACCTGCTCGTCGCGGGCGAGATCCCACAGCACGTTGCCGTCCGGGTAAAATGGCGAGCCGTCATAGAGCACCAGGGTGGCACCGGAGGCGAGGGCGCTCACCAGCCAGTTCCACATCATCCAGCCGCAGGTGGTGAAGTAGAAAATTCGCTCCCCCGGTTTGATGTCGCAGTGCAGCTGGTGCTCTTTCAGATGTTGCAGCAGGGTGCCGCCAATCCCGTGCACGATGCACTTGGGTTTGCCGGTGGTGCCGGAGGAGTAGAGGATGTAGAGCGGGTCATTGAAAGCCATCGGCTCGAAGGTGAGCTGGGCATCGTGCTGGCTCGCCAGCAGTTGTTGCCAGTCGTGGCCAAGCTGCAGCGGGTTGCCGAGCAGGGGGATCATCACCGTCTGCTCTATGCTGCCGATCTGGCTCACCACGCTGGCGACCTTCTGTTGAATGTCGATAGCTTTGCCGTTGTAGCGATAGCCATCCACCGCAAACAGCACTCGTGGTCGGGTCTGGCCGAAGCGCTCCACCACGCTGGCCTCGCCAAAGTCGGGGCTGGTGGAGGTCCAGATCGCCCCGAGGCTGGTGGTTGCCAGCATGGCAACCACGGTTTCCGGAATATTGGGCAGATAGGCGGCGACCACATCGCCACGACCAATCCCCTGATGACGCAGCCACTGAGCCAGCCGGGCAACCTGTTCCCCCAGTTCACCCCAGCTCAGAGTGCGACTTGGGCTACCTTCGATGCGGGAGATGATAGCCGGGCTCTCGTCCTGACGGCGCAGCAGGTTTTCGGCGAAGTTGAGGCGGCTGTCGGGGAACCAGCGGGTGCGCTGCATATCCTGACGGTTCTCCGCCACTATGTTGCCGAGTTCGCCCTTGACGCCGCAGTGCTGCCATACCAGCGGCCAGAAACGGGTGGTCTTCTCCACCGACCATTGGTAAAGCTGCGGGTAGTTCTGCAACTGCAAGCCGTGGAAACGGTTCACCTCCGCCATAAAACGGTAGAGGTTGGATTGCTGCATCCCGAGCGGATCCGGTTGCCACAGGCAGAGGTTGTCCATGAGTAATCCCTGACTTCATGTATCTACCGGCAGTGTATTGAATTGTTTTTGATTTGTTAATGATTGGTTTTGTGTTGATAACAAACACGTTTGTAACGTATGCGTTACCTCACGAAGCGGCAGCTTGACGGGTCGAGCCGCCAAGCGCTTGATGTTATGCTGCAATCACATTCACCTCGGAGCAGGACGCCATGAGCAGCTACAGCCAACTTTTTGCCCAGCACCTCGATACCTTGCAGCAGCGCACCCGCGACATTCTGCAACAACAGGGGCTCAGCGGACTGGCCATCCACTCCGGCCAGACTCACCGCATCTTCCTCGATGATCAGGATTACCCGTTCAAGGTAAACCCGCATTTCAAAGCCTGGTTGCCGGTGCTGGACAATCCCCACTGCTGGCTGCTGGTGGACGGGGTGAACAAACCAATCCTGCTGTTCTACCGCCCAGTGGATTTCTGGCACAAAGTAGCGGATCTGCCCAATGCCTTCTGGGTCGAGTTCTTCGATATTCGTTTCCTGACCCGGCCGGAACAGGTGGCCGACCATCTACCTGCCAACAAGCAGGAGTGGGCCTATCTGGGGGGCCATCTGGAGGTGGCCGAGCTGCTGGGGCTGACCCAGCCCAATCCGGAGGCGGTGCTCAACTACCTGCACTATCACCGCGCCTACAAGACCCCCTACGAGCTGGAGTGTCTTCGTGAGGCGAACCGGATCGGGGTACGCGGCCATATCGCCGCCAAGGACTCCTTTATGGCGGGGGCGAGCGAGTTCGAGATCAATCTGGCCTACATGAAAGCGGTCGGGCAGGGGGCCAATGAGGCGCCCTACGGCAATATCGTCGCCATCAACCGCAATGCAGCCATCCTTCACTACACCCATTTGTCCGCCGTGCGGGTGCCCGATGCGGAACGTCACTCCTTCCTGATCGATGCCGGCGTCGATTTTCACGGTTATGCCTCCGACATCACCCGCACCTGGGCGTGGCGGCGCGGCGAGTTCGCCGATCTGATTGCAGCCCTCGACGAGCAGCAGCAGGAGATCATCAAGGAGATCAAACCGGGTCGCCGCTACAGCGAGCTGCACCTGCAGATGCACCACAAGCTGGCGCGCCTGCTGCAAGCCACCGAGCTGGTGGACATGTCGGTAGACGAGATGATCAACACCGGGGTGACCAACGTCTTCTTCCCTCACGGCCTCGGCCACTTCCTCGGTCTGCAGGTACACGATGCGGGCGGTTTCATGCAGGATGAGCGCGGCACCCATCTGGCGGCGCCCGAGCTGTTCCCCTATCTGCGCTGCACCCGGGTGATGGAGGTGGATCAGGTGTTCACCATCGAGCCGGGACTCTACTTCATCGACAGTTTGCTGGAGCCGCTGCGTCAGGGCGAACAGGGCAAACGGGTCAACTGGAACAAGGTGGAGGCGCTGCGGCCGTTCGGCGGCATCCGCATCGAAGACAACGTGGTGCTGCACGCCAACGGGGTGGAGAACATGACCAGACAAGCAGGACTCTGATGGCGGCAGCGTACTCCATTCCGGCTGCCCCGCTGGAGTTGACCGAAGAGATAAAGAAGAGCCGCTTCATTACCCTGATCGCCCACACCCCGACCGTCGAGGCGGCCAAGGGGTGGGTCAACGAGATCAAGCGCCAACATCCGGCCGCGCGCCATCACTGCTGGGCCTTTGTGGCTGGTGCGCCGCAAGATAGTCAGGTTTATGGCTTCAGCGATGACGGCGAACCTTCCGGTACTGCGGGCAAGCCGATCCTGGCCCAGTTGATGGGCTCGGGGCTCGGTGAAATCTGCGCCGTGGTAGTGCGTTACTACGGCGGCATCCAGCTTGGCACCGGTGGACTGGTCAAAGCCTATGGGGGCGGCGTCGGTGCCGCCCTCAAGCAACTGCCCACCCTGCTCAAGGTGCCGCGCACTCCCTCTCTCATTCACTGCGATTACGGTGACATGGGGACGGTCGAGTCGCTGATCAGCAGCCATAATGGCGAATTGCTGGCGGCCGATTACGGTCAGCAGGTCACCTTGCAGGTGGCGTGGGAGTCCTCAGTTTGGGCTCAGGTGGACCGTGAATTGACCGACCGGACTCATGGGCGGGTATCCCTCAGCCCCTTAGATGGCTAGAATCCATCGCTCTTTAATTGGGGAAAGGGAGCTGTAATGCACATTCTGAGCATTATTCGCATTGTTGGCCTGCTGGTTGCGCTGTTCAGCTCGACCATGCTGTTGCCTGCACTGGTGGCCTTTGGCTATCGGGATGGTGGTGGTGCCGAGTTCGTCAGCTCTTTTCTGATCGCCCTGCTGCTCGGCGTGGTGCTCTGGTTTCCCAATCGCTATCACAAGAAGGAGATGCGCTCGAAAGAGGGCTTTCTGATTGTGGTGCTGTTCTGGACCGTGCTGGGCAGTGTGGGGGCGGTGCCCTTTATCATGAGCGATGTGCCGGATATGTCAGTCTCGGAGGCCTTCTTCGAATCTTTTTCCGGCCTGACCACCACAGGGGCAACGGTACTGACCGGGCTCGATAATCTGCCCAAGGCGTTCCTGTTCTATCGCCAGTTGCTGCAGTGGCTGGGGGGGATGGGGATCATCGTACTGGCGGTGGCCATTCTGCCACTGCTGGGTATCGGGGGCATGCAGCTCTATCGCGCCGAGATCCCGGGGCCGGTGAAGGATACCAAGGTGACGCCGCGCATCGCCGAAACGGCCAAGGCGCTCTGGTTCATCTATCTGCTGCTCACCGCACTCTGTGCGCTGGCCTACTGGCTCGCCGGAATGACGCTGTTCGATGCGGTCTGCCATTCGTTCTCGACTCTGTCGGTCGGTGGCTTCTCCACTCACGATGCCAGCATCGGTTTCTTCAACAGTCCGGTCATCAACCTGATTACCGTGGTGTTCCTGCTGCTGGCCAGCGTGAACTTTGCGCTCCACTTTACCGTTTTCTCTCACCGCCCGGTGCGGCTCGGTCGCTACCTTTACGATTCTGAACTCAAGGTGTTTCTGGCCATCCAGGCGACCCTGGTGATGATCTGCTTTGTCGCCTTGCTGACCCACGGACACTACGCCACCTGGCAAGAGGCGCTCAATCACGGTCTTTTCCAGGCGGTCTCTCTGGGGACCACCACCGGCTACAGCACCACGACCTATGCCGACTGGCCCTCGTTCCTGCCCATGCTGCTGATGTTCTCAGCATTTATCGGCTGTTGTGCGGGCAGTACTGGCGGCGGCATCAAGGTGATGCGTTTTATGATCCTGTTCATGCAGGGGATGCGCGAGTTGAAGCGGTTGGTTCACCCCAGAGCCATCTATACCTTGAAGCTGGGGAATCGGGCGGTGCCCGAGCGTATCGTCGAGGCGGTGTGGGGCTACTTCGCCACCTATATTATTCTCTTCTTTATGTTCATGCTGCTGTTGCTGATGACGGGGCTGAACGAAGTGACCGCATTCACCGCTGTTGCTGCGGCTTTCACCAACGTAGGCCCGGGTTTGGGAGAGGTATCAGCCAACTTCGGCAATATCTCGCCAGCGGCCCAGTGGGTACTGGTGTTGGCCATGTTGTTTGGCCGATTGGAAATTTTCACGCTTCTGGTACTGTTTACTCCTGCATTCTGGCGTAGTTGAGGTTGTTATGGACAAGATTCTGGTGCTTTATTCCTCTCGGGATGGCCAAACCCGCAAAATAGTCGATGTCATGCTGGAGCAGATGCCGGGATGCGAAGTGGTGATGCACGACCTGCACACCTTGCCGATGTGCAACCTCAGCAAGTATGCCAAGGTCTTGATCGGCGCCTCTATCCGTTATGGCAACTTCCACCCCAGCCTGTTCAGCTTTATTCACGCTCATCAGGAGCAGTTGGAGGTGGCCAATGCGGCCTTCTTCTGTGTCAACCTGACGGCCCGCAAGCCAGAGAAGCAGACGCCGCAAACCAATGCTTATATGAAGAAGTTCCTGCGCCTCTCTCCCTGGAAGCCGAAAACCCTGGGCGTCTTTGCCGGTGCGCTGCAGTACTCCCGCTATAACTGGTGGCAGACGCGCATCATCCAGCTGATCATGAAGATTACCGGTGGCAGTACCGACACCAGTAAGGACATTGAATTTACCGATTGGGAAAAGGTGCGCAGCTTTGCCCGCGAATTCTGGTCAAAAAGGTAGCAGCGTGATGTGAATTCAGGGTTTCTTGCCCGAAACAGCCCCGCCGATGCGGGGCTTTTGTTTAATAAAACAACGGTTGAACCGGAAAACTGTAAAAAAGTGCCATTTTTTGCAGTTTTCCTCTTGTCATCCCGGCGCGGCTCCCTATAATGCGCCCCTACCAGCACGGCGGAACACGCCGAACTGATGAGCCAGCTTCCTAGCGAAGTGGGCGCCGAAAGAAAAGCGAAAACAATCGCTTGACTTTCGAAGTGAGGAGTGTAATATGCGCCTCCTCAACGCGACAAGCGTGACGCTCTTTAACAATTTGAATCAAGCAAT
>NZ_CP077221.1:2772500-2935000 GCF_019046985.1 Aeromonas sp. FDAARGOS 1417 | reverse complement strand
AGCCCCGTACACGAAAACAACCTTGATGTGAAATCGAGTAGGGCGGGACACGTGACATCCTGTCTGAATATGGGGGGACCATCCTCCAAGGCTAAATACTCCTGACTGACCGATAGTGAACCAGTACCGTGAGGGAAAGGCGAAAAGAACCCCTGTGAGGGGAGTGAAATAGAACCTGAAACCGTGTACGTACAAGCAGTGGGAGCCCTTCGGGGTGACTGCGTACCTTTTGTATAATGGGTCAGCGACTTACATTTTGTAGCGAGGTTAACCGTATAGGGGAGCCGTAGGGAAACCGAGTCTTAACTGGGCGTCTAGTTGCAAGGTGTAGACCCGAAACCGGGTGATCTAGCCATGGGCAGGTTGAAGGTTGAGTAACATCAACTGGAGGACCGAACCCACTAACGTTGCAAAGTTAGGGGATGACCTGTGGCTGGGGGTGAAAGGCCAATCAAACTCGGAGATAGCTGGTTCTCCCCGAAAGCTATTTAGGTAGCGCCTCGGACGAATACTACTGGGGGTAGAGCACTGTTTGGGCTAGGGGGTCATCCCGACTTACCAACCCCATGCAAACTCCGAATACCAGTAAGTAATATCCGGGAGACACACGGCGGGTGCTAACGTCCGTCGTGAAGAGGGAAACAACCCAGACCGCCGGCTAAGGTCCCAAAGTTCTGGTTAAGTGGGAAACGATGTGGGAAGGCTCAGACAGCTAGGATGTTGGCTTAGAAGCAGCCATCATTTAAAGAAAGCGTAATAGCTCACTAGTCGAGTCGGCCTGCGCGGAAGATGTAACGGGGCTCAAACCAGGCACCGAAGCCGCGGATTCACACTTATGTGTGAGTGGTAGGGGAGCGTTCTGTAAGTCTGCGAAGGTGTATCGAGAGGTATGCTGGAGATATCAGAAGTGCGAATGCTGACGTAAGTAACGATAAAGGGGGTGAAAAGCCTCCTCGCCGGAAGACCAAGGGTTCCTGTCCAACGTTAATCGGGGCAGGGTGAGTCGACCCCTAAGGCGAGGCCGAAAGGCGTAGTCGATGGGAAGCAGGTTAATATTCCTGCACGACTTGTAATTGCGATGGGGGGACGGAGAAGGCTAGGTGGGCCAGGCGACGGTTGTCCTGGTGAAAGTGCGTAGGTGGTGTTTCTAGGCAAATCCGGAGACACAACACTGAGACACGAGACGAACACACTACGGTGTGGAAGCCATTGATGCCCTGCTTCCAGGAAAAGCCTCTAAGCTTCAGATTACAAGTCATCGTACCCCAAACCGACACAGGTGGTCGGGTAGAGAATACCAAGGCGCTTGAGAGAACTCGGGTGAAGGAACTAGGCAAAATAGAACCGTAACTTCGGGAGAAGGTTCGCTCTTGACAGTGAAGTCCCTCGCGGATGGAGCAGTTGGGAGTCGCAGTGACCAGATGGCTGGGACTGTTTATCAAAAACACAGCACTCTGCAAACACGAAAGTGGACGTATAGGGTGTGACACCTGCCCGGTGCCGGAAGGTTAATTGATGGGGTTAGCGCAAGCGAAGCTCTTGATCGAAGCCCCGGTAAACGGCGGCCGTAACTATAACGGTCCTAAGGTAGCGAAATTCCTTGTCGGGTAAGTTCCGACCTGCACGAATGGTGTAACCATGGCCATGCTGTCTCCACCCGAGACTCAGTGAAATCGAATTCGCCGTGAAGATGCGGTGTACCCGCGGCTAGACGGAAAGACCCCGTGAACCTTTACTACAGCTTGGCACTGAACATTGAACCTACATGTGTAGGATAGGTGGGAGGCTTTGAAGGCGTGACGCCAGTTGCGCTGGAGCCGTCCTTGAAATACCACCCTTGTATGTTTGATGTTCTAACGCAGGGCCCTGAATCGGGCTCGCGGACAGTGCCTGGTGGGTAGTTTGACTGGGGCGGTCTCCTCCCAAAGAGTAACGGAGGAGCACGAAGGTTGGCTAATCCTGGTCGGACATCAGGAGGTTAGTGCAATGGCATAAGCCAGCTTAACTGCGAGACGGACAGGTCGAGCAGGTACGAAAGTAGGTCATAGTGATCCGGTGGTTCTGAATGGAAGGGCCATCGCTCAACGGATAAAAGGTACTCCGGGGATAACAGGCTGATACCGCCCAAGAGTTCATATCGACGGCGGTGTTTGGCACCTCGATGTCGGCTCATCACATCCTGGGGCTGAAGTCGGTCCCAAGGGTATGGCTGTTCGCCATTTAAAGTGGTACGCGAGCTGGGTTCAGAACGTCGTGAGACAGTTCGGTCCCTATCTGCCGTGGGCGTTGGATGATTGAAGGGAGTTGCTCCTAGTACGAGAGGACCGGAGTGAACGAACCTCTGGTGTTCGGGTTGTCACGCCAGTGGCACTGCCCGGTAGCTAAGTTCGGAATCGATAACCGCTGAAAGCATCTAAGCGGGAAGCGAGCCCTGAGATGAGTCATCCCTGACCCCTTGAGGGTCCTAAAGGGCCGTTGGAGACCACAACGTTGATAGGTGGGGTGTGTAAGCGCGGCGACGTGTTGAGCTAACCCATACTAATTACCCGTGAGGCTTAACCATACAACACCCAAGAAGTGTTTCGAGCCTTGTAACGAATACGATACTACTTACATCAGCTTTCACAGATTGAAGAATTTGCCTGGCGGCCATAGCGCCGTGGAACCACCTGATCCCATGCCGAACTCAGAAGTGAAACGCGGTAGCGCCGATGGTAGTGTGGCATTCGCCATGCGAGAGTAGGACACTGCCAGGCACCAAATTTAAGAACCCCGCTCATCGAGCGGGGTTTTTTATTGCCTGTAATTCAGAAAGTCGTCTGATAATTGACCTTTTATTCTCTCTTCCCTGCCGTTTTCTCTGTTTTTTCTCCCCGATTTTCTCCGGTTCTGCCATCGCCGCTGGCGTTGGTTGTCGTTATAATGGCCGCCCTCAAGCAAGGTGGTGGTATGAAAGCAGAATATCTACAGCGATTCGGGGGCATTGCCCGTCTTTATGGTCAGAACGCACTGCGTTCCTTTAGCCAAGCCAAGGTCTGTGTGGTGGGGATCGGTGGCGTAGGCTCCTGGGCGGCCGAGGCGCTGGCCCGCGCCGGTATCAACCAGATCACCCTGATCGACATGGACGATATCTGCATCACCAACACCAATCGCCAGATCCACGCTATGCAGGGGACGGTCGGTCGCCTCAAGACCGAGGTGATGGCCGAGCGTATTCGCGCCATCAATCCGGATTGCGAAGTGATCGAGGTGGATGATTTCGTCACTGCCGATAATCTGGCCGAGCATATCAAGCGGGAGTTTGACTATGTGGTGGACGCCATCGACTCGGTCAAGGCCAAGGTGGCGCTGATTGCCTTCTGCAAGCGCAACAAGATACCGGTAATTGTGGCCGGTGGTGCCGGCGGGCAGATGGATCCGACCCAGATCACTGTGGCGGATCTGGCCAAGACTATTCAAGACCCGTTGGCGGCCAAGGTACGCTCCGACCTGCGCCGGTTGCACAACTTCAGCAAGAATCCGGCGCGCAAATTCGGGGTGGAGTGTGTCTTCTCAACCGAGCAGCTGAGTTATCCGGATGGTAATGGTGGCACCTGTCAGGCCAAAGCGGCCAGCGATGGCACCATGAAGATGGATTGCGCCTCCGGCTTTGGCGCCGTGACGCCGGTGACGGCAACCTTCGGGCTGGTTGCCGCGTCCCGGGTATTGAAGAAGATTGCCGAGCGGGGCGCCCGAGCCGAGAAAGAGAGCGGGAATGAAGAAGCTGGATCGATTGGCGAAGCTTAATCGACCACTGAACAGAGCGGGTTAGACAGCCTGTTCCCGGATCGCCAGTACGATCGCTCTGAGCCCGTTACCTCGTGACGGGCTCAAGTGTTTCTCAAGTCCCAGTTCGGTGAAATACCCTTCCATATCAAATGCCTGGATCGCCGCAGACGATTGGTGGTTGAGTGCCGCCAGCACGATGACGATGAGGCCACGCACGATGCGAGCATCGGAATCACAGGCAAAGTGCCAGCAGCCATCCTCGCTTTGTTCTCCCTTCAGCCAAGCCAGGCTTTCACACCCCTTGAGGCGGAACTCCTCCTGCTGCCATTCGGCGGGAAGCGCTGGCAGCTGCTTGCCGAGCTGGATGATGAGCCGATACTGGTTCTCCCAGCCGTGGGCGGCGGCAAACTGCTGGCGGATGGTGTCGGCGTTGGGCTCAAGGCCAATCTGGGTATAGCTTGCGAGGTCACTCATTCGGTTGTCTGCCTTAGAAGAAGTCACTGAGTTTGTGCAGGGCGGCCAGCAGGGCGTCGACATCGTCCCGATTGTTGTAGCAAGCCAGCGAGGCGCGCATGGTGCCGCCGATCCCGAGCGATTCCATCAATGGCATGGCGCAGTGATGGCCGACTCGCAGGGCGATCCCCTGCATATCGAGCAGGGTGGCGGCATCCTGCGGGTGGATGTCGTCGAGCAAGAAAGAGACCGCACCGGCGCGTTGGCCGGGTTCGCCGACCAGACGTAGCCCCGGCACCTGTTGCAGACCTGCGACCAGATAGTCGGTCAGTGCCTGTTCATGGTTGGCGAGCCATTGCCGGTCTTGCTCCATCACAAAGTCGATGGCGGCGGCGAGGCCGATAGCACCGGCGATATGGGGGGTGCCCGCCTCGAACTTGAAGGGTAGGGTATTGAAGGTGGTGCCGCTGAAACTGACCCGATCGATCATCTCGCCACCGGCTTGCCAGGGCGGCATCCGCTCCAATAGCTCGGTGCGGCCCCACAACACGCCGATGCCGGTCGGGCCATAGAGTTTGTGGCCGGAGAAGGCATAGAAGTCGCAACCGATGGTTTGCACATCCACCTCGAGATGAGCCACCGCTTGGGCGCCGTCGATCAGGGTCAGAGCGCCGACTGCCTTGGCTGCTGCCACCATCTCTTTGACTGGATTGACGGTGCCAAGGGCATTGGATACGTGGGCCACGCTTACCAGCCGGGTGCGTGGCCCCAGCATGGCGTGATAGGCGGCCAGATCGAGATCGCCCCGCTCATCGAGGGGGATAACCCGGATGACTGCGCCGGTGCGCTGGGCGACCAGCTGCCATGGGACGATATTGGCGTGGTGCTCCAGGGTGCTGAGGATAATTTCGTCCCCTGCCTTGAGCTCGCTCATCCCCCAGCTCTGGGCCACCAGATTGATTGCCTCCGTGGTGCCGCGAGTCCAGATCACCTCATGGCTGCGGGGCGCATTGATAAAGCGGGTGACAGTCTCGCGGGCAGCCTCAAAGGCGCGGGTAGCGCGGCCACTCAGGGCGTGGGCTGCACGGTGCACGTTGGCGTTGTCGGCCCGATAGTAGTGAGCGATGGCATCCAGTACCGCTTGCGGTTTCTGGGTGGTGGCGGCGTTATCCAGATAGACCAGAGGGTGGCCGTTTACCTCCTGCGCCAAGGCCGGAAACTGGCTGCGCAGTTGGTCGTGCTGTTGCTGATTCATGCTCCCCTCATCATCCGGAAAAAGTCATCATCTCGAAAGGTCGGCCATGATCCTGAAAATAGCGCCCGAACACAAGGCGCGATAAGCCGGAATGGCGGTTGCCTGCCGTGCAGCAGGTACGGCTCATCGGGTGATTTCTGGTACAATGCCGCCCCTCATCATAAGCCAAGAGATCCGGCCCATGAAGCTCAACCCCAATCAGAACGAAGCGGTCAAGTATGTCTCCGGCCCTTGCCTGGTGCTGGCGGGTGCCGGATCGGGCAAGACCCGCGTCATCACCAACAAGATTGCCTATCTGGTGCAGCAGTGCGGCTACAGCGCCCGCAACATCGCTGCGGTCACCTTTACCAACAAGGCGGCGCGGGAGATGAAGGAGCGGGTCGGCCAGACTTTGGGTCGCAAGGAGGCGCGGGGGCTGATGGTCTCCACCTTCCATACTCTGGGTCTCGATATCATTCGTCGGGAGCACAAGAGCCTGAATCTCAAGGCGAACTTCTCCCTGTTCGATGATACCGACCAGCTGGCGCTGCTGAAAGAATTGACTGAAGACGAGCTCGACAACGACAAGGACAAGCTCTCGGCCCTTATCAGCCAAATCTCCAACTGGAAGAACGATCTTATCCTGCCCGCCCGCGCCATGCGTATTGCTCACGGGCCGGAAGAGGTGTTGATGGCCCAGCTCTACGAGCGCTATCACCGCCAGATGGTGGCCTATAACGCGCTGGATTTTGATGACCTCATCGTGATGCCGACCCTGTTGCTCAAGAGCAATCAGGAGGTACGTGAGCGCTGGCAGAACAAGATCCGCTATCTGCTGGTCGATGAGTATCAGGACACCAACACCAGCCAGTACGAGCTGGTGAAGCAGATTGTCGGCGAGCGTGCCCGTTTTACCGTGGTGGGGGATGATGACCAGTCCATCTACTCCTGGCGCGGTGCCAAGCCGCAGAATCTGGTGCTGCTGAGCGAAGATTTCCCCAGCCTCAAGCTGATCAAGCTGGAACAGAACTACCGCTCCAAGCGGCGGATCCTCAAGTGCGCCAACATCCTGATCGCCAACAACCCGCACGTCTATGACAAGGCGCTCTTCTCCGAGCTTGATGAGGGGGTGAAGCTCAAGGTGCTGTTCGCCAAGAACGAGGAGCACGAAGCGGAGCGGATCGCTGCCGAGATGATGGGCCACAAGTTTATGAACCGCACCCGGTTCAAGGATTACGCCATCCTCTATCGGGGCAACCATCAGTCGCGCATCTTCGAAAAGGCGCTGATGACTAACCGCATTCCCTATCGTATTTCCGGCGGCACCTCGTTTTTCTCCCGCACCGAGATCAAGGACATCATGGCCTACCTCAAGCTGCTGGTGAATCCGGACGAGGACACCGCCTTCCTGCGGGTGGTCAACCTGCCGCGCCGCGAGATTGGCCCCACTACCCTCGAAAAACTGGGTCAGTATGCCAATCAGCGCGGCAAGAGTCTGTTTGCCGCCAGCTTCGAGCTGGGGCTGGAGCAGCACCTCTCAGGCCGTGGCCTCACTGCATTACAGGCCTTCACCAACTGGCTGGTACGCCTTGGCGATCAGGCGCTGCGTGGCAATCCGGTGGAGGCGGTGCGGGACATGATCAAGGAGATCCACTACGAAGAGTGGCTCTACGAGACCTCCCCCAGCCCGAAAGCGGCCGAAATGCGGATGCAGAACGTCTCCACCCTCTATCGCTGGATCACCGAGATGCTGGAAGGGGATGAGCTGGAGGAGTCGATGACGCTGGCTCAGGTGGTCACTCGCCTCACCCTGCGTGACATGATGGAGCGCAACGAGGGGGAGGACGACGCCGATCAGGTGCAGTTGATGACCCTGCATGCCTCCAAGGGGTTGGAGTTCCCCTATGTCTATATGGTGGGGATGGAGGAGGGCTTGCTGCCCCACCAGACCAGCATCGACGAGGACAATGTGGAGGAGGAGCGGCGTCTCGCCTACGTGGGGATCACCCGGGCTCAGACCGAACTGACCTTCACCCTCTGCAAGGAGCGGCGTCAGTTTGGCGAGTCGGTACGTCCGGAGCCGAGCCGCTTCCTGCTGGAGCTGCCGCAGGATGATCTTGAATGGGAAAACCAGAAGAAGGTGACTGCCGAGGAGCGCCAGCAGAAGGGGCAGGTCGGTGTTGCCAACCTGCGGGCGTTGTTCAAGAAGGATTAACCCTAAGGATTGGCCGGGGTCAGTAGCGGCACTATGTCTGCTCCCGGCATGGGCGGAGAGATATAGCGCCCTTGCCCCATCCGGCAGCCAATATCAATCAGCTTCTGCAACTGCTGCTGGTTCTCGATCCCCTCGACCACCAGGGTGTAATCAAGATCCTGACAGATATCCCGCATGGCGCGGATCAGCGCCAAATCTTTGGGCGATTGCAGCATCCTCTGGGTAAAGCTGTCATCCACCTTGATGTAATCCACCGGGAAGTGGAACAGAGCGTTGAGGGAGGAGAAGCCGGTGCCGAAATCATCGAGGCTGATCTGGATACCCTTGGCCCTCAGGTCATGCAGGGATGCCAGCGCATCGGAATCTTGCCGCGACAGCTCCCGCTCGTTGAATTCAAAAATCAGATAGCCGGGGGCGACCCCTTCCTCTTCGATAATTCCCATCAGCCGCATGATGTGGTCATGGTTGACCAGATGCTTGCCCGACAGATTGATGGCGACCTTGAACTTGCTCTGCCCGGAGATTGGCAGCCAGTTCTTCAGTTGCTGACAGGTGTGGCGCAGGATCTGGTAATCCAGCTCCAGAATCAGGCCGCACTGCTCCGCCAGCGGAATAAAGTCGAACGCATCCTTCAGAATCCCCTCCTCGGTCAGCCAGCGCGCCATCACCTCCAGTCCGGTCAGGCGGCTATCCTGCAGCCGGATCACCGGCTGGAAGTAGGGGACGATACGCCCCTCCCGCAGGGCTCTGGCCAGCATCTCTTCCGGCGAATTCCAGTTCTGGTTGATGCAATCATCCGAGTAGCTGACGATGCGACTGCGACCATTGCGCTTGGCCTGATACATGGCCAGATCGGCCTGATGGAGCAGCTGGCTGATATCTGAGGTTTGCTCGGAGACGCTCGATACCCCAAGGCTGACGGTAATGCTCAACTCGTTGCCGAGTAGCCGGAACGGGTAGGAGAGACGGCTGATAATGCGGTTGAGCACTGGGCTGATGTCATCATCGCTCTTGCTGCTGTCCAGATAGATGACGAACTCATCGCCCCCCAGTCTGGCCACCAGATCATTTTGCCGGATGCAGGTCTGCAGGCGGCGGCTCACCTCCTTGAGCAGCTGATCGCCAGCACTGTGGCCCAGGGTGTCATTGATCTGCTTGAAGTGATCCACATCGATAAAAATCACCGCGAATCCCGGCGATTTGTAGCGGTTGTAGTGGGTCATGGCATGGTTGAGGTGGTTCATCAACAGCGCGCGGTTGGGCAGCTGGGTCAGCGGGTCGTGAAGCGCATCGAATTGCAGCCGCCGTTCCAGCTCCTGATGCTGCTTGAGCTGCTTTTGCAGCCTGAGGTTGGTCTGACGCAGCTGTTGTAGCCGCTGGTTGATGGAGTCTTCGGTATTGATGTCGTTGAGCTGCTGGCGGATCCGTCTCAGCTCCAGCAGCAGGGTGAGCTGGCCACGCAAGAAGTCGAGAAACAGCTTGTCGTCGGTCTCCAGCGGTTGAGCCGTGCTGATGATGAAGTGGGCGAAGTACTGTTGTTGCAGCCGCAGCGGCATGCTGTGCCAGTAGCGGGACTCCCTGCTCACCTCGATATTGCTGGTGCTGTGGCACAAGCCGCTGATGAACTCGTCTCCCTGATGGGGATGTGCAGGGTAGATCTTTTCCAGCTTCTGACTGGTTAACCTGACCAGCAGCATGTCCTCAATGGTGAGCATCTGGCGCAGTACCGCTTCCAGTTGGGAGAAGAGCGCCTGAGCCGGCAGGGTATTGGCGAGCCGCATGATGCGGCTGATGCTCTCGATTTTCTTTTTCCAGTTCGGGTCTTTGCGGATCAGCGGCGAAGGGAGCTCGGTGAGATGGGATCCCGCCTGGGTTTCGGTCAGCCGCTTGGCCAGACACTCCAGCAGCAGACGCAGGGTCGGCAGGTCGGCAGGGGTGCCGCGAGCCAGCAACCACTGTATCTGGCCATGCTCGATGGGGAAGACGCACCACCCTTCGGCCTCATCCAGTTGGGTGAGCTGATCGGTGATGCGGGATTGCTCACGGCCCAGCTGTTGTTTGAAGATGTCGCTGACCTTGTAGGCGTAAAGCCAGTTCAGGCCGGTATCGGAGAGGCCCAGCATGCCGAAATGTTGCAGCGGGCAGAGTTGGTCAATCTGCTGGATCAGGGCATCGTAATCGTCAGACGTGGCGGTTTGTGGCGCCGGGAAGTCCATAATGGCAGAGACCAACGCCAACAGAGGAGTTGAGTAGTGGGGTTCGATGGATTGGGACGACATGTGCAACTCCCGATATGTCTACCTTACAAGAGTAGTCGGAAGCCGATAGATTGAAAGGGCCGCAATTGCGGCCCTTTCAAATACTTACAGCTTGTCGATCATGTAGTGGATGGCGTTTTCAATCTCTTCATCACTACAGTTCGCACAGGTGCCGCGCGGAGGCATCATGCCGGACTTGCCGGTAAAGCCTTCAATGGCATGTTTCTTGAGAGTATCAATGCCCTGGGCGATGCGAGGATCCCAGGCTGCCTTGTCACCCCGTTTGGGGGCACCGGCTGCACCGGTGTCGTGACAGGCAAAGCAGGCGCCCTTGTATACCGTTTCGCCATCGCGGGGACCGGAGGAGGCAGTCGCAGCAGGTGCAGCACTCGCGCCGGCAATACCTTCCAGATCCTTGGCGGTATAGACCTGACCGATTGGTTTGATCCGCTCGGCAATGGCCTCCGGTGACATCTCATCGGCAGCAAGCACTGCCCCAGACAAGCTGGCGGCCGTCATCCCGACAGCCAGCAAATAGCTCAGTTTTTTCAACACGCTCATATACTCCCAGCAGTCTTTTATTATCCATGTAAACGACGGGATTATAACCGAATAGTTACAGCCATTTAAACGCTTGTGTGTGAAGTGTTAAACACTCTGCGTGCAAAGTTTTGGGCAATATCACGGCAATTCGGGTGGTGGAGATAAAAAGAAACCCGGCATTCGCCGGGTTTCGGGTAACCAAGGGGTGAAACGTCCTATTTATCCCAGCTCAGGATCACCTTGCCGGAGTGGCCGGAGCGCATCGCATCGAACCCCTGCTGGAATTCGTCGATGTGGAATCTGTGGGTGATGATGGGGGAGAGATCCAGCCCGGACTGGATCAGGCTGGCCATTTTGTACCAGGTCTCGAACATCTCGCGGCCATAGATCCCTTTGATAAACAGCCCCTTGAAGATCACCTTGTTCCAGTCGATGGCCATGGTGGAGGGCGGGATGCCAAGCATGGCGATCTTGCCGCCGTGGTTCATCTTGTCGAGCATCTCCTGGAAGGCGCTCGGGACGCCGGACATCTCCAGCCCCACGTCGAAGCCTTCGGTCATGCCCAGCTCGCTCATCACGTCGGCCAGCTTCTCCTTGGCCACGTTGACCGCGCGGGTGGCGCCCATCTTGCGGGCCAGCTCCAGCCGGTATTCGTTGACGTCGGTGATCACCACGTGGCGCGCACCCACATGGCGGCAGACGGCGGCAGCCATGATGCCGATGGGGCCTGCACCGGTGATGAGCACATCTTCACCCACCAGATCGAAGGAGAGGGCGGTGTGCACCGCATTGCCGAACGGGTCGAAGATGGCGGCCAGCTCGTCCGGGATGTTGTCCGGCAGCTTGAAGGCGTTGAATGCGGGGATCACCAGATACTCGGCAAAGGCGCCCGGGCGGTTGACACCAACACCAATGGTGTTGCGGCACAGATGAGTGCGCCCGGCGCGGCAGTTGCGGCAATGACCGCAGGTGATGTGCCCTTCGCCGGAGACCCGATCGCCGATGGCGAAGCCGCGCACCTCCTGACCGATGGCGACCACTTCCCCAACATATTCGTGGCCGACCACCATGGGTACCGGAATGGTCTTCTGGGACCACTCGTCCCAGTTGTAAATGTGGATATCGGTGCCGCAGATGGCGGTTTTGCGGATCTTGATCAGCAGGTCGTTGTGGCCGAGCTCGGGAGCCGGCACATCTGTCATCCAGATGCCGACCTCTTTGTGCAGTTTGGAGAGTGCTTTCATGGCTGTTCCTTCAATATGAATGCAGAAAAAAGGGGCTGCAGCCCCTTGATTCAAATCAGATAACGCCGAGTTCACGGCCGATGCGGATAAAGGCGTCGATCGCCTTGTCCAGCTGCTCGCGGGTGTGAGCGGCAGACATCTGGGTACGAATGCGGGCCTGACCCTTGGGCACGACCGGGAAGGAGAAGCCCACCACATAGATGCCAGCTGCCAGCATGCGGCTTGCCATTTCGGAGGCCAGTTTGGCATCCCCCAGCATCACCGGAATGATGGCGTGGTCGGCGCCAGCCAGAGTGAAGCCAGCGGCGCTCATCCGCTCGCGGAAGTAACGGCTGTTCTCTTTCAGGCGGGCGCGCAGGTCGTGACCCTCGGCCAGCATGTCGATCACCTTGATGGTGGCGGCAACGATGGAGGGGGCCAGCGAGTTGGAGAAGAGGTACGGGCGGGAGCGCTGACGCAGCCAGTCGATCACCTCTTTCTTGCCGGAGGTATAGCCGCCGGATGCGCCGCCGAGCGCCTTGCCCAGGGTGCCGGTGATGATATCGACCCGATCCATCACGCCGCAATATTCGTGGGTGCCACGGCCGTTTTCGCCGATAAAGCCGACGGCGTGGGAGTCATCCACCATCACCAGCGCATCGTATTTGTCCGCCAGATCGCAGATGGATTTGAGGTCGGCGATGACGCCATCCATGGAGAAGACACCGTCGGTGGCGATCAGCTTGAAGCGGGCGCCATCGGCGTCAGCCTGCTTTAGCTGGGCTTCCAGCTCGGCCATGTCGTTGTTGGCGTAGCGATAGCGCTTGGCCTTGCACAGCCGCACGCCGTCGATGATGGAGGCGTGGTTGAGGGCATCGGAGATGATGGCATCTTCGGCGCCGAACAGGGTTTCAAAAAGACCGCCATTGGCATCGAAACAGGAGGAGTAGAGGATGGTGTCTTCGGTGCCGAGGAAGGCTGACATCTTCTGCTCCAGCGCTTTGTGCTGGTCCTGGGTGCCGCAGATGAAGCGCACCGAGGCCATGCCGAAGCCGTGGCTGTCGAGTCCCTGATGGGCGGCGGCGATCAGATCCGGGTGGTTGGCCAGCCCCAGATAGTTGTTGGCACAGAAGTTCAGTACCTGCTCACCACCGACGGCGATGCTGGCCTGCTGGGCGGAGGTGATGATGCGCTCCTGCTTGTACAACCCTTCAGCTTGCACCTGGTTCAGTTGCTCGGTCAGGTGACGATAGAATCCGTTAGACATCCTCGATCCTTATTGGCTATTTCAGCTGCGTATCAACAGAGGGCGACATTTTACTGCAATCTGTTGCGGTAAATTCAAATGATTGTGCTGATATTCAACAAATGTGAAACA
Organism: Aeromonas sp. FDAARGOS 1417; assembly: GCF_019046985.1. NCBI lineage: Bacteria > Pseudomonadati > Pseudomonadota > Gammaproteobacteria > Aeromonadales > Aeromonadaceae > Aeromonas > Aeromonas sp. FDAARGOS 1417. The sequence goes on along the minus strand of NZ_CP077221.1, from coordinate 2,921,928 downwards.
GATCTCACCCAGCTGGTTGGGCCAGCTGACGGTAGTGAAGTTCCAGCTGCTGGATCTGTCCGGCTACCTGGGGTTGCACATAGGGGCGCAGCAGGAACAGCACCTTCAACACGCCCTGATAGAGCAGCGGTTTGGTGATGCGGGTGTTGGGGGCCTGGGCAATCTGGAAGGGGATCCAGCAGGTCACCACCATCTTGATGGTCTGTCCCAGATCCGGCAGGTCTTCATCGCTGACATCGATAATGCCCCCTTCGCGCAGGCTTCTGAGCAGCGCGACCACTGAAGAACGCATCTGCTCCTGGGCCTTGAGGTACTTCTGTTGCAGCGGTTCGTCACGGCTCAGGATGTCCGGCAGGTTGGCGTAGAAGAAGCGGAACTGCCACATCAGATAGAAGATGGCATCGAGATAGCCCATCAGATCCTGTAGGGTGATTTCACGGTTGCGGGTCGGCACGAAGCTCTCGCTCAGGTGACGGGCATACTGGTCGAAGATGGAGTGGATGATGTCTTCTTTATTGCGGAAGTGGTAGTAGAGGTTGCCCGGGCTGATACCCATGTGCGCCGCAATGTGGTTGGTGGTGATGTTGCGTTCACCCTGATCGTTGAACAGCTCGGTCGCGCTGTGAATGATCCTGTCTCTGGTTTTCATCACTCATTCCTCCAACAGGTTCCGCTCGGGGCAGTTTTGAACAAGGTCGAATCCCCGGACGGCCCGTGATAAACTTTTCGGCAATTTCAAATTGGCTCACTATACACAGCTTTAACAAGCAGTCACATGTAGCCATCAACGTACGAGAGGCAAACTCCATGATCGTAGTAACTGGCGGTGCTGGCTTTATCGGCAGCAATCTGGTCAAGCAGCTGAACGCTCAAGGACGGACCGATATCGTGGTCATTGATGACCTGACCGACGGCACCAAGTTCGTCAACCTGGTCGATCTGACCATCGCTGACTACATGGACAAGGACGAGTTTCAGGCTCGCATCGTCTCCGGCGACGAGTTTGAAGAGTGGGACAACGGTATCGAGGTGATCTTCCACGAAGGCGCCTGCTCTGCTACCACCGAATGGAACGGCAAGTTCATCATGGAGGTCAACTACGAGTACTCCAAGGATCTGTTCCACTACTGCATCGAGCGTGAAATCCCGTTTATTTACGCCTCTTCTGCCGCGACCTACGGTGGCCGCAATGACAACTTTATCGAAGATCCCAAGTTCGAACAGCCGCTCAACGTCTACGGCTACTCCAAGCAGCTGTTTGACCAGTACGTGCGCCGCTGGATGCCGGAGATCAACTCTCAGGTTGTCGGCCTCAAGTACTTCAACGTCTACGGCCCGCGCGAGCAGCATAAAGGCTCCATGGCCTCCGTTGCCTTCCACCTCAATACCCAGGTGAAGAAGGGCGAGAATCCCAAGCTGTTCGAAGGTTGCGATGGCTTCCCGAACGGTGGCCAGATGCGTGACTTCATCTATATTGACGACGTCTGCAAGGTAAACCTGTGGTTCTGGCAGAACCCGCAGCACTCCGGCATCTTCAACTGCGGTACCGGCCGTGCCGAGCCGTTCCAGAACGTGGCCGAAGCGGTGATCAAGCATCATCAGAAGGGAGCCATTGAGTATATTCCCTTCCCGGATCACCTCAAGGGCCGCTACCAGAGCTTCACCCAGGCTGATATGACCAAGCTGCGCAGCGTGGGTTATGACGCCGAGTTCAAAACCGTTGCCGAAGGGGTAGCGGATTACATGGCCTGGCTCAACCGGGCATGATTATTCGCTTTTGCGGAATGGCCGCCAATGAGGCGGCTTTTTCATTATTTCCTATGTGGTTAGCATGAAGAAAAAAGTTTTATTTATAATGGAAACATTGGGCGGAGGAGGCGCCGAAAAGGTCCTTGTTGAAACGCTTAAGCGTTTGGATTTTAGTAAATACGCTATTACGCTGCTGTTATTAAGGTGTGAGGGTGTATATTTATCTCAAGTTCCGAAAAATGTAAAAGTAGAATTTCTGTTGCCGACCGAACCATCGGGGTTGTTTCAGCGTAGAATTCTTTTCTCTATTAAAAAACGCTGGTGGAATTTCGTTCTAAATAGCAAATGGTTAGCAAATGTCGTATTTAATGAACGATATGATGTTGGTATCGCATTTTTGGAAGGTAATAGCTCTCTGTTGTTATCGCACCTGAACTCTGTTGTTCGAAAGATGGCATGGGTCCATATAGACTTGTTGTACCATCAAATTCTTTCCAGAAAAATTGAGCGTACCGTTTATAAAAAAATGGATAACATTGTCTGTGTCTCTAAAGGTGCACAGAATGCATTATTGAAATTGTATCCTGAAGTGGAACCATATACTCAAGTGGTGTATAATCCTGTTGATATAGAAGGCATAATGAGGAAAAGTCGTGAGCCTATTACGAGTGAGGGGCAAATAAAAGTTATTGCTATTGGACGGCTATGCAATGCCCAAAAAGGATTCGACATCTTGCTGGCTGCTCATAAAATAAATATTGATGCAGGGGTTAAATATCACCTTACAATTTTGGGAGAAGGTGATGATAGAGCTGGGTTAGAGTCATTTATCAATATTAATAATATTGGTGATAGTACTAAATTACTTGGATTCAAGGAAAATCCATATCCATATCTTGCTGATGGCGATCTATTCGTTATGTCCTCACATTATGAGGGTTACCCAGTTGTACTCGTAGAAGCAATGGCGTTGGGGAAGGCCATTGTATCAACAAATTGTACTGGACCTAATGAAGCTCTCGATGGCGGGAAATATGGTGTTCTCGTTCCTGTCGGGGATGCAAATGCGCTTGCATTGGCAATACGAAAAATGATTGAAAATAAAGAAATGCTATCAACATATAGTTCCTTATCGAAGGAACGAGCCAAGATTTTCAATCTTGGGGAGAGTATGAGGCAGATCGAGCAATTATTAGATGGGGGGAGCAAACATCCTTCCAGTTGCACCCTTCATTCGAGTCTTGTTAACGGAGGTGTAGGGTGAATATATTGATGGCACTCTCCCAGCTCGAAGTCACGGGCGCCGAGGTCTATGCCACCACGGTCGGTAACGAACTGACACGGCGTGGTCACAACGTCTTTTATGTGTCAGATACCCTGACCAAGCCGACGCTTGGCCCCGTCTTCAAGCTGAGATTCAACAAGCGCAGCATTCTGCGCCGCTTCTGGCACGTCTTTTACCTCATCTATCTCATCAAGAAGCATCATATTCAGTTGGTGCATGCTCACTCCCGCGCCTCCGGCTGGAGTAGTTATGTGGCCTGCAAGCTGACTGGCACCCCGATGATCACCACGGTTCATGGTCGCCAGCCGGTGCACGCTTCGCGCAAGGCGTTCCATGCCCTTGGGCTGAGGGCTGTTGCTGTTTGTGAGGATATTGCCCATCAGATTGTCGACAATCTGGGGGTCGATCCTGCGATCGTGCAGGTGCTGCGCAACGGTATCGAAACCGACAAATTCCAGCCTGTGCCTGTGCCGGACAACCCAAAGCCGGTGATTGCCATCATCGGGCGCCTGAGCGGCCCCAAGGGGGAGCTCTGTTACCGTCTGCTCGAGGAAGTGCTCGACCTGGATACCTGTCGGGTGCGGATTGTCAGCGGTACCAAAGTGCCTGAGCGCTTTGCCCGTTTCGCAGGACGCGCCGAGTTTGTCGGTTATGTCGAGGATGTGCCCGCTCTGCTGGCGAGTTGCGATCTGGTGATCGGCGCCGGTCGGGTAGCGATGGAAGCACTGCTCTGCGGTCGGCCCGCCTTTGCCATTGGTGAAGCCAGGGCCATTGGTCTGGTGACGGAACGAAATCTGGACGAGGCGCTGGCGAGTAATTTTGGCGATATCGGCCCCAAGGATCTGGCTATCGATTTTGCTGCCCTGAAGGGAGAAATCGAGACCGCCTTGGCCAGCAATACGGTGCCGGAAGTCATTCGGCAGCGCATTCAGGATGAGTATGGCTTGCAGGGGGTAGTATCCGGCCTCGAAACCATCTATCAGGATGCCGTAGTCGAAACCTTGCACCGGGAGATGCCCGTCATCATGTACCACCGCTTTATCGAGCAGGATTGCGAGAAAGGAGTGCACGGTACCTGGATGCCGATCGCCATGTTCGAAAAGCACCTACGCCTGATGAAGTGGCTCGGCTACGAAACCCTGACGTTCGGCGATCTGGCGGACAAAGGCTTTATCCACCGTCTGCAATACGGCAAGAAGTACCTGATGATCACCGCCGATGACGGCTATCAGGACAACTTGACCCGCATGCTGCCGCTGCTGGAAAAATATGGTTACAAAGCCGTGGTGTACGTGGTTACCGGTGAAGGCTATAACCGTTGGGATGTGGAGCATCCGACCAATCCGGACACCAAGGTTTCATTGATGAGTGATGAGCAGGTCAAGGCGTTGGCCGCCAGCGGTCATGTGGAAATTGGTGGTCATACCCTGACCCATCCCCGCTTGAGCAAGCTCACACCCGAACAACAAGCCCATGAAATTCAGGAGAATAAACGCCAACTGGAGGCCCTGCTTGGCCATCCGTTGCTCTCGTTTGCCTACCCTTACGGAGATATGAACGAGAGTGCCAAGGAGCAGGCTATCACCGCCGGGTATCGTTTTGCCGTCGCTACCAATAGCGGCCCCAAAGCAATGCACCAGGACCCTTTCCAGATCCGCCGGATCGCCATCTTTCCCCGCACAGATGTGTTTGGGTTATGGCGAAAAATTCGCGGAAATTATGTATTCAGGAAGTAATCAATGTCTTCAGTCTTACAGGTCAGGATTGATCGTCTGACCACAGCACTTTTTTCCTTGACCTTGGCATTTACATTTTGTGGGCTTTTTTTACTACCTAACGGCAAGACAATCCTTTCCAATATGTTGGTTATCTCTATTTTGGCTGGCATTGTGAATCTGGTCATTTGTAAGAGCAGGGATGTAGGGCTACATGATCGTCGCATTCTATGGCTCTTTCTTGGGTATGCTGCTTTTATTCAAATAAACCGTCTTATTCATGGTGATCAGTATGGAGTTATGCGCAGTCTTGGCTATGTTGCCTTATTCGGCCTCTTGGTACCGAGAAAAGAAATCGTTCTAAAAGTTAGTCGATACGCCATCATGCTGGGTGGAGTAGGAATGGGCTGTATCAGTTTGTGGCAACAGTCTCAGGGTGTCTATAGGGTTGAGGGATTTACCAATGCAATACTATTTTCACAAGCAAGCTTGGTGATAGCACTACTGGCTTGGGGGATACATAGAGAAAAGTCTCTGCTTGGGTGGGAGAAAGGGTGTGCATTGTTATCTGTCTTGATGGCGCTCTACAGCCTCTATGCTTCGCAGAGCCGTGGTGTTTGGCTGGCATTTATGACAATTATTGGCTTGATGGTGATTGTTAAGGCAATAAAAAAACCACTAAAATATATTGTTTTTTTGCTTCTGATATTGGGCAGCGGAACTGCTTTTTACCACCAGAGTTCTGTGTTGCAAGAACGAGTTCAGGCTAGTATCTCCGATCTCAGTAACGCAGAGAAGGGGCAGTATGATACCTCTTGGGGGCTACGCCTAGTTGCATGGCAGGGAGCATGGCAAGGCTTTCTAACCTCACCCATTCTTGGGGTGGGAACTGATGGGTTTGATGCCATAAAAAAATCACTGGTTGCATCCGGTGTTAGCTCTCCTTTATTACTCAATCCTGTGTTGGCCCATTCTCACAATCAATATATGCAAAACTTGATCATTCGTGGGACGGTTGGGGGCGTGGCACTTCTACTATTCTTGGGATGGCCCATGTGGTGGGCGGTAAAATGTTGGGGTGTGAGTTCGGTTGGTGTATTGTTACCACTTTCCTTTGCCATCGGCAGTGTGAGTGATGTTCCATTTGAGCATCAAAATACATTGTTACTATATGCGCTGGGGCTGTTGTTCATATGGCTTTGTGGTCCAAATGATATTAGAGGTACTCGATGATTCCAATTTTTGTCATCAGTTTGTTGCGAAGCCATGAGCGGCGTGAAGCTATTGAGAAACAAATGGCTCGTTTAGGATTGTCTTTTACTTTTTTTGATGCGGTAGATGGAAAGTTACTGAATGATAACGATCTCTCTAAGGTCGATCTGAAGCTGGCTAAGGTCTTTTGTGGGCATTCCTTAAGCTTGGGTGAGGTGGGTTGTGCATTGAGTCATATCAGACTCTATGAAATGATGGTAAAAAAAAATATAGATAGGGCTATCATATTAGAGGATGATATTCATCTTCACATGCATTTCAAGAATGTTGTGGAGGGGGCGATAAAAAAATCATCTTCAGAAATTATATTTATTCATCATGGAAAAGCAAAGCAGTGGCCTTGGGCTAGGAAATTACCAGAGGGTTATCGCTTATCCCGTTATCTTCGACCGAGTAAAAAATCAAATAGAGGAATTATATCGACAGCCGGATATATATTAAATCTGGCTGGTGCGCGAAAATTATTGAAATGTGCCTATCCTGTAAGAATGCCATCTGATTACTTGACGGGACGGCTTCAATTAAATGCACTTAATGCGTCAGGTATTGAACCATGTTGCTTAGATGTGGGGTATTTTGATACGACGATTGATGATCGTAATTATGGTCAACATATAAAGTAATTAAGGTAATAGTTGTGATTAGAACTTTGCAGTTGTGGAGAGATACACTTCGCCGCAAGCTGGGTATTTTACTTTTTGATCGTCATTCATCAGTGAGATCGTCATCACATGGTGCCACTGTTTTTGTTAGGTGGGATGCTAAGCTTGGTGATGCAATCGTCTCTTCCTGGGTAGCAAGGGAGATTAAAAGTAAATTTCCGGAGCGGAAAGTTTATGTCATTACCAGCTCTGAAATGGCACCATTGTTTAGAGACTTTTTTAACTTTGATTACGTCTTTGAAATACCCAAGAGGGCTGGCTATATGGAGCTCAAAAAATTAGCCAATGAAATTGGGGATGTGGATTATCTTGTGCATTTTAGCCAAAAGATGAAGATGAAAGACCTTTATTTCATCTCCAAAGTTGGGAGCAAAAATGTAGCAGGGGTCGATGATGAGCTTGACTGTATTAATATCAAGCTGGGCCAAAAAACAGCAGGAATGCACTTCGCTAAGAAATTTAAGGTGCTGCTGGAGCATATGGGGATTGCTAACCCTGATACCAGTTATATAGTGCCTTCGTGTCAGGATGCTGAGGATCGGGTTGGCTCTTGGTGGCCAAGTAATAAAACGTTGTGTTTCAATCCATATGGCAGTGGGACATCCCGTTGTTTCAGTGTTGAGAAAAGTATAGCGTTAATTAACACGATGCTTGATTCATCAAATTACAACATTTGTCTCTTGTATCCACCTGGGCGTGAAAGGGACGTTGAACGAGTTTTATCTCATGTTTGTGACCCAACCAGGGTTGTTAGTGATCATGAAAAACCATCTCTGGCTGCCCTCTTTGCACAGACAAGGCATTGTGCCGGTATGGTCTCTGTGGATACTGCAACAGTGCATATTGCAACAGGTTTGAATAAACCTGTTCTTGGTATTTACAATGATAATTTCGGGATGCCAGAAAATGTGGAGTGGCATCCAAATAATCCTCGCGCAAGTGTTATCTACGCAGAAACCAGGTCTGCACAACAAGACGTAAATTTTATAAACGTTGCTGAATTTAAAACAGTATTTAACAAATGGGTGGCTGATTATCTATAGAGAGTTGGGGTTTTCCCCAACTCTTTCTCATAAAGATATAAACTGCTCGGTCACACTTTCACTAGAAAATGGTTGATAACAGTTTGAATCAATGGAAATTCTTATTCGATCAACACTTGTAATTGCCATGGCCAGTTCACTGATATCTTCCATCGGGATTAGAAATTTATCGAGTGGTTTCGTCAATATCTCTGCCGGCCCAGACGGGCAATCCACGCTGATCACCGGGGTATGGCAGATAAGTGCTTCAATAAGTACTGTTGGCAATCCTTCAGCATCCGATGTCAGGATAAGTGCTTGGGCAGCCCTGATATAGGGATAGGGATTCTTCTGAAAATCGATGATTTTCACCTTGTTGGCAAGGTTCATCTCCTCGATCATGGCCTCAATGTGAGGACGCCGCTCCCCTTTTCCCATCAGGACGAGTGGTGTGTCAACGCCGCTTAGCTGATATGCCTGCAAGAGACGATCATGGCGTTTCCGCTCTTCGAAGGTGCCGACATGGATAAAATACTTGTCGAATGGCTTGCTGAAAGGCACATTAGCCAACGCCTGAATTTTCTCGATATCAAACGGATTGTATATAACCTGACACGATTTTGGTGTGGCTTTTACATTTTGTAAAATGTCGTCCGCGATGCCACGAGATACGCAGATCAGTTTCTTGCCATTATAGAAGCGCTTGAATTTTCCATATCCTTTGGCGTTGTTTTTGGCAAAGCCGGTGACATTTCCGTGGATCCAGTAATAGATATTCAATGTATCAGGCAGGTGTCTGGTAATTTTATCACATGAGCATGAGATGATGACGTCAGGTGAAATCTCTTTGATTCTTTTCAGGATCAGCGATGCTTGTATTTTTTCAACCGCAATATTGGATATGGCTTTGGTCAGTTTTGTGACAATGCCAAGGTCGATAGGATGAATATTGTCGGGCAACGTATGATCTATTTTTTCCCGCAAGGTAAACAAGGTTACATCTGCACCGGCATCTTTTAGCAATGATGCGGTATTGAGCAAAACCTTTTCCGCACCACCACCATACAAGTCTTCAACAATGAATAAAAACTTTTTAACTGGTGGGGTCATAACTGCTCCGCGGGTCTCATAACTGACTGGTAAATCTACTAAAAATGTGAATCGTAAACGAGCAAAATCAGGTGGCAACTGTTAAAGTCGTTAGCAATTTTTTCAATAGGTATGGATCAATGATTGGTCTTAGTGGGCGATACCATAACGCATTATTCGCGGCCTGTATATTTGCCGGGCTGCTGCTTTCCTGGTTGTTTTCCGATCACCAACTCCTCACCGGCGACCAGACCCAGATGCTCTATAAGGGCTACCTTGGGGCCTATGAGGGGGTCTGGCTCAGCTATGGCAATGCGGCGAGTGCGGTGGGCAATGTGCCGGGGAGCTTGTCGGCCTGGCTGATTGGCGGGCCGCTGCTGCTGTGGGATTCTCCCTATGCCCCCATGGTGTTGCTGCTGGTGATGCGGTTGGTCGGCTTCCTGCTGTTTGATGCAGTGATCCGTCAGGTGTTTGATGACAGGGTGCGTCTGCTGTTTCTGGTGCTCTGCTGGCTCAACCCCTGGTTCCAGTACGAGAGTCTGCTCTACAACCCCTCTTATCTGTTCCTTTTCTCGGCCATGCACTGCTGGTCTGCCTGGCATATGCGCGAGCGGGCCTCCTTCTGGCACATGATCGTTCACCTGCTGGCCATCGGCATGGCGATGCAGCTGCACTACTCCTGGCCGCTGCTGGCGGTAATGTCCACCTATCTGTTCTGGCGCCGCATTCTCAAGGTGAGCTGGAGCGGGGTGGTGGTCGCTACCCTGCTGATCGGTGCTTCCCTGATCCCCTACGCCATGGAAGTGATGAGCAACAGCCATATTACCCAGAACGTCGATCCCGAGGCGCGCCAGCGCTATATCGGCTGGGGGCTGGTGCATGTCTATCCGGTGTTGAAATCAGTGCTCTACTGGCTGCGTTACGGCTCCTGGCTGTTTGCCAGCAAGCTGGTCAACGATACCCAGTTCATCTGGTTGGCGGGGCACGAATACCTGCAGATGGCGGCAGTCTGGCTGTGGCGGGTGGTGATTTACGGGGTAGGCTCGGCGACCGTATTGCTGGCGGCCAAGGCCAACTGGCAGCTGTGGCGTGAACTCAAGCCGCGTCTGTTGCGTAGTGATCGCGTGCCAGTGGATGGCGAGAGCTGGCTCGGCCTCTATGCGCTGGCGGCGGTGCTGGCGGTGCTGGTGAGTGCGGCGCTCTCGCCCATCATCTTCAACTACTGGCACCTGATGCTGATCTTCCCCTACGCCCTGTTCCCGATCCTGCTGCTGCTGGTGCGTTGGAGCCGTCGTTATCCGCAGTGGCTTGGCAAGGGGCTGCTGGCGGCCACCCTGTTCTGCAGCGCGGTGAACCTGATCGCGGCGTGCGACAGCACCAAGTTCTCTTATCAGGCGGACTACAAAACCCAGGTGCTGGAATATCTGCAAGAGATGAAGCTGCAACCCAAGCAGTGAGTCATTCACGGCCAGGCCCGATCTCGGGGGGCTGGCTATCACTATTCGAAACGGTCCATATGGGCGAAGTTTTTGGCTTCGGCAACCCAACCCTCACGTCCCTGCTTGTCCCGAATTTTTACCCACCACTGGTTCTGCGGTGACCGGCCGTATCTGATCTCTTTGCGCGCATAGTCATAATCGAGAATGTAGGTTTTGCCCTTGTACCAGAACAGGCTATTGCCTTCGCCCAGTCCGCCAAGGATATAAAGCGTTTCCCCTGCCTTCATATTCAACAGCGGCCCTTTGCCCTCTTTGCTGTAGCCCAGCTTGACCGATCTGAGTATTTCGACGATCCCCGGTTGTTCGGTAATGACAACCCCGGTCAGTCCTTCCACCTGTTGGCCGCGGGGTAGCCGGAACAGCGCTTTGGCCGTCAGGGATGGCTCGGCTCTGACGATCACCTCTTGCTTGGTGGTCCATGTCTGATAGGTGCAACCTTCAAACGGGCAGCGACCCCAGTCGTAATAGGGCAGGCGCGGCTTTTCATCAGAATTTACGGTCGTGGCAAACAACGACAACAACAGCAAAAACAGTCTCATGAATTTACCTGTCCGGCTGGGCGCTCACCCGCCGGTTTGATGAATGGGGCCGCACTATATCTCAAGAGACCAAAATCCATCAAAGCCGCGGAATTATTGATTTTCACTTCAATAAAACGGGGGCCCATTGGTCATGGGAGTAGGGGGGGCAAGAGGCCGAAGCGCGGCGGGAGCGGATAGCCCGCTCATTTGCCTTGTGCCATGCTGATGACTATCAGGGCATCGGGTCGGCACTTATGGGCATCTCTCGTTCGGGCACGCGTTTGGTATTACTGCTATCGGCACTTCTTCTCCCTCTTATGACCATCAGCCAGGCTGTGGCGATCAACGCGCCACTGCGGGGATGCGTCTTTCAGCTAGCGCCGCTGGTCACCATCGATCAGCAGGGCAAGGTCTCCGGGCCGGTGATAGACTACTTTCGCCGTCATATCGAACCTGCGATCGGGCGCACCATCGAGTGGCAGGGGCTCAATGTGGCGCGGCTGCTCAGCAACCTCGAGAGCGGCGAGTGCGATCTGACCCCATTGCTGAGTTACAGCCCCGAGCGTGCCCGTCACTTCCGCTATATCGACCCCCACCTGTTGCTGCTGCGGCCGGTGCTGGTGGTACTGGTGCCATCGCGGCTTCACTCGGTCGAACGGCAGGAAGATCTCTTCGGCACGACTATCGGCTGGTCGAGTCAGGCGATCGTGCCGCCGCTGTTGCAGCATCCGCAGATCCACATCGACACCCTATCCCAGCTCAGCTGGGAGCATGGCAACATGCAGAAGTTGCTGCGCGGGCGGATTGATGCCGCACTCTTCTCCAACGATATTTCCGCCAACCATTTTCGTGCCAAGCTCCCTGCGGCGACCCGCCTCATCTACCTGCCGGTCACCCCGCTGCAGGTGCATATCGTGTTGAACAAGTCGTTGGGGGATGGCAATCCCGAGCTGGTGCAACATATGCGTCAGATGGTGGAGCGGGTGCCGCTCGCCTCGCTGGTGGAGCCAACCCCTCGGCTGTGGGGGCGTTGAGAGGGGGTTGCGTGCAATAATCTACAAGTCCAAGGCCCGCTTCTGGTGTATCTATAACCCATGAATACCACCGATTCCCTCATCCGCTACTGGCAATCCCCGCACCTGCCGGGGGTCGAGCTGTCACACTCCCACCACAGGGCGTTCAGCTACGGCCGCCATGTCCATCTCGACTACCATATCGGGCTGGTGCAGCGGGGTGGCCAGAAGTTTATCCACAAGGGAAACAGCCACCATCTGGTGCGCGGGGTGCTCTCTACCGTTAACCCGGACGAGGTGCACGACGGCCTCAGCCTGCTGCCGGAAGGGTACGAGGTGCGGGTCTTCGCCATCGATCCCCAGCAGCTGGCGCTCTGGCTGCCGGAGCAGCCGGAACCCTTCTTCGACAAGGGATTGCAGAGCCGCCCCGACCTCTATCAGAGCTTTGCCCAGCTGCACGGCTATCTCGACAACCCCAAGGCCGATGGCCTGCTGATCGAGAGCCAGCTGCTCGCCCTGCTGGGGGAGCTGCTGCATCTGGCCCCCGAGGTACACCAGCTTGCCGATCCCCAGTTGCGATTCCTGCGCGACTACCTGATGGCCGCCCTCGACGAGCCCCACTCGCTGGAAGAGCTGGCGGGGCTGCTTGGGCTCGACCGCTTCGCCTTCCTGCGCCAGTTCAAGAAGCGCAGCGGCATGACCCCCTACGCCTGGCTGAAACGGCTGCGGCTGGAGCAGGGCAAACGGCTGCTGGCGAGCGGGATGGCGGTGAGCGAGGTGGCGCTGGCGGTCGGTTTCTTCGATCAGAGTCACTTCCACCACGGCTTTCGCCAGGCATTCGGTCTGACACCCGCCGAATTTCGTGCCCAGATGCAATCTTTTACAAGCCGCGCCCCCCGCTGATCCGCCATGCTGGCTCTCCGTCGTTAAAGCGAGAGTTGTTATGCTGACCAGTCTGTTCGTTACCCTCGGCCTGATGCACCTGATTGCACTGGCCAGCCCCGGCCCCGATTTCGCCCTGATCCTGCGCACCAGCCTGCACCGGCCGACCGCTCTTGGCGCGGCGCTGGGCATCTCGCTGGCGATCATGGTGCACGCCACCCTGAGTCTGACCGGGATCAGCATGCTGATTGCCAGCCATCCGCTGCTGTTTATGGTGATCAAGTGCTGCGGTGCCCTCTATCTGGGCTGGTTGGGGTGGGGTGCCCTGATGGCGGCTCGCCAGCAGAGCAGCACCCTGATGGCCAGCGCCGCCAACGAGCTGCGCGGCTGGGGCAGGGGCGTGCGCACTGGCCTTGCCACCAACCTGCTTAACCCCAAGGCGCTGGTGTTCTTTATCGGTCTGCTGGCCGCCATGGTGACGCCAGAGGTGGACGGAATGACCCGCAGCCTGCTGGTGGGCGAGCTCTTCATCATTTCCCTCTGCTGGTTCGGGCTGCTGGCGTGGAGCCTCTCCACCGATCGTGCCCAGCGCCTGCTGCTGCGGGTGCAGCGACCGCTCAATCTGGTGACCGGCGTGCTGTTTGCGGTGGTCAGCCTCTCCATTCTGGCGAGCATGGGAGCCGAGCTGGTGGCCTGACGAGTGGGCGCATGGGCCTATACTCCAACAAGGTTTACCTGTCAGGAGTACCCGGCCATGCGTCTACTGCCTCTTTGCTGGTTGTTGGGGATGACCCCGGCGCTGGCGGCCCCGGTTCAGCTCAAATTGCTGGAGTGGGGCTATCTGCCAGCGGGTTATGAACAACAGTTTGCCGACTACGCTAAAGCCCATGGGGTGGAAGCGACGGTCAGCCGGATCGAGCCGCTGCTGACCGATTTCGACAGCGTCTACCGCGCCCTGCGCACCCGCAGCGCCGATGTGGTGCTGCCGACCAGCTACTTCTACAAGGCCCATCACCAGCCGCTGTTCAAGCTGCTGCTCCCCATCGATTTCCGTCGCCTGCAGCACTACGCCGAGATGAAGCCCGCCCTCAAGAACACCGAGTATGACAAGCAGGGGGAGCGCAACTACTCGGTGCCCTTCTCCTACGCCATGTTCAGCCTCGCCTATGACAGCAAGCAGGTGCCGCAAGCGCCCACCAGTTGGCAGGTGCTCGCCAACAGCTCGCCGCCGGACCAGTTTGCCGAGTTCTGCGACCAGTTCGAGCCGCTGCTCTTTTCGGTGCTGCTCTCCCTTGGCAAGTCGCCCGCCCTGTTTGCCAGCGGCGAGATGCTGGCCGACAAGACCTTGCAGCAAGAGGTGGAGCAGCAGCTCTCGCAGCGGCTGCAAGCCAGTCGCGGCTTTTGGTTCAATCAGGCCAACCGCTGTGAGGATCTGCGCCAGCAGACCTTTGCCACCACCTGGGGGCTGGAGCTGGTGGAGTGCAACAAGCAGAACGAGCAGCAGTGGCGAATCGCCATGGTGCAGGAGGGGGCCATCTATGCCCTCGATGCGATCTCCATCGCCCGCCATGTCGGGGATGATCCCGCACGGCTCAAGGCCGCCTACCTGCTGGTGGATTTTCTGCTGAGCGCGCCGCTGCAACGCCAGATGCTGGTGGGCACGCCCACCATCTCGGCCAGCAATATGGCCTCCCGGCCGCCCCTCAGCCCGCAGGAGCAGGCGGTGCTGCCGGATCGCCCGCTGCCGGAGTTTGACGAGCGGCTGTTGGTGCCCGCGTTGCCCGCCCATATCAAGAATCGCTACAAACGGATGGTGCAGCAGGCGATCGTCGCCAGCGGCAAAGAGGGGCTGGTCAAGCAGTGCCCCTGGGATCTGGATAACTGAAGAGGAGTGCCCTGTCGCTTCTCCGGCGGCAGGCAAGTTTGCGCAAGATGGCTGATGATCGGTCATCGCCCGTTCCAGGGCATTCCCCCGTTCAACTCACGCCGCTCGCTGGCCCCCATCGTTTGAAAAAACTGAGCGCTTTGCGCAGCCCCATTTAGCCGGATTAAACAACCGAACCCTCGCCAGATTGCCGTTCATACCCTGGCTGACCCTGTACAAAAGTGCCTCAATTGTGACAACTTGGATGTGAGCTGAACAATCCTGAACTGTCCCTTGTGGGAAGGTGATGAATAGGTTATTTCTCTGTGACATTGGCGGCATCCGGCACGGGTTCTCCAGCCATGTGGTGCGAAATCCACAGCAAAAACAAACAGTAAAATGCAGGAGCAAATATGAAAAAGGTCGTGATGGTTGCCGTGGCTGCGGCCCTGCTGGGTGGCTGCGCCGTCAAGAATCAGGTATCCCACAGCTTGCAGGCGATCCCGTTGACAGCCTTCCAGCCGAGCGAGAGCAACCCCAACCAGCGTGTCTACAAGGAGCCGGGCGTTGACCTGCGCCAATACAATGAGGTGCTGCTCGATCCGCTGCAGTTTATCCGGCAGGAGAATGGCCAGTGGTATCTGCTGACCGCCAACGAACAGAACCAGATTGGCCGCTACTACCACGACAAGTTCCAGAGCGAACTGATAAAGCACGGCGTCAAGATCGCCACCGCCCCCGGCCCGAAAGTGATGCGGATCCAGGCTGCCGTCACCAACTTCGACCTGACCCGCCCCGACCCGAAACTACGTGACCTGATGCCGGCCAAGATCGCCATCAACGTCACCCGCGAAGTGATCGGCAAGGAGCCCTACCTGCTCAAGGTGGGCAGCATGGCCCAGCTGCTCGACTCCCAGAGCGGCAAGCTGCTGGTGCGGGTGATGGATGCCCGCGAGACCCCGGATACCACCCACAAGGATTCGCCCATCACCGCCGAGGAGATGGAGAAGATGATCGACCAGTGGGCGGCCAACCGTGCCAAACAGCTGGCCGACAATCTTGGCAAGTAAGCTCGGCAAGTAAGCACCGACATCATCGAGAGGGGAGCCAGCGGCTCCCTCTTTTTTTGGCCCGCTGGCGGGCCGCCGCCACGGCTCGCAGCCCTTGTCAGCAGGGTGATCAGCCCGTTGCCGAGTCCGTCACCATACCATCCGCTGCGCAACGAGCTGACCGATTTCTGCTTTTCTCCCCCGCATTTTGGCAGTTAGGATGACCCTTCCGTGACCACCCCCTCATAGAAAAGGAATCGCTATGACCCGTCACCCCAACATCAAACACTGGCGCGAACTGCAAGAACCGGAGCCGGGATGCTATCCCGGTAGTCAGGAACAGATGTCCCTCGGCAGCGCACTGGGCAGGCACTTTGGCTTCAGCCGCATCGGTATTCACCACGAGCTGGTGGCGCCCGGCCACCGCACCAGCTGGCCCCACGCAGAAAAGACCGAGGACGAGTTCGTCCACGTGCTGGAAGGCACCCCCGATGTCTGGCTCGATGGCGTGCTCTATCGGCTGCAACCGGGCGACTCGGTTGGCTTCAAGGCCGGTGACGGGCTGGCCCACACCTTTATCAACAATACCGATGAGCCGGTACGACTGCTCTGCGTAGGTGATCGGGATCGCGCCGACAACCGCATCCACTATGCCCTGCACCCCGCGTACAACCGCCAGATTGGTGCACGCCATTGGGATGACGTGCCCGAGCGGGAGCTGGGTGCTCACGATGGGCTGCCTGACCGGCTGCGCGAGCGCAACGACCCTTTCTAACTGCCCCTCATAGCATCATAAGGAACTACTATGAACCGCCACCCCTGCATCAAACACTGGAGCGAGCTGCAAGAGCAGGAGCCGCGCTACTACTCCGGCAGTCAGGAGCCCCTGTCGCGCGGTTGCGCCCTCGGCAAGCACTTTGGCTTCAGCCGCATCGGCATCCACCACGAGATCGTCGAGCCCGGCCATCGCACCAGCTGGCCCCACGCCGAAAAGACCGAGGACGAGTTCGTCCACGTGCTGGAAGGCATCCCCGATGTCTGGCTCGATGGCGTGCTCTATCGGCTGCAACCGGGCGATTCGGTCGGCTTCAAGGCCGGTGACGGGCTGGCCCACGCCTTTATCAACAACACCGAAGAGATTGTCCGCCTGCTCTGCATCGGCGATACCGACCGGGAGGATAACCGCATCCACTACGCCGTCCACCCCGAGCGCAATATCACCCTCGGCAAGCTGCACTGGGACGACGTACCCGCGCGCGAGCTGGGCGATCACGACGGCCTGCCCGACAAGCTGCGCGAGAGCAACGGCCCCTTCTAGCGCAGGGGAGGGCCGCCCGATGGGGCGTTTCCCGCTCTGGCGACTATCCTTTGGGACTCAATCCAGCAAGGAGGTGAACATGACAACAGGAACAGTGCGACTTCATCGCGTCATCAAGGCGCCGCCGATGCGGGTCTATCGGGCCTTTACCGAGGCGCAGGCGCTGGCCAAATGGCTGCCGCCCCACGGTTTTACCTGTCAGGTGGAGCATCTGGATGCCCGGGTTGGCGGCTCGTTCCGGATGTCCTTCACCAACTTCGCCAGCGGCCATAACCAGACCTTCGGCGGTGAATACCTCGAACTGGTGCCGGGCGAGCGGATTCGCTACACCGATCGCTTCGATGAGCCCGGCCTCGCCGGGGTGATCCATGTCTCCATCATCCTGACCACGGTGAGCTGCGGCAGCGAGCTGGCGGTGGTGCAGGAGGGGATCCCCGCCGCCATCCCGCTGGAGATGTGCTATCTCGGCTGGCAGGAGTCGCTGACCCAGCTGGTGGCGCTGGTGGAACCGGATATCCCCGCTTAATGGCCGGTGGCGGGCCGGGCATTCACCCCGCTCGCCAGCTGCTTGCAACAAAAAGAGCCTGCCAGATGGCAGGCTCTCTTCATTCTGGTCGGGGCGACCTTATTGCATATCGAGCCCGCCCAGATAGTCGCGCTTGCCGAGATCGACCCCGGCGCGGCGCAGCAGGGCGTAGGCCATGGTGAGGTGGAAGTAGAAGTTGGGAATGCCGTACTCATGGACGCAGGTATGGCCATCCATCCCCTTGCCGCCCGCCCAGTGGGGCACGTAACGGCCGCTGGCATACTGGCTGTAGTCCGCGTCCAGCTTGCCCTGCAGATAGCTGATGGTCTTGCCGATATGGGCGCGCAGATCGGCGATGGTTTTGGGCTCATCGCCCATGGCCGGCAGCTCGCTGTGGCTGGCGGTGGCGACCACGCTGCGGGCTGCATCGCAGCAGATCAGCACCTGCTTGCTGAAAGGCAGCATATCGACGATCAGCCGATCGCCGAAGAAGTTATCCACGTTGAACTGCTTCGCCGCGGCGTGGGCCTCGGCCTTGGCCAGACAGTGATCCAGATTGGTCAGCATCTTGATGAACTGGGCGGTGATATCGCGATTCATGAGCACTCTCCATCTTGTTGAAACAGCGGCCAGCGTGCGCGGCCACGGTGAATGAGACTGGCTAATCGGCCACCAATATACCCCAACCGCTGCCGGGTTCGAGCCTGGCGCGCACAAAAGCGCGGGGCAGGGGTCTGTGATACGACAGGAGGTGGCGATCAGCGGGCGGCGCGCTGCCAGAGCAGGGTCAGGCCGATGCCAAGCACCACAATGATGCCGAACACGAACTCCAGCCCGTCGGGCGAATCCCGGGTGCTGGCAACCAGCGCACAGGCGCCAAGGGTGCAGAGGAGCCCCACATAGACCCGCCAGAAGCGCGGGAAGTCGGTAATGAAATCGACAAGGTCGAGCAGGTCGTAGAGCAGTTGCAGCAGTGACATCATCCCCTCCGGTGGCGCCGTCACACCCAGTCCCCCTCAGCTTGGCACGACGGGGTGGCGAGCGATATCCGCGCGAGTGATAGCGAGCCGGGCCAACGCAGGGACTGGCTGCGGCAACGCTGACTTTTTCGCCCCATGAGTCCCTCTCTGCCCCTTTTTTGATCTGTGACATAAATCACCTTTTTTCAGAGGCGTAGGCTGATCCCGCTGCCCGGAGCACCCACCCGGGTACAAGAAAAGGAGAGTGTAATGAAGATCTATGACCGGAACCGAAATGTGCTGAACCAGGGTCAGCGCGTCATGATTGCCGCCACCGGCGCCGTCGACTTCCTGAAAGAGGCTTATATCGACAACATGACTCCCTATCAGGCGGAGCACGAGAAGTGCGTGCTGCTGGCAAACTCCGGGGAGCGCTACGCCCCCATCGAGTTGATTAGACTAGGCTGATCCCTTTCCCTGTCACCCTACTCTTTACAATTCACCCGGCCGCCGCGCCTGACGGCCGGGTTTCTGAGTTCCCTTCCTCTATTACCGCAATCTCGTTTGGCCACTCTCTCTGCCGCTGCACACCGCATGCTGCCTGTCAGTCATTGCCCGCCATCTTGCCGATGTTGCTCCCTCGCCCTGTGGGAGAGGGCTGGGGTGAGGGCATTGCTTGCCACCCACTGGCCGCCGCTATCATCCGCGCGCTAACCCATCCCCTCTCACCACCCTATGGATCGATCGGCCAACCCCTTGTTGGCGCCTGTGATGGCAGCCCCGAGCCTTGAGTTGCAGCCAAAACGGTTGGTATAAATTTAATTTATAGGTTTTGCGAAAATGGCATCGCTTTGTCTTATGCCGACAGGCGGCAAGCCACAAGCGCCCGTTTGGCCGCCAGCGGGGCGCTGGGAGGGCAATGGCCGATTTGAGATAACGGGAATGGCTCGAAGTGAAAGGGATTTGTAGGTTCGATTAGCGAAGCGTAATCGGACGATCGCGTCAGGAATATCCGCACCAGCACAGCCCGCAAGCAGATCGACGTGAGGCAAGACTATGCTTGGCTTTTCGGTCTCGATGAGGGGAAAGGGATGGCCAACTGGCGGCGGGCATGGTGGCCCGGAGGAACCTGGTTCTTCACCGTCAACCTGCTGGAGCGGCGCAACAACCGCTTGCTGGTGGAGCAGATTGACCTGCTGCGCCACAGCGTTGCCAAGGTGCAACAGGCTCACCCCTTCGCCATTCATGCATGGGTGGTGTTGCCCGACCATCTCCACTGCATTCTCTCTTTGCCGGAGGGGGACAGCGATTTCCCCCTGCGTTGGCGGCTGATCAAAAGCCACTTTTCCCGCACCTTGCCAGTGAACGAGCGGCGCAGCCAGACCCGGTTACGTCACGGGGAGCGGGGCATCTGGCAACGCCATTATTGGGAACATCTGATCCGGGATGAGCAGGATTACCGCCGCCATATGGATTACGTCCATATCAATCCGCTCAAGCATGGTCATGTCACGAGGGTGGTCGATTGGCCGTATTCCACCTTCCATCGTTATGTGACGAGCGGCGTCTATCCGCAGGATTGGTGCGGGTCGGTGGATGGGGTGCAGGGGGGGATTGGAGTAGACCTCTAAAAGGGTTGCTCCGTTGTAAGCGACCGATTACGCGAACGTCTTACGCGATCGTCCGATTACGCTTCGCTAATCGAACCTACGGTTCTGAAAATTGAATTATTGCATCCATACTTGGATACTCGATTTAAAAATAAATGAAAGTAGGGATAACACGGAAATTATATAAGGCAATATGATTTCCAAGTGCTCAGTCCTTCTGAAAAAGGCAGCAGATTGAAATCTTAATTCAATTTTTAGTAATTGTACTAAATGCGTGAATTTCCACCCATCTTTAAAGGTGTTAAGAGATACTCTCTCGAGCGAGAGATGTTCACCATAATCACATGTATACGACACTGTGCGTCTAAAAACTCCCGATACTTCATACTTAAAAACAAACTTATTGCGCATGTTCTCGTCCTCATCATGAGATTCAGCGAATCCCTTTGAAAACATGCTGATATTACTTAGCAATCCACATGGACTAAACCAGTGATCATCATATAAATAACCAAAAACATAATAATCACGAACCATGTCATTGGCCCACATCTCATAGAGTTGCGCATGGTATTGATAAGCCGCAGAATAATACCTGATTGTTAGCGTAATAACTCCAAGGAACAACAGATAACCAAGACCCTTTGAGTTTGCAAAGCCAACTTTAAATATAAATGTATTCGCCTCAAGCAAAGTGGCTCCACTCACACTCATTGCCATTAATAAAATGCTGACAATAACCAATAGCTTTCTTTTTGTATTAAGATCACTATCTTCTTTCATGTTATCTATCAGTTTAGTTGTACTGTCCATTATGTATCCGAGAAATAAGATCTGTAGGTTCGAATAGCGAAGCGTATTCGGACGAACGCGTAATTAATGCTGCCTTTATCACAGAGAGAAAAACCAACCCGGCCTAAGCCGGGTTGGTTGTATCTAAAGGCGGGAAAAATCAGAGCGCTTCCAATCTGGCATAGGCCGTCACCAGCCACTTGGCGCCGACGTCGTCGAACTGGATCTGCACCCGGCTCTGCTGGCCGACCCCTTCGAAGTTGAGCACTATTCCTTCGCCGAATTTCGGATGGAGCACCCGCTGGCCGAGCTTGATGCCGCTGGCGTCGAAGCTCTGCTGCACCTCGTTCTGGCTAAAGCGGCCGTACTGGGTGGGGCGGCTGACCTGAGTGCGCAGCCGGATCTCTTCCAGACACTCGGCGGGCATCTCGCGGATAAAGCGGCTCGGCTTGTGGAACATCTCGCGGCCATAGATGCGGCGGCTCTCCGCATAACAGATGTAGAGCTTCTCCATGGCGCGGGTCATGCCGACGTAACAGAGGCGGCGCTCCTCTTCCAGTCGGCCAGACTCCTCGGTCGATTGCTGGCTGGGGAACATGCCTTCTTCGACGCCGACCAGCAGCACCAGCGGGAACTCCAAGCCCTTGGCGCTGTGCAATGTCATAAGCTGCACCGCGTCGGCATATTCGTCGGCCTGATTCTCGCCGGATTCCAGCGCCGCGTGGGCGAGGAAGGCGGAGAGATCGCTCATATCTTCCAGCTCGTCCGGGCGCTGGTACTGGCGGCAGGCGGTGACCAGTTCGTCGAGGTTCTCTACCCGCGCCTGGGATTTCTCGCCCTTTTCCGCCAGATACATTGCCTTGAGGCCGGAGTGCTGGATGGCGATGTCCGCCTGCTGGTGCAGGGGCAGCAGGGAGACCTGTTCCTCCAGCGCATCGATGAGATCCACAAAGCCGCGCACCGCATTGCCGGCGCGACCGGTCAGCACCTTGTCGTTGAGCAGGGCCTTGGCCGATTGCCACAGGTTGAGCCCCTGATCGCGGGCGTTGCCGCGCAGGATCTCGAGGGTGCGATCGCCGATGCCGCGAGTCGGGGTGTTGACCACCCGCTCGAAGCTGGCGTCGTCACCACGGTTGTTGATAAGCCGCAGGTAGGCCATGGCGTCCTTGATTTCCTGGCGCTCGAAGAAGCGCAGGCCGCCGTAAATGCGGTAGGGCATGGCGTCCTGCATCAGCGCCTCTTCCAGCACCCGTGACTGGGCGTTGGAGCGATAGAGGATGGCGCAGTCGGCCAGGAGGCCGCCCTTTTCCTTCCAATCCTTGAGGCGGCCGACCACGAAGCGCGCTTCGTCCACCTCGTTGAAGGCGGCGTAGAGCGAAATCGGCTCACCCTCGGCCCCTTCGGTCCACAGCTCCTTGCCAAGGCGCTCGGCGTTGTTGGCGATGACGCTGTTGGCCGCTTTGAGGATATTGGCGGTGGAGCGGTAGTTCTGCTCGAGGCGGATGGTCTCGGCCCCCTGATAGTCGGTCAGGAAGCGCTGGATGTTCTCGATCTTGGCGCCGCGCCAGCCGTAGATGGACTGATCATCGTCACCGACGATCATCACCTTGCCGCTGTTGCCCGCCAGCATCCGCAGCCAGGCGTACTGGATGCCGTTGGTATCCTGAAACTCGTCCACCAGGATGTTCTGGAAGCGGTCGCGGTAGTGCTCGAGGATGTGCGGCTTGTTGAGCCACAGCTCGTGGGCGCGCAGCAGCAGCTCGGCGAAGTCCACCAGACCGGAGCGATCGCAGGTCTCCTGATAGGTCTTGTAGATCTGCTGATAGGTTCGGGTGACGGGGTCGCCGTAGAGGTCGATGTCGCCGGGGCGCAAGCCCTCATCCTTCTTGCCGTTGATGTAGCCCATCACGGCGCGGGGGGCCCAGTGCTTCTCGTCGAGGTTGAGCGCCTTGAGCACCCGGCGGATCAGCCGGTACTGGTCGTCGGAGTCGAGGATCTGGAAATCCTGCGGCAGGCCGGCATCCAGATGGTGGGCCCGCAGCAGGCGGTGGGCGATACCGTGGAAGGTGCCGATCCACATGCCGCGCACGCCGTCGCCGATCACTTTTTCGACCCGGCCGCGCATCTCGGCCGCCGCCTTGTTGGTAAAGGTGACCGCGATGATGGAGAAGGGTGAACAGCGTTCCACCTGCATCAGCCAGGCGATACGGTGCACCAGCACCCGGGTCTTGCCCGAACCGGCACCGGCCAGCACCAGCAGGTTGCTGCGGGGCGCCGCAACGGCATCTCTTTGCTTGTCGTTGAGCCCGTCGAGCAGGGTTGAAACGTCCATCACCACTCCTGTTTATTTATACAGGCGGGGATTATACGGCCATGTGAATGGAATGGCTAACCTGTTGCGTTAGCGGAGGGAGAGTTGATAGCTGCGTTTGTGTGCAAACGCGTGACCATCGGTATCAAACAACATGGTTCGTCCGGCTTGCAATTGAAGGTCGCTTGGGCGAATGCGGACTTCATGGCTGGAGAAACAGTTCGACGGGTTACAACCATAGGTATTGAATAACACAATGTCACCGCGACTATAGGTGCCATGTGTGAATCTAATACTGGTTGATAAAGTTTCAAATGTTCCTTGGCCAAGAGAAACGCTCTGACTCTGCAAACGGCTAATTGACATCAGACTCAGCCAATTGGCGGATTTGATCGCAGAAAAGTCTTCTCTGTATTTCTCGACAGTAATGCGGTATTTGAATTTTCCATCAGCATCAAAATAAGACTGCCGCAAATCTGAATATTGCGAAATAACCCCGATGGCGTGAGCCATCGGGGTGAACAGACCTATCAATAGAACGACTTTTATCATTCTTCAGACAGGCTATTGGAGAGCAGCCAATCACACGGTTTCTCTTGCCACTCTTGGCCGGCTGCAGGTAGACGAGCTTTACAAGAGACGAATACTTTGCCGAAATTCCCACCCTGTTTTGCTCGGATATCTGCAAACCAGCGCATTGGGATACCTTGGGCATAATTTTGTGTCCAATAATTTTCACCAGTATCTGGAGTCCCAAGACTATAAAATGGGTAGTTCGAGTGGTAGGCATCTATTTGTTGATAGATAGATTTAACCTCTGACTCACTCAGGTGACACATGGCGGTGTCTAGTGCTTTGGATAGATTAACGTCATATTCGCCAATCGTCTCCCCTCTGTATTTGCAATATTCAGTTACGCCAATGTCTACTGCATCGCGGTCGATACCGTACGAGAAGTAGCTGTTCAGGTCGACGGTGTACTTGGTCTCGACATGTTGGCCCAGCCACTCACCTTCATCATCGATCAGCACATAGTCACTGAGTTCAACAGTGCTCTTCTCGCCAGCGAGGTGTTTTTGCAGGTCCTTCAGCATCTCCCGGTTCAAATCAGAGTCTGACTCTGGCAACGATGTGGCGAGCGTCAGCTGGATGGCTTGTTGCAACTGCTTCTTGGCTTTTGCTAGCAGTGCACCATAGTTTTGATTGAATTTGAAGAAATTGTTGTCTTTAAGCAGTTCGGCCGGGCGAATATTGGCGTTCAGGTATTCCGCATCAACGGTCTCAGTACCTAAAGTAATTTTACGAGTGTTACCTGTAGCTGAGCTAAATGTTGTGCTGAACTTGTCAAAGGTGACATTTTCTTGAGTGACTTTAAACTGGCTAGCTGAACCATATTGATATGCAGAGATCACATTCATTGCCGATGACATGGCCAGAGCAGTTGCACGGAGTTCCTGAACCTGAGCAAAAGTCAGGGTCAGCTTATCATTATCACCATATTTTGCGAGATAATCAGGCTTGACAATATTTGCCAAGGTATTGTTGATACTTTCCAGCTCCAGCGCATATTTACCCATCAGACGAGAGATATCTTCGGTCTGGGTGGGCTGCTCCTTGATAGCAAAAGTGATCATATCGGATGGATTGACGATGATATCCAGAATTTTAGCCAGTGAGGTCTGGTATCCCTGGCCAGGAGCCGAATGAGGCTGGATATCAAAGCGGTTGCTGACTATGGGGTCATTGGTGATTTCCATCAAGGTAATGACAGATTTGACCACCTCGCGATCGGCTTTGCCCTGATCGCCGGTTTCTGCGTTCAAGATATCCTTGTATTCACGCAGTTTGTTTTCAACGTTGGTTTTTTGCCAATCTTGGCTTTCTTCGAGCAGGTTTCGCAGGACTTTATCTACAGCAACTGATTGACCATTAATCACTGCCAGCGAGGCATTCATATGTGCTGCTGCGGTTGCTGTATCAACCACTGTCTTGCCTGGTTGCACCGCTTTCAGGGCTTCATTCAGGCTTGTATTAAAAGCGTCATCGCTGTCAAAGCGTAGGGTATTGCCCAGCTTGGCGACCTCTTCCTTAACCAGCTGAATCCCGTCATCGGGGTTGTTATTGCCATCCATGGTTTGCAGCAGGGCGGCAATACGAATGGCGCGATCTTTGTCACCTTTCTCGGCGATGGTGTATGGGGTTACCAGGGTCTGGCCCTTTTTAACCTGAGTTTCCCCAAGCGGGATTGAGCCCAGTTTGAAGGTACAGGTGTCACCGTCATTAAAGAGGAACTGACCTTGCGAGTTCGTGACGTCCGAGTAATTGCCGCAGGTGTAGTTCAAACCGGCTACCGCACTATCAATAAAGGTGGCAGTCAACGCAGGTTTGGTGGCGTTTCCACCATTGCCACTGTTATTGCCATTATTTGTGCTGGCACCGTCGCCACCACCGCCACAACCTGCCAGCGCCAAGCTGGATAACGCCGTCACAACCGATAAAGCCAGAATATTTTTTTTCATTTTTATTTTCCTGAAACAACGATGCATATGTCACCGGCACCTGGCTGAGGAAGTCAGAATGGGTGGCATGAATTGATGCAAAAGAAGCCCAATTGATGTTTTTGTTAGTTTCATTTGAGATCTATGCGGCGGGCATCATACAGGGGCTCATATGGTTTTCAACTTGATCTGGATCTCGAGTTCATATGAATTGTGAGCTTGCTCAACAAAGTGGAAGCGGGGGCTGATTGTTGGTTAGGGAATGTTGACTGGAGAGTATTAGAGAGAGGGTCTGTAAGTGTTGGTCGTTTCCAGCTGTAGCCAACTCTTGCTCGCGCGGTTTGTGGGGATTTTGCGAGCCGGATCACGGGCTTGCCGGGGGGCTGGATGAATAACAGGGGAAAACGGTTTACAGTAACTTGCTGAACAATAAGAGAAATGTCGTTTGGGTCTTTTTGTTGTTAGCATAAAAAACTGAAAAGTAGCTAAAAAACAACTGCTTATAAGGTTATTTGCTTAGAATTCAAACCGTTAACGCAAACGTTTTTCCCTTATCATTTGCTTGACCCGCATCGGGGCTGACTTAGAGTAAGCCTGCGTGCTAGATAGCCTGCTCTGACAGGCAAGCAAGTTCCCTCACTTAATAACAATCAAGGATACGATCGTGACTAAAGTGCTCAAGCTGGCCACCGTGGCCTCCCTCACTCTCGCTGCTCTCTCTGCTCAGGCTGCTTCCGAGCCAGCCGTCATTTATGACACCGCGGGCAAGTATGACAAATCATTCAACGAAGCCGTGTTCCGTAACGGCGTCGAGCTCTACAACAAGGACAAGGGCGTCAAGGTCAAAGAGTTTGAACCCCAGAACGAAGCCCAGCGCGAGCAGGGTCTGCGTCGTCTGGCCAGCCGTGGCAACGGCCCGATCGTGGCGGTCGGTTTCAACATGGGTTCTGCGGTAGAGAAGGTTGCGACCGAATTCCCGAAAACCCAGTTCACCATCATCGACATGGTGGTCGACAAGCCGAACGTCCAGTCCGTCATCTTCAAGGAGCATGAAGGTTCCTTCCTGGTGGGCGCACTGGCTGCCATCGCTTCCAAGAGTGGCAAGGTCGGCTTCGTGGGCGGCATGGATATCCCGCTGATCCGTAAATTCCAGTGCGGTTACGAGCAGGGTGCCAAGTTCGTCAATCCGAAGATCGAAGTGTTCCAGAACATGGCGGGCTCTACCCCGGCCGCGTTTGCTGACCCGGCGAAAGGTGCCGAGCTGGCCAAGTCCCAGTTCGCCAAAGGTGCTGACGTGGTTTACGCCGCAGCTGGCGGTACCGGTATCGGTGTCTATCAGGCAGCCAAGGACAGCGGCAAGTTCGCTATCGGTGTGGACTCCAACCAGAACCACCTGCAACCGGGCACCATGCTGACCTCCATGGTCAAGTCTGTGGGTCTGGCCGCTTACCAGACCTGGGATGACGCTGCCAAAGGCGAGTGGAAGCCGGGTATCAAGAACCTGGGTCTGGCCGAAGGCGGTGTGGATTGGGCGCTCGACAAGGACAACGAGAAGCTGATCACCCCGGAAATGAAAGCCAAGGTAGATGCCATCAAGGCTGAAATCATCGCTGGCAAGGTCAAGGTTCATGACTACATGAGCGATAACACCTGCAAATACTAATTAGATAGTTGCTACGACTCTCAACGCACCACCGGCCCGCACGGGCCGGTTTTTAGTCTTATTTCATGAAACGCAGGGCTGCATCATGGACCAGACAGATCGCTATGCCATCGAATTAAGAGGTATCGATAAGCGGTTCGGCGAAGTGTACGCCAACAAGCTGATCGACCTTAAGGTTCGCAAAGGCAGTATCCACGGCATTGTCGGCGAAAATGGCGCCGGTAAGTCCACCCTGATGAGCATCATTTATGGTTTCTACCATGCCGACAAAGGCGAGATGCTGATCGACGGGAATCCTTTCAAACCCCATGGCTCACAAGATGCGATTGCCGCAGGGGTGGGCATGGTTCACCAGCACTTCATGCTGGTCAATAACTTCACCGTATTGGAAAACGTCATCCTCGGCGCTGAGAACGGCTGGCACCTTCAGCAGAGCGTGGCGTCAGCCGAAAAGCTGCTGGGCGAACTGGCGCGGGATTATGGCCTCGACGTGCCGCTGCACGAGAAGGTCGAAGATCTGCCGGTTGGCTTGCAACAGCGGGTCGAAATACTCAAGGCGCTCTATCGCGGCGCCCGCATCCTGATCCTCGACGAGCCGACCGGGGTACTGACCCCGCAAGAGGCGGATCACCTGTTCGAGGTGCTGAAAAAGCTGCGGGATCAGGGGGCAACCATCATCCTTATCACCCACAAGCTGCGGGAGATCCTGGCCATTACCGATCAGGTCTCCATCATGCGCCGTGGCGAGATGGTGGCGCACGTCGCCACCAAGGATACCGACAAGGAGCAGCTGGCCGAGCTGATGGTGGGCCGCAAGGTACGCCTCAAGGTCGACAAGGGGCCAACCCAGCCCGGTGAAGCCAAGCTGAAGATCGAAGGGCTCAGCTATTTCGACGCCAGCAAGGTGGAGCGGGTCAAATCGGTCAGCTTCGAGGTGCGGGCCGGTGAAGTGGTCGGCATCGCCGGGGTCTCCGGCAACGGTCAGTCCGAACTGCTCAGCCTGCTTGGCGGCATTCTCAAGCCGAGCAAGGGCGGCTTCACCATCAGCAGCCGCAGCGGCGTGCACAAGGTGAGCGCGGAGCACCCGGCCGATCCGGAGCTGGTGCGCAATTACGGTCTCGGCCATGTGCCGGAAGATCGCCACAAGATGGGGCTGATCAACCGCTTCGAGGCGAAAGAGGCCTTTATTCTCGGTTATCACCGCCGCCCGCAATACAACAAGGGTTGGCTGCAGAACAAGGAGGCGATCCAGCAGGATTGTCAGGCCAAGATGGAGAAGTGGGACGTGCGCCCGCCCCATCCCGATCACAAGACTGCCAACTTCTCCGGTGGCAACCAGCAGAAGCTGGTGATCGCCCGTGAAGTGGAGCAGGACCCGGATGTGCTGTTGATCGGCCAGCCGACCCGCGGGGTCGACATCGGCGCCATCGAGTATATCCACCAGCAGATCATCGCCATGCGCGATAAGGGCAAGGCTGTCTTGCTGGTCTCGGTGGAGCTGGACGAGATCATGAGCCTCGCAGACCGGATTCTGGTCATTGCCGATGGTCGCATCGTTGGCGAGCTGGATGGTGCCAAGGCGGATGAGCGCACCATTGGTCTGATGATGGCGAACATAGTGCCGGACGAAGTTGCCAAGGAGGCCCACTGATGAGCCAAGTACGTATTCCTGCCTGGGTCTCCGTAGGCGTCTTGTCTGCGGTCAACATCCTGCTGGCCTTCCTGGTGTCGGCCATTCTGTTCTACTACCTCGACATCAACCCGGTCGATGCCGCCAAGATCATGTGGTACGGCGCGTTCGGCACCGGTGAAGGGGTCGGCTTCACCCTCTACTACGCAACCGGCTTTATCTTTACCGGTCTGTCGGTGGCGGTCGCCTTCCACGCCGGTCTGTTCAATATCGGTGGTGAAGGTCAGGCCTATATCGGCGGTCTCGGTGTCGGTCTGGTCTGTCTGATGCTCGGCGATGTGCTGCCGTTTGCCCTGCTGTTGCCGCTCTCCATCATTGCCGGTGGTCTGTTCGGTGCGGCCTGGGCCTTTATTCCGGCCTGGCTGCAAGCCAAGCGCGGCAGCCATATCGTGATCACCACCATCATGTTCAACTTCATCGCCGCCTCGCTGATGGCCTATCTGCTGGTGGAGGTGTTCAAGCCGCCCGGCTCGATGGCGACCGAGAGCAAGGTGTTTGCCGAGGCAAGCTGGCTGCCCAAGATGAGCGGGCTGGCGAACCTGTTCGGGATGGAGATCCCCAACAGCCCCCTCAATATCAGCTTCTTCTGGGCGCTGATCTGTGCGGCGCTGGTGTGGGTCTTTATTTGGCACACCCGCTGGGGTTACGAGATCCGCTCGGTCGGCGCCAGCCAAAGTGCCTCCGCCTACGCCGGTATCTCCTATCCCAAGGTGGTGATCCTGGCGATGGTGATCTCCGGCATGCTGTCGGGCTTCTTTGCCCTCAACGTGCTGCAGGGTGAGCTGCACCAGATCAAGCTCAACTTTGTGGAAGGGTTCGGCTTCACCGGTATCGCGGTGGCGCTGATGGGGCGCAACCATCCGGTTGGCGTCATCATCGCCAGCCTGCTGTTCGGTTTCCTCTATCAGGGAGGCGCCGAGCTCAGCTTCGAGTTCGGTGTCGACCGCAACATCGTGGTGGTGTTGCAGGGTCTGGTGATCCTGTTCTGTGGCGCCCTTGAGCACATGATGCGCCCGCGCATCGAGCAGCTCTATCTGGCGTTTGCCAACCGCTCAGCCGCACAAGCTAAAGGAGTCTGATCATGTTTGAAATTCTGATCCTGATGCTGGATGCGACCATCCGTACCGCGCCGCCGCTCATTCTGGCGGCCATGGCGGGTATGTTCTGCGAGCGCTCCGGGGTGGTCAACATCGCGCTGGAAGGCAAACTGCTGGCGGCGGCGTTCGCCAGTGGTGCGGCAGCTGCGGTCTCCGGTTCTGCCTGGATAGGTCTGGGGGCCGGGGTGGGTGTCTCTATCCTGTTTGCTCTGATGCACGGCTTTGCCACCATCACCCACCGTGGTGATCAGGTGGTGAGCGGCATGGCCATCAACATTCTGGCGGCCGGTCTGACCGTCACCCTGGGCCGTTACTGGTTCGATCAGGGTGGCCAGACTCCGGCACTCTCCGGTGATGCCCGTTTCGCCCCCATCGATCTGCCCTATGCCAAGGAGCTGTGGGATGTGCCGGTGATCGGCCAGCTCTACAGCGAGCTGCTGAGCGGCCACTCCCTGCTGGAGTACGTGGCGTTTGCCTGCGTGCCGCTGGCCTGGTGGGTGATGTTCCGTACCCGCTTCGGTCTGCGTCTGCGGGCGGTGGGTGAGGCGCCCGCAGCGGTCGATACCGCCGGTATCTCTGTGGTGCGGATGCGCTACACCGCGCTCCTCATCGGCGGCCTGCTGGCCGGTATCGGTGGCACCTATCTGGCGGTGGCCCAGACGGCCCAGTTCATCCCCAACATGAGTGCGGGCAAGGGCTTTATGGCGCTGGCGGCGCTGGTGTTCGGCAAGTGGCGTCCCTGGAATGCCATGGCAGCCTGCCTGCTGTTCGGCTTCCTCGATGCGGTCGCCATCCGCTTGCAAGGGGTCAGTATCGGTGGCTTCGCCATTCCGGTGCAGGCCATCGAGGCACTGCCCTACATCCTGACCGTGTTCCTGCTGGCCGGCTTTATCGGCCGTGCGGTGGCGCCGAAGGCGCTCGGCACCCCCTATGTGAAGGAACGGGAGTAGCGCCCTTTATCGCGATATACCCGACCACCCAGATAACAACAGGCCCACTTCGGTGGGCCTGTTTTTTTATGGGCGGGATGGGACAGATCAGTCGGGATCTGGATGGTGTGATAGAGGGAGGCGATGGCGTGAAGGGATAAAGGGGCTGCGTGAGTTGCTGCGGGGAGCGGCTGGCTTACAGGTGCATATCCCGCTGCCAGTACCATTAAAAACCCCCTCGTATCAGGAGGGGGTTGCAGAGGTTATTGCCAGATTAACCCTGAGGTTCAGGGTGCCAACACCAGCTTGTAGACGCCAAAGCCGGGGTGTTTGGCATCGGTGGGTGGCAGGGTCTCCACATAGTTCAGCTTGCCACCGGTCAGGGCTTGCGCCTCGCTGCGTGGCGAGCTGTAGATGCGCAGATCCAGATTGGCGGGCAGGGGGGCCAGCTGCCAGTTGTTGTCTGCTGGAGGCTCGAAACCGGCCGGATTCTTCTCTGCCAGATCCTTGAGGTATTCGGAGAGCACTTCGCGGGTTTCGAACTGATCTTCATGGACGATCACCTTGGCGTTGATGCCCGGGAAGTTGCCACCACCGCTGGCGCGGTAGTTGTTGGTCACCACGTAGAACATCTGGGTCGGGTCGATCGCCTTGCCCTGATAGGTGAGGTTGGTGATGCGATAGCTGTCGCTCACCTTGTTGCCATCCACATCGTAACGGGCGGGTTTGGTCACATCGACCTGATAGTTCACCCCGTCGATCACGTCGAAGTTGTAGGTGCGGTACTTCTCGTTCACCAACCACTGGGTAGCGGTGCTGGCGGCATCGATCTTGTTGAACTGGACGGCGCTCTTCTCCAGCCACTCCTGTACGGTCGCGCCATTGATGGCGACCACCTGCAGGGTGTTGGGGTAGACATAGAGGTCGGCCACGTTGCGCAGGGAGATATCGCCAGCCGGTACATAGGTGAAGTCGGTCGGGCCGTTGCGACCGCCACGGAATGGCGCGGCGGCGGAGAGGATGGGCCATTTCTCCTTGAGCTGACCATCCTGTTGCAGTTTCTTGGCATGCCACAGCTGGGCGTCGCTGACGATCTGGATGGAGGGGTCATCCTGTACCAGCGCGAAGAAGCTGTGGATTGGCTTGGTGATCTTGCTGAGGGGTTCGTCCAGCCACTGGTTGGCCTGCTCGTGCTCGGCAATGACCTGATCGACCACCGCCTGATCTTCGGTGCTGCTGGCGCTGCTGTCGATTTTGCGCAGCTGGGACTGGCTGGAGGCCACTTCCCAGCGACCCTCTTTCCAGGTCATGTGCAGGTCGATGATGCCGAGGTGGTTGCCCCAGACGCCCGGCATCACGGTCGGTACGCCCGCCAGGGTGCCTTTCTCGTTGTCCACGTCGGTCATGTTGGGGTAGTCGCCCGGGAAGGTGCGGTGGGCATGGCCCAGCAGCAGGGCATCGACCCCCTTCACCTTGGCCAGCGGCAGTGCGGCGTTCTCCATCATGGGTTCGCGCGGGTCACCTATGATGCCGGTATGGGCCACGACTACGACGATGTCTGCGCCCTTGGCGCGGATTTCGGGTACATAGTGTTCGGCGGTCTCGACCATATCGGCCACCACCACCTTGCCTTCCAGATTGCGCTTGTCCCACTGGGTGATCTGGGGGGGAGTCAGCCCCAGCACCCCGACCTTGATGGTCTGGGTATTGCCGTTGGCATCCTTCACCTGACGATCCAGCACCACATAGGGTTTGAACTTCTGCTTGCTCCAGTCGATGGTGCCCTTGCCATCACGGCTGAAGGCATCGGCCTGGAAGACGTTGGCGTTGATGTAGGGGTAGTTGGCCCCTTTCAGGGTCTCTGAGAGGAAGTCGAGACCGAAGTTGAATTCGTGGTTGCCCAGGTTGCCGACATCATAGCTCATGGTGTTGAGCGCCTTGATGGCGGGGTGGGTCTGCTTGCTCAGCCACTGCTGTTTGACCTGCTGGTCGTGGATATAGTCGGCCAGCGGGGTGCCCTGGATCAGGTCGCCGTTGTCGATCAGCAAGTTGTTGGCGTTCTCTTCGCGGGCCTTGCGGATCAGCACAGCGGTGCGGGCAAAGCCCAGCGAGGCATCCGGCTTGTTCTGGTAGTAGTCGTAGCTCAGCAGGTTGGAGTGGATATCAGAGGTTTCGATCAGCCGCAGGGTGAGATCACCGGGGGCCTGAGAGTTGTTGTCATCACAGCCGGACAGCAAAAAGATAACTGCCACCGCGCTCAGTTTGAGGGTGGTTTTCATTGTTGGATTCTCTTGTTATGGGTATGCCAGCGTGGTGCATTCTATCGACAGCAAAAGAATCCGATTGTGAGCAGGCTGGCAATTCGGGCTAATTACCCTCCTGTTAATAGAGTTATGACTCTGATTTTCATCTGTTTTTTCGGGTCGCTACCCTCGCTGCTTTTCCGCCGTGAGTCACCCTGTCGTCACCGTTGTGCGGTCGGAGCAAGCTGCGCGGCTTGCCGCTCCTGCGAGGCTGTAATGGTTGGTTACAGATCTCCATTCGACTGATAGATGACCTTTCCCTTAAATTCAGCGGCGATTGATTGCATCTAAAAATTACAAAGCGACAGCAAGGAATAAAGCTTCATGAAAATGCACAACAAAGCGCTGCTGGCCATCGCCTGTGCTGCGGCCCTGTCTGCCTGTGACAGCGAAAAAGCTGCCAACAGCATCGCCAAGCGGGTGCCACTAGCCCTGCCGGAGGCGGGTCTTTACCAAGCGAATCTGATGAGCCGCGACGGCGACAAGGCGACGCCGCGCATGATCAAGGATCTGGATGGTCTGGCGCTGGTCTACCCGAAGGGTGAAACCGTGCAGCACTGGGGTGTCTGGGTGGATCATCAGGTGGGCAAGGTCGAGACCAACAGCCAGTGGTTGGGGCAGGCTGACCAGAAAGCCGACAAAGACGGGATCTACCCGGTGCAGTTGATCCGCAACAGCGAACGGCTCGGCACCAGCACTGCGCTCAGCTCGGTGACCAATGACCACAACCTCATCACCTTCCAGGATCAGCCGGTCATCGATCTGCAGGGCAAGGAGATCAAGCGCTGGGTTTTTGATTTCACTCGGACCGGCACCAAGTTCTCCGACAATTCCCCCATCTATTCCGGTTTCAGCGGTCATGTGGCGGTGACGGCCCTGACCACCAAAGCGGTGACCACGGCCAGCTGGAGTGCCACGGACAGCGATGGCTTCAGCAGCGACATGGTGGGCAAGGTGGATACCACCAACAACGGCGGCAAGCTGACGGTAGCGATCGAGTTTCCGGCGGCAGGTTGTACGCTGGTGGGCGAGGGGAGTGCGACGGCCGGGTTGAGCAAGCTGACCATGAGCGGGTTTGGCAAGTGCAACTTCAAGCAATCCGCTGCCGCCACGCCGATCGAAAACCTCTGGACTGCCGCTCTGGCCCGGGCGATGGATAACAGCGTTGCCTATGTCACCACCTTTACCACGGATGCCAAAAAAGAGGCGCTGGTCATCGGCTTCCCCGACACCAATGGCTTGCTGATCACCGCTGACAAGCGATAAGCAGCCCAACGGCAGGGGCGGGCAAACGCGCCTGAAACAACAAGGGAGCCAGTGGCTCCCTTGTTGTTTTCAACGCACGGTTTACAGCAGGAACAGGGTCGCCAGCCCGAGGAAGATAAAGAAGCCGCCGGTATCGGTGATGGCGGTGATCATCACGCTGGCACCGACTGCCGGGTCGCGGCCGAGGCGGGTCATGGTCATAGGGATAATGACCCCCATCAGCGCCGCCACCAGCAGGTTGAGCATCATGGCCAGGGTCATCACGGCGCCGAGCGCCGCATCCTGATAGAGCAGATAGGTGGCGATGCCCATGGTGCCGCCCCACACCAGCCCGTTGATAAAGGCGACCCCGAGTTCCCGTAGCAGCAGGAAGGAGAGGTTGCCCGCCTGAATGTGCTGCAGCGCCAGCGCCCGCACTATCATGGTGATGGCCTGGTTGCCGGTGTTGCCGCCGATCCCGGCGACGATGGGCATCAGGGCCGCCAGCGCCACCAGCTGGGAGATGGTGTGCTCGAACAGGCCGATCACCCGCGAGGCGACAAAGGCGGTGCAGAGGTTGATGGCGAGCCAGGCCCAGCGGGTCTTGACCGCCTTGGAGACCGGGGCGAACACGTCTTCATCCTCGCTGATACCCCCCATCCGGCGCAGGTCGGTGTCACTCTCCTCATAGACCAGATCCACCACCTCTTCGACGGTGAGGCGGCCCATCAGCTTGCCCTTGCCATCCACCACGGCGGCGGAGAGCAGGTCATCCCGTTCGAAGGTGCGGGCGGCCGCTTCGTCGTTATCCTCCGGATCGAAGGTGACCGGATCCCGCTCCATCACGTCGCTCACCAGGGTGGCGGGCTTGTGCAGCAGCACTGTGGTGAGGGCCAGCTCCCCCAGCAGATGGTTGCGCCGATCGATGACGAACAGCTTGTCGGTGTTGGCGGGGATCTTGCCGCGCAGCCGCAAATAGCGCTGCACCGTGGCCAGACTCACATCGGGGCGGATGGTGATGATCTCGAAGTCCATCATGGCGCCGACGGTGTGCTTGCCGTAGCGGATCACCTCCCGCACCCGATCCCGGTCGGCGGGGGCCATATAGGTGAGGAGCCGCCCCATCAGGTTGCGTGGCAGGTACTGGCCCAGATAGATCTGATCGTCGATATCCAGGGTACGCAGGGCGTGCAGCAGCTCCTTGTCGCTCATCCCGCTGATCAGGCTGTCCCACACCGTCTCGGAGGCTTCGACCAGGATCTGGCCGCGCTTCTCCTCCTCCACCAGCGCCCACAGGGCATGACGCTCATCGGGCGGCAGCGACTCCAGCGCATCGGCGACGTCGGCGGCGGGCAACCCGTTGACCAGCGCCGTGAGTTCGCTGGTCTGATCGCGCTGCTCTGCATCCTGCACCGCTTGCGGGTCGAGCAGGCTGTCGGTGAGGGCGTCATCGCGTAGCAGCAGGGTGAGAATGCGGGATCTGTCATCCGCGCGCTGCCGGGCGCTGTTCTTGATGGGAAGAGACATGGGATGAATTCCTGAGATGGTAGCCAAGGGCTCAATGCCCATAGGATACCAGACTTAAAACAACAGGTTATGACCGTGATGGGAGAAGAGGGAGGTAAAAGTGAGGCCACCTGCTGGTGGCCTCATGGTGAGTTGCCGAGGATACCTCAGGCGAGGGCTCGCTGGCGCGGTGGGGCCTCGCCAAACCAGGCGAGCCGGTCGGCCAAAGTGACCACCGAGCCCACCATGATGAGGGCAGGACTCTCGACCCCCACCGCTAGTGCGGGTAGCTCATCGAGGGTGCCGCGAATGACCCGCTGGCAGGGTTGGGTGCCGCGCTCGATCAGCGCCACCGGGGTATTGCCTGCCTTGCCGTGGGCCAGCAGTTGCTCGCGGATGGTGGCGCAGGAGGAGAGCCCCATATAGAAGACCAGCGTCTGCCGATCTTTGGCCAGCAGCGGCCAGTCGAGATCCCGGGCGCCCCCCTTGCCGTGGGCGGTGACGAAGCGCACGCTCTGGGCGTGATCACGGTGAGTGAGCGGAATGCCAGCGTAAGCGGCGCAGCCGCTGGCAGCGGTGATCCCCGGCACCACCTGAAAGCCAATGCCAGTACCAACTAGCGTCTCCAGCTCTTCGCCGCCACGGCCGAAGATAAAAGGGTCGCCCCCCTTGAGCCGTACCACCCGCAGCCCCTTCTTCGCCTCCTCCAGCAAGAGCTGGTTGATCCCCTCCTGCGGCACGCAGTGGTTACCCGCCTGCTTGCCGACGAAGATGCGCTTGGCATCCCGGCGCACCAGTGCCATCACCTCGTCGGAGACCAGTCGGTCATAGACCACCACGTCCGCCTGCTGCATCTGGCGCAGGGCGTGCAGGGTGAGCAGACCCGGATCGCCGGGGCCAGCTCCCACCAGCACCACTTCGCCAGCGCTCTGGCTCTCGTCGGCAAACAGGTTGTCGGCCAGCTGGTGGGCAGAGGCGCTATCCCCCCGCGCCAGCGCCTGACCGAGTCGGTCTGCCCCGAGTAACCGCTCCCAGAAGCGGCGCCGCTCGCCCATGCTGGCGAAGCGCGCCTTGACCCGCTCCCGCAGGCTGCCAGCAAAGGTCGCCACGGCGCCCAGATGTTGCGGCAGCAGGGCTTCGAGTTTTTCCCGCAGCAAGCGGGCCAGCACCGGTGCCTTGCCGCCGGAGGAGATGGCCACCATCAGCGGCGAGCGATCGATGATCGACGGCATGATGAAGCTGGAGCGTTTCGGGTCATCCACCACGTTGGCAAAGATCCGCGCCCGGTTGGCACTTTGGTAGACCAGTGCGTTCACCTCGCGCCGATCGGTGGCGGCCACCACCAGCCACTTGCCCACCAGTTGTTGTGGCGCGAATTCACCGGCCAGCCACTCGATGCTGCCGTTGGCTGCCAGTTCCGCCAGCTCGGGGTCGAGCTCGGGCGCGACCACTGTGAGGTGGGCACCGGCATCCAGCAGCAGGCGCGCTTTGCGCTCCGCTACCTCACCGCCGCCGACCAGCAGCACGGGTTTGTTGTCGAGTTGGCAAAAGATGGGCAAGTAGTCCATGGGGCCTCCTGATCAGGCGGTTTGGGTCTGGTTGGCAGTGCTGGTGGTTTCAGTCACTGCGACCGGGCGCTCAGCCTTGGGGGTGGCATACCAGTAACCGAGGCCCATAAAGAGGACGCCGGAGACGGTGTTGCCCAGGGTTACCCACAGCAGGTTGTGGCCGATGCCACTCAGGGTGTAGGCCTCGGAGTGGGCGCCGAACCAGGAGAGAGCGAACAGGGTCATGTTGGCGATGGAGTGCTCGTAGCCGGAGGCGATAAAGGCCAGCAGGCACCACCAGATGGCGATGAAGCGGGCGGCCCCTTCGGTGCGCAGCGCCATCCAGATGGCGAGGCAGACCAGCCAGTTGCAGAGGATCCCCTTCATAAACAGGGTCAGGGCCGGTGCCTGGGTCTTGGCCAGCGCCACCTTGTGGGCCAGGCTGCCCGCGTCCGGCAGCAGGCTGCCGCCGTAGGAGTAGATGAGCGCCACCACGACGGAGCCAATCAGGTTGCCCGCCCAGGTCTGCGGCAGGATGCGCAGCAGGTCGGCCATGGTGATCTTGCCGCTCTTCACCCCGAAGGTGAGGAACATGGTGTGGCCGGTAAACAGCTCGGAGCCGGCGATGATCACCAGGGTCAGGGCGATGCCGAAGGTGGCCCCCATTACCAGCGGCCGGATGGCCGGATCCACCAGATTGCCGAGGGTGAAGATCAGGATGATGCCGAGGCCCACATAGGCCCCTGCCATGGCGGAGCTGAGCCAGAAGCCGAGCTTGTCGCTGCGCTCGAAGCGGTTGATACGGGCCGCGTTGGCGGCGCACTTGTTAATGGTTTCGGTGTACATTTTTGTTTCCTTCAAGCGGGCCACCCGTGGGCGGCCCTGATATTCATGGTGTTAGACTGCGACCCAGACCTACTGATCTCGTACTTCGACGGGGACGTAGCCCTGTACCGGCATGGATCTGGGGGTTGTCGACATCAGACGGCGACCCAGACCTGCTGATCGCGCACTTCAACGGGATAGCTTTGAACCGACATCGCCGGATTGTCGAAACAGTGGCCATCGCTCAGACGAAAGCGCTGCTTCTTGAGCGGACTGGCGACCCAGAGCTCGCCGTCGTGTTCGCAGATCAGGCCCCGTGACAGCACGTTGGCAGCGAAGAAGGGATCCCGGTTGTCGATGGCGAACACCTCGGCGGCCGCGCTCGGGCGGAACAGGGCGATCTGGCGACCCTCAATGAGTGCGCAGACACCGGTTCCCGGCAGGATGTCGTTGAGTTGGCAGGCAAGTTTCATCATTTGGTTTCCACCTCGATCTGGTAGACGGGGATGCGCTCGGCCGGAGTGGCGGGTCTGTGCTGGTCACGCTCGGCGACAAACTGGACGTCCGGATCGCGCTTGTCGCTGTTGATGAAGTGGCTGAAGCGCTTGAGCGCCTCCTCTTCATTGAGGGTGCGCGACCATTCGCACTCGTAGCTGTCGATGAGGGTCTGGATATCGCGCTCGAGCGTGTCGGCCAGCCCCAGCTTGTCATCGACGATCACCTCGCGCAGGTAGTCGACGCCCCCTTCCAGATTGCCGAGCCAGACCGAGGTGCGCTGTAGTTTGTCGGCGCTGGTGACGTAGAACATCATGAAACGGTCGATCAGCTTGATGAGGGTCTCGCGGTCGAGGTCAGACGCCAGCAGGTCGGCGTGGCGTGGCTTCATGCCGCCGTTGCCGCCCACATAGAGGTTCCAACCCGCATCGGTGGCGATGATGCCGACATCCTTACCTTGCGCTTCCGCACATTCGCGGGTACAGCCGGAGACGCCGAACTTCATCTTGTGCGGAGTGCGAATCCCCTTGTAGCGGTTCTCGAGGAAGACCCCGAGGCCAACGCTGTCCTGCACGCCGAAGCGGCACCAGGTGCTGCCGACGCAGGTCTTGGCCATGCGCAGCGCCTTGGCGTAGGCCTGACCGGTCTCGAATCCGGCCGCCAGCAGCTTGCGCCAGATGGCCGGCAGATCATCCTTCTGGGCCCCGAACAGGCCGATGCGCTGGGCGCCGGTGATCTTGGTGTAGAGCTTGTAGTCGCGGGCCACTTCGGCCACCGCCAGCAGCCCTTCCGGAGTCACTTCGCCACCGGCCATGCGCGGGATGACGGAGTAGCTGCCGTCCTTCTGCATGTTGCCGAGGAAGATGTCGTTAGTGTCCTGCAGCGGGGTGTTGCGCGGGCTCAGCACATGCTCGTTCCAGCAGGAGGCGAGGATGGAGCCGACGGTCGGTTTGCACACCTCGCAGCCATAGCCCTGACCGTGCTTGGCCAGCAGTTCGTCGAAGCTCTTGATCCCCTCCACCTTGACCAGATGGAACAGCTCCTGACGGGAGTGGGGGAAGTGGGCGCAGAGGTGGTTGTTGACCTCGATGCCCTGCTTCACCAGTTCGGCGTTGAGCACCTGACTGATGAGCGGCACGCAGCCGCCGCAGCCGGTACCGGCCTTGGTGTGCTGCTTGATGGCGGCCAGGGTGGTGTGGCCCTCGGCGACGGCCTGGGCGATGTCGCCCTTGGAGACGTCGAAGCAGGAGCAGATCTGGGCGCTCTCCGGCAGGGCATCTACCCCCAGCGTCGGCTTGGCACCGGCGTAGGCGGGCAGGATCAGGGTGTCCGGGTGGCTCGGCAGCGGTAGGGCGTTGAGCATCATCTGCAGCAGGTTGCCGTAATCTTCCACGTCACCCACCAGCACGGCGCCGAGCAATCGGCTGTTGTCCTCGCTCACCACGATCTTCTTGTAAACGCCAGCCTGGTCGTCCTGGAACACATAGCTGTGGCTGCCCGGGGTGCGGCCGTGGGCATCACCGATGGAGCCGACGGAGACGCCGAGCAGCTTGAGCTTGGCGCTCATGTCTGCCCCCTCGAAACGGCTGTCGCCGCCGAGCAGGTGGTCGACGGTGATCTGGGCCATCTTGTAGCCCGGCGCCACCAGCCCGAAGAAGCGGCCCTGCCAGGCGGCGCACTCGCCGATGGCATAGATGTCGGGATCGGAGGTGAGGCAGTGATCGTCGATGACGATGCCGCCGCGCTCGGCGATAGCGAGATCACCGTAACGGCCCAGGGTATCTTGCGGGCGAATGCCGGTGGAGAAGACCACCACGTCCACTTCCAGTTGGCTGCCGTCGGCGAAGGCGAGGCGGTGTTTCGCCTGTTCGCCGCCGTGCATCAGGATCTCGCTGGTGCTCTTGCTGGTGTGTACCTGTACGCCCATGGATTCAATTTTGCGGCGCAGCAGCTGGCCGCCCTGACCGTCGAGCTGCTCGGCCATCAGCACAGGAGCAAACTCCACAACGTGGGTCTCGAGACCCAGCGCCTTGAGGGCACCGGCCGCTTCGAGGCCAAGCAGGCCGCCCCCGATCACCACCCCGCTCTTGCCACTCTTGGCGGCGCTGCGAATGGCTTTCAGATCCTCGATGGTGCGATAGACGAAGCACTCGTGGTGCTGACTGCCCGCAATGGGCGGCACCCAGGGGTAGGAGCCGGTGGCCAGCACCAGCTTGTCGTACCCGACCACAGTACCCTTGTTGGAGTGCACTTCGCGGTTGGCCCTGTCGATTTTTTTCACCGCTTCGCCGAGCAGCAGGCGGATGCCGTGCTTGTCGTAGAAGCCGGGTTTGACGAGGGAGAGATCTTCGCTGGTGTGATGGGAGAAGTAGGAGGAGAGATGGACGCGATCGTAAGCAGGACGGGGTTCTGCACCGAATACAGTGATCTCGTAGCGACCCGGCTCGGCCCGCTCGATCAGCTCTTCGATGAAGCGGTGCCCCACCATGCCGTTGCCCACAACGACCAGTCTGACTTTGCTCATGATTGCCTCTAGTTTGGAGTAATAAAACATCATTCTGGGGCTAGGCTACCCAGTCAGTCGGGGCGGGCAATTGATGCAAATCAAGTGTCTATTTATATATCTCGTCAGGGGTAATTCGATAAAATTCAAAGATATACAAAAATAGGTATACCAGTTGAGAGTTTTGCTACTGGGTGCGAGTGGGACATAGAGAGGAGGGAGCTGGGTCTTAAAATGCAAAACGCCCCCATTGCTGGAGGCGTTTTTTTACAAACAGAACTGCGCTTACAGAATAAAGCGGCTCAGGTCCTCGTCTTCAATCAGCTTGCCGAGGTGGGCGTTGACGTAGTCGGTGTCGATGACAAAGGTCTCGCCGGACTTCTCGGAGGCGTCGTAGGAGATATCTTCCATCAGGCGCTCCATCACGGTGTGCAGACGACGGGCACCGATGTTCTCGGTACGCTCGTTGACCTGCCAGGCCGCTTCGGCCAGACGGCGGATGCCATCCTTGGTGAACTCGATGTTGACCCCTTCGGTGGCCATCAGCGCCTTGTACTGATCGGTCAGGGAGGCGTTCGGTTCGGTCAGGATGCGCTCGAAGTCATCAGTGGTCAGGGCGGTCAGCTCGACCCGGATCGGCAGACGGCCCTGCAGCTCGGGGATGAGGTCGGACGGCTTGGCAATCTGGAAGGCGCCGGAGGCGACAAACAGGATGTGGTCGGTCTTGACCATGCCGTGCTTGGTGTTGACGGTGCAGCCCTCGACCAGCGGCAGCAGGTCGCGCTGTACCCCTTCACGGGAGACATCGGGGCCCGAGTTCTCGCCGCGCTTGCAGATCTTGTCGATCTCGTCGAGGAAGACGATGCCGTTGTTCTCGACCGCTGCGATCGCTTTCTGCTTCAGCTCTTCCGGATTGACCAGACGGGCCGCTTCCTCTTCGATCAGCGCCTTCATGGCCTCTTTGACCTTGATCTTGCGCTTCTTCTTCTGGTTCTGGCCCAGATTCTGGAACAGCCCCTGCAGCTGGTTGGCCATCTCTTCCATGCCCGGCGGGGTCATGATTTCGACGCCCATCGGGGAGGCGGAGAGTTCCAGCTCGATCTCCTTGTCATCCAGCTGACCTTCCCGCAGTTTCTTGCGGAAGATCTGGCGGGTGTTGGAGTTGTCGGCTTTCTCTTCCTCACCCCAGGTGTTGCGCGGGTTGGGCAGCAGGGCGTCGAGGATGCGCTCTTCGGCGGCTTCCTCAGCGCGATATTTCATCTTCTCCATCTCGGTTTCGCGCACCAGCTTGATGGCGGCATCGGTCAGATCGCGGATGATGCTGTCCACTTCCTTGCCGACATAGCCCACTTCGGTGAACTTGGTCGCTTCCACCTTGATGAAGGGGGCGTTGGCCAGCTTGGCCAGACGACGGGCGATCTCGGTCTTGCCGACACCGGTCGGGCCGATCATCAGGATGTTTTTCGGGGTCACTTCATGGCGCATCTCTTCGTTGAGCTGCATCCGGCGCCAGCGGTTGCGCAGGGCAACGGCAACGGCGCGCTTGGCATCGGCCTGACCAATGATGTGTCTGTCCAGCTCGTGGACGATTTCTCTCGGGGTCATCTCGGACATGATGGTGTTCCTGTATCCGGGGCGGGCAGGGCCCACCCCTTGGAGAATGGGGTTTGGCTGGTGGCCTTATTTGGCTGCGTAGTCCAGCACTTCAATGGTGTGGTTGCCATTGGTGAAGACGCAGATGTCGCCCGCAATCTTGAGGGACTTCTCGACAATGGCCCTGGCATCCAGCTCGGTGTTTTCCAGCAGCGCGATGGCGGCGGACTGGGCGAAGTTGCCGCCGCTGCCGATGGCGATGAGATCGTGCTCCGGCTGCACCACGTCACCGTTGCCGGTGATGATGAAGGATTTGTGTTCGTCGGCCACGGCCAACAGCGCTTCGAGGCGGCGCAGGGCGCGATCGGTGCGCCAATCTTTGGCCAGCGCCACGGCGGCGCGCTCCAGATTACCCTGATGGGCCTGCAGTTTTGCTTCGAAACGTTCGAGCAGGGTGAATGCGTCGGCGGTACCGCCAGCGAAACCGGCCAGCACCTTGCCGTTATAGAGGCGATGAACCTTGCGGGCGTTGCCCTTCATGACGGTGTTGCCAAGAGAGACCTGGCCATCGCCACCGATGACGACCTGACCGTTGCGGCGAACTGAAACTATGGTAGTCACTTTACTTACCTCGCTTGAGCCGAATGACGGCCTGACTGTGCATGGCAAGAAAGATGGGGATAGCAAACGGGCTTTTCAACCCTGCCTTTAGTCGGGATAAACGGGGTAGCAAACAGCGTGGGTGCGAGTGGCACCAAAAGAACAGGGCCGGGTGTTGCCACCC
This sequence comes from Aeromonas sp. FDAARGOS 1417, assembly GCF_019046985.1. Lineage (NCBI taxonomy): Bacteria > Pseudomonadati > Pseudomonadota > Gammaproteobacteria > Aeromonadales > Aeromonadaceae > Aeromonas > Aeromonas sp. FDAARGOS 1417. The sequence continues at coordinate 2,878,112 of NZ_CP077221.1, read as the reverse complement.
GGCCCTGTGTCATCGGTAAGCGGATTACCCTTTCTTGGGAATGCAGCCGCTGATGCCGGAGCTCTGCAGCTTGCTGTTGGCCGCATCGGCGGCCGCCTTGCCGTTGAAGGGGCCCACCATCACCTTGTAGACGGTGCCGTTGGCGCCATTGATCACCTGCAGGCTGGAAGAGAGACCGGCGGTGAAGGCGATACGTGCCTTGAGCGACTCTGCGGAATCCTGCGAGCGCAGGGCGGCGCACTGCATCATATAGCGACCGCTGTCGGCGGCTGCGGTCTGGGCTGGCGGAGTGGCCGCTTTGGCCTTGGCCGCTTCGGCCCGCTCCCGTTCCAGCTCGGCGCGGATCTCCCGCTCCATCCGTTCCCGTTCGGCCTTGCGGTCGATCACCTGCTCTTGCGCGCTGGCAACCGGTGCACCCGAGGTGGAAGGGGTGGTCGCCGGATTGGGCTGATAGGGCTTGGGCTGGCCGATGGGTGTTCCCGGTTGGGGAATGTCGGTCGGCACCGGCTGTGGCAGTTTTTCCGGTTGCAGGGTCATGGTATCTGCCGGTGGTGGCGGCAGCACACCCGGCTGGGTCGGCGGCTCTATGATATCGACCTGCTTGTTCTCAAGCCGTTCGATGTAGCTCCACTTCTCCTGAGGCAGCCCGTTATTCTGCGCTTTTGGCTTGTTGGCCTTTACCTGCTCCTCAATGGTGGGGGCGTCGTTGCCCTTGCCATTGATCATGTAAAGGAAGCCACCAAAGCCTGCCAGCAGTGCCACGACCAGCAGCACTGGAATAACAGGAAAGCGGCGAGGTGCCGCTTTCTTGGTGTTGCGACCACCCGCCCGACGTCGCGGGCGGCTGCCGACATAATCCCGGGTCGCCATCTATTACATGCGCTCCAGGGTGTGGATGCCCAATACGCCCAGACCCAGCTTGAGGACCTTGGCGGTGGCGGCGCACAGCAGCAGACGGCTCTGACGGGTCGCTTCGTCGACGCCATCCTTGTTGATCGGGCAGGCTTCGTAGAAGGTCATGAAGTTGCCGGACAGCTCGTACAGATAGGTACAGAGCAGGTGCGGCATGCCCTTGTCCGCCACGCCGTTGACCGCGTCGGAGAACTGGATCAGCTTCTGGGCCAGCACCTCTTCCGCTTCCTCGTTCAGGATCACATGACCGCTCAGGGTGTCGGCATCGACGCCGGCCTTGCGGAAGATGGACTGGATACGGGTGTAGGCGTACTGCAGGTACGGCGCCGTGTTGCCTTCAAAGGAGAGCATCAGGTCCCAGTCGAAGATGTAGTCGGTGGTACGGTTCTTGGAGAGATCCGCATACTTGACCGCACCCATGGCGATGGCGTGCACCACCTGGGCCTTCTCTTCGGCGGAGAGGTCGCTGTTGCGGCTCTCCAGCAGGGCGCTGGCGCGCTCTTCGGCTTCGTTCAGCAGTTCGACCAGCTTGACGGTACCGCCGGAACGGGTCTTGTAGGGACGGCCGTCCTTGCCCAGCATCATGCCGAAGGCGTGGTGCTCGAGCGGCACGGATTCCGGCACATAGCCCGCCTTGCGGGTGATGGTCCAGGCCTGCATCAGGTGCTGGTGCTGACGGGAGTCGATGAAGTACATCACCCGGTCGGCGCCCAGGGTTTCGTAACGATATTTGGCACAGGCGATGTCGGTGGTGGTGTAGAGGAAGCCGCCATCGCTCTTCTGGATGATGACGCCCATGGGCTCGCCATCCTTGTTCTTGTACTCGTCCAAGAAGACGACGGTGGCGCCTTCGCTCTCGACCGCCAGACCGCGCGCTTTCAGATCGGCGACGATCTCCGGCAGCATGTCGTTGTACATGGACTCGCCCATGATGTCCTTGTTGGTCAGGGAGACATTCAGGCGGTCGTAGTTGCGCTGGTTCTGCTCCATGGTCATGTCGACCAGCTTCTTCCACATGGTGCGGCAGTACTCATCGCCGCCCTGCAGCTTGACCACGTAGTTGCGCGCGCGCTCGGCGAAGGCTTCGTCTTCGTCGTAGTGGCGCTTGGCCTGGGTGTAGAAGGCTTCCAGATCGCGCAGCTCCATGTCGGAGGCGTGCTCGTTGGCCATCTTCTCCAGATAGGCGATCAGCATGCCGAACTGGGTACCCCAGTCGCCGATGTGGTTGGCACGCACCACCTTGTGGCCGAGGAACTCCAGTGCGCGGGCGGCCACGTCACCGAGGACGGTGGAACGGATGTGGTGCACCGCCATCTCCTTGGCCACGTTGGGGGCGGAGTAGTCCACCACCACGGTCTGCGGCGCCGGCAGCTTCACGTTGGCGTTGGCGGAGGTCACCATGGCCTCCACCTGGCCTGCCAGCCAGCTCGGGTCGAAGAAGAAGTTGATGAAGCCGGGGCCGGCGATCTCGACTTTGGCGATCAGATCGGAGGCGGGCAGGTGCTCGATGATGGCAGCGGCCAGCTCACGGGGATTCTTGCGGGCCGGTTTGGCCAGCAGCATGGCCAGGTTGGTGGCCAGGTCGCCGTGAGCCTTCTCCTTGCATCGGTCTACTTGCACGCGGGCTTCCAGGTCCGCCGGCAGGACGCCCGCAGACTTCAGATTGGCTACCGTTTGTTCAAGTAGATGATGAATATGCTCTTTCATAACTGACCACCAAGGTTGCGCGTCGAAAAATGACTGATATATAAGGGCGTGAATTTTACCCGCATCGGCCCGAGAAAACTATAGGGATGACCCGCCGCTCGCTGTCGGGCGGATATTTCACTGCGTTTGGCGCCATATTCCAGAATATTGGACGGAAATTATGGTGCTTATCCATTTCTACTGCATATCGAAGCGGCTTGTCCAGGCTATTTTCCCCTGATTGTTAAGGGTTTTTCCTTTCCGCTGACGGGAATGATCTCCTCCCTCTGGCCCGGCGTATCAACAGAGGTTCCCAACCGAGGAGTTTGCGATGCGACTGGCGCTGTTTCCCCTATCTGCCCACCTGCTGCCCGGCGGCATCATGCCGCTGCGGATCTTCGAACCGAGATACCAGCGGATGATCGCCGAGGCGGGGGAGTCCGGCTTTGCCCTCTGCATGGTGGACCCTCGTCAGCCCGACGCCCTGCGCAACATGCTGCCCATCGCCACCCGGGTCACCATCATCGATTTCGACCGGTTGCCGGACGGCATGCTGGGGATCACGGTACAGGGGATGGAGCGGGTGCAGATAGAGGATCTGTGGCAGGAGCAGGATGGCCTGCGTATCGGCGAGGTGACGCCGCTGACGGCCTGGCCGCCCCGCCGGCTCCATCCCGATCAGCAGCCGCTGGTCGAGGCGTTGCGGGAGGTGTTTACCGACTATCCCGACTACGCCGCCCTCTATCCCGCCCCCCGCTGGGACGATGGCAACTGGGTGGCCCAGCGCTGGCTGGAGGTGCTGCCGATCCCCCCTGAACAGAAGCAGTTGTTGCTGGCCGCTGCCGACAATCAGCCCGCCATCGCCCTGCTCAAGGGGGTACTGGTGGCCAGCCACTGATTTTTTCTGACCCGCTGATCCGCCAGCGCCGCAGCGCCGTACAAGTCATCACCACAGCATGTTCGACAGCACACCAAAGGGATGGCGCAATGGCATATACTGGCCAACCACACTCGACCATACGCAGGACCTCGCCCGTGATGGATAACCCGGATGGCGACCTCAAATCTCTGCTGATCAGGGTGGCAGAGCAGGCCGACAAGGCTGCTTTTGCCCGCCTGTTCCAACACTTTGCGCCGCGTATTCGCAGCTACGGCCTGCGCCACCTCGGCAGCGAAGCCAACGCCATGGAGCTGGTGCAGGAGACCATGCTGCTGGTGTGGCAGAAGGCGCGTCTCTACCACCCCGAGAAGGGGGCGCCGACCACCTGGATCTACACCGTGATGCGCAACCAGTGCTTCGACATGCTGCGCCGTCGTCGCGCCAGCAAGGAGGATCTCTGTGCCGAGGAGCTGTGGCCGGTGCTGGAGTTTCAGGCCGAAGAGGAGCATCTGAGCGGGGGGGAGGATGCGGTGCTGACCCGTCAGATGGCCCATTATCTGGGCACCCTGCCGGAGCCGCAACAGCAGGTGGTGCGCGGCATCTATCTGCAGGAGTTCTCCCAGCAGGAGTTGGCGGAGCGACTCGGCGTGCCGCTCGGCACCATCAAGTCCCGCCTCCGGTTGGCGTTACAGAAACTGAAAGAGCAAGTGGAGCAAGGCCATGATTAAAGCCCATCCGACCGACCCTATGCTGCGTGCCTTCGCCGCCGACGAGCTCCCTCTGCCGCTGGCGGTGGGGCTCTCCGCTCACTGTGAACTCTGCCCCGATTGTGCTGCCCGACTGAAGACATTCGAAGAGGAGCTGGCGCAGCAATATCTTGCCTCGCCGGCAGAGCCCGAGCTGGACTCCCGCGATGAAGTGGGACTGGACGCCGGATTCGACGCCATGCTGGCGGATATTCTGGCGCAGCCGCTGGCAGAGCCCCTCTCCGAGCCAACACATGACCAGCCCCGAACGCAGCACGGCGAGCTGGAGGTAGCCGGTCACGCCTACCGCTTGCCACGGGTGTTGGCCCGCTACCGTTCGCCCAAGTGGCGCCATATCGGGGCCATTAGTCAGCAGAGTCTGCCGCTGGACGAGATGGGGGCGCGCGCCAGTTTGCTCCATATCGAGGCGGGCGGTCGCATCCCCGAGCACACCCATCAGGGCTATGAGCTGACCCTGCTGCTGGCTGGCAATATTCAGGATGGCGATACCCTTTACAAGGCGGGAGATTTCATCTGGCGCGATGCCAGCCACTCCCACAGCCCGCATACGCCCGATGGCTGCCTCTGCTACACGGTGCAGGATGCGCCGGTGCAGTTCACCAAAGGGCTGTCGCGGCTGCTGAACGGCATCAGCCAGCACCTCTACTGAGCACCATGATGTCATAGAAAAAGGGACCATATAGGTCCCTTTTGTCATTTCATTGCAGGCTGCCGGTCAGGCGACAAACACCAGATAGACGGCGAATGCCACGATAAAGCGGTAGATGGCGAACGGGATGAAGTCGATGCGGCGGATCAATGTCAGGAAGGTCTTGATCGCAAACATCGCTACCACGAAGGCGGTGATAAAGCCCACTGCAAACATCGGGAAGTCGGCCATCGAGAGGAAATCGCGGCTCTTGTAGAGATCAAGCCCGCTAGCCGCCACCATCATGGGCACCGCCATGATGAAGGAGAACTCGGCGGCGGCGTGACGACTGATCCCCATCAGCATGCCACCACTGATGGTGGCGCCGGAGCGGGAGAAGCCGGGCCACAGGGCCAGACACTGGAACAGACCGATGCCGAACGCCTGCTTGTAGCTGATGTCATCCAGGGTTTCGGCTGTGACGGCCGGGCGGAACTTCTCGGCGATGATCAGCAGGATGCCCCCCGCGACCAGCGCGTACATGACGGTCTGCGGGCCAAACAGGTTGGCCTTGATCCAGCTGTGGATGGCCAGACCGACCACGATGGCGGGCAGCATGCCGAGGATGACGTGGATCAGCGACAGGGTGGCATGGCCCGGTTCCGGCTTCTGGCCGAAGTGGATGCCAATCAGGCCAAACAGGCGGCGCCAGAAGACGGCGACCACGGCGAGGATGGAGCCAAGCTGGATCACCACTTCGAAAGTGGCAGCCTTGGGCCCTTCAAAGCCCAGCAGATGGCCGACGATAATCATGTGGCCGGTGGAGGAGACGGGGAGGAACTCGGTCAGCCCCTCGACGACGCCCAGAATAAAGGCGACCAGCAGGCTATAAGTGTCAGTCATCGAACAAACAATCCTTAACTTCGTTGATGTAAAAACGCCCCGAAAGGGTCTCGGGGCGGCATATCTTGCTCGATTGTGACTGCTGAGGCTATGTAAAAATCATGAATTCTTTAAGTTAGTCGCGGATAAAGCGGTAGCGGGTCTGGTGGTGATAACGCTCGCCAGGCAGCAGCCAGGGGTTGCCCAGCTCGGGGCGATTGGGGCTGTCCGGTAGCTGTTGCGCCTCAAGACAGAAGCCGTCGTGATCCCGGTGCGACAGGCCGCTGCGGTTTGGGGTGTTGGCCAGCCAGTTTCCGGTGTAGAACTGCAGCGAGGGCTGGTTGGTATAGACTTCCATCGCCAGCTGCCTGTCCCCTGATACCACACGAGCAGCCCACTCTTGCGTTGGGCCGTTGAGCACAAAGGCGTGATCGTACCCCTTGGCCTGTTGCTGCTGGGGATGGTTCAGCCAATTCTGGCCAATCAGGCGCTCTTGGCGCAGATCGAATGGCCCCTCCACCGGGGTGATGGTGATCGGCAAACCGTTCGGGTCGGTCGGCAGGAAGTGGTCGGCATTGATGCTGATGAGGTGGTCACGGATATCGCCGCCATCGGTTTGCCCATCGAGATTGAAGTAGGCGTGGCTGGTGAGGCTGACCGGAGTTGTGGCATCCGTGCTGGCGATGAAATCCACCACCAGATCGTTCTGCTCCAGCCGGTACTCCAGGGTGACCCGCAGATTGCCGGGAAAGCCCTGATCCCCCGCCCGGGAGAGCAGCGCCAGCTTGACCCGATCCGCCTCCAGCTCCCTGATTTGCCAGCGCTGGCGATGAAAGCCAGCCTGCCCGCCGTGAAGACAGTTGGGTGCCTGATTGGCATTCAGCGGCCAGCGCTCTCCATCACGCACCAGCTCGGCACCGCCGATGCGGTTGGCGAAACGCCCGGCCACCGCACCCAGCCACACCTGCTGGGTGGGATAGGCGTCGTCGGCACAGCCCAGCAGCACTTCACGCCGTTTGCCCGCCACCGGCAGGGTGAGGGAGGTGAGGGTGGCGCCGAAGTCGAGGCCGCGCAGCCGCAGCCCCTCTTCATTTTCCAGCTCGAACGGGGTCATGGCGCTGCTCATAGCTTGCCTGCACCGGCGCTGGCAGAGCAGACGTAGCAGTCGGCCTTGAGGCCCGAGATGGCCGGATACTCCGCCTCGACGGCGGCAATCACCTCGGCCACTTTCTCCGGGCGCAGCAGGGCGACCACGCAGCCGCCGAAGCCGCCACCTGTCATCCGCACGCCACCATCTGTGCCGATCCTGGCCTTGATGATCTCCACCAGACCGTCGATGGCGGGCACTGTGATCTCGAAGTCATCGCGCATGGCGGCGTGCGACTCGGCCATCAGCTCGCCGAGTCGGGTCAGATCGTGGCTTGCCAGTGCATCGGCCGCCGCCAGGGTGCGGGCATTTTCCCCGACGATGTGGCGGGCACGACGATAGCAAGCATCATCCAGCCCGGCTTTGCCCGCTTCCAGTCCGGCCAGATCGAGGTCGCGCAGCGCCTTGACCCCGTAGTGACGGGCGGCCGCTTCGCACTGCTGACGACGGGTATTGTATTCGCTGTCCACCAGACCGCGGCGCACATTGGAGTTGACGATCAGCACCGCCAGATCCGCCGGCATGGGGATGAGGCGGGTCTCCAGCGAGCGGCAGTCGAGCAGCAGGGCATGATCCGTTTTGCCGCTGGCGGAGATCATCTGATCCATGATGCCGCAGTTGCAGCCGACGAACTTGTTCTCCGCCTGCTGGCCGTTGAGGGCGATCTCGGCCTGGCTGATATCGAGCCCCAGCGCTTCTTTGAATGCCTGACCGATGGCTACTTCCAGCGAGGCAGAGGAGGAGAGCCCCGCCCCCTGCGGCACGTTGCCGGAGACCACCAGATCGAGGCCGCGCAGGGCATAACCGCGCTCCTGCAGATACTTCACCACGCCGCGGATGTAGTCGCTCCAGCGTTGGCTGGGGTGGTGCTCGATGGGCTGGTCGAGGTCGAACTGGTCGCGCTGGTTGTCGTAGTCGGCGGCGATCACCTGCACTTGCCGGTCATCGCGCAGGCCGATGGCGACGCAGGTCTCGTAGTCGATGGCGCAGGGCAGCACGAAGCCGTCGTTGTAGTCGGTATGTTCACCGATGAGGTTGACGCGACCGGGGGCGCGCACCAGCAGATCGGGCGCTTTGGCAAATTGCTCGGCAAAAACGGTGCTGACGCGTTGGCTGGGGGTCATAGGGCCTCCTCATTGGTGTGGCTGGTCTGGTTGTAGTGAATGGGGCTCAGGGCGCGCAGTCGCTCGGCGGCCTGCTCGGGGGTAAGGTCGCGCTGGGTTTCGGCCAGCATCTCGAAGCCCACCATGAATTTGCGCACGGTAGCGGAGCGCAGCAGGGGCGGATAGAAGTGGGCGTGCAGCTGCCAGGCCTCGGGGCAATCCGACTTGGGTGGTGCAAAGTGCCAGCCCATGGAGTAGGGGAAGCTGCACTCGAACAGGTTGTCGTAGCGGCTGGTGAGCGCCTTGAGCGCTACCGCCAGATCCTGTTGCTGGGCCTTGGTCAGATTGAGCATGGAGGTGACGTGCGCCTTGGGCAGCAGTAGGGTTTCGAACGGCCAGGCGGCCCAGAAGGGGACGACGGCAAGCCAGTGCTCGGTCTCTACCACGATGCGCGAGCGATCCGCCAGCTCCCGCTCCACATACTCCAGCAGCATGGGGCGGCCATGCTCAGCCAGCCAGTCGCGCTGGTGCTGCTCTTCGCGGGCGATCTCGTTGGGCAGGAAATCGCTGCCCCAGATCTGGCCGTGGGGGTGCGGGTTAGAGCAGCCCATGACTGCCCCTTTGTTTTCAAAGACCTGCACCCACTGCCACTGGGCCGACAGCTCGGCGACCTGATCCATCCAGGTGGTGATCACCCCCTCGATGGCGGGCAGCGGCAGCTCGGGCAGGGTCTTGCCGTGATCCGGCGAGAAGCAGATGACCCGGCTGGTGCCGCGGGCGGCCTCCAGTTTCAGCAGGGGATCGCTGGCGCTATCGGCGGCCGGGGTATCCTGCATCAGAGCAGCGAAGTCGTTGGTAAAGACGAAGGTGCCCTTGTAGTCGGGGTTGATGTCGCCGGTGACCCGGGTGTTGCCAGCGCAGAGGAAGCAGTCGGGATCGTGGGCCTGTTTGGGGGCCTGACTCACCTTCTCCACCTGTCCCTGCCAGGGGCGTTTGGCCCGGTGGGGGGAGACCAGCACATACTGGCCGGTCAGCGGGTTGAAGCGGCGATGGGGATGATCGACGGGGTTGAACATCATCTCTCCTGAATAAGGTATTGAAAAATAAAGTCGTTTATTACCGGGGAGCAGGCAGACCTACTCTTCGTAACCGTTCGGATTGGCGGATTGCCAGCGCCAGCTGTCGGCGCACATGGCGTCGATGTTGCGGGTCGCCTGCCAGCCCAGCTCACGCTGCGCCTTGGCCGGATCGGCCCAGCAGGCGGCGATGTCGCCCGGGCGGCGCGGTTCGATGCGAAATGGCAGCGGCTTGCCACAGGCGGCAGAGAAAGCGGCGACCAGCTGCAACACGCTCTGGCCCTGGCCGGTACCCAGGTTGTAGGTATGCACGCCACCCTTGCCGGCACAGTGTTGCAGTGCCTTGACATGCCCCTCGGCGAGATCCATCACGTGGATGTAGTCGCGCACGCCGGTGCCGTCCGGGGTGGGGTAATCGTTTCCAAAGACCGACAGGCAGTTGCGACGGCCGATGGCGACCTGGGTGATATAGGGCATCAGGTTGTTGGGGATCCCTTGCGGGTCTTCACCCATGGTGCCCGATTCGTGGGCGCCGACCGGATTGAAGTAACGCAGCAGGGTCATGCTCCAGTGGGGCTCGGCCAGCTGCAGATCTTCGAGGATCTCCTCGATGATCAGCTTGGATCGCCCGTAAGGGTTGGTGGCGCTGCGAGGGAAATCCTCGCGGATCGGCAGGCTGGCGGGATCGCCATAGACGGTGGCCGAGGAGCTGAACACCAGATTGTGCACATTGGCCCGCTTCATCGCCTGCAGCAGGGTGAGGGTGCCGCCGAGGTTGTTTTCGTAGTAATCCAGTGGAATGCGGGTCGACTCACCGACCGCCTTGAGGGCGGCAAAGTGGATCACTGCATCGATCTGCTGTTCGGCGAAGATCCGGTCCAGCAGGGCGGCATCGCGAATATCTCCTTGATAGAACACGGGTTGCTGGCCGCTGATAGCCGCGACTCGAGTCAATACGCTGCGCTTGCTGTTGCAGAGGTTGTCGACCACCACGGGATTCATGCCTGCCGCTTGCAGGGCCAGACAGGTGTGGCTGCCGATATATCCGCAACCGCCGGTGACCAGAACGTTCATCTTGCTCTCCACTGAAAAGTGTCTGGAAGGAGTCTAGCCGAGGGTGTGGCGACCAAACTGTGAGCTTGCTTGCAAAATAGTGTAAACGATTACACTGTTTCTGTGGTCATCCTGACGGCAGATATGCGTTTCACCTCTGTTTTCAATGGGTTTGCTGGGTATAATGGCGCTCTATTGCACAGTGAAATAAGTGAAAACAGTATGAGCACCATCAAGGATGTCGCCCGTTTGGCCAATGTGTCAGTGGCAACGGTTTCACGGGTGATGAACAACTCCCCCAAGGCCAGCGCCGCGTCTCGCGAAGTGGTGCAGAAGGCCATGGCCGAACTGGGCTACACTCCCAACGCCAACGCGCGGGCACTGGTGAGCCAGACTTGCGACACCATGGGGGTGGTGGTCGGTGACGTGGCCGATCCCTTCTTCGGTGCACTGGTGAAGGGGGTCTCCGGCGTGGCCGTCGAGCAGAACCTTCACCTGCTGATGGGTAACGGTTTTCACAAGGCGCGTCAGGAGCGTGAAGCGATCGAGCTGCTGATCGGCAAGCGCTGCGAGGCGCTGGTGGTGCACAGCAAGGCGCTGAGCGACGAGGAGCTGTACGATTACGCCATGCGGGTGCCCGGTATGGTGCTGATCAACCGCGATATTCCGGCCCTCAAGGGGCGCTGCATCGCCCTCAACAACCGGTTGGGTGCGGCTACGGCGACTCGCCACTTGATCGAACTGGGTCACCGCCATATCGCCTTTATCAGCTCGGATCACGCCATCGAGGATGCCACCTTGCGTTTGCAGGGTTATCAGGATGGGCTGATGGAGGCGGGTCTGGCAGCCGATCCCGAGCTTATCGAGAGCGGCACGCCGAACGAGGAGGGGGGGGAGCGTGCCATGCTCAACCTGCTGGCCAAGGGGCTCAAGGTGACCGCCGTGGTGGCCTATAACGATGCCATGGCGGCTGGCGCCATCTCTGTGCTGGCGGACAACGGCCTGCGAGTGCCGGAGGAGGTTTCGGTAGTGGGCTTCGATGACATCATCTATGCCAGATATTTGCGCCCCAAGCTCTCCACCATGCGCTATCCCATCGAGTTGATGGCGGCCCAGGCGGCCAAGCTGGCCATTCAGCTGGCGGCGGGGGAGAGTGACGCGACCCAGAGCCGGATCTATACCCCCACCCTGATCAATCGCCACTCGGTGGCACCGGTTCGGGCCGGATAGCCCCCTTTTGCGGCCCAGTTCGGGGCCGTTTCTTGCACGGTTATTGTTTTACCTATTTTTAATCATTTTTACTCCGCTTTACTTAACAAAATCAGTGTAATCGTTTACATCTGTGTGAGCGAGATCGCCGTTCCCTGCGTCATACTTCTCTAGACTGAATACGTTTTCCAATCAGCAGGGAGAGAGTGAATGCTCAGGGAGATAGTGGCGCGTCAGGATTGGCAGACTCAGGCTATTACGTCGGTAAACCGTCTGGCTGCCCATACCCCCATGTTCAGCTGGCGCAGCGAAGCGGATGCCAGGGGTGATCTGGCCTCTTCCTCCCGTCTCTTGCTTGATGGCGAGTGGCGCTTCTCCTTCTTTGCCGCTCCCGAATTGGTGCCCGAGAGCTGGCTGGCGCAGGATCTGGTTGATGCCACTCCCATTACCGTGCCGGGCAACTGGCAGCTGGATGCCGCCTATCCGGCTGCGCGGCCGCTCACTGATGGCCCCATCTACACCAATATCAAGTACCCCTTTCCTTGCGATCCACCGCGAGTGCCGGCAGACAATCCTACTGGCTGCTACTCCCGCGAGTTCGAACTGCCCGCCGACTGGCTGGCCAGCGGTCAGAGCCGGATCATCTTTGACGGGGTGAGCAGCGCCTTCCACCTGTTCTGCAACGGCCGCTGGGTCGGTTACTCCCAGGACAGCCGGCTGCCCGCCGAGTTTGATTTGACTCCTTATCTGCAAGCCGGTCGCAACCGGTTGGCGGTGCTGGTGCTGCGCTGGTCCGACGGATCCTATCTGGAAGATCAGGATATGTGGTGGCTGTCGGGGATCTTCCGCTCCGTCAGCCTGTTGCACAAACCGTCCCGCCATCTGATGGATATGCGGGTGACCCCCGAGCTGGATGCCTGCTATCGGGATGGCCGTCTCAAGATTGCCCTGCAAGTCGCCAATGGGGCCGGTCTGTCGGTAGAGGCCAATCTCTATGACGGTAGCGAGCGGGTCGCGACCCTGCGCCAGCCGATCGGCACCCAAGCCATTGATGAGAAAGGGGCATATGACGATCGCGCCGAGTTCTGGCTCGACGTGGTTGCGCCGCGCAAGTGGAGCGCCGAGACGCCCCATCTCTATCGCCTGACCCTGACCCTGCTGGACGAGCAGGGCCAGGCCATCGAGAGCGAGGCGTGCGATGTGGGCTTTCGGGTGGTGGAGATCCGTGGTGGCCTGCTGCGGGTCAACGGTCAGCCGCTGCTTATTCGTGGTGCCAACCGTCATGAACACCATCCCGCCAAGGGTTATGCCATCGATCGCGCCACCATGGAGCGGGATCTGCTGCTGATGAAGCGGCACAACTTCAATGCGGTGCGCTGTTCCCACTATCCCAACCACCCCGATTTCTATCGCCTCTGCGATCGGCTCGGTCTCTATGTGGTGGACGAGGCGAATCTGGAGACTCACGGCATGACCCCCATGGGGCGGCTGGCGCGGGATCCTGCCTGGAGCAACGCCTTTCTGGAGCGGGCCACCCGCATGGTGGCACGGGATTTCAACCACCCCTCGATCATCATCTGGTCGCTGGGCAACGAGTCGGGTTACGGCCCGGCCCACGATGCCATGTATGGCTGGATCAAGCGCAGCGACCCGAGCCGTCCGGTGCAGTACGAGGGGGGCGGGGCCGATACCCCGGCGACCGACATCATCTGCCCCATGTATGCCAGAACCCATCAGGATCAGCCCTTCCCGGCGGTGCCCAAGTGGGCGCTGGCCAAGTGGATCGGCCTGCCCGGCGAGCACCGGCCGTTGATCCTCTGCGAGTACGCCCATGCCATGGGCAACAGTCTGGGGGGCTACGCCCACTACTGGCAGGCGTTTCGCGATCATCCACGTCTGCAGGGCGGCTTTGTCTGGGATTGGGTCGATCAGGGGCTCGACAAATACACCGCCGATGGTCGCCACTACTGGGGCTATGGCGGCGATTTTGGTGATGTGCAAAACGATCGCCAGTTCTGCTGCAACGGCCTGCTGTTCCCGGATCGCACTCCCCATCCCGCCCTGTGCGAGGCGAAGCGTGCCCAGCAGCCGTTCCGCTTCACTCTGCTTGAGCACACCCCGCTGCGGGTGCGGATCGAGAGTGAATACCTGTTTCGGGAAACCGACAACGAGCGGCTTTGCTGGCAGCTGTGCGAGAACGGTCATGTGCAGCAGCAGGGGGAGGTTTCCCTCATGCTGGTGCCGCAAGGGGTGGTCGAGTTGACCCTGAGCGAGAGGCTGCCCCCCTTTGCGGCAGGCTCACTGGCCTGGCTCGATCTGGCCATCGTTCAGCCGCAGGCCACCCCTTGGTCGCAGGCAGATCACAAGGTCGCCCGTCAGCAGTTCACCCTGCCGACTCCCCTTGCCCTGCCAGCGCCGGTCGCTGCCGCCACCCTGAGCGAGCAGCCGGATGGCTGGCGGATCACCGCCGCAAACAACCAGTGGCGGCTCGACAAGCAGAGCGGCCGCATCACCAGTTGGCAAAAATCGGGGCAGGAGCAGTTGCTGGCGCCGATCATGGATCACTTCTACCGAGCGCCGCTCGACAACGACATCGGCACCAGCGAAGCGGATCACGCCGACCCCAACTCCTGGATTGCTCGCTGGCAGGGCTGTGGCCTCGGTCAGTGGCAGCACCGCTGTCTGGGGATCGCGGTCGCCGGAGGGGATATCCGGGTCAGCCATGGCTACTTCCACCGTGATGAGCTGCTGCTGGTGAGTCACTGGCATCATCACTTTACCGACGATGGCGCTATGAGCCTCGAGATAGAGACCGAGCTGGCACAGGTGCTGCCGTCGCTGCCGCGGATCGGCCTGCTGCTTCATCTGGCCGAGGTACCGGCGCGAGCCGAATGGTTGGGACGCGGCCCTCACGAGAACTATCCGGATCGCCTGCTGGGCGCCGATCTGGGGCGCTGGAGCCTGCCGCTGGAGGCCATGCATACCCCTTACATTTTCCCGAGTGACAACGGCTTGCGCTGCGATACCCGCCAGTTGCAGTTGGGCAGCACGACGGTGAACGGCAGCTTCCATTTCAGTGCCAGCCGCTTCAGTCAGCAACAGCTGGCCGCTGCTCGTCACCAGAGCGATCTGGTGGCCGAAGAGGGGCTGTGGGTCTGTCTCGATGGCGCCCACATGGGGGTGGGCGGGGATGACTCCTGGAGCCAGAGCGTGCGTCCCGAGTATCAACTGCTCGAGCGTCGTTACCGTTGGGGCTGCACTCTCCGTTAAGCCAGCTATTGAGACGACTGTCGAGCCAGTGCGCCATTTTGACAACAGACCAGTAACGACTAGCCTCAATGCTGTGGGAAAGATTGAGTCTCAAATCTGATTTTTATTTATATGTATTTGAAAAATAAATATAAAGTTTCAATGTAACAGAGTGTAAACGTTTTCATTTTGTCGTCATGATCACAGAAGAAATGACAACAAACTGATTACATTGATTGGCGCTTGCTCAATTGCTCGCCACCCTACAACACAGATAGACACATCGGAGCACACATAATGAAAAAACTGACCACAGTTGCCGCCCTGCTGATGGGCATGATGGCTGGAGCCAATGCCCAGGCTGACACTCGTATCGGGGTAACCGTCTACAAATACGACGACAACTTCATGGCGGTCGTGCGCAAGGCCATCGAGAAGGAGGCAGCAGCCACTCCGGGGGTGGAGCTGCTGATGAACGACTCCCAGAACGACCAGTCCAAGCAGAACGACCAGATCGATGTGCTGCTGGCCAAAGGGGTGAAGGCGCTGGCCATCAACCTGGTAGACCCGGCTGCGGCCCCGGTGGTGATTGAGAAAGCCCGTGGCGAAGATATCCCGGTGGTCTTCTACAACAAGGAGCCGAGCGCTACCGATCTGGCCAGCTACGACAAGGCCTACTACGTGGGCACCGACTCCAAGGAGTCAGGGATCATCCAGGGTCAGCTGATTGCCAAACACTGGAAAGCCCATCCGGAGTGGGATCTGAACAAGGATGGTGTGATCCAGTTCGTGCTGCTGAAAGGGGAGCCGGGCCACCCGGATGCCGAAGCGCGCACCTCCTACGTGGTCAAGACCCTGAACGATGGCGGCGTCAAGACCGAGCAACTGCACATGGATACCGGTATGTGGGATACCGCTATGGCGAAAGACAAGATGGACGCCTGGATCTCCGGCCCCAACGCCAACAAGATCGAAGTGGTCATCGCCAACAACGACGGCATGGCAATGGGCGCAGTCGAATCACTGAAAGCCCAGGGCAAGACCGCCATTCCGGTGTTCGGCGTCGATGCGTTGCCGGAAGCGCTGGCCATGGTCAAGAGCGGTGCCATGGCGGGTACCGTGCTGAACGATGCGGCCAACCAGGCCAAAGCCACCTTCGAGCTGACCAAGAACCTGGCTGAAGGCAAACCGGCCGGTGAAGGCACCAAGTGGAATATTGTCGACAAGGTAGTACGTGTTGCCTACGTCGGTGTGGATAAAGACAACCTGTCCCAATTCGAGTAATTCCCTCCTCCAGGGCAAGGGAGATCCCCTTGCCCTTTTTTCAACCAGATGTGATGGCTGATATGACAACACAGCAACAATCAGAATGGCTGTTGGAGATGATTGACGTCAGTAAGAGCTTTCCCGGCGTCAAGGCACTCGATAATGTCAATTTACGGGTCCGTCCTCATTCTGTGCATGCGTTGATGGGCGAGAACGGAGCGGGAAAATCCACACTGCTCAAGTGCCTGTTCGGCATTTACGAGAAGGATCAGGGCAAGATCTTCTTCAAGGGGCAGGAGATCAACTTCACCTCCTCCAAAGAGGCGCTGGAAAATGGCGTCTCCATGGTGCATCAGGAGCTCAACCTGGTGCTGCAGCGTACCGTGATGGACAACATGTGGCTCGGCCGCTACCCCACCAAGGGGTGGTTTATCGACCACGGCAAGATGTATGACGACACCAAGCGCATCTTCGATGAGCTGGATATCGACATCGACCCCAAGGTGAAGGTCGCGACCCTGTCGGTCTCCCAGATGCAGATGATCGAGATCGCCAAGGCGTTCTCCTACGATGCCAAGATCGTCATCATGGACGAACCTACTTCCTCCCTGACCGAGAAAGAGGTGAACCACCTCTTCAAGATCATCAACAAGTTGAAGGATAAGGGGTGCGGCATCGTCTACATCTCTCACAAGATGGAGGAGATCTTCCAGCTCTGTGACGAGATCACCATATTGCGGGATGGCCAGTGGGTGGCAACCCAACCGCTCAAGGGCATGACCATGGATCAGATCATCGGGATGATGGTCGGCCGTGAACTGACCCAGCGCTTCCCGGAAAAAACCAACCAGCCGAAAGAGGTGATCCTCGAGATCGAACACCTGACGGCGAAGAACCAGCCCTCCATTCAGGATGTGACCTTCAACCTGCACAAGGGGGAGATCCTCGGCATCGCCGGACTGGTGGGGGCCAAGCGCACCGACATCGTCGAGACCCTGTTCGGTATTCGCGATCGCAGCCAGGGCAGCATCAAGCTGCACGGCAAAGAGGTGGCCAACCACAACGCCCACGAAGCGATCCGCAACGGCTTTGCGCTGGTGACGGAAGAGCGCCGCTCCACCGGTATCTACTCCCGGCTCGATATCGCCTTCAACTCCCTGATCGCCAACATGGACAGCTACAAGGGCTCCATGGGGCTGCTCAGCGACAACAAGATGAAGAGCGATACCCAGTGGGTGATCGACTCCATGCGGGTCAAGACGCCGACCCAGCAGACCCAGATCGGTTCCCTCTCCGGGGGTAACCAGCAGAAGGTGATTATCGGCCGCTGGCTGCTGACCCAGCCGGAGATCCTGATGCTCGACGAGCCCACCCGCGGCATCGACGTCGGGGCCAAGTTCGAGATCTACCAGCTCATCCTGGAGCTGGCGAAGAAGGACAAGGGGATCATCATCATCTCGTCAGAGATGCCGGAATTGCTGGGGATCACCGACCGCATCATGGTGATGAGCAATGGCCGGGTCGCCGGGATCGTCAATACCAAAGAAACTGACCAGAGCGAGATACTGCGCCTGGCATCTCTGTACCTCTAGAGACAGGAAGACATTTATGGAGTCGGCTAAAAATTTCAATCTGATGCAGGCGCTCAAGGAAAACGCCATCTATCTGGTGCTGCTGGTGCTGCTCATGGTCATCGTGATCCAGGAGCCCTCCTTCCTGAGCCTCACCAACTTCAGCAACATCCTGACCCAGTCCTCGGTGCGGGTCATCATAGCGCTGGGGGTGGCGGGCATCATCATCACCCAGGGGACGGATCTCTCGGCCGGTCGTCAGGTCGGTCTGGCGGCACTCATAGCAGCAACCATGTTGCAGGCGCTGACCAACGTCAACAAGGTGTTCCCGACGCTGGGAGAGGTGCCCATTCCGGCGGTGATCCTGCTGGTCTGTGTGGTGGGGGCGCTGATTGGTCTGGTCAACGGTCTCATTGTGGCCTACCTGAACGTCACCCCGTTCATTACCACCCTGGGCACCATGATCATCGTTTACGGTATCAACTCCCTCTACTTTGACTCGGTCGGGGCCTCGCCGGTGGCCGGGTTTGATCCCCGCTTCTCCAGCTTCGCGCAGGGCTTTATCCGGATAGGAGGATTCAAGCTCTCCTATCTCACCTTCTATGCGGCCATCGCCAGCGTCTTTGTCTGGGTGCTGTGGAACAAGACCCGCTTTGGCAAGAACATCTTCGCCATCGGCGGCAACCCCGAGGCTGCCAAGGTCTCCGGCGTCAATGTGGCGGTCAATCTGGTGATGATCTATGCGCTGGCGGGGGTCTTCTACGCCTTCGGCGGCATGCTGGAAGCGGGCCGGATCGGTAGCGCCACCAACAACCTCGGCTTCATGTATGAGCTGGATGCCATCGCGGCGTGCGTGGTGGGCGGGGTGTCGTTTGCCGGCGGGGTGGGAACGGTCGCGGGTGTGATCACCGGCGTACTTATCTTCACCCTGATCAACTATGGCTTGACCTATATCGGGGTCAGCCCTTACTGGCAGTTCATCATCAAGGGCGGCATCATCATTCTGGCGGTGGCCCTGGACTCCATGAAGTACGCCAAGAAGAAGTAACGATTGGCAGAGAGGGTTGGCGTTGCCAGCCCTCTCTTCTGGAGGGAACCCATGCCATTCAAGGTCAAGATTTACCTCTTGCTGCTACTGGCCATTCTGGTCACCATCGGCACCGCCGGACTCAGTGTGAATCACTTCATCAGTGGCTACATTCGCACTCAGGCCACCCACAACATCACCGAGCAGATCACTCTGGTCAAAGAGAAGCTGGCCAGCGACATCAATCAGAAGATCCTGTTGGCCGCCAACCTCAACTTCGGGGTGACCAACGTCAAGAAAACTCTGCAAGAGACCGGCTTTCACAACATCGTCAAAGTGATCGGCGACATGGCCTTCGACGTGAGCGGGGTCATCAACGACAGCGCCAAAGTCGATGCCCTGCGCAAGCTGATCCCCGCTGCCAACAACCAGATCACCGTCAGCCCGCTGCAACAGGTGGATGGCAAGCCGGTCATCACCATTCTGGTGCCGCGCGGTGCCGATTCCGCCTATCTCTACTACCTCGACATGAGCGAGTTCAAAAGCCTGCTGGAGAAGATGAGTGGCGATGGCCGCTACTTCTCGCTGGCCGACAGTCAGGGCAACAGCCTCTATGACAACAAGCCGCAGGGGGAGAGCGAAGCGCGCCCCAACCAGCTGGATATTCGTGGCAGCAGCTGGACGCTGACCGGCTACATCGACCTCGATTACATCCGTGCCATGACCCGGGCCCTCAACGGCCAGATCATCATGGCGCTGTGCGGTGTGGCGATCGTGGTGATGGTGCTGGCGATGCTGGCGCTCAACGTGGCTTATCGCCCCATTCTCTCGTTGCGGGATCTGGTGCTGGAGCTCTCCCGCGGTAGCGGCGATCTCACCCGCCGGCTGGCGGTGACCAGCAAGGATGATCTGGGCCAGATCTCGGCCGGGATCAACCGCTTTATCGAGCGGCTGCAGGAGATGATGGGGGAGGTGCGGCAGGCGAGCGGCCAGCTTAACAGCGGTATCGAGGGGCTGGCCAGCCAGACCGGCGCCGCCCAGTCTCTGCTGGCGGACCATGTACGCGAGACCGAGCAGGTGGTGACCGCCATCAACGAGATGAGCCGCACCGCGGTCTCCGTCTCCGAGAGTGCGGCCAGCACCGCCCAGCTCACCAGCCAGAGCCAGCAGCTGGCAAGCCAGTCCCGTCAGGTGGTGGATCAGGCCATGGCCAGCGTGATGGCGCTGGTGGACGAAGTGGAAACCACTGCCCGCTCCATCGAGGCGATGCAGCAGGATGTGCAGCAGATTGGCTCTGTGCTGGGGGTGATCGGCAGCATTGCCGAACAGACCAACCTGCTGGCCCTCAACGCCGCCATCGAGGCGGCCCGCGCTGGTGAACAGGGGCGCGGTTTTGCGGTGGTGGCGGACGAGGTGCGTTCCCTCGCTGCCCGCACCCAGCAGAGCACAGCCGAGATCCAGACCATGCTGGCCAGTCTGCAGCGGGGCACCCGAACTGTGGTGGATGCCATGGACAATACCAAGCAGAGCTGTCAGGGGGCGGCCGAGAACACCACCAGGGTCAACGAGTCGCTGGATCTGATGGCGGGAGAAGTGGTGGAGATCAACGATCTCATCAGCCATATCGCCACGGCTGCGGAGCAGCAGAGCGCGGTGGCCGAAGAGATCAATCGCAACATGAGCGCCATCGCCGAAGTGATCCGCCAGCTGACCCACAATGGCGAAGCGACGGTCGCCAGCTCTGCGGCGATGCAGCAGACCTACGACCGGCTGCGGGAGATCGTGGGTCACTTCCAGCTGGAGTGAGGCCGATGTTCAGTCAATAACAAAACAGGGCCATCCGGCCCTGTTGTTGTTTTCCTGTCTGCCTGAATCAACCGGCCTTGCGGCGCAGATAGACCCCGGCTTCCATGTGATGGGTCCAAGGGAACTGGTCGAACAGGGCGAAACGGGCGATTTCGTGGGTTTCGCCCAGCACGGCCATGTTGGCCTGCAGGGTTTCTGGGTTGCAGGAGATGTAGAGGATGTTGTCGTACTCCTGCACCAGCTTGACGGTGGCATCGTCGAGACCGGCGCGGGGCGGGTCAACGAAGATGGTGTTGCACTGGTAGCTCTTGAGGTCGACCCCCTTGAGGCGGTTGAACTCCCGCTCGCCACGCATCGCCATGGTGAACTCCTCGGCTGACATGCGCAGGATGATCAGGTTGTCGACGCCGTTGGCGGCGATGTTGAACTGGGCGGAGTCGACGCTCGGCTTGGCGATCTCGGTGGCCAGCACCTTGCGGAAGTTCTGCGCCAGCGCGATGGAGAAGTTGCCGTTGCCGCAATAGAGCTCCAGTAGGTCCCCTTCGCTCCCCTTGGTCACATCCAGCGCCCAGGCCAGCATCTGCTCGTTGATGGCGGCGTTGGGCTGGGTGAAGCTGTTCTCCACCTGCTTGTAAGTTAGCTGGCGACCGGCCACGTTGAGCTGTTCGATGACGAAGTCATCCCCCAGACAGATCTTCTGCTTGTGGGCACGGCCAATCAGCTGCAGCTCGAACCCTTTGGTGCGCAGGTCGGCCTGCAGCGCTTCGGCGGCTTGTTGCCATTCGGCCTCCAGCTTGCGGTGATAGAGCAGGCTGACAATGATCTGGCCGGACTGGGTGGAGAGGTAGTCGATCTGGAACAGCTTGCGGCGCAGCACCGGGTGTGGGCGCAGCCCCTCCAGCAGCAGCGGCATCAACTGGTTGATGAGGCGGCTGGCGGTGGGGAAGTGGTCTATCTTGATGATCTCTTTGGTCGCCGGGGCATACATGCAGTGGAAGAGGTCATCCCCTTCGTGCCAGATGCGAAATTCGGCGCGCATCCGGTAGTACTCCGCCGGCGAGCTATGCACTTCCAGCGCCGGGAGGGTGAAGCCGGCAAACAGCTCGGTGAGGCGAGCGCGCTTTTCGTCGAGTTGGGCCTGATAGTCGGCCGCGGTTCTAGGCGCCGGAGCGTTCGCGGAAGGCTGTTGGGATTGGGTCATAAATACCTCACATGCACACCGGCCGGGCCGGGTCGAAATCGGGGGAAGGCAACAGGCCACCCAAAGGGGCCCGATTTTAAAAGCCAGCCGCAGATTGTCCAGCATTTTGTGGTCAAGAAGTGTTCAGTCAGGCCGATAGCTGATCTACAGGCATGGTGGGAGGACACATTATGCAGATCGAAGGCGTGGGCGCAGCCCAACCCAAGGGAGTGGGTGTTTCTCCCAAATCGCCCCAACAGGCGGAGCAGAAACAGGTCAAGATCGAGGAGGCGGTCTCCTTGCACAAGCCGCCCAAGTGGGCGCAGGTGCTGATCCAGCAGGCATTGCAGTTCTCGCTGGAAATCAACGGCCAGGGCTATCAGGCTCCCAAAATGAAGGAGCCCGAAGAGATCACGCCGGAGACCCTGTTCGACTTCCAGTCGGTGGCGGACAACGTGCTGCAGTTTGTGACCGGGCGGCTTGGTGCCGCGCGGGCCGATGGCAAATCTGACGACGACCTGACCGGGATGATGGAGCAGGCCCGCAATGGGGTCGACAAGGGCTTTGAGGAGGCGAAGAAGCAGCTCGGCAAGTGGGCGACTGACAACGACGATATCAAAACCGGTATCGATCAGAGCTACAAGCTGATCCAGAAAGGGCTCGAGGAGTTCGAGAAGGAGTTCTTCGGCAAGGTCTCTCCGACCGACATGGGGCAGGCCGAGATGGCCAGTCGCCAGCAGGGGTATCTGGAGATCCAGACCAAGGATGGCGACAAGGTGGTGCTGCGCTTCAACGATAGCTGGCAGACCAAGTCCCAGAGCAGCGAGAGCGGCAGTCAGTTCAGCCTCAAGTCGAGCCAGAGCTTCAGCTTCTCGCTTGAAGGGGAGCTCAGCAGCGACGAGATGGAGTCCATCGGCAAGCTGGTCAAAGGGATCGATGAGCTGGCGGGGAACTTCTTCTCCGGCAACTTCGAGGATCTGCTGGACAAGGCGGGCGAGCTGAAACTGGATGACAGCCAGCTGGCCTCCTACTCCCTCAAGCTCAAACAGAGCGTCAAGCTGAGCCAGACCTATCAGGGGGCGCACTCCCTGCAGGATCTGATCAAGCCGTTTGCAGACTACCTGCCCAAGCTGGATCAGGTGCAGAAACAGGCGGATACCCTGCTGCCACCATCCCAGCAACAAGCGCTGACCCCGGCCGTGCTGGCCGCGAGAGGTGAAGAGGAACCGGCGCAGGTCGATCGCTTCACCAGCTTCAACCAGCGGATGCTGGAGGCGCTGCGGATGATCAACCAGTTCCAGCCCTCCACCGAGCCCGCCAGTAAAAACGCCTGAGCCACAGCGCGTAACGCAAGTAATGACCTGCCGTTTGCCAGCCCTTCCCGGGGCTGGCAAACTGGCCTTTTCTCCAATCCGGTTGCCCCATGAACCCCAAGAAGCCAAGAGACAAGCGCGAGCTCTGCTACCCCTTTATCTTCGAAACCTCGCTCAAATGTGATTTTGAAATCGCCACCGACGAGCTCTGCTGTCAGGTCGGGGCTGTGCTGTCACACCTTGCGCCGGATGCCGATACCGAGCCCATGCTGGCGGATCTCGCGGCGTTGCAGCGGCTTATCTACAACCTCAACGGCTCGGTGCGCGGCAAGCTGGGGATCTTCGATGCAGACCTTGAGTGGCTCAAGGCCCGTTACGACCACTACAACGAGGCGAGTCGCGGCAGCGTCACCGGTTTTGTGCTGCCACAGGGGCCACAGCCCATTCCCACCCTCCATCTGTGCCGCTGCGGCAGCAAGAAGGTGGTGCGGCTGCTGGTCCGGCTGGAAGAGAGCGGGGTGGCCTTCGATCCCATTCTCTATCGCTTCGCCAACCTGCTGGCCAACTTCTTCTTCGTGCTTACCGTATACCTCAAGCAGTGCTGGCAGGTGCCGGAAGTGCCCTACGTCAGCATCAACTACTGATGGCGGCAGGCAAAGAGCCAAACGTCATGGTGGATTGAACGGAATAAAAAACCGGAGCCTTGGGCTCCGGTTTTGTTTTTCAGCATGTCAGTTGCCCACTCAGCTGGAGATCAGCACCCGGGCCGAGTTGGCAGGGATGGTGAGCTGCACCTCGCCCTGCACCACTTCAAACTTCTCACCGTTGAAGGCGTCGGTGAAGCGGCTGGCAGGGCTGGCGGTCTGCCACAGGGGCAGGCTGATGGTGCGCGGCTCGCTCGGGTGGCGGTTGCAGGCTACTACCACCTGATCGCTTTGCAGGGTACGGGCGAACACATAGCTGTGGGGCCCGGCGTAGAGGGTCTGGATATCGCCACGGCGCAGGGAGGGGCGCTGGCGGCGGATCTGGATCAGCCGACGATAGTGGTCGTGCAGCACGTGATCCCAGTCTGTGGTATCCCACGGGAAGCAGCGGCGGCAGTCCGGATCGTTGCCGCCGGAGAGCCCCACTTCATCGCCGTAGTAGATGGAGGGCACACCGATATAGGTGAGCAGCAGGGTGGCGGCCAGCTGCATCCGCTGTTTGTCCTCTCCCAGCAGGTGGAGGAAACGGGCGGTGTCGTGGCTGTCCAGCAGGTTGAACTGGGCCAGCTGGTTCTTGAACGGGATGTGGGCCCGCGCCAGCTTGAGCCAGCGATCCAGCTCTTCGGCGCTGATCTTGATGGGGTGGTAGGCGATGTCCTTGCCAGCCAGGAAGGCGCGGATCGGATGGGCGAAGCCATAGTAGTTCATGGCGCCATCCTCCTGATCCCCTTGCAGCCACTGGCTCGCCTCGAAGAAGTGTTCGCCGAGCACATAGGCGTCCGGGTTCTCCTGCTTCACTGCCCCGCGAATGGCGCGCACGTGACCACTGTTGCCCTCGGCGGTGCCGCGCTCACCCAGCATGTGGATGACGTCAAAGCGCCAGCCATCGATCTGGTAGGGGGCACGCATCCAGTAACGGAGGATGGCGTCGTCGGCCCGATAGACGGCGTCCTGTACCTTCTCGCAGGAGAAGTCCAGCTTGGGCAGGCTGCGAATGCCCTTCCAGCTGACGTAATCCCCTTCTTTATCGAAGGTGTAGAAGCTGCGCCACGGGGAATCCGGGTTGCTCTGGGCTCCCAGTGGCGGGCAGAACCAGGGGTGTTCGGTGGAGGTGTGGTTGACCACCGCATCGAGAATGATCTTCATGCCGCGCTGGTGCAGGTTGCGGGTCAGCTCGGCGAACTGCTCGTTGCTGCCGAGGTGGGCGTCCACCTTGAAGTAGTCCTGGGTGTCGTACTTGTGGTTGCTCGGCGAATCGAAGATGGGGTTGAGGTAGAGCGCCGTCACCCCGAGAGATTGCAGATAGTGCAGCTTGGCATCGATGCCCGCCAGATCGCCGCCGTAAAATTCGCAGGCGCCGTGGCCCTCTTCATGGCGACTGACCGGCTCGCCCCACGCCTTGCTGATCACCGCCTTGCCACGGTACTCGTACTCGTGATGCTTGACGCTCAGCGACGGATCGCCGTTGCAGAAACGGTCGGGGAAGATCTGGTAGAACACCTGATCCTGCACCCAGGCCGGTGGCTGGTGCAGGCTGTTGAAGCGAAAATGCTGTTCCCGTGGCGGCATGGACGCGCTGACGCCCGCCCCGTGCAGCCACCACTGCTCCTCGTCGGTGAGGCACTTGAAGCTGTAGAGGTGGATATCCTGTCCCTTGATGAGCGGCAGGGTCGCCTGCCATACCTGCAGCCGATCGCGGGTGGAGACCGCCGTCATCGGGATCAGGTACTCCTCGTTATCCGGCTCGTGGCGCAGCCATACCTCGCGGATCGGCGCATCCAGCTCGCTAAAAAGGGTCAATTGCAGTGCGTCGGCGCTCTCTTTGAACCAGGGCGCCACCTGGGGATGAAACAGAAACGGATGGGTCATGATGCTTATTGAGTCAGAAGATCGGCGAGGGCATTACCCTGTTCATGCAATGTTTCGAGCTGGCCTGCCAGCGACTTGGGATCCAGTCCCAACTGGTCGGCGAGCGGTTTGGGGAAGCGGGCGATGATGGCCTGGGCAGGCACGCCCGCGTTCCAGGCGAAGGAGATAAACACGGCGAGGCGGATCAGCACCGCCTCCTTGCTGACCGGATCGTGGGAGAGCGGGTCAAGCTGTTGGGAGATGGCATCGACGAAGGCCTCGGAGAGGTTCCAGCGCCGCGCCAGCTCGGCACCGAGCTGGGCATAGTCGTAGCCCAGCATCTCCCGCTGGGCCTCGACCCGGCTGCTGCCGTTCTGGATCGCCATGTTGATGAGCTCGGCCTCCTCCGGCAAGGTGCTCTGGATAAGCAGTTCGCCGATGTTGTGGATCAGGGCGCAGGTAAAGGCGGTCTCGGGATCCATCACCTTGGCCTCCTGGGCCAGGGTTTTGGCGATGGTGGCGACCTGGAAGGTCTCGGTCCAGAACTTGTTCTTGTCGAAGCTGGGCGGGGCCTTGAAGGTGCCGATGATGCCGGAGGCGACCACCACGGAGCGCAGCCGGTTGAAGCCGAGCCGGATCACCGCCTGTTCGATGGAGGTCACTTCGTTGCCCCGGCGCAGGGCGGCCGAGTTGGCCATCCGCAGCACTTTGACGCTGATCACCTGATCCATGGCGATCTTGGCCGCAATCTCGTCGATGCGGGCATTCTCGTCGTTGAAGCTCTGCATCAACTCGTGCAGCAGCTTGGGAATAGTGGGGAGTTGTTTGATCTTGTCAAACAGGCGATCCATCGACATGGCTGAGGCAGCCTCCGTTGCGAACTCTGCCTCATATTGTGCCACAGCCGGACAACATGTTCCTGTTTGTGATGCGGCTTTGTGAGCGCTAGAACACCCAGTCGCGCAAGGTGTATTCCAAACGGTGCTGTTTGCCCTGCAGGATCAGGTTCTGACTGGTGCCGCTCAGGGTCGCACCCTCGGTAAGGGTGGTCAGTACAGCCTGTTCGATAGTGTCGAGCGGTGGCATGCAGGCCATTTCGGTGCTGCCCAGACTGGTGACCCACAGTTTGTCATCTTCCAGATGGCCCTGACCGAAGTAGCGGTTGCAACCGGCGATGCCGTTGACGGTGAAGTGCTCGCCGATCTCGAAATCGGGGGGATTGTCGCGGGGGGCCTTGATCGGTTCGCCATCCAGTTTGCTCAGTACCCAGTGGTGGTGTTGCAGATCTTGCTGAACAAAGGCGGTCGAGCTGCAGCCAGCGAGCAGTAACAGGGGGATCAGCAAAAAGGGCAATCTGGGCATGAGGGGGCTCCGGTTGGGGGAGCGTCAAGAATACCCTTTTTAGGCAGTCGGGAGCAGGGCGGGAGAGGGGACGACCGACCGCTTCTGTCGTCCCTTGTCCCGCACGACTGTCGCTTAATGGCAACACACGGGTGATGTTGCCATCAATTTACGCTATCTCAGGGATCAGTTGGCGAACAGCCGCTCGGCATAACGGGCAAGACCGGCAGCCACCGAGCCGAAGTCATCGCCCCCTTCAAGCGGGATGGACGGGAGCTTCTGGCGGATAAAGCTGGCGATCAGCGGCGAGCGGGCGCTACCACCAGTGACGAAGATGCGATCCGGCTGCACACCGGCGGCGGCAATCGCTTCGTCCATCAGCTCGCCAATTTTCTCCAGCAGCAGGGCCGAGGCGTTGGCCAGCTGTTCGCGGGTCAGTTCGGCTTCCAGCCCTTTTTCCAGCTCGGCCAGCGACTGGCGATTGAGTTCCTGCTCCGAGAGGGCGATTTTGCCCTGCTCGGCACGCCATACCAGCTGGTGGCTCAGCTTGTGTGCCCGCAGGTTGGCCAGACGCCCCAGCTTGCTGCCGGGCTGGCTGTCGAGCTGCAGATCCTGCAGCTGGCGGGCGGTGTCGAGGCTGTAGAAGCGGTTCTGGGCGCTGACGTCGTTGATGGCGGCCGCATCCCAGAACAGCGGGTGGGGCAGCGGCTTGCCGGTCTTGAGGGTCTCGTGCATGCCGAGCAGCGGCATCATCCCCTCTACCGTCAGGCGGATATCGAAGTCGTTGCCACCGATCCGCTGGCCGCTGTGGCCGAGCAGATCGCCGCTGCGATCCAGCTGATCGCGGTAGCTGGGGCCCATCCGCAGCATGGAGCAGTCGGTGGTACCGCCGCCGATATCCACTACCAGCACCACGGCGTCTTCGGTGAGGCGCGCCTCGAATTCAAACCCGGCGGCCACCGGTTCATAGAGGAACTCCACCTGCTCGAAACCGGCCAGACGGGCTGCCTCGGTCAGGATGGCGATAGCTTGCTGGTTGCTCTCTTCCCCCGCCAGACCCTGGAAGTTGACCGGACGGCCGATCACCGCCTGGCGGATCGGGGCGCCGAGCTGCTGTTCCGCCTGCTGGCGGACGTGGAGCATCATGGCGCAGACGATGTCTTCAAACAGGGCGATCTGGGGGGCCTTGAGACCATAAGCCCCGAGGAAGGATTTCGGCGATTTGATGTAGTAGCCGTCGTCCGGCTCTTCCAGATAGCGCTCCAGCGCGGCACCGCCAAAGCTCAGCTCATCGATCAGCCCCTCTTCGCGCATTTGGCGGCGAACCATCTGGGCGCGGGTGACCACGGGGCCACGCAGCTTGAGGTACTCCGCCTGCTGGGCGGGGGCCAGCCCTTCGGCCAACAGACCTGCGATAGCATCCCGGTGGGGGGCATGCAGGGTGGAGGGGAGATAGCGGGATGCGCCAAGATTCAGCAGCCTGGGGCTACCTTGTTCCATCACGGCCACGGCACAGTTGGAGGTGCCGTAATCAAATCCGATAAACATGGGCGCCAGACTCCTGAATAAAAAAGGGGGGCTAGCCTACCCGAAGGCGCCGGGTCTCACAACCCGGCGCGTGACGAAGAGAGGGCGAGCCCTTATTCCACTTCGTTGTCGCAGCGGCCCAGGCTCTCGATAGCGCGGATATTGCCGAGGGTGGTATCGGCGATGGCGTGCAGCGCCTCGCGGGTCAGGAACGCCTGATGACCGGTGAACAGCACGTTGTGGCAGGCTGACAGGCGGCGGAACACATCATCGGTGATCACCTCGTTGGACTTGTCGGAGAAGAAGAGATCCTCTTCCTCTTCGTAGACGTCCAGCCCCAGCGCGCCGATGCGGGAGGTCTTGAGTGCCTCGATGGCGGCGTTGGAGTCGAGCAGGCCGCCGCGGCTGGTGTTGATGATCATCACCCCGTCCTTCATCTTGGCGAACGCCTCCTGATTGAGCAGGTGGTAGTTCTCTTTGAACAGCGGGCAGTGCAGGCTGATGATGTCGGACTGGCGGAACAGGGTGTCGAGATCCACATACTCGGCCCCCAGCTCGATGGCAGCCGGATTCTGGTAAGGGTCGTTCACCAGCAGGCGAACCCCGAAGCCCTTGAGGATGCGCAGGGCGGCCAGACCGATCTTGCCGGTGCCGATGACGCCGACCGTCTTGCCATACATGTTGAAGCCGACCAGCCCCTCCAGCGAGAAGTTGGCGTCGCGGGTGCGTTGATAGGCTTTGTGGATGCGGCGGTTGAGGCACATCATCATGCCGACCGCATGCTCGGCGGTCGCCTCGGGGGAGTAGGCGGGCACTCGCACCACCTTCAGCCCCAGCTCCCTGGCGGCGACCAGATCCACGTTGTTGTAACCGGCGCAGCGCAGGGCGATCACTCTGGTGCCGTTGGCCGCCAGCTCGGTCAGCACCTCGCGGTCGGCGTCGTCGTTGACGAACAGACACACCACCGGGAAGCCGTGGGCCAGTCGGGCCGTCTTGGCCTCCAGCCGCACATCGAAGAACTCCAGTTCAAAGCCGAAGCGGCTGTTGGCCTGAGTGAAATGCTCTTTGTCATAGCTCTTGGTGCTGAATACGGCGACTTTCATAGTGTGCTCTCCGCAGATGATTTGTAGTTAAATTACAACAAAGCGAGTCAACTATCACCGGACAAACCGGCTGGTTATTGCCCCCACGGCATGATGGGTACGGCGCTGACTGCACTCTTGTACGAACCATCTACCAGCTTGGTGCTGTAGGTCAGGTAAACCAGCGCATTGCGCTTCTGGTCGTAAAAGCGCACCACCTTCTGCTCCTTGAACACCAGCGAGGTGCTGACGTCGAACACCTCTTCCCCTGCCTTCAGCTTCGCCGGCAGGGTGATGGGGCTGATCTGGTGGCACGAGAGGGAGGCGTGGGAGGGATCTTCCGCCAGCCCGAGCCCGCCCTTGACGCCGCCGGTCTTGGGGCGCGCCAGATAGCAGGCGACACCGTCGATGCGGGGATCGTCGAACGCCTCCACCAGGATCTTGTGGTTGGGACCGAAGAGCTTGAAGGCGGTACTCACCTCGCCGACGGTATCAGCCTTGTCGGCCAGCGCCGGTCCGGCAAACAGGGCGCCCAGCAGCAAGGGCAGGGCGCGGCGCAGAGGTGAATTAAGAGTGTGGCGGTATGACATGGTCTCTCCTGTTGGCCCGGCCTCCCTCAATAGGGAATGCCAAGGCGACGATAGAGGCTGGCAAGCACCCAGGCGGGGCCTATCAGCAGAAATTGCAGGTCGGCGAGGAAGGAGGGGCGCTTGCCCTCGATCCTGTGGCCGACAAACTGGGCTATCCAGAGCAGCACGAAGATAAACAGCGCGGGCCACAGCAGCGGCCCCTGCCACTGGTGGCAGAAGGCCAGCCCGAGCGCGGTCAGCCCCGCCATCCCGACGAACAGGGCAAACGACAGCTGCAGGTAGAAGGCCAGCACCGGAATGGCGGCCACCGCCGCCCAGTTGAGCCCCGCTGGCAGCGGTCCGGCAGGCAGGCTCCAGAGCAGACCCAGCGAGCAGAGATAGATGCCCGGCACCGCCAGCTTGTGGATGGCGACGTTGACCGGATGGCGATGGCTCTGGCCGTACTCCTCAAACCACTCTTCGATTCCCTTCATGGCACCACCCTGGCGCACGCTCTGGTTTGCTGCTCTGGCCGCCCCCGGTAAACGGGGCGGCATCGCAAGCATGATGGCGGAAGCGCGCGACCAATGCCAGATGGCAACGCCGGCCCATGCCGGGTTCTGATCAGATAGCGGCAAGGGGGGAGGCAAGTGAGATGGTGTGGATCGGGCGATGGCTCTGGCGGGCCTGTGAACCGTGCTGACCGCCTGCCCGGCGGGCTTTGGCATCACTATAAATTTAATTTATGGGTTTTGCCTTTATGGCCCAATTTTAACTTATAGCTAGCCGGATCCCGCCATAGGCGCAGCTCTGTGCCCGTCAGCGGTTGTCACAGGTGGTTGTCCGATTCCAAGAGGGGAGTCCGGCTGCATCAGCATTGATAGGGACAAAAACAGCACCGCCCCAGACGGGGCGGCTGGCAGCTTATCCCTGCGGAGGGTATTCCCAATATTGTGCCGGAATGCTCTTGAGCAACGGCGTCATATCGGGGTTGGGCAGCTGGATGGTGACCCGCTGGTCGAGATTGGCGCTGGCCAGCGCTTCGCGGATCTTCGGGTTTTCACGGAAGAACTGCATGAAGCTGCCGTCGGCATAGGCCCGCTCAAGGCCGGTCTGGATCGCCTTGGCCAGCTCGGGGTACTTGGGGCTGACGAAGAAGAACTGGGCGAAGGGGTAGCGGATCAGCAGATGCTGCTCGATGGCGAGGTTGGGGTATTGCGCCACCAGCTCGCTGCGCTCGGCGAAGATCTCCACCATGGCGCGCGGAAAGAAATCGACCTTGTCGCCGTCGTTGATCAGGCGAAACAGGCTGCTGAAGCGACCGGAGTAGGTGGGGATGCCGGCGCTTTCCAGAATCTTGTTGTCGGCCCAGCCGACCCCTTGCGCCGCTTTCATCTGCCTCAAATCAGCCAGGGTATTGATCTGGTTGAACTTCTCCTGGGCATCAGCATGAATGAAGGAGAGGCGCAGCCCTTCCAGACCGCGAAACAGCGGAATGGGGACGGCCAGCAGGGAGGATTCGAGCGTGCTGGAGGTGCCCATCCAGAAAACATTGATGGTCTTGCCCTTGCTCAGCTGCTGCTGGAGGGTGAACTGGTTGAGATCAAGCTCGACGGGCTGGATGCGAAAGGGGGTACCGGAGTGGGTCAGGGCCAGTTCCAGCAGCTTGTACTGGTACTCCTGGTCAAGATTGTTGACGGGACGGCTGGGGACCTTGACCGTCAGAACCTGTGCTTGTGCCAGCAGTGGCAGGCACAAACACAGCTTGATGAGCCATTTCACTCTCTGTTCTCCTGTAGATTCCGGAAGGTGTCCGGAGTCTAACAGAACTTGTCACCATCTTGCTGCGAGGCGTTGTGCAAGGTTTGAGCGCGGTGCCCTGCCTTGCTGGCGTCTGTTGCACCAGAATGGTGACGGTTCTTCGAAGAATCAGGCGACGCGACGGAACACGTGGGTATCGTTAAATTCCTTGGTGCTCTGGCATTCGACGCAGAAACGGGATTCCGGACGGGCATGCAGCCGCTTGAGGGAGATCTCGTCACCGCAAGATTCGCAGTAACCAAAATCCCCTTCGCTGATGCGCTTCAATGCGCCCCGCAGCTTGCGCAGGTGCAGCTTGTCGTGCTCGATGCGGTTCAGCTCCAGACGGCGGGCTTCCTCGATACTGGCACGGTCAATTTCATCAGCCATCTCGTTGGTGTCGGTGGCGATGGCCTGGCTGGCCTGGGAGTTCAGGCGCTCTTCGAGCTCGACGATCTGTCGCTCGATCTGCCCCTTGTAAAAGGCCAGTTGGTCTTCAGTCATGAAATCACACATACGATTAACTACCAGTCAGTTTACTAACCCAATTATCCCTGTTTATGGGGGCTGTCTGCCTACAGACCAAGCCCTTGTATCCCGATTTGCACCTGTTTCATGCAAGAGAGTGCAAATCAGGGCGGGCCTTGTACCAAAAAAATGCAGCCAAGCAAAGCAAATAGGATAAGGATTGTGCGCCCTTGCAAAAAAATGGTCCGTTCCTGCGGGGGATTGGTCGGGATCTGGCGCCTGCTTCACCCTCTGTTGGCATCGCCTTTGCAACGATGAGAGGGGGGGCTTCGTACGGATTTGAGTGTTTAGTATTTGGTGCCGCCTTGGTCATTATATGCGCCGTTATTTATAGTTTTTTAAACACGCCCGCTTGACATTGCCCTTGATGGCGGGCTTTTATGGTGATGTTGATTACAATTTTATAACAAGGGTGTTCCATATATTAGACACCCTTGCCAATGGCAACCGTAAAGTCGGGGTTTAACATGGACAGTATCAAAGGCTGGATGGAGAGCAATCGCATCACGGAAGTGGAGTGCCTGTTCCCGGATTTCACCGGCAACGCCCGGGGCAAGATCATCCCAGCCAACAAGTTTTTGCGCGAAGGGGGCATGCGTCTGCCCGAGGTGATTTTCACCCAGACGGTGACCGGCGAATATCCGGATGACGACAGCATGATCGACCCGCTGGAGCGGGACATGCAGCTCTATCCCGACCCCAACACCATCCGTTTTGTCCCCTGGGCGCTGGAGCCCACTGCACAGGTGATCCACGACTGTTTCGACGTCAACGGCAAGCTGATCGACATCGCGCCGCGCTCCGTGCTGCGTCGGGTTCTGTCATTTTACGAGAAGCAGGGCTGGAAGCCGGTGGTGGCGCCCGAGCTGGAATTCTATCTGGTCACCCGCAACGAAGACCCCGACTATCCGCTGGTGCCGCCGGTGGGTCGCAACGGCCGCCCTGAGACCGCCCGCCAGTCGTTCAGTATCGATGCGGTCAACGAGTTCGACCCCATTTTTGAAGACATGTATGACTACTGTGAGGCGCAGGAACTGGAAGTGGACACCCTGATCCACGAGTCGGGCGCCGCCCAGATGGAGATCAACTTCCTGCATGGTGATGCCATCGATCTGGCGGATCAGGTGTTCCTGTTCAAGCGCACCATGCGTGAGGCCGCTCACCGCCACGGCATCTATGCCACCTTTATGGCCAAGCCGATGAGCGACGAACCGGGGTCGGCCATGCACATCCACCAGAGTCTGGAAGATGTGAACGGCCACAACCTGTTCGGCACCCCGAGCGGCGGCAACAGCGAACAGTTCATGCACTTCATCGCCGGTCTGCAGAAATACACCCCGGCGGTGACCGCCCTGCTGGCCCCCAACGTCAACTCCTACCGCCGCCTCACCTTTGGCGAGAGCGCGCCGCGCAACGTCCAGTGGGGGGTTGAGAACCGTACCTGTGGCCTGCGGGTGCCCTTCTCCGACCCCAGTGCCCGCCGGGTGGAGAACCGCTTCGCCGGTGCCGATGCCAACCCCTATCTGGCGCTGGCCGCCACTCTAGCCTGTGGCTATCTCGGCATGATGGAGAAGCTGGAGCCGCTGCCGGAGATGAAGTCGAGCGCCTATGACCTGCCCTACAGCCTGCCCCGCTCGCTGGAGGAGGCACTCAGCCATCTCGAACAGTGCGAGCCCATCAAGGAGATGTTGGGTGAGCGCTTCACCCGCGCCTTCGTCGCGGTCAAACGCAAAGAGTACGAGACCTACTTCGGGGTGATCAGTCGCTGGGAGCGGGAGTTCCTGCTGCTGAACGTCTGATCCCCCTGTAACGGGGAGGCCGGAGTCGGCCTCCCCGATCCCTGTATCGAAGAGACTGGAACGTGAGTCAGGTGGCGGCAGCCACCTGTGAGCGGTTGTGGCTGCGAGCATGCAAGCCCGCCTGACTACCCACCTGACTGTTTGACGACAGAATATTGCTAAATCGAAGGAACCGAGGAGCAACAAATGCAGCAGACAACCCGTGAGTGGCAACAACTGGATGCCAGCCACCACCTGCACCCCTTTACCGACTTTCAGGCCCTGAACAAGAAGGGCTCGCGCATCATTACCAAAGCCAGCGGCGTCTATCTGGAAGACTCCGAGGGCAAACGCATCCTCGACGGTATGGCGGGCCTGTGGTGCGTCAATATGGGCTATGGCCGCCAGGAGCTGGTGGATGCCGCTACCCGCCAGATGCAGCAGTTGCCCTACTACAACCTCTTCTTCCAGACCGCTCACCCGCCGGTGATCGAGCTGGCGACCCTGCTGGCCGAGGTGACACCCGCCCATCTCAACTACGTCTTCTTTACTGGCTCCGGCTCCGAGTGCAACGACACCGTGCTGCGGATGGTGCGCCACTACTGGGCCAGCAAGGGTCAGCCTGACAAACGGGTGATCATCAGCCGCCACAACGCCTATCACGGCTCCACCGTGGCGGGGGCGAGTCTGGGTGGCATGAAGGGGATGCATGCCCAGGGCGGCTTGCCCATTCCCGGCATAGTGCACATCGATCAGCCCTACCACTTCGGTGAGGGGCAGGGGATGAGTGCCCACGAGTTCGGGCTGGAGCGGGCCCGTCAGCTGGAGCAGAAGATTCTGGAGCTGGGGGTGGACAAGGTGGCTGCCTTTATCGGCGAGCCGATCCAGGGGGCGGGCGGCGTCATCATTCCGCCTGACAGCTACTGGCCGGAGATCCAGCGCATCTGCGATCACTACGGCATCCTGCTGATCGCCGACGAGGTGATCTGCGGCTTTGGCCGTACCGGCCACTGGTTTGCCAGCGAAGGGTTTGGCATCAAGCCGGACCTGATGTGTCTGGCCAAGGGGATCACCTCCGGTTATCTGCCGCTCGGCGCAGTGATGGTGAGCGACCGGGTTGCCAAGGGGTTGGTGGAGGAGGGGGGGGAGTTCAACCACGGCTTCACCTACTCGGGTCATCCGGTCTCTTGCGCCGTGGCGGTGGCCAATATCCAGCTTATGCAGAAAGAGAGCATAGTTAAGCGAGTGCATGATACTATCGGCCCCTATTTGCAGCGCCGTTGGGCGGAGCTGGCCGATCATCCGCTGGTGGGAGAAACCCGTGGCAAAGGATTGGTCGCCGCGCTGGAAATCGTTGAGGACAAGCAGACCAACCGGCGTTTCCCGGCTCAGGCAAATGCGGGGATGACTTGCCGGGAGTTCTGCTTTAACAATGGCTTGGTGATGAGGGCGGTAGGCGATACCATGATCATATCGCCCCCCTTGGTCATCACCGAGGAACAGGTTGATGAATTGGTCGATCTGGCCAGGCGCAGTCTGGATCTGACAGCCGCAAAGCTGAAGGGTTGAGGCAAGTCGGGCAGGTTGGCATGCGCATACAATTTGCTTAGGAGACAAGGATGATGTCTTTCAAAACAGGAGTGATCGCTGCCTCTGTGGCTCTGGTCATGGCAAGTGCCGGAGCAATGGCTGAAGAGAAGGTGCTGCACGTCTACAACTGGAGCGACTACATAGCGCCGGATACCCTGGATAACTTCCAGAAGGAGACGGGGATCAAGGTGGTCTATGACGTGTTCGACAGTAACGAGGTACTGGAAGCCAAGTTGCTGGCGGGTAGTTCGGGCTACGACATCGTGGTGCCATCCAACCCCTTCCTGGCCAAGCAGATCAAGGCGGGCGTGTTCCAGAAACTGGACAAGTCCAAGCTCTCCAACTGGCAAAATATGGATGTCGACCTGCTCAAGGCGCTCGAGCCGAGCGATCCGGGCAACCAGTACTCCATCCCCTACCTGTGGGGCACCATCGGCTATGCCTACAACGCCGAGAAAGTGAAAGCCGTGCTGGGGGCCGATGCCCCGGTCAACTCCTGGGATCTGGTGTTCAAGCCGGAGAACATGGCCAAGTTGAAAGAGTGTGGCGTCTCCTTCCTAGATTCACCGACCGAAATGCTGCCGGCTGCCCTGCAATATCTGGGCTTCAAACCGGATAGCCAGAAACCGGCCGAGCTGAAGAAGGCTGAGGAGCTGTTCCTCTCCATCCGTCCCTATACCGCCTATTTCCACTCCTCCAAGTACATCTCGGATCTGGCCAACGGCAACCTCTGCGTAGCGGTCGGTTACTCCGGTGACTTGCAGCAGTCCAAGGCGCGGGCAGCCGAGGCCAAGAATGGCGTCGCGCTCACCTACACCATTCCGAAAGAGGGGGCAGGCAGCTTCTTTGACATGATCGCCATTCCGGCGGATGCCAAGAACGTCGAGGCGGCCCACACCTTCATCAACTACCTGATGAAGCCTGAGGTGATCGCCAATATCACCAACGTGGTGCAGTTCCCGAACGGCAACAAGGCGGCGACCCCGCTGGTGGATGAGGCGATCCGCACCGATCCGGGTATCTACCCTGATGCGGCGACCCTGCAGAAGATCTACACCTTCCCGGATCTGCCGGCCAAGGTGCAGCGTCTGATGACCCGCAGCTGGACCAAGATCAAGTCCGGCAAGTAAGTAACGAATGCCCCTCCCGGTCCGCAGTTCGGCCGGGAGGGTAGTGATGCCATCCATCCGGATGGGCCGCGCGAATGGATGCGCAGACGGTCAGCCACTGAAACAGGAGAACTGACACCGTGAATACAACCAGATTGCTAACCATAGCGCTGACCATGGGATTGGCGAATGTGGCCCAGGCTGCCCCTGTGCTGCACTTCTACAACTGGTCTGACTATATCGGCGAGACCACCCTCAGCGATTTCCAGCAGGCGACCGGGATCAAGACCGTCTATGACGTGTTTGACTCCAACGAGACCCTGGAAGGCAAGTTGCTGACGGGGCGGACCGGTTACGATTTGGTGGTGCCCTCCAATAATTTCCTGGCCAAGCAGATCAAGGCGGGAGCCTTCCAGAAACTGGATAAATCCCTGCTGCCCAATCTGGCCAATCTGGATCCCGTGCTGCTCAAGCAGCTCGACAAGGTGGATCCGGGTCATCAGTACGCGGTGCCCTATCTGTGGGGGACCAACGGCATCGGCTACAACGTCGACAAAATCAAGGCGGTGCTGGGGGTCGACAAGATTGACTCCTGGGCCACCATCTTCGAACCGGAAAACATGGCGAAACTCTCTCGCTGCGGCGTCGCCTTTCTCGACTCTGCCGACGAGATGATCCCTGCTGCCCTCAACTACCTCGGGCTCGATCCCAACAGTCATGCGACGGGGGATATCAAGCAGGCCGAGGCGCTGCTGCTCAAGGTGCGGCCCTATGTGGCCTACTTCCACTCCTCCAAATACATCGGCGATCTCGCCAATGGTGACATCTGCGTGGCGGCCGGTTTTTCCGGCGACATCCTGCAAGCCGCTGCCCGCGCCGATGAAGCTGGCAAGGGGGTGAAAATTGCCTACAGCATTCCGAAAGAGGGGGGCAATCTCTGGTTCGACATGATGGCGATCCCATCCGATGCCACCAATGTCAAAGAGGCGCACGCCCTCATCAACTACGTCCTGCAGCCCGAAGTGATCGCCAAGGTCAGCGACTATGTGGGCTACGCGAATCCCAACTCAAGGGCGGGCGAGTTTATGGATGAGGCGGTGCGCAACAATGAGGAGGTTTATCCCCCTCAGGCCGTGCTGGAGCGACTCTATGTGCAGGAAGCACATCCCCGCTCGGTACAGCGTCTAATCACCCGGAGTTGGACCAAGATCAAGTCCGGTACCTAACCTTGGTGCCCGTTCGGGGGCGCCAAATCGCTTTTATGAATCGGCCGCAAGGCTGGTATCACGTTGGGGAGTTTGGTAATGGCGATAGCCTCCAGTGCCTACAAGAAAGCCCTCGAGGGCAGTCAGCAGCGCAAAGAAGTGCTGGTGAAAATTGATCGGGTAAGCAAGCAGTTCGACGAAACGCTGGCGGTCGATAACGTATCTCTCAATATTCACAAGGGGGAGATTTTCGCCCTGCTCGGCGGGTCCGGTTCCGGCAAATCGACCCTGCTGCGGATGCTGGCCGGTTTCGAGCGCCCGACCGAGGGGCGGCTGTTCCTCGACGGGGTCGACATCACCGACATGCCCCCCTATGAACGCCCCATCAACATGATGTTCCAGTCCTACGCCCTGTTCCCCCATATGACGGTGGCCCAAAACATCGCCTTTGGCCTCAAGCAGGATGGCCTGCCCAAGGCCGAGATCGATGCCCGGGTGGAGGAGATGCTCAAGCTGGTACAGATGACCCAGTACGCCCGCCGCAAGCCGCATCAGCTCTCCGGTGGCCAGCGCCAGCGGGTGGCGTTGGCTCGTTCCTTGGCCAAGCGTCCCAAGCTGCTGCTGCTGGATGAACCCATGGGGGCGCTCGACAAGAAGCTGCGTTCCAAGATGCAGCTGGAGCTGGTTGAGATCATCGAGCGGGTCGGGGTTACCTGCGTCATGGTGACCCACGATCAGGAAGAGGCCATGACCATGGCGGAACGGATCGCCATCATGCACCTCGGTTGCATCGAGCAGATCGGCAGCCCGATGGATATCTACGAGACTCCGGCCAGTCGGCTGGTGTGCGAGTTCATCGGCAACGTCAACCTGTTTGACGGCCTGCTGGTGGAGGATGAGCAGGACCACGCCACCATCGCTTGCGCCGATCTGGAGCAGCCCATCTATGTGGGCCACGGCATCAGCTCCCGCGCCGAAAACAAGAAGGTGACCTACGCCCTGCGGCCGGAAAAACTGCTGATGAGTCTGCAAAAACCGGAAGAGATCGAGCACCCGGACTTCAACTGGACCAAGGGTGAGGTCTATGACATCGCCTATCTGGGCGGTCACTCGGTTTATCACATCCAGCTGCCCTCGGGCAAAATCGTTCAGGCTTTCATCGCCAATGCCGAACGCCACGGCAAGCGGCCAACCTGGGATGACCAGGTGTTCCTCTACTGGGAAGATGACAGCGGCGTGGTGCTGCAATCATGAAGTTCTTGCAACGACTGAAGCGGGTCGGGGGGCGCCGACTGGTGATTGGCATCCCCTTCTTCTGGCTGTTCCTCTTCTTCCTGCTGCCCTTCGTCATCGTGGTGAAGATCAGTTTTGCGGAAGCGGATGTGGCGATCCCGCCCTACACCGACGTGGTGAGCTGGGCCGACAATCAGCTCACCATCCTGCTCAATATGGGCAACTACCTGCTGCTGCAGGAGGATGAGCTCTATATCGCGGCCTATCTGGGCTCCCTCAAGATGGCCTTCGTCAGCACTTTGCTCTGCCTGCTGATTGGCTATCCGATGGCCTACTCCATCGCCCGGGCCAACAAGGAGACCCAGACCGTTCTGCTGCTGCTGATAATGATGCCGACCTGGACCGCCATTCTGATCCGGGTCTATGCGTGGATGGGGATCCTCAGCAACAACGGCCTGCTCAACAGCGTCTTGCTGGGGATCGGAGTGATCGACGAGCCGCTGCAGATCCTCAACACCAACCTGGCGGTCTATATCGGCATCGTTTACTCCTACCTGCCCTTCATGGTGCTACCGCTCTACGCCAATCTGGTCAAACATGACCAGAGCCTGCTGGAGGCTGCTTCCGACCTGGGGGCCCGCAACCTGACCCGTTTCTGGCAGATCACGGTGCCGCTCTCCAAAAACGGCATTATCGCCGGCTGCATGCTGGTGTTTATTCCTGTGGTGGGGGAGTTCGTTATTCCGGAAATGCTGGGCGGCCCGGAGACCCTGATGATCGGTAAGGTGCTGTGGCAGGAGTTCTTCAACAACCGTGACTGGCCGGTTGCCTCTGCACTGGCGGTGGTGATGCTGGCGGTGCTGATCATTCCGATCATCCTCTTCAACCGTAACCAGGCCAAAGAGCTGGAGGGCAAGGCATGATGAAGCGTTTCGGTTTTGCCAAACTGATGCTCTGGCTGGGGCTGCTGTTTATCTACCTGCCCATGATCATCATGGTGATCTACTCCTTCAACGCCTCCAAGCTGGTGACGGTCTGGGGTGGCTGGTCGCTGAAGTGGTACTTCGGCCTGCTCGACAACAAGCAGCTGATCGGGTCTGTGTTCCGCTCGCTGGAGATCGCCTTCTACACCGCGATCGCCGCGGTGGCGCTGGGGACGGTG
This sequence comes from Aeromonas sp. FDAARGOS 1417, assembly GCF_019046985.1. Classification (NCBI taxonomy): domain Bacteria; kingdom Pseudomonadati; phylum Pseudomonadota; class Gammaproteobacteria; order Aeromonadales; family Aeromonadaceae; genus Aeromonas; species Aeromonas sp. FDAARGOS 1417. The sequence continues at coordinate 2,837,881 of NZ_CP077221.1, read as the reverse complement.
GCAGCCTTCGTGCTGACCCGAATTCCCCACTTCCGTGGTCGCACCCTGTTCGGCGGCATGGTGACGGCGCCGCTGGTGATGCCCGAGGTGATCACCGGTCTCTCGCTGCTGCTGCTGTTCGTGGCGATGGCCCAGCTGGTGGGCTGGCCCGCCGAGCGGGGCATGCTGACCATCTGGATCGCGCACACCACCTTCTGTACCGCCTACGTGGCGATCGTGGTGTCGGCGCGGTTGCGGGAGCTTGATCTCTCCATCGAGGAGGCGGCGATGGATCTTGGCGCCAAGCCGTGGAAGGTGTTCTTCCTGATCACCATCCCGATGATTGCCCCCTCGCTGGCGGCAGGCGGCATGATGTCGTTTGCCCTGTCGCTGGATGATCTGGTGCTGGCGAGCTTCGTCTCCGGCCCGGGCTCCACTACCTTGCCGATGGAGGTCTTCTCGGCGGTACGGCTCGGGGTGAAACCCGAGATCAACGCTGTAGCCAGCCTGATCCTGCTGTCGGTATCGCTCTTTACCTTCGGCAGCTGGTATCTGATGGCCAGGGCGGAGAAGCGCCGTCGCGCCGAGATAGCCATGACCACCCAGATGCAGGCCGTCGTCTGACGCCATGATAAGATCCGCCTACTCTCGTCAACCTGGAGGATGAGTATGCGGATCTCCCTTTTTAGCGGTCGTGGCACCGAGCTGGTGCCCGGCCTCACCAGTGCCATTCACAAGCAACCGATCTCTGCACCAGTTCGCTGTACCTTTGCCGGTCTGGAAGGGGATGAGCAGTGTGACCTGCGCCACCACGGTGGCCCGGATCGGGCGCTCCACTACTATCCGGCCGATCACTATCTCTGGTGGCAGACCTGGCAAACCGCGCTGAGCTTGCCTGCGCCACGTACAGCCTGGCAACCTGCCGCCTTTGGCGAGAACCTCTCCGGTCTCGGGCTGACCGAGGCGCAAGCCTGCATTGGCGATGTCTATCGACTCGGCGACGCGCTGATCCAGATAAGTCAGCCAAGATCCCCCTGCTTCAAGCTCAACCAGCGCTTTGGCTATGGCCAGATGTCCCAGGTGATGCAGCTAAATGGCCGTTGTGGCTGGCTGCTGCGGGTGCTGGAGGAGGGGATGGTGTCGCCGGAGTCGGCCATGGAGCTGGCAGACAGACCCTATCCCGAACTGACGGTGAAGCGCACGGCGGATATCCTGTTCAATCAGGTGCGCAACGAGACTGACCTGCTGCTGTTGCTGGAGAATCCGGCCCTTTCCCCCAACTGGCGCCAGCATGCAGCCGACTGGCTGGAGCATGGCACTGTGGCTGATTGGCAGCGCCGTCTGTTGGGGCCAGCATCCCTGCGCCTGGCCTGACAGCCGGTTACCGGAATGTCACCAGCTGGCTGCAGCCCGGTAAACGGATGAAAAGAGTGCTGAATAGTTGAGCGAACAGCACTTTTTTCCCTGCCAAATGAAAAAAAGGCTTGTGTCGGGTCGGGGCTTTCGGTAAATTCCCGTCCCGCAGACATCGGTGTGTAGCGCAGCTTGGTAGCGCACTTCGTTCGGGACGAAGGGGTCGGAGGTTCGAATCCTCTCACACCGACCAAATTTGAAAAGGCCGCTCAATAGAGCGGCCTTTTTGCATTTATCCTTCCTGTTTTCCCGATTTTCTTTGGCTGCTGACCTGTTACCTGGCCAAGTGATCTGACTTGCAGTATGCAGGGTCGAAGCAAGACCACAGACATTAAAAGGGCCACCGCTCGGTGGCCCATCGGTGGAGTCTGATCCTGACTCCGGCACTCTAGATTGTGGCAATCTCGCTATGGGTCTTGTCTATGGTGCCCTCCTTGCGCGCCAGGCGCTTACTCAGATATGCCAGTGCTGATGCCGCAAAGCCTTGAAACTGTGTTGAGGCAGCAAGGCCGCGTGCTTGGGGTACTCACTAATGAAATGTTCTATTCCCTCCATCAGTTGTGCACGTAATGAAATCACGGGCTCATGCCAGGCTTGCAGGCATAGATGGCCGGGGATCAACTGCTCCTGATAATCTTCCAGCAGCTGCTCTGGCCAGGGTTCAATACCGGAATTGCGTTGCAGCAAATAGTGGGCGGCGGGTTCACGGGCATAAATGAACTGAATTTGGGCCAGATCGCGTTGGCATAGCGTTTGACTGTTGATGTGACAGGTCAAATATTTTCCCGTTTTCAGATCCAGAAAGTGACCGCGTTGCCGACAGGGAACGATGCGATACCAAGGCAGGGGTGAGGAGAGAGAATACCCCTCAAGCTCCTGTTCCAACCAGTGGCGACACTCGGGTGTCTGCACCTCGTCGAGCATGGACTCGAGCTGTGTCAACAAGGCTCTGGATGGTTTGATGGCCAGTTTCGCACTCATCGCCTGCAATCCTCCCTCTGCACACAATCCCGACTATCAGTATGGACCTTGTTCGGCCAGAGGGGGTAAGGAATCTAATGATTAAAATTGGATTAGCCGCGTGGTTTTTATGCACTAATTTGGTTCAACCCACCAGATAGGTACCAGTGCCGAAGGCGATGTGGGTGCCTTCTTCGTTGTGCAGCTCCATCCTGGCGACGGCCACCTTGCTGCCAGCCCGGATGATGTGGGCGGTGGCGATAAACTCGTTGCCGCGCCCAGGGCGCAGGTAGTCCACCCGCAGATCTATGGTGCCTAGGCGGGCGAAGCGCTCCTTGAGATAACTGGGGGAGAACTCCTCCAGCTCGTCGATGCAGGAAGCGGCGACGATCATGCCGCCCGCTACATCCAGCAGCGTGGCGGTGACGCCGCCGTGCAGGATGTTGTGGAAGGGGTTGCCGATCAGCTTCTCATCCATCTTGATGCGCAGCTCCACCTTGTCGAAGTCGTAGTGGGTCACCTGCATGCCGATCAGCTTGTTGAAGGGCATCTTCTCGGCAAACAGGTTGGCAATGCCACTGAGCGCCATCTTCTTGAGCATCTGTTTCATTCTCTGCTCCCAATCCTTGTCATCAAAGCCGAGTAAAAACTCCAGCCAGTCTGCAACACTTCCTTAACAGTCGCAATGGCAGGTTTATTGTGGGCGGCGGCTGCTTTAGAATGGCGACCCCAAAGGAGAGCCCATGACCGCGATTGCCGAGACCCTGCCAGATCCTCAGCCAGAGAGTCCGCTTGCCCTGCTGCAGGCGGTCTTCGGCTATCAGCAGTTTCGGCCGGGTCAGCTCGAGATCATCGAGCAGATCGTCGCGGGGCGCGATGCGCTAGTCCTCAAGCCCACCGGTGGCGGCAAGTCGCTCTGCTACCAGATCCCGGCACTGCTGCGGCCCGGGCTCGGGGTGGTGGTCTCTCCCCTTATTTCGCTGATGAAGGATCAAGTCGACAGCCTGCGCGCCAACGGTGTGGCGGCGGTCTACATCAACTCGGCCCTCAGTCGGGAGGAGATGATCCAGAACTTCGCCGCCATGCGCCGCGGCGAGATCAAGCTGGTCTATGTCTCCCCCGAGCGACTGTTGCAGCACGAGTTTATGGATCGGCTGGCCGAGCTGCCGCTCGGGCTGTTCGCCATCGATGAGGCGCACTGTGTCTCCCAGTGGGGCCACGATTTCCGGCCTGAGTATGCGGCGCTGGGGCGACTAAAACAGTGGTTCCCGCAGGTGCCGGTGGTGGCGCTAACTGCGACTGCCGACGAGGCGACCCGCAGCGACATGCTGCATCGGTTGGAACTGAGCGATCCCTTCATTCACACTGCCAGCTTCGATCGCCCCAATATCCGTTACAGCCTGGTGGAGAAGTTCAAGGCGGCCGAGCAGTTGCTGCGTTACGTGCAGAGCCAGAAGGGCAACTGCGGCATCGTCTACTGCTCCAGCCGCAACCGGGTAGAGGAGGTGGCCGAGCGGCTATCCCGCCACGGCTGCAAGGCCGCGCCCTATCATGCGGGGCTGCCGCTCGAGCAGCGCCAGCAGACCCAGGATGCCTTCCTCAAGGATGACATCGAGATAGTGGTGGCGACGGTGGCGTTCGGTATGGGCATCGACAAGCCCAATGTGCGCTTCGTGGTGCACTACGATATCCCGAAGAACATCGAATCCTACTATCAGGAGACCGGCCGCGCCGGGCGCGATGGCACCCCCGCCGAGGCGCTGCTGCTCTACGATCCCGCCGATATCGGCCGGGTGCGCCGCCTGCTCGACAACATCGAGAATCCCCAGCAGTTGCAGGTGGAGCAATACAAGCTCAACGTGATGGCGGCGTTTGCCGAGGCGCAAACCTGCCGCCGTCAGGTGCTGCTCAACTACTTCGGCGAGTACAACGACAAGCCGTGCGGCAACTGCGATATCTGTCTCGATCCGCCCAAAAGTTATGACGGCACCGAAGATGCCCAGAAGGCGCTCTCCTGCGTCTGGCGGGTGGGGCAGAATTTCGGGGTGGGCTATGTAGTGGAGGTGCTGCGCGGGTCGCTGAACCAGCGCATCAAGGATCACGGCCACGACAAGCTGTCGACCTACGGCATCGGCAAGGATCAGAGCCACGAATACTGGATGAGCGTGATCCGCCAGCTGATCCACAAGGGGCTGCTGACCCAGAACATCACCCGCAATCTGGTGCTGCAGCTGACCGAAGCGGCCCGCCCCGTGCTGCGTGGCGAGGTGAAGCTGGAGCTGGCGGTGCCCCGCTTGCAGCCCATCTCCAGCCGCAAGGAGAAGCGCAATGGCCTGCTCGACAATGCCAACTATGACAAGCGGTTGTTCAAGGAGTTGCGCGGCCTGCGCAAGCAGATTGCCGAGGATGAAGAGGTGCCGCCCTACGTGGTATTCAACGATGCGACCCTGGTGGAGATGGCTCAGCTGATGCCGATGACCGAAGACGAGATGCTGGCTATCAACGGTGTGGGTCACCGCAAGCTGGAACGCTTTGGCGAAGCCTTTATGGACCTGATCATCGATTACTGCCGCCGGTAGGGTCGATTAGGCAACCTAATCGACCACGGCAAGCACGGCTCGGAAGAACCTGGGTCAGACGCGAGGTTATTTCAGACTGGCGTAGAAGGCCGCCAGATTGTCGATATCCGCATCGGTCAGCGGCGCCATGAAGGGGTCCATCAAGGGCTCTTTGCGGGTGCCATCCTTGAACGCTTTCAACTGTTTCACCAGATAGGCGGCATTCTGGCCCGCCAGATGGGGATAGTTGGGGATCATCGCCTTGCCTTCTACGCCGTGACAGGCGGCACAGACCGCCGCCTTGGCCTTGCCTGCCTCGATATCTGCAGCCTTGGCCTGATGACCCCACGCCAGTGCCAGCAAGGGCAGGGCATATACCCATTTTTGCATCTTCTTCTCCTTGAATTGAAAAATGATGGTTGCCAGTGAGCACAAGCATGGCTGACGGCAGTATAAAGAGTGACACGAGCATACGCAGGGACGAATGGCACAACCATGAAGTTGATCAACACTTTTGCGACCGAGCTGCCTTGGGCCTGTGAGCCCGTGGTCCCCCAGCCGCTGCAGCAACCCCGGTTGCTTCATCTCAACCGGACTTTGCTGGATGAGCTGGGATTGGGAGGCGTCAGCGAGGTTGACTGGATCGCCTGTTGTGGCGAGGGAAAAGTGCTGCCCGGTATGCAGCCGGTAGCGCAGGTCTATGCCGGCCATCAGTTCGGGGGTTATAGCCCCCGGCTTGGGGATGGTCGTGCGCTGCTGTTGGGTGAGCAGCAGGCGCCGGATGGTCAGCGCTGGGATCTGCACCTGAAGGGGGCAGGAAAGACGCCGTTTTCCCGCTTTGGCGACGGTCGCGCCGTGCTGCGCTCCAGCATCCGCGAATATCTCGCCTCCGAAGCGCTCCATGCTCTCGGCATCCCGACCACCCGGGCGCTGGTATTGGTGGGGAGTCAGGAGCCTGTTTATCGCGAACAGGTGGAGACCGGGGCGACTGTGCTGCGCACCGCCCCCAGCCATCTGCGCTTCGGCCATATCGAGTATTTCGCCTGGAGCGGGCAGGGGGAGAAGATCCCGCCACTCATCGACTATCTGCTGCGCCACCACTTCCCCGAACTGGAGAGTGGTGCCGAACTGTTTGCCGAGGTAGTGCGCCGCACCGCGCGGTTGATTGCCAAATGGCAGGCTGCGGGCTTCTGTCACGGGGTAATGAATACCGACAACATGTCGCTGCTCGGCCTGACGCTGGATTACGGCCCCTACGGCTTTATCGATGCCTATGTGCCCGATTTTGTCTGCAACCACTCGGACCCTGCGGGCCGCTACGCGCTGGATCAGCAGCCCGCGGTCGGTTACTGGAATCTGCAAAAGCTGGCGCAGGCGTTGGCTGGCCATGTAGACAGTGATGAGCTGGCTGCTGCGTTGGCCCAGTACGAGCAGCAGCTGATGCTGCACTACTCCGAGCTGATGCGGGCCAAACTCGGGCTGGCAGTGTGGGAGGAGGATGACCCGGCGCTGTTTCGCGAGTTGTTCCGGTTGCTGGCGGCCCACAAGGTGGATTACCACCTGTTCCTGCGCCGTCTCGGTGAGGTAACGCAAGAGGGGGCGTGGCCCGCGTCTCTGCTGGCCCTGCTGTCTGAACCAGGTGTTTGGCTGGCGTGGCTGGAACGCTATCGGACACGGCTAATGCGCGAAGGAAGCAAGGATGCCGTGCGCAAGGCGCAGATGGATGCCATCAATCCCAAGTATGTGCTGCGTAATGCGCTGGCCCAGCAGGTGATCGACGCCGCCGACGCAGGGGATATGCGGCCTTTCGAGCGGCTGTTCGCCGCCTTGCAGCGCCCCTATGATGAACAACCCGAATATGAGGATCTCGCCACCCCGACTCCGGCATGGTATTGCGGTGGTGAGCTCTCCTGCAGTAGCTGAGAGATTGGGCATGAGTTGGCAAATCAAACAGGTAGATAGCGACGCTGGCGTGGTGACGCTGGATTGTCCGGCGCTCGACTGGGACACGTTCCCGCTGTTGGCGCAGGCCTTGCTGCGAGAATGGGAGCTGCAGCCGCTCGATCAGGATGCCGGGGCCGACCGCCATAGTTGGTTGCTGGAGTTTGAAGAGAGCCAGTTTCGGCTGGAGTATGAACACTACAGCGGTTGCTGGCTGGAGGCGGTGCGCCCGGCGGATCGGGAGGCGCTGCTCTGGCTCGCCAGACAGCACAAGGTGTGACTATCGCCTGCAAGGCCTGCTCTGCCGCTGGCCAACCTGGACAAGCGTAATCGCATAAAGATTGAACTATCGGTTTGGGGGCGTATAATCTCGCCCCTCGATTATCGCCAATGGTGGCGATATGGGTTCCCTAACCCCATTAACCAAAAAGGTCACAAGATGAATCTGACCCCTGCGCAGTACCAAACGGCGCTCGTTCGCCTGTCGTTGTTCCACATCCTGATCATTGCCAGCAGCAACTATCTGGTGCAGCTGCCGATCACCGTGTTTGGCTTCCACACCACCTGGGGTGCGTTCAGCTTCCCGTTTATCTTCCTGGCGACCGACTTGACAGTGCGGATCTTCGGTGCCGGTCTGGCGCGCAAGATTATCCAGACCGTGATGCTGCCTGCGCTGGCGGTCTCCTATGCGCTCTCCGTGCTCTTCTTCGAAGGGAGCTTCCAGGGCGTTGGTCATCTGGCCGAATTCAACCTGTTCGTGGCGCGTATCGCGCTGGCCAGCTTTATGGCCTATCTGGTAGGGCAGTTCATGGATGTGGTGGTGTTCAACCGCCTGCGTCTGCTCAAGCAGTGGTGGATTGCACCTGCGGCCTCCACCCTGTTCGGTAATCTGGTTGATACCATCGCTTTCTTCAGTGTGGCCTTCTGGCGCACCACAGATCCTTTCATGGCAGAGCACTGGGTCGAGATCGCAACCGTCGATTACGTATTCAAGTTGCTGATAAGCCTTGGTTTGTTCGTGCCGCTCTACGGTGTCTTGTTGCGCTACCTCAGCCGCAAGCTGGTGGGCGAGGCCGGATTATCCAGCCTGCAAACGGCCACCCGGCAAGCCTGACCAGATTGACCACCCTTCGCGGTGGTCAATTTTTTTGCACTTTCTGCAAATAGCGCTTGCCTAGTTAAATGAGAATGATTATTGTTAACTTGTTTTCCGGGAAAGACTTCATTCGTTCCAACGTGATGGACTTCTTGTGAAGGCACGACATTGCTCACATTGCTTCCAGTTAAGGGCCAGTTTATCTGGCCCTCTTTTTTTGTCATTTTTCAGCAAGTTGCAGGCATAAAAAACGGGAGCCAAGGCTCCCGTCGTCACGCTGTCTGTGGCTTACTCGATATCGAGTGCCTCGGGGGAGAGGATCACCCCTGTGGTATCGGCGTAGAGGTGGTCATCAGGCAGGAAGGTAACGCCACCGAAGTTGACCGGCAGATCGGTCTCCCCTACATCCTTGCTGTCGGCACCGACCGGAATGGCTGCCAGTGCCTGAATGCCGATATCCAGATCTTCCAGAATGTCGACTTCGCGGACGCAGCCGTAGCAGACAATCCCTTCCCAATCGTTCTCTGCTGCTGTTGTGGCGATGTCGCTGTCGATCAGAGCGCGGCGCATGGAGCCACCGCCATCGATCAGCAAGACGCGTCCCAGTCCGTTCTCTTTGACGAGTTCACGGATAAGACCATTCGATTCGAAGCATTTGACGGTGGTGATGACACCGCCGAAAGAGGCGCGGCCGCCGAAGGAGCAGAGCATGGGTTCAAGCACATCCACCATGTCCTGATAGATGTCGCACAGTTCAGAAGTATTGTATTCCATAGTGTCAAATCCACGGCTGGAAACAGGTGCAACCAGTATAAGGAGTGGGTGTGGCATTTCAATGAATATTCCTTGCACAGATCACCTGTCGCCGCTTTTCTGCATAAGCTCAATGCAGTTCACTGCCTGTTTGCGAGAGGTCCATCGTGCTTATCCGTCATAAGTTGATCCTGAATACCGTGCTGGTTGCCGTTGCCATGCTGGTACTGAGCGGCCTGTTTATCTACTCCAGCCAGGTGCACCGTCACCTGACCGAAGCTCAGCGCAATATCGACCAGCTGGAGATCGCCATGCTCAACCTGCGGCGGGCCGAGAAGGATTTTCTGATCCGCAAGGATATGACCTTCGTCGAGCGCTTCAATCAGGGGCTGTCAGATTTTCACCAGCACAATCGGGAGCTGGTGACCGATGACAATCTGGCGGCTGTCGAGGGGGAGCTGACCAGACTGGATCAGCAGATCAGCGGCTATGGCAGAGCCTTCAACGATCTGGTGGCCCAGCAGCAGAAGATTGGTCTGGGGCCGGAGGAGGGGCTCTATGGCAAGCTGAGGGCGGCGGTGCATGAGGTGGAGAATGGGCTCAAGCAGCTGGATCAGCAGGGGTTGCTCATCACCATGCTGCAACTGAGGCGGGCGGAGAAAGACTTCATGCTGCGTTCCGATATCCAGTATCTGGAGCGTTTCGAGACCTTGCACAAGAGTTTTCAGGATAGCCTTGCCACTTTGCCGGAGGCGGGTCGCGGCAAGCTGGAGCAGGCCAGCAAGCAGTACCGGCAGGACTTTGTGGCGCTGGTGCAGGGGATGCAGGTACTGGGGCTGAAAGAGGATGAGGGGCTGCGCAACCAGATGCGGGATCTGGTGCATCAGACCGAACAGGGGTTTGCCGCCGTCGATCAGCACATTGTCGCTGAGCTGGAGCGGCAGAGCGCTCGCCTCAACAGCCTGATGCTGGTCTGTGGCGGGGTGATTGTGGTGCTGATCGGCATCATGAGCGTGTTGCTGGGGCGCAGCATCGACCGTCCCATTACTCAGGTGAATGATACCGTCAACCGCATTCGCCAGGATAATGACCTGCGCCTGAAGATAGAGCTGCGCGGGGCAGATGAAATGGCCCAGCTGGCAGGCAATCTCGACGTGATGCTGGGCGGGTTTCGCAACCTGATTGGCGATGTGAAGCAGAGCGTGCACACCCTGACCGAAGCGGCGGATCACCTCTCGGCCAACGTCAAACGCACCAGCGAAGGGGCGGCGCGCCAGCTGCAGGAGACCGACATGGTGGCGACCGCGTCCACAGAGATGGGCTCCACCATCGAAGAGATCGCCCGCAACACCGAGCAGGCGGCCAACAATGCGCAGGCGACCAACAACAAGGCGATGGAGGGGCGGACTGCGGTCGAGAATACTGTCGAGCAGATCCGCTCGCTGGCAGGCAATCTGGAGAGTTCATCCCGCGAGGTAAGCCAGCTGCAAAAAGAGAGCGAGACCATCGGCTCCGTGCTCGATGTGATCCGCGGCATTGCCGAGCAGACCAACCTGCTGGCCCTCAACGCAGCCATCGAAGCAGCTCGGGCAGGGGATCAGGGACGTGGTTTTGCGGTGGTGGCCGATGAGGTGCGCAATCTGGCCATCCGAACCCAAAAATCGACCCAGGAGATCGCCGGCATCATCAGCTCGCTGCAGAAACAGACCGGCAGCATCGTCGATGTGATGGCGACCTGCCGCGAGCAGGGCAACCGCAGCTCGGATCAGGCTAGTACCGCAGGGGAGTTGCTGGGGCAGATCACTCAGGATGTTACCCACATCATGGACATGAGCACCCAGATTGCTGCGGCTATCGAACAGCAGAGTCTGGTGGCCAACGAGGTGAACCGCAACGTCAACAACATCCGCGACATCGCCCAGGAGTCGAGCATCATGGCGGAGGAAAATGCGAGATCCAGCGAGGGTCTCAACGAGCAGGCCCAGCTGCTCAACAAGGCGGTGGCAAAATATCGGGTTTAGTGAGCGGACTGGCATCCTTGTGAGGTTTTTGCACCAGAGTGGCAATGATTTGATCGTAATGGCTGTTATTGGGGAAATTCGCTCATATAATCGCCGCCACTATGATGATTCGGAAGGATTCGATGGCAAAGTTGCTGGTGGCCGTATTCGGGCTGCTCTGTTCCTGTCTGGTGTTGGCAGGATCGGCGCCTCAGGCTACCCCACTCAAGCCCGGTATGGAGCCGCTACTCAGCTGGTTCAACGGGGCCTTTACGAGCCGGGAGCAGGCCAGTTACGACAGCCGCTTTACCAGTGCCGAGCTGCGCTTGATGGAGATCTGGCCCGGCTATCAGGGCTATCGCTGGGTCTATGCCGAGCAGTATCTGAGCATGCGCTCCGTCCGTCCTTTCCGCCAGCGCATCTATCGCTTCTCACCTGCTCCTGACGGGCGGGTCCTGATGGCAGAGCTGACTATGCCCCGTGCCACCGATTTTGCCGGTGCCTGGCATGATCCCGCCCTGCTCGACAGTCTGACCCCGCAGCAGCTCTCCTTGCGCCACGGTTGCGAGATCTGGCTGACCCGTACCCCCTCCGGCGAATATGCCGGTCATACCCGGGTGGGCCATTGCTCCACCGATTTTGGTGGTGCCACAACGCTGGTGCAGCATATCTGGATTGGCCCCGATAGCGTCAGATTGCTGGATCGCGCCTATGACAACGCAGGGAGTCCGCGCTGGGGTAGCCCGGGTGAGGGGTATGTCTATTTGCGTCGTTCCAAAGGATTTGGCCAGTAGGGGAGAGTGCGTCTGGCTGCGGGAACATGAAGGATGAAAAACAGGGATCGTAAAAAAGGCGCCCATTGGGCGCCTTTTTCAGAATTCTTCAGAAGTAAAATTACTTCTTGGTGGTCATCGCACCGAAACGCTTGTTGAACTTGTCTACGCGGCCGCCGCTAGAAACTTCTTTCTGCTTGCCGGTGTAGAACGGGTGGCACTCGGAGCACACGTCCAGGTTCAGATCTTTACCGATGGTAGAGAAAGTGTTGATGACGTTACCGCAAGAGCACTTGGCGGTGATGGCTACGTAGTCAGGATGGATACCAGCTTTCATGGACAACCTCAATTAATAGGCCGTGTCGCCATCCGATCTCTTGTCGGACACCACACGATTGTTGAACACAGTTTCAAAGGCTGCGAATAATATAGGAAATGCCTGATATCAGGCAAGTGGCTTCGCAGAAAAAATAGGCAACCCCCTGGTGAATTCTTCCCAAACGCTGGATCTGGTTCGTGTCGCTGTCCCGGTACCGTTACGCCGTCACTTCGACTATCTCTCTCCCCTGCCGTTACCTGCCCCCGGTTGCCGGGTCGAGATCCCTTTCGGTCCCCAGACCCTGGTCGGACTGGTGGTGGATCATCCGGCTGACAGCCTGGTGCCCCGCAACAAGCTCAAGCCCATCAAGCGTGTACTCGATGCGACGCCGGTGCTGGGGCCGGATATTCTGGCGCTGATGAACTGGAGCGCCAGCTACTACCAGCATCCGCTGGGGGAAGTGCTGCCCCACGCCCTGCCGGTGCTGGTGCGCAAGGGGGAGCCTGCCGCTTATCGTGAACTGGAGTTCTGGTTTGCCACTGAGGCTGGCATGGCCATCGACCTTAACGAGCTCAAGCGGGCGGCCAAGCAGCAGCAAGCGCTCGCCTTGCTGCGCAAGGGGCCGCAGACCCCTTCCGCCCTCAAGCAGGAGGAGATCCAGAGCGCCGCTCTCACCGCGCTGGAGAAGAAGGGGCTGCTGGAGAAGCGTTCGCTGGAGCCGAGCCACGACGGCGATTGGGCCGCCCGTTTTGAACCGGGGGAGGGGCTGCGCCTCAACGGCGAGCAGGCATTGGCCGTCTCTGCCGTTACCAGCCAGAGCGACAAGTTCGGCGCCTTCCTGCTGGATGGCATCACAGGCTCCGGCAAAACCGAGGTGTATTTAAGCATCCTCGAGCCCCTGCTCAAGGCGGGCAAGCAGGCGCTGGTGATGGTGCCGGAGATCGGCCTGACCCCGCAAACCATCAACCGCTTCCGGCGCCGCTTCAACGTGCCGGTGGTGGCGATGAACTCTGCTATGAACGATCGGGAACGGCTCGACGCCTGGCTCGCCTGCCGCGACGGCGGCGCCGCCATCCTGATCGGTACCCGCTCCGCGGTGTTCACCCCGTTTCACAACCTCGGCATCATCATCATCGACGAGGAGCACGACGGCTCCTTCAAGCAGCAGGACGGTTTTCGCTACCACGCGCGGGATCTGGCGGTGATGCGGGCTCATCGTGCCGGTATCCCCATCCTGCTTGGCTCGGCTACCCCATCGCTGGAGACATTGCACAACGCCCGCAGCGGCAAGTATCGCCACCTTACCCTGACTCGCCGTGCCGGCAATGCCCAGACCGCCCGTCAGGTGATCCTGGATATCAAGAACGTGCGGCTGCAGGCCGGGCTCTCCCCCCAGCTGGAGCAGCTGATGGCAGAGCATCTGGCGGCGGGCAATCAGGTGATGCTGTTTCTCAACCGCCGTGGCTATGCCCCGGCTCTGATCTGTCACCAGTGTGGCTGGAGCGCCGCTTGCGAGCGTTGCGATGCCTGGTACACCTGGCATCAGGCCGGGCGGCGACTGCACTGCCACCACTGTGACAGCGTGCGCCCGCTGCCCCACCACTGCCCCGAGTGTGGCAGCAACGAACTGATCGGATCGGGAGTGGGCACCGAGCAGTTGGAGCAGCTGCTCACCACGGTGTTCCCGCAATATCCGGTGGTGCGCATCGATCGGGACAATACCCGCCGCAAGGGGGAGCTGGAGACCCATCTCGGCGACATCAAGGCGGGCAAGTACAAGATCCTGATCGGCACCCAGATGCTGGCCAAGGGCCACCACTTCCCGGATGTGACGCTAGTGGGTCTGCTGGATGTGGATGGTGCCCTGTTCAGCGCCGATTTTCGCGCAGCCGAGAAACTGGCCCAGCTCTACACCCAAGTGGCGGGCCGCGCCGGTCGCGCCAGCAAACCCGGGTTGGTAGTGCTGCAGAGCCACCATCCGGAGCATGCCCTGCTGCAGGATCTGACGCAGAACGGTTACGGCCACTTCGCCGATACGGCGTTGAAAGAGCGCCGCCTGCTGGGGTTGCCGCCCTTCAGCTATCAGGGGCTGTTCCGCGCCGAGGCCAACGGTCGTGACGAGGTGCAGCTGTTCCTCGCCCGCCTCGCCGATACCCTGCGCAGCGCCCGCTATCCCCACGTTCAGGTGCTGGGGCCCATCAGCGGCTTTATGGAGCGCAAGGCGGGCAAGTTCCGCATGCAGTTGCTGGTGCAGGGGCCGAATCGGGCCCCGCTGGCCCAGCTGCTCGATTGGGCGGTGAAGGAGCTGGAGGGATGGCCCGAGACCAAGCGGGTACGCTGGAGCCTCGATATCGACCCCACCGAGCTGAACTGAGTCAGGTTCCGGTCGCTGATGGGCTTTGTCAGCGACCGGGTTTGCCATGCGGGTGCTGGGTTCAGACCCGCAGATCGATCTGCTGCACCCAGCCGCCCTTGCCCTGTTCGGTCACATAGAGGCCGGATTGGCGCAGCACCCCCTGATTACCGCTCTCCCCCAGATGGTGGAAGGGGGTGTCGAGGGGGCGCAGCAGGATGGCACCGATCCCCAGTTCGACCAGAGCTATAGGGGCGTGCTCCGGATGCCAGAACTGCAGCGCTGAAAACTGGCTGTCCCCCTCGTCCAGCACCCCGTTGCCATCCTCATCCAGGGTTGCCAGCTCGCCGAAGCCATTGCCGGATCGGGCGCCAAACAACTCGCCCCCATCGTCTATGGTGCCGTTGCCATTGCGATCCAGCGCCACAAAGCCGCTGCCTTCACTCAAGCCCGGCAGGCTGTCCTCCTTGCCATCCTGATCGATGTCGAAATTGACCCGAGCCTCGGTCAGATCGGCGATCTTGCCATCCAGACTGAGCACCAGCGGGTCTTTCAGGGCATTGAGGGTGGTGCGCCGCTGGCTCACCTCCAGCTGGCGCCAGTCGAGCACAAAGCCGAGATCGAGCTGAATAGTCTGACCATCCCGAGTCGCTACGCTGGCCGATGCCACCACGTTGAGCTGCTCCTGTTGCAGCAGGGTGTCAGTCACCTCCACCAGTTGATCCGGCTCGGCGGCTTGAGCAGCGGCGTCTCCTTGGGTCACTCCATCGCCTCCTTCTTCGGAGGGTTTGATCGGCTTGGGCAGCTCGATTTCGTGGCCCAGCATCGCCTCGATCATCAGCTTGATCAGTCGCTGGCGGTTATCCAGCCCATCGTCGGGAATGCCATCCTGCTCTTTGCCGACGTCCGCTGCGGGCGGGGCGGGAGGTGTTGCTGCTTGCTGACTGGCGGCGGATTGCCTCGCGGTTTGCAGCGTCAGGGCGCTGGTGAGGGTCAGGGTGCTGCTGCGTTCGCCGGCCACTGCCGCGTTGTTGCCTTCCGGTGGATTGACGACGGGTGGCACTGGCCCGAGGTTGCGCACCTTGCGGCTCTGGGCCTGTTGTTGCCGGTATTGCACCTCCCCCTGGAGGTCGTAGTGATCGATGCGCATACGTTCGCCCTCGGCGCTATACATCTGGTCAGTTATCGACCAGCGAATGAGCAGGGCTTAACACCAAATCGGACTAATCAGGGAAGTGGTTAGTACTAGGTTGCAAGGTGGTGGCGTGGCAGGATGATGGGCATGCGGGTGCTAGCCCGTTTGCCCAAGCGCAGGGCGCAACATGTGAAGAGGAAGAGAGGATGAGAAATTGTCTGGTGATGGGAGCGGCAGGATATATTGGTTCCTATCTGGTGCCCCACCTGCAAACGCTGGGCTACAGGGTGATTGCCGGGGCGCGCCGTCCCTGCCGCTTGCCTGAGGGAGTCGAGTTTCGCCTCGCCGACAGCCTCAAACCCATCACACTGCTGCCTGCGCTGGCGGGCATAGATACCGTCTTCTATCTGGTGCATGCCATGGGGGCGGGGGCCGATTTTCACCGGCTGGAGCAGCAGGGGGTAAAGAATTTTGCCGCCGCTGCCCGCGCCGCCGGGGTGCGCCGCATCATCTATCTTGGGGCGATCCAGCCGGAGCAGTGCAACAGCCGTCATCTCAACTCCCGCCGCCACTGTGGCGAGCTGTTTCGTGACTCCGGCGTACCGACGGTGGAGCTGCGCGCCGGCATCATCATCGGGCCCGGTTCGGCGGCGTTCGAGGTGATGCGGGATCTGGTGTTCAACCTGCCGATGATGGTGACGCCCAAATGGGTGCGCTCGCGCACGCCGCCGATTGCGCTGTCCAACCTGTTGCACTATCTGGGCGGGCTGGTAGAGGCAGACGAGGTGGATGGGCTCATCTTCAACGCGGTCGGCCCCGAGCTGCTCAGCTATCAACAGCAGTTGCAGAAGTTCGCCGCCCATATCGGCAAGCGCTGCCCCATCATTCCCATCCCGTTTCTGAG
Source organism: Aeromonas sp. FDAARGOS 1417 (assembly GCF_019046985.1). Lineage (NCBI taxonomy): Bacteria > Pseudomonadati > Pseudomonadota > Gammaproteobacteria > Aeromonadales > Aeromonadaceae > Aeromonas > Aeromonas sp. FDAARGOS 1417. The sequence continues at coordinate 2,821,697 of NZ_CP077221.1, read as the reverse complement.
TCCGCGCCTCTCAGCCTGGTGGCTGCAGTTTGTTACCTCGGTGCCGCAACCGGTGGCCAAGGCGCTGGTGGGGGGCCTCAAGCACGATATCCCGGCCGACGATGGTCCGCTGCGTGCCCTGCTACCACAGACCCTGCTCAGCTTCGATGAGGCGCTGGCGGAGAGTCTGGCGCTGGAGCAGAAGCTGGGTGCCGAACAGCAGGGGCAGGAGACGCCGCTCGGCCTGCGCTGGCGCCATCCCGAATATGGCTTCTACGACCGCACCGCCAGCGGCGAGGCCATCTGCCTCGCCTCTCCCGAGGTGGTGTGGCAGGTGTTACAGCAGCTGGGGGGTGAGCAGCGCTACTTCTACATGAACGAGCTGTGGGTGGTGCGTGAATGGATGGATCATCTGATCGGCGGCCCGGCTCGCACTCGTGGCCGCACCAATCCCGATCGCTTCGTGAAGGGGGACATGCTCGACTCCTGGCAGATCCTCGGGGTGGATGAGGGGCGCAGGCTCGATCTCTTGTTCAACATGAAGGCCCCGGGCGTCGGGCGGCTGGAGTTCAACCTCCTGCCGGAGGAGTCCGGGTTGACCCGCATCCGGGTCACCGCTCACTGGCACCCGCAGGGCGCCTGGGGGCTGGCCTACTGGCTCGCCATGCTGCCGTTCCACCTCTTTATCTTTCAGGGGATGACCGAAGCCATCGCCCGTCAGGCCGAAGCGAGGGCAGGTATCCCGGTGATGGATTAACCCCTCTTCACATCATTCCCGCTGATAGAGTGCCCCGTTCGGGGCACTTTTTATGCGGCGGCCATACCCTGTTATGGCAGATAGTGGTAGGCGTCTCATGGCAAAGGCTGGCATCATGCCGCGATCTTGTTTACCGCGGATAGATAATCAGTCAGAAAAAGAAGGGATTATGAAGAAAAAACCGTCAATTTTGGGGGGCGCCTGCATCATTGCCAGCGTCTGCGTGGGAGCCGGCATGCTCGGTCTGCCGAGTTCGGGGGCGGGGGCCTGGACCCTCTGGTCGGTGCTGGCGCTGACCATCACCATGGTGATGATGACCCTCTCCGGCTGGATGCTGCTGGAATCCTTCCAGCACCACGATATGCGGGTCTCCTTCAATACCGTGACTCGCGAGCTGCTGGGGGAGAAGCTCAATCTCCTCAACAACCTCTCGGTCTACTTTGTTGGCGGCATTCTGCTCTACGCCTATATCACCTCCTCCGGTGCCATCCTGCAGGGGATACTGGGGATCGACAGCAAGCTTGCATCCGTGCTGTTTGTGGCGCTCTTCTCTGCTGTGGTGTGGCACTCGACCCGCGCCGTTGACCGTATTTCGGTGGTGCTGATCGCCTTCATGATCCTCAGCTTCGCCCTCGGTGTGGCCGGTCTGCTCGGCAGTATCAAGCTGCCGACCCTGCTCGATCTGGCGGACAGCGAGAGTCGCTACGCCCCCTATGCCATGGCGATGCTGCCAGTGGCGCTCACCTCGTTCGGCTATCACCACTCGGTGGCATCTCTGCGTGCCTACTACCAGAACGAGCAGCAGGCCAGATGGGCCATTCTGGGGGGAACCCTGATCGCGCTGGCGCTCTACGTGCTCTGGCTGCTGGGGATCTTCGGCAACCTGCCCCGTCAGGATTTTGCCCCCGTGATTGCCAAGGGAGGGGACGTGAGCGTGCTGCTCTCCGCGCTTTCAGGGGTGATCGAATCGGAGAAGGTGGCCAGCGCAATCAACGGCTTCTCGATGGCGGCCATCCTCTCCTCCTTTATCGGGGTAGGGCTCGGGGTGTTCGACTATCTGGCTGATCTGTTCAAGTTCGACAACAGCCGCGCCGGTCGCTGCAAGACCTGGGCGGTCACCTTCCTGCCGCCGCTGGTGCTCTCCCTGCTCTTCCCGTTTGGCTTCCTGCTGGCCATCGGCTATGCCGGTGCCGCCGCCACCATCTGGACCTGCATCATCCCGGCACTGCTGGTGCTGCGCACCCGGGCGCGGGCCGAGCGGGGCGAAGTGACACCCCATTTCGTCACCCCAGGCGGCAAGCTGATGGCTTGGCTGCTGATCCTGTTCGGATTGGCGACCGCGCTGTTCCACTTCCTGTCGATGGCAAATCTGTTGCCGGTCTATCTGGGCAGCTGAGTCAGGTCTACAGCTCTGACAGAAAGGGCGGCAAGGCCAACTTGCCGCCCTTTTTGCGCCATTTTTACCCCACGCAGCAGGATCTATAACTAAAGTGGTAGGTGTGAGTGGGGTAAGGTGCTGAAATGACTGGTCTGATCTGGCTGGCGGTAGCATGATCTGCTGGGAATGCCCCCTGCTTTCTTTTATGATCCCCGCCCTTCTGTGTGCCCCCTGTCGGCACCTCATTTGCACCAACCACATCGGGGTCCCCCATGTCCGATCTGCGTCAAGAAGCACTCGATTACCACGCCCTGCCTGTACCGGGCAAAATTGCCATCGCCCTGACCAAGCCTGCCGAAACCGCCCGCGATCTGGCGCTGGCCTACAGCCCGGGTGTTGCCGAGCCGGTGCGCGAGATCGCCGCCAACCCGGCCGATGCCTACCGTTATACCGGCAAGGGTAATCTGGTGGCCGTCATCTCCAACGGCACCGCCATTCTGGGTCTGGGCAATCTGGGGCCGCTCGCCTCCAAGCCGGTGATGGAGGGCAAGGCCCTGCTGTTCAAGCGCTTCGCCGGTATCGACGCCATCGACATCGAGGTGAAGCACGAGACCAGCCAGCAGTTTATCGACACGGTGGCGGCTATCGCCGATACCTTCGGCGGCATCAATCTGGAAGATATCAAGGCACCTGAGTGCTTCGAGATTGAAGAGGCGCTGATCGCGCGCTGCGATATTCCGGTGTTCCATGATGACCAGCACGGTACCGCCATCGTCACCGCCGCCGGGCTGCTCAACGCGCTGGAAGTGCAGGGCAAGCAGATCAGCGACAGCCGCATCGTCTGCATGGGGGCGGGGGCTGCCGCCACCGCCTGCATGGATCTGCTGATCAAGTGTGGCGCCAGGGCGCACAACATCTTCATGCTGGATCGTCAGGGGGTGATTCACACCGGCCGCAGCGATCTCAACAAGTACAAGCAGCGCTTCGCCAACGAGACCCCGCTGCGTACCCTGATGGATGTCATCGAAGGGGCGGATGTGTTTGTCGGTGTCTCCGGCCCCGACGTGTTGCCCGCCGAGGCGGTCGCCCTGATGGCGCCCAACCCGGTGATCTTTGCCTGCTCCAACCCGGACCCGGAGATCAAGCCTGCGCTGGCCCACGGGGTGCGCAGCGACCTCATCATGGGTACCGGCCGCTCCGACTACCCGAACCAGATCAACAACGTGCTCTGCTTCCCCTTCATCTTCCGCGGTGCCCTCGATGCCCGTGCCAGCCGCATCAACGATGCCATGAAGATTGCCGCGGTCGAGGCGATCCGCGCGCTGGCCAAGGAGCCGGTGCCGACCGAGGTGCTGACCGCCGCCGGGGTGAGCGAGCTCGCCTTCGGCAAGGATTACGTTATTCCCAAGCCGATGGATGCCCGTCTGCTGCCGCGGGTTGCCCGCGCCGTGGCGCTGGCGGCGGTGGCCTCCGGCGTTGCCCGCATCGAGCTGCCCGCGGACTACATGCTGTAATCCGGCGTTGCAAACGGCCCCATAGCGGGGCCGTTTTTATTTCTGCTTCTGGCGACAGCCAGAGACGCCAGCCGGGCGACAGGTTGGGGCATATGGAGGCAAATCGGGTGCAAAGGTGGTCAAACAGCGCTCTCCTCTGACACAATATTGCCACTATGACGCTAACGAGAATCAAGATGCAGCAGCCTGTCAGCGGCCGTTTGGCCCACGCCCTCTCCTTCTTGCGCCATGATGGTCGCCACTTTGCCCAGTTTGTCTGGGGCCGTTTCCAGCAGGACAGATTGACGGTTACCGCCGGTTATCTGGCCTATGTCACCCTGCTTTCGCTGGTGCCGATGATCGCCGTGGTCTTTGGCATGATGTCCGCCTTCCCGGTGTTCCAGAGCCTCAAGCAGGCGATGGAGCAGTTCGTCTACCACAACTTCGTGCCGACCGCGGGCGACATGCTCAAGGAGTACATCGACGGCTTCGTCGCCAATGCCACCAACACCACGGCAGTGGGGATTGGGGCGCTGGTGGTGGTGGCGTTGATGCTGATCTCCGCCATCGACAAGAACCTCAACTACATCTGGCGTTCGACCCAGGGCCGCCCGCTGGCGCAAGCCTTTGCCATGTACTGGATGATCCTGACCCTGGGGCCTGTGCTTATCGGAGCCAGTATCGCCATCTCTTCTTACATCTTCTCGCTGCGGCTGTTTGGCGCCGAGAGCCTGTTCGGTATCGGTTATCTGCTGTTGCGGGGTTTGCCGTTCCTTTTCTCGGTGCTCACCTTCCTGCTGGTCTATACCGTGGTACCCAACTGCAAGGTGCGGCTGATCCACGCCTTTATCGGCGCGCTGGTGGCGGCGACCCTGTTCGAGCTGGCCAAGCGCGGCTTTGCCATCTACATCACCAACTTCCCCTCCTATCAGGCCATCTATGGCGCGCTGGCCACCATCCCGATCCTGTTTGTCTGGGTCTATTTGAGTTGGCTGGTGGTGCTGCTTGGTGCGGAGACTACCGCCTGCCTCGGCGAGTACGAGAAGCCGGCGAGCGAGGAGCTGGGCTAAGCCATCGCCTTGCCCACCGGTTTATTGGTAGCATCGACGACCGCCCCTGCGAGGGGGCGGTCGTTCTGTTTTCAAAGGAGAGGGATGTGATTGCATTGATTCAGAGGGTCAGCGAGGCCAGCGTGACTGTCGAGGGGGAGGTGACCGGTGCCATCGGTCAGGGATTGCTGGTGCTGCTCGGGGTAGAGCAGGGGGATGACGAGGCCAAGGCCGACAAGTTGCTGCATCGGGTCAGTGGTTATCGCATCTTTCCGGATCAGGAGGGCAAGATGAACCTGAATGTCAGCCAGATCGGCGGCAGTCTGCTGGTGGTCTCCCAATTCACGCTGGCGGCGGATACCAAGCGAGGGATGCGTCCCAGCTTCTCCTGCGGAGCTCACCCGAGCGAGGCCGAGCGGCTCTATGACTACTTCGTGGCCAAGGCTTCAGCCAGCGGCATTCCGACCGAAACCGGTCGTTTTGCCGCCGACATGAAGGTGGCGCTGGTCAACGAGGGGCCGACGACCTTCTGGCTACAGGTCTGAGGATGTTTCGTCCCGCGGTGTGACGTGGACGATCACGTTGATGAGCCCCGCAACCGGATAGGGGGTTGCCGGGCCAATCCACTGTTCGATCAGTGTCAGGGCGTGGGTTAGCTCCAGTTCTGTGCGCGGCAGCAGGTTGATCACCAGGGGGCCGCACAGGCGGGGAGCCAGCGCCCGGTAGAGCCGCTCCTGAAACAGCAGCAGCGGGTTGCCATCCTGACTGAAGAGATCGAGCAGGATGAGATCGTACTGCTGTTCGCTCTGCTCCAAAAAGGCGAGGGCATCGGCCTGATGGAGTGCCGGAGCGGCGTGTTCATCGCTCTCCTGATGCTGGAAAAACTGCTGATAAACGGTCAGTACCTCTTCGTCGAGGTCAACGCACTCGTGGCGAGCATCTGGCCAGCGCTGACTCAGGTGGCGGGTGAGATCGCCGCCACCCAGCCCCAGTTCGAGTATCTGTGTGGCCTGCTCGGGCAGCAGGTAGGCGATGACCCGCTGATGGGGCAGACAGAGGGCGGCGGGGTCGGCGAGCGACATGGCGGATTGCACCACGCCGTCTATCTCCAGCCAGCGGTGCTGGTCATTTTCCTGTACCGTGAGGCGGCGCTGGGGTTTGACGCTGAGGTGCAACAAGTGATCGGCTTGGTACGCTTGCAGATTGAAGTCCATGAATTTGCACGGCAAGATGGTTTCCGACCAGTGTAACTCAAGGATGAAACTATGTACCGGGTAGTCACCCCTCAGACAGTCGCCGAGCTGGATGCCTACTACCAGTTGCGCTGGGAGCTTCTGCGTAAGCCCTTCAATCTGCCCGTCGGTTCCGAGCGGGACGAATACGACACGGTCGCCATTCACCGGCTGATGCTGGCACCCGATGGCACCCCCATCGCTGTGGGCCGCCTCTTTATCGGCGGCGACGAGGCGCAGATCCGCTTTATGGCGCTGCGTCCCGAATATCGCGGCCAGGGGCTGGGCGCCAAAATGGTGGAGGATCTCGAGCAGCTGGCCCGCAGCGAGAAGGTGAAACGGCTGGTGATGAATGCCCGTCAGGAGGCGGTGGAGTTCTATCGCAAGTGCGGCTTTCTCGAAGTGGGGGGCGGCCCTGTCTCATTTGGTCGCATTCCCCATCGCCAGATGATCAAATCCCTGAGCCCGTTGCAGACTATCCAGTACCGGCCGGAGTGGTGTCAGGATCTCACCACCCGCTGGTCACGTGGGGTGCCCATCAGCGAGAAGATGGGGATGCACATCAGCCACTACGACGGCCAGACCTTCCATCTCAAGGCCAATCTGGCGGCCAATTTCAACGTGCATGGCAGCATGTTCGCCGGCAGTGTCTACAGCCAGTGCGTGCTGGCAGGCTGGGGGCTGATCTGGTTGCAGCTTAAAGAGGAGTGCCTGGTGGGCGAGCCGGTGCTGGCCGAGAGCTCCATCAAATATCATGGCCCGGTCGATGAGGAGCCGGAGGCGCGAGTGGCCCGCGAGGGGATGCCCGCCGTGCTGCAGCCGCTCAAACGGGGTGAGCCTGCCACCTTCAGCCTCAAGATCCAGCTGTTCAGCGGCAGCAAGCTGGCGGCGGAGTTCTGCGGTCACTACGTGGTGCAGCCGCCCCGCCGTCCGGGCTAGTAACCGCGTCGTTTCCCCATCAAACAACAAGGCCTCATCATGAGGCCTTGTCTGTTTTTACCCTTGCTGGCTGTCGCTTGTCTGCCCGGTTTGGGTCTGCACTTGGGCTTGGGCTTTCGTTGCGGGAGCCGGTCGCCAGAGCGGGGCGCTGTTGCCTTGCGGCGGATAGCGTACTCCCACTTCCCAGCCGCAGGCGTCCTGCTTCTGCGGGAAGCTCCAGGCCAGTGTGGGTTCCGTCAGCGGCCCGCGCCACTGGCCGAGCAGCTCGGCGCAGCGGTTGCCGTTGAGGATCCCCAGATCGAGCTGCCACTGTTCGTTGACCAGATCGATCCCCCCTTGCAGCGCCAGCAGATGAGTGATGGTGGAGGCGCCAGCCTGCTCGACTTGTAGTTGCCCCTTGTCGATCTTGCCCTGCAGCTTGATGCGGTAGAAGGGGGTGTCACCCTCCTGCATCGCCTGCCACAGCTGATCCGGCGTCAGGGTGGGCGGGGTCGCCCCCTTGAACCACTCATCCAGCAGCGGGTCTATCTTTACCTTGTCCCAGAACGGCTCGTCGGCATCGAGGGCAAAGCTGCCTTGCAGGGTCTGGCGCCACTCGCCCGCCGTTTTGCCGTGTTCGGCTTGCAGGTCGGCGCTCACGTCCGCCTTGCCGGCAAAGGAGACCGGAGAGTGGAGTATCTTGCCCCACTGTTGCAGATCCAGCTTGGTCGCCTGCAGTTGCAGGCGGCTGCTCTGGCCCGGTTCGCGGCCCCACTGGCCACTCAGGCTGAGAGTGCCCTCATCCGGCAGCGAGCTGGTGAGTTTGCCCAGTTGCCAGGAGCTGGGGGTCAGCTCCCCATCCAGCTCGCCGTTGCGGGCGCTGAGGCCATCCCACACCAGCTCGAACCACTTGCTCTCGATACGGGCGCGGCCGAGCAGCGGGCCGGGTTGGTTATCGCGCAGGGCGAGATCACTCAGATAGAGCTGCCAGCCGGTCAGCGACAGGGGCAGGGTATCGTCGAAGGAGAGCACCTTGAGCTTGTCGAACGCCAGCTTGCGGATATCGACCTGCTGCGGGCGCCAGCTCTGCCAATCCTGCCACCACCCTTGCGGCAGGCTGATATCCATGCCGCTCAGCGCCACGTCTTTCAGGGTCAGCTTCTGCTGCTGGCTATCGAGGGAGAGCTCGACATTGAACACCCCTTCATAGGCCTTGCCCTGCAGTTCGCCGTCGATCTGCTGGGGCGAGAAGGCGAGCTTGCCCTTGATCTCCTCCAGCTGGAACAGGCCACGGCCCATGTCGCCCAAGGTGCCGCTCAGATAGCCGGTGGGCTGGTTGCCCGCCTGCCAGTTGAAGGCGGTGAGCTGGCCGCTGAAGTTGTTGAAGGAGAGCTCCTGATTGATGTCGTTGAGGCTGACGCCGTCCAGCTGACCGCGATCCAGCGACACGCTTTGCAACGGGAAGCCTTGCTGTGTCAGATCACCCAGCTCTATCCGCATGCCGCGTGCCTTGAGATCGTGCAGTTGCAGGGTGCGAGCGGGCCAGTCCAGCACCATGCCGGTCTCCAGCAGACCGTCGAACAGGTTGGTCACCAGCTTGTCGGTGCGCAGCACTTCTCCTTCCAGCCGTCCTTGCAGGTTGAGACGGGCGAAGGTGAACTGCGGAGTCTCCAGCTGGCCGATATTGAGGCTCAGGTTGGCCTGTGGCTGCCGTTTCGGATCGATCAGCTCCCAGTCGCTCAGGGTGGCATTGAGGCCGCGCAGGGTCAGCTCGGGGCTCTCCAGACTGAGCCGGTCTATGGTGCTGTCACTGATGGTGAGGGAGTGCACCGGCAGGTTCGGCAACTGGTTGGGCAGCGGCAGCTTGATGGCGGGGCGAATGAGATCGAGATGGGCGATGCGCACGTCGCGGCTCATCCAGTCGATGCTCTCGATCTCCAGATAGATCTTGTCGAGGGAGACCGCATCGCCGTAACGTACCTGCTCAGCCAGCAGGGTGTAAGGGTGCAGCGGGTTGAACACCAGTCGTCCTATGGTGACCGGTACGCCGGTCTGCTGGCTGATCCAGCTGGCGACGGGGCCTTTGGCGCGCTCGGCGTCGAACAGGCCGAGGGCAACCCAGACAAACAGCAGCAGGAAGGCGAAGGTGTAGAGCAGGCCGCGTAGCCAGGAATTCATGGTTGCTTTCCTCCTGTTTTGGGATGTGTTGTCAGGCGTTTGAGTAGTGGTCTCGCAGACCGAGCCAGCGACGAATCAAGGGTTCGACATGACTCGGATGCCTATCGATAAGGACATGTGCCCATCTTCTGCATCTACCTCGGTCAGGCATTGGAATAGTGATCCCGTAAGCCGAGCCAACGGCGAATCAAGGGTTCGACATGGCTTGGGTGCCTATCCATAAGGAAGCGTGCCATCTTTTGCACCTGTGGAATAAGCGGCTGATCCCGCACCAGATCGGCGATCTTGAGATCGGCCAGACCGGTCTGGCGGGTGCCGAGCAGTTCCCCCGGGCCGCGCAGTTCCAGATCGCGCTGGGCGATCAGGAAGCCGTCGTTGGTCTCCCGCAGCACCCCGAGCCGGCTCTGGGCCGTCTTGGACAAGGGGGCATGATAGAGCAGCACGCAGTGAGAGGCTACCGCACCCCGGCCAACCCGGCCGCGCAGCTGGTGCAACTGCGCCAGCCCGAGCCGTTCCGGGTTCTCGATGATCATCAGGCTGGCGTTGGGCACATCCACCCCCACCTCGATGACGGTGGTGGCGACCAACAGTTGCAGTATGCCTGCCTTGAACTCCTCCATCACCCGCTGTTTCTCCACCGGCCGCATCCGGCCGTGCACCAGCCCGATATGCAGACCGGGCAACAGGTTCTGCAGCTCGGCAGCGGTATCCTCGGCAGCCTGGCACTCCAGCACCTCCGACTCCTCGATCAGGGTGCAGACCCAGTAGGCCTGCTTGCCCTCGGTGCAGGCGAGTTTGACCCGCTCGATTACATCGCCGCGACGGCTGTCGGGCATCGCTACCGTGGTGATGGGGGTTCGGCCCGGTGGCAGTTCGTCGATGACCGAGGTGTCGAGGTCGGCATAGGCGGTCATCGCCAGGGTGCGGGGGATGGGGGTGGCGGTCATGATGAGTTGATGGGGATGCACCCCCTCACGCTCCCCTTTCTCACGCAGGGCGAGGCGCTGATGCACCCCGAATCTGTGCTGTTCATCGATAATGACCAGCGCCAGACGCTGGAACACCACCTGCTCCTGAAAGATGGCGTGGGTGCCCACCACCATCTTGACACTGCCATCTTTGATCGCGGCCAGCGACTCTTCCCGCGCCTTGCCTTTCTGTTTGCCCGCCAGCCAGCCGACTCCAATGCCGAGCGGCTCCAGCCACTTGGCGAAGTTGATGGCGTGCTGTTCGGCCAGCAGCTCGGTCGGCGCCATCAAGCCCACCTGACAGCCATTGCCGATAGCCTGCAGGGCTGCCAGTGCCGCGACCAGGGTCTTGCCGGAACCTACGTCACCCTGCACCAGCCGCATCATGGGGTGACTCTGTTGCAGATCCTTACTTATCTCGGTCACTACCCGGCTCTGGGCGCCGGTCGGCTTGAACGGCAGAGCGCCGAGCAGCTGTTCAACCAGCTCGGGCGCCGGTTTGAGAGCGCGAGCCAGCTGGGTTTGCGCCTGAGCGCGCACCTTGAGTACCGAGAGGTTGTGAGCCAGCAGCTCCTCCAGTACCAGTCGCTGTTGGGCCGGATGTTGGCCGCTTTCCAGCAGCGGCAGCGCCACCGAGGGGGGCGGGCGATGCAGCAGCTTCAGGGCGGCGGCCAGTTCAATCTGATGGGGATAGAGTCCGGCGGGCAGCAGCTCCTCCACGCCATAGAGGTCGAGCTGGGCCAGCGCCTGATCGGTGAGGTTGCGCAGGGTGAGCTGGCGCAGCCCTTCGGTAGTCGGGTAGACGGGGGTGAGCGCCTCTTCGGTCTGACCGGCCTGCTCTTCGCCGAGCAGCTTGTACTCGGGGTGGGCCATCTCCAGCCCGTATTTGCCGGGGCGCACCTCGCCAAAGCAGCGGATCAGACGGCCCGCCGCCAGACTGTTTTTCTGGGCGGCGGTGAAGTTGAAGAAGCGCAAGGTGAGGGTGCCGGTGCCATCGCTGATGCGACAGACCATCATGCGGCGGCGCCCCATCACCAGCTGAGTGTCCTGGATTTCGCCCTCGACGGCGCCGTGCAGGCCGGGCGGCAGATCGCCGATGGGCCACACCTGGGTGCGGTCCTCGTAGCGCAGGGGAAGGTGGAACAGCAGATCCTGTACCGTGGCCAGCCCCAGCCGCTCGAGCTTCTCCAGCATCTTGCTGCCGACACCCTTGAGGCTATCGAGAGGAATTTTATCCAATTTCATCAATTAGATGCCCGAAAACACTGTAAATATGTCCAGATGATAGGGGTTGTTGAGGGGCCGATGCAAGCCGAGTTGCTGCTGGCTGGGCCGTCAAAGCGGGGGAAACGGCGGATATAACAAAGGCCTGCCGAAAATGGGAGGCCTTTGTGTGGCTGCCAACAGGCAAGGTGCGGGCGCATGGCGCGGGCGCATGGCGCCCAAGGTCAGATGATGCGTTTAAGCAGCAAATGGGCCTTGACCCGATGGATCCGTCCCAGCAGCTTGCGCACCTGTTCCGGGTAGTCCTGGATCTGCTCCACCTGATCGAAGTGGCTGATCCGCTTGGTGTTGGTCAGGATGTTCTCCCGCTCCGCATTGAACTGGGGACGCAGCAGGTGGCGACGATCGTGTACCAGCAGGCCGTTCTCCAGATCCAGCGCCCAGGCGCGGGGGTTGAGGTTGTTGCCGGTGAGCAGGGCCCACTCGTCATCCACGAAGATCCCCTTGAGATGGTAGGAGTTGCGCTCGCAACACCAGAGCATCAGGTTGAGGCGGCCGTCGTCGATGTGACGCTGGTTGCGCTCGGCAAACTTGCGCAGGTTGGTCTCGTAGAGATAGGGCAGGCCACCGATAGTGGAGAACTTCTCTTCCGGCGGAATGAAGAAATCGTTGGCGGTCTTGTCGCCCACTACGATGGTGACTTTGCAACCGCGCTGCAGCAGATCCTCGATATCCTTGCTCAACTCCTTGGGCGGGTTGAAGTAAGGGGTGCAGATGAAGATCTCCCGCTCGGTGGCACGCACCAGATTGCGGATCATCAGGTTGAGCTGATTGTTGCGCTTGCCCAGACCCACCATGGGGGTGACGGCCACTTCCTGAGTGTTGACCGGCATGGTGCTGAAGCGGTACTGGCTCTGGCGCAGGCTCTGCTTGAAGCGGCGGATCGGCCCCTTCAGCTGTTTGGCGCTGGGGATATCGCTGTGATCCAGTCGCTGCACCGCGTCGCTCTTCACGAACAGGTCATCCACATAGTTGACCATGCTGCGGGCCAGCTCCGGGCTGGTGATCTGGTGATAGCGATCGAAGCGGTAGCGATCCTGCTGGTGCAGGTAGATGTCGTTGAGGCTGGCACCGGAGTAGAGCACCACATCATCGAAGATGAAGCCCTTGAGGTGGAGCACGCCGAGCAGCTCGCGCCCCTTGACCGGTACGCCGTAGATTTCGATCTGGTGCTCGTGTTCGGCAGCCATGGCCTGATACATCAGGTGGTTGCCGCCCTGCTTGCCTTTGCCGATCAGGCCGCGTTGGGCACGGTGGAAGTCGACGAACAGCTTGATGTCGAGGGCCGGATTGCGCTGCTTGGCGGCGTAGAGGGCTGAGAGGATCTCCCGGCCTGCTTCGTCATCTTGCAGATAGAGCGCGACCAGATAGATGCGCCGGGTGGCACTGGCGATAAGCGCAAGAATGCGGCGTTTGAAATCCTGGGCGCTGTAGAGCACTTCAAACTGATCCGCTGCGACGGCGATCTGGGGCAGGCGCGCCAGCAGTTGTCGATAATGGGCCGATGAATGCATAGATAAACCTGAAATCACGGGGTTAAGCGTTCCACTCGGAGCGATGAATAGGCGATTCTAGCAATCTCGCCCTCTCAGCCAAAGAAAGAATCATCAGAAAGATGAAAAAGGCCTCACGAGTGAGGCCTTTTTGTCAGCATTGTCCCGTCCTGAATATGGTTTACACCTTTCCCCCCAATAAATGGAGAGCCCGATGGGACAAGGTGTGAAACGGACACAGCGCGATTACTCGCTGACTTTTAAACTGGCGCTGGTCGAGCAGATTGAAAAAGGCGAGCTCACCTACAAACAGGCTCAGGTGCGTTATGGCATTCAGGGCCGCTCCACCGTTCTGGTATGGTTGCGTAAACATGGTCGGCAAGATTGGAGTCAGGGGGCTTCTGTGCGTGCCGGCAGGAGTATCACCATGCCTGACCCCGACAACCAGACGCCCGAACAGCGCATCAAGGAGCTCGAGCAGCAGCTGGCGCTGATGAGCCAGAAGGCCCAGTTCTTTGAGGCCGTCGTCGATGTACTGAAGAATGACTACGGCGTCTCCATCGTAAAAAAGCGACCCAGCAAGTCCTCTCGCAGCGGCAAGTCGAGAGGCTGACCATTGTCAGGGCTTGCCTGTTTCTGGGGATAAGCCGGCAGGCTTACTACAAGCGCAATCGGGTCGCCGACGAGCGCCATGCACAAGGATTGCAGGTGGTGCGCTTCGTGCGTCAGGTTCGACTGCGACAACCTCGGGTCGGCACCCGCAAGCTGCATTATCTGCTGCAGGGTCAGGATGATGGCGGGCTCAAGGTAGGGCGTGACAGGCTGTTTCGGATATTGGCCGAGCACCGCTTGCTGGTGCAGCCTAAGCGGGCGTATCACAAGACCACCCACAGTTTTCACCGTTTCTACCGTCATCCCAACTTGCTCAAGGCGGGGCCAGAGCAGGTCACGCCGGTGGCCCCGGAGCAGGTCTGGGTCGCAGATATCACCTATCTGCCCGCCAGGAGCGGACCGCTGTACCTGAGCCTGGTGACGGATGTCTACTCACGCAAGATAGTGGGCCATCACGTGCACGAAGGGATGCATGCCAAGTCGGTTGCGATGGCGTTCAAGAAAGCGCTGAAGCAACGACGTGGCGGCGGTGAACTCATCCATCACTCGGACCGCGGCGTGCAGTATTGCTCGGGGCTGTATCAGTCATTACATGAACGGTACGGGGTGAAATGCTCGATGACGGATGGGTATGACTGTTACCAGAATGCGTTGGCGGAGCGGGTGAACGGGATTTTGAAAGGAGAGTTATTGTTGCAAAGCCCGCAGGATTTAACGCAAGCGCGGGAGATGGTGCGTGAGGCAGTGGATATTTACAACGCGGAGCGGCCGCATCATGCGTTAAAATACAGAACCCCCGATGCGGTACATCGGGGGTTCTGAGTAGAGAAATGCTAGTTGAAAATGTGTAAACCTATTTCAGGACTAGACACATTTCGCCCTTGTCAGAGGAAGCTGTAGATGATCATCGCCATCACGCCGCCGGTGGTGCCGATGATGGTCTCCATCACGGTCCAGGTCTGCAGGGTCTGCTTCTCGGTCAGGCCGAGGTAGCGGTTGGCCAGCCAGAAACCGGAGTCGTTGACGTGGGAGAGCACGATGGCACCGCCGCCAATGGCGATGGTGACGGCCGCCAGCTGGGCACCGTTCAGGCCGAGGGGTTCCAGCATCGGCAGCACCAGACCACAGGCGGTCAGCATGGCGACGGTGGCAGAACCCTGAATCACCCGTACCGCGGCGGCCAGAATGAAGGCCAGCGCGACGATGGGCAGACCGGAGTCGGCCAGCATGTTGCCAAGGGCGGCACCCACGCCGGAATCAACCAGCACCTGCTTGAACACGCCACCGGCACCGGTCACCAGAATGATGACACCGGCGGGCTGGATGGCGCTGTTGCAGACGCTCATCACCTCGTCACGGGACATGCCACGGCGAATACCCAGCAGATAGAAGGCGGCCAGACAGGCGACCATGATGGCAGTGAAGGGGTGACCGATGAACTCCAGCCAGTTGTGCAGGGTAGAGCCCGCCTCGACGAAGCGACCGACGATGGTCTTGAGGCCGATCAGCAGCAGCGGCAGACCGATCAGACCCATGGCCAGCCCGAAGGAGGGCAGGGATTTGCTGTCATCGTGTACGCTGTTCTGGGCATCGGCAGGCAGCGGCACATCGACGATCTTGCTGATGAAGTCACCGAACAGCGGGCCAGCCAGGATCAGCGCCGGTACGGCGGCGATCAGGCCGAACAGGATCATGTAGCCGAAGTCGGCACCCAGCTGGGATGCCACCAGGATCGGGCCCGGCGCCGGGATAAGGAAGGCTTGGCAAGTGGCGATACCGGCCAGCAGAGCGATACCGATCTTCACCACGCTGCCGCCGCCACGACGGACGATGGCGAAGGCGACGCCGATCAGCAGCACCACGGCCACATCAAAGAAGAGCGGCAGGGCGCAGACAAAGCCGGTCAGGGCCATTGCCCAGTTGGCGCGCTTGACGCCGAACTTGCCGAGCAGGGTGTGAGCCACCCGGTCGAGAGCACCGGTCACTTCCATCACCTTGCCGAACATGGCGCCCAGCGCCACCACTACCGCGACGAAACCTAGGGTGCCGCCCATCCCTTTCTGGATGGTGTTGGCGATGTCGGCCGGGTTCATGCCAGCGGCGAGACCCGCCACCATGGAGACCAGGATCAGGGCTACCACGGCGTGGAGCCGGGCCTTCATCACCAGGAAGAGCAGCAGCACAATCGAGCCGGCGGCTGTCATGATCAGGGAGAGGTCAGACATTGTTATGCGTTCCTTTTTCCAAGTTCAGTCGTGACACCTTGCCGATCCGTCGGCAAACCATATCTTTATGATTTATTTAGATTTATGGCAAGGGCTCAACATCATATGCCCAGGTGACTATGGGTTTGCTCAGTCTGTGGCAGACTTCACATTTTCAATCGTTACCGGTAACATGTTACCGGTAACGTGTTAGATTAGAACCCATCAACAGCTGGTTTTTTGAAAAGTGGGACAGAGGTCAAATTATGGCGGGTAAGTGCATTATCGTGATGGGTGTGTGTGGTAGCGGCAAATCCAGCGTGGGTCTGAAAGTGGCCGAAGCGCTGGGCGCCAAGTTCATCGATGGTGATGACCTGCACCCCAAGGCCAACATCCAGAAGATGGCTGGCGGCAACCCCCTCAACGATGAGGATCGTGCCCCCTGGCTGGAGCGGATCCGCGACGCCGCCTACAGTCTCGAGCAGAAGAACGAGACCGGTATCATTGTCTGTTCCGCCCTCAAAAAGAAGTACCGCGACCAGATCCGCGAAGGCAACGAGTCGGTCAGCTTCATCTTCCTCGATGGCAGCCAGCCGCTGATCCTCGAGCGGATGCGTGCCCGCAAGGGCCACTTCATGCGTGAAAGCATGGTACAAAGTCAGTTCGATACCCTGGAGCGCCCGGATGGCGAAGCCGGTGTATTCCACATTGATATAGACGGCACCTTCGAACAGGTGGTTGACCGCGCCGTCACAGCATTGGAGCAAGCCCAATGATTCATCAGGTAATTTCCGACGTCACCGCCCGCATCCGCGAGCGCAGTGTCGCCCGTCGTCAGGCATTTCTGGCCCGCATCCAGCGTCAGGCCGAGCAGGGCAAGACCCGCGCCGCGCTGGCCTGCGGCAACCTGGCTCACGCCGTGGCTGCCTGCAGCAGTGACGAGAAGGGTCGCATTCTCGATATGACCCGCGCCAACGTCGGCATCGTCACCGCCTACAACGATATGTTGAGCGCCCATCAGCCCTATAAGGGCTATCCGGATCAGATCAAAGCGGTACTGGCCGAGCTGGGCCACAGCGCCCAGGTCGCTGGCGGTGTGCCCGCCATGTGCGACGGCGTGACTCAGGGGCAGCCGGGGATGGACATGTCCCTCTTCTCCCGCGACCTGATCGCCCAGGCGACCGCACTGTCGCTCTCTCACAACACCTTTGATGCGACCCTGCTGCTCGGCATCTGCGACAAGATTGCTCCGGGTCAGATCATGGGGGCCCTCTCCCACGCTCACCTGCCGACTGCATTTGTGCCTGCCGGCCCGATGGCGAGCGGCATCAGCAACGACGAGAAGGTGAAGGTGCGTCAGAAGTACGCCGCCGGTGAAGTGGGTCGCGATGCCCTGCTGGAGATGGAGTGCGGCGCCTACCACGCGGCAGGCACCTGCACCTTCTACGGCACCGCCAACACCAACCAGCTGGTATTCGAGGCCATGGGCCTTATGCTGCCGGGCTCTGCCTTTGTGCACCCGCATAGCGAGCTGCGCCGCGCCCTGACCGCCGAAGCGGCCCGCCGTATCAGCGCCATGATCCCGGGTTCCCCGGCCTATCGCCCGTTGAGCGAGGTGCTGGATGAGCGCTCGCTGGTCAACGGTCTGGTGGCCCTGCTCGCCTCCGGTGGTAGCACCAACCACAGCATCCACATGGTGGCGCTGGCTCGCGCGGCCGGTCTGGTACTGACCTGGGATGACATCAGCGATCTCTCCGACGTGGTGCCGCTCTTGGTTCGCATGTACCCGAACGGCCCGGCCGACGTCAACGCCTTCGAACAGGCAGGCGGCGTGCCTGGCCTGATGCGCCGTCTGGCAGAAGAGGGGCTGATCCACATGGACGCCACTCCGGTCTTTGGCGAGATGCAGGATTACCTCAGCCGTCCGGCACTGGTGGATGGCCAGCTGGTGTGGCAGCCGGTCGGCGAGAGCGGCGATGCGAGCGTGCTTTCACCTTCCGGCAGCGTATTCCAGGCCACCGGCGGCACCAAGCTGCTGGCGGGCAATCTGGGCCGCGCCGTGGTCAAGGTCTCCGCTGTGGCTCCCGAGTATCGGGTGATTGAAGCACCGGCGCGGGTCTTCTCCTCCCAACATGCGGTGGAAGCGGCCTACAAGGCGGGTGATCTCAATCAGGATGCCGTGATCGTGGTGCGCCACAATGGCCCGGCCGCCAACGGCATGCCGGAGCTGCACAAGCTGATGCCGGTGCTCGGCAACCTGCAGAAGGCGGGTTACAAGGTGGCGCTGGTCACCGATGGCCGTCTCTCCGGTGCCTCCGGCAAGATCCCGGCCGCCATCCACGTCACCCCGGAAGCGCTGCACGGCGGGGCCATCGGCCTGCTTGCTGACGGCGACCTGCTGCGGGTTGACGCGGTAAACGGCAGCCTCGACTGTCTGACCGATTTGAGTGGCCGTACCCAGGCCGAGATTGACCTCACTCTGGAACAAGAGGGGTGGGGTCGTGAACTGTTCAGCGTGATGCGTCGCGCGGTATCGAGCGCCGAGTGTGGCGCCACCATCTTTGACTAAGGAAGAGCTATGCAGAACTGGAAAGTGACCCCGGCCGAGGTGTTTGCCGCCTCCCCGCTGGTACCCGTGATGGTTATCAACGATCTGGATCAGGCCCTGCCGATGGCCAAGGCGCTGCTCGACGGCGGCATCTCTGTCTTCGAAATCACCTTGCGCACCCCGGTGGCGCTCGATGCCATCGCCCTCATCGCCAAGGCGATGCCGGATGCCATGGTCGGTGCCGGTACCGTGCTCAACTGCGAGCAGTTTGACGCCGCCGTCGCTGCCGGTGCCCGCTTCGTCATCTCCCCGGGGATGACCCCGGCCCTGCTGGCCCACGCGGCCAAGAGCACTGCACCGCTGATCCCGGGCGTCGCTACCCCGTCTGAAGTGATGCAGGCGCTGGAAGCGGGTTATGACCATCTGAAGTTCTTCCCGGCCGAAGCGAACGGCGGCACCAAGGCACTCTCCGCCATTGCCGCGCCGCTGCCCCAGGTGAAGTTCTGCCCCACCGGCGGTATCGGCCCGAAAAACGTGGCCGACTATCTGGCGCTCAAGTGCGTCGCCACCGTCGGCGGCTCCTGGATGCTGCCGGCTGATGCGGTCAAGAGCGGCAACTGGGAAGAGGTGACCCGCCTCTCCCGCGAAGCGGTTGAGTTGGTAAAACGCTAAGCATCAGTTGTGTGCAGAAAACCAAACAGGCCACCCTCGGGTGGCCTGTTTGTTATCGGCGTGACTTAAGTGGGTGAGGGAAGGGATTACCCCAGACTCTCCCCTACATAGAGGGAGAAGCCGATATCCTTGCGGGTGTCGGGTTGGGATTGGCCGTTGAGACGCGCCAGCAGCATGGTGGCCGCCTCCCGACCGATCGCTTCCCGCGGGGTGGCGATACTGGCCAGCTTGGGGGTCATGGCGTGGCCGATATCGAGAGCGTTGCAACCGGCGATGGCGATCTGCTGGGGCACCGGGATCCACTTGGCCTGACACTGCAGCAGGGCGCCCACCGCCAGGTCATCGTTGGTGCAGAACAGGCCGTCGAGGTCGGGATAGCGCACCAGCGCCTGATCCAGCAACTCGCCCCCTAGGGTGAAGCTGGAGGATTGTTCGGTCAGCAGATGCTGGCCGGTGAGGCCGAAGTCGATCATTGCCTGATAGTAACCCTCCATCCGCAGCTGGGTACGTACGTCGAGCCGCGCCCCCAGATAGACCACCTTGCGACGGCCCCGGCGCAGCATCTCTGTTACCATGGCCCGGGCGGCGGCTCTATGGTCCATGCCGACCACCATGTCGATGGGGGTTTGCGGTAGATCCATGGTCTCCACCACCGGAATGCCGGCGGTGGCGATCATTTTGCGGGTGCGTTCGGTGTGCTGGCTGTCGGAGAGGATCAGCCCATCCACGTGATAGGAGAGCAGGGACGCGACCTGCTCCTCCTCCCGCTCCGGACTATAGCCGTAGTGGGCCAGCAGGGTCTGGTAACCGGCCGGTCGGGTCACCGACTCGATGCCGTGGATCACCGCCGAGAAGACCTGGTTGGAGAGGGAAGGGATCAGGATGCCGATCGCCTTGCTGGTCGCGTTGGAGAGAATATCCGGCGCCCGATTGGGGATATAACCCAGCTCTTCCACTACAGCTGCGATCCGCTCGCGGGTCCCCTCCGCTACGGTCTGCGGGTCGCGCAGATAGCGGCTGACAGTCATCTTGGTCACGCCGGTCTGGTCGGCGATATCTTGCAGGGTGGGGCGGCGCTTGCGGGTGGGGCTCATAGGGGTGTCCAGCGTGGATGTTACATGTAACATTACCGTTTTTGGCGGATAAAGTCAGCATATGAAGCCGTTTTTGCAGGAGTTTTCCGATGATCAGAGGCAAGCAGTTCGTGGATGTCCGGTTCGAGCAACAGGATGTGGAGGGGGAGCAGTTCTCGGAGTGCCGCTTTATCGGCTGCAACTTCTCCTGGCTGGATTTGAGCGATAGCCGCTTCATCGACTGCAGCTTCTACGATCGGGAGAGTGAACGGGGCTGCCTGTTGCAGGGTTGCGATCTGCGCGAGGCCAGCTTCCTGCGTTGCGATCTCACCATGGCCGATTGCAGCCGCAGCCAGTGTCTGGGGTTGGAGATGCGCGACTGTCAGGCGGTCGGTATCAACTTCAGCCATGCCAGCTTCGCCAACCAGATCACCGCCAAAAGCTACTTCTGCGAGGCCCATCTGACCGGCAACAACTTCAGCTATGCCAGCTTCGAGGGTTGTCTGCTGGAGAAGTGCGAGCTGACCGGCAACCGCTGGCAGGGAGCCAACCTGTTTGGTGCCTCGCTGGCGGGTTCCGATCTCAGCGGCTCCGAGTTTGGCCAGATTGACTGGACCAGCTTCAAGCTGCAGGGCTGCGATCTGCGCCAGTGCGATCTGCCGGGGCTGGATCTGCGCCGGGTCGATCTGCAAGGGGTGCAGATCAACGAGGATCAGCAGCAGACCTTGCTGGAGCAGATCGGTCTGGTTGTCTTCCCCTGAGCCGAGCGAAAAATTAGGTAATTTTTCATCAAATGGGAGCGACAGCGGGTTGCTGTACTCCTGAAACGACAAAAGCCTGCGTGATGCAGGCTTTTGCTAGTGAGCGTGTGATGCGTTTGTCGGCCGGGTTGACTCAACCCTTGGCCAGCCATTTGGTTGGGTTGATGGCCTCGCCCTGATAGCGAATTTCGAAGTAGAGGCCCGGTCTGTCCTGACCGCCACTGTCACCGACCAGTGCCACAGGTTCACCCTGTTCCACATTCTGGCCCACCTGACGAAGCAGCGACTGATTGTGACCGTAGAGGCTCATGTAGCCCTTACCGTGATCGATTACCAGCAGCATACCGAAGCCATCAAGCCAGTCGGCGTAAACCACTTGTCCCGGTGCAACCGCCTTGACCTGGGTTCCTTCGCTGGCGCCGATCAGGGTGCCTTTCCACTTGAGCTGGGCGGTGCGCGGTGAACCGTAGGAGATGAGGATCGGCCCCTGTACCGGCCAGCGCAGGCTGCCATTGGTCTTGAGACCACTGTAGTGACCGGCACTGCTGATGCCCGAGCCGCGCTCCGGTTTGCTGCTGGCCACCTCTTCGGCAGGTTCTGCCGGTTTGACGGTTTTATTCTGCTGGGCGGCGAGTCGTTGTTGCTCGGTGCGGCGCTGTTCGGCCAGCTTGTGCTGACGCTCCTGCTCCGCTTTCAGCTTGGCCAGCCGTTCCCGCTCGGCCCGCTCACGGCGCTCCTGCTCTTCCCGCTTGCGACGCAGCTCTTCCAGCCGAGCTTTCAGCGCTTTCTCCGCCTTGACCAGCTTGGTGAGCTTCTGCTCGTCATCCTGCACCGACTGCTGCAACTTGTTGCGCACCTTGGCCCGGCTCTGCTGGCTGGCCAGCAGGGTCTGGTGATGCTCCTGCTGTTCGGCAAGCAGGGTTTGCAGTCTGGTCTCGGTCTCTTTGGTGGCTTGCTGGTTTTTCGCCAGCTTGTCGCGGGTGGCGCGCAGGGCGTCGATGGCCTCGATGCGGGCCTTGTTGAGGTAGTCGTAGTAGTCGAGTGAGCGGCTCAGTTTGGCCGGATCCTGCTGATTGAGCAGCAGTTTCAGGTAGTCGTGGTTGCCCGCTTGAAAGGCGCTTTCCGCCTGCTTGGCCAGCAACTGCTTTTGATGTTTGGCTTGAACTTCCAGCCCCAGCTTGTCCTTTTGCAGGGTCGCCAGCGTCTGCTGGTTCTGCTTCAACTGCTGCCTGGTCTGGTTGAGTTTGGCGGCGGCGGCCGAGATGGCCTGCTCGTCAGCCTTGAGCTGGGTATTGAGCTTGGCAAGCTCCTGCTTGCTGAGCTTGATGGTCTGCTGTTGTTCTTTGATCTGGGACTGCATGGTCCCCAGCTGCTGATTGGCGGCCAAAGCCGGTTTGCTGGCGCCAAACGACAGGCAAAAAAACAGCGCGCCGGCCAACAGGCCGACGCGACTGGTTTTCTGTGAAATAACTTCGCATCCCCGCATGGGGAAGGATTATTTCAGAATCATCAGGGGCTTGCCAGTCATTTCCGGCGGCACCGGCAGACCCATCAGGGTCAGCATGGTGGGAGCCAGATCGGACAGTTTGCCACCTTCAACTACCTCGGCTTTGCGACCGAAATAGATGAGCGGAACCGGCAGATTGGTGTGGGCGGTGTGGGCCTGACCAGTCTCTTCGTCCAGCATCTTCTCGGCGTTGCCGTGGTCGGCAGTGATCAGGCACTCGCCACCCACTTCGGCCAGGGCGTCGGTGACGCGACCGATGCAGTGGTCAACGGCTTCACACGCTTTGACGGCGGCATCGAATACACCGGTGTGACCAACCATGTCGCCATTCGGGTAGTTACAGATGATGACGTCGTACTTGCCGCTCTTGATGGCCGCAACCAGCTTGTCGGTCAGCTCTTCGGAGCTCATTTCCGGCTGCAGGTCATAGGTAGCCACTTTCGGGCTGGCCACGATCTCGCGATCTTCGCCAGTGAAGCAGGACTCTTCGCCACCGTTGAAGAAGAAGGTGACGTGAGCATACTTCTCGGTTTCGGAGATGCGCAGCTGGGTCTTGCCCTGCTTGGCCAGCCACTCACCCAGGGTGTTGACCAGAGCGGTCGGCGGGTAGGCACAGGCAGTTTTGATGTCGGCCGCGTATTCGGTCAGCATCACGAAGTTCAGCTTCGGCTCAACGGCACGGGCGAAGCCGGTGAAGTCGGTGTCAACGAAGGCGCGGGTGATTTCACGGGCACGGTCGGCACGGAAGTTCATGAAAATCAGTGCATCACCATCTTCCATCGGTGCAGCTTCGCCGATGCGGGTGGCTTTGACGAACTCGTCGTTCTCGTCGCGGGCATAGGCGGCAGCCAGTGCTTCGGTGGCGCTCTCGGCGGTGAACTCGCCCTTGCCCTGGGTCATCAGGTCATAGGCTTGCTGCACGCGATCCCAGCGGTTGTCACGGTCCATGGCGAAGTAGCGGCCGATCATGGAGGCGAAACGACCCTTGCCCAGCTTGGCGAACAGGGCGTCGAACAGCTCGATGGAGGACTGGGCGGAGCGCGGCGGAACGTCGCGGCCATCCAGGAAGGCGTGCAGGTAGATCTTCTCGGCGCCACGCTTGGCAGCCATTTCGATCATGCCCATGATGTGCTCTTCGTGGCTGTGTACGCCACCCGGGGACATCAGGCCCATGATGTGAACGGCTTTGCCGTTGGTCACGGCAGCGTCAACAGCCTTGGCCAGCTCGACGTTCTGGAAGAATTCGCCATCCTGGATGTCTTTGGAAATGCGGGTCAGCTCCTGATAGACGATGCGACCGGCACCGATGTTGACGTGGCCTACTTCAGAGTTGCCCATCTGGCCATCCGGCAGACCGACGTCCAGACCGGAGCCGGAGATCAGGGTGCTGGTGTAGTCACGGGCCAGACGATCGAGGTTGGGAGTCTTGGCGGCAGCGACGGCGTTGTGCTCTTGCTTGGTGCTGTAGCCCCAACCGTCCATGATGACCAGAACCAAAGGTTTCTTAGCTGTTGACATAAGACTATGTCCTCTCGGATTGGAAAAAATGCGGGAAATGAAACTAGCGTAATATTACTACATCTGCCGAAATAGTCACCTGATAGCCAAGGGGCGCTCCCGTGGCCCCGCAAGCCACGCTCTTCCTGCCATGCTCGCAGCCCAATGATGATGGGAGCCTGCTCGCGCTTTGCCGCCAAGATGGCTGATCTTATCAATACCCCCATGTATACTCGGGCCCTTGTCTTGGTCCCTGGATAGTAGAAGATGCAAGAGTATTTGGATTTTGCGGCCCGTAACCCGCTGCTGACCGCAGCCTGGTTGGGTCTGGCTGGCACCCTGGTTTACACCACTGTGCGTGCCCGTTTGTCCCCGGTAAAAACCGTCAACAATCACACCGCGACCCTGCTGATCAACCGCGAGAATGCCACCGTGGTGGATATTCGCAGTCAGGAAGAGTACGCCAAGGGTCATCTGGCCGGTGCCCAGCACCTGCCGCTGACCCAGATCCAGAGCAATAATCTGGGCCCGGTTGAAAAGCATAAAGATGCCCCCATCATA
This sequence comes from Aeromonas sp. FDAARGOS 1417, assembly GCF_019046985.1. Taxonomy (NCBI): domain Bacteria; kingdom Pseudomonadati; phylum Pseudomonadota; class Gammaproteobacteria; order Aeromonadales; family Aeromonadaceae; genus Aeromonas; species Aeromonas sp. FDAARGOS 1417. The sequence goes on along the minus strand of NZ_CP077221.1, from coordinate 2,797,533 downwards.
GTGGTGTGCGAGTCGGGAATGACTGCGGGCGGCGCGGGCCGTCAGCTGAGCAAAGCTGGCTTCAAGCAGGTTTATGTGCTCGGCGGTGGCATGGCCCAATGGCGTGCAGAAAATCTGCCGGTAACCAAGAAACGCTGATTTAAGCAGGGCCTGAGCCCACTTATCCATATAACAAGGAATCAAACGAAATGGCTGACGAGATCAACAACCAGGAAGTACAACCGGAATTCCACATCCAGCGTGTTTACACCAAGGATGTCTCTTTCGAAGCGCCGAACACCCCGCACATCTTCCAGAAAGAGTGGCAGCCGGACGTCAAGCTGGATATGGATACCAAGACCAACATCCTGGCTGAGAACGTGTACGAGGTTGTCCTGACCCTGACCGTAACTTGCAAACTGGAAACCGAAACTGCCTTCCTGTGCGAAGTACAGCAAGCCGGTATCTTCACCATCGGTAACCTGCCGGAGCCGCAACTGGCTCACTGCCTGGCTGCCTTCTGCCCGAACATCCTGTTCCCGTATGCCCGCGAAGCCGTGGCCAACATGGTGAGCAAGGGTTCCTTCCCGCAGCTGAACCTGGCACCGGTCAACTTCGATGCCCTGTTTGCCCAGCACATGGCGCAAGCACAGGCCCAGCAGGCGACTGCGGAAGCCTGATAATGGCTGACCAGATCGCTATCTCGGTCTTGGGGGCGGGGTCTTATGGCTCCGCCCTTGCCATTTCTCTGGCGCGCAATGGTCATCCGACCCTGCTGTGGGGTCACGACCCCGCTCATGTCGCCGAGCTGGAACAAGACCGCTGCAACAAGGCATTTTTGCCTGATGTCGCTTTTCCTGCCGATCTGCAGCTGACTGCGGATCTGCAACGTGCGGTACAGGCTGCCCCCGTGCTGCTGCTGGTCGTGCCAAGCCATGTATTTGGTGATGTACTGAACCGGATCAAACCCTTCCTGCGCCCCGATACCCGTATCGCCTGGGCTACCAAGGGTCTGGAGCCGGACAGTGGCCGTCTGCTGCAGGATGTGGCCCGCGAAGTGCTGGGTGACGAGATACCGCTGGCGGTCATCTCCGGCCCCACCTTCGCCAAGGAGCTGGCTGCCGGTCTGCCGACCGCCATCTCGGTCGCCTCGACTCACGACGAGTTCGCCGACGATCTCTCCCACCTGCTGCACTGTGGCCGCTCGTTCCGGGTCTATACCAATCCGGATTTCGTCGGTCTGCAGCTGGGTGGGGCGGTGAAGAACGTCATCGCCATCGGTGCCGGTCTCTCCGACGGGCTCGGGTTTGGCGCCAATGCCAGAACCGCGCTCATCACCCGGGGTCTGGTGGAGATGCAGCGTCTGGGGGCTGCGCTGGGTGCCGATGCCAAAACCTTTATGGGGATGGCGGGGCTCGGGGATCTGGTGCTCACCTGTACCGACAACCAGTCGCGCAACCGTCGCTTCGGGCTGGCCCTCGGGGCTGGCAAGGATGTGAACACCGCCATGACCGAGATCGGTCAGGTGGTGGAGGGATATCGCAACACCAAAGAGGTGCATCTGCTGGCGGCCCGCTGCGGCGTCGAGATGCCCATCTGCGAGCAGATCTTCAAGGTGCTTTACGAGGGTAAGAACCCGAAAGAGGCGGCCATCGCCCTGCTGTCGCGAGACAAGAAGGACGAGTAATCTGCCGATTGCCCATGCAAAAGGCCCCTCCAGATGGCGGGGCCTTTTCTTTGCTGCAAGGGCTGCAAATCAGTAGTAGGAGTGGTCGCCGCGCTGGTGCTCGGTGGCGTCTTTCACACCGTTGAGTTCACCCGGGAACTTCTCCAGCAGCTGCTTCTCGATCCCCTCTTTCAGGGTGTAATCGACCATGGAGCAACCGTTGCAGCCACCGCCAAACTGCAGGATGGCCAGTTTGTCTTCAGTCAGCTCGACCAGGGTGACCTTGCCACCGTGACCGGCCAGCATGGGGTTCACTTCGGACATCAACACGTACTCGATGCGCTCGATTAGCGGCGCGTCGTCGGCCACTTTACGCATCTTGGCGTTCGGTGCTTTCAGGGTGAGCTGGGAGCCCATCTGATCGGTCACGAAGTCGATGGTGGCATCCACCAGGAAGGGGGCGCTCAGGGGATCGACCATGCAGTCGAAGCCACTGAAGGGCAGGTGTTGATCTTCCGGGTCCACGGCATCGGGCGGGCAATACGATACGCCACACTCGGCATTCTGGGTTCCCGGATTGACCACAAAGACCCGGATATTGGTGCCATCAGGCTGTTTTTCCAGCAGTTTACGGAAATGGGCCTGGGCGGCGTCGGAAATGCTGATCATCACTATCCTCATAAACCTGAGTGTACGACTAGGGTATTCATGATAACGCGGTTATTAATGCTTGGGTAGCATGCCGATGGCTACTTGCTGTGCCGCAGGGTACGACAGATTGCCCACACTTCTACCTTTGTGATGCCGCTCTCATGGAGCAGACGGCTGAGCTGACCGGCGGTGGCGCCTGTGGTCACAACGTCATCGAGCAGGGCGACATGACGGTATTTGTGGGAGCGGATCCGGAATGCCCCGCGCAGATTGCGCCGCCGCTGCCCGGCGCTCAGGGTTGTTTGTTGCGGGGTCGCCTTGATGCGCTGCAACAGAGTGTTGTCGCAGGGAATGTCGGTGAACTCGCCAAGGGCTTGCGCGATCTCCTCCGCCTGATTGAACCCGCGCCGCCACTGCCGCCACCAGTGAAGGGGAACCGGAATGATCGCTTCTGGCGGATTGCTGCCATCCAGATGATCGGCCAAGAGGCGTGCCAGTAGCGGCGCCAGCAGGATCTGGCCGGAATATTTAAGCCGGGGGATCAGCATGGGGTAGGGGATTTGGTAGTCGCCGATCACCTGCAACCGCTCCCAGGGGGGAGGTCTGCGTTGGCAGCGGCCGCAGACCGGTATGCTCTCTTCTATATAGTCAGCCAGCGGTGCGGCGCAGAGGTGGCATCTCGGCTGTGACTGGTGCAGCGCCTGCCGACACCAGCTGCAGAGCAGGGGCTCGTTGTCACAAGGCTGATGACAGAGGAGGCAACTCCCTTGCCAGTCGCCGTGGTTGCCGAGCAGCGGGCTTGCTTTAGCGAGCAGTCGCTTTAACATGCTGACCCCAAAAGCATGAACAGGGATCTTGAGTCTAGATGAGCATATCGGTAGAGCAGTTTGGCCAGGGGCCCGATCTGGTGCTGTTGCATGGTTGGGGGATGAATGGTGCGGTCTGGCATGGTATTGCCCAACAGTTGGCGCCCCACTATCGGGTTCATCTGGTAGATTTGCCTGGTTTTGGCAACAGCCTGCTGGCAGACGAGGTGGATTACAGCCTGCCCTGGCTTGCCGAGCAGGTGGTCGCCATCTTGCCGCAGAAGTGTCATCTGCTTGGCTGGTCGCTCGGCGGTCTGGTGGCAAGCCAGTTGGCGCTGACGCATCCCGATCGGCTGCACTCCCTGATCACCGTGGCCAGCTCCCCCTGTTTCATGGCCCGTGATGAGTGGCCGGGGATCGCCCCCAAGGTTCTGACCGGCTTCAACCAGATGCTGGCGGGGGATTTTCGCCAGACCATAGAGCGCTTTCTGGCGATCCAGGCCATGGGCAGTGAACACGCCCGGGACGATATCCGTCAGTTGCGCCACTGGCTGGCCGAGCGCCCGGCGCCCCAGTTTGCCGCACTCGAGGCCGGGCTGACGCTGTTGGCCGAGATTGACCTGCGCGAACCGCTGCGGGAGCTGGATCTGCCCTGGTTGCGGATCTATGGCCGACTGGATTCATTGGTGCCCAAGGCAGCCATTCCCCTGCTGGACGATCTCTACCCTGCCAGCCGTAGCGTGACCCTTAATAAGGCCTCACACGCACCTTTTATCTCCCATCCTGACGAATTCATTGAAATCGTTCGAGATTTTGTTGGCTAAAAAACAGCCGGCAAGCTTCATTAATCCTCTGGTCTGGCGGATAATTAAGCTGTGACCAGAGGAGTAACACCATGCGTATTGATTCTGCTTTCAACAGCGGGGTACAGGGATTTCAGCGAGCCGAGCAGATTGCCGACAAGGCATCCAATCAGATCGCCCGCCTCAACACCCCCAGCGGGGATCAGGTGCAAGTGACCGATGAGCTTGTCAATCTCAAGGTGGCCGAGCAGCAGGCTGGCGCTTCAGCCAAGGTAGTGCAGACCGCCAGCGATATGATGGGAACCCTGATCGACATCCGGGTGTGAGATGAACATCAATGTCAGTCTGCCTCCCCTTATCCCGACACAGCTGCAACCCCAGGTGGAAGCGGCGAGGACGGATAATCGCCGGGCAGAACTGATCCCGCAGGCCCGAGCGGGCCAAGCCTCCGTTGCCGAATCCGAAGTCGGCTCCCAGAAAGAGAAATCCAAAGCCGGTCAGGCCTCCAGCAATCAGAGCTCCCAGAACAGCCGTGAAACCGGGCAATTAGCCCCGACGACACTGCCAGATAATCGCTTTGTCGAGGCCACCGGTGAGGATGGGCAGCGCAAGCAGCAAGATCCCAAACAGCAGGAGCAGCAACAGCGGCAAGAGCAGCAGGTTCAGGATCTTGTCGAGCGTGACAAGGAGGTGCGCACTCACGAGCAGGCGCACCAGTCTGCGGGTGGAGAGTACGCCAGCTCGCCCACCTATCAGTTTACGCAAGGGCCGGATGGCAAGCGTTATGCGACGGGTGGCGAAGTCCAGATCGATACCAGTGTCGTACCCGGTGACCCTGCCGCTACCATCGCCAAGATGCAGCAGATACGCGCTGCAGCGCTGGCGCCCGCCGAGCCTTCCGCGCAGGATCTGGCCGTCGCGCGCAGCGCCGCTGCGAGTGAGGCCAAGGCGCGCAAAGAGCTGATGGCCGAGCAGAGCGCGAAATCGGGCGGTGTGCTGAGCGCCTATATGGACAAGCGCAACAGCGTCATCGCGGGCCACTATCGACAGGCTGTCAGCCCGGCCTCGACCCAGTCCCTCAGTCTGCATATCTGAGTCACCCTCGCCAAACTTTCAGCTGCTTTGCCTGTTTTGCAACTAACCTGAAGATCAGGCCCATTCCAATTTCACAGGAGCTGTCATGCATTTCGATGAAGTCAAAGCGGAAGATTTCACCACCTTCTCCCGTGTACCGCCCCCCCACCTGCAGATGGAGCAGTTTCTGATGCAGCTCGGAGGAGGTGGAACTGAAGGAACCAGTTTCAAGAAGAAAGTGATGCTGGCGGCTGGCTGGAGCCACACCGGCGTCGTCTCTTACGGCAAGTATCCGCAAGAGGCCTGCAAGGCATTCAACCGACTGCGGGAGGTGCTGGCCCAGCATGGAGAGCCCGAGAGCATACTTGCTGCCCTGACGCAGTGATCCTGAGCTTCGCGTGTAAAAAAGCCCCTTGTGGGGCTTTTTGCATTCAGAGGACTTCTGGAAGGTTTCGCTACTTTTTCGCTTTGGAGAGCGCTGCCGCGAAGGCGTTGCCCATGGCACCACTCATAGGGGGGCTTTGGCGCGGCTCATTTCTTGGTTTGGTGTTGCCAGCACTGCTGTTGCGCGCTTCAGCCGGCTTGCGGGCGGGTTGCCCTGCCTTTTCGTCGAGACGCATGGTCAGACTGATCCGCTTGCGCGGGGCGTCCACTTCCAGCACCTTGACCCGCACAATGTCGCCCGCCTTGACCACCTCACGGGGATCCTTGACGAAACGGTCGGTCAGGGAGGAGATGTGCACCAGACCGTCCTGATGAACACCGATATCGACGAAGGCGCCGAAGTTGGTGACGTTGGTGACCACCCCTTCCAGTACCATCTCTGGCACCAGGTCGCTGATCTGCTCCACACCTTCCTTGAAGGTCGCGGTTTTGAACTCGGGGCGCGGGTCGCGGCCCGGCTTGTCCAGCTCGCCGATGATGTCGGTGACGGTAGGTACGCCGAATTGCTCATCGGTATAGTCGGCCGGTTTCAGGCTGCGCAGCAGGCTGCTGTTGCCGAGCAGGCTCTCCACGGTCTGCTCCAGCTTGGCGAGGATCCGCTCCACCACTGGATAAGACTCCGGGTGCACCGCCGAGCTGTCGAGGGGATTGCTGCCGCCGCGAATGCGCAGGAAGCCGGCACACTGTTCGAAGGCTTTGGGGCCGAGTCGGCTCACTTTCAGCAACTGCTGACGGCTCTTGAAGGCGCCGTGCTCATCCCGATAGGCGACGATGTTCTGGGCCAGCGTCTGGGAGAGGCCGGAAACCCGGTTGAGCAGGGCGACCGAGGCAGTATTCACATCCACACCGACCGCGTTCACGCAATCCTCGACCACGGCATCCAGCCGGCGGGCCAGCTGGCTCTGGCCGACGTCGTGTTGATACTGGCCGACCCCGATGCTCTTGGGGTCGATTTTGACCAGCTCGGCCAGCGGGTCTTGCAGGCGGCGGGCGATGGAGACGGCGCCACGGATCGAGACGTCGAGATCCGGGAACTCCTGAGAGGCAAGCTCGGAGGCGGAGTAGACCGAGGCTCCCGCTTCGCTCACGACTATCTTCTGCGCCTTGGCGGCGGGGTAGCGCTCGAACAGGTCGCTGACCAGCCGGTCGGTCTCCCGCGAGGCGGTGCCGTTGCCGATGCTGATGAGCTCGACCTTATGTTTCTGGCAAAGCTCGCTCAGGGTCTTGAGGCTCTGATCAATCTGGCGTTTTGGTTCGAACGGATAGATGGTGGCGTGATCGACCAGCTTGCCGGTGGCATCCACCACGGCAACCTTGACCCCGGTGCGGATGCCCGGATCCAGCCCCATGGTACAGCGCATGCCGGCCGGGGCCGCCATCAGCAGATCCTTGAGATTCATGGCGAACACCTTGATTGCCTCCTCCTCTGCCGACTCGCGGATACGGCCGATCAGCTCGGTCTCCATCTGAAGCGACAACTTGATCTTCCAGGTCCAGCTCACTACCCCCTGCAGCCATTTGTCGGCCGGGCGGTTCTGCAGATTGAGCTTGAGGTGGTGGGCAATGATCCCTTCGCAGGGGCTGGCACTCTCGTCGTCACCGGTGACCAGCGCCAGATTGAGGATCCCCTCATTGCGGCCGCGCAGCATGGCCAGCACCCGGTGGGAGGGGGCCTTGTGCAGTGGTTCGTCGTGTTCGAAATAGTCCTTGAACTTGGCCCCTTCCTGCTCCTTGCCTGCCACCACGCGGGTGCGCAGGGTGGCATTTTGCCACAGGTAGCCGCGCAACTTCTCCAGCAGGTCGGCCTGCTCGGCGAAGCGCTCCATCAGGATATAGCGGGCGCCATCGAGAGCCGCTTTGCTGTCGGCAATGCCCTGTTCGGGATTGAGGAAGGTGGCTGCAGCTTGCTCGGGATCCTGCATCGGGTCGCTGAGCAGCAGGTTGGCAAGCGGCTCCAACCCGGCTTCGATCGCCATCTGCCCCTTGGTGCGGCGTTTGGGCTTGTAGGGGAGGTAGAGGTCTTCCAGCCGGGTCTTGCTGTCGGCGCCGTTCAACTCGCGGGCCAACTCGGGGGTCAGCTTGCCCTGCTCTTCGATGGAGCGAATGATCACCTGACGGCGATCTTCCAGTTCACGCAGATAGCCGAGGCGGCTCTCCAGAGTACGCAGCTGGCTATCGTCCAGACCGCCAGTCACCTCTTTACGGTAACGGGCGATAAAGGGAACGGTCGAGCCTTCATCCAGCAGGCGCACTGCGGCCTGCACCTGCTCCGGGCGAGCATTGAGCTCACCGGCAATCTGTCTCTCTATGGTTTGCATCATGATGTTGTTGAGGGTCTCTGTGGTCGAGTCCGCGCCATCAGGCGCCAAGTGTGAGCACTATATGGGGTCGTGTTGCGGGATGCCACCCTGCGCCGGGGTCTGCACCAGTCAGACTGATAAAGTCGCAGGGGAGGGCGTTTATCTTGCCATTGCACCTGTGACTCAGGATGTGCCTGTGGCAAGCAGTCCGGCTATTTGGGGTAGCTGATCTCGTTGATATACCAGCAGACGTCACCAACTGGCGTACGGACGATGGCCTCATCACCGACCTCTTTCTTGAGCAGGGCGCGGGCCATGGGGGAGTCGATGGAGATGTAATCCTTGCGCTCGAAGATCTCGTCATAGCCGACGATGCGAAAGCGCTTGGTCTCGCCATCATCGTTTTCCACCTCGACCCAGGCGCCGAAGAAGACCTTGCCCTCCTGCGCGGGGGCATAGTCGACGATCCCCAGCTCTTCGAGGCATTTGCGCAGGTAGCGCACCCGCCGGTCGATCTCCCGCAGCCGCTTCTTGTTGTACTGGTAGTCGGCATTTTCGCTGCGATCCCCCAGGCTGGCGGCCCATGCCACCTTCCTGGTGACCTCGGGGCGCTCCTGACGCCAGAGGAAATCGAGCTCTTCTTTCAGCTTGTTGTAGCCTTCGCGGGTGATCAGCTTTGTCTTCATGGTGATGCGGACCTGGTCAAAGGGGGGTATTCATCGCTAACTGCTCGGGAATATTAGCTTTTGTCCTCTTGCTGTCGAGGGAAATCGTGATGGCTCGGCTGGCGCCATTCAGGGAGTCGCTGGCCAGCGCAGTGACTTGATGGCCGTCACGCTCTCGGGACGGGTAATAACCGGTAACATATTTGTGCTTTGCTCCCGCTATATCCCCCCCTAGTATTGGGGGCAGCTAAAGAATGAAGAGGCAAAGCAATGAGTCAGCAGCAATACAAGGTCCTGGTCGTGGACGATGACTTGAAATTACGTTCCCTGTTGGAACGCTATCTCACCGAGCAGGGGTTCGTAGTGCGCGGCGTGGCCAATGGCGAGCAGGCCGATCGCTTGCTGACTCGTGAAAACTTCAGCCTGATGGTGCTCGACCTGATGCTGCCGGGGGAGGATGGGCTCTCCATCTGCCGCCGCCTGCGGGAAGCTGGCAACCAGATCCCGGTGCTGATGCTCACCGCCAAGGGGGATGAAGTGGATCGCATCGTCGGGCTCGAGATGGGGGCCGATGACTATCTGCCCAAGCCGTTCAACCCTCGCGAACTGCTGGCTCGGATCCGTGCCGTGCTGCGCCGCCATACCGTCGAGCTGCCGGGGGCTCCCTCGGCTGCAGAAAAAGTGGTCAACTTCGGCGCCTTTCAACTCAATCTGGCGACCCGCGAGCTGAGCCGGGATGGCGAGCCGATGGCGCTCACCAGCGGTGAATTTGCGGTGCTCAAGGTGCTGGTCAGCTATCCGCGTGAACCGCTCTCCCGCGACAAGCTGATGAATCTGGCCCGTGGCCGCGAATACACCGCCACCGAGCGCAGCATCGACGTGCAGGTCTCTCGCCTGCGCCGCCTGCTGGAGCAGGATCCGGCCCAGCCCCGCTATCTGCAGACCGTCTGGGGTCTGGGGTATGTGTTCGTGCCAGATGGTGACGGTGCATGAAAAAGGTCGGCAGCATGTTCTCACGCATGCTCTGGTTTCTGGCCGCCGTTCTGGTGGTCTATCAAGCAGTCTCCTACGTCACCTTCTACAACTATCTGCTGGCGCCAACCGTCAAGCAGATCAGTCACTTGCTGGCCAATCAGGTCAAGCTGATCTTTCCGGTCAACACTGAACAACTGGCGCTGAGCGAAGATGCCGAGGCGCTGGTCTATGTGACGACCGGTACCGACATCTATACCCAGAGCGAGGCGGTGCAGCATGGCTTCAACGATGCCAAGCCATACCCCTATCTGGAGGAGAACATTAGCCGCGAGCTGGGTGGCCCGGCCAAGGTGCGGGTCGAGATCCAGGATCACTACATCATCTGGATCCAGCCGCCCCAGGCCAGCAAAATCTGGGTGCGGATCCCGCTGACCGAGATCGAAGATGACGATATCGAACCCCTCATCATCTATCTGAGCGTGCTGTTGGTGATCACCCTGTTTGCGGCTTGGCGCTTTGCCCGGCAGCTGGTGCGCCCGCTCGAGGATCTCGAAGCTGGCGCTGTTGCGGTGGCCAGAGGCCATTTCCCCGAGGCGCTGGGGGAGTTGGGCTCAAGGGAGGTACGGCGACTGACCCGCACCTTCAACCATATGTCGCACTCCATCAAGAGCCTAATCGAAGAGCGTAACCTGATGATGGCGGGGGTCTCCCATGATCTGCGTACCCCGCTGACCCGCATCCGGCTGGCCACCGAGATGATGTCCTCCGGTGACGAGTACCTCAAGGAGAGCATCAACGCCGACATCGATGAGTCCAATGCCATCATCGATCAGTTCATCGACTACATCCGCCCGGACGAGGGGCAGGATCTGGAGCCGATCGACCTGACCCAGCTGGTGCACGATACCTTGCTGATCTACTCGGAACAGGGACTGGAGGTCGATCTGGCGCTGCCGCAAGAGGCGGTGCGGGTGGCCTGCAATCCGGTCAGTATCCGGCGGGTGTTGAACAACCTATCAAGCAACTCGCAGCGTTATGGGGCGAGCCGCTTGCATGCCGAGCTCAAGGACGATGGGCACTGGGTGCGCCTGCGCCTCTCCGATGATGGTCCCGGCATTCCGGAGCAGGACTATTCCCGGGTGCTCAAGCCGTTTACTCAGGGGAATGTGGCGCGGACCGTCGGCGGTAGTGGGCTGGGGTTGGCCATAGTGGCCAAGATAGTCGCCCAGCACCACGGCACTATCCGGTTGGGAAGCTCGGATCTCGGCGGCTTGTTGGTCGAGATGCGGCTGCCGAAACATCAGCCACAGGAGTGGATGGATTGAGAGAAGGGCGTATCCGTGGATACGCCCTTCTGCATGGTCAGCTCTTGGTTTCGACTGATGCCCGATAGCGTTTGCCGTACTTGAGCTGCTGGATCAACAGGGCGGCAACGATGAGCGCCAACCCGATTGGGGTGGCTGGATGGATGGCTTCGCCTATCAACAGGTTGAGCAGCACCAGTGAGGCAAACGGCGAGATAAAGATGAGGTTGCTGATGGGGGCCGTGTTGGTGGCATGGCGCAGCGCCATCAGCCAGAGCACGAAACCGAAGCCCATTTCGAACAGTCCCACATAGATGGCTCCAGCCCATCCCTGCCAGGCGGTCATGGCAAAATCGGAGAGCAACCAGGTTGCAACGACGATAAAAGGCAGGCTGATCATAAAGCCGAGCAACAGGCTGACGATGGGATCGCCCTGATTGCGGGTGTTGAGGATCCAGTAGCTGGCCCAGATGAGGGTCGAGACCAGCGCCAGCGTCACGCCGAGGGGGCTGTCGAACTGGAGGCCGAATACATCCCCTCTGGTGGCGATCACCAGTGCGCCAAAGTAGCCGAGCACGATGGCGACGCCATCGCGCCGACGCAGCTTCTGGCCGAGGAAGGGGACGGCCAGCAGACTGAGAGTAATGGCCCAGGTGTAGTTGAGGGTCTGTGCCTGCTGGGCAGGCAACAGGTCATAGGCCTTGAATAGCAACAGGTAATAGAGAAAGGGGTTCAGCACGCCCAGAGTCAGGTAGTAGAAAGGGCGGGCCTTGATGTAGCTTCCCAGCAGCGGCAGTTTGCCCTGTTTGGCGACGACGGCTGTCAGCGTGAGAGTCGAGGTGAAGGCGGCCACAAGCAACAGTTGCACAGGTTCGAAATAGGCGAGGGAGATCTTGAAGGCTGTGGCGACCGTCGACCAGAGGGCAACGGCGCAAAGGCCATACTGATAGGCTTTCTTTTGATCTTTGAGCATGGGATGTCGTTCCACTGACAGAGGCAAGCGCACAGTCTACCAGTCTGCTTGTAACATTGTCGTTACCTGGGTGTTGGCAGCAGAGTGCGTTGCCGCAGGCGAGATCCATCTGTCACATAAAACTGCGCATAATCTGTTCGTTCTCCCTTGCGCAAATTTGAAAAATCCGTATAATCCCCTCCGCTTACCCATGAGGTAAGCCAGACGATATGTCTGCTGCTGAGTTTCCTGTTTACAGGAGCCAGCCATACAGTCCTCCCGATATGGGGGGAAACGTGAAAAATCACACCTCTGGCGGGAGCAATCTCGGTCGGGCGGTGTTGATTTATGTTCTTTTATCTATTGGAGCTCTGTCAATGCAGAACCAAAGAATCCGTATCCGCCTGAAGGCTTTTGATCATCGCCTGATTGATCAATCCACTGCGGAAATCGTTGAAACTGCTAAGCGCACTGGCGCGCAGGTTCGCGGTCCTATTCCGCTGCCGACTCGCAAAGAGCGCTTCACCGTCCTGATCTCCCCGCACGTCAACAAAGATGCGCGTGATCAGTACGAGATCCGCACTCACAAGCGTCTGGTAGACATCGTTGAGCCGACTGACAAGACCGTAGACGCCCTGATGCGTCTGGATCTGGCAGCTGGTGTAGACGTCCAGATCAGCCTGGGTTAATTACGGAAAGAGGTTGATAACAATGACAATCGGTCTTGTAGGTCGCAAAGTGGGTATGACTCGCATCTTCACTGAAGATGGCGTTTCTATCCCGGTGACTGTTATCGAAGTTGAAGCTAACCGTGTAACTCAGGTCAAATCTGTAGAAACCGACGGCTACAACGCTATTCAGGTTACCACTGGCGCCAAGAAAGCCAGCCGTGTGACCAAGCCGGAAGCTGGCCACTTCGCCAAAGCTGGTGTAGAAGCCGGTCGCGGTCTGTGGGAATTCCGCCTGAACAACGGTGAAACTTTCACTGTTGGTAGCGAGCTGAAAGTAGATCTTCTCGCTGACGTTAAGCTGGTAGACGTTACCGGCACATCCAAAGGTAAGGGCTTTGCTGGTACTGTTAAGCGCCACAACTTCCGCACCCAGGATATGACCCACGGTAACTCCTTGTCTCACCGCGTTCCGGGTTCTATCGGTCAGAACCAGACTCCGGGTCGTGTATTCAAGGGCAAAAAGATGGCTGGTCACATGGGTGCTGAGCGTGTAACGACTCAGAACCTGGAACTGGTTCGTGTTGACGCTGAACGCAACCTGCTGCTCATCAAAGGTGCAGTACCGGGTGCAACCAACGGCAACGTGATCGTCAAACCTGCCGTCAAAGCGTAACGTCTGAGGAGATAGTAATGGAATTGGTAATGAAAGACGCCAAGAGCGCTCTTGAAGTTTCCGAGACTACCTTCGGGCGCGAATTCAACGAAGCTCTGGTTCACCAGGTCGTCGTTGCATATGCCGCTGGTGCCCGTCAGGGTACTCGTGCGCAGCTGACTCGCTCTGAAGTGTCTGGTGGCGGCAAAAAGCCGTGGCGTCAGAAGGGTACTGGTCGTGCCCGTGCTGGCTCCATCCGTTCGCCCATCTGGCGTTCCGGTGGTGTGACTTTTGCTGCTAAGCCGCAAGATCACAGCCAGAAAGTAAACAAGAAGATGTACCGCGGCGCTATCCGTAGCATTCTGTCCGAGCTGGTACGTCAAGAGCGCCTGATCGTTGTTGAGAAGTTCGGCATCGAAGCTCCGAAGACCAAAGAACTGATCGCCAAGCTGAAAGAAATGGAACTGACTGACGTTCTGATCGTGACTGCTGAAGTCGATGAGAACCTGTTCCTGGCTGCTCGCAACCTGTACAAAGTTGACGTGCGTGACGTTGCCGGTATCGACCCGGTCAGCCTGATCGCTTTCGACAAGGTTCTGATGACTGCTGACGCAGTTAAGCAAATCGAGGAGATGCTGGCATGATCCGTGAAGAGCGTCTGCTGAAAGTTCTGAAGGCTCCGCACATCTCTGAAAAGAGCACCATGGTTGCAGAAAAGCAGAACACTATCGTGTTCAAAGTTGCTGTTGATGCTACCAAGGCGGAAGTCAAAGCTGCAGTTGCGAAACTGTTCGAGGTCGAAGTTGAGACCGTCCGTACCCTGAACATGAAGGGTAAGACCAAGCGCGCAGGTGCACGCGTAGGCCGTCGTTCCGATTGGAAAAAGGCTTATGTGACCCTGAAAGCTGGTCAGGACATCGACTTCATGGGCGCAGCCGAGTAAGAGGAGTTCTCAAAAATGGCAATCGTTAAGTGCAAGCCTACTTCTCCGGGCCGCCGCCACGTCGTCAAGATCGTCAATCAAGAGCTGTACAAGGGCAAGCCCTTCGCCGCTCTGCTGGACAGCAAAAGCAAGTCCGGTGGTCGTAACAACAACGGCCGTATCACTACCCGTCATATCGGTGGTGGTCACAAGCAGCACTACCGTATCGTCGACTTCAAGCGCGACAAAGACGGTATCCCGGCTAAAGTAGAGCGCCTGGAATACGATCCGAACCGTACCGCTAACATCGCTCTGGTGTTGTATGCAGACGGTGAGCGTCGTTACATCCTGGCTCCGAAAGGCCTGAAAGCTGGTGACGCGATCGCTTCTGGTGCTGATGCAGCCATCAAGGTAGGTAACGCCCTGCCGATGCGCAACATCCCGGTTGGTTCTACCGTTCACGCTGTAGAGATGAAGCCTGGTAAAGGTGCCCAGCTGGCTCGTTCCGCTGGTACTTTCATCCAGATCCTGGCTCGTGAAGGTAACTATGTAACTCTGCGTCTGCGTTCCGGCGAAGTACGTAAAGTTCTGGCCGAGTGCCGCGCTACCATCGGTGAAGTCGGTAACTCCGAGCACATGTTGCGTCAACTGGGTAAAGCCGGTGCAAACCGCTGGCGTGGTATTCGTCCGACCGTTCGCGGTATGGCGATGAACCCGGTTGACCACCCGCACGGTGGTGGTGAGGGTCGTAACAAGGGCATGCAGCCTGTGTCCCCATGGGGCCAGAAGGCTAAAGGCTTCAAGACCCGTAAGAACAAGCGTACCGACAAGTACATCGTACGTCGTCGTAACAAGTAATTGTTAACATAGAGGAATCACCATGCCACGTTCTCTCAAGAAGGGTCCATTTATTGACCTGCACTTGCTGAAGAAGGTAGAGAAAGCGGTGGAAAGCGGGGATAAAAAGCCGGTTAAAACCTGGTCCCGTCGTTCAATGATCATCCCGAACATGATCGGTTTGACCATCGCTGTCCATAATGGTCGTCAGCACGTTCCGGTTTTCGTTACCGAAGAAATGATCGGTCACAAACTGGGTGAATTCGCACCGACTCGTACTTATCGCGGCCATGCTGCTGATAAGAAGGCTAAGAAGCGCTAAGGGATAAATGATGGAAGCTATCGCTAAACACCGTTATGCCCGTACTTCTGCCCAGAAAGCTCGTCTGGTAGCCGATCAAGTACGTGGTCTGTCCGTAGACAAGGCTCTGAATATCCTGACCTTCAGCCCGAAAAAGGCTGCAGTGCTGGTTAAGAAAGTGCTGGAATCTGCCATTGCAAACGCTGAGCACAACGAAGGCGCCGATATCGACGCGCTGCGTGTTGCTACTATCATGGTCGACGAAGGTCCCTCCATGAAGCGCATCCGTCCGCGTGCCAAAGGTCGTGCGGATCGTATCCTCAAGCGTACCGCTCACATCACTGTAGTGGTATCCGACGCTAAGGCTGGGAGATAAGCAATGGGTCAGAAAGTACATCCTAATGGCATTCGCCTGGGTATTACCAAGCCTTGGAATTCTACCTGGTTCGCGAACACCAAAGACTTCGCTGACAACCTGTACAGCGATTTTCAAGTACGCCAGTTCCTGACCAAGGAACTGAAAAACGCGTCCTTGTCCAAGATCACCATTGAGCGTCCGGCCAAGAGCATCCGTGTGACCATTCACACTGCTCGTCCGGGTGTTGTAATCGGTAAGAAAGGCGAAGACGTTGAGAAGCTGCGCAAAGCTGTAGCCACTATTGCTGGCGTGCCTGCTCAGATCAACATTTCCGAAGTCCGCAAGCCGGAGCTGGATGGCAAACTCGTTGCCGACAGCATCACTTCCCAGCTGGAGCGTCGTGTAATGTTCCGTCGTGCTATGAAGCGCGCCGTACAGAACGCAATGCGCCTGGGTGCCAAGGGCATCAAAGTGGAAGTTTCCGGTCGTCTGGGCGGCGCTGAAATCGCGCGTACCGAATGGTACCGTGAAGGTCGTGTGCCGTTGCACACCCTGCGTGCCGACATCGACTACGCAACTTCTGAAGCCCACACCACTTACGGTGTGATCGGCGTTAAAGTTTGGATCTTCAAGGGCGAAGTTCTGGGCGGTCTGGCTGCTGTTAACGCTGCCGCTGCTCAAGAGCAAGCTCCTGCAAAGCCCAAGCGTGACAACAAGCGCCGCGCTGCTAAGTAAGGAGATTCGGTAAATGTTGCAACCTAAGCGTACTAAATTCCGCAAGACCCACAAGGGTCGTAACCGCGGTCTGGCCACCTCTGGTAACGAAGTATCCTTCGGTACCTTTGGCCTGAAGGCGACATCCCGTGGTCAACTGACTGCTCGTCAAATCGAAGCAGCCCGTCGTGCCATGACCCGTCACGTTAAGCGTCAAGGTAAGATCTGGATCCGTGTGTTCCCGGACAAGCCCATCACCGAAAAGCCCCTCGAAGTTCGTATGGGGAAAGGTAAGGGTAACGTGGAATACTGGGTTTGCCCGATCCAGCCTGGCAAGGTTCTGTACGAGATGGACGGTGTACCTGAGGCTCTGGCGCGTGAAGCGTTTGCCCTGGCCGCAGCTAAGCTGTCTGTTCAGACCACTTTCGTAATTAAGACGGTGATGTGATGAAAGCCCAAGATCTGCGTCAAAAGAGCGTCGAAGAACTGAACCAGGAGCTGCTGGGCCTGCTGCGTGAGCAATTCAACATGCGCATGCAAGCGTCCACCGGCCAGCTGGCTCAGACTCACACTCTGAAACAAGTGCGTCGTGACGTCGCACGTATCAAGACTGTACTGACTGAGAAGGCAGGTGCGTAATGACTGACAAGATCCGTACTCTGCAAGGTCGTGTAATCAGCGACAAGATGGACAAGTCCATCACTGTTGCTATCGAGCGCAAGGTAAAGCACCCGATCTACGGTAAGATCATCAAGCGCACTACCAAG
Organism: Aeromonas sp. FDAARGOS 1417; assembly: GCF_019046985.1. Taxonomy (NCBI): domain Bacteria; kingdom Pseudomonadati; phylum Pseudomonadota; class Gammaproteobacteria; order Aeromonadales; family Aeromonadaceae; genus Aeromonas; species Aeromonas sp. FDAARGOS 1417. The sequence continues at coordinate 2,780,692 of NZ_CP077221.1, read as the reverse complement.
CTGCACGTACATGACGAAAACAACGAGTGCAAAGCTGGTGACCTCGTGGAAATCCGCGAATGCCGCCCGCTGTCCAAGACCAAGTCCTGGACCCTGGTTGCCGTTGTAGAAAAGGCCTAATCGGTACTTTGTAGTCCAAGCGGCCCCTTTCAGGGGCCGTTTGTTTTTTAGGCTACCTTTTCTGAAAATCCTGTGTTATAGTTTCGCGCCTTTTGAAGGCAGCCAGATCCCATTAGGGATAAGAAGTAAACAAAGCGGAGCACTAAGATGATCCAGATGCAAAGTATGCTGGGTGTTGCCGACAACTCCGGCGCTCGCAGTGTAATGTGTATTAAGGTTCTGGGTGGCTCGCACCGCCGTTACGCCGGCATCGGCGACATCATCAAGGTTTCCATCAAGGAAGCTATTCCTCGCGGTAAAGTGAAGAAAGGTGATGTGTATAACGCGGTGGTCGTACGCACCCGTAAAGGCGTTCGTCGTCCGGACGGCTCTGTCATCCGTTTCGACAACAATGCGGCTGTGTTGCTTAACAACAACCAACAGCCAATCGGTACTCGTATTTTTGGCCCGGTGACCCGTGAACTGCGTAATGAGAAGTTCATGAAGATTGTGTCCCTGGCACCCGAAGTACTGTAAGGAGTCGAACGATGGCAGCTAAAATCCGTCGCGAAGACGAAGTGATTGTTCTTACCGGCAAAGACAAGGGCAAGCGTGGCAAAGTCACTCAAGTCCTGATTGCAAAAGGTAAGGTAATCGTGGAAGGCATCAACCAGGTGAAGAAACACCAGAAGCCGGTACCCGCACTGGGTCAGGCTGGCGGTATCGTCACCAAAGAAGCCCCCATCGATGTATCAAACGTAGCGCTGTTCAACTCTGCCACTGGCAAAGCTGACCGCGTTGGTTTCCGGATTGAAGACGGCAAAAAAGTCCGTTTCTTCAAATCCACCGGCGAACTTGTGAAGTAATTGGAGTTTAACGATGGCGAAACTGCATGATTACTACAAATCCGATGTAGTAAATGAACTGTCCAAGCAGTTCGGTTACAAGACTATCATGCAAGTCCCTCGGATCGAGAAAATCACCCTGAACATGGGTGTTGGTGAAGCGATCTCTGACAAGAAATTGCTGGAAAATGCTGCTGCCGATATGGCTGCCATTTCCGGTCAGAAGCCGCTGATCACCAAAGCTCGCAAATCTGTTGCGGGCTTCAAGATTCGTGAAGGCTACCCGATAGGTTGTAAAGTAACCCTGCGTGGCGAGCGTATGTGGGAGTTCCTGGAACGGCTGATCTGCATCTCCGTACCGCGTATCCGTGACTTCCGTGGCCTGAACGCTAAAGCGTTCGACGGTCGTGGTAACTACTCCATGGGCGTGCGTGAGCAGATCATCTTCCCGGAAATCGACTATGACAAAGTCGATCGCGTCCGTGGTCTGGATATCACCATCACCACTTCCGCGAATACCGATGAAGAAGGCCGTGCTCTGCTGGCTGCCTTTAACTTCCCATTCCGCAAGTAAGGTTAGGGTTATGGCTAAAACATCCATGAAAGCGCGCGAAGCAAAGCGTGCCAAGCTGGTAGCCAAGTACGCGACCAAGCGTGCCGAGCTGAAAGCTATCATCGTTGACATGAACGCTTCTGAAGAAGCGCGTTGGGATGCTGTACTGCAACTGCAACAGCTGCCCCGTGATTCCAGTCCGTCCCGCCAGCGTAACCGTTGCAATATTACTGGTCGTCCGCACGGTTTCCTGCGCAAGTTTGGCCTGTCTCGCATCAAAGTGCGTGAGCATGCCATGAAGGGCGAAATTCCGGGCCTGAAGAAGGCTTCTTGGTAACGAATCTCGGGAGTTAGACTTATGAGCATGCAAGATCCGATCGCGGATATGCTGACCCGCATCCGTAACGGTCAGGCGGCGAGCAAAGTTGCGGTTTCCATGCCTTCTTCCAAGCTGAAAGTGGCTATCGCCAAAGTGCTGAAAGAAGAAGGTTACATCGCTGGCTACTCCGTAGCTGGTGACGTGAAGCCGGAACTGGAAATTGAACTGAAATATTTCCAGGGCAAGCCAGTTGTAGAACTGATCCAACGCGTAAGCCGTCCAGGCCTGCGTATTTACAAGCGCACTACTGATCTGCCGAAAGTTATGGGCGGTCTCGGTGTTGCTATCGTGTCCACGTCTAAAGGTGTGATGACTGACCGTGCTGCTCGCAAAGCAAGCATGGGCGGTGAGATCATCTGCTACGTCGCTTAATAGGAGGTAGGAAATGTCTCGTGTTGCTAAGGCACCCGTCACTATTCCTGCTGGCGTAGAGGTGACTCTGAACGGCCAGGAACTGACCATCAAAGGTGGTAAAGGTTCTCTGGTTCGCTCTATTCACGCCGGTGTAGAAGTGACCAAAGAAGACAATGTACTGAAGTTCGCCCCGCGCGGCAGCATCGCTGGTGCTGACGCTCAGGCTGGTACTGCCCGTGCATTGGTCAACAACATGGTAATCGGTGTTACCCAAGGCTTCGAGCGCAAGCTGCAGCTGGTTGGTGTAGGTTATAAAGCCTCCATCAAGGGCAATGCTGTTGCGCTGGCTCTGGGCTTCTCTCACCCGGTAGAGCATGCGCTGCCGGCTGGTGTGACCGCTGAGTGCCCGACTGCTACAGAAATCGTTCTGCGTGGCGTCGACAAGCAGCTGGTTGGCCAAGTCGCCGCCGATATCCGTGCTTACCGCGCTCCGGAGCCCTACAAGGGCAAGGGTGTACGCTATGCCAACGAGCAAGTGCGTACTAAAGAAGCTAAGAAGAAGTAAGGTAACACTATGGACAAGAAAGCAGCTCGTCTCCGTCGTGCTACTCGTGCTCGGAAAAAGATGCAGGAACTGGGAGCTACCCGTCTGGTTGTTCACCGTACCCCGCGTCATATCTATGCGCAGGTTATTGCAGCCAACGGTTCCGAAGTTCTGGCCTCTGCTTCCACAGTAGAGAAAGCCATCAGTGAAGCTCTGAAATACACCGGTAACGCAGATGCTGCTACCGCTGTAGGTAAAGCTATCGCTGAGCGTGCTATTGCCAAAGGCGTTCAGAACGTATCTTTCGATCGTTCCGGTTTCAAGTATCACGGTCGCATCGCTGCCCTGGCAGCTGCCGCACGTGACGCTGGTCTTCAGTTCTAAGCTAGGAGTCGAAGATGGCTAAAGTCGAATCTCAAGCCGGCGAACTGCAAGAAAAGCTCATTGCAGTAAACCGTGTTTCGAAAACTGTTAAAGGTGGTCGTATCATGTCCTTCACCGCGTTGACCGTGGTGGGTGATGGTAACGGCCGTGTAGGTTACGGTTACGGTAAAGCCCGTGAAGTTCCGGCTGCTATTCAAAAAGCAATGGAACAGGCTAAGCGTAACCTGAACAAGGTTGAGTTGAACAACGGCACTCTGCACCACCCGGTGCGTGGTGTTCACTCTGGCTCCACCGTGTTCATGAAGCCGGCCTCTCAAGGTACTGGTATCATTGCAGGCGGCGCCATGCGTGCTGTTCTGGAAGTTGCCGGTATCCACAACGTGCTGGCCAAGACCTACGGTTCCACCAACCCAATCAACGTTGTTCGCGCAACTGTAGACGCTCTGGTTCACGGTCAATCACCGGAACAGATCGCTGCTAAGCGTGGTCTGCGCGTTGAAGAAATTCTGGGGTAATGCGACATGGCTAACACTGTAAAAGTAACTCAAACTCGCAGCTCTATCGGCCGTCTGCCAAAGCACAAGGCGACTCTGCGTGGTCTGGGTCTGCGTCGCATTGGTCACACCGTTGAGCTGGAAGATACTCCTTGCGTACGCGGCATGATCAACCAGGTTTATTACATGGTTAAGGTGGAGGGCTAAGCATGCGTCTGAACACTCTGTCTCCGGCCGCTGGTTCCAAGCCTGAAAAACAACGTCGTGGTCGTGGTATCGGCTCCGGCCTGGGCAAGACTGGTGGTCGTGGTGTTAAAGGCCAGACCTCTCGTTCCGGTGGCGGTAAAGTCCGCAACGGTTTCGAAGGCGGCCAGATGCCTTTGAAAATCCGTCTGCCGAAGTTCGGTTTCTTCTCTCGCAAATCTTTGGTTTCTGCCGAAGTGCGTCTGAACGAAATCGCCCTGGTAGAAGGTGATGTAGTCGACCTGAGCACTCTGAAGCAAGCCGGTGTTGTTACTAAGAACATCGTGTTCGCTAAAGTTGTTCTGTCAGGCAACATTGACCGTGCTGTGACCGTTCGTGGTCTGTCCGTCACCAAAGGTGCACGCGCAGCCATCGAGGCCGCTGGCGGTAAAATCGAGGAATAATCAGTACAATGGCTAAGAAACCAGGATTGGATGTTAAAGCACAGGGTGGTCTGAGTGAACTGAAGAGCCGTCTGCTCTTCGTTCTCGGGGCGATTATCGTTTTCCGTGCAGGCTCTTATGTGCCGATTCCTGGTATTGACGCCGCCGTACTGGCCGAGTTGTTCCAGCAACAGAAGGGCACCATCATTGAGATGTTCAACATGTTCAGTGGTGGTGCACTCTCGCGTGCTTCTATTCTTGCGTTGGGGATCATGCCGTACATTTCGGCATCGATCATTATCCAGCTGCTGACAGTGGTTCACCCCGCTCTTGCTGAACTCAAGAAAGAAGGTGAATCCGGCCGTCGCAAGATTAGCCAATATACCCGTTGGGGCACGCTGGTTTTGGGAACTTTCCAGGCCATTGGTATTGCAACCGGTCTGCCGAATATGATGCATGGACTCGTGACTAATCCGGGTCTAGGATTCTATTTCACAGCGGTTGTGAGTTTGGTCACCGGTACCATGTTTTTGATGTGGTTGGGTGAACAGATTACCGAGCGTGGGATTGGTAATGGTATCTCGTTGATTATTTTCACAGGTATCGTTGCTGGTCTGCCGCATGCCATTGGCGCTACGGCCGAACAGGCACGTCAAGGGGAATTGCACATCCTGCTGTTGTTGTTGCTGGGCTTGATTGTTTTCGCAGTGACTTACTTTGTGGTGTTCGTGGAGCGTGGTCAGCGTCGTATCGTCGTTAACTATGCCAAGCGTCAACAAGGCCGCCAGGTATTTGCCGCGCAAAGCACACACCTGCCGTTGAAAGTGAATATGGCTGGTGTGATTCCTGCGATTTTCGCATCCAGTATCATCCTTTTCCCGGGGACCATTACCTCCTGGTTTGGTCAGGGTGAGGGTAAAGTAGCTGATATCCTGCAACAGGTCTCTATGGTCCTGCAGCCGGGTCAACCGCTTTACGAGATGCTGTATGCAGCAGCCATTATCTTCTTCTGCTTCTTCTATACCGCGCTGGTGTTCAACCCCCGCGAGACAGCAGATAATCTGAAGAAGAGTGGAGCCTTTATCCCGGGGATTCGCCCGGGCGAGCAGACAGCACGTTACATCGATAAGGTTATGACTCGCCTGACATTGGCAGGTGCGCTCTATATAACCTTTATCTGTCTGGTACCCCAGTTCTTGATGACTGCCTGGAACGTACAGTTCTACTTCGGTGGCACTTCGCTGCTGATTATCGTGGTAGTTATCATGGACTTCATGGCTCAGGTACAAACCCATATGATGTCTCATCAATATGGCGACGTCCTGAGGAAGGCCAACCTGAAGGGCTACGGCCGCTAAAGGTCGGCGTAGTTACGGAGTTAAGCAATGAAAGTTCGTGCTTCCGTTAAGGCAATCTGCCGTAACTGCAAAATCATCAAGCGTCACGGTGTGGTGCGTGTGATTTGCAGCGAGCCAAAGCATAAACAGCGCCAAGGCTAATTTTTTACGGTTAGTACTTGCAACAAATAGTTGTGCTGGCTAATATAGCCAGCCAACTTTTGTTGTGTATTGGTTGACCGCCACGTATCCGCTCACGGGCTTTGTGGTGGTCGTAATCTACTATATGTAGGAGTGAATAGTGGCCCGTATCGCTGGCATTAACATTCCTGACCATAAGCATGCAGTCATCGCTTTGACTGCGATTTATGGCGTCGGTCGTACCCGCTCCAAGGCCATCTGTGCCGCAGCCGGTATCGCTGAGAATGTGAAAATTAAAGACCTGGACGAAGCTCAGATCGAGAGTCTGCGTGAACAAGTAGGTAAATTCACCGTCGAAGGTGACCTGCGTCGTCAGATTTCCATGAACATCAAGCGATTGATGGATCTGGGTTGCTACCGTGGTTTGCGTCACCGTCGTAGCCTGCCTGTTCGTGGTCAACGTACCAAGACCAACGCTCGTACCCGTAAGGGTCCGCGCAAGGCTATCAAGAAGTAACGGGAAGGTAGAAAATGGCTAAAACTCCGACTCGTGCTCGCAAGCGCGTTAAAAAGCAAGTGAGCGACGGTATTGCGCACGTTCATGCATCTTTCAACAACACAATCGTGACCATTACTGACCGTCAGGGCAATGCTCTGTCTTGGGCTACTTCTGGTGGTTCCGGTTTCCGTGGTTCTCGTAAGTCCACCCCGTTCGCTGCTCAGGTAGCTGCAGAGCGCGCTGGTGAGATGGCCAAAGAATATGGCGTCAAGAACCTGGAAGTCATGGTCAAAGGTCCGGGTCCCGGTCGTGAGTCTTCCATCCGCGCCCTGAACGCGGCTGGTTTCCGCATCACTAACATTACTGATGTGACTCCGATCCCGCACAACGGTTGTCGTCCTCCCAAGAAGCGCCGCGTATAACGCTGTAGCTACTTGGTCTAGGATTGTTGGAGAAAGAAGATGGCAAGATATATCGGTCCTAAGCTTAAGCTTAGCCGTCGTGAGGGCACCGACCTCTTCCTGAAGTCAGGTGTTCGTGCGATTGATTCTAAGTGCAAGATTGACACCGCCCCTGGTCAGCACGGTGCGCGTAAAGCGCGTCTGTCTGACTACGGTGTTCAGCTGCGCGAGAAACAAAAAGTTCGTCGTATCTACGGCGTATTGGAAAAACAGTTCCGCAACTACTACCGCGACGCTGCCCGTCAAAAGGGTAACACCGGTGAAAACCTGTTGCAGCTGCTGGAAGGTCGTTTGGACAACGTTGTTTACCGTATGGGCTTCGGCGCTACCCGTGCTGAATCTCGTCAGCTGGTGAGCCACAAGGCCATCATGGTAAACGGTCGCGTTGTGAACATTCCTTCTTTCCAGGTTTCCCCTGAGGACGTGATCTGCGTTCGTGAGAAGGCTAAGAAGCAAGCGCGTATCAAAGCTTCCCTGGAAGTTGCTGGTCAGCGTGAGAAGCCGACTTGGGTAGAGGTTGACGCCGCTAAAATGGAAGGTGCTTTCAAGCGTCTGCCAGAGCGTTCCGACCTGTCTGCCGACATTAACGAACAGCTGATCGTCGAGCTTTACTCCAAGTAAAGCTAGCTTCTAAAGAGAGGACACAATGCTGGGTTCTGTAACAGATTTTCTTAAACCGCGGCTAGTTGACATCGAGCAAGTTAGCCCGACTCATGCGAAAGTGACTCTTGAGCCACTCGAGCGTGGCTTTGGTCACACGCTGGGCAACGCCCTGCGTCGTATTTTGCTGTCATCTATGCCCGGTTGTGCAGTTACTGAAGTCGAAATTGACGGGGTACTGCATGAGTACAGCAGCAAAGAAGGTGTACAGGAAGACATTCTTGAAATCCTGCTCAACCTGAAAGGTATCGCTGTGAAGCTGGAAGGCAAGGACGAGGTAACTCTGTCCCTGACCAAGTCTGGAACAGGCCCCGTTACCGCTGGTGATATCACTCACGGTGATGAAGTCGAGATCGTAAACCCGGAGCACGTAATCTGCCACCTGACAGGTGCCAATGCTGAAATCAGCATGCGCCTGAAAGTTCAGCGCGGTCGTGGTTATGTGCCTGCTTCTGCTCGTGTTCACAACGATGATGAAGAGCGTCCTATTGGTCGCCTGCTGTTGGACTCCGCGTTCAGCCCCATCGTTCGTATTGCCTACAATGTTGAGGCAGCACGTGTGGAACAGCGTACCGACTTGGACAAGCTGGTCATCGACATGGAGACCAATGGTACCCTGGATCCTGAAGAAGCCATCCGTCGTTCTGCCACTATCCTGGCAGAGCAACTGGAAGCCTTCGTGGATCTGCGCGATGTCAGCGTGCCCGAGAAGAAAGAAGAGAAACCCGAGTTTGATCCGATTCTGCTACGTCCTGTCGATGATTTGGAGCTGACAGTTCGTTCTGCGAACTGTCTGAAGGCAGAAGCTATCCACTA
>NZ_CP077221.1:2522500-2767500 GCF_019046985.1 Aeromonas sp. FDAARGOS 1417 | reverse complement strand
CGATAAAGGGGGTGAAAAGCCTCCTCGCCGGAAGACCAAGGGTTCCTGTCCAACGTTAATCGGGGCAGGGTGAGTCGACCCCTAAGGCGAGGCCGAAAGGCGTAGTCGATGGGAAGCAGGTTAATATTCCTGCACGACTTGTAATTGCGATGGGGGGACGGAGAAGGCTAGGTGGGCCAGGCGACGGTTGTCCTGGTGAAAGTGCGTAGGTGGTGTTTCTAGGCAAATCCGGAGACACAACACTGAGACACGAGACGAACACACTACGGTGTGGAAGCCATTGATGCCCTGCTTCCAGGAAAAGCCTCTAAGCTTCAGATTACAAGTCATCGTACCCCAAACCGACACAGGTGGTCGGGTAGAGAATACCAAGGCGCTTGAGAGAACTCGGGTGAAGGAACTAGGCAAAATAGAACCGTAACTTCGGGAGAAGGTTCGCTCTTGACAGTGAAGTCCCTTGCGGATGGAGCAGTTGGGAGTCGCAGTGACCAGATGGCTGGGACTGTTTATCAAAAACACAGCACTCTGCAAACACGAAAGTGGACGTATAGGGTGTGACACCTGCCCGGTGCCGGAAGGTTAATTGATGGGGTTAGCGCAAGCGAAGCTCTTGATCGAAGCCCCGGTAAACGGCGGCCGTAACTATAACGGTCCTAAGGTAGCGAAATTCCTTGTCGGGTAAGTTCCGACCTGCACGAATGGTGTAACCATGGCCATGCTGTCTCCACCCGAGACTCAGTGAAATCGAATTCGCCGTGAAGATGCGGTGTACCCGCGGCTAGACGGAAAGACCCCGTGAACCTTTACTACAGCTTGGCACTGAACATTGAACCTACATGTGTAGGATAGGTGGGAGGCTTTGAAGGCGTGACGCCAGTTGCGCTGGAGCCGTCCTTGAAATACCACCCTTGTATGTTTGATGTTCTAACGCAGGGCCCTGAATCGGGCTCGCGGACAGTGCCTGGTGGGTAGTTTGACTGGGGCGGTCTCCTCCCAAAGAGTAACGGAGGAGCACGAAGGTTGGCTAATCCTGGTCGGACATCAGGAGGTTAGTGCAATGGCATAAGCCAGCTTAACTGCGAGACGGACAGGTCGAGCAGGTACGAAAGTAGGTCATAGTGATCCGGTGGTTCTGAATGGAAGGGCCATCGCTCAACGGATAAAAGGTACTCCGGGGATAACAGGCTGATACCGCCCAAGAGTTCATATCGACGGCGGTGTTTGGCACCTCGATGTCGGCTCATCACATCCTGGGGCTGAAGTCGGTCCCAAGGGTATGGCTGTTCGCCATTTAAAGTGGTACGCGAGCTGGGTTCAGAACGTCGTGAGACAGTTCGGTCCCTATCTGCCGTGGGCGTTGGATGATTGAAGGGAGTTGCTCCTAGTACGAGAGGACCGGAGTGAACGAACCTCTGGTGTTCGGGTTGTCACGCCAGTGGCACTGCCCGGTAGCTAAGTTCGGAATCGATAACCGCTGAAAGCATCTAAGCGGGAAGCGAGCCCTGAGATGAGTCATCCCTGACCCCTTGAGGGTCCTAAAGGGCCGTTGGAGACCACAACGTTGATAGGTGGGGTGTGTAAGCGCGGCGACGTGTTGAGCTAACCCATACTAATTACCCGTGAGGCTTAACCATACAACACCCAAGAAGTGTTCTAAGGCTTGTAGCAAATAGAACGAACTACTCAAATTCAGTGATAGTGACAAGCCAAGCGCAACATCACTACTCACGTCAGCTTTCTAGATTAAGAATTTGCCTGGCGGCCATAGCGCCGTGGAACCACCTGATCCCATGCCGAACTCAGAAGTGAAACGCGGTAGCGCCGATGGTAGTGTGGCATTCGCCATGCGAGAGTAGGACACTGCCAGGCACCGAATTAAACAGCGATGTGAAGAATCACGTCACTGGCTGCGAGGATGACACCTCAGAAGAAGCAGCAGAAGATTTAGCGCAAGCTAACCGAATGCGGAGCGGTAGTTCAGTCGGTTAGAATACCGGCCTGTCACGCCGGGGGTCGCGGGTTCGAGTCCCGTCCGCTCCGCCACTAACTTGAAAGGCCTTCCCGATTGGGAAGGCCTTTTTGCTATGGGCGTTTTTGTCCACAAGACCCACAGATTTGCATACCAGAATCAACACATAGCCCAGTCTGGCGACTGGGCTATGGTGCTTTTAGTCTGCTGGTGAGCTGCCGGCATCCCACCACGATGACGTTCCGCTGCGAGCTGATAGAGCTTGAGGATTAAATCAGGCCATATTGCAACGGTACGTCATCGCTTCCACTTGTTTGTGTAATCCCCTTTTTTGCTTATGGATTTATTCCATTAAAACAGTCTCTTATCAAGAATTAGCGATTCTGCGGCAAGAATACCACACGAATCAAATGATAATGATTATTGTTTGAATGATCCCGTCGGGGTCGTTACAATGCGGGCTGATTAATAAAGTGCTTTTCAAATGAGCCTTTTCTAATGCTGCGTCTGGCCGGATGCCAGGGCGTTGTAATGAGTGAAGTAAGGGAATACGTCACCTTCCTACTAATAATGTTCAGGCTAAAACATGACAACAGTGAAACCGAACAAGCTTGCCTTGCTGATCTGCTCCCTTCTTGCGACCCAGGCCTATGCTTCCGAACAAGAGGTGATGGTCGTCACCGCTTCCGGCTTCCAGCAGAAGATTGAAGATTCTGCCGCCTCCATCTCCGTGATTACCCGCGAACAGCTGGAGAAGCGAGCCTATCGCGACGTGACCGACGCACTGAAGGATGTCCCCGGTGTCGTGGTGACGGGGGGGGGTAGCAGCAGTGATATCAGCATTCGCGGTATGGGGTCGAAATACACCCTGATGCTGGTTGATGGCAAGAAGGTGGATAGCCGTGGCACTCGCCCGAACAGCGATGGTCCGGGTATCGAGCAGGGCTGGCTGCCGCCACTGCAGGCGATTGAGCGCATTGAGGTCGTCCGTGGCCCTATGTCATCCCGTTATGGTTCCGATGCCATGGGGGGCGTGATTAACGTGATTACCCGCAAGACCACCGGTCTGGCTTGGCAGGGCTCGGTTCATGCTGATTCTACCTTCCAGGAGAACAAGGATGCTGGCAACAGTTTCCAGACCGATGCCTATACCGCAGGTTCACTGATCGATGGCGTGTTGGGGCTGCGTTTCAATGGTCAGCTCGCACATCGTGGTGAAGACAAATTTATCCAGGGTTTTGCCGAGCAGGAGACTCGCAGTGGCACGGCTGTGCTCAGCTTCAAGCCTGATGACCATAACCGCTTCGATCTGGAAGCCAGTCGCAGTCTGCAGGATCGGGATCGCACGGCCGGCAATTCGCTGGCTGCCAAGGCGAAAGATAGCCTTAACCGCTACGAGCGCACCAACTATGCGCTGACCCATGATGGTCAGTATGATTTCGGCTCCTCCAGCAGCTATCTGCAGCAGGAGACCAACACCAACCCCGGCCGCAAGATGGAGCTCACCAACACCATCGCCGATACCCATACCCAGTTTATTCTGGGGGATCACTACTTGAGCGTCGGTGGTCAATATCGCTATGAGGATCTGCACGATCAGGGCAATACCCTGAAAGTGGCCAACCCTGCCGAGCAGCTGACCCGCTGGAGCTGGGCGATGTTTGTCGAAGATGAGTGGTCACTCACTGACAGCTTTGCCCTGACCGGTGGCGCACGCATGGATCGGGATCAGAACTATGGTTCTCACTGGAGCCCTCGCCTCTACGGAGTTTGGCATCTGGATGACAGTTGGACCTTGAAAGGAGGCGTCTCGACCGGTTACCGCTCTCCTGACTTGCGGATGTCAGCGGCCAACTGGGGTCAGGTCACCGGTGGTGGTAGCCTGGATGGCATGCTGGTCGGTAATCCTGATCTCAAACCCGAGACCAGCGTGAGTGAAGAGATCGGCCTGCTGTGGAACGGTCATCAGGGCTTTAACGCCGGTGTTACCCTGTTCAACACCGACTTCAAGAACAAGATATCCGAAGTGCGTCGTTGCACCAGCAAGAGCGATCCCGCCTGTACTCTCAATGGTCACAGCTATGACTTCATCAGTGATCGGGTCAACGTCGACAAGGCGAACATGCGCGGTGTCGAGGGGATGATGGATTGGGCCATCAATGAGGATTGGTCGGTCAGCTCCAGCTACACCTTTACCCAGTCCGAGCAGAAGAGTGGTCCACTGGCGGGTCATGCCCTCAACCAGATGCCCCGTCACATGTTCAACGGCAGTGTTGACTGGCAAACCACCGAGGATCTCAGCCTCTGGTCACGGGTCAACTTCCGTGGCGAGACCTCCGAGTACCTGAGTCGGGTCAAGATGGCGGAGGGGACTCCTTCCTATACCTTCTTTGACATGGGCCTGGTCTACAAGGCCAACAAGCATCTGGATCTGACTGCCGGGGTCTACAACCTGTTCGACAAGACGGTGGATTACAGCAGCTATGGCACTGTGCTGGATGGTCGTCGCTACAACCTGGGCGTAACCTACAACTTCTGATAGGGAACCTGTCATGCGGCCGCCATCTTCCGATAGCGGCCGTTTTTATTGCGTGTCCGTCAGGGGACTATGCCTGATAGGGGGCGGCTTGCCAGGTATTGCGCCCCAGTCTCTTGGCCTGATACATGAGGGCGTCAGCCTGCCGTAGTAGCTGGTCGGCATCAGCCTCTCTTTCTGCGGCTACCCAGACTGCCCCAGTGCTGATGGAGAGGGTCACCTCGCCGCTGCTGGTGTGCAGGGTTTGCCGGTTGCTCTCCAGGCAGATACGCTCGGCCCATTGTTCTGTCTCGGCCAGTGTGGCCAGCGGCAGCAGCATGCAGAACTCTTCGCCGCCGATGCGGGCCAGCAGAGCCTCTTCGGGCAACAGGTTGGTCACAGTCGTGGCCAGCTTTTCCAGCAACAGATCCCCGATGCCATGACCAAAGCGGTCATTGGTCTCCTTGAAGTGATCCACATCGAACAGCAGCAGAGCACAGGGAGCCCCGCTTGCCAGTCGTTGCTCCATGGCGGGCATGAATGCCCGTCGGTTGAGCAGGCCGGTCAGGGGATCTGTACTGGCTTGTTGCTCCAGTCTGGCGTTGGCGCGGCTCAACTCGGTGGTACGGCTGGCAACGGCGCGGCGCAATTGCACTATGTAGGCCACCATGATCAATGCCCCGGCCAGAAGTAGCCAGGGACCGAGATGGATGGGGTAGACGGTTTCGACATGCATCCACTTGCGGATGATCCGCTCCCGATCGCTCTCTTTGAGCTTGGCGAAGCCCTCTTCCAGCCGGTTTAACAGGGCAAGGTCGCCCTTTCTCACTGCAAAGCGGATCTGGTCGGTATAGAGGTGGCGAACCGGAATAAAGCGGGTGGGATCATCGGAGGTATAGATGTAGAAGTTTGCGACCTGCAGATCGGCGATAAAAGCCTTCAATTCCCCCTTGAAGGCCGCCGCCAGCAGGGTGTCATTGTCATTGAAGGTCTGCAGTCTGGTGCCGGGGAAGTAGCGTCTGGCGTAATACTCCTCGTAGCCACCGGCTACCACTCCGACCGTTTCATGGAGCAGGTAGTAGTGGACATCGGTGCCGCGCAATTCGCTCGAGAAGAAGAGCTGGGAGTCGAGCTGGGCGAGAGGCCGGCCATAGTCGAACAGTTTGTCCCGCTCCGGTGACCAGAGCAGTCCGGCGTGAACATCCGCTTTCCCCTCATGGAGCAGGTCGAGGGAGCCTTGCCAGTCGACCAGCCTGAACTCGATCTTCTGGCCGGTCACCCGGGCATATTCACGCCACAAATCGATCAGCAGGCCATCCGGCTGGCCCGACTCATTGATATAGGAGAAGGGCTGCCAGGCTTTGGAGTTGGTAATGATGAGCGGCTCTTCCGGGGCTTTGGCCCAAGCAGGCAGGGCAAGGGCGAGCAGCAGGAGCCCCCACACGATACTGACTATGACTCCTGTCCTGGAAGAGGCCATCCTTGCTCCAATCCGTTGCCGTATACCGTCCCGTGGTCACCGATTATCACCGTCTTTCTGATCGAAGAACAAGCGCTCAAATGATGAAGTTTGCATGATGCAAATGGCGCCATGACAAGGCTGGCGGATAGAGTAACTACTTACAGCGGCAGGCTGATCCGTGCCTCCAGTCCCCCCTGTGGCCGATTGAGCAGGGTCAGCTCGCCGCCGTGCTGATGCACCAGAGTGCGGGCAATTGAGAGCCCGAGCCCCACGCTGCCGGACTCGGTGTTGCGCGCTTCATCGAGCCGCACGAACGGCTTGAACACATCCTCGAGCCGCGCCGGATCGATCCCCGGCCCGTTATCGCAGACCCGGATCAACAGCTCCTCCTTGCGCCGCTCCAGCGACACTTCGGCGCTGCCGGCATATTTGATGGCGTTGCCGATCAGGTTCTGCAGCACCCGGCGCAGGGTGTTGGCCCGGCAGGCGTAGACCTCTTTGCCCTCCGCCAGACAGGTGACCGGCTGGCCGGTATCGGCATAGTCATCGCACAGGCTGACCAGCAGGCTGACCAGATCCAGCTCGCGAGTGGCCTCCTGCTGCCCCTCCTCGCGGGCAAAGCTGAGGGTCGCGGCCAGCATCTGCTCCATCTGTTGCAGGGTCTGCTGGATCCGCTCCTTGTCCTCGCCATCGGCCAGAAACTCGGTGCGCAGCCGCAGGCTGGTGATGGGGGTACGCAGATCGTGGGAGATGGCCGCCAGCATCCGGGTTCTGTCCTGCACGAAGCGGTCTAGCCGGGTGTGCATCCGGTTGAAGGCCTGAATCGATTCGCGGATCTCGGTCGGTCCCTCCTCTTTCAAGGGTTCGATATCCTCGCCCCGCCCGAGTCGCTCCGCATTGCCTGCCAGCTGCTTGAGCGGGCGGGTGGCACGGCGAAACAGCAGCACCATCAGTCCGATCACCAGACTGGCGACCAGCATCAGGTTGAGGGTGGTCTGCCACGACCAGCTGCCCGCCTCCTTGTCGACCAGCGAACTGAACTGCAGCCAGCCCCCCTGCGGCAGTTCGATGGAGCCGTAGAGCCGCATATCCCGCGGCGGGGGCGGCCCCTTGCGATCTCGCATCATGCGGGCATGATGTTCCCACGCTTTGCTGCGCTGGTTATCCTCTTTCAGCTCGGCGCTGATCTCGACAGTGAGGCCGGGGGGGTAGTTGAGGCGCGAGCGCACCAGCTGCTCGAAGCGGGGGCTGCGGTTATCCGGTTGCAGCGGCTCGTCGGAGAGGCGCAGCAGCAGGGTCTCACTGCGGCTCGCTTTGAGGATCTCGTCATAGAGGGACGGAGGAGAGAGGGAGAGCAGTCTGACCACAGAGATGATCCGCTGCATGGCGTTGCGGCTGTTGACGAAGCCGAGCGCCTCCTCCCGATCCGTGCGGTAGATCTGGATACTGAGCAGCTGGATCAGGATCAACCCCGCCAGCGCCACCAGAATGATCTGGCCGGTCAGCCCCTTGGGCCACATCCGTGCCCACAGTCGTCGCAAAG
The DNA here is from genome assembly GCF_019046985.1 of Aeromonas sp. FDAARGOS 1417. Lineage (NCBI taxonomy): Bacteria > Pseudomonadati > Pseudomonadota > Gammaproteobacteria > Aeromonadales > Aeromonadaceae > Aeromonas > Aeromonas sp. FDAARGOS 1417. The sequence continues at coordinate 2,760,011 of NZ_CP077221.1, read as the reverse complement.
TGCCCACTGTTTAAACCTGTGTCACGTCGGCGGAGAACATATAGCCGCCACCCCAGATGGTCTTGATCAGCTCCGGATTCTTGGGATCCCGCTCCAGCTTGCGGCGCAGGCGGCTCACCAGGGTATCGATGGCGCGATCAAAGGCCACCGCCTCGCGGCCACGGGCCAGATCCAGCAGTTGATCCCGGCTCAGCACCCGTTGCGGGCGTTCGAGAAACACCTTGAGCAGATCGAATTCGGCAGTGGAGAGGCTCAGACCGACCCCATCTTCGTCGACCAGCTCCCGACGATTGACGTCTAGCAGCCAGCGATCGAAGCGCAGGTCCCGGGTCAGGGTCTCGGCGGCGGGCTGGGTCTCGGCCTGGGTGCGGCGCATCACCGCCTTGATGCGCGCCAGCAGCTCGCGCGGATTGAAAGGCTTGGCCAGATAGTCGTCGGCCCCCATCTCCAGCCCTATGATGCGGTCGGTCTCTTCCCCCATGGCCGTGAGCATAATGATGGGCAGGTTCGATTTGACCCGCAGCTCGCGGCAGAGGGTCAGACCATCTTCACCCGGCATCATCAGATCCAGCACCAGCAGGTCGAACTCCCGCTCCTCCAGCAGTCGCTTCATCTCCTTGCCATCCCGGGCGCAACTGACCCGAAGGCCGTGCTGCTCCAGAAAGCGCTTCAAGAGATCGCGGATCTCGCTGTGGTCGTCGACCACCAGAATGTGGGTGCTGCCCTGATTCATGAATACCTCCCCTGCTTGGCGTTGGCACGAGTATACGAAAATCCGCCCGGCGGTTTGTGTCAAAGTGTGCCAGATCCGCACGATGCCACACTCTGCTACAAAAAAGGTTGATGCTGGCAAAGTTCAGACACCGATAGGGTGTTTACTTGAGGGCAAGGCAAGAGCGCCGAACCAGAATCATCCCTACAGGAGATAGACCATGAAAAAGCTGACCAAAACCCTGCTGACCGCCACCCTGATCCTTGGCCTGCCGCTGGGTGCCTATGCTGCCAGTGAAGCGGCCCCCACTGGCCAGCCCGGTGCCATGGTGGATTGCCCGATGGATGGCGGCGGCATGATGGGTGGCAAACACCACGGTGGTCGCCACGACAAGATGGCCCGCATGCAGAACATGACCCCGGAGCAGATCCAGGCCAACTTGCAGCAACGTTATGATCGTATCGAGGATCCTGCCAAGAAGGCGGAGTTCATCAAGAAGCTCAACGAGCGTGCCGCCGGCATGACCAAGCACGCCGAAGCGATGAAGCAGTTCGCCGAAGCGAACCAGTAACAGCGCCAGCTGTTATCAACCCAAGGGTGGCCGAGGCCACCCTTTTGTGATCGTATCGATCCATTTTCGCTCGAATCCTTATCTTGCTGTCGCTTATGTGAGCGATGGCAAACGCGCCGTGAGCGAATTGCAAGATAATGCCCACTCATATAACAAGCTGCAGTTAGCAGTGGCCGAAAACAGGAGAGGGTATGGGTTGGGATCTGGGGACAATCAAGGGGCGATATACCGCCGTTTTTCTGGGATTCATGGTGGCGGTCTGTGTGCTGACCGTAATCGGTATCCAGTTATGGGTCAAACCCGAGCTGCAACGGGCGGGTGAGCAGAATCTGGTGCTGCGGGTCAGCGAGATTGCGACCGACATTCGCGATCAGCTCAACGGGGTGCAGAGCCAGTCACGCAGTATCACCCAGCTGGTGGCCCAACTGCCGAGTGAGCAAATCGATGCTGTTCTCCCTGCTCTGATCAATCAATATGGCAATGCCATGGTGTTTGGTGGCGGCATCTGGCCGATGCCGGATCAGCGGGAAGCCGGTCGCATCAAGTTCAGTACCTTTTTCCATCGGGATGGTGCGAACAAGCTGATCCCCAACACCTACTGGAACTCGGCCGAGGCGCCCAACTATTTCGAGCAGCCCTGGCACAGAGCCGGGCAGCAGGCGGAGAAAGGCATGTGTGTCTGGGCGGCGGCTTACAAGGATGGTGCCAGTCAACAGCCGCGAACCAACTGCGCCATGGGGATCTATCGTGACGGTTCCCTTTACGGGGTGTCCACCATCGATGTGACGCTGGGTTTCTTCAATGATCTGGTCGCCAAAAAAGAGCATGAGATCGGTGGTCAGGTGATGATCGTTGAGGCCGACGGCAAGATCCTCAGCAAGAATGGTCGTTTGAGCGGGGATGTGGTGCTGGGCAACCTCTCATCTCACGGGGACTATCCCTTTGCCAGCGCCATCGCCAGCCTGCTGGGGCAAGGTAATGGCGCCGCGTTGCAGCGCACTACCTTTCAGGATTTGGGTGAAGAGCAGACATTGCTGATGCAACCCATCGAAGGAACCCCCTGGCTGTTGGCGGCGGCGCTGCCGACCAGCACCCTGACCCACGACAGTCAGGAGGTACTCAAGACGCTGGCAGCGATCCAGCTACCGCTAGTGGTGCTGCTGTTTGCGCTGATGTTGATGGCCATCAAGCAGCTGGGCAGTCGACTCGACACCCTCAAGCAGAACATCGATGCGCTCTCGGCCGGAGATGCTGATCTGACTGCCCGGATCCGGGTCAAGGGGCGCGATGAGCTGGACCATATCGCCCAATCGGTGAACCGCTTTATCGCCTATCTGCAGCAGATGATGGTGCAGGTGACCGAGACCACAGAGCTGATTACCCGTGAATTGGCCCAGCTGGATCAGCAGACGGGGCAGGCCAGACGCATTCTCGGTGAGCATGCCGCCGAGACCGATCAGATAGTGACAGCCCTGACCGAGCTCAGCTCCACTGCCGACAGTGTGGCGCACCACGCGAGCGATTCCGCCAGCTTTACCGAGTCTGCCAATGGTCAGGCGATTCAGTCCCGTCAGGTTGTGGGTCAGGCCTCTGCCAGTGTGGCGGCGCTGATCGATGAAGTGGATCTTGCTGCGACCAAGGTATTGGGGATGCAGGAAGATGCTCGCCAGATCAGCAGTGTACTCAGCGTGATCGGCGATATTGCTGCCCAGACCAACCTGTTGGCACTCAACGCGGCCATCGAGGCGGCGCGGGCCGGTGAGCAGGGCCGTGGTTTTGCCGTGGTTGCTGATGAGGTGCGCGCACTGGCGGCTAGAACCCAGAATAGCACTGCCGAGGTGGGGAGCATTCTCTCCCGGTTGACGCAGGGGGTGGCGGAGGCCGTGGTGGCCATGGAGCACACCAAGCAGAGCTGCCAGGCGGCGGCCGAGAATACCGAGCAGGTGACAGGCGGGCTCGACAAGATGGCGGATGCCGTGGTGCAAATAAACGATCTGGGTACCCAGATTGCGACTGCGGCAGAGGAGCAGAGCCGGGTGACCGAAGAGATCAACCGCAACATGGTCACCATCCGCGACATGGTCAATCTGCTGGTGGATAACGGTCAGAATACCGAACAGAGTTCGGCCACCCTGCTGGAGTCCAATCGCCAGCTGGTGGCGTTGGTACATCGCTTCAAGGTGTAACAAACCGATAATGAAAGAGGGGGAGCCTGATGCTCCCCCTCTTGCTATCTGTGCCGATGCGGGCGTGCAGCCACTCCACCGGACGAGCAAACTTAGCCCTGAGCCTTGTCGGTCAGGTCTACTTTCTTGACGGTATCACCTTCGAACTTGATAACGACGTTCTTCTTGGCTGCGTCGGTATCTTTCAGCAGGGTTTTGGTGGTTTCTGCCAGCAGCGGAGAGGCCTTGTTCAGGGCATCCAGATCATAGGTCCACACTTCCAGACCGGATTCGGTCTTGGTGGTGGCAGGAGCGCCCAGCTTCTCTTTAATTGCCTGCTTGTTGGAGCCGCCTTCCTTGATATCCAGTGCCTTCTTGATGGCTTCGTTGGATGCGCTGTCCACTGCACCGGATACGGCGGTATTAGCTGCATCCTTGACGCTGCTGGTGACGCTGTCGGTCAGCGAATCCATCAGGCCGGCATTGGCAAACAGGGGCAGGGTGGTGAGGGCAACCAGCAAACTCTTTTTCATTTTCTACAGCTTCCATGGGTTCAATGAGGCGGCTATGAAATCAGCAAAGATATTGGGCGTCAAGTGAGGCATGCAATTAACATTTCTGTTAACTGGATCTCATTTCTCACCAGTTGCAAATAGTTTTGGTATCTCCCGCACCAGCCAGCTCTTGGCCTTGCCCATGGTGTCTCGCCGCCAGGCCAGCACCACCTGCAGCTGATGGCGATATTCGGGGCTGATCACCTTGAGCCGACCGGCCCGGATGTCCTCCTCAATCCAGCTCTGTGGCATGGTGCCGACCCCGATCCCTGCCAGCAGGGCATCCCGTTTCTCCGTCATGGTGCTGACAGTGAGGCGTGGCTGCTTGTCCAGCAGGCGATAGGTGAGCACCGGCTTGCGCAGGGCTGTGTCGGCCACCGCGATGGCGCGGTAGCGGCGCAGGGTTTCGTCAGCCAGAGGCTCCGGCTCCTGATGCAGCGGGTGATCTGGATGGGCGACGTAGAGCATCACCTCGTCCTTGATCACCTGATGCTTGATGCCGGTCATCATGATGTCCGGGTTGATGGAGGAGATCAGCAGGTCGGCACGCCCATCTTCCAGACACTCCCAGCTACCCGCCAGCACCTCGGCCCGCAGCCGCAGTCGGGTATCGGTCTGCTCGGCCAGCTTCTCCACCAAGGGGTAGAGGGCCTGCACCGGGACCAGCGCATCGACGGCGATTGTGATGTCGGTCTCCCAGCCACGGGCCAGCGCCCGGGTCTCGCCTACCAGATGCTCGGCTGCCTCCAGCAGCACCCGGCCGCGCTCCAGCAGCATGCGCCCCGCCGGGGTGAACTTGGTGCGGTGGCCGCTGCGGTCAAACAGCATGGCATCCAGTTCGTCTTCCAGCTTCTGCACCGTATAGCTCAATGCCGAGGGCACCTTGCCCAGCTCGTCGGCCGCCGCCGCAAAGCTGCCGCGGCGGTCGATGGCGTCCAGCACCCGGATTGCTTCCAGGGTCAGCGCCCGCTCCTTGTTCGATTCCTTGGCCATTCCTTACCTTCAATTTTTTTGAATATGTTTGCCAGTTTATCTCGCTAACAAGTTAGGTCATGTCACTTTAATATTCAATCAACGCTTAGGCAGGAACGTCGAGCGGCCAAATATGCGGGTAGTTCCGCACTGTGACACACCAAATCGGTCTGTCTGATGTCGGTGAAAGAACAACACACTATTTGAATAACCTCTTGCATGGATGCATTGATTCTGGCCGAAAAGGCCTTGGCAATGACATATAAAACAAGAGAGTGAATGAACATGAAAAACGTAATCAAGATGCTGGCCGTTGCAGGCCTGATGACCACTGGTTTCGCCCAAGCTTCCGTACCGGCTGACTTCAACGCCATGCCCGGCGTGCTGTTTGTGAACTGGAACGCCACTGCCGCACTGGATGGCAAAGCCAATCCGATGCTGGAAGTGCGTGACGAGTCTGGCGATCTGCTGGCATCAGTCCACGCCAATCTGACAGGCACCCAGCAGGTGCGGATCCCGAGCCGTACCCAGGGCAACCTGACTGTCAGCCTGGCTGACCAGAGCAGTGAATACCGTATTCCGTTCGGTATCGGTAGCGGAAAACAGCGTTAATCAACCGTCCCGGTAGGTGAGGAGCAGACCATGATGCAATTGAGAGCCGCAGAAGCGCGGGGCAAGGCCAACTTTGGCTGGCTGGACGCGCGCCACAGTTTCTCCTTCGGTCACTACTATGACCCGGAGTGGATGGGACACTCGGTACTGCGGGTGATCAATCAGGATCTGGTTGCGCCGGGTGGCGGATTCGCCACCCACCCTCACGCCAATATGGAGATCCTCACCTGCGTGCTGCAAGGCACCATAGAGCACAAGGACAGCCTCGGCCATGCCGAGCAGATCCCGGCAGGGGATTTCCAGCTGATGAGCGCAGGCAGCGGGATCCGCCACAGCGAGTACAACCCCTCGCAGACGGATCCTCTCTCCCTGTTGCAGATCTGGATCGAGCCGAACGAGTTCGGCACGCCACCCGGGTATCAGCAGAAGAAGATCGAGTCCAGACCGGGCATGACGCTGGTGGCGTCACCGGATGGCGAGGCGGGATCGCTGCGGATCCGCCAACAGGCCCGCGTATGGCGGCTGGAACTGGCCCCGGGCGAGACGCTCGAATGGGCACTGGCTGGCCGACACGGTTACCTGCAGATGATTTCAGGGGAGTTGACCGCCAACGGTCTGGCTGCCCGACCCGGCGACGGGGTACTCAGTCGTGATGAATACCGGTGGGAGCTGGTTGCGACCAGTGCCAGCCAAGCTCTGTTATTTGACCTACCCTGAAGCAGTCAGCGGTGATGTGACACAAACGAGGAATATGAAATGGACAAGATGAAAGATGTAGCGCTGCTGGCGGGTCGTGTACTGCTGGCGCTGATGTTCGTAATGGCGGGCTGGAGCAAGATCGGCGGCTATGCCGGTACTCAGGGCTATATGGAAGCGATGGGCGTGCCGGGCTTTATGTTGCCGCTGGTGATCCTGCTTGAGCTGGGTGGTGGCCTTGCCGTCGTGCTGGGTCTCTTTACCCGCAGCCTCGCCGTGCTGCTGGCCGGTTTCACCCTGATGGCTGCCTTTATTTTCCATTATCAGCCTGCCGAACAGATGCAGATGCTGATGTTTATGAAGAACGTCTCCGTTGCCGGTGGTTTCCTGGCGCTGGCGGCGGCCGGAGCAGGGGCTTTCAGTGTGGATGCCCGTCTCGGCAAAAACTGGTAATGCCCTGAAGAGTCAAGTTTTCCAATGCCTTTTGGCCGGTGCAACTGCACCGGCTTTTTTCTGTCTGCGTTTTCCGGATAGGTGAGGCGGCGCGTCAAATCTGCGGCGCCCCTCATGATTCAGCGGTTTGCCCGCCTGCTGGCCACAAGAGCCTTTTGCATCTTCCCCCTCGATCCCCGACAATTCTCACTCTTGTGAAGTGACGGAAATGGCTAGCCTTTTCCCTCGCCCCCTCTCATCCACAGGCGGGAATTGCTCATGTTTACCCTCTACCACTCCAATCAGCTGGATCTGCTCAAAGAGCTGCTGGTGAGCCGCATCCGGCAGGCCCCTCTCTCTCACCCCTTCGATCGGGAGCAGATCCTGGTGCAGAGTCCGGGCATGGCCCAGTGGCTCAAGCTGGAGCTGGCCAAAGCCTTCGGCATTGCCGCCAATATCGACTTTCCGTTGCCCGCCAGCTTTATCTGGGAGATGTTCACCCGGGTGCTGGCAGATGTGCCGCGCCAGAGCCCCTACAACAAGGGATCCATGAGCTGGCAGCTGATGACCATTCTGCCTGCCTTGCTGGAGCGCCCCGCCTTTGCCCCGCTCGCCGCCTATCTGGGCGGGGGAGATGAGGAGGATCCTGCCCAGGAGCCCGAGCAGGTGCGGTTGTGGCAGCTCTGCCAGAAGGTAGCGGATCTCTTTGACCAGTATCTGGTCTACCGGCCGGACTGGATCGCCCGTTGGGAAGAGGGGGAAGAATTGAGTCAGGAGCTGGCCGGAGTGAGCGGTCAGGATTGGCAGCCGGAGCTGTGGCGTGAGCTGGTGGCACGCACGTTGGCGCTCTCTCCGAGCGGTTACCACCGCGCCAACCTCTACGAGGAGTTTATCCACGAGCTGGCACGCACCGCCGATCTGCCGGGCAAGCTGCCGCAGCGGGTCTTCGTGTTCGGCATCTCGGCACTACCGCCGCGCTATGTGGAGGCGCTGCTGGCCCTCGGCAGTCGGCCTGAGGTGGAGGTGCACCTGTTCGTCACCAACCCCTGCCGCTACTACTGGGGTGACCTGCTGGATCGCAAGACGCTGGCGCGCCTCGAAAACAAGCTCAAACCCGGCACCGATATCGAGACCTTGCAGGGCCCCGCCAATCCGCTGCTCGCCTCCATGGGCAAGCTGGGACGCGACTACCTGCATCAGCTGATGGAGCTGGAGGTGCCGCAAATCGAGGCCTTCGTCGATATCGACGAAGTGGATGGCAAGGGCAATGTCAGCCTGCTGCGCGCCATCCAGAAGGATGTGCTGGAGCTGGCCGAGCGAGGCGCCGGTCAGTTCGATCTCGACAGCAGCCACCACAAGAGCCCCATCGATCCGGCGGATGGATCCTTGCAGATCCACGCCTGTCACGGCCCGATGCGCGAGCTGGAAGTGCTGCACGACCGGCTGCTGGCGCTGTTCGAGCAGGACCCGTCCCTCACCCCGAAAGATGTGGTGGTGATGATGCCGGATGTGAACAGCTACGGCCCTTATATTCAGGCGGTATTTGGGGCGCGCGGCCAGATCCCCTTTGCGGTTTCGGATCGGGCGGCGAGTCAGGAGAGCCCGCTGCTGCAAAGCTTCCTCGCCCTGCTCAGACTGCCCAACGCCCGTTTCGGGGCCGGGGAGCTGCTCGCCATTCTCGAGGTGCCCGCCGTGCTGCGTCGCTTCGAGCTGGATGACGACGAGTTCAACCAGCTGCGGGTCTGGGTGCAGGAGACCGGCATCCGCTGGGGGCTGGATGACGGCTACCCCGTCCGTTTCGAGCTGCCGCCCATGTCCGGCAACAGCTGGCTGTTCGGCCTGCGTCGCATGCTGCTCGGCTTCGCCATGGGGGATGGCGAGCCGGTGGCGGGCATCCTGCCCTACGCCGATATCGAGGGTCAGCAGGGGCTGGCACTCGGCAAGCTCGCCTGGTTTGTCGATTCGCTGGCCGAGTTTTTGCCCCGCCTGCAACAGGCCCAGCCGCTGACCGAGTGGAACGCCTGCCTGCTGGCGCTGCTGGAGCGTTTCTATCTGGCCGACGAGGATGAAGAGCGTCAGCTCCAGCTTATTCGCAGCCAGCTGGCCGAGTGGCAGACCCGGCTTGGCGAAGCCCGCTTCGAGCAGCCCATCACCGCCGATCTGTTGCAGGATTACCTCGGCAGCGTGCTGGGGGAGTCCCGCTCCAGCCAGCGCTTCCTCGCCGGTCAGGTCAACTTCTGCACCCTGATGCCGATGCGCTCCATCCCCTTCAAGCAGGTCTGCCTGCTCGGCATGAACGACGGCGTCTACCCGCGCACCCTGCCTCCCATGGGGTTCGATCTGATGGCGGTGGCATCGCGGCGGGGGGATCGCTCCCGCCGTGATGATGACCGCTATCTCTTCCTCGAGGCACTGCTGAGTGCCCAGCAGGGGCTCTATATCAGCTATCAGGGCTTCAGCGCGCAGGACAACAGCGACAAGGTGCCGTCGGTGCTGCTGGCCGAACTCATCGACTATGTGCGGCAGGGCTTCGTACTGGCGGGGGATGAGGATCTCGACGATGAAACCTCCGGCAAGCGGTTGCTCAACCACCTGATGGTGGCGCATCCGCTCACCCCCTACAGCCGCAACTACTTCTACCCGGAGCCGGGTTCGCGCCTCTTTACCTATGCCGCCGACTGGCTGCCCGCCCTCAATCCGGTGCGCGGCGCGGCCAACTTCCAGAGCTGCGAGTTGCCGCTGCCCCCCGAATGGGGCAAGGAGCAGGGGCTGGAGCTGGTGGAGCTGCTGCGCTTCTATCGCCAGCCCACCAAATATTTCCTCAACCGCCGCCTCAAGGTGTGGTTTGAGCTGAACGAAGCCAACATCGAGGACAGCGAGCCGTTCGAGCTGGATGGCCTGCAACATTACCAGCTGAAAGATCTGCTGCTCGATGCCCATCTGGCGGAAGGAGATAGCACCGAGCGTCGTGAACGTTTGCAGCTCACCGGCCTGCTGCCGCAAGGGTGGTTCGGCAGCCTGCTGCTGGACGATCTGGACGCCGAGATGGGCAAGCTGGCGGATCGGCTGCGGCCATGGGTTGCTGCCAATGAGTCAGAAAAGCAGGCGGTGGAGATCGATATCTCTCTCACTCAGGGCCAGCTGCAAGGGTGGATCGACACCCAGAAGGGGCGCTTGCTGGTGGTCAAACCCGGCAGCTTCAACGGCAAGGATCTGCTGCTGGGCTGGATCCAGCACCTCTGCCTCTCATTGAGCTGCGCCCCCGGCGACACCCTGCTGTTCGATGCCAAACAGAGTCTGCGACTGCCCAAGCTCTCTGCCGACGAGGCGCGCCCCAAGCTGGCGGCGCTGGTGGCGTGCTGGGCGCAGGGGATGAAGCGGCCACTGCCGTTTTTCCCCAACACCGCCTGGGATTGGCTCAAGGCGATCGAGAAGGATCCCGACAAGCCGGAGGCGGCCGACAAGGCGGCCCTCACCCGTTTCAACGGCGGCTGGATGAGCAATGGGGAGGGGCAAGACGTTTACGTCGCCCGCTGCTTCCCCGAACTCGATGACGAGGTGCTTGGTCAGTTGCAGGCGCTTGCCCGCGAACACCTGACCCCGTTGCTCAAGACCCTGGAGGAGCTGAAATAATGGCTAACCCGCTCAATACATTGCGTTTTCCCCTCCATGGTGAACGACTGATCGAAGCCTCCGCCGGTACCGGCAAGACCTATACCATCGCCGGTCTCTACCTGCGCCTGCTGCTGGGCCACGGTCCGCTCATCGAAGAGGGCGCCGATGTGGGTCAATCCAGCGCCCACGAGCGGCCGCTCTCGGTGACCGAAATTCTGGTGGTGACCTTTACCGAAGCGGCCACCGCCGAGCTGCGCGGGCGGATCCGCGGTCGCATTCACGAGGCGCGCCTCGCCTTTATGCGCGGTCATAGCAGTGACACCCTGCTGGCCCAACTGCTGGCCGAGGTGGAGGATCACGAATTGGCGGCCCGTCGCCTGCTGGCTGCCGAGCGGCAGATGGATGAGGCGGCGGTCTTTACCATCCACGGCTTCTGCCAGCGGATGCTCAAGCAGAACGCCTTCGAGTCTGGCGCCCTCTTTGAAACCGAATTTCTCACCGACGACAGCCAGCTCAGGCTGCAGGCGGTGAGCGACTACTGGCGTGCCGAGTTCTATCCGGTGGATAAACCTCTCGCCAGCGCGGTGCGCGCGCTCTGGCCGAGCCCCGCCGCCCTGCTGCGGGAGATGGGCAGCTGGCTCGACAACAGCGAGCTGGAGATCCACCCAGCCTTGGGGGACGAGACCCTCGCCGCCCGCCATCAGGCGGCCATGAGTCGCATCGCGGCGGTGAAGAGCGAATGGCTGGCGCAGACGGACGAGATCCGCCGCCAGACGGATGGGCAAGTAAGCCGCTACACCGGCAAGAACTACGAAGGCTGGCTTGCCAAGATAAGCGACTGGGCGCAAGACGAGGCCAGTGGCTACGCCATCCCCAAGGAGCTGGAGCGCTTTGGCCAGACGGTACTGGAGGAGAACCTCAAGAAGGGGGGCGCCGTGCCGACCCTGCCGCTGTTCAGTCAGATAGACGAGCTTCTGGCCAGCCGCCCCGGTATTCGGGATCTGATCCTGCAACGGGCGGCCAAGGTGGTGCGCAGCCGGATGCAGGCCAGTAAGCGCCAAGCCCATCAGCTCTCGTTCGATGACTTGCTCAAAGACCTCGACGGAGCGCTTGGCTCCAGCCTTGGCGAGCGGCTCTGCGAGCGCATTCGCGCCACCTACCGGGTGGCGATGATCGACGAATTTCAGGATACCGATCCCCAGCAGTACCGCATCTTCCATCGGCTTTACGGCGGTCACACAGACACGGCGCTATTGATGATCGGTGACCCCAAGCAGGCCATCTACGGCTTTCGCGGCGCCGACATCTTTACCTACATTCAGGCGCGGCGAAATGTGAGCGCCCACTACACCCTCGGGCGCAACTGGCGCTCCAGCAGTGCGCTGGTGGGGGCGGTCAACGGCTTGTTCGAACGGGCCAAGGATCCCTTTATCTACGAGGCGGATATCCCCTTCCTGCCGGTGGAGGCGCAGGGCAAGAGCAAGGCGCTGCTGCTCGATGGAGCCACCGCGCCCGTGCTCCACTGCTGGCAGCTGACCGGCCAGCCCACCTTCAACCGGGGGGATTACCAGAGCAAGATGGCCCGCGCCACCGCCGCCGAGATCCACCGCCTGCTGACGCTGGCCCGCGAGGGCAAGGCGCTGATCGGCGATAAGGCGGTGAAGGCAGGGGATATCGCCGTGCTGGTGCGCACCGGCGCCGAGGGCAAGCTGGTGCAGCAGGAGCTGGCGCGCCTCGCCATCGCCTCCGTCTATCTGTCGAACCGCGAGAGCGTGCTGGAACAGGTGGAGGCGCGGGAGATTTTGCTGATCCTGCACGCCTGCCAGAACCCGAGCGAAGAGCGCAGCCTGCGGGCGGCGCTGGCGACCGGGCTGTTTGATCTCGATGCCAAGGCGCTCGATGGGCTGGCCAGCGACGAGCGAGCGTGGGAGAGCGCGGTGCAGGAGTTTATGGAGTACCGCAAGATCTGGCACCGCCGCGGCGTGCTGGCGATGTTGCGGGCCCTGCTGCACCGGCGCAATCTCGCCTCTTCGCTTTTGGCGAGCCCCTATGGCGAGCGGCGGCTGACCAACTTCCTCCATCTCGGCGAGCTGCTGCAACAGGTGAGCAGCGAGCTGGACGGGGAGTACGCCCTGCTGCGCTGGCTGGGGGAGGCGGTGAGTCGCCCCAACGGGCAGGATGCTGAGCAGGTACTGCGCCTCGAATCCGAGCGCAAGCTGGTGCAGATCGTCACCATCCACAAATCCAAGGGGCTGGAGTACCCATTGGTGTTCCTGCCCTTTATCTGCAGCCACAGAACCGCCGAGACCCCGCTCTATCACGAGGCGGACGAGGCGGGCAATCGCACCATTCTCGATCTCACCGGCGCCGAGGGATCCTTGGCGGAAGCGGACAGGGAGCGCCTTGCCGAAGATTTGCGGCTGCTCTATGTGGCCCTGACCCGGGGCGTCTACGCCACCTGGCTGGGGCTGGCGCCGGTGCGGGCGGGTGCAGGCAAGTCGGAGAAGACCGATCTGCACCACACCGCCATCGGCTACCTGCTGCAAAAGGGAGAAGAAGGGGATGCGCAGACGCTGGCGACCGCTCTGACCGAGCTGGCGCAGGCGCTGCCCGGGGTGGCCGTCGGTGAGCCCTCGCTTACCCGTCCGGCCCCGCTGCCGCCAGAGGAGGAGCAGTTGGGCGAGCCGCAGGTGCGCCACTTTAGCGGTTCCCTTGAGCGGGACTGGTGGATCAGCTCCTACTCCGGGCTGGCGGCGCAGGGTCACGGCCACAGCAAGGGCGTACTCGCCAATCCCGGCTTCGATGACGAGGTCGTCACCGAGGCGGCTGCATTGGCTGCCGAGCAACCGGACGAGGCGCCCCAGCCCTCCATCTTCACCTTCCCGAAAGGGGCGCGCCCCGGCACCTTGCTGCACAGTCTGTTCGAGACCATCGACTTTCAAAGCGCCGCGGGCGAGCCGCTGGCAGAGCATATCGCCACCCTGCTGGCGCAAGATGGCTTCGACGAGAGCTGGGCCCCCGTGTTGCAACAGCAGGTGGAGGCGGTGCTCGATACTCCGCTCGATACCGGCTTTGGTGATCCGGTGCGGCTGCGGGATCTGGCCCCCGAGCGCAAACAGGTGGAGCTGGAGTTCTTCCTGCCAATGGGGCGGGTGACGGCACCGGCGCTGACCGCGCTCTGCCAGCAGCACGATCCGCTGTCGCGGGGCAACAAGCCGCTCAGCTTTGCCACCGTGCAGGGGATGCTCAAGGGCTTTATCGATCTGGTGTTCGAGTGGCAGGGGCGCTGGTATCTGCTCGACTACAAATCGAACCACCTCGGCATGAGCCCCGCCGATTACAGTCGTCCGGCGCTGGAGCGGGCGATGGCCGAGCACCGCTACGACCTGCAATACCAGCTCTACTCGCTGGCGCTGCACCGGCTGCTTACCCTGCGCCTGCCGGGCTACGACTTCGAGCAGCATTTTGGCGGCGTTTTCTATCTGTTCCTGCGTGGCATGCCGAAGGGGGGCATTTTCCATACCCGCCCGAGCCGTGAACTGGTGCTGGGGCTGGATAAGTTGTTTAGCGAAGGCAGTGAGCCGTCAACAGCGGGATCCCAAGCATTGAACGAGGTAGAAGCATGAGCGGCACCATGATCAGCACCGCAACCAGCGCAATGATGGTTGAACGGTTGAAAACACTGGCGCTGGCTGGCCGCATCCGCCAGCTGGATCTGCAATTTGCCAAGCTGGTGGCCGACCTTGGCGGCAGCCCCGAGTTGGTGCTGGGGGCGGCGCTCACCTGCTTCGAGCTGGGGCGTGGCCATGTCTGTTTGCCGCTTGAAATGTTGACTGCCGGATCACTGCGGCCGTTCGGGCTGGATCCCCAGCAGAGCCGGGATCTGCTGGGGGATCTGGCGGATCCTGCCCGCTGGCCCGCCCTGTTTGCGGCCAGCCCCCTGGTTGGCACCGAACAGAATGAGGGGCTTGCCCCGCGCTGGCCGTTGCGGCTGTGGCACGGGCGGCTCTACCTCACTCGCTACCACGATCATGAGCAGGGAGTAGCCCGCCATCTGCGCGCCCTGAGCGAGCGAGCCGAATGGCCGGAGATAGCCCCCGCCCTGTCGCGGCTGTTTGCCCGCGACTATGGGCTGGTGTTCGCGGCGCTGCTCAAAGCCCGCCTCGCCCCCGACTTCTCGGCCCGCCACTTTATCGAAAAGTATCTGGATCTGGTGTTCCCCAATGAAGTGGATTGGCCCGCCATCGAAGGGCTGTTGGCCAGCGCCCAGGCGGCGAGCGACTTGAGCAAACTGGATGCGCTGGTGCCCGAGATGCTCTGCTGCAACGGCCAGAAGCTGGCGGCGGCCACCGCGGCGGCGCGCCCCTTTGCGGTGATCTCCGGCGGCCCCGGCACCGGCAAGACCACCACGGTCGCCAAACTGCTCGCCATTCTGGTGGAGACCGGCCTGCAAGCAGGCAAGGCGCCAGCGATCCGGCTGGTGGCCCCCACCGGCAAGGCGGCGGCGCGCCTCACCGAGAGTATCGGCTCTGCCCTGCAGGCCCTCGATCTGCCCCCCGAGTGGGTCGAAGCGATCCCCACCGAAGCGGGCACCCTGCACCGGCTGCTCGGGGTCATTCCGGGGCGCAGCCAGTTCCGTCACCATGCGGGCAACCCGCTGCACCTCGACTTGCTGGTGGTGGATGAGGCCTCCATGGTTGACCTGCCGATGATGGCGCGCCTGCTCGATGCGCTGCCGAGCCACGCCCGCCTGATCCTGCTCGGCGACAAGGATCAGCTCGCCTCGGTGGAGGCGGGGGCCGTGCTCGGCGATATCTGCAGCTTTATCGAACAGGGCATCAGCCCGGCGCAGGCGGATTGGCTCTCCCGCCAGACCGGCTACCGCTTGCAGGGCACGCCAGCAGGAGCACCGGTGCGTGACAGCCTCTGTTTGCTGGCCAAGAGCTGGCGCTTTGATCAGCATTCGGGCATCGGCCAGCTGGCACGCGCCTGCAACAGCGGCGATGCCACGGCGGTGGAATCGGTCTGGGGCATGGGCTTTAGGGATATCAGCCTGCACCCCTGGGCCGGGGAGGCCTATGACGCCCTGATTGCCCAGGGGGTGGCCGGTTACGGCAGCTATCTGAAGGCGGCCCGCGCGGGGGAGGCGCCCGCCGCCGTATTCAAGGCATTCAACAGCTTCCAGATCCTCTGCGCTTTGCGTGATGGCCCGTTCGGGGTGCTGGGGCTTAACGAGCGGCTGGAACTGGCCCTGTCACGGGCAGGCCTGATTGCCCGCGATGGCGACTGGTATGCCGGTCGTCCGGTGATGGTGGTGCGCAACGATCACGGCGTCGGCCTCTACAACGGTGATATGGGGCTCTGCCTGCCCGATGAAACTGGGCGGCTTAAGGTCTGGTTTGAGCAGCCGGATGGCACTCTGCGCGCCCTGCTGCCAAGCCGCTTGCCGCCCCACGAGACGGTCTACGCCATGACTATCCACAAATCCCAGGGTTCGGAGTTTGCCCATACCGTGCTGGTGCTGCCCGACAGCCCCAGCCCGCTGCTGACCCGCGAGCTGGTCTATACCGGCATCACCCGCGCCAAGGCGAAACTCGATCTCTACGGCGATCGCGCCCTGCTGGCACAGGCGGTACGGAAAAAGACCGAGCGTTATTCCGGATTGGCTGAGAGGTTGGGGGAGTGAGGACTGTAAAAATGAGGTGGGAGCCTGCATAGATTTACCCCATACCCCGTGAGCACACCGAGCACGCTGAGCACAGCGAGCACAGAAATGGTCTCTAAGTTATTGATTTAAAATGGCTGGTTTGTGGCAAAATTTTCAACTCAAAAATGAGTTGGGGGTGGGTTAACTTTCTCGGTTATGGTTTCAAGCATTTATGGGTATGTAAATCATGAAAGGTAGATTCTAAGTCATTGATAATGAAGGTATTTTTGAAATGCCTTAGTTGTTAGAAGGCTCAGGCTGCTTTCACATACTCAAGTGGCCTCTTCTGAGCCCAACAATAAGAGCGCAACATAGGAAATTAAAATGACGAACAAACAAGCTGACTTATCTTCAGAACTGCAACCCACAGCTACTGTGCCAGCTTTAAAATTAGATCCATCTCTGTTATTGAATTTTACAAAAGCTCAGAAGACTAAAAAAAGAGTAAGGCCCATCGAAATGTAATGAAGATGAGAGAAAAGATGTGGCCGGATCTTGATGAGGACATCCTTTGGCAGAGGAATCTTCATGATGGTTACTCATCTATTCCTAGAACTATGTCAATAATGATGAATATCATCGATGACTTGGCAAAAAAACATACCGGGAAATCAGTTCCTGCGGGTAAGACATATTTTTGTCTGTGGTGCAGGGTGTGGGATGAAAATATGTTGATTATTGAAAATGAAGCTAGTTATGCCGTAGAAGCAGGGTATCTAGGCGAAAGAAATGTCAGTACTTGGCGTAAGCATATGAAGACTTTGCATGAACTTGGTTTTATTGATGTGAGGTCTGGTGCATACGGGCCATATAATTTCATTCTTTTATTAAATCCATACTTAATTATGAATAAGTTAGAGAGTGAAATTTCTACACAGTCGTTCAACCTGCTATTACAAAGAGCGATTGAAATCGGTGCAGATAAAGATCTTGCCAAATAAATAAAGAGGTAGTCATGAAAGAAAATTATAGACTTATTCTTTTACTCGGAATTGAAATTGTTCGCTTGGTTCGACTTATATTTATCATGTCTAAGTAAGTTTAATCTGTGAACATTAATGTTATGTCTCGTATGTTGGGCTTCGCAGGCTCAGCACCAACCTACCGATTGTGTAGGTTGGTGCTGAGCGTAGCGAAGCCCAACGTTTGCTGCGTAATATCTTTTTTCCTCCCCCTCATCCCCGACCCTTCTCCCGCAAGGGGAGAAGGGAGGTTTGGCCCCGTGGCTATATCTCGAATTTACACGCGATTGCCAACGCCATATCCCTGATGCTGGATGATCCCCTCTCCCTCCGGGAGAGGGCTAGGGTGAGGGGAGCAGGTTGACACAATGCCCATTTCGTAAAATCGGGTAGGGTGCAATGAACGAAGTGAATTGCACCGCCCATATTTATCTTGCAAAATGGTGGGATACTTTTCGTTTTTAATAAAAAATCAGGCAGTAAAATGACAATTCATAGTTTTAAAAGCGAACAGCACAAAAACATGCTGCTTGGGGTTGGCTTTATATGCCTGGTTGTTCTATGGTTGGCAAGTATCTTATTCAAGACAAAATTATCAGATAAAACACTTATTGCTGACTTGGTTCCTGAATCGCTCACCTACATTACTATCAGTGCGTTATTTGGATTGGTTGGTGCGATAGTAACTGCTTTGCGATGTTCCAGACGTCATGCCTTAAAATATATTGCAAAAGCGTTTGGTAATTGCTTCTTTATGATGCTTATAACGTCATGGTATGGCTATGATATGTACGTCTATTATTATCCAGATGAAGTGGTCAGTTATGATACGGAATATAAAGTGGTTCATCCCGGACCATCCAAAGGCAAATACGGCCGTTGTGAGGCAGGCTTAAAAATAAAAGATAAGCATACAGGGCATTGGTTTGATCTTTGTTACAGTGATAGTGAGCTTGGTAAGGCACAGATTCGGAATTATGGTGAGGTATGGGTGAAAACTAGGGTTAACGAGGCGGGTTCATACCTGGAGAGCTACAAGGTATATCCAGACAAATCTTATTTTTCTATCCCCTCACCGCCAACCGCTCTCCAGCAAGTAAATAAGGGATAATCTCGTTCCCGCGCCCAGATTAAGTTTCTCCAATCGAACCGGTGTGGTTGGCGATCATATTTCCGGTGCTGCTTTATCCCCTCTCCCTCTGGGTGAGGGGAGCGGGTTGGCACAATATGCTGCACTTGGTCACCCCTCTTGCGCCGCCCGATTATTCCATCCCCCAAATGACTGAATCGTGAGTTAAATCCGGTAAATGGGGCGCGCTTGAGCCACACTTATGGCCACCCTGATTCAGCCTGCGCCGTGAGTGGCCGATAACCGTGGAAACGTTGGTGCGGTGGGGTTCTGGCTGACAGTTCTGTTGCAATATGCCAAGGTAGCGCCTCACGACAACAGCGCGATTCCCCGTGGTGGCGCGGGGCGGAAGAACAAGGATAACTGCTATGGTGCAGGACAGTGACACGATCAGGATCTCGGATGTCAGCGAAGCCGTGGTGCATGGCATTCTGGAGGTGACCAGCGATGGCATCTGGGATTGGCATGCCAATACCGGTTTTGTCTATCGCAACCCGGGCTGGTACCGGATGCTGGGTTACGAGCCTCACTCCCTCGGCAATACCGTCTTCACCTGGGAGAGCGTGATCCACCCCGACGATCTGGCGGCGGTGATGGCGAAGTTCGATCTCTGCCTGAGCGGCAGCGCCCACGAATATCGCGCCGAGTATCGTTGCCGCTGTCGGGATGGCAGTTACCTCTGGATTGAGGATTGCGGCCGCATCATTGAGCGCAATCCCGACGGGTCTGTGGCGCGGATGATCGGCGCCCACCGCGATATCCACGCCAGCAAGTTGTTGCTGGAACAGCTGGAGCGGCGCAATCACTCGCTGGAGCAGCAGGTTGCCGAGCGCACCGCCGAGCTGGTGCGACTCAACGGGGCGCTGCAACAGAAAGCCGAGGAGAACCGTCTGCTGGCAGAGACCGATGCCCTGACCGGCGCCGCCAGCCGCTATCGGCTGGAGCGGGCGTTGCAGCTGGAGTGCGAGCGGGCGCGCCGCTTCCATCAGCCGTTTACGGTGATCGCCATGGATGTGGACAACTTCAAGCAGATCAACGACAGCTATGGCCACAACGCCGGGGATCAGACCCTGATCAACATAGTGGCGCTGGTGCGCCGCCATATCCGCGAGATCGATCTGCTGGCCCGCTGGGGCGGTGACGAGTTTATGGTGTTGTTGCCCAACACCGGCCGCGAGGATGCGCTGGTGGTGGCGAGCAAGTTTCAGGCATTGATGGCGAGCGAGCCCATCTGCCCCCATGCGCCCGCTACCATGAGCGTCGGGCTGGCGGAGTATCAGCAGGATGAGCAGAAGGAGAGCCTGATGGTGCGCGCCGATCGGGCGCTCTATCAGGCCAAGCAGCTGGGTAAAGACCAGATCTGCTAACGCGCAGGGCACGGAAAAAGAGCAGTAAAAAGGGCCGCAGGCGTGAAACCTGCGGCCCTTTTGCATTGTTACTGACGCGGCGCGACTTAGAAGTGGTAACGCAGACCCAGCTTGAAGGTATCCAGAGAGTAGTGCTCGTCACCCAGGCTCAGGGCGTCGAACTGGCGCTCGTAACCGATACCGGCAGAGAAGTGGTCGTTGAAGGCGTAGTCCAGACCAACTTCCAGATTGGGGTGTACCTTGCTCTTGGTTGCGCTCTCGTTTACCTGACCGCTGAAACCGAGGAGTGTGGCGTTGCCGACAACTTCCACTTCGGTGCGGGTGTAGGCGATACCCGGTTTGGCATAGGCGCTGAAGCCCCAGGCCAGCGGCTGACTCAGCTTGGCTGCCAGGCTGATGCTGCGGGTTTCGATGGTAGTGTCGGCAAAGCCGCTTGCAATCGGGGAGGTGACCCAGGTCAGCTGATCCATCTGCTGGGCGTGCAAGCCACCTTCAACCGCCAGCCAGGGTTTGAAGCTGTAACCCACGATCAGGCTGCCGCCGTCGAGCTGGTCGTCGATCACTTTGTCGTCATAGGCGTCTTTGGCTGCACCATCGAGATCCATTTTGGAGGTGGTCAGATCCAGACCTGCATACCAGCCTTCGGCATGGGCTCCGCCATTCATGGCCAGAGCAAGCAGGGAGAAAGCGGCAATTTTATTAAACTTGTTCATGGATAAATAACCTTGTGTTGCGTGAACTGCGTGTGATTTATATTGCTCAATCCATGAAGCTTTTTATATTTCCGTCATTGCTCTGCTTTCACAGAGGGGCCGCAGTATAGTCAGCGTATTTCTGAATAACAAGAGAGTGATTTCCCCATTCCTCTAAATATGACTGGCCGCAAGCAGGGGCATTTTGTTTAATAAATGGTGTTATTAGAGTTTTAGCTTTATTGAGGTTTAAATAATTAACTGGTGAGGAAAATGACAGGCTGCGAGCTCGCTTTTGACTCTATGTGATTGATTTTCTGTGACATTAAATTTTCATTCGAGCATAGCCGTGATGAGTTGTCTAAAAATTGGCATCTCAGATGTCACTCACAGGCGTCAGGCTCTTTTCGATGATTTTTTGAACCCATCACAAGGTGAAACCGTGAGAAAAAAATCTATCTTTTTGCCTGTTTTTTGCTCTTTTTGAGGTTTGGGATTGTTCCCATTGAGGGTTTTGGTGGTCTTTTGAGGCTGTTTTTACGTGGGCTATGTTGCCCACCAGATGAGTGGGTAGGTTCTTATGGGTGGCTTTTCTCTTCACCCGGCAGCAGTTGTTGGGGTGGGTGCGGGGAGTGATAAGCAAATATTGGTAGTACTGATTGATTAATTTTGTTGTCTTATATATGGAAGCCATTTAAAAGATAGGTTTTTGGCGTTTTAAATAACTTGATTATATTCGTTGCCATATTTGGCGAAGCTTTCCAATCAAGCCATTTAAATATATTGAATGGCAATAACACGGTATTGATGATCGTTTAGGATACCTTGCCAGAGAGGTCGTGGTGGCTGGCGCATCGGTTGGCGGCGGGTGGCCGGTGACACTTCCCCTTGCCGGCGCCCTTGACCTGACCTGCGAATTCAGGGAAAAGAAAAGGGCGGTGCTATCAGCGCCGCCCAATGCCAGGAAAGAGAAAAAACCTTACGGTTTAAAAGATAAAAATTTGGAAGCAAACAATCGATTTCTCAACCAGGAAGGGTCTTGAATTCGATACGTTTCGATTATGCGCGATGTTCTATGCAGCACTAGCAAAATGTTTGCGGGTTGAAAGATATGCACTGTCTGGTGTCAAATTTTGCGACCTCATCGTTCAACTGGTCTGTCCTGATGGGCGTTGTAGGCGATTTTTTCTCTAGGTTGTTTTTTCGGTGTCAATATCTGAGCCTTGAAGGTAAAAACAGGTCAGAAGCTGACTCGGCATAACCATGCAATGAAAGTGCGATAACAAGGAAGAGTGGCATGACCTACAGCCAGACCCTGGCCAACAATATTCTCGACACCCTGAAGAAGACCCTGACCGACAAGGGGATCCGCTATCAGACCCTGGCAGAAGCCATGGGTGTCTCCATCGCGACCGTGAAGCGGATGATGAACAAGCCCTCGCTGCCGTTCGATACTCTGCTGGAGATCTGCCATTTGGTGGGGCTCTCGTTTGAGGAGTTGCTGGATCGCACTCAGGACGCCCAGAGCCGCCGCGCCGTCTTCACCCAGGAGCAGGATGAGGCGTTTCACAACGAGCCGGGGCTCTACGCCTTTCTCGCCAATATCTTCTGGCGCGACAAGACGCTGATCGATCTCAAGCGGGAGTACGGCCTGACCGATGCCTCCTGCTACCTCTATCTGCGCAAGCTGGAGAAGCTCGGCATTTTGCAGCTCGGTATCGACAACAGTTACCACTTCCTCATCAGCGAGCGGATCAGCTTCGAGCAGCACAGCCGTTTCGCCCGTCAGCAGGCACGGCAGGCGATGTCGGTGCTGGGGGAGTATCTGGTGGAGAACATGCACAAGTCGAACAACTATATGGCGCTCTGCCAGCTGCACCTCAACGAGGGAGAGGCGATGGCGCTGATCGACCGGATGAAGGAGTACTGGCATCAGGAGATCAAGCTCAACCGCCCCGCCATCGGCCAGCAGGAGCACGCCAAGACCTACACCATGTCGCTGCAACTGGCCGACTGCGGCTATCAGAGCTTTGACGACATGATCCCCAATATCGACAACTGATCCCGGCGGATCCTGCGGGATCCGCTCTGTTGACTGGAGTCTAATCGGCGACCCGGGTTTGTTGCAGCTTGCCTGCGAGCGGCTGCAATGCTCGCGTATCCAGACAAATGCGGATGGCATCCGGTCGCCAGTGTTCGATATCGCAATCCACCAGAGCTCCCCGCTCGTCGTAGTTGACCCGCACCAGCCGCAGCACCGCGCTCCCCTCTGCCAGATTGAGGGCGCGGGCGATGGCGCCACGCGCCGCCGAGGGGGTGATCTCGAGACTCGCCCCACCCTGGCCTATGCCATAGCGCTGCTGATAGAGCTCGGTGAGGGAGCTGGCCAGCGGCGCGCTGGCGATATCGGGAAAGCGGCTCGCCAGCAGGTGGTGGCTGACATGAAGCACCGGGCGGCCGTCGATCAGCCGCTGGCGGCGGATTTCATAAAGTGGGGTGAAGGGTTCCAGCCCCATCCAGCGGCACAGTTCGCTGCTGGCAAGCTCGCTGCCGTGGGCCAGCACCCGGGTTTCGGCGGTGCGTTGCTGCTCGCCGATCCACTGGTGAAAGTGGGTGTGGATGGCGGGATCGTAGGTGAGGCGGGGTGGCGCCACAAACCAGCCGCGCCGCTCGGCCCGGTAGATAAGGCCGTCTGCTTCGAGGCTGGAGAGCGCCTCCTTGATGGTGATGCGGGTGGTGGCGAAACGCTCGCTCAGGGCCCGTTCTGCGGGCAGCTGCTGCCCGGCCCCCAATTGGCCGCTGCCGATATAGCGGCGCAGGGTCTGGCAAATCTGTTCGCACTTGGAGGAGGAGCGGCCATCGGCCATGCTCTGTTCGTTCACTCTCTGCTCGCTCAATCTCGGCTCGGTCACACTCTTGTCCCTGTTGCTTATTCAGAAGGCGGGTGGCTGGCCAATCCCTTACTGGAATAGTCCAGCCTCACTCGGGTTCAGAGTTGTAACTGCTGTGGATGACAGCGCCATGACAGGGTGATTGTCATCAAACTGCCATTAAAGCGCCCCGCCACCGTCACAATTCCCCTCTAGCATCCCTCTCGAACCTTAACTGACCTAGTCCAGAGGGATGGGATGATGAAAAGCGTGATCGCAAGTGCACTGGCCATGGTGGCCATCAGCCAACCGTTGTTTGCCACAAATAGCTATGCAGCCGAAAATATCGCGGATCTCGAAAAGGCCGCCCGTGGCGAAGGCCAGCTCCACAGCATCGGCATGCCCGACAGCTGGGCCAACTGGAAGGATACCTGGCAACAGCTGGGCAGCATCTACGGCATCAAGCATCAGGATACTGACATGAGCTCGGCGCAGGAGATCGCCAAGTTCGCCGCCGAGAAGGCCAATGCCACCGCCGATATCGGCGACGTGGGCGGCGCCTTCGGTCCGGTTGCGGTCAAGCAGGGGGTTACCCAACCCTACAAGCCCTCCACCTGGGCTGATATTCCCAACTGGGCCAAGGACGCCGACGGTCACTGGATGCTGGCCTATACCGGCACCATCGCCTTCCTGATCAACAAGGATCTGGTCAAGGCCGCCCCCACCAGCTGGCAGTCCCTGCTGGGTGGCGACTACAAGGTGACCCTGGGTGATGTGGGCGTAGCCTCCCAGGCCAACAACGGCGTGCTGGCGGCGGCCTATGCCACCGGCGGCAGCGAGAAGAACCTCAAGCCCGCGCTGGAGCTGTTCGGCCAGCTGGCCAAGCAGGGTCGCCTCTCCCTGAACGATCCGACCATCGCCAACATCGAGAAGGGTGAGGTGGAAGTGGGTGTGCTGTGGGACTTCAACGCCCTCAACTACCGCGACCAGATCGACCCCAAGAAGTTTGATGTGGTGATCCCGAGTGACGGCTCCGTCATCGCCGGTTACACCACCATCATCAACAAGTGGGCCAAGAACCCCAACGCCGCCAAACTGGCCCGTGAATACATCCTCTCCGATGCCGGTCAAATCAACCTGGCCCGTGGCTACGCTCGCCCGATCCGCAGCAATGTGACCCTGCCGGATGACGTGAAGGCCAAGCTGCTGCCAGCCGAGCAGTATGCCAATGCCAAGCCGGTGCAGGATCACGCTGCCTGGGAGCAGAGCTCCAAAGCCCTGCCGCGCCAGTGGCAAGAAACCGTCATGATCAACATGCAGTAAGGGAATCCAGTGCAACACAAGGTGATAGTGGTACTTGTGGATGGTCTGGCAGCCGAGGTAGCCCACACCATGGGCTACCTCGGTGGCATGGTGGAGGCGGGGCGGGGCCTGCATACGACCCTGAATGCTGCCCTGCCGTCTCTCTCCCGACCCCTCTACGAGTGCATCCTGACCGGCGTGCCGCCGGTGGTGAGCGGCATCACCCACAACGGGGTGAGTCGCCTCAGTCTGCATGACTCCATCTTCCATCTGGCCCGCGCCGCGGGCAAACGCACCGCAGCGGCGGCCTATTACTGGGTGAGCGAACTCTACAACCGCAGCCCCTGGCTGGCTGCCCGTGATCGCTTTACTCATGACGAGCAGTTGCCCATCCAGCACGGCTGCTTCTACTGGGATGACAACTATCTCGACAGCCATCTGCTGATGGATGGGGAATGGCTCAGAACCCAATATGACCCCGATTTTCTGCTGATCCACCCGATGGGAGTGGACGATGCGGGCCACAAGTTTGGCCTCGATTCCCGCCAGTACCGCAATCAGGCGCGCCGGATGGACAGCCTGCTGGCCGATCTGCTGCCCCAGTGGCTGGCGGAGGGGTATCAGGTGGTGATCACCTCGGATCACGGCATGAACAACGACCTGAGCCACGGCGGCACCCTGCCGGAAGAGCGCACCGTGCCACTCTGGCTGTTTGGCGATGCCTTTATCGAGCGCTGGCCGGATGGGGTAGTGATCGCCCAGACCCAGCTCTGCGCCCTGATGGCCGATCTGTTGGGCATTCCCCACGACAAGCCGGCAGCGCCACCGCTGCTCAAGGCCGCCTTTATGCGCGAGGTGCACTGATGATGCCTGCCACCACCGAGATCCTCGCGGATCAACCCGTGGTCACCAAGCAGAAGGTGCGCCGCCACTGGCTGCCCGCACTGGTATTACTGCCGTTTATCCTCTTGATGATCCTGTTCCAGCTCGCCCCCATGGTGTGGGTGCTGGTGGGCAGTTTCCAGACCCCCGATGGCTGGGGTCTCGACTACTACCGGGAGATTTTGAGCTCCCCCTTCTACCTGCAATCGTTCGGCAACTCGTTGCGCATTGCCGGTATCGCCAGTCTGGCGGGGCTTGCCATCGGCACCCTCGGGGCGGCGGCGCTGCGCCACAGCGGCGAGCGGGTCAAGCGGGTACTGTTGGCCTTTGTCACCATGACCGGCAACTTCAGCGGGGTACCGCTGGCATTCGCCTTCATCATTATTCTCGGCATCAACGGTGCAGTGACTCTGCTGCTGAAATCCTGGGGACTGATCGACGGCTTCAATCTCTACTCGGGTAGCGGCCTTATCCTCATCTACACCTACTTCCAGATCCCGCTCGCCCTGCTGCTGCTCTACCCGGCGTTCGATGCGCTGCAGGATGAGTGGCCGCAAGCGGCCGCGCTGCTGGGGGCGAGCAAGGGGCAGTATGTGTGGCACGTGGCACTGCCGGTGCTAACGCCTGCGCTGCTCGGCACACTGATCATCCTGTTTGCCAACGCGGTGGGGGCCTATGCCTCTGCCTACGCCCTCACCACCGGCAACTTCAATCTGGTGACCATCCGGGTGGCGAGTCTGGTCTCCGGCGATATCTTCCTCGAACCCAATATGGCGGCGGCGCTGGCAGTGATCCTGATGGTGCTGCTGGGGGTGGTGACGGCCGCCAACCAGTGGCTGCTGAAAAAGAGTTATGTGAACAAGGGGCAATCCCATGCATGATTTGACGCCGCGCTGGCCCAAGTGGGTGCTGGGTGGGCTGGTCGCCACCCTGCTGCTGCCGCTGCTGGCTACCTTTCTCTACTCCATCTCCACCCGCTGGGGGGCGACCCTGCTGCCGGATGGCTTCACCCTCGACTGGTATTTCAAGCTGTGGGGCGACCCGCGTTTTCTGGCTGCATTTGGCCGCAGCCTCCTGGTCTGCTTCGCCACCCTGCTGCTGGGCACCGTGGTGCTGGTACCGACCGTGCTGGTGGTGGCCTACTACTTCCCAAAGCTGGATCCCTGGATGAACCTGCTGATCCTGCTCCCCTTTGCGGTGCCGCCAGTGGTCTCGTCAGTGGGGCTGCTGCAGATCTACGCCGATGGTGTCCTGCCCATTATCGGCACGCCGTGGATCCTGATCGGCACCTGGTTCACCGTGGTGCTCCCCTTCATGTACCGGGCGCTGGCCAACAGCCTGCAAGGGGTACCGCTCAGGGATTTGATGGATGCCGCCCATCTGCTGGGGGCCAGTAGTCGGCGCGCCTTCCTGCTGGTGGTGATCCCTTGTCTGCGTAAGGGGCTGCTGGCGGCGCTGTTTCTCTCTCTCTCCTTCCTGCTCGGCGAGTTCGTGTTTGCCAACATGCTGGTGGGCACCCGTTACGAGACCCTGCAGGTCTACCTCTACAACATGCGCGCCACTTCTGGCCACTTCACCAGTGCGCTGGTGATGAGCTACTTCCTGCTGACCCTGCTGCTCACCTGGGCGGCCAACAGATTTCATCGGTGATCCAAGATGTTTCATTTAGAAGTCAATCAGTTGCACAAATCCTACGGCGATACGCCGGTGTTCGAGGGGATCGAATTCGGCATTCGCAAGGGGGAGCTGGTGACCCTGCTCGGCCCCTCCGGCTGCGGCAAGTCCACCCTGCTGCGGGCGCTGGCCGGGCTCACTCCGGTGGATGGCGGCCAGGTGCGGGTGGCCGGTGAAGAGATCACCTGGCAGGCGCCCCAGAAGCGCGGCATCGGCATGGTGTTCCAGAGTTATGCGCTGTTCCCCAACATGACGGTGTGGGACAACGTTGCCTTCGGCCTCAAGATGAAGCCCCAGCCGGGACGGGATCTCGCCGCCAGCGTGCAGGAGGCGCTGGCGCTGGTGGAGCTGACCGGCTTCGAGCGCCGCTATCCGGCCGAGCTTTCCGGCGGCCAGCGCCAGCGGGTGGCACTGGCCCGAGCTCTGGTGGTGCAGCCGCGGATCCTGCTGCTGGATGAGCCGCTCTCGGCGCTGGATGCCCGTATCCGCCGCAGCCTGCGCCAGCAGATCCGCGAGATCCAGCAGCGCCTTGAGCTCACCACCATCTTCGTGACCCACGATCAGGAGGAGGCACTGACCATGTCGGACCGGATCTTCCTGATGAACAAGGGATCCATCGTCCAGAGCGGTACACCGGAGGAGATCTATACCCGTCCCGCCAGCGAGTTTGTGGCAGGCTTTATCGGCAACTACAACCTGCTTGGCACAGAGCAGGGCAAGTCACTGTTTGGCCCCCGTTTTCAGGGCAAGCTGGCGCTGCGGCCGGAGTCCATTACCCTGCTGCCCGCAGGGGCGACCAGCAGCGAGCCCAGCCTGCCCGGCATCGTTCGTCAGCAACAGTTGCTCGGCAACGTGATCCGTTATCAGGTGGAGTGCGAGGCGGGGCTGTTGACGGTGGATTGCCTCAACCGCTCGGCTGGCGATCTGCTGGCAACCGGCAGTGCCGTGACCCTGGCGGTGGCCCGGGATCAACTCTGTGAGGTAGCATGAGGCCGCATTTCATTTCCATTTTCACTGCGAGGAGCGCCCATGGCACTGGCACTGTTTGATCTGGACGAGACCCTGATTGCCGGGGATTCCGCCAGCCTCTGGCTGGAGTACATGGTGGCCGAGGAGCTGGCCCCCGCCAGCATGATCGCCGAGGAGCAGGCCATGATGTCCCTCTACCATCAGGGCAAGATGGATATGCACCAGTACATGGCCTTCACCCTGCAACCGCTGGCGGGCAAGACGCGCCAGTGGCTCGACTCGCTCTCTACCCGCTTTGCCGAGCAGGTGTTGCGCGAGCGCCTCTACCCCGAGGGGTTGGCGCGTATCGAATGGCATCGGGAGCGGGGCGACGACCTGGTGCTTATCTCCGCCTCCGGCGAGCATCTGGTGGCGCCCATGGCGAAGATGTTGGAGATGGATCACTGCGTCGCCATCCTGCTCGATGAGGAGGAGGGGATGCTGACCGGCCAGACCCGCGGCACCCTCAGTTTTCGCGAAGGCAAGGTGGCCCGCATCAACCAGCTCTTTGCCGGGCGGGACAACCTCTGGCAGGGGAGCTTTGGCTACAGCGACTCTCACAACGATCTGCCCATGCTGCGGGCGGTGAGCCATCCCCATGCGGTCAATCCTGCCCCCGCACTGCGTCAGCAGGCCGAGGAGCTGGGCTGGCCGGTGTGGGAGTGGCAGCGCTGAGTCGCGCGCCACACTGGCTTCACGTGTGGCAAGAAGCACGATAAACAAA
The DNA here is from genome assembly GCF_019046985.1 of Aeromonas sp. FDAARGOS 1417. Classification (NCBI taxonomy): domain Bacteria; kingdom Pseudomonadati; phylum Pseudomonadota; class Gammaproteobacteria; order Aeromonadales; family Aeromonadaceae; genus Aeromonas; species Aeromonas sp. FDAARGOS 1417. The sequence goes on along the minus strand of NZ_CP077221.1, from coordinate 2,731,365 downwards.
GAGAGAGGCTGGAGCCTCTCTCTTTGTTTATCGTGACGGCGTTGTGGTTGATGCCGGCGGCGGTGGCTACCCCTCGTTGGTTTGTTGCCGGGGTTCGCCAAAGGCGGGCACTTCCTCCTCGGCACTCTGGTGAGGGGTGTGACGCAGCGGGAAGCAGATACGGTTTTTCCCCTCCCGCTTGGCCTGATAGACCCCCTTGTCGGCCAGCTCCACCAGCTCTTTGGCCGAGAGCCCGGAGCGGCTGAAAGCCACCCCGCCGCTGATGGTGATAGTGAGATCGGGTTCGCGCCACTCCAGTTGTTCCACCCCGAGCCGGAACGCTTCCAGCAGGGAGGGGAGCATCGGCTGCTCTTCGCCGTAACGGAAGATCAGCACCAGCTCCTCGCCGCCATAGCGGCAGAACCAGCCCCACTCGTGGAACAGATTCATGCCCAGCTTGCTCACCCGCTTGAGCACCACATCCCCTGCCTGATGGCCATGGGTATCGTTGACCCGCTTGAAATCATCCAGATCGAACATCACCACCCCGAAGGGAGCGCCACTGTTGAGCTGCTTTTGCAGGCACTCGTCGAAGAAACGACGGTTGTAGAGTCCGGTGAGCTTGTCCTGATGGGCTTGCAGGCGGATCTGGGCAAAGTCCTGGCTGGCGGCATCCATCTCTTCATAGACCTTGGCCAGCTCCAGCATGCGGCGGCCGTTGTAGGCGATACCGCCGGAGCGGCTGGCGCGGATCAGCAGGGTGATCTCCCCCAGCATCCGGCGGAAGTAACGGGACCAGAGCAGGGCCAGCAGCAGATAGAGAATGCAGGCGACGGCAATCATCAGCTGCACATTGATGGAGACGCTGTCGATCACCTGCTGCATGCTGGCAGTCGGCTCGACGCTGAGCAGGATCCAGCGCTGCTCGGGGATACGGTAGTAGGAGACCATCAGGCCGCTGGCATCATCGAGGAAAAAGCCCTGCGGCAGTTGCATCCGGGCCAGCCAGTCGGGGTGAGCGAGGGGTTTGAATACCCGTTCGCGATCCGGATGGGCCAGCACCAGCCCGTCATGGTTGAGCAGGATCTGATAGCCATTGCCCAGATGGTGACTCAGATCATGCCGACTGTTTAGCCAGCTGGCGAGGGGGGTGAGCTGGGTATCCAGCGAGAGTACGCCAACCCTCTTGCCGTCAGGATCTTCAATTACCCGGGCCAGCGCCATGGTGAGAGTGCCCAAGGTGTAGTCGTAATAAGGATCGGTCCAGACAATCTGTCCGGGATGGCTGGATGCCAGCAGATACCAGGGGCGGGTTCTGGGATCGAACTTCTCGTCGGCCTGCCAGGAGGGGTGGATCAGCATCTTGCGATGCTCGGTGCCCACGTAGACGTAATCGAGCTCCATCACCTTGTGATAGGCCTGCCACTGTTGCAGGTAGCGCTCGCCGTTAAGGATCTCCGGGCCGCTGAAATCCCGATAATTTACCTGCTGATAAATGAGCGTAAACTGGCGTTTGAGGGTCGCCAGATAGGGTTCGATCAAGGTATGGAAATACTGGGTGTTGCGAGCAATCAGGTTCTGTTGCTGCTCGTGGCGCAGGGTGCGCTCCATATGCAGGTAGTAGATGCTGCCGAGCAGCAACACAGGGATAAAGAGCAAGAGGAGGCCCAGCCGCATGCGGGTGATCAAAGACCAAGTGTTCTTGGGCTTGGCGGGGGACATGAACAGATCCTTTTCGTCTCGGGTGGCACCAGCATATATGATGCTGTGCAGCTCGTCTAAAGGCAGCAAATGAGATGTTTCCGATGCTGAACCACACTCTGCTCTCAATGATTCATTATGGCAGCATAGCGGTGCTAATCCTTGCCCTCTGTGTCGAGTATCTGATCTTTCGGCGCGGCCTGAACATGCTGCGAGTGCGCCGCCTGCTGCTGGCAGATGGGGTGGCGGCGCTGGCGCTCTTCTCCATCTTTGCGACCGGGTGTCTGCTGGCCCTCGAGCATGCCAGCTCGGTGGCAGAGATCTTTGCCCATCCTGCCCACGGCCTCAAGATGGGGCTGTTTCTGCTGATTGTTGGCTCCCTCGTTTATCCCAGTCGCCTCTTCTATCGCTGGCGTCGCGCCCTGCGTCTGGGCAAGGCGCCGATGATCTCGATCCAGCAGCACTTCCGGGTGGTGTGGATCCTGCGGGGCAATCTGCTACTGATTGCCCTGTTGGCCGTGTTCACCAAGCCCTCGCTGCTGTAACACTCGCGGTGCTCAAAAGCAGTGCGATGCAGAGCGTGGAGAGCGAGAGCGAAGACAAAGAGTGGAGACAAGAGGATAGGGAGGCGGGTATCTTGGATCGGATAACCCGTCACGCGCCGATTTAAGGAAGAATCGCCATGCGCTCCAATCTGATGTTGCTGATGGCTGCCACCATCTGGGGTATGGGCTTTGTCGCCCAGCGCCTCGGGATGGATCACATGGGGCCCTATACCTTCAATGGCCTGCGCTTTCTGCTCGGCGCCCTCTCCCTGCTGCCGCTGCTCTGGTGGCTCAAATCCCGACAACCTGTTGCCGTCGCGGGCGACCATCGCCAGCTGCTGATCGGTGGTGTGCTGGCCGGGCTGGTGCTGTTCTGTGCCGCCTCCCTGCAGCAGGTGGGACTGCTCTACACCACGGCCGCCAAGGCAGGTTTCATCACCGGGCTCTACATCATTCTGGTGCCGGTACTGGGGCTGCTGCTGCGCCACAAGAGCGGGCTCAATACCTGGATTGGTGCCCTGATTGCTCTGACGGGCCTCTATGTGTTGAGCGTCACCGACGAGTTCACCATCGGCTTTGGCGATCTGTTGCAGGTAGTAGGTGCTCTCTTCTGGGCCGTTCACCTGCTGCTGGTGGATCACTACTCCAACCGGGTGGCCCCCATCAAGCTGGCTTGCGTGCAGTTTGTGGTGTGCGGTCTGCTCAGCCTCGTGACCGCCTTCATCATCGAGACGCCGACGGTGGCCGGGGCGGTTGCCGGTTGGCAGGCGCTGCTCTACGCCGGTCTGGTCTCGGTGGGGGTTGGCTATACCCTGCAGGTGCTGGGGCAGCGCGGTGCCCATCCGGCCCATGCCGCCATCATTCTCAGTCTGGAGACAGTCTTTGCCGCCGTGGGTGGCGTGTTGCTGCTGGGCGAAACGCTGGATGAGCAGACGGTGGCGGGCTGTTCGCTGATGCTGGCGGGGATGCTGATCTCCCAGATCCGGCTGCGCTGGTGGTGGAAGTCGCGCCGCGACAAGGTGCCGCTGGCCAAGTAAACCGCGCTCTGCCTGCATAACAAAAACTCCCCGACGGTCGGGGCGTTTTACATGGTGGCTGTTCGGTCAGGGGCGCTGATCCAGCTCGCATTCCAGCTCCATGGCCTTCTGGCGAGCCGGATGGGTATTGAGGCGCTGCCAGTAGGCTTGCAGATGCGGGAAGTGGGCCAGCTGGCCGCTTTGTGCCAGCAGATCCACCAGGAAGGAGTTCATGATGTCGGCGCCGGAGAGGCGATCCCCCACCAGATAGTGGCGATTCGCCAGTACCTCATTGAGGTAGCCCAGCACCTTGGCACACTCCGCCTTGGCGTAGTCCGGCAGGAAGCGCATCGGGCTGCCATCTTTGCGCACAAACATATCCAGTAGCAGCGGCAGGATGCCCGAGCTCTCGGCGAAGTGGAGCCACTGCAGATATTCGGGATAGTCGGGGCTATCTGATGCCGGAGCCAGCCGCTCGGCGGCGTAGCGGGCGATCAGGTACTCGGTGATGGCGCCCGATTCCGCCAGCACCCGGCCGTCGAACTCGATGACCGGCGACTTGCCGAGGGGGTGGATGGCTTTTAGCTCGGGCGGTGCCAGAAAGGTCGCGGCATCGCGCTGATACGCCTTGATCTCATAGGGCTGGCCCAGCTCTTCGAGCAGCCAGATGATGCGTTGGGAGCGGGATTTGTTCAGGTGGTGCAGGACTATCATAAGGACCTCGATTCGGTGGCAGGCTGGGGTATACGAGCGGGCGAGGGGGGCGGTTCACCGGCAGTAAAAAAAGAGCGGGCTGATGCCCGCTCCCTCGTTGACTGACTCAGGCCTCCAGCGCCTGATCCAGATCCGCCAGTATGTCCTCGATCGCCTCGATCCCCACCGACAGCCGGATCATCTCGGGTTTCACCCCGGCCTTGGCCTGCTCCTCCTCGCTCAACTGGCGATGGGTGGTGGAGGCCGGGTGGCAGGCCAGCGACTTGGCGTCGCCGATGTTGACCAGCCGCTTGAAGATCTTGAGCGCATCGTAGAAGCGCACCCCCGCCTCGTAACCATCCTTCAGGCCGAAGGAGAGGATGGCCGAGGGGCGACCGGCCATGTACTTCTCTGCCAGCAGATAGTGGGGATGACCCGGCAGACCGGCATAGCTGACCCAGGCCACCTTGGGGTGATGCTTGAGGTGATTGGCAACCCGCAGGGCGTTGTCGACGTGGCGCTCCATGCGCAGGCTCAGGGTCTCCAGCCCCTGCAGCAGCAGGAAGGCGTTCATCGGCGCCAGCGCCGCGCCGGTATTGCGCAGCGGCACGGTACGCACCCGCCCGATAAAGGCAGCGGGGCCAAAGGCCTCGGTGTAGACCACCCCGTGGTAGGAGGGTTCGGGTTTGGTGAGCTGAGGGAAGCGTTCGGCGTGATCCGCCCAGGGGAACTTGCCCGAGTCGACGATGACGCCACCCAGCGAGTTGCCGTGGCCGCCGACATATTTGGTCAGGCTGTGTACCACGATGTCGGCGCCGTGTTCGATGGGCTTGCAGAGCACCGGGGTGGCGACCGTGTTGTCGACGATAAGCGGCACGCCGCGGGCGTGGGCGGCCTTGGCCAGCGCGGCCAGATCGACGATATTGCCCGCCGGGTTGCCGATGCTCTCGCAGTAGACCGCCTTGGTCTTGTCGTCGATAAGGGCGGCGATGGCTTCGGCGCTGTCATCCCTGGCGAAGCGCACCTCGACCCCGAAGCTCGGCAGCATGTGGGCGAACAAGGTATAGGTGCCGCCATAGAGCTGGGGTGTGGAGACAATGTTGTCACCGGCGGCGGTCAGCGTCTGAATGGCGTAGGTGATGGCGGCGGAACCTGCCGAGACCACCAGCGCGGCAATCCCCCCTTCCAGCGCGGCCATCCGCTGCTCCAGCACATCATTAGTGGGGTTCATGATGCGGGTGTAGATGTTGCCCGGCACCGCCAGATTGAACAGATCCGCCCCGTGCTGGGCGCTCTCGAACTCGTAGGCCACCGTCTGGTAGATGGGCACGGCGACCGCCTTGGTGGTGGGGTCGTTGGAAAAGCCGTGGTGCAGGGCCAGGGTCGCATCTTTCATCACACACTCCTTGTTGGATGTTGCTTATGGCAGTTATAGATGGATAGACGTCCAATCTATCAGGCCCGTGGCCGATGTAAACAGCAAGATCCGGTAAAGCAATGTCGCCCGCAGGGGATGCCCGTCCTGAGTGGTTGGTATGGCCCGCACTCAGAGACGACGGCGATACTCCTTGTCATCGATCTGGTTCATATCCCACTGCATCAGGCGGTTGAGCTGCTGCATGGGATCCTCGATGAGCGCCAGCGGGCGTGGCAGGATCCGCTTGAAGTAACGGCGCAAGGTCTGCTGGATCCGGTTCGGTTTGATGGGGTTGGCGTGGCTCATGATGGTGCTCCTGTGCAGTGGTTCTCACGTTCATCAGCAGTATTGAGCTAAAATGCGGAAGTAAAAACTGATGAATTACAGCAACGGGATTTCCTCTTTTATGCCGACCGGTCGCCTCTACCAGCAATTTCAACGACTCGCCCAGCTGCTTGGCAGCGACGAGCGGGAGATCAGCCTCGCCGAGGTGGCGGATCTGCTCTGCTGCACCCCGCGCAACGCCCGCCTGCTGCTGCGGCGGATGCAGGATCAGGGCTGGCTCAGCTGGTCGGCGGAAGCGGGGCGGGGGCGGCGCTCCCGACTCACCCTGCTCGACAGTCAGGAGAGCCTGACCCGGCGCCGCTTGCGGGATCTGCTCAGCCAGGGCCAGCTGGCGCAGGCGGTGCGGCTGGCCGAAGATCGCCTCGATCTGCTCACTCCGCTGTTGATCGAACAGCTCGGTCAGGCCACCCGCGAGGGGCGCCAGATCCTGCGGGTGCCATACTACCGGCCGTTGCCGCAGTTGCTGCCCACCGGCCCGATGCGCCGCTCCGAAATTCACCTGAGCCGCCAGATCTTCAACGGCCTTACCCGGCGAAATGAGGAAAATGGGGAAATCGAAGGGGATCTGGCCCACCACTGGGAGTGTCTGGGCCCTTGCCATTGGCGTTTCTACCTGCGCCCGGCGGTGCGCTTTCACCACGGTCGCGAGCTGGTGGTGGAAGATGTGATGGAGAGTCTGCTGGCCCTGCGGGATCGCCCGCTGTTCGCCCATCTGGATCGGCTGGAGAGCCCCTGGCCGCGCACCCTGGATCTCTATCTCGACAGCCCGGATCCCTGGCTGCCCCACCTGCTGGCGGAGTCGGTGGCGACCATTTTGCCGCGGGAGCTCAAGGGGGAGGCGGGCTTTGCTCTGCAACCTGTGGGCACCGGCCCCTACCGGGTGGCCGCCAACGATCCCCTGCATCTTTGCCTTGCGGCGTTTGATGACTACTTCGGCCTGCGGGCCCTGCTCGACGAGATCGATATCTGGATGCTGCCGGAGCTGGCGGAGCGATTGGAGACCCACCTGCAGCTGGGACGCGACAGCCCTGAGCTCGGCACCATGCGCGGCGAATCGGAGCTGGAGTCGGGCTGCTACTTCCTGCTGCAGGACGATCGTTCCGGATCCTTGCAGGATCCCGCTCTGCGCCAGTGGCTCGGCCAACTGCTCAATCCGGTGGCTCTGATGGGGCGGGTCGCCCCCGAGTTGCAACGGGGCTGGACCAGCGCCCTCGGCCTGCTGCCCCACTGGCGCGAAGCGCTGCCCGCGCCCTTGCCCACACCGGCGCAGTTGCCGGGAAGACTGGTGCTCGCCTGCTTCAACCAGCATCTGGAATTCAACGAGTGCGCCAACGCCATGAGCAGCCTGCTGGCCGAACAGGGGATCCGGCTGGAGGTACGCACCCTCGATTACGGTCGCTGGGTGAGCGGCGAGGATGAGGATGTGGATCTCTGGCTCGGCACCCTCAACCTCGAACATGCCGGCCCCTTTGCCCCCTACGCCTGGTTGCAGGGGACCCCGTTGCTGCGCAAGGTGTGGAGCAGTCAGCATGAGTTGTGGCAGGGGTTGATGCAGTGGCGCGCCAGCGGTGAGGAGCCCGGCCCCCGCGCTCTGCTGGCAACTGTGCAGCAGCAGAGCTGGTTTGTGCCGCTGTTTCACCACTGGCTGGAGCTGGAGAGCCGGGTCGGCGTGCACGGGGTGCGGATGACGGCGCTCGGCTGGTTCGATTTTCGCAGTGCCTGGCTGCGGCCCGAGCCGCCCCATCAGCCCGCAGAGGCGCCATAGTTCGTCCAATTTCTGTCGCGGCCGACGAGTGCTCCGTGGCCGCTTGCGTGAAAGATCCGTAAATCGGCCGCTGCTGCACAGTTTGTGTCACGCCTCTGTGCCATGCTGTTTCAGGTTATGGACAGCAGAGCAAATGAGGAAAACGATGAGCAACAATTCAGACAGTTCCGCAGGAAAATGCCCGGTCATGCACGGGGGAACCACTTCCGTCGAGACGTCCAGAATGGAGTGGTGGCCGAAGAGCCTCAACCTCGACATTCTTCACCAACACGATACCAAGACCAATCCGCTGGGGGCCGGTTTCAACTATCGGGAAGCCTTGAAGGGGCTCGATATGGCGGCCCTCAAGCAGGATGTGACCGCCCTGATGACCGACAGTCAGGAGTGGTGGCCCGCCGACTGGGGCCACTACGGCGGCCTGATGATCCGCATGGCCTGGCACTCGGCCGGGACTTACCGTATCGCCGATGGCCGGGGCGGCGGTGGCAGCGGCAACCAGCGTTTCGCCCCCCTCAACTCCTGGCCGGATAACGCCAACCTCGACAAGGCCCGTCGCCTGCTGTGGCCCATCAAGAAGAAGTACGGCAACAAGATCAGCTGGGCCGACCTGATCATTCTGGCGGGCACCGTGGCCTATGAGTCCATGGGGCTCAAGACCTTTGGCTTCGCCTTTGGCCGCGAGGATATCTGGCACCCGGAGAAGGATATCTACTGGGGATCGGAGAAAGAGTGGCTGGCGCCCAGCGGCAAGCCGGGCGGTCGTTACTCCGGCGAGCGGGATCTGGAAAACCCGCTGGCGGCGGTGATGATGGGGCTTATCTACGTCAACCCGGAAGGGGTGGATGGCAAGCCCGATCCCCTGAAAACCGCGCAGGATATGCGGGTCACCTTCGCTCGCATGGCGATGGATGATGAAGAGACGGTGGCGTTGACCGCCGGTGGCCACACCGTCGGCAAGGCTCACGGCAACGGCGATGCCAAACAGCTTGGGCCCGAGCCGGAAGGGGCCAGCCTCGAGGAGCAGGGGCTCGGCTGGATCAATCACCACAGCCGCGGCATCGGCCGCAACACTGTGACCAGCGGCATCGAGGGGGCCTGGACCACCCACCCGACCCAATGGGACAACGGCTACTTCGAGCTGCTGTTCAAGTACGACTGGTGGTTGCAGAAGTCACCGGCGGGGGCCCATCAGTGGGAACCGATCAATATCGCCGAAGAGGATATGCCGGTGGATGTGGAAGATCCGTCGATCCGCTGCAAACCCATGATGACGGATGCCGACATGGCGCTCAAATTCGACCCCGAGTACCGCAAGATTGCCGAGCGCTTCCGCGATGATCCGGCGGCCTTCTCCGACGCCTTCGCCCGCGCCTGGTTCAAGCTGACCCACAGGGATATGGGGCCGAAGAGCCGCTATGTCGGCCCCTATGTGCCGACAGAAGATCTGATCTGGCAGGATCCGGTGCCAGCCGGACGCGCCGATTATGACGTGGCGGCGGTGAAGGCCAGGATCGCCGCCAGCGGCCTCTCCATCAGCGAGCGGGTGAGTACCGCCTGGGATAGCGCCCGTACCTTCCGTGGCTCTGATAAGCGGGGCGGTGCCAACGGTGCCCGCATCCGGCTGGCGCCGCAGAAGGATTGGCCGGGCAATGAACCGGTGCGGCTGGCGAAGGTGTTGGCGGTCTATGACAAGCTGGCGGCCGAGTGTGGCGTCAGCGTCGCGGATCTCATCGTGCTGGGGGGCAACCTCGCCATCGAGCAGGCTGCGCAGGCCGCCGGGGTGACGGTGAGCGTGCCGTTTGCGCTGGGCCGGGGGGACGCCACTCAGGCCCAGACCGATGTGGCCTCGTTCGAGGTGCTGGAGCCGTTGGCCGACGGCTTCCGCAACTGGCTGAAGCAGGACTATGTAGTGACGGCGGAGGAGCTGCTGCTGGATCGCGCCCAGCTGATGGGGCTCACCGCCTGCGAGATGACGGCGCTGGTCGGCGGGATGCGGGTGCTCGGCACCAACCACGGCGGTACCGGGCACGGGGTCTTTACCGATCGGGTCGGGGTACTCAGCAACGACTTCTTCGTCAACCTGACTGACATGGGCTACCAGTGGCTGCCGAAAGCGAGCAATCTCTTCGAGATCCGCGATCGCCGCAGCGGCACGCTGAAGTGGACGGCCACCCGGGTGGATCTGGTGTTCGGCTCCAATTCGGTGCTGCGCGCTTATGCCGAGGTCTATGCCCAGGATGACAACAAGGAGAAGTTTGTCTGTGACTTCATCACCGCCTGGAACAAGGTGATGAATGCGGATCGCTTCGATCTGCTCGGCTAGTCCCCAAGCCGTTTGGTTATCTGTACCCGCCCCGCACAGCCAAGATGTGCGGGGCTTTTTACTGCCCGCTTTTCTGTGCAGCCCAACAATCCGCCGTGCTGCGACACCCGCTGGCCGGTCGCGCAGGGTCGTGGGCATCCCTGTCCTTGGCCCAGCAGTATCATGTAACATGCTGATCCGCTGGTGATGCCCGGCAGCCACCCCATTGGCCACTGATGTCCAATCAACAGGACAAGGACAGAAACAAAGAGACAAGGAGTCAACCCATGCTGGAAATGCAGATCCAACCCCGCTTTCAGGAGACGGATGCCCTCGGCCATATCAACAATACGGTGCCGGCGGTCTGGTTCGAATCGGCGCGGGATCCCCTGTTCCGGATCTTCTCCCCCGATCTGGATGTGCATAACTGGCACCTGATCATCGCGGGCTATACGGTGCAGTTCAAACGGGAGCTGTTCTACGGCCAGCCGGTCACCATCAAGACCGGCGTGCGCCGCATTGGCACCAGCTCATTTACGGTCTGGCAGGAGGCCTGGCAGGGCGGCGAACTGGCCGTCACCGCCGAAACGACCCTGATCCATTTTGACTACCGGGCCCGCCAATCCCTGCCCCTGAGCGATGCTCACCGGGAAGGGCTGCGGGCCTGGCTGACAGAGAGTTAACCACGGGCCGGATGGCCCATCACAGGAGTGCTATGTACAACTCAATGCGCAACACAGCGATCGCGCTGACCCTGGGATTCTGCTCCCTCCCTTCTCTGGCCGCTTCTCTCGCTGAGCAGTTTACCCTGATGGAGAAGGGGGCCGAGAGCGCCCTCGATACCCGTCAATTCAGCCATGACGGCGTCGATATCAAGGCCTGGATCGATGGCGCCCCCGTCATCATCGCCGTGCCCATCATGAACGAGCTGGGCAAGCTGGAAGGGGAGAGCCGCTACTACTTCAAGGGCGGCAAGCTGTTCGGGGTCAAAGAGCCCGCCGCCCAGTTTGCCTTTGATGACAGCGGCAAGCTGACCCAATGGCTGGACGAGAAGGGGCAGCCCGCCGAGTTCGTCAGCAAGATGAGCATGCAGCAGCGTCAGGAGTGGCTCACCAAGCGGGCCGCCGAGCTGAGCAAGCTGTTTGTGGTGAGCGCGGCCGAACAGAAGGCGGCCAAGGGTGGCGTCAAGCTGAAGGGGGCGGATCTCGCTCACTGGCTATGCAACGGCAAACTGATGGATCTCGCCCATGGCGACAAGGTGATCTTCGAGCAGGATAAGCTGAAGATTGGCGAGCAGGGGATCGAGGGGGAGGTCTCCCTGCGTCAGGAGAAGGGGTGGCAGGAGCTGAGCCTCAAGTGCGAGGTGCAGGGCACTCAGGTGACCCGCCTCACCTGGCAGCCGCTGCCGGGTGCCAACAAGCCGCAATAAGCGTAATAGCAAGGGGGCCCATCACGGGCCCCCTTCTCATTCGGCTTGTGGCTCCCCCAGTTTGAGCCGGGTGAGTGCCTCGACCCGGCGCCACTGTCCGGGCTCGAACCAGCGTGCCAGCAGCTCCTGCTGCTGTTCGGCCCGGGCCTCGTTCGGCAGTTGCCTGAGCTCGGCCAGAAAGCCGCTGAGCTGCTTCTCGAACCCTTGCCGGTTCTGCTCCAGCTGGCGCATCCGATCCACCGCTTCCGGCCCCCCTATCTCCAGCAGCAGAGCCTCCCGTTTGGCCGGGTCCATCTGCGCCAGCTCTTGCAACTCCTCAAGCAGGCGGCTGTTGGCCTCCGCCTCGCGAAACCAGTCCGGTTGCTCCGCCAGCCAGAGATCCAGCTCGCTGGCCAGCTGCGACTTGTCGCTGTCTCTCGCCTCCGCCAGCGCCCTGCGGCGCAGGGTCAGCTGCTCCATCAGCCGATCCTCGGCAAACAGCTGGGCCTGCTCGGCCGGGGTAAAGCTCTGCTGGCGCAGCTGCTCCCGCTCGTCAAACAGGATCTGCAGGCTGGCGAGGGAGATCTCGGTGGGCACCGTCAGGCTGCTCTGGGCGGAGACAAAGGTGCGATAGCGCGCCTGCAGGGCATCGGCGGCCTCCTGCTCGGGAGCGTGCGGGTGGCTCTGTGCATGCTGATTGGCTTGATCTGTTGATGAGTCTGCCGTCGGTGCCGTGGGCCAGAGCAATACCCCGCCAAGCAGCAGGGTGATGGCGCAGGGCACGACGAGCAGGGTGGCTATCTTCATAGTCCCAGCTCCTTGAGTCGGTTCGCATGCTGGCGATAGAGGGTGACCGGATCGGTCTCGAACAGATGGTGGATGCCGAAGGACTGGTTCACTTCGTCCAGATGGTTCATCCGGTAGCCGGTGCCGATCACCTTGCCGAGGTGGCTGCTGCAGACCCCGACCAGTCCGTCATTGGGCTCCTTGAAGAAGGCGCCGGTCAGCGCCAGCGCCGGATCCACCGGATCCAGCAGATTGGTCAGGTTGCCGCGTCCGCTCCAGGAGAAGTAGTAGACGCCGTTGCTGGCCTGCATCGGCCCCTCGCCGCAATAGCGGCTGGGCAGCCCCTCCGGGTAGCGCTGGTTGAACTGGCTGGCCCCCTTGCTGGTGAGGGCATCGAGGGCTGCGACCGGATCTTGCGGTAGCTGGCTCCCGCCCGAGAGCAGTGAAATCATGCCGGAGAGGGCGTGGGCCGCAGCGGCCGCCAGCTTCTCGGCGGCGCTGCCGGGGGCGGCATTGGCCCGCACCAGATCGGCAATCTCGGAGCCATAGTTGACCCCGCCGACGCTGGTGGCGGAGGCAACCAGCTCGGGGGCGACCGAGGCGACATAGCGGATGGTAGGGCCGCCGTGGGAGTGGCCGATCAGGTTGACCTTCTCGGCGCCGGTGGCCGCCAGCAGCAGCTCAACTTGGGCGAGCAGCTGTTCGCCCCGTTGCTCCGAACTGGCGGTGGCCGACACCTGAGCCACGTAGACTTTGGCACCATCCCGGCTCAGGGCCTGGGGAATGCCGTAGAAGTAATCGACCCCGAGCAGCTTGTCGAAGCCGAACAGGCCGTGCACCAGCACTATGGGGTAGCGGGTCTGGGTGTATCCGCTGGCGTGTGCCAGCATGGGCAGGGTGCAGAGCAGCACCAGAAGCCATCTCTTCATCATCAGCATCCTTGTTGATTCGTGAGGAACAGATTGTGTGGCGTACTCCATGTTCGCCGGTGCCAGTATGGTGGCTGCTGACGGGAGAGGCTGTGAGGGGGATCGCAACTCGGGATTCAAAAGGGGTTCAGGGTGCGGGCGGGGAAGCTGAGCTCCCCGCCCTGCGGCTTATTGCCACTCCACCAGGTGATACTGCTTCTTGCCCCGGCGCAGCAGCAGGTAGCGACCAAACAGCCGATCAGTGGCGCTCAGCTGATCATCCTGCTTGAGCACACCATTGAGGCTGATAGCGCCCGCCGCCAGCAGTTCGCGGGCGATACGCCTGGAGTTAGCCAGACCGCAGCTGACCAGCAGACTGACCAGATCCGTCTCGCCGCTGACGGTGCTGCTCGGCATGCCATCCTGCGCCAGCTGGGCCAGATCGCTCTCGCCGAGGCGGGCAACATCGCCGCTAAACAGCAGCTCGCTGATGCGCTGCACTGCCGCCAACGCCGCCTTGCCGTGCACCAGCTCGGTCAGCTCGTTCGCCAGCACCTGCTGGGCCTGCTTGCGCCCCTGCCGCTTCGCATCTTCCGCTTCCAGTGCATCAATCTCGCTCAGCGACATAAAGCTGTAGTAGCGCAGGAAGCGGTAGACATCCTCATCCGCGGTGCCGAGCCAGAACTGGTAGAAGGCGTAAGGGGAGGTGAGCGCCGGATCGAGCCAGACCGCGCCCCCTTCGGTTTTGCCGAACTTGGTGCCGTCCGCCTTGGTGATAAGGGGCAGGGTCATGCCGTGTACCTGCGCCTGATGGAGGCGGCGGGTGAGATCCATGCCGCTGGTGATATTGCCCCACTGGTCGTTGCCGCCAATCTGCAGGGTGCAACCGAGCCGCTGGTGCAGCACCGCAAAGTCGTAGGATTGCAGCAGAGCGTAGGAGAACTCGGTGAACGAGATGCCCTGATCCGGGCGAGCCAGCCGCTGGCGCACCGATTCCCGCGCCAGCATGGCATTGACCGAGAAGTGCTTGCCGATATCCCGCAGAAAATCGAGGGCGGACATCTGCCCCATCCAGTCGCCATTGTTGACCAGTTGCGGGGCCGACAGGCCCTCATCGGCGGGCAGCAGCGCCCTTATTTGGGCAGACAGGCTGGCGACCCAACCCTGCACGGTATCGGCACTGTTGAGGCTGCGCTCGGTCGCCTTGAAGCTGGGATCGCCGATAAGGCCGGTCGCCCCGCCCACCAGAGCCACCGGGGTGTGGCCCGCCAGTTGGAAGCGGCGCAGCATCAAGAGCGGCACCAGATGACCGATATGCAGGCTGCCGGCAGTGGGATCGAACCCGCAATAGACGGTGCGCGGGGTGGCAAGATGATCGGCCAGGGCCGCGGGGTCGGAATTCTGGGCCACAAGGCCGCGCTCGGTCAGCTCATCGAGCAGGTGGGGGTTGATCATGGGTTCTCCAACAGCAGGGGGAAAAGCCGTCATCCTCGCCGTTCTGGCCGGTGGCGGATATGTCCCCTTAGGGACAGTTTTGCCACTCTCGTGCTAGCATTCAGCCATAGCGGGGAATCGCTCCCTGTCACCGGAAACGTGTCACCATGACCCAGCCATTCACCACAGATGCCTTGACCCGCAGCATGACCGAGGTGGTCGATGCCCTGCACAGCAGCGCCTTTGCGGCGGCGCTGGTGCGGCTGATCCAGCAACAGGTGGCGTTTGATTGCGCCCTGCTGCTCGGGGTGGGGCAGCGCCCCGTCTACCTCTACGACAACCTCAATCATCAGCGGGCTCTGTTGTTTGACCGCTACCTCACCAGCCACTTCAGTCAGGATCCCTTTATGCAGGCGCTGGAACAGGGCTTGCCTGCCGGCGTCTGGACCCTGGCGCAGGTCTCCCAAGGGCGGCTCGATCCCGAATATCGCCACCACTTCTATCAGGCCACCGGCTGGCAGGAGGAGGTGGGGCTGATCCTGCCGGTGCGGGACGGGCTGACGCTGATGCTGTTTCTGGGGCGACTCGACAAGCGCAGTACCCTCAGCCGTGACGAGCAGGCAAGGCTGGAGCAGCTGTTCCCGCTGGTGCATTCGCTCTGTCGTCAGCAGTGGCGGCAGAGTCAGCCACTGCTGGCCCAGAGCACTGCACTGCCAGACAGCGCCAGCCTCAAGAGTGCGGTGGAGCAGGCGATGGCGAGTGTTGGGGGGGATCTGCTCACCCGGCGCGAGCGGCAGGTGGCGGAGTTGCTGTTGCAGGGATTGGATACCGAGGCGATTGCCGCGGAGCTCGGGATTGGCAGCGGTACGGTGAAGAATCACCGCAAGCATCTCTATGGCAAGCTGCGGCTCGGCTCGCGGGCCGAGCTGTTCAATCTCTTTCTGAACCACCTCATTACGGCGCCGATGGAGGCATCCCCCGTTTCATCGATGGGAGATACAACGAGCCCACCATAGGGCGGGCCGGGGTTACTCGAGGCGCGGGATGGGGGGATTGGTTTCGGGCAGGATACTGAGCAACTGGTAGCGCTTCACCAGCTGCTTGTATTCATCCCCCTGTCTGACCTTGTCCAGCGCCTGTTGCAGGCGGGCAACCTGCTGCTTGTCTGCCCTCAGGTTGAAGGCGAAGCAGTTGTCCTGCTCTTCAAGAATCGCGACGGTGACAAAATCCTCGCTGGGGAAACCCAGCTCCTTGGCCTGATGGCGCAACATCACCTCGTTGCCCGCCACCAGATCGGTGCGCGCCATGATGAGCTGGCGCACCACCTGCTCCATCCGCTCCACCGACATCATATTGCCCGGGCTGATCCCGCGATTGAGCAGCAACTGCTCCCCGACATCCGCCTGCATCACGCCGATCTGCAGCTTGGCGAGATCCGCTTTGCTGGCCACTTTGGGGGCATCCTGCTTGCGGCCGACCAGCGCGACCCTGGAGTGGCTGATGGGGCAGACCCAGAGGAAGTGGGGATCCCGCTCCTTGGTATGGGCCGTAGTAAACAGCACGGCCTCTTGCTGCTGGGTCAGCAGATACCAGCCGCGGGCCCAGGGCAGAAAGTGGATGGGTTGCTCCGGCTCTCCCATTTCACGCCACATCAGGCGCAGCAACTCGACTGCCAACCCCACAGGCTGACCATTTTTATCCTGGCCATTGAGCGGCATGTTCTGTTCCGAATAGTAGATAAGTGCCGGAGCCGGGAGCGCGATAAACAGGGCGAGAGAAGCGAGAGCAGGGAGCAGACGACGCATGATGCACTCCTTGTGCGGGTAGTTACCTAACAGTCTATGTGGCCTTTTCCATAACGTCATGATCCGGTAGCGGGATAAAAAACAGGCCACCTTGCGGTGGCCTGTCGGTTTATTTGAGCAGGGCTTCCATCTCTGCCTCTGCCTTGGCGCGAGCCTTGGCTTCCGCCGCTCTCGCGGCATCGGCAATGCTATCTCCGGCCGTATGGGATGCGGCACTGACGGCCTGCTGGGCGGGTGCTGCCACGGCCTTGGTGGCTTCTTGGGTCGCGGTCGCAGCGGCGCTGCTGACCGCCTGTTTGGCAGGAACGGCAACAGCTTTGGTGGCTTCCTGCGTTACGGTCGTAGCGACACTGCTGACAGTTTGTTTGGCAGGAACGGCAACAGCCTTAGTGGCCTCCTGCGTCACGGTAGTAGCTGAGCTGCTGACAGTTTGTTTGGCAGGCGCGGCAACAGCCTTGGTGGCTTCTTGCGTTGCGGTTGCAGCGGCGCTGCTGACTGCCTGTTTGGCCGGAGCGGCAACGGCCTTGGTAGCTTCTTGCGTTGCGGTCGCAGCAGCGCTGCTGACGGCTTGCTTGGCAGGAGCGGCAACGGCCTTGGTGGCCTCTTGCGTCACGGTGGCGGTGGAGCTGCTCACCGCCTGTTTGGCGGGTGCAGTGACTGCGGTGGTTGCTGTGCGGGTAAGTGCGGTCGCGCTTTGGCTCACTGTTTGGGTGGCCTGCCCTGTGGCGTTGGCGGCTGTGCCGCTGATGGCCTGACTTGCGCTGTTGGTCAGCGAGCCGGCGACGCCGCGGGTCACTGTGCCCAGCGCGCTGCCAAGGGAGACGGGGGAGGCGCCACTCTGATTGGTCGCTGCGCCGGTCAGGGCATTGGCCGCCGGGGTGAGCTGGCTGGTGGGGGTCTGCCAGCCCTGCATGGCGGTTGGCCAGGTCGGTGCCGTGCCTGCCAGATTTTCGCCGAAGGTCAGGGTGGTGCCATCCCCTTTTTGCAGCAATACCGACATCTGGTTGGTTTGCGAGTTCCACACCATCCCCGCTTGCTTGGCGATATCCGGCACCGGCGCATACTCGGAGACCACATAGAAAAGCGGCCCCTCCTGCTGTAACTTGTCGGCAGTCTTGAGCAACTGCATGGTGCTGTCGTAGTTGGGGCCAAGGATGGCGGTCATCCGATCCTTGATCAGGGGTTGTTCGAACAGATTGACCTCGTTCGGGTCAAAGCCGACCAGCGGCTTGAGCAGGGCCCACATCAGCTGGCTGGTGGGGCTCATCATCAGCAATGGGGCAACGCAGGCGGACAACATCAGGCTCAGGCAGGCCGCCTGAAGCAACGGCATAATACGCATTGGGATAATATCCAAATAACGATTTGATAAATAAGGTTATGTTTTTTTGTCAGGACGTGACAAATTCACCGGAAGTTTGCGCGTGGCAGCGAGAGACTGCCCGCAGGCGCTGGCAGGCTACCATATTGGTTCCACAATGCCAGCAGGCAGTATGATTGTCAGTCAAGTAAACCACGGGGCTGGTCGATTCTTCGAGAGTGCCCCCCATCGAAACAGGATCCCTCTCATGAAAAATGTACTGCTCTGCCTGCTGGCATCCCTCTGTCTTACCCCCGCTCTGGCTGCGTCCAAAACCACTGTGGTGGGCGAGTCTGCCAGTCCCGAGCTGGTGTTGCCGCTGGGCTCATTGCCCGAGCGGGTCTGCTGGTTTGCGGATCAGAAATATTCCGAAGGGGCCCGCATTCTGCAGGGAGATATCTGGCTGGAGTGCGGCCCGCAGAACGACCTCGAGAGCAATGGCCCGTTGGCCTGGCGCTCTCCTGCGGTGGTGTTGCCTGCCACCCGTGGTGCGAAAGCTCAGAAGACGATTTCCGTGGGTCAGTGAGGCTTTTCTTGATCCAGCTAAAGACATGGACGTGATCCCTGTCGCATAATGCAGCTCCTTTCTTCTCTTGGCTGGAACCTAAGAAATGGCTCGTCGCTCTTCCAATGCACAACGTCGTCGCAGTAGCTGGTGGTACAAACGCTTGTTGGCAAGGGAGCGGGAAGAGCGCGAAGCGCGTTCCGTAAGGGATTGATACTGCATTGAAAAACGGAGCCTCGGGCTCCGTTTTCTATTTCTCACCGTCAATATCACGAGAACGGGGGCCATCAGGCCCCCGTTTTGTTTTTGCAGATGTTGCCTGCTTGCGGCTTAGCGCTGCAAGGCGGCCAGTGCCAGTTCGACCCGTTTGGCGTACTCGGGGTCGGCCTGTTCGAAGTGTTTGAGCTGGGCCGCGACGATGGCGTCATCCTCCACATTGATAAGGGAGCGGGCCAGGTTGGCGGCGAGCCGCGAACGCTGTCCCTCGTCCATGATGCGGAACAGGTTGCCCGGCTGGCTGTAGTAGTCGCTGTCGTAGTCACGGAAGTCGTAGTGCAGGGCGGCCCCTTCCAGACTCAGCGCCGGTTCGTGCTGTTCGCTCGGCTGCTGGGTACCGAAACGGTTCGGCTGATAGTTGGGGCTGGCGCCGCCATTGCTGTCTGCCCGCATGGCACCGTCACGATGGGCACCGTGATGGAACGGGCAGCGCGGGGCATTGACCGGCAGCAGACCGTGGTTGACGCCAAGGCGATAGCGCTGGGTGTCCCCGTAGGAGAAGAGCCGCCCTTGCAACATGCGATCCGGCGAGAAGCCGATACCGGGCACCACGTTGGCCGGGGTAAAGGCGGCCTGCTCCACATGGGCGAAGTAGTTGTCCGGGTTCTGGTTGAGCTCCAGCACGCCCACCGGGATCAGCGGGTAGTCGCTGTGCGGCCACACCTTGGTGAGGTCGAACGGATGGATGTTGTAAGTCTGGGCTTCGGCCTCCGGCATCACCTGCACATAGACCTTCCAGCGCGGGAAGTCGCCCCGCTCGATGGCATTGAACAGATCCGCTTGGCTGGTCTCCCGATCTTGCCCGACAGCGGTAGCGGCCTCTTCATCGGTGTAGAAGCTGTGGCCCTGCTCGGTCTTGAAGTGGAACTTGACCCAGAAGCGCTCGTTGGCATCGTTGATAAAGCTGAAGGTGTGGCTGCCGTAGCCGTTCATCTCCCGCAGGCTCTTGGGGATGCCGCGATCGCTGAACAGTATGGTGACCTGATGCAGGGATTCCGGATGGCGTGACCAGAAGTCCCAGGCGGCGGTGGCGCTGCGCAGGTTGGTGCGCGGATCCCGCTTCTGGGTGTGGATGAAGTCAGGGAATTTCAGCGGATCGCGGATGAAAAAGACCGGGGTGTTGTTGCCCACCAGATCCCAGTTGCCCTGTTCGGTATAGAACTTGAGGGCGAAGCCGCGCACATCGCGTTCGGCATCGGCGGCGCCCTTCTCACCGGCCACGGTGGAGAAGCGCAGGAATACAGGCGTCTGCTTGCCGATGGCGCTGAACAGATCGGCCTTGCTGAACGCTCTGATGTCGTGGGTCACGGTAAAGGTGCCGTAGGCGCCTGAGCCCTTAGCGTGAACCACCCGCTCGGGAATGCGCTCGCGGTCGAAGTGGGCGAGTTTCTCCATCAACCAGATGTCTTGCATCAGGATGGGGCCGCGCGGACCGGCGGTGAGGCTGTTGTTGTTGTCGACGACGGGGGCGCCGTTGGCGCTGTGCAGGGTCTTGTCAGTCATGGCTTCTCTCCTTGTTGATATGGGGCCAGCCTACGGATCTGCGCCGTGCTCGGCCAATGGGCCTTTCCTCGCCCTTTGATAGGCAAGACAAATGGTTGCAGGTGGGGGATGTGTAACCGCGCCGGATATTGCATGATGGAGGTTTCGAGAAGGAGCCTCATATGCAGATTACTATCCGTCATGCCGAACCCACCGATGTCCCCGCCTTACGGGATCTCTACGCCATGCCTAATGCCCAGGCGGGCACTTTGCACCTGCCTATGCCACCCCTTAGCCAGTGGCAGAAGCGGTTGGAGAGCGACAGCGTGGTGGCACTGGTCGCCGACGTTGACGGCCTGCTGGTAGGCCAGCTCTCGCTGCTGGTTGAGCCCAATCCCAGACGCAAGCATGTGGCCGGGATCGGCATGGGAGTGCGGGATGACTGGGCCGGCAAGGGGGTTGGCTCTGCCCTGATGGCTGCGGCGCTGGATCTGGCCGATAACTGGCTCAACCTGCACCGGATTGAGCTGACCGTCTATACCGACAATGAGGCCGCACAGGCGCTCTATCGCAAGTTCGGTTTCACTCAGGAGGGGCTGGCTCGCGACTATGCCTTCCGCCAGGGGCGTTATGTGGATGCGCTCTATATGGCCAGAGTCGCGGGGGGCGTCAGTCGCTAACGGTATGGTCGATTATCAGGCCAGATTGCGCCCGGTGATCCGAGCGCTGGAGCAGAATCCCGATCTCTCCATTGAAACGCTGGCAAGCAGTGCCTGCTTGTCTTTCTACCATTTTCACCGGGTGTTTACGGCTGTGGCGGGGGAGACGCCCGGGGAGATGTGTCGTCGTCTGCGCATCCAGCGGGCTGCTTGGCAGCTCTGCTATTCCGATGCCAGTGTCACGGCCATTGCGTTGGGGGCGGGGCTCGCCAGCTCCCAGGCGTTTGCCAAGGTATTTCGCCGTTACTATGGTTGCACGCCGGGAGAGTTTCGCCGCGACAAGAGCAAGAATGGACACTTGATGAGCAAGGATGGACACGCACTTGTGCTGCCTAATCCTTATGCTGAGGGTCACTCATCAGCAAGGAGTAATACCATGAAAACCATCGAGATGGACGCCCGCACTCTGGCCTATATGCGTGTCACCGGCCCCTATGGCGAGGGGTATGACCCCGTCTGCAGCCAGCTGCATCAGTGGGTCAGCGCCCGCGGTCTGGAAGGTGGGGAGTGGATCTTCATCTATCACGATAACCCCGAGGTGACTCCGCCAGCCCAGTGTCGCACTGACATCGGGGTGACGGTGCCTGCGGGGACGGTGGGGATGGGAGCGGTCGAGATCCAGCTTATTCCCGCCGGTCGTTATGCCCAGTCCCGTTATCTTATTACCGACCGCAGTCAGTATGGCCCACGTTGGCAGGAACATATCGGCGACATCGTTGCTGCCGGGCTGGAGTTTGGCAATGGTCCCTGCTTCGAGCTCTATCACAGCATGAGCGATGATCCGGTGCAGGACGATGTCAGCTTTTGCTCCAGCCTCAAGGGGTAGGGCACAACAAGACGCAAGGGATGGTACAGAACGTCGCGCAGAAACGAGAGAGCCGGACAGTGTCCGGCTCTTTTGCATCTGGCGGCTGGGCGGCGGTTAGCGCTGGAACCCCTTCTGGGCGAACTTGGGTCTGGCATTCATGATCTGCTCCACCTGCTCGTCGCTCATCTTGCCGCGCGACAGTCCCAGCACCTTGTAGGTGAGCAGCGGTCGGGCGGGCAGGGCGATCATCAGGGCGCGGATCTGGTTCTCGTCATCCTTCTCCCGGGTCGGCTTGCCGTAGGCGTAGGTGAGGACGCCGGCATCCATCAGGTTTTTGACGGCGGGCTCGGTGATCGGCAAGTTTATGACGCTTTTACGCTGCAGCACGAACTCGCGCAGTACCGCCTTCTCGTTGAAGTCTAGGAAGCCGATCATCTGGGCCAGCTGGTCCTGCTGACGGCGCGCCTGCCACTCTTCGCACGCCCACTCCCAGGCGATCAGGAAGCCCTGACTGCAGAAGTAGGAGATGGCGATCAGCATGCCGACTCCCAGCCAGGCCGCATGATCCGCAGCCCACTGGCTGACGGCCCCTTTCATCAGCCCGGCCGGAAACAGCAGAATGATGCTGCAGCAGAGCAACAACCAGACCATCAGCCAGTTGAGGCGGTTCAGTTGATAGAAATGTTGGATCCACCGTTTCATTGTTCATCCTTCCCAAACTGTTGTGGATAGTGAACTATCTACAGCAATCGGTGTGCCAACAGCGCAATAGCGGCGGGGAGGAGGGGCTGGCGAGGTTACATTCCCTTACAACTTATTGAATGAGTTGTCATTAATTTGCCTTGTGAGGCGGCGCTCTAGTTGCTAAAACGTCCCCTCAGTCATTGGGGAGTAGCAACCCGCCCGCATTCCGGGCTGGGCCCATGTCAACACTCTTGGATCCTCGCATCCATGGCATGGGCGGCGATAGGCGCTATCGCTCTGCAAGACCTTTGGCCTCGATATGCACGCCAGCCGGGCGAGCCATGTCGGGTCCATCGGTTATTCTGCTCGCCTGGCGGTATCTATTATGTTGATTACCCTGCTGTTATTTCTCGTCTCTGCGGTCACCATCTACCTTGCCTGCGAATACTTCGTCAACGGCATCGAGTGGACCGGCCACCACTTCAAACTCTCCCAAAGCGCGACCGGTTCGCTGCTGGCGGCACTGGGCACAGCCCTGCCCGAGTGTATCGTGACCCTCACCGCCCTGCTGATGGGCAACACAACCGCCCAGCAGGAGATCGGCATCGGTGCCGCCCTTGGCGGGCCACTGGTGTTGGCGACCATCGGCTATGCGGCAGTCGGCCTCACCCTGCTGCTTTGCATGGGGCGTACCGAACGGGCCATCGATGGCGAGGTGCAGCGCGAGATTGGCCGGGATCAGCGCTGGTTTATCGGCATCTTTCTGGTGGCGACCGCGCTGGGGCTGGTCGCCTTCACTGGCAAGAGCTGGTTGGCCCCGCTCTTCCTGCTGGTCTACCTCGTCTATGTAAGGCGCGAGCTGAAACAGAGTGACAGCCACGAAGTCGAATTGCCGGAGCCCCTCAAATTGGCACCCGATGCCGGGATCCCGCCCCTTGGCAAGGTGTTGCTGCAGACGTTGGCTGCGCTGGTGGTGGTAGCGCTGGCGGCCCAGCTGTTTGTCCATCAGCTGGAGAGCATGGGCGAGCTGTTTGGCCTCTCTCCGGTGCTGGCGGCCCTGCTGCTGAGTCCGGTGGCGACCGAGATGCCGGAGCTGATGAACGTGCTGATCTGGGTGCGGCAGGGAAAGAACCGGCTGGCGCTGGCCAATATCTCCGGGGCCATGATGATCCAGGGCACTATCCCCAAGGCATTCTGCTTGATCTTCACCCCCTGGTTGCTGGATGGTGCCATGATGGCCTCCTCGCTGGTGACGCTGCTGGCAGTGGGCTTGCTCTGGTGGGGGTTCAGAAAGGGAACCATGACCGCCGGGCGGTTGGCGCTGGTCGGTCTGCTCTATCTCGGTTTTTGCGGCTGGTTGCTGGTGAGCTGAAGTGGGAAGCGCGGATATGAAAAAGCCCCCTTGGCAGGGGGCTTTGTTGTATCGGTTGGGGCGGTGCTTACAGCGCGGCGATCTCGGCCTGCTGGGCTTCCAGCTTGGTCAGCTGGAGACGGTAATCTTCCAGCTTCTCGCGCTCTTTGGCGATGACCGCTTCCGGCGCCTTGGCGACGAAGGCTTCGTTGCCGAGTTTGCCTTCGATACGGCCGCACTCGCCCACCAGACGGGCAACCTCTTTGGCCAGACGGGCCAGTTCGGCATCCTTGTCGATGAGACCGGCCATCGGGATCATCAGCTCGGTGGCACCGATCAGCTTCTTCACTGACAGCGGGGCTGTTTCACCGTCCGCCAGTACGCGGATGGACTCCAGACGGGCCAGCGACTTGAGGAAGGCCTCGTTGTCGGCGGCACGCTGGGCATCCTTGGCATCGCACTGGAGCAGCACGTTGAGGGGCACGCTCGGGGCCACGTTCATCTCGGCGCGGATGTTGCGGATGCTGACGATGAACTCCTTCACCCACTCCTGATCCGCCATCGCGGCTTCGTCCACCTTGGCGGCGTCGAACTCCGGGAAGGCCTGAATCATGATGGTGTCGGCGTGTACGCCAGCCAGCGGCGCGACCGATTTCCAGATGGTCTCGGTGATGAACGGGATGATCGGGTGTGCCAGACGCAGCAGGGTCTCGAGGACGCTGACGAGGGTGTGGCGGGCAGCGCGCTGCTCGGCCTCGGAACCCTTGGTCAGCACCGGCTTGGTCAGCTCCAGATACCAGTCACAGAACTGGTTCCAGATAAATTCGTACAGCACGCCAGCCGCGATGTCGAAGCGGTAGGTATCGAGGGCGGTACGGAAGTCACGGATGGCCACTTGCAGCTGGGACTGGATCCAGCGGTCCGCCAGACTGAACTGCATCTCGCCGCCGTTGAAGCCACAATCCTGATCTTCGGTGTTCATCAGCACATAGCGGGAGGCGTTCCACAGCTTGTTGCAGAAGTTGTTGTAGCCGTCCAGGCGCTTCATGTCCCAGTTGATGTCACGACCGGTAGAGGCCAGCGCCGCCAGCGTGAAGCGCAGGGCGTCGGTACCGTGGGCATCGATCCCTTCCGGGAACTGCTTGGCGGTACGCTTGGCAATCTTCTCGGCCATCTGCGGCTGCATCATGTTGCCGGTGCGCTTCTCCAGCAGATCTTCCAGCGAGATGCCGTCGATCATGTCGAGGGGGTCCAGCACGTTGCCCTTGGACTTGGACATCTTCTGGCCCTCTTCGTCACGGATCAGGCCTGTGATGTAGACGGTCTTGAACGGGACTTGCGGCTGGCCGTTTTCGTCCTTGATGAAGTGCATGGTCATCATGATCATCCGGGCAATCCAGAAGAAGATGATGTCGAAGCCGCTCATCAGCACGTCGGTCGGGTGGAAGGTCTTGAGTGCCTCGGTGTTGTTCGGCCAGCCCAGAGTGGAGAAGGTCCACAGGGCGGAGCTGAACCAGGTGTCGAGCACGTCTTCGTCCTGACGCAGTACGGTTACGGCCGGGATGCTGTGCTTGGCGCGCACTTCATCTTCGCTGCGGCCAACGTAGACATTGCCTGCGTCGTCATACCATGCCGGGATGCGGTGACCCCACCACAGTTGACGGGAGACGCACCAGTCCTGAATGTCGCGCATCCAGGAGAAGTACATGTTTTCGTACTGTTTCGGCACGAACTGGATACGGCCATCTTCCACCGCCTCGATGGCGGTCTTGGCCATCGGAGCCACGCGCACGTACCACTGGTCGGTCAGCATCGGCTCGATGGGCACGCCACCGCGATCGCCGTACGGCTGTTGCAGTATGTGATCCTTGATCTCGTCCAGCAGACCCAGCTCTTCGAGCTTGGCCAGAATCGCCTTGCGGGCGGCGAAGCGCTCCAGACCGGCGAACTCGGCCGGCAGGGCGGCGTCGTAGGCAGTGCTCGGGTTGCCGTTGGTATCGACCACTTCGGCCTCGGCACGCACGTGGGCGTCCAGAGTGAAGATGTTGATCATCGGCAGGCTGTGGCGCTTGCCCACTTCGTTATCGTTGAAGTCGTGGGCCGGGGTGATCTTCACGCAACCGGTGCCCTTCTCCATATCGGCGTGTTCGTCGGCGACGATGGGGATCAGACGGTTCACCAGCGGCAGCAGGATGTGCTGGCCGATCAGCGCCTTGTAACGCGGGTCTTCCGGGTTCACAGCCACGGCGGTATCGCCCAGCATGGTCTCCGGACGGGTGGTGGCGACGATCAGGTAATCCTTGCCTTCGGCGGTCTTGGCGCCGTTGGCCAGCGGATAGCGCAGGTGCCACATGTGGCCCTTGATCTCGCGGTTCTCCACTTCCAGATCGGAGATGGCGGTGTTGAGTTTCGGATCCCAGTTCACCAGACGCTTGCCGCGGTACATCAGGCCATCTTCGTAGAGACGAACAAACACTTCCTGCACGGCGGCGGAGAGACCCTCATCCATGGTGAAGCGCTCGCGCTCCCAATCCACGGAGTCGCCCAGACGGCGCATCTGGCGGGTGATGGTGCCACCGGACTCTTCCTTCCACTGCCAAATCTTGTCGATGAAGGCATCACGGCCGTAATCGTGGCGAGTCTTGCCCTCTTCTGCGGCGATCTTGCGCTCAACTACCATCTGGGTGGCGATACCGGCGTGGTCGGTACCTGCCTGCCACAGGGTGTTTTTGCCCTGCATGCGGTTGTAGCGGATCAGGGTATCCATCAGGGTTTGCTGGAAGGCGTGACCCATGTGCAGGCTGCCGGTGACGTTCGGCGGCGGGATCATGATGCAGAAGGAGTCTTTGCTGGTGTCGCCGTGGGGCTTGAAGTAACCCTGGGCTTCCCAGTGCTGATAGAGCGCCTGTTCGATGGCGTTGTGATTAAAAGTCTTTTCCATGGTCTCGCCGTAATCTGGATGGATGGAGTCTGGTGTTGATTCTTTATGGATCAATTGGTTGCAGTCAGGGCTGCGCCGGATCCGGTGCGGCAAGGACGGGCTGATCCCTCATTTCGAGGGTATGGCCTGCCTGGCGATAGTGCTTGTAGCGCTCGCGGGCTTGCTGCTTTTGTGTTTCGTCAGTGGGGACAAAATCTACCACTTGAGCGAAGTGTCCTGCAAACAAAGGTGTCGCAGTGGCCAGATTGATGAGGCGGGCGTAGCGCCGTTTCGGTGGTTGATAGCCGATCTCCACCGGGGCCATGCCGCTTTCGCCTTGCAGCTGGTGCGGCACGAAGCGCTCCGGCGGCAGTTGCCACAACAGCTCGTCGAGGCGCAGAGCCTGGGTCTCATCGTTGCAGAACAGGTAGATATGGCCCGCCCCCCACGACTCGGCCGCAAGAGTGCAGGCCAGTCGCTCGACCGCAGAGGCCTGCGCGTCATCCTGTTCGCTCATCAGGTAAAAGGTCACTTGGCTCATCAGGTTGATCCCGTTTTGCGGTGACGGACTGTTGACCGCCTCATGAGGCTGACGGGGCGTTTCCCGTCCGCAGCTCACTGATTCAAGAATGAAACAAGGAAGAGGCGGGCCTCTTCCTTGTGGTTCAGGGTAACGCCAACCCCGTTGATGTACGCATCAGACAGGGTGGGAGAGTTACTCTTTCTCTTCGATATCCACGCCAGCCCGGTTCAGCAGGAACTGGGTCAGCAGGGGCACCGGACGACCGGTAGAGCCTTTATCCTTGCCACTCTTCCAGGCGGTCCCGGCGATATCCAGGTGGGCCCAGTTGTACTTCTTGGTGAAGCGTGACAGGAAGGCGGCCGCGGTGATGGTGCCGGCCGGACGACCGCCGATGTTGGCCATGTCGGCGAACGGGCTGTCGATCTGCTCCTGATACTCGTCAAACAGCGGCAGACGCCATGCGCGATCACCCGCCTGTTCGGAGGCGTTGAGCAGCTCGTGGGCCAGCGGGTTGTGGTTGGCCAGCAGACCCGAGGTGTGGTGACCCAGCGCGATGACGCAGGCACCGGTCAGGGTCGCCACGTCGATCACGGTTTCCGGATCGAAGCGGTCCACATAGGTCAGCGCATCACACAGCACCAGACGACCTTCCGCATCGGTGTTGAGCACTTCGATGGTCTGGCCGGACATGGAGGTGAGGATGTCACCCGGACGATAGGCGTTGCCACCCGGCATGTTCTCGCAGCCAGCCAGTACGCCGATGACGTTGATCGGCAGTTGCAGCTGGGCCAGCGCATGCATGGTACCGAGCACGGAGGCGGCGCCACCCATGTCGTACTTCATCTCGTCCATGCCGTCGGCCGGTTTGATAGAGATGCCGCCGGAGTCAAAGGTCAGACCCTTGCCGACCAGCACGATGGGCTTGGCATCCGGATGACCCTTGTATTCGATGATGGCCATCATGGCTTCGTTGTCGGAGCCGCGAGCCACCGCCAGATAGGAGTTCATGCCGAGTTCGGCCATCTCCTGCTCGCCCACCACCTTGGTGGTGATGTTGTCGAAGGCATCGGCCAGACGACGGGCCTGGGAGGCCAGATAGGCCGGGTTGCAGACGTTGGGCGGCATGTTCGCCACGTCGCGGCAGACCCGCACACCCTTGGCCACGGCCAGACCGTGAGCGATGGCTTTTTCACCAATTGTCAGTTCCCGACGCGTCGGCACGTTGAATACCAGCTTGCGCAGCGGGCGACGTGGCTCGGCCTTGTTGGTCTTGAACTGATCAAAGCTGTAGAGGCCCGCCTTGGTGGTTTCTACCGCCTGGCGCACCTTCCAATAGGTATCCCGACCCTTGACGTGCAGCTCGGTGAGGAAGCAGACCGCTTCCATGGAGCCGGTTTCGTTCAGGGTGGTGATGGTCTTGTTGATGATCTGCTTGTACTGGCGTTCGTCGAGTTCCCGCTCCTTGCCGCATCCGACCAGCAGTACGCGCTCGCTGAGCACGCCCGGTACTTGATGCAGCAGCAGCATCTGGCCTGGTTTCCCTTCCAGGTCGCCACGGCGCAGCAGCGAACTGATATAGCCATCGCTGATCTTGTCCAGTTGTTCGGCAACCGGAGAGAGGCGACGAGGCTCAAATACGCCGACTACGACGCAGGCGCTCCGTTGCTTCTCTGGACTGCCACTCTTTACACTGAACTCCATGGAATCTCCTACATCCTAAAGACAAAAGGCACCTTTTATTGAATAATGCGGTGCTTGTTGGGGTATCAGAGGCGGAGCGAACAGCCACAGGCTCCGCAGTTCAAACTGGTAAAAATCCAATATACGGCCCTATTTTTCAGGCATTCGACTAAAAACACAAGTTTACTTGGGAATGACTGTGATCGTTTTCCGATATTTGTTCAGGGAAACCCTGAAAACCCAGCTGGCAGTGTTATTCGTATTGCTGCTTATCTTTGTCAGCCAACAATTTATCAAGATCATCGGTGACGCCGCCGATGGCGAGGTGCCGACACGTCTGGTCTCCACCCTGCTGCTGCTCAACTTGCCCAATATGGCGTTGTTGATGCTGCCTATCAGTCTCTTTTTAGCCATTTTGTTTGCCCATGGTCGCCTCTACGCCGAAAGCGAGATGACGGTGATGCATGCGGTTGGCTTCAGCCACCGTTTCGTGATGCGCAGCGCCATGTTGCTGGCCTTGCTGACGGCGGTGGTCGCGGCGTTCAATACCGGCTGGATCGCCCCGCAGGCCAAGGAGCGCGAGTATCAGGTGATCGACGAGTTCAAGTCGGACCCGGGTATCTCCTTCCTGCAGGCGGGCCGCTTTATGGAGCTCGACAAGGGGCGTCTGGTTGCCTATATCCAGGATTTGAACGACAACGGCTCAAAACTGCAAAAGATCTTCGTGCTGCAGCGGGCGGAGGGGAACAATCCTCCCTCGGTGGTGGTGGCGACCGAAGGGGTGGTGACGGTCGATGAGAACGGTCTGCAGTGGCTGACCCTGATGGATGGCTCCCGCTACGAGGGGAACTTCTCCGGCAAGCAGTTCCAGATCTCCGATTTTCGCGAATATGGTCTGGTGATCCGCCAGCAAGAGATGGAGCGTTCTAACCGCAAGGCGGCGGCCAAGCCGACCATGGAACTGTTCGGTACCCAGGACAACGCCATGATGGCGGAATTGCAGTGGCGTATCTCGCTGCCCCTCTCCATTCCGGTGCTGACCCTGCTGGTGGTACCGCTGGCGCGGGTCAATCCCCGTCAGGGGCGCTACGCCAAGCTGTTGCCGGCCATCATGCTCTATCTCTCCTACTTCCTGCTGCTCAGCGCCGCCCGTTCGGCCATTGACAGCGGTCGGCTGCCCTACTGGCCGGGGATGTTCCTGGTGCCGCTCGGTTACCTGCTGTTTATCGGCCTGCCCCTCAATCTGCAGGGCACCAGCTGGTGGAACGGGGTGAAAGGGCGCTATTTCAACAGAAAATCAGCATGATGCTGCAACATAGGAACTTCTGCTGATGTTTGGCATTCTCGATAGATATATCGGTCGGGTCATTTTCATGTCGATCCTGCTGTGTGAAATCACGCTGGTTGGCCTTGCTGCACTCATCAAGTATGTGGAGCAGCTCAAGTCAGTCGGTGATGGCAACTACGACATGATCAACGCCCTCTACTATGTGCTGCTCTCCATGCCCAAGGAGGCGGTGCTCTTCTTCCCGCTGGCCGCGCTGCTGGGTGGCCTGATTGGTCTGGGTCAGCTGGCGACCAGCTCCGAGCTGGTGGTGATGCAGGCGGCGGGTCGCTCCAAGATCAGTATCGTGATGGCGGCGCTCAAGACGGCGATCCCGCTGATGATCATGGTGGGGTTGATGGGGGAATATGTGGCCCCCATCGCCAAGCGGATGGCAGATGACATCAAGGCGGGCGCGCTCTCCGAAGGTCGTCTGACGGTTTCCGCCTACGGGGTGTGGGCTCGCGATGGCAACAACTTCGTCAATATCAACGGGGTGCGTAACGATGGTGCCCTCACCGGCATCACCCTCTATCGCTTCACCCCCGAGCGCAAGCTGATCGATGTGGTGCAGGCGCAGGAGGGGGTGTTCGAGCGTCACCACTGGCTGCTCAAGCAGACCCAGGTTACCCGCTTCGACGACCCGGCGCAGATCCGCAGCGAACAGCATGACAAGATGGAGTGGAGCTCGGAGCTGACGCCCAAACAGCTGGGTGTGGTGAGTATCGACCCCGAGAACCTCTCGGTCTCCGGTCTGCTCGACTACATCGGCTATCTCGATGCCAACAAGCAGGATGCTGGTCGCTACAAGCTGGAGATGTGGCGCAAACTGCTGTCACCGCTCTCGGTGGTGGCGATGATCCTGCTGGCCTCCTCCTTCATCTTTGGCCCGCTACGCTCGGTGAGCATGGGGGCACGGATGCTGATGGGGATCATGACCGGCTTCGCCGTCTACGTGAGTGATCGGGTGTTTGGCCCCATCAGTCTGGTCTATGCGGTACCGCCGATTCTGGCGGCTATCGCGCCCAGCTTGCTGTTTGGCGGCATCTCCTTCTACATCCTCAGCCGCAAGCAGTAATCCGCACGGGATTATGAGGAAATGCAAAGAGGGCACCTGTTGGTGCCCTCTTTCGTTGCTGCATTGATCCGGGATTACTTGTTCAACAATTCCAGATTTTCCTGCTTGCTCAGCACGATCACTTCGCACTCGGCCCAGATATCCTGAAACGCCCGCGGACGTTGGCGGTTGAACAGGCACATCAGGTTGCCCAGACCAAAGGCGGCGGTGGCGAGACGGATCAGAGCCTGGGTAACGCGGATGTGGCTGCCATCCTCGTTCTGAATACGCAGCCGCCAGGCGCGCATGCCGACGGTCTGGCCAGCGCGGGTCCAGAACCAGGTGTAGAAACCGCAGATGACGAAGGCGAGCCACAGGGTGTAGATCAGGCTCAGGTGGTGGCGGGTCAGCAACCAGACGGTATCTTCACCCGCCGGTACGCTGGCCATGCCGGTGACCAGCAGCAGCTTGGCGACACCCATGCCGATAAAGCCGGCGATGATCAGCAGCGAAGTCACCACCAGCGCATCATAGATGAGGGCGCCGAGGCGGCGTAGCAGACCCGCTGACGGGTATGGCTGAGTGGCGGGAGAGGGGGATTTTTGTTGGACTTTTTTAGGCTTGGCCATCGTTTTTATTCCATTAAGATGATGGCGGCATTCTATGTAACTGGCCCCGCATCGGCAAGGCGTTGAATAAATGAACAAACGGGAGTGTTCAATCGAAAAACACCTTGCATGGCATCGCGCCATTCGTATAATCCCTCGCAGTTGCCCGGGTGGCGAAATCGGTAGACGCAGCGGATTCAAAATCCGCCGGTGAATAACCGTGTCGGTTCGAGTCCGACCCCGGGCACCATTAGAATTCAATGACTTAAGGCCATCCTCACGGATGGCCTTTTGTTTTTCTGTTGCCTGGTGGCGGCAGAATGGCGGCAGGCATTTAGATGATCGGCGCAAACCTATGCTCGATTCTTATGTCCCGTGGCTCAGTTAATCACAATTCCAAGTGTGTCCTACCCATTTTTTTTTAGCCTTCTGTTAGAATGTCCCCCCGTCTTGAGCATCCAACTGAGATTTTTTCGTGACAGTAAAAGAGTGCCCCGATCAGCTTGATTGGAAAAGCATGGAGTTGGAAGACTTAAAGAGCCTTGGGGTAGAGAAGAGGCTTCCTGCCATTCAGCAAGAACCACCGGCTGCTACTCAAGAAGACGCAGTTGCGGTGTTGGTAAGTAAGTTTGGTTTTGTTGACAACGAGGCATCCGTGACGATGGCTACGCCAGTCGGGGATATTCAGGTTTGTCGAGATTCTCTGCCACACATTGTCGAGAAAAGGCCACATGCCCGAGAGCGTTATGTAAATCATGCTATCGCAACCCTGCAGAGCCCCTTTGAGGTTTGGGAGGTCGCTTATGATGATGGAAGCTACCGGCATGCCTTCATAGGTACCTTCGAAGAGCGCAACATGATGCTCGTTGTGGCCACAATTACACCAGACAAGATCTTGTGGAACTTCATGCAAAGTGAAGCAAAATCGATGAACAAACATAGACATGGCAAGCTAGTGTATGCTCGCCATAAATGAAAAGAGGCAACCTATGGTTGCCTCAATTTTGAATCTTTCATTCTGCTTGTACTTTGTACTCACCCAAGCTGGTGAGGAAAGGTCTCACCCTCACAATGCAGTTGGACATTCCGGGGTTCCTCTATCGGTCATTGCCCCAACTGGCCACCGACTTTGCGCTTTCGACTAGAACACTATAATGAAATGACGATTTCGTCAAGATTTGTAGGCGGTTTCCGCCTAACTGGATGAGTCGTTTTTTTACATTTCACGAACACCGCCCATTCCTGCTGTAGATAAGAATATTGTCATTCAGGAAATTTTAGATCCTTGCTAAAACACCTTGTTCAGCCTTGCCTCATAAGGCTTTACACTTTTCCCCCTGTTGCCCCACCGGATCCATTGTTGCGCCTCACAGATTGACGGAAAGTGATTATAGATCAGTTTTTTCAATGGCTTACATTGTTCCTCATTCCCGTTCGTGCCCTCTAAAACTGTAAAACCCTACAAAAAAGATCCTTCTTTGCAGATCCTCAACGTCCAGCGAATCCTTTATCTGGCGCGGTCTGGGCATATGGTTTTGCAGTAATCCACTTTTGCAAAAATTTTTCCTGATGAAGCCCGCAGGCGGGAGCGGATGAGCGCGGATTCCGTGGCGCAGACGCCGCCGTGGGCTTTTCCGTGGGGCTCTGGCTGCTGTGCTTGGTTCTGTGCCTCACGTATGATGTGCGCCTGCCTGACGGTGCCCTACATGCGGCGCCTTTCCCTGGCCATGCTTTGGTACTGTCAGGCAGATAGAAAAAGGCCCCACGATGTGGGGCCTTCTTTGCTTGGTCGGTTACCCTATGATGGGGGAGAAGGTATAAGCAGGGGGAATTCATTTTCAATTCCCCCCAGGTTACCCGATGATGGGGGAGAGGGTCTTGGCCAACTGGCCGGCCTGCTTGCTCTGGCCATTAAACGTCTCGGCATTGGTGGGGGCTGGCCCGCCGTGGGTATGGTTCGCGGTGGTTGCGGCCAGCTGCTCTACCAGGTTCATCAGCTGCAGTAGCAGCCCGAAGATGTTCACCCCCTCGCTACCTATCCATGAACGTGGCGCCTCGAAGTGCTGCAGCTCTCCGGCCACACTGCGGCGCAGTTGCCCGATCACCTCCACCAGATCACCGGCTGCGGTGTGGCTCATGTTGCCCAGGCACCCCGCCACCAAGTCATCACCGGCCAGCAGCTCGATGGCCCCGAGCGCCTCGATGCGCTTCATCGCCCCGATCTGCTCCACGCTGTGCTGCAGGGTAGTGAGTCGGTGCTGGCCGAACTCGCCCTGGTAGCCATCCGCCTCGCGGTGCATCAGCTGCGCCTTGTCATGCTGGGTGCGGTCGGTATGGCGGCGCTGGTTGCCCACGGTATCGGTGCGGCTGAACACTTCGGCCCGTTGCTGCAGGAGCTGCTCGCCAGGGGAGATATCCGGCAGCGGCCAGCCCGAACCCAGCACGGTGCGTATGAATGGCCTGTCAGCGCGGCCGAAGGCAAACCCCAGCTCGACGATTGTCCCCTCAATGGGGAACTGCAGCAGCCCCTGCTCGGACCCGCCGAACATCACCGGCAGCGGTACGGCGCGATAGAGCGGGGCGACCTTGTCCGGTTGGCCATCTTCGCCCAGCAGTTGCACGTCCACCGCATAGCGCGGGCGAAACGGATCATTAAGCTGGCCAGCGGCCGCGCTGTCGCTGATGGCCTCGACCCGCCCGAACTTGGGCAGGTGCATCTGGTCGGCCAGCTCTGGGAATTCGCTCTCCATCTTGCGCCGCTCCGGCGACTTCACCGGTTTACCTGGTGTTGCCGTGGTGAGGGTCATCTCGTCGCCCTTGAGGCGTACCCGCACAACCCGCATGCCGTTGACGATCGCGCCTGGGCGCATGGCCGGGATTGGCGCGGTGGTGAGAGTATTGCCCGCCTGGCGGCCGGAGAATGCCGGATCCAGCTCTACCGCCCGATCGGCCCAGCGGCTGTGGGCGTGACTGCCCACGAAGATGGCGCCATCCGGTTGCTGATGCCAGATGAAGTCCGGCACCGCAAAGGCTCGGCCAGCGTTGTTGAGCAGTTGATAGCCGGTGCCGGCGCTGGTGAAGTTGGGGATAGGCCGATCGGTATAGTCGGCCCCGTCAGGCAGCAAAAAGGTGAGCAGGGTCTGGTCACTCAGCCAGGCCAGCAGGCCGCGCAGGGTGGCATGCTGGAGGCTGACCGGAAACGTGCTTCCCAACATACCGGCCAACTCGCGGCACAGCAGTTTGCAGGCGCCATTACTGGCGGGTTGCACGTCATAGACGTATCCGGTAAACCAGCGGCGCAGCTCGCCGTTGTAGCCCAGATCCACGGTCAGGGTTTGCCCCTTCTCCGCGCTCCCCTCGATGGTGAGGGCGGCGCGGCCGCCGGCGCAGAGATCCAGCACGATATCGTGGTCGATGAGGTTGCCTGGTTGGCCGCCCAGGGTGAGGTTAGTCGAGAGTTTCACGCCATCAGGTCTCCCAGTTTGTTATCCAGCCCCTTGATGGCTTGCTCCCACGAGCTCAGCTGTTCCTGCTCGGAGGCGGGCGCTCCCTCTGATGGCTTGGCCGGTTTGGTGTTGGCGCTGCCCTGGCCCACGGTAGCGGGCGCCTTTGGCATCCGCTGTTCCCGCTTCTCGGGTACCGAGTTGTGTTCGCGCAGGGTGAACTGCACTTGCCACGCCAGCAGCCCCTCCTGTTCGCTGGCGGTGATACGCCCTGCGAACTTGGCCTGACGCACCTTCACTGACTTGGCCAGGAGCGACCCGACCCGGTAGATATGGCGCTTGCCGCCATCCCCTTTGGCATCGGCCAGCTCAAACAACCGGCTCAGGGTCTGCTCATCCTTGAAGGGGATAAGGCCCGAGATATCGAGCTCCTTGGCTTTGGCCCCTTGCTCCGAGCTGCTGGTCGAGCTGGTCTGGCCGCTACTGTCCTTGTCCTGAAACTGCATCGATGCGGTGATCCGCATCGACTTCATCACAATGGGCTCACCGTCCAGGGTGAGCATGGCGGTTTGGCTCATCGGGTTAACTCCTGCCAGAAGGTGAGCGGGGAGGAGGAGAGCAGCAGGGCGCCAACCGTCATGCTGTGGCTATGGTCTGGCGGGCTGCTCTGGCCCAGTTGGGCGGCCAGGCTTGCTGCATCACCTTGTGCTTGCCAATGCCACAGCTGGCCATGAATGGTAGCCAGTTGGTCGAGAGCCTGCTGCAGCTCGGCAAGTCTGGCCGCGCGGCGTTCTGCCAGGATGGCCAGCTGGGTGATCGGGGTGGAAGTCCCCTGTGCCAGGCTCTCCAGTTGGGCGAGCTCGGCCCCGAGCAGTGAGCGAGTCGAGCGCAGCGGATCCCATACCAGCGGCTCATCTGCTTTCCAGCGTGGAACCTTGGCCGCGGTAGGCTTGCTCATGGCATCGTTGTGGGCCGATAGGCGACGCAGGGCTGCGCACCACTCCGGTAGCGGCAGGATGGCGCAAAGCGGCGTCAAAGCCTCGGCCAGCGCGGTTTCGCTGTTCCCGGTGACCAGCCAGGCGATGGCGTGCAGCTGGCCAGTCGGCAGCAATGGGTCGGCTCCGTCCTGCAGCTTGGTGGCAAGCGTTGCCACTGCATTGGGGGCGGCGAGGCTGTACTGATTGCCCTGGTGCTGGCCCACCCCATGCTGATAGGGGGTTACGGTCAGGCAGCGGCCGGTGACCAGCAGCCGGTCGAGCTCACCGCGCAGACCTTCCAGCGCGGCAGCGGCCTGGCTGATGGGGGTGGGGCGGTATTGCGCCCTGGACGCCAGAGCTTGCAAGCGTGCCACAGCACCGGATTGGCTGTCATGAAGTTGGCCAAGTACCCCGCTGGCGCGGGTATGTATCGTCCCGGTGCTGGCAGGCCAGTGCAGCATGCCTTTCGTCCAACTCATTGCGGGGTGTCCGGCCAAGTCACATCGCTAGGCCATCCCTCCGATTGGGGGAGGCGCATCAGCTCAATGCGGTATTCCTGCCAGGCAAACAGGCGAGCCAATTCCTCTTCGCTTGCCTGTCCCATCTCTTTTGCATCCCGTAGTGGTCCGATATACGCATCAGCAATGTTGAGTAACCGCGCTCGTTCGTTATTGGCGGTAGCTTCAACGATGTGGATTGGCGGCGGGACAATCGTTAGCTCGTCACCGACGATTTCAATGAAATCGCCACAAACAGGTTCTTTGTCTGACTTGTTTAACCGAACGCTCACTACGTCAAAACCAGCCGGATAGAGCATGGTGTGGTCTCGAGACGTTGAACACACCCGGTTGTCGTCCAGTAACATATGAAGCACCTTTACATCGTTGGACATGGTGCGGGATATGTCGTACCAGTCGTTGTTTTGACTGTCTCGGCAAAACATCACGCCTTGCTCAATCTGGTAGGTCTCAAATCCGAGGTAATGGTGAATAACTTTCAATTTTTTACTCCCCCTTGGTTTAGTAGGCGATCGTCACCCAAGTGCCATTAATGAGCTTTTGTAACTGGCGCGTCGCTTGAGTACACACATCGGCAAATTCGGCATAGGTCGCTGCAGTCACAATGACGCCACTGCCAAACTCGGAGATAGAGGCGCTTTCGGGGTATTGCCTGATGACCATGGCGGTAAAGCGGATATCTTCAACAACCTGGGGCCTGTTGGTAATAGACCACCATGAGGGCGGATTATTTGGGCTGTAGACTCGCTGGCCTGCGTCATGCACTCCACCCGGCGCATAAAATTTGCCGTTGATGTCAAAGGTGTAGACTGCTTGTGGTGTGGCTCGCTCAGCACTTCCGACCATAAGGACGCCTTGCCCCCAAACGTTCCCCGAGCGCAGCATGCCGAGCTCAACCTGGGTTCGATAACCGGCATTGGCTGCACTGCTGCGTCCCCTCACGATCGGGTAGTAATCCGACACGCCCGGCACTTCGCCAAAATCGACGTGAAAAGGTGCATTGTTTGCCCATTGGGCAGCATAGGCGTGAGAGTTACTGGCCGCCCAATGAGACCCGACAACCTGGAAGGAACCTGAAGCCATGATGGCTCTTGTATTTGCCCATCCCCCCGCACCATCGGTACCCCACCAATGAATAGAGCCATCTGGTTGGAGAGTCATCGCGCTGGCGTGTCTGCCCGGGATGTGCATCTCGAACATGGGGTTGGCATCGGCCTTGACTTGGATCCGCTTGCTTTCGGAGTGCCACAGCTGGCGCCAGCCTTTGAAAATGCCGTTCTCAACCGTGGCAAACCCCATTTCTGAGCCGGCAAAATCGAGCCCGACCATGCCGTTGTATCCGCTGGCATTGGCGTGGGCTGCGTTGAAGTAATACTTCCACTCGCTCCCAAACGGCATGCCGTTGGCGGCGTTCGACGCGTTATAAAACCCGCTCTTCTCTCTTAACTGGGTAGCCACATTGGTGGTGGCCGCGGCATAGGTACCAAGACCGGCCGGTACCTCGTCGATATTTTCCCAAGGGTGACGGTGACGCTTGAGGGCGAGCTCCGGCACATCGTCCAGATCGCCCCATTTGTGGCGATGGCTGCCGTCCTTGATCTCCACCGCGATGGTGACGCCCTTGGCATCCTCCAGAATGCCTTTGCCGGTGACATCGCCGGTCAGCTCGATGGTGCGCTTGCGGCGCACGTCGGTCACGCTACCATCGGCGTTGATGATCGCCACTTTGGCAACATGGTGCTGATAGCCGTTGCTGTCCAGGTAATCCACCATATCCGGCACGCTCAAGGTTAGGGTGAAGTGGTTCACCCAGGCATCGAGCAGCGAGCCCGCCCGGTAGATATCGAGCCAGAGACCCACTGGCTTGGCGCCCGGGGTGATTTTCTTCACCTCGTTGAGCTCGGCACGCAGGCCGCCGACATAGGCCACCCCGGGTTGTACCTTGTAGACCCCCGATGTGTTAACAAGGTTAAAGCCATCTCCGTAGAAGGTGGCCGGCCCGAAGAACTGCAGCGCCTGCAGGCGCAGGTCGTCGTCCATTCCGCGCAGGCGCGCGGCATAGTCAATCTGCCAGGTGCTGGCGTCCACATGGGTGGCGGTCGCCTCCGCTGCTCGGTCGTACTCCATCAGCATGGATTTGACCAGGCTGTTGCCGGTCTGGCCGGCCGCCTCATCAGTCTTGAGCTTGGTCTCCAGCCCCTTGTGCACAATCATCCCCACCATGCCGGTGGCCCTGTTGATGAGGTACATGGCGTTGAAGCCAAAATCGCCGACCGTGGTGTCCATCACGATGGTGTAGGCCACCGAGTCGTTGTTGATGCGCCCGCGCTGGTCAACCTTGTGGCGGTGCACAATCTGGCCCGCTGGCGGCAGGCCGCTGTCCGGGTCGATGGGGGCGGCAGGATCGAGGTCTGGCACGTTGGCCAGCACGAACTCATCGAGCACCACCGGCGTCTGGTTGGCAAGGCACTCCTGCCAGTAGCGGGAGAAGGCGTTGGTAATGATCTGGCTCATGGGTTCCTCTTAAGCGTCGCGCCAAACACCTGCTGGCTCATGTCGATGCGACCAAAGCTCAAGGTACTGGCGACCGGGTAAACCACCTGAAACCGATAGCGGCGGCAGGTGCGGCCATAGTGTTGGATCAGGGTTTCCATCAGTTGCTGGTTGCCGGCGAGGGCGCTGTCGGTCACCTCGATGGTGATGACGTCCCAGGGCGCGCCCTCTTGCCGTTGGTGGATGTCGCACCAGCCGATGCCAAGGCGCTCGAAGATGCGCTTAAAGCCCGCCACCTCGCCGGCGTCCCGGGCATTCACAAAGGCGAACTTGACCCGCTTGCGAAAGAGCGGCAGCGGCTCGCCATTAAAGCGGCTGATGTCCCGCTCCCAGGCGAGCAGCGCCAGCAGTGACTCCGAGCAGGTGAGCGGGTCTTGCTGGGCGAGCGGCAGCAACAGCCACCCCTTGAGCCGTTGCCAGAAGGCGTTGATGCCCTTGGCCAAAAAACTGGGCTCGGCGTGGGCCGGGCTGATGGTGTAGCCATCCTCCCACCAGGGGGCGCTGGCGTCGGGGAGCTGCGGCGCTTGACTACCGTGTTCAAGCGGGGTCGGGTTAGTCATAGAGGGTTACCTCCAACGTGTTCAGACGCGGGATGGCCAGGCCCGAGACGATGTCATCCTGCGCAAATTTGAGGCTTTGCAGCTGCGGGAACTGGCTGTGCAGCTCGCGGGCCAGCTGCGAGAGGGAAAAACGTGAGCGCGGCCAGGTGCGAGTGACACTCGGAAAATCCCCCGACTGACGAAACGCCGCTTTGACCAGCGATTCAGCGCCCTGTTTGAGGGCTGCCTTCTGCTCGTCGGTGAGGTTGGCCACTGGCCACAGCTCCAGCGTGAGGCTGTGCTGAGTCTCTGGCATCGCCATCACGAACAGGTCGTCGCCGTGGCCATGGTTGCCCTGGCGGCCCACGTAGTCGTTAAGCTGGGCAATCAGGCTGGCCGGGGTAGCTCCCACCTCCAGCAGGATGTAAGCGTTGGCGGTGCCCGGGCCCCGCGGCGCTTCATGCTCGAAGAAGATGTGATCGGCGCGAATGCCGGCGATGCTCGCCAGCATGGAGCGGTAAATGGCATCAATGTGATAGCGACCCACCGCCGAGAACTGGTTCTGAATACGCAGGCCCAGGGCATCGTTACTCTCGGCATCGGCGCCCTGGGTGGTGATCCACTCCTTGTCATCGTTGCGGGCCGACAAGATGCCGGTGACCGGTTCGCTCAGCAGGTTGTAGTAGCCCGGGGCCAGATTCCAGGCCGCGCCCGCGAACTCGGCCTCGCACACCACCCGGGCCACCGCTTCACCGGCCGGGCTCACCACCGCCTGCAACGGCTTGACCCGGTAGATGGTGCCGTTGATGCGCTCGGTGCTGACCCAGATATCGGCCGGGATGGTGACCGCTTCGCTCGGGTTGGCCTTGACGAAGTTGATCACCCCGCGGGTCTTCTGGGCGCCCTTGCGGGTCAAGTCCACATCCCATGCCTTGAGGTCGAGATAGGCATCGGTGGCGGTGGCGGCAAAGGTGTTGGGCAGCACATGGCCGGCCAAGATGGTGCGGATAAGCCAGAGCGCCGGGGTGATCACCACGCCGCGTACCAGCCGCCAGAAGGGGCTCACATCGCTGTCGTTGGTGATAAGGGATCCGGCGGCCTCGACCTCTTTTTTAAGCTCGGCTTCCATGGCCTGCTCGGTGGTCGGTACGCCGGTCTCGGCCAGCAGGGCCATAAAATCCACGTTGGGGCGCAGGTTCACAGGGTTACCTCCAGATCGCCAAATTCATAGGTGCGGGCGGTGACCAGCACTCGTTCGGGGGCTTCTTCGCGGATCACGATGGTGCCGGGCACCAGTCGCTCGTCGTTCTCAACCAACAGTTCGATCTCGGTCATTACATCGGCGCGCAGGGTCGGACTGCGCTCGCCAATCAGCTTGCGGGCCAGCCCCGACTCCATGATCCGGTGCTTGATGTCCTGGCCGATGCTGTGGCGGTCCCGGGTGTAACGGGGCTGGCCGCCGGCATCGAGCAGCCAGGCCCCGTTTACCACCAAAATGTCGATGTACTTGGCGTCGCTCATCACGGGGTCTCCAGCCAGGCGTTTTCTGCCATCTGCTCAGGGGTCATCGGGTTCTGGTTGTGCATGTGTACTTCCCCGATGCTCAGGTACTTGGGCGGCTTCTGGTTGGCGGTGGTCGCGGCCGCGTTGGCCTGGATCAACTGCTGGCCCAGCCCGCCCGCCGGTACGCGGCTTTGGCTACCCTGGCTAAAGCGGGCGAGGGGAGCGTTGATGTTCTCCTGATTGGGCAGGTTGAGATCCGGCATGCTGCCCATCTCGATATTGACGCCCGGGATCATGTTCAGCTTCTCGACCAGCCAATCCACTGCCTGCCCGAGCAGCTTGAACACGCTCCAGTCGGCCATGCTCTTTTTTAGGTCGTCCCAGTAGTAGATGGCCGCCGCCACGGCACCGATCAGCAGCACGATGCCCGCCACGATCAGGCCTACAGGGTTGGCATACATGGCGATGTTGACCGCCAGCAGGATGGCGCGAAAGGTCGCCATCCCGGCATTGAGCAGGGCGAGCGGGGCGGTGATGATGGACCAGGCGATGCCGAGCCCCAGGGTGGCCAGCTTGGCCAAGCCGGCGATCAGCATCCAGGTACCGGTGACCATGCTCAACCCCACGATGGCCAGCAGGGCATAGCTGATGACCTTGGTCAGGTTCGGGAAGAGGTGCGTCCAGCGCAGCACTTCGTTGGCGCCATCGGCAAAGACGCTCATCACCGCGTTGATGGCGGGCAGCACCACCCCGAACGCGGCGGCGCGGATGGCAAACCAGGCTTGTTCGACCCGCTGCCACTGGTCTGTCATGGCGGCGGCCATCTGCTCGGCCTTGCCCATGCCGTGGGTGTTGGCCAGCGCATTAATGTTGGTGGCGAGCGCCTTGGTGTTGGTCATCAGGAGCTTGATCATGCTGACTGCCTCATCCGAACCGAACGCCTTCTTGAGCTCGTCCCCTTCGGCCACGCTCAGGGTGTCGCCATAGCGCGCCTTGAGCTTGTCCAGCATGGTGAGCACCGGCAGCATGTTGCCTGCTGCATCGGTGAACTGGATACCGAGCGCCTTCTGGGCGTTGCCGACGCCTGCCAGAAATGCCTTGAACTTGGTACCGGCCTCGCCGCCGCTCATGGTGGCCTGCAGCTGGCCGAGCACGGCAAACTGCTCATCCATCGCGATGCCAGCGGCGGTGGCGTTGGCGCCAATTGCCCCGAACGCATCGGCCATGCCCTGGCCGGTGGTCTTGAACAGCTGCACCGCAAGCGCTGTCTTGCCGGCCACATCCTCGACCCAGTTGGCCTTGCCCATCTGTTTGGCCTGCTGCTCGAAGATGCCGTACATGGTGCCCATGTAGTTGGTGATGGTGGCGGTGTCGGCCTTGGTCGCTTTGGCCAGGGTAGTTGATGCGCGGGTAAAGGCGGGCAGCTCGTTACCTTCGAGCCCCGCGATCGCCGACTGGATATCGTAGGAGGAGCGGACAATCTCGGTGGCTGACTCTCCATACTGGATAGAGAGCTTCAACGCCTCGCGCCCGAGCGCCCCGAGCACCTCCTTTTGCACATCGAGTGAGGCCACCTCCGCTAGTGCCCGATCCATCTCAATGGCCGGGCCCAAGGCAGACTGGATCGCCATGCCGCCGGCGGCCACCGTAGTGGCCCCCATTGCCATGCTGCTCCAGCCCTGACGGCCGGCCTTGCTGACCTTGTCCATCTGGGCATTGATGCCAGCAAGGGGCTTGGTGACCTGATCCACCAAAGCCACCTGCATCATCAATTTTTCCATCCAGGCCATAGGTCGTTATCCGTTGAATGCGTTGGCGATGCCCTCGGCCACTGCAGCGGCGTGGGACTCCCGGGCGTGTCGGTCTAACCAGAGGGCGCGGGCCAGGCTGTCGATGTCGTCATCGTCATGGGGCAGGTAATGGCGCCGCAGCGCCAGCGCCTGCTCCAGGTGATTGCGCTCGATCGCCTCGGCGCGCGCCGTCAGTTTTTTACGGTGATCTCCAGATCGGGGGCGAACTGCTGGTTAATGGCGCCCGCCAACTGCAGCGCTGCACCCGGGCGTTTGAGCAGCTCATCGAGCGCCTCTTTGCTCTCCTGGCAGACGATCTTTTTCAGGTAGTTGTGGGCCGGCGCGACCTTGTCGCTTGGCATCATGTCGTTGATAAAGCCGTTGTAGGCCACCATGGTGGGGGCGAATTTCAGCTCTTTGCCGGCAACGTCCAGGGTGATGATCGGTGTGGTCATGGGGTGGTTTCCTCTTGTTCAATCCAATGGTTCAGGGTGTTGATTTGGGTCTGGCAGCGGCGCAGCGCCATCTGCAGGGTGGGGATAAACCGCACGGCGTCGCCGTAGGTGCGCCCCGTGAAATCAGGCTCCGGGCAGTGGGGTACCAGTCCCGGTGGTGGTAGCCGCTTTACCACCTGCGTTTGCACTACGGTTTGGGGCTGGCTGGAGCAGGCGCAGAGCAGCGTCAGGCAGAGGCTCGCGAGCGCAGTCCGGGCGGCCCGCCGGCGGTGTGGCCAGCGCTTGTTGCAGTTCATCGGCGGTTTTCCTCTGTTGTTGGTCGAGCTCGGCCAGGGCGGCGTTCTGGGTGCCCAGCAACTTGCGCAGCCCCACGGCATCGCGCTGGAGTGTCGCCAGCTGGCGGGCCTGCAGCTGGTTGGTCTGCTGCAGGGTGTTGATGGTCTCGTTGGCGGTGGCGAGCGCCTTGCCCCGGCTCTCCAGCATCCGGTTGCCAAGAAACAGGGCGGCGCCCATCACCAGCACCAGGACCAGCAGCACATTGGAGAGCAGTGCCTTGAAGGTGC
The DNA here is from genome assembly GCF_019046985.1 of Aeromonas sp. FDAARGOS 1417. Lineage (NCBI taxonomy): Bacteria > Pseudomonadati > Pseudomonadota > Gammaproteobacteria > Aeromonadales > Aeromonadaceae > Aeromonas > Aeromonas sp. FDAARGOS 1417. The sequence goes on along the minus strand of NZ_CP077221.1, from coordinate 2,687,623 downwards.
TCATGCCAGTACCCCGCCGAACTCGGTGAATTTGGCCAGCAGGTCGGCCAGCTGGTGCTCGCGCTGGCCGTAGCCGGCCCCCGGCAGGCTGGCCCAGATGTTGGCGCACTTGGCGATCGCCTGGCTGATACGCCCCTTGAGCACATCGTCCAGTGCCTTGCGCTCCCGAATAAGCTGGATCGCCCAGGCATCTTGCGACGCGGGGCCAAAGTCAGGCAGCCCGAGCTGGTCGCGGTAGTGGGCCCAGTGTTTTGACAGGAACTGATAGCGGCCGGCCGCTGTACTGCTCAGGGTCTTGTTGACCTGCACCAGCACGTTCGGGTGGGTGGTGTAGCTCTCAAAGAACCCCGCCGGATTAACCAGCTTGTTGTATCCGTCATCGCCCAGCCCCTTGGTGCCTTCGGCATAGGCAATCATGTCGAGAAACGCGGCTACCTGCGGGTGGCAGTGACTACGAGGCATGTTGTTTTTCCTCCTGACAGACAAGGGTCTGAAACTCCCGGCATGTTTGAGAAAACCGCGGGGTTTCCAGCTCCACGCCGACGAAACGGCGGCCCAGCCGCCAGGCAGCCTTGCCGGTAGCCCCCGATCCCATAAAGAAGTCACCGACCACATCACCCGGCCGGCTGCTGGTGCGCACAATGTGCTCCATCATGGCGGCGGGTTTTTCGCACGGGTGCTTCCCGGGGTAGGCTTGCACCGAGGGGTAAGACCAGACATCTGTAAAGGGGACATCCTTGGTGACGCTGAAAGGGCGGCGCAGTCGCTCATACTCGGCCTTCAGCTCGTCATAACTGGCTGCCAGGGTTTGGTAGGTGCGATGCAATCCCTGATAGGTCTTTTTGAGTTGATGATGAGGCCGGCAAAGGGCGTCAGCCTTCTTGGCGAACAGGGCTTGCAAGCGGGCGTATTGTGCTTCGCTTGGCAGGCTCCACTGGCTGCGACCGAACCAGTGCCCGGCCATCTGGCACCCCATTGCCTGGTCGATCTCCTTGTTGGAGATGCCACAGGCCGCTTTGGCTTGTTGGAAATAGTCGATCAACGGCTGCATCACCTGAACACGCAGCGTCTGGCAGGCCTGGCGATAGCCGCTTTGTTGCGTCATGCCATGGGCGTCCAGCTGCTCGGCAAAAATGATGCGTTCACTGGCGGGCCAGAAATTGCGCAGGGCGGATTTGTCCGTGCGATTCCACACCCCCGAGGGTTTGGCCCAGACGATGTGGCTCAATACCTTGAAGTGCTTGCGTACCAAGAGCTCGATATCGGCATTGAGCCCGGGACTGCAAAACAGATAGAGCGATCCGTTCGGCTTGAGGATGCGGGCAAACTCGATCACACACTGTTCTAGCCAATCCAGGTAGGCGGTGACGTCTGGCCACTGGTTATCCCAGTCCAGATCTTTTACCCGGAAGTAGGGCGGGTCTACCGCTACCAGATCCAGGCTGTGAGAGGGCATGGTTTTCAGGTAAACCAGCGAATCCGCATTCACCAGCTTGATGCGGTCGTTGATTTTGTGGATATGCATTTGATCAGTCATCACGTCTGTTCACTCCTTCGGTAATTTGGCGTTGAGCCACCGCTCGGCAAGGCCGCGAATAGTCTCAACACCGATAAGGCCTACCATGCCGCCGACAAATCCAGCTGCCTCTCCAGGGATCCCGAACCAGCCAAAGGCACTGATAAATGCCAAGGTGATGGCCCCGCACAAGACGGACTCCAGGAGCCTGCGGCGACCACTGCCACCGCCATAGGTGATGCGTAGCCATGCCGTTAATACTGCTAACGCAGTGCCATAGACGGTAGGCATGTTGTCCATCAACCAGGCCAGTAACAGGGCCCAGAGAGTGGGGTCTTTATGGGGCATGGCGTTCATGTCCGTTGCTCTGGTTAGCGGCCCAGCCTCTCAAGGCGGGTCTGACAGGGGACACACAGCCGCACCCCCGGCACATGTTGACGGCGTGCTGCCGGGATGGGGTCGTCGCACTCTTCGCAGTGGTGGCGGCTCTCCCCCTGGTAGCGCCCTTTGCCCACCTGGTTGGCCAGATGTACGGCCAGCATTCGGGCTGCGTGGCTGTTTGCGCGGTCGATATCGTCCACCTGGCCCCCTTACCCTTTGAGGTGGCGAGTGTCGTCATCCGAGAGGTACGGCACGCCATTGATGTGAACGAAGTCGGGGGAGGTGACGATGCCCTTGAGCTTGTGCACCCCCTTGCTGCCCCCCTTGGGGTCGATGTCGAGCAGGTCGGCGATCTGCAGCTTCACCCCGAAGGCCTCCACCTTCATGGTTTCGTCGCCGGTGTCGGCGTAGAACAGCACATCGTCCGGTTTCAGCCCGCGCCAGCTGCCGGCCCGTTTGGCGGCATCGCTCAGCAGCTTGAAGTTCTTGGCATCGAGCTCGAACTCGCACTCGGCCGATACCTCGCCATCCACATAGCCGTCAGGGATGCCGCGGGTTTGCGCCACGGCGCTGCTGTCGGTGATGGTGAGGCTGGCCTTCTCGACGTGCACCATGGTGCCCAGCAGTTCAATGTCGAAGCTCTGCCCTGAAATGCGTCTGGTCATGGGTTAGCCCTCCCCATTGGTGAGGCTCAGATCGAGCATGATGTTGATGGTGATCCCCTTGGGGCAGTCCACGGTGCGGATCACCACGTAGATGGAAACGTGGTTTTTGTCGGTCCACTGGATAGCGATATCGCCATCCCGGGGGGAGGTGATCTCACCCGGGAACGGCTGGCCGTTGATGGTGGTGGTCTTGGCCATCTCGCGCAGGTCTTTGCCAAAGTAGAGAATGGCGGCGGCCGTGCTGCCCGGGGTGGAGTTGAACGAGCGATCGCCGATGCGGGCGATGGCGCGTACTCGCATCCGGCGCGCCACCTTGTAGGCCACCCTCAGGTTTTCGATCACCTGATAGTCACCGCCCTCGGCATCCAGGGTGCGCCCATCGGCCCAATAGATGCCGTCATAGTCCGGGTACCACATCGGCACCGAGTAGCGGTTCTGCTCCAGGGTCTGCAGGGTGGCGAGCGGCAGCTCGATCCCGTCCTTGTCCTTGGGCTTGTTGCCAAGGCCGACCAGGGCGCCGGTTTTGACCCGGCACGGGGTATCGGCAATGCTCACCGCCCGGTTGCACAGGCGTCCGGCATAGGCGCCAGCGAGGTTGGGCCACAGCTGCGGCAGCAGGGTGACGGATTCGGCCTTGATGCCATCTTGCAGGGTGACCAGGGCGGCCTCGTAGTCGCTCCAGCTCTGGCCATCCTTCTCGGCGGCATTGATCCCCGCGACCGCCAGCAGCATGAACTGCCAGCGACCCCACTTGGCGATCAGCTCCTGGTTCAGCGCGTGGGCGGCGTTGATCTTCGCCTCGTCCCACTCTTGCCCCAGCACCACAACCCCTTCAAAGGATTGGGTCTTCTGGGCCGCGCGCACCGCCTCTTGCCACTCCATGTCGGTGGGCAGCACGAAGGCGGCCGCCGTCCAGTTCTGGCCGGCGTTGGCCATGGCGGCCTGCAGGTTGGTTTTGAGCGCGCTGGCGGGCTCGCCCAGTAGCTTGTCAAAATCGCTCTGGGTGTTGAGGGAGAGCAGCTTGCCGGTATTGCTTGGCGCCGTGCCGACAAACAGCAGGTGGCGCTCGACCTCGGTCACGGGCCCCTGCATCTGGTTCAAGTTGTTGATCTGTACATAAGGCCACATGGCGTTATTTCCCCTTCATCTCTTGCTTGTTGACGTCCCAGCCGTAGTCGATGCTCTGCAGGGCGCGGGCAAAGGCTTGCTCCCGTTGTTTGGCGTTGGCGCCGAGGAACGGTCGGGCAGGGAGCTCAATCTCCCAGCTCGCTTTCACCGGTTCATCCTTGAGTTTCCTGATGAGCAATCCCGCCTGGGCGTAGTTGAGATTGCCGGTGATCCAGCCAAGCGACGCCGAGCGGTATGACCCCTTGCGCGCCCCCGGACGCTTGAACCCGAGCTCGCGCAGCTTGCGGGCTTGCGCCTTGGTCGCAGGTTTTTGCTTACCGCCTTCACTGGGGGCAATGCGGCGCCGGCTGGCCGCGGTCACCTGATAGGAGTGTCCCTTCTGGTGGGTGTTGGCGATAACCCCGGCGTGAACGTTCATCGTCCCTCGCTTGAACCCGAGCTCGGCCACGTCCTGACTGGGTGCGTGGATCTCCAAGAGCTTGGGCAGGCCGCGCAGCATCTTGCGTTTGCCCCGCTTGCGCGGTGCCCAGGGCTTGCCGTTGGGGTCTTGTTGCTGGCGCACATGACGTGCCGCCAGCTTCTTGAGCTCGGCCGCGGCGCGCCACACCAGGCGTTTGCGCTTCTGGGGTGGCAGGGCCAGCAGGTTGAGCTGGTCCTGGCTGCGGCGAGCGTCCAGGGTGATGGTGATCATGCCGGGCCACCTACCTGGTGATGGCCGGTGTCACCGACGTTCATGTCGATGTGGTCGGCCACCCAGATCTCATAGGGGGCCACTTGCCAACGCTTGCCGAGCCAGTTGATGGGGCCGCTCGGGTGCTCGATGAGGCGCAGCGGCTCGGTAAAGGCGAGCTGGATCTCGAGATCGGCACTCTTCTCATCGTTCGGGGTCACCGCATATTCCGGGTCTGCCAGCTCAAACTGTTCGCGAAACGAGTCGTGCTCCTGCACCCAGGCGGCGACAGCAGCCAATACGATGGCCGGATCCAGCTCACGAAAGGGCAGTTGCTCAACGATGAACACCGCCTGATAGGTGAGCCAGGCCACGTCCACGCCGGTGGGGCCCATGTTGCGAGATTCGAGTCGGATCGTTCCGTTCTCCATCCAGCTGTCGAGAGACTTGCGGCACTTGGCCGGCAGCACCCGGTTGAGCTCGGCGTGGAGGGCGTGCAGGAAATAGCCCTGGGCCTGCTGTTCACTCATCTCTTTACTCATATCAACGAGACCCCCGCCCGGTGTTTGCCCTTGATGCTGCGCACCAGTTGCTGACTTTCGGCCAGCAGCTGGGCCCGTTGCTCCGGTGCCCGCTCGGCCAGGTTGCTGGCGGCCGGCCGCTCGGTGACGCTGGCGAACTCCGGCAAGAGGGCCGCCTTGGCGCGGGCGAACACCGCGGCCAGATACTGCTCGGTCAGGGCATTACTGCCGGTGTTAGAGCCTTCTTGCAGGCTTGGCCCCGGCACCTCGGCGGCACTGGCATAGCCCTCGGCCATCAGTGCGGCCTGGCGCATCGCCAGCTGCAGGTTGATTTCCGAGATGGCCGCCAGTAGCGCGGCGCCGGTGGTTTGCGGGTCAAGGTCGGCAGGCAGGGCGCGGCGACGCTCAAAATCGGCCACGGCCACATCGGGCCAAAACCCGTCATTGCGGATGGTGGCGGCGCTATAGTCGATATCCTTGCCTGCAAACATCACTGACCTCGTCTGAAAAAAGGGCTCCCCTGTAGCCACGGATCGCAGGATTCGGCGCGGGCCTTGCGGCTTGCCTATCCTCCCCGCCGGGGAGCGACGGCGCGGAGAGTCGGTTCGTTATTCGGGATTGAGCACCCGCAGGCGCATGGCAATCTTCTGGCGCAGGGTGCCGACGCCCACCTTGTTGTGCAGCTTCTCTGCCTGGGCCAGCCAGTGGTCGGCCTGCTCCAGCGTGGCGGAGTCCCCCACGGCGCTCGGACGCGGCTGGCCATCCTGGTCACGTAGCAGCAGACAACCCGCCGCCTTGAACCACTTGGCGGTGAGTCGCTCGTTAAGGCGCCAGTCATTGCGCACCTTGTCGAACACCCGGGAGAACCAGGGCTCGACCGCATGGCCTTCGGCGGCTTGTTTTTCGGCCCACTCCAGCACGGTGTCGGCCACGAAGTGGGCCCAGTCCCGTTTGATGTTGCTCGGGGTGCGCTGGCCCTGGGCGATGGCAAGTTCGGCCCAGGCGATGCCAGTGTCGAAATCCCCGACATCAAAGGCCCAGACGGTGAGCAGCTGAAACAGCTCGTTCTGGTAGGGCTGGCCTGACTCGGCGACGCTTGCCAGATAGCGCTCCACATAGGGGCGGTATTTGGGCATCAGTTCGCTGCGTTTCATGTTCACCCGATCCCCAATGCGGGCCAGCTTGCGCAGGCGGACGATGTCCTGCTCCAGGGCAATCATCTGCAGGTGCAGGCTGTCCGCCACCGCGCCGGTGGCCATGCCCGTGCAGGCGGCCTGCGCGGCCCCCTGCATGGCTTGCACCCGTTGCTTGTGGCGTTGACCCGGTGAGCTCATGGCTTACTCACTCGGCGCAGTGGGGGCGGCACCGATCTCTATGTCAGCCTCTTCGAACCCGCCATAGGCCAGGTATTCGCCGATGGCGTAGCCTTCCATCCGCCAGTACTGGTTATCGAAGCACTTCTTGTCCTGGTTATCGTCGGCCTTGCGCTTGCGGGTACCGCGCTGGGTGTAGATGTGCAGGTTGTCCAGGGTAGTGACCACCATCCGCTTGCCTGGGAAGAAGGGCGGGATGTAGGCCTTGCGCCCGGCAATGGATTCGGCCAGCTTCTGGGCGGCGATCTGCTCGGTCGGCTTGGTGGCTTCGCTGTAGAGCTTGGCCTGGGCCGAGGCCACCAGGTCGGTGCCGACCAGCACGACCAGACGCGGGTCTTGGCGGAACAGCGGATCGATGGTGGTGTTGATAAGGTCGGAGGCCATCTCGTCCAGGGTCTTGTAATCGCCCTTGCCGTCCGGGTCGAAGTGGATTTTCTTGCCGGCCTCGGCCTTGATGATCTGGCTGCCGTCGTTCCACTCGCGGGCCAGCTGGTGCCAGCCTTTGTTGACGTCCTCACCCAGCGGATGGGCTTTCGGGTCGGTGTCGTCGGCCGCTTCCACGCCGTTCCAGCCGACGCGCAGCATGTCCAGGGCAAACGCCTTGTTGATGAAATCGCCCACCAGGCGCAGGAACTCGCCCTCACTGCCGGCGTTGGCCCAGACGCACAGGGTCGCCCAGTCGAGCGAGGCACAGGAGTCGGTCTCGGTCAGCTCGTAGGTGTTGCCGGCGACGCCAATCTTGCCGTTAAAGCGGCCATCCTTCTTGCGGCCGGTAAACAGCTTGCCGATGCCCACTTGCACCACCTGGCCCTTGATCTGGTCTACGTCGAGGCAGGTGATAAGGCCCAGGAACTCAACGGAGGCGAGCAGCGCGGCGCGCAGGCCGGTTTCCACGGGACCTGTGACGCTGAACTGCTTGGCCAGCGCATTGACGGGGATGCCATAGGCCTTGGCCAGGGCGTTGCTGTATTGCTCCAGGCGCTGCATGGCCTGGACGGTAAGGGTCTGGCTCACGGTCGCTCCTTAATAGACTGCGGGGGTATCGTCACCGCCGAGGGCGCCCGGGCGCTGGCCCGGCTTCTCGACAGAGAACTGGTCGATCTTGTTGTTCAGTTCGCCGAACTTGTCGGTCAGGCTGGCCAGGGTCTGCTCCAGCTTGCTGAACTGCTCGGTGGTGATGCCGGGTTGCTCATCTACCTTGGTGGGCTCGGTGATCGGCTGGGTGGTGTCGTCGGTGGCCGGTTTGGCTTCCAGCTTGGCGCTGAAGGCATCGATCTTGGTGCCAAGGCCGTTAAGGGCCCCCAGCATCTGATCGAACTGTTCTGGTTTCATTTCCTCATCCTCGGGTTGGCTGGGGGGAGTCGTGGGCGCTTGCTCGCCATGACTGGCCAGGAAGCTGAAAAACTTGGCGATCAGGCCATCGGCCTTCTCGTGCTTGGGGAGCTTGAACATGGAGAGGTCCAGCGGCTCGCTGGTGCCAACGGCCTGTCCTTTGTTGCTGTTGCTGAACTTGAGATGGGTGGTGCCGGTGCTGGCCGGTTCGTCGGTGACGCCGAGGCCCAGCAGGTAGGTACGCCCCAGATCGGCGAAGTTCTCGAAGGGTTCGATGGAGCAGAACTGGTACTGGCCGTTCTGGTTGTAGTAGATGAGATCGCGATTCGGGCAGAGGATGGCGAACAGCTTAAGCTTGCCATCCACCTCTTCGGTCTTGAGTGCCTGCACCGTGCCATAGCTGGACCAGCGATCGTGCTCCGGCCAGATGACGGCGGTGTAATAGGTCGGATCGTAGGTCTCGGCCATATCGGTGAGCCAGTCGCGGGTAATATCCCGCCCATCCACCGCTTTGCCTTCGGTGGCGATACAGACCCAGCCAGTTCTCAAGGTTGATTCGTTCATGCCTGCTCCCAATAGATACGGGGTCAGGCTATCGGGTCGGCAAGGGGGTTTCATCCAGTTGTGTTCGTCGTGATTCGGATCCAGCGGGATATCCGAATTGCTTGGAACATCAGTGAGATAAGCAAGGGGAGGGGCTGGCTATGATGGCGCCATCATTCACCTGATGGAGGCGCCGTGGCGTATCCCGAAGAGATCCGCAATGCCGCGCGGGGACTCTACCTTAAACGATGGACACCCCAGGAGATCAAGGACGAACTGGGGCTTAACTCCTGCCGCGTGGTCTACTTCTGGGCCGAGAAATACGGCTGGCGCGACCTGCTGACCGAAGAGGCGGTGGAGGATGCCATTGCCCGCCGGGTGCAGTCGCTGCTCGGGCGAGAGAAGAAAACCAGCGCCGAGCTGGACGAACTGGACCGGCTTATCGGTCACCACGTCAGCCTCAAAGAGAAGGCCATCAAGTGGGCCGAGCGGCAGCAGGCCCTCAAGGCCCAACGTGAAGGTGGAGAGGAACCCGCCTCACCGCGAACCCAACGCGGGCGAGGTGGCCAGGATGGTGGCCGCAAGGGGAAGGGCGGCAAGAAGGGCAAGAACGAGGTCAGCCACCTGACGGCCGACGACTTTGCCGAGTGGCTGGGTACCCTGTTTGGCTACCAGCTGCGCTGTCGGGAGGCCAAGAACGACCCGGCGCTGCCGCGCACCCGCAATATCCTCAAATCCCGCCAGATCGGCATGACCTACTACTTTGCCGGCGAAGCGCTGGAAGATGCGATACTGACTGGCGGCAACCAGATCTTCCTGTCAGCCACCCGCGCCCAGGCGGAGGTGTTTCGCTCCTATATCTGCAAGATTGCCCAGACTTTCCTTGGCGTCACCTTGACCGGCAACCCCATTGTCCTGTCGAACGGGGCCGAGCTGCACTTTTGCTCCACCAACTCCAACAGCGCCCAGTCACGCTCCGGCAACGTCTACATCGACGAGTATTTCTGGATCCCGAACTTCGAGAAGCTCTCGGACGTGGCCAGCGCCATGGCGACCCAATCGCGCTGGCGCAAGACCTACTTTTCAACCCCGTCGAGCAAGGTTCACGAAGCGTACCGGTTCTGGACCGGGGATCGCTGGAAGGGGCAACGGCCGAGCAGGGTGGCCATCGACTTCCCGGGCGAAAATGACCTGCGCGATGGTGGTCGCGTCTGCCCCGATCGGCAGTGGCGTTACGTCATCACCATCGAGGATGCCATTCGCCTTGGCTGTAACCTCATCGACATCGAGGAGCTGAAAGACGAGTACCCGGAGGAGGTGTTCGACAGGCTCTATATGTGTCGCTTTATCGATGATGCGCTGTCGGTGTTCAAGTTCCAGGATATGGAGCGGGCAGGGGGGGACCCGAGCCGGTGGGAGGACTACAAGCCCGGGCGGCCTGATCCCTTTGGCCGGCGTGAGGTGTGGATGGGCTACGACCCGAGCCGCACCCGCGACAATGCCACCCTGGTGGTGGTTGCCCCGCCCATGGTCGCCGGTGAGCGCTTTCGGGTGCTGGAGAAGCACTACTGGCGCGGGCTCAACTTCCAGTACCAGGCGCAGGAGATAGAGCGCATCGCCAAGAAGTTTCGGGTCACCTATCTCGGGGTCGATGTCTCCGGCATTGGCGCCGGGGTGTATGACCTCTTGAAGCCCACCTTCAAAGGCATATGCCACCCCATCAACTACAGCATCGAGAGCAAATCGCGGCTGGTGCTCAAGATGATTGACGTGGTGGAGGCTAATCGCATCGAGTGGGATAGCGCAGATCGGGATATACCGCTGGCGTTCCTCGCCATCAAGCGCAGCACCACCGGCGGCGGCCAGATGACGTTTCGGGCCGCCCGCGACAACGTGACCGGTCACGCCGACGTCTTTTTTGCCATCGCCCACGCCGTGGCCAACGAGCCGCTCGATACCACCCGCAAACGTAAATCCACCTGGGCAACCAGCCAGGAGAGAAAGGCAGCATGACCAAGCGACACAAATCCCAACCGGCCCGGGCGGCCACCCAAGCAAAGAGCGCGGTGGCGTTCAGCATGCCGGAGGCCATCGACCCCACGGCCTGGATGACCGATTACACCGGGGTGTTCTACAACCCCTATGGCGAGTATTACCAGCCCCCCATCGAGCGCAAGGGACTGGCCAAGGTGGTGCGGGCCAATGCCCACCACGGCGCCATTCTGATGGCGCGCCGCAATATGGTGGCAGGGCGCTTCACCAACCAGCGCGCAGCCATCACCGCGTTCGTGCACAACTATCTGCAGTTCGGGGACGCGGGCCTGCTTAAACTGCGCAACGGTTTTGGCCAGGTGGTGGGGCTATACCCGCTCTCGAGCGTCTACCTACGCCGGCGCGAGGATGGTTGTTTTGTCTACCTGCAGCAGGGCAAGCCGAGTCTGATATATCAGACTGAGGATGTGGTCTGGCTCGCCCAGTACGACCCCGAGCAGCAGATCTACGGCATGCCTGATTACCTGGGCGGCCTGCAGTCGGCCCTGCTCAACCAGGATGCCACCCTGTTTCGGCGCAAATACTTCCTCAATGGCGCCCACATGGGGTTCATCTTCTACGCCACCGACCCGAACATGGACGACGACACCGAGGAGGAGATGAAGGAGATGATCGCCAGCAGCAAGGGGGTAGGGAACTTCCGCTCCATGTTCGTCAACATCCCGGACGGCAAACCCGATGGCATCAAGCTGATACCGGTCGGGGATATCGCCACCAAGGACGAGTTTGCCGCTATCAAGGGGATCACCGCTCAGGATGTACTGACCAGCCACCGTTTCCCAGCCGCGCTGGCCGGCATCATTCCGACCAATGGCGGGGGAGGGCTCGGGGATCCCGAGAAGTACGATGCCACCTATGCCCGCAACGAGGTGCTGCCGCTGTGTGAGCTTATCCAGGATGCCATCAACAGCGCGGGACTCCCTCGCTCCCTCTGGGTCGATTTTCGGGAGAATATCGGTTCAACTGTATAAACAAACAGTGTTTGCTATGGCAAGATAGGCTGTTGATTTGGATAGAAAAGGGGGCGTGATGCGGGTTTATTGCAAAGTGTGTGGCCAGCGGGGCCGCATTACCAAGACCAACAAACTGAGCGATGATGTCTCGGATCTCTACTGCCAGTGCACCGATGCCGAGTGTGGCCACAGCTGGGTGGCCACCTTGTCGTTCGCCCATACCTTAAGCCCCTCGGCCAAGACTACGAACCAGCTAGTGCTTAGCTTGATGGGGTCGCTGACGCCAGAGGGACGGCAGCTGGTACTCAAAGGGCTGGGGGCGCAATAGCGCCCCTAGTTGTTTTCCGCTCTCGTATTCTGGCTTGTCACCAAGCATCGCTTCTGCTCTGGTAACCACAGTAGTTCCTCCGCTTCGCTCCCCCCACAATGCTGATCTCCATCAAAAAGTGAGACAAAAATCAGCGGGCTAAATAACTTTCCACTCACTAATTTAGTTATCGTTTGATACCCTACTCATCTGGGTTCTTACTGTTCTAAAGGTAACTGCGCCGCTTGATGGTAGCTTCTTCAATCCGGTTAAAACAGCATACTGGGAGCTGAAACCTAGTGCGGTAGCCATCTGTTTGCAGGGAAATGGGAGCTGCTTTTTATTAGGGGAGGGAAGATTGCATATATCCATATGCATTGCCAAAAATCGGTTGTCTTCGGTTGTCTTCGGTTGTCAAAAAATGTTCATATCCAATGTTTTGTTATTTTCTATAAGTGTTTCACATAAAAAACTGTCTGTTACATTTAGGGGGGAGCATGATCGTAGTTGGAAAAACTGACGTATTTGAACGAAAGTATATGGAGAAATTCCGAGCGTTTGCTTCAGGTTTTGGAGAGTTTATTAACTATGAGCATGACCGAGGTGCACGAGACATTGGACTACATCTAACTCATCCTCTTAGCTCAGGAAAAGAACGCTTATCAACGGCACTTGTTTGGTTTCAGATGAAGGGAGTGATGTCAACAACATTGCCAGTAAAAGAATTTGAGAAACTAGAAAAATTAACAATTCCACTTAATGTAAATCATCTTCGATATTGGTATTTACAACCAATGCCTACTTACTTGGCTCTTTATATTGAGTCAGTAGATAAGTTTTTTATTTTAAATATTACTAGGTTTGTGAAAGATAAGTGGGGGCGAGATATATTAACGTTAGATCAAACCACCGCAACAGTTGAAGTTCCAGTGGAAAGTGAACTTGACAGCCAAGCCTTTAGCCTAATTTTGAAAGAGAACGACATTAACGAATGGAAAAAAGCATTAGGTAATGATGGCGAAAATATTGATGTGTGCTACAGGGATTACGATTTAATTTGGCATCTTGGTACGGCTGAAGAGAGAAATGTAACTCACGGATTAGAGTTTTGGGATTGGCAAAGTAAAACAAGAGGTCAGCTCTACATTTATGAAATAGGAGGTGATAATAAAGAGGTTTTAAGAGAACATTGGCAATACATGATGACTATTCATGGATTAGAGAGAGCCTATCCTTATATAGATTTTTTTGCGAATGAGGATGATGAAAATGATGATTGGTGGGATGACGACAATGAAGTCCCTGATATCACATTATCAAATGGTGATGTTATCTCTGGTGTAAATGCAGCATATGAATACTTCGCTTATGAATGTGGTATGAGATTAAATGACATAGGGAAACAGCTTTTTGAATGGGTGCAGTTCTTATCTCATGTCGGCTTAATTGAGATTACCCCCGGTAAAAGTGAATTTATCAGTATAGCACCATGGCATAGCCGTGCAGTTTAGGGCTAACAAGACGCTTATTTGCACAGTTTCAGAACCAAGTCGGCTAGGACTTAACATTTGAAAAGGATTAATGATGACTGATGTAAACTTGCCCGCAGTAATGGGGAATACGTTACCTGTGCTTGATCAGCTAACTAATGCGCTAGGCGTTCCTAGAGATATTATTGCTTCAGGTCAAGAGATTCAGAGTGCATGGAATAACCTACCTGGCATTATGAATAAAATACCGCCAGCACTACGGACAGAGGGCTTAGCTAGAATGTGCGTAGCTGTTGCTGCAGGCCTCTTTGACAGTGCTATAAATTACATATGGAACACATCAGTCATAGAACTACGAGAAAAAGTTAAGCGATTTGGCTTACCAGTGGTTGAACAACTATTGAGTAAGCCGAATTTTGATGAGCAAGCTCTTTTAGATATAAAAGATGCTGAGTTATTAAGCCTATGTTTAAAGCTTAACCTCATCACGGAAGATGGTTATTTTTTTCTCGATCAGTGTAGAGACATTAGAAACAATTTTTCCGCGGCACATCCTGTCGTGGGGAAAATTGATGACCATGAGTTTATTGGTTTTGCAAATCGGTGTGCCAAGTATGCTTTGGGAAATGAGTACAACCCCGTTGGAGTAGACATATCGGCATTCATGACCGCAGTTAAAGGCACTAAATTTTCTGATGAGCAGAAGGACCAATGGGTTCATAGAATTCAGCGAACCCATGAGGCACAGCAATATCTATTGTTTGGTACATTACACGGGATTTATAGCGATCCGGCTAGTGTAGAGCAATCGCGGGTAAATGCATTAATGATCGCCGCAGCATTTGCGCCGCATTTTACGCCAAAAGCAAAGTCAGACCTCATTAATCGACATCATGATTACATAGCAAAGGGTGATGAGAAAAGACATAAAGCATCACAGCAATTTTTTGAGCGTCTTGGGATGTTGGCTCTGCTTGGTGAACACGAGTTCCATTCTTTAATCTCTAATGCTGCAAAGCGTCTGATTGGTGTCCATCAGGCTATGGATAATTTTTACAACGAACCGCCTTTTGCAGAGCGATTGCTACAACTAACACAGCAAGGTGCAATTCCTGATACGGTAAAGGAAGAGTTGGTAACTGTTGTAGTTACTTGTGCTTCGGGTAACCCTTATGGAGTTTCTAATGCTGCAGTTCCGCACTATGAAAAGATCATTCAAGGTTTTTCACCCAGCGAAGTAGAGATAATGCTTGCTTTGCCAAGCAAAAAAGTTTTATTGAGTGAGCGAATTAAGTCTTATGCAAGCTGTCGTAATCGTTTCAAAGGTCTAGTTAGACTTATTGACCCATCGACAGTGCCAACTAAGTCAGCTTCTGCTTACGCTCACTGGATTAAGTAACATCGATCAGGCGCGGCACTCAGAAAAAAATCCTAGTGAGTGTTGCGCTCTCGGGATCTGAATAAGGGGTTAATATGCAGGAATACTAATCATTACCTTCTAATTTCCACGATAGCATAGGTCTCTTATTATTTTTCCCTTCTCTGAGTTGACGGTGGCCCGCTACTATCTGATGCAATGCTGGCCGGTACGTTGAGTTGAGCTTTGTGCTATCCAAAGACTGCTGCCTGTAGTGGCGCAACGGATGGTACCGTTCAGGTCGATGGCCACAGGGGTTAGGCTATCAGCAAAATGCTTTCTGCCATCAGCGAAGCCGAGCTGGCGGGTGGTTTACCTTTATCTGAAAGGGGCCTGGCACCTCGGTTGCAGCGGCCGACAGGGCCAGCGTTGCTGGAGAATACAGGCCACTCGATTATCCTAGTGGCGGTATTCTGCGCGGCTGAAGGTCTGCATGTTGTTCATGTCAACTCTTCGCTGCAGCCGTCCTGTTCCGGCATCTATTCTGGCGTATCCAGCCCTTCCAGCTCCCGCCACATCTCTGACTGATAGGGCCCCGGCAACATCTCGATCCAGCGATGTGTCCCGTCGTGGCCTTGTGCCTGGTAGACCTCACCGCACAGCTCAACCAGCATCGGCCAGTCCGGATCCCCCTCCGGTACCGCGTACTCATCCGGCAGGTCCTGTTCGGCTGGCTGTAGTCCATCCAGTTGCAAATCTGGCTCGCTTGGAAGCGAGCGGCTCGACTGCACCTGGCCGTTTTCTAGCCAAAGGGTGAAACCATCCACCCTTACGCAGGCACCTGACCGTAACCGGTCGATGGAGAAGGGCGATAACCCCCATTGTTCCCTCATGATCTGCTCTGTGAAGACATCAGGATCCGGTAGCGTACAGTTATTGTCAGAGCTCCAAGGTGCCGGGCTGTCGCCCGTCTTAACCCCAACCCCTCTCGCTGCAGCCTCGGCGGCTTTCCTGGCTTCATGGGTACCGGCAGGCACAATTTCCCATCCTTGCAGGCGGGTCTTGATGCCCAGGCGGGCAGAGGTCAGGCCCATCAGGCGCTTGATGTCTTCGCCATAGCTGTTGGCTTGCTCCTCAATGAGGTGGGCCAGCTTGATGGGGTGTTCGGCACGGGTCGCCAGTGCGCCGCCCATGGCGTGCAGGTAGCAGCGAAAGATGCCGTTATCTGCGGCAAAGCGGGCCGCCTCAAAGCGTGGGTCTTGCAGCACTGGCTTGGGTGGGCCAACCAGATCGGCATTCTTCTTGGCGTTGCTGATGCGGCGCAGCTCGCGCCATACACCGACCGGGGCGCCGCCGATCTGCTGGAAGGTGCGAATGCCCCACCAACTGGCCCAGGCCACGGCATGAAGGGCGCCCTCATCGGCGGCAGTGCCGGCCTCTTCGTCATCGTCCAGGTAGGCGCCGTCGATGTTCTTGGCAATGTATTTGGCGATATAGCCCGCGGCATCACCCTTGGCCGGGTCTATCTCTTTCCAGTCAAAGCGGGGAGTAAAGTCGGTATAGGGTGGGGCGCCCTTGATATCCCGTACCAGCTCGTCGTGGTCATCGGTCAGGGCATAGCGTTGCAGGATACCGATCACCCGGTTGCGATCTTCCGGGCGCATAAATAGCAGCAGGTGCCAGTGCGGGGTACCGTCGTGGTGAGCCTCGCACACGCGAAATCCATAAACGGGCGCGTTCCACCGCTTGAGGGCCGCCCTGGCGCGGCTCCAGAGTTTGGCCAGATAGGCGCAGGTTTCCCGCGGCGTGGCCCCTTGGTATCGCTTGTTCTCTACCGCTTTGCCGTTGTGCTTTTGTGTCCAGGCATGAAAGCGGCTTGGTGCTGTCCAGGTGAAGAATACCCCCACATGTCCCTGCTCCTCGGCATAGTCATTGAACCCCCGAGCACGCACCATCATTTCGTTGCGGCGGTTCACCGGGTTGGCGTTGCTGGCCTCCCAGCAATCCTTCATCGACACAACCAGGTCATACTGCTCGTTGATTACTTCCGACTCGGCCAGCCAGCGCATCATGGCCTGCTTGCGTTCGCGCACCACCTTCATGGTGGCGTTCGATACATAAGCCGACACGCCCTTACGTACCTTGCCGAGCAGAATGTTGATCTGCTCCTGCAGCCGATCCCAGCAGCGGTTGACGCGCTTCTCCCACCACTTGGCAGAGAGCAGGCGCACCAGCACGCTCAGGATCCAGTTATCCCGCACCTCGTTGGATTTGAACTTGGGCATCTTGCCGATAAAGCCCCACTGATCGGCCGGCTGGCGCATCAGCTCCCAGGTCTGCAGCAGATCCGGCTCGGCGCCCTCTTTGATGTCCTGTTCGATGTTCTTGTAAATGGCAGCGGTCTGGTTGGCGAATTGGTGGGCCACCTTCTTGCGGCCGTCTTCATCGCGCATCTCCCTTGGGTTGACCGGAATGGAGTGGAGCAGCTGGCGCACCCAGCGGGTTCGCTCACGCAGCCAGATATTGGCCGCCCGGCAATGGGTAAAGCTGCAATCCTTGCGGCGCCTTGCGTACTGTTTGAACAGGTCTCGGGTTAACTCGGGGGAGAGGCCATCGAGCAGCTGGATAGCCCACAGCAGATCGTATTGGCCGCGTGGGCCGCCGAAAACGGCGTCAAAGTTGACGCCGGGCAGAGAGTTGCAAAGGGTGTTGACGCGCTGCAGCTGTGCTTTTCTCGACAGCGGCAGCCGGGTGGTGAGCTTGGTCATGCGTTAAGCGGATAACGTCTTGATGCGAAACAGGCATCCACTGATGCGCTGCTGGGCATGGGTTTTCATTCGACGGGCGGCCGCGCACTGACGCAGCAACAGCTTGATGCTGACGTGGGGGCGGGCTGGTAGCCGGCGCGCATGGGCCAGCTCCCGTTGATAAAGACGCAGCCGCGCTGCGTCTTCCCGATAGGCCTCTTGCCAGCGATACATCAGGCTGGTCAGTTCCTGCTGCAGATGATGGGTCACTTGATCACCTCACCTTGCCCATGCAGTGGCGCGCACTCCTGCCACCACTCACCGATCTCTTTGGCCAGCGCAGTTGCGCCCTGGCCCAGTGCCAGCCAATAGACAGAGCGCACCGCACCGAGCGCCAGCAGCTCCCGGGGGATATCCCGATCGCCTCTGGCCTCACCACCGGCGGCGATAAACTCGGCGCGGGCCGCCAGCCAGTGGGTGGTCAGTGGGTTGTGAGCGGGGAGTAGTGCGGATTCTTCATCGTCCTCGTTGCCGTCATCATCGAGCAGATCAGCCGGGTTGCTGGTCGCAACCAGCTGCAGCTGGATGTACTGCTGGCCGGAGTAAACCCCGCCCAGGGCGATGCGGTTGTCTTCGGCATTGGCCGCGAACATATCGGCCAGCAGCCCTTCGACCACCTTGGGAGCCTGGCGGGCAATCTTGATGATGTCGCTCATTGGCAGGCCCTCCGGTTGATGCTGACAAACAGCTGGTGCCAGCGCAGGGCACGCTTGGCCTGGGCTAACAAGGTTTTACCCTCCGTTCCTCTGAGGCATGAAGAGTGACGAGCTTTGGCGGTGAGCCGCTGGCGCAGGCGCGGCAACTCGGCCAGCGCCTCCTGTTCGGATATGGGATGGAAGATCTTGGTCATGCCTGCACCTCCGGCGTGGCGATACCGGTCAGCAGCCAATCGACATGGCGTTTCAGCTCCGGGTGGTTGGCGATCAGCAAGAACAGACCGCCCCCGATCTCGCGGTATCCCAGCTCGTAGTTCTTGAGCGTGGTGGGCGGAATGCCGAGCTGGTCGGCAAACTTGGGGCGGCTCAGCTTCAACTGTTCCCGCAACTGGCGCAGGCGCTTGGCGGCATGGTGGTTGAGCAGGTTGATTTGGGTCGGTTGTGCGTTCATGGTCAGGCTCCTTGTTGAGTGGTGCAGGGGTTGATGCGGCTGAACAGAGAAGCCCAAGCCAGTGCGGTTGACCGCTCCATAAGCGCAACCCCGTCCGGGTGTTGGCTAAGACGGGCGCCATAGCGGCCCGTCAGCTTGCGTTGTTGGATGCGAAGGTTGCGCAGGGCGCAGGGGATCGCTAAAGTTGCCATGTCGACTTCCTCATACGTTGTTGATAAGGCCCGCTTGGAGTTGCACCTCCGTAATGCGGGCTTTTTTATTGCCCAATAGGACGTGGGCCTTGCCCGGTCATCTGGCTTGCTGCCAGCACCGCGCGCTTCATGCGCAGCTTTGCTGCTCTCTCTTTCTTCTCCCTCTCGATATCCCGGATAGATCTGGTGACCGGTGCCGGGTGCCATACCTTGGTGTCACAGCCGCCGCGAAATTCGCTTTGGTAATCCAGTGCAATCACCGCAAGGCGGACCGACTCGCGCTGCGCATGCGGCAATGCCGACAGCGTGGCGCTCATCAGTTCGCCCCGAGGCTGGCGAGCGATGGCACAGATTGCGGCTTTCTTGGCCTGGCCCAGTGCTAGCCAGTCGGTGTCGAGGCTCGAGCGCTTCTTGCCGAACATCTCGCGCAGCAACATGCAGCCGGCGGTGTTCATGGCCACCTGTTCTTCTGGCGTCAGGCCAGCCAGATTGCGTTGTTGATGGTCAATGCGTTGGGTTTGCATGGGTTCCCTCCTTACATGGTCATGGTTTGCATCAGGATGTCTGACGCACAGGCCAGGGTCGGCACCGCCTGAAAGCGGGCCTCAATGTCGTGGATCAGGATGGCGAGTGACCCCATGGCCGAGGTGGCCACGCTCACTAGGGTGTTGCGCTCCGAGCGGGTGATCCGGCCGCGGTCAGTCAGCTCCAGCGCTCGTTGGCCAATGCTGGCGATCTTGGCGTTTAGATCGATTGCCTGGTGGGGCAGGGAAGGGGCCCGCTCTGCCTTGGGGATAGCCACTGCAGTGAGACCGCACTCCAACAACAGACCATCGAACAGGGTCTCGTCCCCCTCTGTGGCGTGATAAATAGCCACCAGTTCCCGAGCGGTGAGTTGATGCGGTTGTGCCGGGTTTAACTTGTTGCGCAGTAACTGTTCGCCAATACCTGCAGCGCGTGCTACCTCGGCAAGGGAATGGCTGGCGGCGAAGCGTGAGCAGGCGGACTCGAAGTGCGGTTGTTTGGTTGAACTCAGGTCAAACATAGTGAACTCATCCTTGGCCGGTTATGGTTAACTCGCGAGCTTGAAGTTGTGTACTAACATCGAGCCGGCCATCTGCTTAGCGATGAACACATGCACCTTGACCATCACCAGCTCGTTGCCTCTGGTTTTTTCCATGACATCGAGGCGGCCGGTTCTGACCCAGTGGCGAGCAGTGTCAACAGAGATACCGATCCACTCTGCGAACTTGGCGATGGGCATCAGCGGTGGAATGTCAGGGGAGATCACAAGATTGATCGCACTGACGGTTGCCGGCGGAGCATGCGAAACAGCAGGATTGATATGACGTGGTGGCATTGGTGCTACCCTCATTGTGCGGTGCGAGGTTGCGAGTCGTCGGCTTTCAGTTTGCCGCCGGTCATCACCTCGATCTGGTAGGCGCGACCCTGGGGAATGACTTCACCCCAACAAGAAACCGTGGCCCTGTTAATGCCCAAGGCATTAGCCGTTTTGGTAACTCCACCGAAGTGGCTAAGTACATCTTGCTTCTTCATGAATGCCCTCACGTTGGATGTCCAAACATTAACGTTGGAGTTTTTACGATCCTTTGTTTGGAATGTCAACACGAAGATGTAAAAGATCCAACGCTTGTCGATGTTAAAGTTTCCAACTATGAAAAGTGAACGCATCAAAGAACTTCGTAAAAAGCATGGACTTACCCAACAACAAGTGGGTGAGCGCATTGGCGCAAGTCGAGCTTCGGTATCTCAATGGGAAAGTGGGGATGTTTCGCCGAGCGCTGATTATTTAGTCGCATTGGCTAAGATGTTTGGAGTTTCAGCGCACTGGCTTTCTACGGGGAAGGGGTCGCCTGAACAGTCGAACGTTGAGCCGGCAGTGATCCCGCAGGGGAATCGGGTGCCGATCCTGAGCTATGTCCAGGCTGGCAACTGGCGGGAGATGTGTGAGCAGGCCACGGCTTTCGATGGCAATGTGGAATTTGTGTCTGCCAGCGTTGATATCGGTCCTTGTGGATTTGGCCTTTGGCTACGTGGCAACTCCATGACCCCGTTCTTCAATGAAGGGGATCTGGTAATCATTGATCCTGACGAACAACCACGTCCTGGTGACTATGTAGTGGCCAAGAATGGCGGCGAAGAGGCCACCTTCAAGAAGTACCGGCCCCGCGGCATTGATGAGAACGGACAAGAGGTGTTCGAGCTAGTTCCCCTCAATGACGATTACCCCACTATGCACTCCGACCGGCAACATATCGAGATCATCGGCGTGATGGTCGAGCATCGAATTTTCAGAAAACGATAAAGTCTTCATTTATCGTTTCCCCTCGGCTGTACATCGCAACAGGTTTGCCATTTTTTCTAAGTCCCTATAGAGGTTTATCTGAAATTGAGTTTTGGACAGCCCCCTGTGATTGAAGTTATTAACTTTCCCAGTCTGGGGAGGTACTACGATACGCATGACTTTGAACGGGCCATCAGGCAGGCCAAATTCAGCGAATCTGCAGTGATTTCTCATGTGCACATCAGGTTAGGGCGTGGCAACAGGTTGTTAGCTGATGCAACAATAAAGCTACTATGTCTCTGCCATCACGTGGTGTCTCTTCATAAAGACCTGACATTGACTTTTGAAGGGGGTGATCGGTGTAGCTGTTTTACATTTATGGAGCGTTGTGGTTTTTTCCAGTCACTGCCTCCTGAAGCTGATGTTATTCCCTTCCGGCCACAAGCTCAGGATGCATCGATTACATTCGCAGGCAATAGCGAAAACTTGATTGAAATTAGGGCTGTGAGTTCCACAGAACCAGGTAAAAATAGACCGATACCTACTCAGTTGTCCGATGCGTTGGGAACCATAATCAAGACAGACTGCAATACATTTCTGACAAATATTCACACTATCGTCGGTGAGTTTTGTAGCAACGTGTCTGAACATAGTCAGGTGCCGACTCCTGGCTTTGTGTACATGCATCACTACAAACGAACGGGTAATATTTTCATCTCTATCGCTGACATGGGGGTTGGGTTGCTTACCAGTTTGCGTGAAGGCTTACAAAAGCGGGATCACCCGGCTAAAGACCTGTCTGATCAGAGCTTGATTTTAGAGATGTTTAACCAAGGCATTAGCCGGAAACATGATGGTAGAGGCACGGGCCTGAATCGGGCCGCGCGTATTGCTATCGAGTTTGAAGGAACGCTTCACGTGCGACTTGATAAGCACGTGATTAACCTATACCCCAAGGGAGGAAGATTTGAAGCTGAGGCTCATATGAGCACAGATTGCTTTCTTGCCAAGGGGACCCATATTACTCTCTGCATTCCTAAGGCAAAGATATAGTGTTCTCTTGCCTTATAGGCCACACTCTGATTCAATAAGTTTTATGAAACAGATAATCGCACGTATCAAACTCTTTGACTTCATGGACTTTGCTGTTCCAAATGCTGATGGAACCAAAGATGGCTGGGGGGTCACCGATGGTGAGGCCGTTGCGGCATCGCTTGCAAAGTACATCTCTAATTCTCCAGAAGTAGACATCTATGACATCTCGCTGGAAGGTGTTAGACGTATCGATGCTTCCTTCCCACGTGAGGCGTTCATCATGCTCGCATTAAAATCAGTGGGGAAAAAAGGCTTCTTCGTCAGTGATGTTGCAAATGTGGTACTGCTGGACAACATCCGGGCTGGGGCTGACAAGTTGAGTTTTCCTTTGCATGCCTGCTGTCAGGGTAACGTAGAGGTGTTGGGCCCAGAGCCTAAAAGAACTCAAAAAGAACTGTACAACTATGTTGTTAAAAACGGGTGGGTGACAGCATCTGAGGTTGCAGAAGTGTGTGACCTGAAAATCAACAATGCTAGCAACAAGCTAAAAGAACTTGTTGATGAAGGATTTTTGCTAAGAAAAGAAGGCGTTGCTGAAAGTGGAGGTATTGAATTTTACTACTTCCCTATTCATGGACGGAGTAAGTAGAAACTGCTTCACAAAATTTCTTGATCGAGAAGATCGGCTATGTTATCTTAGTCAATAAGGAGGTCTAGTTGGGCCTCCTTAAAAAAGAAAGGCCATTCATTTTTTTTAGTGAATGGCCTTTAGGAAAACTAGTCGTTCATTATTTTTTGTGAACGAAATGGCAAGTAACTAGAGTAGTAAGAGGTAAAAGTTATGTTTGGTAAGATCAAAGATGTGCACGTATGCGCCTATCTGAGGCGGCGTAAAGGGCGTTTGGAGTATGTTATCTCGCATTGGCGTTCTTCACCGGGGAGTTAGTCATGCTCTATGGTCTAAAAAACAAAAAAGCCCAATGTTGGGACATTGAGCTTCATTCTTAGACCGACACCAAGAGAAGTTTTGGCTGCGGCTGATTAGTTTTGACAAGAGTTAATATAGTCGCAGTCCAACTTTTTTCCAATCACTTTAGTGAGTCTCTGCCTGATTTTTGAGGCGCATATTTTTCGATTCCTATCACCAAGCATGAGGTCAGGACGTTCGGTCACGTGTTTTGGCTAGTCGACTTTGCTATCTAGTATGTATGCATTCTCCCGTTTTAAACATTCCTATTCGTTGCAACGGCTGTATAAAATAACAGTATTAAT
The DNA here is from genome assembly GCF_019046985.1 of Aeromonas sp. FDAARGOS 1417. Lineage (NCBI taxonomy): Bacteria > Pseudomonadati > Pseudomonadota > Gammaproteobacteria > Aeromonadales > Aeromonadaceae > Aeromonas > Aeromonas sp. FDAARGOS 1417. Next base: position 2,664,618 of record NZ_CP077221.1, on the reverse strand, counting down.
GTATCCAAGAATGCAAATGGCGGCTTGGTTTGAATCCTTTTGGCGTTCAATGGTAATCCAGTAACAGGTTCATCATGCAATGACGGTTCGTAAGCTCGACGACGGAAAGACTAAGCTCTGGCTTGCCGAAGTGTACCCTCAAGGCCGTGACGGCCTTCGTAAGCGGAAGCGCTTTGCGACCAAGGGCGAGGCGCTTGCGTGGGAAAAACACGTGCTGGCACAGCCTTGGCAACAACCTGAGACGGGGAGTGCGGATGAACGGCGGTTGAGTGATCTGGTTATGCTTTGGTATGGCCGTCACGGCCAAACCTTGGCCGATGGTGATAGGCGCCGCGACAAGCTGCTCTGGCTGACTGGAGCGCTGGACGATCCTATAGCAACCGAGTTCACGGCTCAGCAGTTTGCGGCCTACCGTGAGCGGCGATTGGCCGGTGAACTCCATGTGCCCGGTCAGCGTAAGCAAGTTTCCCCAACAACTATCAACCGTGAGCTGCTCTACCTGCAGGCGGTGTTCAATGAGCTTGGTCGATTGGGTGAGTGGAGTCATGGAAACCCACTAGAGGTTCTGCGTCAGTACAAAGTGCAAGAGTCAGAGTTGGCATTTTTGAATCAGGACGAGATTGAACGGTTACTGGCAGCTTGCGCGTGTCTTAAAGACTTGTGGTTGATCGTGATGCTCTGCCTCTCCACTGGCGCCCGTTGGTCTGAGATTGAAAAGCTGACTCGATCACAGGTTGGCATCGGTCGGCTTACTTTTACTCGAACCAAGGGCAAGAAGAACCGTACTGTGCCGGTGGCGGGTTGGCTGCTGGCATTGCTGCCCAAACGAACGGGCAGGTTGTTCGGCGACTGTTATGCCGAGTTCGAGAAAGCGATACGGCGGGCTGAGATTGAATTGCCTGCTGGCCAGAGTACCCACGTTCTGCGCCATACCTTTGCCAGTCACTTTATGATGGGGGGCGGCAACATTCTGGTGTTGCAACGGATCCTGGGTCATACCGATATCAAGATGACTATGCGCTATGCCCATTTTGCCCCAGATCACCTCGAAGATGCAGTCAAACTCAATCCGATCACCGCGCTGAAAAGTGGCGGCAAAATGGCGGCAGAGTTCACCAGCGACCCACAATAAACCCCAGTCATCCTCAAACAACCCACTGAAAACAAAGCAAGTTATTGATTTAAAGTAGCTTGCGATGGTTTCAAAATCCGCCGGTGAATAACCGTGTCGGTTCGAGTCCGACCCCGGGCACCATCAAATTCATGACAAAAGGCCATCAGCAATGATGGCCTTTTGTTTTTTGGCGTTCCTGCACATTGGAGCGTTACTGTTGAGCTGGCAGTACTTCCCGTTACCTCTTGGTATCCCTTCTCTTTTCCCTCTCTCCGTTATTTCCTTTTCTTGATATAGCCGCTGACGGCATCGCCGCCAGCGGCCTGTCTCTATTGCGGTTTTCTTTCCAAACCTTGCTGCATCAGAACATGGTTGCCGCACTATCCCAGCAGGGCAAACAGCAGGGTACCGAGGGTGCCAACCAGTGTCAGCGCTATGATGGCTCTGGGTGTGCCGTGCAGCTTGGTCCACATAAACAGGCTGGTGAGGGCGAGCAGCAACAGGGCCAGGGCGGCGATATCGCCAAACAGCTGCCAGCCGAGGCCGGTACCCATGCCGCGGTGCAGCCGGTTGAGGCTGGCGGCAAAGTTGGCCAGTTGCAGATCGGTACGTACCAGCAGGGTACCCTCAACATAGCTGGCGGCCACGCTCTGGCTGAGGGTGACACCGCGCATCTCCCACTTGGCGGGCAGGGTGAGCGGGCCGTTCGGGGTGGGCAGGGTCTGGGCCGGGGTGATCATGGTTCGCCCGTCGGCAAAGGTATCGGGATAGCGCTGTTGCAGCAGGCTTTTCAGCTGCTCCGGGCTGGCGAGCGGCGCCTCCAGCACTATCTCTTCACTCGATTTGTCGGTGTGGGGGCCGGGGATGGGCAACACGGCACGGTGTTGCAGCCAGAGACCGGTGATGCCGTACATCAGCATCAGGGCGAGGGTAAAAAAACCGGCCCAGGCATGGAGGCGGCGTACCCATTTGTTGTTGTGAAGGGGAACTCTTCTGCGTTTCATCGTGGTTGCTTCATAAAAAACTGGCCAGCAAGGGCTGGCCAGTCGGGGTGGTTGTCACAGAGATCAGAAGCGGTAGGTTCCGGTCAGGCTCAGCTGACGGGGCGTACCCGGCATGATCTGGGTGGCACTGGTGGCGCTGACGAAGTACTCGTGGTCGGTCAGGTTTTCGGCGCTCAGCTCGGCTTCCCACTGCTGCCAGCGATAACCGGCGCGCGCATCGAAGCGGGCGTAACCGGGCAGTGTGGTGGTGTTGGCGTTGTCGGCGAAGCGATCGCCCACCGCCGTCACGCCGGTTTCACCGAACCAGCCCTGCTCGCCACTCTTGTAGCCGAGATAGAACTGGCCATTCTGGCGGGAGACGTTCATCGGGCGCTTGCCCTGCAGATCCGCATCCGCCTTGACCTGCTCCGCATCCTGAATGGCGAAGCCGCCACGCAGATAGATCTCGTCGGTCAGCTCGGCACGGGCGCTCAGTTCGACCCCTTCGGTACGCTGCAGGCCGGTGAGGATCACCTTGGTGGGATCCAGCGGATCCTTGGTGCGCTTGTTGTACATCTCCAGTCGATAGAGGGAGAGAGTGGTCGCCAGCTTGCCGTTCAGCCAGTCACTCTTCACCCCACCTTCGTAGAGGCGGGTGTGCTGGGGTTCCAGCCCGTTGTTTTTGTCGCCCGGGGTGATGCCGATCAGCTCGCCGCCCACCGGAGTGAAGGTCTTGCTGTAGGAGGTGTAGAAGGCGTGATCCTCGAGGGGATTCCACACCAGACCGAGGCGCGGGCTCAGGCTGTTGACCGAGACGCTCTCCTCCTTGTTGAGGTCGTAGCGGCGACTGGTGACGGTGAAGTCGTCACGGCGCAGCCCGCCCACCAGATGCCAGTCACCCAGGCTGAGCTGATCCTGCAGATAGAGGCCATTGCCGCGCACCTTGTGTTTGGCGTCGCTGGAGAGCTTCATGGCGCCATTGTAGGTAGGCAGTGAGCCCGGGTCGTAGAGGTTGCCGGACGGGATGGCGGTGGCGTTCTGGTAGAGCTTGGGTGTGCGCTCCTGCCAGTTCTGCTCGAAGCCGGCCAGCAGGCGATGTTCCACCGGGCCGGTCTGGAACAGACCTTCTGCCTCGGTGTTGCTGATCAGGTTCTTCGCTTTCAGATCCTGCTGCCAGCGGGAGCGGGTCACCTGATCCCCTTTGACGCTGGTGACATAGGTGTTGTCAAACTGGCTGTCGAGGGTGGAGTAACCGAGCTGCTGGCGCAACTGCCACTGATCGTTGATATCCCAGGAGAGGCGTGAGCGGGTGGATTGTGCCACGTCATCGATGAAGTCGCGGCTGGTATCGCTGTAGACATACTCTCGCGGCACATCGGCCGGACGGCCATTGACCCCGGGAATGCCGCGATCCGGGGTGCGGTCATGTTCGTTGCGCTCGTACTGCACCAGCCAGTTGAGGTTGTCGCTGATCTCCCAGTTGGCGGAGGGGGCCAGCAGGGTGCGCTTGCTCTTCACGCCGTTGCGGAAGCTATCTTTGTCCTCTTGCGCCATGTTGAGGCGCAGTTGCACCTGCTCACTCGCCTCGCCATTGAGGTCGGCAGCCAGTCGCTGGCTGTCAAAGCTGCCGACCCGGGCGGTGACGCTGGACTCCTGCCCTTTCTGCGGCTTCTTGCTGACCCGGTTGACGATGCCCCCCGTACTGCCACGGCCGTAGAGCACGGCAGCCGGGCCCTTGAGCACTTCCACACGCTCGATGTTGCCGAGATCCCGGGTGTACTGCATGTCGTCGCGGAACCCGTCGAGATAGAAGTCGTTGCTGGCGCTGAAGCCGCGGATATTGACTCCATCGAAGCGGGTATCACCGCTGGCGTTGACACCGGGAATGCCGCTCAGGGCTTCACTCAGCGTTGGTTGGCCGAAGGCGGTCAGCTCGCTGACCTTGACGCTGTCGATGGTCTGGGGAACCAGCTTGGCTGGCGTATTGGTACGGGTAGCGGTGGCAACTTCCTGATGCTGGGAGCGTTTGCCAACCACAGTCATGGTTTCATCGGTGGCCTGGGCAGTGAAGCCGGTGCCCAGCAGTGCCAGCGAGACCAGCGTTCTGCGAAAGTGAGGGTGCTGCATATTCAATATTGACTCTTTGGATGTCGACCTGACGGATCGAACATATTGATTTAATTATAATTAGCCTGACCCGCTTAAGCGGGATGCCAATGATATTGATTTTCATTTATCTGGCAAGGTGAAAATGGAGGTATCTGTGGAGGTGGTTGTTGCGGTTGGGAGAGCGCGGCTGAAACGCAGATCCCCTGCAGCAAAAGCGCGGGAACGAAGCGAGAGGAAAAAGGGTGAAGCGGAAGAGAAAGGGACAAAACGTGAAGAGGTGTCCGGCCCGATAGGATGGGCCGGATACCGGACTCAGTGGGTACGCAGCAGTCGGCGGGTGAGGGGGAGGGCCGCCATCAGGCGATAGGCCAGCAGAGACGCTCCCAGCAGCAGCGGCACCTTGGCAATCTCCCACAGGATGGATGCGCCCTGCGGTCCAAACATGAAGAGCCAGACCACCAGCATCATGTGCAGGCAGTAGATCCCGAGCACTTTGGGGGCCTGGCGCTCAAGCCAGCTGCCCTTGCCCCACTCGGGGTTGGCCAGCAGCAGGCCAAACAGGCCGATAGCCCAGGGAAGGGAGCCGAGCAGGAAGTCGTGGCGGGTGAGCGGCACTGCGGCGAAGTGCTGCAGCGCCCAAGCTTCACAGCCATAGAGCGCCACGCCCACCAGCAGCAATTGCCAGCCAGTGCGGGCATCCGGTTGCCACTGACGCTGGCGCAGCAGGGCTCCGAGCGCCACAAACAGCAGGGAGAAGAAGGGGCCGTTACGGGTGAGCAGTGGCCACTCGGCGCCCAGCAGCGGCTTGGCATAGGAGCCCCCCAGCAGCGCCAGCAGGTAGAGGCCAAGACCCAGCCAGAGGGCGAGCGCTGGTCTGCCAAGCCGGTAGCAGAGTGCCAGCAGGGTCACCGCCATGATCAGTGCTGGCAGGAACCAGAGGTGGATCATGCCGCCCACCAGCCAGCCATTGAGGGGGTCGCCGAGCTGGAATTGCCACTGCCCGCGCAGGGAGGCCAGATAGCCTTGCTGCACGGCATCAAGCGGATTGAACGGCACCAGCAGGTAGACCAGACTCCACACCAGCCAGAGCTGCAGCAAGGGGCGGCAGTAGCGCCAGGCCACGGTCAGCGGCGCCTCGCGACTCAGTCTCGGCTGCAGAAAATAACCGGCACAGAGGAAAAATAGCGGCACGGCAAAGCGGCATAACTGGTTGATGGTGCCGCTTAGCCAGAGCCAGGATTCGCCTCCCCACAGGGCGGGATTGAAGGGGTTGGCGAAAGGGGATACGTGAATGGTCATCACGGCCAGAATGGCCAGTACCCGCCCGCACTCGATACTGGAAATTCGCATGGTGGCTCGTCGCTACAGGGGTTGTGACGGCACGCTAAAATTCTTGCCGAAAACTTACAACTAATTGATTCTATTAGTGTGAATCACGCTGTTGAGTAGTTACGTTTTGTAACGGGATGGCGGAAGGTGTTACCTGTAACGGGAACTGGATCCCATTTTTGGGGCGCGCTCATGCAGATAAAAAAAGCGAGGCAGGTGCCTCGCTTGGTTGGGGATGTCGAGCTTACTGATGAGTCAGCATGCTGCTCTGGTTGGCTGCCAGGGTGGTTCTGCCCGAGCTCTCCAGCCAGGTTTTGATCCGCTTGGCATCGGCGACCCGATCGTTGGTGGTCTCGGCATTGAGCAGCACCATGATCACCGGCTCACGATTGACCTTGGTGCCCAGCACCAGACAGCGGCCCGCTTCGCGGATATAGCCGGTCTTGGAGAGGGTGAACTCCCATTGCCCTTCGCGGATCAGCCGGTTGGAGTTGAGGTAGTGCAGCTGACGTTTGTTGGTACGCACATAGCTCTGCTCGTCGGTGGAGTACTGGCGGATCAGCGGATAGGAGGCCGCTGCGGCGGCGAGCTTGGCGAGATCCTGCGCGGTGGAGACATTGCGCGGGTTGAGCCCTGTGCTGTCGGCGTAGCGGGTATTCCACATCCCCAGCATGCGGGCTTTGGCGTTCATCGCCTCGACAAAGGCACGCTGGCCGCCGGGATAGTGGCGGGCCAGCGCCGAGGCGGCGCGGTTTTCAGAGGACATCAGGGCGATATGGAGCATTTCGGCGCGACTGAGCCTGGAGCCGATGGCTAGGCGCGAGCCGGTTCCCTTGATGCGGTCGATGTCGGCATTGGTCACTGTGAGCATTTCGTTGAGGCGCAGGTTGGCATCCAGCACCACCAGCGCCGTCATCAGCTTGGTGAGTGAGGCGATGGGCATTACCCGGTTGCCGTTGCGCTCGGAGATCACCTCGCCGGTTCTGTGGTTGGCCACCACGAAGGCAGCCGAGCTGAGGTTGGGCACATCCCGTCGCTCGAGAAAGCCGCTGCTGCTCTTGCTGCTGGCGGAAAAGGGGTTGGCATGGGCACTGTCCATAGTGGCCGGCAGCATTACTGCGCCAAGCAACAGGGGAAGGAGGGAACGCATCATCATGATCAGCTCTACCGGACGAAATACAGGGATATCTCGCTAAGTTATATGTCGTGAACTGGCGCTTCACAATCATTCTCACCTTGATATTGATAATTTACGGCGTTGAGTGCGCTCTGGCGGCGAGGAGAACGTAAAAAGGGTCTCCATGAGTCTTTTCTGCATTAACAATATGGGTTGGTCGTGATGGTGAGCGGAAGCCGGCGCCGGCGCTAAAAAAATCGGGACCAGAACGGTCCCGATAGGCATGGAGCATTGCTTGCCGTTTAGTGGGCATCTTCCTGCTTGATCTTGAAGCGCATGGCGATCACTACGAACAGCAGCGGGCCAATGATGGTCCAGACGCCGGTGGAGATATCGCCGGAGATAAAGGGGGCGACCACGGTAAAGACGTTGCCGAAGGCGACCAGGATCAGGCTGATGATGGTAGCCAGCAGCACCGAGCCCGCGCTCTTGAAGAAGATCAGGTCCTTGCCCAGCGCCGGGTTGTTGCGATAGCGATACCAGGCGTAGATGAGGAACATGTAGGGCAGGGTCATGCCGACGTTGGTCATGGTGATGATCAACTCGTAGAGGGCTGCGGCACCTTCTGGGTTGATCAGGGTAAAGATGGATTTGGCGGCAATGAACAGACAGACCACCCAGGCTTGCACCTTGAGGGCTTCAATGCGCACGCCATTCTCGTTCTCGCGCTGGAAACGCTCCGGCCAGAAGTAGCTCGGGGTGCCGGTGATGAACTGGCGCAGCGGCGCGTAGGAGAGGGCGATAAAGGCACCCAGATAGCTCAGGAACATGCCCAATCCGGCAAAGCGCATGAACACCTGTCCCAGCCACTCGCCACCAAGATGGCGCCCCAGCTCCAGCATGATGATGAAAAGGGCGGAGAGTGAGGTGATCCCCTCGGCCGGGAAGTCGCTCCAGCGCATGATGGAGCCGACCGCCAGAAAGCCGATGATGTAGCAGAGCACGATGAAGGCGCCGGAGAGGAAGATGCCGCGCTTGAGGTCGCGCTCGGGATCTTCCAGCTCGTCAGCCACCCCGGCCATCGCCTCGACCCCGCCGTAGGCGAAGATGGCAAACACCATAAAGCCGAGGAAGGGGATGATGTCGTTGAAAGCGGCATTGGGAGAAGCCGTCAGCGATGCCTGGGTGAAGGGCTCCTGCAGAGTCATGCCGCTCACCGCGAAGGTGAAGACGCCACCGACCAGCAGCAACACGTTGAGTGCCACCACGGAGAGACCGCCGATGGCTGCCACTTTGGCGAAGCGGGCGCTACCCAGGGTGATGAGCTTGGTGACGGTGGCAACCAGCGCGATGGCGACCACTCCCAGAATAAAGGGGCCGAAGTCGACCCCAGTGCCCAGGGTGACCGGGATGACGGTGATGTCGCGGCCAAACAGCATGAAGGAGAGGGGCACCCACATAGAGAGCGCCTTGCCAAACATCCAGATGACGTAGGAGGCGAACCACATGGTCAGACCGATAAAGGCGAATCGGGTCGAGACCGAGTGGCGCATCCAGGTAAAGATACCGCCCGCCTCTTTGCGAAAGCCGGTACCAAACTCAATCATCATCAAAATGAACGGGATGAAGAAAAACAGACCGCCGATCACGAACATCGGAATGGCGGCATATCCCATTCGGTAAAAACCGATCCCGATATTAGTGACGCCAAATACCGATGTTAATATCATCAATATAAAGGCGCCCAACTTCAGCTTTTTTGCCGACATATTAAAAACTCCCTGATGGTGCTGGATTTAAAATAATCAAAAATTAAACAGACGAAACCGGACCCATTAATAACGCGGTAGCGCCATTCCATCCTGCTGTGGCGGGCGCGATCAGGTCATCTCTGACCGGGCTGGCTTACCCGTCAGGCGGTCAATGAATGTATGGGCGGAGCGGCATGGTCTGTGCCATGCGCGGTATTGGTCAGCGTTGCCGAAAATTAACTGTGAACGATTTTATCATTAATGCTGCTGGACAGGTAAGTTTCCCGAATGAAGCTGTGGTTGAAATAAACAGACCTGCCAGTTAATTGATACGTTGCGGATGTAAACATTTACGCCCGGGCCGACACTTATTTCCATTATTCGTATTCGGCATATTTGGCAGAGTGAATTACGCCATCCTGCCTGATAAATCCGCACCAATGGCGACAGCGCTTATCCTCCCAGCCGGGTCAGCAGCACGCCGCCAGTGATAATAGCCGCCGCCGTCAGCCGCATGCGCCCGAGCGGCTCTTTCAGCAGCCAGACCGAGAGCAGCATGGCAAACAGCACACTGCTTTCGCGCAGAGCCGCGACCACGCCAATGGGGGCTTGGGTCATGGCCCAGATAACAATCCCGTAGGCGAGCAGTGACATGGCACCCCCGGTGGCGCCAACCAGTGCATATTGACGGATCTGGCGCCATGCGTTGCGTTTCTGGTGGATGATCAGCACCAGCAGCATCGCCAGCCCGGTGCAGGCAAAGAGCCAGAGGGTGTAGCGTACCGGTTCACCCCCTGCGCGGGCGCCGGCACCATCCGAGAGGGTATAGGTCGCCGTGAACATGGCCGTGACCAGTGCTGCCCGAACCGCTTTGCTGGCAAGACGCTGCTGCCCACCTCGCCAGGCCATCAGCAAGACCCCCATGATCAGCACGCAGGCGCCGATGAGGCCGCCGTAACCGGGGTAATCCCCCAGCAATATGGCACTTAACGCCATGGCGAGCAGCGGGGCACTGCCACGGGCCAGCGGATAGATCTGGCCAAAATCGCCCTGATTGTAGGCATGGCTGAGAAACAGGCAGTAACCGGTATGGAGCAGGACTGAGAGGCCGAGCCAGGGCAGCTCGGCAGCAGAGGGAAGCCCCATGGGCAGCAGCGCCACGGCGGCGATAAGCCCTGAGAAGATCGCCACCAGTGACACGCCCACCAGCCGTTCTTCGCCAATTTTGACCAGCGCATTCCAGCTGGCGTGAAGCAGGGCGGCCAGCAGAACGGCAAAAAAGACGGGGGTGCTCATGGGAAAGGACTCTCGGGCGATGGGGGTCAACAGCATACCCGCCCGGAGCCTGATTGGCCGAGATCTTTATCAAGGCTTCGGCTTTGCGGGGCTCTCCTCCTGCGTGGTGGCGTTACCCAGCTGCCCCAGCACCAGTTTGGGATGGGGGTCGGTCTGCAGCGGAATATCCTGCAACTCTGTTCCCTGCTGATGGCGATGGATGATCCCGGCGGCCATCTTGCCCAGCGCCTCGTAGCTGCTGATGGTGCCAACGCTGCAGCCGTGTTCAACGAATAGCTCGGCGCTGCAGATGGTAGGGATGGCAGCTGCGTTGAGTGCATTCAGCAAACGGGGGGCGATGGAGAGCAGATAGCTGTCTGCGGCCAGAAAGACGATGTCGTTTTTGGCATCCTGTTGCAGCCGCTTCAGTTCGTTGTCCAGCCGCCGTGGGTCAGGGGCCATTCGCCAGGTGACCATCTGCCACTGATAGCGTTTCGCTTCATTGAGCAACATATCGGCCACCAGCAGGGTGTTCTGCTCACGGGGGTTGAAGGGTAGCAGCAGCCGTTTGCCGGTGGCCAGATGCTCGCTGGCGTTGGCCAGTTGCAGTGCCATCGGTACCATGTTGCTTACCCCGGCCACCATGCTGTTCTGGGCTTTGTCTTCCGAGAGGATGTCAGCCCCGACCGGATCGGAAACCACATTGAAAATCAGAGGCTTGCGGTTGGCCACCAGACTCTTGGTCATGGTGGTGGCGGTGGTGCCAAAGGTGTAGATGTAGTCGTATTCGGCCAGTTTCGGCAGCATCTGCTGGCGCAGCATGGTTGCCAGCGCCGTACGATCCTGATCGGCGTTATAGGTGGTGATGGTGGCCTGATAGCCAAGGCGGGTCAGCTCTGCCCGAAAGCCCGCTTCGGCTGCGGTTTCACCGCGCCACAGCACCATGGCGATAGAGAGGGCGTGAGCGGGAAGAGCCAGCAGCAACAGCAGGACGAAAGGCAGCCTGACCATGATCATCTCTCCGGCGATACATCTACTGTTGAGCCTAGGCCACTTTCTCCGGTCGTGAGCGATGCTCAGCAAAAAGCGCGATGGCAAGCCATCGCGCTTTGGGGATCCGCAAAACCTCGATTAGAAGTCGTAGCGGGCAGCCAGCTGGAAGTCATCCTTGACGTTGAGCTTGCCGCTCTCCTTGCTGTCCAGATTGTTGATGCGGTACTCGCCAATCACCCGCAGGTTCTTGTTGAATTTGTACTGGGCACCCAGGGTGTAGTAATCCACGTTGTCTTTCTTGATACCAGCCTTGTCCTGCTCCTGTTTGTTCCACAGGGCCATCAGACCGAAGCCGTTCTCGAAGTTGTAGCCCAGCGCAGCTTCCCAACCGGTGTGATCGGTGCCGGTCGCCAGGAAGTCGCTGCCATCGGCATAGCTCAGGGCAGCGTAGGCGGCCTTGTTGTCGAACTTGGCGGAGATCAGCCACAGCTTGGCATCTTCTTCACCGCTCTTGTCGCGGATACCGACGTTGTAAGCGGTACCCAGAGACAGGTTGAACGGGAAGGTGTAGGCCACGGCAGCACCGTAGGCGGCGTCGCTATCCTTGCTAGTGGTCTCTTCAGTGTCACCACCGTCGAACTTGTAGCTGGTGTCGAGCTGGAAGCCATTGAACAGACCGGAGTATTTCAGCACGGAACCGGCGCGGTTGGTGGCGAAGGTGTCAGTCTTGGCGCCCAGCGCTTCATTGCCGTAGCCGTCGGAGAGGGAAACATCAGTCCAGTCGGCCAGGAAACCCGGGGCCCCTTTCTGGCGACCGAAGGTCACGGTGCCCCAGTCAGCGCCGACACCGGCGAACGCCAGACGGGTGCGCAGGTTGTCGGAGTTCTCGCTGATGGTCTTCTCGCTGTCGTTGATGTACATCTGTACTTCGTACTGAGCCAGAGCCTTCAGGCCGCTCTGGATCTGGGTCTCGGCCTTGGCGCCGAAACGGACAAACTGGTTGGCACCCTGTTTGTCGCTGTATTCGCTTTTCGGTTTGCCGCTGGCATCCAGTTCCTTCTTGTCACCAAAGAAGTGGCCAGCGTAGATACGGCCATAGAGATCCAGCATGGAGGTGTCATTTTTGTACACTTCAACGGCTTGAGCCTGGAAGGCTGCGGTGAGAGCCAGTGCCACTACAGTCAGCTTTTTCATCTTAATCCCTTGTGGTGTTGCAAGCTTTTGTTTTGAAAACGGGGTCATGCTAGGCAGCGGGGATGACAGCGGGGTGACAGTTGGATGAAGAGTCGATGGCAATTGGGTTGCAATTGGATGAATTGGCTACATTCTTGCTCGCAGCGGCTACTTTTGTGCGCAAAGGTTTGCCCTTGTGGTAGAATGCCGCCCGTTTTCGAGCTCCATAGGTTGGATATGCGATGAGACGTGAACTGGCAATCGAGTTTTCCCGAGTGACGGAAGCGGCTGCACTGGCTGGCTACAAGTGGCTCGGACGTGGTGACAAGAATATCGCTGATGGGGCGGCCGTTGCGGCCATGCGCCACATTCTCAACCAGATCGAGATCGATGGTGAGATTGTGATCGGCGAAGGTGAAATTGATGAAGCGCCGATGCTCTATATCGGCGAGAAGGTTGGTACCGGACACGGCGACGCGGTGGATATCGCGGTCGATCCCATCGAGGGTACCCGCATGACTGCCATGGGTCAGGCCAACGCGCTGGCCGTGCTGGCGGTGGGCGACAAGGGTTCTTTCCTGAAAGCGCCTGATATGTACATGGAAAAGCTGATCGTCGGCCCCAAGGCCAAAGGCGCCATCGACCTGGATCAGGCTCTCGAGCTGAACCTGAAGTCCGTGGCCAAGGCGCTGGGCAAGCCGCTCTCCCGTCTGACCGTCATTACCCTGGCCAAGCCGCGTCATGACAAGGCAATCAAGGAGATGCAGGGTCTGGGCGTGCGGGTGTTCGCCATTCCTGATGGTGACGTTGCCGCCTCCATCCTCACCTGTCTGCCGGACAGCGAAGTCGACATGCTGTATGGCATCGGCGGCGCACCGGAAGGGGTGATCTCCGCGGCGGTGATCCGCGCGCTGGATGGTGACATGCAGGCCCGTTTGGTGCCGCGTCACCGCGTCAAGGGCGACAGCCCGGAAGTGCGTGCGCTGGGCGAGCAGGAAATTGCCCGCTGCGAAGCGCTGGGCATCGATGTCAACAAGGTGCTCAAGCTGGAAGACATGGCGAAGAATGACAACGTCATCTTCTCCGCCACCGGCATCACCAAGGGTGATCTGCTGGATGGCATCACCAGCGATGGCGTGATGGCGACCACCGAGACTCTGTTGATCCGTGGTAAATCCCGTACCATTCGTCGTATCAAGTCGATCCATTATCTTGAGCGTAAAGACAGCGTGGTACGCGACATCATCCTGTGATGATGGCTCGCTGAACCGGCTGTGTTGTCTGAAGCCCGATCGCCCGTGCGGTCGGGCTTTTTGTTGTGCGCCAGCTACGTTTGTGCCGCCGCTTCGGCTATGGTGGCTCAGACCGTCCCAAAGGAGTGGAGTCTATGGAGTGTCGTAGCGGCTGCGCTGCCTGTTGCATCGCCCCCAGTATCAGCAGTGCCATTCCCGGTATGCCAGATGGCAAACCGGCTGGCGTCCCCTGTATCCAGCTCGATAGCGCCCTTGGCTGCAAGATCTTCGGTCAACCGGAGCGGCCAGCGGTGTGCAGCGGTTTTCGCCCCATGATGGATGTGTGCGGCAGCCATCGCGCCGAGGCCATCTGGCTGATCGGCGAGCTGGAGCGGCTCACCACCTGACGAGAGCAGGGTGAAGAGATAAAAAAAGAGGCCGCATCATGCGGCCTCTCGCGTTTCTGTTCGCCGGGGGTCAGATCCCCGCCAATTCCAGTGCCTGACGATAGTACTCGTTGGCCTTGTTGGTAAGGCGGCGCTTGTCCATCAGCTGGCCGAGAGCATGGTAGGCGGCGGCGCTCGGCGCCCGCTCCACCTCCTGCTCCAGCAGCTTCTGGGCATCGTCCAGCTGACCTGCCAGTAGATAGAGCTGGGCTAGTGCGGTGTCCACCTCCGGTTGCCCCTGCTGCTTTTGCAGCAGCGCCAGCAGCGGCTGGTAGCTGTCGAGTTTCAGCTTGGGCAGGCGAGCCAGCAGCTGCGGCACCGGCTGTTTGCGCAGCGCTTCCTGCCACAGGGTGGCGGCTTCGCCGTCGGCACCCAGCTGGCGCAGCAGATCGCCGTAGCAGGCCAGCAGTTCTGGCTCAAGGCGCAGTTTGCGCGGCAGATCCTGCCATACCGCCTTGAGGGTCTCGAGGCTGCCGGCAGCCTGTTGCAGGCGGCCACACCAGGCCTGTTGCAGTAGATCTTCTTCCTGTTTCGGGGTCAGCTTGCCGACCTTGTGCAGTGCCGGGATCAGGTCGCACAGGGCACTCCAGTCCTGACGGGCCAGATGCACCTGACGCAGCTGATCCAGCACCATGGGGTGGCGCGGGTTGAGGGCGTAGACCGACTCCAGCATCGCCAGCGCGGTATCGTACTGGCCCTGCTCGATCTGCAGCTGGGTCTGGGTCAGGGTGAGCGCCAGCTCGGCCTTGGGGTTCTCCTCCTGCGCTTTTTGCAGGTATTGATCCCGGCGGGCGTCGTCACCACGGGCCTGCGCCGCCTTGGCGGCGCTCAGGTAGTTGAGCAGCGGGGTGTCGCTGTTGCTGGCCCCCTTGATCATCAGTTTTTCAGCCTGACTGTAGTGCCCTTCGGCCATTGCCAGGGTGGCGGCGACGGTCTGTTGATTGGCCTTGCGGCGGCGGCGCGAGCCGTACCAGCCGAGGGTCTTGCGGCGCAGGCCGAATACCCGACCCAGCAGCCACTCGACGATCAGCAGGGCGCCGTAGAACAGCACGGCCAGGATCACCGCGCTGGTGACGGAAGATTCGATGGTGTAATTGCCAAGAGCAATCAGCACATAGCCCTTGTTACCGGAGGCTTGCGGGCCAAAGATCAGCCCTGCGACCATCACGGCAACCAGAATGATTATACGGATCATGGTGCCCTCCTCAGCTGCTGGCCAGAATGCGTTGCAGGCGTTCGGTCAGCACCTGCTCCAGCATCGCCTGGGTCTTGAATTGGGCCGGATAGTCGATCTGGATCTGCTCACCCTTGAGCTTGTCGATCTCGCCCTGCATGTAGCGGGTGGCGCTGTTGTCGGTGTCGAAATACTGGGTCAGCCAGCGTTGGGCCTTGTCCAGGCTGTCTTCGTAGAGCGCTTGCTGCTCGCGATAGACGGAGAGCTGGGCCTGCAACAGCTTGGTCTTGAGGTTTTCACGCAGGAAGATCTCCTGTTGCGGCGAGAGCAGCGCCTCGACCGCGCCATCGCGGCGACGGATGGTGACGAAGTTCTCGGTGAACTTGACCCAGTTCTTCTTCAGGTTGCTCTCCCACTCGTCGGGATTGGTGCTGACCGCCTGATCCGGCTCGGCCTTGGCTTCCGGCATGCTGACGGTGGAGAGGGGCAGCAGCTCGATCTGGTCGGACAGGGCGGCCAGCTTGAGGGTCAGCCCCTCGCGGTCGATGCGCGGCATCCCCTTGAGCTTGGCGATATCCTCGGCCAGCGCCTTGCGGATCGGCATCAGGCTCGGGTCGTTGAGGGCGGCGATGCGCTCGTCGGCATTGCCGAGCAAGGTGATGGCGGAGACGAGGTCATGCTCCAGCCACAGCTTGCGGCCCGCCATTCGTACCAGATATTCGGATTCGGCCAGCATCCAGTCGTTAGGGCGCTTGTCATTCAGATCCAGTACCCGATTCTGCAGGCCCTGCATCTCCCCTTGCAGCCGCCGCTGGGTTTGATCCAGCGCGGCCAGCTGCTCGGCATCCTTGCTGCTGGTCTGGTCGATCTTGCTCAGGGCGCTCGCCAGCTGCTGCTTGAGCTGGGCCAGTTCGGCCTGTTGGGCCACGGCGTTCTTGTGACCGTGCAGATAGAGACCGCCGGTCAGGCCAAGGGCCAGCAGGATGGCAACCCCTCCCAGTACGGCACCGGAGCGGTTCTTGCTGCCATTGACCGCAGCGGTCGGCTGGGGTTTGACCTGGGATTCTTGTTGTTCTGTCATTCCATCTTCCTCAGTTCCAGTGCGGCCGTCAGGGCCTGGTTGGATGCACCTTGGGCAATCGTGATATGGATAAAGCCCGCAGCGCTGGCCATCTCGGCCACGCGCGGGCTGGGGACCACCAGCAGGCGGTCAAAAAGCCAGGGCTGCTGGCTGGTGGGAACCAGCTCCAGCAGCCGTTGCAGCAGTTCACCACTGGTAATGAGCAGGCTGTCCAGCCCCGCTGCCTGCCAGTGGTGGGTTAATGTGTCCCCGTCCAGCTCGGGGTAGTGGCGCTCATAGGCCGCACAATAGTGCACCAGAGCACCGCGTGAGGCCAGTGTGCTGGCGATGAGATCCCGCCCGCCATTGCCGCGCAGGATCAGTACCCGTTTGCCTGCTACCTGCTGCAGGGCGGGCAGGGCGAGCAGCCCTTCGCTGCGCGGGTCATCCGGGCAGCTTGCCGTGATGCCGATGGCGGCAAACGCATCTGCGCTGGCCTGACCCACCGCAAAGTACTCAATATGTGGCCAGGTCTGACCAGTTTGCAACAGAAAATCGTGTGCAAAATGAACGGCATGGATGCTGACGGCGATAACCGCGTCAGCACTGCGCAGCAGGTCGGGCAGGAGAGGGAGTTCGCTGCCCGCCACGGTTTCCAGCAGCGGGCAGCAGAGCGGTGCATGACCGTGCTGGCGCAGCAACTGCACCAGCTCGGCGGCCTGGGCGGCCGGACGCACCACCAGCGGGGTCATGCGCGGTAGACCTCGGCCAGGATCTCGTCGGCACCGGCGGCCAGCAGGCGCTGGGCCAGTTGCTCGCCGAGGGCCTCACCATCGGCCAGCGGGCCGCGGATCTCGTCACGGATTACCTGGCTGCCATCCGGGCTGCCCACCAGACCGCGCAGCCAGATCTGCTCGCCGTCGACCAGTGCGTAGGCACCGATAGGCACCTGACATCCCCCTTGCAGGGCGCGATTCATGGCGCGCTCGGTCAGCACCCGGGCGCGGGTCTCGGCGTGCTCGAGCGGCGCCAGCAGAGCGTGCAGCTCAACGTCGTCGAGGCGGCATTCGATGCCGACAGCCCCCTGACCGTTGGCAGGCAGGCTCTGTTCCGGCTCGATAAAGGCGGTGATGCGGTGCGCCATCTCCAGTCGTTTCAGACCAGCGGCGGCGAGGATGATGGCGTCGTATTCACCGGCATCCAGCTTGGCGAGGCGAGTGTTGACGTTGCCGCGCAGATCCCGGATCACCAGATCCGGGCGCGCCGCGCGCAGCTGGCACTGACGGCGCAGGCTGGAGGTGCCGACAACGGCCCCTTGCGGCAGTTCGGCAATGGCCTTGAAACGATTGGAGACGAAGGCATCGCGGGGATCTTCCCGTTCGCAGATGGTGTGCAGGCCGAGCCCCTCGGGGAACTCCACCGGCACATCTTTCATGGAGTGAACGGCGATATCGGCCCGTCCTTCCAGCATGGCGGTCTCCAGCTCCTTGACGAACAACCCCTTGCCACCGACCTTGGCCAGCGGGGTATCGAGGATCTTGTCACCCTGAGTGCTCATGGGCACCAGTTCGACCTGCAACTGCGGGTGCAGGGCTTCGAGCCGGTCTTTGACAAAGTTGGCCTGCCACAGGGCCAGCGGGCTCTTGCGAGTGGCAATTTTCAGGGTTCGGGCTGCCATATCAATCAGTTGTTTCATTTTTAGAAGGAAATCGATATTACCACCCTTTGCCCGGGCTTTCATGGCGGAGCCGGCAAAAGCGGGGCCAAGCTCAAAAATGCATGCTGAAAATGATTTTCATTAAGCAAGTGCAGTTGATTAATTCATTGAATATATTGGAATTTAATGATTTCCCCTGATACTTGATGTGGTCATACCAGAAATAATCTGACGTTTAGCTGAAGGCTTGTTTACCACCGCTGTTTGCATTGTTAACATGATCACACTTTTTTGACGTATCCCCCTTTTGGTGCGTCATTTTCACTTAGGTGATAGGCAGGGCATTGCAGGAACACATCGATACGCTGGTTGCGCGTTATGACGACATTACCCGTCTCAAGACGCAACGGGCGTTAGGCCTCATGAGTCGCTATGGGCAGCAGGTATTCCAACTGCTGCCTGTCATGCTGCACTTCAATCATCCCCTGCTGCCCGGTTATGTCTCCGGTGATGTCCCTCATGGCATCTGGAGCTTCAGCGCCACCGCCGAGCAGCAAGCCTTTATCGATGACCTCTGCCGCAACGCCAACTGTCAGAGCGGTCTGGCAACCCATGATCGAGCCATTCAGGGGCTCTACTCCATGGGCAGCACATCCTCCATCGGCCAGTGCTGTCACTCCGATCTCGATATCTGGGTCTGCCACGTGGCCGGTTTGTCGCAGGAGCGGCTCGATCTGCTGGAGCTGAAATGCCAGCAACTCTCCAAGTGGGCCGAACAGCGCGGGGTCGATCTCAACTTCTTCCTGATCCCGGAAGACAAGTTCCGCCAGACCAATGATGCCCAGATGCAGGGGGAGAGCTGCGGCAGTGCCCAGCACCTGCTGCTGCTCGACGAGTTCTACCGCAGTGCCATGCGTATCGCGGGCAAACGCTTGATCTGGTATCTGGTGCCCACCGAGTGTGATGATCACTACGATGCGTATGTGAACGAGCTGTTCGAGAGCGGCAAGCTCAAGCAGGACGACTGGCTCGATCTCGGCAGTTTTGACCGTATTCCGGCCGAAGAGTATTTCGGCTCCGCCCTGTGGCAGCTCTACAAGGGGATCGACTCCCCCTACAAGGCGGTGCTCAAGTCGGTGCTGATGGAAGCCTACTCGCACGAGTATCCCAATACCCGCCTGCTGTCGATGATTGGTCGCGACTGGTTCCAGCACAACGAGGGGATGCACTACCGGCTCGACAACTACTGTCTGATGCTGGACAAGGTGACCAACTACCTCAAGTCCATCGGCGACATGGCGCGGCTCGATCTGGTGCGCCGCTGCTTCTACCTCAAGGTGTGCGACGGTCTCAGCCATCCCAAGGATGATCACTCCCCCGAGTGGCGTCGCGAGCAGATGAGCCAGCTGGTCTCCTACTGGGGCTGGAGTCAGGACAAGCTCTATCAGCTCGATCATCGCCACGAGTGGAAGATCGAAGAGGTGAAGATCGCTCACGCCGAGCTGCTGGAAGCCCTGATGCAGAGCTACCGCAACCTGATCCAGTTCGCTCGCCGCAACAACATCAGCGAGTCGATCAACCCGGAAGATATCGGCATTCTGTCGCGCAAACTCTACGCTGCGTTCGAGAGCCTGCCGGGCAAGGTGCAGCGCATCAACCTCAAGATCGCGCCGGATCTGAGCGAGCCGGATCTCAGCTTCGTGCAGGTGCCCCACGGTCGCCTCAACCGCGCCGGCTGGTATCTCTACAAACATTCGCTGGAGCCGGTGGACATCATTGGCCGCGCGCCGCTGGAGTTCAACGGCTACATCAGCAAGCTGGTCTCCTGGGCCTACTTCAACGATCTGCTGACCCCCCAGTCGCGGGTGCACCTGTTCAATCAGGGCTCGGATCTGCACATCGACAATCTGCACCAGTTCTGCCGCGATCTCTCCGGCTGCTTCCCCGAGAAGTACCCGCTCGCTACCAACCTGGCCCTCAGTCGGCCGTGCGAGATCCGTCAGCTCTCCATCTTCCTCAACCTGGAGATGGACCCGACCAGCCACTGGGTCGGTCAGGTGATCGAATTTGACGCCAATACCGTGGATGTCTTCTCGTTTGGTCGCAATCAGGAGTGTCTGGTCGGTTCGGTGGATCTGGTCTATCGCAACTCCTGGAGCGAGATCCGTACCCTGCACTTCCAGGGGGATGAAGCCGTGGTCGATGCCCTCACCACCATCCTCGGCAAGATGCATCAGGATGCCGCCGCCCCCGAGATGATCGAGGTGTTCTGCTACAGCCAGCACTTCCGCTCTCTGGTGCGCTCCCGCTTCCAGACGCTGGTGGCGGAGTGTATCGATCTGCGCCTTGCCCGCGACAAGCAGCAGCTGGTCAAGACCATGGCCCTTGGCCGAGAGAAGTACGGCATCTTCTTCGAGCGGCGCGGGGTGTCGGTGAAGAAGCTGGAAAACGCCATCGATTTTTACCGTCACATCTCCCACAACAAGCTGGATCACCTGCCGCTGCGGCTCGACAAGACCCACAGCCAGCATCTGCCGAGCATCGTCGATGCCTACGCCAGCGAAGGCTTGGTGCAGTTCTTCTTCGATACCCGGGATGCGGGCACCAACATCTACATCCTCGATGAGGCGAACCGGGTGGAGATCTACCAGCACTTTGCCGGCAACAAGGATGAGCTGGTGGCGGGGGTCAACCGCTTCTACACCTCCAATCACGAGCGGTTCAGCGATGATGGGCAGTTCATCAACTTCAACCTGCCGCAGTACTACGAGATAGTACAAGTGAATGGTGAGCTGGATGTGATCCCCTATCGCAGTCAGGGCACTCTGCGCGAACAGGTGCCGCCAGCTCGGGAAGTGGGTTGATCCGTCAGTTGGAATCGCTATAAAAAACGGCCTGCAGATGCAGGCCGTTTGCTTTGCCGGAAGGGTTCACGCGCCGAGGCGTGCCAGCAGCCAGCTGCGAATGTCGCCCAGCTGCGGGCGGCAGATCTCGTGACGCATCGGGTACTCGTGCCACTCGGGGGCGAGTCCGGCGCTTTCCAGCCGGTTCTTGGCATCCCAACCGAGCGACAGGCTCACCACATCGTCATAGATGCCGTGCATATAGCAGATGGGCAGGGTGCGAGCAGCCTCGCTCATCTCGCCGAGCAGTTTGTCGGGGGCTGCCAGATAGGTGGACATGCAGAGCAGGCCCGCCAGCGTTGCCTGATAGCGCAGCGCGGTGAAGGAGGCAATCACCCCGCCCTGAGAGAAACCAGCCAGCACGATATGCTCGGGGGCAAACCCGTCGGCAATCAGCTGATCGAGCAATGCGGCAATCTGGTCGGCCGATTCACGGACATGGGACTCCACGGCCCGCTCGGCGGGATCCTCGAAGCTCTTGATGTCGTACCAGCCGCGCATCTTGTAGCCCATATTGATGGTGATGGGGCGCTCGGGGGCATCCGGCAGCAGGTGACGCACCGGTAGCTCGGCGGGCAGATCCAGCGCATCAACCAGCGGGGCGAGACCGGCGCCGGAATCACCCAGCCCGTGTAGCCAGATCACCGCATGACGGGCGCCCTGCGGGTGCTGGTCAATCATGGGAACACCACCTCTTCGCCCGCCTGGGCGGAGCAGGATTGGCTCAGCAGCGCCTTGAGCTCGTGGCCGAAGCGGTTGTCGATCCAGGTGTCACCCTGCAGTTCGAAGTGGAAGCCGTTCTCGCGGGTGGCGACCCAAATCTGATGCAGTGGCTCCTGCTTGTTGATGATGACCTTGGTCTTGTTCTCGAAAGAGAGGGTCAATACGCCGCCGTTGCGTTCGCAGTCGATATCCGGATACCCCTCGTCGAGCGTGTCTTCTACATATTGGAAAAAGGCGTCGGTCAGGGCGTGATACTCGTGATCCTTCATCGGTTTATCCTGTTGCTTTTAACAATGTGAGTGCGATTATAGAGGGCCAAAAATTTTTTCGCAGCGAACCATTATGATCACTCAGTTCACCAAGTGTCTGCTTGCCACTCTTCTGTCCCTCGGGTTGGCCGCGTGCGGTCTGAAGGGGCCGCTCTATATGCCGCCCCCCGAGCAGCCACAGAGCCAGAGTACACCGCAAGCAGCACCGCCTGCGACCACTGAGGCTGCCACCGAGGCCGCGCCGCACTAATGCCGCACCCATTCTAGGAAGGAACCGCCCCCTTGGATCACTTTAACTACGACGCCGACGGCCAGCTTCAGGCCGAGCAAACCTCGCTGCAACAGCTTGCCGAGCAGTACGGTACCCCGCTTTACGTCTACTCCCGTGCGACCCTCGAGCGCCACTGGCACGCCTTCGACAAGGCCGCTGGCGATATTCCCCATCTGATCTGCTATGCGGTGAAGGCCAACTCGAACCTGGCGCTGCTCAACCTGCTGGCCCGACTGGGCTCGGGGTTTGACATCGTCTCCGGTGGCGAGCTGTCGCGGGTGCTGGCGGCGGGCGGTGATCCGGCCAAGGTGGTCTTCTCCGGTGTAGCAAAGAGCGAGGCCGAGATGCGCCTCGCGCTGGATAAAGAGATCCTCTGTTTCAATCTGGAGTCGGAAGCCGAGCTGGAGCGCCTCAATCGGGTGGCGGGCAGCATGGGCAAGAAGGCTCGCGTCTCGGTGCGGGTCAATCCGGATATCGATGCCGGTACCCACCCCTATATCTCCACCGGCCTCAAGCAGAACAAGTTCGGCATTCCCATCGAGCTGGCGCCCGCCATCTATCGCAAGGCGGCCGCGATGGCGAACATCGAGATCGTCGGGGTCGATTGCCATATCGGCTCGCAACTCACTGAATTGAATCCCTTTATGGAAGCGGCTGACAAGCTGCTGCAGCTGATCGACGGTCTGGCTGCAGAAGGCATTCATATCCATCATCTGGACGTGGGGGGCGGTCTGGGGGTCAACTACGGTTCCGAGCAGCCACCCCATCCGACCGAGTATGCCGAAGCGCTGAAGCAGAAGCTGGCGGGCCGGGATCTGACCCTGCTGTTCGAGCCGGGCCGTGCCATCGTCGCCAATGCCGGCGTGCTGCTGACCCGGGTCGAGTACCTGAAGCCGGGTGAGACCCGCAACTTCGCGCTGATCGATGCCGGCATGAACGACATGCTGCGCCCTTCGCTCTACGGCGCCTGGATGAACATCATCGAGGTGGATAGCCGTGCCGGCCATGCTCCCGCGATCTATGACGTGGTGGGCCCGGTGTGCGAGACCGGCGACTTCCTCGGCAAGGAGCGCACCCTGGCCATTGCCGAGGGCTCCCTGCTGGCAGTGCGTTCGGCCGGTGCCTACGGCTTTACCATGTCATCCAACTACAACACCCGTCCCCGTGCCGCCGAAGTGCTGGTGGATGGTGCCGAAGCACACCTGATCCGCGAGCGTGAGCAGTTGGCCGATCTCTGGCGCGGTGAGCACCTGCTGCCCTGATGCAGTAGATAGAGATGACAGAATTTTACAGCCCTGACAGCACAGGAATGCACGATGTGGATAGATTGTTCCACGATGCATGGGGCTTTGGACAACGACTTCATGGCGCTTGGCGACCCTTGGTTCGGTGAATTTTTACAGCCCTAACAGCACAGGAATGCACGATGTTGATAGATTTTTCCAAGATGCATGGCTTGGGCAACGACTTCATGGTGGTGGATGGCGTCACCCAGAAGGTATTTTTCAGCAATGACGTCATCAAGAAGCTGGCAGATCGCCACTTCGGGATCGGCTTTGACCAGCTGCTGCTGGTGGAGCCGCCCTATGACCCTGAACTCGACTTTCACTATCGCATTTTCAATGCCGATGGCAGCGAAGTGGAGCAGTGTGGCAACGGTGCCCGCTGTTTTGCCCGTTTCGTGCGTCTCAAGGGGCTGATCAACCGGGATCGCATCGCGGTCAGTACCGCCCGGGGTCGCATCGTGTTGCAGCTGGAGGGGGAGAATCAGGTCACGGTCAACATGGGGGTTCCCCAGTTTGAGCCGGGCAAGATCCCGTTCCGGGCCCAGAAGGCAGAGAAAACCTATCTGTTGCGGGCGCAGGAGCATACCGTGATGTGTGGCGTGGTCTCCATGGGCAATCCCCACTGCGTCATCGAGGTGCCTTCGGTCGCCGATGCGCCGGTCGAGACGCTCGGTGCCATCATGGAGCGCCACGAGCGTTTTCCCGAACGGGTCAACGTCGGTTTCATGGAGATGGTCAATGCCACCGAGATCAAGCTGCGTGTATTCGAGCGGGGCTGTGGCGAGACCCTGGCCTGCGGCACCGGTGCCTGTGCGGCGGCAGTGATTGGCATCAGTCAGGGCAAGCTCAAGGAGCGGGTCACCGTCAGCCTGCCGGGGGGCAAGCTGACCATCGCCTGGAAGGGGCCGGGCCAGCCGGTCTATATGACAGGTCCCGCCGAGCATGTGTTTGACGGCCAGATAGAGGTTTAGCCGATAAAGGTTCAGGTACGGGGGGCGTTGGCCCCCTTTGCCCATGATGTCGGGGCAGCGAGCCCCATTTCTCTGATGGATCAACCAATTTATGAGCGAACTCAAACGGCAGGAGCAATCGGTGGATGAAGCCACTGTGCTGGAGTACCTGGCCCGTTATCCCGAGTTTTTCCAACGCCATGCCGCCGTGCTGGACAGGATCCGCATTCCCCATGAACGCAAAGGGTCGGTCTCGCTGGTCGAGCGCCAGCTGGAGCGTCAGCGCGAGCGGATCGAACAGCTGGAGCAGGAGATCACCGAATTGATGGGGATCGCCAGCGAGAACGAGCGGATCTTCCGGGTCTATGCCGATCTCTACGGCGAGCTGTACGGTTGCCAGACCCTGTTCGAGGTGAGTGCCGTGATGGGCAAGGCCTTCGTGCAGCGGCTGCGGCTGACCGGTCTGCGGCTCTGGCTCAATCCCAAGAAGTTTGCCCTGAGCGGGCCAGAGCAGCGTTTTCTGGCGCAGGGCAAGCAGCTTGAATCCCTGCTGGGTCAGCGTCTGCCGGGGCAGGATTACTACTTTGGCCGCCTGAGTCAGAGCGAGAAGCAGGCGCTGTTTGGCCACGATGTGCTGGTCAACTCGGTGGCCCTGATGCGGCTCGGCGATCTCGGTGTGCTGGCCTTCGCCAGCTCGGATCCCGGCCACTTTACTCCCCATAACGACACCCTGCTGCTGGGCCAACTGGGGCGCCTGCTGCAACTGCGTCTGCCCGAGTTGATTCATGGCTAGAACACCGGCCAGGGCGCCCGCCAAAGCTCCCGTCGTCGCACCGCCACTGCCTGCGGAACTGGCGGACGAGCTGGCGGCCTTTATCGAATACCTGAGGGTCGAGCGTCAGCTCAGCCCTCATACCCGCAATAACTATCAAGCCCATCTGGAGGCGATGACCGCCGAGCTGGTGGCCCTGGGGCTCACTGACTGGGGTCGGCTCGAGGCGAGTCAGGTGCGCACTCTGGTGACCCGGATGCACAAGGGGGGCCTTGCTCCTCGTTCCCTTTCCACCAAGGTCTCTGCCCTGCGCAGCTTTTGCGACTGGCAGGTGCGGCAGGGGCGGCTGACCGCCAATCCGGCCCGCGGCATCGTCACCCCCAAACAGGGGCGGCCGCTGCCAAAAAACCTCGATGTGGACGAGATGCATCAGCTGCTCAACATCACCGACGAGCAGGATCCGCTGGCGGTGCGGGATCGCGCCATCATGGAGTTGATGTACTCCTCAGGTCTGCGTCTGGCCGAGCTGGTGGGGATCAATCTGGTGGATCTGAAGCTCGACGACCGCCAGCTCAAGGTGACCGGCAAGGGCTCGCGGGAGCGGGTGCTGCCCATCGGCCGGATGGCGGTCGAGTGGCTGCAGAAGTGGCTCAAGGTGCGCTCGCTGCTGGCCGGGGACGAGAGCGAGGCGCTGTTTGTCTCCAGCCGCAAGCAGCGGCTGTCGGCCCGCTCGGTGCAGGCCCGCCTCGATGGCTGGGGCAACAAGCAGGCGCTCAACGCCCACGTCCATCCCCACAAGCTGCGCCACAGCTTCGCCACCCATATGCTGGAGTCCTCCGGCGATCTGCGGGCAGTGCAGGAGCTGCTAGGTCATGCCGACCTCTCTACCACCCAGATCTATACCCACCTCGACTTCCAGCATCTGGCCAAGGTCTACGACAGCGCTCACCCAAGGGCCAAGCGTGACCCGGATGCGCAGGACGATGAATAACGGGCCCTGAGCCCCGTTGCAGAGGATAGTCCATGCACTTCTATCGCCGCTGGCAGCCGGTTGCTGCCATCTCGTTTGACCTCGATGACACTCTCTATGACAACGGCCCCGCCATCGTGCGCGCCGAGCAGTGGATGTTGGGCCATCTGCGCAGCGAATATCTGGCCACCGCCATGCTCGACAAGCCGCGCTGGCTGGAGTTAAAACGCACCGTGTTGCTGGCCAGGCCCGAGCTGCGCCACGATGTCAGTCTGGCGCGCCAGCAGACCATCCGCGCCGCTATGGTGGCGGGGGGGATGGCTGACCAGCAGGCCAGTCGCGAGGCGGAGCAGGTGTTTGCTGCGTTTCTGGCAGAGCGCTCGAAGATCGAGGTGAGCGAGTCCACTCATCAGCTGCTGGCCAGATTGGCCGAACGCTACCCGCTGGTGGTGATCACCAACGGCAATCTGGATCTGGCGCAGGCAGGGCTGGATCGCTACTTCACACTGGTCTGCAAGGCGGGGGCAGGCGCCAGAATGAAACCGGCGCCGGATATGTTTAAGCAGACCCGCAGTGCCCTCAAGCTGCCAGCAGAGCGGATCCTCCATGTGGGGGATCATCCCGAGACCGATGTACTGGGTGCCCGCTTGCACGGCTTTCGCGCTGCCTGGCTCAACGAGCGGCAACAACCGTGGCAACAGCTGCAACTGTTGCCGGACGTTGAGCTGACGGCATTGGAGGAGCTGGCCGAGCTGCTGCTCTGATGGCGCTGGCGGGTGGCCACGCTCAGGCGGTAATGGCTGTCAGCGAATAGCGATATATGGCAAGGGGTTACGCCCGCTATTTGCGACAAATCAACCCGAGCAGGGTGTTGCGATCGCGCTGGTTGACGCGGCAGTAACTGATGCCGACGGGCAGCGCCTGCTGCAGGGTGATGGCGCTGTTCTGATAGCGGCAGACCAGATAGAGCGGGCGCAGGCTGCTATCGAGCTGGCTCCAGTAGTGGATCTCGTCGCTGTCGCCATTATCCGGTTTGAGTTGGGCCAGCTCGGCAGGATCTCTGTCGAACAGGGCCAGATTATCGAGCCGGTGGCTGAGGGTTTCGTCCGGTTTGCCATCGT
Source organism: Aeromonas sp. FDAARGOS 1417 (assembly GCF_019046985.1). Lineage (NCBI taxonomy): Bacteria > Pseudomonadati > Pseudomonadota > Gammaproteobacteria > Aeromonadales > Aeromonadaceae > Aeromonas > Aeromonas sp. FDAARGOS 1417. Next base: position 2,637,940 of record NZ_CP077221.1, on the reverse strand, counting down.
CATTGCGGGTGAACGCCTGCCAGCCCTGCTGCGGGGTCAGCAGCTGCTGGCGACCCTCGATGGTGGCGGGACAATCAAATTGCAGGCTGGCGGCAAGGGCCAGGGTAGTCAGTAACATGGCTGCGGTTCTCTCTTCACGTCCTCAATATCGTGCCATGCTACGTCATCTTCCACCGAACAACTTCATCAGTTTATCAAGGAGATCAAGCTGTTGTGGTGGCTGTTTCATGGCTTCCGCCTCCCGCTCCAGCAGCGCCCGCTGCTCCTGCTGGCGGTCGCTCAGCACCCGGTAGAGGGGCTCGACCAGCGACTCGCGCTGCATCACCAACTCCTGAAACATTGCCTGATTGATGCGATAGGTTTCGACGGTGGCCACCGCCCGCACCGTGAAGGAGCTGGGCTCGCCGGTGAGCAGGCTCAGTTCGCCAAAAAAGTCTCCCGCGTTGAGCGTACCGAGTTTCAGCTCTCGCCCTTCGACATTGACCACCATCTCGGCCTCCCCTTTGACCAGCACGAACAGCCAGCTGGAGACATCCCCCTGCTCCAGCATGATGTCGCCGCTGACGAAGGGGGCGAACTTCACCTGATCGGCCAGCTGGAGCAGCTCGTTCTCCTGCAACATGGCAAACAGCGGCAGCTTGCGCAGGGTATCGGTTCGTTCGGCGGTGTGGCGCTTGTGGCGAGCATCCAGATGCTGCTTCTCCTTGGCCATAAAGACGTTGAAGATCGGCGGGGTGAGGCGGCGATCGTTGCGGCGCAGGGCTGCATCGATCAGGCTGCGCACCATGGAGTCGGTCGGATCGTCGCGAGCCAGGTCAGTGAGCCAGTAGCGCACCGCATAGCGGGCGATGCCCCCCTCGACATTCATCAGCAGGCAGTCCGGTTGCGGATGCTTGGCGACACAGGGGAGCTTGGTCTCCCGCAGGGATTTCTCGATCAGCGCGATGATCTGGGTCGGCAGGGTATCCAGGGTCAGATCGAACCAGACCCAGCGCCGCCACTGCAAGGGTTCGCCACGGCGGCGCCCGAGCACGGTGAAGCGCTGTTTGAGCAGGTGGCTGTTGGGGATGACGACTGTCTCCCAGTTGCGGGTTTCGATGGTGGTGGCACGCCAGTTGATCTCCACCACCCGGCCCTGGGTGGCGTCGACTTGCAGCCAGTCACCGATGGCGATGGAGTTGTCGAGCTGAATGGAGACCCCGGCCAGCAGGTTGCCAAGGGTGTCCTGCATGGCGAAGGCGATGACCGCGGTGATGACCGCCGAGGTGGTGACTATCTCCCCGAGCGCCATGCCGGAGGCGTAGAGGCGAAACAGACCCCAGCCGATATAGCCGATGGTGATGACGATATCGGCGATGATCCGCGGGATCCGCACATGGCAGAGGGGGAGCAGAAACTCGAACAGCAGGATCCCCCATATCTTGACCAGTATCAGGCCAGCCAGCAGGGTGGAGATCTCGATCAGCAATTGATGGGGCAGCGGCAGTTTGAACCAGCCCCCTTCCAGCTGGATCAGCAGGATCACCACCGCGCTTATCATCACGAAACTGAGCTCGGAGAGCAGCTCCCGTCGCTGTCCCGGACGGCGCCAGAAGTGGATCAGCATCAGGGAGAGGGTGAGCAGGGTCCAGAACGGGTGTTCGCCAATCCAGATCAGCGTCGGTAGCGCGGTGAGGTTTTCGCCAGCCATAGCAGCACCTTATTGTGGTTTTATTTCCAGCATAGCTGCTACGGCGCGGGGAAATGGTGCGTTGGGGCGGCAATTTATTTATCCTGTGCAGAACCGGGCAAAGGAGTGCGATTGAGTGAAATTTTCAAAGAAAATCATCTGTTTGATGGCCCTGTTGCCATTGGTTGGCTGCGACCTGCTGGCCGAGAAGTATCGGGTCGAATTCCGGGATGGCTCCTGGCGTGAAATAGCCATTACCCCCTTCTCCAGCGAGGCGCGCTGGCGTGAGGGGTGTGCCACCGGCGAGGTGCTGAGCGACATGAAGGTGCCCATCAAGCGGGGTGACACGGTCAATGGCCGCGAGCAGTTGCTGATTGGCGGCGAGAAGTTCGAGCTGGATGACAACAACCTCTACCGCAGCAACGGTATGGTGTTTGGCCATTCGCCTGACCATATCCAGCGCGGGCTCAAGGGGATGGATATCTGCCGCACCTTGCGCCCCGAGCGGGGCGGACTGCCCAAGCTCAAGGCGCGCGGGTTTGGCGACTGAATCGATGAAGGGTTAACTCGCTGCCATCAATGCACTGCGTTGGCGGCAGGCATCGCCAAAGGCTTGAAAGATCTTGATGGAGTGGGGGTTTTCATTGGCCTTCCACTCCGGATGCCACTGCACTGCCAGCAAAAAGGGTGACAGTGCGGGAGCATGAAGTGCCTCGATCAGCCCATCTTCGGCGTGGGCCAACGGCTCCAGACCCTTCCCCAACCGGTTGATGCCCTGTCCATGCAGGGAGTTGACCGGAATCTGTTCTTCCTCCATCAGTTCGGCAAACCAGCTGCCGGGAAGCAGTTTGATCTGATGGCTCAGCCCATACTGCTCGTCGACCGGATCGTTGACATCCTCCCGGTGATCGTCATAACCCGGCTCGTTATAGACCTTCTGATGGATGTCTCCCCCCAGCGCCACGTTGATCTCCTGCATTCCGCGGCAGATCCCGAGGATCGGCAAGCCACGGGCGAGCGCCCCCTTGATGAGGGGCAGATCGAACAGGTCGCGATCCCTGTCCTGCTGTTTCTCCGGGGTGAGGTTCTCCTGTCCGTAAAGCGCCGGATCGATGTTGGAGCCGGCGCCGCTCAGATAGATGCCGTCAGCTAGATCCAGATACTGCTCCAGATCGGCGGTGCCACAGCAGGTGGGCACCAGCAGCGGGACACAGCCACTGATCTCGACCAGCGGCATGATGTATTTGTGGGTCATCACCTGATAGGCGTGGCCGTTGCGGGGCTGGGCGCCCATGGTCATCAGCACGACAGGTTTACGGGTGGCGGGAGGCTGGGGATTTGGCATAGGGCACCTTGATTATCCTTGGCGTTGAAGTCTCATCCTGCGCCTTGGGCAGGCCCTTGCAAACCGGCAGGGCAAGGGCATGCCTCAAGGCATGGTCATGGGATCCCGCGTCGGGCCGGGTGACAGAATCGTTGGTCAGCCTGGGCAGCGACGGCATGGATCCTCTCTTCAGTCTGCCAAGGCCGTTCAATATGTCAAACAAAATGATGCCGGATTGTTAACAGCTTTGCTTTGGACTGCTCGGAAATGGCGATTTAACGGGGCTGTTGAGATGAGCCGTTATTGTTGGGGTAGCGAAGTGGTGGATATATTAAACGTGCAGGGATGGCGGGGGATGTGGAGAGGAAAAGGCATCAATAGAAGCACGCCTCCGTAAGGGGAGGCGTGCTTCGGGGATCACAGCAGGTCTTCGATCTCGCCGCGCAGATACTGGTACATCTCGCGGTAGGCGACCGGCGGCTTGTTCAGCTCCCGCTCCTTGTTGGCGGAGCGGATCAGCTGGCGCAGCTTCTGGCGATCCAGCTCGTGGAACTGGGACATCAGCTCGTTGAGGGCGCTGTCACCTTCGGTGATCAGGCGCTCGCGCCACTGCTCCAGGCGATGCAGGCGTGCATTCACGGTGGAGTGACGGTTCTTGATGATAGAGAGCGCTTCGGCAATCGGCTCGATATCGCGGCTGCGCATCAGGCGGCCGATGAACTGCAGATGGCGACGGAAGGACTCATCCTTCTTCGGCTTGAGTTTGCGACCCAGCTCGACAGCTTCTGCAAGCTCTTCATCCAACGGGATTTTTTCCAGCTCGCTGTGGCTGAGGGAGACGATCTCTTCCCCCATTTTCTGCAATGCTTCGGCATCGCGCTTGAGCTGGCTCTTGCTGGGGCCCCAGTCTTCGAACTCGTTGTCGTCTTGATATTGACTCATCGGTCTCTTGATTCCTGTCATTCACGTTTGGCGGATATGTTACCAGCTTCTCCCGCTGGGCGCAGGGGTCTGATATGCTTACCCCCTTTCCTTCTTTCATACAGATGTGAGTTATGGATCAGCAAGACCAAATCCGCCAGGATCAAGCCCATCTCGAGGCCGTGGTTGCCGAAGCCCTGGAGATAGCCAAAGGACTGGGCGCCTCGCTGGCCGAAGTCTCCATCAGCAAGCAGACCGGGTTGTCGGTGAACACCCGGGGTTGTGAACTAGAAAGCATTGAATTCAATAAGGATGGCGCCCTCGGTATCGCCGTCTATCGCGATGGTTGCAAGGGATCTTCCTCGACCACCGATCTGAGCAAACCCGCCATTCGTGCCGCCGTTGAAGCGGCCATCGAGATTGCCCGCCACACCTCGGCCGATGATTGCGCCGGTCTGGCGGACGCCGAGCTGCTGGCCTGGGATGCCCCCGATCTACAACTGTGCCACCAAATCGAACTGGATCCCCAGCGCGGCATCGAGCTGGCCATCGAGTGCGAGCGGCTGGCGCTTGGTCGCGATGCCCGTATCAAGCACTCCGACGGCGCCGGTTTCTCCAGCCATCTTGGCATCAAGGTCTATGGCAACAGCCACGGCTTCGTCAAAGGCTACGCGGCGTCGCGCAACTCTCTGAGCTGCGTGCTGATCGGCGAGCAGGATGGCGACATGCAGCGTGATTACGGCTACTCCTCCAGCCGTACCCTCGACGGGCTCTGGAGCCCGCAGCGCATTGCCGACGAAGCCGTTGAGCGTACCGTCTCCCGCCTCGGCGCCCGCAAGATCTCTACCCGTCATGCGCCGGTGCTGTTCCACCCAGACACTGCCTCCGGTCTGTGGGGCCATCTGGTGATGGCCATCAGCGGCGGCAACCTCTATCGCAAGTCGAGCTTCCTGCTCGACAAATTGGGCAAGCAGATCCTGCCCGAGTGGCTCACCATTCAAGAGTTCCCCCACCTGCTGGGCGGGCTTGCCAGTACCCCGTTCGATGGCGAAGGGGTGCGTACCCGTGACATGGATATCATCCGTAACGGCGAGCTGATGAGCTGGCTGCTTACCTCCTATTCTGCGCGCAAGCTGGGGCTGACCACCACGGGGCACGCCGGTGGCATCCACAACTGGCAGGTCTCCAGTACCGGCCAGGATTTTCAGGGCATGCTCAAAGAGATGGGCACAGGTCTGCTGGTGACCGAGCTGATGGGGCAGGGTGTCAATATCGTCAATGGTGACTACTCCCGCGGCGCTGCCGGTTTCTGGGTCGAGAATGGCGAGATAGCCTATCCGGTCGAGGAGATCACCATCGCCGGCAATCTGGCCGAGATGTTCAGCCATATCGTGGCGGTAGGTCGTGACGAGGATGAGCGCTCCAGTCTCAAGACCGGCTCGGTGCTGGTAGAGAATATGAAGCTGGCGGGTCACTGATCCCGGTTTCAACAGAACCGAAACCATGAAAAAGGCCCCCTCGCCAACGCGAGGGGGCCTTTTTATCGGCCTGCGATCAGGGGGCTATCAGCCCTTGATGCGCTCGATGCGGCCACCCAGACCCTGCAGCTTCTGCTCGATATCTTCGTAGCCACGGTCGATGTGATAGATACGGTCGACGATGGTGGAGCCTTCGGCCACGAAGCCGGCCAGTACCAGACTGGCGGAGGCGCGCAGATCGGTCGCCATCACCTGGGCACCCTTGAGTTGCTCGGTGTCACGGCAGATGGCCACATTGCCCTGCAGTTCGATGTCTGCACCCATCCGTACCAGTTCGGGAACGTGCATGAAGCGGTTCTCGAAGATGGTCTCGGTGACCATGCCGGTGCCTTTGGCGACGGCGTTCAGCACAGTGAACTGTGCCTGCATGTCGGTCGGGAAGGCCGGGTAGGGGGCAGTCTTGATGGTGACCGGCTTGAGGGTGCGGCCAGTCATGTCGAGGGTGATCCAGTCTTCACCCTTCTCAATCAGGGCGCCAGCCTCTTCCAGCTTGACCAGTACCGCTTCCAGCAGGGTCGGGTCTGTCTTGCGGCAGGTGATCTTGCCGCCGGTGACCGCTGCGCCCACCAGGAAGGTACCGGTTTCGATGCGGTCAGGCTGCACGCTGTAGTTGCCGCCGTGCAGACGCTCGACACCGTCGATGGTCAGGGTATCGGTGCCCGCACCCTGAATCTTGGCTCCCAGGGTATTGAGGAAGTTGGCCAGATCGACCACTTCCGGCTCGCGTGCGGCGTTTTCGATCACGGTGCGGCCATCAGCCAGGGTGGCGGCCATCATCAGGTTTTCGGTACCGGTCACGGAGACCATGTCCATCAGGATGTGGGCGCCTTTCAGGCGACCATCGACACGGGCCTTGATGTAACCATCTTCGATGGTGATCTTGGCACCCATCAGCTCCAGGCCGTGGACGTGCAGGTTGACCGGACGGGCACCGATAGCGCAACCGCCTGGCAGGGAGACGTCAGCCGCGCCGAAACGGGCGGCCAGCGGACCCAGCGCCAGAATGGAGGCGCGCATGGTCTTCACCAGCTCGTAGGGAGCGACGTGGTTGTTCACCGCACCGGTCAGCACTGTGACGTTGCCGTTGACCTTGGTGGTCGCGCCCAGCATCTCCAGCAGCTTGATGGTGGTGCCCACATCTTTCAGGCGCGGCACGTTGGAGAGGTGAACCTCTTCATCACAGAGCAGGGTTGCGAACAGGATCGGCAGCGCGGCGTTTTTGGCGCCGGAGATGGTCACTTCGCCGTTGAGAGTACAACGACCATCGATTTTGAATTTGTCCATTTTTACTTCGTTACCAAATCAGGAGGGCAATAGGAATTTACGTTCGCGTTTCCACTCGGCGTCGGTGAACGCCTTGATGGAGAGGGCGTGAATGGCGTTGCTGGCGATCTTGTCCATCAGCGGGGCATAGATGGCCTGCTGCTTCTTGACCCGGCTCATGCCGTCAAACATGTCACCGACGGCGATCACTTGGTAGTGACTACCGTCCCCTTTGACATGGACTTCGGACAATGGGAGAGCCTCAAGGAGTATCGCTTCAATTTCAGAGACTTGCATTATGCGTCCTCAGTTGTGAGCGGGGTTGACTGAAACAGCCCTGCCACCCCGTAGAGGTTGGCCAGGGTATAGAAATCACTGGAGGCGCCCACCAGTTGCGGTGTGGCGCCTCGCGCTAATACGGCTTTGGCCCATTTGACCAGCAGGGCCAGTCCGGCAGAGTCGAGGGTGGTGACGCCGCCGAGCTCGAGCTGGTCGTCCTGCCACCATTCGGCGCGGCGTTGCCACAGGTCATTGACCTGTGGCGCCTGCAGCTCACCGCTGAGGGTCATGGTTTGAGTACCAGCGGCTTGGCGTTGTGTTCGCGCAACTGGGCGATCACCGCATCGATGCCGTTCTGGCGGATCAAACCGCCCAGCTCGCTCTGCTTGGCGGAGAGCAGGCTGATCCCCTCTGCCACCATGTCAAAGGCTTTCCACTCGCCGGTCTTGTTGTTCTTGCGCAGCTTGAACTCGAGGAAGATGTCCGGCTTGCCGGCCTCTTTCACGCTGACGTTGACGGCGGTGATATTGCCGCTGGGGGCTTTGCCCGGCTCGACCTTGACGGTCTGCTTGTCAAAATGGGCCAGCGCATCGGCGTAGGAGCTCACCATGTACTCGGTGAACACCTCGACGAAGGCATTGCGCTGCGCTTCGGTAGTCTCTTTAATCTGGTTGCCAAGCACCTTGTAGGCGGCGAAGCGGTTGTCCACATAGGGCAGCAGCTCTTCGCGGATGATCACCCGCAGGTGATCCGGATTGCTTTTCACCTGGGCCTGATCGGCCTTCAGGCGGGCAAAGGTCTGCTTGGCAGCCTGATCCACCAGCGCGTTGGGGTCGGTGGCATCGACTGCGGCCTGGGCAGACAGGGAAAAGAGCATGCTGGTCATCAGGCCCAGCAGCAGGGCGATTTTCTTGAACATGATTACTCCTTCTTGCTGTCTGATTTGCTGTCGGAGGATTGGCTGTAGAGGAACTTGCCAATCAGATCTTCCAGCACGATGGCGGATTTGGTGTCTTCAATCAGGTCGCCATCCTTGAGCATCTCGGTGCCCATCTCCTCATCGCTGAAGCCGGGGGCCAGACCGATGTACTGCTCGCCGAGCAGACCGGAGGTGAGGATGGAGAGGGAACTGGTATCGGCGAACTCGCCAGCGCTCTTTTGCATCATCAGGGTCACTTCGGGCACCTGGGTTTTCGGGTCCAGTACGATGTCGCTGACCCGACCGACCACCACGCCGCCGACCTTGACCGGCGAACGGACTTTCAGGCCGCCGATATTATCGAAATGCGCGCGCAGGGTATAGGTTTCTCCTTCCGGTTTGAAGCTCAAACCGGCCACTTGCAGGGCCAGTGCCAGAATGGCACCGATGCCAGCCAGCATGAAGGTGCCGACCAGGAATTCTACTTTGCTGAACTTCATCTTTACCTTATCCAAACATGACTGCAGTGAGTATAAAATCCAGGCCGAGCACGGCGAGGGATGAGTGGACCACGGTACGGGTCGTGGCCTGACTGATCCCGGCCGAGGTCGGCTTGGCATCATAGCCGTTAAAGAGCGCAATCCAGGTGACCACCAGGGCGAAAATCAGGCTCTTGATGGCGCCCTGCATGATGTCTTCATGCCAGTCGACGGAGGCCTGCATGGCAGACCAGAAGCCCCCTTCGTCCACGCCGAGCCAGTCCACACCGACCAGCTTGCCGCCGAAGATACCGATCAGGCTGAACATAAAGGCCAGCAGCGGCATGCTGATGACGCCAGCCCAGAAGCGGGGGGCAACCACCCGGCGCAGTGGGTCGACCGCCATCATCTCGAGGCTTGAAAGCTGCTCGGTAGCCTTCATCAGGCCGATTTCAGCGGTCAGGGCCGAACCGGCACGGCCGGCAAACAGCAGCGCCGTGACCACAGGACCCAGCTCCCGCAGCAGGGAGAGGGAGACCAGCGGCCCCAGGCTCTGCTCGGCGCCGAAATCCTTCAATACGTTGTAACCCTGCAGCGAGAGCACCATGCCGATGAACAGGCCGGAGACCAGAATGATGGCCACCGACTGTACGCCCACCACATACAACTGCTGGACAAGCAGCGGGAAGTGCTTGCGCGGTTCGGGTTTGCCTGCCAGCGCATGGAACAACATGATGGTGGCGCGACCGACGGAGCTGATAAACCGCACTCCGACCCGCCCCAGCTTGCTTATTTGACTTATCAACATCAGAGATCCTGTAGCAGATCGCCTGCCGGAAAATGAAACGGAACAGGACCATCGGGCAATCCTTTGAGGAACTGCTCGACTTCGGGATTGTGCTCCTCGCGCAGCTGGTCCGGCGTGCCGTGCGCCACCACCTTGCGATTGGCAATGATGTAGGCGTAATCGGCGATGCTCAGCACCTCTTTCACATCGTGAGTGACGATGACGGAGGTGATACCGAGGGCATCGTTCAGCTCCTTGATCAGTTTGACCAGCACCGCCATGGTGATGGGGTCCTGCCCGACAAACGGCTCGTCATACATGATGAGGTCGGGGTCAAGGGCGATGGCCCGAGCCAGCGCTGCCCGGCGCGCCATGCCGCCGGAGAGCTCGGAGGGCATCAGTTTCGCTGCGCCGCGCAAGCCCACCGCCTGCAGTTTCATCATGACGATGGTGTGGATCAGCTCCTCCGGCAGGCCGGAGTGTTCCCGTAGCGGGAAGGCCACGTTGTCGTAGACCGTCATGCCGGTAAACAGGGCGCCGCTCTGGAACAGCATGCTCATCCGTTTGCGCACTTCATAGAGGCGCGAACGGGAGAGGGTGGGTATATCTTCCCCGTCAAACAGAATGTGACCGGACTCCGGCTTGAGCTGGCCACCGATCAGCCGCAGCAGGGTGGTTTTACCGATGCCGCTCGGGCCCATGACGGCGGTGACCTTGCCACGAGGAATGGTCAGGTTGATCCCGTCATACAACAGCCGATCTCCGTGACTGAAGGTCAGGTCGGAGATGGTGATCAGGTCATTGTTCAAACAATTGTCCATCCGGTGTAAATGAGGTGCGAATTTTATGGGGTAGTCTAGGTCTAAGCAACAGCAAGGAACAACTATTGAACAGGCTGCAAGCCCATTTGCACGACAGTTTTCTGTAACAAAGTGCGTCATTGAGAGCGGGACTTGCCATCCGATTCGCTTATCCGGGCAGACTTTTTTATAATCCCGCAGCTAATTTCGGCCCGGAGCTGTGTCTTTATGTCTGTAAAGCCTGAGAAAGTGTCTGAACTGTTCGATTTTCGTCGCAGTGCCCGCGCGGTGCTGGACACAGAAAAGCAAGCCATTGATGGACTCTATCAGTATCTGAATGACGCCTTCGACAAGGCGTGCGAAATGGTGCTGCGCTGCGGTGGCAAGATAGTGGTCACCGGCATGGGCAAATCGGGCCATATCGGCAGCAAGATCGCCGCCACCCTCGCCAGCACCGGCACACCGGCCTTCTTCCTTCATCCGGGAGAAGCGAGTCACGGCGATCTGGGGATGATCTCCAGCGGCGATCTTATCATCGCCATCTCCAACTCCGGCGAGAGTGACGAAATCCTGGCCCTGCTGCCGGTACTCAAGCGCCGCGGCATTCCGCTCATCTGCATGACTGGCAATCCCGCCTCCACCATGGCCAAAGAGGCCAACGTGCATCTGTGCATCAAGGTGGAGAAAGAGGCTTGCCCGCTGGGTCTGGCACCCACTTCCAGCACCACGGCAACCTTAGTCATGGGCGATGCCCTGGCGGTCGCCCTGCTGGAAGCGCGCGGTTTTACCGCCGATGACTTCGCCCTCTCTCACCCTGGCGGTTCCCTTGGCAAGCGTCTGTTGCTGCGGGTTGGCGACCTGATGCACAGTGGCGAGCTGTTGCCCCGGGTGGGGATAGATGCCACCATCAGCCAGGCGCTGCTGGAAGTGAGCCGCAAGGGGCTCGGTATGACGGCTGTGGTTGATGGCAATGGCCTGCTGGCCGGGCTCTTTACCGATGGCGACCTGCGCCGCATTCTTGACCAGCAGATCGATATCCATCACACCCCCATCAGCCGTGTGATGACGGCCAACTGTGTTACCGTAGGTCCAGAGATGATGGCTGCGGAAGCCGTCAAGCTGATGGAAACGAGAAAAATCAACGGATTACTGGTCGTGGATGAAGAGAAACGCCCGCTCGGCGCCTTCAATATGCACGACCTGCTGAAAGCCGGAGTAATTTGATGCAAAACGTACCGACCCTCTATGGTCCGGTGACGCGCAGCCAGTTTGAGAAGGCGGCGCAAATCCGCCTGCTGGTGTGCGATGTGGACGGGGTGCTCTCCAACGGCCTCATCTACATGGGAAACAACGGCGAAGAGCTGAAAACCTTCTGCACCCGCGATGGCGCGGGCATGCGAGCGCTGCTCAATGCCGGGATCGAGATCGCCATCATCACCGGGCGCAACTCCCGTATCGTTAGCGATCGGATGAAAAGCCTGGGGGTGGCTCATGTGGTGCAGGGGGCTGATAAAAAGCTGCCTCACTTCGAAGCGCTGCTGGCCAAGCTGGGGCTGACTGCTGAACAGGCCGCCTATATGGGCGATGACACCATCGATCTGCCGGTGATGGCCGCTTGCGGCCTGGGTATCGCGGTGGCCGATGCCCATCCGCTGGTGCTGAGTCGTGCCGATATGGTGACCCGGCTTGGCGGTGGCATGGGCGCGGTGCGCGAGGTGTGTGACCTCATTTTGCAGGCGCAGGGCCACGACGATTATCAGCCCGAGGCCTCGGTATGAGCAGACAGACCCTGTTGTTTGCCCTGCTGTTTCTGGTCGCACTGGTTGCCTGGCAGTTGGGCAAGGTTGAGCTGGTGCCTGAGAGCGCCGTCAAAATCGAAAACTATCAGCCGGATTTTGTCGCCAAAGATCTGGTGACCACCCGTTTTGATATCAACGGCAAGCGCACCGAGCGGCTGGAGTCGACCTACGCCGAGTATTATCAAATCCTCGAGCAGGCCACCTTCGACAAGCCGGTGGTCTACATGTATGACGATCAGGGTGCCGCCGAGTGGAAGGTGACCGCCGAAACCGGCGTGCTCAACACCGGCGACAACGTCATCCTGCGGGACAAGGTGCATCTGGATGGTCTGCTGCCTACCTCTTTCATCTCCACACTGGATACCCCCTATCTGGAGCTGGATCTGGTGACACAGGATGTGCGCAGCAACCGGGAAGTGAACATTCTGGGTCGGGATTTCCAGACCCAAGGGGTTGGCCTCAAGGGCCATCTGGACCGCAAATATTTTGAGTTACTGGATCAAGGCCATGCCATCTATTTCAATGAAAAACGCTAATCTGGCCCTCGCAGCCCTGTTGTTGTGTGGTGCGGTGACCGCCAAAGAGTCCGACTTTGCCGAGAAGGTCTACGTCGATGCCGTCAAACAGGTGGCCGAGATGCAGGACAACCGCATCACCTTCGAAGAGGATGTGACCATCAATCAGGGCACCATCCGGATCAAAGCTGACAAGGTGGTAGTGACCCGTTCCGGCGAGAAAGGGGCCGAGGTGATGACTGCCTACGGCAAGCCCGCTACCTTCTTCCAGATCCTGGATAACGGCAAGCCGGTCAATGCCCACGGCAACACTATCCGCTACGAGCTGAAGAACCGGCTGGTGACCATCACCGGCAACGGTCAGCTCAAGCAGGAAGATAGCCAGGTCAATGGCGATCTGATCCGCTACGACATCGTCAAACAGAAGATGATTGCCGAGAGCAAGAGCCCGAGCCAGCGGGTCAAAACCGTGTTCCTGCCTGATCAGGTAGAGAATTTCGACAAGCCCGCCGACCAGAAGAAGCAGGGAAAATAAGCCATGGCAGTGTTGAAAGCAGTGGGTCTGCAGAAGAGCTACAAGCGCCGCATGGTGGTGAGTGACGTCAGCCTTGAAGTGGGCACCGGCCAGATTGTCGGCCTGCTCGGCCCCAACGGGGCGGGCAAGACCACCTCCTTCTACATGATCGTGGGGCTGGTACAGCGCGATGCCGGTCTCATCACCATCGACGATCAGGACATCAGCCTGCAGCCCATGCATGTGCGGGCGCGTAACGGCATCGGTTACCTGCCGCAGGAGGCCTCCATCTTCCGTCGCCTGTCGGTGTTCGACAACCTGATGGGAGTGATGCAGACCCGCAAGGGGTTGAGTCGCGAGGAGCGTGAGGACAAGGTTCAGCAACTGCTGGAAGAGTTCAACATCACCCACATTCGCGACAACCTGGGTCAGAGCCTCTCCGGCGGTGAGCGCCGTCGGGTCGAAATTGCCCGTGCGCTGGCGGCCGAGCCGCGGTTTATTCTGCTGGATGAACCCTTTGCAGGGGTTGACCCGATTTCTGTGATAGACATCAAGAAGATCATTCAGCATCTGAAAGATAGGGGCCTTGGCGTCTTGATTACCGACCACAACGTCAGAGAGACTCTGGACGTATGTGAGAAGGCCTATATCGTCAGCCACGGCAAGATGATTGCCGAAGGTGCACCGGCTGACATCCTTGCCGATGAGCAGGTCAAGCGCGTCTATTTGGGCGATCAATTCAGTCTATAGTAAGGGGGCATGCCTTCATTTCCTTTGACGAGTGCCTCGCTGAACATAAGGATATCCCGACGTAGATGAAGCCGACATTACAGTTGCGTCTCGGTCAGTCCCTGACCATGACGCCGCAATTACAACAAGCGATTCGTCTGCTCCAGCTCTCCACTCTGGAACTTCAGCAGGAAATTCAGCAAGCGCTCGAAAACAACCCTCTGCTGGAGCAGGAAGAGAGCGAGGCGCAAGAGACCAGTCCGGAAGCGCCGGTCGATGCCAGCCAGCTGGATTCCAGCGATGCCATGGCCCAGGAGCAGATGCCGGACGAGTTGCCGGTGGATACCACCTGGGACGAGGTTTACTCTGCCGGCACCGCCCAGAGCGCGGGCCCCATCCACGATGGGGAAGATAGCGTCTATCAGGGAGAGACCACCGAAAACCTGCAGGATTATCTGCTGTGGCAGATGCGGCTCACACCGTTTAGCGATGTGGATGCCGCCATCGCGCTCGCCATCATCGATGCCATCGACGAATCCGGTTATCTGACCGTTGCGCTGGAGGATATCCAGGCTGCCGTCACCAGCGATGATGTAGAGGTGGAACTCGATGAGGTCGAGGCGGTACTCAAGCGGGTGCAGCACTTCGATCCGGTCGGCATTGCTGCCCGTTCTGTGCAGGAGTGTTTGCTGATCCAGCTGGATCAGTATGACCCGCAGACCCCCTGGCTCAACGAGGCCAAAGAGGTGATCCTCGAGCACATGGAGCTGCTCGGCAACCGGGATTACCGCACCCTCGCCCGCAAGACAAAACTCAAAGAGAGCGACCTCAAGGAGGTGCTGGATCTGATCCAGCTGCTGGAGCCGCGTCCCGGTAACGGCATCATCCAGAGCGACTCCCAGTACGTGATCCCCGACGTCTCCGTGGTCAAGAAGGGCAGCAAGTGGGTGGTCGAGCTCAATCCCGACTCCGCCCCCCGCATCCGGGTCAACGAGACCTATGCCGCCATGGCCCGCAACGCCCGCAGCAGCACCGACACCCAGTTTATCCGCTCCCATTTGCAGGAAGCCAAGTGGTTCATCAAGAGCCTGGAAAGTCGCAATGACACCCTGCTGAAAGTGGCCAGTTGCATTGTCGAGCAGCAACAGGGCTTTTTCGAGTATGGTGAAGAGGCGATGAAGCCGATGGTGCTCAATGACATCGCCGAAGCGGTAGAGATGCATGAGTCGACCATATCCCGGGTGACGACCCAGAAGTACATGCATACCCCCCGTGGTATCTTCGAATTGAAGTTTTTTTTCTCCAGCCATGTGAACACCGAAGGAGGAGGAGAGTGCTCATCGACCGCAATTCGCGCGCTCATCAAGAAGCTGGTCACGGCAGAGAATCCTGCCAAGCCGTTAAGTGATAGCAAGATCGCGGATTTGCTGGCCGAACAGGGTATTATGGTGGCGAGACGCACGATCGCTAAGTATCGCGAATCCTTGTTTATCCCACCTTCCAATCAGCGCAAACGCCTGGTTTAGGCAAACAAAAGGATGATGTTATGCAAATTAACCTGACCGGACACCATGTCGAGATCACCGAAGCTCTGCGTGATTATGTGAATAACAAATTTGCCAAACTCGAGCGTCACTTCGACCACATCAACAATGTTCATGTGGTGCTTAGCGTGGAAAAACTGAACCAGATAGCGGAAGCCAAATTGCACGTCAGCGGTGGCGAAGTGTTTGCCAACTCTGAACATGCCGATATGTATGCTGCGATAGACACCTTGCTCGACAAGCTGGACAGGCAGATCATCAAGCACAAAGATAAGTTAAATAAAAAATAACCATGCAACTTGAACACATACTGAGTCGGGACTGCACCAAGAGTGCAGTCCCTTGTACCAGCAAGAAACGCGCCCTCGAAATCATCAGCGAGCTGGCCGCCGAACGCCTTGGCACCTCCCGCCAGGCGCTGTTTGAATGTTTGCTGGCCCGCGAAAAAATGGGTAGTACCGGGATCGGTGCCGGTATTGCGATCCCCCACGGTCGCATTGACGATGAGTTCCCGCCAACCGCGATCCTGATGACCTTTGCCGACCCTATTCCTTTCGACTCCATCGACAATCAACCGGTTGACCTGCTGTTTGCCTTGCTGGTGCCGGAAAGCGAGTGCAAGCAGCATCTCAAGACCCTTTCTCTGATGGCTTCCAAGCTGGGTGACAAGGCGGTTTGCCGCCAGTTGCGTCAGGCAACCAGCGACGAAGAGCTCTATCAGATCATGACCTCGGCCTGACAGCAGGCCAAGGATGAGACACCCGTATTGGCGTGAGGGAACAAGATGCAGTTAATCGTGGTAAGTGGACGTTCGGGCTCCGGTAAAACGGTAGCCCTGCGAGTGCTGGAAGATCTGGGTTACTACTGTGTGGACAACCTGCCGGTCAATCTGCTGCCCCAGCTGATTGTGTCGGTGGAGAGCCAGTATGACAAACTGGCGGTCAGTATTGATGTGCGCAACCTGCCGAGCGATCCGGAGAAACTGGAAAATCTGCTGGCACAGGTGCGCAATGAGGGGCGGGTAGAGTTCTCCAGCTTTTTCTTCGATGCCGACAACGGCACCCTGCTCAAGCGCTATGGCGAGAGCCGCCGCCTGCACCCCCTCTCACGCAACAAGCTGTCGCTGGATGAGGCGATTCGGGAGGAGACCCACCTGCTGGCGCCCATCTCCTCGACCGCTGACCTGCGTATCGACACCACCACCCTCAGCATTCACGACCTGAGCGAGCTCATCAAAACCCGGGTGCTTGGGAAGAAAGAGAACGAGCTGGTGCTGGTGTTCGAGTCGTTCGGCTTCAAGTACGGCATTCCCAAGGATGCCGACTTCGTGTTCGATGCCCGCTTCCTGCCTAACCCGCACTGGATCCCCGAGCTCAAGCCGTTTACCGGCAAGGATGAGCCGGTCGCCAACTACCTCTCGGCGCAGGCTGACGTGATGCTGTTTACCCAGCAGATCGAAAACATGCTGGCGACCTGGTTGCCCCATCTGGAGCGCAACAATCGCAGCTACCTCACGGTCGGCATCGGTTGCACCGGCGGTCAGCACCGCTCGGTCTTTATTGCAGAGCGGCTGGCCAGTGCATTCCGTTTGCTTGGCAAGAACGTGCAGATCCGCCACCGCACTCTCGACAAGAGTGCCTCCCAATCCTGACGGACCAATAGGACGACCCGATGACTGTTTCCGCCTCTGTTGAAGTGAAAAACAAGCTGGGTATTCATGCCAGACCAGCCATGATGCTGTTCGAGCTGGTGCAGGGTTTCGATGCCCACGTGCTGCTGCGCAATGAAGATGGTGTGGAGGCCGATGCTGACAGCATCATCGGCCTGCTGATGCTGGATTCCGCGCAAGGGCGGCAGGTGGAAGTACAGGTTGAGGGCCCCGAAGAGGTCGAGGCCCTGGCCGCCGTGGTGGAGCTGTTCACCTCCGGCTTTAACGAGGAGTAGTCACTCCTCGTTTTATGTTATGAACCGGTGCGCGCCAGCGCTTTGAAGCTGGCAAAATCCCGACAAGCCAGCAGATTCCTGCTGGCTTTTTCGTTCATCAGTGCCAGAAACAGGTCGTAGAGACCCATCGCCTCCTCGTAATCGGCCTTGCTGATGGCCAGCACGAAGATGAGCGTCGCGATTTCACCATTCCCCCAGTCAATCCCCTGCGGTGCCAGCACGGTGTAAACCAGAGTACGGCGCGCCAGCAGACCGAGGGAGTGGGGCAGGGCGATCCCTTCTCCCAACATGGTGGAGACGATCCGCTCCCGCTCCTGCAGTGAGGCTCTGAAGCCGCTTTCCACCAGGTCTTCCGCCTCCAGCTGATCACAGATACGGGTAAACAGTTCGGCCTGGGTAAGGGGCTCTTTGACCACCATGAAGTGGTCGGCATCGAAATATTTGTCGAGCATGTAGGGGCGGGTGCGGTCGATCAGCACCAGCTTGCCAAGCTGCTCCAGCTGGTATTGGGTCGGGAAGGGGGCAACGAGTACCACGGGGGCGTTTTTTTCGTTCACCTTGACGGTACTGATGACAAAGTCCTGCGCGATCTGCGCCAGTCCTTCGTAATCTCGCACCGACTCCAGCGTGGTCAGCTGCAACTGGGGATACTCCCGCTTGATGCGTGCTTCCAGCACCCGGAAGGTGGCGTTGCCCGCATCGCAAAGCAATAGCGCCTGCGGGCGGCGGGTATAGCCGATATCGTAATGGCGCTCCAGCCCGACCCCGATATGGATCACCAGATAGCCGATCTCGTGGTGGGTCAGTCGGTAGGGGGTCTGCTTGATCCACTCCGAAATGGCCGCCAGCGTGATGTCGTAGGCGAGGGGGTAGTACTGCTTGATGTGATCGGCCAGCGGGTTGTGGTTGCCAATCTGGTATTTAACCCGTAGCAGCATGGCGCTGATATGGGTTTGCAGGTCGGCCCGCAGCTGTTGGTCGCCTCGCAGGTCGTAAGGGTAGTGTTGATGAATGTAGGTCAGCAGATGCTCCACCAGCTGTTCGCTCTCGGCGGCCATCGCCGGGCTGAGCTGGGGAGTATCGGCAATCAGGCGCGCCTGGATCTGGATGGCGAGACCGGCGATCTCGTCCTCTACGGGGGGCGTCAGGGTTGGCAATACCGCATATATATCGCGAGATACTGCCAGCAGCGGCAGAGTCAGATCCTCGCTGGCGAAGTGGCGCAACTCGTGACCGGATGCCTGACGCAGCAGGGCAACGGCGCAGTAGATGGCGAGCTGCTGCAAGCTCTCGTCAGCGAGACGCAGCTGATGTCGGGCAAGCTGGGCATGGATGTGATTGCCCACTACCTCCATCGTCTTGCTAGGGCAGAGGTTGGGCAGCAAGGTTTGCAACTGGTTGTTGTGCAGCAACTCCTGATAGAGCAGCTGGGTCAGACAGGCCCGGATCGCCGTCTCCTCCCCCTGAATGCGCATCCCCAGGCGGGGTTTGCTCTCGACGCTGAGCCTGAAGTGGCTGAGTTGCTCACGGACTTCCGCCATATCCCCCTGCAGTGCCGCCCGGCTCAGATACCATGTATCAGCCAGCTCATCGAGCTTGATCCCCTGCTCTGCCGTCAATAGCAGGATCTGCAGGTGCAGCACCCGCTCGCGGCTGGTGCGTGGCAGGCCGCTATCCTGACCCTGGGCGGCCAGCAGAGCCTCGAACAGTCCCTGATTGTAGATTTTCAGCTGGTAGCCGCTGCCACGCTGGTGGATCAGGTGAGCGCCGTGCGTGGCAATCAGTTCGTTGAGGGTCGCCACATCGGTGCGCACCGTGCGGGTGGAGACATTGAGGCGGCGAGCCAGCTCCTCCTGTGGCAGTGGTTCGGCGTGGAGCTGGATCAGCAGTTGATGGAGCCTGGGGTGTGGCAGCTTGATCATAGGGGGTATGCAAGACTCCTGTTGCGAGATAAAGGGTCGATGTTAACAAGTGGGTCATCAACAAGCCAGGCACCGGTCAGTGATTGAACCGGCGCCCGTGACTGCCATCAGGCCAACAGTCGTTTCACTATGGCCAGCAGAGTCCGCACATCCTCGGGGCGAGTGTGCCCGCTCGCGCTGTCGATGATGGAACTGTAGACGTGCGGGATCACCTTCTCGACTCCGGCGTCCAGCGCAATCCGCACTATCTCCTCGAAGTTCTCCAGATCGATGCCACCGGTGGGCTCCAGCCAGAAGTTGTTGCGGGCACAAGCCTCGGCTACTGCCTGATACTCGTCGCGGCAGGCCAGCCCGCCCATGGGGAAGAACTTGACCGAGCTGCCGCCCATGTCCTTGAGCAAGGCAATGGCGGTATCGATGGGCACGATGCCATCCGACTGCCCGGCGCTGAGTGGACCGGTGGAGATCTTCACCATGCCCGGCATGCCGGTAGGGGAGATCAACCCATTCACCAGCGTTTGTGATTGGCCGAGCAGCGCCCGGCTGGCGCCGACACCGGTGAACACCTGATTGACGTGCTGGGGCTGCAGTTGGCAGGCCAGTTCGGCCACCATGGCGGATTGACGCGGATCACCGGCCCCCAGACCGATGGAGAGGGCGTTATCGATAAGCTTGGCGTACTCCTTCATATCGGCAACTGCGGAGGGAATATCCGGGTAGTTTTTGGAGAGCACTCCGACCAGCACGTGACCTTCGGCTGCGTCGTACACCTCGACGGCATTCTCCTTGGATCCAGCCAGCACGTTGAGACAGACCCGATCACGGTAGTAGTTGGGGGTAAGGGACATCAGCGATTCTCCTGAACGAGGTTGGCAATGGCGGTGTGGATTTGGTCGAGCTGGGGCACGGTGACGCTGCGCACATCGATCTCGATGTGCCCCTCGTTGGCCTTGTAGCCGCGGCAGTAGATGGCAGGCGTGCCCTGTTGCAGACGGGTGACGACCTGCACTGTGGTCATGCCGATCTGCTGGTGGTCAAAAGCGATATCGGTGCGGGCAATGTCGCGTCCTGCGCTGTCCCATACCACCTTGGCGGTGACGCCGGGCAGCTGGTTGAGGCGCTCGATGAAGGGGGTCATCTTGGCGACCATGGCGGCGCCGCTCTCTTTCTCTTTGGCCAGATAGCGCTCGATAGCGTGGGTCAGGCCGAGGATCCCCTCCTTGCCCACCTTCATGGCGCGACCGATGCCGTTGGCTTGCTGCTTGACCCACTCCACGTACTGACGCTTGCCGAGCACCAGCCCGCTGGTGGGCCCTTCAATGGCCTTGGCACCGCTGTAGATGACCAGATCCGCCCCCAGGTTGTAGTAGAGGCGCAGATCCTCTTCGGCAGCCGCATCGACGATGAGCGGGAGCCCGTGGGTCTTGGCGACCTCGGCGGCCTCGGCCACCGACAGAATGCTCTTCTGCACGCAGTGGTGGGACTTGATATAGAGGATCGCAGCGGTGTTGGCATTGATGGCGGCTGCCAGCTGGGAAGGGGAGCACTCGTTGGCGTAACCGGCTTCCACTACTTTGCCGCCACCCAGATTGACCATGGTACCGACCGGGGCGCCGAAGTTGACGTTATGCCCCTTGGGCAGCACGATTTCACTCGGCACCTCATGGTGATGGGCATGCAGGTGCTCGAGGCGGTAGGGATCGCCGCGTACTATCATGGCGGCGACTGACTGGGCGATGCCGGCGCTGGCGCAGGAGACCACCACCGCATCTTCCACATTCAGCAAACCAGCCAGATAGGCGCCGGTCTTGTTGACCAGATCCTTGACCTCGAAGTAGTGGCCCAGGCCAAAATTGACCGCATCGACCACCTCCTGCTCGGGGGTGGAGACGCCGAGTATGGTCATGCGCCCGGAGGCGTTGATCACCGGTTTGAGCTGATATTTCTCATAAACAGAAGGCATGGTGTGATTTCCCATAGTGAGTCAGAACCAGTTCGCCACCGACCAGGGCGGCGAGAGGCTGCAGTTGTTGGTCACCGCTGCGGGACTGAGCTTCGGTATCCATAAACAGGGTCGGGCCGCTGGCGACCTCGAACAGGGTCAGATCGGCATCGGCTCCCACCTCTAGCCGCCCCTTGCCGGAAAGGCGCAGGGCATCAGCGGCCTGATGGGTGACGCAGGCGAGCACCTGTTCCAGCGTCATGCCGATGGCGAGAAACTTCGACATCACGTGAGCCAGACTGTAGACCGGCCCCTTGATGCGGTTCTTGCAGTAGATGTCGGAGCTGATGGTGCGGGGCAGGATCCCCTGTCGGATAGCCAGCTCCGCCACCTCGAAGCTGAAGCTGGCGCCGCCGTGGCCGATGTCGAGCAAGAGCCCCCGTTTCATCGCCTCGCGCACCGCGACCCGCAGCTCGCCAGCCGGAGTCAGGATGCGGTTGGGTTTGCCGTTGAAGCAGTGGGTCAGCAGATCGCCATCCCCCAGCAGAGCGACTATCTCGTCCAGATCCGGCGGCGTGTTACCCACGTGCACCATCAGCGGCAGCTGGCCGTGGGCCTGTTGCAGCGCCTTGGCCATGCGCAGCGGTTGTAGGCCGTTTTCCCCCACCACGCTGCCGCTCATCCGCGCCTTGATGCCGACGATAAAGTCGGGGTGGCGGCGAATGGCCGCCGAGGCGAGATCCATATCGAGGTCCCGGCTATCCGCCAGCTCGTTCTGGCGCAGCAGACCGATGCGGGAGATATTGAGCAGGGCATGCACCCGGGTCTTGCAGCCCGCAGCGATCTGCTGGAAGTCATCCACATCGTCGGCTCCGGTGCTGCCAGCGTCGATGACGGTGGTGACGCCGGACTCTACGCCTACCTTGTCCGGTTCATCGTGATAGATGGGGGAGGCGGGGTAGCAGTGGGTGTGGCCGTCGATCCAGCCTGCGCTCACATGCACCCGGCCGCCGAGCTCCAGGATCTGCCGCGCCGTTGCCATCTCCGGCAGGGAGCCGATGGCGGCGATTTTGCCCTCCTTGATGGCAACATCGACGAGCTGGCCATCTCCCTGGCGCCCGGCTCTGATGATCATGTCGTACATGCTGATAACCTCTGGCGAGCTGCCCCGCAGGGCGGCTGGTACTTACACAAGGGCGACCGGGAAGAAGGTACCCAGCAACATGGCTCCCAGAATGGCACCGCCGGTGATGGGTTTGCCCCACACGTAGAACAGCAGGGCACCCAGCAGGGAACCGATACCGATGGGGATGGAGGCACCCATGGCGGAGAGGATGATGAGGGGGCCGAGGAAGCGGCCAGAGCTGTTGCCAGCCCCCATCATCACGTCAGCACCGTAAGTGGAGTTGCTCTGGTTGATGGTGAACTTGCGCGCCAGAATGATGACGTAGCCGATGGCCAGACCAATCCCCATGCCGGTTGCCAGCGAGGCGCCGAAGTTCTCCACCGGATAGACGATGCCAGCCCCCAGCAGCAGGGCTGGCACTCCGAGGCCGACCCCGGTCTGGATGGCGCCGCCGATATCCAGGATCCCCACCAGGGATCCCTCGATGATGCGGGCGAACAGGAAGCTGGCACCGAACGCCGCTACCGCGCCGTAGGCACCCGTGTCCATTCCGGCTTTCAGCATGGCGACGAAGGCTACCTCGTTGAAGGCACCAACCCCGTACAGATAGAACATGTGGGTACCGGCAAAGACCCCGGCCGAGAGCAGGCCGACGAAGATGGGGAATGACCAGTCGGCATACCAGAAGTTGTTTTTCAGTTTCTCATCCATGGTGTGACCCCTTATTTGCCGCTCAGCAGGTTATGGACACTTTCCAGCCACAGGGGGACACCCATATGGAAGGACTCAATCAGTTTCATGTCAAAGCCGCGGAAGAAGCCGCTCAGCACGAACAGCAGGACGATGGCTGCCATCATCACCTTGGTGACGTGGTTCCAGCCGCTCTCTTCCACGCCCTTGCCGATCAGGATGCCGAGCACCAGACCCGGTACCGCGTTGCCCATGATGAGTTGGGCCAGACCGCCGAAGATGGTGGCCCAGAAACCGGATTTCTTGCCCGCTTCGATGGCGGCCAGCCAGAAGATCACCGGCATGACTGTATTGACCAGCAGGTTGGCAGCCGGTACCAGCACCTTGACCGCAGTGACCTGCAGGGCGGCCGGGACGGCAGCAGCCGTGCTGTTAAGGAAGGCAACCACGATGGCACCTATGATGCCGCCGGCGATGGCCATCTTTTTCGGGTCGTGCAGAGTGGTGGCGAGATCCCGATTTTTGAACAGCAGTGCCGCCGTGGCCCAGTGCGGGATGATGCGGTGATCCACATCCTGGGTGAAGGCGCCTGCCGCCACGGTCGAGGCCCAGGCGTTGAAGAAGAAGCCCAGACCAAACGAGAAATGGGAAGCGGGATCCCCCTCGCAGGAGTTAAGTTCGCCCAGGGTGCGGAAGGCACCCATGCCCTGTACGGTCGGGGCGTGGAACATCCGCGCCGCGCCGGCCCCCACCCCGACGCCAACCAGGCCGCCAATGATGAGTGACTTGATAAAAATGATTAGAAACATCCAACGTATCCTTCTTGTGGGGTTGTGCCTGCGCAGGCATCACACCTGGGTGAATGTCACTTTGGCGACATCCAGACTGGTGACCTGAACCTTGATCTCCAGCTGGACGCGGTATTCGCGGCGCTGGCGCGGCAGGAAGAAGAACAGGAACTTCTCCACCCGGACCAACTCCTCGGCTTTGAGCACCTGTACATCGACCGGCTCAATACGCAGCAGTACCTGCTGGGTGTCCTTGAGCAGTGTGGGTTGCACCTGGCTGAGGGCGGAGGCAAACGCCTGCTGGCGGGTCGTCCCCTTGCCGTTGACGATGACCTGGGTGGTGAAGTTCTCTTTCATCAGGCGCGTCCGTGCTTCTTGGCGAAGGCTTCGACCAGCTTCTGGCCCAGCTCTTCCTTGTCCATGAAACCGAAGCCCAGCACCACGCACCCTTCGTTGATGGCGGTGACGCCCTCTTCAACAGAGCGCATGCCGTAGCGGCACTTGTAGCCGTATTTGGTCTGGGCGGTGATCGCCCCTGCGCCGCCGCTGCCGCAGAAGGAGATGCCGAGATCCGCCTGCTCTTTGTTCATCACGTCGCCGAGCTTCATGTCAGCGGCCATGCCTGGGATGATGGTCACGTTGGCTCCGGCTGCTTCCGCGCCTGCGCCCACTTTCTGACCCTTGCCGAGACGGTCTCCAATCACGAGTTTGATGGCTGTCATATCGATTTCTCCTTGAGTTACGGGTTCTGCACCGAGCTGAGTTCGTTTTCTTTGGCGACTTCAAAATGGACGGACAAGAGGTGTGCCTCCTCATAAGCAAGCTGATCCAGCCAGCTGACGACCTGTTCGGCGAGACGCAGTGAGAGGGGGGAGATCTCTTCAAACAGGCTGAGGTCAACCTCCGGCAGGGGCTCGCCACTGTGGGAGCGCCACACCATGGCTTTGACATGGGAAGCCAGCATCTGCCGTTGCACCTCGTTGGGGATGATGCCCTGTTCGGCCAGCAGGGGATAAATGCGCGCGAGGATATGATCGGTCTGGCGCAGCAACTCCGGGCTGTTCGGGGTCAGGGTCTGGTCGTGAGTCTCTGTTTGCAATGTCTGCTCTCCAAGGCTGGCAGAAGGTATGGCGTTACCCTAAGCCTGCGCGTCGATGTGGAGGAGGCAGTGTTTTTCCGATTCGAAGCGGAAATTCCTGAGGAAATGGCCCCGAAGTGATCGTTTGGATACTGAAAAGGTAAAAAGAGTGCTTATTGAAGCTGGTTTTGTGTGATCGGTAGCGCACAAATCGGGGGGCGGGGGCAGGGCAAGCGTTGCGGGAAACTGTGAGTCATCTCACGGTAAGAGACGTTGCCGAGAGGGCAGATATAGAAAAGGGCGGTTTCCCGCCCTTCTCATTAAAAGGAGTGACGCTAGCTGGCCGATGCGGCGCTCGAGCTGGCCGTTCTCTGCTGATAGCGCAGGTCTTCCTCTATAGTGACCACCACTTCCAGTGGCTTGCCGGAGCGGAATACCGAGATGGTAAGCTTGGTGCCGGGGCGGCTCTCGACAATCTTGTCCATGGCGCTGCGTACGCCACTGATGGCCTCTCCGTTGATCTTGAGCAGCACATCCCCTCGCTGCAGGCCGCCTTTGGCCGCCGGTCCGTTGGGATCCAGACTCTCCACCACCAGACCACGCAGGTCGCCGAGGTTCATCATCCGCGCGACGATGGGGTTGATCTCGACGCTGGAGATCCCGAGGTAGCCGCGGATCACCCGGCCGTTGGCGATCAGCTCATCCATGATCCGTTTTGCCAGCCGGTAGGGGATGGCGAAGCTGATGCCGTAGCTCTCCTGATTGCCGTTGAGGTGATAGGTGGCGGTGTTGATACCCACCAGATCGCCACGGCCGTTGACCAGCGCGCCACCCGAGTTGCCCTCGTTGATGGCGGCATCGGTCTGTAGCAGATCCTGGCGGCCATTGCTGTCGGGCCCCATGCTGGAGAGGCCGGTACGGCCGGTCGCACTGATGATGCCCTGGGTGATGGTCTGGCCGACGTTGTAGGGGTTGCCGATGGCGAGCACCACATCCCCCACTTCTGGCAGTCGCTCGGGATCCTGCGGGATCACTGGCAGGTTGTCTGACTCGATATAGAGCACGGCGAGGTCGGTGAGCTGATCGGTACCGACCAGCTCGGCGCTGAAGACGCGGCCATCCTGCAATGCGACGATGATCTGGTCGGCATCGGCGATGACGTGGTAGTTGGTCAGAACATAGCCGCGCTGATTCATGATGACGCCGGAACCCAGCCCTTGCGGGCGCAGTTCCCCCTGATTGCCCTGATTGGGGGCAAAGCTGCGGGTGTAGATGTTGACGACGGCAGGGCCTGCCCGATGGGCGGCATAGGAGAAACTCAGTTCACGGGCATTGGTGATGATGCCGGGCAGTTGGGCACCACCGCGAAAATGGGGAAACAGCAGCAACAGCAGCGCCGCGACGGTCAATCCAAAACCGACAGACTTGCCCAAGTAACTGACTAAAGGGGGGATTTTCATGTCATTCTCATCCGTACAGGCTGCGCGCAGAGAATAACACTATCGATGGATAAAAATCACCCGCGGTGAAGGCCGCGGGTGATAGAGGGGTTGGCGAACAACTTGAGCGTTAGCGGATCACCAGATAGAGCGAGGAGTCGCCGCGCTGGATGTTGAGTGCCAGCACGTCAGGTTTGTTCTTGAGCGCCTTGGTCAGCTCGCCCAGGGTGTTGATGCGCAGGCGGTTGACCCCGATGATGATGTCACCTTTCTGCAGGCCGGAAGCGGCTGCCGGAGAGCGAGGATCAATATCGGCCACCGCGACACCGGAGACCGGGTCGGTAGTGGTGCTCAGCTTGGCCCCTTCCAGTGCCGGATGCAGCGCGCTGGCGCGTACTTCGCTGTCATCGGCCTGCTTCAGGGTCACTTTGGCAGTTTGTGACTTGCCATCGCGGATCAGCCCCAGTTCGACCTGCTTGCCAGCGCCCATGGTAGCGATCTTGGCACGCAGCTCACCGAAGGAGCGAACCGGTTTGCCATCGATGCTGACGATGATATCGCCAGCCTTGATGCCCGCCTTGTCGGCCGCCGAATCAGGCATGACCTGATTGACGAAGGCACCATCCTTCTTGTTGTAGCCGAAGGTTTTGGCGATGTCTGAGGTAAGCTCGGTGCCGGTAATCCCCAGCTGGCCGCGACGCACTTCACCGTACTTGACGATCTGCTCGGTCAGATCCCGCACCATGTTGGAGGGGATGGCAAAGCCGATGCCGATGTTGCCGCCGTTCGGGCCCAGAATCGCGGTGTTGATACCGATCAGCTCGCCACGCAGGTTGAGCAGGGCGCCGCCGGAGTTACCGGAGTTGATGGCCGCATCGGTCTGGATGAAGTTCTCCAGATTCTCGATGTTGAGGCCGCTGCGACCCAGCGCGCTGACAATACCGGAGGTGACGGTCTGGCCCAGACCAAACGGGTTGCCGATGGCCAGCGCATAGTCACCTACCCGCAGCTCGTCGGAGTCGGCGAACTTGATCTGTACCAGATCCTCGGCCTTGATTTGCAGCAGGGCAATGTCGGACTGCTTGTCTTCACCGATCTTCTTGGCCGCATATTCACGACCATCCTTCAGGTTGACCTTGATCTCGTCCGCCTCGTGAACCACGTGGGCGTTGGTGATCACGTAACCCTTCTTGGCATCGACGATGACACCGGAGCCGAGCGCCTGGAACGGCTGCTCGCTCACCTGTTCATCGGGCATGTTGGGGCCGAAGAAGAACTTGAACTGTTCCGGCAGACGCTGACGGGTAATTTTTTTGCCAGAAACCGAGATATTGACCACCGCCGGGGTGACCTGTTCGAGAACAGGCGCCAGGCTTGGCATCTCCTGATTTGAACCTAACAGGGAAGGCAGTGCAGCCTGAGCAGGGGCCGCAGACATGGCGATACCGACACTGAGGGCTAGCACACTGAGCATGGAAAGAGGTTTACGCATATGAAAAACAGCTCCCAGAAAAAGTTGCATTGCAATCGTCAAGGTCAGACCACGGGACTGGCCAATTAGTTCCGCGAGGAACTAGTTTGGTTGCTTGAGCAGTCCGGAAGAGGCGCCAGCATAGTCGCGAGGCGGAACGCCCGGCTCTTCTGCCACATTGGCAGGGGCTTCTTCTACCAATGATTCGCGGAACAGCGGTTCCTGCGCCTTGGCCAGGAATTTGCTCTGCTCGGCCATGTGGCGATAGAGGGTCTGATACTGCTCGGCCAGTTGCTCCATCAGGGCGGCACTGTCGGCGAAGTGGGTGTTGATCTGGCCCTGATAACTCTCGAGCTCCTTGTGGGCCTTCTTCAGTTCCTGTTCGAGACGGCCAGCATCGCGGCTACGTACCGAAAAACGGCCGAGAACGATACCGATAATCAAGGCCGTGACAGCCAGCAGGATCCCAGTTAACAGACTCATAGATGCTCCTTGTTACAGCTAAAACAGAGTGGGTTTATGCGGTCGTCATAACCGCCATGCCTTGATGGCACTATACCGTGCGTCCTGAGGCCGTGATACCATTTTGTCCTCGATTCAGGGACTTGGAGAGGCGCTCAAGGATGACACCGCAGCAAAAATACCAGCAGGATCTGCTGCGCCCCGGCTTTGTGGCCGACCCCGCACAGGGGATGGCCATTAGCAGGCTGGAGCGACTGTATCAGGATTTGCTACGGCGCCCGACTCCGACCAGATCTCGAGGGCTGCTGGGTTGGCTGCAAAAGCCCAAGCCGCCGGAGCCCGTCCTCGGTATCTATATGTGGGGCGGAGTGGGCCGAGGCAAGACCTGGCTGATGGATACTTTTTTCGACAGCCTGCCGGGGACGCGCAAGATGCGCAGCCATTTCCACCGCTTCATGCACCGCATTCACGATGAACTGCAGGGGCTGAGCGGGCAATCCGATCCCCTCAAGCTGGTGGCCAGCAAGCTTGCCAGCGAGACAGACATCATCTGTTTCGACGAATTTTTTGTCTCCGACATCACCGATGCCATGTTGCTGGGAACGCTGTTTCAGGAGCTATTTGGTCACGGTGTCGTGCTGGTCGCCACTTCAAATATTCCGCCGCAGGAGCTTTATCGCAACGGGTTGCAGCGAGCCCGTTTTCTGCCAGCTATCGAGCTGATCGAGCGCCATTGTGAGGTACTTAACGTGGATGGTGGTATCGACTATCGCCTGCGTACGCTGGAACAAGCCGAGATTTATCACTGCCCGCTGGACTGGCAGGCAAAAGCCAATCTTGACCACTATTTTCAGCAATTAACCGGTGGGCACACGGCTTGCGAGGGGATGTTCGAGGTCAATCATCGCCAGCTGACGTCGCTGGGAATGGAGGAAGGGGTGCTCTATATGGAATTTGAGCAACTTTGCTGTACTCCCCGCTCCCAGAACGACTATATCGAGCTGGCCAGGCTGTTCCATACTGTTCTGCTGGCCAATGTTCAGCCAATGGGCACAGGCACGGATGACGCGGCTCGCCGCTTCATTGCCATGGTCGATGAGTTCTACGAACGGCATGTCAAACTCATCATGTCGGCGGCGGTTCCCATGACAGAACTCTACGGCGAAGGGCTGCTGAATTTCGAATTCAAACGCTGTCTTTCGCGGCTTCAGGAAATGCAATCGCACGAATACCTTGCCAGAGTGCACCTTCCTTAGTCACAATACCGCGCCTGCCAGTCGGATGGGCATCTGCGGCAGGTAGGGCCGGGCGACATTTGCTGGTTTCATGGCAGTGAAATTAGCAGGTGATATTTAAGGCAACTTCACTTATAATCGCCCGGCCCACGTTACAGCTGTCGATAAGACAGCAACACTTTAAGCTTTACTTGTATTCGAAGGGGTACAGGTAGGCCATCGTTTGTTGTTTGTGGGAGAGCCCCCATAAGCAATTGGGTCTGTAACAGGTAATTGGGTTTAACTTAATGAAAACTTTCGTTGCCAAGCCAGAAACCGTAAAACGTGACTGGTACATTGTGGACGCAGAAGGTAAAACTCTGGGTCGTATCGCAACCGAGATCGCTGCTCGTCTGCGTGGTAAGCACAAAGCTGAGTACACTCCGCACGTTGACACCGGTGATTACATCATCGTTGTAAACGCTGAGAAGGTACACGTAACCGGTAAGAAATTTACCGACAAAATGTACCACGCTCACTCCGGTTTCCCGGGTGGTATCAAGTCAATCAGCTTCGACAAGCTGATTCAGCGTAAACCGGAAATGGTAATCGAAGCAGCCGTCAAAGGCATGCTGCCGAAAGGTCCTCTGGGCCGTGCCATGTTCCGTAAACTGAAAGTTTACGCAGGCGCCGAGCATGCTCATGCTGCTCAGCAACCTCAAGTACTGGATATCTAATCGGGAACTGGCAACATGGCAGAAAATCAATACTACGGTACCGGCCGTCGCAAAAGCTCCACTGCTCGCGTATTTATCAAAGCGGGTAGCGGCAAGATCGTAATCAACCAGCGCTCCCTGGAGCAGTACTTCGGCCGTCCGACTGCCCGCATGGTAGTTCGTCAGCCGCTGGAACTGGTTGAGATGACCGAGAAACTGGACCTGTACATCACCGTTAACGGTGGTGGCATCTCCGGTCAAGCTGGTGCGATCCGCCACGGTATCACTCGTGCTCTGATGCAGTACGACGAAACCCTGCGTTCCGAACTGCGTAAAGCTGGCTTTGTTACTCGTGATGCCCGTAAGGTTGAGCGTAAGAAAGTTGGTCTGCACAAAGCTCGTAAGCGTCCGCAGTACTCCAAGCGTTAATTCGCTTTTGGTACTCACTCTTTCGAGTGTCAAAAAAGCCTGGCAACTGCCAGGCTTTTTTTATTGGTAATATTACCGACATCAATGCTAACCACGCGTCACAAAAGACAAAAAATTGTTTCTTTATTGTTTTCATTGCTCACCGCTCTTTCTTGTCAAGTTGTTATCTTTTCTTTAAAATTTCCCCTGTTTTCTGTGGCAATTGTAAATCCAGCTTCCGCCGCTGTTGTCACGGGAAAAATGGGGAACAGGGACACTATAAGAATGTGCGGAGTCCACATGGGAGAGTTTTTGGATGAGCAATGCGCCAGTTGATACCGGTCGCCGCAGATTTCTTACCTGGTCAACGGTTGCCGTTGGTGGGGTAGGAGCTGCGTTTACCGCAGTGCCGTTTATAAAGTCATGGAATCCGAGCGCCAAGGCCAAAGCAGCCGGTGCGCCGGTTGAAGTCGATATCAGCAAGTTGGAACCGGGTCAGCTCATCCGTGTCGAGTGGCGAGGCAAGCCTGTCTGGGTGGTGAAACGCACCAAACAGACGCTGGATGCCTTGGCCGCGCATGATGACAAGCTGCGGGATCCCTCATCTGAAGAGCCGCAGCAGCCTGACTATGCCCATAACGGGTACAGGTCGATCAAGCCCGAAATTTTTGTCGCGGTCGGTATTTGCACCCACTTGGGGTGTTCACCTTCCTATCTGCCTGACAGCTTTGGCGAGCAGGTGCAGGGCGTTACGTCCGGCTTCTTCTGCCCGTGCCATGGCTCCAAGTTCGACATGGCCGGCCGTGTGTTCCAGGGGGTGCCTGCACCGCTGAACCTGGTCATTCCGCCCTATCAATTCATTAATGACACCACCATCCAGGTCGGTGCCGATGGCAAGGAGGCCTGACCATGTTGAGTAAACTGATGGGCTGGATCGATTATCGATTCCCGCTCACGGCCATGTACAACGACCACATGGCCAAGTATCCGGCACCGAAGAATCTGAACTTCTGGTACTTCTTCGGCTCGCTGGCCATGCTGGTGCTGGTCAACCAGATCATCACCGGTATCTGGCTGACCATGAACTACAACCCCTCCGCGGAAGGTGCGTTTGCCTCCGTGGAGTACATCATGCGCGATGTGGAGTACGGCTGGTTGCTGCGTTACATGCACTCAACCGGTGCGTCTGCATTCTTCATCGTGGTCTACATGCACATGTTCCGCGGCATGATCTATGGCTCTTATCAGAAGCCTCGTGAACTGCTGTGGATCTTCGGCATGCTGATCTTCCTGGTGCTGATGGCGGAAGCCTTTATGGGCTACTTGTTGCCCTGGGGCCAGATGTCATTCTGGGGTGCTCAGGTCATCATCTCGCTGTTTGGCGCCATTCCGGTCATCGGTGACGATCTGACCCTGTGGATCCGCGGTGACTACGTGATCTCTGGTGCGACCCTTAACCGCTTCTTTGCGCTGCACGTCATTGCGTTGCCGCTGGTGCTGGTGATGCTGGTTGCCATGCACATTCTGGCGCTGCACGAAGTAGGATCCAACAACCCGGACGGTATCGACATCAAGAAGCACAAGGACGAAAACGGCTGGCCGCTGGATGCGGTGGCGTTCCACCCTTACTTCACCGTCAAGGATATGATCGGTGTGGCAGGCTTCCTGTTCTTCTTCTGCGCCATCATCTTCTTCAAACCGGATATGTGGGGTTACTTCCTCGAGAAGCCGAACTTTGAAGTGGCCAACGGCCTGAAAACCCCGGAGCACATCGCGCCTGTGTGGTACTTCACGCCGTTTTACGCCATTTTGCGGGCGGTGCCGGACAAGCTGCTTGGCGTCATCATGATGGGTCTCTCCATCGTGGTGCTGTTCTTGCTGCCGTGGCTGGATCGCTGCAAGGTGCGCTCGGTGCGTTATCGCAGCATGCTGCACAAGCTGAACATTGCCCAGTTTGTGGTCTGCTTCATCATCCTGGGGGTGTTGGGGGTGCTGCCATCGACGCCGACGTTGACGCTGGTTGCCCAGATCTGTTCACTGGGATATTTCGGGTTCTTCGTCCTGCTGTTCTTCTATAGCAAGAATGAAAGCACCAAGCCGCTGCCGGAGAGGGTGACATTTAAATGAAAAGAATAATATTTGCAGTGCTGACCCTGCTGCCATCTCTGGTATTTGCAAGTGGCGGAGCTGTTCATCTGGACAAAGCCAATTACGATCTGAGTGACAAGGCATCGCTGCAACGCGGCGCGGCCACCTTTATGAACTATTGCGCCGGATGCCACTCTACCCAGTATCAGCGCTATAACCGGGTCGCAGAAGATCTCGGGATCCCCGAAGATTTGATGAAAGAGAACCTGATTTTCACCGGCGCAAAGGTCGGTGACCTGATGAAGAGCGCCATGTCAGAGAAGGATGCCGCCAAGTGGTTTGGTGCGCCGCCCCCCGATCTGACTCTGGTTGCCCGGGTGCGCGGTGCAGACTGGATCTACACCTATCTGCGCTCCTTCTACGTGGATGAGACCCGTCCGTTCGGGGTGAATAACGCCGTGTTCCCGTCCGTGGGCATGCCCCATGTGCTGGAGCCGTTGCAGGGAACCCCCCGTGCAGAGTTCGCTACTCACACGGTCGACGGAGTGGAAACCCAGCAGGTTGTCAGCATCAAATCTGACGGTAATGGTGAAATGGATGACGAAGAGTATGATCAGACGGTACTGGATCTGGTAAACTTCTTGGTCTACTCGGCTGAACCGGTACAACAGGAGCGTGAACGCATGGGCTTCTGGGTGCTTGGATTCATCGTGATCTTCTTCATCTTCACTGTGCTGTTGAAGAAGGAATTCTGGCGCGACGTTCACTAAGCGACCAGATACGGGTAATATAATGCACGGCAATGAAGACCAAGATGCTTCATTGCCGTTTCTGCTTTTTAATGACGGGAGGGTTCAATGGCTGTAGCTGCCAATAAGCGTTCGGTAATGACGCTGTTTTCCGGTGCCAACGATATGTTCAGCCATCAGGTGCGTATTGTCCTGGCGGAGAAGGGTGTTAGCGTGGATATCTGCCAGGTTGATCCAGCCAATCTGCCGGATGAGCTGGCCGAGCTGAACCCGTACAACTCTGTACCGACCCTGGTTGATCGTGAGCTGGCACTCTACACCTCGCGCATCATCATGGAGTATCTGGACGAGCGCTTCCCGCATCCGCCCCTGATGCCTGTTTACCCGGTTGCCCGCGGTAACAGTCGTCTGATGATGCACCGCATCGAGCTGGACTGGTACTCCCTGGCCGACAAGATCATGGCCGGAATCGATGCTGAAGCGGCACGCAACGAACTGCGTGACAACCTGCTGGCCATCGCGCCGATCTTCGGTGAAATGCCCTATTTCATGAGCGAAGAGTTCGGTCTGGTGGATTGCTACATGGCACCGCTGCTGTGGCGTCTGCCGAGCCTTGGCATCGACCTGACCGGTCGTGGTGCCAAAGAGCTGAAGGCCTACATGGTTCGTCTGTTCGAGCGTGAGTCCTTCCAGGCTTCCCTGACCGAAGCCGAACGCGAGATCCGTGCCGGCGTATGAGCATGGAACCGACAATGACACCGAGCCGCCCGTACTTGTTACGGGCGTTCTTTGACTGGTTGCTGGACAACGATCTGACCCCTCATCTGGTGGTCAACGTCAACATTCCCCATGTGATGGTGCCGATGCAGTTTGCTCAGGACGGACAAATTGTACTGAATATCGCGCCCAGAGCCGTGATGCAATTTCACATGGATAACGAGGCTATCAGCTTCAGTGCCCGCTTTGGCGGGGTCTCCCAGCAGGTTTATATCCCGATGGCGGCCGTACTGGCCATCCATGCCCGGGAGAACGGCGTGGGCACCATGTTCCCGCCCGAGCCGGGTTACGATATCTGGCTGGAGCAGGCTGAAGCGCCGGTGGAGCCTGAGCCGGAACCGCCGCGTCCAAGCGGTCGTCCGACCCTGAAGGTGATCAAATAAAAAAACGCAGCCGATTGGCTGCGTTTTTTTATGTGCGGTCGGGCTTAGTTCTGGGCGAACTCGAAGGCCTTGATCACGCGCTTCACACCGGTGACATGGCGGGCGATGTTGACTGCCTGCTCTCCCTCCTGGCGAGTCACCAGACCAATCAGGAATACCTCGCCGTTCTCGGTGACCACCTTGACCTTGGTGCTGTCGAAGTTCTTGGTGCCGAACATATCGGCTTTCACCTTGGAGGTGATCCAGGAGTCATTGCTGCGAGTGGTGAAACTGGCTGGTTGGCCGATGCGCAATTCGTTGTAGACGTGGCGAACCCCTTCGATGCGACTGACAATTTTGCCCGCCTCAATCTTGTAAACGTCAGAAGGTGTCTGGCCGACCAGCAGGACGCGGCCATTGTTGCTGTAGACGCTGATCTTGCTGGCTGCACTGAGTGGTTTGTTGTCGGCCAGCAGATTGGCCGCTTTCAGCTCGATGGTCTGGTCATCCCACTGCGCGCCCAGCGTCCGGCGATCGCCAGAGGCCTTGGCAGTCCCTGCGGCGCCGCCAACAACCAGGGCTGCGCAGCCTTGCAGCAGCAGGGTGCTAACCAGCAGACCGAGCAGGATAGTGTGCTTTTTCATGGTTTCAATCTTCCTGTTGCGGGAAAAGTGTCTGGTCGATGAGATCACACAGGCAGTGCAGGGTCAACAGGTTCACTTCCAGAATGCGAGGGCGACGGGCGGAGGGAACACGGATCTCCACATCGTTCGGGCCGAGCAGGCCTGCCATTTCGCCACCGTCACCCCCGCTCAGCACCACTATGGTCATGTCGCGGGAGAGGGCGGCTTCAGCGGCCTTGATCAGGCTGCGGCTGTGGCCAGAGGTGGTGATGACCACCAGAATGTCGCCAGGCTGGCCCAGCGCGCGGATCTGCTTGGCGTAGACCTCTTCAAAACCGTGATCGGTAGCGATGGCGCTGATGGTTGCCATGTCCGGGGTCAGGGCCATGCCGGGCAGGGAGGGGCGCTGGGTCTCGTAGCAGTTGACCAGCTCGGAGATGAACAGTTGCGCCAGTGCGGCAGAAGGACCGTTACCGCATGCCAGCACCTTGTGGCCATTGAGCAGGCAGATGGTGATCATCTGGGCTGCAGTATGGATGGCATCCGGCAGCGCCTCGGCGGCGGCTATCTTGGTCTGGATGCTTTCGGTGTAGTTCTCTTTGATGCGGTCAGTCATAGGGTCCTCTTAAAATGCGTTTTGGATCCAGGCTGGCTGGTCGCCCTCGAACGCAATCACATCGAATCGGCAGGCCTGATTGGCCTCGTTGATGGCATGTTGCTTCAAATAGTGGCGCGCTGCCAGCATGATCTTGTGCTGTTTGCTGCGGGTGACCGAGCTGGCGGCCCCGCCATGGCTGCCGGTAGCCCGGTAGCGCACCTCAACAAACACCAGGGTCTGGCCCTGGTGCATGATGAGATCTATTTCACCGCCACGACAGCGGTAGTTGCGAGCTACCGGTTGCAGGCCCCGAGCCTGCAACCAGCGTTCAGCGACTTGTTCAAAGTGCTGTCCCTTGCTCGTTGGTGAGGGGAACAGGCTCGGCAACTGCTGGCGTATCCGTTTCCATAGTTCCTTCATTGGAGGGCTCCTCCAGTTGCTGAACGGCGTTCTCGTCGACCAGTTTGCCGTTCTGGTAAGTACCCCAGCTCAGCATCCGCACGATATTGCCCTGGGCATCCACGCTCAGCTGACCGCTCATGCCGGCCTGCTGCATGCCACCCACCTTGCGCATCTGCTGCAGGTTCTCAGCCAGACTGACGGCATCGTAGCCCATGGCAAACAGACGCAGCAGGTCACCCTGAGTCTGCGGCCAGAGCAGGGCGATCTGCTCGCGCTGTTTCTCGTAGCCACCCAGCAGCAGCGGCATATCGGCGATATGCATGCCGTTGAGCTCGGAGGCGACCTCGGTGGCGGCGCTGTCGTAGCCACGGGAGCTGGTGTAGATGGGCAGGCTGCCCATCGGATTGACCGAGACATCCACGTATGGCTTGATCATCCGGGTTTCCAGGCTGTTCGCCACCACATAAACGGCATCGATGCTACGCGGTGCGGCATCAGAGAGTTGCACTACCTCGCCAGCACGGGCGGTAGAGCGGCCGCTCAGGGCATTTTTGACCATCCCCTGCACTTCGTTGCGGGCACCGAAGGTGGCAACGACCGGCTTATCCTGGCTCAGGGTAGCCCAGCTCTGCTCGAACGCCTTGATACTGCT
This sequence comes from Aeromonas sp. FDAARGOS 1417, assembly GCF_019046985.1. Lineage (NCBI taxonomy): Bacteria > Pseudomonadati > Pseudomonadota > Gammaproteobacteria > Aeromonadales > Aeromonadaceae > Aeromonas > Aeromonas sp. FDAARGOS 1417. The sequence continues at coordinate 2,601,409 of NZ_CP077221.1, read as the reverse complement.
GTAACCGATCCGCCCCTGGGCGGCGATCAGCAGCGGTTTACGGTAGCCCTGGGTGTAAAGGTACTGGGCTGCCTGCGCGGCATCTGCTGCGGCAGAGAGGGAGAAGTAGTAGGTGGTGTCGTTGACGACCGGCTTATCCAGCTCGTTGAGCGCCAGTACCGGCACGGTCGGATTGGCCTTGAGCAGCTCCTCGACCCGGTCTTTCAGCAGCGGGCCGATGATCATGTCCGCCCCTTCCTGAATCGCCTGCTTGTAAAGATCGCCGGTTGACTTGCTCTGGGTGTCGTAGAAGTTCAGGGTGAATTGCCCCTGATTTTCCTTATAAGACATCAGCATACCGTTACGGATGGCGGCGCCCTGCGGCTCCAGATTGCCTGAGAGGGGCAGCAGCACAGCGATCTGTTGTACCGAGGTGCTGGCAGTGGCCGCCAGATCGCCCAATCCTGCCGGCATATCCTTCTGGGCTGGATGGTTGGGGAAGTCGCGCTTCCAGCCTGCCAGTTGGCGTGCCAGCAGGTTCGGCTGGGCGCCAAACTCGTTGACCAGTGCCGCCAGTCGTAGCCAGCCGGTGGTCACATCAGGGGCCGGAGCCTCTTCCAGCGCTTGCAGGGTGGAGGGGGTCATGCTTTTCAGCAACGACCAGATCTGCTGATGGTTGGTCGCCTGCTCGCTCTGATTGAGGTAGGGCTCCAGTGCAATCAACGATTTGGCTGCGCCAAACTTGTTGTTGATGTCGAGCTGAAGCACTACGCGCTGGCGATACCAATCCTTCTGGGTATCGGCATCCAGCACCACCTCGGGTTTGCCTTCCAGCAGGATCAGCGCCTGATTGGCGTGGCCTTGCGCCAGCAACAGATGGGCTTGCAGCAGTTGCAACTGTGCCTTCTGAACGGGATCCTTGGCCTGCTTCTGCAATTGCTGGAACAGTGCCGAGGCCGGTTTGGCCTGGCCCAGCGCCAGATAGCTGCGTGCCGCCAGCATCTGCCAGGTAAAGGCCTCGGCCGGCTTGGCCGGGTCCACCTGCTCAAGATACCACTGGGCATTCTTGGTCAGATTGGAGAACGCAGAGGGCATGCCTGACTGCCCTGACGGTTGATTGGGCTCCGACGCACAGGCGGCGAGCAGTACTGCCGCGAGTATGATGCCGAAGAGTCGTGATACACTTAGCTGCTTTGTAACCCGGTTCAAGTTCATTCCCCGACCAGTGTTGAAGTTCCCCATAGTGTAAACGGGCCAATATGGCGACACAATTGTCGGGGCACTCGGAGATCCCATGAGTGACATCCCAACCCTGTATATAGTCCCCACTCCGATCGGCAATCTGGCGGACATCACCCAGCGTGCATTGGACATTTTACGCAGTGTCGATCTGGTGGCAGCCGAAGATACCCGTCATACCGGTATCCTGCTCAGCCACTACCAAATCTCGGTGCCGACCTTCGCCCTGCACGATCACAACGAGCAGCAGAAAGCCGATGTGCTGATCGGCCGGATCAAAGAGGGCAAGAGTGTTGCTCTGGTCTCCGATGCCGGCACCCCGCTCATCAGCGACCCCGGTTATCACTTGGTCACCCGCTGTCGTGAAGCCGGGGTCAAGGTGGTGCCGTTGCCCGGCCCTTGTGCCGCCATCACCGCCTTGAGCGCGGCCGGTCTGCCCACTGATCGATTTGCCTTTGAAGGCTTCCTGCCCGCCAAGAGCAAGGGTCGCGATGATCGTCTGCAAGCCGTTATCGAAGATCCCCGTTCGCTGGTGTTTTACGAATCTCCGCGCCGTGTGCAGGATACAGTGGAAGCGATTGCTCGCATTCTCGGCGAGCGTCAGGTGGTGGTGTGCCGCGAGCTGACCAAGACCTTCGAGTCTATCCATGGTCTGCCAGCGTCTGAAATGCTGACCTGGCTTGGCGAGGATGACAACCGCTGCCGCGGCGAGATCGTGCTGGTCGTGGCTGGCGCCTCCAAAGAAGAAGAGGATCTGCCTGCCGAGGCGATCCGTACTCTGGGTCTGCTGGTGACTGAGCTGCCACTGAAAAAAGCGGCTGCCCTGACCGCCGAGATCCACGGCGTGAAGAAGAATGCCCTCTATAAATACGGTCTCGAGCACTATTGAGTCGGTTAATAGGTAGTCAGACTGTTTTTTGACCTGATCAACCCCTTGTATCGACAATCAGTCAGCCTGTAAACGGGGGCCAAAGCGCGATAAATGGCTGTAAACGGGAATTGCCGGTTTACCCCGTGCGTATCGCAAGGCTATAATCCGCGCCTCGGAGTTGGCTGGGCAATCGCTGCTTCGTCGTTGTGTCCCTCGGGACAGACGGGCGGAGGGGAGGAAAGTCCGGGCTTCACAGGGCAGGGTGCCAGGTAACGCCTGGGGGGCGTGAGCCTACGACCAGTGCAACAGAGAGCAGACCGCCGATGGCCCGCAAGGGATCAGGTAAGGGTGAAAGGGTGCGGTAAGAGCGCACCGCGCGACTGGCAACAGTTCGTGGCACGGTAAACTCCACCCGAAGCAAGACCAAATAGGCCCCTATTGGCGCGGCCCGCGTTGGGGGCGGGTAGGTTGCTTGAGCCAGCGAGCGATTGCTGGCCTAGAGGAATGATTGCTACCCGGGGCAACCCGGTACAGAACCCGGCTTACAGGCCGACTCCGACCTCATTCCGCGTGAACCGTCACGCTAAAATCCCGGTGCCTAACGGCACCGGGATTTTTATTATTCACGCCGAGATGCACCGCATGGCGGCTTTCTGGAATTTGTAATAAAGTTCTCACCCTTTTTGGTCGATATACGTCGGCTGGACTGTCTGTATCTATCACACTGCTGGCCTGATGAGCGACCCTGTGGCAGTAAGGCGAGATGAAATGGTTAAGGTGGATTATTAATGTCATCAAGCAGCGCAATGCTCACACCTTCCCGGCTGCTTAGCGCAGAACGGGGCAGAACCCTGCCTCATTATGATCTGTTGGGTGTCGAGCGGTTAAACCACGCCCGTTTGAAGCAGGTCAATGGCCAGTTGAGCACATTTTCCCTGCAAGCTGCGAGTTGTATGGCCCAGCTGTTCAATAGTGCGGAGTGCGAACTGAATTATGGCGAGTTTGCCTTTTCCGGCCCGGCAGAGACAGATGGCGCTGATATCTGGGTCGAGGCGAGAAGTCCGCTTGAACCACAGCGCGCCGTCTATTTCTCGATCGCACCCCTGGTCATCTATCGTCTTGCGGTCCTCTTTTTCGGCGGCACCTTGCAGCAAAAAGAGGAGCATGTTCAGTCTGGCAAAGGGCTGACCGATACCGAACAGCGGCTGTTATTGCGGCTTTGCCAGTATCAGGTTGATATCTGGTGTGCTTGTCTGGGGTTGGGGGATCTGAAGTGGCAGTTGCATGTCGTGCCACGGGATTCCATCGCCCACCGCCAGCTCTGGACCACGCAGGCAACCCTGCAGGCAGGTAATTGCACTCATCACTGGCAGATGTGGTTGCTTCCCCCCGAGGAGTCCATTTCTCAGGTCAGCCATTCATTGCCGGCAGGTCAGCTGGAACAGGCTCTGACTCATGTCCCGGTTCGTCTGCGGGTGGTGATGGGCCAATTGTCCATGACGCTGGCGGATCTTGAGTGTCTCAAGGTGGGTGATGTGCTGTCACTGGACTTGCCTGAGGTGGTGCCAGCACTGATTGGCAGCCGTCCCTGCTTCAGTGGACGAATCGCAGAACACAAAGGCAGCCTGGTCTATCAGGTTGCGACGGTTGTAGAGGAGTAAATTGAATCATGAGCGAGCACAATATGAATGATCCGCTGGATCTGGATGGACTGGATCAATTGTTTGGTGACGACATCAGCATGCCTAGCGCCGCAGACTACTTGGCCCCCACCAGTAGCAGCAAACAACGGGATCTCTCCTTCTTTCGCCAGATCCCGGTCAAGGTGACGCTGGAAGTGGCCAGTACCGAAGTGCCGCTCGGCGATTTGATGCGCGTCGAGGAGGGGGCTGTCATTGAACTGGACAAGCTGGCGGGTGAACCGCTGGATGTGCGGGTGAATGGCCGTCTGCTTGCCAAGGGCGAAGTCGTCGTCGTGAATGGCAAATATGGTCTGCGCCTGGTCGATGTCATCGATACCAACCTGCTGGGTGGCATGGACGACTGATGCGCTATCTGCTGCTGACGCTGCTGTTATTTTCGCTGCCCGGCTGGGGGGCGGACATGACCCTGTTATCGGTATCGCCAGGCGCTTCAGGGGGCGAGGACTACAACATCAAGTTGCAGATCCTCTTCTTCATGACCCTGCTGGGTCTGCTTCCGACCTTGTTACTGATGATGACCAGTTTTACCCGGATCATCATCGTGCTGGCCATATTGAGACAGGCACTTGGCCTGCAGCAGAGCCCTCCCAACCGGGTGCTGATCGGCATCAGCCTCATCCTGACTGTGGTGATTATGCGTCCGGTCTGGACGGACATGTATCAAAATGCATTTGTCCCTTATGACCAGAATGAAATAACCCTGTCAGAGGGGATCGCCAAGGCAGAAAAGCCCCTGCGCAAATTCATGCTGGCCCAGACCCGTGAACCGGATCTGGAGCAGATGCTGCGTATTTCTGGCGAACCAACTACGGTCGCCAAAGAGGATGTGCCTTTCGGGGTGCTGTTGCCCGCGTTTGTATTGAGTGAGTTGAATACCGCATTTCAGATTGGCTTTATGCTGTTTATCCCCTTTCTGGTGATCGATTTGGTGGTCGCCAGCGTCTTGATGGCGATGGGGATGATGATGCTCTCACCGCTGATCATCTCGTTACCCTTCAAACTGATGGTGTTTGTGCTGGTCGATGGCTGGTCGATGACCGTCGGCACCTTGGCTGCCAGCTTTGGTGGGGGAGGCTGATATGACCCCTGAGCAGAGCGTTGCCCTGGTTGGTGGCGCGGTCAATCTGGTGGTGACCATGGTCTCGGTGCTGATTGTACCGGGCCTGATCGTAGGTTTGGTGGTCAGTATTTTTCAGGCGGCCACCCAGATCCAGGAGCAGACGCTCAGTTTTCTTCCCCGTTTTATCGTGACTCTGATGACCCTTATCTTTACGGGTAACTGGCTGTTGTCGCAGATCACCACTTTGTTTCAGGATCTTTTTCTTAAAATCCCCGGGTTTATCGGATGAATTCGCTGCTGTCACTCAGTGCTGCTGACCTGACCGCATGGTTGGGACAGTGGTGGTGGCCGTTTATCCGGATCGGCATGGCATTCTGGGTGATGCCGGTCTTTGGGGATACCCGGGTGCCTGCGCAAGTTCGCCTGATGCTGGCGTTCATCATCAGCCTGCTGCTCGCCCCCATGATGAAGGATATGCCGGTTGTCGATCCTTTCAGTGCCGGTGCGCTGGTCCTGGCGGTGGAGCAGCTGCTGTTTGGTTTGCTGTTTGGTCTGTGTGTCCAGCTGCTCTATATGGTGATGACCACTGCGGGGCAGATCCTCTCCATGCAGATGGGGCTCGCGATGGCGGTGATGAATGATCCGGTCAACGGTGATTCTGCACCCATCATCAGTCAGGTCATGATGGTGTTTTGCGCATTGCTCTTTCTGGGGCTGAATGGCCATCTGGTGGTACTGGATATTCTGGTGCAGAGCCTGCGTAGCTGGCCGCCGGGTTCATCTCTGGATCTGATCGATATGAAAGGTGTGATCGGCTTGTTTGGTTGGTCTATCGGTGCCGCCCTGTTGCTGACGTTGCCTGCCGTTGTCGCCATGTTGATGGTTAACCTGACCTTCGGGGTGATGAACCGGACCGCCCCTTCGCTCAATATCTTCTCTCTCGGTTTTCCCATGACCCTGTTGCTCGGGTTGCTCACCATGGCGCTCTCCATCAGTGGCGTGCCCTCCCGTTATCTGGATTTGGTTACCCATGTGCTTGAACAGCTGCGAGGCTTGACCCCGGCATGAGTCAGAACAGCGCACAGGACAAAACCGAAGAGGCCTCCAGCCAGAAACGCCAGAAAGCGAGAGATGAGGGGCAGATCGCTCGCTCAAAAGAGCTCAGTTCTGCCGGTTTGCTGCTGCTTGGCGGGTTGGTGATGCAGTGGATGGTGCCGGGGTTTGGCCAGTTCTTTGCCGAGTTGATGAAGCGTCCGCAGCGTTTTGACTGGCAAGGTGCCCGTGACCCGCAGATGATGATCCATTGGTTGGGTGAAGCGCTCATAAACATGCTGTGGGTGCTGCTGCCCCTGTTTGGTTTTCTGGCCCTGATGCTGGTGTTGCTCAGCATAGTGCCGGGCGGTATGGCGTTGACCTGGAAAAAGCTGCTACCCAGTGGCGAGAAGATGAACCCTTTGAAGGGGCTGGGGCGGATGTTCTCCAAGAACAGCCTGATGGAGTTGCTGAAGTCACTGCTCAAGGTGACGCTGATCGGCGGTACGCTGGCGTTGATGCTAAATCATCAATGGCCTTCCTTGTTGATGATGAACCGGATGCCTCCTCAGGCGGCCCTCGAACAGGCGCTACGAATCCTCTCACAGGCATTTATTCTGCTGGGGAGCGTACAGATGCTGATTGCCGTGCTGGATGTGCCCTATCAGCGCTGGTCGCTCAACAAGCAGCTCATGATGACCAAGCAAGAGGTCAAGGATGAGCACAAGAACAGCGAAGGGCGTCCCGAAATCAAAGCCAAGATCCGCCAGGTGCAGGGAATGCTTGCCCGCGCGCGCATCGAGCAGCGGGTACCGCAGGCGGATGTGATTATCGTTAACCCGACCCATTATGCGGTGGCCATAAAATATGATGCGACTCGTGCCAATGCCCCTTTCGTGATTGCCAAAGGGGTCGACAGTATGGCCGAGCGGATCCGTCAGGTTGCCAAGCAGCATGACAAGATGGTGATGAGCTTGCCCGAGTTGACGCGAGCCATCTATCACTCGACCAGGGTGGATCAGGAAGTCCCCGCAGGGCTGTACACGGCAGTTGCCTATGTATTGAACCATGTATTGCAGTTAAGGGCGTATGAGGCAGGCAAGGGGAGGAAACCGACCCCTCTTGCCCCGTTATATGTACCGCCCGAGTTACGTCAACCTGAGAGGTAAGTTGTGAACTGGCGTGTATTCACCCAATCCTATACCGCAATTCCGCTGATGTTATTGGCCATTCTGGCCATGATGATCCTGCCTCTGCCCGGTTGGCTGCTGGATGCGCTCTTTACCTTCAACATCGTGTTGGCGGTTCTGGTGTTGCTGGTATCCGTCTCGGCCCGCAGACCACTCGATTTCTCGGTATTCCCAACTGTGTTGCTGGTTGCCACCTTGATGCGGCTGTCGCTGAACGTGGCCTCTACTCGTGTGGTGTTGCTGCACGGTCATGAAGGGCATGAAGCGGCCGGTAAGGTCATCCAGGCATTCGGTGAAGTCGTGATCGGTGGCAACTATGTCGTCGGTCTGGTGGTCTTCGTGATCTTGATGATCATCAACTTTGTGGTGATCACCAAGGGTGGTGAGCGGATTTCGGAAGTATCCGCCCGCTTCACTCTGGATGCTATGCCCGGCAAGCAGATGGCCATCGATGCCGACTTGAATGCCGGCACCATGGATCAGCATCAGGCCAGGGCTCGCCGTGAGGAGATCGCGCGCGAGGCGGACTTCTATGGTGCAATGGATGGTGCTTCCAAGTTCGTTCGTGGTGACGCGATAGCTGGCATGTTGGTGCTGATCATCAACCTGGTGGGTGGGTTGGCCATCGGTATCTTCCAGCATGCCTTGCCCGTCGCGGAGGCCTTCCAGCGCTATGCACTGCTGACCATTGGTGATGGTCTGGTTGCCCAGATCCCGTCCCTGCTGATGTCGACTGCTGCGGCTATTATCGTGACTCGGGTCAGCGATGAGGGTGAGATGGCTGATCAGGTAGGTCAGCAGATCCTGGCATCGCCTCGCGTTATCTATACCTCTGCAACCATCATGCTGATCCTGGGTCTGGTGCCCGGGATGCCGATGCTCGCATTCCTCAGTTTCGCAGCTGTACTGGCCTGGACTGGCTGGAGTGTCAGCAAACGAGCCGTCAATGTGCCGGATCTGGATGCAGCGCAAGAGCTGACTCGTCAAATGATTCAGCCTGAACAGCAGGCACTGGAGTGGCAGGATTTGCCGCCAGTTGATACGGTCGCCATCGAGCTTGGTTATCGTCTGGTGCCTTTGGCTGAAACTGATAAAGGAGCTGAACTGCTTGCCCGGGTGCGCGGGATCCGTAAAACCCTCTCCGAGCAGTACGGTTTTCTGCTCCCCGAGATCCGGGTGCGCGACAATCTGCAGTTGCAGCCGGATCAGTACCGGATCAAGCTGTCCGGCGTCGCGTTAGCGATGGGGAATGTGGATTGTCAGCGCTTGATGGCCATCAGCAGTGGTGAGACCTATGGCGCGCTAGATGGCGAGTTGACCCAGGACCCGGCCTACGGCATGAGTGCGGTCTGGATCTCCCCTGAGCAAAAGGCCAAGGCCCTTAATCTTGGTTACTCGGTGGTAGATTCGGCCACCGTGATTGCTACTCACGCCAGCAAGCTGTTGCGTGAACAACTTGATGCACTGTTTGGTCACGATGAAGTTGGCAAACTGGGCCAATATCTCGCCAGTCAGTCCCCCCGGTTGGCTGAAGAGCTGAATCTGGCGCTGACCCAGATGCAGCAATTGAGAGTGTTTCGTCAATTGCTAAAGGAGCAGGTCAGTCTTACCGATATACGAACTGTTGCCACGACGCTGCTGGATGCGAGCGAGCTTACCAAAGACCCTGTCTTGCTGGCATCCGATGTGCGCTGTGCCTTAAAGCGCCAGATTGTGCGGCAGGCCATTGGTAATCGCGATGTGTTGGCCACCTTTACGCTGGATGATCGCCTTGAGCAGACATTGCTGGCTGCAATGAATCAGTCACAACAGCAGGGCAAAATCCAGCTGGACAGCTTCCCGGTCGATCCGCAACTGCTGGCCCAATTGCAGCAAAATATGCCGTTGGTGAAGGAGCAGTTGCAGCAGTTGGGACATGCCCCCGTATTGGTTGTTATGCCGCAACTGAGACCGTTAATAGCCCGTTATGCCCGATCATTTTCAAAGGGACTCAAAGTGCTTTCTTATAATGAAATACCGGAAGAGTTACGGGTAGAGGTAATTGGTACACTTGGTTAATTGCTGTTGGATAAATGCGCTGATGGGGAAGTGTTTTTTCCGCCTTTGCTTGAATTGCCGTATGAATACTATATGATGTGACGAAAATTGACGCAGCAATGTGTGAAAGTTAAATAACAAAAACAATATTAATTGTGTTGCTACACGCCTAGGCAATCAGGTCGGGCGTGTTATCACATTGTAAGGGCAAACTGAACTGAAAAGTCAGGACGCAAAGCCTCCGGTCTAACAGCATGAAAGCTAATGACAGCGGGGTTACCAAGGTGAATTTGGATACAATATTGTTACCATATGGATACAAGGTTGTGCTGTTTTTCAGTATTACCTTGTATTGATCCTTTGTGTCTGATGCTTCAGCTCTATTGATTGTCCTATTCACAGTCACAGGTATCAGATGTCTATGTCTTCGGGATTATCAATAAATAAAACAATCGGGTTGTGTGGTGATGGTTCTGCTGAACCACATATATTATTGATTCAACCGTTAGTTGCTGGGAATGAGGTTGGACATATTCTCTCCAGGGAAGGTCTTAGAGTATCAACGGTTAATTCTGTAAAACAGTCAAAGAGCATTATTGCTGGCAATAATGTTCATCTTATATTGCTCGATATGGATGCTATGACCGAGCTTGGACCACGTATTCTGCATGAGTTTGAAGGGCTCGATTGTGTCATTATTGTTAATGAGCATCAGGCCACAATTGCTGCAGAAGCTATGTGTGCCGGAGCCATAGATTATATTGTCAAACCCTTCCGCTCCCAGCAATTGCTCGATGCTGTTCGTGGTGCTTTACGCCTTCGTCAGGCGATCCCCAATCTTATCGCTGTGTCGCCCATGAGCCTGCAGGTCTTGCAACTGGCTCGACGTGCAGCCAAAACCTCTGCCACCATTCTGATCGGGGGTGAGTCAGGCACCGGTAAAGAGCGGTTGGCCCGTTATATTCATGATATGTCAGTTAGGTCTGAAAAACCGTTTGTTGCAATTAATTGCGCCGCTATTCCTGAGACAATGCTTGAGTCAATTCTTTTTGGCCACAATAAAGGTGCATTTACCGGTGCTATTTCTGCCCAGCCTGGCAAATTTGAGTTGGCACAGGGTGGGACCCTGTTATTGGATGAAATATCTGAATTGCCTTTGAACTTGCAAGCAAAGTTATTACGGGTTTTGCAGGAGAAAGAAGTGGAGCGGCTTGGTAGTAATCAAACGATTGCTCTTGATGTTCGAATCATTGCTGCCAGCAATAAAGATCTGCGTACTTTGGTTGCTAATGGATTATTCCGTGAAGATCTTTTTTATCGTCTTGATGTTTTGCCTATGAGTTGGCCCGCATTGTGTGATCGCCCTGACGATATTATTCCGCTGGCCAACTATTTTATTGAGCGTTATGCACCTCAGCAGGGTTATCGCCTGAGTAAGCAGGCGTGCCAATTGCTGTTGTCTTATGAATGGCCAGGAAATGTGCGAGAGCTTGATAATGTTATGCAACGCGCATTAATTATGGCGCGCGGTTTGCATATACAGTCCGTCGATTTGATGTTGCCAAACTGTATTCTTCCCCAAGAAACAGTCGCATCAGACACGTGGCATGCTCCCGAGGGGTTGAGTGAAACCCGGCGGCATGCCGAGTTCCAATTTGTATTAGAGACCTTGCGCCGCTTTCGTGGCCATCGTACCCGCACAGCCGATGCTCTGGGCATGACAACCCGGGCACTGCGCTACAAGCTTGCGGCGATGCGTGAGCAAGGCATTGATATTGAACAGCAGATTCAAGCAGAGGGATAAAGAGTGAAAATTCAAATGATGTCATCGCAGGTGACACTCCTGCAACAGATGCAGGAAATGCAGCGTGTCGCCAGTCAGACACCGTCCATCGAACCCAATAGTGATGTATCGGGAGCATCGTTTTCAGAGGCTATGCACGACGTAGTCGGGCGTGTCAATGAACAGCAAAATATTGCCTCAAAATTGATGGCATCGGTCGATGCCGGACAGAGCGATGATCTGGTGGGGGCCATGGTGGCGAGTCAAAAAGCCGGCTTGAGTTTTTCAGCCTTGATGCAGGTTCGCAACAAGCTGATGACCGGTTTTGACGACATTATGCGCATGCCGCTCTGAGGTAACAGATGACTGAACTGGTAACATCCCCTCAGGGGGCTGCCCCTGATTCGCTCAAAATCAGGTTGCAAGAGGGGCTACGCAATTGGCGTACCCTCTCCCGTGACAATAAATCGATCCTGACTATTGCTCTGCTGGCTGCCATTGTGGCGGGTACCATAGTCGTTATCCTTTGGACCTCCAGCAAAAACTATGTGCCCCTGTATGGCAAACAGGAGCTATACGATACCGCCAACATCATGGAGATGCTGGAGAAAGAGCAGGTACCTTTCCGTCTGGAAAAGAGCACCGGTCAGGTACTGGTTCCTGAAAATCAGCTGGCTCATGTCCGGATGGCACTTGCTGCGCGAGGGGTGCGTGCAGCCATGCCGTCGGGTCTGGAAGGGCTGGACAATGTAACCGGGTTGGGTACCAGCGAATTTATGGAAGGGGCGCGTTATCGTCATGCCCTGGAAGGGGAGCTGGCCCGCACCATCATAGCGCTCGATGCCGTGCGCAGTGCCCGTGTTCATCTGGCTATTCCGAAGCGCACGCTATTCGTTGGACGTGATGAGGAGAAACCCAGCGCGTCGGTAATGCTCGATATGCAACCGGGCCAATCCATCGAAGCGGGTCAGGTCGAAGCGATAGCCAACCTGGTTGCGGGTAGTATTTCCGGAATGAAACCTGGTGCTGTGACCGTGGTGGACCAATCTGGCCAGTTGCTCAGCGCAGAGCTGGGGGACAAGGTCGGGTTTGGCAAGCAGAGCGTCCAACAGATGGAGTATGTCCGCAAGCTGGAACAATATATCCGTCAGCGTGCCAATGACATGCTCTATCCCATGTTGGGCAGCACCAATTTCAAGGTGCAGATCGCGGCAGACGTGAACTTCAATGCCGTCGAAGAGACCCAGCAGCAGCTCGATCCGCAAGGTGTGGTGACTCAAGAGTCCAACAAGTCCGACAAGACTATCGATGCGCTGGCGATGGGGATCCCGGGGGCGTTATCCAACCGCCCGCCTGAAACGGCGGCAAAAGATGAAAAGGCTGGTGCTGACAAAGGCAATGCAAATGCCAATACCGCGACACAACAGAACGACACTCGTACCGAGCGTCAGGAAATCAGCAAGCAGTACGAAAACAGTCGCACCATAGTGCACACCCGTTACCAGCAGGGGCGGCTGGAGCGAATTAACGTCTCCATTCTGCTTAACCAGCAGATTGCTCCGAAAGGTGGCTGGAGTGCCGAGCAACTGGAACAGATCCGTCAGATGGTGGAGCGTGCAGTCGGTTTCGATGAGTCACGTGGCGATCAGATTAGTCTGCAGGCCTTCGATTTCAATGGTGCAGTACAAGTAGCCGCGCCCGAATCCAGTTGGTGGGAAACCCCTTACTGGCAAGACTCCCTGCGTTATCTGGTCGGCGGTTTGCTTGGCCTGACACTGGTCTTCTTCGGTATTCGTCCGCTGGTGAAACACCTGGTTCGTACCCAGCAGCAGCCGGATATGGAAATGAATGAGACTGAGGAAGATCTGGAGCCCACAGTCGGATTGTCGATGCGCAGTGATGACCTTCAACCTCCGGTCACATTGTCCAGTGGCTTGATCCATGCAGACAATGAGATTGAACCCCAATTCACATCATTGGATTTGGACTCACTGCCAGAGCCGGGATCTGAACTTGAAGTGCAACTCAAGCATTTGCAGTTGTTGGTGGAAAAAGATACCGCCCGCGTGGCGGAGGTTTTCAAAGCGTGGGTGAGTGGCAATGAACAGCGTTAACTTGAATCAGAGTGCTGTCGATATCGATATCGACAACCTTGAGAAGGCCGCAATCTTGTTGCTGAGCATGGGGACAGAGTCAGCAGCCAAGGTGATGCAGAAGCTCTCCCGTGACGAGGTGCAGCGGTTGATATCCAAGATGGCCGCGCTCTCTGGCGTCAGTGCTATCGAAGCGAAATGGACATTGCAACAGTTCTTCAATCAATACCGTGAGCAGAGCGGTATTGGCAGTGCCTCACGGGAGTATCTGGAGCAGACGCTGGATCTGGCGTTGGGCCAACGTCTCTCCCGCAGCCTGCTCGACAGTCTGTACGGCGATGTGATGAGTCAGGATATCCAGCGTTTGCAGTGGGTGCCAGCCGATGTACTGGCTCGTTTCTTCCGTAATGAGCATCCCCAGATGCAGGCCGTGCTGCTGGCCTTCCTGCCGCCCCAGACTGCGTCCGCCGTGCTAGATGCCTTGCCCGGATCGGTACACGATGATTTGTTGGTGCGTGTCGCCAGTCTCACCAGTGTCAGTGAACATGTGCTGGGCGAGCTCAGGCTGACGCTGGATCGCTGCCTCACCTATGTGGCGGATCAATCCGGTGCCAAGGTAAACGGGGTGCGGCAGGTAGCCGATATTCTCAACCGTTATCAGGGTGACAAGGAGCAGATGCTTTCCCTGCTGCGTGAGCACGATGGTGATATGGCGTTTGAGATCGAGAAGAACATGTTCGATTTTATGACGTTACGCCGTCAGAGCGACGACACCTTGCAGCGATTGGTGCAGGAATTGCCCAGCGAATTGCTGGCACTGGCTCTCAAGAATACCGACCCTGGCTTCCGCAAAGTTATTCTGGGGGCTATGCCGAAACGTATGGCTCAGGCGCTGGACGATCAGATCCAGAACCAGGGCAGTGTCTCTTTGCGCAAGGTCGAACAGGCAAGAGAGGAGGTCATGCAATTGGTCCGCGAGTTGGTGGAGCAGGGCGAGATCGAGTTCCAACTGTTCGAAGAGCCTACCGTCAGCTAACAGGAGGCATTTATGAGCCAGTATGTGCGTAAATTGGTGCCTGGAGCGACCAGACTGTATCGCTTCCCTGCGCTCGGTCAGAGCGGGGAAGAAGCACAGAGTCAACAAGAACAGTTTGAATATGGTTACCAGCAGGGGCTGGAGCAAGGCCACGACGAAGGTTATCAGGCTGGTTATCAGCAAGGGCTGACCAGCGGCCTGCAGGAAGGCGAGAGCTCCGGTTTGCAACAAGGGCAAACCCGCGGGTTTGCTCAGGGCCTTTCAGAGGGGCGCGCGGCCTTCGAACAGGCGATGTTGCCGTTTGCCAAGCTGCAAGAGCAGTGGGAGTCACTGAGCCGGGCCCGAATGGCCGAGCAGAAAGAGCTGATTGCCCAGCTGGTAGCGCAGGTTGCCAAGCGGGTCATCATGGCGGAGTTTACCCTCAATCCGCAGCAGGTGATGAATCAGGTCGAGCAGGCGCTGGCTACTTTGCCGAGTGAGTCGGAAGAGCTGGTGATCTACCTCAACGAGGAAGACCGACAGCGACTCGCCGAGCAGGGGGTGACTCGCTGCGAAGGGTGGCCATTGCAAGTTGATGCAGCGCTCGGGGTAGGCGATGCCCGTATCGAAACCCGCGCTGCCGTCGTCGAGGTGAGCACCAGCTCCCGTCTGGCAACCTGCATCGAACAGCTCAACAGCTCGCTGGACGTGCCACAAGATGCATGAAGCCTTGCAGCAGGCACTGACCAGTGCGCTGGATAATCTGGATGAACTACCCGCATTTCGTCGCTTTGGCCGGTTGGTGCGAGTCACTGGTTTGACTCTGGAAGTAGTCGGCTGCCAACTTGTGATGGGGCAGCGTTGTCGTGTCAGCACGGCAAGTGGCGCCCCCTTGCTGGCCGAGGTGGTCGGTTTTAACCGGGATATCTCTTACCTGATGCCTCTGCAGCCGATGAGTGGCCTCTTCGCGGGGGCTCAGGTCGAACCGATCGATGGAGAGGAAACCGTTCGGCTTGGTCGTCATCTGCTGGGGCGGGTACTCGATGGACTGCTGCAGCCCCTCGACGGACAGCCATTACCCGACGTTGGTGACAGTGTCCCCCTGTTTGCTCTTCCCCCCAATCCACTATTGCGAACCCCGGTACGTGAACCGCTGGATGTCGGTATCCGTGCCATCAATGGCCTGCTGACGGTTGGCAAGGGTCAACGTTTGGGGCTGTTCGCCGGCTCGGGGGTCGGCAAGAGTATGTTGCTGGGCATGATGACCCGCAATACCGCAGCCCAGATTGTGGTGGTGGGACTGATCGGTGAGCGGGGCCGTGAAGTGCGCGAATTCATCGAGCACAGTCTGGGGGCGGAAGGTCTGGCTCGCGCCGTGGTCATCGCGGCGCCAGCAGATCAATCTCCCCTGATGCGGTTGCGAGCGGCCCAGCTATGCCACCGGATTGCCGAGTATTTCCGTGAGCAGGGGCAGGATGTGCTGCTGCTGATGGATTCACTGACTCGCTATGCCCAGGCGCAGCGGGAAATTGCGTTGGCTATCGGTGAACCCCCCGCGACCCGGGGCTATCCGCCCTCGGTATTCAGCATGCTGACCCAGCTGGTGGAGCGAGCCGGTAACGGCACGCATCCGGATGGCAGTCTGAGTGCTTTCTACACCGTGCTGGCGGAAGGGGATGACCAGCAGGATCCGGTGGTCGATGCGGCGCGCGCCATTCTCGATGGTCATATCGTGCTGACCCGCCGTCTTGCGGAAGAGGGCCACTATCCAGCCATCGATATCGGTGCCTCGGTCAGTCGGGTTATGCCACAAGTCGTGCCTGCCGAATGGCAAAAGCTGGCGGTCACCTTGCGCCAGCTGTGGGGACGCTATCAGCAGGTGCGTGAACTGCTGCCACTGGGCGGTTATCAACCTGGGGCCGATCCGCAGATGGATGAGGCTGTTCAGCGTTATCCGGGGATTGCCGCATTCCTGCAGCAAGGCTTGCATGAAGAGATGGCCTTTGAACAGGTGATGGTTGGTCTCAAGCAGGTGCTGGGGCAGGGATAAGGATTCGTTATGCTGAAGTCTTATCTGGGGTTGCAACAGGAAGAGCTGGAAAATCTTGGTGCTGAGCGTCAGCGTTTGCGGGAGCTGGCGTTGCGGGAAGAGCAGCGAGCACACAAATTGCAGGAAGTGATCTCCTCGTTGCGACCCGGTTCCGACAAGTTTCACCCTTTGCTATGGCAAAACAAGCAACAGATGGATGGCCAGTTGCGCCGTTTGCTCTCCCATCAGGTGCAGCAATCGGCGCTGGCCAGACTGGATCTGGAGCGCCACGAAGGGGAGCTGGTTCGGCAGTTCGGACGGGTCAAGGGGTTGGAGCTATTGCTGGCAAGACGTGATGATGTTGCTCGTCAGCAGCAGGAGAGGCGGGATCAGCTACAGCTGGATGAGCTGGCGAGTTTGCGTCACCTGACCTGTAAAGAGTAAGACCAAGGTTAATCCGTAATGCTGTCCGGGTCGCGATAACCTGACTCTTGTCCCAACAGTGAATGAATCGTCTCCATCTGGCCTGCCAGCAGGCGGCCATTGAGATCATTCTGGCGCAGACACTGGTGCAGCAGCTGTTCAAGCTGTTGCCATTGATTGGCTACCGTGGTGCGCAGGGGAAGTGGCAGCTTGGCTATCAGGGTGGCCATCCCCTTCTCATCGGGTTTGAGGCCCAATGCCTGCAGCTGCTGGCAACGCAATTTTGCCTGTTGTGTCACCTTGGCCATCAGTTCGGTCTGCTGTTCGTTATGGACTTGCAGACCATCGACATCATGGCTTGCCAGCAGTGCATGCTGACGCAGCAACTGGGCGGTGAGTTCGGTATAGTGGCCGTAATCCTGCTGGATCCCGAGGATCAATGCTTTAACGGTGGCCTTGGTATCCACGCTCATCGGCGATGCATATCCAGAATGGCCTGACCCAGCGCATCCAGATCGATCTCTAGCTTGCCTTCACTGATGGCTTTGCGGATCTCGTTGACCTTGTCCATGTCGATGTCGGATGTGGTGGCCAGCTGGCTGCGGGCGTTGGCTACTGACTGCGCTGTGCTGCTGATCCGGGCTTCGGATGACTGTGAAGATTTGGTTTCCGGTTTGGCCGTCACATCCGGTTTGCGGCCAGGTTGGTTTTGAATATAGAGCGGGTCAGTTCGGGTAATTTTCATAACGTAACTTCCTGATGGTCTTTCTATGACAAGCGACCCAAGGTTTGTCAAACTTGAATCAAATAGCTGCCCAGGTTCAAAAACGGGTTTCCACCTCTCCTTTATCTACCACCCATGCCTGTATCTGCTTGCCTGAGCTAAGATTTTTCACTTTAATGCCATCGCCAATTCTGCCATTTTCGAGAGCTTCCCCTCTGGTTGTGGCGGAGAACTCACCTTTCCCTGCACGGATCAGTACCCCTTCCCCCTGTTTGACCGTCCAACTTTTTTGTAAATCGAGCTCACCGATGAGCTGTCCGCTTCTCAGATGCCGGTTGCTTTTATGGCCCAGCAGGGAGTGATTGCTCGGGATAAACCCGCGTTGTATACGGCTGACATCCAGCTCTTTCTCCACCAGATCGCTGGCACTGATGGCCTGACCTTTTGCGATATCCCGTGCAGCAACCCAGACCGGCAACAGTAACGAGACCTCTACCCGCCCGCGCACCTGCCAGGCGGGGTCGGTGCACTCGATGAGATAGGGGCGTCGTCCCCAGGGTTGCCGATATTGGCCACCTGCTTGTAACGAGAGGGAATGTGAGGGGCAGGGGGGGAGATGCTCGACGGAAGGGGCAAGCCAGACTCGAAATTCTCCTGTGGTTACAGGCCATCCCTGCTGGGTGATGTAGCCCTCAAGACTTTTACGGGCATCCTGTTCAAGCAACTGCTCAAGCATGTCGCTTTGTGCTTGCGGCGTGCCATGGGCTGGCGCGCCTGATAGCAACCAAAGCACACCGGCCAATTTCCACACGGGAAGTCGTACTTCCTCATTTCTCGCTGTATTGAGGTTAATGAGGTGCGCTAACCGCTTGATATCAGGTCTTTTCATGATTGGCATGAGTCTTGATAAGGAAAACACCGGTCTGAGTGAACGATAAAGGATGAAGCATGAGTATCTCATTTGACAGCGCCCTCGGCGTACACCCTTATGCCCTCGATGTCAGGGCTGAGCGGGCGCGGATTTTGGCGGGGAATCTGGCCAACGTGGATACACCGGGCTATCTGGCTCGGGATGTCGATTATAAGACGATTCTGGGCCGTGTCGCCCAACAAGTTGCTGCTGGTGAAGAGAGCCAGGCTATCAGCCAGGGCGCCATGCGTGACGATATGCGTCACCCCCTCTATCGCATTCCTTATCAGGTCTCCATGGATGGTAATACCGCTGAGTTGGGCGTGGAGCAGGGCAAGTTTGCCAACAATGCCACCGATTTCCAGACCAGCCTCACCTTCCTCAATATGAAAATTACCGGGATCGCCAAGGCGATTGAGGGCCGTTAACCATGTCGTTCAACAAGATTTATGACATCGCAGGCAGTGCCATGCGTGCCCAGACCGTGCGGCTGGATACCGTAGCCTCCAACCTGGCCAACGTGGATAGCGCTGCCGCCAGTGAAGATACTGCGTTTCGTGCCATCAAACCGGTTTTTTCCACTCTCTATCAGAAGATTCAGGATGCCGATGGCCTCGGAGCTGCGTCGGTGCAAGTGGCGGGTATCGTGCAGTCCGACCGTCAGGTCGAGAAACGGCTGGAACCGACCAACCCGATGGCCGATCAGGATGGTTTTGTCTACTACTCCAACGTCAACGTGGTGGAAGAGATGGCTGACATGATGAGCGCCTCTCGTGGTTTTGAAACCTCGGTGGAGGTGATCAACCGCATTAACAGCATGCAACAGGGGCTGTTGCGTCTTGGTCAGGGAGTCTAAGTCATGAGTCTGCCACAGATCAGTAGCCTGGATACGGCGCGCGGTACAGTACAGACCAATACTGATCCCAAGATCGCCAGCAATGGCAGTGGTGCTGCCCAGGATGTGCAAGCCAACCAAAATGGTGGCATGCAACTGCGCAATGAATTTCTGCAGATGATGGTGGCGCAGATCCAGAACCAGGATCCCACCAACCCGCTTGAGGGTGCCCAGTACGTGGCTCAGCTTGCCCAGTTCAGCATGGTTGAAGGGGTCGAAGGGCTGAAGAAGCTCCAGCTCCAGAGCAATACCAAGATGGATACCCAGCAGGTGTTAGAGAGTACCGCGTTGGTCGACAAAGAGGTCATGGTGCCTAGCAAAACCCTCAAGCAGCAGCAAGAGCACAAAATCCGCGGTCAGATCGAGTTGCAAGGTACGGCGGAACAGGTGGATCTCAAGGTATATGACCAGCATGGCGTGCTGGTAGCGAGCAAGAGCTGGGGTGAGAGCAAGGCGGGTGGGCTGGATTATGAATTGCCCCCTCTTCCTGCCGGGGAGTACCGCTTTGAGGTCAAGGCCTCGGCAGGCAAGACCCTGGTGGGGGCCAAAAATTATGTGGCGAGCAAGGTGGAACGTGTTGCCTTGCCCGGTACGGGAGAAATCATGCTGCAGGTTGCCGGTGTGGGCGATGTCCCGCTCTTCAGTGCAATCCAGTTCGGCAAATCAGCGTAATCAGAGAGGAGCGACACTGTGTCTTTCAGTATCGGATTGAGCGGCCTGCGCGCCGTAAACCAGGAATTGAGTATTATCAGTAACAACGTAGCCAATGCCAGTACCGCGGGCTTCAAATCCAGCCGCGCCGAATTTGCGGCAATTTACGGTGGTGGTCAGGCTGGCGGTGTCGAGATGAACAACGTCTCCCAGAATTTTGACCGCAATGGTGATATGACTCGTACCGGTCGCGGGCTGGACCTGGCGATTTCTGGCAGTGGTTTCTTCGTGCTGAAAGATGGCAGCGGCCAGACGTCCTATACCCGTGCCGGTATGTTCCAGCGTGATAATGCCAACTACCTGACCACTGCAGGCGGTACGCGGTTGCAAGGTTATACCACTGATGATGCGGGTAAGCTGCAATCCGGTGTGGTTGGTGATATCCAGGTCAAGGCGGGCAGCCTGCCTGCCAAGCCATCCGACAAACTGGAGTTTGTGGCTAACCTGAAAGCCGATGCCAGTATCATCCCGGTTGACCCTAAATTTGATCCAAACAAGTCGAATACCTTCAGCTATTCACAGTCCAGCAAGGTTTATGATTCGCTGGGAACTGAACATACCGTCACCCAGTATTTTGTGAAAAAAGGGGCCAATGCCTGGGATGTTCATTACAGCTTTAATGGAGCAGATGTGACGCCTGCTGCCGGCGCCAAAATGATTTTTGATCCCAATGGCAAGTTGGATACTGGTGCTTCCACCATTCCTCCCTCCTTGGCCCTGAAGCCTGCGGGTGCCTCGCCGATTGAATTGCAATTGGACATGAGCCGAGTCAGCCAGTATGCCTCTGACTTTAATGCCACCCGCAACCAGTCCAATGGTTATACCGCTGGGGATTTGACCGGGGTACGTGTGGATGGAGACGGCGGTGTCTACGCCACCTTTACCAACGGTCAGAGCCTGTTGCAGGGGCAGGTCGTGATGGCGAACTTCACCAATCCCAATGGCCTGCTGCAGACCAACAATACCTCTTGGCAGCAATCTTTCAGCTCAGGGCAGCCTGTACTGGGGGCTCCGGGAACCGGCACCATGGGCAAGCTGACCGCCGGGGCTTATGAGAGCTCCAACGTTGATCTTACCGGTGAACTGGTAAGCCTGATGACTTCTCAGCGTAACTATCAGGCCAACGCCAAGACCATCAGTTCGGCTGACAAGATGAGCCAGATCCTGTTCAACTCCTTCTAAGGGTAATCCGTGGAAAAGCTTATCTACACAGCCATGTCCGGGGCACAACATACCCTGATGGCTCAGCAGATCCGTGCAAATAACCTGGCCAACGTCAACACCGCCGGCTTTCGCGCTGATTTTGAGCGGGTTTCGGCTTATGCCCTGACTGGCGATGGTTACCAGAGTCGGGTGATGGCCAAGGAGGAGATGGCGGGCACCAATTTCAAGGCTGGCCCTCTGATGCAGACCGGTCGCAAGCTGGATGTGGCGATTCGTGGTGAAGGCTTTCTTGCCGTACAGACTGAGGATGGCAAAGAGGCCTATACCCGTGCTGGTAACCTGGAAGCGGATGCTGACGGGCTGTTGACCCTCAATGGTCGGCCGGTACTGGGGGAAGGTGGCGAGCTGGTGCTGCCCGCTTATCGTGACATCAGTTTCGGCAAGGATGGCACTCTGAGTATCACTCCTCCGGGGGGCGGCGCCCGGCTCGATGTGGGGCGTCTGAAACTGGTCAATCCAGAGCCTGCCGAATTGGTCAAAGGTCATGACGGTTTGTTCCGGATGCGTCAGGGAGAGGATGCAGAGGTCAGTGACCAGGTGGTGATGGCATCCGGTTTTCTGGAAGGGGCCAACGTCAATGCCGTGGATGAATTGGTGAGCAGCATGTCATTGACCCGCAACTTCGAACTGCAGGTCAAGTTGATGAAAGCAGCGGATGATCAGGCTCGTCAGGGGGCCAAATTGATTTCCGGTCAGGGTTGATTTTGACGGCATCGGGCAGATATCCGATGCCTTGCCACATCCCAGTGGATGAGGCTTGATGAATAAGGTGGAATAACAATGCACGCAGCATTATGGGTCAGTAAAACAGGTCTGTCGGCACAAGATGCCAAGATGTCCAGTATCTCCAACAACCTGGCTAACGTGAACACGGTCGGTTTCAAACGCGATCGGGTGGCATTTGAAGATCTTTTCTATCAGGTGCAGCGCCAGCCGGGTGCTCAGCAGGATCAGCAGAATCTGGCGCCTATCGGTATTCAGATGGGTAATGGTGTGCGGGTAGTGGGTACCCAGAAGGTCTTCACCTCCGGCCAATTCCAGAATACCAATCAGGAGCTGGATATGGCGGTGGTCGGTGCCGGTTTCTTCGGCGTCGAGCGCCCGGATGGCGAGACGGCCTATACCCGCAATGGTCAATGGCATCGCAATGCCGAGGGGCAACTGGTTAACGCGGATGGTTTGCCCATGGTACCGCAGATCCAGATCCCCGATAACGCTACCAAGATCTCCATTGGTACGGATGGTACCGTCAGTGCATCTTTGCCGGGTCAGCAAGAGAGTGTCGAGCTGGGCCGTATCACCCTGACCAACTTCGCCAACCCGGCCGGTCTGGAAGCGCTCGGTGGCAACCTCTACCGTGCAACCGGCGCGTCCGGTGAGCCGATTGAAGGTGTGCCTGGTGAGGAGGCGATGGGGGCCGTCAAGCAATTCGCGCTGGAGAGTTCCAACGTAAACGTGGTCGAGGAGATGGTCGACATGATCACGACCCAGCGGGCTTACGAGATGAATGCCAAGGTGGTCTCTTCTGCCGACCAGATGCTCAAGTTTGTCACTCAGGCACTGTAATGATGAAGTCGATGCTGCGTTATATCTGGTTGGTATTGTTGCTGGGCGGCTGTGCCACCTATGAGCTGCAGGCACCCGAGCCGGGTGACGAGAAATGGGCACCATCCCGTCCCAAGGTGACCGCGACTGCGCAGGGCGAAGATGGTGGCCTCTATCGGGGCAACTACATGATGACCCTGTTTCAGGATCGGCGTGCTTACCGTGTTGGTGACATTCTCACCGTGGTGCTGGAAGAGCGTACCCAGTCGAGCAAGAAAGCCAATACCAGCATGAGCAAAAACAGCAGCATGAATGTGCCGGCCCCCTCTATTGGCGGTAAACTGCGCCCCGACTGGGGGGCCGCCCTCAGTGCGGATCGGGATTTTGATGGTGGAGCGACCTCCAGTCAGCAAAATACCCTGGCAGGTTCCATTACCGTGACCGTAGCAGAAGTGATGCCCAATGGTGTGCTGGGGATCCGCGGTGAAAAGTGGATCCGCCTCAATCAGGGGGATGAGTATATCCGCTTGGGCGGCATGGTGCGGGTCGAGGATATTGATCAGAGCAACCGTATCTCGTCCCAGCGCATTGCCGATGCCCGCATCACCTATGCCGGTCGTGGAGCCCTTGCAGACAGTAACCAGATGGGGTGGCTGGGCCGCTTCTTTAGCTCGGCGTTTGCGCCATTTTGAGGAATCACATGAACAGATGGTTTATCGCCCTGCTGTGTCTCTGCTTGCCCTGGTTTAGTCAGGCTGCCGCACCGGCCAAACGAGCCTTGCTGGATATTGCCGATGTGCAGGGGCTGAGAACCAACCAGCTGGTGGGTTATGGTCTGGTGGTCGGTCTCTCCGGGACCGGTGACAAAAGCCAGGTCAAATTTACCGGCCAATCCATGGCCAACATGCTCAAACAGTTTGGTGTGCAGCTACCGGACGATATCGATCCCAAGCTCAAGAACGTGGCAGCCGTTTCGGTTCAGGCCACGCTACCCGCCTTGGCTGGCAAGGGGCAGTTGCTCGATGTGACCGTGACTTCCATTGGTGATGCCAAGAGTCTGCGTGGCGGTTCTCTGCTGCTGACCCCCCTGCGTGGTATCGACGGTGAAGTCTATGCTGTGGCGCAGGGCAATCTGGTTGTCGCCGGGGTGAAAGCGGAAGGGCAATCAGGTTCATCGGTCACGATTAACGTGCCGACAGCCGGGATTATCCCCAATGGCGCCACCATCGAGCGAGAGGTGGTCAGCAATTTTGCCGAAAAGCCGGAAGTGACCCTCAATCTGCATCAACCCAACTTCAAGACGGCCCGCAATGTGGAGCGTGCCATCAATCATCAGCTGGGGCCGGTTGCCCGCGCGGTGAGTGCCGGGCGGGTTCAGGTTGCAGCCCCCAGGGACGAGAGCCAGCGCATCGCGTTTATGGCCCTGCTGGAGGATATCAAGGTGGATCCGGGTCAGGAGCGGCCGAAGGTGGTCTTCAACAGTCGAACCGGCACTGTGGTGATGGGGCAGGGGGTCAAGGTTCACAAGGCTGCCGTCAGTCATGGCAGTCTGACGGTGACCATTGGCGAGAGTCAGACGGTCAGTCAGCCCAACGCCTTCTCCAACGGGCAGACCACCACGACCCCCAATTCCAAGATCCAGGTCGATCGGGAACGTAACAACATGTTTGTCTGGCCGGATGGTACTTCCTTGGAAGTGATCGTCAAGGCTGTCAACTCACTCGGGGCAACCCCCGATGATGTTATGGCCATCTTGCAAGCGCTCAATGAGGCTGGTGCCCTTGAGGGTGAGCTGGTGGTTATCTAAGGACTATCATGACAAGAATTAGCTCGGATCCCGGTTTTTATCAGGATCTCAATGAATTGCAGCAAATCAAAAGCAACCCGGATCAGCGTGCCGCGCTGGATGCTGCAGCCGGTCAGTTTGAAGTCAGTTTTCTGCAAACCGTGCTCAAACATATGCGCTCGGCGACGGATGCCCTGCAGGATGAGGACGACAAGATTATCAAGGGACAATCCCTCTATCGCGATATGTATGACAGCCAGTTGGCGATGAGCATGGTCAAACGTGGTGGTATCGGTTTGCGGGAGCAGATGGTCAACCAGCTGGCTCCGTCATTAAAGAATCCGGACGGGGTGGTCGCTTCAGAGCAGCAGACCCTGGCTGCATTCAGCCAGCCTCTCAACTCGGTAAAAATGAAGAAGGTTGACTGATGTCACTGCTCAATATCGGCGCCAGCGGACTAAATGCAGCCCAGATTGCATTGAACCTGACCGCCCAGAATATCGCGAACGTCAAAACCATCGGGTATAGCCGTCAGGAAGCCATGATGGGCAGTCTGTCCGGTTTCGGGCGGCTGGATAATGGTGCCGGTGTCGAGGTGACAGGGGTACGCAGGGTAACGGATGACTATCTGGTAGCCCAACACTGGCGTAGCCGTGCGGCCACCGGTTCCTCTTATGCCTTTCATCAGTACATCAATACGACAGAGCAGTTGCTGGGCAGTGAGTCGATGAATATCGCAAAAGGGCTCGACAGCTTTTTTGCTTCGCTCAGTGCTGCGCTCGACAGTCCGGAAACACCGGCACAGCGCAGCCAGATTGTCAGTTCAGCAGGGGCGCTCGCCAACCGTTTTACCCAGCTTGACGAGAGCATGGTCACCCAGGAAAAGCAGATCGATGATCAGCTGAACAGTACGGTTTCCCAAGTGAACAGTTACTTGAAGCAACTGGCTGAACTGAACATGCAGATTGGCGATCAGACAGCCAAGGCAGTTAATACCGCTGCGCTGGAAGACAGTCGCGAACAGGTTGTGCGTGAGCTGTCTGCCTATATGGAGGTGCGGGTCAATCGTCAAAGCGATGGCTCGTTTGCGCTCAGTCTGCCGCAAGGACAGCCGTTGGTCCTGGGAAGCAGCAGCAGTACCCTCGCGCTTGCGGGCGATAAACTCAGCCTCGCTTTCGGTGGGCAGACGTTTGAGGTGCCTAAATTGCATGGTGGCTCTCTGGCGGGGGTAATGGATTATCGCACTACAGTGCTGCGTCCACTGCGTGGTGAGCTGGATCAGATAGCCAAAAAGCTGGCTGATGAGTTTAATGCCAAACAAGAGACCGGCTCTGATTTGAAGGGGACGAAAGGCAAACCCCTCTTCTCATACGATCCGCTTAATCCTTCAGGTTCCCTGCGCGTTGTCGCCGGTTTTTCCGGTAGCGACCTTGCCTTTGCCAAGACCGGCGGCGGTAAGGGCGATAACCGCAACCTGCAGGAGTTGCTGACCATCAAAGATAGCCAGTACAACGCATACAGTGCGCTGCTGGGCAAGATGGCGGTGCAGAGTGGTCAGGCCAAGGCGACCATGCAGGCCGATGCCAATATGGAAAAACAGATGGCGACCAAGCTGAGCAGTGTCAGCGGTGTAAATACAGATGAAGAAGGGGTGAAGATCATGGCGTATACCAAGGCTTATCAGGCCAATGCCAAGGTGATCAGCACCTCCGAACAGCTCTTCAACTCCATTCTGAACATGTTCTGAGAGTCATAACCATGCGGATCAGTACCCATCAAATTCAGCTCAGCATGCTCGATAATTTGCAGCATGGTTTCGGCGAGTATGCCCGCCTCGATCGCCAGATCTCCACGCAAAAACGCATTCTTCAGCCCTCAGATGATCCTGTTGGCAGTGTGCAACTGCTGGGCTTGCAGAAAGAGCAGGTGGCGATGGCGCAGTACCAGAAGAATATTGCCAATGCCAAGAGCCAGCTCTCCCAGGGGGAGTTGCAGCTCGATACCATGACCAACATGCTGATGCGGTTGCGTGAGTTGACCCAGACGGCCGCTAACGGCTCCCTGTCTGAGGGGGATCGCAAGGCGGTGGCCAGTGAAGTCGCCATTATCAAGGATGGCCTGCTGGATTTGGTCAATGCCCGCAACGAAAGTGGCTCCAGCCTGTTTAGCGGCAGCAAGGTGGATGAGACCGCTTTGGTGAAGGTGACTGACCCAAAAGATACTGACTTCGGAGGTTATCGCTACAAGGGTGATCATCTGGTACGGGAGGTCGGCATTGCCAAAGGTGTCACAGTGGGGTTAAACCAGACTGCCGATCAGCTTTTTTTGCAGCCTGACGATTTTTTCAAACGACTCGATAGCATGGTGAAGGCAATTAATGACGCAGCACCTGACGCCATCGAGCAGGCACGAGGCATGCTTGGTCGCAGCCAGACGCTGCAAGATAATATCAGCCAGGCGGTGAGCACGATTGGTGCCCGGATCAATCTGCTGGATCAGATTGACGAGAGCCATGCCGAGAAAGGCGTCTATAGCAAGGAAGTGAGCAACCAGATAGAGTCGCTGGACTATGCCGAGGCAGCGACCCGACAGGCCCACGTCCTGATGGCATTACAGGTGCAGCAGCAAGCTTTTGCCAAGGTTAATGGTCTTAGCTTGTTCAACTACATGCCGTAACGAGCAGAGGAGTCATGATGCAGGTCCAGCAAACCCGTCTTGGAGGCGTTGCAGAGCCACAGGCAAAGCCCAGGTTGCAGGGCCGCGCAACTGCACAGGCTCACACTCCGGAAAACCGCAAGCAGACTGAGCGCCACCCCAATATTATCCGGATGGACAGATGGGCCCTGATCGGTGCTGCGCAACATCGCATTGCCCATGCCCAGAGCGGCGAACAGGCGCTTAATCTGGTTTGGGGGGAATTGAAGCGGCTGGAACGCCAACTGGGTCAGCGCGAGCTGGCCAGCAGTGACGTGACCAATCGCTTAAAAATGCTGGAAGAGAAAGTCACCCAACCAAGAGGGCCTTTGACGGACGAGCTCAAACCCAGACTCATCGCATCGGCTCAGGAACTGCGTCCCCGCTTCAGTGCCGAGCATCTGGATCTGCTCAGTGCCAAAAATAGCGCTGAGCGGCTGGTGTTCTCGTTTCCCCAGAGTAACAGTGCGGTGGAGGTGACCATTCCGGCCGGAGCGCGAGAGGGTGAGGTTGTCACCATGCTCGATCGGGCGCTGCGTAAAGAGCATATCCAGGCCAGATTGAATGAACTGGGCAAGCTGGAACTCTCCGTTGCTGAACCCCATCGCCGCAAACTGGATGAGCCGGTGCTGATCCGGGGGGAGGGGATTCGTATCCCGGCAGGCAACCCGATCCCGGTGCAGTTCAAGCCCAAGGTCGGAGCGCTGACCCGCATGGCAGATGGGGTTGCCAAAGGGGAAATCCGTCAGGAGCGGCAGCGGCTGCAAAAAGTGCTTGGCGAGATTGAGCAATCGGTACGGGAGTTGAAACAGTTTCGCCAGAAGATGGTGCTGCAACTGGACAAGGTCAAGGCTCGCAGTCAGAACCTGAAACAGGAGGAGCTGGCACAGTTGCAATCCTCTCTGGCCGCCCGCCTCTCACAAGGCGGCTATATGGGCACCATGTCCGGTCTGCTGGCGCAGGCCAATGTCACTCGTCAAGGGGTGGTTGCGTTACTCACCTGATAGCGCTGACCTGTCTCCTCGTAAAAAAACCGCACAAGCTGACTTGTGCGGTTTTTTTATCTCTGTGATGCCCTCTTGTGCCAGTGACGGCGCTGTCTGCTCGCGGGCCCACTGTTTCGCATCCGAACGGGGGGGGGGCCAAGAGAAACTGCTGTTCAGCAAAAAAAGATTTAATTTTCACGACGCTGTGGTCGTTCTTCATTGGGGTCAACCCAAACGCTGCCTGTGGCAGCATCCATTTCGAGGAAACGAAAATGAGTCTGTCAATTCATACCAACTTTGCCAACATGGTCACCCAGAACCAGCTGAACTCCACCAACAAAATGGCAAGCAATGCCATGCAGCGTCTGGGTACCGGTCTGCGTATCAACTCTGCCTCTGACGATGCTGCTGGCCTGCAAATTGCCACCCGTCTGCAATCCCAGTCCAACAGCCAGAAAGTGGGCATGCGCAACGCTCAGGATGCCATCTCCATGATGCAGACCGCCGAAGGCGCCATGGACGAGATGACCAATATCGTTCAGCGCATGAAGGATCTGGCTACCCAGGCTGCCAACGGCACCAGCAGCGAGAAAGATATCGCCGCCATGAACGCCGAATTTGGCGAGCTGACCAAAGAGCTGAAAAATATCGCTGGCAACACCACCTTCGGTGGCGAAAACCTGCTGGATAAAACCAACGGCAAGTTTGCCAAAGGCGAGATCACTTTCCAGATCGGCGGCTCCGAAGGCGAGCGCCTGGCTCTCGATATCGGTAAAGCCCTGAAGCAGGTTGTGGGTGGTGCAGAAATGTCTGATGCCGATAAAGCGCTGGTAAAAGCGGTTGAAGATTACAAAAATGATACTACAGCTGGCTCTGCGGCTAAGAAACTGGCTGACGCCAACAAAGCTGTTGCAGACGCCCAGAAGGTTGTAGATGACAAAGAAAAGGCTGCAGCCGGTAGTGCTACAGCTGCCGACAAAAAAGCAGTAGCTGACGCTCAGAAATTGCAAGAGCCTCTCCAGAAAGCATTTGATGAGGGCTTAAAGCCGCTGACCAAAGCTGCAGCCAAGGCTGGTAATGGTTTGGACGCTCAAATTTTGAAAGATGGTATCACCAGTCAAGAGAGCGCTCAGGTTGCCATGGGCAAGATGGAATCCTTTATGCAGGATATCACCAGCGTACGCTCTGCTCTGGGTGCCAATATCAACCGTCTGGAACACACTGTTAACAACCTTTCCAACATGAAAGAGAACACCGATATCGCCAAGGGCCGTATCATGGACGCCGATATCGCTACCGAAAGCACCAACATGGCCAAGAACCAGATGCTGATGCAGGCTGGTATGTCCGTACTGGGCAAGTCCAACGAGATGACCGGCATGGTTACCATGCTGCTGCGTTAATCGCTATAAGGGCCGCTACCTGTGTGGCGGCCTCTTTTCTTCCCCTTGCCGGTTGAAAAGTGCTGGCGTAACAGCCTTTTTCAACAAGCAAGTTTTGCCCTGATACCGAAGGAGTTGATATATGCAGGTCGATCCCGCTTCAGCCGCGATGCAAATGGTGACCAATGAGCGCAAGAATATGGACAAGCTGCTCAAGGGGCAGCTTGCCACGGTCAAGGCGCAGCAGAGTTCGCTGTCATCTATCAACTCCAAACTCTCCAGCTTTCAGACTCTGCTGAAAGACCTGAACAAGCCGGCGACGTTGCAAGCCCAGAAAGCCAGCCTCTCGCAAGAGGGGATCATGACGGTCACCAGCAATGGCAAGGCGACCCCGGGGCAATATAACTTTCAGGTCAAGCAACTGGCACAGGCCCATCAGTTCGGGGTGCAATTGACGGATGAGAAAGCACTATTGCCAACCTCAGGCAAAGTATCGTTTACCGTCGATGGCAAGGCGTTTGCTATCGATTTGGCGACTTTGCCTGCCGAGTCGACGGCCCAGAGTCTGGTCTCTGCCATCAATGATGCGGCGGATAATCCGGGGGTCAAGGCCAGCCTGGTTCGCACGGATGGCAAGGTTAACCTGGTGCTGACCAGTAAAGAGAGTGGGGCAGCCAAGGTGTTTACCCCCACCTATGATGGCGACCCGGCTTCCGCATTCGGCAAGGCTTTTATCGCCGGAAAGGTGATCACCCCGGGTCAGGACTCCATCATCAAGATGGGGGTTGGCGACGGCGCGCTGGAGATCAAGTCGCCGACCAACAAGATTGAAAACGTGGTTGAAGGGCTGACGCTGGATCTCACCAGGGTGCAAAAGCCAACCGATGGCCCG
Source organism: Aeromonas sp. FDAARGOS 1417 (assembly GCF_019046985.1). Taxonomy (NCBI): domain Bacteria; kingdom Pseudomonadati; phylum Pseudomonadota; class Gammaproteobacteria; order Aeromonadales; family Aeromonadaceae; genus Aeromonas; species Aeromonas sp. FDAARGOS 1417. The sequence continues at coordinate 2,571,206 of NZ_CP077221.1, read as the reverse complement.
ATGCAGGTGACAGTGGCTTATGACAATGAAGCCGTCACCGGTTCATTGAAGAAATTTGTTGATAGCTACAACGAGTTGCTGGAGCTGCTGAACAAAGAGACGTCCACCGATATCAAGGCGAAAGGCGTACTGGCGTCTGATGCCACGGTGCGAGGTTTGAAAGGTTCGCTGGCCAACGCGGTTCGCAATCTGCCTGCAGGCATGACCCTGACTCAGCTTGGCATCAAAACCGAGAAGTCGGGCAAGCTGGTGTTTAGTGACTCGGATTTCAAAAAGTCGCTCGAGAAGGACCCTGAACTGCTGGGCAAGGCGCTGATGGGGGATGATGGTTTGCTCAAACGGATGAGCAAGGTGCTCGATCCTTTCTCCAAGACCAATGGTGTGATGGCCACTCGCAAGAGCACATTGGAAGCCAATCAAAAGCGACTTGATGATAAGATGGAGTCGCTGAATAAACGGATGGAGTCTGTTTACAAGCGTTACCTCAATCAATTCACCACCATGAACCAGATGATGCAGACCATGGGAGCACTTTAAGCTTTTCCCCTGGATGAACTGGTTTGAACCTGCAATAGCGAGTGACCCATGTTTGAATCTGAAGATGGCTATGATGCCTATCGATTTGCCGCCACAGAAGCCAAGGCCGCGAGTGCCGATCCATATCAGCTGGTACTGATGTTGATGGATGGTTTGCTTGACGAGATAGCCAGAGCAGAAGGGCATATCTTGGCGAAACAGTTTGAGCGCAAAGGGTTGGCCATCAACAAGTGTCTGCAGATCCTGGGTGGGCTGGACAGTGCGCTTGATATGAATAAGGGGGGCGAGCTGGCGGTTAACCTGCATCGTCTTTATGACTACTGTGGTCAGAAACTGTTCGAGACCAGCGTATCCAACAGTGTTGAGGGATTTGCCGAAGTGCGCAAAATTCTGCAAGAGCTGAAAGAGGGTTGGGAAGCCATGGCGCGTCATCCTCGTTAATACGGAAGTAGTACTTCCTTCCCCTCTGTTCTTCCTCACGCCCAACATATTGAAATTTCTTGGTTATCGGTCTGGCCCACTCTTTGCTTGTGGGCTGGTTCATCTTCTTTTTGGGGCTCGTCATGTCAGGTATTGCGCCCGTGTTACGTGAGACCGAACTGCAGACGCGCCAGCGCCAGTTATTGGGGTTGGGTACGCTATTGCTGCAACAAGCGCAAGCTGGCCAGTGGGAAGCTGTCAGGCTAACTGATGGACGCTTCGCGCAATTTGTCTCTCAAGTTAGCCGGAATCCCCAACTCTGGGCTGCGCTGCAACCAGCAAGAGATAAAGCCCGGGTGTTGTATCGACAAGCATTGCAGCTTTGCGAGCAGGAGACCTTGATTCGTAAACAGGAGTGGCAGCAGCTTTCTTCGATTCGTGAAGGTTTGACTGCTTACGGTGAGACAGAGCAATGGGATTGATTCAATTTAGCGGTTTTGATGCGGTGAATGCGCCGGATGTCACGGCCTTGAACCGTTTGTCCGGCCAAGCCGGCAGTGAAGGGGAGTTATATCAACCGCTGGATGAGGTGGTTGATCCTCTGCTTGCGTTGCCCTTGCCCGAGTTGGTTGCCAGTGATGTTGCGGTAGATGAAGCAGAGAGCGAACAATCAGGAGCGGAAGGCGACCCGGTTGAACAGCTGCAAGCGTTTACCAATGTGCCTCCTCTCTTTGTCAGAGTAAGTGATGCCGATCTTGATGGTTTTCGTGTAAGCCGTACTTTTTCCCGAGCTGAAGGTAGCACTGGTGGGCAGCAGGTGGTGGTGGATAACAAATTGCCGCCCTCTCTTCGTGCCTTGATGGGGAGTGCGACCACGCTGCCCGAGCAAGAGGTGATGCCGCGTCGTGAGACGGTTTCTGCCGCTGCGGAACAGGCGCTCTCTACCTTGCTTGCCAAATCAAATGGGCAAACCGGTGTATTGCCCGGCCGCTTCACCTTGCCGGTTATGGCTGCCGGTTTCGATGCTGGAAATGTGCCTGATACCGCAGTGGTAGAAAACAGGCTGCCAGATGCTCGCCAGCTGGCAGTTGGCCAACTCGCTGCGACGCCGTTGCGACCTGCCGACTATCAGTGGGCCCCTGCCCGGTTGTCAGACAACCAGAGCCAGTGGGGGCAACAGTTGGTTAGCCTGCTTCAGGACAAGGTTGAGCTGCAAGTCAATCAACAGGTGAAACAGGCCCACATCCGGCTGGATCCGCCAGAGCTCGGGCGATTGGAGTTGACCGTCAAGCTCGATGGTGACCGGCTCAATGTCCAGTTGAATGTGACTAACCCGGCGGTGCGCGATGCAATGATCCAGTCGATGGAGCGCTTGCGCATGAGCCTGGCTCCCCATCATGCCGGCGGCGTTGAGGTCAATGTGGGGCAAGGCGGCGAGCAGGGGCAGCAGGATCGGTGGCAACAGGAGAAGATCCTGGCTGGCCGCCGTCAGTGGTTGGATGAACCAGAGTCCCAATGGGGGACGATGCACGACTGGCTCAATACTCTGGTCTGATTTTTAACACGTAATAACGAGAGTGGTTTTACATTATGCGGCGTGTCATGAAGTGGTTGATGGTTGTCGTCATTGCCCTGTGTCTGCTGGTTTTGCTGGCATATGGTGCCTGGTTGAAACGCGATGTAATTGAAGTCTGGCTCGGATTGGCAGAGCCAAAGCCAGAGCTGAGCAGCACTCCGCTGTTCAAGCCGATGGAGCGCTTCGTTATCAGTCTGGAAGGGGGCGAACAGTCCCATTATCTGGTGCTGGAGCTGGCACTGGTGACCTACAACCCGGAGCAGGTTGCCAAGCTGGATGAGCTGACTCCACTGATCCGCAATGCCATGGTGCAGTATTTCAGCCACCGCTCCCATGATGACGTAAAGGTCGAGCTGCAGAATATTTCCAAGCTGCAGGTCTCTTTGCGCGACAAGCTGGTCACTACGGTGCAGGGATATGGCTACAAGCCCTATCTGGACGAAGTGCTGATCACCAAGGTACTGGTACAGTAATTACCATATGACTGATTCTGCTTGGGATTCTCAACAAGAGTTTGCGGATACGCCAACAATTCCCCGTACTGGTGAACAGGCCATTCTGACTCGCTATCTGCCTCTGGTTAAGAGGGCTGCTTGTCACCTGCGTAGCCAGGTCAGTGCCTGTTTTGATCAGGAGGATATGGAACAGGTAGGGATGATGGGATTGCTGGAGGCGTGGCGTCGTTATGGTAGTGAACCTGATGCCCAGTTTGAAAGTTACGCCTTCAAACGGATTCGTGGTGCCATGCTCGATGAGCTGCGGCGTCTGGACTGGCGGCCTCGCCAGTTGCGACAGCAGGTACACGGCCATAATCAGGTGCAGCGTGAACTGCACAATCGTTTGGGGCGCCCCCCCTCAGAGCAAGAACTTGCTGCTGCGCTCGACTGTTCGGTGGATGAGGTGCGTCAGTTGTCCTACGCCAGCCAGGCTGAAGCGCTACAGAGTCTGGAAGAGTGGCTGGAGAATGGTGGCAAGGCGCCAACAACCGAGTCTGATGATGTCGATATGGCGATGACAATCAGCAAGGTGTTGGCCACTCTGGATAAACGCGAGCAGCTATTGCTTGCCCTCTATTACCAGCAAGAGCTCAATATGAAAGAGATCGCGCTGGTGCTTGGATTAACCGAATCCCGGGTTTGTCAGCTGCACAAGCAGTGCGTGCTTCAGCTAAAGCAGCGATTGGTCGACTCCATATAGTAGTGCTTCACCTTTACTGGTGACCCTTCTTGTATCGTGCGGGAACATTCATGCAAAAACAGATTGGCATCGGCGTCATTTTAGTATGCGTGCTGGGTGGCTTCATGATGGCCGGGGGGAACCTCGTCGCCTTGTGGCAGCCAGCCGAGCTCATCATTATCATCGGCGCAGCGGTAGGCTCCATGTTTCTGGGCAACTCGAAAGAGGTGATGCACGAAATGTGGCGGCAGATCAAAATGTGCTTCAAGCCTCCTAATAACGAAGAGAGCGAGGTCTATCGTGAGCTGTTGACTCTGATGCATCAACTGCTGGAGGAGACTCGCAACAAAGGGATGAAGGCGCTCGACGAGCATATTGAAAATCCCCAGCAGAGCTCGGTTTTCTTGATGTACCCCCAGATTTCGGAAGATCCCCAACTGCTAGGTTTCATAATCGATAACCTGCGTCTGCTCGGGATGGGCAAGATCACACCCCATGAACTGGATACCGTGCTGGAGCAGGAGATCATGGCCATTGAAGAGGACATGCTCAAGCCTGCCCATGCTTTGCACAAGACCGGCGAGGCCTGCCCGGGCTTCGGCATTCTTGCTGCGGTGATGGGGATCATCATCACCATGCAGCAATTGGACGGCCCCCTGAGTAACATTGGCGTTCATGTAGCTGCCGCTCTGGTGGGAACCTTTATCGGGATTTTTCTCTGTTACTGCTTGCTGGAGCCGGTCAGTAACGCAATGGAAGAGATGGTCAGGCGTCGTATTAGCCTGTTGATGTGTATCAAGTCGATCCTGATTGCCCAGTTGCGTGGCAAGACACCGCTGCTGGCCGTCGATTCAGGTCGCAAGATCCTGGAGCCTGAAGTCAAACCAAGCTTCCTTGAACTGGAAGATTGGGTGAACAACAGGGCAATGTAATGCGCAATCACGAGCAGATTATCGTCAAGCGCCAGCAGCGACGTAATAGTGCCCCTAAAGGAGGGGGTGCCTGGAAGGTGGCATTTGCCGACTTCACGTTAGCTATGATGGCTTTCTTTATGGTGCTCTGGATCCTAGCGGTATCTAACCAGGAGGAGCGGGAAATTGTTGCCAGCCGTCTGCGGGACTACAGCATCATGGACAGTGAGTCCAACCCGTTTGACATACGCAATAGCCCCTATCCTGTCGATTTGGGGGGGAATCCCTCGGTGATCGATGAGCTGAACCCTAAGTTCGATCAGCAGGGGCAGCTGATGCCCAGGCATATGGATCGCCGTCAGAGCATTTTTTCAGATGGGCCTAACGGCGGGTACGAAAATCTGCTGGTTGGAAAGCTCGAAGGTGAAGGCCAGATGCAGCAATTAGCTGGATTCATCAATGATCTGGCTGAACAAATGCAAGCTAACAATAACCTCGAGATTCAGATTGTTCCCCAAGGATTGCGGATCTTGATCCGCGATGACGCTGATCGGGAAATGTATAGCCGTGGCAGTGCCCGTATCACTCCATTTTTTCGTCACCTGTTGATGGCATTGGCCCCCATTTTCCAGCGTATCGAGAATCGGGTCATGATTTCTGGCCATACCGACAGTACACCGTTTGCGGGTGACAACTACACCAACTGGGAACTCTCGTCAGACCGCGCCATGATGGCAAGGCGGGTATTGCTAGCGGGCGGCATGCCGTCTGATCGGGTCGCGCAGGTGGTCTCTATGGCTGATACCATGCTGGAAGATACCCGGAATCCGCAAAGCAGCCGTAATCGGCGCATTGAATTGCTGGTTATGACAACTCAGGCAGAAACCAATCTGGAGCAACTTTTCAGCTCACAAACACAAGCGGCAGCTAGTCATGCCAAGGAGATGATTTCTCATGGACAGCCCTGAAATCGAGTTTCCGGTGCATACCTCGCACAATGATCCGCGCCGAAAGGTACCGCGCTGGTATCTGCATGATGGATCAACGCCACTTGAGTCACAAAGTTGTGGTATTGCCGCACGGATGCTGATTTCAGGTGTGTTATTTGACAAAAGTATTGGCCGAGCCGTGATCAAGGATATCGGCCCGGGAGGCGTTGGCTTTCTTGCCCCTGCTCGCTTTACGTTACCTGATACGGTGACCCTTTCTCTGTCCCGCCAGATTGTTCTGGATTGTCGCATCACGCATCGTCGGCCTATAGGTCAGCATCTTTGTTTCTATGGCGCTTGCTGGTCATATCCGGAAGAAGTCGATTTGGGTCCAATATTGAGCCAATGGCGCCACTGCTTCATGGTGCCGCAATCAGCGGCCGCTTCTGCTGAATCCCAAGAGGATCAGGCAAGCGTTCCAGCCTGATCTCGCCTCGACTCATATCAAGCCCCCTGGCAGCTTTCAGCAACAGGGGATCATGCAGACTGTCCAGTGAGACCGCTTTGACAATGGCGGTCGCCCCTTTCTTCCGGTTGGCGGTGGGAGCTTTGCTCTTGCTATAGACGATCGGGCAATCGGTTATCCCTTGCGCGACAGGGAGTTGCCAGGCCGGATTCCAGCGGCTGGCTTCATTCATTGATACGCCTTTTGCCTGAGCCCACGCGGGCAGTGAGCAGCCGTTCGGATGACGGAATATTTGCAAGTCATTGCCGCTGTGCCATGGCGGAAGTTGAAACTGATAGCTGTCAGCCATATCAAGCAGTCTTGCCAGCGCAACAAAGCGCGCGACATAAAAGCGTGTTTCAGTCGGAAGCTCCAGTTCCCATATATTACGTGTCCCCGCTTTTAAAACCGCATTGAGTACCCGCCCTTCTCCTGCGTTGTAGGCGGCCAAAGCAAGCAGCCAGTCATTGCCAAAGAAGCGATACAGCCATGCCAGATAGGAAAGGGCTGCCTCTGTCGCCAGTGGCAGTGAATAGCGCCCATCAAATTCGCTGGTGATGGGAACGGCAAATCGGGTGGCGGTATCTGGCATCAGCTGCCAGGGGCCTGCGGCGCCAGCAGAAGAGACCACATCCAATCGGTAACTGCTTTCCAGTAAAGGAACAAAGGCAAGCAAGGGCGGCAGTTTGCGCTCGTGAACCTGTTCCGCGACCCAGCGAATAACGGGCTGTGTCTCCGCAAGACGTTGTTGGAGATAAGGGCGCTGCTTCAGCAAGAATTGCTGCTGCTGGCTGACCAAGTCGACCCCTTTACCCTGAATCGGGACAGGGAAACCAGCTTGCCAATGATAATTATGATAAGCATGGCAAGATGTTGATATCATTAACATCCCGCTCATTAGCAAAAAAACGAGCCGGGTCATGGGGCAATTGTTGAGCAAGGATCGCGCAATAATAAAAACATGATATATCTCAACAGTTTTTTGAATTTAAGGTCGTCTGATCATGTGTAATCCAGGACGTAGCAAGCATGATAACACGAGTAAAAAAGAGCCCAAATTCGGGTAAAGCGATTCAGAAGTTTTTGCTGTATCTGATACTCGCCAATTTCATTCTGATGGGCTTGTACATTGGTTACGCTCAAGAGCTGACATTTGCCACCAATATTCTGCTGACATCCCTGCTGATTATTTACAATCTGTTGCTTTGTCAGCTGGTGTCTCTGCGTGCTCGCCGTTCGAAAGATGGTTACATCATCTATCCAGTGATATGTGTCAGTATTTTGCTCTGTGCCGTGGTATTGTTCCGTTTCATCATATCGCCCAGATAGTGACCGCTCACCGACTTGCTGCTTATTAATCATTTTCTGTTTTTTCAGCAATAACTCTTGGAAAATCAACCTACTCAATCCGCAGCATGCAATTGCTGCGTCAATAAGTTCCCTCTGTCCCATCTCCTTGCTTGAAAAGCCCCCTGCACGTCCTTAAACTTCAAGGTGGGGAAAAGTGGATCAAAGTGGTTTTTAGAGGGGCAATCTGCCTGCTCACTCACCTTCAGGGACTGCAATTTGTTGCGTGGCGCTCATGCCATCAGCCTGGACAGTAAAGGGCGGCTGGCAATTCCGACCAAATTCCGTGATTGGCTGCGCGATGAAAGCGACGGCCAGCTGGTCTGCACCATCGATATTGCCCATCCCTGTCTGCTGCTTTATCCCCTGAATGAATGGGAAGAGGTCGAGCGCAAGCTCAAGACTCTCTCCAGCATGAATCCGCAAGAGCGCCGTTTGCAGCGACTGCTGCTGGGACATGCAACCGAATGCGAGCTGGATGGCAATGGCCGTCTGCTGCTCAGTCAGCCACTGCGCAACCATGCGGGGCTGGACAAGAAAATCATGCTGGTGGGCCAGCTCAACAAGTTTGAGTTGTGGGATGAAGCCCGCTGGCAACAACAGGTCAATGACGACATCTTGGGTCTGCCCGGGGACGATTGGGCAAGCTCACCACGACTACAGGATTTCTCTTTATAAATGACCCAAGCCGCTGAACACATCACAGTGCTGCTGCACGAAGCCGTTGAAGGTCTGGCTATCAAGCCGGACGGTGTCTACGTCGACGGTACTTTTGGCCGTGGTGGTCATTCTCGTCTGATCCTGCAGCACCTTGGCCCCAATGGCCGCCTGATCGCCATCGATCGCGATCCCCAGGCGATCGCCGAAGCGGCCAAGATCCAGGATCCTCGCTTCGAAATCGTGCACGGCCCCTTCTCCGGCATCGCTTCCTATCTCGATGAGCGTGGTTTGCTGGGCAAGGTGGATGGCTTCCTGCTGGATCTGGGGGTCTCTTCACCCCAGCTGGATGATGCCGAGCGCGGCTTCAGCTTTATGAAAGATGGTCCGCTCGATATGCGGATGGACCCCACCTCCGGTCAGAGCGCCGCCGAGTGGCTGGCCAAGGCCGATGTGGATGACATCGCCTGGGTGCTGAAGACCTTCGGTGAGGAGCGTTTTGCCAAGAAGATCGCCCGCGCCATCGTGCATGACCGTGTGACCGAGCCTTATGTGCGTACCCGCCAACTGGCGGAGATGATTGCCCGGGTCAATCCGAGCAAGGAGAAGGGCAAGCATGCAGCAACACGCAGCTTCCAGGCCATTCGCATCTATATCAACAGCGAGCTGGACGAGATCGAAACCGCGCTCAACGGTGCGCTGGAAGTGCTGGCACCACATGGCCGTCTGTCGGTGATCAGCTTCCATTCTCTGGAAGATCGATTGGTAAAGCATTTCATCCGCAAGCACGAGAAGGGGCCGGAAGTGCCTTACGGCATTCCGTTGACCGAGGCCCAGCTGGCTGGCGGTCGCAAATTGAAGTCGGTCGGCAAGGCACTCAAGCCTTCTGATCATGAAGTATCTGAAAACAGCCGATCACGCAGCTCGGTGCTGCGGGTTGCCGAACGGCTGGCGGAGTAAGCGATGAGCGAAGTGCGTGTTCATCTGGCCAAGGAGATCGTTGCCGATCTCTGGCGGCACAAGCTGCAGATTTTTCTGTCGGTCGCCGTGCTGGTGACCGCGTTTGCCGTGATCCTGGTGACCAACATGACCCGTGGTCTGACGGCCAAGCAGAACGATCTGATGGCGGAAGAGGATCGCCTCAATATCGAATGGCGCCACCTGTTGTTGGAACAGGGCACCCTGGCTGAACACTCCCGGGTGGCGAGTCTGGCGATGGACAAGTTGCAGATGGGTCGTCCGCTGGTGACCACCGAGAAGGTAATTACCCAACCATGAAACGCAAGGCTACAGCCAAAGCTGCCAAAGCCACTGTCAAAACGCCATCGATCTATCCGTGGCGCTTTCGCACGCTTGCGGTGTTTATCGGCATCGCGTTTGTGGGTCTGATCCTGCGTCTGGCCTGGATCCAGGTGATCAATCCGGATCGTCTGCGTCAGGAAGGGGACATGCGTTCCCTGCGTACCACCTCTACCCAGGCGGTGCGCGGCATGATCACCGATCGCAACGGCGAGCAGCTGGCGGTTTCTGTGCCGGTCGAAGCGGTCTGGGCCGATCCCAAGACGGTACACGAATCCGGCGCCATCAATAATGAGCGCGCCTGGCTGGCGCTCTCCGCCGTGCTCAAGCTCGACATCAATACCCTCAAACACCGCATCGCCAACCCCAGCAAGCGCTTCGTCTATCTGCAGCGTCAGGTTACTCCTGCGGTGGCGGAATATATCAAGGGGCTCAAGCTGGGTGGCGTCTACCTGCGCCCCGAAGCACGCCGCTTCTACCCGACTGGCGAAATCAGCGCCCATCTGGTGGGGGTGACCAACATCGATGGCAGCGGTATTGAAGGGATCGAGCGCAGCTACAACGAGTGGCTGACGGCGACACCCGGCGAAATGCGGGTACGAAAGGATCGTCAGGGGCGCGTCATCGAGCGGCTTGGCATCGTCAAAGAGGGCAAGAACGCCAACGATCTGCAGCTCAGTATCGATCAGCGGGTGCAGGCTCTGGCCTACCGTGCCCTCAAGCGGGCAACCGACGAGAACAAGGCGACCTCCGGCTCCATGGTGATGCTGGATATCAAGACCGGTGAAGTACTCGCCATGGTCAACACCCCCTCCTATAACCCGAACAACCGCGGCCAGTATCAGAGTTTCCGGGTACGCAACCGGGTGGTGACCGATACCTACGAGCCGGGTTCTACCGTCAAGCCATTGATTTTGCTCAGTGCCTTGCAGGCAGGTGTCACCAGCTGGAAAGATTTTATTCCCGGTGGGCCGCTCTTTATCGGTGCTAAGCAGATCAAGGACGTCAGTATCCACAAGGCGACCAACCTCTACGATATCCTGCGCTACTCCTCCAACATCGGTATGTCGCGCATCGCGCTGCGGATGCCGGCGCAGGAGATGATCAATACCCTCAGCATGTTCGGTTTCGGCATGGATACCGGCAGCGGGCTGATGGGCGAGAGTAGCGGCATGCTGCCCCAGCGTCGTCGCTGGTCCGATATCGAGCGGGCGACCCTCTCGTTCGGTTATGGTCTGCGGGTCACCCCGCTGCAGCTGGCTTCCGCCTACGCCACCCTGGCCAACAAGGGCAAGCGGGTGCCGCTCTCCATCGTCAAGGTGACTACGCCGCCCAAGGGTGAGCAAGTTATTGATCACAACAACGCCGCTGCCATGTTGCAGGCGCTGGAGTATGTGGTCGACAACGCCATTCCAAAAGCCAAGATCCCGGGCTATCGGGTTGGCGGCAAGAGTGGTACCGCCAAGGTCGCCGTCGCCGGTGGCTATGGCAAGGATTACATGGCCTGGTTTGCCGGTTTCGCACCCGCCAGTGATCCCCGTTTCGTCATGGTGGTGGTGATCAACGAGCCAAAAGGCAGCGCCTATTATGGCGGCGCCGTGGCGACCCCACCGTTTGCAGAGGCCATGGGCGGGGTGCTGCAGCTCTTCAATATTCGTCCCGATGCGGTGCCGCCAGCGGTGCCCACCAAACTTGCCCGTACGGAGGCTTCTCTTGTCCCGCGCACTTGATGCATTACTGCGCCCCTTCGGTATCCAGGCGCCGGCGCTCATCCTGACCGATATCCAGCTGGATAGTCGGCGGGTTGGCCCCGGCTCGCTCTTCGTGGCCATTCGTGGTCATCAGGTGGATGGCAGACGGTTTATCGAACAGGCGGTGGCTCAGGGAGCGACCGCTGTTGTGTTTGAGGAGGATGGTGAATTTATCCCACCATCGACTCCGGTTCCCTGTATCGGGATGCGGGATCTGCCCGCTCACCTCTCTGCTCTTGCGGGCTATTTCTACGATCAGCCAGCTCAAAAATTGGATCTGGTCGGGATCACCGGCACCAATGGCAAGAGCACTACTGCGCTGCTGGTCGCCAACTGGCGCACCCTGCTGGGTGGCAAGGCGGGTGTGATGGGCACCATCGGCAACGGCCTGTTTGGCAATTTGATCGAAGCGGAAAATACCACCGGCAGCGCCGTGCAGGTGCAAGCCAATCTGGCTGCGCTGCAAGCGCAGGGGGCGGATCTGGTGGCGATGGAGGTCTCCAGCCATGGTCTGGTGCAGCATCGCGTTGCCGCACTGCCGTTTGCCGCTGCCGTTTTCACCAACCTGAGCCGGGATCACCTCGACTACCACGGCACCATGGAAGCCTATGGCGCGGCCAAAGAGCAGTTGCTGCAGCTGGTCGATGAGTCGAATGCGGTGATCAATCGTGATGACGAATTGGGTGCCAAGTGGATTGAGAAATACCCGGCAGCGGTGGCCTTCAGTGTGGATGGCCCGATTGAACACCATTCTGGTCGTCAATTAACGGCGCAGCAGCTCGATTTTCACCAGCAAGGTTTTCGCGCGCAGATTAACTCCAGCTGGGGGAATGGTGTATTATCCGCCCCCTTGCTCGGGCGCTTCAACGTCAGCAATGTGCTGGCCGCGATGGGTGTGATGCTGGTGCTCGGTTACGACTTCAACGAGCTGCTGGCGACAGCGCCTCAGTTGCAGCCGGTGACCGGTCGCATGGAGTGTTTCGGCGGTGGTGATACGCCGCTGGCGGTGGTCGATTACGCCCACACCCCGGATGCGCTGGAGAAGGCATTGCAGGCCCTGCGGGTGCACTGCAACGGCCAGCTCTGGTGCCTGATTGGTTGTGGTGGCGACCGCGATCGCGGCAAGCGCCCCATGATGGCTGCCATGGCCGAACAGTATGCGGATCGCGTGATCCTGACCGACGACAATCCCCGTACCGAGGAGCCGGCCCGGATCATGGCCGACATGGTGGCGGGTCTTCGCGATCCTGCTGCGGTGCAGGTGGAGCACGACCGGGTCAAGGCGATTTCGCTGGCCATCGGTCAGGCGAGCAAACAGGACATCATCCTGGTGGCCGGTAAGGGTCACGAGGATTATCAGATCATTGGAACCGACAAGCGGCACTACAGCGACCGGGAAACCGTCGCGGCCGCCTTGCACACATTATTGGAGTCATTCAAATGATGACCCTCAGGCTTGCCGAGCTGGCGCAGGTACTCGATGCCCGTCTGATTGGTGACGACGGCGAGATCACCGTCGTCAGTACCGACACCCGCACTCTGGGCGCGGGGGCCCTGTTCGTTGCTCTGCGCGGCGAGCGCTTCGATGCCCACGATTTTTGCGAGCAGGCTGTTCAGGCAGGGGCCTCTGCCCTGCTGGTTGAGCGTGAACTGCCGCTGGCCATCCCCCAGCTGGTGGTGACCGACAGTCTGAAGGGGCTGGGCCGTCTCGGCAAACTGGTGCGTGAGCGCATCAATCCGAAAGTGCTGGCCATTACCGGCAGCTGCGGCAAGACCACGGTGAAGGAGATGGCAACCGCCATCCTGCGCAACGAAGGGGAAGTGCTGGCCACCGCTGGCAACTTCAACAACGAGGTGGGCGTGCCGCTCACTCTGCTGCGCCTCGAGCCGCAACACCGGTTTGCAGTGATGGAGCTGGGTGCCAACCATCCGGGCGAGATCGCCTGGACTACCTCGCTGGCCAAACCCGATGCCGCCATCATCAACAACGTGGCGGCGGCCCATCTGGAGGGCTTCGGCTCGCTGGAAGGGGTGTTCCACGCCAAGAGCGAAATCTTTGAGGGGCTGAGCGAAGGCGGCACCGCCATCGTCAATGCCGACAACGAATTCTGGCCGAAGTGGCGGGAACGCGGCATTCAGTGCGCCTTCTCCATCGACGATCAGAGCCAGCCGTTCCACGCGCGCAACCTTGTGCTCAACGAACAAGGCTGCGCCGAGTTCGTGATGGTGACCCCGCAGGGTGAGCTGAGCCTGACTCTGGCGATCCCGGGTCGCCACAACGTGGCCAACGCACTGGCTGCCGCCGCGGGCTGTCTGGCCCTCGGCGCATCCCTCGCCTGTGTCAAGGTGGGGCTGGAACAGATGGCGCCGGTCAAGGGGCGCTTCTGCGTCCAGCGCTGGGGGGGGCTGACTCTGGTGGATGATACCTACAATGCCAGCGTGGAATCCGTGTTGGCGGGCATCGATGCCCTGACCGCCATGAGCGGCTTCAAGGTGCTGGTGTTCGGTGATATGCGGGAACTGGGTGAGGAGTCTGCCGAGCAACACGCCCGGGTTGGCCGTCATGCCCGCGAGCGCGGTCTGGATGCCGTGCTGACAGTGGGGGAAGAGAGTCGCCACACCGCAGATGCCGCGGCTGGCCGACATTTCGATAACAAGGCGTCGTTGTTTGAAGTGCTTGCGCAAATGATAAATACACATCAGGAAATTTCGATTCTGGTCAAGGGGGCACGTGGCTCCCGCATGGAAGATATCGTCGAGATGGTCAAAGACCGTCAGGAGTCAGCCACATGCTAGTCTGGCTGGCCGAACTCCTCACCCCGCACTTCACCTTCTTCAACGTCTTCTCCTACCTGACGTTTCGCGCCATCCTGTCGATCATCACCGGACTGGGGGTTGCCCTCTGGATGGGGCCACGCCTGATACGTCGCCTGCAGATCCTGAAGTTTGGTCAGGTGATCCGCAACGACGGTCCCGAGTCCCACCTCAGCAAGCGGGGCACGCCGACCATGGGGGGCCTGATGATCATTGCTGCGATTTTCACTTCAGTGTTGCTCTGGTGCCGCCTTGACAACCCCTATGTCTGGCTGGTGCTGTTTGTGCTGGGTGCCTACGGCGCCATCGGCTTTGCCGACGACTACCTCAAGGTGGTGCGCAAGAATACCGACGGCCTGATCGCTCGCTGGAAGTATTTCTGGCAATCCGCGGTAGCGCTGGCGGTGGCGGTGTTCCTCTATGCGACTGCAACCCATGAGGGCCAAACCCAGCTGGTGGTGCCTTTCCTCAAGGATGTGATGCCGCAGCTTGGCCTGATGTTTATCGTGCTGACCTACTTTGTCATCGTTGGCACCTCCAACGCGGTCAACCTGACCGACGGTCTCGACGGCCTGGCCATCATGCCGACCGTGATGGTTGCGGGGGGCTTTGCCCTGATCGCCTGGGCTACCGGTAACGTCAACTTTGCCAGCTACCTGCACATTCCCTACGTGCCCTATACCTCCGAGCTGGTGATCGTCTGTACCGCCATCGTCGGGGCGGGTCTGGGTTTCCTCTGGTTCAACACCTATCCGGCGCAGGTCTTTATGGGCGACGTTGGTTCCCTGGCGCTGGGCGGCGCGCTTGGCACCATCGCCGTGTTGGTCCGTCAGGAGTTCCTGCTGGTGATCATGGGTGGCGTCTTCGTGATGGAGACCGTCTCGGTGATCCTGCAGGTGGGTTCATACAAGCTGCGCGGCGTGCGGATCTTCCGCATGGCGCCGATCCATCACCACTACGAGAAGAAGGGCTGGCCGGAGCCGCGCGTCATCGTGCGCTTCTGGATCATCACCCTCGTGCTGGTGCTGCTGGGTCTTGCCACCCTGAAGGTGAGGTAAGGCCATGGTCATCATCATCGGATTGGGCAAAACCGGGCTCTCCTGTGTCGATTACTTCCTCGGCCGTGGCGTGACGCCACTGGTGATGGATACCCGCGCCAACCCGCCCGGCAAGGATCAACTGCCGCCGGAGGTGGAGCTGATCCACGGGCTCGACGAGGCGCTGCTCAAGCAGGCGCACATGATCGTCGCGAGCCCGGGTATCGCGCTGGCGACCCCCGAACTGAAAGCAGCTGCCGAGTGTGGCGTGCAGATCGTCGGTGATATCGAGCTGTTTGTGCGCGAGACCCAGACCCCGGTCATCGCCATCACCGGCTCGAACGGCAAGAGCACCGTCACTACCCTGGTGGGCGAGATGATTGCCGAAGCCGGCCTCAATGTCGGCGTGGGTGGCAATATCGGTACACCGGCGCTGGAGCTGCTCAAGCAGCCGATGGATCTCTGCGTGCTGGAGCTCTCCAGCTTCCAGCTGGAAACTACTCACAGTTTGCGTGCTGCTGCATCCGTGGTGCTGAACCTCTCAGAAGATCACATGGATCGTTATCAGGGCATGGCCGACTATCGCGCCGCCAAGATGGAGATCCATCAGCACTCCAAACACATTCTGGTCAATCGTGACGATGCCCAGACCCTGCCCGATGTGGGTCAGGTGTGGCAGAGCTTTGGTCTTGATTGCAATGGCTATGGCCGTTGCCTGCTGGATGGTCGCTACTGGTTGACCCTGCACGGCGAACCACTGCTGGCGGTGGACGAGATGAAGATCGTCGGTGCCCACAATCAGGCCAACGCCCTTGCGGCCATGGCGCTGTGCGATGCGGTCGGCATTCCCCGCGCTGCCCAGCTCACCGTGCTGCGCCGCTTCGAGGGCTTGCCCCATCGCGCCCGCTTCGTGCGGGAGGTGAACGGGGTGCGCTGGATCAACGACTCCAAGGCCACCAACGTGGGGGCCACGCTCGCTGCCGTTGCCGGTGTGCGCGAGTCGGTCAAGGGGCGCCTGCTGCTGCTGGCCGGTGGTCAGGGTAAGGGGCAGGATTTTGGCCCGATCCAGGCGCTGTTGGGCAACCAGATCGATCACATGTACTGCTTCGGTCAGGATGCCGAGGTGCTGCTGGCACTGGGCGAGCAGACCGAACGGGTGGCCGACCTGGCCGCTGCGGTTGCCAAAGCGGCGGCCGATGCCAAGCCCGGTGACTGGGTGCTGCTGGCGCCAGCCTGTGCCAGCCTCGATCAGTTCAAGTCGTTCGAGGTGCGCGGCGATCGCTTCACCGAGATGGTGCTAGCGCTATGAATGCCCTTCGCGCAGCAGCAGGTCTGTTCCAGCGCTGGTTGTTACCGGCGCGTCCTGCCGGTCTCTACGATCGGCAGCTGGTACTGCTGGCGCTCTCCCTGATGGCGGTCGGGGTGGTCATCGTGGCCTCGGCGTCGATCCCCGAAGGGATTGCGCTGGGGGATGACCCCTTCATGTTTGTGAAGCGTCACGCCCTGTTTCTGGTGATGGCGCTCGGTATCTCCTGGTTTGTGTTGCAGGTGCCGATGGCGCGCTGGCAACAGCACAACGGCCCCATGTTGCTGCTGGCGATCTTGATGCTGGTGCTGGTTTTGCTGGTGGGCCGCAACGTCAACGGTGCGGTGCGCTGGTTGCCGCTTGGCCCCTTCAACCTGCAGCCTGCCGAGTTTGGCAAGCTGGCGCTGTTTGTCTATCTGGCCGGCTATCTGGTGCGGCGCCAGAGTGAAGTGCGTGAAGCCTGGATCGGCTTCCTGAAACCGCTGGCGGTGTTCGGGGTGCTGGCGGTCTTGCTGTTGTTGCAGCCTGACCTGGGTTCCACCGTGGTGATGTTCGTTACCTCGTTCGGCATGCTGTTTCTGGCCGGTGCCCGATTGGGACAGTTTTTGACCCTGATCGGCGCGGGCCTCGGCTCTGTGGTGATGCTGATCATCGTCGAGCCTTACCGGATGCGGCGGGTGACCTCTTTTATGGATCCTTGGGCCGATCCGTTCGGCAGCGGCTACCAGTTGACCCAGTCGCTGATGGCGTTTGGTCGTGGCAGCTGGTTTGGCGAAGGGCTTGGCAACTCTATCCAGAAGATGGAGTACCTGCCGGAAGCGCACACCGACTTCGTGTTTGCGATCCTCGGTGAAGAGCTGGGTTACGTCGGGGTGCTGGGCGCCCTGTTCCTGATTTTTGCGCTGGCGGTCAAGGCGCTCAAGCTGGGGCATCGCGCGCTGGTGGCAGAGCGGCTCTATGACGGTTATCTGGCGATCGGCATTGGCATCTGGTTCAGCTTCCAGACCTTCGTCAACGTCGGCGCGGCCAGCGGCATGATGCCGACCAAGGGCTTGACCCTGCCGCTGGTCAGTTACGGTGGTTCCAGTCTCATCATCATGTCGGTGGCGGTGAGCATGTTGATTCGAATCGATTTTGAGTTGCGTCAGGCGACAGCCCAGGCGCGCGTGCGGGAGGTTTAGTGAGCAAGACTCTGTTGGTGATGGCAGGTGGTACCGGTGGGCATGTGTTCCCCGGTCTGGCCGTGGCCGATCGCCTGAAGGCCCAGGGCTGGACTGTCCACTGGCTCGGCACTGCCGACCGGATGGAGGCGGAGCTGGTGCCCGCCCACGGTTATCCCATCTCCTTCATCGATATTCAGGGGGTGCGTGGCAACGGCATCAAGCGACTGCTGGTTGCGCCCTATCGCATCGTCAAATCGATCCTGCAGGCGCGTCAGGTACTCAAGACCGTTCGCCCTGATGTGGTGCTCGGCATGGGCGGTTTTGCTTCCGGCCCGGGTGGCGTGGCGGCCTGGTTCTCCGGCATCCCGTTGCTGCTCCATGAGCAGAATGCTGCTGCCGGCATGACCAACAAGCTGCTGGCCCGTATCGCCAGGCGGGTGCTGATGGCATTTCCGGGTGCCTTCGCGCCGAGCCGTCGCACCGCCGTGGTCGGTAATCCGGTGCGCCCCGAAGTGGTCGCCCTGCCGGATCCGCAACTGCGCAGCGGGGATGAGCCACTGCATCTGCTGATCGTGGGTGGCAGTCTGGGAGCGCGGGTGCTCAACGAGCAGGTACCTGCTGCGGTGGCGGCATCCGGCGTGCCCATTGAAGTGCGTCACCAGTGTGGCAAGGGCAATGCCGAGGCTGTCTCTGCTGCCTATGCCCAGCACGGCATCAATGCCGAGGTGAGCGAATTTATCAAGGATATGGCCAGCGCCTATGCCTGGGCCGATCTGGTGGTCTGCCGTGCCGGTGCGCTGACTGTTTCCGAAGTGGCTGCCGCCGGTGTGGCCGCCATTTTCGTGCCGCTGCCCCATGCGGTGGATGATCACCAGACCCGTAACGCCCTGACCCTGGTCGACGGCGGAGCGGCCGAGTTTCTGCCCCAGTCCGAGCTGAACACAGCCTCACTGGCGGCACGCTTGACCTGGTTGGCAGGTCGCCGGGAGACCCTGTTTAACATGGCGAAAGCGGCTCGACGCGTCGCCATCACGGATGCGGCCGAGCGGGTTGCAGATGAGTGCAAACAGCTCGCAACCGGGCAGCGTGGTAAAGATTGATGAGCAAGGTTGCAGCGGTGACACCGTGCAGCCTTGTACCTGTATGTATTGATGCCGCCGTGCAACTGCGCTTTGACGGCGCATGGCCTGCGGCAGACTAAAGAGACGATTATGACCAAGGTTGAACTGGCAAAACTGCGTACTGTGATCCCCGAAATGCGCCGCGTGCGTCGCATCCACTTTATCGGCATCGGTGGTGCCGGTATGGGCGGGATCGCCGAAGTGCTTGCCAACGAAGGGTATCAGGTAACGGGTTCTGATCTGGCTCGCAACGCCGTGACCGAGCGGTTGGCCGGACTGGGCGCCCACATCTTCGTCGGCCACAGTGCCGAACACGTTGAGGGGGCCAGCGTGGTGGTGGTCTCTACCGCCATCAAGCAGGACAACCCGGAGCTGCTGGCTGCCCGCGAACTGCGGATCCCGGTGGTGCGCCGCGCCGAGATGCTGGCCGAGCTGATGCGTTTCCGTCACGGCATCGCCATTGCCGGTACCCACGGCAAGACCACCACCACCAGTCTGGTGGCGAGTATCTATGCCGAAGCCGACCGCGATCCGACCTTCGTCATCGGTGGCCTGCTCAACAGTGCCGGCACCAATGCCCGCCTAGGTAGCAGCCGCTACCTGATTGCCGAAGCGGACGAGAGCGACGCCTCTTTCCTGCATCTGCAGCCGATGGTCTCTATCGTGACCAACATCGAAGCGGATCACATGGACACCTACGGCGGTGATTTCTCCAAGCTGAAGGCCACCTTCATCGAGTTTCTGCACAATCTGCCCTTCTACGGACTGGCGGTGGTCTGCATCGATGATCCGGTGATCCGTGGCATGTTGCCCGAGATTGCCCGTCCGACCTTGACCTACGGTCTCTCCGACGATGCGGATGTGCAGGTGCTGGATTTTGTCCAGACCACCAACCACAGCTGCTTCCGTGTTCGCCGCAAAGAGGCCGGTGAGCTGCAGGTGACCCTCAATTTGCCGGGTATTCACAACGCATTGAACGCCGCAGCGGCGATAGCTGTCGCGACAGAGGACGGTGTCAGCGATGAGGCCATCATCTCTGCTCTGGCCAAATTTGAAGGGGTCGGTCGTCGCTTCCAGCAGTATGGCGAGTTTGAAACCGGTCGCGGCAAGGCGATGCTGGTGGACGATTACGGTCACCACCCGAGCGAAGTGAAGGTCACCATCAATGCCGCCCGTGCCGGTTGGCCCGAGAAGCGTCTGGTGATGGTGTTCCAGCCGCACCGTTATACCCGTACCCGCGACCTCTACGAGGACTTCGCCGATGTGCTCTCCAAGGTAGACGTGCTGGTGATGCTGGAGGTTTATGCTGCCGGTGAGGAGCCGATCCCGGGCGCTGATGGACGGGCACTGTGCCGCTCCATTCGCTCGCGCGGCAACTTGGAACCCATCTTCGTCGCTACGCCAGATGACGTGCCAGCCGTGCTGGCCGACCTGGTCGGCGAGGGGGACTTGGTGTTGACTCAAGGCGCCGGGAACGTCGGGGCACTGGCCCGTCGTCTCGGAGAGATGAAATTGAGCATAGATAGCATGAAATCTGGCGCCTGAGGGCCCAATGAGTATTTTGACCGCCAAGCCGGGGCCTATATAATGGCGAACCGGTCTGTCAAAGGCCGGTTTAGCGCGTTACACGGGGATCGATCGGGTGGAGGCAAGGGCACAGGGGCGCACCAAGGGTGGCTTCATCGCAGGGGTAGCGTTTTTCCTGCTGGTGATATGGGGCTGCTACCGGACGGCGCTGGATGTTAAAGGTTGGCTGACAGATGCCAACCGGTTGCCCATGAGCGAGCTGTTGCTGCAGGGGCAACACCAGTATTTGCAAACCGAAGAGCTGCGGATGGCCGTGCTGGATGGCGCCGAGCTGCGCAACTTCTTCGAATTGGACGTCAACGAATTGCAGGCAAGGCTCAATGCCCTGCCATGGGTGGCCTCGGTCTCGGTACGAAAGAAGTGGCCGAACAAGATCAAGATCTACCTCACGGAACAAGATGTGGCGGCGCGCTGGAATGGCAACCGCTTCGTCAACACCAAGGGCAAGGTATTCAGTGCCCCGGATCGGGTCAAGACGCCGCTGTTGCAGCTGTCAGGGCCGGATGACCAGGCCGCTCGGGTGTTGAAAGAGAGTCGGCAGTACGAGTCGCAACTGGCTGCCAAGGGATACAAGTTGCTGGGGGTGAATCTGACCCCCCGCCATGCCTGGGAACTGACCCTGGATGGCAATATCAAGCTGTTCCTGGGACGCAATGACATTGCGCTCCGGTTGCAGCGGTTTATCGATGCCTTCCCGGTTATCGAACCCCGTGCGCAAGTCGCCTACGTGGATCTTCGATACGACACCGGAATGGCAGTTGGCTGGAAGAAGAGCGAAGAGAAAGTGCATGACCAACACCGCAGATAGGAATTTGATTGTCGGACTGGATATCGGCACAACCAAGGTGGCGGTTCTGGTCGGGGAAGTATTGCCGGACGGTGAACTGAACGTCATCGGTATGGGCAGTCACGCTTCTCGCGGAATGGAGAAGGGCGGGGTCAATGACCTCGACTCCGTGGTCAAGTCACTGCGCCGCGCGGTGGAAGAGGCCGAGATGATGGCAGATTGCCAGATCAGCTCGGTCTATCTGGGGTTGTCCGGCAAGCATATCGACTGCCGCAACGAGACCGGTATGGTGCCCATCTCCGATGAAGAGGTGACCCAGGAGGATGTGGACAACGTGATCCACACCGCCAAGTCGGTTCGCCTCTCCGACGAGCTGCGTGTGCTGCATGTGCTGCCTCAGGAGTTTGCCATCGATTATCAGGAAGGGATCAAGAATCCGGTCGGCCTCTCCGGTGTACGGATGGCTGCCAAGGTTCACCTGATCACCTGCCACAACGACATGGCTCGCAACATCGAGAAGTGTGTCGAGAAAGTGGGTCTGCGAGTCGATCAACTGATCTTCTCCGCGCTGGCCTCCAGCTATGCCGTGTTGACCGAAGACGAGAAAGAGCTGGGGGTCTGCGTGGTGGACATCGGTGGCGGCACCATGGATATGTCGCTGTTTACCGGCGGTGCCCTGCGCCACACCAAGGTGATCCCGTACGCTGGCAGCACTGTGACCAGCGACATCGCCTACGCCTTTGGCACGCCGCCGCTCGACGCGGAAGCGATCAAGGTGCGCTACGGTTGCGCCCTCGGCCGTCTGGTCAGCAAGGAAGACAATATTGAAGTACCCAGTGTCGGCGGTCGCCCGGCGCGCAGCCTGCAACGGCAGACACTGGCTGAAGTGATTGAGCCCCGTTACACCGAGTTGCTCTCCATGGTGAATGATGAGCTGGTGCGGGTACAAAGCGAGTTGAAAGCGCAGGGGGTCAAGCATCAGCTGGCAGCCGGTGTGGTCTTGACCGGCGGCGCTGCCCAGATTGAAGGCATTGTGGAGTGTGCAGAGCAGATCTTCCAGAGCCAGGTCCGGGTGGGAGAGCCCATGAACATACGTGGTTTGAGTGATTACGTGCAGGCACCGGTGTACTCGACTGCGGTCGGGTTGCTGCAATATGGCCGCACCCATCAAGCCACAGGTAGCAACAAAGAATATGCCGCCAAGGCAAGCGTCGGTGGCCTGGTCAAACGGGTTAGCAACTGGCTGCGTGGCGAGTTCTAAGAATTTTGCTGAGTCAGGCAAATAAAGCGGAGAGACAACATGTTTGAATTTATGGATAGCCACACTGACGAAGCCGTCATTAAAGTGATCGGTGTAGGTGGCGGCGGCGGTAACGCTGTCGAACACATGGTTCGTCAAAATATTGAGGGTGTTGAGTTTATTACCGTCAACACCGACGCCCAGGCACTGCGTAACTCCAGCGCCAACACTACCCTGCAGATCGGCGGTGGCATCACCAAGGGTCTGGGTGCCGGCGCCAATCCGGAAGTGGGTCGTGATGCGGCCATGGAAGATCGCGAAGCGCTGCGTGAGCTGCTGACCGGCTCCGACATGGTGTTCATCGCTGCCGGTATGGGTGGTGGTACCGGTACCGGTGCTGCGCCGATCGTGGCCGAAGTGGCTCGCGAAATGGGCATCCTGACCGTTGCTGTGGTAACCAAGCCGTTCTCCTTCGAAGGTAAGAAGCGGATGGGCTTCGCCGCCCACGGTATCGAAGAGCTTTCCAAGAACGTCGACTCCCTGATCACCATCCCCAACGACAAGTTGCTGAAGGTGCTGGGTCGCGGTATCTCCCTGCTGGATGCCTTCAAGGCAGCCAACGATGTACTGCTTGGCGCGGTACAGGGCATTGCCGAGCTGATCACCCGCCCGGGCTTGATCAACGTCGACTTCGCGGACGTGCGTACCGTGATGCGTGAAATGGGTACCGCCATGATGGGTACCGGTTCCGCCTCTGGTGATGACCGTGCTGAAGAAGCGGCCGAGAAAGCCATCTCCAGCCCGCTGCTGGAAGATGTGGATCTGGCTGGTGCCCGTGGCATCCTGGTCAACATCACCGCCGGTATGGACATGACCATCGAAGAGTTCGAAACCGTGGGTAACGCGGTCAAGGCCTTCGCTTCCGAGAACGCCACTGTAGTTGTGGGTACCGTAATCGATCCGGAAATGCACGACGAACTGCGTGTGACTGTGGTTGCTACCGGTATCGGTGCCGAGCGCAAGCCGGACATCACTCTGGTTAAGAGCAGCCAGGTGCAAGAGCGTCCGGTGCGTCAGCCGCTGGTTAGCGACATGATGCAAGGCCGCGTGATGGACGAAGCCCCGGCCAAGGTGGTCAACGCCGAGCCGCAAGCTCGTCGTGAACCGGATTACCTGGATATTCCGGCGTTCCTGCGCAAGCAAGCTGACTAAGCTTCTTATGGCTCTCGTTTGTTTGTTGTTCAAGGAATGTGCTAAGATGGCCTGCCAACGACCATCTGGTCCGGATTTTAAGCTGTTTAGGGTACACCCATGATTAGACAAAGAACCTTGAAAACGAGTGTACAGGCGACTGGTGTCGGCCTGCATTCGGGCCGGAAAGTCACCATGACGTTCCGTCCGGCGCCTGTGAACACAGGGATCGTTTACTTGCGTACCGACCTGAATCCTGTGGTGGAGCTGCCAGCCAATGCCGATCAGGTGCGCGATACCGTGCTCTGTACCGCTCTGGTCAACGAAGCCGGTGTCCGTGTCTCTACCATTGAGCACCTCTCTGCCGCGCTGGCCGGGATGGGGATCGACAACCTCTATGTTGAGGTCGACGCCCCCGAGATCCCGGTAATGGACGGCAGTGCGCATCCCTTTATCTACCTGCTGCAGGAAGTCGGGATCCGTGAGCAGAATGCTGCCAAGCAGTTTGTGCGGATCAAGAAGAGCATCCGGGTTGAAGACGGCGACAAGTGGGCGGAATTCCACCCCTATCGCAACGGCTTCAAGATGGATCTCGAGATCGATTTCCAGCATCCGGTCTTTGAAGGGCGCAATCAGCGTTGCGTACTGGATTTCTCCGGTGCCTCCTTCGTGAAAGAGATCAGCCGTGCCCGTACCTTCGGGTTCATGCGTGATATCGAGTACCTGCGTTCCCAGAACCTGGCGCTGGGCGGAAGCTTGGAAAACGCCGTGGTACTGGACGACTATCGGGTGCTGAACGAAGACGGTTTGCGTTATGAGGACGAGTTCGTCAAGCACAAGATGCTGGACGCGATCGGTGACCTCTATATGTGTAACCGCAGCATCATCGGTGAGTTCCGTGCCTACAAGACCGGACATGCCCTGAACAACAAGCTGCTGCGTGCCTTGCTGGCCGAGCAGGAGGCTTGGGAACTGGTGACCTTCGAGGGTGAGGGCGACAAAGCGCCTATCGCTTACTACGATAACGGTCTGGTTCTGGCCTGATAGCTGTGCAACGGAACGTCGGTCCTCTCTCCGCACCGACGTTCCGTCATTTGTTTACTCCATCCTTTAATACCGATTATCTCCCGGTTTTATTTCCCGTGCAGGCTCCTGGCCGCACCTGACCGAGCAGACTGATTTCTATGAGCATTACCCTGATCCTCCACGGCAAGCAGCGGCGCAAGTTGCACCTGCCCAAACAACGTCTGGCCTGGGTCGGCGGTATTCTCTTCTCCCTGTTGGCCCTTGGTGGTGGTTGGCTCTGGCAGAGCTGGCACCAGAAAATGGAGGCGCTGGAAGTGGCGCTTGCCGTTGCCGAGCAACAGTCCGTCGACCAGAGTGGCGACGAAGCCCGTGAACAGTTGGCAATGCTGGCTGCTCAGGTAGGCACCATGCAAGGCCAGCTTGGCCGTCTCAATGCCCTCGGCGAACGATTGACCGAGCAGGCCGATCTCGATCCCGACGAGTTCAATTTCAAAGAGCTGCCCCCCATGGGTGGCCCTTCTTATGATGAAGAGCTGGAAGTGAGCCTCAACGAGCTGCAAGCCTCGATGAAACACCTCAGCCAGCAGCTCAGCAGCCGTGAAGAGCAGCTGTCGGTACTTGAATCTTTCATCATGAATCACCATATCACCGATGCCGGTTTTATTTCCGGCACGCCAGTCAAACAGGAGCGAGTTTGGGTCTCGTCCGGGTTTGGTGGACGGGTCGATCCGTTCAACGGGCGTGCCAAGATGCACAAAGGGGTCGATTTCCGTGGCAAACCCGGAACCCCGATTCTGGCCACCGGGCCCGGCATTGTCAGCTGGGCGGGCCGTCATCCGGAATTTGGCAATATGGTGGAGATTAATCACGGCAATGGCCTGGTCACCCGCTATGCCCACAACTCCAAGTTGCTGGTTGAGGTGGGCACCCTGGTTGATCAGGGTCAGAAGATTGCCTTGATGGGACGCACCGGTCGCGCGACCGGGGTCCATCTGCATTACGAAGTGTTGAAAGATGGTCGTCAGGTCAACCCCGCACGCTTTCTCAGTGCCAGACGGGGTTAGGTTTTTTTCTTCAGGTTCCAGTGACGGAACGCTTTTATAACCAGAAATAGTTGGTACCCATGATTAGCACACTGCTTACCAAGATTATCGGCAGCCGGAACGACAGAACGCTCAAGGCTTTGCGCAAAATTGTAAAACAGATCAATGCCATGGAGCCGCAGTTCGAGGCTCTGTCCGATGCCGAGTTGCAGGCCAAAACGGCCGAGTATCGTCAGCGTATCGAGCAGGGTGAGACCCTGGAGCAGTTGCTGCCGGAAGCGTTCGCGACCGTGCGTGAAGCCTCCAAGCGGGTGTTCGGCATGCGCCACTTCGACGTGCAGCTGATCGGCGGCATGGTGCTGAACTCCAACCGCATCGCGGAAATGAAAACCGGTGAAGGTAAGACTCTTACTGCGACTCTGCCAGCTTACCTGAACGCCCTGAGTGGCCGTGGTGTGCACGTGGTGACGGTGAACGACTATCTGGCCAAACGTGACGCTGAGGCAAACCGCCCGCTGTTTGCCTTCCTCGGCATGACCGTCGATTGCAACGTGCCCGGTATGGATGCATCCCAGAAGCGTGACGCCTACGCCGCCGACATCACCTACGGTACCAACAACGAATTCGGTTTTGACTACCTGCGCGACAACATGGCGTTCTCGCCAGAGCAGCGCGTCCAGCGTCCGCTCAACTACGCGCTGGTGGATGAGGTGGACTCGGTGCTTATCGATGAAGCCCGGACTCCGCTGATCATCTCCGGTCCGGCCGAAGATAGCTCCGAGCTCTATATCCGCGTCAACAAACTGATCCCGCTGCTGGTCAAGCAGGACAAGGAAGACACCGAAGAGTACACCGGCGACGGTCACTACACGGTGGACGAGAAGAACCGTCAGGCCCTGCTGACCGAAAACGGTCAGATCTTCGTGGAAGAGCTGCTCAAGAAAGAGGGGCTGCTGGATGAGAACGACTCCCTGTTCTCCGCCTCCAACATCAGCCTGCTGCACCACGTCAATGCGGGTCTGCGTGCTCACACCCTGTTCGAGCGCAACGTCGACTACATCGTCCAGAAAGACGAAATCGTCATCGTTGACGAGCACACTGGCCGTACCATGCCGGGTCGTCGCTGGTCCGATGGTCTGCATCAGGCCGTTGAAGCGAAGGAAGGGGTGAAGATCCAGAACGAGAACCAGACGCTGGCCTCCATCACCTTCCAGAACTACTTCCGTCTCTACAACAAGCTGGCGGGGATGACAGGTACTGCGGATACAGAAGCCTTTGAATTCCAGCAGATTTATGGCCTGGATACCGTGGTTATCCCGACCAACAAGCCGATGGTGCGCAAGGACATGGGCGATCTGGTCTACCTGACCGCCAACGAGAAGTATGCCGCCATCATCGAAGATATCCGTCAGTGCGTGGCCAAGGGCCAGCCTGTACTGGTTGGTACCGTCTCTATCGAGAACTCCGAGCTGCTCTCCGGCATCCTGACCAAAGAGAAGATCCCGCACAAGGTGCTGAACGCCAAGTTCCACGCCATGGAAGCGGAGATCGTCGCCCAGGCAGGTCAGACTGGTGCGGTCACCATCGCGACCAACATGGCCGGTCGTGGTACCGACATCGTGTTGGGCGGTAACTGGCAGGCAGAGATCGCCAAGCTGGAGAACCCGACCAGCGAGCAGATTGCCGAGCTGAAAGCCGCCTGGCAGGTGCGTCACGATGCGGTGCTGGCCGCCGGTGGTCTGCACATTATCGGTACCGAGCGTCACGAGTCCCGCCGTATCGATAACCAGCTGCGCGGCCGTTCCGGTCGTCAGGGTGACCCGGGCTCATCCCGTTTCTACCTCTCCATGGAAGATACCCTGATGCGGATCTTCGCCTCCGATCGCGTGACCGGCATGATGAAGAAGCTGGGCATGGAAGAGGGCGAAGCCATCGAGCACCCGTGGGTCACCAAGGCGATCGAAAATGCCCAGCGCAAGGTGGAAGGTCGCAACTTCGACATCCGCAAGAGCTTGCTGGAGTTTGATGACGTTGCCAACGACCAGCGCAAGGTGGTCTACGAGCAGCGCAACGAGCTGCTGGATACCAACGACATCTCCGAGACCATCCACGTTATCCGTGATGATGTGTACGGCGCAGTGATCGATGAGTACATCCCGCCCCAGTCTCTGGAAGAGATGTGGGATGTGCCTGGTCTGGAAGCGCGCCTGAAGGCCGACTTCGCGCTGGATCTGCCGCTGCAACAGTGGTTGGCGGAAGATGACAAGCTGTACGAAGAGAAGCTGCGCGAGCGCATTCTGGACGAAGCCACCAAGCTCTATGCCCACAAGGAAGAGCTGGTCGGCAAAGAGGTGCTGCGCAACTTCGAGAAAGCGGTGATGCTGCAAACTCTGGATGGTCTGTGGAAAGAGCATCTGGCGGCCATGGATCACCTGCGTCAGGGTATCCATCTGCGCGGTTACGCCCAGAAGAACCCCAAGCAGGAGTACAAGCGCGAATCCTTCGATCTGTTCACCCAGATGCTGGAAACCCTCAAGCGCGACGTGGTCAGCATCCTGAGCCGTGTTCAGGTGCAGGAGCGCGATGTGGAAGCGATGGAAGAGCAGCAGCGCCAGCAGGCGGAAGCCGCTCCCCGCACCTATACCCACGCCGCAGCCGAGAGCCAGCTGGCCGATGAACAGGCCGCAGGCGAAGAGGGCCACACCACCTTCGTACGTGACGAGCAGAAGGTCGGTCGCAACGATCCCTGCCCGTGCGGCTCCGGCAAGAAGTACAAGCACTGCCACGGTCAGTTGACCTGATCGACGCTATGCCATAACAGGCGGGCCAAGTGCCCGCCTTGTTATGGGTGGCAACAAGCGAACAGAGGTAATTGATGGAACAGAAAAAACGGATCTGGGTGGCGGTTGGCGTCATCGAGAATGAACGGGGCGATATCTTCATCGCCAGACGCTCCTCCGATCGCCATCAGGGGGATCGCTGGGAGTTTCCCGGTGGCAAGGTGGAGTCCGGTGAGGATCTGCTGACTGCGCTGGATCGGGAGCTGTGGGAAGAGATCGGCATCCGGGTATTGGATTGTGCCCCCTTCATGGAACTGCAGCACGACTACCCCGAGAAGCAGGTATTGCTGGATATATGGAAGGTGACCCGTTTCAGCGGTGAGCCGTTCGGCAAAGAGGGGCAGGAGTGTCTGTGGGTGCCGGTGGCCGAGCTGCACAACTACCACTTCCCCGATGCCAATGGCCCGATTGTCGCGCGGCTACAGGGCCTGCTGGCTTGAGCCGGTAGTAATCAACTAACATGAAAAAAGGGCCAATCGGCCCTTTTTCCATGTTGCAGAGGTGCGTGACCAGGGGCTTATAGCCACTGATCGCCCTCTTCCGGCTCCGGCAGCAGATCCGGGTTGATCTCCCCCGGGATCCGCTTCTCTTCATCGGCCCATTCGCCGAGATCGATCAGCTGGCAGCGCTTGCTGCAGAAGGGGCGGAACGGACTCTGCGGGCCCCATTCCACTTCACTCTGACAGGTCGGACACTTTACCTTGGTGACCATAAGCCCTCCTTAGCAGCAGGCGAGCTGGAATGGCACGTCGCCAATCGGCTGTTCTGCGGTGGGCAGAAAGCGCAGGGCGAAGCGGTTCTTGTGGCCGCTCAGGGTTGGGTAGCAGAACAGATTGCCCGGCAGCTTGATGCGGATCAGCTCGGCGCTCTCGGCGGTGTCCTGGAAGAAACCGTTGCTGGCAACCTGCTCACTGAAGCTGCCTGATTCGCGCCACAGGCGCAGCAGCAGAGTGATGGCATTCATCAGCAGATTGATATCGCTCAGCCAGCCCTGCATCTGCTGGTGACGGGTGATGGCCGAGGTACCGAGCCAGTGGTGCAGCTGCGGCACATCGAAGGCACACAGACCACCCGGGATGGAGAAACGCTGGCGAATGGAGCCGAGCAGACGATCCTCTTTCAGGCGGGCACCCGGGCGTGGCGAGTTGAGTAGATTGCGGGAGAGCTGACTGCTCTCTTGCTGCATCAGTTTGATCTGCTCCAGATCGACGTCGGGCAGGCTGGCCCAGTGGCTCAGACGCTGGCCGAGACGCTCCAGATCCTTGATGAGGTCGGCGCGCAGGTCACCACGCTCCAGCAACTCCTGCAGATCGAACAGCCCCTTGAAGAAGGCGATATGTGCCCAGGATTGTTCACTATCCAGATTGTCGCGGATCTGGGAAAACAGGGACTCCAGACGAAGATAGGTCCGGCTTTTTTCATTGAGGGGGAAATCGTAAATCATGCCTAATCCTGGCCAGCCATAAACCGGCCTAGTGTACTCACACTTGGCGGCCTTGTTGAGAGGCAATTGCCAGATATGTCTCGTGCAGCGCCAAAATCCGCGTTTTAATCGCCATTTCGCTGCCATTGTGGTTTTCGATGACATCATCCGCCGCAGCGAGACGCTCCGACCGGCTCGCCTGAGCGGCGATGATGGCCCGGGCCTGCTCGGCCGATACCCCATCACGGCGACAGGTGCGCTCAATCTGGGTGGCTTCATCCACATCGATCACCAGCACCCGGTTGGCGAGGCCGGTGAGTTTGTTCTCCACCAGCAGTGGCACCACCAGCAGGCAGTAAGGAGAACTGGCCCCAGCACATTGGCGCTGCATTTCGCTGCGAATCAGCGGGTGGAGCAGGGCATTGAGCCACTCCTTGGCCTGTGGGTCGCTGAAGACCCGCTCGCGCAGGGCGCGACGGTCGAGTTGACCGCTCGGATCAATCACATCATGGCCAAAATGGTCGGTGATGGCGGCAAGGGCCGGGGTGCCCGGCTCAACGACCTCGCGGGCGATCACATCGGCATCCACCACCTCGATACCCAGCGCGGCAAACTGATTGGCGATAGTGGTCTTGCCGCTGCCGATACCACCTGTGATAGCAACTACATACATGGGGGCCTCTTGCTCAAAGCAGGGTAGAGAGATACCAGCGGGTGATGGTATCGCCCCATAGCAGCGCAATCCAGCCCGCGATGGCGAGGTAGGGGCCGAAGGGAATGGGCTTGCCCTGATGATGTTTTTGCAAGGCGATCAGACTGATGCCGATCACGGCGCCGACCAGAGATGAGAGCAGCAGAATTATGGGCAGCGCCTGCCAACCGAGCCAGGCGCCCAGCGCCGCTAGCAGCTTGAAGTCGCCATAGCCCATCCCCTCCTTGCCAGTGAGCAGCTTGAAGGCCCAGTAGAGGCTCCAGAGCACCAGATAGCCCGCTATGGCGCCGATCACGGCATCCGCCAGCGGCACGAAGCCACTTGCCAGGTTGAACAGCAGCCCGCCCCACAGCAGTGGCAGGGTGAGTTGGTCGGGCAGCAACATCTTGTCGAGATCGATGAAGGTAAGGGCGACCAGCACCCAGGTCAGCAGCAGGGCGGCCAGCGTCCCCCAGCCCGGCGTTATGACCATGGCAACGGCCACCGATAGCAGGGCTGTCAGCAGCTCTACCAGTGGATAGCGGGCCGAGATGGGGGCCTGACAGTCGCGGCAACGCCCTTTGAGCCAGATCCAGCTCAACAGCGGGATGTTCTCCAGCGCAGTGATGGCGTGGCCACAGTGAGGGCATGCGGAGCGCGGCACCATCAGGTTGTAGCACTCTGGCGCAGTGGCCTCCTCATCAGGGGCGAAGTAGCTGCGATACTCGGCCTGCCACTCCCGCTCCAGCATGATGGGCAAGCGGTGGATCACTACGTTAAGGAAGCTGCCGATCATCAGGGAGAAAAGAAAAACCAGCGAGAAGTAGAGCCAGGGCAAGCTGTGAGCCAGCTCGAGAAGAAGTGTCATAACTAACCGTCAGTTATTAAATGAGGGGGAGGGCATGGTTGTGATGCCATGCCCTGATAAATCAGCCTACCACGTCGCCAAGCTTGAAGATGGGCAGGTACATGGCGATAACCATGCCGCCGACCAGCACCCCGAGCACCACCATGATGAGGGGTTCCAGCAGGCTGGTGAGGCCATCGACCAGATCATCCACCTCCTGTTCGAAGATGGTGGCTACCTTGGAGAGCATATCATCGATGGCGCCGGACTCCTCACCGATCATCACCATCTGGATCACCATGTCGGGGAAGAGATCGACGGTGCGCATCGCCACGTTGATCTGCATGCCTGCCACCACCTCGTTGCGGATCGCCATGACCGCGGTGCGATAGACATAGTTGCCGGAGGCCCCTGCCGCCGAAATCAGCGCATCCACCAGCGGGATACCGGCGGAGAAGGTGGTCGACAGAGTACGGGCAAAGCGGGCCATCGCCGCCTTGTGCAGGATCATCCCGACCACCGGAATGGTGAGGACGAACTTGTCGGTATTGTCTTTCACTTTCTGGGAGGCCCGCCAGGCCCGCACGTAAAGGAAGATGCCAAGGGCCGTGCCACCAAAGAAGACATACCACCAGTTCTGCATAAAGCGGGAGATGCCGATAACAAACTGGGTGAACACCGGCAGCTCGGCGCCGAAGCTCTTGAAGATATCCTCGAACTGCGGAATGACGAACAGCAGCAGGATGGAGGTGACCACGATGGCGACCAGAATGACCATGGTGGGGTAGAACATTGCCTTCTTGATCTTCGACTTGAGCGCTTCCGACTTTTCCCGGTAAGTGGCGATACGGTCGTAGATGGTCTCCAGTGCACCGGATTGCTCACCGGCTTCCACCAGATCGCAGTAGAGATCATCGAAATAGAGAGGATGGCGACGCAGCGCTTCCGACATGGGGGTACCGGTCTCCACATCGGCGGCAATCTGCCCCATCAGCTCGCGCATCGAGGCTTTCTCGTGACTGCGGGCGATAATCTGCAGGCTCTGCACCAGTGGTACACCGGCGGAGAGCATGGTGGTGATCTGACGGGAGACGATGGCGATATCCATCGGTTTGATCTTCGCGCCGCCCTTGGAGAAGAGCCCTTGGGATTTCTTGGCCACCTTGGTGACGTTGACCCCCTGCTTGCGCAGTTCGGTCTTGACGGTGTTGATGCTATCGGCCTGCAGCTCGCCGGAGACCTTCTGCCCCTTGCGGTTTACCCCGTGCCAGCGGAAGGCGAAGACTTTCTTGGGGGCATTGTTCTTTTTCGTTAGGGTTGCCATCTTTGCATCCTGCAATGGGGTTGGTTGTCAGAGCCTGGCTCTGCACGTCACCAGCCTAGTCAAGGAGCCCGACTGGCTTGATGCCTGCGGGGTACTGATAGGGTGGGTGGTACCTTCTTGGCGCCAGCCCGGTCACTTTAATGCCTGATTATTCTGTCATTAGGGCTGTCATCTATTCCGTGTTCGTGAATGACGAATTCGCTCTGCCAACCAAACCGGCGGGTCGTTCCGCACACGGATCAGTTGGTGGTGACCCGGTTGACCTCGGCCAGACTGGTGACCCCGAGCCGGGCCTTCTCCAGTCCCGAGGTGCGCAGGGTACGCATCCCCTCTTTTTGGGCGATAGCGGCGATTTGCAGGGAGTTTGCCCCCTGCATGATCAATTTGGCTATGTTCTCTGACATCAGCATGATTTCGTAGATGCCGACCCGCCCCTTGTAGCCGCCGGAACACTCCTTGCAGCCGACCGGTTTGAACAGTCGCAGCCCGGCCGCCAGTTGCTGCGGCGTAAAGCCCAGCTCCAGCAGTTCGGCTTCCGGCACCACTTCCGGTGCCTTGCAGTGGTCGCACAGTTTACGGGCCAGCCTCTGGGCCATGATCAGGGTCACCGAGGAGGCGATGTTGAAGGCGGGCACCCCCATGTTCATCATCCGGGTCAGGGTCTCGGCGGCTGAGTTGGTATGCAGGGTGGAGAGCACCAGGTGGCCGGTCTGGGCCGCCTTGATGGCGATCTCGGCGGTTTCCAGATCCCGTATTTCCCCCACCATCACCACATCCGGGTCTTGCCGCAAGAAGGAGCGCAAGGCGCTGGCGAAGGTGAGCCCCGCCTTGGGGTTGACCTGCACTTGGTTAACGCCGGGCAAGTTGATCTCCACCGGATCTTCGGCGGTGGAGATGTTTACCTCGGTAGTGTTGAGAATATTGAGGCCGGTATAGAGCGAGACCGTTTTGCCCGAGCCGGTGGGGCCGGTCACTAGGATCATCCCCTGCGGTTTGGAGAGGGCGCGCAGGTACTGCGCCTTCTGCCGGTCATCAAAGCCGAGTTGCTCGATATTGAGGCGTGCCGCCGAGGAGTCGAGCAGACGGATGACGATCTTCTCTCCCCACATGGTGGGCAGGGTGTTGACCCGCATATCCATCGACTTGTTGCGCGACAACTTTAACTTGATGCGGCCATCCTGTGGCAGCCGCCGCTCGGCAATATCGAGCCGCGCCATTACCTTGAGGCGGGCGGAGAAGCGGTTGGAGAGGTTGACCGGCGGTGTGGCGATTTCATGCAGAATGCCATCGATGCGAAAGCGCACCCGATACTTGAACTCATAGGGCTCGAAGTGCAGGTCGGAGGCACCGCGCTTGATGGCGTCCATCAGGATCTTGTTGATGTACTTGACAATGGGAGCATCGTCATCAGCGGTATTGACACTCTCGTCCAGTCGGCTGTTTTCGTCGGAGACCTCGAGATCCGAAATCTCGGATTCGTCGATATCCTCCATGCCGAGGGCGTCGTTTTCACTCTCCAGCAGCTTGCCGATGGCGGCGGTGAGCTTGTTCTCCTCCACCAGCAGCGCCTCGGTATGAAGACCGAAGCTGAAGCCAAAGTCTTCCAATGCCGAGACATTAGTCGGATCCGACATGGCGATATAGAGGGTGTGGCCCTGGGTGTAGATAGGCAGGACGTGGTGTTTCTCAATCAGCTTCTGATTGAGGTATTTCTGCGGGATCTCGGCCAAATCGAAGGCGGCAAGATCCAGCAGAGGTACCCCATACTCCAGCTCGCAGAAATCGGCGAGCGCCTTGCTGTCGAGGATCTCGTTCTCTATCAGAAATGTCACAAAGGGTTTGCGCTGGGCCTTGGCCTGGCTCAGATAGCGCTGGGAGTCCTCTTCACTTATCAGAGAAGAGGCGGCCAGGCTTAACGCCAGGCCGCTATTAGGACTAGAGGTCATGCGTTAGCAAAGACCGGCTGCCACACAGGTGCCAGTATTTCTTGTCCAGTTGACTTGCTTATTTGCTTGAACCGTACCGACTAAATCAAATTGGGTATCAGCAGCGAAGTCTGTCCCACCTTCAACTCTAATGGTGATTGTAGTAGCGTCATTAGCTATTACTTCGGTATCACCTGCGGCTGCAGCTGCAATTCTTGTCGCATCTGAGTTGGCAATGCCTGCTGCTAAAGCATTCGCTGCTGCCGTAGTGCAATCTTCATTTGCGGCACCTGCGGTTATATCAATATTTGCGCCATCTTCATCGGCTGCTTGGATACAAACTTCGAACGCTGTTTTTGCTGGCCCAACAGCTGAGATTGCCTCAGAAAATTTTGCTCTCTGTGTATAGGTTTGATACGCCGGCAGTGCTACCGCCGCCAAAATTGCCACGATCGCGACCACGATCATAAGTTCAATAAGGGTAAAGCCTGATTGTTTCTTCATTTCGCTGTTCATGGAAAATATCCTTTTATCCTTGGTTCCTGGGAAGTGTCGGTGGAAAATCATCCGCACGTCAGTATCTTATCCGAGCTGTGAGGGGTGGCAACAGAGATTGCCGCCTTTGTTAACCACTTTTCTATCATTTACCAAAAACATGATATAAATCATAAAATAAGAGGCTTCTAACGACTCTTTTTTATGAGACGAAGCGGGTCCGTCATTACACTCCTTTGCTGAGGGAGCCTGCATAAAGAAAAGGCGCCTATGGCGCCTTTTGCAAGTTGTTTATCTGGTTAGGTCGAGTATTTGCTCAGGCCTGCGGGGTGAATCTCACTGCTGGATAAAGCGCATGGAGAGATCGAGCGCCCGTACATGCTTGGTCAGCGCCCCGACCGAGATAAAATCGACACCGGTGGCGGCAAACTCGGCCAGAGTATCCAGCGTCACATTGCCGGAGACTTCGAGCTTGGCGCGGCCCTGATTGATGGCGACTGCTTCCCGCATCATGGTCACGTCGAAGTTGTCGAGCATCACGATATCGGCGTGTGCCGCCAGCGCCTGTTCCAGCTCTGCCAACGTTTCGACTTCCACCTCCACCGGTTTGCCCGGATTGAGATGACGAGCCTCATTGATCGCTTCGGCAATGCCGCCACAGGCGAGGATATGGTTCTCTTTGATGAGGTAAGCGTCGTAGAGACCGATGCGGTGATTCTTGCCACCACCGCAGGTAACCGCGTACTTCTGGGCGGTGCGCAGCCCGGGGATGGTTTTGCGGGTGTCGAGCAGGCGGCAGTCAGTGCCCTCCAGCTCTGCCACATAGCGCGCGGTGAGGGTGGCGACGCCGGAGAGGGTCTGGACAAAGTTCAGCGCATTGCGCTCGCCGGTCAGCAGCAGGCGGGCAGGGCCATGGAGGCGGAACAGCTCCTGATTGGGGGAGAGCACTTCGCCATCCTGCACCAGCCATTCCACCTTCACTTCGCCACCGAGCTGGGCCTTCAGTTGCAGGAAGACTTCATCCACCCAGGGCTGGCCGCAGAATACGCCGGCTTCGCGGGTGATGACCCGGGCGCTGGCCATCCGATCCGCCGGGATCAGCTGGGCGGTGATATCGGCGCTGGCGTCCGGTTGGTCCAGTGTGGTGAGGGCATCGCCCAGATCTTCGAGTAGTGCGGCGCGCACGGCGCGGCTGACATCCTGTTGAAACATGCCTTATTCCTGCAAGGGTCTGAGCAGCAGTTGCCGCTCTTTTTGAACCAGCTCCAGCCGACCGAGGGCGTTCATGCCAACCAGCACTTCGTCACCGTCTGCCGCCGGATTGATAAAGATGGCCAGATCGTACAAGGTCAATGGCCCCATCGCCAGCGTTTCGATGGTGCCGTTGCCGACCCGGATCTGCCCCGCGGCGGTATTGACCTGGCTGCTGCCATGAGCGGTCAGGCCGAGGCGCTCGGCAACCTGCTGCGGGATGGTGATCCGGGTGGCGCCGGTATCGAGCAGCAGTTGCACCGGCTGGCCGTTGATGGCACCCTCCAGACGATAGTGGCCGCTCTGGTCGGCCCGCAGCAACAGCTCGCCGCTGGCGGTGACGCTGGGTTGGTTGCGGGAGTGAAAATAGAGGGTCAGCAGGCCCATCAAAGAGAGCCAGGCCAGTAACCACATCCAGCGTGCCGTGTGCTGCATACCCCATCCATGTCGAGCGGAAGATGACTCAGCCTAACATACCATTTCCCGTTGATTCAGTGAGTTGGTGCTGGGTTGCCTATCAGGTATCTTCGTTTTTTCGCCATTTATCAGCCAACTCGAGTAGCCGATGACCCAACTCGCTTCGCAACCTTGTTTCTCTATCGATGCCGCTGGCTGGTGCCAGCAGGCGCGCCGGGTGCCTTCTCCTCACCACAATGAACGGGTCTCGCCGGACGATATTTCCCTGCTGGTGGTGCATGGCATCAGCCTGCCGCCGGGGGAGTTTGGCGGCCCCTTTATCGACGATCTCTTTATGGGGCGGCTTGACCCCGAGGCCCACCCCTATTTTGCCGGTATCCATCAGTTGCGGGTTTCGGCCCATTGCTTGATCCGCCGTGATGGCGAGCTGGTGCAGTATGTGCCGTTCGGCGCGCGCGCCTGGCATGCTGGTATCTCGAGCTGGCAGGGGAGGGAGGCATGCAATGACTTCTCCATTGGCATCGAGCTGGAAGGGACTGACGAAATCCCCTACACCGAGGCTCAATACCGGGCATTGGCAGGGCTCACTCGAGCTATTTCGGAGCGCTATCCGGCCATCACCCACGAAAAAATTGTCGGCCATTGCGATATCGCGCCAGGGCGCAAGACGGATCCCGGAGCCAGTTTCCAGTGGGATTACTACCGGCAACTACTAAACAGCTAAAGTAAATATTCAAATTTAGTTTGGATTTTAAAATCAATGGCTTGCCTATCTGGCAGGCCATTTTTGTCTCTGGTTGCGCAAATGTTATTTGTGAGCGAAGTCAAGAATATTGGTCAGACCATTTTCTATGAGCTAAATCATGTTTCCCCTGCTTTACCTCTTAAGTGGCAGGGCTGATTCTTGACTCAGATCATCTTTTGAGTGGACTTTTCAAAAGGCCTCTGCTAATTTTCGCCCCATCTATGAAATTGGTAATACCAATTTAACAAAGTAGCCTCATGCCCTATCGCAAGATTACGCAACCCAAGTTGGCCGACTCCATTGTCGCCGAGCTGGAACAGATGATTCTGGAAGGCAGCCTGCAGCCGGGACAGAAATTGCCTCCCGAGCGGGAACTCGCCATCCAGTTTCAGGTATCGCGCCCCTCCCTGCGCGAAGCCATCCAGCGACTGGAAGCGCGCGGATTGCTTTATCGCCGTCAGGGCGGCGGCACTTATGTGCAGAATGCCCTGAGCAAGGGGATCGCCGATCCTCTGTTCGAACTGCTAAGTACCCACCCGGAAGCCCAGTATGACCTGCTGGAGTTTCGCCACGCGCTGGAGGGCATCTGTGCCTACTACGCGGCCTTGCGGGGAACCGGGTCTGATTTCGAGCGTATTCGTCAGGTGCAAACCACTATCGAAGAGGCGGGCCAGCTGGGCTCGCTGGTGGCCGAATCGGCAGCCGTGACCCAGTTCTATCTGGCGGTGGCCGAGGCGTCCCACAACGTGGTGCTGCTGCACCTGCTGCGGGCCATGAGCCCGATGCTCGAACAGAACATTCTGCAGAATAACGAGATTTTGAATCGCCGCCCGGGAGTGGTAGCCAAGATACGTCGCCATCGCGCGAATCTGATCGAGGCTATTCTTTCGGGGGCTCCGGAGCGGGCCAGAACAGCTTGTCATGAGCATCTGGCCTTTATCGAGGACACCTTGTTGGATATGCAGAGGGAAGACAGCCGGATCCAGCGATCCATGCGTCGGATCCGTCAGCAGGAAAACTAATCCCACAAGGCTTTATTGTCGAATGCTTGCGCCCTTCGCCGTGCAATGCCGTGCAATCACAACAACATAGGAACCAGCCATGTCTGATATCCTGAAGAACGATGTGGACCCGATAGAAACGCTGGAGTGGCTTGCCTCTCTGGAATCCCTGCTGCGTGAAGAGGGTCCGCAACGCGCTCAGTTCATCCTTGAACAGTTGGCCGAGAAAGCCCGCGCAAGCGGTGTGGACGTGGCTGCCAAGGCAAATCGCGATTACATCAACACCATCCCGTCCAGCGACGAGCCGGACTACCCGGGTGACCTGGAGATGGAACGCCGCATTCGCGCCATCATCCGCTGGAACGCCATGATGATCGTGCTGCGCGCGTCCAAGAAAGACCTGGACCTGGGTGGTCACATGTCTTCCTTCGCTTCTTCTGCGACCATCTATGATGTCTGCTTCAACCACTTCTTCCGTGCTCGCAACAAGAAGGATGGTGGCGATCTGGTTTACTTCCAGGGTCACATCTCCCCGGGCATCTACGCCCGTGCGTTTGCTGAAGGTCGTCTGACCGAAGAGCAGCTGGACAACTTCCGTCAGGAAGTGGACGGCAAGGGTATCCCTTCCTATCCGCACCCGAAACTGATGCCGGACTTCTGGCAGTTCCCGACCGTATCCATGGGTCTGGGCCCCATCGCCGCCATCTATCAGGCTCGCTTCCTGAAGTACCTGACCGACCGTGGTATCAAGGATTGCTCCGAGCAGACCGTTTACGCCTTCCTGGGTGACGGCGAGATGGACGAGCCGGAAGCCAAGGGTGCCCTGACCGTTGCCGTGCGTGAAAAGCTCGACAACCTGGTATTCGTGGTCAACTGCAACCTGCAGCGTCTGGATGGTCCAGTTGTCGGTAACGGCAAGGTCATCAACGAGCTGGAAGGCCTGTTCGCCGGCGCCGGTTGGGATGTCACCAAAGTTATCTGGGGTCGCAAGTGGGATGAGCTGCTGAAGAAAGACACTTCCGGCAAGCTGATCCAGCTGATGAACGAGACCGTGGACGGTGACTACCAGACCATGAAGTCCCGCGACGGTGGCTACATCCGTGAGCACTTCTTCAACCGTTATCCGGAAACTGCCGCGCTGGTCAAAGACATGACCGACGAGGAGATCTTCGCTCTGAACCGCGGTGGTCACGATCCTCGCAAACTGTTCGCCGCGTTCAACAAGGCGACCCAGACCAAGGGCAAGCCGACCGTTATTCTGGCCAAGACCATCAAGGGTTACGGTATGGGTGAAGCGGCCGAAGGCAAGAACATCGCTCACCAGGTCAAGAAGATGGAGCTGGACTCCGTGCGTCACCTGCGTGACCGCTTCAACCTGCCGGTGGCCGACGAGCAGCTGGCCGATCTGCCTTACCTGAAGATCGAAGCCGGTTCTGCCGAGCACAAATACCTGCACGACCGTCGCACCGCCCTGAAAGGCTATGTGCCGACCCGTCTGCGCGAAAGCACCACCAAGCTGGAAATCCCGGCACTGGATGCCTTTGGCCCGCTGCTGGGTGAGCAGGCGCGCGAAATCTCCACCACCATGGCATTCGTGCGTTCCCTGAACGTGATGCTGAAAGACAAGTCCATCGGCAAGCGCATTGTTCCGATCCTCGCTGACGAAGCCCGTACCTTCGGTATGGAAGGTCTGTTCCGCCAGATCGGTATCTACAGCCCGCACGGTCAGCAGTACACCCCGCAAGACCGCGACATCGTCTCCTACTACAAGGAAGACAAGCAGGGTCAGGTTCTGCAAGACGGTATCAACGAGCTGGGCGCCATGTCCTCCTGGCTGGCTGCTGCGACCTCTTACAGCACCAACGATTGCCCGATGATCCCGTTCTACATCTACTACTCCATGTTCGGCTTCCAGCGGATCGGCGACATGGCGTGGGCAGCCGGTGACCAGCAAGCCCGTGGCTTCCTGCTGGGTGCGACCTCCGGTCGTACTACCCTGAACGGCGAAGGTCTGCAGCACGAAGATGGTCACAGCCACATCCTGGCGAACACCATCCCGAACTGCATCTCCTACGACCCGTCCTACGCCTATGAAGTGGCGGTGATCGTACAGGACGGCCTGCGCCGCATGTACGGTGAGAACCCGGAGAACGTGTTCTACTACATCACCACCCTGAACGAGAACTACGCCATGCCGGCCATGCCGGAAGGCGCCGAGGAAGGCATCCGCAAGGGTATCTACAAGCTGGAATCCGTCGCCGGTGCCAAGGCGAAAGTTCAGCTGCTGGGTTGTGGTTCCATCCTGGGTCACGTGCGCAAGGCTGCCCAGATCCTGGCCAGCGAGTACGGCATCGGTTCCGATGTGTTCAGCGTCACCTCCTTCAACGAGCTGGCTCGTGACGGTCAGGACGCGGATCGCTGGAACATGCTGCACCCGACTGCCGAAGCTCGCGTACCGTACATCGCTCAGGTACTGGGTTCCGAAGCCACCATCGCTGCGACCGACTACATGAAGTCCTTCGCCGATCAGGTTCGCGCCTTCGTTCCGACCGAGAACTACCGTGTGCTGGGTACCGACGGTTACGGCCGTTCCGACAGCCGTGCCAACCTGCGTCGTCACTTCGAAGTGAACGAGTTCTACGTGGTGGTTGCTGCTCTGACCGAACTGGCCAAGCGCGGCGAGGTAGACAAGCAGGTTGTGGCCGACGCCATCGCCAAGTACGGCATCGATGCCGACAAGGTCAACCCGCTGTACGCGTAAGTGGATCAAGGGTCGCGCCGTCATACGGCGCGACCCTGCCAGGATTTAAAACGGTTAACGCGAGATGTGCGTGGCGGCATCAGCCAGCCACGCGGATCGACGCAAGAGGATAAAGCACAATGTCCAAACAGATTATGGTGCCGGATATCGGCGCCGATGAGGTTGAAGTCACCGAGATCATGGTGGCCGTAGGTGACAAGGTCGAGCTGGACCAGTCCATCATCGCGGTAGAAGGCGACAAGGCCTCCATGGAAGTTCCGGCTCCGTCCGCCGGTATCGTCAAAGAGATCCTGATCAAGGTGGGCGACAAGGTTGCCACCGGTTCCCAGATCATGATCTTTGAAGCCGAAGGCGCTGCTGCCCCTGCGGAAGTGGCTGCACCGGTTGCTGCTGCTCCGGCCGCCGCACCTGCCGCTGCCGTGCGCAAAGATGTGCACGTACCGGACATCGGTGACGACGAAGTGGACGTGACTGAAATCATGGTTGCCGTGGGCGACATGGTAGAAGCTGACCAGTCCATCATTGCCGTGGAAGGTGACAAGGCCTCCATGGAAGTACCGGCTCCGTTCGCAGGCCGCGTGGTCGAGATCAAGGTTGCCGCTGGTGCCAAGGTCTCTACCGGCTCTCTGGTGATGGTATTTGAAGTGGCTGGCGCTGCGCCTGCTGCCGTTGCTGCTCCGGCTCAAGCTGCCGCGCCTGTGGCTGCTGCTCCGGTTGCCGCTGCTGCCAAAGAGGTCAACGTACCGGATATCGGTGGCGACGAAGTGGAAGTCACCGAGATCATGGTTGCGGTGGGTGACAAGGTTGAAGCCGACCAGTCCCTGATCGCCGTGGAAGGTGACAAGGCCTCCATGGAAGTGCCTGCGCCGTTCGCCGGTGTGGTCAAAGAGATCAAGGTGAAGGCGGGTGACAAGGTCTCCACCGGTTCCCTGATCATGGTCTTCGAAGTAGCTGGCGCTGCTCCTGCCGCCGCGCCGGTTGCTCAAGCTGCCGCTCCGGTCGCTGCAGCCCCTGTTGCCGCTGCTCCGGCTCCGGTTGCCCAGGCTACTGCCGCTGCGACCGATTTCGTTGCCAACGATGCTTACGTGCACGCCTCTCCGGCAGTACGCCGTCTGGCGCGCGAGTTCGGCGTCAACCTGGCCAAGGTGAAAGCCTCCGGTCGCAAGG
This sequence comes from Aeromonas sp. FDAARGOS 1417, assembly GCF_019046985.1. Lineage (NCBI taxonomy): Bacteria > Pseudomonadati > Pseudomonadota > Gammaproteobacteria > Aeromonadales > Aeromonadaceae > Aeromonas > Aeromonas sp. FDAARGOS 1417. The sequence goes on along the minus strand of NZ_CP077221.1, from coordinate 2,528,896 downwards.
GCCGCATCGTCAAAGAAGACGTGCAAGCCTACGTGAAGGATGCCATCAAGCGTGCCGAGTCCGCTCCTGCCTCTGCTGGCGTAGCCGGTGGCAACGGTCTGGGCGTACTGCCGTGGCCGAAAGTAGACTTCAGCAAGTTCGGTGATGTGGAAGAGGTCGAGCTGACCCGCATCCAGAAGATCTCCGGTCCGAACCTGCACCGCAACTGGGTCATGATCCCTCATGTCACCCAGTTCGACGAAGCCGATACCACCGAGCTGGAAGCGTTCCGCAAAGAGCAGAACGCGATGCTCGAGAAGCAGAAGGCAGACGTGAAGATCACCCCGCTGGTGTTCATCCTGAAAGCCGCCGCCAAGGCGCTGGAAGCTCACCCGCGCTTCTGCAGCTCCCTGTCCGAAGATGGCAGCAAGCTGATCATGAAGAAGTACATCCACATCGGTGTGGCGGTAGATACCCCCAACGGTCTGGTTGTGCCCGTGGTGCGCGATGTTAACAAGAAGGGCATCATGGAGCTGTCTCGCGATCTGGCCGAGATCTCCAAGAAGGCCCGTGCCGGCAAGCTGACCGCTGCCGACATGCAGGGCGGTTGCTTCACCATCTCCAGCCTGGGTGGCATCGGCGGTACCAGCTTTACCCCGATCGTCAACGCGCCGGAAGTGGCTATCCTCGGTGTTTCCAAGTCCGAGATGAAGCCGAAGTGGAACGGCAAAGAGTTCGCGCCGCGCCTGATGCTGCCGCTGGCTCTGAGCTACGACCACCGCGTGATCGATGGTGCCGATGGGGCTCGCTTCATCACCACCATGAACGGCGTGCTGTCCGACATTCGTCGACTGGTCCTGTAAGTGAGAGGGCGGGCCCAGAGCCTGCCCTTTTTACTTCTCATTTCATTAACATGATCGTAAACTTGCCCCGTTTTTTTCACGGCTGCAGCCACCCGTTTCGGTATAAGACTGCGCTGTCCGGGGATATAAGAACGACAAAGAGGTCATGATGAGTAAAGAAATCAAAACCCAGGTCGTAGTACTGGGTGCTGGCCCTGCCGGTTATTCCGCTGCTTTCCGTGCAGCCGATCTGGGTCTGGATACTATTATCGTCGAGCGTTACTCCACCCTGGGTGGCGTCTGCCTGAACGTGGGCTGCATCCCCTCCAAGGCGCTGCTGCACGTTGCCAAAGTGATTGAAGAAGCCAAGGCGCTGGCCGAGCACGGCATCGTCTTCGGTGCACCGCAGACCGACATCGACAAGATCCGTCTGTGGAAAGAGAAGGTTATCAACCAGCTGACCGGCGGTCTGGCTGGCATGGCCAAGATGCGTAAAGTTCAGGTTGTTAACGGCTTGGGTAAATTTACCGGCCCGAACACGCTCGAAGTGACCGGGGAAGACGGCAAGACTACCGTGACCTTCGACAACGCCATCATCGCGGCCGGTTCCCGTCCGGTGAAGCTGCCGTTCATCCCCCACGATGACCCGCGCGTATGGGACTCTACCGATGCGCTGGAGCTGAAAACCGTTCCCGGCAAACTGCTGGTTATCGGTGGCGGCATCATCGGTCTGGAGATGGGTACCGTTTACTCCTCTCTGGGTTCCGAGATCGACGTGGTTGAATTTGCCGACCAGCTGGTTCCGGCTGCCGACAAAGACATCGTCAAGATCTACACCAAGCGCGTCGCCAAGAAATTCAACATCATGCTGGAGACCAAGGTCACCGCAGTTGAAGCGCGCGAAGACGGCCTGTACGTCTCCTACGAAGGCAAACACGCCCCGGCCGAGCCGGTTCGTTACGACAACGTGCTGGTTGCCGTAGGTCGTGTGCCGAACGGCAAGATGCTGGATGCCGAGAAAGCTGGCGTTGCCGTGACCGAGCGCGGTTTCATCGAGGTGGACAAGCAGCTGCGTACCAACGTGGCGCACATCCACGCCATCGGTGACATCGTTGGCCAGCCGATGCTGGCACACAAAGGTGTTCACGAAGGTCACGTTGCCGCTGAAGTTATCGCCGGCAAGAAGCACTACTTCGACCCGAAAGTGATCCCGTCCATCGCCTACACCGAGCCAGAGATGGCATGGGTTGGTCTGACCGAGAAGGAAGCCAAGCAACAGGGCCTGAACTTCGAAGTCGCCACCTTCCCGTGGGCTGCTTCCGGCCGAGCCATCGCGTCCGACTGTTCCGACGGTATGACCAAGCTGATCTTCGACAAGGAGAGCGGCCGCGTCATTGGTGGTGCCATCGTGGGTACCAACGGCGGTGAACTGCTGGGTGAAATCGGTCTGGCCATCGAGATGGGTGCTGACGCCGAAGATATCGCGCTGACCATCCATGCTCACCCGACTCTGCACGAGTCCGTGGGTCTGGCTGCCGAAGTGTTCGAAGGCTCCATCACCGACCTGCCGAACGCCAAGGCCAAGAAGAAAAAGTAATTTTCTTCCCCTCTTGTCTAAAAAGCCGCTCGAATGAGCGGCTTTTTGTTTTCGGCTGTCCCGTCAGGGTCTGGTCGGGGCGATCTCTTTCGGCTCGAGATCGATCACGGCATTGCCTGCCGCTCCCGGATACTGGCGATAGACCTGATCCTGTTCCAGTGTGTAGAAGGTATCCAGATAGTCGTCGTTGTTGGTCATCCAGGAGTCGGGTAGTGCCTTGACGATGCGACCGCCGAGATCGAGGAAGGGCAGCGCTTCCGGCACGCCACCTGCAGTAAAGCCGAGTTTGAGGGCTTCAATCAGCAGGGCGCTCAGATCCTTGTAGTTGACGTTGTCATCCTGCTCCATCATCACCACATCGACGGCACCCCAACGATAGCGATCCCAGTAAACCAGGATCTGGTTGGGGGTGTAGTCTGTGTTGTCATAGTCGAGGTAGGGCATGTCGACAATATCGACTACTGGCTCATCCCGACTGGGATTGACCCCTGCGACCACCGCATACACTTCGGCCGCGCCGAGCAGCCAGGGCTCCTGATCATCCTTCAGTCTGATCTTTTTCAGGATACTGGTCTTGAGTGGCGCCGTGCTGGCCGCCACTCGCGGAGCGCTTTGCAGATCCGCATCGGCCAGCGCCTTGCGCATCACCTTCAAGCCTGCGTTCTTGGCTTTGACGGGATCGGCTTCGACTACCAGAACCGGCCGGGCCGGTGCCTTGTCCACATCCAGATAGACGGGATTGCCAGCGCTGTCGAACGCTTCAATGGCGCTCCAGCTCTTCTCATCTCCACTTGGAACATAGGCGACCAGCGGTTCGACGCCCTGTTGCAGTGCGGCGGCCTGATCGGTGTTGGCCAGTCGCAACTGCATCAGTTGCTTGACCTCGCCATCCAGTCCTTGCCGGCTGATGGCCGCCTGGTTGGCATCGCTCGCCTGCCGTTTAAGCCGTGGACTGGCCTTCTGCAGCAGGGTGGGAAGCGGGCTCTGGTATTGCTGATTGCTCAGCAGGGGCAGCAGGTTTTTCTGCTGAAGTGCGAGCTGGCGAGCCAGCTCTCGATCCGTATCGGCAGCCTGGACGCTTGTAGCACCCAGTATGGCCAGTAGTAACAAGACAGCCTGATTTTTCATTTTTATTCTCCGTTGCATGGAACCTGACAGGGCACCATGTCCGGGAAGATTGGTGCCCTGACGCCACTAGAAGGAAATTAGTTTCACTTGTGAATCATTTTATCTGGATAGTGTGCAGAGGTTCACGGTTTGAGGTTCAATTGATTCCTTTGTCGATATGATTGGAACTGATAGATAGCCAGACCAATCAGCAGACCCCAGCAGGCTGCCGCGATGCCGAGCAGGCTGATCCCGGACGCGGTAATAATAAAGGTGAGCAGTGCAGCTTCTCGCGCTTCATCCTGTTGCAAGGCCGAGTGCAGACTGCTGCCGATGGTGCTTAGCAGGGCCAAACCAGCGACGCAGGTGACAAGAGCTGCCGGAAAGGCGCTAAACAGGGCCGCGACGGTTGCACCGAAGCAGCCGGTCACGAGATAAAAGCAACCCGCCCAAACCGCAGCAGGCCAGCGGCGCTTGGTATCCTGGTCGACCTCTTTGCCCATGCAGATGGCGGCAGTGATGGCAGCCAGATTGAAGGCATAGCCGCCAAAAGGGGCGAGCAGCAGGCCGGTCAGGCCGGTCCAGCTGATCAGCGAGGAGGTGGCAGGCTGATAGCCATGGGCCCGCAAGATGGCAATCCCCGGCATGTTTTGCGATGTCATGGTGACAATGAACAGCGGCAGCGCGATGCCAAACAGGGCATCAAGGGAGAAGACTGGCCATGTCCAGACTGGGCTGGCGAGTTGCCAGTGTAGAGTTGCCAGCTGCAGATCCCCCCGCACGCTGCAGATCAGCATCCCTACTCCCAGTACCAGCACCATGGTATAGCGGGGCCAGAGATGACGCCCCAGCAGGAAGGTCAGCAGCAGGGTGCCAAGCAGCAAGGGGTCTTGCGGGGCGACCTTGAACAGATCAAGTCCGAATCTGAGCAGTACGCCAGCCAGCATGGCGGCGGCCAGCGGAGCCGGGATATGTTTCATCAAACGGTCGAACCAGCCGCTGATGCCACACAGAGTGATCAGCAGGGAGGAGATCACAAAGGCGCCGATGGCTTCCGCCAGAGTGAAGTTGCCAAGCGTGATGATCAGCAGTGCCGCGCCCGGTGTGGACCAGGCGGTTAGTATGGGTATGCGGTAATAGAGAGAGAGGCCGATGCAGCTCACCCCCATGCCGATCCCCAGCGTCCAGAGCCAGGAGGCGACTTGAGCAGTATCAGCACCTGCTGCCGTGGCGGCCTGGATGATCAGGATGACGGAACTGGTGTAGCCGACCATCACTGCGATAAAGCCTGCGACCAGATGGGGGAGTGCGAAGGGCATGACTCTTCCTCTTGGCGTTGTGACGCGCTGTGCGTTATTACGTACAATACAGCTTTGACTATATCGCCGTGCGTTATAGCGCACAAGGTGCATCGTGCAAGAGTAATAAAGAGGCAGTTATGCAAGAGATGAGTCAGCATCTGGCTGCTCGACTGAAGGGGCTGCGCAGCGAACGCGGCTGGAGCCTGGATGCCGCCGCGCGCGAAACGGGTGTCAGCAAAGCGATGCTGGGGCAGATTGAGCGGGGAGAGTCCAGCCCGACGGTGGCGACGCTATGGAAGATAGCCACCGGTTTTCGAGTCTCATTTTCCAGTTTCATTGAGCCCACACCCGCTGCGCAGGCTGAGGTGCTCTATCGCACCGCCGATGCCATTCGCCAGCAGCCAGCGGGAGAGGGCATGCAAGTGGCGCCGCTCTTCCCTTATGAAAACCGGTTTGGCTTCGAATTGCTTGAGCTGACCCTGTTGCCGGGTTACCAGCGTGAATCCGAGTCCCATGAGCCGGGAGTGACCGAACATGTCATCGTCATCAGCGGCATGATGGAGGTGCTGGTGGAAGGGGAGTGGCGTTCATTGGTGCAAGGAGAGGCGGTGCGTTTTGCTGCCGACCGTCCCCACGGTTATCGCAATCTGGGCATAGCCCCGGCGATTTTCCACAACCTCATCCACTATCCGGTGGCAACACCCTGAACATGTTCCGCAGTCATCAACCCGGTCGACCATCTGCTCTGGGGCGGATCAGTATCGGGGTATAGACCCAGACAAACAGACCATAGGCTGCGATCCAGGCAAGCGCGCTGAGGTTCCAGCCATGCAGGGTATAAGCAGGCCAGAACAGCGGAATCGTCACCCGCATTGTAGCGGCAGCGATAACCAGGGCGAATGCGCCAGTGATCCTGCGTCCTACCTGCAAGGCCCGACCGCTATGGCCGAGGGAGACTCGGGCAATCATGCCCAGGATCATGGTGCCCATACAGCCTGCGCTGAGCAGGTGACTGGCCATCGACAACGTGATGGGCAGACCCGTGCTATGTGCCGCAAGGGCGAGCAGGCCAAGAGGGATAAACAAATAGGCGAGATGGAGTGACCACAGCAGGGGATGCGCAAGGGTCGATGGCATATGCCAACGCAGTTGCCGCCACAGATGCAAACTCGCCGCCACTATATAGAGAGGCACTATATATATGCTGGTGACCCATTGGGTGGGGAGTAACAGCCAGCAGAGCAAGATAAGCCACTGTGTCGCGAGCGCCGCCCGCTCCAGCCAGAGTAGAGGTGCAGCTTTCTCCTGACCGGTTGCTCGGGCGGTGAAGAACGGAATCACCCTTCCACCCATCACGGCGATCAGGGTGGTAAACAACAGCACAGTGGTGATCAATAGGTGCTCAACGGTGGTCCAATCGGCCTGCCATAACCAGCTGGCACCATTGAGCAAGGTCAGTATCAGCAACAGGGGCACGAAGAAGAGGTTGCGCCATTGCCGGGTTATCAAGATCGGCTTGGCAAGGAACCAGGTACAAAGCGGCAACCAGAGCAGGTCTGCCGCCATCAGG